>NZ_JAHNZZ010000001.1:2288963-2317821 GCF_019039215.1 Bacillus sp. FJAT-29790
AACCGCCTGTGGGGTCTCCCGCTCCCTCTATTCCCGCAGGATACTGAATTTACATCCTTGAATTTGCCCACGCACGAAGGAAATGCGATAGCATTTTGGAGAGTCAAGTGCCCTCCGCTCCAATCAACTCAGATTATTAAATAAAAATCACTTATAAAAGCAACAAACTTTACGAAAACAGCCTATATCAAAAAAAACTGGCCGTAGGCCAGTTTCATTTTTTTATTCTTCCTCTTCATCAAGGAATGTGTTAAGCATTTCCTCAATTAAATCCCATTCTTCATCTGTTTCAATCGGCATTAATTCTCCGTCTTGATTATCTTCGCTTGGAATAAATGCTGAAGCAAGAATTTCAATATCTTCATCATCATTGTCATCTGCACCAGCAGGATAATAAAGAACGTATGACTTACCAAATTCTTCCGAATCAAATGTGAAGAGTACTTCACATAATTGCTCGTTTCCATCTTCATCTACTACTGTAATATTGTTTTCACCGTGATCCATTCTTTTCACCTCATTAAATTTGACTATCTAAAAAGCCTTGTAAAATCATAACAGCTGCCATTTTATCGATCACTTTTTTCCGCTTTTTTCGGCTGACATCTGCTTCAAGAAGAACCCTTTCAGCAGCAATAGTCGATAAACGCTCGTCCCATAACACGACAGGAAGGCCAAACAGCCTTTCAAGCTCATTTGCAAAATACTGACTGGCTTCCCCGCGCGGTCCAATCGTTCCATTCATATTTTTTGGCAAACCGACAACAATTTTACTCACTTCATGTTCTTTAATTATTTTACCAAGCTGCTCGAAACCAAACTCTTTTTCTTCTTCGTTAATCTTAATGGTTTCTAAGCCTTGCGCCGTCCAGCCAAGTGCATCGCTTAGCGCAACGCCGACGGTTTTAGAGCCGACGTCCAATCCCATTGTCCGCATACGCTATCCCTTTCGTTGCTGTTTTAAATATGATTTGACAAGCTCTTCGATGATTTCATCACGTTCGAGTTTGCGGATGATATTCCGTGCATCCTTATGGCGGGGAATGTAAGCAGGATCCCCTGAAAGTAGGTAACCAACAATTTGGTTAATTGGATTATACCCTTTATCTTGAAGAGCTTCATACACTTGAAAAAGCACCTGATTGACATCATGCTCAATCGGCTCTTCAGGAAAATTGAACCTCATTGTATTATCAAATGAGCTCATTTCTTACACCTCGCTTTATTGTTTGGCACTGTTTAAAAATTATGTTGTTATAGCCGCGGCTCGATTTACCTTTGAAAAGATAATATAATTTATCAACATCGTTCATTAACATAGCCTATTGATTAGCGATTCAATAACACTCGTGATTGATCAGGTAAGGAAATGGGACGGTATAAAGTACTTCTTTTATCCAATTCCTAAACATTTTAGATTGGTTACCTACATTTTACACTACTTTGTCCGGATATCAAACGGATTTTACCCATTCTTCAACAAAATTCAACGCACTTTCAAGCTTTGCTGGATCTTTCCCGCCAGCCTGTGCCATATCAGGACGTCCGCCGCCTCCGCCGCCGCACCTAGTTGCAACTTCTTTAATGATTTTACCCGCCTGGTAACCCTTTGAAATAAGGTCATTTGTTACACCGGCAATTAAATTCACTTTTCCATCGTTCACACTGCCAAGGACGACAATCGCTGAGCCAAGCTTATTTTTTAAGTCATCAGCCATATTACGCAAGTTGTTCATATCTGCTGCCGCAACTTTCGCCGCTATGACTGTTACACCATTGATTTCTTTAGCTTTAGAGACAAGGCTTCCTGCTTCAATATTACCCAATTTTGCCGCTAATGATTCATTTTCACGCTGAAGCTGCTTAATTTCTCCCAGTAAAATTTCAATTCTTGAAGCAAGGTCTTTTGGGTTTGTTTTTAATTTACCTGCTGCTTCTTTAAGAATGCCGATTTGGTCGGTTAATAATTGATAGGCTGCTTCCCCTGTCACAGCTTCAATTCGACGTGTTCCTGCACCAATACCGCTTTCTGATTGGATTTTGAATAATCCAATGACAGATGTGTTCGGGACATGGCATCCTCCGCAAAGCTCAAGGCTATAGCCACCCACTTGAACAACTCGGACAATCTTTCCATACTTTTCTCCGAAGAGAGCCATTGCCCCCATCGCTTTTGCTTCTTCGATTCCTTTATAATCAATTTGTACTTGGAGACTGCGCCAAATTTTCTCATTAACAATATTCTCAATTTTTTCGAGTTCTTCAGCAGTAATCTGGCCAAAATGGGAGAAATCAAATCGTAAACGATCGGGCCCTACTAATGAACCAGCCTGATTAACATGATTGCCAAGGACATCTTTTAAGGCTTGATGAAGCAAGTGTGTCGCTGTATGGTTTTTAATCACCTTCGTACGTGTTAACTCATTGACTGTCGCTTTAATCTGATCATTTATTTTCAAAATTCCCGTTTCAACTACCGCTTTGTGAAGATTTTGGCCATTAGGAGCTTTCTGCACATCCTTTATTGCTACTCTTAAACCTTCTGCTTCAACAATTCCCTGGTCAGCTATTTGGCCACCGCTTTCAGCATAAAACGGTGTAACATCAAGGATAAGCTGAACTTCCTCACCACTTTGCGCTTCTTCTACTAATTGTCCCTCTTTTACGATTGCAACGACTTTTGCTTCGGTTTGAAGGTTTTCATAACCGACAAATTCACTTTCGACCTTTATGTCACCTAAAATCCCACCCTGAACTTGCATAGAATCTACATCCTGCCGTGCTGCTCTTGCCCGTTCACGCTGGCGTTCCATTTCGATTTCGAAGCCTTCATGGTCGACTTTCATTTTTTCCTCATCAGCATATTCTTCTGTTAATTCAACCGGGAAACCGTACGTATCATAAAGTCGGAACACATCTTCCCCGTGAATCGTATCATTTCCTTTTTCTTTTTCCTTTTTTATTACAGCTGATAGGATCGCCAATCCTTCATGAAGCGTTTCATGGAATCGTTCCTCTTCATTTTTTATTACCTTTTGAATAAATTCAGTTTTCTCTTCCACCTCAGGGTAAAAATCATTCATGATTTCACCAACAACCGGGACAAGTTCAAACATGAATGGGCGATTGATGTTGATTTGTTTCGCATAACGAACTGCTCTGCGAAGCAACCGGCGCAAAACATAGCCTCTGCCTTCATTGGATGGAAGAGCCCCATCTCCAACAGCAAATGCAACTGTCCGGATGTGGTCTGCGATTACCTTAAATGCGACATCTGTTTCTTTTTTAGTACTATATTGCACGCCCGATATTTCTTCTGTACCGCGAATAATTGGCATGAATAGATCTGTATCAAAGTTTGTCGGCACATTTTGCACAACTGAAGTGATCCGCTCAAGGCCCATTCCTGTATCAATGTTCTTCTTCGGCAGCGGCGTATACGTTCCATCCGGATTATGATTAAATTCAGAGAACACAAGGTTCCAAACTTCTAAATATCTTTCATTTTCACCGCCAGGATATAATTCTGAATCTGCAGGATCATTGCCATAATCAGGTCCACGGTCGTAGAAAATTTCAGTATTCGGTCCGCTTGGACCTTCACCAATGTCCCAGAAGTTTCCTTCCAAACGAATGATTCTTTCTTCAGGCACACCTATTTTCTTGTTCCAAATTTCATAGGCTTCATCATCTTCAGGATGGACCGTGACAGACAATTTTTCTTTTTCAAACCCAATCCATTTTTCGTCTGTCAAAAACTCCCATGCCCATTCAATCGCTTCGACTTTGAAGTATTCACCAATTGAAAAGTTACCGAGCATTTCAAAGAAAGTATGGTGGCGAGCCGTTTTTCCAACATTCTCAATATCATTCGTACGAATTGATTTTTGAGCGTTCGTAATTCGCGGGTTTTCGGGAATCACACGCCCGTCAAAATACTTTTTCAATGTTGCTACCCCACTGTTAATCCAAAGCAGAGAGGGATCATCATGGGGAACAAGTGAAGCACTTGGTTCAACAGCATGTCCTTTCTCTTTAAAAAAATCTAAAAATAATCTGCGTATATCAGATCCTGATAAATTTTTCATGTAAATAGCCTCCTCAAAAATGATTGGAAAATAGGAATGTTAACCGATTGGTACTTTACGAAATACATGCACGAAGTTTAGCCCTAGGTCTGCCGGACAAAACAAAAAAAGCCCCCATCCCTGGACAGGGACGAGAACTTACTCGTGGTACCACCCTGATTATGAAAGCTAGACTGTTCTGAACTTTCATCTCTCAGATCCTTAACGCGGATAACGGCAGGAATTAGCTGCACTCCGGATTAGCGTTCTGTTATCCTTCATCTAGGAATTCTTTCAGCTAGGAATTCCCTCTCTTTAGATGGTCTATAACATACTCGTTCCTTCTTCATGTTTACCTATTCATTTTCCTTTATAGTCGCATTATAGCGATTTAAAATGATGTTTGTCAATATTTCCTTAAAGAGACTGTTTGGATAAGATTTCATTAACGAAAATCGAAAAATCAGCTCCCATTCGGACACGAAATTTAAGAACGCGAAAATTTCGGGTTCGGTCTTTTCATAAAATGTGACCTTGCATGTACGAGACTTACTTTTAAGACAGCTAACACGGGGACAGCGATAATTAAACCAAGTACCCCTCCAACCTCCCCGCCAGCTAAGAGAGCAAACATAATGACAAGCGGATGCATATCCAAGCTTTTTCCAACGATAAAAGGGGACAATATATTTCCTTCTACAAATTGAAGAATTAAGATAATTACTACAGATATCAAAATCATTTTTATCGATATGGTAGCGGCAATAATCACTGCTGGAATTGCTCCAAATATCGGACCAAAATAAGGAATGACGTTCGTAATTCCAATAATCAACCCAAGCAACAAAGGATACTTCATTCCAACAATCCAAAAAATCAAGGCTGATACTGCTCCTACAGCAACGCAAACTAAGAGTTGCCCCCTTATGTAACCTCCAAGCGATTTATCAACATCTCGTAAAAACAAAATGCCTTCCTGCCTCCACTTTCTCGGAGTTAAATACCATACAGTTCGTTTCATTAAGTCATAATCTTTTAGCATGTAAAAAGAGATAAATGGAATGATCGCAATGAAAATCGCGTAATTCAATATGTTCAGCAATCCGTTTATACTTTTCGTAAACAGCTTGTCTAAAGCCGATTCCATGGCCAGAATCCCCTCGTCTATTCTTGCTCGAAGACCATCAGGCCAAGCTGATGTTTTTTGCTGAATGACATCGATCCATCCCCTATATTGATTAGCGAATTCCGGCGCATTCTCAGTCAAATCCTTTAGCTGATGAATAAATGCTGGAAGTCCTTTGTAAAAAGCAAAACCAAGCCCGCCAAAAAAAAGCGTGTATATACTAAATACAGCCACACCTTTATGCAAACCCCGATCATTTAGTTTTTCAACAATGGGATGAAGCAAATAAGTAATAAAAGCAGCAATAATAAATGGGATGAATACGGCTAAAAACATTTTAAAAAAAGGGAACCACACTTGCTTGATCTTTAAAAAAACAAATAAAACAATAAAAAGAAGAAGGAGAAAACCTAACCGGTAATACCATTTTAATCGAATATCCATTTCGTCCCTCCTCAATATTATTGTGAGTGCATTTGAGGAATTTATGCATCAAAAAGAAGGGCCAACGCCAATATTTTGCGCCAGCCCTTCCTAATCAAATTCGCCTTAGCGTATTTGCGCCCAGATTTTCCCCTTAGCTCGCTCGATAAATTCAATCTGAGGCATCCACTGAAGGCTTAACTTTATTCAGCTAGGGTTTAAACTGGATACCTGTTTGTATTCATCTCACCACTTATATCGTTTAGAGACCCTGCTGAATAAAGTTAAAATAGTGCTTTCGTTATTCTTTTTTGCATTTTTCTCATATTCCGTCTGGACATCAAATTATTTCTTTGAGCAATATTATATGCAGCCATACCTGCTCCAAACACAATAGCTGAGGTTATCACTCGATTCAACCGTCTCACCTCGTTCAATTTGGTTGACGTCATGACAAATAACGTCGCTCATCTTCTTCGAATAAATCATCAAGGGAACTTAATGTTCCATCTTCTTCCACTTGATGTGTATTGATAACTCCATTGGATATGGTAAGTTCAATAAAGCAGCTCCAGCAATAATATTGGCTTATACCAATTTTGCCGATATCCTTACCTTGGCAATTAGGGCATTTCAGCATGGAAAAGACACCTCACTTTTTCACGTTTACGATGATGGCGTCCTTCCCAATCGCAGGTGGCATATCGGTTTTGATCACACGTTTTCCTTCCAGCATATCTGAAAAGAAGCCATCCGATAATTCATACCCTATGATTGTCCCCACTTCTTCCTGAAAATATACATCTTCCAATAAGCCAAGCCGAACCCCTTCTCTTGTCATAAGCATTTTCCCAGTTAAACGGTTTTGGCTTTCAAATGTATATTCTTTCGATTTTTTAATCGGCTCAAGAACTGATTGATCCTCTACCATAACTCCGTCCCATCCGAAAGATGAAACATCCTTAACATTAATTAAAAATGTTTTCTTCAAGAGGGCGCCCTTCCGCAACAACAAGCCCTTTACGACTCCATCGCCGGAAATGCTTAAGTCTGACACTTCACCAATTTTCGCACCGCTTCGAATTTCAATGACAGGAAGTCCTTTGAGTAATGAAAATGTCCGCAAGGATTGTCCCACCTTCCCGAACATTTATAGTTTACGCATTCGGCTAAGAAAAATAAGGTGAAACGGTTTCCATTCTCTCCTGAAAAAATAAAGAATAGATGTTTTAACGCTTTTTATATCTCTCCTTATTAAATCGTTCATTGCGCTCTCCGCCATCAGCAAGCTCTTCTGAGAATTCTTCATTCAGCCAATTGTCAATTCTTGAAGCTCTTTGTATTTGAGAAGCGGTCAAGTTGTTATTCGGTGCTGCTTCTTCATTCCACTTTTTACCCATATCTGTGCACTTCCTTTGCTATGAATGTTAATTTAAAAGGCTTTATTCGCTTATTTTGTTGTTTTTGGCCTTCAAAGTTTGCCCGTTGATTTCCGCTGCGGGCACTTGCTTTCCGCGGGGAGGGACGGGAGCCTCCTCGGCGGTACCGCCTGTGGGGTCTCACGTTCCCTCTATTTCTCGCAGGAGTCAAGTGCCCTCCGCTCCAATCAACTCAGATTGTTATAAAAAGTCATACTAAAAAGCAACAAAGACTTACGAAAACAGCCAATTTAAAAAAACAGCCTTAATAGGCTGTCTCTTATTAGCTATATTCTTTTTCCATGAAATCATACGGTGTTATATTTTCCATCCCAATAAGCGGATCGGTTTTCATCAGTTCTTCTTCTAAAGGCAACGCAGATTCTTGTTGATCTTCTTTGATATCGACGGAATGATGTTCAGAAATCTCTTCTTTAAGCCGGTCAGTCAGACTAGTTAAGCGGGCCTGCTCGTCTGCTCTTTCTACCCCGATTTTGAGAGCCTCTTCCTCCCCGCATAAAATCAAGAATTGTTTGCTGCGGGTAATGGCCGTATAAAGCAGATTTCTTCGGAGCATACGATAATAACTTTTTACAACAGGAAGAATGACAATCGGAAATTCACTTCCCTGCGATTTATGGACTGAGCAGCAGTACGCATGGGTGATTTGATTTAAATCCTGCCGGGTATATGTAGCTTCAGCGCCATCAAAAGAAGCGACAATCATATCCTGCTTCTCCGTATTTTCCTTCGCGTAAAAAATCGATACAATTTCACCCATATCGCCATTAAACACATGATTTTCAGGCTGGTTGACAAGCTGAAGAATTTTATCCCCTATTCGATATTTTACATCTCCGAAGGAAAGCTCTTTCCGGGTTCCGTCATGGTTCGGATTAAATATTTCCTGAACAATTTCATTGAGCCGGTCTATTCCTGCGGGGCCTTTATACATCGGAGCCAGTACTTGAATATCTTTCGAAGTATACCCTTTTTTCTTCGCATTCTGAACGACTTTTTCGACTACATCAGAAATTTGCCCGGGACTGCACCTAATAAATGACCGATCGGCTTGTTGAGCAGTAATATTTTCCGGGAGCTTGCCTTTCTTCATTTCATGTGCAAGTTCAATAATGGATGAGCCTTCAGCTTGCCGGTAAATATCCGTTAAGCGGACAGTTGGAATTCGCTCGGAACGAAGCAAATCTTTTAACACCTGTCCAGGTCCAACAGATGGTAGCTGATCTTCATCCCCAACCAATATGACTTGCAAGTTTTCCGGAAGGGCTTTAAAAAGCTGATTAGCGAGCCATATATCGACCATCGAAGATTCATCAACAATTAATATTTTCCCTTCTAAAGGGTTTTCCTCATGTCGATCAAATCCCTCCGTGCCATTCCATCCCAAAAGCCTATGGATCGTAACAGCAGGTAAACCCGTTGATTCCGTCATTCGTTTCGCTGCTCTACCGGTCGGAGCTGCGAGCAAAAATGGAAAGGGTTCTTCCTTCTTATAATCTTTCGGGTTCAATGAGCAGCCATGTAATTCGGCATAAAGTTCAACAATCCCTTTTATGACTGTTGTCTTTCCAGTACCAGGCCCTCCTGTAAGGATAAGCATCGGTGACATTAGTGCCGTTTGAATGGCTTCTTTTTGGGTAGGAGCATACTGCACTTTTAGTCGTTCTTCTAAATTTCCAAGTGCTAGTAAAAATTCCGATTCCGGGAACTGTTCATCATATTGAGTTTGTTTCAAGATTCGCTTAATATTTGTGACCAGCCCTTTTTCGGAAAAATAAAGCGAAGGCAAGTACAGTCTCTGTTCTTCAACTTTGATTTTCCCTTCTTCTTCAAGCTTGATGATTTCATTGGAGATTTCACTGTAATCAATTTCATCCCGCTTATTTTCTTCAAGAAGTTTTTTTACACTATGTAATAGTTCCCTTGCTTCCATATAAACATGACCCGCCTGCATGCTCTCCATTTCGAGAATATAGAGGCAAGCGGCTCTTATTCGGTCCGGATGACTGCCGGAGATTCCAAGCTGATACCCAAGTTCATCCGCTCTGCCGAATCCAATGCCCTCGATATCTTCGACAAGTTTATACGGATTCTTTTGAATAGTTTCAACGGTTAACTCTTTATACGCTTGGTAAATCTTCATTGATAATTGAGGACCAAATCCATATTGATTTAAAGCGATCATTGCCTGTTCAAGGCCTTGATGCTCCATTAGCGTGTCATATAAGGATTTCGCCGTTTCGGGAGGAAGCCTCGGAATTTTCTCAAGCAGGGACGGCTGATTAAGAATTCGTGTAATCGCATCTTCTCCTAAAGTTTCGACAATTCTTTCTGCCGTCTTTTTACCAATCCCTTTAAAAAGCTCACTCGATAAATAGTTTACGACACCCTGTTTTGTCTGAGGAATATCTTTCCGGAAATGATTGGCTTGAAACTGAACTCCGAATTTTGGATGATCCTTCAATTCCCCATAAAAAATATAGGTTTCCTGCTCATGCATTTTCGGGAAATAGCCGGTAATGACTGCCTCTTTGTCTTCATATTCGTCATTCGTTTCTTCCACCCGAATTCGTAAAACGGTATATAAATTTTGCTCGTTATGGAAGATCGTGACTAAATGCTTCCCTTTTATGAATTTCCCCTGTTCCGCAAATAAGTCAAGGGAGTCCTGTTTCTCCATCATTTCTCCTCCTTCCCCACATTACTAGGTATTCTTTAATTTGTTTTTGAGATTAATTTCTTCCCATACCCAGCAAGCAAATGATCTGGCTGAATTTCTAAGGCTTTATTAAAGAATTTTAGTGCATTTTCTTCATGCTCTTTAAAACCATAAGCAACGCCCAGGTTATAATAAGCATCTGCATGCTCAGGATCAATCATTACACATTTTTCTAATTGTTTGATCGCTTCATCAATCAAGTCAAGCTGTGCCAAGCATAAACCGTACTGAAAAAATGCTTCAGCATCATCTTCGTTTAATTCGGCACTGCGTTGAAGATAAGGCAACGCGAATTTACCTTGTTCTAACGCGACAAGGGTCATTCCAAGCATAAAATAATTATCTCCTGATTCCAGACCCTTTTTCATTGCTGTCTCAAACATGTCCTTTGCTTCCTCAAATTGTTGAAGCTCATAATACAAATTTCCCGCGCTATAGTAAGCAGCGGCTGCATTCTCATCAAGGCTAATCGCCTTTTTGTAAAATTTTAATGCTTTTTCGGTGTCCCCAACTGCAGATAATACATTGCCAAAATTAATATAGGAAACCGGATCTTCCGGGTTCTCTTCAATTGCTTCCATAAAGAACTTTGCTGCTTCTTCCCATTTGCCTTCTTGCATATATTGAATTCCTGTTTGATTTTTGTCCATATTTAAGTACACACTCCATTTCGTCTTTTAAAAGTATAGCATAATATATCGTTACTTTTACTACCTGCCTTAGAAAGTTATAGTTCGCTTCTTTGGATAAAGATTGTTACTCTATAGTTAAAAATTTCCAGTACACTACGAACCTCTTTTGAAGACCGTTTTTTCCTTTTCAAAATGATTAGTACTGACTTTCGAAAACAGCCAAACGATAAAATTATATAATATCTTAAACTGACTAAATTGATGTCAAAAAACCCCGACTCTGCATGAGAATCGAGGCTTATATTATCCTACGTAATTTAGACGTGCACCGTCTTTATAAACCTTATCAATTGTTCCGCCGCCAAGACACTCGTCACCATTGTAAAAGACGACCGCCTGTCCAGGAGTAATAGCGCGGATCGGTTCGTGGAAAATCACTTTGGCATCCCCATCCCCCATAAGCTCGACTGTCACTTTATTATCCGGCTGGCGATACCTAAACTTCGCCGTACAATCAAATGTTTTTGGTTTTTCTTCATTTGAAACCCAACCAATATTGACAGCAAGAATCGAATCAGAGTAAAGCTTTTCATTATGAAAGCTTTGGCCGACATAAAGGACATTCCTTTTTAAATCTTTACCGACTGCGAACCATGGTTCACCAGCTCCGCCAATTCCTAGGCCATGCCGCTGACCGATTGTATAATACATAAGTCCGTCATGCTTGCCAACCACTTCACCATCAAGCGTTTCCATATTTCCCGGTTGTGCAGGTAAATAATTTCCCAGGAATTCCTTGAAATTTCGCTCACCAATAAAGCATATACCTGTACTGTCTTTTTTCGCGGCAGTAGCAAGATCAGCTTCTTTAGCTAGTTCCCTGACTTTCGACTTTTCAATATTTCCGATCGGGAACATGACTTTTTCCAGTTGTTCTTGACTGAGTTGATTTAGAAAATAAGTCTGATCTTTATTTTCATCAATTCCGCGGAGCATTTTGTACTCCCCATCACGAAATTCCACTCTTGCGTAATGCCCAGTCGCTAAATAATCAGCTCCTAGATTCATTGCATGCTCTAAAAAGGCTTTGAATTTAATTTCCTTATTGCACATGACATCTGGGTTTGGTGTTCTTCCGGCCTTATATTCATCTAGGAAATAAGTAAAGACCTTGTCCCAGTATTGTTTTTCAAAATTGACAGCATAATAAGGAATGCCAATTTGATTGCATACGCGGATGACGTCATTGTAATCCTCTGTAGCCGTACATACCCCGAACTCATCTGTATCATCCCAGTTTTTCATAAAGATGCCGATGACATCATACCCCTGTTCCTTTAATAAGAGAGCCGCAACCGAAGAATCGACTCCCCCTGACATCCCAACGACAACACGGGTGTCTTTTGGCGCTTTATTCATCATGGTTCCACCACGTTCCTTTAACTTTAATTCATCTATTTTGTTAGTCGCTTTACGATTTTCGCCGTTTCTTCCCCTGTCTTTTCAATTTGCTCTAATGTATTAAAAAGACCAAAACTAAAACGAATCGAGTTTTGCAGACGTTCCGACCCTTTGCCGAACATTGCAACTAGGACGTGGGAAGGATCAATCGTTCCTGCTGTACACGCGGAACCGCTGGAGGCAGCGATACCAGCAATATCTAAATTCACTAGCATGGCTTCCACATTCGTTCCGGGAAAGCTTAAGTTTAAAACATGAGGAAGTGAATAATCAAGTGATCCGTTTTGAATAAATTCAACTTCCACTTCTGTAAGCTTTTTTATGAAAGCGAGCTTGTATTCCTCGTATTCTTTCCTTTTTTTCTCCATCGATAGCTGTGCAATCTTGACGGATTCCAGAAAGCCCGCAATAGAAGGAACATTTTCCGTTCCAGCGCGTCTTTTTCGTTCTTGCTCACCGCCGAACATACGGGAAGAGAGCTTTACATCTTTATGGGCATATAAAAATCCGATTCCTTTTGGTCCATTTATTTTATGAGCGGAAACGGACAGTAAGTCAATTCCAAGTTCTCGAACATCGATTTTTCCCATCCCATATGCTTGTACCGCATCTGTATGGAATTTTGCGGGATGGTCCGCCAAAAGTTGTCCAATTGCTCTTATTGGCTGAATCGTCCCGACTTCATTGTTTCCGTACATGATCGTAACAAGGATCGTATCTTCTCGTAGGGCCTTCTCGACATCCTTCACAGCTACCCTTCCATCGATATCAACTGGTAAGTATGTCACTTCATATCCCTTTTTTTCTAATTCCTTACAGGCATGAAGAACGGCATGATGCTCAATTGTCGTCGTAATAATATGCTTGCCGTTTTGTTTATATGATTCAGCCACGCCGAAAATGGCGTGATTATCCGCCTCCGTGCCTCCGCTTGTAAATATTATCTCATTAGCCTGTGCGCCAATGCTTTTAGCCAGTTCTTCCCTTGCTTCATCAATAATATGCCGGGCCCCGCGGCCAAAATAATGGATGCTTGATGGGTTACCGAATTCTGAGGTCATTATCTCAGTCATCTTTTCAATTACCTTTGGGTGCATTGGCGATGTGGCCGCATGGTCAACGTATATTCGCTCCATTTGATTCACCTTCTTTTATCATACTGCTTTAAAATATTTTTTTGCATAATTCATATAATATATAGGATTTTCCCGTAAAATTGGTAGATTTTTATTCAATTTTATTAGTAAAAATTTTAGATACAAACCACTAAATTCAATAGGATTCTGCGTCCTATCGGAAACTTTTTTGAATATATCGGCGACTTTCACTATTTTATTAGCTACTTTTCGGCGACTCTTCGAATAAATCAGCTATTAAAGCGAACCTTATGAAATGTCCTTTTGCTTAAATATAAAACATATATGAATCCGAATCACCGCGATCTGTATGATTCGCCAGATCTTCAACCGTCGTATTATCTAATACTTCTTTCACAGCATCACGAATGCGCATCCAAAGCTCCCTTTTTGCTGGCTCCTCATCTTCAATTCCTTCAACAGGACTGATTGGACCTTCTAATACCCTGATGATATCACCTGCTGTTATTTTTGAAGGTATGTCACCTAAAATGTAGCCGCCGTATGCGCCACGAATACTTTTTACTAGGCCAGCATTCCGAAGCGGAGCAATGAGCTGTTCGAGATAATGCTCCGAAAGATCATTTGTACGAGCAATTGATTTTAAGGAAAGTGGACCCTCCCCATGCTTTTTGGCCAATTCAATCATAATCGTTAAACCATACCGGCCCTTTGTAGATATTTTCATTAATTGACACCTCTATCCTTTTCATTCGCTAAATTCGATATAATAATTGTATCTTGCTTTTTCATTCTCTGTAAAAACCAATCCGTTAATGATTGACATTGCGGTAGAGCAACGCCTACAATTGAACCCATCGTGACACTGATCACAATCGTTCCCCAGAAAACAGGGCCGCCTAGCTGCCAGCCAATAATCAGGACAACGATCTCCATGCATGCTCGAACACGCCCCACATTCCAGCCAGTCTTTTCTGTTAATGCGATCATTAGACTATCCCTTGGTCCCGCACCAAACTGGGCTGATATATATATCCCCATTCCGTAACAATAAATAATAATACCGAATACAAACATAATCATTTTCCCAATAAGCGCGGAGGGAGTTTGCATAAACGGCAATAGTAAATATAAATCAATAAAAAGGCCAATCAAGATCATATTCGTAAAAGAGCCCACTCTTGGAAGCTCTTTTGATATAAGGCAAGCCACCCCTATAATTACGAACCCGACAAGAACCGACCAACTTCCGATTGTCAGCCCAAGCTGATAGTACAGGCCTACATGGAGTACATCCCACGGGGTTGCTCCGAGGTCAGCCTTTATTAATAAAACAATGCCAAGGCTCATAATGAGTAAACCCATTAAATATACAACGATTCTAGGCCTAATTTGGCCACTTTTTCTCGTAATCATCTGTTTATTCTCCCCGCAAAAAAAGCTTATTAAATTCTTAGTAATTAGATAGGCATTACACATTATAGCATATGTTTAACCAATATTCATTTTGCCAAACCATGATTTATGATATGTTTATTTCATATAATTAACCTTTTTTAAAAGGCCTTCTACAGGTTGGAGTGATAAACTTGAGCATTAAACCACTAGCATTTCGTATGCGACCAAGAACGATTGAGGAAATCATCGGACAGGAACATCTCGTCTCTGATGGGAAAATCATCAACCGAATGGTAAAAGCAAAACAGCTATCATCGATGATTTTGTACGGCCCGCCAGGTGTCGGCAAAACTTCGATTGCAAGTGCCATTGCAGGGAGTACCCGCTATGCTTTTCGGACATTAAATGCCGTAACAAACAATAAGAAGGATATGGAGATTGTAGCCGCGGAAGCTAAAATGTCAGGTAAAGTCATCCTTTTGCTCGATGAAGTGCATCGGCTTGATAAAGGGAAACAGGATTTTTTGCTTCCATATTTAGAAAATGGAATGATTACCCTCATTGGAGCCACAACGAGCAATCCT
The DNA here is from genome assembly GCF_019039215.1 of Bacillus sp. FJAT-29790. Classification (GTDB taxonomy): domain Bacteria; phylum Bacillota; class Bacilli; order Bacillales; family Cytobacillaceae; genus Cytobacillus. Next base: position 2,303,910 of record NZ_JAHNZZ010000001.1, read on the forward strand.
TATCATGCGATAAACCCCGCGATCCGAAGCCGTTGCCAAATTTTTGAATTAACGCCTTTATCAGTTGAAAATATTAAAGAGGCTTTGCTGAAAGCGATTGACGATAAGGAACGCGGTTTTGGAGAAAAGAATGTGAAAATTACAGACGAGGCTCTTATCCATCTTGCAACAGCTTCAAATGGAGATATGAGAAGTTCATTAAACGCTTTAGAGCTGGCCGTTTTATCAACGAGTCCTGATGACAGCGAAGAAATCAAGATCGATTTGCCAACGGCCGAGGAATGCATGCAACGAAAAAGCTTAGCCCATGATAAAGACGGAGATGCCCATTACGATGTCCTTTCAGGGTTTCAAAAATCCATCCGTGGTAGTGATGTAAATGCCGCTCTCCATTATTTAGGCAGATTAATTGAAGCAGGTGATTTAGTCAGTATTAGCAGGCGATTATTGGTCATTGCCTACGAGGATATCGGCCTTGCGAGCCCACAAGCCGGGGCAAGAACACTCGCTGCTATCGAAACGGCAGAAAGAGTCGGCTTTCCCGAGGCAAGAATTCCACTTGCTAATGCGGTGATTGAGCTATGCTTATCACCTAAATCGAATTCAGCATATAAAGCAATGGATGCTGCGCTTGCTGATATAAGAGCTGGCAACAGCGGAGAAGTTCCCGATCATTTAAGGGACGCGCATTATAAAGGGGCAAAAGAGCTTGGAAGAGGAATTGATTATCAGTATCCGCATGATTACGAATCCGGCTGGGTCAAACAGCAATACTTGCCTAATAAATTAAAAAATAAAGTTTATTACGAGCCGAAGAAAACAGGCAAGTTTGAACAGGCTTTGGCGGTTATTTACGATAAGCTTTTGAAATCTTAATGAAAGAATCCATTCAAAAAATAGAGTTCCTTTCGAAGATGATTCAAAACTTCTCTTAACATGTTAAAAGGGTCTGGCTCACGCCAAACCCTGTTTTCTATGCTGCTACATCCCTTTTCTTAAATACATAAAACGCAATTCCTTGAAACAGGAAGAAGTAGACAATCAACATAATTACTGAGAACCCTAGTGTCATCCCTTCCACCATCGGAGTTCCTTCAAAATATTGCAGCAAATCCGTGTTTGCAAAGAGGATATACTTTGCCCACTCATATTTCATGGAAATTAGTCTTGTTACTTGCCCCCCCATAAACATTAGGAACAGCGACAGCCCAATGGCAAGTGAACTGTTGCGGAAGGCTGCTGAAATCATAAAGGCCATTGTTGCAAGCATGATCATATTTATCGATTTGAGGCAATAGACAATGACGAGATGAACTAGCATAGGCTGTTCGGTAATTTGCCCATTGTAATAGTTTAAATATGGAGCTGCGCTTTCGGGAGTTCCAAAGAGGATCGCTCCTAATAATGAGGAATAGGCGAACAGAATAAACAGGATCAGCAGTCCAAACAGAATAACTGTGATGTACTTTGCAGCTAATATTTTGCCTCTTTTGATTGGCCGAATTAATAACAGTTTGATCGTGCCCCAGTTAAATTCGCTAGCAACAATTCCAGCTGCAATAATGATTGTGAACAAACCAACAAACTCGATTGTTTGTGAAGAGTCAGTTACAAATCCCCAGATGGAGTAATCTTCATTCGGCGATAAATCGTGTTCGATCCGGTATTCATTTATCGCGATTTCTTTTTGATAATGGTCTTTTAAATCCCTCGGAGCGGAATCACCCAATTCTTCCAGTTGTTTTTTATAGCTCTCATTTTGAAGCTGAAGTCCTCTTTTCCATTCTTGGTTATCAGGAACAATTCCTCCACTTTCCTGGTATTTGATAAAGGCACCGGCTACACTTATCATTAATATGAGGAGCCCGATCATGACATACGTCCCAGGTCGCCTAAAAATCTTCATCCACTCATTCTGAATCAGATTTAACATGTGCAGGACCCTCCTTTTCTGATGTCACTTCAAGGAAACGGTCTTCAAGTGTTTTTGTTACTTCTTTGATGCCATAGATTGAAATTTCCGTATTGACAAGTTCCTTAACGATTACTGGTACTTGTTCTTTTACGAGCGGCAATGCAATTCCATTTTCCGTCAACAGAACACGCGCTTCCGGATTCGTTTTTTTGATAATTTGCATTGCTTTTTCTTTATTGTCTACCTCAACCTCGTAATTTTTCTCATTCCCTTGAACAAAATCGGAAATAAGCTGAACATCAATGAGCCGGCCATTCTGAATAATTCCAATCCGGTCACACATCATTTCCATCTCAGATAGTAAATGGCTTGAAACAATGACGGCCATTTCTTTCTCCCTTGCCAGCTTCCTGACATGATCCCTAATTTCGCGGATTCCCGCTGGATCAAGACCATTCGTTGGTTCATCAAGTATTAAAATTTTCGGGTCATGGAGAAGGCATTGCGCTAATCCAAGTCTCTGCCTCATTCCGAGTGAATAGGTCTTTACTTTGTCATGAATTCGATCTGTTAGACCAACAAGTTCAACCGTTTCATCAATTTTTTCCTTTGAAATACCTTTGGACATCCGTGCAAAGTGTTTAAGATTTTGATAGCCACTCAAAAATTTATACATTTCTGGATTTTCAACAATTGCCCCTACATGTGTAATTGCTTTTTCAAAATCCGCTTTAATGCTATGGCCAAGTATTTTAATATCGCCAGAAGTCATGCCAATCAGGCCAACCATCATCCGAATCGTTGTAGTTTTACCCGCACCATTTGGCCCTAAGAAACCAAATACCTCTCCTTTTCTCACATCGAAACTTACAGAATCGATAATCGTTCTCCCTTTAATTGTTTTTGATACATTTTGAATCTCTACGAGGATATCCATCGATTCTCTCCTTTCATTCTTTAAATGTTTGTTTCATCCATTCAAGGATTGACAGCCCTTCTGTTTCTCTTAATTCTTCTACATTATAGCGGTCAATTACTTTCCCATTTTGAATGGCCAGTACTTCATCGAGTAAAGGCTCAATTTCATCTATTTCATGAGTCGCGATAACCACCGTCTGATTTTCAAAATCTATATAAGACAGCAGCCCTTTTACAATCGAATCCCTTACCATTGGGTCAAGACCTGAAAAAGGCTCATCTAAAAGCAATACAGATGTTTCCCTGGCCAATGCAAGAACCAATTTTAAACGGCCGCGGTTCCCTTTCGATAATTGCTTTAGCTTCGCATCTCGGTCAAGTTTCATGAATTGGAGTAATTCTTCTGCTCGTTCCATACGGAAATCCGGGAATTGACTGTAATAGAATTCGATCATATCACCTACCTTGAATGGCTGATAAAACGTATCCAGTTCGGTTAAATAAGCGACTTCCCGGGCTGTTTTTCGATCGGCCTCTTTGCCATTGACAATTACAGTGCCATTTGAAGGATGAACAAGTCCGGCTATCATTTTCAAAGTCGTTGATTTTCCGCTGCCGTTCGGTCCGATTAAACCGTATATTTTTCCTTTCTCAAGGGTGTAAGATACATCATTAAGACCATATTTTCGGCCATATTTTTTCGTCACATGCTGGAATTTTATCATCTTAAGTCCTCCCGCGTCCCCTTAAAGTATTCCTCTAAACCGGAGAGCATTTCTTCTTCCGAAAACCCGAGCTCTTTCATGTTTTTGACAAAGGCCTCAATGATGTCCATTTGCAGGCGTACTTTTAATTCATCAATTTTGCGTTCATTCTCTGTTACAAACGTCCCTTGCCCTCTTTTCGTTTCCACGATTTCCATCCTCTCCAATTCACTATACGTTCTTTGAATCGTATTTGGATTGACTCCTGTTTGTACCGCCATTTCACGAACGGAAGGGAGTTTGTTGCCAGGCAGTAATTCCCCTCTAATAATCTGCTGATTTATTTTATCGACAATTTGCATATAAATCGGATTCGATGCTTGAAATTGCTCACCCATGACGTTACACCTCAACTTTCCGCTCTAAAAGCCAAACAGCGATGTAAAAAACGAGAATGACAATTGCTGTATAAATGATTCCATTCATAATCGTTAATCCGGATCCTTCTATAAACGCGGCAGACGCTGAATTTTTACTTACTTCATACTTAATCGATTGAATGGAATCAAGCTGAATGACACCTATTTTTTTAAGCTTCTGATAAAAAGGCTGGTGCTGTATATAATTCCAAATTACTGACAATAAAAGCCAAACCCCGACTAGTATTGGCCAGCGGAAAGAACTAACAATTGGGACATTTTTTAAAGAGTGAAATAATGACCAATAAAACAGCACCCATATCCCCATGAAGATAGAGCCTAAAGTAAGTCCTGCTCCCATCAAGCTGATTGTTGGGAAATGTTCTCCTTCAATCCATGATAAACCTTCAGCATGATCAATCCCCCATTTTGCAACACACAGAGCAATAAAAAGAGAAACAAGGAAAAAGAGAAGCCCTGCAGCTATTTTGGCTAGAAAGAGCTTCGTTCCGCTATTGGGATTGTGTAGCCACCCTTGGCTCTGTCCTTCAATATTTAGAGAAGACAGCAAATATAGTGGCAGATAAAAAGCATGAGCGCTTAAAATCATGATGGAGATAACGGCAAAAACATTAGGTTCGTTAAAATAACGCATCAAGCCTATTCCTGCCATGACCGCCAAGATCAACAAAGCCATTCCGACCATAAACCAATTTTTTGTCAGTTTTAATTCTTTAAAAAATAAACCGTTAAATGCTTTCACATTTTTGACCTCCTAAACCACCGTTTTAGTGTTCTAGTTAAATAGTACACCGATACAAAATAAAAAGTCAATTTATTTTTACACTTTTTTGAAAAAATAGGCGATTAAAACCCAATTTAACAATAATTGCCCTCCTGATTTTATTTCGAAAAAATAAAAAGGCCTGGCTCTATATTAAAGCCAGACCAAATCCACTATTATTTTTCATCCTTCACACGGCTAATTTTAATGTCGCTTAACAATTCCCTTACCACATAGCTAGCCATAACTAATCCTGCAACTGACGGAACAAATGCATTGGATGAAGGCGGCATTTTTGCCTTTCGAATGACTGCTTCGTCTTTACCGACTACCTTCCGAACATCTTCACGGATCACGATCGGGCTTTCATCTGAGAATACGACTGGAATTCCTTTTCTAATTCCCTCTTTTCTTAAGCGTGTCCTTATGACTTTTGCAATTGGATCGGTATGCGTTTTTGAAATATCAGAAATTTGGAAACGGGTTGGATCCATTTTGTTTGCCGCTCCCATGCTTGAGATCATTGGGATATTTCTTTTTAAACATTCCTTCATTAAGTGAATTTTATAAGAAATCGTATCGGACGCGTCAACTACAAAATCAAGGCCATACTCAAAAAACTGCTCATACGTTTCTTCCGTGTAAAACATTTTCAGCGCAATTACTTCACACTCAGGATTAATATCCTTAATTCGTTCCTTCATTAAATCAACCTTTGGCTGGCCAACAGTTGAAAGTAATGCTATGATCTGCCGATTGACGTTAGTAATATCGACATCATCTTTATCGACTAGGACTAACCGTCCCACTCCTGACCGTGCTAATGCTTCGGCAGCGAAAGTTCCTACTCCGCCAATCCCAAGAACCGCAACGGTGCTGTTTTTCATTTTTTCTAGTCCTTCTTTGCCAATTGCAAGCTCATTTCTTGAAAATTGATGCAACATCTATCTCAACTCCATATTATTTAAAAATTAGGCGCTTCTATTATCCTAAATGTCTAATAACAGCGTGCTTTTTTTGTTTTACCCGATAATGAATATATCATACTTTTTAATAAAAATAAGTAATTCTATAGGAATAAAAGTTATTAATATTTATCGCATTTGGTAACATCAGCTAATATGACCAGGTAACAAAAGTCACATCTTTTTATCAGGTAAGGTGCTAAAATTATTTCAGATTAAATGAATACATGTTGTTAGCTGATAGAAATGGGGTTTTGACTTGAATCTTCCACAATTAAAAATTGGGCATATGAAACCGAGGGTCCCTATCCTTCAAGGCGGGATGGGTATAGGAATTTCACTTAGCGGTCTTGCTTCAGCGGTCGCCAATGCAGGCGGGATCGGAATTATTTCTGGCACAGGAATTTCTACCGAAGAATTACGATCCCATATTAAAATAGCCAAAGAGCGGATCAAAGAAGCTGGTTATATAGGTGTTAATGTTTTATTCGCAATGAACGATTTCGCGGAAAAAATGAAAGCTGCCATGGAAGAAAAGGTTGATTTTATTATTTCAGGTGCAGGGATCTCTAGGGATATGTATGCTTGGGGAAAAGAGTATGGCATTCCTGTACTATCTATCGTCTCATCTGCCAAGTTGGCGAGAATTTCAGAACGATTAGGGGCTGCGGCTGTAGTTGTTGAAGGCTGCGAAGCTGGGGGACATCTTGGAACCGACAGGCCATTGTTTGATATTTTGCCCGAAGTAGTGGAGGCTGTTAAAATCCCAGTTATCGCTGCGGGCGGTATTTTAACAGGCGAAGATTTAGCAAAAGCCGTTAAAATGGGCGCTTCTGGTGTTCAAATGGGGACAAGGTTTGTCGCAAGCGAAGAATGTGATGCGCCACTTGCATTTAAAGAAAAATATGTACATGCGAAAAAAGAAGATACCATCTTGGTTAAGACTACTGTAGGCTTACAGGGAAGAGCCATAAAGAATAAATTTACAGATTTAATCATGGGAACGAATAAAGTAAAAATCGATAAATGCCATGATTGTTTGAAAAATTGTTCGTATCGTTTTTGCACGCTAGATTCTCTGTTTAAATCTGTCGGCGGCGATGTGGAAAATGGACTCGTATTCGCAGGTGCTAGAGTATCCGAAATTAAAGAAATATTACCTGTTCAGACAATCATTGATAATATTACAGCTGAATTCGTTGCTGCCAAGTAGGTTAATTGGTGGAACCTTGAAAAAAACAAACAGCCTGGCAAATAAAAGCAGGCTGTTTGTTTTTTTATTGATTGATTATTGTATCATTTATTCACTCATATAGAAAAATAAGTCTGTTTTCACAAACTTTGTTGCTTTTATAACTTTTATAATAACATTTATTATATTGAAAATAGGTAAACATTCACCATGAGAATTTCATGACGACCGAAAACTCTTCGAAAAGGGAATACCGCTCCTCATGAGGGGTTCATTACTACCCAAAACTCTTTAGGGAATTTATATCATAAAGCAACAATCTCTTAGAAATGAGCCAAGAATAAAAACGAGTCCTTCGACCAATGTCCGAATTTATATTGTGTACTTTTCGGATAGTAATACACAGGAACCAAAAAACAAAAAATCCATGCCAATTTCTCGGCATGGATAATAAATTCAATATGTACGTAAAGAGCCCCAATCATGCCGTCGCTTTAGGCGCCTTCGTTTTGAACCCGCTCTTAGCAGGTGGGTGTCCTGTTTCTGCTTTTGTAAGTCCTCATCCATAAGGCATTTACGCGGCTAGAAAACTCCGGATTCCCGAAGGAAAGATGTTCGGTCAAAATTTCAGGTTACACAACGAACACATCAGGACTCTTTATTTGTTAGTTTGATAATACCACAGAAAATCACTCTTTTCAAGCAAGAATAAAGTGAATTTTCTATTAATAAGGACATATACCCGTCATTCTATGAAATACAGGTCTTTATTCACTTTTTTTAAGATTAAGGGCAAGATGCAGATCATCCAATTGAGCCTGACTTACTTCACCTGGAGCATCAGTTAAGATACAGCTTGCGCTTGCTGTTTTTGGAAAGGCAATCGTATCGCGAAGATTTGTCTTGCCTGCTAGGAGCATAACAAGCCGATCAAGACCTAATGCAATTCCCCCATGTGGTGGCGTACCGTAATCAAATGCTTCTAGCAAGAACCCAAATTGCTCGGTCGCTTCCTCTTTCGTAAAACCAAGTACATTAAACATTTTTTCCTGTATAGCTCTCTCGAAAATACGAAGAGATCCCCCACCGAGCTCATAGCCGTTTAATACAAGATCATATGCCTGTGCTTTTACTTGAGATGGGTCTGTATCAAGGAGCTCCAGGTCATCCCTTGCAGGCATTGTAAATGGATGATGTGCCGCGTAATAACGACCTTCTTCTTCAGCATACTCAAGTAATGGCCACTCTGTAACCCATAGGAAGTTAAACTTGCTTTGATCAATAAGTCCGAGATCTTTGCCTAGTTTTAATCGCAATGCACCAAGCGCATCGGCAACGACATTTTTCTTATCTGCTACGAATAATAGTAAATCCCCATTTTCAACAGAAAGCGCTGCTTTGATAGCACGTTGATCTTCTTCCATAACGAATTTAGCAATTGGACCCTTCAAACCATCTTCTTCAGCCTTTAACCAAGCGAGCCCCTTCGCGCCATAAACAGCTACAAATTCCGTTAACGCATCGATATCTTTTCTAGAATATTGACCTGCTCCATTTTTCACGTTTATCGCCTTAACTTGGCCGCCGGAAGCAATGGCCCCTGCAAATACTTTGAAGCCTGAATCCTTCAAGATCTCTGATAAATCCGTTAATTCCATTTCAAAACGTGTATCTGGCTTATCAGATCCAAAGCGGTCCATCGCTTGCTGATAAGGCATCCGCTCGAATGGAATCGAGACATCAAGGTTTTTCACTTCCTTCATGATCTTTTTCATCATGTTCTCCATCAGACCCATAATTTCTTCCTGGCTCATAAAGCTCATTTCCATATCGAGCTGGGTAAACTCAGGCTGACGATCTGCACGTAAATCTTCATCCCTGAAGCAGCGGGCAATTTGATAATAACGTTCCATTCCACCAACCATTAACAGCTGTTTAAAGATTTGCGGCGACTGTGGCAGGGCATAAAATTCACCTGGATGAACGCGGCTTGGAACTAAATAATCACGAGCCCCTTCAGGCGTGCTCTTCGTCAAAATCGGTGTTTCGATATCAAGGAATCCTTCGCTATCGAGGAATTCCCTCATTGCTTTCGTCACTTGATGGCGCATTTTGAACGTTTCAAACATCGCTGGCCTTCTTAAGTCAAGATAACGATATTTAAGACGTATATCTTCTGAAACATCAGTTTTATTATCAATCAAAAAAGGAGGTGTTTTTGCTTCATTTAGAATAGTTACTTTTTCGGCCTGAATCTCAATCCGGCCCGTTTTTAGATTCTCATTAATCGTTCCATCCGTACGGGCAATTACTTCCCCTTCGATATCAAGTACATACTCATTTCTTACTTTATCAGCAACAGCATGAGCCTCTGGCGCCAGTTCAGGGTTAACAACAACCTGGACAATTCCTGTTCGATCCCGAAGATCAATGAAAATAAGGCCGCCTAAATCACGACGTTTTTGCACCCATCCTTTTATTACAACTTTCTCGTTAATCGCAGCTTCTGTCATTTCTCCGCAGTAATATGTTCTCCCAAACATGCCTATTCCTCCTATTTCAATAGCGCAGTGAATTGTTCCACAAACGAACCAAGCTCCAGCTCTGTTTGTTCACCGCTCTCCATTGATTTTAAGTTAATTTTATTCGCTTTTAATTCATCTTCTCCAAGTATCGCAACATACTTTGCATTCGAACGATCTGCCGCTTTAAACTGGGCTTTAATTTTTCGATCTAAGTAGTCTCTTTCAGCGGAAAATCCAGCAAGACGAAGTTTATGCAGCAAGCCAACCGTATAATCTTTTGCTTCTTCCCCTAATGCAACAAGGAAACAATCGATCCCTTCATTAGCAGGAAGCACGATTTGTTCCGCATCTAATGCAGCGATAAATCGCTCAATGCTCATCGCAAAACCAATCCCCGGAGCCTCAGGACCGCCAATTTCTTCTGTAAGGCCGTTATAGCGCCCGCCGCCGCATAAGGTCGTGATCGCTCCAAATCCTTCAGCGTTGCTCATAATTTCAAAAGCAGTATGGTTATAATAATCGAGCCCACGAACAAGATTCGGATCTACTTCGAATGCGATATCAAGATCATTTAAATACTTCTGGACTTTCTCAAAATATTTCTTTGAATCTTCATTTAAGAAATCAATAATCGAAGGTGCTGTTTGCATTAGTTCATGCTCGCGATCTTGTTTGCAGTCTAGAATACGCATCGGATTTTTCTCAAGTCTGTTCTGACAGTCTGCACAAAACTCTCCGATCCTCGGTTTAAAGTGATTAATTAAAGCTTCACGGTGAGCGGTTCGGCTTTCTTTATCCCCAAGACTGTTAATAATAAGTTTAAGCTTTTTCAAGCCTAATTCCTGATAAAGGGACATGGCTAATGCAATTACCTCAGCATCAATAGCCGGATCTGCACTTCCAATCGCTTCGACTCCAAACTGAACAAATTGGCGAAAGCGTCCTGCCTGTGGACGCTCGTAGCGAAACATGGGCCCCATATAATAAAGCTTAACAGGCTGATTCGCATACCCAAACATTTTATTTTCAACAAAGGAGCGAACGGTTGAGGCCGTCCCTTCTGGCCTTAAGGTCAAGCTTCGCTTCCCGCGGTCTTCAAATGTATACATTTCTTTCTGAACAATATCGGTTGTGTCTCCCACACTGCGTAAAAATAATTCTGTATGTTCAAATATCGGTGTTCTGATTTCACGATATTGGAATTTTGCGCAAAGCTCTCTTGCCTTTTCCTCAATAAGCTGCCACTTTTCTATTTCGCCAGGGAGTATATCCTGTGTTCCTCTCGGTATTTGGATTGACATGTAAACCCATCCTCCTAATTTTTAAAGATAATATGTATAAAAAATATAAAAAGCCCCCGCCTCCTTGTATAAACATACAAGGGACGAGAGCTTTGAGATTCCCGTGGTGCCACCCTAATTGAAAACGTCAAAAAGACGTCTTCCTCTTTTACAGTTAACGCCTGTTAACGTTCAGCCCCTACTAAAGGTGAATACCTCTTTCAGAGTGAAACCTACGAAGTGTTCTTTCATTAATCATCATGCAGAAATGCTCTCAGCCTTTGACATTTCTTCTCTTTCCATGTGGGGTTTAACTACTCTTCTTCATCAATGGTTATTAGAAAAGCGGAGAGCGCCTTAAGGTACGCAGACTAAAATCGCCACGTCCTCCCAAAAGCTATCACTTTTGGTCGAGCGATGTATCGCTGCCTCGGCTTTCCTTGTCCTGTGGCAACGTCTGCATGACCCGCTTCCTGCGGGCCGCAAGCATAAGACAAGCCGGCGGGAAGGTTGTTCTTTAACCTTCTTGACGGATTGGCTTATGACCTCGAGCCGATGGCGCTCGGAGCTAGACATCTATTCTATTGAATTAACTTCTCATAATGTTTATATTATCATACGGACCATCAATTGCAATGTCAATAGCAAATTATTTACGAACGTTCTAAATGTTTTTTTAGCTTTCTGACGTCATTCACTGTTAACCCAAATTCCGATGCTAACTCAACCATATTCGAACCTTGCTCCTTTTGGATAAAATCATGAAAATCCACGCCAAAAAGCTGGTTTTCACCTGATTGGACAGACATTCCCTTGTCACCAAATCTCATGTATATCACCCTCCGTTCAACTAGACACTACCTAGTCTTCCCATTAATGAGAAAAATGTTTCTTATATTTTTCTTTTTCTCCCTTTATTCATTCGGATATTTCCGGCATTTATAGAAGGAAATCAGACTTCTTGAAGAGAAGTATTAACGAGGTTCTTATCATCTATTTATAAGAGCTGTTAATGCGCCCGCTTGAGCTAGAAAGAAAATTAAGGAAAAAGGGCTTGACTGACAGTAGTAATTTTGTTTTCCTTGAATAGGATGATTCCTTTAAAATCAACAATTTTTTAGAAAAAATCTTTTCCAAAAGATTGTTGCTATGTTGAAGGTTGATTGGAGCGGAAATCACCCCCTCCGCACTACTTGGTAAATAACAACAAAGTTTGCGAAGACAGCTTAATTCATTGATTTCGAATCCAGCTAAAAACGAGAGGAGGGAGCAAATGCTCAGAAAGAAACATGCCGTCTTATTGTTTTGCTTAATTCTCTTAATGGGGACAGGAATTCCCATAACTAAAGCAAATGCTGCAGGTGCATCGGTCAAGATTGGAACGGATAATTTGAACATTCGCGGCGGCCCCGGGCTAAGCTACCCAATCGTCGCCAAGGCAAAAAAAGGGGAACTATATCCAATGCTTGCAGAGGAAAAAGATTGGATTGAGATCCAACTTGGAAACGGACAAAAAGGCTGGGTTGCCAATTGGCTTGTTTCTAAAGCCAACAGCCAGCAAAATAGCACCCCGAATATACAAAGTACAAACACGTCAGCAATCGTTACAACTGATGGACTAAGAGTGAGAAAAGGGCCTAACACAAGCTTCCAAGTAATAGGCACTATTCAAAAAGGGAAATCATTCAGTATACTAACCGTAAATGGCAATTGGATCCAGCTCAAAACACCATATGGGGATGGCTGGGTTTCAAGAGATTATGTCAGGATTCAGGACAATTCAGCAAATAGTGAAGCTGCGAATGGGCAGCATGGAAAAATAACTGCCAATTCCCTTAATATTAGAACCAGCCCTTCCCTAAATGGCAATGTGATTGGAAAATTACATGCAGGGGAAACCGTCAAGATTATCTCGCAAAATAGGGAATGGACAGAAATTTCGCATTCTGGAAAACGGGCTTGGATTAGCAGTCAGTATGTGCAGATTGAAAAAAATCATTCGGAAAGCCCTATTCATGTTCAAAATCCCGGTCAATCTTCTGTTTCCGGCAATATGGGAATCGTAACAGCAACCTCATTAACAGTTAGAAATACGGGTTCGTTAAATGGCAAAGCCATTGGTTCTGTTTCAAAAGGACAAGGATTCAAAATTTTAGAGGAAGTTAATAATTGGGTGAAAGTCGAATATAAACCGGGCTCATTCGGATGGATCGCCGGCTGGTATTTGGATCAATCCAATGTTAAAAGTTCAGCTCCTACTGAGCAAACAGTAAAGGGTAGTTCGGTAAAAATCATTCATGATGGGACAAACATAAGAAAAAGTCCAAATGCACAGTCCCAAGTTGTTCAACGGGCAAATCAGGGAGAATCATTTAACATTCTCAGTGTCCAAAAAGATTGGTATGAAATTCGTCTTTCCAATGGGGAGAGCGGCTTTGTTGCCGGATGGATCGTTTCAGTGAATGGATCAGCTCCACAAATCGAAAAACTAGGTTCCGGCATGCATTTAAAAAATAAAAAAATTGTTCTTGACCCCGGGCATGGGGGAAGAGACAACGGAACAACAGGGGCAGGAGGAACATTAGAAAAAACTTTAACCCTACGTACTGCTCAGGTCTTATATGATAAATTAAAAGCTTCTGGTGCCAATGTCATCTTAACCCGAAACAATGATACATATATCCCTTTATCCTCAAGGGTCTATACATCACATTATCATAATGCCGATGCATTTATCAGTATTCATTATGATAGTAATCCAGATCGCAGTGTAAAAGGAATGACAACCTATTATTTTCATTCCTATCAAAAAAATCTGGCTGCAGATGTTCATTATTCAGTCACTTCGAAGACAAACCTAAAAGACCGAAGCTATCGATTTGGCGACTACTATGTGCTAAGGGAAAATAAACGCAGCGCAATCCTTCTTGAACTAGGATATTTAAGTAATCCGGCTGAAGAAATGCTTCTAACAACAGGACAATACCAAGAAAGCGTGGCAACAGGAATCTTTCAGGGGCTTGCCAAACATTTTACAAACTAAAAAGGGCCAGGCACATTCATACGAGTTTTCGTATGAATCGTGTCTGACCCTTTTTGCAATGTTTCATTTTTATAATATGTTGTTTTCGCATATATTATTGTTTTGGCCTTTAAAGTTTGCCCGTTGATTTCCGCTGCGGGCACTTGCTTTCCGCGGGGAGTGACGGG
>NZ_JAHNZZ010000001.1:2318010-2331726 GCF_019039215.1 Bacillus sp. FJAT-29790
AAACAGCCTTATAATAAGAACAACGTAATTAATCTATTACCTACTATCCAGAATCAATGTAACCGGGCCGTCATTTATTAATTGGACATCCATCATAGCGCCAAATACGCCCGTTTCTACTTTCAATCCTTTTTGCTGAAGAAAAGCATTAAAAGCTTCATAGATACTCAAGGCATGCTCCGGTTTGGCCGCTTCCATAAAGTTTGGCCTGCGACCTTTCCGGCAATCCCCATATAAAGTAAATTGAGAAACGGATAAAATTTCTCCGCCTTTATCTAAAATTGACAGATTCATTTTTCCATTATCATCTTCAAAGACACGAAGGTTAGCAATCTTTTCTGCCAAAAAGGCAGCATCTTCTTCTTTATCTTCATGGGTTACACCAACTAGCAAAACAAATCCCTTTGTAATGCTTCCTACAATCTTTCCGTCAACCGTGACACTTGCTTCTTTACTTCTTTGCACAACTACACGCATTAAAAATACTCCTTAGTTCATAATCCTTCTGACCGCGTAAATATCAGGAATTTGTTTTATCCGATCTACAACCTTTTGTAAATGATTTACATTATGAATACAGATCGTCATATTAATTGTGGCGGCTTTATTCCGGTCAGAGCGGCCCGTAACAGCAGAAATATTCGTTTTCACTTCATTTACTGCCTGCAGTACCTCATTTAATAATCCCCGTCTATCATATCCAGTTATCTCAATTTCCACATTATATTCTTTGCGATCATTTAAAGCCGTTTCCCACTCAACAGGAATTAATCTTTCTTGGGCATCATCTGTAACAATATTTGTGCAATCCGCTCGGTGAACAGAGACCCCACGGCCTTTCGTGATGAATCCGACAATGTCATCACCAGGAACTGGATTGCAGCAACGAGAAAGGCGAATAAGCAAATTATCAATCCCTGATACGCGTACACCTGACTCACGTCTTTTTGTAGAAGGGAAAGATTTTAATTCAGAAACTGCATTCGAAATATGAGCATTTTGTTCAAGATCACGTTTTTTGCGCCATTTTTCAGTTAAGCGGTTGGCAACTTGCAGAGCCGTTACTCCGTTATAGCCAACAGCTGCGTACATATCTTCCTCATTCGTAAAGTTGAATTTTTCCGCTACTCTCTTCAAATTCTCATTTGTTAAAATCTCTTTTAAGTCAAAATCCATATTACGAATTTCTTTTTCAACCTGCTCTTTACCTTTTTCAACATTCTCATCTCTTCTTTGCTTTTTAAAGAAGTTTCGAATCTTGTTTTTCGCTTGAGAGGTTTGGGCTAATTTAAGCCAGTCCTTACTTGGACCATAAGAATGCTTCGAGGTTAGTATTTCGATAATGTCGCCTGTTCTCAGCTTATAATCAAGGGTTACCATTTTCCCGTTTACTTTAGAGCCAATCGTTTTATTTCCAATTTCAGAGTGAATTCGGTAGGCAAAATCAATTGGAACCGATCCTGATGGCAGTTCAATGACATCACCTTTTGGCGTAAACACAAACACCATATCAGAAAATAGATCAATCTTTAATGATTCCATAAATTCCTCAGCATTAACCGTATCATCCTGAAACTCTAATATTTCACGGAACCATGTTAGCTTGTCCTCAATAGACGAGCCTTCATTGGCCTTTTTCCCCTCTTTATATGCCCAGTGGGCCGCAATCCCAAATTCAGCGATCCGATGCATTTCAGATGTGCGGATTTGCACCTCTAGCGGATCGCCTTTCGGGCCAATAACAGTTGTGTGAAGGGATTGATACATATTCTGCTTTGGCATCGCAATATAGTCTTTAAAGCGTCCAGGCATTGGCTTCCAGCAAGTATGAATAATCCCTAACACCGCATAACAATCTTTTATGCTATTAACGACAATCCTTACGGCAAGCAAATCATAGATTTCGCTAAATTGCTTATTTTGCAAAACCATCTTCCGATAAATACTATAAATATGCTTCGGACGGCCCGAAATATCTGACCTTATGGAAACTTCATTCATCCGGCCACGCATCTCATCGATGACATCATCAAGATATTGCTCTCGTTCAGCCCGCTTCTTTTTCATTAGGTTAACAATACGGTAGTATTGCTGCGGGTTTAAATATCTTAAAGCTGTATCCTCAAGCTCCCATTTGACTTTCGAAATTCCTAATCTGTGGGCAAGTGGGGCAAAAATCTCAAGCGTTTCATTTGAAATCCGCCGTTGTTTTTCTGCTGGCAAGTGCTTTAGCGTCCTCATATTATGGAGCCTATCAGCAAGTTTAATGAGAATTACACGAATATCTTGCGCCATTGCCACAAACATTTTCCGATGGTTTTCCGCTTGCTGCTCTTCATGTGATTTATATTTAATTTTCCCGAGCTTCGTAACCCCGTCGACAAGCATCGCCACTTCGTCATTGAAGGCTTCCTTGATGTCTTCTAGTGAGACATCTGTATCCTCTACCACATCATGAAGAAAACCGGCTGCAACCGTAGAAGGATCCATCTCCAAATCGGCTAATATGCCAGCAACCTGAATAGGATGGATGATATAAGGCTCACCTGATTTTCGATATTGTTCACGATGGGCATGTTTTGCAAATTCATATGCTTTTTTTACTAGTGCCGCATGCTCATCATTTAAATATACTTTTGTCCTGTCGATGACTTGGTCGGCGGTCAGAACATGATCGTTCGCCATGGTATCACCTTTATCCAATTAATTTTCATTTACATGAATGAATATTTCCGTTTTATCTAGTGAATTTTCTGCTAATTTTATCAAAAAAGAAAGTATTTAATTAGAATGATTGCTACTATTATCGAAAAAAAACACGAAGATGTAAAGGCATAAGAGGTTATTTTTAAGGAAAAAATAAAAAATATGTCGAATTTCATTTGATTTTGTCATTATAGATACTGTTTTCGTAAATATTAATCAAAAAGATTTAATTTCACGGCTATTTTCGCATGTATCGTTTTTTTTGCCTTCAAAGTTTGCCCGTTGATTTCCGCTGCGGGCACTTGCTTTCCGCGGAGAGGGACGGGAGCCTCCTCGGCGTTACCGCCTGTGGGGTCTCCCGTTCCCTCTATTCCCGCAGGAGTCAAGTGCCCTCCGCTCCAATCAACTCAGATTATTAAATAAAAATCGTATTATAAAAGCAACTAACTTTACGAAAACATCCAATTTCAATTAAGAAAAGAGCGCTTATAATCAGCGCTCTCCTGAAAATTAAAATTCCATTAATGTCATTATATCATACTTTCCAAGTTTTTTACGACCGTCTAGATACGTTAATTCAATAAGGAATGCTATTCCTGCGACAATGCCGCCAAGTTCTTCGACCAACTTAATGGTCGCTTCAATCGTTCCGCCAGTAGCAAGTAAGTCATCTGTAATGAGTACACGCTGACCAGGCTTGATGGCATCTTTATGAATGGTTAGTACATCGCTCCCGTATTCTAGGCCGTAATCTACTTTGACCGTTTCACGAGGAAGCTTTCCTTCCTTGCGAACAGGTGCAAAACCTAGTCCTAGAGCATATGCAACTGGACATCCAATAATAAAGCCACGTGCTTCTGGTCCAACAACGAGGTCAATTTGCTTTTCACGTGCATATGCCACGATTTGATCTGTAGCATATTTATATGCCTCGCCATTATCCATTAATGTCGTAATATCTTTAAATTGAATGCCTGGTTTTGGCCAGTCTTGGACGATTGTAATATATTGTTTTAAGTCCATTATTTAATTGCCTCCTCAAATTTCGCAGAATCTTGAATGACCTCATCAAACCATTCTTTGAGATCCTGATAGGATGAATATAGTAAGTCACTTTCAAGCGTAAATTGTGACTGCTTATGCTGGTATGTCAATGAGTCTGTTAAATCACGTTTATGTGAATCTTTATTTACAGAAATGAATCCATTGTTTATTTTAACAAAATCTAAGTCTAAAAACACCTGTGACATAAAGTCAATTGCTTCTCGGCTCCAGCCCTTATATTTAGCAATGTCATCACCGTATTTTCTAAGATCAAGTGGACCTTTCTTTGCTAAAAGAGCATAGTACCATTTAAAATGCTCACGTGTTGGGAGTGTACTGAAATAAGTGCTTTCTTCTTTATAGAAATGTGCGTAAACTCTCGCTGGGTTTTTGCCTGAAAATAGTTTTGCCAAGATGTCTTTAGAAGGCGGCATATCAGCTAATACCACATTTTCTTTTTCTAAATCTAGCACTGCTGCTTCCTCTATTGACCTTACTTTAACTATTTTTTGATCGGTAAAGGTTAAGAATTTTTCAGCATTTCCTTCATTAAATACAATCCATTTTGCATGCTTTGCTGGTATGAGACTCGCTAATTTTTCGAAACGTGTTACGCCACGAATATCGAAAAGCTGCCATGTATCAACAGCCATATCGTGTAAAAATATTTGCGGCTTTCGAATATTATTCCATTCATTTATCGAGACTTCACCAATAACGGATATTTTAGAATAGGGAGAAATATGTTCAAATAAATGACCAAGTCCAAAGCCTACTCCATCAAGAGAATTTCCTTCATTCTCAATCGAAATTTTCAAGTGATTTTGTTCAGATCCAATCTTTCTCAATCCAGTAATATTGGCATCTTTAATCAATAGTTTCGGCTTTGGATTGTCCATACCATATGGAGCTAGCATTTCCATTTCTTCTATTGATGAAAGGTGAATGTCTTTTAAATCAAATTCTCCGTCAAGTGTGGAGATGGGCATGAAATCTTCTTCTGTTAACTGCTCTTCAGCAAGGTTGTTCAGTCTTTCCCGAAGTTCATCAACATCATCCAGTTTCAATGTCATCCCAGCAGCCATCGGATGCCCACCGAAATGCGGCAGAATATCTTTGCATGCCGAAAGATTCTTGAATAAATCGAAGCCATTTATACTCCTTGCAGAACCTTTGGCCAACCCTTTCTCCCGGTCAAAGCTTAATACAATGGCAGGACGATAAAACGTTTCCACTAGTTTTGATGCAACAATTCCAACGACCCCGGCATTCCATCCTTCTTGGCCGATGATTAGAACCGAATTTTCGGTGATCGGATAATGCTCCTCGACCTCTTGAATCGCTTTTTTCGCAATCTCATTGACAATGGCCTGCCTATCCTTGTTTAACCGCTCGATTTCCTCCGCAATCGACTCTGCTTCAAACTCATCTTCGGTTAAAAGCAAATCTACAGCAGGATCGGCACTTTCCAATCTTCCCGCTGCATTCAGACGAGGTGCTACAAGAAAACCAATTGTTTCCTCATTTATTGAAGAAGGTTCCGTACCCGTTTGTTTAAATAAAGCCTTTAAGCCTATATTTTTGGTTGATCTAAGCTTCTTAATTCCACGGCTTGCAAGTAAGCGGTTTTCCCCTTTTAAAGAAACAAGGTCTGCAATCGTTCCAATTGCCGCCAATTCAAGCAAATGCTCAGGCAGCTTTCCGTACAAAGCATGGGCCAATTTAAAGGCAACCCCTACACCAGCCAGCTCCTGGAAAGGATAACGGCTTTGCGAAAGCTTAGGATGAACAATCGCCAGCGCCTCAGGAAGATGAGGTCCGGGTTCATGGTGATCAGTAATAATTAAATCCAATCCCAGCTCTTTAGCTGCTTTCGCTTCATTGACAGCAGCAATGCCCGTATCAACTGTAATAATCAGTCTAATACCCGTATCAGCCGCATACTGAAAGGCTGGTATATTTGGTCCATATCCTTCCGTAAACCGGTTTGGTATATAAAATTGAACATTTGCCCCAAGCTCTCGGAGGGTAATCATCATCACAGATGTACTTGTCACACCATCCGCATCATAATCTCCGAATATTAAAATCGGTTCCTGCTTCTCTATTGCTTCTTTTATTCGCGAAACGGCAATATCCATATCCGCTAACAAAAAAGGATCATGAAATTCTTGTTCTTTATCAAATAAAAAATACCGTGCTGATTCAACGGTATGAAGTCCACGATTGACAAGTAACGACGCCACAAGAGAAGATATATTCAATTCTTGAACGAGTTGATTTTGCTTCTCTTCATCTGGATGCCGAACAATCCATCGCGTTTTTGAATGTAACATATGTTCACCCCTCAGCTTTTTAATTATACAAGAGCGATTCCTGTGTTTCAATGATAGAAAAAAAGAAAAACAGCGAAGAACTCGCTGCTCGGTCAGTAGAGACTTTAAATGACATACGGCTTCAGAACATCTCCCATCAATTTTCCTCATTATAAGGGTTTATGTGAACAAAAACATTCTGTACATTATCCATCTCCAGCAATTTTCCCTTCACTTTTTTTCCGACCCGATGGCCTTCTTCAACGGTCATATTCGGATCAACGGAGATTTTCAGATCGACGATCACATAATGGCCATGTTCACGTGCATGCAGTTCATCGATTTTTTTCACTTCTTCAACCGTTTCAACTGTCCTTCTTAATTCAATTGTATCTTCTTCATGAAGAACATGATCGAGCGCATTATGAATGGACTCTTTCCCAAGATCCCAGGACATTTTAATAACCATTACAGAGACTACGACTCCTGCCACAGGGTCTGCATATTCTAACCAGTGAATGCCAAGCTTTCCGCCGATAATGGCACTGCCGATCCCCAGTAAAGCTGCGATCGATGAATAGACATCTGAACGATGCTCAAAAGCATTGACAATTAGCGCATCACTATTAAGTTCCTTGCCCAATTTATACTTATAACGAAACATTGCTTCCTTCACAATAATCGATACGATTACCGCAGCGATCGCAATCGTTTTTGGGGCTTCAATTGGTTTGAAAAATGATTGAAAGGATGACTTTCCTATTTCAATTCCAACTAATAATAATATGACCGCAACAATAATTGCAGCGATCGATTCGGCCTTCCCATGTCCATAGGGATGATCTTTATCAGGCGGCTGTTTTGCGGCTCTAAGACCCAAGTATACGGCAAACGACCCGGCTACATCTGATGCAGAATGGACGGCGTCAGCTACTAAAGCACGGCTCCCTGCATAAACGCCAATAACCCACTTAACAATGGCCAGAGCGATATTTATGACAATACCAAGAACGGCAGCAAATTCCGCTCTTTTAAAACGATCATTTTTTTCCAAATTTCAACTTCCTTCCTCCTTGAGCTACTTAGTAGTCTTACCTAATTTTTACATTCCTGAATTATTTTTAGGCATAAGAAAACCCCAGGATAACCTGAGGTTTCTCTTAGTTGTATCTTTTGTGCAATGGTAGCACTTAAAACTTCTGCTGAATAAAGTTAAACTTGTGGTTCATCGCTCACCTTACGTTTTTCTTTCGCAGTCTTTAGTACACCATTTTTCTTTAATTCCTTCCCTTTCCAAACAAGCCACATTTGTGCTGATAAGAAAATGGAAGAATAAGCACCTGCTACTAATCCGATCAGTAATGCGATGGAAAAATTACGGATCGATTCACTTCCGAATATCAAGATCCCTAATACAGCAATTAGAAGTGTTAAGACTGTATTAATGGAACGTCCCATCACCTGACGTAAACTTGAATTAACTACAGCTGCAAGTTCGTCAAAGGTTTTAATACGCTTTTTCTTTTGCATATTTTCGCGCATCCGGTCAAATGTAACGATTGAATCATGGAGAGAATAGCCAATAACCGTTAAGACAGCTGCGATAAAAGTTAAATCAACTTCTAATCGACTGATGCTAAAAATAATGATAATGAAGAATGCATCATATAAAAGCCCAAGAACAGCAGCTATAGCCATATACATTTCAAAACGAACAGAAACATAAATGACAATTCCAATCGAGGCAATTAGCAGTGAAATAACTCCATTTTTAGCTAACTCTTTCCCAACTGTCGGTGAAACTGTACTAACGTTCGGTTCCGCTCCTAATTTCTCATGAAAGTGGGATTTTAATTCAGCAATTTCATCCTTGCTGAGAACTCCTTTTAGTCTTGCGACACCGATTTCTTGTTTGGCTCCAGAAATAACGATATCATCTGTTTCCAAATTTAGTGCAGCCAGTTCAGACTTTATTTCACTTTTTGTTAATGAGTTATTCGATAGTAGTTCTACACGAGTACCGCTAGAGAAATCAATTCCTAAATTCAAGCCGAAAATGGCTGTGAAAACCAGTCCAATTGCGAGTATTAGCCCGGAAAAAATAAAATACTTCTTCCGATGTTTAACAAAATCAAACCGGTCAAACCTTGTCGGCAAATCAACCGTATCATAATTTTCTGCGATATCCTTAATATCTTTTTTCTTAACACCGAACCAGCTCGGCTTTTTATTAAATAGATTACTGTTAACCCATAGTCCTAGCAATATCCTAGAGCCATAGACAGCAGTTAGGAAGCTGACTAATATGCTTATTATCAACATCGTAGCAAACCCTTTAATAGAGCTTGTACCGTAAATAAATAATACAGCAGACACTAATATCGTTGTAGTATTGGCATCAATAATCGACGTTAAAGAGTTTCGGCCTCCTGCTTGAAAAGCAGATTTAACCGTCCTCCCCACTTTTATTTCTTCTTTAATTCTTTCGTATGTAATAATATTGGCATCAACAGCCATTCCAACCCCAAGAATAAGGGCAGCAATACCAGGAAGCGTCAATACCGCATTCATCCAGTCAAATACAAGAAGAATCAGATAAATATAAATTGACAAGGCAACAGTTGCGATAAACCCTGGGAATCGGTAGTACACGATCATAAATAAGTAAATGATCGCAATCCCAATGATTCCACCCGTAACTGTTTTATTCAATGCTTGTTCACCGAATTGGGCTCCAACAGAAGTCGAATAAACCTCATCCAGTTTCACCGGTAATGACCCTGCATTTAATAAATCAGCCAATGTCTTTGCTTCCTCAATTGTGAAGTTTCCAACAATCGAAACAGTATCCTGATTAAATACTTGACTTACCGCTGGAGCAGATATATAGCCTGGTTTTGCTTTCCCTGCTTCTTCCCGGAAGGAGGTGCCTTCTTCAAAATCAAGCCAAATTACGAGTAAATTATTTGGCGAACCCATGTTGACGATCCGTTGTGTTACATCTTTAAATTTTGCCGCACTTTTTAGTTTAAGTGAAACACTTGGCTTTCCATTTTCATCAAACGTTTGCTTGGCGCCACCCTCTGCAAGGTCTGATCCATCCATCAATTTCTCATCATTTACATCACGAAAAGATAGATTGGCTTCAGTAGAGAGAATTTCGCGCGCTTTTTGCTGATCCGTTACCCCAGCGAGCTGGACACGAATTCTGTCTTCTCCTTCAATTTGAATATTAGGCTCACTTACCCCTAACACATTTATCCGTTTATCCAGCGCTTTAGCAGTGCTGGCTAACGTTTCTTTATCAATCTTATGACCTCCCTCGGCTTGCGAGACTTCATAAAGAACCTCGAAACCGCCTTGCAGGTCCAATCCAAGTTTAATATCCTTTAATATGCCCTGTGTCGTTGTTCCTATCAAACCTCCAATTAATAAAACAATCAGAAAGAAAGCAACGATGCGACTGCGCTTAACCATTATGTAAAAATCCTCCTTAAATACAAGCCCGAAAAAAGGCTCACAGCGTATAACCGGCTGCCTCCATTTTATTAACTTTATCGCAGCTTAAGGGCAGTAGGTAACAACAAGAATCATGTTGGTACGAAACCCTACTAATAAAAACAATGTTAACGACCGGAAATTCCTCATTCTCATTATGAAACAGATTAGAATAGCTGTCAATTTGTCTACATAATAATTGTCTTGTTACAAAGAATATTGCTTATTTCAAAAGTTCCCGAAGCTCCTCTTCGTTATTGAAGGCAAATTCCGCTCCTTTAAACGCCTCAATCGTGGCAAAGCTGAAATAATCCCCAACCTTTATTGATAGAATATCCTCCACAATTTCGAATAATTGCTTACCCTCATCCTTTTTTTTCCACTTTTTTCTTTTTAAAAATTCCCACACCTCGTGCTCGGCAACACTGCCATAGCCCAACAAGCTAAATTCCTCCAATTTGCTTACTAAAGCCGGTTGTACTTGACTGCGAAAATGATCATATGTATGCCCGATTTTCATAAAAGCCGCCTCCCTGCCAATATATAAAAAGGAAAAAAATTAACGATTGCTTGTCATGCTTTGTCCACTCACATGCATATATTTAATTGTATATGATTACACCTATTTTGAGAAGGCAGGGAGCCCTATGTCTAAGTTTTTAAAAGGAACGATGATACTACTTGCAGCCGGGCTTGTCACAAGGGTGCTTGGATTTATAAATCGGATTGTGATTGCGCGTTTTATCGGAGAAGAAGGCGTCGGTTTGTATATGATGGCTTTTCCGACTTTAATTCTTGTTGTTACGATTACACAGCTAGGATTACCTGTAGCGATATCTAAAAATGTGGCAGAAGCAGAGGCGCGGGGAGATCTTGCGAAAATCAAGAAAATATTAGTCGTATCACTCGCTATAACGATTTCCCTTTCGGCGGTTTTCACACCTGCTTTAATCATACTAGCCCCTTACCTGTCCGAAACGCTTTTTACTGATTCCCGTACTCATTTACCATTGCTCGCGATTGCACCAATCGTTCCAATTATTGCTATTTCTTCGGTGATTCGGGGATATTTCCAAGGTAGGCAAAACATGAAACCGGCAGCTCTTTCGCAAATGCTTGAACAAATTGTCAGGATTACATTAATTGCAGCAATGACCAAAGCATTCTTGCCATTTGGAATCGAGTATGCTGCAGCTGGTGCTATGTTAGCTTCTGTAATTGGCGAATTAGCTTCATTAATTTACTTAGTAACAACGTTTAAAATGAAAAAGAAATTCCGCGTAAGAAAGCAGTTCTTTAAATATGTTTATTCCGGAAAAAATACGTTTAATGAACTTATGAGTATTGCACTTCCCACTACTGGAAGCAGAATGATTGGTTCCTTAGCCTGGTTTTTCGAACCAATTGTTGTTGCCCATAGTCTCGCAATTGCAGGGGTAGCTGCGATTACGGTAACGAAGCAGTACGGAGCCCTTACAGGGTTTGCCTTGCCGGTCTTAATGCTCCCATCCTTTATTACTTACTCTCTTTCAACATCACTGGTTCCGGCAATCAGTGAGGCCAGATCGAAGAATAATATTGGGTTAATTGAGTACCGTCTGCAGCAGGCACTTCGTTTCACTTTCATAACCGGCGGCTTGGCAGTTGTTATCCTATACGTCCTTTCTGACCAATTAATGGAAGTAATGTACAACTCTTCAAGCGGGGCATCATTTATCAAGCTGATGGCTCCCTTCTTTCTATTTTACTATTACCAAGGCCCACTTCAGGCAGCTCTTCAGGCATTAAATTTAGCAAGAGCGGCCATGATCAATAGTTTGATTGGAGCCATTGTGAAAACAGCCGTCATCTTTTTTTTGGCCAGTCAGCCTGCTTTCGGAATCAACGGTGTCGCGATGGGGATTCTCGTTGGCTTTGTTCTAGTAACCTTACTTCATTTTGCAACCGTTCTAAAGACAATTTCTTTTACTTTCTATGTCCGTGATTACGTAAAGACCATTATCGTTATGGGGATTTCCGGTTGGTGTGGGTATTGGCTTTTGCAAAAGTTAAATCCAACTATCCACCTCGCAGTTCAAGTTTTGCTGATCACGGTTGTGATCACATTTGTCTACACGGTCCTTACGTTATTATTAGGACTGGTGAAAAAAGAGGAATTGAAGCGGATTCCATGGATTGGTAAGCCACTGTCAAAGTTTTCTTTCCGGTAAGATATTAAGAGACGCTCTTCTGTAAAAAATGAGTGTCTTTTATTTCCTTTCATCTATTAAATCAATATAAAATTGCCCATTTTCATAACTGCAAAAAGAGATATTTTGGATATCGTCATATCCCCTTTTTTTAAGCTGTTGTCTCAGCCAAAAATTTGTTTCATTAATTCTTTCTAGACTCGCTTCCTGAATGACACCATCCAAAATAAGCGGGATTGTCATCGTTCCTGTTTTCTTTTTTTCCTTTTTTAGAACAGATAATTCTCCGGTAGTTTCAAGAATAGCAAATTCGACATCCGTAATATTTCGTATATCCTTCCCCCTTAGTTGGAGAAGCAAATCATCGAAATTGTAGCGATGCTTTCTCATCGCGTTTTCATCGATTTTTCCTTTGTTAATAATAATGATCGGCTCCCCGTCTAGGAGATTTCTAAATTTCTTACTTTTAAGCGTAACATATGCCAATACGATTTGAATGATCATTAATATCAGCATTGGCAGCATATGCCGGAAAAACGGATCCTTAGGATTTTCAACTGCCAGCACAGCCATTTCTGCAAGCATGATTGAGACTACAAGGTCTACAACACTTAATTGGCCAAGTTCTTTTTTACCCATCGCCCTGAATATTAGTAAAATGACCACATAGATGGCAACTGTTCTAAATGTTATTAGTAAATACTCGTTCATTCCCCGTTCCCCCTTAAAAATTTCATTCAAGTTTATTGTGAACAACTGGTAGGAAAACATGATCGAGATTTTTTTCCAATTATTATTTTCAACAACAGCAAACCTTCTTACGATTTATATTCTATTTTTTTTATACATGAATATGCTTGTACTAAGGAAACAGGCAGTTCATTCGACTGCTCTGCTATATCCGCAATGAAATGGAAGGGAGAGGGTCAATATAGAGGATTCAAAAAATTTCGGCAGCGCAATCCTTTTTGGGATTATTGCAGTCTTTTTACTTGCCATAATCAGCAGCTTACTATTTTCTCTGTTGTTAAAGTTCACATCACTTCAAGAGTCATCCCTGCATTTTGTCATAACTGCAATATCCTTTATCGCTCTATTCGCCGGGGGATTCATTTCTGGTGGCAAGGGGAAACAAAAGGGCTGGCTTCTTGGGGGGTTAACAGGGCTTATCTATTCAATTATTATTTTCCTCTTTCAGTATTTAGGTCATGACAGCTTATTTAACATGCAGCAGATCGTCTATCATACATGCTATATGCTGACGGCGATGATGGGTGGAATCCTTGGAGTGAATATGTCCACGAAATCAAGAGCGGCTTAAAGTTAAGAGAATCAAATTCACCTTGGCGTATTTGCGCCCAGATTTTACCTTAGCTTGCTCGATAAATTCCTTTAAAAAATCGAAAGGCTCGCCGGAGGCTTAACTTTATTCAGCCGGGTTTGATTCTCCCACTGAATTGGATAACTGTTGCATTCAGCTCACCACTTATATCGTTTAGAGACTTCTGCTGAATAAAGGTAAAAAAAGAAGCGGCCGCAAAAGCAACCCGCTTCTTTTATCTTTATGATTTTCTTAGTCTCCTGCTGACCCTTGTGTTACTTCGCGAATTGCTGCGCGATCGTATGTAAGACGGCTTCCATCGCCACATTTAATAACGACTTTGCCCTCATCAATGGCATCAACAAAGCCGTGAAGACCACCGATGGTAACAACTTTATCCCCTTTTTTCAAGTCACTTTGCATCTGCTGAGTCGCCTTTTGACGTTTCTGCTGCGGACGAATTAATAGGAAATAAAACAAAACAAACATTAACAAAAGCGGTCCTATTGTACCAAACATTTCTGGCATTCTTTTCCCTCCTTTCTTATAATCAAATTCGCCTTGGCGTATTTGCGCCCAGATTTTATCGAGCTTGCTCGATAAATTCCTTTAAAAAATCTGAGGCATCCGCCGGAGGCTTAAC
>NZ_JAHNZZ010000001.1:2331736-2388367 GCF_019039215.1 Bacillus sp. FJAT-29790
ATACCTTTTTACATTCATCTCACCACTTATAGAAGTGGAAGACTTTTGCTGAATAAAGTTAAAAGTCGTTCAAAAAAGATGGTCTTTATTTGAACACTTATTGCTAGAAGTTTTTCGCATTTGGTTTATTAAAGCCATAACGTTCGAAAAATTCTTCTCTAAAGTCGCCAAGACGATCTTCTCTAATCGCTTGTCTGACTCCTTCCATTAATTTTAACAGAAAATAAAGATTGTGGTAAGTTGTAAGACGAATTCCGAATGTTTCGTCACAGCGAATCAAATGCCGGATATAAGCGCGGCTGTAATTTCGGCATGTGTGACAATCGCAATTCTCATCAATTGGCCCGAAATCCCTTGCGAATTTCGCATTTTTCACAACTAATCGTCCATTGCTTGTCATCAGTGTACCATTACGAGCAATTCTCGTAGGCAGCACGCAATCAAACATATCGATTCCGCGAATCGCACCATCTATTAATGAGTCAGGCGACCCTACTCCCATTAAATATCTAGGCTTGTCCGCCGGTAGCAATGGAGTCGTGAAATCTAGCACCCGATTCATGACATCTTTCGGCTCGCCTACAGATAATCCTCCTACAGCATACCCGGGAAAATCAAGAGAAACAAGATCTTTTGCACTTTGTTTTCGCAGTTCTTCATATTCGCCACCTTGCACAATTCCAAATAGGCCTTGGTCATTTGGGCGTTTGTGTGCATTTAAGCATCGTTCTGCCCAGCGGGAAGTCCTTTCAACCGACTTCTTCATATATTCAAAAGATGCCGGGTATGGCGGACATTCATCAAATGCCATCATAATATCTGAGCCAAGGGAGTTCTGAATTTCCATCGCTTTTTCCGGTGATAAAAATAATTTATCTCCGTTTAAATGATTGCGGAAATGGACGCCTTCCTCCTCGATCTTGCGAAATTCACTTAAACTAAAAACCTGGAATCCCCCTGAGTCGGTTAATATCGCACGATCCCAGTTCATGAATTTATGCAGCCCGCCTGCTTCCTCGACAATTTCCTGTCCCGGACGCAGCCAGAGATGATAAGTATTGCTCAAAATAATTCCGGCGCCCATTTCAACTAATTCTTCTGGAGACATTGTTTTTACAGTGGCTAGAGTTCCAACCGGCATAAAAACAGGAGTTTCAAAGGAACCGTGCGGCGTATGAACACGCCCAAGACGAGCTCCTGTTTGCTTACATGTTTTAATTAATTCATAGCGAATAGCTGTCATGATATTCTCCTTCCATTTCATTTGTTCTAATTATAGGATCAGCATGGCATCTCCAAAGCTAAAGAAACGGTAACGTTCTTCAACAGCCTCATGATAGGCATTCAAAACGTTATCCCGGCCTGCTAATGCGCTGACAAGCATGATAAGGGTCGATTTGGGCAAATGAAAATTAGTAATCATTCCGTCAATCGCTTTAAATTCATAGCCCGGATAAATAAAAATATCCGTCCACCCGCTTGCCTCTGTAAAACGGCCATTTTGTGCAGTTGCAATCGTTTCCAGTGTTCTAGTAGAAGTCGTTCCAACTGTAATAATTCTTCCACCTTGATCCCGAACATCATTTAACAGCCTAGCCGTACCTTCAGTCATTTGATAAAACTCTGAGTGCATCTCATGCTCGTTTATATCTTCAACATTAACCGGGCGGAAGGTTCCGAGCCCAACATGAAGAGTAATAAAGGCAATATGTACACCGTTTGCTGTTAATTCTTCAAGTAATTTTTCTGTAAAATGAAGGCCAGCTGTCGGTGCAGCTGCTGATCCCCTCTCACGAGCGAATACGGTCTGATAGCGATCCCGATCATCTAATTGCTCTTTAATATAAGGAGGCAATGGCATTTCCCCCAATTGCTCGAGAACTTCATAAAAAATTCCTTCATAGTGAAACTCAAGAAGTCTGCCTCCATGCTCTGAACTGCCTACACACTCGGCGGTCAGGATTCCATCCCCGAATTCAATCTTTGTGCCTTCTTTAACACGCTTCGCAGGTTTGATGAGTGTTTCCCAAACATCGCCTTCTTGCTGTTTTAATAAAAGCACTTCTATCTTTGCACCTGTTCCTTCTTTTTCACCGAACAGTCTCGCAGGCAAAACCCTTGTATCATTTAAAACAAGACAGTCCCCTGGTTGCAAATAATCTTTAATATTTTTGAAGATATCATGTGTTATTTTTCCTGTTTGTTTATCCATCATCATTAATCGGCTACTTGCTCTCTCTTCAAGAGGCGTTTGTGCAATTAGCTCTTCTGGTAAATGAAAATCAAATAAATCTACTTTCATGTTGTCACCTATCTTTATATTTAGCAGTTTTCTTAGTTACCTTTACTCCGCAGGTATCTCCATCTGAAAATGGCGGTATACGAGATCTGTTACCAATCTCCCCCTTGGCGTACGTTGAAGAAAACCAATTTGTAATAAATATGGTTCGTAAACATCTTCAATTGTATGTGCCTCTTCTCCAATCGTTGCCGCAATCGTTTCGAGACCAACGGGGCCACCACGGAATTTTTCAATAATCCCTCTTAGTAATTTATGGTCAATATGGTCTAGGCCTAAACGGTCTACCTGCAGAAGCTCCAACGCTTCTTTTGCCTGTTCCTCACTAATTTCCCCATTTCCTTTCACTTGAGCAAAGTCCCTTACCCTTCGCAAAAGCCGATTAGCAATACGGGGCGTTCCTCTTGACCTTCTGGCAATTTCTGCAGCAGCAAAATCTTCAATTTCAGTATCTAAAACATCTGCTGTCCTCAATACGATGTCTTTCAATTGAGACTCATTATAGTATTCCAGTCTGCTGAGAACCCCAAACCGATCCCTTAATGGAGCCGACAATGAACCTGCTCTTGTCGTAGCACCCACTAATGTAAATGGCGGAAGGTCAAGTCTTACTGATCTGGCACTCGGACCCTTTCCGATTACTATATCAAGACAGAAATCTTCCATCGCAGGATACAAAACTTCTTCAATCGTTCTTGGCAGACGGTGGATTTCATCGATGAATAATACATCACCTGGCTCTAAAGCTGTCAGAATGGCAGCCAAATCACCCGGTCTTTCGATTGCCGGGCCAGCCGTCGTTCGAATATTTACGCCCATTTCATTGGCTATAATCGCAGCAAGTGTTGTTTTCCCCAAGCCCGGAGGACCGTATAAGAGTACATGATCAAGTGTTTCCTGCCGCATTCTTGCTGCTTTAATAAAAATCTCAAGGTTATCCTTCACCTTATCCTGCCCAATATATTGTTTTAAGTTTCGAGGTCGCAGACTCTGTTCAAAAGACATATCCTGAATATCAGCCTCGCTAGATATTATCCGCTCTTCCATTGATCCATCATCCTCCTACACTAAAACAATTCCGTTTTTCCAAGGCAACCTAATTATTTTAGGCTGTTTTCGCATATATTGTTGCTTTAGCCTACAAAGTTTGCCCGTTGATTTACTAGATAAATTTCACATTATAAAAGCAACAAACTTTACGAGAATAGCCTTATTTTAAAAGCCTTTGGAGAGCTTTTTTTATGTATTGGTCTGTTGTAAGCTGTTCTTTTTTCAATTCAGGTGAAATCTTGTTAATTTCTTTTTCTGAATAGCCGAGTGCTTTTAATGCAAGCATCGCTTCTTCAAATTCTGAATTGCTGTTTTGCTGCAGCTGTATTTTATCCGCGGAGAATAAATCCGGAAAAAAGTCAGGGACAACATTTTGCAATTTTCCTTTTAAATCAAGGATCATTTGTCTTGCTGTTTTCTTTCCTACTCCTGGAAACTTCACAAGAAAGGCTTCATCTTCATTTTCAATCGCCTGAACCACTTGTTCAGGCTCGCCAGACGCAAGAATGGCCATGGCACCCTTTGGGCCAATTCCTGTTACATCTAACAGTTTTGTAAAAAGCTTTTTTTCTTCGCGAGAATGAAATCCGTATAACGCCATGACATCTTGTCTAACATGATGATATGTAAACACTCTTACTTCCTGTCCATATTCATATGTATAGCTAAACGGATTCGGAGTTAAAATTTGATAGCCGATACCATTATTTTCGATGACGATAAATTCAGGCCCGATAAATTCGACCCGGCCTTTAATAAATTCAAACAATACCTTTCGCTCCTCTGATTTGCTGTACACCATTGTATCATACTTTTTTCAGGTTTATTGAAAAAAAAGTTGCAAAAAAAGATTCGATTTAATTATAATGAAAAATGTTTTTAAAAAGATCGGAGGTCATTAAATGAAAAAATTATTAGCACTTTTAACAATTTTCTCACTCTTATTCGCAGTAGCAGGATGTTCATCAAAAAAAGAAGAAACAACCAATAAAGGTACTGAGGAAAAAGCGGCCGGGTTAACGGATACGGTTAAATCAAAAATGTATAATTCCGTTCGGGTTGCTGAATTAAAGGTGAATGAAGTATTCCATAAAGAAACGGCTGGTGATGGAGAAATACCTATCATTAACGGAAGCTTTGCTGAAGATAATAAAGCTGTTGAATTTTTATCCAAATACTACAGTGAAGAAGTAGCAAAAGATATTTATGCTCACTATGCAACAGTTAAGAAAACAGCAGAAGGACAAATGATTATTAATGCGGAACCTTACTTTACTCCTTCCTTTCTCGAAACAAGCCAGCAAGATGTAACAATCGAAGGTGACGAAAAGAAGGCAACGATAAAATCAGCAGGAATGACCTACCATGTTGAATTAAAGGATGGACAATATATTATCACTAGTGTGGAAAAATAAATAAACGAATGTCCATGTTTAACATCGAAATAGACCGGCTTTAAACCGGTCTATTTATCTTTAATTCGCTTGCTTTTCTGATTTAGAATAAGTTTTGAATGCTTCCAATACTTCAACATACTGATCCTTTGTTTTTATCGGTATCCCCTTTTTTAATTCCTCACATTTTTTGCTTTCTAGCCGCCCTAGATCAATTTGAAAAAAAGATTGAATGATATTCATCTTTTGCGGTCTGCCGTTGAATATCGTTAAAACCCCATCATCTGTAATCCCAAAATATCCATTTGCTTTCAATAACGGTGAGATATCGTCCATTTGCTTGCGAAAAACCATTTGATCTTCGCCCATATCAATTAATTCCCATTGATCATATTTTGCCCAAAAGTCTTCCTTGGACCAAATCGTTTCAGTTACCACTTCTTGACTGATTTCTCCGTCTAAATACTTTCTTTCTAATATGACGATCATATTAAACGGACCGTTTATCTCCTCTTGTATCTTCGGTTGAACATTAGCCGATGCATGATTTTTTTCGGTGTCGCCTTCTTGCATACCAATAGATTGAAAGAGAATAAAAGGAACGGCAATGTAAATTGCTAATATAGAAGAAGCCCAATGGGTTCTCATATACGATCACCTCGGAGCCTAAATTTTGTTTCATCTCAATATTTATTTTGGCCATATTTTTCAAGCTTATCCAGATATTTTTAACAGATTTTGAAATGGCTGTGCAAATGAAAAAAAGAGCAAAGCGAATTCGCTTGCTCCCTTTTTCATTTCCAGGGCTATCTGTTTCTGATGGGACGGAATAAATTTTGGATATCTA
This sequence comes from Bacillus sp. FJAT-29790, assembly GCF_019039215.1. Lineage (GTDB taxonomy): Bacteria > Bacillota > Bacilli > Bacillales > Cytobacillaceae > Cytobacillus. Next base: position 2,337,327 of record NZ_JAHNZZ010000001.1, read on the forward strand.
AGTCAATTTGTTCCCTCGGTCCGCCATCCCTAAGGTCATTATCGATATTTCTAATCCGGCTGAATGTTGCTTGATCTGTTATGATTGTGTCTGTATCTACATTTGTATATGGCAGGACAGCATGACGTATTTTGGCTTTTGTTTCTCCCTCCCGACTGTAGTCTGAAAGGAGAACGCCAATTAGTACATCATTGCCATACACGATTGTACGAACATCTGCTACATTATTTACCGATTTCGCAGCATTGCTAATCTGTTCGGAAAGATTCCCTTCATAAGCATGATAATAGGAGCTGCGGGCATTTCGAACATTATTTCCTAAATGTCCATGATAATTGATATCATCACGGCTAAAAAGGTGATTATTCCGATCTATCCGATTGTCCGTTACCTGCCTAAGGGGATGTCCCGGGTCAGCATTTAATCCCTCTGTCTTTACCTGAAGTATTCCTCTTCGATTACGATTATTCTCACCTTCCAAACCGAGTGAATGGTCCATTATTTCCGTAACTGGTCCATCATTATCATCAAGAATCTGGGCGTTTCCGCCGTTAGTCCGATGGTTTTCATTGGAATAATAGCCCACTGGCTGAACATTTTTAGGACGGCTGCCGTGAACCCCTGATCCATCAGTCGCCCCGCAACCTGCTAAACCGATTGACATCAAAGCAGCTATCGGAAATACTGCCAGTTTCTTATTCAAGCGCAAAACACCCCTTCATAAAAGATCAAATTCGACTTGACGGATTTGCGCCCAGATTTTTCCCTTAGCTTGCTCGATAAAAAATCTGAGGCGTCCGCCGGAGGCTTAACTTTATTCAGCCAGGGTTTGAACCCCCACTGTATTGATTACCTATTTGCATTCATCTCGCCACTTATATTGTTTAGAGACTTCTGCTGAATAAAGTTAAAAACATGAGCAATCTGCTCTTTAGTAGGGTTTCAGCAAATGGGTATTTTCATTCTGACAGTTAACTCCAATTTATTTTTACTTTTTATCAAGCTGATTTTTTAATTCTTTGAAAAACCCCTGCCTTTCCGAAAATTGACCAACTGTCATGTCTACTAATTGCCGGATCTTCAGCGGCTGTAAATACGTTTTTTCTCTAATCGTTCGATTCCATTCTCTAAAAATATCTGTCGGAAAAGCAAGTGCATAAAGGAAACCTTTTTCATTAAGAAAGGGCTTCATTTTCCTATACCCGGATAAATCTCGAAACGACCAATTCAAAAATGGCAGAATTCGATTTGCATATTGAAGATAATCGCCATGGGGAGTTCCAAGGCTTATTAAATCAAAATCAATTAAAAAAAGATCATGATTTTTGGCCCGTAAAAAATTATGATGAGCCACATCACCATGAAGAATCACTTTCCTTCCATTTTGAAATAGATGTGATTCTTTTTGTATTCCTTGGATAGACCAATTCATCCAAACGAGTAATTCATGGATAATTTCATTTTGAATAAAATATTTGATAATAGGTAAATTATTCAAAAAAACAGCCGCCCTTTCCTGCCATTTTTCAATTTGTTTAAAAGCAGGAATAATTGAATGATATCGATAGAATAATTTTTCTGTGGCAGTATGGAATTCATCTAATAAATCAAGCCCCTCTAGCCGGTTTTTTGGCAGGTGATAAGTAAATAACTGATTAGAGGGATGGATATATTCAAGACATCCATAATAATTTTGTTCAAAATATAGAGGGGGGTCTTCGGCAAATTGATAAAATGTATTTGTTTTTTTAAATCCTTCCTGAATTAAGGAAGCTGAAAAGGCTTCTTGTAATTTCAGCTTGCTATATGACGAGAAGCCTTTTAAGATAAAGGTTCGATTTTTGGCCTTCACTAAATGGACCTGCTGTCTAATTGGCTGGATTTCATCAATTGGAAAATCAAACTGCTCTTGTAAATAGGAGAAGAGACGATTATGAAAAAAATCGTCTCCTCCATTGTTAACCGTCGAATTCACTGCTTTCCTCGATACTGCGCGGCATTCCGAATGGATATCCCCCCGTTGGTCCGTATCCATATGGATTAGCGTAAGGTGCAAAACCAGCTGGCGGACCATACGGCGCTGCCCCCATTCCATAAGGTCCTGGTGCAAATCCTGGACCATATCCTCCCATTGGCGGCATTCCTCCACCACATCCACAGTCTGCTTCTATACCCTTAACGCCCTGAGCAGGCATTAATGGCATCTGGCTTTGTGTTGGCATTAACGGCATTTGACTTTGTGCCGGCATTAACGGCATCTGGCTTTGTGTTGGCATTAATGGCATTTGGGCCATAGGTTCTTCCATGACGCCCTGAACTTGTGGCATTACACCCATTGGCGGATATCCGCAAGGCATCTCATAAGGCATTGGTTCACAAAAGCCTGGCCCTGGCATAACCGGGGATACTGGGATCATTTCGTACGGTGGACATGGATAACCATACGGTTGTTCCATCATCGGTGCTGTATATGTTGGCTGTAGCGGCATTTGATATTGAGTTTCTTCCACCCCCATAACAGGTGCAGGCATTTGTGCTTGTGCAGGGCTAGTTAGCGGCATTTGATGCTGCATTTGGTGATGCATATGGTGATGCATATGATGCGGCATTTGGTGCATTGGCATATGAGAGGAAGATTCCATATATCCATGGCTTTCAACCCCGGCCATGCCATAATGCGGCATTTGATGTGGCATTTGATACATCGGCATTGTCGCACCTTTTACATGTTGCATTGGCATGGTTTCTGCTGCTTGAACTTGCGGGTATGGCATTTGGTACTGCGGATATCCACCAGTGAAACCAGGTCCGGGCATTGCCGGAGAGACAGGGTATAAACTACTAGGTTGGTATGGATACATCGGCTGATAATAACCTCCTTGTTGTGTATGAACAAATGTTTCACTTTCCACATATTCTGGATATTCTTCAGCAATTGGTTTAACTTGAGGGAGAATATTTACTGGTTTAGGCGGGAGCTGTGGCGCCGGCTGCTGGACTGCTAAATTGGCCATGTTCATCATGTAGTAATTACTCATGTCTACTTCCGGCATAATGGGCTTAGGCATTTTTGGAGCGTATGGTTTTACTGGCATCTCCGCTTGAGGTGACACCATTTTTGGTAATTGCTTCGGTGTTTCCATTTGCGGTGATACCATTTTCGGCAATTGTTTTGGCATCTCCATTTGCGGGGATACCATTTTTGGCAATTGCTTTGGCGTTTCCATTTGTGGTGATACCATTTTCGGCAGCTGCTTTGGTATCTCCATTTGTGGGGATACCATTTTCGGTAGCTGCTTTGGCATCTCCATTTGTGGGGATACCATTTTCGGCAATGCCTTTGGTATTTCTTTCGGAGCCACGATTGGGGCTTCTTTTACTGGCATTGCCTTTGGAGCCTCAACAACAGGCAATGTAATCGGTTTTTCTTTGGCAAAAGGGTGTTCGGCTTTTGGCATTTCTTTTTTAGCACCCATATGAATCTTTGCTTCCGGCACGCCCCCAATCGGAGCTTCTTTTTTTATGGATCCCCCTGGTCCAGGGATTTTTATTTTCATACCGGGCATAATCATATCAGGGTTGCTGAGCTGTGTATTCATCTTTTTCAGCTCTTCAAAATTCACGCCGTACTTCTTGGCGATCTTCCAAAGAGTATCCCCTTTTTGTACGATATGGATCTTCACTCTGATTTCCCCTCCTATGCGTAAGTCCATATAGTGTATGATCAAATGGGCAAATTGCTAACACTCTACATAAAAACTTATGCGTTTTTTATTAAATTTATGAGAGGAGTGCAGATTTTCATGTTTATACAAAAATTATACTTACCTAAAAAAACCTCCTAGAAGGAGGTTTTATGATTGAACGAGCATTCGATCTAATGCCAGCTTAGCAAATGTTGCGACTACTTCTTCTACTTCAATAAGATTTTGTTCTTCGCCCCGCTCGATTGTATCCAGGCACCAGGCTAGATGCGGTAAATCGATTCGATTCATTGTCAAACATGGACACATATGCGGATTGAGGGAAATAATATGTTTATCCGGATGCTGCTGGATAATGCGATTCACTAGGTTCATTTCCGTCCCAATCGCCCATGACGAACCTTTTTCTGAATTCATGATTGCTTCTATTATATAATTGGTAGATCCCGCCATGTCTGACAAAGCAACAACTTCCCTTGTACATTCAGGATGGACGATGATCTTCATATCTGGATAATTTCGACGGACATCCTCTATATTTCCCACAGTAAAATTCTCATGGACGGAGCAGTGCCCTTTCCAAAGGATGACTTTAACTTTTTCTATTGGTCCATCGAATTCCAATTCGTCTGTCATAGGGTTCCATACAGCCATTTCATCTAGCCCAACACCTAAATTAAAGGCTGTATTCCTACCTAAATGCTGATCAGGCAAAAATAATATTCTTTCCTTTTGTGCAAAAGCCCATTGAACCATTTTTTCCGCATTTGATGAAGTAACCGTAGCTCCTCCGTTTTGGCCAACAAAAGATTTAATGGCAGCTGTCGAGTTCACATAAGTTAAGGGAATCATTGTCTCGCCAAACATCTCGCCCAACTTCTCCCAAGCTCTTTCTGTTTGAAATATGTCAGCCATGTCTGCCATTGAGCAGCCAGCACGCATATCCGGCAAGTAAACTTTTTGCTTGCTCGTCGTCAAAATGTCAGCTGTTTCAGCCATAAAATGGACCCCGCAAAAAACAATATGGTCAGCTTCACTATTTTCTTCAGATAACTGGGCAAGCTTTAATGAATCACCCGTTGCATCAGCAAATTGAATAACTTCATCTTTTTGGTAGTGGTGTCCAGGAATAAACAATTTGCTGCCAAGCTTATTTTTTATGAATCTTACTCTTTCCTCCAGATCTGTCACAGTCATATTTCGATATTTTTCTGGAAGAACATTTGACTTTTTTTCTGCCGTTTGAAAAATATTCATACCGCTTATCCCCTTTTTTTGCGTATATTTTACACCTTTAATCTTCTATGATAACTTTCACACTGATATCTAAAGATTTTACCGAGTGGGTTAAGAATCCGAGTGAAATATAATCGACACCAGTCTCCCGATATGCTGCCAAATTTTCCAATGTTATTCCCCCAGATGCTTCCGTAATGATTCCCTTGGGAACATATTGGATCCATTCTTTAATTTCGCTCGGCTGCCTATTGTCAAACATAATGACATCTGCTTTTGCAATAACTGCTTCTTGCACCTGGGCTTTCGTTTCTGTCTCGACCTCAACTTTGACCATGTGCCCGATGCTTGAACGTACAGCCTCAACAGCCTTTGTTATGGTACCTGCAAAAGAAATATGATTGTCTTTGATCATCACTGCATCGTAAAGCCCGAAACGATGATTATACCCGCCACCACATCGAACCGCGTACTTTTCGAGCATTCTTAATCCCGGAGTCGTTTTTCTAGTATCACAAATTTTTGTAAGGGAACTATTTAAAACAGAGACTGCTTCTCTCGTTTGTGTAGCAATCCCGCTCATTCGCTGTACAAGATTCAGAATCACCCGTTCTCCTTTTAATAAATCGGTAACAGCCCCTTTAGCTTCAGCAATAACTTGCCCTTTTTCAATCATCTCACCATCCTTAGCCGTCATTTCAACTTTTATCCTAGGGTCAAGGATCGCAAAGCCCTGCCGGATGACTTCTCCCCCGCAAAAAACGCCATGTTCCTTTGCAATAAAAACGACTTTTCCCTTCTCTGCCTCACCGAAAATCAGTTCACTTGTTACATCACGGTCCCCGATATCCTCTAAAAAAAATTGTTCAAGTTGCAAGCGCAGTTTCAATTTGTTCATGCTTCCCATCCTTTTCTTTTTTTCGGCACTGAACGATCTGCTTTCTTAACCAAAAGTGATTATTTTCACATGGATAATCTTGACGAAAATGCCCTCCGCGACTCTCTGTTCTTTTCAAGGCGGAATCAGTAATGAGCCATGCAGTCATAAGCATAAATACTCTGGACATTTCTTTAATTGTTAGATGGTCAAGTCTCACGTCTAGCCAATTTTTCATGCTAAAGCTTTCTAGCCATTCTTTCTGTTGTATTAGACCTTCTTTCGTCCGAAATATCCCCGCATGATCCATCATTGATGTTTGAATCGCATGAGCGGAAGGCAATTGATCGAAACAAAATTGTAAGGTTTGATAGGAGAGATCAGTGATGGGACAATCAGCAATTTGCGATTTACTGTTTTCCATCGTAAGCTCTGCCTCGAATCGTTCAGAAAAAACGCGTCCAAATGGATCACTGATTGGCTGTGTGTTGATCCATTCTGCTAGTTTTTTCCCAAAAAATAACCCTTCTAATAAAGAGTTGCTTGCAAGCCGGTTCGCCCCATGAACACCTGTGCACGCTGCTTCACCAATTGCATATAGCCCTTTCACACTGCTTTTTCCAATTAGATCCGTCTTGATGCCCCCCATTAGAAAATGACTGCCCGGAACAACTGGAATCATTCCTTTCTTTACATCAATCCCCCTTTGTTCGCACAAAGCAGTTACTGTAGGAAATTTGCCCTGAAAATTAACCACGGCGGAAATATCTAAAAATATTTGGATTCCCTTTTTTAAATAGCTGTAGATCGATTGGGAGACGATATGTCTTGGTGCTAGATCGCCAAGAGGATGAACGCCAGCCATAATCGGTTTTCCATCTTCCGTCACAAGACGCCCACCCTCGCCTCTTACTGCCTCTGACACGAGCCCGGCAGCTTTTCCATTTGCATAAAGAAGGGTCGGATGAAACTGAATGAACTCCATATCAGTGATTTCAGCCCCTGCAAGGTAGGCGAGTGCGATCCCATCACCAGTAACAGGTTCCGCATTTGAAGTGTAGCTATATAACTGCCCGCACCCACCGGAAGCAATGACAATATGATCGGCAAAAAAAGTTTCCGTTTTGCTGTCCAAGTCCTTGCCCTTCACACCGACACATCGATTCCCGGATTCATCTAGCAATAACTCATAAACAAAGATATTTTCGATGATTTCTATATTCGTATTTATTTGCGATGTCATAAATTGAATAAGCGTTCTCCCGGTTGCATCCCCGCCCCCGTGGACAATTCTATTTTCACTGTGTGCCCCTTCCAGCCCAAGAAGGAGTTCCCCGTTTTGATCTTTATCAAACATGCAGCCCTCATTTAAAAGGCCATTAATTAGAGAAGGGGCCTCATGTGTTAACGCAAGAACTGCCTCCGGATCATTATGGAATCTCCCTGCTTCAAGTGTATCAAGATAATGCTTTTCCGGATGATCGCTTTTTCCGATGGCAACCGCTACACCGCCTTGAGCAAGATAAGAGTTGCTATTGTTCAAATATGACTTTGTGAGAATAATCACATTCATATCACAGCGAAGGCTTTTGGCCAATTTCAAAGCCGCAATACCGCTGCCAATAATTATGACATTGGTGTTTTTCATCTTTTACCTCCTGTTTTACAGGTGTCTTGACACCTATATTTACATAGATTTAAACTTATGACAAGTGTTTTTTTAGTTTAGTTGTTTTACATCCTATTAAAGTAAGGCTTTGTTAAACTTGCCTGTTGATTTCCATTCCAGGCGCTTCGCTTTCCGCGGGGCGGGCAGTGAGCCTCCCCGGCGCACTGCCCTGCGGGGTCTCACCTGTCCCGCTGCTCCCGCAGGAGTCTACGCGCCTTCCGCTCCAATCAACAAAGTGCAAAAATCAATATTGAGCTTTAACACAACCTAAAGTAAAAATAGATTATTGAAAGCTGGTGTGAAACATGAAATATTTCGATTATGCAGCCACTTGTCCACTAGATGAAGAAGCAGCGCAAGTTTATGTAAAAGCCGCAACTGAATATTACGGTAATGCACAAAGTCTTCATGATACAGGCAGTCAAGCTAAGGAGTTATTGGAGAATTGCCGTCATGAATTTGCCAAGTTGCTTGGCGTAATGAAAGAAGGAATTTATTTTACAAGTGGTGGTTCTGAAAGCAATTTTCTTGCTATTCAATCGTTATTATCTTCAAGCTTAAAAAAAGGGAAGCACATAATAACAGGGATTGCGGAGCATTCTTCCATTTTAAGCACATTGGAAAAATTAACAGAGGATGATTATGAGGTGACCGCACTCCCGCTAAATTCACTAGGCCAAATTGATTTGGAGCAGGTCAGAAATGCGATCAGAGAAGATACAGTGTTAATCACCATCCAGCACGGGAACCCGGAAACTGGCATCCTGCAGCCGCTCGAGGAAATAAATAAGATTTGCAAAGAACATCAGATTCTTTTCCACAGTGATTGTGTCCAAACATTTGGAAAAGCGGAGTTAAAAACCGTTGCTCAGTTTGTTGATAGTTTATCCATTTCCGGCCATAAATTTTACGGACCTAAAGGAACGGGTGCTGTTTATATTCATCCGCGCTTTCATTGGAAAGCATTTTATCCAGGGGCTTCCCATGAAAAGGGCTTTAGACCGGGAACAGTGAATGTACCTGGCATCGCAGCAATGACAGTCGCAGCACAAAAAGCACTGGGTAATCTTGAAGACCACATAAAAAAAGTTCACGTACTGCGTAAAACATTTCTTAACGCCTTAGACCCTATAAAGGAAAACTGTATTATTTATGGTTTATCTGACTCTAGGCAGCTCCCATCCACGATCGGAATGAGAATAATAGGGCTTGAGGGACAATATGTCATGCTTGAGTGCAATCGCTACGGATTTGCAATTTCGACGGGGAGCGCTTGCCAGGTGGGGATGCAGTCGCCTTCGAAAACAATGAAAGCAATGGGCGTTTCAGGAAAAAGTGGCAAAGAGTTCATCAGAATTTCATTTGGATGGAAAACAACAGAAAGGGAGACACAAGAATTAGGAGAAGCACTTGTAAAAATTGTTAACCAATCGGTACGGACCTAATGGGATTTATTGTTGATCTGCCATTTATGATAGAATGAATATTATTGGGATGTAAGGGAGAATAAAAAATGAAGGAACAAAAGAAGGTGCTTGGTGAGGAAAGAAGAGAGCTACTGCTCCGACTTTTGCAAGAAAAGGGAGAACCGATCACAGGCAGCGAGCTCGCATCGAGAACGAATGTGAGCAGACAGGTGATTGTCGGGGATATCACGTTGTTAAAGGCAAAAGGGGAGCCCATTATTGCTACAAGCCAGGGATATATGTATTTATTGCAACCATCACATTCCCCTGCTGTGGAACGGACGATTGCTAGTTCCCACCCTCCAGAAGGAACCGAGGAGGAACTTAACATTCTTGTCGATTACGGTGTAACCGTAAAGGATGTTAAAATTGAACATCCGGTATATGGAGATTTAACTGCCTCTGTCATGGTATCCAACCGGAAAGAGGTAAAACAGTTTATGGAAAAAATCAAATCAACTAAAGCCTCTTATTTATCTGAACTTACCGGTGGAATCCATCTTCATACCATTTCGGCAACATCTGAACAGAAGCTAAATGAGGCGGAACAAGCATTAAGAAGAGCAAACTTTTTAGTCGAATAATAGAAAAGGATCCGTCATCCGGATCCTTTTTCTATTATTTCACTATTTCAATAGCGCTTTTTTCATGCCAAGCTGATAGTAGGGGTAATTCCCTAAAATCTTCACTTTACAATCCAGTGCCTCTAATTCCGCGACAACACCAGGGATTAATACCTCGTCTTGCTTCATATCGACATCGATGATAAAAAAGTAATTTCCCAATCCTGTTTTCGTCGGCCTCGATTCGATCTTTGATAGATTTAAATTGCGCCAAGCAAAAGCAGACAACACTTGATGGAGGGAACCTGAACGATCTGATGGCAGCGTGATCATAACAGTTGTTTTGTGGCCTTTAAATGACTTTTTTTCCTCACTAAAGGGAACTTGTTTTTTGGAAACAACAATAAAACGCGTATGGTTATAATTAAAATCATGTATATCCTCGCGAACAATCTCGAGTCCGTAAACTTCTGCTGCTAACTCGTTAGCAATAGCTCCTCCCTTCACTTGCGGATTGTCCTTAATATACTGGGCCGCTGCTGCAGTGGAAGTTGTATTTTCAGTCGGAATCCCCTTTAGTTCTTTATGTAAGAACTTATGGCATTGGGCAATCGCATGTGAGTGGCTATATATAACACCCGTTTCTTTCCATGTATCTTTATTATCTGGATGAACCATAAAATGCTGGCGAATCGGGGAAGTAATTTCACCAATAATTGGCAAATCCACTTCATGGACTAAATAATCAAGAGTAATATTCACGGAGCCCTCAAGTGCATTTTCAAGAGGAACGACCGCCATTTCGATTTCATCTGCCATTAATGCATCGAAACAATCAGGAATCGTTGGATATGGAAAAGATTGTTGCTCTGGAAACATTTCCCGAACAGCAATATCTGTAAAGGTTGCTTTCGGACCTAAAAAGCCAATTTTCACGGTTTTCTCCTCCTTCAGAACACTTATAATTATCGGTTAATAATACCACTTTAAATAATGTATGTAAAAGAAAAAAAATAGGGCCGGAGCAGCCGCATAAAAAATTTTATGCGCCTGACCCGAGCACCTCTACTTTTTCAACGAATTCCAATCTTCTTAGCCTCGTCAATAATTCTTCAATTTCGATGTCCAACCCAATCGTATTCAAAGATAAAGTCACATTCGCTCTTCCTTGCAACGGGATGGTTTGATGAATCGTCAAAACATTACAGCCAGATGAAGCTACAACACTTAATAAATGGGATAATGTGCCTGAGCGGTCTTCAAGATGAAAGAATAATGAAATGATACGTTCCTTAACAACCGTATGAAAAGGAAAAACTGTGTCCCTGTATTTATAGAATGCACTTCTGCTTAAATCGACTTTTTGAACTGCGTCCCATACAGATTCCGCTTTTCCCCTTTCAATCATTTCTTTTGCATCTAATGTTTTCTTCATAGCTTCAGGTAAAACATCTTCCCTGACTAAATAAAATTTTTTATCGAATTTATCTTGTCTCATTTCCCACGCCGCCTAACCTGAGATTAATCCATAAACTCGAATTCATATTCCATCAGCTTAACCGTATCCCCGTCTTTTGCTCCTTTTTCACGAAGGGCATCATCGACTCCCATGCCTCTAAGCTGTCTTGCAAATCGACGGACAGATTCATCCCTTGAGAAATCAGTCATCACAAACAGTTTCTCAATGGCATCACCTGATACGATAAAGGTGCCGGCTGAATCCCTTGTTATCACGAATTCTGTAGCTTGAGCTTCATGCTTGTAAACCACGCGATGGACGCCTGTCTCCTCTTCTTCATGCAGAAGCGGGAATTCAGGTGTTGCTTCAATTTTATCAGCAATAGCAAATAACAATTCTTTCAGCCCTTGTCGTGTGACTGCTGAAATCGGGAAAATCGGATAATCTTCCTCCAATTTTTCTCTGAATTTTTGAAGGTTTTCTTCCGCATCCGGCATTTCCATTTTATTTGCAACAATAATTTGTGGTCTTTCAGTCAATCGTAAATTATACTCTCGTAACTCTTTATTAATTGTTAAATAGTCTTCGAACGGATCTCTGCCTTCAATTGAGGCCATATCAATGACATGAACAATCACCCGAGTACGCTCAATATGCCTTAAAAATTGGTGACCAAGCCCAACCCCAGAGTGAGCACCTTCAATTAATCCCGGAAGATCCGCCAGTACGTAACTCCTGCCGTCTTCAGTTTCTACCATCCCTAGATTAGGGACGATCGTCGTGAAATGATAATCCGCAATTTTGGGTCTAGCGGAAGATACGACTGATAAAAGCGTTGATTTTCCGACGCTTGGAAATCCGACTAGCCCTGCATCAGCCAAAAGTTTTAATTCGAGAACGACTTCCCTTTCATACCCAGGCTCACCATGCTCAGACAATTCAGGTGCCGGGTTTGCTGGTGTAGCAAAGCGGCTATTCCCTCTTCCGCCCCGGCCCCCTTTTGCAATGACGGCTCTTTGGCCATGCTCCGTTAAATCGGCAATAACTTCATTCGTTTCTGCATCGGTAACAACAGTGCCAGGCGGAACTTTTACAACCATATCTTTCGCATTTCTGCCATGCTGGTTTTTGGACATTCCGTGTTCTCCACGCGGCGCTTTAAAATGGCGCTGATAACGGAAATCCATTAGTGTGCGGAGCCCTTCGTTCACTTCAAAGATTACATCTGCTCCATTTCCACCATCACCGCCAGCCGGCCCACCTTTTGGAACATATTTTTCACGGCGGAAAGCAACCATTCCGTTGCCTCCATCTCCGCCCTTTAGATAAATTTTGACCTGATCGACAAACATATTTTATTCCTCCTGTCTTGGCTGTCTATCATACTGACAGCAAGAACCGAATGTTTCGATTTATTGGGTAAGATCCCCATAATCATTTACATTAAATTCCATCGAGAGTTCTTGCTCCGTTATTACATGAACTTTTATTTTCGGAGAAGAAGACGCCTCTCTCAAGAAAAATTCAAGTTGTTCTCTATCTGTTATTATCCCTCTAAAATCAAAAAAGAAACGAGTGGCTTCTTTTTGGGGATCGATTGTGACGGATAAATGATTTTCGTCAAAGCAATTGATGGATGAATTCAAGCAGGCAAAAAAAGAACTCGTCCACTTTGCAAGCCACTCATCATTCAAATAATCGCATTTTGAACCGTCTAAAACGTCATATTCCAATTGAAACAAATGATTTTCCCAATTATAGGTGAGAAGCAATGAGGCGAATTGGGGAAGATTCAAGTTTGAAAGCTTTGCCTCGGCTTGGGCTTCCATAACAATTTCGTCAATAATTTCTTTTGCTCGGTCCATTTTATTGAGGGCCAAATTTCCTTTTATTAGTTGGATTTTATTTAACCAGTCGTGCCGTGCATAGCGCAGCACCTCGATCACATTCCAGTCTTTATTCATAATGTACTCCTACACGGGTTATTAAGAGTAGTATATCAAAAAAGAGTGAGGGCGTAAGCAAATTTTAGGAATTAATATAATTACTGCTAACGAAAAAGGCAAAAAGAAAACTCTAACCTTAGGTGGTTAGAGTTTTCCATCAAAAGCTTACGCTTCTTGAGCTGCAGGATATACGCTCACTTGTTTGCGATCACGGCCTAAGCGTTCAAACTTAACAACGCCGTCAACTTTTGCAAATAGTGTATCGTCGCTACCTTTACCAACGTTTACTCCAGGGTAGATTCTTGTCCCACGCTGACGGTAAAGGATAGAGCCGCCAGTTACGAATTGCCCGTCCGCACGCTTCGCGCCAAGACGTTTAGCGATTGAATCACGACCGTTCTTTGTAGAACCTACTCCTTTTTTAGAAGCAAATAACTGAAGATCTAATTTTAGTAACATTTATTCCACCTCCTGCTTTTTGAAGGTTATTTTAATATGCTGTCCGTATTCTTCTTCAATCGTCCGCAATGATACAACCATTCCTTCTAAAAGAAGCTGAATTTTCTCATCTGTATCTGCCGGAATAGTATCCGGAATCACACAACTGAGAAATCCGTCCTCCTTCTGTTCAATCTCGGGAGTAATACCGGTTAGGGCATGTACTGCGTTAATTGCACCAATCGAGACTGCTGATACGCCCGCACAGACGATATCATTTCCCCTCTTGGCGAAAAAGGCATGGCCGCTTACTGTAAATGATTGAATCGTTCCGGATTGTTTACGATGAATCGTCACTTGAATCATTTTTGATCGCCTTAAGCGTTGATTTTTTCAATCACAACTTTAGTGTATGGCTGACGATGACCTTGTTTCTTATGATAGTTTTTCTTCGCTTTATACTTGAAAACAATGATCTTTTTCGCACGACCTTGTTTTTCAACTTTAGCTGTAACAGTAGCACCTTCAACAACAGGGCTTCCTACTTTTACACTTTCTCCGCCAACGAAAAGAACTTTATCAAAAGTAACTGTTTCGCCTGCTTCTACGTTAAGCTTTTCGATGTAGATTGCTTGACCTTCTTCTACTCTTACTTGCTTACCACCAGTTTCAATAATCGCGTACATGAACTGCACCTCCTCTTAAACTAAGACTCGCCATCTTCAGGCGTTTTACCGAAGTAAAAACTTATCACCTGTTCTGAGCGGTTGTAGCACGGGTGCTACAAACATAACATAAGAATCCTATCATAAAATGACTAAGAATGTCAATATCATTTTCTTTTTAACTCAGCTGCTTTTCCAAATTGACGAATTTCGTAAAATGGCTTTTCTGAATTTGAATCTACAAAAATAACTTCCAAGCCAGTTAACTCTTCAATTCTTCTTTTATGGATATTCTGTTCGCCTGAAAAAGTCTTTTGCACGTCAATAGAAGCGTGAATCAGGACAGCCTCATAATCTCCGCCACGATGCTCCCATAGCTCTCTTTCCAGCCGAAAAGCGACCGTTTCTGGACTTAATATCCTTCCAGTCCCTTCACATGTAGGGCATCTCACAGTCAGCGCTTCAGAAATGGCGGGCTTCGTTTTTTTCCTTGTTAGCTGGAGAATTCCAAGTGGAGTAAACCCAATTAGGTTTGTCCGTCTCTCGTCTTTCTTTAATTCTACTTCCAATTTGGAGAGAATATGCCTCCTATCCTTCTCCTCTTTCATATCAATAAAATCAATTAAAATCATGCCTCCGATATCTCGGAGACGGATTTGCCTCGCTACTTCCATCGCGGCCCATTCATTGGTTTTTATGACTGTCTCACGAAGATCATACTTTCCGGCATATTTTCCTGTATTCACATCAATAACGGTTAGAGCCTCTGCTTCATCAAAAATTAGATAGGCGCCATTTTCCAGCCAGACAATTCTTTTTAACGCTTTTTCAATTTCATGTTCAAGCCTATAGGCTGAAAAAATATTTTCTTTCCCGCTGTATAGCTGTATGGGAAGATGGCTATTTTTTTGAATAGCGGCTTTCGTGTCCGCATCATCCACGATGATTTCGCCAGTCTCCATTTTCTTAATTTCTTCCAATACATCATCTATAAAAGCATTGCGTTCAAGTAATTTTCCGGGTTTTTTTAAGGATTCCGCCTTTTGCAGCACTCCTCTGTAATCCTGACGCAATTTCTTTAGTTCTACCGTCAAGTATCCTTGGTCGATATTTTCGCAAGAGGTTCGAAAAATTAAGCCCTCTTCAGGCTCTTTCATTTGATAGCCAAATTGGCGCCACTTCTCTCGAGTAAGACTGTCTTCCATTTTTTTTGATACAGCGACATATCGTCCGTGAGGCATATAAATCAAATTGCTCCCTTGGAGTTCAATCACGCCAGTAAGACGAGGTCCCTTAGTTCCTGTCGCATCTTTTTCAACTTGAACAAGGAGCTTTTCTCCTTGATGGACATAAGAAGAAATGCTACGGGCATCTTTTACAGCCTTTTCATCATCCGCAATGACAAATGAAGCTAGTTTATCCCGGTGCAAATACCCGCTTTTTCCCTCGCCAATTTCTACAAAAGCAGCATTCATCCCGGGAAGCACTTTTTCTACAATCCCCAAATAAATATTCCCGACCGATGAATGTTGTTTTGGCTGATTAATCACAAGCTTTTCAACAACCTGATCCTTCAATAAAGCATATCGTTTTTCCCTTGTTAAATTATTTATAATGATCGTATTCAAATCCATTTTCCTCACTTCAAAACATTATTCGACAAAATTCGGGTGGTGCCTTTCACCATGTATACAGTAAATCACCAACACGCGCAGTGACGATTTTTTCTGTAAAGTACGCATGCAGTAATTCATTTTCGTCCAGGCTGCCTTTTTCTTTTCCGTCTTTTTCAATAATAATCGGATGCTTGCACCCGCGTTGGAATTTTTCTAGCACATGAATGACCATTTCCTCTTCTTTTACAACAAGTGGCTTTAATGTACGGAAATCACTATTATTTCCGTAATACCTTTCAAGGAGAAAACGAATAAAAACATACCTGCTTTGCTTCCATTCATAATAAAGAGAAAACAGCAAAAAAGCGAGGACAACCCAAATATTCAAGTTAATTGGTGAAGTAATGAAGAGAACTACAGCAAATACAGCCATACAGCCTACAGAGATTTGCAGAGCTTTCCGGTGGGCTATCGGAAATGCATAGTAAAGAGACATCCATAGAAAAATTAATTTCCCGCCGTCAAGCGGCCAGACTGGCAAGAGATTAAATAGCAAGATCATGAGATTGTACTGTATAAATAGCTGATAAATCCCCTCAGGCAGCAAAGAGAACTGAAAGAGAACATATGCCAGACCCATCATCCATAAATGTTGGAGTGGCCCAGATAAGATCACGATGACCTCTTCCTTTAACGGCCGATTCCCATGTTCATCCATTTCCGCAACACCGCCAAATGGCAAAAGAGCAATTCTTTTAATCCGCCACGAAAAAAAAGACGCTGCAGCGGCATGTCCCATTTCGTGTACAAAAATAATCAGCAGTAAAAGCGACAACTCTATAAAGTGAGCGGTGGCAATCGCTATCCCGATTACTGCCCATAGGAGCGGGTGGATTTGAATATATTTTAACAATCCTATGAATTTATTCAAATGGGATCACCCGAATCGGATCAATGAAATCATCATCTTTTTTAATAGCGAAATAAAAAGAACCATTCATTCCATCTTTCGTATCAGTTGAAGTGCCCAGCTCTGTTCCTTTTTCTATTTGTTCAAAAAGATTTACGTTGATTTTATCTAAATTGCCATACCAGGATTCACTATTATCAACATGTTTAATAATAACTGTTTTTCCAAAACCGTCTTTTTTCCCTGCAAATTTGACGAGTCCTTCACTCATTGCTTCAACAGCAGCTCCCTTACCAGTTTCAATTGTAATTCTTTGCCCGTTCACTTCAAAGTTCTCGAGAATTCTTGCTGATGCAGGCAAAGCGTACTCCTTAGTAGGGGAGGAACCATCTTTCTTTCCGTCGATGGAAGGTAACAAGGCCAGTGGCTTACCGAACTGTTTTTCATACCAGTTTGAAACAGCAACAAATTGAAAATCCTCATTCATGGATGATTTAACAAAGTTCCTAGCTGGTTCTAATGGTGTAGCTTCATTCTTAAATAGGATGGCGACAATAAGAAATAAACAGGCAGAAGCAAGTATTTTGAAGATAAACCATTCTTTGCGAAATAATGGATGCTCGCCTTCTCCCGTCTTCCCTTCATAGGATGAGAGTTTACTAAATCCATATCGTTCTTCATCTTCTGCCCATAAAACATGATGATTCGTATTTTTCGTCATCCTGTCACGTTCTTTTTTTCTTTGTGTCATCCGTTTCCGAATATCATCCGCTCTTGATCTCATAATCTCCCCACCATTCCCTTTTAACCATTTTGTACAAGTCTATGAGTTGTCCAAAAAGAGTATGACTCATTGGGAATGAACAGAAGAAATTATTAGTGAAAGAAACGTATAAAAAACAAAGCCAGGGAATTTTCCCTGACCTTCTCATATCTTTTATTTAACGCCAAAAAACTTTTTAATTTTTGTAAAGACGCCTTGATTTTGTTCGTCAAGTGATTGGAGTGGGACTGATTCACCCAAAATTCGGCGGGCGATATTCCGGTAGGCGATGGACGCTTTACTGCTAGGATTCATCGCGATAGGTTCCCCATGATTGGAAGCTCTTATTACTTCATCATCATCAGCGACAATTCCAATTAAATCAATGGAAAGATGGGCAGCAATTTCATCGACATCGAGCATATCTCCATTTTTCATCATTTGACTGCGAATGCGATTGATAATTAGTTTAGGTGCCTCAACATTCTCTTCTTTTTCAAGTAATCCAATAATTCGATCCGCATCTCTAACAGCCGAAACTTCAGGTGTTGTAACAACGATTGCTTTATCCGCACCGGCCACCGCATTTCGATAACCATGTTCAATCCCGGCTGGGCAATCAATGATGACATAATCATAGTCTTGCTTTAAGTCTTCTACTAAAACTTTCATCTGCTCTGGATTTACCGCCGTTTTATCACTCGTTTGAGCAGCTGGCAATAAATAAAGCAAATCTTCAAATCGCTTATCTTTTACTAGGGCTTGGTGAATTTTGCAGCGGCCTTCTAACACATCGACAAGGTCATAGATAATACGATTTTCAAGTCCCATAACAACATCTAAATTCCGGAGGCCGATGTCTGTATCAACGAGGCAAACGCGTTTTCCTTGCAGGGCTAAAGCTGTTCCAACATTGGCAGAAGTCGTTGTTTTACCGACTCCCCCCTTACCGGATGTGATGACAATTGCTTCTCCCATCCTAGTATCCCCCTTCCAATCTTGAAATATTCGGTCTAAGATGCATTAAAACTTGCAATCTATCAACAGTTATTTGCTCCTGATCATTTATGTAAGCACATTCCATTTCCCTTTTCTCATCATCCTGAGCTTTATCAGGCGCTCTAGTAATGCAATCGCTAATTCTTATTTGTGAGGGCTTCATAATGGAAGCGGCAACAATTGCTTCTTTGTCTCCGTAAAAGCCTGCATGGGCAATTCCTTTCAATGTACCCATAATAAAAATATTACCGCCAGCAATTACTGTTCCCCCCGGGTTAACATCCCCAACGAGCAGCAAATCGCCCGGCACCTGCAAAACCTGTCCAGATCGAATAATTCTGGCTACAGAAACAATCTCATTTTCTTCTTTTAATTTGACTGCCTCTTCTTTCGTTATCACATTGGAACTAATCGAATCAACAACAAGATTTTTCTTATGTCTGATTAATTCTCTTAATTCCTCCTCCTGCTCATTTGTTAATAGTCTATTCCCAACCTGAACCTTCACCGAAATCAAGCGGTCTTCACGGGATCTGGCACTTTCCGTAAGTTTGTGGTCCAATTCTTTTTTCAATTCCTCATAAGAGCAGGAATCATCAAGATGCAGTGTTAATCCATCCTTCGTTCCTTTAATTGTTACATTTTGGAATTTCTTCATGTCAAGATGTTCACCTCAATTAGAAAAGCGCAAGCGCCGACAAGCATAAATCTAGCCGGCGGGTAAAACTTGTACCTTTTAATAAAAATAATTCGACAGAAACCTCGTAAATTCCTTTTTGACACAAAATAATTCGTCCAATAATAAAGTTTATCGACTCTTACTGGTTCCAGGCTCTCCCCATCCGATCGTTAATCGTCTAAGTCTATTGCAAACTTTTCTAAATGCTTTTTAAGAGGAAGGGAGGCTACGATGATAAAGATTACATTCAATAAGGATGTTGGAAGTAATCGCAGCGATAGATAGCTAGAAAAATCCATATGTGTCCGATGAATTAAAAAATTCATTTCATATGCGCCCAACTCTAAGAGCATAACTCCAATAATAGCAACGAAAGAAACCATTACGATATTTGTCTGCAATATTTTCAACAGCTTGGAACTGATATAAATAACTAATGGAAACAGAAACAGATAAATGCCAATGATTTCAGTATAAACAATATCGAATAATAGTCCGAATAAAAAACCATAAATAATCCCATATTTCTTCGATCCATAAGCGGTCAAAAATAACAACGCGACCATTAAAAACCGTGGGACAATGATATGGTTACTGCCAAATAGCGCAAAAGGAAATAATTCAACAAAGATACTTTCTGAAACAAAAAGAAGCATCAATAAAAGAGGAAGAAGGAATCTTCTCACAGTTCCTCCTCCTTATCATCAATCATATCCGCTAAATCAGGCTGCACTGCGCCTCTTTTCACAACCATTACATGCTCAATGTCGTAAAAATTCGCTCCAGGCTTTACATATGCCGTCTGGGTGAGCCCATACTCAGCGGGAACTACTTCTACCACTTTACCAATTGGAAGGCTCTTTGGAAACACTCCGCCCTTTCCGGAACTGATCACATTCTGCCCTTTTTCAACCTTGGAATCAAAGGGAATGCGCTTCATTAATAAGAGACCTTTTTCATTATCATATCCCTCGATGAATCCGAAGATGCTTTCGCCATCAGCCTGAATTTCCGCAGAAATTCGATTAGTAGGGTCCATTGAACTTAATAGCTGGACGGTAGATGTAAAGGACCGGCTGTTTTTCACCTTTCCGATTAACCCCTGTGCCGTAATAACAGCCATATTTTTTTTAATACCATCTTTTGAGCCCTTATTTATAATTAGCAGTTCATTCCATTTATCTGGATTTCTGCCAATAACAGTCGCCTGTCTCGGTTCAAACGCGCTTAAGGCGTCTTTTTTATCGAGAATTTCACGAAGCTCCACATTGTCTTTTTTAAGCATTTGCACTTCCGACTCAAGCCGTGCAAGCTCTTCAAGCCGTGTTTTTAATTCTTTATTTTCGGTATATGTATTTTGCAAGTCTTGCACATTTTCAAAAAAACCGGCAACATAATGAACGGGCCGTGAAACACCGGCTTGTATCCAACCAGTTGTATCCTTTATGAATTGCTCAGGCCAGCTTAACTGTGCACGTTCCCTTAATGAAAACCCGATTAATGCCACGAGAATAATGATGCTGACAAGCAACACAATCAAGCGTTTATTCAAAAAGAACTGTGGCATTCCTTCCACCTCGATTTATTTTTTGTGTAAAGAAATGGGGCGGATTTACGCTTAACTTATTTAGTTTAGCCAATCTTTTTGGAAATTTCCCTAATATTGCTCGAAAGTCCAGTAAAGTTTGGCTTCGCTTACGCCGCCTTATTCGGTTCGTTTGGTTGTAAAAACTAAAGTTATTTTCATAGCTAACAGTGGCATTTATACGCCTTTCCCGCTTTGTTTTTAAAAGGAAAACATCCAAAATACGCTGATGAAGCCCAGTCACGTTTAGAAGGTGAATGGGCTTTCGTCGCGTTCAAACTAGCATGCTTTCAATTGAATTTATTAGCGGGAATCCCTTGTTTTGTTTTTGAATAGATCAATATGATCCAACGCTTTTCCGGTACCAATCGCAACACAATCAAGCGGATTTTCAGCAATCAGCACTGGCATATTCGTTTCTTCACCGATTACCTTGTCCAAATTACGGAGTAAGGCACCGCCGCCAGTCAATACAATCCCACGATCCATAATATCTGCCGCAAGCTCTGGAGGGGTTTTCTCAAGTGTAACTTTTACTGCATCTACAATCGCATATACAGTATCATGCAATGCTTTTGATATTTCTTCAGCGGTAATTTCAATCGTTTTCGGAAGACCTGTCAAAAGATCACGACCACGGATTTCAAGATTTTCAATTCCTTCTGAGTCTCCAGCAGAACCAACTTCTACTTTAATTGTTTCAGCCGTGCGATCACCGATTAGCAAGTTATAGTTTTTTCGGATATAGTTAATAATCGCCTCATCCATATCATTCCCGGCCACTCTGACTGATTGACTTGTCACAATTCCGCCTAATGAAATAATTGCTACTTCTGTTGTTCCTCCGCCAATATCAACGACCATGCTTCCAGTTGGCTCCCACACAGGCAGATTCGCTCCGATAGCTGCTGCAAAAGGCTCTTCAATTGGATAGGCATCTCTCGCTCCTGCTTGGCGGGTAGCGTCAATAACTGCGCGCTGTTCTACAGCTGTGATCCCGGACGGAACACATACCATTACATAAGGCTTACCAGAGAAAAGACCTTTGCTTTTATTGGCCTGCTTAATATAGTATTTCATCATGACTGCAGTTGTCTCATAATCAGCGATGACACCATCCTTCATTGGACGAAGAGCAACGATGTTCCCCGGAGTTCGGCCGATCATATTTTTAGCGTCATTACCGACAGCGACAATATGTTTCGTGTCCGTCTGCAAAGCAACAACTGAAGGCTCCCGAACGACAATTCCTTTTCCTTTTACATAAACAAGTGTATTAGCAGTCCCCAAATCAATTCCAAGGTCTTTTGTTCCAAACATAGTTGTATCTCCCTTTCTGATACGAAATGCAATTTTTAAGATAAGGTTATTAGAATAGCGCAAGCGCCTTCGCAACAATCAAAGTGTGATTTTTCCTACGGTGTTCTAAGGAGCTTTCCTTCGGGCATGAAAGATGCCGGTTCGGTACCGGTTTATCGGATGTTATACGATTCCAGGCACGTATGAAGCTCGTTCGTTACTGAGTTCTCGGATGTTACACGATTTCGGGCACATAAGTGGCCGATTTTAGTGATTTTATTCATTTCCATGTAAAAAAGCATAAACATTATTATATCTTATCGTCAAATAAAAACATAGTGTTATAAATAACCTTTTTCCTTTAGGCTAATAAATTTATTTTCCCCGATAATAAGATGGTCGAGCACATCGATGCCAATGATTTTCCCGCACTCGGTTAGCCGCTTTGTCACCTCGATGTCTTCCTTGCTTGGAGTTGGGTCACCCGAGGGGTGGTTATGTGCACAAATGATTGAAGCCGCTGAGCGCCGGAAGGCCTCTTTAAATACTTCGCGCGGATGCACTATGGAGGCATTTAGGCTTCCAATAAAGACAGTCTGTTTGTGGAGAACTTGATTTTTAGTATTTAAATAGAGGCAAACAAAATGCTCCTGCGAGAGGAAGCGCATGTCATTCATCACATATTTCGCCCCGTCTTCAGGTGAGCGAATAACATATCTGTCATCATAAGATAGATTCGAGATCCTTCTGCCAATTTCAACGGCCGTCAGCAATTGTATCGCCTTTGCCGTTCCTATTCCTTTAATCGCGGTTATCTCATCCAATGATGCATCCTTTAAAAGCCTTAAACCTTCGAATTGAGTAAGAAGCCGATTGGACAATTGAAGGACCGATTCATCCTTTGTCCCCGTCCGAAGAAGAATAGCGACTAACTCATGATTGGATAAACTTTGCGGGCCATTTTGTACAAAGCGCTCCCGAGGACGCTCATCCTGTGGGAAATCTCGAATCATTAAGGATTCTGTTTGCATAAACTTATTCCTCCCTTTCCTAGAGGTGTAAGGGAGTTGAGGATGAGAAAAAGATCAAATACGCCTTGGCGTTTTTGCAAACCCAGAATTTATCGAGCTTGCTCGATAAATTCCTTTAAAAAATCTAAAGGCTCGCCGGGGGCTTAACTTTATTCTGCCGGGGTTTGAACCCCCAACCTAATTGGATACCTATTTGCATTCATCTCGCCACTTATATCGTTTAGAGACTTCGGCTAAATAAAGTTAAAAAGGAATAACATATCCTGCATTCCTTAATTCTCGAACCGTTTTCGAAACTGGAAGACCGACGACTGAAAAATAATCGCCGCTGATTTCTTTGACGAGCACACTGCCGAAACCTTGGATGCCATACGCACCTGCTTTGTCGAACGGTTCACCGGTGTCAATGTAAGCGTCAATTTCTTCATCTGAGAGCTCCCAAAACACCACATCCGTTTTTACATGAAATTTAATTTCTTTTCTAGGAGTCATAATTGAAACCCCTGTGTAAACAGAATGCGTTCTTCCTGCCAATTTCTTTAGCATTTCAAATGCTTCTATTCTGTCCTTCGGCTTACCTAATACGGTTCCCTCTGAAACAACAACTGTATCGGCGCCGATCACAAATGAATCTGGGTTCTGCTCATATACTGCCTTTGCTTTTCTACTGCTAAGCTCCATGACAATTTCTCCAGGCGTTAACCCGGGATCAAAGCTTTCATCAACATCACTGCTGGAAACTTCGAATGTTAAATGAAGATTTTCAAGAAGTTCTTTTCGTCGTGGAGAAGAAGAGGCCAAAATGAGGTTTTGCATGCAATCACCTTACCTTTTATTCGTAACAATTTGGGAGATACAACTTAATCGTACCAAAATTCGCCATGACAAACAATTTTAAACCGACAAATATCGAAAAATTTCACACTTATTCGGTTTAAATAAACAAAATAAAGAAGCCTGTCGAAAAGTAATGAACAGACTCCAATAATTTGTGTTATTTCCTAGAAAATATTCGAAAAGAAATAGATTTTGTCATTTGCTGAAGCTTTCAATGCTAGAACACTGGATAGTTTAAAAATGCCAAAAAGGCTCTACGGTAGAAAGATCATTAATATCAATTATATTTAATTTATAAAGAATGGTAGGCAGCAAGAAAGCCGAGCAAATGGTTTTGGTATTTTGTAAGAGTTGCTTGACTCGGGGATTGCTTATATGCCTTTAGTTGTTGAATCGCATTGTCCAACTCGCCTTTTAATGTAATTATTCCATCATTTTTGAGTAGCTTCGATTCAATTCCGCTTAACATTGCACTTTGTTTTTCCACACTAGCAGCTATCGTGTCTGAAATCGAATTCCCTATTGTCGCCTCAGCCGCACCTGCTGCCAATGTTTCATAGATCGTAGGAGCCGCTTCAAGCAGTTTTTTTTCCTCAGGAAGAAGCCCATTTAGTGATTTTTCTTCAAAAGTAATTGGCTTTGCAAAAACATCGATTCCCTTGCTTTTGAATTGAGTTCCGACCTCTTTTGCGTGTTCTATGCTGTCTGCGACACTTAAATAAAGAAAAGCTTGTCCATTCATTTCAATAATTTGCGCTGAAGACCCTTTCGGAATCGTTTCATCCTGAAATTGCTTTGCTGCTTCCGAAGTGGAAAACACACCGCCCTGAACCACAAAGGCTGTTAATGGCTGAAGCATTAACTTCTCTGATCCAGTCGATTGCTTGTCTCCTGGATTTTCGACTGTAATTACAGGCTGCTCAGTTGCTATTTCTTTTTCAGTAATGACAAGCTTCAACATAATTAACCCAAAGCTCGTCCCTAATAAAACAGCAAAGAAAACAGCAATTAATACCGAACTCAGGAAACTGTTTTGATTATTCTTTTTTAAATTTTTACTAATTGTTCCAAAGGGATTCTTGTTTGTCCTTTTCGGCTGCTTGGCAATTGTGTCTTCCTTTGCATCGGATTCCATTGTTTCTTCTGGCAGAATCCAATCGAAACTCTCATCCTCCAATGCTTCTTGAGCTGCAGCCGTTTCAATAGAAGGAAAAGAATCAATTTCCCTATTTGGTACATTCGTTTCTTGAATACTCTCACGTTCAGCTTCCTGTTTGCCTTGACTTTTATCTAGCTCTTTAATCTCCTGATAGGAGCGGTGTTTCCCGTTAATTTTTATCGTGATCGTTCTCCCGTTTTCCGGCCTATCCACAATTCGTCCTCCTTTCGTGTCGATTGCTGATTTTGTTCCATCCTAACACAACGAAAAAAAAAAATAACAAGACTTTTGTCGTCTTGTTATCGAATGCTTTCGTCAAATTTTTTACTAGTTATTTGTAATTAGATCAGCAGAGAGTTCGGCAATCGGGATACCTTGATTACCATTGAAGGAGCATAGACTGCGTTTTTCCCCTTTAAGACATATAGATACAATATTCACACCATTAATAAGCACGTATGTCTCTTCTGAAGGGATTAAATATGTACCGGTGTCTGGATCTTTAAACTGATCAATAAATTGATTCATTGCCAAATCCTTATAAGTTAGTTTTTCAACGGGAACAGTACCACTTGCCACTTCTTGTCTTATATATAATGTTGCTGCTTCTTTAATTGCAAGTGCATTACCAACAAAGGCTTTATCTCTCATATTTTGAATGACGGTTGTAACCGCAATTAAAGCGATCATAGAAATAACACCTAATATTACGATAACAGCCAACAATTCGATCAATGTTAAACCCTTTTCATTTAGTCTAGTTATTCTATACATTCACTAGACCTCATTTCATTTTTTCTTTTATGGCAACTAATCTTTTGTATCTGCTTATTTTACTTCCGAAAAACTACTAAATGGGTTTTTCTTATTTGAAATTCCCGGTGTGTCTAGAGGAGGCAATTCATCACGCAAGTCTTCAAGTTTTGGAAAATAGTACGCTGCAAGTGTAAGTTCGAATTTCACCACTTCAGCGTTTTGTTCGATTGAATGTATTTCATTCAATCCATTAAATTTCAAGGCTTCTATTTTCACTATTCTCGTCAATTCTTCTAAGCTGCCGATAAATTTTTCCATATCGAAGTAAGTTTCTGCTTCCCCGTTTAAAGTAATCGATATTTTCTTTATTCCAGTTGGCAATTTTTCTTCATGTTTGGAAGAGGCATCGGCGTCCCCTGAATTGTTAGATTCCTCACTCGTACGATCATTCTGATTTTCATTGCTTTGAAAATCAATCTCTTCGTCTTTCATTGTTCCATTTAACTTTAGTTCACTAATAGTTGTATCTGAAATAATCTCAGCTTTTTCAATATTAAGCAATAATTGATCAAGAAGACGTTTAACAGGTACTTGCTTTTGAAGTTCCATTGAGCTTAATACTGTTTTTTCCTTGGATTGTTTCAGCGAATTTTCAATGATCGTTAGTTCCTGATTTGCCATTTCAAGCTCTGTATGCTTCCTCTCGAGCTTTTCATATACAGGCTGTAACAATAATAGGTATGCACCTGCAGAAAGAGCCCCGATTATAAGGATAGCCAAAACAATGATGCCTAGTTGTTTTTTAGAGATTTGGAGATTCATGGGGATGTTCCCCCTTCCTCTTCATCCTGATTAGAGTTTTCGTCTCCAATACTTTGTTCGGGCTTATCCTTTTCTTTTTGCTGCTGATAACTGGTTTTTAACAATGGTACATTCATTTTCAATTCATATTTAGCAAAATATCGCGGAAGAATATCGTCCTTTTTCGCTTCTTTGTCCTTTTCTTCCTTCAATATATCTGTTATTTTCGCTTCATTAATGACAGCTTCTTCAATCCAATCGAGCGTTAATAATGAATTTAAGTAATAAGCTGCCTCACTTTTTGTATCAAACTGGACGATTTGTACAATTTTGTTCTCTTCATCGATTTCAAACTCGGCAACAAAACCACGCTTCGGAAGTAACTTAGTTAATTCCTGCAAAACGTAAACCATATTGAAAGGCTGATCTTGAGCCCATTTGACGGCGATTTCAAGTTCATTTACAGAATTTGAAGATTCAAAAGAAGCTTGTTTCTTCCTTTCAGCTTCTAAGATTACATTTGTTTGCATAATTTGATTTTCAATATTTAGCAACTGTTGATTTTTATCTTTGATAAATAAAAAGAAAAACAAAGAGATCAGGATGATAAGCAAAATAATAATTCCAATGATCATATAAGCAGTTTTGGATTTTCTCTCTTTTTGCGGGAGTAGGTTTATGTCAGCAAGCATCGATCACACCTCTTTTAAACCTAGTCCTATATTAAGATGAAAAGAAGACAGGTTATGTGTTTCCTCGGTTGAATGTAGACGGCTATTATCCAATTGGAAAACCGGAACTTCGATTCTTTCTTTCATTTCCACTGAAATATCAGCTAGCCACGGATGGTCTCCATCTAAATAAATATTGGTTATTTGCTGTTTTCCTTGATTTAAAGAATAACGATAAAAATTCAGTACCTTATCTATTTCTCCGTAAATATCCTTCAATGAGAGGAGTACTTCTGTACGGTCACCAGAATAAACAAGTGTCTTACCTACACTTTTTTCTTGTTTTGAATATTCCCATTTCTCTGGATCGATATCCATCATCAAATGTCTCATAAAGACTGGCTGGTGGTTCTCAAAAATACTAACATTAACGGTTGTTATGTCAAATTGAATGAGCAATAAATTTTCATTGGTTTTTGCCAGATCTAAATAATGATATAAACGATATAAAGCTAAGGAAGATACATCTGCAGCAATAGGCTTCAGTTTAACCTGTTCAAGTATTTCTGTATAATCTTTTACGATGTCTTCCGGGGCGGCAAATAATAAAATTTCATTTTGGCTGCCATCCCCTTCCGGAAGCAAATGGAAATCAAATACAGGGTCTTCAAATGGCAGATGAATGCTTGTTCCTAGCTCCATATACAAATAACCTCTTATTTCGTCTTTTTTTACATCAGCAGGGACTTTGAGTTTCCTTAAGACGATATATTGATCAGGGACAAGAAAAGAAACAGTCCTGTTCTTAAGCTTCCAAGAAGAAACACATTCATCCAATATTGTTGTAAGGGTTTCGTGATCTAATATTTTTCCTTCTTTAATAACCCCTGCAGGCAAATACCGTTCTTCCCATTTCTGAACTTGAATCTCTGGAAGGTTCTTAGTTTCAGCAAAACGGATGACATGATCTTTGATTACGATGCTAACAGAGCGCTGCTTCCCAAGCTGAAAACGAAATGCCATTTTGAAAACTCCTTATAAAAATGAATAAAAATACCATTCTATTATTCTTTCACCGTAAAAATAAGCGACAAGCGTACCTAAACCGATATATGGACCGAACGCTATCGGCTTCCCTTTTTCCACCACACCTAACAGCATACCAACAAAGCCGAAAAGGGCCCCAAATAACGTTGCAAAGAAAAACGAAAGTAATACTGCCTTTAACCCTAGCGCAAAGCCTATCACTGCAAACAGCTTAATATCTCCGCCACCCATCCCGCCTTTACTGATCACAGCGATCAATAATAGCAGAGTAAAGCCAACACCAGCACCTACTGCTGAATCCCACCAAGGGCTCAAAGGCAGAAAAAATCTTTCTGCTAGAAAAATGAGTGCAAACACGAGCAGAACTTTATCAGGAATAAGCATATACTTAAAGTCGGATACAAAGATAATTACTATTAAAGAAATGAGTGTCCATGCAATGATGAGCTCTGAACTCCAACCGATTACGAGTGGTGTCACCATAAACAATACGCCTGTCATTAACTCAACAACAGGATAAAGAGGTGAAACCGGCGCCTTACAGCGCCGGCATTTGCCTCCTTGCAGTATATATGACACTACCGGAATTAATTCCAGAGGTGATAAGGTATGTCCACAATACGGACAATGCGACCGCGGCTTGACGATTGATTCTTTCATTGGGACACGGAGTCCTACTACGTTGAAAAAGGAGCCAAAAACAATACCTAAAACAAATACACTAATCAATAATATATACATCATGTTATTAGATTACTTTCACTATTAAGGAGCAGGAGTAGTAATAGTTATTCCAGTTGCGCTTCCTTTTTGTTTATCCCCATCAATAGCTTTAACAGTTGCACCTGAGAATGTAATTTTGTTCTTACCTACTGTCTGCTCTGGAGTTGTTATTTTATAATTAGCACCATCATATTCTACATAGTAATCTCCACTAAGAGTAACACTTTCTAGATATTCTGTTAAATCAGTTTTATTTATTTTATTATTTGTTAATTTATCGGTTCCATTAGCTGCAACATACATTTTAGCAGCATTAATAACTGTAATCGCATCCGCCTTAACAGCATCTTCCTTCGACTTCTGAATAATTCCACCAATACTCGGAATCGCAATCGCTGCAATAATCCCCAAAATAACAATAACAGCAAGTAATTCAATTAATGTTAACCCTTTTTGATTCTTTAGTCTTTGACCTAGTTTTTGTAGCATTTAAATCTTCCTTTCCAGAATAGTTTTTGTGACTTTTTACCTATTTATTATTATACTAAAAAATTACAATAGTAAAAGGTTTAATTGTTAATATTTTGAAAACATTATCCTACATGTTGGAAAATCTCAAACATTGGTACCATGATGGAGGTAACGATCGTTCCAACGATTCCTGCTAAGAATACAATCATTATTGGTTCAATCAGTGATTTCAAGCGGTCTGTTGCACTTTCAACTTCTTTTTCATAGAAATCAGCGACTTTTGATAGCATCGCATCTAAAGACCCGGTTTCTTCACCAATTGCAATCATTTGTGAAACGAGAGGAGGAAAGACCCAATGCTTTCTCATTGGTTCAGTGAGCGACTTCCCCTGTTCAAGAGAATCTCTTGATTGTCTAACTACTCTTGCTACTACTTCATTTTCGACAATGTTTTCAACGATGCTCATTGCCTGCAAAATCGGCACCGAGCTTGCAAACAGAGAACTTAATGTTCTTGTCATCCTCGCCAAAACAGCTTTTTGGAGAATTTTTCCGAAAATAGGCATCCTTAATATTGCGTGATCCAAATAATATTTTGACTTCTTGTTATTTCTTACGAGAACAATACTGATAAAAATAGCAATAAACAATAAGATAACAAGCCACCAATACTTCTGCATAAATTCACTAGAGTTCAAGACAAACTGCGTAATAGCCGGCAATTCGCCACCGAAATCTTTAAACATTTCTACGAATGTTGGAACAACAGATACTAATAGAAAGATAACTACCGCTACAGCAATAATCGCAACCGCAACAGGATAAGCAAGAGCCGAGACAATCTTTTGCTTTGTAAAATGTTGTTTTTCAAAATGTACTGCAAGCCTTTCAAGTGTATCGTCCATATTTCCGCCGGCCTCACCTGCCTTAATCATGTTTACGAACATACTAGTAAAGATTTTTTTATGCTTAGCCGTAGCATCTGACAAGGGGTTCCCTTCACGTAAATCCTGCTCTACTACTAGTAACGCCTTTCGCAACGCCTTGCTTTCTGTTTGTTCAGCAAGAATGGCAGTCGATTCTACGACAGAGACCCCAGCTTTTAGTAAAGTTGAAAACTGTCGCAAGAATATGACAAAATCCTGAAGCTTCACCGGATTGCCGATTGTGATATCCTTTGTAAGAAGCGTTTCTGGAATTTCATTAAATTCCAGCACACGGATTCCCTTTTCTTTTAATTGCATAACTGCTTCCCGCTTAGAAGCTGCTGTGATGGTACCCGACTTCTTCCCGCTTCGGTCACGGCCGCTGTATTTATACCGAGGCATTTTCGTTCACCTTTTCTTGAAGATAAGGCAAAGCCAACTCTCTAGAGATGAATCCTACCTGTAAAAGCTCTTTAATACTTGATTCTAACGTATGCATGCCTTGCGCTCGGGAAGTTTGCATAATATTAACGATTTGGTGAATTTTTTCGTTTCGGATCAAGTTAGCAACTGCGGAATTATTCATTAATATTTCTGTCGCCGCTTTTCTGCCCTTCTTATCAATTGTCGGAAATAATCTCTGAGACATTATGGAAACTAGAACAGACGCTAATTGAATGCGAATTTGTGCCTGTTGGGATGGTGGAAAGACATCAATGATGCGGTTAATCGTTGCTGGGGCACTTGAAGTATGCAATGTCCCTAATACTAAATGCCCTGTCTCTGCTGCGGTAATGGCTGTCTGAATTGTTTCTAAGTCACGCATTTCTCCAACAAGAATGACATCAGGGTCTTGGCGAAGTGCTGCTCTCAGACCATTGGCAAAATTATTTGTGTCAAAGCCAACTTCTCGTTGGTCAATTATACTTTTATCATGTTTGTGAAGGTATTCGATTGGATCTTCAAGCGTAATTATATGTTTTCGCATCGTCTCGTTCATATAGGCAATAAGTGAAGCAAGCGTTGTTGATTTTCCGCTTCCGGTCGGACCAGTTACAAGCACAAGCCCCTGCGGCTTCAGTGCTACTTTCTTTAATACTTCAGGGAGATCCAATTCTTCCAATGCCGGAATCCTCGTCGGAATTACACGTATCGCCATCGCAATACATGAACGTTGAAAATACGTGTTCACCCTGAACCTTGACACTCCCGGAATCCCATAGGAAAAATCAAGTTCCCCTTTTTCTTTGAATTTTTCCCACATATGGTCAGGAATAATAGCTTTTGCCATTCCTTCAGTATCAGCTGGAAAAAGATTGTCCTTCCCATACTTTTTTAAATCGCCATTAATCCGCATGACAGGCGGTACACCAACAGTCAAGTGAATATCAGAAGCTTTTAACTCAAAACCGGCCCTAAGCAGAAGATCCATTTTATTTTTCATCATTTGCACTCCTAATCAGGGATTGCTACCCGTAATACTTCCTCTGTCGTTGTAATTCCTTGTTTTACTTTTAATAAACCATCATCAATTAAAAAAATCGTTTTGTTTTTGACCGCAAGCTCTCTAAGCTTCGAGAATGTCTCCCCATTCATGATCACCTTCCGAATCTCATCATCAATAACGAGAACTTCATGGATTGCAACACGCCCTTTATAGCCTGTCATATTGCAAGATGAGCAGCCTTGGCCACGAACAATTTTCTCTATCCTCATACCTCGTCTTGCAAAAATTTCGATTTCACGTTTTGACGGCTCCTGTGCTTGCGCACAATCACGGCAAATTCTTCTAACTAGCCTTTGGGCAATAATTCCGCTCACAGATGAAGCAACGAGAAACGGCTCGACCCCCATATCAAGCAGGCGGGTGATGGAACCAATGGAGTCATTTGTATGCAGAGTACTTAAGACAAGGTGACCCGTTAAAGAAGCTCTAATCGCAACTTCAACCGTTTCTCTGTCACGTATTTCCCCGACCATAATAATATTCGGGTCCTGACGCAAAATTGCTCTTAGCCCTGTAGCAAAAGTCATCCCTACATTAGAATTGACTTGAATTTGATTAATTCCTTCCAGCTGATACTCTACCGGATCTTCAACCGTAATAATATTTACTTCTTCACTATTTAGTCGATTTAAAGCTGCGTACAAAGTAGATGATTTCCCCGAACCTGTTGGACCTGTTATTAAAACGATGCCCGTTGGTTTTTCTATCATCTCGATAAAGCGATGCAAATTCACCTTGTTAAATCCGAGCTTATTGAGATCATTTAAAGAACTTCCGAGATCTAATAGACGCATGACAATTTTCTCTCCGTATACGGTCGGTAGAGTTGATACCCTTAGATCGACAGGGTGAAAGTCTAAATTCACTTTTATCCGTCCGTCTTGAGGGATGCGGTGCTCTGTTATATCCAAATTTGCCATGATTTTTATTCTGGCGATGAGTACACTTTGCATATGCTTCGGGAGCGTTCGTTCTGTTCTTAACACTCCATCTATCCTGTAACGGATCATTACTTTCGTTTCTTGGGGATCGATATGTACATCGCTTGCTTTCATTGTAGCCGCATTCGTCAAAACCTGGTTAACGAGTCGAACAATGGGTGAATCTTGATCGGCAATCGTATCTCCTTGGGCATCTTCTGTATTGGACGATGTGCCAAATAGTTCCTCAAAACCTTCATCCATATCATAATATTTATTAATAGCCCGCAAAATATCGTCCTTCGTGGCAATGGCTGTTTCAATATGGAAGCCGGTAGATAAGCGTAAATCATCAATCGTATAAAAGTCCATTGGATCGGCCATCGCTACAAACAGCTTTTCTCCATCCTTTTTTAAAGGGATAATCAAGTTCCGTTTAGCCAATTCTTTCGGAACGATATTAAAAAGCTTGATATCAAAAGGGTAACGATAAAGACTGACATGAGGGATACCAAGCTGAAATTCCAACACTTCAATTAACTGCTGTTCTGTTATATAACCCCTTTGCAGCAGCGCATCTCCAAGTTTTTGTCCATCATCTTTTTCCTTTAAAGCAAGCTGAAGCTGTTCTTCAGAAATCAATCCTGATTCAACTAATAAGTCCCCAAGCCGCTTACGATACTGGTTCATATTAATCCCTGCTTTAACCGCTTATTTTTTTGTTTCATCTGGATTTCCCCATATTTCAGATTCTTTTCCTTTGCTGCTGTCTTGCCCTTTTTGTGCATTTTCGCTTTGGGAATTCCCCTCTGAATTCTGCCCAGATTTATCCTCTTGTTTATTATTTCCTGCTTCACTGTCCTGTTCGCCAGCCTCACCATTGGCAGAATCACCTGGCAGAATCGGCCCCGGATTATTATTAACTGCCGAACCAGTCACCTGTTTAACTGTTAGACTTTGGACAATGACTTTATGTACTGGCGGATAAAAATCTTCAGAGACAAGCTCAGTTCTTAACAATTTTCCTGTTTCATCGACAATTTCCCGGTAAACTTTTAAAAGTATGCCTTCCTTGCCTTCTTCTGAATTTCTTTCTTCACCAAAATTAAGCTTTGCATCAAATTGAATAATTTTCTTCGGTTTAAATGTTTCTTTATCCTCAACTGACACATTATATTGATAAATAAATCGGGAACCTCTTAAGGAAACATACAATAAATTATCAATAGATTTAAAATGTAAAATATACCCCTGGTCATTTGGATTTGTGAGGATAAAATCCATATTATTTTTTTGATCGATCTTCGCCTCAAAACCAGCCTCTGCGTATTCTGGCAAAGTTCTGCTAATATGCCTTTCTGTTATTGCAAAATTGCTTGAAAGGACTGTTTTATAAATAGCGGCTGAAATAATACTTAATGTTTTTTGATCGTATGATGTAATCCCCTTCTCATCTAACATTTTTAAAATTGAAAGCTGAGATTGTGGCAGAATTTCAATTGTTGGTATTTCGGCTGCCCATTTTTGAATCAATTTATTTTCACCCACAAGTGAAGTCGTTGATTCTGCAATAAGTTCATCTTCTGAGGATTGTGGAAAATAATCTTGGAGTTTAATCGAATGGCTTCCTTGTTTCAACCTAGAAGCATAGATTAAAAGATCATTCCTTAATTGATCGATATTAAAATCAAAACTTGTTAATTCGGGTGACATTTCAGTAAGTAGATTGGAGAGAGCCTTATTGTCTAATTCAACAAATAGCTGATTCTCCTGACCTGATTGTGCATGTTCAATCGTTCTGTCAAACTGAAATTTATAAATTCCTAAATCTAATTCTTGTTCCTCCTCTTTATACTGCAAGAAAAACTTTGTATTCTCAAGCCATTTCCCCTGTTCTTCAGCCATAAGGGTCTTTGCTTCTTCCGGCGATTTATTCGAAACATCCACTGAGCCAATATGAGTGTTCATTGAATAACTATCATTAGTGCTGAATACTTTCCCATATACAGAACTTCCAAAATATGAAAAGCAGAAAATATAGGCCGTACAAATTGTTAGAATCATGCACAACTTTAAACTAAGCGTATTTTTCATTCTGACCACCTGCTTTTTACTATGCTTCAACATTCATAGATAGCTCAACAACAACACTAGGCCCTTTTGCTTGCGCCTTTACTATTTCATCCATTGTTAAAATCGTTCCTTCAAGGATGAGTACATTTCCATCTAAGTCAACAATATCTTTTAGAACCATTTTCCCAGTTAGTAACTCAATTTGCTTCTCTCTCAAAACTCGTTCTTCGTCATCTATCTCTTCAACAACATCTTCGTTTACAGTTTTATCAGCTTCATTGTTACAGTCCGGATCAAGTTGTAAAGCATTTTCTAAGAAGCCTTGACTAACATCCTCTTTAACAATAATAATATCTTTTCCGAATGTAAGGACATAGCTTGATAACATTGTTACACCCCTATCTCCTAGTTTTAAATCCATTCCTAGAATATGTCCTGTTTCTTCATCTGCATAGAATTCAATTACCTCACCAATCAGTTCACCTTTCCTTGTCATCACTTTCGTATTGTTAATCTTGATTTTTTTATTAACTAACTGATTAGCAATCGGAATCTCATTCAAATCGATAACCGCATGATCATTTTCAATTGTAAGAGCGTATTCACCAATCCCAACAACCCTTTTAAACGGAATTGCTCTTACACTAACTTGCCATTCTTCATGTTCAATCGTTAAGAAGTCAATTGAACCTTTTTCTGGATTTATAACTAAAGATTTAACTTTCCCTACTTGCTGCCCATCAGAAATACTAATTACTGGTAAATTTATAATTTGTGAACTTTTCTTCATTTTCTCCACCACACCTGACTTTTTATTTCTAGCTTTTATTAAGGTTGTCTCATACTATTTATCGTCAACACTAAGAGGATAGTAAGTTAGTAAAAATTGGATCTCCTGCATTAATACTGGATATTTCGCATACTTATCCACTAATATTTTCATTAATTCATGAAGTTTTACATATTCTTTCGTCGAGATATAATGCTTAATTAATAGACTGGCAAATGTATAGTATTCGGAGTACGGCATTTGCGGGTGCATACATGCTTTGAGCATTTTTTCATATTGAGTATTATCAAGAGATTTCCTCGCTAGTTCTGTTTGGGCTAATAAGGTTTTGAACATTTGCTGCTGCAGCTTATTCTTATCTTCATCTTTTTTTAATAAGAGATTGCTTATTTCTGATTGGGTTTGCGGTATCTCTGCTGCTATATTATTTTCCGACAATTCATCAGGATATTGAAGATTAGCTTCAATTGCATTCCCTAGCTCTCGTTCTTCTTCAGTAGTGAGTGCCACTTCATTCTGTATACTTTCAAATTGCGATAAGAAATCAATAAATTCTTCATTATCCGCTTGATCTTTTAGCGAAATTCTTTCTAGACATTGCTCTTTAGGTTCTTTTTCTCCCTCTAGAACTAGATCCTTCTCAACCGTACTTGCCACTTCGTCCGCTATACTTTCAAATTGTGACAATACATCAAGATATTCTTCCTCTTCCTCTAGATTTACCTTGTTAGGATCGAAAGGCATAAGCGGATCCTGATCGCCTTGTTCTTCTACACTTTTAACTTCCCCCACCAGATCTTCCGGATCATCAAATATTAGTTTCTCAAGCTCCGACATATAGCCGAATTCCTGGTCGCTGTCTATTTCTTCGGTAATTATGTCAGTAATCTCTTCTTTGTCGAAGTTTATTAACGTATCATCTGTATGCTGTTCCAACTCATCAATTTTTTCAATTTGAGTTTCAGCAAATAGCTCAGAAATATATTCCTCATCTTCCTCTAAAGCTATATGATCATTCTTACTAACAGCTAACTGGCTAGCATTTACAGAATCATTTGCTTCGTCATCTCTAATAGCGACAAGTTGTTCCTCCAGATACTCATCATTTTCTTTGATGATTTCACTCTCTACATTCATTTGTTTTGTTTCATTCACGGTACCCATATTATCTAGCAAATCCCCATCTAATGACTTGGCATGAACATCACTGGCACTAGATGAACCTTCGCTCTGATCAACAAAGATAAGATGATTAATCTTCTTATCTAGCAAAAATGAGCTAAGTATGGCTAGAGTGAAAACTAATAATGTAATTTGCCACCATTCAAAAATAGCATTGGCTGTTAGGCCTAGAGCAGCTAGCCCAAAGGAAACTGCTAAAACAACTAGCTTCCCTTTTTTAGTTAGGCCTAGAGGAAGGAAGTAAACGAAAGGAACTAGTATAATTAGTGATGCAAGAGCAAATAAATACGTATGCATAGACTCCCCTCCTTCCTCTCTAGTATAAACAAATCATACACTCTTTTTTGTAAAATTTGTTACAAATTTCTATAATTGATGTATTTAGACCTATAAAAACAAAAATTGACTATAAAATATTGTATAATAAGACAAGCTATTTGGAAAGAAG
The DNA here is from genome assembly GCF_019039215.1 of Bacillus sp. FJAT-29790. Classification (GTDB taxonomy): domain Bacteria; phylum Bacillota; class Bacilli; order Bacillales; family Cytobacillaceae; genus Cytobacillus. Next base: position 2,374,543 of record NZ_JAHNZZ010000001.1, read on the forward strand.
GGGAAAAAATGAATTTTAGAAAAATCCTATTTAATCCAAAAGGATTTACTCTTATGGAAGTTTTAGTGTCCTTGACGATTCTTGGAATCATATTAATGGGGACAATGAAGTTTTTTTCCCAAGCTTATACGTATACAAATATCAATCAAAAGAAAACTGCTGCAATTAACGTTGCAAGAAATACACTTATGTATATTGAGAAAGATAATTTTATTGCAGTAAGAGATAGGTTTGAAAAAGATCCGGAAGAGGAAATTTCACTTTTTATTTGTGATGAAAAATATAAAAAGTTTTGGAAGAATGAAATAGAAGATGTGGGCTGTGAGCCAATTACAATTAATAATGTAAAGTATGAGGTATATATTCGTGCAGAGGAAAAACCTGAACCAGGTAAGAAAAATTATTCATTCTTTGTTCCTCTAAAAGCAACAGTTACTTGGACTATCAACGGAAAAGACAATTCCACAGTATTGGACGGTGTCATAAAAAGTGAAGATCTTCGATGAAAGAGGGATTACCTTATATGAACTTCTGGCAACGTTCGTAATCATGATGATTGTTCTTCCAGTTATCTACGGGGTGTTCTCATCAGGAATAAAGCTTTATCACAAAATCCAAGTAGAAGAACAACTTAGAGATGATGCAGATTATACAGCTACAATGATTATGAATACTTTTTATTCCTTTCCTTTTGATTATGTGAGGGAGTGCGGGGAGAATTGTATTGAATTGGTCGATAGTACACATACGGCTATAGAAGAAGTGAAAGAAAAAGTGCGGGATAAACAAACCTTTTATAGCATTGATCAGAAAAAAGAGAATGAACGCGAAAATTCAATTAAGTTAGAACTTGGGGAAATTGAAAAAGACGGAGAAAAAATTAGCATCTTTCTTATTGATGGCAAACCAATTGATGCCGTTTCTGATTTCAGTGATTCAGAGTTATCACTATCTTGCTCAAAGTGTGAGGAAGGAATGATATCTTTAAACTTCCATCTCGACGATAAAAGATTAAGAAAACCGCTCGAACTAAAAAGTCAATTTGGATTTTAAAGGGGCTGTAAAATTTGATAAATAATGAACGCGGCAACAGCTTAATTACTGTCCTCTTAGTCTCGCTCGTCTTTACTGTGCTTGGAATGGCTATCGTCGCATCATCTATTGGTGGGGCAAAAAGAACTGAAACAAGAGAAAGTGATATTTCGATAACATACGACTCTATTAATCTTGTAGAAAAAATGACTACAGATCTTGCGGAGTCATTAAAAAAATTGGACCTTGATAATTATCGATCAAGAGGCAGCGGTAATAAACTGGAAGTTAAAAATAGCTTTGACATTGATTTACGTAATAATTTATTCGCTGATTTAATTTTGCCAAATCAAGATAATATGTCATTAGAATGTGTAAATATAATCGATCTTAGCACGAATAGTCCCGATTATATTGATCCCACTGATTCTTGCATTGGAAGCATATCAAGTTACGACCATTTTAACATCGAGAAGAACAAGGATTTTACGAGAGTTTTTGATATTATTCTTGTGACAAAAAATCCAGTTGAAACGGAAGGGAAAATTTCACGCACAATTAAAAAGCGGCTTATTCTATCACCTTTGCCAAGCTTTTTAAAATACGCAGTCGGTTCCTATTCTGAAAAAGCTGGGCTTATTCTAAATGGCTCTGCCAATTTTCGCGGGAATGTCTATGCAAATAATTTAACGATCAATAATGAAGCCGAATATATATTAAATGGAGTTAAGAATTATAAGGATACTCCTATGTCCTCTATTAACGGTCATTTATATAGTAGCACGGCTAAATTACTGGACATTTTACAGGAAAATAAATTCTATAAAGATAAGGTTCCAGCACTAAAACATGACAGTCAATTTATCAATATCGATTTTGATAAAACAATGAACGAAAGAACAAATGAAGTGTTAGCTGATAGTGGCATGTCAACCAAATGGAATGGCGGGGGCTCCTCTTTTGCGAAAAGCCTCAAAAATGACATTGCGGATTATCCGTTACCAAATGAAGTTGTAAATAATTGTATTGAATTCACGGATGATGAAGAGCAACTAGACCCTTTGGATGAGAGTTGTATTAAAAGCGATAATGAATCAGTCGAAATAGATTCCCCACTAAATATTAACGGTGATTTTATCGTAACAAGCACCAATTATCCAATATCATTAAAGAAAAAATTAGTGGTTAACGGGGATTTATATCTTGTAGGCTACGCGGATATTTCTCTTGAAGGCGATGTATTTGTCGCTGGGAAAACATATTTAATTAATTATGGCGGAAAGATGGAGCTCAATAAAAATCTTATTTCAGCTGATACGATATTACTAGAATCCTATGCAAAAAATAAAAATGATTTAAACTCAGCAGGACTTAAATTAAATGGAGACATTATTACAGGAAATGATCTCATTATTAAGCCGATAAAAACTTCAGTTGAAATAAATAATAACATCTTTGTTAACCATTCGTTAACAATTAATGGAGATGAAGCTGACGGCTTTGGGGAAGATCATGATGTGATTTTCGATTCTGTTGTTTACGCTGGGAAGGAAGCTTCTATTTCAAAGGCAAATATACTAGGTGCGAATAATAATGAAAAACAGCTTATTCTACTCGCAAAAGAAGATTTACTGATAACAAGAATAAATGAATTTAAATACTTTGATAATAAAAATGAAAATGGGGTCCCTTATCTGCCTGTTGATGATAAAAAAATAAAACCATTAAAGGGATTCTTTTATACAGAAAAAAATGCTGAATTATACGGTGTTGGCTCCCTTTTTTATATTGAAGGAGGGATATTTGCCAAAGAACAGCTTACGATTAACGCGATCCGGGGCGATGTTAAAAGTATTGATAATATTCCTTCATTCCAAGAGAATACCTTCTCACGTTTTATTGTCGATTATGACCAAGACGTTATGTTAAAACGGATTGAAGCCCTCCCGATTGTGAATCAGCTGCAAATTTTTTCTGACGAGCTAATAGTCAAGTAATAAATAAAAATAAGCCAGAAGAGGATCCTCCCTCTTCTGGCTATTTTAGTAAGGCGGCTATGTCTTCATGCCCCCACCGTGTTGCATATTCTGATGCTGTTTTCCCATCTATACTTTTAATACTTGGGTCAGCTCCATTTTCTAATAATATTTCTACAATCTCTTTGTAACCATAATCTGCAGCAATAATTAAAGCGGTTTGTCCGATTTTATTTGTATCGTTTATATTTTGCTTATTTTGATTCAAAAGAAATTGTACTATTTCCGTTCTCCCGTTTAAAACAGCCTGGATCAATGGGGAATTTTCTTCTACATCCATTTGTTCCGTATCTTGAACTTTTGTGAATAGTTGTTTTACAACTTCCATTTGTCCAGATTTCACTGCCATTATAAATGCCGTCTCTCCAGCACGATTTAATTCATTACTGTTTATATTGAATTCTATTAGTCTATTAATTACTTCAGGATGTCCTTTTGTTGCAGCAATATGCAATGCTGTATTGCCGTATTCATCTGTTTCACCAAGTTGTTCGGGAAAAGCTTGAATAGCTGTTTTTAATAATACTATATATTGAGAAACCACTTCTTCATAATCCATGCTCTCTTTTAACTGCTTATAATCATCAAACATATATACCAATTGGATAAACAAAGGAATTAAGGGTTCTTCTCTAAGTTTTGCTCCCTTATGAAGCAGTGCGATTGTGCATTCAAAACTTCCGTGATTCATGGCTGTTTCTAATGGTGTATACCCCTCTTCCGATATAAAATTAACTGGATAATTCTTAGAAAGAAGATTATTTAGTTCTTCAATATCATTACTTATGATCGCTTCGATAATCTTTTCTTGCTTTTCCTCTTTGGAAATAGTATGAATGATGTCACGATTAAACAAAAATAAGAGTAAGAAACCTATTAGCAATACTCCGAATAGTAGCATCCATATTTTACTTTTCATTCATTTTGCTCCTTTTTTAAAGCTATGAAGCCATAACAATTGTTATGGCTTCATAGCTTTAACATTACCATTTATCGTTGGCGTTCTCGTTTCCACTTCCTGTACCAGGTTCAACTACATATACCTTTAACACGGTTGAATATTTTTTTCCATTTTCATCATCTACAGTGATTGTAATCCCAGCTTCACCAACGCGTTTGGCAAATATTTGTCCATTAGAAGTAACATCTAACATATACGTGTTATTTGATACAAAGGACTTATTAGGTCCAATATTCGTTGCATCCCTTGGCAGGTAGACGATATAGTTAGATGCATTTTCAAAACTAGATCCCTTTGGAATAGTAAGTTCCCCACTAGTTGAAATTCCAGTTAAAGGTGATCCAACAATTACCGTAATTTTTTGTTTTACATTTCCACCATCTCTGGAAGAAACTTCAATAACTCCAGTTCCTGTCGACACCCCTCTAATCTTTCCTTTTTCAACAACCTCGACTATATTTGGATCTAAAGATTTCCATACTACATCTTTATTTGTGGCATTCTCAGGTAAAATAGTCACTTTAAATTTGTCGTATTCTTCAAACTTATTTAAACGAATCTCATTTGGCGTTATTGCTATACTATTAACGAGAATAGCTTCTACTATTAGGGTAGACTCTTTTTTTACTAGCTCTCCTGCTGCGTTAGTACCACTAGCAATAATTTTTGTAACGCCTGGTTTTAACCCCGTAATCGTAATTGTCTCTTTATTTAAAGAAGCAATTGATGTATTTTCCAATTGGATATTGATCCCTAAGATAGCATCTTCAGGCGTAAGCTTGATTGGAATTTTTTTCGTCTCTCCAACCTTAATAGACATATTGTCAAGTTCAATCGACTCTACCGGAACCCTTACGGAAACATAAGTTGTGGCTTCTTTTATGTTGCCAAAAACATCTGTAACAGTCACTTTCACTGTTCCTGTCCCTTGTTCATGTGCAATAGCAACCCCAGTAGCAGGATCAATTTTTATTGGGGAATCCGGGTTTGTCACTGTCCAGACAATATCTTTTATTCCCGCATTTTCTGGATAGATTTTCAAATCCACTCGAAAATTTTTGTTAACTCCTTTATTAATAACAGTGCTTTCTGGTAATTCTATTTTATCTAAAGCAATGTTAGCACGAATGGTTACCGGATTAAAAACGGATGTCTGATTATTTTTATTGATGTCCTGATAAGTAATTTGAGAATTATTAAGGGTATAATCCTTTTTCTCTTTTGGAACTACTGTGATGCCAAAACTGATAGGTTGAGATGTGAATTTATTACCATTTCTTTTATATAATATGTTTTCTAGATTACCTGTAACGGTATAACCCTTATCTATAGAACCTGATTTTATAAAACCATCTGGAATAGATACATCCATATTTGCAGGGAAAGTCTCTATGAATTTGATATTTGTTAATTCAATTTCATCTGATTTGATATTATTTGCAGCTGCACCATCGATGTCTTTCGGATTGATCTTGTATTCGATTCCAACTCCTTTATCAACTTGTACAATTCCAGTTTGGGAAATGGATCGACTAATCTCAAGATTCGTTTTTACCTTTTCAATTTTTACAGTTAATGATTTTTCTGCTTTTGCTCCCCTTGGATCTGTTGCAACAATTTTCAATGTTGCTAACCCGCCTTCTGGCATTTTGTGATCTATAGATTGAACTACAACCGAACCGTTCGTAACATTATCTTGAGCGAACACTTCCCGGTCATTTAAATACACTTTCGTTGAAAGATTTTTATCTTTCAAATCAAAGTCCTGTATTTTGTATGAGAGCTCTATTTTTTGATGAGCCGGAATAACATCATTATCACTTGGTGTTAAAACCGTTATTACCGGTGCGTGATTGGAGCCAAGAAAAGCCCGATACATCGTATTTACAAACAGTTTCTGTTCTTCATCTGGGAAACCACTATTTGTATGACCTGTACCTGAATAAGTAATATTCCCTTTTGAATACGTGTAATAATGATTCCAGCTATCAAATTCATCCCTATTGCTACCTGTTATGTTATACCATGGGATAACATCTGGATCCTCTAAATCGAGTGTGTAATATTGGTTGTGTGTAGTGGCAATCGTAATCGAATCTTTAAGCTCATAAGGATATTTTGTCATCATACCTTTATTTACTTTTTGTGTGGTTTTCGATTGATTTGGTGCTCCATACCCCAAATTCGTGTGTGGGGCTTTTTGGCCAGTTGCATCCATAAAGTTATCAACCCAGCTCTTTACGCCATTAAAAATGGTATCATGAGTAAATAGAATACTTTGATTCGTATCAATAAATCGCTTCACAGAATTAACTGCTGTAGGACTTATTGCTGCGTCATTATACACATCCGCAAATCCAAAAATTAACATATCATATTTGCCGTTAATTCTAGAATGGGAATATTGACTTGTATCATTATTAAAAGTTGCCATATCCGTTACATCAATATTAATTTTATACTCTCCTGATACATGTAAATAGCTTTGCTTCATATTATTTTCATTTTTTAATGAGCTCGGATCGCTTTTATTTTTTTGTACTTGAAGGACATTTACCTCAACCATTTGATCCTTAAAATAAATGGTGCCTTTTTGATAATCTTTAAGATTTGTGCCCATATCAACGACTTCTAATTTCCAATTACGAATTCCACTATAGCCTGATGGCAGTTCGTATACAATAGACTGGTTAGAACTTTTAATTTGCTGTTCAAGGACGATTTCTGAAGAATCAAACCTGTCATTGAAATCCGCATCAATATAAAGAATCGCTCTAAGATCTTTGCTTTGCACATTTTCAGGTTTTAACATTTTAATTTCAAATTGAAGCTTATTGCCAGGAACATATTTCGTGTTAGGGTTATCTGTTGGCTTTTTAGTTAATTCAAATCTAGGTCTTGGTTTAAAATCATTTCTAAGGAAACTTTCCATTTGAGAAATTAAACCCTGTTTATTGTTTTTATCATAGTAAATAACATTCTTGTTACTGCCATTATATTTATTAAAATACTTTTGGAGTTGCCCTTTGTTTACAATGCTGTTTTTCTCTAAAATAACCGGCTGGCCTTTATTAATAAAATCCTTAACAATTTCGTTTGCCTTTAATTCAGTAATGTCATTTAAAATATTCTGAGTTTGATGTGCGGCGGTTGCTCCCTTTTCTTTAATCAACTGCGGGGCATCTTTTGTTGAATACTCTCCATCAGTAATTGCAATAAAGTCATATTTCCCGTCCAGCTCTTCACGAGAAGCGACAAACTTTTTCATGGTTATCGTTTCTACTTCAAACGAGTTCGTTCCTAATACATTACTAATTCTCGAATTTCCAATATTTACATCAACAATTTCCAAAATTTTAAGCTTTGGATTATAAACAGGAATTGATGAATCAGCTTTTACCTTTATTAATGGCTGAATAAAAGAAGTTAAGACGAGGATGACTACAGATAATAGCGACAAGACTTTTTTCAATAAACTCTCCCCCTTTTGTAACTCCCAATCTATCAATAATATACAAATAATCTGGATCTTTATTACTATTATTATACCAATTTTCCTAAATAAGCCAAAGGAGAATTTAATGAATCTTTTAGGAACAATTTATACCATTTCGCTCCAGATGTTACATTATACGATGATGAATTTCTCATTTTTAATATATATTTCAGCAACAATGCTTTAAAAGCAAACTTCCGAACAGGATTCCTTTTCTTTCCTATTTCACATACTCAGCCACTCGATTCCTTCCAGCTCTTTTCGCTCCAACATATAACGCTCTGTCCGCATATCGAATGAGGGTCAAGGAATCATCGGCATCGTAGGGGGCGGTGGCAATGCCGATTGATACAGTTATGTTAATTAGCAAGGCTTCACAATCACTTTCCATATGCTGGGTGAGTGTGAATTGATTATTGGCAATTGTTTGTCTGACGTGTTCAGCGATATCGAATGCTTCAGCTTTTGCAACATCCGAGAGCAAGATAACAAATTCCTCTCCACCATAGCGTGCAACAGTTCCTTTGTCTCCTATTAATGCAGTTAATCTGCAGGCAAGGTCACATAAGACTTCATTACCGCTTTGATGGCCATATGTATCGTTAACTGCTTTAAAATGATCGAGATCTAATATAATAAGAGATAATTGCTGTCTTTGATTATTTTGCAGTTTTTCGAATTCTTCATTTAGAAGATTTTCGAAGTAACGATAGTTAAATAGCTTTGTTAATGCACAGCGTTCACTCTTTTCCTTTGTTTCCTCGTAGTACCTAGCATTTTCGACGGAAATAGCAAAATGAGAACAAAGAATATCAACAATCATCAGCTGTGATTTTTTGTAAGCCCTCTTTTGGGTAGAGGCTAGGAAAAGCACAGCAACAACCTTGTTATGGCGAACAATCGGCACGCATAAAACACTTTCTGCTGATTCCGGCATATAACCTTTTGCATAATCTTTCCACTCTTTCTTGGTGTTGAAAAGCGCTGATTTTTCCGTTGCCCATACGACGCCGCTAATTCCTTCGTTTTTTCTTAATGGATTAATTTCTGCTGATTTCACTCCATCTTTTTCGAAGCTGCGAATCACTCGAAGTTCATGATCATCACATACATCCAACAAGTAGGCATAGTCGACTGGCAACATGGTCATGAGCTTTTCCATTAATAAATCGATGATCTCGTCCACGTTAAGACGTTCTGCAAGCTCATGACCAATTTCCATTGCCTTTTGCAAATAATCATTTATTTTTACACTAGAATAGTACAGATTGAGGATGATTGATAAACTAGCAAATGGTACCCCAACAAACAATATTGATAACAAGCCGACATCCTTGTAAAGAATATAGAGGATGAATCCAATTGGAAATGTAATAAGCGAAGTAACGGTCTCCCAAATAAAGTTTTTCCCAAAAAAATCCTCTTTTTGATTATAGACGAGAAATCGGAAAAAACTTAAGAATAGCTGATTAAGCACGTAATAAACAATTGGGTAAACAGCGGCAAGCCAATAGTTCGAAGAGGTTTCTAAAAAATCTGCAGTGGACTTCCCCCCTATCATGTAATAGACTGTACCGCTTAGTAAAGAAACAATAAAAAACATGAGTGAATTTATAGGAAAACGAAATAGTTGATTTATCCGAATCCTCTTTCCAATTAAAAGAACAATAATTGCTACTTGGGCAAGAACCATTTCAACAAAAAGACCGAATGTCAAAAAGACTGCTAATGAAACCCATTGCAGCAAAAAAATTGGTATATTGCTAATCACCATTGGCATGGAAGCCCCAAATGACATCAGCACTAAGAATGCAAGTATATCCCATTCCTGCCCGGAAATTTCGGGTGGAAATAATTTATAGGTCATCCAAATGCCTAGGGGAACAATTACTATCCAGGCAAGCCAAATGATTGTTTTTATTTTTGGACTGACCATATAACTTTTACCTCACTTCAAAATTATACTAGGAAAATAGTCATAACCCCTACGGATATTTTACCAAATTTCCAAACTTTTGTCACATTTCCACTTGATTTTTCTTTGAAAAATGTGAATTGTCCGCTTAACCAAACATCATTCATATAATATTCCATCTCAACAAAAAAACCCAATAAAATATTGGGATTTTTGTTATTTATATTTCAGATATTCCATCCTTACTATTTGATATACGATAATAAATACGGTTTCATTTCAGATAAAAAATAAAGAGATCCTGTTACTACAAGAACATCATCGCTTTTCAGAGCGTTCACTTCTTCGTCCAAAGCTGCTTTCCAATCCTTGTTAAAATGCTTATTATCGTTGCCGCTTAATTTGTATAAATCTTCTGCCTCCGCAGCCCGTGGGAAATCAAACTCAACGAATGTGATTTTATTTGCAACCTCATCCAAATTCAAAATCATTTTGTCTAGCTCTTTATCGGAAAGAGCAGCAAAAACAATGGTTATTTTTTTTTCTTGATAGCGTTTTTTCAATTCACTTGTTAAGGCTTGGATTCCTTCTTCATTATGGGCACCATCAATGACAATGACTGGATTCTCCTGCGAAATGATCTCAAATCTACCAGGCCAATACGCCGATTTTAGTCCAGCATAAATATGCTCGTCCTCAATTAAAAATGAGTAATATTTATTTAATAATTCTACGCCCATTACAGCTAAAGACGCATTTTCCGTTTGATGCTTTCCTGCCATCTCAATTTCAATATCCTTCAATTCCCGAAACTGTGTTTTTACAGTAAAAGATTCGCCAGATGGTGTTGAAACATGCTCATCAATGAAAAACTGTTGGCCTAATGAATACATCGGAGCTTTCATTTCATTGGCTTTATTTTTGATTTCCTCGATGGCCTCCTCTTGCTTAACAGCAGTTATGATCCCTGTTCCAGGTTTAATGATCCCCGCTTTTTCCAAAGCAATTTGCGAATATGTATCACCTAGGATATTTGTGTGGTCAAGCCCGATACTTGTGATAACAGATAGGATTGGATAAATAATATTTGTTGAATCAAATCTTCCGCCAAGCCCTACTTCAAAAAGAACAATATCTGCCGGGTGGATACGGCCAAAATATTGGAGCGCCATTGCAGTAATAATTTCAAATTCTGTCGGGCCGCCAAGATCCGTTTCTTCTAATTCTAATGATAGCGGATAAATATCATTGGCCAACCGAATAATCTCTTCGTCCTTTATAGGGATCCCGTTTAATGAAATTCTTTCATTAAATTGCTCAAAATAGGGGGAGGTAAATGTCCCAACTGAATAACCCGCTTCTTGGAGAATATTGCGGAGAAACGTCACCGTTGATCCTTTCCCATTCGTTCCCCCGATATGGATTGATTTCAGTCTTCTTTCCGGATGATCCAGCTTTTCCATCATCCACTCCATCCTCTTCAATCCGGGCTTTATGCCTAGTCTTAAACGCGAGTGAATCCACTCCATCGCTTCTTCATATGTTGTAAACATGCTTTCGCGCCTCCTAATGACATGAGGAAGACGAATCCAATGAATAAGATTCGCCTTCTATTAACTCTGTTATTCCCCTTTTAACTCATTAATACGAGCCTCAACAGCCGCTCTCTTTTCACTGTAATCTTTCTCTTTTGCTTTTTCTTCTTCGATTACTTTTTCAGGTGCTTTTTTGATAAAGCCTTCATTTCCAAGCTTCTTCTGAACACGTTCTACTTCTTTATTTAAACGATCCCATTCTTTTTGCAGACGAGCAACTTCTTCCTCAATATTGATTAAGCCCTCTAGCGGAAGAATAATTTCTACTCCGGTAACAACTGCAGTCATTGCTTTTTCAGGAGTCTCAACGTCAATCGCAACGGTTAATACTTCCGGATTACAGAAACGTTCAATATATCCGCGATTTTTTTCTAACGTTTTAAGAATACCCTCATCTTTTGCTTTTAAAATCATTTTAATTTTCTTGCTCATTGGTGTGTTCACTTCTGCACGGTTATTCCGAACAGAGCGGATGATTTCAACTAAAAGCTTCATTTCATTCGCAGCCTGTTCATCCGTATATTTTGCTTGAACAGTTGGCCATGCCGCTGTCGTAATTGATTCACCTGCATGAGGAAGGTTCTGCCAAATTTCTTCGGTAATAAAAGGCATGAACGGATGCAACAAGCGCATCGTGTTATCTAAAACATATGCTAGAATCGAACGAGTGGTTTTCTTAGCTGCCTCATCTTCCCCGTAAAGTGGAAGCTTCGCCATTTCAATATACCAGTCACAGAAATCGTCCCAGATAAAGTTGTATAGCACACGGCCAACTTCACCGAACTCGTATTTGTCTGATAATCTTGTTACCGTTTCAATCGTTTCATTTAATCGAGTTAAAATCCATTTATCTGCAACTGATTTTTCGCCGCTAAAATCGATTTCTTCATAAGTAAGACCATTCATATTCATTAATGCGAAACGAGATGCATTCCAAATTTTATTCGCAAAGTTCCAAGTTGCTTCTACTTTTTCCATACTGAAACGCAAGTCCTGTCCTGGCGAGCTTCCAGTTGATAAGAAGTAACGGAGGGAATCTGCCCCATATTGATCGATGACATCCATAGGATCGACACCATTTCCAAGGGATTTACTCATTTTCCGGCCTTCTGCATCGCGAACAAGACCATGAATCAATACATCGTTGAATGGGCGCTGTCCCGTAAATTCAAGACCTTGGAAAATCATCCTAGAAACCCAGAAGAAAATAATATCATAGCCTGTTACAAGAGCGGCCGTCGGGTAGTAACGTTTAAAGTCAGCTGCCGTTTGATCAGGCCAGCCCATCGTTGAGAACGGCCATAAAGCTGAACTAAACCAAGTGTCCAATACGTCTTTATCTTGCTCCCAATTTTCTATATCGGCTGGTGGTTCATGATCTACGTACACTTCGCCTGTTTCTTTATGATACCAGGCAGGAATTCGGTGTCCCCACCAAAGCTGACGCGAAATACACCAATCTCTAATGTTTTCCATCCAGCGTAAGTACGTATTTTCAAATCGGTCTGGAACAAAATTCACTTTTTCCTCTTTCTTTTGCAGAGCAACTGCTTCATCAGCAAGAGGCTGCATTTTGACAAACCATTGAGTGGATAAGTAAGGCTCAACAACTGCACCGCTTCGTTCAGAGTGGCCAACTGAATGCATGTGCTCTTCAATTTTAAACAATACGCCTTGTTCTTGAAGGTCTTTAACAATTTGCTTACGGCATTCGAAACGGTCCATATCCTTGTATTTTCCTGCACGCTCGTTCATAGAGCCATCTTCATTCATTACTAAAACACGTTCTAGATTATGGCGGTTACCGATCTCGAAGTCATTCGGGTCATGAGCCGGAGTAATTTTTACCGCACCTGAACCAAATTCCATATCGACATAATCATCAGCAACGATCGGGATCTCGCGGCCCACAATCGGAAGCTTGACGGTTTTGCCAATGAGATGCTTATAGCGCTCGTCTTCCGGATGAACAGCTACTGCCGTATCACCAAGCATTGTTTCAGGACGTGTTGTCGCTATTTCAATATGTCCTGATTCATCTGTCAATGGATATCTCATATGGTAAAAAGCGCCTTGAACATCCTTGTGTATTACCTCGATGTCAGATAAAGCCGTTTTCGTTGATGGGTCCCAGTTGATAATATATTCGCCGCGGTAGATCAGCCCTTTATTATAAAGTGAAACGAACACTTCACGTACAGCCTTTGATAACCCTTCATCAAGCGTGAAACGTTCACGGGAATAATCTAAGCCAAGACCTAGCTTTGACCATTGCTCGCGGATGTGGCTTGCATATTCCTCTTTCCATTTCCATGTCTCCTCAACAAATTTTTCACGCCCTAAATCATAGCGGCTTTTTCCTTCACTGCGCAGCTTTTCTTCTACTTTTGCCTGTGTGGCGATTCCTGCATGGTCCATGCCCGGAAGCCATAATACATCAAAGCCTTGCATGCGCTTCATCCGTGTTAAAATATCTTGAAGGGTTGTATCCCATGCATGGCCTAAATGAAGCCTGCCTGTTACGTTTGGAGGCGGGATAACAATTGTATACGGTTGTTTTTCCGCATCATCCTTCGCCTCAAAAAACTTCCCCTTTGACCACCAATCATAACGACCCTGCTCAATCGAGCTTGGGTCATACTTTGTCGGCATTGTAAGTTCTTTCGTTTCCATTACTATCCATCCCTTACTATATTATTTTGCTAAAGGCTGTTTTCGCATATATTGATGTTTTAGCCTTGAAAGTTTGCCCGTTGATTTCCGCTGCGGGCACTTGCTTTCCGCGGGGAG
>NZ_JAHNZZ010000001.1:2388602-2438490 GCF_019039215.1 Bacillus sp. FJAT-29790
CCATAAAAGGACGAATGGAGTATGCTTCGCGGTACCACCTTTTTTTCAATCATAATAAAAATATGATTGACTCTTAAACAGATAACGGATTTCCCGTCTTTTACTACTTGGAATCAACCTTTCGCAAAAGAAGCTCAAGGGCGACCTTCCAACAGTTTCGCATAGAAAACCTTTCAGCTAGTGGTTTTCCTCTCTAAAAAGCAAATGGCCATTGTACTTTTCCCTATCCTCGCATTTATATGTAATTATAATTATTATACTACCGAAAAAAGAGGATTCTCGTCAATCATTATAACCGATTTCATACTATTTTATACGTTTGAGTACAAGAATGTGTGCTTTTTTTGGAAAAAGGGAAGCTGAACCTAGGATATTCGAACTTATAGGCACGATAGGAGGAGATGTGACATAGAATAGTAAAAAAGATTGTATGGGAAGGGGCATGTTCATTGAGAAGAAGGTATAGTCCTCATACACTGCCGCCGTGGTTAAAAACAATTAGAGGTGCTTGCGCACAATTTGTTATTCCATTTTGCTGTTTTCAAGGAATACGGGTGATCATATTTCCAACCACATTTGATGTCCTGTTTCTTGCGATTTTAATTTTTATTGCTGTAGCCTTACGCCTGGAATTTCTTTAGGAGCCCAATTGAGCATTCAATTTTGGGCTCCTTCTTGCGCTTGGGCCTCCGCCTGCGCTTTTGCCTGTGCTTTTTGCTTTTCAATTTCATCCATTCTCATCACTACATATTCCGTATTCTTAAGAAGCCAGTATTGTCTTTGAAAATGCAGAACCGCCTTCCGTTCCCCTTTTTTATTCTGCTTTTTATAATACTTTTCAGCCGATCTGATAGCAGCTCCAGGATGAGCAAAATAACTAAAAAAAAGTAATTGTTCATCCTCACGGAAAGGGAAATATTTCAAGTAGGTATAGATCCATTCAATGCATTCTTCCGATCGTTTCGGCATAGTTTTCAACGTTCGCGATAAAAAGGGCAATAGATCATGCAGTGGCGAGCCTTGTTTGGCTTTTTCGAAATTCGTAAAATAGCCATAGCCCCTGTCATCGTATAAGAAGTGTTCAGTGGAGACTTTCCCGTGAACAATCACAGTACGTGCCTTATCGCTATCCTTTGTTTTTTCATACCACTCATTTAATTTAGTGGTCGAGAATCGTAAAGCCTCAGTGATATCGTGATAACAAAGGGAAAAGTTCAATTCAAAAGGGGACATGTATTCCTTTTGTTCACACGCTTCAATAAATCCATCTAAAAATTCCTTTTCTTTCTCCCATTCCAGTAACGTGCTTTCATAATGTTCCGTTCTTTCCTCTTTACTAATCGTTATTTCCTTTGATGACAAGGTATGAAGCCTGGCCAGCTCACGGAACAGCTGTTGATGACGTTCAAATCGATTTTCCCTTTCTTCATTGGCTAGCCATGGCATCAAATAATATAGCGCATTTTCATGCAAAATCGCATAGCGGCCATCAACAGTAGGAAAAATGGGCACAATCCGGTTATAGCCTTTTTGGAATAAAGTCTGTACATGCCGAATGAAATCCCCGCCATGGTGTGGGCTAATCCTTTTCAAAGCATAAACACCTTTATTCGTATAAATCTTTTGCACACGTCCCATTTCCTCAACAAAATGCGGTTCAAGCGAATACTGTTTTAAAATCGGAGCAACCTTTAGTAATCGATTCTTCTCATTCATAAGAATCCACTCTCTTTCTTAAGAAAGCCATTTTTACCTATTATCGAAGCTAGTATTTCAATTTATCGGCCAAGTTTGATAGTTTATCGGCCAAATTCGGTGGTTTATCAGCCAAATTTCATGCTTTATCGGCCAAATTTGGCAGTTTATCAGCCAGCACCCGATGATGTAAAAACAAAAGAAAACAGATGAGCAGGTTTTTCAACTACCTGCCCAGCCTGTTTCTTCTTTTTTCCTACCGGGCCACGGCAACCGGGATATAGAGGACTTGCCCCTCGTAAATGTCTTGATTGATTTCCAGTTGGTTAACCCGAAGCAATTGCTGAACTGCTATGTCATATCTTTCTGCAATGATATCGACGGTATCGCCATTTTGAACGATACAAACTTTTAGTTTAGCAACTTCATCTTCTGCCTTTCGGGCGAAGAATTCGGTTAAAGACATACTTTTCTTTTTCGCTTGCTTTTTCTGTTTCATCTCCTTATCTGAGCTTTCTTCTTTTTTGATTTTTTTATGTTTCTCTTCATGTTCCGAGCTTTCTTCTTCGTGATACACTTTTTCTTCGACTTTTACCTCTACTTCGACTTTCACTTCTTGAACTGGACTTTCTTCACTTTCACTCATTTCGGCCATTTTATAAATTTCTTTTGCGGAAGGCTGTTTTTTTTCATTTCTTTGTGCAGAGAATGAAATCTCGGGTTCAAAATGAACATCGAATTTATCAGGCTGTTTTTCCTGATTCTCTACTTCTGCTTCAGGCCGTTTTCTCGCCACCGCTTCAAACGGAACATAAATCTCTTCTCGATCCTCCACATCGTCTTGCGCTTCCAAAGTTGGCGATTCTATTTTGGCTTCTTCGACGATCGACTCAAAGAATGGTGATTCCGTTCTTGTTTCTGCGAAAACCGATTCAATGGATGGTGATTCCGTTCTTGCTTCTGCGAAAACAGGTTCAATGGATGGTGATTCCGTTCTACTTTCTCTAACAGGCGCTTCAAACGAAGCAGATTCCGTATTGTTTTCAAATTCACCTGACTCTTCATCGTCATATAGCTGTTCATCTTGCTCATATTCAAAATCGACAGCTTGTGTAGCCTGTTCTAATTCCCGATCATCATATACTTCAAATGATGGAATATGCTGCTGTTCTCCGTATAACCCAGAGATCGTTAAATGGGCTGTTAATCTCATACAGCTTTTTTCGGGAAAAACATAATCAAATGATTCCACTGCCACATCAATGTCATGGATACTCTGGATTCGATTATTCGGAATCGTTATATCCACTGGGAAATAGTGCGTAAATTCACAGGTTCCTTCTTCTCTTTCTTCAATTACTTGAATAAATTTTGGCGCGGTAAATGTTCTCTCATCATCCGATGTTCCTATCTCAGTTCGCTTATATTCGCCCGTGAGCTCAAGTGAGCCTTGAATCGTTACATATTGATCATTTTCCTGAATCATTATATCGGGATCAAGCGAGATTGAAATCAGTTCAGATACTTCCTGTCCTTTTTGAAACCAAACCGATTCTTCTAAAGAAAATCGTAAGCACGATGGACTTTCCTGGGACAAAGCGACTCCTCCTTTCATAACTTTCACGTTTAATCACCATGTCATTATCACTCTATGAGTAAATTAAATTTTTTATGATTAGAAAAATAAAGCTAAGGGCAAAATCAGTTTTTTTCTAAAATTTAAGTCAAAAAAAAGCTCTTTTCTCATAGTTTGTTGGTTTTGGCTTTAAAAGTTTGCCCATTGATTTCCGCTGCGGGCACTTGCTTTCCGCGAGGAGGGACGGAAGCCTCCTCGGCGTACCGCCTGCGGGGTCTCTCGCTTCCCTCTATTCCCCGCTGGAGTCAAGTGCCCTCCGCTCCAATCAACTCAGATTTATATATATAAAATCACACTAATAAAGCAACAAAGTTTACGAAAACAGCAAAAAAAACACCCATCTAATTAGAAATAGATGAGTGTTTTTGAAAGTTATTATCCTTTAAGCTTCGAGAAGGCATTTTCTGTAGCTTGGATTGTTTTTTCGATATCTTCATCACTATGGGCTGTCGATAGGAATAATCCTTCAAATTGGGAAGGTGGAAGGAATACGCCCTGGTTCGCCATCTCACGGTAATAAGAAGCAAAATAGTCTAAATTTGAAGTTTTTGCTTTTTCATAATTAATCACGTGTTCATTTGTAAAAAAGAACCCAATCATTGAACCGGCACGATTAAAGGTATTCGGAATCTCATACTTTTCAGCAGCTGCTTTAATCCCCGCCTCAAGCATGTCGCCTTTTCGTTGGAATTCCTTATATGTCTCCGGAGTTAGCTGGCTCAATGTTTCATATCCTGCCGTCATGGCTAACGGATTTCCTGATAGTGTTCCAGCTTGATAAATTGGTCCACTCGGTGCAATTTGTTCCATTATTTCAGCTTTGCCGCCATACGCGCCAACAGGAAGTCCGCCGCCGATTACTTTTCCGAGGCATGTAATATCAGGCGTAACATTGAAATGCCCTTGTGCACAATGATATGCAACACGGAAGCCAGTCATGACTTCATCAAAAATCAATAATGATCCGTATTGAGTCGTAATGTCTCTCAAGCCTTCTAAAAATCCTGGCAGCGGAGGGACAACGCCCATATTACCGGCAACCGGTTCAACGATGATGCCTGCAATATCTTCACCGAATTGTTCAAAGGCATATTTAACACTTTCAAGGTCATTGTATGGGACAGTGATTGTATTTTTTGCTACACCTTCTGGCACTCCGGGACTATCTGGTAAACCAAGTGTTGCGACACCGGAGCCAGCTTTAATAAGGAGGGAATCACCATGCCCATGATAACAGCCTTCAAACTTCATAATTTTATTCCGGCCAGTATAGCCGCGCGCAAGTCTCAGTGCACTCATCGTCGCTTCTGTACCAGAAGAAACCATGCGAACAATCTCGATTGATGGGACTCTTTCTTTTACTAGCTTTGCCAGTTCATTTTCGGTTACAGTTGGTGCACCGAAGCTTGTACCCATTTCAGCAACCTTTTTAATTGCTTCAACAACACGGTCATTGGAATGCCCCAAAATTAGGGGACCCCAAGACAAAACATAATCAATATATTCATTGCCATCTATATCATAAATTTTCGATCCTTTTCCTCTTTCCATAAAAATAGGATCCATTTTAACGGATTTAAATGCACGAACAGGGGAGTTTACCCCTCCAGGCATTAATGTGCTAGCTTCTTTAAAAGCCTCAATGGATTTATCGTAAGAGCGCATATGATCCTCCCTCTAGGGTGAAAGAAAACACCCTAATTTTATCGAATTATTGTTCTTTCAACCATCTAGCTGCATCTTTCGCATGATACGTAATAATTAAGTCACAGCCAGCACGCTTCATGCCGGTCAGCATTTCCATAACAATTCTTTCCTCATCGATCCAGCCATTTTGAGCCGCAGCCTTTACCATCGAATATTCGCCGCTTACATTATAAATAACGAGCGGAAGATTGATATTATTTTTCACGTCGCGAACGATATCAAGGTATGGCATGCCCGGTTTGACAATTAAGAAATCTGCACCTTCCATCAAATCGGATTCTGCTTCACGAATTGCTTCCATCCGGTTAGCAGGGTCCATTTGATAGGCTTTTCGATCGCCAAATTGCGGTGTGCTGTCAGCAGCCTCTCGGAATGGACCGTAAAAAGCGGACGCATACTTCACCGCATAGGACATGATCGGAATATTTTCAAAACCGGCTTCATCTAAACCAGCACGAATCGCAGCTACGAACCCATCCATCATATTAGAAGGAGCAATAATATCCGCCCCTGCTTTAGCTTGACTGACAGCCGTTTGCACTAATAATTCAAGCGAAGGATCGTTTGATACATCGCCATTTTCAATCACACCGCAGTGCCCATGGCTTGTAAATTCACAAAGGCAAGTATCAGCAATGACAATGACATCGGGATATTTCGATTTGATTAAGCGCGTTGCTTCCTGGACAATTCCATGGTCATGATAGGCTTGTTTGCCGCATTCATCTTTTTCAATCGGAATTCCGAATAACAGCACAGATTTAATGCCTAATGAAACGACTTCATTCATTTCTTCCTCAAGATGATCTAACGATAAATTATAAATTCCAGGCATTGATGAAATTTCTCTTTTAATATCATTTCCTTCTGCAACAAAAATCGGGTAAATGAAATCATCTGTACGCAAATGATTCTCACGGACTAATGCCCTCATGTTTGCGCTTTGACGAAGCCGTCTATGGCGTGTGAATTGTAAATCCATATTAAGATTCCCTCCACTAATTAGTTTCTATATGGCGCTATTAAACAATATTGCTGCTATAACCGCGGGTTCGATTTACCTTCCGAGAGGCGGGTTTTGCATTCGCAAAAAAGGCTCTCTCCAGGCAAAATCGCCCCGCTAACAAACATTTTCAACATCATTCAATAACAATGCCTTCTAAATAAGCAATAATATTTTCTAACATATGAGGGACCGTATACACATCGGGAGCGGTATGTACGGTAAGCCCGTAAGACTCGACCTTTGCTCTCGTTACTGGTCCAATGCACCCAATGACAGAGTTATCAAGCATATGAAAAAGATTATTTTTCTTAACTTCTCCCATAAAATGATCGACAGTTGATGGACTAGTAAAGGTCAGGATATCCAAAACCCCAGCCTTTTCCTTTATTAGCTGTCTGCTTTCTTCAGGAAAATAAGTTTCATACATGATTAATTCATCAACATGGGACCCTTTTTCAGACAAGGCAGTATAAATATAATTACGTGCTAAGTTTCCTTTAGGGATTAAAATCTTCATTCCCTTTTTAACGAACGGCAAAAATTCTTTCACAAATCCTTCTGCCACATATTCACTAGGCATAAAATCGACTTGAAGCCCAAAACGATGCAGGCAACTTCTTGTTTTCTCGCCAATGGCGGCAATTTTCGGAAAATCCTTTTGCTGATGAAGGTTAACATAAGATAAAAATGTCTCTACTGCAATATTGCTTGTGAAGATTATCCAGTCAAACGTATGTAATTGCGCGATTTTCGCAAGGGCTTCTTCTGTGATCTCAACGGGCCGAAAAGCAATCAGAGGGATTTCCACTGGATTTCCTCCATAGCTTGCTACTAGATCTGAAAAAGATTTCGCCTGTTTCTTTCCCCTCGGAACTAAAACATTCTTCCCGATAAAAGGAAGGGAGGAGGCGGTCATTCCGCTTCCAGCTCCTCTTTTACCTGATCGATTAATGCCTTTGCTCCTTGCTTGATTAAGCGATTTGCCGCTTCGATGCCAATTTCTTCTGGATTCGTGCCTTTTACCTGCTCTTTGTAAATGATTTTACCGTCTGGAGAACCAACAAGGCATGTCAACACAATTTCATCCTTTGCATTGATTTCTGCATAGCCGGCGATCGGTACTTGGCAGCCGCCTTCCATTTTGTGAAGGAATGCTCGCTCAGCCCTTACCGTTGCATTTGTTTCATCACAAGTGAATTTCTTTAACAAAGACAGAAGCTCTTCATCACTTCCGCGGCACTCAATCGAAAGCGCCCCCTGACCAATAGCCGGCAAGCAAACATCAGGATCCAAAAGCTCCGTAACAACATCAGAGGCCCAGCCTAATCTTGTTAATCCGGCGGCAGCTAATAGAATCGCATCATATTCTTCTGTTTCTAATTTCTCTAGTCTTGTATCAATATTCCCTCTAATCCATTTGATTTCCAAGTCTGGACGGCGGGCTAAAAGCTGCGCCCCTCTCCGTAAACTGCTTGTTCCGATAACTGAACCAGGCTTAAGCTCATTTAACGGAATATGGCCTTTCGAAATTAGCGCATCGCGATGATCTTCTCTTTCTGGGATACAACCGATAACAAGGCCTTCCGGTAGAACGGCCGGCATATCTTTCATGCTATGAACAGCCATATCAATTTCTTTATCAAGCATCGCCTGCTCGATTTCTTTCACAAACAGTCCTTTTCCGCCGACTTTCGAAAGTGTCACATCCAAAATCCGGTCCCCTTTTGTAACGATTTCCTTTACTTCAAAATCAAAAGAAGGATCAAGGGCTTTTAATTGATCAATAACCCAATTTGTTTGTGTCAATGCTAGTTTACTTCTTCTTGAACCAACAATAATTTTTCTCATGACAGCCTCCTATTTCCATGTTACGGGGAATACACTCACAACTGGAAATTTCTTTTTAAGAATACCAGAAATGGAATGATGATAATTTTCCAAACAGAAAGAAATTAATTAATACGATTAGAAAAGATGCTACATTCCAATAAGCTAATTTCTTTCCAGTCAGCCCTTTACTGACTTTTAAATAAAGATAGATGCTGTACACAGCAAGAACAATGAAAGAGCCGATTACCTTCGGATCATACCAAATCATTTGCGGAACTTTAATATAGGCCCACTGTGTGCCTAGAATTAAACTTATGATCAACATTGGAACACCGATCACATTTAAGACGTATGACATTTGCTGCAGCTTTGATAAATCAGCAAGCCGCAATAACCTCTTGCCCCACTTCTTTCTCTTTAATAGATCATACTGAATTAAGTATAATGCCGAAAAAACAAACGAAAGTGAAAAAGCCCCATACGATAAGATCGCAACTGTAATATGGATGAGCAGAAGTTCAGAAATAAGCTGTTGGGCCATCACATTTGACTCATATTGCACAGGAGCAAATGTATGTATGGCCATAATGATAAACCCTAGAACATTCGTAAAAAAGACGATAAAATCTACTCTTAGTAAGCGATTTATTCCTAATGATAGGGTAATTAATACCCAAGCATAAAAATAGAGTCCCTCAAAAATAGTTAGGACTGGGAATCTGCCCGTTTTAATCATGTATAAAAAGAGAAATACGGTTTGTAATCCCCATACAAATGCAAGTAACCAGAAGGCAGTTCGGTTTGCCTTCCGGTTAGTCGTCAGAAAATCTACAAAATATAGTAGGATACATAAGGCATATAGAACAACCGTAAATTCATGCAGCCGTGTCATATAGATGTCAAGCATAGACAGTACTCCTCTTATGATTGAAAGGAAGCCTGCGGTAAATGAGCGATAGAGTGTTTTGATTCAACTGCCTTCACGTCCTGGCGCTCAGAAACAAGTTCTTCTATATTAAAGATTTTTACAAATAATTCTAAAGAACGGTCGGCATCTTTGCTTCCTGCCAATTCCTTAGCTTGTAAAATAGGATCTTTTAATAGTTGATTAATAATGCTTTTGGTGTGCTTGTTTAACACTTTTATATCTCGATCACTCAAGTTCGGCAGCTTTCTTTCAATACTTGTCATTGTTTCAGCCTGAATAGCAAGTGCTTTTTCTCGTAGAGCGGAAATAACCGGCACAACCCCAAGCAAATTCAACCATTGTTTGAATTCAACAATTTCCTCTTCGATCATGAGCTGAATGATATTTGCTGCCTTTTTACGTTCCTGAAGGTTTGCTTCAACAATTCCCTCGAGATCATCAATATCGTATAGAAAAACGCTATCTAACTCAGCAAGCTTTGGATCTAGATCACGTGGCACAGCGATGTCTACCATGAACAAAGGTCTGCCTTTCCGCATTTTTTCTACATTAACCATATTCTCTTTCGTTACGACAAAATCCTTTGCTCCCGTAGAACTAATCAAAATATCAGCATCAATGAGAGCGCACTGCAGCTCTTTTAATTCTTTTGCAACACCTTCATAGCGGCTAGCCAAATCCTGCGCTTTTTCAAAGGTGCGATTAATAACCGTTACTTTGCTTGCGCCATTTGCATGGAGATTTTGAATGGCGAGCTCGCCCATTTTGCCGGCACCTAGAATTAGGACATGTTTATTCTCTAATGAACCAAATATTTTCTTCGCTAGTTCGACTGCAGCATAACTGACGGAAACAGCATTAGCGCCAATATCCGTTTCAGAATGAGCCCGTTTCGCAAGTGTAACCGCCTGCTTAAATAATTGATTGAACACAGTTCCAATTGTATTCTCTTCCTGTGCATCCAAAAAGCTTGAGCGAACTTGTCCAAGAATTTGTGTTTCTCCAAGAATCATGGAATTCAAACCGCATGCCACATTAAATAAATGGTCCATCGCACCATCTTGCTCATGGATAAACAAATAAGGAGAAAACTCTTCTTTTTCTATATTAAACCACTCTGACAAAAATTCTTTAATATAATAACGGCCTGTATGCAGCTGGTCTACAACCGCGTAAATTTCAGTCCGATTACATGTAGACAGAATAACGTTCTCAAGGATGCTTTTTTTATTCTTTAATCGATGCATGGCATCCTTTAGCTGAGACGGGTTAAATGTCAAACGTTCTCGAATTTCGACAGGGGCTGTTTTATAGTTTAGACCAACAACCACTATATGCATTTTAAATTGACACCCCCAACTAAATTGCACTTTTCACTATGATAATTGTATCACTTCTATTATTCCATTTGATGCGAAAATGTGAACACATCGTGAACTCATATGGTAAAATAGTTATGTTAGTTTTCGAATGTTTTGTTATTTATATGATGATTTTTACTTTTTATTTGAATTGCTGCTTTAGCAAAGTTTCTCAATCCAGCTACATTCGACAGATACCTACCTATGTACAGTAACAAAAAAACACGGCAGATTCAAGTAAGCCTTATTGGAAGCGGTGAAAACATGAAAAATCAACGAATTTTTCCAGGGATTGTTCTTATTGGCTTTGGTGCCTACTTCTTTCTTCAGCAATTTAATATAGCCATTCTCCAGCCTTATTTTGTATGGCCCACTTTATTGATGATTGTCGGAATAGCTTTTTTATTTCAAGGCTATCGTTCAAAGGACAATCAGGCCATTCTTCCCGGCGTCATTCTTACTGGGTTTGGTCTGCATTTCCATGTCGTAAATCATTTGAAAATCTGGCCAGATCACATTGGGATATTTATTTTAATCGTTGCGCTCGGTTTATTGCTTCAATATCAAAAAAACGGCACAGGCTTATTTCCAGGACTTCTATTTTTGCTGGTTGCTGCACTGCTGCTATTTTATGATAAAGTCACCGTTTCGGTTAATCTGCTCGGGAGCGGGCTTTCAGCAGCTTTGACATTTTGGCCTATTTTACTCATTCTCGCCGGTGCTTATTTCCTCTTGAAAACGAAATAGAAAAGAGAGTATTATCTACTCTCTTTTCTATTTCTCTCATATTCTAGGGTTATTTATACCTATTCTCTCTTCTTACATATAACTTTCCATTACTGCCCAAGCTTGATCCTTACCTTGTCCTGTTTCAGAAGAAAACATGATCAAATGATCTTCTGGGTCCAAATCTAATGTTTCTTTCGTAATTTTTACATGCTTTTGCCATTTTGATTTTGGAATTTTGTCGGCCTTCGTTGCAATAATGATACAAGGAATTTCATAATGTTTCAGGAAGTCATACATCATAACATCATCCTTCGTCGGGGGATGACGTAAATCAACAATTAGTAAAACAGCTTTTAGCTGCTCCCTATTCGTCAAATATGTTTCGATCATTTTCCCCCATGCTTCCCGTTCCTTTTTAGAAACCTTCGCATAACCATAGCCAGGGACATCGACAAAATGAAGGATTTCATTAATTAAATAAAAGTTCAATGTTTGTGTTTTTCCCGGCTTTGACGAGGTACGCGCTAAATTTTTCCGATTGAGCACCTTATTAATAAAGGAAGATTTCCCGACATTGGATCTGCCCGCTAATGCAAACTCAGGTAAAGCCTCACCGGGGTATTGGTCAGGCTTCACCGCACTAATAACGATGTCAGCTGTATTTACTTTCATGCTTGTGCACCACCATTCAATGCATGTTTTAATACTTCACCCACATGGGAAACGAGGACAAAGGTGAGCTCTTCACGGACACTTTCAGGGATATCATCAATATCCTTTTCATTATCCTTCGGAAGAATAATTTTTGTAAGTCCTGCCCGGTGTGCACTCAATGTTTTTTCCTTCACTCCACCGATTGGAAGAACACGGCCACGGAGTGTAATTTCACCTGTCATGCCCACTTCTCTTCGGATTGGCTTACCAGAAAGAGCTGAAACAAGTGCAGTTGCAATGGTAATGCCGGCTGATGGGCCGTCCTTTGGTACTGCCCCCTCAGGTACGTGGATGTGGATATCATGCTTTTCGTGAAAATTCTCATCAATCTCTAATTCCTTTGCTTTTGAACGAACGTAACTAAATGCAGCTTGGGCCGATTCTTTCATCACATCTCCAAGCTTCCCTGTGAGCACAAGCTTTCCTTTTCCTGGAGAGAGGGATACCTCAATTTGCAGTGTATCTCCGCCAACAGTCGTGTAAGCAAGCCCAGTCGCTACGCCAACCTGATCTTCAGTCTCCGCTTGTCCATATCGAAATTTAGGCTTTCCTAAAAACTCTTCAACATTCTTTTCAGTGATAATAATCTTTTTCTTATCACCGGAGACGATAATTTTAGCTGTCTTTCGGCAAATGGTTGCAAGCTGACGTTCTAATCCACGAACACCAGCCTCTCTTGTGTAATAACGTACGACCATTTGAATGCCGTCCTCACGGATTTGAAGCTGTGATTTTGATAAGCCATGGTCCTTAATTTGCTTAGGTAAAAGATGATCTTTCGCAATGTGAACCTTTTCTAGTTCGGTATAACCTGCAATCGTAATAATCTCCATCCGGTCACGGAGAGGCCCCGGAATCGTCGCCAAATTATTCGCTGTTGCAATAAACATGACTTTTGAAAGATCATACGTTTCTTCTATATAATGATCGCTGAAATTATGATTTTGTTCTGGATCCAATACTTCTAGCATCGCAGACGAGGGATCACCGCGGAAATCATTCGACATTTTGTCAATTTCATCAAGCAAGAATACAGGGTTAATCGTACCCGCCTTTTTCATTCCTTGAATGATGCGGCCAGGCATTGCCCCCACGTAAGTTCTTCGATGTCCGCGAATTTCAGATTCATCTCGAACACCACCAAGGGATATTCGAACAAAATTCCGGTTAAGAGAAGTGGCTATCGAACGTGCTAAACTTGTTTTCCCAACACCTGGAGGTCCCGCAAGACAAAGAATCGGTCCTTTAAGTGAATTGGTTAGCTTTTGGACGGCCAAATACTCTAGTACGCGCTCTTTTACGTTCTCAAGACCATAATGATCATTATTTAAAATACGTTCAGCTTTATGAATGTCTAAATCATCTTCTGTCGCCTTTTCCCACGGCAATGATATAAGCCACTCAATATAATTGCGGATAACGGCACTCTCTGCAGAACTGGAAGGAACCTTTTCGTATCTATCCAATTCTTTCAATGCTGTTAATTCAACATGTTCAGGCATTTGGGCCTTTTCAATTTTTTCGGTAAGATCGGCAATTTCCCCTGTCTTTCCTTCTTTGTCTCCAAGTTCCTTCTGAATCGCCTTCATTTGTTCACGCAAATAATATTCTTTTTGCGTTCGTTCCATCGACTTTTTAACCCGCTGCCCAATTTTTTTCTCTAAATTCATTACTTCTTTTTCATTATGAATGATTTCAATCACTCGGTTCATCCGGTCTTTAACATCTATTGTTTCAAGAATGTCTTGTTTTTCCTTTAACTTTAAAGGCAGGTGGGATGAAATAATATCTGCCATCCGACCAGGCTCTTCAATATCCGCAACCGCTGAGTAGGTTTCAGCTGATATTTTCTTAGACACCTTTATGTACTGTTCAAAGTATTCGAGCATTGTTCTCATTAATGCCTGATCTTCGACATCTTTTGTTGTTTGTTCTTCTTGTACTGTGATACTTACCATATAATGACTTGTTTCATCTTGGAACTCTACAATTTCAGCTCTTTTTAATCCTTCTACAAGGACACGTATCGTCCCGTTTGGCAGTTTAAGCATTTGTTTTACTCGTGTTAATGTTCCCACCTGAAATAAATCTTCTTCTCCCGGCTCATCTATTGAAATTTCTCTTTGCGTAGTTAGAAAAATTAAATGGTCATCTACCATCGCTCTTTCAAGTGCTTGTACCGATTTTTCGCGCCCAACATCTAAATGCAAGACCATTGTCGGATAAACTAGCAAACCCCGAAGCGGAAGGAGGGGGACGATGATTTCTTTCTTATTCGCCAAAACTAAAGCACCTCCAAATACATATATCTATTAGCTTAAAATTGCTAATATTTTCTTTGTACAATTCTAACGTATTTATGATGTAGTGTCTAATCAGAAAAAAGCTACTTTGCTGCTATTTAACCAAAATGAGGTCTAGTTGATTTCCCCTCCAATCAACTTTATAAATAATCTATTTAAAAACAACAATTATATAGATAATGGGCATTACATAAATAAAACTTCGGTTGTAGACAAACTGCAATCCGAAGTTTTCATCCAAGAAAAGCGGAGGCGGCTTGGTCAGCCCCGACAAGCATAAGACAATCCGGCAGAAAGGTTGTTTTTTAACCTTTTTGACGGATTGGCTTATGACCTCGAGGTCGACAAAAACGCGACGTCCTGTCGCATTGTCGACACTAGTACGTCCTATACGTCGGGGTTAGCCGCCGGAGCTAGACAGTTTAAATGCTTTCTTTTTTCGCCAATTCGATTGAAGCTGTAATCGCGTGCTCTTTATGGAAATTCTTATGGAATGCAAGATCAAAGACTTCATTCAAATGGTTTACTGGAACAATATTGATGCCAGTTATTTCATTTAATATAGACTGCATATTTTCTAATGGAATAATCACAGTTTTTGCTCCGGCTTTTTTCGCTGCTTTTACTTTCGGATAAACTCCGCCAATCGGTTTAACATAGCCATGAATGCTAATCTCGCCAGTCATCGCAATCGTATGGTCAATCGGAAGGTTATAAATGGCCGAATAAATTCCCGTTGCCATCGCTATGCCTGCCGATGGACCATCGATTGGGACCCCGCCCGGGAAGTTGACATGAATATCATAGTCATTAGCAGGGACGCCCATGGAACGCAGCACAGTAATCACATTTTCAATCGATCCTTTTGCCATGCTTTTTCTGCGAATGGATTTTCCTTGACCACCAATGCTCTCCTCTTCCACAATCCCCGTAATATTAATGCTTCCTTTTTCCTTTGCTTGGATGACTGTAACCTCAATTTCAAGCAATGCACCTGAGTTTGGGCCATAAACGGCGAGACCATTAACAAGTCCTACCGCAGGAGCTAAATTAATTTTCCTTTCCATTCTTGGTGTCAGTTGACTTGATTGAATAACCCACTCAATATCCTCATCTTTTATGTAATCCCTATCTACCGTTATCGCTAGCCCGGCAGCTATTTGAATCATATTGACAGCTTCCCGCCCATTTCTTGCATAGGAAGATAATGTCGATAACGCGTTTTCACTAATGGCTAAATTTACTTTATCAGCCGCTTTTTTTCCGACATCAGCAATTTCATCTTCTGCCAATTCTCTAAAAAAAACTTCCATACAACGGGAGCGGATCGCAGGCGGAATTTCATTTGGTGTTCGAGTCGTTGCCCCAATTAGCCTGAAATCGGCCGGCAGCCCATTTTTAAAAATATCATGGATATGATTAGGAATTTGTGTATTCTCTTCATTATAATAGGCACTTTCCAAAAATACTTTGCGATCTTCTAAAACCTTTAGTAATTTGTTCATTTGTATCGGATGAAGCTCCCCAATTTCATCAATAAACAGCACACCCCCATGAGCATTTGTCACTGCCCCCTGTTTTGGCTGTGGGATGCCTGCCTGTCCCATCGCACCTGCTCCTTGATAAATTGGATCATGGACTGAGCCAATGAGTGGATCAGCAATCCCCCGTTCATCAAACCGAGCTGTCGTTGCATCTAACTCGATGAAAACAGACGAAAGTTTAAAAGGGGATTTCGCTGTTTTCTTCGCTTCTTCTAGAACAAGCCTTGCTGCCGCTGTTTTCCCTACGCCTGGAGGACCGTAAATGATGACATGCTGGGGATTCGGACTGCAAAGTGCTGCTTTTAATGACTTGATTCCATCCTCCTGTCCAACAATATCAGCAAAACTAGAGGGACGTACTTTTTCTGCTAATGGCTCAGTTAGCGATATGGATCTCATTTTTTTCAATTGATCCATTTCTTTTTTTGATTCACGATCAATGGAAACCTTTTGTGTTCGCTGGCTTTTTAGTAAATTCCAAAAATATAGCCCGATTACGATTCCAAAAAACAACTGTATAAATAAGGCGATCCCCGTCCAACTCATACTTTTCCCTCCTGCATTATAGTTCTCGATGTATTGCTAGTATTTCCTTTACTAAGTTGGAATAAACAAGATTTTCTTGTAAAAAGATGTGCTGTTTTCGCATATATTGCTGTTTTTAGCCTACAAAGTATGCTCGTTGATTTCCGCTGCGGGCACTTGCTTTCCGCTCCAATCAACTCAGATTATAAAAGCAACAAACTTTAAGAAAACAGCCTTTCGTTTAAAAATTCGATATTCTCCATGGAAAATTAGAGTCATTTTGAATCGGAGCGGATTTATTGAGTATTACGAAAAATATTGGAGGCATTTTATCAGCGACTTTTTCGATATATTAGCGAATTCTATTGAACACGGTCATAAACGTTAAAAAGCCAAACCTCATTTAAAAGGTTTGGCTTTCATCATTAAGCTGACGTTTTACGTTCTTCTTCAACAATCGTGCCATCTTCAAGCAGAAGTTTTGGCAGCAGATTATCAATAACAGTTTCTTTCGTAATGATACATTTCTTAATATCATCGCGGGATGGAAGGTCAAACATCACATCAAGCATGATTCCTTCAATAATTGAACGAAGACCACGGGCACCTGTTTTACGCTCGATTGCTTTTTTGGCAATCTCAACTAGTGCACCATCTTCAAATTCAAGCTCAACGTCATCAAGCTCAAGCATTTTTTGATATTGTTTGACAAGTGCATTTTTTGGTTTAGTAAGAATTTCGATCAAAGCCTCTTCATCAAGCGGTGAAAGGCTGGCAATAACCGGAAGACGGCCGATAAATTCTGGAATTAATCCAAATTTTAATAAGTCTTCAGGCAGTACCTTTGAAAGCAGATCTTTTTGGTCGATTTCTTTTTGCTTCGTATCCGAACCAAAACCAATTACTTTTTGGCCTAGACGTCGTTTAATAATTTGCTCGATGCCGTCAAATGCACCGCCGCATATAAATAAAATGTTTGTTGTATCAATTTGGATAAACTCCTGATGCGGATGTTTCCGTCCGCCTTGAGGCGGAACGCTCGCAACAGTACCTTCTAAAATTTTCAATAACGCTTGCTGAACTCCTTCACCAGATACATCTCTTGTAATTGAAGGATTTTCAGACTTCCGGGCAACTTTGTCAATCTCATCGATATAAATGATGCCTTTTTCAGCTTTTTCAACATCATAATCTGCAGACTGGATCAGTTTTAACAGAATGTTTTCCACATCCTCACCAACATAACCCGCCTCTGTCAATGATGTTGCGTCAGCGATTGCAAAAGGCACATTTAAAATACGAGCTAATGTCTGAGCTAATAAAGTTTTACCGCTACCTGTTGGTCCAATCATCGCAATATTACTTTTAGACAATTCGACATCGTCGATTTTGCTATTGGAATTAATACGCTTGTAGTGGTTATAAACAGCGACAGATAAGGATTTCTTTGCCTGCTCTTGGCCAATGACATACTCATCCAGAATTGCCCTGATTTCTGTCGGCTTTGGCACATCTTTGAACTCAACTTCTTCTTCTGTACCAAGCTCTTCTTCAACAATTTCCGTGCAGAGTTCAATACATTCATCACATATATAAACACCTGGTCCGGCTACAAGCTTTCGCACTTGATCCTGTGTTTTACCACAGAAAGAACACTTTAATTGGCCCTTTTCATCATTAAATTTAAACAATTCCTTCACCCCTTGAAAAACTTCAAATCATTATATTAAGCTTGCGAATCACATGCAAATAGTTGGTTACAGTCCTTATTTTTTCAAATACGAGCAGTTATGTATTGCATTGTATCACATTTTCACAATGGACAGGAAATGATAACTCTTAGAAACAGACTAGCGTATGTATGGCTGCATGTATTAGTTGATTCGCTTTTTATAAAGGCTGTATTCTCAATAAGCTTAACCAAAAACGAATAACTTAAGTCGGAAGATTTTATCCAATTACTTCATTTGTATATTATATGTATGTAATAAAATTTATGTCCATTGTACAAAACAAGGCACGATAAGATCGCGCCTTGTTTCATTTATTATATTATGCAACAGTCTTGCTATTTTCCACAAGGAAATCAACTGCTTTTTTAATTTGAAGATCCGCTTTTAGGCCTTCCAGGCTACCTAGCGCTTTTTGAATATCTTCAACTGCCATATTATACATGCCAGCCATTTTGTTAATTTCTTCAGTTACTTCTTCATCAGTAACTTCGATATTTTCTGCTTTTGCAATTGCTTCAAGCGTTAAGTTTGTGCGGACGCGCTTCTCAGCATCTTCTTTCATTTGCTCGCGTAATGCACTCTCTTCTTGTCCAGAGAATTGGAAGTAAAGTTCAAGATTCATGCCTTGCATTTGAAGACGTTGTTCAAATTCAGTCATCATGCGGTCAATTTCCGTATCAACCATAACATTCGGCAGATCAATTTCTGTGTTTGCAGAAGCTTTTTCCACTACAGCATCTTGTACGAAATGTTCACCTTCATGCTTCTTGCTTTCTTCTAAACGAGTTTTAACTTTTTCTTTAAGAGCATCTAAAGTTTCAACTTCTTCGTCAACATCTTTTGCAAACTCGTCATCTAACTGAGGAAGTTCTTTCGTTTTAATTTCATGAACAGTTACTTTGAAAACTGCAGGTTTTCCAGCTAATTCAGCTGCATGATACTCTTCAGGGAATGATACTTCAACATCTTTAGAATCTCCAGAAGCTAAACCTACTAGTTGTTCTTCAAATCCAGGAATGAACTGTCCAGAACCAAGTTCAAGAGAATAGTTTTCAGCTTTGCCGCCTTCGAATGCTTCTCCATCTACAAAACCTTCAAAGTCCATTACGACTGTATCGCCGTTTTCAGCTTTTCCTTCTTCTTTAACAACAAGTTCTGCTTGTTTTTCCTGCATAGCTTTTAATTCATTATTGATATCTTCTTCAGTTACTTCAGTATCAAATTTCTCAACTTCAAGACCTTTGTATTCGCCAAGTTTAACTTCAGGCTTTACAGTAACTGTTGCTTTGAAAATTAAGCTTTTACCTTTTTCAATTTGTTCAACATCAATTTCAGGACGATCTACTGGTTCGATTCCAGTTTCTTCAATTGCTCCTGCATACGCATCTGGAAGCAGAATATCAATTGCATCTTGGTAAAGTGATTCAACTCCGAAACGCTTTTCAAACATTCCACGAGGCATTTTCCCTTTACGGAAACCAGGAACATTTACTTGTTTAACTACTTTGTTAAATGCAGCATTTAATCCTTCTGTAACTTTTTCTGCATCTACTTCAATTGTAAGAACCCCTTGGTTCCCTTCTAACTTTTCAAATTTTGCAGACATATGGTTATTTCCCTCCAACAATCTATTATCTCTGTTAACCTTGCCTGTTGATTTCCACTCCAGGCGCTTCGCTTTCCGCGGGGCGGGCGGTGAGCCTCCTCGGCGCATGCGCCTGCGGGGTCTCACCTGTCCCGCTACTCCCGCAGGAGTCTACGCGCCTTCCGTTCCAATCAACAAAGTGCAAAAATCAACATTAAACTTTAACATAGTCTTTTATAAAGATATACCATTTACATATACAACCATTATATTATAACATACGACGCTATTCTTTCAAGATTGAAGACTAAAAATTGGGGTAAGAAATTTCTTCTATTTTCTTCAGAAACAATCCCGCTTCTATAATATCATTTTCATTCGCATTATAACTCCTTGCTATCTCCTCAATATCATACGAAATTCCATGATAGTCATTGGCCAAGGAGTGATAGGCAGCTGCTAAAGAACTCTCCTCAAAAGTCTCGAATGTAAAAGGATAAATGATAAAGAAATGCCGCTCGATCAAACTTTTGATATTTTCAAGTAAGACAGGATCCTCATGTTCTAGCTGTCCCCCCAGCAATTCAAGCAGTATTTTCAGTTGAGGCTGCTCATGAACAGGCAATAGATTAGCTGGAATGACTGAAATTTCCCTATCTAACTTTCGAATCATGACTTCTTTGTCATAATCCTGGTCTAACAATATATTTAACAGCAATGTTTTTACAAATAGGTTCCCCTCCGCAGACTGGAGGTAAGTTTGAATCTCCTCAACATAAGGCCGAATATTTCTGTCAGCTAGTTGAGCGATAAGAAGCATCTGTTCTTTATGATCTTCGAGAGTAAATAGGTTAAGCTCTTTGTTTTCAGTTTCATAAGAAAGATCTGGGTCTAACTCTTTCTGTGGAATCGATTCCGCCATCCTCCTGCTAAATTGGAGCATGCGGGTAAAATGCTCAATTTTTTCACCAGGAATCTCGTTTTCTTCTATTAATGCTTCTATAGTTGTCACGATTTCATCATATTGATGGAGCTGGACAAGAATCATTAAGTAGATGTCAATAATTTGGATGTAATTCCCAATTCCCATTTGCAGCATATTATTTGCTCGCTCTTTCGCAAGCTGTAATGAACCAAATTCAAAATAAGCAAGAATTAGACCAATATGTACTTCACTATTTTCCGGTTCCAACGCCATTGCTTCTTCAAATAAATCAATGGCTTCTGTGAACTTTTTCCTTTGAAGGCTTTCAAGCCCTTTTTCCAGAAGCCTTTTTTCGAGGTCCGGAAATAAAATCACTTTATCATTCAATTTTTTCCGTTCCCGCTTTTTCATTATTCTCCCGCCCCAAACATTATTTACAGTAAGTTTAGCATGGGAATTAAGAAAAGCGCAAGGCGCCCGAATGTCGGCGACAAGCATAAGACGAGCCAGCTAAAAGGCTGTTCTTTAACCTTTTGGACGGATTGACCGAAATGTGGAGGCGACTGTTCAGGGACGATAGCATAAGACAAGCCCTGCAGGAATGCGTTCTTTCCCTTCTGGAAGGGATTCGCTTATGCTATCGTCCCTAGGAGCCGCAACTAGACACCTTTATGACCTCGAGCCGATGGCGCCTCGCGCTAGACAGCTATCTAACTTCAAAGAATATAATTTCATACTAATAATAAACAAAAAAGATTCACAGTTTAAACTGTGAATCTTTTTTGTTTACGATAGAACTGCCTCTGCTTTTTCAAATTCAGCTATTTTCCCCTCTAATTGAAGGGTGATTTCAATTTCATCCCAGCCATTCACCAACATCGTTTTCCAATATGCGTTGATCGGGAATGTGGTTGAAAAGCCATTATCATCTGTTACTTTCTCACTTTCAAGATCTATCTTTAACTGATATGGCTGATTTTTCGCTTGCTCCAATAAATAGGCAACCGCTTCAGGCTGAAGCTGAATTGGGAGCAATCCATTTTTCAAACAATTTTGATGGAAAATATCTGCAAAAGATGGTGCAATGACCACATTAAATCCATAGTCCATCAATGCCCACGGCGCATGTTCCCTTGAAGACCCACATCCGAAGTTTTCATTGGCAATCAGTACCGAAGCTCCTTCGTTTTCCGGGCGGTTTAATTCGAAATCTGGATTGGGTTCACCTTTTTCAGTAAAGCGCCAATCATAAAATAAATACTTTCCGAAACCGGTTTTTTCAATCCTTTTTAAAAATTGTTTCGGAATAATTTGATCTGTATCCACGTTCGCGCGATCAAGAGCGACTGCTTTTCCTGTTAATGTTTTAAATCCGCTCATGAAATTCCCTCCTTTATTGTCTAGCTAAAGCGCAGGGGCTGCCGCTTTTTTGATTATTGAACGGTTTCTGCTGCCATTAATGCTCCGACGTCAACGAATCGGCCATGCAGGGCTGCGGCTGCTGCCATAATTGGACTAACTAAATGTGTCCTTGCACCTGATCCTTGACGGCCTTCAAAGTTCCGGTTAGAAGTTGATGCGCAATGTTCTCCGCTTGGAACAATATCATTATTCATGCTTAAACACATGCTACAGCCAGAATCGCGCCATTCAAATCCTGCCTGCTTGAAAATGTCATCTAATCCTTCAGATTCAGCATTCTTCTTTACTGTCTGTGACCCTGGGACAACAAGTGCTCTAACATTTGGATGCACTTTTTTCCCTCTGACAATTTCAGCGGCTTGACGCAAATCTTCTAATCTTGAATTTGTACAAGATCCGATAAATACATGCTGAATCTCGATATCCTCGATCTTTTGACCTTCTTGCAGCCCCATATATGCTAGTGCTCTTTCTAGAGACTTTTTCTCCAGTTCAGTTTCGCATTCATTGAAGGTTGGGATACGCTCGTTTACTTTTGAAGTCATGGAAGGATTTGTTCCCCAACTGACCATAGGCGCAACATCATTTGCATCAATATTGATTACCTGGTCATATACAGCGTTCTGATCTGACGCCAGCTCCTTCCAGTTTTCAACTGCAAGTGAGAAATTCTCGCCTTTTGGCGCATGTTTTCGTCCCTCTAAGTAAGTAAAAGTAGTTTCGTCTGGGCTAATAAGACCTGCACGGGCACCGCCTTCGATAGACATATTGCAAATCGTCATTCTTTCTTCCATCGTCATCTTCTTAATGACTTCACCACAATACTCAATCACATGCCCTGTCCCAAAATCGAATCCATAGTTTGCAAGTATATATAAAATAACGTCTTTTGCTGTTACCCCTTTTTGCATCTCACCGTTTATTTCGATCTTCATTGTTTTCGGCTTTGCTCTCCAAATCGTCTGGGTTGCCATTACATGCTCAACTTCACTCGTTCCAATTCCAAATGCAATCGATCCAAAAGCTCCATGTGTAGATGTATGGCTATCACCGCAAACAATAGTCATCCCTGGCTGCGTCAAGCCAAGCTCTGGACCAATTACATGAACGATCCCTTGATCCGGGCTATCGATTCCAGCTAAATGGACCCCAAACTCCAGACAATTTTTTTCTAATGTCGTCATTTGATTTAAAGCGACAGCATCATTAATTTCATAACGATTATCAGTAGGGATATTATGGTCCACTGTAGCAAAAGTTTTATCCGGTCTTCTTAACTTTCTATTTTTCATTCTTAAACCAGAAAATGCTTGTGGGGATGTAACCTCATGGACTAAATGAAGGTCAACATATAATAAATCGGGCTTTCCTTCTTCTTGATGGACAATGTGTTTTTCCCAAATCTTTTGGATAATAGATTTTCCCATCTTCTCTCCTCCATTCCGAAAAGCGTAAGCGCCTTCGGAACAATCACAGAACAAATTGTTCCTGCGATGATTATTCCGAGAAGCATTCCTTAATGCTCAGCGCCGAAGCTAGACAATCTTTTTAAAAGAAACACGACCAGTTACAGGTCGTGTTTGAGATTTTAGTACATTTTACGGTTGAAAAAATGTTTATGCATATGCACTCATGATGTTCATAATCGCTTCATTATCTAACAAAGTCGCCTTTACTTCTTCAATCATTTCAGATGTTGTCACCTGCTTCATTCCAAATGTGACGATATCTTTTGTCCTAAAGCCGGCATCAAGCACCTGATTTACAGCATTTTCAATTGCTTCTGCCTCCTCGTTCATTCCAAAAGAAAGGCGAAGCATCATTGCTGCTGATAAAATCGTCGCTAACGGGTTGGCTGCATTCTTCCCTTCGATATCAGGAGCTGAGCCATGGATTGGTTCATATAAATATGGTCCGCTTTGAGATAGGCTTGCTGATGGGAGCATGCCCAAAGAGCCAGTTAAAACAGAAGCCTCATCACTTAAAATGTCACCAAACAAGTTTTCCGTTACAACGACATCGAATTGTTTCGGGTTTCTAATCAATTGCATCGCCGCATTGTCAACAAGCATATGTTCAAGCTCAACATCAGGATATTCGTTGGAAATCTCTTCAGCTACTTCTCTCCACATTCGACTTGATTCCAAAACATTGGCTTTGTCAACAGAAGTAACCTTTCCCTTCCGTGTTCTTGCAAGTTCAAATGCGAGCTTAATGACCCTGGACATCTCATCTCTTTCGTAATATAAAGTATCTACTACCCCATCTGCCCCGTTCTTCTGCGTCCGCTCACTAGGCTTTCCGAAATATAAGCCACCCGTTAATTCCCTGACCATGATCATATCAACGCCTTCAATCACTTCTCTTCTAAGTGGTGAAGAATCAGCAAGACTTGAATAATAATTAGTTGGCCTTAAGTTAGCGTAAAGGTTTAAATCCTTACGAATCTTTAATAAACCTCGTTCAGGACGGAGGTGAACCGGCTGCCGCTCCCATTTAGGACCGCCAACGGCTCCAAGTAATACCGCATCGCTTTGTTTACATAGCTTAACGGTTTCATCGGGCAGTGGGGTACCAACCGTGTCAATCGCTTCACCACCAATTTTTCCATATTGAAAATGAAACTGGTGACCGAAACGCTCGCCAACAGCTTGTAAAATTTCAATTGCTCCCTTTACCACTTCTTTCCCAATTCCGTCTCCTGGAAGTACCGCGATACGTTTTTCCATTGTTATCCCTCCGTCATATTTTTTGATTATTTAAAGCTTCTCTTATGATTGCTAGAACATCCTTAGTTGCTCGAACGGAGCTTACTTATTGACTTAACTAGGCTTTTTTGTCAATCCCTACTAAGATACGGTCAATTCCGGGGAATTTTCCTTCATATAAATAACTCTGTTCACTGCATTTAAGTAAGCCTTCGCAGAAGCCTCAAGTACATCTTGGGCAAGGCCGCGTCCACTCGTTTCAATATCTAAATATTTCAGTTTGACATATACTTGTGCGAGAGCATCCCTGCCTGCACCAACCGACTGAATTCGATAATCGAATAAATCGATCTGCCCATCCATGCATTTTTCAAGCGTGTTGTAGAGTGCCTCGATACTGCCTGCCCCTGTACCCGCCTCCTGGATGACTTCTTTTTTCGTTCCGGTTAATGTGACAGTTGCTGTTGGTACTTGATTCGTACCGTATTGTATTTGAATTTGAATCAATTCATAAATACGATCATCTTTTGAAAGCTTTTCTTCAAGAACAAGTGCTACTAAGTCGTCATCTGTCATTTCTTTTTTACGGTCAGCTAAATCTTTAAAGGCTGTAAATAATTGTTTAATATCTTCGTCAGGTACATTTAAACCTAGTTCATCCAGTCGGTTTTTAAATGCATGCCTTCCAGAATGCTTTCCTAAAACTAAAGAATTAGATTGGAATCCAACTAATTCTGGCGAAATAATTTCGTAAGTCGTTTTTTCCTTTAAAACACCATCCTGGTGAATACCAGATTCATGTGCATAGGCATTTCTGCCAACAACTGCTTTATTTGCTGGAACAACCATTCCAGTTAGCTTACTTACAAGGCTGCTTGTACGGCTAACCTCCTGCAGATTCAAGCGAGTTGATGTTTGATAAAAATCTTTTCTAATATGCAAGGCTACAGCAATTTCCTCAAGAGCGGCATTTCCTGCTCTTTCACCAATGCCATTGATTGTGCCTTCGATTTGAGTTGCCCCATTCTCAACTGCCGCAAGTGAATTAGCAATCGCCATTCCAAGGTCATCATGGCAATGAGTGGAAAGTGACACTTTATCAATAGAAGGAACATTCTCTTTCAAGTATTTAAAAATTGCTCCATATTCCAGTGGAGTTCCATATCCTACAGTATCGGGGATATTGATAACTTGTGCACCAGCCTGAATGACTTCCTCAATGATCTGTGCCAAGAAAGGAAGCTCCGTCCTTGAGGCATCTTCCGCTGACCATTGAATAATCGGGAATCTTTTCGCCGCATATTTCACTGTTTGAACCGCCGTTTCGACGACTTCTTCCTTCGACATCTTTAATTTATACTGCCGATGGATCGGCGATGTTGCAATAAAAGTATGAAGCCTTGGTTCTGCACCGTCTTTAAGCGCTTCCCATGCCGCATCAATATCAGATATGACTGCTCGAGCAAGACCCGTAACTGAGCAATTTTTGATCGTTTGAGCTATTTTTTGAACAGATGAAAAATCACCTTTGGAAGCTGCTGGAAAGCCAGCTTCCATAATATCAACATTTAATCTCTCAAGTTGTTTTGCAATTGCTAGTTTTTCGGAAAAATTAAGATTGACACCAGCTGATTGTTCTCCATCCCTTAAGGTCGTATCAAAAATCTTAATGGTTTGCACTTGCAACCACTTCTTTCGCTTTCTCTTTTTCGCTATTAACAAATGGCATCATTTTACGAAGCTCTCTTCCTACCTTCTCAATTAGATGCTCATTTTCTCTTTCATTCACTGCATTAAAGACAGGACGATTTGCTTGGTTTTCAAGGATCCAGCCCTTCGCAAACTGACCATCTTGAATATCTTTAAGGATCGCTTTCATTTCTTCCTTCACTCTGCCATCAACTACACGTGGTCCGCTAACAAAATCTCCCCATTGTGCTGTATCAGATACAGAGTAGCGCATTCCTTCCATTCCGCCTTCATACATTAAATCAACAATTAGCTTTAGCTCATGTAAACATTCAAAATAAGCTAATTCAGGTTGGTATCCTGCTTCTACTAAAGTTTCAAAACCAGCTTTAACTAATGCAGTTAACCCTCCGCATAGGACAGCTTGTTCTCCGAATAAATCTGTTTCTGTCTCTTCTTTAAAAGTAGTTTCCAATCCGCCTGCACGTAATGAACCAATTGCTCTAGCATAGGATAATGCCAATTCCTTCGCTTCTCCTGTTACATCTTGATAGATTGCGAATAAAGCTGGTACTCCTGCATCTTGTGTATATGTTCTTCTTACTAAATGACCAGGTCCTTTCGGAGCCACAAGAAGGACATCACAATTGCTTGGAGGAACGATTTGGTGGAAATGAACGTTAAAACCATGAGCAAACATAAGTGCTTGATTCGTTAAATTCGGTGCAATTTCTTCTTTATATACCTTCGCTTGAAGCTCATCTGGTAAAAGAATCATTACAACGTCAGCTTGTGCTGTTGCTTCTCCTACAGAGTAAACTTGGAATCCATCTTCTACAGCTTTATCCCAAGATTTCCCTTGTCTAAGCCCAATTACTACATCTACACCGCTATCTTTCATATTTAAAGCATGTGCATGCCCTTGTGATCCATAACCAATTACCGCTACTTTCTTCCCATTTAAATACGTTGCATTTGCATCCCCGTTATAGTACATTTTTGCCATTTTTTATCTCCCTTTCTTTTTAAAAGAATAATATTTTTATATAATATTAATGGCGTTTTTTTAGCGCCAATTATAACATTTTTAAACGATTGAATAAGTTTTTGCTTGGCTACTGGAGCGTTGTGTTCCCCGTGGGAAAGCTGTCGTCCCTGTTCTCGCAAGCTCTTTGATCCCATAAGGCTTGATCAGTTCAATAAATGCTTCAATTTTTTCTGATTCACCCGTAATCTGAATAACCATGCTGTCTTTACTTACATCAATAACATTTGCCCGGAATGGTTCAATCAATGAATAAAGCTCATTTCTTGTCTGTGGTGTTGCAAGCACTTTAACTAGCGCAAGCTCCCGGGAAACAACTGCTTGGTCGCTAATATCCGTGACTTTCAAGACATCAATTTGCTTGTTTAGCTGCTTCGTAATTTGTTCACTGTCCCGTTCATTCTCTACATGAATGACACATGTAATCCTGGAAATTCCCTCGTGTTCTGTCGGGCCAACAGATATACTTTCAATATTATAATTTCGTTTTGAAAATAGATTTGTAATCCTATTTAGAACCCCAGCCCGATTCATTACTGTCAGACTAATAATTCGTTTCACGGTTTCGCACCTACCATTTCATGTAATCCTTTTCCTGGTGCAATCATTGGATAGACATTTTCACCGGGATCTACTCTAAAGTCCAGTAAGACTGGTTCACGGCTATTTAGCACTTCATTTAATACTTTTTCCGCTTCTTCCTCTGATTCAATTACATACCCTTTAATGTCATAAGCTTCAGCAAGTTTTACAAAGGACGGCTGGGCAGTCATGATACTATGTGAATAACGAGATTCGTAAAAGATTTCCTGCCATTGGCGAACCATGCCTAGAGCCATATTATTGAATATTGCGATTTTTATAGGTAGATTCATTTCCTTAATAACCGCAAGCTCCTGGGTGGACATTTGAAATCCTGCATCTCCCAAAACCGCCACGACACATGCTTCCGGATCTGCGATTTGAGCGCCGATACTGGCTGGAAGACCAAATCCCATTGTTCCAAGCCCACCTGATGTGACCCATCTGTCAGCATTTTTAAATTGATAATACTGTGCAGCCCACATTTGGTGCTGGCCAACATCTGTGACGACAATTGCTTCTCCTGCTGTTTTTGTGTATAGCATTTCCATCACTTTTTGAGGCTTTAATACGGATGATTCTCCGTAGTAAT
This sequence comes from Bacillus sp. FJAT-29790, assembly GCF_019039215.1. GTDB lineage: Bacteria > Bacillota > Bacilli > Bacillales > Cytobacillaceae > Cytobacillus. Next base: position 2,416,862 of record NZ_JAHNZZ010000001.1, read on the forward strand.
ATGGATATTCTTCCTGCCATTTTTGAATAAGCTCGAGCCATTCCTTATTGGCTGGCGGTTTTCCTTCTTGAAGCAATAGCTGCTTCAAAGCTTCTTTCGCATCGGCCACAACCGGGATCGATGTTGGAACGTTTTTACCAATCTCGGCTGGATCAATATCAATGTGGGCAACAGTTGCATGCGGAGCAAAATACTCTAAATTCCCTGTAAGCCGATCATCGAAGCGCGCTCCAATATTGATAAGTAAATCGCATTCACTCAGTCCCATATTCGAAGCGTAACATCCATGCATTCCTGCCAATCCGACGAACAGCTTATGATCTGCCGGAAAACCTCCAAGGCCAAGAAGTGTGTGGATAACAGGAATTTGCTGCTGTTCTGCGTAATCTTTTAATTCTTGAGACGCTTTTGCATGAAGGACTCCTGCTCCAGCTAAGATTACGGGCTTTTTCGCCCTGCTAACCGCCTCCGTTAATTTTCGAATTTGCAAGTAATTCGGCTGCAATGTTGGCTGATACCCTGGTAAATTAATTTCCTGCTCTTCCGGAGGTTCTGAAACTGCTTGTGCAATATCCTTTGGAATATCGATCAGTACCGGACCTGGTCTTCCACTTGATGCGATATAAAATGCTTCTTTAACAATCCGAGGAATATCTTCGATGTTGCGTACTTGAATGTTATACTTAGTAATCGGTGTTGTAATGCCAAGAATATCAGCTTCCTGAAAAGCATCTGAACCAATTACACTTGTCGCCACTTGGCCAGTGAAAACGACAAGCGGCAAAGAGTCCATCATAGCATCAGTAAGTCCTGTCACAATGTTAGTAGCTCCCGGACCTGATGTCGCGATGACAACGCCCGGCTTACCGGAAATCCGCGCATAACCTTCAGCTGCGTGAATCCCTCCTTGCTCATGCCTCGGTAATACATGAAGAATTTTCGAATCATATAATTTGTCATAAATCGGGAGAATAGCTCCACCTGGATATCCAAAAATCACTTCTACATTTTCCTTTTCTAAGGAATCTAATAATAGATCAGCACCAGTGAGCATTTTCGTTTCAGCCTTCGATTCTGATAAGGCAGCTTCCTGCAACATTTATGATAAACCTCCTCTTTTTTCTTTAATAACCAAAATAAAAAGCCCTTCCATCCCTCATAAACCTACTATTCCTAGGTAAAAGGGATGGAAAGGCTTTATTAACCTATTCCACGGTACCACCCTGATTCACGCAGATTGCGTGCACTTATGAACAGCTAAATGCTGTTCGTTTTGATAACGGGTGGCAAACACCCGACCAGCTCTACTTGATAATTCTTTCAAGCTGATGCTCTGAGGTGAGTTCATTTTATGTTGGAAATACCGGTTTTCAGCAATCCCGGCTCTCTGGAAATCCCGTTACATAAAACTACTTATCCTCTTCTTCGCTTTCACAATATTTAACTAACGTGGTAACGTCGTGATCCTTTAAATCATTGAATTCCTTAGTTAAAAAAAACGAATAAATTTTGTGATATTGTTTCTACCAAAGCTCGGATCCAATTTCATGTTTGAAATTTTCTGGCCGCTTGTTTTGGTTTCTTATATTGAGGACTATCTTACGCTCATTTTATTAAACCGTCAACACCCTTTTAACGAATTATCCGATAATTTCAATTTATCCAATTAGTTGTATCCGCTTTCATTGTTGATTTATTGATATTCTTCAGAGCAAAAAAAAAATAATTTATTTTTGTGAACTAAGCAATTCTTCACAAAAATCTTTTAATTAATCAGAGGAATTTTCAAACAATAAAAAAAGAGAATAAAAAAACTCACCGATTGGCAAGTCTTGGAATGTTGAATGCAGAGATCTAGTTGCACATTAATGATCTTCATTCTTATTGGGCTATTTCATATTTTTCCCTTTCTACCGTATAATATAGATTTGGGTAACATAAAAAAAACTCACCTTGAAGGTGAGTTTTTTTTAGTGTAAATGACGTCCCAGGAGAGATTCGAACTCCCGACCGACGCCTTAGAAGGGCGTTGCTCTATCCAGCTGAGCTACTGGGACATATGATATTATTCAAGGACAATATTTATTGTATTATGCTTACAACCAAAAGTCAACAACAAAACCTAAAAAACTTTTTTGAAGGGAAGCTTTTGCTTCCCTCAATTAGTATATTCTGTTCCTTCATATTTTGGAAGTGAAAATTCCTGGGTCATTTCACCTATTTCTCCTTGATTTAAATCATATACACGTAGTATTATTCCGCCGTTACCCACATCTAAAATGACATACGTTTTTTCTGTTCTTCCTCTAGGCAGCCTGATACTTCCTGGATTTACGTAGAGAATATTATCAATCATCTCTGCTCCTAGATAATGGGAATGTCCAAAACAAACAATATCGGCATTCAATTCCTTTGCACGATAAGAAAGATTCATTAAGGTTGATTTTACGGCGTATCGGTGACCATGGGTAACGAAAACATTCAGGCCCTCTTCTTTTAACACGAGATCCTCTGAAAATTCCCCTTCAAAATCACAATTCCCGCGGACAACAGAAAATCCAGCTAAAGAGTGATCAGCTGCCGGAAGCTCTGAATCCCCACAATGGATCATTAAATCTGTTTCCATGGCATGCTTTTCCTTTATTTGATGTAGCTCTGCTGTTAGTCCATGGCTGTCACTGACGACGAGGATTTTCATTCTTCCCTCACTCCATTTAGTAGGGCTGGCAGTTCATCTTCCATTTTTTGGAGAGCATGCGCCCTGTGGCTAATCTGCGCCTTTTCTTCTGGCTGTAACTCCGCCATCGCTTTTCCCTTTTCTTGCACAAAAAAAATGGGGTCATATCCGAATCCTTGCGTACCTCTTTTTTCTTGTAATATCACTCCTTCGCATGTCCCGAATACAGTGATTGTTTCCCGTCCGGGTACTGCAGCTGCCAAAGCGCAATAAAACCTTGCCTGCCGCTCATCAAAAGGCAGATCACCCAATTCCTCTAAAACCTTATCCATATTGGCTTGATCATTTTTCTCTTCCCCCGCATATCTAGCAGAAAAAATACCTGGTCTACCATTAAGTGCATCTACAGCAAGTCCGGAGTCGTCTGCAATAACCGCTTTCTTTAAAGCCTTTGAAATTGTTTCAGCTTTTAAGATCGCATTTTCCTCAAAAGTCTTTCCTGTCTCTTCGACTTCCTCTAATTCCGGAAAATCTAATAACGTCTTGACTTCATAGCCTAGCGGCTTAAACATCCGTTCAAATTCCTTTGCTTTTCCAGCATTTTTAGTTGCAATAATTACTTCCTCCATCTTATGCCTTCCTCTCGTCTTTTTCTCTTCTAGCTTGAATTTTACTTGAGATCGTCTCTCCAAGTACTTCTTTTTGCTTTTCGAATAATTCTGCAATTCCGCCTTGGGCAGCTTTTAATAATTCTTGAAGCTGGCTGTATGAAAATGTCGCTTCTTCCCCTGTACCTTGTAATTCGACAAACTCCCCATTGCCAGTCATTACGACATTCATATCTACTTGAGCCTTTGAATCCTCAAAATAATTTAGATCCATGACCACCTGGTTATTCTCCAGTATCCCTACACTTGTAGCCGCTAAAAAGTCCTTAATTGGATATTTCGCAAGCTTCTTATTCGAACTTAGTTTTTCCAAAGCCAGTGCCATTGCAACGAACGCACCAGTAATCGAAGCAGTACGCGTGCCTCCATCTGCCTGAATGACATCACAATCGAGCCAGAGCGTTCTCTCTCCAAGTGCATCAAGATCAACTACGGCGCGGAGAGCACGTCCGATCAGGCGCTGAATTTCCATCGTCCGACCTGAAATTTTCCCTTTCGCTGCTTCTCTTATATTTCGTTGATCTGTTGCTCTTGGCAGCATCGAGTACTCAGCCGTTATCCAGCCTTTTCCTTCTCCTCGCATAAAAGGAGGTACCCGTTCATCAATACTGGCCGTACATATCACTTTTGTATCTCCAATACTGATTAATACAGAGCCTTCCGGATGTTTTAAGTAATTCGTTTCAATATGTACAGGTCTTAATTGCAGCTGTTCACGACCATCAACACGCATGGGTTGATTCCTCCTATATCCCAATTGGATCAATTTTTTCTTCAATGGCTGTGTTAAATGTTGCTGTTGATTTCCGCTGCTCGCTTTCCGCGGGCGGTCGGAGAGCCTCCTCGTTGCTAACGCTCCTGCGGGGTCTCCCCTGACACGCTTCTCCCGCAAGAGTCTCGCGCCTTCCGCTACAATCAACAAGTGGAAATATCAACATTAAACTTTAACACAGCCTCTCCAATAAAGAAGAGGCGGCAATATTTGCCTACCTCTTTTTATTGTTATTATATAGTATATCAAAAACCTTTTTTTAAAAACTACCTGTGTTGACTTTTTCCGGACGAGTTACAGGTTCAGTCAATTTTTCACCCTTCTCATTTACAAGCTCTGCTTTCCCATCCACAGTAACAGCAACACTTTCAATTCCCTTTTGCTCCGTTAAGGAAAGGACAAGAGCATTTAATAAATGCTGTGAAATGATCTTTTCCTCGAAACTTCCAAATACCGATTCATTAAAGTTTAATGTTACTTTTCCATTTTCCACTTTATTATCTAATAGCTTCACATTAGGCAAGAAATCACTCTCGAGGTTAGAAGCATAACTTGGGCCTTTTATTAGTTCGCCGACAGCAGCTTCAACGTTATCCGCCACTTTGTTAGAGACACGTTTTGTTACCGGAACATAATAGTAGGAGCCTTCATTTCCTCCCATATAATAGACAGTGACAGGCTTTGTATTATTAATATCGATCACATCTGTGGTATCTAAGTTGATTCCGTTTGCCCGGCTTGCAGCCGCTCCGATTGGGGTCTGATTTACAGGCATTTCATTTAGTTCATGACCATTCAATTTCAGCTTTACTTTATCTACGGAATCAAATTGTGTCAAGGTCCATGTAATGGATTCAAGGATTCGCATTTCCTCTTCTGCCTTGTAATTTTGAAATTCTTTCGAAAAATTAACTGTAGCAACTTTATCTTTAATGTCCACGGATAATTTCGTATCTGCCGGAAGGACTGCCATGAAATTATTTGGCAGCATATCTGTAACTGGTCCTTCTTTTACTAAATGCTCAAGGGCCTGCTTGGCAACTGAGTTTGTTTTTGGCAATGCCAATGTTTGTGGCACAACGTAGCCGTTTTTATCTATCAAATAAAGCTCTGTTTGGATCGTGCCTTCAACAGCCTCCTGATTACCGGCTGTTTCCATTTCCGCTTCCATCGTTTCCTCAGAAATGGATTTACCATCATCCGTATATGTTACTGTTTTCGGCGGATCAATCTTTTCCTTTCCGCCACTCCCAAACAATCCGCATCCAGATAATAAAACCGATGAAACGAGGACTGCAGATACCAAGGTTGATTTTTTATTTATGGACATATTTAATCCCTCCAAAGACAGTTTGTACTACATGTATACGAGCCTGTTTGTAATTTATACCGTCTTGGGGGAAAAAAATTTGGTTCGAATTTCAAAAATTACTTAGACCGTCTTTTCCAAATCTTGCTTAGTTAGGACAGCCTTTATAGCAAAATAGTCAATTTCAGGAGGTAATTCATCTTTGATCGGCTTGAGCTTTTCCCTTCCAACTTTTTGGACAGCTTCCACAACGAGCAATTCTGTTTGCTCATCAAATATATCTGACCAATTCACTTGATTTCCTTCCTTAACAGAGCGAAGGATATGATCCTGAATCGTGACAGAGGAAAAATTCCGTTTTTTAGCAATCTCATTTATCGTCAAACCCTCTATATAATATTGGTACGACAATAAATAGCTTGGAATGTCATTTGCCCGATCATTATTTTCCTCTGGTTGCCTTTGAGGAGTAATCGAGTCCATCTGAATATTTTGTTCAATCATAAATTTCTTGATTTCTTCGATGAAATATTTCCCATACTTATCAAATTTCACCTGGCCTACGCCCTTAATTCTCATCATCGTTTCTTTTTCTACCGGATAATACCGACTCATTTCTTTTAATGCTGTATCTGCAAACACAACGTAAGGCGGCACTTTTTCTTGATCCGCTAATTCCTTCCGCAGTGAACGAAGGACTGCAAAAAGATCACTATTTTCTTCTGTCTCGACAGCTGGTGCTTGAATAGCTATTTTCATATAGAGCAATTCTTGTTTTTTCAACACCGGTATGGAGTTCTCAGATAGTTTAACGACAGGAAACTTACTATCTGTTAACAATAAATACCCTTCAGCAAGTAAATAATTGATGATATCAACAATTTCTTTTTCCTTGTAATGCTTAAGCAAACCATATGTGGAGAGCTTGTTAAAATGAAAGTCGCGAATTCGCTTATTTTGAGAGCCCTTCAAAACCTGGGCAGTTAAAGTTACACCAAAACGCTCACCCATCCTTTTTATACAAGAGAATATCATTAAGGCTTCTTGGGTAATGTCGACTTGTTCGCGCTTGTCCATACAATTGCTGCATTTCCCGCAGCCCTTAATTGTATGATTAGGATCAAAATACTCAATAATATAAGATTGCAGACATTTCTCCGTATGGCAGTAATGTACCATTTGCTTTAATTTATTATATTCCTGCTCCCGCTTTTGATAATCTAGGTTTGATTCTTCGATCAGAAACTTTTGCAGCTGAATGTCCTGTGGAGAATATAAGAGATAGCATACACTTTCTTCTCCATCTCTTCCGGCCCGTCCCGCCTCTTGATAATACGCCTCGATATTGCGCGGCAGATTATAGTGAATGACATAACGGACATTCGACTTATCAATTCCCATGCCAAAAGCATTTGTCGCAATCATAATGTCTGCCTCATCATAAACAAATTGGTTCTGTGCTTTGATCCGGGTTTCTTCATTTAGCCCGGCATGATACTTGGCAACAGAATGATGCTGAGCTTTTAATTGAGTATATAACTGATCAGCCTCTTTGCGGCTGGAAGTGTAAATAATTCCCGACTGGTTCGGATGATTTCTAATATATTGACTGATAAAATCTCTTTTATTCACGCCTTTCATTACATGAAAAGCAAGGTTATCGCGGGCAAATCCGGTAATAAAGGTGTCTGTTTGCCTAATATTTAATAATTTCCTGATATCATCCGCGACGTCCTTTGTCGCAGTTGCTGTCAAGGCCGCAATAATAGGCGTTTGATTTAGCCTTCCTAAATTAGTTACGATCGAACGATAACTTGGCCTGAAATCATGCCCCCACTGGGAAATACAATGGGCCTCATCAAATACAATCATGGAAATGGACATTGAATTTACTAAGTCCAAAAATCCTCCTGATTCAAACCGCTCAGGAGCCACATAAATAAGCTTGAATTCCCCATTGCGAATTCCTGTAATTCTTTCCTGATATTCTTGCTGGGAGAGTGAGCTGTTAATGAAAGTAGCGGGGATTTCTGCGGTAAGGAGCGCATCTACCTGATCTTTCATGAGAGAAATTAATGGAGAGATGACAATGGAAACTCCAGGGAGCAGCAGTGCTGGAATTTGAAAACAGAGGGATTTCCCACCGCCAGTCGGCAAGATACCGAGCGAATTCCTATGTTCTAGAAGATTGTGAATGATCTCTTTTTGACCAGTACGAAAAGACGAATAGCCAAAGTATTGCTCTAAATATTTTTCAGCTTGTGTGAACAAATTCATCACCTAATTCTATAAATTTTCTTCTATTCTATCATGATCTCAAAGGACAAGACACTGAAATGCAGGCAAATACGGTGGAAAACAAAAAACCTTCATCAAGAAGGTTTAGTAGCTGGCAGACATGCCCTGTAAGCAGAGATTACTCATATAATGGTCGTTTTTCATAGGATAATTTTTTCTATATTACTCACAGAGGTATTGAGCCATTTTGAAGCTATTTTAGTAAAAATCACTGTCGAACCTGTCGTATAAAATTGATGGTCCGGTTCCTCGTTGCTGTTATTTAGCAAGCCGTGATGATGGAGAATTGTACTTGCTTCCCTTGCCGTTTCCTCACCAGAACTGATGACTTTTACTTGATCCCCCATTACCTCTTTCACAAGTGGCTCGAGAAGCGGATAATGAGTGCAACCTAAAATAAGGGTATCCAATCCCCTATTTTTTAAAGGCTGCAATGCTTCTGCAACAATTTTTTTCGCTACTGGTCCATCGTATTCCCCGCTTTCAACAAGCGGAACAAATTTTGGACATGCAAGGCTATGGACAACCGACCGGCTATTAATTTGTTTTAGCGCTTTCTCGTATGCATTGCTTTTAATCGTACCTTCCGTTCCAATGACACCGATGCGATGATTGTCAGTCACTTTGATTGCTGTTCTGGCTCCAGGGGAAATAACTCCAATGACAGGGATCGAAAGCTCATTGCGAATTTCCTCTAAAACGACCGCTGTAGCCGTATTGCATGCAATAATAAGCATTTTAATCTTTTTTAATAGTAAAAAATCAGTCATTTGCCATGAAAAAGCTTTTACTTCATCGCCAGGCCTTGGACCATAAGGGCACCTGGCAGTATCGCCCAAATATACAATATTTTCATTCGGCAGCTGACGCATAACTTCCTTCGCTACAGTCAACCCGCCCACTCCTGAATCAATGATGCCTATTGATTCTTTCAAACATACCGCCTCATTCTCCACGCATTTCTTGGTGTAATTTATGGAAGTTCTTCTTTAAGAGCAGAACTTCATCATTCGTAAAGTTTATTAGTACTTCTTTTAGATATAACTGCCGTTTTCTTATGCACTCCTCAATAATTCTCTCCCCTTCTTCTAACAAGTGGATTCGAACGACTCGCCGGTCGTTTGGATCTTTCACCCGTTTTACAAGGCTGTTCTTCTCCATTCGGTCCACAAGATCCGTCGTCGTACTGAAGGCGAGATACATTTTATTAGAAAGTTCCCCTATCGTCATGTCACCCTCTTCAAAAAGCCATTGCAAGGCAATAAATTGCGGGGGCGTTATCTTATAAGTACTTAAAATCTCACGGCCCTTTTGTTTAATAATGCCAGATATGTAACGCAAATCTTTTTCTATAACGGCAACAAAATCAATTTCTTCGTTTATTTTCACTTCTTCAAGCTCCATAACATCCAACTCCTATAATTGCTTTTAAGCTTTTTTCTAGCCGCGTAAGAAATGCTTAATGCGTCCGGAGCTAGACAGTTATCCAACTTCAAAAAGCTTTTTCCCCTTGTTAAAAAGTGGCTGTTTTCGCATATATTGTTGTTTTTAGCCTTCCAAGTTTGCCCGTTGATTTCCGCTGCGGGCACTTGCTTTCCGCGGGAAGTGACGTGAGCCTCCTCGGCGTTACCGTCTGTGGAGTCTCACGTTCCCTCTTTTCCCGCAGGATACTGCATTTACATCCTTGAATCTGCCCACGCACGAAGGAAATGCGATAGCATTTTCGAGGAGTCAAGTGCCCTCCGCTCCAATCAACTCAGATTATTAAATAAAATCACGTTATAAAAGCAACAAACTTTACGAAAACAGCCTAAAATAAATATACATCTTCCTTTTGCCTTATTTTCACCTTTTTTCATTTAAATTTCAAGATTAAATTAGAGGTAATTTCAAACCATCGTCGATTATGTCTCAAATAATTATAACCGGCATCCAATAAAGAATGCCGGTCTTAATTAAAGTTCGAGCTCTCCCATTCGAAGGAGCTCTACAACAGCTTGTGATCGCCCCTTGACACCAAGCTTTTGCATGGCATTCGATATGTGATTCCGAACCGTTTTTTCGCTTATAAACAATTCACCAGCGATCTCTCTTGTTGTTTTGTCTTGTACTAACAATTCGAATACTTCTCTCTCTCTTTTGGTGAGTAACGGCTTATGTGAATATTCATTCTCCTTCAAGTATTGTAACCCTCCTTGCCTTCGCCAGCTATGAACTGCGGGATGGGTATATATTTAGTCACGATATCATATGTTGATTAAAGCCTTGAAGTGACTGCATTTCCTGAAAGGTGAAGGATTTATTTTGAAAATGTGTTCCTGTGCAGATAAGCATTCAACAATATACAAACACCACGTACCGATCTGATCGTCTAGGAAACGGTTATTATCAAGAAATAATTCTTTCGATGAATCTGCCTTTCACTTCTCCTGATAATCGGAGGCAAATGCAAGAACAAAATTAATTTACCTTTTTGAGGCACATCTATTAGTAATACTATCGCACTTTCCACAGCTGAGACTTTAATTCGGAACTAACTATGGAAGGCTTTTTATGAATTTTTATTCTCTTTATTTCGAAGCAGCACTTTCATTTCCTCAGTCCACGGAACCCCTTTTCCATTCTTCTTAGAAATTTGCACCATTGTTCCTCTGCCAGTAAAGCAGACGGCTCCGTTTTCATTTTTGCCCATGTAATGAATATCGACGGATGATGTTCCAATTGAATTTGCCTTTACATACACATGAATCTTTTCATCAAAATAGACTTGCTGGAGAAAATCGCATTGCAGATCAGCCACAACCGGGATCGTTTCGTTATTCGGTTTGATCCATTCCTGCATAAAGCCTTTGTTTTTAAAGTATTCAATTCGTGCTTCTTCAAAATAGGTAAAAGGGACGGTATTGTTTAAATGACCGAACATATCTGTTTCGGAAAAACGGACCTTTACAGGATGATAGAATTCAAATTCTTCTTTCCAAACCTCAAAATTTTCGATATAACTCATTTTCCTCATGCTGCTTCCTCCTATCTAAAAATATGAATGTTAATTTACTCTTTCCTATAGTATAGATTCTTTTAAATTATTCTGAAACTTCCGCGCCCCTTTTTTCTATTTCTGGGTAATTTTCTAGAGCGAGGAACAAAAAAAGAGAGGATTCCCCTCTCTTTCGTACTTAAGCAGCTCCATTATATCCGCAAGCTTTGCCATTTTTGTCATGGCCTTTATGCTTGCCGTTATCATTCTGTTCTTTCTCATGCCCTTTTTTCTTACCGTTGTTATCCGGTTTCGGACAACCGTCATCGTTTACTTCAACGCCTTCTAAACTTCTTCCTAAATCTAACTCTACCATTACCGGATCATGGTCACTTGCCCGGCCGTGCTCTTCCATATATAAGGAGTTAATATTAATAATATTTGCAAGGGCATTTTCTGCTAAATGGTTTGACACTAAAATATGATCTAGCACCTGAGAGTTTCCTTGATAAATATAAGTAAATCTTTCTTCTGCAGGCAATGTTTCGATCATATTAGTTAATTGATCACCTTTCAATGCTTGAAGAGATTGTGAGAATTCAAAATCATTTAAGTCGCCTAATACGACAACATTTGCAAGAGGGTTTTCTTTATGAACATTTGCAACAAACCCGTTAATTACCTTAGCAATCTCTACTCGCTTAGCGACACTTCCCAATTGAACAGGCTGGTTTCTTCCGAATGATGGCTCATCACCGAGCTTGGAATTAAAGTGGTTCGCAATCACAATGACATTTTCACCATTGAATTCAAACTGTGCTGCTAATGCTTTGCGCGTTGATTCAAAAATCGGATTTAGAGGATCAATTCTTCCCGGATTCACAGTCAATGAACCATTTTTATAATTAACCGACTCAGTTGCACTTCCCTTTGGTGCTTCTGATAATGAAACACGTTCAGGATTAAAGAGGAAACCTACCCGAATGTTCCCACCCGGTGCACCACCGTCTGCTTTATCTTCAGGGGCGATGTCCGTCCACTTGTATACAGGCCCACCTAGTGCGACAATTTCATTAATCAGAGCTTCATAGCTTTCTGAAGCGTCCGTTGTCCCATCGTCAGTTTGGCCGTTATTATCCTGCACCTCAACAAGACCGATAATATCAGGAGTATTTAAGTTTGTTATAACAGACTGAGCGATTTTTTGCGTTTTAGCTTTACTTGTTTTAGCAGAATAGTTTTCAATATTATAAGATGCAATTGTTAGCTTCTCTTTTTCAGAGCCTAAGGATGTCACAGCTTTTGTTATTTCTCTTTCCTTTAAAGCCGGCATCGTATCCTTATCAACTAATACTTTGTAATTACTGAAACTATAACTGAGTACACCCGTTACAAGACCGTTAAATTGATCGCCTGTTTTTGCGATAAAACTGCGATCATCAAATAATAAGTGCATTCTTTCGGGGTTCTCATTTTCTGCGGTCAGTAGGATACCGCCTTGTTTCGAATAAACCTTATTCGGCAGCATTTCTGCAATTACAGGTACTTCTCCATAATTCTGAGGTCCGACAACAAGCGGGCTATCAAGAGCTATTCTCATCCCTTCCAGGCTTTCATAAAAATCAATTGCGTCTTCCTCAGGATCAAAAATCGCAAATTGATCATTATCGATAATATCGCTTGGCGGGTAACCATCTTTACCAATTATGATTGGTTCAGGGAGAGGCTGATTTGATTTCAGCACTTTAATATTTCCATACTGAGCATTAATTTCTGTCATTGTAAGATCTGTAGTCAACTTATCTGCATACCCATCTAAAACCCACTCTTTTACGGTTCCATCTACTGCAATTAAATCACCTACTGAAACATTGTGTGCAGGCTTGTATACTAAAATACCTTCTGACGTTTTAGGGTTATCATCTGGCTGTAAATCCTGAATAAATACATTTCTAGAATCGACAACTTTTGTTACTACACCTTCTACATTTTTTACATTTTGGTTCTCGTATGGCGAGACATGGCTTTCGCCTTGAATATCATGAATACGTAATCCTTCTATTCCTTCAAAAGGATTTTCAACATCCCCTTCAGGGGTGTCATCCGCAAACTTCATTAAAGTTGGATTTTTTAAGCCAGGAACAGAAAAATAAGCTTCCAGGCTTCCGGTAATAATCACTTTCTTCCCAATAATAAGAGGATTTGTCTTTAAGCCAAATTTCCCCCTGAAATCAGTTGGAAGCTGCACCGGCAGGATTTTTGCAGGATCTTTTTCATTTGCGTGGTCTGCAATAGCCAAATTTGTATCACCAGCGAACGGGGCATCGAATCGATATGATTTTGTGGCCGCAGTATAACCTACTATGTAACCCTCTACTGTCGCATTCCCCTGATTATTATCGATTGCCTGCTGAACCGTAATATTTTCACTGGCAGCCTGTCCGACAAATGGGGCAAGATTTGATAAGATCAAAATCATAACTGTTACAAATGCAATTAGCTGTTTCTGTAAAAGCCTCATTTTTTTCCTCCTCATTTTAAATTAACCCAATTAAGATCAAATAGTCCTTTTTGATATCTAGTGCACTTAGACAATTGAACTATAACAAGCTTTCGTAAATTTTTGTTTAATTTTGGGCATAAATTCTGTAAACGCTTTAAAATGAGAGTTTGGACTTACCGAATTTTTCAAAAAAATAAGTACTATTGTATCTATACATCGAAAAATAGTGACGTTCGATCTAAATGCACTTTTTTTCTTGCACAAAAAACCTTCCCTTTCAAACTGAAAGAGAAGGTTTGGTTTTTAATATTATATTTGATCGCTTCCAAAGAAGTTTTTGAATGCTTGAATTGTTGCATCGCGGTTAACCGCAGCAATGGATGTTGTAATTGGAATCCCTTTTGGACATGATTGAACACAGTTTTGGGAGTTCCCGCAGCCTTGCATTCCACCATCATCCATGAAAGCATTTAATCGTTCTGCTTTATTCATTTCACCTGTAGGGTGGGCATTGAATAAACGAACTTGGTTAAAGACAGCAGGTCCCATAAAGTTTGTTTTGCTATTTACATTCGGACATGCTTCCAGACAAACGCCACAAGTCATACATTTTGATAATTCATATGCCCATTGGCGCTTCGGTTCAGGCATACGCGGGCCAGGACCTAAATCGTAAGTTCCATCAATCGGGATCCAAGCTTTCACTTTTTTCAATGAATCAAACATCCGGCTGCGGTCAACTTGAAGATCGCGGACAACTGGAAATGTTCTCATTGGTTCTAGGCGGATTGGCTGCTCTAATTGATCAACGAGAGCCGTACATGATTGACGGGGCTTTCCGTTAATGACCATAGAACAAGCTCCGCAAACTTCTTCTAGACAGTTCATATCCCAAGTAATCGGGGTAGAATTTTCACCCTTTGCATTTACCGGATTACGGCGGATTTCCATTAAAGCGGAAATGACGTTCATATTTGGACGGTAAGCAAGTTCGAATTCTTCCTGATAAGGGGCTGAATCAGGAGTATCTTGTCGGCTGATGATAAATTTGACTGTTTTATTTTCTGACATCTATTAGTTCTCCCCTTTCTTCTTTTTCGTATAATCGCGTTTACGCGGTGGGATTAAACCTGTGTCGACTTCTTCATAATGGAAGGCAGGCGCTGAATTCGCATCCACAAACTTCGCCATTGTAGTTTTCAAGAATTCCTCATCATTACGATCAGGGAATTCTGGCTTATAGTGAGCACCACGGCTTTCATTACGCTTATAGGCACCGATTGTAATCACGCGTGCTAATTGAAGCATATTTTGCAATTGACGGGTAAAAATTGCACCCTGATTGCTCCATTTTGCTGTATCGTTGATGTTGATATTTTTATAGCGCTCTAGTAGTTCAACGATTTTTTCATCTGTTTTTAACAATCTGTCATTATGGCGTACAACGGTTACGTTGTCAGTCATCCATTCGCCAAGCTCTTTATGAATAACATAAGCATTTTCCGTGCCATTAAGAGACATAATTTGATTCCATTTCTCTTCTTCTTGTTTCACATAGCGATCAAATAGAGAAGATGAGATATCTTCCGCACTCTTTTCAAGTCCGCTTATATATTCGATTGCTTTCGGTCCAGCGACCATTCCGCCGTAAATGGCAGATAGCAATGAGTTTGCACCTAGACGGTTTGCACCGTGCTGTGAATAATCACATTCTCCAGCGGCAAACAACCCTGGAATATTCGTCATTTGATCATAATCGACCCATAGTCCGCCCATTGAATAGTGAACGGCAGGGAAGATTTTCATCGGAACTTTACGAGGGTCATCACCCATGAACTTCTCATAAATTTCAATGATGCCGCCTAGTTTAATATCAAGTTCTTTTGGATCTTTATGGGAAAGATCTAGGTAAACCATGTTTTCTCCGTTAATTCCTAATTTTTGATTGACACATACATCAAAAATTTCCCTTGTTGCAATATCGCGTGGTACAAGGTTTCCATATGCAGGATATTTCTCTTCTAAGAAATACCAAGGCTTCCCATCTTTATACGTCCATACACGTCCGCCTTCACCGCGAGCTGATTCACTCATTAGACGAAGCTTGTCATCCCCAGGAATGGCTGTCGGGTGAATTTGAATAAACTCTCCGTTTGCATAGTAAGCACCTTGCTGATACACGATCGATGCCGCTGATCCTGTATTGATCACAGAGTTTGTCGATTTTCCGAAGATAATTCCAGGACCGCCTGTTGCCATAATCACCGCGTCACCAGCAAATGATTTGATTTCCATAGATGTTAAGTTTTGAGCAACAACTCCACGACATACACCATCATCGTCTACAACCGCTCCCAAAAACTCCCAACCTTCATATTTCGTCACTAAGCCAGCTACTTCATGACGACGAACCTGCTCGTCCAATGCATAGAGAAGCTGCTGACCAGTAGTTGCACCAGCAAATGCAGTACGGTGGTGCTGTGTACCTCCGAAACGGCGGAAGTCTAGCAATCCTTCAGGAGTACGGTTAAACATTACTCCCATACGGTCCAATAAATGGATAATTCCAGGTGCAGCTTCCGTCATTGCTTTTACCGGAGGCTGATTGGCAAGGAAGTCACCGCCATACACGGAGTCATCAAAATGCTCCCACGGAGAATCGCCTTCCCCTTTTGTATTTACCGCTCCATTAATACCACCCTGGGCACAAACAGAGTGAGAACGTTTAACCGGCACTAAAGAAAATAACTCGACCGATGTTCCCGATTCTGCCACTTTAATTGCAGCCATTAAGCCGGCCAGCCCGCCGCCGACAACAATTACCTTACCTTTACCCATCGTGACTCACTCCCTTAATCCTTACTAAGAATCCGAACTTAGTTTCATAGTTTCACAAAAAATCATATTATATAAATGCTACAAGCGCACGAATACCTACAATGGATAGCGCGATAAAAACACCGATCGTTACATATGTTGAAATTTGCTGTGAGCGCGGTGTTACAGTAATTCCCCAGCTTACACAGAAAGACCATAGGCCGTTTGCAAAGTGGAAAATCGTTGAAACGACACCAATTATGTAAAACCAGAACATAAATGGATTGGACAAGATATTCTCCATCATTTGAAAGTTAACATCAGCGCCAAATGCAGCTGCTACGCGAGTTTCCCATACATGCCATGTGATAAACACGAGTGTAACAACTCCGGATACACGTTGAAGCACGAACATCCAGTTACGGAAAAAGCCAAATTTACTCGCATTGTTTTTAGCTGTAAAAGCAATATAAAGGCCATAGATTGCGTGGAACAATAAAGGCAGGAAAATAATAAAAGTCTCCAGCACCATTCGGAATGGAAGACTTTCCATAAATTTTGCCGCTTTGTTAAATGATTCCTCTCCCCCTGTTGCAAAATGATTCACTACAAGATGCTGAACTAAAAATAATCCAACAGGAATAACACCAAGTAATGAATGCAATCTGCGATAAAAAAACTCTCGATTACCCGCCATGATTTACCCCCCTTAGTTTTTAAAAAATGATGTACAGGTTTAACTTTCCGATTATACCCCTATGTATGGAATAGTCTCACCTTGACGACATCACGAAAATGTCATTTCATTTTCTTACAATTATGTGACATGTCCATTTTACTCCCAACATCATAGAGCGTCAAGAATGCGGTTACAGAAATTGTTCGATAAAAATGAAATTTTTAAAATATATTGATATTATAATAATGATTGAGTATGTCTTTATTTTTCAAAAAGGGGACAAAAACTCACCATATATTAAAATAGCAAAATTTTCTTCCTGCAAATATTCCCCTTTTTCATGATTGAATACCTAAAATCCATCTATATTGTATATAATAGAAGAATAATAGAAAGAGGGGATCAAAGTTTGAGTGAAACAGCTTTAGATTTAAGACCAACAGAGCTTAAGACCGAATCCGTACCTGCTTTCGGTTATGAACTTATTCGGGAAGTTCTTTTACATGAAATATTAGGCAATGATGCGCCCGACATCTTGTACTGGGCTGGAAAAAGGCTAGCCCGCAAATATCCGTTGGAGTCATTTTCCCATACCGTTGAATTTTTCCAACAAGCCGGATGGGGAAACCTCTCACTAAAAAAAGAATCGGACAAAGAAATGGAATTGGAATTATACAGCCCATTGATAGAGGAACGCTGCCAACAAAACAAGATTTGTACCTTTCAGCTAGAAGCCGGATTTATCGCCCAGCAAGTCGAGCTTCAAAAAGGAGTCATTTGCGAATCATTCGAACATCCCCGTAAAAAAGGGGGAAAAGTGCAGTTTACAGTTAAGTGGGATAAAAAAGACACAACAGCATCTTAAAAAACAAGGCAAAAAGCTTTCAAAGCACTTCCCTTTTTGAAAGCTTTTTGTCATTTTTACCTTTATTCAGCAGAAGTCTCCCATTTCCATAAGTGGCGAGATGAATGCAATAAGTATCCAATTCAGTGGGGGTTCAACCCCCGGCTGAATAAAGGTAAGCCTCCGGCGGATGCCTCAGATTATTTAAAGGAATTTATCGAGCAAGCTAAGGTAAAAATCCTGGCGCAAATACGCCAAGGCGAATTTGATTTTACAATTAGGAATTAATCGGTATTCCCGATAGGTTGAAAGCCTTATGCAAGGCTTCAACAGCTTGTAGCATCTTTTCTTGCTCTACCACTGTTGAAACTTTGATTTCAGACGTACTAACCATTTTTACTGAAATATCGCCTGCGGCTAACACTTCAAACATCTCAGCGGCAACACCTGGGTTTGAGACCATTCCTGAGCCAACAATCGATACTTTCGCAAGACCCGATTCTGTTTCAATGCGGTCGTAATTTAATTTGTGCTTTCGATCTTCTAGAACCTTAACTGTATCTTCCATGTCTTTATTCTTTATTGAAAATGATAGATTTGTTGTGTCTTCAGCTGTCGTGCTTTGAATAATAATATCGACATTTATTTGGCTTTTTGCCAATTCTGAAAATATCACGGAAAGGCCTGTCAAAGAATTTGGCAAGCCAAGAACCGTCACTCTTGTTATATCATCTTCAAAAGCCACACCACGTACAACTAAATTTTGTTCCATTTTTACTTCCTCCTCAATAATTGTTCCTGAAACTCTTTCGATACTGGAACGGACTTCTAAGGGAATGTTGAAGTTTTTTGCAAACTCCACTGCTCTTGGATGTAAAACCCCCGCACCTAAATGAGCAAGCTCAAGCATTTCATCATACGACACCGCCATAAGTTTCCTCGCATCTTTTATATAACGCGGATCAGTCGTAAATACGCCTGTCACATCCGTATAGATATCACATTTATCTGCCTTAAGGGCCGCAGCCAATGCAACAGCTGTTGTATCAGAACCTCCACGGCCTAAAGTAGATATTGCACCTTCCTCTGTTACTCCTTGGAACCCGGCAACAACAATGATATTGCCTTGACGTAATTCGGTTTCCATCTTTTCCGTATCTATGTCAAGAATTCTTGCGTTTCCATGAACCGATTCTGTCTTAATTCCTGCCTGCCATCCTGTGAAAGAAACAGCTGGATAGCCCTTTTCAATTAAAGCCATCGCTAATAATGAAATGGTAACCTGTTCTCCTGTCGTTAAAAGCATGTCCATTTCACGCTTGCTTGGCTGAGCCGAAATTTCCTTTGCTAATCCGACTAGTTGATCTGTTGATTTTCCCATTGCTGAGACAACTACAACGACGTCATTACCTCTACCCTTTTCTTCAATTATTCGCTCGGCTACATTTTGTATCCTCGCAACATCGCCAACCGACGTACCACCGAATTTCTGTACAATTAATCCCACTGTTTTTCCTTCTTTCCTCATATTCGTTTTGTTTAGTTTTTCTCACCTTAATGCAGATTACCCTTAAAAAGATTGCTTCCAACTTGTATTTGCTTTTTTTAAACTAGGCTTTGTTAAACTTGCCTGTTGATTTCCGCTCCAGGATGCTCGTTTTCCGCGGGCCGGGCGGTGAGCCTCATCAAGCACTCAGCCTATGGGGTCTCACCTGTCCCGCTACTCCCGCATGACATTGAATAAACATCCGTGAATTTACACCCACGAAAAAATATGCATTTTGAGGATCTCGCACCTTCTACTCCAATCAACTTCATACAAACCTATTTTAAAAACAACAATCATTTAGAAAACAGCCAATAAAAAAAGCAATGAGATCGTATCTCATTGCTGTGCTGTCAAACGTATAACAAAAATACGCACACATTGAGATAGCTCTCCAAGACAAAAACATGTCTTGACAATCCTACATTTATTAAATGCAAGACCAGCAAAGAAAGTGATGAGACTTTCTCCACTTCGGCAAACATTCCCTTTCAAAGCTTTTCCTTGAAGCTCATTCTTCTCCAAGCTTTTACTATTGAAGTTCGCACCTCTACCTTCACTTTAACGCTATAAAGTGATGTTGATATAAAGTTTCAGTTAGTATAGCATATTGACTCTTTTCTGACAACGTCATTCCTGTAACTTTCGTTTTAATTCTTCCGCAACATTTGCCGGGATCCCGATTTCCTTAAACTGTTCGATCGAAGCTTCTTTCATTTTCTTTACTGACCCAAAGGTTTTTAGCAGCTGCTTTTTCCGTTTCTCCCCGATTCCCGGAATATCATCAAGCATTGATTGAAACGCATTTTTCCCGCGTAATTGCCTATGAAACGTAATGGCGAAACGGTGTACCTCGTCCTGGATTCTCTGCAGCAAATAAAACTCTTGGCTGTTCCGGGCAAGCGGAATAATTTCCAAGGGGTTCCCATACAGCAGCTGTGAAGTTCGATGTTTTTCGTCCTTAACAAGTCCAGAAATAGGGATGTCAAGGCCTAGTTCATTTTCAAGAATATCCCTTACTGTATCCACATGCCCCTTGCCTCCATCAATTAAGATCAAATCCGGGAGCGGCAAGCCTTCATTAAGTACTCTGACATATCTCCTGCGGACAACCTCTCGCATAGATTCATAATCATCAGGGCCTTGAACCGATTTAATTTTATATTTGCGGTATTCCCTTTTCTCCGGTTTGCCATCAATGAATACGATCATCGCTGAAACCGGGTCTGTTCCTTGGATATTCGAATTATCGAAAGCTTCGATTCGATGCGGAGTGTAGATTCCGAGTTGTTTCCCTAAATTTTCAACAGCCTTAATCGTTCTTTCCTCATCCTTTTCAATGAGAGAGAATTTTTCCTGAAGGGCAAGCTTTGCATTTTTACATGCAAGCTCAACCAGTTCCTTTTTTTGGCCGCGCTGTGGCTTTAGTACTTTCACCTGTAAAAGCTGTTCGGCCATTTCAGTGTTAATCGAATGAGGAGTCAATATCTCGCGAGGCTTAAAGTGGTTCGTTTTTGAGTAGAATTGGCCAAGATAGGTTAATATTTCTTCCTCGGGCTCATTGTAAATTGGAAATGTGGAGACATCCCGCTCGATTAACTTTCCTTGTCTAATAAAAAATACTTGCACACACATCCAGCCTTTATCAACTGCAAATCCGAACACATCACGATCCGTAAAGTCTGTCGTTGTTATCTTTTGCTTTTCCATTGTTGCTTCAATATGAGCAATTTTATCACGCAGATCTTTTGCTCTTTCAAAGTCCAGCTCTTCGGCAGCTGCCATCATTTTTTCCGTTAAATCCTTCTTAATTTCTTTGTAGCCGCCATTAAGAAAACGGGTTATCTCGTCGAGTATTTTTTTATATTCCTGTTCACTAACTTCTTTTACACATGGTGCGAGACATTGCCCCATGTGATAGTAAAGGCATACGCGATCAGGCAAGGTTGTGCATTTTCTTAACGGATAGATTCGATCAAGCAGCTTTTTTGTTTCATTGGCAGCTTGCACGTTTGGATAGGGTCCGAAATATTTACCTTTATCTTTTTTTACTTTCCGGACGGTTATGAGACGAGGATGCCTCTCTGCTGTTAATTTAATAAATGGATAGCTTTTGTCATCTTTAAGCATGACATTATATTTCGGATCATATTTTTTGATCAAATTCAGTTCAAGGATTAAAGCTTCTATATCGGAAGATGTAACAATATATTCAAAGTCTTCGATTTCATTGACAAGCCTTAAAGTTTTTCCGTCATGTGAGCCTGTAAAATACGATCTAACCCGATTTTTTAATATTTTTGCCTTGCCAACATATATGATCGTCCCTTGCCGGTCTTTCATTAAATAACAGCCTGGCTGATCTGGCAAAAGCATAAGTTTGTTTTTTATTGTATCATTCACTGTTCTCACATCCCGGTGTTATAAGAAAAGCTTAATGCGCCTTTGGAACAATCTATTTTTAAGGCTGTATTCGTATATACTGTTGTTTTTAGCCTTGAAAGTTTGCCCGTTGATTTCCGCTGCGGGCACTTGCTTT
>NZ_JAHNZZ010000001.1:2438725-2443181 GCF_019039215.1 Bacillus sp. FJAT-29790
TAAAATCATATAAAAGAACAACAAAGTTTACGAAAACAGCCATTTTTAAAAACCCCCGGACTTCTCGAATCGAAGCCGGGGGTTTTATTTTAAGAAGAGTTTTACGCTCTACTTATTATGCATGTTTTGTAAGCAATTCTGCAAGTGCTTCTTTCGGCTGGAAGCCGACAACTTTATCTACTACTTCACCGTCTTTAAGAACGATAAGTGTTGGGATGCTCATAACACCAAATTTTCCAGCTGTCTCTTGGTTTTCATCCACATCGACTTTTACAATTTTCACTTTTTCGCCCATTTCAGAATCTAATTCTTCTAGCACTGGAGCGATCATTTTACAAGGTCCGCACCATGGAGCCCAGAAGTCAGCAAGGACTAATCCAGATTCCGTTTCGGCAGTAAAAGTTTGATCTGTAGCGTTTGTAATTGCCATTTAAATAGCCTCCTATTATTCAACTCGTATTCTAACGACAGTATATCACCGTTTTTTCATTGATGCTAACAATTTGCTCGAACGTAATTTACCCATGAATTCAAGAAAATATTCGTGCGTTGTGATCATGAAAACAAGCGGCTAAGCGCCGCCCGAATGATTGAACCATTATGCATTTATTAGTAATTTTTTAAACTCTTCCGTTAACATTGGGACGACTTCAAATAGATCTCCGACAATTCCGTAGTCAGCCACTTTGAAGATGTTAGCTTCAGGGTCTTTATTGATGGCTACGATTACTTTTGAGTTTGACATACCGGCAAGATGCTGGATGGCGCCTGAAATACCGCAGGCAATATAAAGGTCGGGTGTGACGACTTTCCCGGTTTGACCAATTTGTAATGAATAATCACAATAATCCGCATCGCATGCACCACGTGAAGCGCCAACTGCACCATTTAAAACTTTCGCAAGCTCTTTTAATGGCTCAAATCCTTCTTCACTTTTGACACCGCGTCCGCCAGCAATGACTACCTTAGCTTCTGAAAGATCTACCCCTTCGCTTGCTTTGCGAACAACTTCTTTAATAATCGTCCGTAAGTCTTTAATATCTACAGATAAAGAAGTAACATCACCAGTTCTTGATTCATCTTTTTCTAACGTGCTGATATTATTTGGACGAATTGTTGCAAAAACGATACCATCTGAAATAATTTTCTTTTCAAATGCTTTACCAGAGTAAATCGGACGAGTGAATACGAGATTTCCTCCAGCCTCTTCTAAGTTTGTCACATCTGAAATTAATCCAGCATTTAATTTCGCAGCAATTTTAGGAGCAAGGTCCTTCCCTAATGCCGTATGTCCAAATATTAGACCTTCCGGGTTCTCAGCTTGAATGACTGCTAGAATTGCCTGGGAAAAGCCATCAGGTGTATATTGTTTCAGTTTTTCATCTTCCACTGTAATTACACGATCCGCTCCAAAATGGATTAATTGATCGCCAAAAGCGCTTACAGAATCGCCAATTAATACACCTACAACTTCTCCGCCATCAGCTGCCGTTTTTGCTGCTCCAACCGCTTCGAAAGACACGTTACGCAATGATCCGTCACGGACTTCACCTAGTACTAATACTTTTCTAGCCATTATGTTAACCCCCTGCGATATTATTCTTATTCCCTGAATTTCTTTCGATCATATTACTTTCGCTTCTGTATGAAGGAGTCTGACAAGTTCTTTTACTTGTTCTGCTAACTCGCCTTCAAGTACTTTCCCTGCTTCCTTCTTCGGCGGTAAATAAATTTCGATTGTTTTTGTCTTCGCTTCTACATCGTCTTCTTCAAGATCAAGATCGTCTAGCTCCAGTTCGTCAAGCGGCTTTTTCTTCGCCTTCATAATCCCTGGTAATGAAGGGTAGCGCGGCTCGTTTAAACCTTGCTGAGCTGTGACTAAAAGAGGAAGTGATGTCTCAATTACCTCGGAGTCCCCTTCGACATCGCGGACAACTGTCGCCTTGCCACCTTCAATGTCCAGCTTTGTAATGGTCGTAACGTAAGGAATATCAAGAAGTTCTGCTACACGTGGCCCGACTTGACCAGATCCGCCGTCAATCGCTACGTTTCCAGCAATAATCAAGTCTGCTTTTTTATCTTTTAAATATTCGGATAGAATCTTGGCAGTTGTAAATTGATCGCCATATTCCAAATCATCCTCTGTATTAATTAGCACAGCTTTATCAGCACCCATTGCCAGTGCCGTACGAAGTTGCTTTTCCGTTTCTTCGCTCCCAACAGAGACAACAATAACCTCTCCACCTTGTGCATCTCGCACTTGAATCGCTTCTTCAATCGCATATTCATCATAAGGATTAATGATGAATTCAGCGCCATCTTCGTTTATTTTCCCGCCTGAAATCGCAATTTTTTCTTCCGTATCAAACGTTCTTTTCAATAATACATAGATGTTCATGATTTCCCTCCTAAGTATAAAAACATTTCATTAACTTCGAAAGATTATGAAAATTTTTGGCGTACGGGGTTTAACTTATTCCCATGTAAACTATTATAATAGATTGCTAGAATAATTGTTATAGTAAAATTATTAATTATTCTAATTTCCCGGTAAAATTCGGTTCTCTTTTTTCAATAAAGGCCGAAATTCCCTCTTTACCGTCACTTGAAACGAACACTTCTCCGAATAGCTTCGCTTCCTTCTTGACCCCATCATAATATTTTTCTGTTTTCGTATAATTTAAAAGTTCAATTGCTGCTTTGATAGAACCTGGGCTTTTCTTCGCGATTTTCTTGGCCATCTTGTAAGCATTTTCCAACAATTCAGCTTCAGGGTATGCGTGGTTTGCTAACCCGTACTGAACTGCTTCTAATCCGGTAATCGGGTCACTCGTAAACAGCATTTCCGCCGCTTTCGCTGTCCCTACAAAGCGTGGAAGCCGCTGTGTACCAGCAAATCCCGGAATTAATCCAAGCTGCAGCTCAGGTAGTCCAAGCTTTGCATTTTCAGCTACTAATCTGAAGTGGCATCCCATTGCCAGCTCCAAACCGCCGCCAAGCGCAGCTCCATGAATCGCTGCAATAATCGGTTTCGGGTATTTCTCCATTCTTTCAAAAAGGTCTTGTCCAAATGTGGAAAGCTTTGAGAATTCATCCCCGGTACTAATCGTGGTGAATTCTTTAATATCAGCGCCAGCGGAGAAGAAGCGCCCTTCCCCATGAATCAGAATGACCCTAACTTCATCATTTGTTTCAATTTCGTCTAAAACAGCCGATAGCTCTTTTAATACCCCTGAAGAAAGAGCATTTGCAGGCGGCCGTTCAATTGTTATTGTAGCAACCAAATCTTGATAGGCCCATTTTAAATATTCCACTTTTTATCTCTCCCTCATATTATCAAATTCGCCTTGGCGTATTTGCGCCCAGAGTTTTTCGAGCTTGCTCTATAAAAATCTGAGGCATCCACCGGAGGCTTACCTTTATTCAGCCGGGGTTTGAACCCCCACTGAATTGGATACCTTTTTGCATTCATCTCGCCACTTAAATTCGTATAGAGACTTATGCTGAATAAAGTTAAAAAATATTTAGTCTCTACGAGTTAAATGGTTGTCGAACTCCGCCGTACAGAACGTACTATTGTCGACGTTGCCACATCGCGTGACACACTTAGCTGGTCAGCCCTCCATATTTTCACTCAGTTCTCGTAGGATATATCTGTTCATTGATTATTCCGAAGGCGCTTCCACTTTTCTATGCTCCGCACCCTTTAAGAAGTAATTGATGAACTGGGCTTGCCAAAGCGGCAATATCATACTTTTGATCATTCATCACCCATGTTGTAACGGTCTCGTCCATTGTTCCAAACACCATTTGCCGAGCCAATCGTATATCAAGCGAAGGAGAAAACTCCCCGTTTTCTTTTCCGTCAATTAAAATTCTTTCTACTAAAGAAAGATATCCTTTAAGGACTTCATTAATTTTATGACGAAGGTCTTTGTTTGATTGTCTAAGCTCCAACTGAGTTACGATGGCCAGGTGACGATCCTCCGAGAGCATAGTAAAGTGCGTTTCAACCATCATTAATAACTTCTCTGCGGCCGTCTCTTTTCCTGCAATCTTTTCTTCTATTTTTTCAACAAAGTTTCCCATTTTTTCTTGAAAGAGAGAGATCAGTATATCTTCTTTGTTCTTGAAATATAAGTAAATCGTACCATCAGCGACGCCAGCCTGTTTGGCAATCTTAGATATTTGAGCATTGTGATAGCCATTCTCTGCAATTGCAATCACTGCTGCATCAATGATTTGGCGGTATTTAGGTTTATTCCTTTTCAATCTTTTCCCTCCTTTCAAGAAACAACAAATTACCGTTCTGTTTTAGCTACTAAAAGTCATGTAAAATAAGTCGATTCATTTTTTTTTGGTTCTTTTCGCATATATAGTTATTATTAGCCCTCAAAAGTTTGCCCGTTGATTTCCGCTGCGGGCACTTGCTTTCCGCGGGGAGGGACGGGAGCCT
>NZ_JAHNZZ010000001.1:2443306-2483066 GCF_019039215.1 Bacillus sp. FJAT-29790
TGCTCCAATCAACTCAGATTGTTATACAAAACACACTAAAAAAGCAACAAGGTTTACGAGAACAGCCTTATTTTTCAAATGAATGAATGATCATTCATATTTTTATAATAAAAGCCCCATTCCTTTCTGTCAAGGAGACACTATTTTGTATATCATTCTTTATGCCGTTTAAAAACTTTGGGGACAAGCTAAAACAGTTAAAAATAAAGAGCCGAGTGATATCGGTCTCTGCATTAAGCCCGTTTTTCCTCTTCATCTTTTATTTTCCTTTTTTCCTCGTCTACAAGGACTCTTCTCAAAATTTTTCCGACTGCTGTCTTCGGAAGTTCATCTCGAATTTCATATACCCTCGGAACCTTGTAAGCCGCAAGATGCTTCCTTGCAAACTCATTTAATTCAGCTTCATTTACCTTAGCTCCCTCTTTTAGAACAACGTAGGCTTTGACAGTCTCGCCTCGATATGGGTCAGGAATCCCAGCAGCCACTACTTCCTGTATATCAGGATGTTCATATAATACTTCTTCAATTTCACGTGGATAAATATTAAATCCGCCTGCAATGATCATGTCTTTCTTTCTATCAACTACATAGAAATAACCATCCTCATCCATATAGCCAAGATCACCAGTCAGCAGCCAGCCATCTTTTAAAGTCTCAGCAGTATCCTCTGGCCGGTTCCAATATCCTTTCATGACTTGTGGCCCGTTGACAGCAATTTCACCCACTTCCCCAGGTGGCAGTCGTTCACCCGTTTCCATGGATAGAATCGCAGCATCTGTATCTGGCCATGGAACCCCAATACTTCCTTTTACACGCGGATGGTCCCACAGGAAATTAGCGTGCGTAACAGGGGATGATTCTGTTAAGCCGTATCCTTCAACAAGCTTTCCGCCTGTAATTTTCTCGAATTTTTCCTGGATTTCTACAGGGAGAGCAGCAGAGCCGCTAATACAGGAATCAATTGAAGATAAGTCATACTTTTTCAAATCCGGGTGATTCAGTAATCCAATATAAATCGTTGGAGCACCTGGGAATAAAGTCGGCCGTTGTTTTTGAATTGTTTTAAGTGTCGTTTCGGCATCGAATTTCGGCATCAATATCATTTTATAAGCATCCATTACTGATAAAATTAACACGGTTGTCATGCCGTAGACATGAAAAAGTGGGAGAACCCCCAACACAACTTCTTGTCCACGTTTACATTTATAAAGCCAAGCCTTACACATTGCGGCATTTGCAACAAGATTCCTATGTGTTAGCATGACCCCTTTCGGGAAGCCTGTCGTGCCACCAGTATATTGTAATAAGGCCAAATCTTCTTCAAAATCAAAAGGATATTCCTTTATTGTTCGAATCGGCTTTTTTAATATTTCTGTCAACAGATGATGATTGCCTTCATGTTTCACATTAACAACAATTCCATACTGCTTTTTTTGAATAAATGGGTAAACCAGATTTTTGGGAAATGGGAGAAAGTCCTTGATAGCGGTTACAATTACATGCTGTAAATTAGTCTGAGGCTTCACTTTTGTTACTCTTGGAAATAAAATATCCATTGTGATGATCGCTTTCGCTCCTGAATCCTTCATTTGATATTCAAGCTCCCGCTCCATATACAGCGGATTCGTCTGAACGACGATTCCTCCAGCCATCAGGATGCCGTAATAACTAATAACTGCCTGTGGAATATTCGGAAGCATGATGGCCACCCGGTCCCCTTTTTCAATTCCCAGCTCCTGTAGATAGCATGCAAGTTTCATTGATCCATCGTAAATATACTGATAAGTGAATTCCTTTCCCATAAAGTGAATGGCCATTTTATCTGGGGATTCCTCAGCTGCCTTTTTTAAATACGCTTGTACCGGCTGATTCATATATGTCAAAGTCGAGGGGATTTCATCCGGATACTTTTGAAGCCACGGCTTATTGTTTAACAATTCTTTCCCTCCTTTATACCTAAAAATTATTAGAACATTCCCACTGTTCGTTCTTATTATAATATAATGAACTTTACATGACAATTAGAATAAGACAAATCACTCAAAGTAAAATTTATTTTAGATTTGTCCTTCCTTAATAGATAATTCATACATGAGCGTCTGCTCTAAACCTAGTATGTAAATGGAGGTCGGCCCACTTTCACTGCTCTGGTTATTCCTACGTCATAAAGGACAAACTCTGCATAGGTCGACCGGCAATTTATTATTCACAAAAAAAAAACCGCCGTAATGATACAGCGATTTTCCTTTTAAACTTATTTTAATAAAACATTAAGCGATAAATATTAAATATATGGCACCAACGAGTATGAATCCCCCGCAAAGAATCATTAAGACTTTCGCTAATTTCTCCACTGTATCAGTCGCTCCTTAAGATAGCCCTGCCCCGATAATGTATGACAAGCCGATAGAAATGGTCATGGATATCAATCCTACTGCTTTGTTATTATTTGCAATTTCCTCATCGATTTTGAATTTGGGCGTCATAAATTCAAAGATAAAATAACCGAACAGCAATAAAGCGAAGCCAAAGACACCCCAAACAACCATTGTCAGCAAAGAATCATTATGCAAAATAGAATGCCGAAAGATATTGGCAATCCCAAAAATCTTCCCCCCTGTTGCCATTGCAACGGCTACATTCCCTTTTTTAATTTCCTCCCAGTTCCGATATTTCGTGACCAGTTCAAAAACAGCCAGAAAAACAATCATACACAGCACGACGACACTGTAATACCCTGCTGTTCGCACAAATTCGTTTTCCCAAAATTGGTTCATTTCTATTCTCCCCGCCCGTTATTTGAACTCAACAATTGTCACACCTGAACCGCCTTCACCTGCTTCGCCAAAACGGATTTTTTTAACCGCACGATGGTTCCTTAAGTACTCCTGTACTCCTTGCCTTAATACCCCAGTTCCTTTCCCATGAATCACGGACACACGAGGATAGTTGGCAAGCAGCGCATCATCAATATATTTTTCAACGCGAAGCAAGGCATTTTCAAACCGTTCTCCGCGCAGATCAAGTTCAAGATTAACATGGAAGTCCCTTCCTTTTACAGTGGCTAACGGCCTTGTTTCCACTTGTTTCGGACTTTTAATAAATTCCAGATCCTTTTCCGCAACTTTCATTTTCATAATCCCCATTTGCACTTGCCACTCATGATCTGAAGTCTTTTCGATCAAATGTCCTTTTTGTCCGAAGCTTATTACTTTCACTTCATCACCTGGTTTGAATATGCGTTTTGCTGCACCTGGTTTAGCAGGCTTCTTCGATTTATTTATTTTTGGAACCGCCTCTTCCAGGCGTCTTTTCGCTTCAATCAATTCATGCTCTTTAACTTCCGCATGCTTTTCTATTCGCATCTTTCTTAAATCACGAATGATTGTTTCCGCTTCAGCCTTAGCTTCATTAATGATCTCAGCAGCCTTATCAGCTGCTTTTTCATGAAGGACATCTTTTTGATCGTAAAATTCGATCATTTGCTTTTGTAAATCTTTATGCAATTTTTCAGCATTTTTTAAAAGATCATTCGTTTCTTCACGTTCCGCTTCTGCCAGTCTTTTGCTCTCTTCTAATGAAGCGATCATCTCTTCCACTTTATTGCTGTCAGCACTTATATAAGAGCGGGCAGACATAATTACATCGTCATTTAAACCGAGACGTTTGGAAATTTCAAACGCATTACTTCGCCCTGGAACGCCGATAAGCAGCTTATATGTCGGGCTCAATGTTTCAATATCGAATTCTACACTGGCGTTAATGACACCTTCACGATTATACCCATATGCTTTTAATTCAGGGTAATGGGTTGTCGCAATGACTCTTGCTCCGCGTTTATAAACTTCATCAAGAATGGAGATAGCAAGTGCAGATCCTTCCTGCGGGTCTGTTCCTGAACCCAATTCGTCAAATAGCACAAGACTGTCATAGTCAACATTATTAAGGATATCGACTATATTCACCATATGGGATGAAAACGTACTGAGGCTTTGTTCAATTGATTGTTCATCCCCGATATCTGCATAAACAGCCCCGAAGACCGCGGTTTCTGATCCGTCTAAGGCTGGAATTTGCAACCCAGCCTGGGCCATCAACGTACATAAGCCAACGGTTTTTAATGTGACTGTTTTCCCGCCTGTATTAGGTCCTGTTATGACGATGGTCGAGTAATCGCTGCCTAATGTGACATCATTTGCTACTACTACATCTGCTGGAATGAGAGGATGTCGCGCTTTAAATAATGAAATTCTGCCTTCATTATTTACGTTCGGCTTTGACGCCTTTATACGCTTACTGTAACGCGCTTTCGCAAACATAAAGTCAATCTGGCCTAGTACGGCTACAATTATTTCTAGCTCTTCACTATGCTCCGCGACTCTTCCAGAAAGCTCAATTAAAATCCGTTCAACTTCCTGCTGCTCTTTCACTCGTATTTCTTGAAGCTCATTATTTAATTGCACAATTGATTGTGGTTCAATAAATAACGTTTGGCCTGAGGAGCTTTGATCATGAATAATTCCGCCATAATGCCCTTTGTATTCCTGTTTGACCGGAATAACAAAACGATCGTTTCGTATCGTGATGATGGCATCTGAAAGCATTTTTTGAGCGTTTGATGATCGGATCATGCTTTCAAGCCGTTCCCTAACACGTGATTCCTTCGTCCGTAATTGATTACGAAGCGATCGGAGTGTCTCACTTGCGCTATCAAGCACTTCCCCATTTTCATCAATCGCATTTCTAATTGACGTTTCTAACTCTGCTAAAACAATAATTTGTTCTGTATAGTTTAATAAAATAGGCAGATGGCTATTATCGGCTGCAAAATCTTCAATAAATCTTTTTATTTGTCTGCTTGCATGGATTGTACTGGAAATTTGCGTAAGTTCTTGAGGGCTGAGCATCCCGCCAATAACCGATCGTTTCACATGAGGACGGATATCGTAGATTCCCCCCAATGGAACATTCCCTTTTATACGCAGAACTTTAGCCGCTTCATCCGTTTCCTCCTGCCAAAGCACTACTTCCTCAAAGTCGGCAGATGGCATTAAGTCTTCTGCTTTTCTTTTTCCTAAAGAAGAAGATACATGCTCAAGCAATTGCTCTCTTACTTTATGAAATTCAAGTACCTTTAAAACACGTTCCTGCATGAGGAATTTTCCTCCTTTAATTAGAAAAGCGGCAGCGCCTTCGGAACAATCAGAAAGCCGATTGTTCCTGCATTGATATTCTATGGAGCTTTCCTTAGTGCTCAAGCGCTGGATTTAGACACCTTTCTAACTTCAAAAATTTATTTTCTGTCTCGTAAGAATTCAAACAACTCATCTATATTTAGCGCATTAAGGACAGAATCTTTCTTAATCCAGCCCTTTTTTGCCGTAGATACGCCAATTTCCATATGGGCTAGAGTATCGATTTTATGGGCATCGGTGTTTATGACAATTTTCACACCCGCGTCCTGAGCTTGTCTTAAGTATTGGGGCGCAAGGTCGAGGCGGTTTGGATTTGCGTTCAGCTCTAATACAGTATTCGTTTCTTTTGCCAATTCAATCAGCATTTCCATATCCACATCATAGCCCTCCCTCCGGCCAATTAATCTTCCAGTTGGGTGAGCGATAATATCAACATGCGCATTTTTCATTGCTGACTTTAAACGCTCCATAATCTTTTCTTTCGATTGTGAAAAAGAAGAATGGATCGATGCGATGACGATATCCATTTCAGCAAGTAGTTCATCATCATAATCTAGTGTACCGTCAGGCAAGATATCCATTTCAACACCCGACAAAATCGTGATATCATCATAAAGTTCATTTAAGCGCTTAATTTCTTCATTTTGCTGTCTAAGCCTTTCAGGTGTTAAGCCATTCGCCACTTTTAAATATTGGGAGTGATCGGTAATCGCCATATATTTGTAGCCCAACTTCCTGCAAGCTTCAACCATTTCTTCAATTGAAAAAGCTCCATCACTCCAAGTGGAGTGCATATGAAGATCTCCTTTAATATCAGTAAGAGAAATAAGATCCAGATCAGCAGAATACTCATCCACTTCTTTGCCGTCCTCTCTAATTTCAGGAGGAATAAATGGCAGTCCAAAATGGGCATAGAATTCTTCTTCCGTTGAAAAAGCAGTCATTTCGCCCGTTTCGTTATTTTCTACTCCGTATTCGCTGATTTTTTCTCCGCGTTCTTTAGCCAGTTGACGCATTCTCACATTATGCTCTTTCGATCCCGTAAAATGATGGAGTGTTGTCGCAAATTCGTGCGGTTTTATTAGACGGAAATCTACGGAAACATCATAGCTATGTTCGAAAATAACGGAAACCTTCGTATCACCGGCTGAGATAATTTCCTTTATATTAGATAGACTTAATAGTTTTTCTTTTATGGCTGAAGGATTATCAGTTGCGATAATAAAATCCAAGTCCTTAATTGTTTCTCTCATGCGCCTTAAACTTCCAGCTCTTGAGTATTTCTCAATTTCATTCATTTTGCTTAAATGTAATTCAATTTCTTCTGCAATAGGAAGCATATATGCTAGCGGAAGCCGTTCCGGCCTTGCTCCAGCATTCTCAAGAGCCGCCAGGATTTTCTCTTCCGATTTTTTGCCGAATCCAGCAAGAGCTTGTACTTTGCCATTACGACAAGCATCTTCCAAATCGTCAGCATTCTCAATTGCCAGCTCTTTATAGAGCTTAGCAATTTTTTTACCCCCTAAACCAGGAAGCTGAAGAAGAGGGATTAGCCCTTTTGGGACTTCTTCTTTAAGCTCTTTTAATACGGACGAGTTCCCTTCCGTGATAAATTCCTCTATAACCGCAGATGTCCCTTTCCCGATTCCAGGCAATTTCGTAAAATCTTCTATTTCTGTCAAACTAAGATCATTTGCTTCCAGGGCTGCTGCTGCTTTTCGGAATGCAGCCGTTTTAAAAGGATTTTCACCCTTCAACTCCATATAGATAGCTATCATTTCAAGGAGCCGAATGACATCTTTTTTATTTACACTCATAAGATACACCGCCAGTAGCCAGTTTAATTTCTATTTAAATGTTTTACTTTCTTTTAATCTTTAAGTAAAGACTCATTTCGCATATATTGTTGTTTTAGCCTTGAAATTTTGCCCGTTGATTTCCGCTGCGGGCACTTGCTTTCCGCGGGGAGGGACGGGAGCCTCCTCGGCGTTACCGCCTGTGGGGTCTCCCGTTCCCTCTATCTCCCGCTGGATACTGAATTTACATCCTTGAATCTGCCCACGCACGAAGGAAAAGCGATAGCATTTTCGAGGAGTCAAGTGCCCTCCGCTCCAATCAACTTAGATTATTAAATAATAATTACATTATAATAACAACAAACTTTACGAAAACAGCCAATTAAAAAGAAAACTTCTCCACTGTAGAGAAGTTATGCTGCAAAATATGCAATCCACATTTCTTTGAGTTGCTGTGAGAGAATTGGTGTGTTTTTTACAATTGCTTTTGCCAAAAATGAATCGTTTAAGTGCATCTGAATCGCGTCCATTGGTACTAATGCAGCTATGTATATTAAAAGAAACATGATAAGATAAACTTCAATAAATCCTAATATTCCACCAGCCCATACATTCAGTTGTTTAAGGACGGGCAAGTTCGTAACAAAATCAAGCATACTTCCAATAATCTGAAGGATGATTTTCACAGCAAAAAAAATCACGACAAAGGCGATGGCGCGATAGTAGGCATCTTCAAGGTTAGCATTATCAAAAAGCAATTGAGTCGCTGAACCGCCGAAACTCGGATATGGCACCCATAAGGTAAGCTTTGGTGCAAGCTTTTCGTAATACATATTTGCAATAATAAATGCAATAATGAAGCCTGTTAAATGGATTAACTGGAGAATAAAACCTCTTTTTAATCCTACAAAAAAACCTAAAATCAATATAATTAATATTGCGAGATCTACCATGACTTATTCAGTCCTTTACTCTTTTTAATTCATTTTCCAGCCGCTCTAGACGATCCTTTACCTTAATATAGTCATTAACGGCATTGACTGCTGTTAACACAGCTAATTTGCTACTATCCAAAGTAGAATTCTTGGAGCTAATTTCACGCATTTTATCATCAACCATTGAGGCAACTAGACGAATATGGCTTGGGCTTTCGGCACCAATAATGATGTATTGTTGTCCGTAAATATCAACACTTGTGCGGTTTTTTTGTGTATCTGACAACATTCATGCCCCCATTCTTTAGAATCCTAAACAATATCATAACACGAACAGAAAATCGTGGGAAGTGGAAGCATGGCAAAAAAGTCAGAACACGTAATCGCATCATTAAAAACAATTAAAACACAGAGATCAGATTTGATCACTGAACCCGTAAAAGGAGCAAATAATCATGAGTCATGTTGTACTTATAAAGGAATTGAATGAGATTTATGAAATGAAGGTATATTATCGGTCCTATCTTTCCGATAAACTTCCGCCTGGGAGCGTATTCGCAGCGAAAACCCCCTCGTGCTCGATTACTGCCTATAAATCAGGGAAAGTTTTATTTCAAGGGAGCAGTAGTGAATCCGAAGCAGGGAAATGGGGAAATACAAAGCAAACTGCCCAGCCTGCTAAAAAGAAAGCTTCTGTGACGACCGATCTGCCTGAGAACATTGGATCTCTTTCAGTTGTAGGTTCCGACGAAGTAGGTACTGGTGATTATTTCGGCCCGATTACCGTTGTTGCCGCTTATGTGAAGAAGGAGCAAATTCCGTTACTAAAAGAGCTTGGTGTCAAAGATTCAAAAAACCTGAATGATGAGAAGATCATTAGTATTGCCAAAGAAATAAAGAGTATTGTCCCTCATAGTCTTTTAACATTACATAATGAAAAATATAACAAGCTGCAAAAATCAGGGATGTCACAGGGAAAAATAAAAGCATTGCTGCATAACCAGGCAATCAGCCATGTTCTTAATAAAATTTCACCCGAGCAGCCTGAAGCGATATTAATTGACCAATTTGCCAAAAAAGAGGTTTATTATCAGTATTTGAAAAACCAGACAAACGTTCAAAGACAAAATGTTTTTTTTAGTACAAAAGCAGAAGGCGTTCATCTTGCCGTCGCCGCTGCCTCGATCCTGGCACGATACGCATTTGTCCGCCATTTTGAAAACTTGAGTAAAGAAGCCGGGTTTACACTCACAAAAGGAGCCGGGGCAAAAGTTGACCAAGCTGCGGCTCGTCTCATTCATGAAAAAGGCAAAGACGCTTTGCCTGTATTTGTGAAGCTGCATTTTGCCAATACGGAAAAAGCGCTGCAGATTTATGAGAAAAAATACCGGCACTGAGCGCTTATTGCATTACAGGTGTAGATGCAATTGCGTTTTCGTTTACACTTTCACTCCAAAAAGTATCTATCCCTTATTCTCGCGTGATAGGAAACGATTGAAAGGTTTGTTAGCCTAGTATCGGAAAAGCTGTTAACTCTTTAATGAAGAAAATGGGATGCCTCGAATAGCATCCCATTTTCTTTTATCCTCTTAACGCTACCCCTGCCTTCTCTTCACTGCATATTTAATACATAATCTAATATCTAAATTCCCACTCTTTAGAATCATTCAAAAACGCATTTCCCTTGCCTGATACCAAATTTCCCCTGCGATATAAATCACTCTGAAATCAATTCCTTTTTTTATGAATACCCCATATCTTGAATTTTAATTGAGTATAGTTATCAATTATCATATTTTCGTAACTTAGTTATCAACATTATGTGAATAAGACCAATGGGAACAAAACTGCTGATAAACAGATGCTATACTAATGATAATAGTATTGTGATATATTTCACAATATTCAATTGAGATAACAACACTTACCTAAGGGGTGATTAGAATGATCATGAATTTTACGGATAGCATCATACCCCGTATAAAAAATAAGGCCTTAATTGATTATTCACATATCTATTTTTCTATTAAAAATGAAACATTAAATGCGATAGAATCTTTCGGATTACCATTGGAAAAAGCCGAATTAGCAGAAAGAAGGAAAAGGAAACAGGACGAGCTTAGAGCTTCAGGGGCATTATTTAGAAATAATAATAAAAGCATCGTTTCAAACGGAAGAATTTCAAGTGCATGCGAAGCTTGCCAGACAGGGACAGGAAGTTATACAACATTTGTCTCCTTAAAATGTCACCGTGATTGTTATTTTTGCTTTAACGAAAACCAAGATAATTATTCGTTTTATGTGTCAAATCATAAAAACGTAAATAAAGAGCTCACAGAATTGCTTGCAAGCGGTGTCCACCTAAAACATCTTGCCCTAACAGGGGGAGAACCATTGCTGCATAAAGCTGAAACAATCAACTTCATACGATTGGCCAATGAATTAACCCCTGAAACGTATACAAGATTATACACAGCAGGCGATCTTCTTGATGTGGAAACCCTGCAAAGTTTAAAGGAATATGGCTTGGATGAGATCCGCATTAGTATAAAAATGGACGACTCTCAGCAAAAGAGAAAACATGTTTTGAGCAAAATAGCTTTAGCAAAAGAGTATATTCCGAAAGTATTAGTTGAAATGCCAGTGATTCCAGGAACAACTGAAGAAATGAATGAACTTTTACTTGAGTTAGACGAGCTTGAGATATTTGGGATTAATCTGTTGGAATTTTGCTTCCCGCTTGGAAATGCAAAAGCTTTTCAGACCCGAGGTTTTGAACTTAAGAATCCACCTTACGAAGTATTTTATAACTACTGGTATGCAGGTGGGCTTGCCGTTGCTCAAAGTGAGCAAATTTGCTTGGAATTAGTTGAATTCGCTATGGAAAAGAAATTAAAGCTTGGTGTTCATTATTGTTCATTGGAAAACAAATTTACAGGCCAAATCTATCAGCAGAACTATGATCAAAAACTTAGCGAAATGTACACTTTCTCCGAAAAGGATTACTTTTGGAAAACAGCAAAAGCATTCGGCAAGGACCAAAAGAAGGTGCAATCCATTCTTGAACAACATCAAATTCCATTTGAGATCAATGAGACTTATAACTTTATCCAATTTCCAATCCACGCCATTCAATTATTAGGAAAGAACAATCTAGATCTAATTATTTCTTCTAATGTCCTAGAACATAAAGAAAATGAAACGGAAATCCGTGAAGTGAACATCGAATGGACCACGCCAAGTTTATTCGAAGAAATAGATATATAAAGTGAATCTGCAATAAAAATTTGATAAAAAAGGTGATGGAAATGAACGGTACCGCTATTCCTATGCAAGAAGCAGTAAATATTTTTTATGCTAGGCAATATGCGTATGACATATTGCGAAGATTTTTTCTAGAAGAGC
The DNA here is from genome assembly GCF_019039215.1 of Bacillus sp. FJAT-29790. GTDB lineage: Bacteria > Bacillota > Bacilli > Bacillales > Cytobacillaceae > Cytobacillus. The sequence continues at coordinate 2,454,638 of NZ_JAHNZZ010000001.1, forward strand.
CTTCCAAAGCATTTTTAAAGGAATTCGTCCAAATAAATATGATCGATTTCTTCCCGTTTAAGGAAGATTCAGAAGGGATTCAAGAAGGTATCAAAGATATCAAGGCTTTCCTTTCCAGCCATGATGTTGTCAATATTGAGCGCCATTATCAAAAGTTACATTGGGATTATACAAGGATGTTTATTGGCCCATTCGAGGTGCCAACCCCTCCATGGGAGTCTTCTTATGTTGGCAAGCATGGCTTGCTATTTCAGGAAACGACGATGAATATACGAAAACGCTATGAAAAATACGGAATTGAAGTACGAGGTTTTAATGTTGAGCCAGATGATCATATTGGGTTTGAGCTCGATTTCATTTACCACTTAAATGAGCTATGTTTCAAAGCTGCTGATCCAATGGAAGAGTGGGGATTACCTGAACTCCGGCAGTTACTCATAGAGCAAAAGAATTTTGTGGATACTCATCTACTTTCATTTGTTCCAACATTTAGTCAGGGTGTTATTAATGAAGCTGATACCGATTTTTACAGAGGATTAGCAAAAATTCTCCACCAATTTTTACTAATTGATTCAAACATTCTTAAAGGTCTTTTATCCACAGAAATTATTTAAGGGAGAGCGGTATCATGATTGATTTAATTGGAAAAATCAAGGATTTCAAGATGTCAAGAAGGTCATTTATCGGCTGGACTACTGCTGTTGCTGCAACGGCAGCGATTCCTGTTGGCCGCGGTCTCATTGCAAAAGCTGAACCAAGTTTTGGCACTGAGGCAGCTGGTGGAGAAGGTATATGGAAAACAGCCGCTTGTTGGCATAACTGTGGCGGGCGTTGCTTGAATAAAGTACTCGTCAAAGATGGAGTGGTCGTTCGTCAAAAGACAGATGATACGCATGCAGACAGTGCAGAATTCCCACAACAAAGAGGCTGTTTGCGTGGACGCTCACAGAGCCAACAAATTTTTGGTGCTGATCGTCTGAAATATCCGATGAAACGAAAAAACTGGGAGCCTGGCGGCGGAAAAAAAGAACTCCGCGGGAAAGATGAATGGGTTCGAATTTCTTGGGATGAAGCATTAGATTATGTCGCTGATGAAACAAAACGAATTGCAAAAAAATATGGAAATCAAGCCATATGGGGTGCCGGCAACTATGGTGGGCATCATGTAAATATGCTCTCAACAATTGGAGGGTGTGTATCTGATTGGCGTACATCCTCATATGGAGGCTGGCTGCTAACGAGCCCACATATCGGTTCTTCAGAAGGATACTCTGTACCACCGATCAATGACCGATTTGACTTGCAAAATTCACAACTTATTGTCCTATGGGGAGCGAATCCGGCATGGAGCTCTCCAGGAATGCCAATGAATAATTATTTAGAAGCAAAGAAAGCTGGCGCAAAGTTTATTGTGATTGATCCGAAATATACGGATTCCGCTCATGTTTTTGACGCAGATTGGATCCCTATTCGCCCCGGAACCGATGACGCTTTAATGTTGGCTATTATGAACGTCTTAATTGAAGAAGATGATCCGATTAATAATCCTTTAATTGATTGGGATGTTTTACACCGTTGTACAGTCGGCTTTGATGCAGATCATATGCCTGATGGAGCAGATCCAAAGGATAACTTAAAAGATTATGTATTGGGAACATATGACGGCCAGCCCAAAAATCCGCAATGGGCTTCTGAGATTTGCGGTGTAAATCCTTCAAGAATTCGCCAGTTAGCTAGACAAATTGGGGGAACTGAAAGAGTAGCATTGTTGACTGGGTGGGCATCTGCCCGGATTAACAATGCTGAGGGCGTAGTCCAAGCTTTCATGACTTTAGGTTATATGACTGGGCACATTGGCAAAAAAGGAAAAATGACAGGATTATCTGTTCACTCTTTTGCGGCTAATGGCGGCCCTGCATTAGTTGTTGGCGGTGGAGCTGGATTGCCAGCGGTAAAAAATCCGATCACAGACTCGATTAATACGTCAGAAGCCTATAAGGCTATTAGCGAAGGCAAATACGTAAGTCCAAATGAAGGAGAAAAACCTCTAAACATTAAAATGATTTATCATGAAAGTCAATCTATGAATTCAACGCTCGGATTAACAAAAGGGATTGAAGTCCATAGAAACATGGAATTTGTTGTTTCTAATGCCTATGTGTTAACCACTCATGCTTTATATTCAGATATTGTTCTCCCAATCACAACTGAGTGGGAAAGAGAAGGTGGTCTCCTTTCTGGGAACCGTGAAATGTTAATTGTTCATACGAAAATTATTGACCCTTTATACGAAGCAAAAAGTGATCAGTGGATAGCAAAAGAATTAATCAAAAGATTAGGCAAAGATCCGAGTGAAATATACCCGATTAGCGAAAAGCAGCAGTTTTTTAATCAGTTAGCTGGAACAACAGTCATGAATGAAAATGGCGTTGATTATGAGCCTCTTTTAACGATTACGAATAGAGATATTAGTGATTGGGACGTTAACGGAACTCCTCAAAAAGGAAGAATTACATTAAATGAGTTTATTAATAACGGAATCTATCAAGTAAAACGTTCCAAAGGTGATCAACTTGGATACATCGCTTATGAAGATTTTGTAAGAGACCCAGAGGCAAACCCATTAACAACAAAAAGCGGGAAGTTTGAAATCTATTCAGCATCCTTGCATGAAGCCTCTAAAGGTGCTTGGACTGAAATTGCACCGATTCCTAAATATGTTCCTAAAGTCCATGGTTATGAAGAGACATATAAAGATTGGAAGAGTAGGAAGAAAGGAAACTATCCTTTCCAATTAATGAATCCCCATTACTTAAGACGCTCACATAGTACATTAGATAATGTCCCGTACTTGAGAGAAGCATGGCCAAATGCAGTTTATTTAAATAAAAGCGATGCAGAAAACCTAAATATAAGTCAGGATGATACTGTGCTCATTACGAGCGCATATGGAAAAACATTGCGCCCAGCCTTCATTACAGAAACCCTTATGCCGGGAGTCGTTTCACTTCCTCATGGACCTTGGGTATCGATGGACGAAAACGATGAGATTGATCAAGCAGGAGCAGAAAATATAATTACAGGATCACTTGCAACTGGCCTTGGTACGGAAGGATATAATACGCAAGTTGTAAATGTAGAAAAATGGAACGGTGAGCGCCTTGAAGCAGATTACAAACAACCGCAAAGGATTATTAAATATCGCTAACGTAGAGGAGGGATAACCTTATGGAACAATTAGGATTTTATATCGATGTTGCGAAATGTATTGGATGTAAAACTTGTACTGTCGCTTGTAAAGATGTTAATAATTTGGAAGTCGGCAGAAATTTTAGGCGTGTTTATGATTTTGAAGAAGGCAGTTTTCCAAAGGTGTCTATTTTTCATCTCTCGATATCTTGTAATCACTGTGATCAGCCTGGCTGCATGAAAGGCTGTCCAACAGGCGCCATGCATAAACGAACTGAAGATGGTGTCGTTGTCGTCGATCATGATAAATGTGTTGGCTGCAGATATTGTGAGTGGAACTGCCCATATGGCGCTCCACAGTATGATGAAGCACTTGGTAAAATGACAAAATGTGATACATGCCTATCATTAAGAGAAAATGGCGAAGAACCTGCTTGTGTAACTTCTTGTCCACTGCGTGCCATCGAGTTTGGACCAATTGCTGAATTACGCAAAAAGTATGGAACAAATGCTAATGTAAAGGGCTTACCAAACTCTTCGATCACAAATCCGAACTTAGTGATTGGCGGAATAAATATCTAAAGTTAAAAGGAGGGATATGAAATGCATGAATGGGCATTATTAATTTTTACACTTTGTGTACAAACAGCGATTGGCGGAATGTTCATGCTGTGGCTATTTCATCGCACGATCAGCAAAAATGGTGAGGAAAAGGCATTTGTGGTTTTGAAAACGCCACTACTCATCATTGCAGCTTTATCATTAATAGGTTTAGCAGCTTCTTTTTCACACTTAGGAACACCCAGCAATGCGTTTAATACAATTAGAAACATCGGGTCTTCATGGATGAGCAGGGAAATTCTGGTGACTGGAATGTTCATAGGAGCAACTTGTTTAACAGCGGGTTTAGCGATCGTTCAAAAGAAACTCAATCCCTTACTCTTGCTCGGAACCGCAATCATCGGGTTTGTTGATATTTACTGTATGGCAAAGATTTACGCGAATTCATTAGTAAGCGGATGGAATTCCATTAACACATTTACATCTTTCTATGGAACAGCATTCCTTTTAGGTGCAGTACTCGTAGCCAGCATCACAACTCCTGCCCTCCGTTCAAATAATATGGATGATGCAGCAAAAAATCTTATAAAGCTTTCATTTTTCACAGCGCTTTTTGGTATCGCCATTCAGCTTGTTGGGGTGGCTTTATTCCCGGCAGCAATGACAAGTATCCATATCATTGCTACAACTGCTGCTACTTCTGTCCTTGAGGGGTATGAAGGAACCATTGCTTTAAGATGGATCATTGAAATCATTGGGCTAATGCTGCTGGGCTATACGGCACTTGCACCAGCAAAAAAAATTCATGTCACTGTGACATTTGCCGCATTAATCGCAATCGGGTTCGCAGAAGGCATGAGCAGATATGTATTTTATGTACTAGGTTCATAGCTTTAAATTTCAAGAGCTTTAATTGATTCGCGTAAAAAATAAGCAGTAGAGGAGTGGCTTTGATGGGATTACTAAATAGGTGGATTGAAAGTCTCGATTATGAATTTCAAGTTTTGCAGTCTTGTACCCGCCATCAAAGCCCTCACTCTACATGCAGCAAATGTATCGAGAGTTGTTCTGCTGGTGCAATTTCACTTAAAAATGGCAAACCTATTATTAGCAAAGAGCAGTGTACAGAGTGCGGGGACTGCATTGTTACGTGTCCTGTTCAGGCAGTTGAAGGTTTTTTCCCAAAAAGAACGATTATCCACAATCAGTTTATCGTGGATAATGATCGCCCACCTGCTTTAAGGGAATTACTCGGATATTATAAAAAAGGAGTAACGGAACTTGTATGTGAACAAGGCGAGCTGAATGTAGACTGGCAGCTCAAACTTGCAGAAGCAAACGAAATGCTAGAAAAACTGGGTGAAGCTCCCTTTTCAGTTCGCTATAACCAAGTGGAGTTACAAGAAGAAACATATACACGAAGAGCATTATTTTCTATTTGGAAAAAAGAAGCTCAATCGACGATGAAGCAAATGGCACCTGCAAAGTGGCGCTTTAACCACGAGGATCTGGATATTGCGCAATCCTTTCCAAACTACCAATTCGCAGAAATAATGATAAATACGAGTAAATGCACTTTGTGCAAAGCTTGTCAGATGCTTTGTCCGAAAAAATGTTTGCAAATAACCGACACCCATTTTACCATTTCTGCTCAAGCATGTTCCGGGTGTCTCCTATGCCAGGATATATGTCCCGAAAAAGCCATTATTGTTAAAGAGCAAATTTCATTAGCTAAAGGTATAGTCCATTCGCTTTATGAAAATGAGTGCAAGACATGTAAAAAAAGCTTTCAAACACTATCCGAACATGATGAAAAATGTATCATATGCAGAAAAAAAGAAGAGTTTGGTGTCTTTTTATAATGGAATTAAGCTTTTCATGCAAAGAGAAGGGCCTTGGTAAAAATAACCAAGGCCCTTCTCTTTGCTATTTCATGTTTTTGATGATCAGCCTCTTAATACTGCTCCTGCCTTTTCCTTCACAGCATTCAATACTTTATCGTGTGCTTTCACGACATCCTCATCTGTTAATGTACGTTCTGGATCAAAATATTTTAATGAGAATGCGATCGACTTCATGCCAGGTTCCATGCGTTCACCTTCATATAGGTCAAAGACATGGACTTCTTTTAATAAAGCTCCGCCTGCCTCTTTAATGATGTTCTCGAGATCGCCAGCGGCTTTTTCCTTATCCACAACAAGTGCAATATCCCTTGTAATCGATGGGAAACGCGGGATTGCTTCATAGTGTAAAGGTGATACTTCCGCTTCTAAAATGGCTTTCAACGATAATTCAAATACATATGTTTCTTTTAAATCAAGTTCTTTTTCTACTGTCGGGTGTGTTTGGCCGATGAACCCAACAGATGTTCCAGACAAGTAGATTTCAGCCGTTCTTCCTGGATGCATGCCGGCTTTTTCTGACTGGCGGAACTCTACGGCATCTTCAAGTCCAAGCTTTTCAAATAAGCCTTCAAGGATTCCTTTTAAAACGAAGAAATCAACTGGCTTTTTCTCACCTTGCCATGGATGGCTTTGCCATAAGCCTGTGATTGCACCAGCAAGATGTTCACGTTCTTCTGGCAATTCATCCGTTCCATTGGACAAGAATACAGCACCTGTCTCATATACAGCAAGACTGTCATTTTGGCGGGCTGCGTTATATTTTAACACTTCTAAAAGCTGAGGAACGATGCTCAACCGCAGAATGCTGCGATCCTCACTCATTGGCATCGCAAGCTGTACTGGTTCCCGGTTTTCAAGGGCATATTGTGTTGCCTTTGCTTCATTAGTCAGTGAATAAGTAACTGCCTGATATAAGCCTGAACCTTCTAGATAGCGGCGGACCATTCTCCGTTTACTTTGATACGCTGTAAGATGACCTGGTGTTGATGAACCGATTGGAAGGGTCGATGCCAAGTTATCGTAACCATAGAGGCGGCCAACCTCTTCAATTAAATCTTCTTCAATCACGATGTCTCCGCGACGCGTTGGTGCGGTTACAGTGATTGTATCGTTGTCAGTACTTGTTTCAAATTGGAGACGGGCGAAGATATCTTCAACGTCTGTCATCACCATTTCTGTTCCTAGTACACGGTTTATTTTTTCCAATGTCACTGAAACGACTGCTGGTTCAACTTTAAGTGTATCCGCTTCAACAGATCCTTCTAACACGTCTCCGCCTGCATATTTCGCAAGTAATTGTGCCGCTCTTTCTGCAGCTGCTCTTGTTCTGTTCGGATCCACACCTTTTTCAAAACGTGCGCTTGCTTCACTTCTTAATCCGTGATCCTTCGAAGCTTTTCTAACCGTTGCTCCTGTAAAATAAGCTGATTCTAAGAGTACTGTTTTCGTGTCAGATTGAACCTCTGAATTTGCTCCGCCCATTACGCCTGCAAGAGCAACCGGCTCTTGGCCGTTTGTAATCAGAAGGTGATCGGATGTTAATGTCCGTTTTGCATCATCAAGCGTTTCGATGACTTCACCATCTTTCGCACGGCGAACGAGGATTTGTTTTGAACCAAGTCGGTCATAATCAAAAGCGTGGAGCGGCTGGCCGTATTCAAGGAGAATATAGTTCGTAATATCGACCACATTATTATGCGGGCGAATACCAGCAGCCATCAATCTCCCTTGCATCCAAAGTGGTGATGGACTGATTTGCACATTTTTGATTACTTTTGCCACGTATAGTGGATTATCTTCTTGCGCTTCGACAACTACTTGAATATAGTCAGAAGCTTTTTCCGCGGATTCCTCATGGTCTGTTGTTGGAAGCTTAACTTCTCTTCCTAAAATCGCCGACACCTCATAAGCAACTCCGAGCATACTTAGGCAATCAGCGCGGTTCGGTGTTAAACCAAGCTCAAGAACTTGGTCGTCTCGATGTAAAAGCTCGATCGCGTCTGTTCCTACTTCTGCACCTTGATGGAAAACATAAATTCCTTCAGAATATTCCTTCGCAACAAGCTTGCTTTCAATTCCAAGCTCTTGAAGGGAGCAAATCATGCCATTCGATTCTTCGCCGCGCAGCTTCGCCCGTTTAATTTTAAAATTACCCGGAAGCACTGCCCCCACTGTGGCAACTGCAACTTTTTGGCCTTTATCAACATTTGCTGCCCCGCAAATGATTTGAACCGGTTCTCCCTCACCAATGTCTACTAAGCACTTGTTTAATTTATCCGCATTTGGATGCTGCTCTCTTTCTAGGACATGCCCAACAACGACACCGCGGATTCCTTCATTCAAAACGTCTACGCCTTCTACTTCAATACCGCTCTTCGTAATTTTTTCTGCTAATTCTACAGGGGTTACACCTGATAGATCGACATAATCCTGCAGCCATTTATATGAAACGTACATGTAATGTCCTCCTCTTCCTTCTCTTATTCATGGATTGAAAATTGTTTTAAGAAACGTACATCATTTGTATAGAAATGACGGATATCATCTACGCCGTATTTCAACATAGCAATTCGCTCAGGCCCCATTCCGAAGGCAAAACCTGTGTACTTCTTGGAATCGAATCCGGCCAATTCTAGAACATTCGGATGAACCATCCCAGCACCAAGAATTTCGATCCAGCCTGTTCCTTTACACACGCTACAACCTTTTCCGCCGCAAATTTTGCAAGAAATATCCATCTCGACAGATGGCTCAGTGAATGGGAAGAAGCTTGGACGGAGACGAATTTCCCTGTCTTCTCCAAACATTTTCTTCGCAAATACTTGAAGCGTTCCTTTTAGGTCGGTCATGCGGATGTTTTCGTCAATCACAAGTCCTTCAATTTGCATAAATTGATGGGAGTGTGTGGCATCGTCATTATCCCGGCGATACACTTTTCCAGGGCAAATGATTTTTACTGGACCTTTCCCTTTATGCTTTTCCATTGTTCTTGCCTGTACTGGTGATGTGTGCGTACGGAGAAGAATCTCTTCTGTAATATAGAAAGAATCCTGCATATCACGGGCAGGGTGACCTTTCGGAAGATTTAACGCTTCGAAGTTATAATAATCTTTTTCCACCTCAGGTCCTTCAGCGATTGTATAGCCCATTCCGATGAATAAATCTTCAATTTCTTCAATGATACGAGTCAGTGGATGATGGTTTCCTTCTTTAACCGGACGGCCTGGAAGCGTGACATCAATTTTCTCAAGCGCAAGCTTTGCGTTTACAGCAGCTTCTTCTAGATGTTTCTGCTTTTCTTCGATCGCCGCTGTTATGGCATCCCTAACTTCATTCGCCAGTGACCCCATTTTCGGGCGTTCTTCAGCAGATAGTTTCCCCATCCCTTTGAGCACTTCCGTAATTGGCCCTTTTTTTCCTAAGTATGAGACGCGGATGTCGTTCAATTCTTTTAAATCAGCTGTCTGGCTGATTTTTTCTAACGCTTCAGTTTGCAATTCCTTTAAACGCTCTTGCATCTTAATATCCTCCTTTAATTCCTGTAATTCAGCTTTTTTTCCAAAATAAAAAACCTCTCCCAATAAAGGGACGAGGTTTTGGATTTCGCGGTACCACCCTTTTTAACACATGCGGGCAATTAAACAACCTTCATGTGTTCACTTCATTCAGATAACGGCGACTGCCGGTACATCTTTACATAGAAAAGCGGAAGCTGGACATGTTACAAAACCAAGCTTTTATTGCCATTCTAATGGTCCCGATGCCAACTCTGGAGGTGAATGTTCTTTTGCAATCCCTTGAAAATGCTCTCAGTCTAGGCGTTTTCTCCCTGAAAAGTTCCCTGCAAATTACTTTTCTCCGTCATTGTTTTATTTCATATAATTTGCTGTTATTATAGTATATTCTGCACATTGTTTCAAATTGTTTCATTAAAAAAAAGCTGTTTTCGCATATATTGTTGTTTTAGCCTACAAAGTTTGCCCGTTGATTTCCGCTACGGGCACTTGCTTTCCGCGGGGAGGGACGGGAGCCTCCTCGGCGTTACCGCCTGTGGGGTCTCCCGTTCCCTCTATCTCCCGCTGGAGTCAAGTGCCCTCCGCTCCAATCAACTCAGATTATTAAATAAAAATCGCATTATAAAAGCAACAAACTTTACGAAAATAGCCCTAAAAAACGATGCATATTATTCACGATCGTAAATAATACAGCAGAATTCCGGATGCGACTGCGACATTTAATGATTCACTTTTTCCGAAAATCGGGATATAAAGATTAGCAGTTGTTGCTTCTAGTAAGTTTTTACTAACGCCGCTTCCTTCATTGCCGACGATTAATGCGAATGCATCTGAATTTTGGATCTCCGTATACTCTTTTGCATTTTCTAAAGCTGTTCCGTATACCGGGATATTTTCTATTTTAAGCTTGGTTACCCATTCAAACAAGTTTCCCCTTAAAACAGGCAGATGGAAATGGCTTCCTTGTGCGGAGCGCAGGACTTTCGGATTGTAAATATCCACGCTTCCTTCACCAACGATGACAGCATCGATCCCAGCCGCATCCGCTGTTCTGATCATTGTACCTAAATTACCTGGGTCCTGAACAGCGTCGATTAATAAATAGCTTTTACCTTCAGTTGTGGTATGTTGTGATTGCTTGCAAACAGCCAACACTCCTTGTGGCGTTTCTGTATCTGACAAGCTTTGAATAATTTCATTCGTTACCATTGTAACAGGGATAGACCCATAATCCCACCCATGAGGCAGGCCAGTATCTTCACTTACAATGATTTCTACTATTTGATTACTCGAAAGTGCTTCTTCAACAAGATGAAAGCCTTCAACAATATATGTACCCGTTTTATCCCGTTCCTTTTTTGTCAAAAGCTTTTTCCATTGCTTGACTTGAGGATTACTTGCAGAGTGAATATACTTCAACACTGTCACTCCTTTATTTTTACTCCAATTTTCTTATTATAGCCCATTTAAAATACATAATAAATCCAAAAATAGAAAACATAATAATGAAATGAATTTTTGAAAGGAGTGCGTTAAATGAACTTAAACTTGCGTAACGCTATCATACACAATGTCTCAGGTAATTCACAGGACGAGCTGAAGGATACAATCGTTGATGCCATTCAGAACGGGGAAGAAAAAATGCTTCCTGGATTAGGCGTTTTATTTGAAGTCATTTGGAAAAATTCCTCTGAGCAAGATAAGCAAGAAATGCTTCATACATTGGAGAGTGGGTTAAAATAAGTACAAAGTTGAGCGGCTCTTTGCCGCTTTTTTTATGGGCCTACTATCAAAATAATTTTGTTAGATTATACTGCTGGACAATGCGGCAGCTCTATTGGACCGCTGGTGGTGAAATATCATGTTCACTGGCCAATAAAACCGCTCTATTGGACCATTGGTGGTGAAAAATCATGTTCAGGGGCTTATAGAACTGCTCTATTGGACCGCTACTGGAGAAAATCCATGTTCTGGGGCTTATAGAACCGCTCTATTGGACCACTGATAGTGAAAAATCATGTTCTGGGGCTTATAGAACTGCTCTATTGGACCGCTACTGGAAAAAATCCATGTTCTGGGGCTTATAGAACCGCTCTATTGGACCACTGATAGTGAAAAATCATGTTCAGGGGCTTATAGAACTGCTCTATTAGAGAAATATCATGTTTGGTTTTAATAACCCTTTTTCCATCTTATAAGAATACTCCGGGGTCGCCGGAGTATTTCAAAAAACATTATTCAAATGTAATTTTCTCAACTGTTTCCTTATCAAGGCGTTTAATTACTTCTGCAATCAGCTTCACAGCATTTTCGTAGTCATCGCGATGAAGCATGGCTGCGTGTGAATGAATGTACCGAGTTGCAATCGTAATTGAAAGTGCTGGAACCCCATTATGAGTGACATGGATAGCTCCCGAATCCGTACCGCCGCCAGCCATCGCATCAAATTGGTAAGGGATATTTAACTCGTCAGCAGTATCTGTTACAAAGTCACGCAATCCTTTGTGTGAAACCATGGACGCGTCATAAAGAATGATTTGTGGGCCTTTACCCATTTTACCTAAAGCTTCTTTTTCAGAAATTCCCGGTGTATCCCCTGCAATCCCTACATCGACACCGAAAGCAATATCCGGTTCAATTTTTTGTGCCGATGTCCTTGCACCACGAAGCCCAACTTCTTCTTGTACTGTACCAACTCCATAAACAATGTTTGGATGGTCAGCATCCTTTAATTCTTTTAATACGTCAATCGCAATCCCACAGCCAATGCGGTTATCCCATGCTTTCGCAAGCAGCATTTTTTCATTATTCATGACCGTAAATTCGAAGTATGGAACAACCATGTCACCCGGTCTAACGCCCCATTCCTTCACTTCTTCTTGGCTTGAAGCCCCGATATCAATAAACATATCCTTAATCTCTACCGGTTTTTTGCGAGCTTCTGGAGAAAGAATGTGTGGAGGCTTTGAACCGATTACGCCCGTTACATCCCCTTTTCTTGTCACAATCGTCACACGCTGAGCAAGCATCACTTGAGACCACCAGCCGCCAACGGTTTGGAAACGAAGGAATCCTTTCTCGTCAATGCTTGTAATCATGAAACCTACTTCATCAAGGTGGCCGGCAACCATTATTTTCGGACCGCCCTCTTTACCAACCTTTTTCGCAATTAAGCTTCCAAGGCCGTCTGTTGTCACTTCATCTGCATAAGGGGCTATGTATTTTTTCATGACTTCACGCGGTTCACGCTCATTGCCAGGAATTCCTTTCGCATCCGTTAATTCCTTCAGCATCGTTAATGTTGCATCTAAATTCGTCATTATTTCGACTCCCTTAATAATATGTATTCATTTCCATTATACAAAAGCAAGTATCTAATGTGCAAAAAAAATCTGTTCATAACCCGCTGTTTCCTTTTATATTAATTCACTATTTTAAATAGAAAAATCTACTCCCCCTCCGCTGTAAACGTCCGCTGTCCAAGTTCATTTTCTAGCATAAAGAATGCGTTGCTGTCTTTGTCGATTCTTTTTAGCTTTTGAATTAGGCCGTCAAACAGAGCTTCTTCCTCCACTTGCTCTTCAATAAACCATTTTAAAAACGTCATCGTGGCATGCTCCCGCTCGTCTAGGGCGATGTCAGCGAGATCATAAATGCGGCGTGTCACTTCTTTCTCCTGGATCAACCCTTTTTCAAACACATCTAACATAGAAGCAAAATCGTTATTCGGAGCATGGAAACCTTCGATTGATGCCCTTTCTCCCATGTCATTAATAAAATTATAGAACTTCATTGCATGGAAACGTTCTTCTTCCGCTTGCACAAGAAAGAAGTTAGCAAAACCATCCAAATTCTCCGCTGAACAATAAGCAGCCATCGCTAAATAAGCATGTGCGGAGTAAAACTCGTAATTCATTTGGTCATTTAAGCCTTTGATTAGTTTTTCGCTTAACATCTTAATCCCTCCTATTTTTTTAAGTAGTATATCCTATACCGGTAAGTGATAAGCAAATACCTACCTACATCAGACTAAAATGGGCTTGGTTCAGCTTATGTATAAATGGGGTGTATAACGAAAAAGCCTGCATGAGCAAAGTTTTTATTACTCATACAGGCTTTTTATATGATTATTTTTCACCCGGAAACATAATGGCAACGATAACTATATCATTATGGATTTGTTTAAAATAAATTCTAAACTTTTTAACGACAACACGAGACATTCCTTTATATGTCCCCAATTCCTCTGTATACATTCTTCCAACAACATTCGTTTTTAATAAATCCTCTGTTTCCAAGATAAATTGGGAAATATAGTCCAATGTTTCCTCTGGAGTATATCGGACACTTCGAAAATTGATTAATTTATTTCTAACACTCGGAAGCCAAATGATGTTTCGAGTATTTATTATTCAAAGTCCTTTTTGGATAACGATTGTAATAGCTCTGTTGTGGACATACCTAATCCTTGCTTATACTGCTCTTGGCTCTCCTTAATCATCCGCTTAAGCTCTGGATTAGCTTTAACATCAGAATGGATAGATTGTTGGTCTTCTTCTTGCAGAACAAGAGTGAATCTACCCTTTCCAGGAATAAAAAATTGGCAGACAGAGTTTTCACGGTCCATACTCGAAATGTATTTCATGAGTTCTTCTGTAGAATGAATTTCCCCCATGCAATCACCACCATTATTAAGATAACTAATGTCTTAATAATACCATACAAAATGATTACCTAAAAAGTGTATCTAAATAAAATTGATACCATTATAAAATCAATAAAATCTTCCGATCCATAATTTAAAACTAGTCCTATATCTCGTTATAATTTTTCCAACTGAAAGCGGGATGTTAAAAATTCTATGGAAAACGAGGTAGGCTCTAAGGTTTCCTTCATGCCAATTGAATTAAAACAATCTCATTTGCTCAGACACTTGCTCTCCGTCACCAATCACATATCCCATCGAGTTATAACCAGCAACGCGTTTTTCGTACATCGTTTTTAATACAGGGACTTTTTCATCAACAAAATCATACACTTGAACTACTTGCTTGCTGTCATAGTGACGACGAAGGCGACCTACGTATTGCTGCAAGGTGCCCTTCCATGAGATCGGCATCGTTAAAAATAGTGTATCGAGCCGAGCATCGTCAAAGCCTGCACCTATGAATTTACCAGTAGCGATAATAAGTCTTTCCTCATTACTTGGAATTGTAGATAACCTCTCAAGCTCTTTCTTCTGATCTTTTTTCTTCATGTTTCCAGCTAACACAATAATATTTTTGGCAAATCTATTGAATTGATTTTTCAATATTTCCAGGTGTTCAAGCCGCTCGGTTAAAATAATTGGGGACCGCCCTTCTTCCAATGACTTTAGAACATCATCAAATATTTGAAGATTCCGCGACGAATCAGATGCCAATTCCGCATAGATCTCATGAAACTCAGTTTTCTTCGTATTAAAATTGGTCTTCCTTGGAATTAATCGATGGCCAAACGGGCGAATTTTCGCTTGTGATTTTGCATTGATTTTAAAGCGGATTGGTCCGCATTGCATTGTGATAATTGGATGCATCCCATCTTTCCGTTTAGGCGTAGCTGTCAGTCCCAATACATATTTAGGACGAATTTGTTTTAATACATTTTCAAAAGTTATCGCTGAAATTATATGGCACTCATCTACAATTATTTGTCCATATTGGGTGATGAAGGATTTCAATTGACCTCCGTAATTTAAACTTTGGATTGTTGCGACATCCACTTTGCCAGTTATTTTATTTTTCCCTCCGCCTATTTGTCCAATCTCATTTGGAGATACATTTAGAAATGTTGCCAGCCGTTCGATCCATTGCTTCATTAATTGAGTACGATGCACAATGATAAGTGTATTTACCTTTCGCTCAGCAATGACAGCAGTAGCAACAACCGTTTTACCAAAACCTGTTGTTGCAGAAAGCGTACCCTGAGCTTCTTTTAACATTGTGTCCACGACCTCAGCTTGTTGCGAACTTAATGTCCCGCAAAAACCTACATTTATGTTTTCGCCTTCATAAGTTTGGTCAACAATATCTACTTTTATAGATTCTTTCTTAAGCAAATCTATCAACTCCTCCAAACACCCCCGCGGCAGAACCAAATCGTTCTGTTCATTATTTGTGCACTGGATTATTCTCGGAATTCCATGTGTAGAAAATCTTCCTGTTTGCGCTTTGTAAAACTCCGGATTATTAAATGATGCAATATTGCCTATCTGCGATAACAGAGGTGAAGGAATCCCAGTCTTCTTAATATAAATTCCATTTTTCAGTTCAATTCTAATCTTCCCCGGATGCACTACATGGTCATCCACTTCACTTCGAATAATAGCTCGAATATCTTCTTCCGATATTTTACAAACCGTTGATAAATACAGCCATTGATCCGGATAAGGTATAAAACTTTCATCAACAAATAAACTATTTCCGTTTTGTCCCGGCACCTTTTGAAGTGGTAAAGCAATGAGATTTCCAAAACCTCCTTTTGTCATAGTATCCTGGTTAGGAAACATACGATCAAAAGATTCCAAGTGAAATCCATCATTCTGTTCTTTTGTTTTTCTTAAAAGGAACGTTCCTAGTTTTCTTGCGGTCGCTGCTAAAACGGATGAAGAGAAGAAAATCCACACGTGTGCCCCGTTTCCCGACCTAGATCGTTCAATATGATAAGGAACTTTAAAGCTCTTACAAGTTTCCGAGAAAGCTAAAACATCTTGCTGCCATTGCTTCTTATCAAAATCAACAGCCAAAAACGTGCATGTATCATCTCGTAGCAATGGATAAATCCCGATTGTTATTTCACTATTCATATGTTCTTTAAGCACTCGATCTGTCAGAGGTAGCAGCTTACGATGCTGACATTGACTGCATTTTATATGTGGTTTTTGGCAAAGAGGCTTTTGCCATTCTAGTGCACATGCAGGGATGTATCCATTACCGCCATTTTCAGATTCCCAGCGCTTTGCATAGACGTCTGGCCGGCCTTTAAATAAATTTTTAAAAAGATATATCTTCTCTTCTAAAGGAGACTTTTTAGTTACTATTTTACTAGAGTGAATCGTACTTTGGTTATGCATCATCTTCATTAACAATTGTTTTAGATAATGGTTTTCCTTTCGGAGCTGTTCGAATTGTTCTTCCATATCAATCCCTCAGTCTAAATTATGTATAATACTATTATATCCAATTAGATTGAGAGAAAATCATGAGAAGATGCCAAAGATGAAACTTAAAGTATCTGAATTAAAAAAGCAGTTAAAAGACTATGATCAAAAGGAACTTATTCAACTCGTTGCCGATCTTTACAAGAAAAGTAAAGACGTGCAGTCATATTTATCCGTCCGATTTCTTGGCGAAACGGCAACCGTCGAATTGTTTAACGATGCAAAGAAAAAATCAAAAATGAATTTTTCCCTGAAAAAGGATTTGGTAAGTTACGTTTAAATGAAGCAAAAAAAGCCATTTCCGACTTCAAAAAACTTACAAGAGATGACTTAAGGACAACGGATCTTATGCTTTATTACGTCGAACAAGGTGTAGAATTTACATCTTCTTACGGCGATATAAACGAAAACTTTTATATCAGTATGGAAACGATGTATGAAAAGGTAACAAATATTTGTGATGAAGAGGAGGAGTACTATCAAGTTTTTGCAAACAGATTAGAACAAGTTGTGATAGATACAGATATCATGGGCTGGGGATTTCATGACCAACTTTCTTATTTGTACAGCTCTATGGGGCATAATAGGGAACAGGAAGAATGAGGAAAAACCCAATATGGCTGAGAGACTTTCCTCTTTCCTTTCAGCCTTTCTTGAAAACTGAAATAGGGATTCAGCCCACCACTTTAACACAGCGACGGAAAGACCCCGAATTTCCTTCAATATGCCAAGCGGTATATTAAAAATCTCTCAAAATGATTATGTTCATACAACCCTGGCAATTTGACCTCCTCTTTCAATTCAAAGGAAGTATGGTTTTCTAAAAAATAGATATAATCCTCTGATCCATAATATAGAACCAGTTCAATTTCCCGCTTTAATTTTTCCACCGAGAGTAAGATATTGTTTATGATCTTTATAAAAATTTGTAAGGAAAACGGATTGAAAAAATAAAAGCGATTGTCTAATGGATTAATCTGGTACTCTTCTGCAAGGCAACAATGAAACTGGATTTTATCTATCCTTTTCTTCGTTTTCTTCAAATAATTACTTCTATTTTCAATTGCTTCTCGATAGAAAATTTCGTTCATTTCTACCCCTATAACAGTGGCATTAAATAAATAATTGATATAGAAATTTAACCGCCCTTTACCACACCCAAAGTCAACGATCCGATCACTGCTTTTCAATTCATATTTATTAAATAATTGTTCTAGTGAACTATATGGTGTCGGCTCATAGCGATGATAGTGCATAGATTTGTTGAATCCCTTTTGGTCTCCACTTGTTTTAATGTTTAGCAATTCATCATAGTACTGTTCTTTCATTATTTTGCCCCTGTTCAATGAAAATTGAAATTTGACTATAATGATATCGATTTTTCTATAAGAATTAAAGTATTTCTTAAGTCTGAGCATAACAATAGAGGATATATAATACATGACTGCTAAGCAGGGCAGATTTTACATATTTTTTAATTGCTAAAATACAAAGAACATACCTTTAAGAATGCACTAGTTATTTAAGTAGTCTTAATTGAATATTTAGAATTATGCATTATTATATACTTAGGCTATTTTCGTAATGTTTGTTGCTTGTATAATGAGAATTTTATTTAATAATCTGAGTTGATTGGAGCGGAGGGCACTTGATTCCTCGAAAATGCTATCGCATTTCCTTCGTGCGTGGGCAAATTCAAGGATGTAAATTCAGTGTCCTGCGGGAATAGAGGGAAGCGGGAGACCCCACAGGCGGTAACGCCGAGGAGGCTCCCGTCCCCTCCCACGGAAAGCAAGCGCCCGCAGTGAAAATCAACGGGCAAACTTTGAAGGCCAAAACAACAATATATGCGAAAACAGCCTTTGGTTAATAGATTAATTAAAGGAGCGGATGGTGTATGAAGATTGAAATAGATGGTGAATCAAAAAAGTGGATCGAGTCTAAAGGCAAACAACTAACCGTGAAAACAATCGAAGTAAAGGGTTGCTGTGCACCAGGGGTTCAGGAGATAGTTGCTGTACCTGGAAAACCGAAGAGCTTAAATCACTATAATGAGTTTATCGTCGATAATCTATCAATATATATACAAAAACAGATTAGAGGCAAGGAAAAACTTACACTAAAATTATCAGGTATTGGCTTCTTTAAAACGATTTCAGCAAAGCTATATTAATATAGAAGAAAAAAAACAGCACTCATTCATATGAATGAGTGCTGTTTTTTAGGCAATTTCTCTTTCTGATTGTTCTACTAGTTCAGCTTGTGGTATTTTTGATAGCTTAATCCACTTATTAATGGAGGTAACAAGAATGACGAATCCAAGGATAAGCATGATGATGGAGAGTACACCATTTAAAACATTGAAACCTGCACTTTCTGCATTTAAATAGACGTTCTTTACCATCCAGTATCCTGCTACATTAACAGTTACATAAAGATAAGTAAGAGGGACTAAACATGTCAGCATATACCAACGCTTTTCAGCAATCTTGAGGACTACCGTCGCACCAATGATTAGACCGATCGAAGCCATTAATTGATTGGAAACTCCAAATAATGCCCAGACAGAACTGATATCGCCGGAATAAAGAAGATAACCCCAGAATAAGCAAGCTAAAGCACTGGCAATCACATTCGCAGGCAATGAATCTGTACGCTTTAATGGTTTAATAAATTCCCCACCGAAATCTTGGATAAGATAGCGGGCAACCCGTGTTCCTGCATCAATGGCTGTTAAGATAAAGACTGCTTCAAATAGGATTACAAATTGGTAAAAGAAGGATGCCATTTTCGAGAAAATTGGAATTTCCGTGAAGATGTATGTCATCCCTACAGCAAGAGTAACAGCCCCGCCCGTTCTCCCTTCCAGGTCCATTCCAATTTCTTCGCTAAGCTGGTTTAGATGAACAGTTTCCATTCCTAGTGTTGCATATTTCTCAGGTGTTGAATTGATGGCAAAATAATCTCCCGGTTGTAAAGATACAGCTGCAATTAACGCCATGACTGCAACTAAACATTCAACAAGCATGGATCCGAAAGCTACACCTTTCACATCGCTCCAACGATTAATCATCTTCGGCGTTGTACCGGAACCAACGAATGCGTGAAAGCCTGAAATCGCTCCACAAGCAATCGTAATGGAAACGAATGGCCAAACAGGACCCGCAATAATAGGACCACCGCCATTAATAAATTCTGTAAATGCCGGGAATTGAACAGCTGGGTTCACATAGAATACCCCAAGTATTAATGCGACAAATACCCCGATTTTCATAAAAGTACTTAAATAATCTCGCGGTGCCAGCAAAAACCAGACAGGTAACGCAGCAGCAAAGAATGCATAAATTGGTAGTGCAAGAGCAAGAGTACTTTTTTCAAGTGTTAAGAAATCACCTAAAGCTGTACCTTGAATGTTTGGTCCCAAAAAGACAGCTAGCATAATTAAACCGAAACCAACAATCGTCGCAAATTTTAAGTTGCCTGTCTTCTTATGATACAATCCAACCCCCATAGCAATCGGAATAGTAATAGCAACAGCGAATGTTCCCCATGGGTTTCTTTCTAATGCACTTAGGACAACTAAGGAAAGACCTGCCATAGTAATCGTAATGATAAATAACATTGCTAAGCCTGTACAAAATCCTGCAACAGGGCCGAGTTCTTCTTTTGCTATCTCCGATAAAGATTTTCCATCTCTTCTCATAGAGGCGAAGAGAACAACCATGTCGTGAACAGCTCCGCCGATGACAGCACCAATTAGGAGCCAAAGTAATCCTGGTAAATAACCGAATTGGGCTGCTAAGATCGGTCCAACTAACGGACCCGCTGCAGCAATCGCCGCAAAATGATGACCAAATGAAACCCATTTATTCGTGGGTACATAATCTTGCCCATCTTCTAATTTATGAGCTGGAGTTGGCTTTGAATCATTAAGTTTCAAAACCTTTGCCGCCACAAATGTCCCATATAAACGATAAGCAATTAAGAGTATGCAAATAGCACCAATAACGATTGAAACTGCATTCATTTTCCCATTCCCCCTTTAGTTCACATATATACTCCATTTATCATACAAAACAAAATTGCTTTAATTTCATTTTCAGGATAAAGCACATAAATAGGGAGATGGATTACATGAATTTGCAGTTGAATTACAAAGATTCTGTTTATTTAAAAAATCAGAAATCTAAGAGCTGCTTCAATTCCTTTACATAGGTTCGGCTGACTGGAACTTTGGAGCTGTCCTTCATGATTAAATTATATGTAGAGTTAAACCAAGGCTCTATTTCATCGATGTGATCTACGTTCACAATGAAACTGCGGTGAACACGGAGAAATTGGTCTTTATTTAACTTTTTCTCCAAGGCGACAAGTGCCTCACTTATTTTGTATTCTTGTTCAATCGTTTTGATTGTACACTTACCTTCACTAGATTCTAAATAAATGATGTCAGCGTATGTTAATAAAATAATTCTTTCATCGACAATGACTGCGATTTTTCCATTTCGATCATTTTTCAAAGGGGAGTGGGTAGGAACATTCTGATTCCCGATTTTCTGCATTTTCTTAATTTTTTCTAATGTTTTTTGAATGCGATTTTCATCATAGGGCTTTAAAATATAATCAACTGCATTTAATTCAAACGCCTGTAGAGCATATTCGTCATATGCAGTTGCAAAGACAATAGCTAGTGTTTGATCAAGGGCTTCTAATTGTTTAGCTAAGCTTAATCCATTATCCTCACCAAGTTCAATATCGAGAAAAACAAGATCAGGCCTTAGTTCTGAAATATCTGCTACAGCATCCTCGAGACAATCACTTTCACCTAAGATTTTCACTCTTTTGCTTCGAATAAGCAGATATTTTAATTCATCCCTTGCCAATGGTTCATCATCCACTATATAGGCTCTTAACATCGCGTTCATAAACTCCTTTACTGTCGAGCGGAATGGAAATCGTAATGGTTGATCCAATACCAACTTGACTTTTTATCGTTATGCTAGCTAGACCGTTATAAATCCCTTTTAGACGCTCGCTTATATTAAAGAGGGCTGTCCCATTTCCTTTTTCTGAATGTACAATTTGATTACCGAGCACTTTTATCCTGTCTTTAGGAATGCCTTTTCCGTTATCTGCTACAATAATTTTCAATTGATTGTTTTCGGAAAAAATCCGGATGGTGATTTCCCCTTTGGTTTTGCTCCGCGGAAAGCCGTAATGAATTGCATTTTCTACCAATGGCTGCAAGGTAAACGGTGGAATTAGTACTTTTTCAAGATCTGATTCGATTTGAAAATCCATGCCGTACTTATTTGGAAAACGAGTCTGTTCCAATGAGATATAGGACCTTACATTCTCCAATTCTTTCTCTAAAGGAATAAGTATCTGCCTAGCCGCTTGTAGATTTCCACGGAAAAATGAGCTTAAGTCTAAAAGCAATTTTCGGGCTTTATTTACATCTGTTCGGCATAGAACGGAGATGGTATTAATGCTATTAAATAAAAAGTGCGGATGAATTTGTGCATGCAAAGCTTTTATTTCTGCTTCCTTCAACAATTTCGTCTGGTGTTCAGCTTCTGCAAGCTCTAGTTGAGTAGAAAATAAATTAGCAAGTCCTTCTGCTAATTGCTCCTGTACTTTATCTAGCTTTTCAGGCTGATTATAATACATTTTCAAAGTCCCAACAATTTCATTTTTTACTTTTAAAGGGAGGACAATCGCTGCTTCTAATGGACAAATACGATGACTGCAAAAAATATCTTCCTTTGTTTTTACAATTGCAATTTTACCGCTTTCCAGCACTTTTCTAGTTAATCCAGTAGCAAGCTTTTCCTTAGGAATATGGTGATCTGAAGCGATGCCAACATGAGCTAAGACTTGATGGTCATTTGTTATTGAGACCGCATCGGCATGTGTCAGCTTTAGCATGATTTCCGATATTTCTTTACATGAATGCGTATTTAAGCCTTGGCGAAAGAAAGGCAGCGTTTGATCGGCAATTTGAAAGGCAAGATTCGTTTGGTTTGCACGTGCACGCACCTCTTCATGCATGATTGATTTGATAATGAACATGAACAGCAATGTTCCAAACCCATTGACAAAAATCATTGGAAAGCCAATCACCTGTACGAGAGCCCAAGCATGTTCAAACGGCTTTGCTGTCACGAGAATGATCAGCATTTGTAAGGCTTCCAATGACATTCCAATTATAACCGCATAGAAAGCTGAAATATTTTTCCCTTTTAATTTTCGTCTCCTTCCTAAATATCCAGCAATAATTCCAGCAATAATAGTAGAAATTGAACAAGAAAAAGCCGTAAAGCCACCCAATGTATAACGGTGGACTCCTGCAATTAGACCAGCTCCTGCGCCTACCATTGGACCGCCAAGCAAGCCGCCGATGACAATCCCCATCACTCTCGTATTCGCTAGCGCACTTTCAGGATCAATGCTTGAAAGCCACCCCGCTTTATTGATTGTATTTTGATGAATTTCTATTCCTGTATAATTACTAATTATTCCGAATATGCCAAAAAGCAAAATAAGCATGATTTTCTCAATTATGTTGTGCTCATTTTGAACAATTTGACGAAATGATCTAATTTGAGATAATAAAAAAGCGACAATTACGATGATTCCGACTTTTTCAAGCATTAATGGCGCCAAATTAAACATTATCACTCACCCTTTATTTACATCATCCAAAACGTTCGTTACGGTACGGACACAGTGTTGGACTCTCCAGTGTATGCTACAATTTTACCATACAACCGCTATTAAAGAGGTTAACTTTTTGGGCTTCAAATAATATTACATATACTACCAGAACATACTTTACTGGATACTGTATTTAATTTATCACAGGGGTGGGTTATCAAATTTTATTATAATATTGATACTCCATCAAGACACACTCAATTCTTCTAACTAGATAATTCCCTACGGAAAAAAATAGAGTGGAGTGCCTCGCACGGGATAAAAATTTAGTACAGCAGAAGAATACCTCGGCCAGTTCTATCCATAGGTCTATAATTTAGGATACTCATTCTGAAAATGTTATACTAAATATTTAATACTATATTTTACATAATTAACTTATAAAGGAGTATATAGAATGCAAAATTTACAAGGGAAGAACGCTTTAATTACTGGGGCAGGCAGAGGGATCGGACGGGCAACAGCGATCGCTTTTGCTAAAGAAGGCATCAATGTAGGGCTTATCGGAAGAACATTCGAAAATCTTGAGAACGTAGCAAAAGAACTTGAAGGGTACGGAGTAAATGTTACAGCGGCTGTCGCTGATGTGTCGGAAAACGAGTCTGTCATGGTGGCTGTCGAACATATCAAATCAGAACTCGGCCCAATTGATATCCTTATCAACAATGCGGGTATCGGAAAATTTGGTAAGTTCCTCGACCTCTCTCCTGAAGAATTCAAAAATATTATCGATGTGAACTTGATGGGTGTTTATTATGTCACAAGAGCTGTTCTGCCGGACATGATTGAGAGAAATTCAGGGGACATCATCAATATTTCATCTACTGCTGGACAAAAAGGCGCACCGGTAACAAGCGCATACAGCGCTTCAAAATTTGGCGTTTTAGGACTTACTGAATCGCTCATGCTAGAAGTGAGAAAGCATAACATCCGTGTCAGTGCATTGACGCCAAGTACGGTTGCGACAGATTTAGCTTTCCAAGAAAATCTTACGGATGGCAATCCTGAGAAAGTAATGCAGCCGGAAGATTTAGCAGAAGTAATGGTTGCACAGTTAAAACTGCACCCGCGCATCCTCGTAAAATCAGCAGGATTATGGTCGACGAATCCTTAATTCATATGAAAAGCCTTCCGAATTTTCCGGAAAGCTTTTCATTATTTAATGGTAGATGCACAAATTAATATCTTACTCGTTTAACATATTGTCGTTCTTCAAATCGAATTGTTTTAAGTTGCTATATTTTTTGAAAATGTACGCGTGCTTTCGCTGCTACTTCCTCCGGCACTTTATATGTAAGTGGCTCTTGATGTAGAGCTTGGGAAAAGTTCATATCGCTTGTGTCAAGCATTCCAACAGTAAAACGTGGAATGAGACGAGCATGAATAGACTGCTTCGATGCCGCATCTATTGAAACATGTAACGCCATGTTGAAGCTTGCAAAACCCTGCTCTGTTAGGGTGGAGAAAATGGCCTGCAGCCCTGCCGCAAAATCCTCCCAATCTTGTTCTTCAATGTCATGAATCGTGTTTTTCCCGGGGAAAACGGCAATGAAATCATTATGGCCTTTAGGGGCGTAAGCATGCATCCAAGCAACATTTCCCTGTTCACCAATCCATCTTTCACCAAGTGATTTTTCTGTTTCATAAAGAGAAGTAAAGTATTCATTCTCACTCTCATAAGCGTTTGCCTTTTCATTAATAAGCGCTTGATAGTTTGTTGGAGATTCCGATACAATTACGTGCAAATGTGGATGAAGGACACTGCCACCTGAATATGGAAGATGGTTCCAATTAATAGATGCATAGCGTACCTCATTATCAGATACAATTACTTTTTGAATATAATTCTGCGCTGCAATAAACGTATCTTTCATGATTGTTGGCGTAAATTCCTTCAAACGAATATAATGTTGGCCGGAGAAGATTACAACTCCGTTATGCTTGCTATATGGGAATAGATTTGGAAATACAACCGCTTCTCCTTGAAAAATTCGTCCTTGTTCGGTAATTTCTTTTTGAAAAACGGGTGTCATCTTTAATAAATTTTCCGAACAGAACGGACATTTAGCTCCTCCATTTTGTTCAGCTACCTCTGTATAATCTGGCGGTGTAAGCACCAGCCCCGGATCGAAAATAAGACGTGACGATTCCCCTGTTAGCGGATCAAAGCGCACTTCCGTTTTCCGTTCGATCAAATTTCCCTGACTATCGTTAAACCTAAACCATTCCGCTTTTTTCTGAAATTTTATTGTCATTTTTCCTCCCCCTTTTGGTACCAAATTAATTCATGTTTACCTAATCTTGAATTTAACACTCTGACGAGGTGCCAGGCACTTACCAAAATCGAAAGATAAATATGGATCATAATATCCTTCCACAATCGTTTGTCAATTTCCTTCTATTTAGTAGAATGCGTGCCTTTTTGAAAGATAAGAGTAAATAAATCTTGATTAAATGGGGAAAATTCAGAGTAACAAATGCATTCTCAAAGGGGAGCATGTTAGAAGGATCAGGATCATCGCTTATGTGGGCGACGGAGATATCATAGGGTATATTGGTATGCATTACAAAATTGCAAATCTAGAATAGGAGTAAAAATATGACATCAAAAACTCAAAAAGAGGGAAGTCTTCTTGCACAACCAAAGGCAGTATGGGCAGTCTTTTTCGCAAGTATCATTGCCTTCATGGGATTAGGTCTAGTTGATCCGATTTTGCCTGCAATTGCGAACAAATTAAACGCCACGCCTAGTCAAGTCACCTTACTTTTCACTAGCTATAATGCGGTTATGGCGGTGGCTATGCTCATTACCGGTACAGTTTCGTCAAGGATTGGCATCAAGTGGACATTACTTACTGGTATAGTTATTATTGCTTTGTTTTCAGCACTCGGAGGCCTTTCAAACGATATATGGACTCTCGTTGGTCTTAGAGGAGGTTGGGGCCTAGGAAATGCTCTATTCGTTGCTACAGCTTTAGCCGCTATCGTATCCCTTTCGAATAGTGGAACCGCGAAAGCTATCATTTTGTATGAGGCAGCGATCGGACTTGGAATTTCAGTAGGGCCACTGCTTGGTGGCTGGTTGGGAGCTATTTCATGGAGAGGTCCGTTTCTTGGGGTTGCCACGTTAATGGTTATTGCTTTTATTGGACTTTCTACATTAATGCCAAAAACCAATACCCATGCTGTAAAATCAAAAACATCTTTACTAGATCCGTTTCGTGCCTTAAAGCACCGTTCTCTCTTAGTATTCGGTATCGCAGCTGGCCTTTACAACTTTGGTTTCTTCACCTTGTTGGCTTACGCACCTTTCGTAATGGGATTAGACGAGCATGGGTTGGGCTTTGTATTCCTTGGCTGGGGCATTTTACTTGCCATAACATCTGTTTTCATGGCTCCAAAGCTCCAACAATGGTTGGGTACAATTAAATCCATGTGTATTATGCTAAGTTTATTCGCTCTACTACTGGTAGTGATGGGGATCTGGACGTCGACGCAGTGGGTAGTTATTGCTGCTGTAATTCTAGCTGGTGCATTATTAGGGAATAATAATACGTTAATTACGACAGCTGTAATGAATGCCGCTCCTGTCGAACGCTCTACGGCGTCTGCAGCATACAGCTTCCTGCGCTTCCTAGGAGGAGCCGTGGCACCGTTTATGGCTGGTAAACTGGCTGAGGTTTACAACCCAAATCTGCCATTCTTCATTGGTGCTGTGTTTGTATTTATTTCGGTCCTATTTATCTGGTTCAATTATAAACATGTTAAGCATGTCGATTATGTTGAATCAACCCATTAATTTAAAGGATTTTCCTCTGGAAGATCCTTTAATTAATCGGCGGCTAAACATTGATACTTCTAGTATCTCGTTGAGCTAACGTAAAACAACTCTTTAAGATTTAAGTATTTATTATCTAATCGAATTAAAAAAGCCTTTCAAGACGAAAAGGCTCTATGTCACACTTCTTATTAATTCTTCTAATACCCATCCTGCTGTCTCTGATAATTCACTTCATTCTTATCCATATAAGCCTTTTCCGTTTCTTCAGCATTAAATCCTAATAACTCTCCTAGGTCTAAATAGGCTTGAAAAAGCTTCTTATAATCTTCCATTGACCGGCTTGTCCTGAATTTGCTGATTTGTTCAAAAACAAATAAAAACTGCTCAGTTGCAGATTCTTTTTTAAGAAGATCTACTGAGTAGTTGTTCTCCTGATCAAAGCCGCACTCAATCCCTAAGGACAATATAAAATGAACCCCGTCTACAAACTCTTCCAAAACAGTTTCCTTTGGTGAGGATGGCTTCAGGCTCCAAAACTTGAAGCATCTTGTTTCATTCGCGAGCTCCCCCAATTCAACTAGAAGTGCCAGCACCTTGCGATCAAATAGATCTTCCGCTTGCAATTGATGCTTCGTTTCTATGTGCTGGTCAAGACCCGTTTGCATGTCAAATAATTTTCGATAATTCATTTTCCACCGTCCTAGTTAATCTTTTTAATAATACTTTTGTGAAAGCGTATAAAAAAATTATAGCAAATTAAGAAAAAGATGAAACTTTTTTGTTAGTTATTCGTATGTAAAGGAAAAAACATTGGAGGGCTTGTTATGATGTGGCTGCTGCGCTTGCTGTTATTTGCACTCATTTTCTTTCTCATTTACAGCGTTGTAAAATACTTGTTAAATCCGAAGCGGAAGCTTGAACTTGCCCACGAACAGAAAAGGTATTATTTTTTAGATGATCAGGACAATGTCCGTAAGAATTTCCTAATAACCTATAAAGGTGTTTTATTTGAAGGCGAGAAATATTTAGGAACAACGGAAAATGCTTTTGAGGTCATCTCCATCTTTATCTGGCCCCGAAGCACTGCCGCCCTAAAGGGAATGGTTCGGGAGGATTTACAATTCATCGAAAGAAAGATAAACGAAAATTATCCAAATGCTAGAATTGATTGGAAAAGTCCGATTAAAGAGTTTATGCAGAAGAACCAATCGCCTGAAACCCCATTTAATGAACCTAATTAAAAAACTTTCGGATATCCTAACAGTTTCTTTTGACGTGCAAAATAATATAAAACATACCGTTTCTTATAGTAAATCGCAAATAAATAACAAATGAATTCGCAGTATAATTCACATACAAAAGAGCTTAGGAATTTCCCTAAGCTCTTAGTCATTTTAAAGTACATTTGTTTGATTGGGAAATTACTTTCTTTTTAGAATAAACTTTTATTTCCTCTATATCAGCGATCTTGCATTTACCATGTGACACTCTTTTTTCTCTTTTCGGTAAATGAAAGGCTCTTGCATTTACCATGCGACACTCTTTTTTCTCTTCTCGGTAAATG
>NZ_JAHNZZ010000001.1:2483076-2501026 GCF_019039215.1 Bacillus sp. FJAT-29790
TGCTCTTGCATTTACCTTTTTTCCCTTTTCGGTAAATGAAAGGCTCTTGCATTTACCGTTATGATATCCGAACGTTTTATGTTTAAATTCCTTCCTGCTTATTGATGGTTCTACCGTTTTATTCTCAAAGATTTAGCATATAAAATATAAAGCCTGTTTCAATAAGAGCAAGTACAGGCAAACCAATTTTAAACTGCAGATGCTTTGTTTTATGCCTAAAAACTTTCATTCCAAGTGTCATTCCTGTTGCCCCAAATAATAGGGCAACTAGCCATAGTGTATTTTCACTAACGCGATAGTGCCCCTTCTTCGCCTTATTTTTGTCTGCCTTCATCAAGTAATATCCTGCAATATTCATAACAATAACAAAAATAATAATTACTTTAAACATAATGGTAACTCCTTATAAATTCCCGAAAAAAATATGAAATGTGCTCAATAGTTTCAAAATTACGCTCGATAAAGTGCGAAAGTTATACAATATATTCGTAAGTTCTCTGAAACATATATTAAAAGCCATCCTCATATTGAGAATGGCTGTGATATTACTTGCTTAAGTTTTGTTTTGCAACAGATGCTAATTCAGTGAATGCTTTTTCGTCAGCGATTGCTAATTCAGCAAGCATTTTGCGGTTTACTTCGATACCAGCAAGCTTTAAACCGTGCATTAAACGGCTGTAAGAAAGACCATTCATGCGAGCTGCTGCATTGATACGAGTAACCCAAAGTTTGCGGAAGTCGCGCTTTTTCTGGCGACGGTCGCGATAAGCATACATTAATGATTTCATTACTTGTTGGTTAGCAACTTTGTATAATGTATGTTTTGAACCGAAATAACCTTTAGCTAATTTAAGAACCTTTTTACGACGTCTGCGAGTAACTGTACCGCCTTTTACACGTGGCATATGATTTCCCTCCTAATTTCAAAAATTACTTAAGATTTACTAATAAGAAACGGATGCGTTTGTAATCGCCTGAAGAAACAAGAGTTCCTTTGCGAAGTTTACGTTTTTGTTTTGTAGATTTATTAGCGAACAAGTGACTTGTGTAAGCATGATTACGCTTAAGTTTACCAGATCCTGTTCTTTTGAAACGCTTAGCAGCGCCGCGGTGAGTTTTCATTTTTGGCATTTGGAATTCCTCCTCTTACTTTTCATTTTTAGGTGCAAGGACCATGAACATGCTTCGACCGTCCATTTTTGGATGTGATTCCACAGTTGCTACTTCATTACAAGCTTGTGCAAAGCGGGTTAATACACGGTGGCCGATTTCCTTATGAGTAATGGCACGACCTTTGAATCGGATCGATGCCTTTACTTTATCGCCTTTTTCAAGGAATTTAATCGCATTTCGAAGCTTTGTATTAAAATCGTGCTCATCGATTGTCGGACTCAGACGAACTTCCTTGAGGCTGATAATCTTCTGATTTTTACGAGCTTCTTTTTCTTTCTTTTGCTGCTCGAATTTGAACTTTCCGTAGTCCATAATACGGCCTACAGGAGGCTTTGCATTCGGTGCAACTAGAACAAGATCAAGATTTACCCTTGAAGCAATTTCAAGTGCTTCGACCTTTGATTTAATCCCCAATTGCTCGCCATTTTGATCAATGAGACGAACTTCGCGGGCGCGTATACCCTCGTTTAACAACATATCTTTGCTAATAGTTAGACACCTCCAAGGTTTTATGCGAACACAACGTTTGGGTCAAGAATGGCTAATCCAAAAGAAGCTGCCAACTGCACCGGGTAAAGCTGAGTCGCAAGTATTACATAACATATCTGCTAACCTGAGCAAATCTGTTTTTATCCAAATAAAAAAGTGCGGATGAAAACACCCACACTTTACGAACAAATTTAAACAGAAAATGTTCACGTAAAACCTGCTAACAGCTTCTTGCGTCAATCAGGTGAGAAGCGGGTGCTTCTTCTTTTCCTCAAACAGTATTCAATTACCTTAGCTACTATATCACAAAAGACATTTTCATGTCAAACGAATCATTATTATCACAACGAATTGAATTGTAACAAAAGAATAGAAATCGTGCAAGTGTTTTTTAATATTTATGGTGTCAGGCACCACAAAAAGACAAAAATGGCAGTTTTGTTCGCATCAAGTGGACACCACATTGTCCACCACATGCATACACTTATCCATAAACTGTCCACGAATGGTGCCTGACACCTTAGCGACACTTTAGCGATTTACTTCTTCTTTCAATGCCCCCATAAAGTCCTCAAATGATACCGTTTCTGATTTCTGTTCACCATATTTACGAACATTGACTGCTTTTTCAGTTACTTCATTGTCACCGACGACAAGCATGTAAGGGATTTTTTGCATTTGTGCTTCACGGATTTTGTAGCCAATTTTTTCGTTTCGGTCATCGAGCTCAACACGGAATCCTGCTGCCTGTAGCTGCTCCTGAACCTGCTTTGCATAGTCAAAGTGAACATCTGGTGATACTGGGATTACTTGTACTTGAATAGGTGCCAGCCATGTTGGGAATGCTCCTTTATATTCTTCTATCAAGAATGCAACAAAGCGTTCCATTGTGGAAACGACGCCACGGTGTATAACGACCGGACGATGCGGTTTTCCGTCTTCGCCGACGTATGATAAATCAAAGCGCTCAGGCAATAAGAAGTCCAATTGAACAGTTGATAAAGTTTCTTCTTTACCTAGTGCTGTTTTCACCTGAACATCTAATTTCGGACCGTAGAAAGCAGCTTCGCCTTCAGCTTCGAAATAATCAAGGCCGATCTCATCCATTGCTTCTTTTAACATTGCTTGTGCTTTTTCCCACATTTGATCGTCATCAAAATATTTCTCCGTATCTTGAGGATCACGGTAGGATAAACGGAAAGAGTAATCATTAAGATCAAAGTCCTTATAAACTTCAAGAACTAATTGGACAACACGCTTGAATTCTTCTTTAATCTGGTCTGGACGGACAAAGATATGAGCGTCGTTCAAAGTCATCCCGCGAACACGCTGAAGCCCAGATAATGCACCCGACATTTCGTAACGGTGCATTGTTCCAAGCTCCGCAATGCGGATCGGAAGCTCACGGTAGCTGTGAATGCCATTTTTGTAAATCATCATATGGTGCGGACAGTTCATCGGGCGAAGAACAAGCTGCTCATTGTCCATGTCCATGACAGGGAACATATCATCCTGATAGTGGTCCCAGTGTCCAGAAGTTTTATAAAGATCCACGCTGCCCATAATAGGCGTATAAACATGGTCATAGCCCAGTCGTTCTTCTTTATCGACAATATAGCGTTCGATAATGCGGCGGATGGTTGCTCCTTTCGGAAGCCACATTGGCAAGCCTTGACCAACCTTTTGCGAGTTCATGAACAAGTTTAATTCTTTCCCAATTTTACGATGATCCCGCTCTTTCGCCTCTTCAAGCAAGCGCAAATGCTCAGCAAGCTCTTCCTTTTTGAAAAAAGCAGTACCGTATATACGCTGCAGCATTTTATTATCGCTATTCCCGCGCCAGTACGCCCCGGCAATGCTCAATAATTTAATTTCTTTTAGCTTTCCTGTTGACGGAACATGAACACCGCGGCAAAGATCAAAGAAATCACCTTGCTCGTAAATTGTCACTGTTTCATTTTCAGGGATTGCCTCAATAAGCTCTAGTTTATATTCATCGTCAATTTCTTTAAAAAGCTGAACCGCTTCATCGCGGCTGACTTCCTTGCGAACAATATCAATATTTTCATTAATAATTTTTGTCATTTCTTTTTCAATAAGCGGGAGATCTTCAGGTGTTAGTGATTCTTCGATGTCGA
This sequence comes from Bacillus sp. FJAT-29790, assembly GCF_019039215.1. GTDB lineage: Bacteria > Bacillota > Bacilli > Bacillales > Cytobacillaceae > Cytobacillus. Next base: position 2,486,877 of record NZ_JAHNZZ010000001.1, read on the forward strand.
TATCATAGTAAAATCCACCTTCAATAACCGGTCCGACACCAAGTTTTACGTTCTTATATAATCGCTTAATTGCTTGTGCCATTAAATGAGCAGAACTGTGGCGAAGAACTTCCAACGCATCTTCACTGCCCTGTGTCACAATTTCAATCGCTCCGTCTTCCTCGATTGGACGACGAAGATCATACATTTGGCCATTTAATTTACCGGCAATTGCCTTCTTCTTCAGTCCAGGACTGATGCTCGCTGCGATATCTTCTGTTGTCGTCCCTTTAGGAAACTCCTTTACGGCACCATCTGGAAACGAAAGTTTAACAACTTCTGACATGATTTTTTCCTCCTTTAATTTTAACCGTCACACCTGGCTATTTGCTCACGAGGACGCTTGTTAACATTTTGAAAAAAAACAAAAAACCCGTCCCTAAAAAAGGGACGAGTTATTATCAACACGTGGTTCCACCCTACTTCTCATTTTTGCAAAAAATCGAAAAAATGACTCTGTAGCAAGATAACGGTCTTGAAACCGCCAGTCCATTTCCTGACTGGAGTTCAGAGGTGGTAAGCATTCCATTCGTGTTAGGAAGTTTTCAGCCATGCCTTCCCTCTCTTTAAACCGTTAATGAATACCCTTGTCCTCATCATAACTATAGCTAGATTATCTTAATATGTACGTATTATAGTTTGTTATTTTCGGAAAATCAAGGGATTCTTTATATTTTTTCATCTGCTATAACAAAAAACAGCCGTTTATTATCATAAAATTCAGTTATTGAACCCTGAATCAACCTTTCTTCAAAGATATTATGGATCGTTCTGACAAGCGGCTGCTCAAGATCGTCCGAGTAAAGATAGATGGCAGATGGGGCAATGGACAGCAAAGGGGCAATTGTGACAGAATCAACATAAACAGGGTGATTGAATAACAGCTTTCGGTCAATCATCCGAGTGAGATCTGAACGTTTTATTTCAAAATAATCTTCATCAAAGAAATGGACCCCATCATCAATGAGCAAATGAATATGCTTTCGCTTCGCCTCCCTTCCTGACAAAAAATCTCTTAACGTTTGAATGAACATTTGATATTCCTGTTCCATTTTATATTCATCAATCGATACTTCCACATACTTTGCCAGTTGGTCCATAAGCGATCGCATCCTGAATTTCACAAAGGAATCAAAGGAGAAGGAGATATTTTCTTGGAAAATTTGATTAATCGCCGTCTTCAAATTGCTTGCAAAATCAAGATCACTTACAAAAGCAGCTAGATCTTCCCGGTTTCCTTCCAGTATGGAATGAATAATCTCAAGTATTTGCTGCTGTTCTTCTTCATCTTGATAGAAATAATGCTCAGCTAGAATCCGCCGAAACCAATCATCTTGTTTCCTTTGGATAATAAATTCGTAAAATACTTTTTTGACTAACTCTAAAGGCTTCTTCATATTCGGCTCGATATTAATTTTTACTATATGTTGATCTTCAAATTGAAGAATATTTTCATCGGATCGTACAGATGACGCCAGACAAAGTTGAAGATAACCAAATAAGTCCTTCGCATCTTCGTTCTTTTGGAAAATGATTTCGATCAACCAAATCCCCCCTTTTTATTTGATCTTTGCTTTCATGTATATGGGGAACTTGGACAAAATAGAAGTGAGCACGTAAAAGTCATTGTTATCTTTACTTGATAGCGCCTAATTGTACGTATGGAAATTATTACAAGGCTGTTTTCGCATATATTGTTGTTTTAGACTTCATAGTTTGCCCGTTGATTTCCCACAAAAATTCTTTATGAGAAACCATAAAAAAGAAAGCTGCCGGATACGCATCCTGACAGCTTTCTTTTTATCCTCGTCGATTTGGCCCCTCTACTTGAACTGGTTCAGCTAAATATTTAATCCGTTCCATTATCCGTCTTGCCTTCAGTTTTTCCTCTTCACCGCGCTGGCTGTACGATAAATGGTGCTCAAGCCCTTGAAGATCAAAATTAGACGTAAAGAACGTCGGAAGGCTATCCAACATTCGGAATTGCAGGATTGGCCCTAAAACCTCGTCTCTTGTCCAGCTGGACATTGTTTCTGCCCCAATGTCATCAAACATTAAAACAGGCACTTTTTGGATCGTGGCAATTTTTTCATTTAATGTTGAGTCCGCAATTGAGCTTTTCAATTCCCTTAATAGTTCAGGAACATAAACTATCATGGAGGGTACTTTCCGATTAGCTAATTCATTTGCAATTGCCCCTAATAAATACGACTTTCCAACGCCAAATTTACCGTAAAAATAGAGCCCTTTCTGTTTTGATCCAGGCTTATAGTTCATCAGAAAGGACGCAGCTTTTTGCACAGCATCAATCCGCTCATCATCTGCATAAATGGAATCAAAGGAAGCATGGAGAATATCCTTTGGCACATAGAGGCTTTGAATCAATTTTTGATTTTTTCGCTTTTCATCATCCATAACTTTACGAGGGCATTTATCATATTGTAAATCAATGCTGCCTCTCTGAATAACGAGCTCCGGGTGATACCCCTTCATAAGGTTTACACAGCCGTCTAGACTCGGACATTTATTGCACTCCTTGCTTTGCTGGGAGTATTCATAAAGCTTAACCATGCTTTTTTCGATCATGCTTGTTGTCAAGTCAGCCTCATTATTCCTCAAAAAAGCTCTCACGTCCGGATGATTCATCGTTTCACGGCGCTGCATCTCATACCTTTTTTGAAAATCTTCTTTTCCGGCCAAACGCTTTAATGTATCATTGATCTTTTTCATCATTCAGTCACTTCCCCTGAACGTAATTTTTTTAACGTTTCTTCTAGTTCTCTTTTTTTCAATTCCAGTTCTTCATTATTATCTTTTTTCACAGGACTGATAGGCGGATTTGCTGTTTCATCAAACCAATCTGGAAGCATTTCCGTTCGGATCGGTTTCTTTTTCCCGCTCGTTTTCGGCGTCTTCTTTCCATCAGCCCATTCCATATACTGTCTATGTTCATTTTTGGCCAAATCAATCGCTTCTTTAGCCGTCTTTATTTTCTTTCTTGCCCAGTGACCAGCAATTTTCTCGACATACCCTTTTGTTAATTTCATATCCGACTTGAGCATAACATATTGAATTAAAACATTTACTACACCAGGGAGAAGCTTCTGCTGGAACATGACATCCTCAATAATCTGCAGATCGGCTTTAGAAGGCTCAGCCCCTCCTGAAATATCCTTTAATAACTGACGCGGGGAAGTAATCTCCAAATATCGAAGTAGTTCTTCCTCCTTTGTTTCTGGTTCTTTCGTTTGCGTCTGATTCGCGACCGGCTGTGTTCGGTCAATCAGGGATGGAAGCTGGTCATAGTTTTGAAACTGGTACCAATCCCGCGCTGATTTCCTTAGTTCTTCAATATTAATTTCATTTTCTGCCGTAATCGCACTAATAACGATATTTTTCATTTGAATCGGATCGATCCCATATAAAAAGGCCAGATTGCTGACCGCATTTTTCACATTATTGGTTAGAGCTTTCTTTGGAACGAGTGACTCATTCAACCCTGCTTCAAGAAGTTCAAAGTTAAAAATGGTCTGGCTAATTTGGATACTCTCCCGGTCTAGCCTGCCGATAAAAGTCTGGCCATCCGAGGTCTTCATGATTTGTTCCGTTTCTGAATCATAGGCAATCGCCCCCAGATGTTCCGACATATAGACATCCTGAAACGCCTTGGTCACTTCCGTGTATTCTACCTTCGATTGAACATTTTCCTCAGTAAAAAACCGTTTAAGTCTTAAATATTGATTTTTACCAATTTTTCGATACAAATAAATATTTAGCAAGCCATCTAAAAAAAATTGCTCCGGCGATAACGGTGGAATGAGTTCATAGATAAATGACCTCGAATCCTCGTCTTTTTTTTCATAAACCTTCAAAAGACCGATCCCTTCCAGCTTTACGCGAGCCCTATAAATATCATTTAGACCCAACTCCATAAAATTCATCAAACTATGATGTGAATTGGAACTTGACCAAAGCCTGTTTTCTTCCAATTCAGCCCATAGGGTCATATATAAACTAAAACAAGTGGAACCGATTAAAGGCTGATATAAAAAGGTCAGCACTTTCCGGTCATATTCATGTAGGAGCCCGCTAGCGGCGACTGCATATCGGTCAATCGGTAACATTTCCTGCCAATGCTGGGCCATAAACATCAACCTTCTTTCTAGAGGTAGGAGGTATGAGATCAGATGTGGGATTAGAAGAGAGTAGAAGAAATCAGCAAATTAACCGATTTCTTCTACTTTTCTTTTTTTATTAATTCTTTTAATTCATCAATAAAGACATTGATATCTTTAAATTGCCTATACACAGATGCAAAACGGACATAGGCCACATCGTCAATGTTCGCAAGTCTGTCCATGACCATTTCACCAACAGCTTCACTTTTTATTTCAGAAACACCATTGCTGCGAAGCTCCTTCTCGACACTCAATGTGATCTCCTCGAGTTCTTTTAGAGGAACCGGCCGCTTTTCACATGCCCTAAGAAGCCCACGCAGAATTTTTTCGCGGCTAAACTCTTCTCTTGTTCCCTCTTTTTTTACAACTATCAGTGGAAATTCTTCTACCTTTTCAAAGGTTGTGAAACGATATCCACAGCCTTCACATTCCCTTCTGCGGCGAATTGACCTATAGTCATCAACTGGACGGGAATCAAGAACACGTGTATTGTTATTTTGACATGAAGGACATTTCATACAATCAGCTCCGAATCCTATTCGATCAATATGTAGATACTCTTATTGTACTATTTTTTATCAAAAACCCCAATAGCATGAACCCTTTTTAGTGACCGTCTTACTCTTTTCGAGGAGGTTACGGTCACCTGAGCCCTTTTTTCCTTTTGGGTAGTTTTCAAAGTAACAAAATTGTTACAAAAACTTACGAAACAGCAAAAAAATAAAAAAGAGGTGTATAAAATACACCTCTAAAAGCTCAATATAATTATTTTAGTCATTATAGAATGTTTGCTTGTTTAACTTGAACTGGACCCATACCGCGAGGAAGCTCAATATTCTCACGTGTTTCTGCACCTAACGCTTCTGCAATGAAATCTGCAGCAATGTTAGGGTCAAGATCACCACATGTATATACATCAATACTGGCATATCCATGCTCCGGGAAGCTATGAATGGTTAAGTGAGATTCAGAAATTATAACAACCCCGCTTACACCTTGTGGCGCAAATTTATGGAAAGCAACCTCACGAATTTCAGCACCTGACTTCAATGCCGCATCGACAAAAGTTTGCTCAATATACTCCATATTATTTAACTTTTCAAAATCACAACCCCATAGTTCTGAGATAACGTGACGACCCATTGTTTCCATATTCAAATTTCCCCCTTTAGCAATAATAATGAAACTTCAAATTTTTAAGTGTGGCCCATAACTACAACGGGGGAAAGTTAGTCCAAAGAGGTCCTAACCCTTTAAGTAGCTACCTTAGCCAAAATCAAGAAGTTCACGATGACTAGTATACTTCGTTTACTTTCTTTTTGCAATATATGCTTTTAAAAAAGTTGCAAAAGAGTTTAACCAATCCACCCTCATTTTATCACAAATTAACGGGTAGTCTCTCCCCATTTTATGGTAGTTACTTTTTCCAAATAGCCAACACAGTTATTTTAAAGGCTGTTATCGTAAACTTTGTTGCTATTTAACCAAAATGTGGCATGTGGCCTAGTTGATTTCCGCTCCAGGAGCTCGCTTTCCGCGGGGCAGGCGGTGAGCCTCCTCAAGCATTAAGCCTGTGGGGTCTCACCTGTCCTGCTTCTCCCGCAGGAGTCTCGCACCTTCCGCTCCAATCAACTTTATACAAAACTTGTTTAAAAACAACAATCCTTTAGAAAACAGTCATTTTAAAAAAAACACCTAAAAGGCCTGCCGTTAATACGGCAAGCCGGAAAACTTTTCTTCTAAGTTAGCTTACTTTCACTGCTAAGGATTTAAATAGCTCTTGTGCGACGTATTTTGCCAGATCAACAACTCTGCAGGAATAACCCCACTCATTATCATACCAAGCCAATACTTTTACCTTATTCGTACCCATCACCATCGTTGATAAACCATCAATGATAGCTGAATGTTCATTCGTGTTAAAATCGATCGACACTAAAGGTTCATCCGTAATATCCAATACCCCGTTCAATGAACCTCTCGCTGCTCTTTCAAATGCATCATTTATTTGGTCAATGGTCACATCACATTTAAGATCGACAACAAGATCAACAAGTGAAACGTTTGGCGTCGGCACACGCAGAGCCATACCATGCAGCTTTCCTTTTAAATGAGGAAGCACTAATGACAAGGCTTTTGCTGCCCCAGTGGATGTTGGAATAATCGACTGTGCACATGAGCGGGCACGGCGCAAGTCCTTATGGGGGTTATCGATATTATTTTGGTCATTTGTATATGCATGGATCGTTGTCATTAAGCCATTTTCAATGCCAAACTGCTCATCTAGAACTTTAGCGACAGGCGCTAAACAGTTCGTCGTACATGATGCATTTGAAATCACATCATGTTCATGAATATTTAATGCGCTTTCATTTACGCCCATTACAATGGTCACATCTTCATTTGTGCCTGGCGCTGTTAAAATTACCTTTTTCGCACCAGCATCTAAATGAAGTGCTGCTTTATCCCGAGAGTTAAACTTACCTGTTGCTTCAATAACAATATCAATATTCATTTCCTTCCAAGGAAGCTCCTGCGGATTACGGTTGTTTAATAATTGAACTCGTTTCCCGTTAACTACAATAGCATTATTTTCAGGAACTACATGTCCTTGGAAAGATCCATGGTTCGTATCATATTTAATTAAGTGGGCCAATGTCTCTGCAGGATAGCTTGCATTTATGGCAACCACTTCAAGGTTTTCATCAAGAATGGCTTTTCTAAATACCATTCGTCCAATTCTTCCAAAACCGTTAATTGCTATTTTTGCTTTCATTGTACGGCTCCTTCCGCATTAAGGTTATACTTTTAATGACTTATGATGTAATTAGTATAACATATTAACAATCATTTGTGGTAATTAAAATGCGGAATTTTTTTTGTGACAGGCACCTCTCGAATTTTGTTGAAAAACACAGAACAAAAAAAGAGCCCCAAGGCCCCTTTAGATTGCTTTCCAGTTTGTTAATATCTTCATTAGCTGTTTCTTTGTTTCTTCAATTGTTCCATTATTATCAATGACAGCATCTGCCAGCTCGGTTTTATCCTTTAATCGCATTTGTGAATTCACTCTTGCTAGAGCTTCATCCTTCGAGAGCTGATTCCGTTCCATCAGACGCTGCAATTGAGTGTCTTCTTCCACAAATACTAATAATGTTTTGTCTACCATATATGTGAGCTGACTTTCAAATAAGAGCGGAATATCCATGATAATTAATTTTTCTCCATTTTCACACGCCTTTGTCTTTTTCATCAGCATTCTTTTTCGGACAGCTGGGTGAACGATGCTGTTTAGCTTTAAACGCTGCTCTTTGTCATTAAAAATAATTGATCCTAATTTCCCCCGGTCGATTGAACCGTCTTCAAGCAATATCTGTTCTCCAAAGTGGCTGACAATTTCTTGATACGCATCCTCCCCTTTTTCAACAGCTAATTTCGCTTCTAAATCTGCATCTATTACTGTAATCCCCTTTTCAATAAGAATGGACGAAACGGTGCTTTTTCCGCTTGCAATTCCACCTGTTAAACCTACTACTAAGGACATAGCTCTTTCCTTTCTTGGTTCGATCAAATTCGCATAGGCGTATTTGCGCCCAGATTTTTACCTTAGCTTGCTCGATAATTTCCTTTGAAAAATCTGAGGCATCCGCCGGAGGCTTAACTTTATTCAGCCGGGGTTTAACCCCCACTGAATTGGATACCTGTTTGCATTCATCTTGCCCTTTATAGAAGTGGCAGAAATATGCTAAATAAAGTTAAATTTTCCAGATTCCGATTAGGATTAATAGGATACCCGGAATGAAGGAAAACTTTTGAATCCAGCCGCTATTCGAAAAAATCGTTCCCACCTTTATCCCGGTAAAAACGAACAGGGAGCTCATTAATGCAACGGTAAATGCTAAATAATAGGGAGAATAGCCCAATATTGCAGCACCAATCCCGGCACCAAATGCGTCAAGTGAGAGTGCAATCCCCAGCATTAAGGCTTCTAAGCCGGTGATCGTACCTGATTGATCAAAATCTGCTGACATTGGTTTTTTCAAAATATTAATAACAAGACCTAATGATTTAATTTCAAAGTTCACAATTGTTTTTTCATGTGGAAGGACATTCCTAGCCTTTGCCGGGCGAAAAAATTGATATAGCACCCATGCCCCTAGGCAAATAAGGATCATCCCCCCTAAACTCTGTGCAATATTAGGTGATAATAACTTCACAATCACATTTCCAATTGTCATTGCGATGATTAATGTTACTGCCGAACAGCAAGCGATTATGCCCATCGATTTTAACGGAATACGCATTTTTCTTAGCCCATATGTTAGCCCAACACTAAAACCGTCAAGACTGACAGCAAACGCTATTATTAGAAGTGAGATCATGTGCACCATGTAGATAGAACTCCTCCCTCGTACCAACGTAGATCTTGTTGGTACTTGACAATCGCTAAGATAGTATATGGAAGAAGCCTATCCTTTGTTAAATCGTTTTGCTTTTTCGCTAACGTACAGCTATTTGGGCAGGGACAATAAAATTAAATTCGCCTTGGCGTATTTGCGCTCAGATTTTTATCCAGGTTGCTCGATAAATTCCTTAAAAAAATCGAAAGGCTCACCGGAGGCTAAACTTTATTCCACCTGACATGTTGGACAAAAGACCGTACCACGTCCACCAGTCACAATACGTTCAAGCGGGCTGCTGCAAACTTTGCACGCCTCCCCTTTTCTGCCATAGACAAAAAGTTCAAGTTGAAACATGCCAATCTGGCCTTGGGAGTTTACATACGAACGGATCGTGCTTCCCCCTTTTTGGACTGCTTCGGATAACGTATTCAAGATTTCCTTATAGAGCTTGGCTATTTCATTTTCTGTCAAACTGTCCGCTGGTCTTTCTGGATGGATTCGTGCCCTGAACAATGCTTCATCGACATAAATATTCCCAAGCCCGACGACTACTTTTTGATCAAGAAGAGCGGCTTTAATATTTCTTTTTGTTTTAGAGAGCTTGGAGGATAATCCCTCGATTGTAAAATCATCAGAAAAAGGTTCAGGCCCTAAGTGGGAAAGCGGCAGTAAATCAAATTCATTCCCTTTTAAGTATAAGTGCATCGTTCCAAACTTCCGGACATCTTTATAGCGCAGTTCAGTTCCGTCCGTAAAATGAAAAATAACGTGGGTGTGTTTATCAACCGGTTCCGTCTTTTGGAAAAGCCCATATTTCCCCTCCATTCTTAAATGGGAAACAAGGGCAAAATCTTCCGAATAAAGTATAAGAAATTTTCCTCTTCTGCCGATATCGCTTATCGTCTGGCCGACTAGCGCATCCTTAAATTGTGAGACCTCTTCTGGATGCTTCACAATTTTTGGCCAAAAGACCGAAACATGATCGATTTTTTTATTGATGACTAATTCCTGCAATGTCCTGCGGATCGTTTCCACTTCTGGCAGCTCTGGCATCGGATCCCCTCCTGCTTAAAATGAAAGCTAAAACTGTAATTTTTTTTGTTTTAACATTGATTATCACTCGAGTTGATGTCAGAGAAATCAGAGACCACCGACCCTTTTTTGCACTTGACTATTTCGCATCAAACCACGTCGGCCCATAGGAGAAATCAACTTTGAGTGGAACCTTAAGCTCCACTGCATTTTCCATCACTTCCGGAACGATCCTTTTTAGCGTTTCAATTTCATCCTCAGGTGCTTCAAAAATTAATTCATCGTGTACCTGCAGCAATAGACGGGTTCGCAGGTTTTCCATTTTCAGTCTAGCGGCCATATCAATCATCGCCTTCTTAATAATATCTGCAGCGCTTCCCTGAATCGGTGTATTCATGGCTGTTCGTTCCGCAAAACTGCGCAGATTAAAGTTTCTACTCGTAATTTCTGGCAAATATCTTCTGCGATGCAGCAAAGTAGAAACATATCCCTTTTGCTTCGCATCACTAACGATCTCATCCATATATCGTTTTACCCCTGGATAACTTTCTAAATACCGGTCGATAAAGTTTCCTGCTTCTTTCCTCGAAACCCCGATACTTTGCGATAATCCGTAATCACTAATTCCGTAGACGATCCCAAAGTTTACAGCCTTTGCATGCCGGCGCATATTGGAAGTAACTTCTTCTGCACTGACATGAAAAACCTCCATTGCCGTTCTCGTGTGAATATCCAAATCTTCCTTGAAAGCTTCAATCAGCTTTTCGTCATCAGCAATATGGGCAAGCACCCTAAGCTCGATTTGCGAATAGTCCGCCGCAAAAATAACCCAGTCTTTTTCAGAAGGAATAAACGCTTTTCTGATTTTCCTCCCTTCCTCTAGACGGATGGGAATGTTTTGCAGGTTGGGGTCAATCGAACTTAACCTTCCTGTTTGTGTAAGGGTCTGGTTGAATCTTGTGTGGACTTTTTCAGTCTCCTTATTCACAATCTTAAGCAAGCCTTCAATATATGTGGACTGAAGCTTTCCTAGCTGTCGGTAATTGAGAATCTCTCTGATAATTTCGTGATCCTGTTCTAGTTTTTCAAGAACGTCCGCAGAGGTGGAGTAGCCAGTTTTTGTTTTTTTGATCGGCGGGAGCCCTAGCTTATCGAATAAAATGACTCCAAGCTGTTTTGGTGAATTGATATTAAACTTTTCTTCCGCTAATTCATGAACGCGAATTTCGATATCCGCCAATTTTGCCAGAATTTCCTTCCCCATATCCTTTAACCGTTCAAGATCCATTTTGACACCATACGATTCCATGTCCGCCAAAATTAATGATAAAGGCATCTCAAGATCATAGAATAATTTGGATTGCTCGTTTTCTCTTAGCTCATCTATTAGCTTTTCTTTCAATGCTTGTAAAGCAGTCGCTTTTCTGGCCAAATGTTCAGCAAGTTGTCTTTCTTCCGGCACCTTTCTCTTTGCGCCTTTACCATAAAACGCTTCATCCGATTGGATAGCCAAATAACCATGACTTTTAGCAACGGAAGCAACGTCTTCAAGCGTTTCCGATGGATTAATTAGATAGGAAGCAATTAAAAGGTCAAAATTAACCCCCTTTAAATGAATCCCGTGGTGACGAAGTGAAACTTCCGATCGTTTCGCATCGTAAACAACCTTCTCCCTACTTTCATCCTCTGCCCACTCTTTAAAAGCCTCTGAATCCAGGGCTTTTTCTGTCGAAATAAAGAACTTGCCTTTGTTATTAGCAATTGAAAATCCGATGATGTCTGCATAATGATAATTATCTTCCAATACTTCTACGTAAAAAAAGTTCTCTTTCGAAAAAATATCTTCAGTAATGTTCTCTACGATCGTAAATTCAATTTCTTCTAAATCTTCTTCAGGCATTCCATCTATATCTGAACCAAGCTTATCTAGTAAGGAGTTAAAACCAAGCTCCTTATAAATGCTAATAACCTTTTCCTTTTCAAAGCCTTCATATTCAATTTCACTTAGCTGAATTTCTACTGGCGCCTCCCTCGTTATTGTTGCAAGCTCCTTACTCATCAGCGCCTGATCTTTGAATTCCTCAAGCTTTTCCTTCAGCTTGTCCCCGCGCACTTTATCAATCGATTCCAATAATGTTTCAAGCGTCCCAAACTCCTTTAGCAATTTCAAAGCAGTCTTCTCGCCAACACCTGGGACACCTGGAATATTATCAGAACTGTCGCCCATTAGACCCTTCATATCAATAATACGTTCCGGCGTAATTCCATATTTCTCTTGAATATGGGCTGGTGTGTATTCTTCAGTATCAGTGATCCCTTTCCGTGTAATGGAAACAGTCGTATTTTCAGAGCTTAATTGCGTTAAATCCTTATCACCGGAAATGACCTTTACTTCATAGCCATTATTCTCAGCTTGAAGGGAAAGTGTCCCAATAATATCATCCGCTTCATAATTTTCAAGTTCATAGCGGGAAATTCCGTAGGCATCAAGTAGTTCTCGAATAAATGGAAATTGCTCTGATAGCTCAGGAGGCGTTTTTTGCCTTCCTCCTTTATACTCACTGAACGTCTTATGACGAAAAGTGGTTTTCCCTGCATCAAAGGCAACTAGCAAATGGGTTGGTTTTTCATCCTCAAGAATCTTCGCCAGCATCATCGTAAATCCGTATACAGCGTTTGTATGTACCCCTTTATCATTATTCAGCAATGGCAAGGCAAAAAAAGCCCGATATGCAATACTGTTCCCATCTATCAAAACTAGCTTCTTTTTCAAAAATAAATCCCCCTTTAAACCACTAAAATACCGTTATGTCCTAACTTTATTCTACCATGAGTAGATAAAGAAAGAAAAATAACGATCTTATGTTGTTTAGCTTTCCCTCAATTCGTGATCATCCAAGCTTACTCTAAATGCGGTTGTAAAAAGGAATTTTATGTACGCATCTCAAATATATACTATAGATTGTACTAAAATGAGAAAGGAAGTGTGCGATTTGAAGCAACAAAAGTTCTTTATTAATGGCGAAAGATTAGAGAATACACTTGAGCAATTTGCAAATTTTGGTCGAACAGACAACAACGGGGTTACACGCTTGGCCTTATCTGAAGAAGATCGATTAGCTAGAGATTATTTTTGCTCTTGCTGTAAAGAATTAGGCATGTCAATACAAATTGATGATTTGGGCAATATTTATGCTCTTTTGGAAGGGATTGAAAACAAACCGCCCATCGTAATCGGATCGCATATGGATACGGTAAAAAAAGGCGGCAGATTTGATGGAATATTAGGGGTGGTTGCTGGGTTAGAAATCGTGCAAACTTTAGTAGAGAACAATATTAAACCCCGAATTCCTATCATGGTTGTTAATTTTACAAATGAAGAAGGTGCTAGATTCGAACCTTCAATGATGGCATCAGGTGTTCTTTCAGGAAAATTCGATAAAGCTGCCATGTTACAAAAAACAGATACAGAGGGTACCACATTTAAAGAAGCATTACATGCCATTGGGTACGAAGGAAAAATAGAGTCCCGCTTAAAAGAAGCCACAGCCTTTTTAGAATTACACATTGAACAAGGGCCTATACTTGAACAAGAATCACTAGCAATTGGTGTCGTTGAATGTGTGCTTGGAATGGTATGCTATGAAATTGAAATAACAGGGGATTCGAACCATGCAGGAACTACCCCTATGCATATGAGAAAAGACGCCTTCTTTACTGCAAATAACTTAATCACTAAAGCCCGACAAAAATTGGATAAACTCCCCAACGATTTAGTATATACGATAGGAAGAATGAACGTTTCACCAAATATTCACACCGTGATTCCAAATAAAGTTGTTTTTACACTTGAAGCAAGACATAAGAATCCGGAAGTCATCAATCAAGTGGAGGATATTATTCAAGGATTTTCGCAATCAGCAATAGAAGAAGGCTGTGAAATCAACACGGAAAAATTATGGGGCCGGGATACGGTATGGTTCAATGAGCAAGTCTGCGATCTGCTCGAACAATCGACGAAATTATTAGGCTATCCTTATAAAAGGATGGTTAGTGGTGCCGGCCATGATGCTCAATTCATGGCGAGTTTACTGCCAACAGCAATGATTTTTGTGCCAAGCATCAATGGGAAAAGCCATAATGAGGACGAACTTACCACTTGGGAAGATTGTGAAAAAGGAGTAAACGTGATTTTGGAAACTGTACTTACCTTACAATCCAGGGAAAATGCAAGTTACTAATTTAACTCCTTTATAAGTCCTAGTGCCTGTGGATTCCTAAATCTCACAAAAAGAGTATTCCTAGAAGAAAGGAAAAAACACTTTCTACAGGAATACTCTTCAGCTTTATAACTATAAATCTGACGTCATTTTCTTTGGCTGTTCTCGTTAAGTTTGTTGTTTTAATAGTATAATTTTAATTTAACCATCTGAGTTGATTGAAGCGGAGGGCACTTGACTCCTCGAAAATGCTATCGCATTTCCTTCGTGCGTGGGCA
>NZ_JAHNZZ010000001.1:2501036-2549484 GCF_019039215.1 Bacillus sp. FJAT-29790
ATATCCTGCGGGAAAATAGAGGGAAGCGGGAGACCCCACAGGCGGTAACGCCGAGGAGGCTCCCGTCCCTCCCCGGCGGAAGCAAGTGCCCGCAGCGGAAATCAACGGGCAAACTTTAAAGGCCAAAAATAACAAAATATACGAAATGAGCCTTTTCTTTTAATCCGTATAGCCCATGAGTAAGCGGGCATATGGGGAATCTGATGGCAATACAATAACTGTTTCGCCGTTAATCGTTTTCTTATATGATTCTAATGTACGGAACAGATTGTAGAAGCCTGGATCTTTTGAAAAAGATTCATTATAAATCTTTGCTGCTCCAGCTTCCCCCTCTGCTCGAATCTCTTCGGCATCTGCCTGAGCTACAGCCAAAAGTTCTCTTACGCTTTGATCTGTTTTAGCAATGATACGGTTCTTTTGCGCATCTCCCATGGATAAGTATTCCTGCGCTTTTGATTCTCGTTCAGATATCATCCGTGTATAAACAGATTGTTCATTTTCAGCTGGTAAATCTGTGCGCTTCATACGTACGTCTGTTACTTTAATTCCGTAATTGTCATTGCTCAGCAATTCATTTACTTTTTCAGTAATTCGATCATTCAAAGAACCTCTTGATGACTTTTCATCATTAATAATCTCATCATAATTTAGCTGTCCTAGCTCTGTTCGGGTAACCGAGTATATGAATTCTTCCATTCTTGATTCCGCACTTTGAAGTGTTCTTGCGTTTGCGATCATTTTTTTGGGATCTTCTATTCTCCAAACGGCATAATTATCAATGATCATGCGTTTTTTATCTTTCGTATTGATCTCCGCCTCTGATACATCATAGGTCATCTGATATTTCGGAAGAGTGGAGACACTTTGGATAAACGGGATTTTATAGCTTAAGCCAGGCTCGCTTTCAATCCTAACCACTTCTCCAAACTGACGGATTACTTTATATTCACCTTCTTTTACGATAAAAAGGTTACTCAAAATTATGCCTAATACAACAATAACGATAACAAGAAATAATCCAATCTTCGAATAATTCCGCCACCCAAAATTATTACTGCTGCGATCGTTAATGTTAACTACCTTTTCATCACCCATTATTTACACTTCCTTCCTCTTTTTGTTTTGGCTGTTCTTTTTCAAGAGGACGAATCGGGAAGTATTTCATTGTATTTCCGTCATCATTCATAATGTATATTTCTGCACCTGGAAGAACTTGTTCGAGCGTTTCGATGACAAGACGCTGTTTTGTAATTTCCTTGTTCGTCTTATATTCATCATATAGCTTGTTGAAAACAGCTACATCTCCACGTGCCCTTTCTAAACGGGCTGCCCTTTCCCCTTCCGCCTTCGAAATTAGCGCATCCTTTTCTCCCTCTGCTTCATTCTTCCGTTTATTTTCATACTTTTTCGCTTCATTAATTTTTGTATTCATCGTTTCACGAGCATCCGTCACATTTGTAAATGCTTTACGGACTTCATCATTTGGAAGCTCAACATCCTGAAGTTTAACAGCTAAAATCGAGATTCCAATATCATATTTTTCAATTAATGTAGATAATAGTTCCCTGACGTCCGCCTCTATTTCCGCTTTTCCAGAAGTTAACGCATCATCGATTTTTGAGCTCCCGATAATACTTCTTAATGAGGCTGAAGTAGAATCGTATAGAATTTCCTCCGGATTATTCGAATTAAATAGATACTTTTCCGGGTTGGTTATTTTCCATTGGACAACAAGGTCAGCAAGGACGATGTTTTCATCCCCTGTAATCATTTTTGTTTCATTCGGAAAATCTTTAATCTTGCCGTTTTTTTCTTCATAGCCAAATTGTAGGCTGAATGTTTCTTTTGATAGTTTTTCTACACTTTGGATTGGCCATGGCATTTTGAAATGGAGTCCAGGTTCTGTAATCCCTTCCTCAACCTTTCCAAATGTCAAAATGACTGCCTGATCAGATTCATCTACTGTATACCAAGTAGTAAGGGCTGTAATGCCTAAGACAATGATAAGAAGTACAAGACCCACAACCGTATAAATTCTCTTTAAACTGACCATCTTCTCTCCCCTTTCTCTGTCTTTTGTTATCTTTTAATACGATTCATTTATAAAAAGGTTTCAGAAATATTACAAAAAAACGAAAAGGGCAAAAGCGGGGTCTGCTTTTGCCCTTTTCTATGGTCCTTGGATGAAGGGGTTTTCACTTATGATTGTAGCAACCTCATGTTAAGCAAAAATGAATAAGTTGTAAATATAATGTAAAGATCCCCGCTTCATCCATGCTCCTAATTTTCTGGAAACCTTTTATTGAGATTAATTAAAAATGCAGTCCCTTTGCCAACTGTACTTTCAACAGTAATCGTTCCTTTGTGGGCTTCAACTAGATGCTTAACAATAGCAAGTCCAAGGCCAGTTCCTCCCGAATAGCGGCTGCGAGCTTTATCCACCCGATAAAACCGTTCGAAAATCCGTGGGATTTCGTCCTTTTCTATGCCAATTCCAGTATCTTTCACCTTGATCGATATAACAGATTTCGATTCATAAAGGGAAATGTTGATGCTGCCGTCGCTCGGCGTATACAAAATCGCATTTGTAATGAGATTAATAAAAACCTGCTTCAGCCGATTGATATCCCCCTCAATAAAAATGGTGTCTTTGTCTTTTTTAAACTTTATCGAAATATTTTTTTCAGCAGCCTTTCCTCCCACTATTGCAATTACTTCCTCCAAAACAACCATAATATCGAATTTTTGAACAGAAAGACTAAAGCCTTGTTGTTCTATTTTAGATAGGTCCAGTAAGTCCTGAATAAGCGACTGCAGACGATCGCTCTCTTGAAGGATGATCTTTAAAAAAGCTTCGAGAGCTTGTTTATCCCCCATTGCTCCATCCAATAATGTTTCAGAAAAACCTTTAATAGAGGTAATTGGAGTCTTCAATTCATGAGAAACATTAGCAACAAAATCTTTTCTCATCTGTTCAAGTTTTTTAAGCTCTGTAATATCATGGAATACCAAAAGGATGCCCTGCCACACATCATTTTCCCCGATAATAGGCACACCATAAACCTCGAAGTGGCGTCTTTCGATCCCAAGTGGAATGAGCATTTGTTTCCTTACCTTTTGTTCTGTGATGAAGATTTCTTCAATCAGAGCTGTAATTCCTTTATTTTCAATTACTTCATAGTAAAGTTTATTTAAAAATTCGGAAGTTTGGATGTTAAAATTTTCTTTATACGTTCGATTTACTAAATTTATATGCCCTTTGCTATCGATCAGGATCAGACCGCTCCCCATGTTTTCAATAAGAGCTGAAAGCCTTTCTTGGTTCATTTCCTGCGACTTTACCATATCCTGAAGATTTCTCGCTAGTACATTAATCGAGGAACTTAACATGCCTGTTTCATCAATTTGATCCTCATATGTTCGGGCTCGATAATTTCCTCTGGCAAGTTCTATCGCTGCATTTGTTGCCGATTCAATCGGTTTTGTGTATCGTTCTGTTATTCTTGTTCCTAATAATAAAATGATGATAAACGAAAAGCTAAAGCTAATCGACAAGATCCACCAAATTTGCTTATAAGCCTTATTGATCTCCGTCATTTTTGTACTTAGGAAAATATACCCTTCCTTTGTTCCCGATTGATTTTTAATTGGCTTCCAATAATAATGTAAATCAAGGCCACCTCCAACTTCCTGAAGATGACGTTCCGTTGTATCCTGATCGATCATTCCCTTTATCGTTTCTTGAAATCTGCTGTTTTCGGGATGGTCATGCTGTCCGCTATCATAAATAATCGTTCCTCTTACATCCACAACTGTTACACGTACATCAAGCATGTTACTAAAGTGATCGACAGTTCCTTCTTTTATATATTTAATTCCACCCTCATCTTCAATATAGCTTGAAATCAATTCACTTTCCTTTATTAATCGTTCGTCAAAAGCTTTTAAATAATAGCTTTTAAAAAGTTGACCCAAAAGAAGGCCCAATCCAATTAGCACAGCTAAAATAAGCAGAATTAACGTCAGAAGCAGCCGTGAACGAAATTTACTCATTCTCCTTTAGGCTCTTCCAGTTTGTAGCCTAGACCGCGGATTGTCTTAATATAAACTGGTTTTTTCGTATTTACTTCAAATTTTTCTCTTAAATGGCTAATATGGACATCAACAATTCGCGTATCGCCTGCGAAGTCATAATTCCATACGGCACTTAGAAGCTGATCTCTTGTCAGAACACGTCCCTTATTTCTAATCAAATATAATAGAAGTTCGAATTCTTTCGGAGTTAATTCAAGAAGTTGCTCTTCAAAATACGCTTCATATTGTTCCGGTAGAACTTTTAGATCCGCGATCTGAAGGCAGTCTGTTTGTTCCTCGAATTTCCCTGCTTCTTCAGACTGAATTTGTGCCCTTCTTAAAATCGCTTTAACTCTTGCCACCACTTCCCGAGGACTAAATGGCTTCGTCATATAATCATCGGCGCCCAGTTCAAGACCAAGCACTTTATCAAATTCATCATCCTTAGCCGTTAACATTAAAATCGGGGTTAAGACCCTTTGTTGACGAAGCTGTTTACAAACCTCAATGCCATCAAGTTTGGGAAGCATCAGGTCAAGAACGATTAAATCGGGTTTTTCAAGTATGGCAAGGTTTTTCCCTTCCTCACCATCCATAGCTGTTATCACTTCATAACCAGCCTGCTGCAGATTATAAACCAATAAAGTGACAATTGATTGTTCATCATCAACGACTAGAATTTTCTTTTCCATTTAAGCCTCCGTTAATTGGTATTCCCCTAAGAAAAGCACAGACGCCTTTCCTGAAGGCGCCGTACCTAGTTAAATAACCCCAAGTACCATATCTTATTATAATATAAGCTTTACGCCAATTAGTAACAAGTGCAGCCTCTTTTTTCCTTGGGGCAAAAAAAAAGAGACATGCATATTGCACATATCTCTTTGAGATTCTCTATTAAAAATTTTCTAGTGCATTTCCATCCATTTCATGAAGTCGATGCGGTGGACACACTAGCAAGGAGCCATTAATCACTGTTTCGTTTTCTTCATTCGTTCCATGGACTTTAATTTGGATCGTATGACTAGTATTGCTTACCTCTGTTACTTCAAAAAGAAATTGGACTGTTCCATAATGATATACTGGTTTTACATAGTCAATCTCTTGTTTTAATACATGGCTTCCTGGACCTGGCAAGTATTTAGAAACAGCTGAATTGATAATTCCATTCAGCATAATGCTTGGAACAATTGGCTTTTTATAAGGAGTTTGGGAAGCATAGTCGTGCTGAATGTAAAGTGGATTCGCATCATTGGTTAGACCAAGATATAATAATAGATCTTTATCTTCTATTTTTTCGGTTAACGTCAATTTCTCGCCGACAGATATTTCTTCGATTTGCCTTCCTAACTTCCGCTTTTTACCAAGTAGCATTTCTCTGCACCTCCAGGTTATGTAAACGTTGCAATGATGTAAATCAAATTCGCCTTGGCGTATTTGCGCCCAGATTTTTACCTTAGCTTGCTCGATAAATTTCTTTAAAAAATCTGAGGCATCCGCCGGAGGCTTAACTTTATTCAGTCGAGGGTTAAACCCAATGAATTGGATACCTGTTTGCATTCATCTCGCCTCAGATATCTATTAGACACTTCTGCTAAATAAAGTTAAATGGAAGACAATTAGAATTATTCAGTCTATTAAACTTATTGTATCATTCATATCATGTCCAATAAAGGTTATTAGTAAAAAAATTCGGGGAAATCCCCGAATTTTTATTAAGTTAAAACAGCCATTACGTTGCGTACAGCTTCAGCTGATTTATCAAGTGCTGCTTTTTCATCAGCAGTCAATTCAAGTTCTATTACTTTTTCAATTCCATTTGCACCTAGGATTGTTGGTACGCCTAAGTAGATTCCTTCGTACCCATATTCACCTTCAAGGTAGGCGATAGATGGAAGAACACGGCGCTGATCCTTTAGGATCGCTTCACACATTTCAACAAGTGAAGCAGCTGGTGCATAATAGGCACTTCCATTCCCTAATAGATTAACAATTTCCCCGCCGCCTTTACGTGTGCGTTCGACAATCGCTTCAAGGCGCTCTTTCGAAATTAACGTTTCAAGCGGAATTCCGCCAGCATAGGAGTAACGTACTAAAGGTACCATGTCATCCCCATGCCCACCTAGAACGAAGCCCGTAATATCTTTTACAGAAAGGTTTAATTCTTGGGCAACAAACGTACGGAATCTAGCCGTATCAAGAACCCCTGATTGTCCGATTACACGGTTTTTAGGGAAGCCTGACTCTTTAAAAATCGTATAAGTCATTGCATCAACCGGATTTGTCAAAACTACGATAAAGCTGTTAGGAGAATGTTTCGCAATCTCCTGTGCAACACTTTTCATAATCCTTTGGTTTGTTTGAACTAAATCATCACGGCTCATGCCTGGCTTACGTGCAATACCAGCTGTTACAACAACGATATCGGAATCAGCCGTATCTTCATAGCTGGAAGTTCCAGTAATATTGGCATCGAAACCTTGAACAGGACTTGCTTCAAGCATATCTAATGCTTTTCCTTTAGTCGGGTTTTCCATTTGCGGAATATCTACTAACACAACATCCCCTAATTCCTTTTGTGCAAGCAAAAAGGCGGTTGTTGCTCCTGTAAATCCGCTACCAATAACAGAAATCTTTTTACGTTTCATTGACATGGCGAGTTCCCCCTTAGGAATGAGTCAAAATTAGTTGTGACACAAAATCCTTATGTAAGGAGGCTGTCCTTCTTACTTAGAACAGCCTTCTCTTTTGTTACTACTCCATATTTTTAATTAATTCGTCACCGAACTCAGAGCATTTGACTTCCGTTGCACCTTCCATCAAGCGCGCAAAATCGTATGTTACTACTTTAGAAGCAATTGACTTTTCCATTGATTTGACGATCATGTTTGCTGCTTCATTCCATCCTAAGTGTTCAAGCATTAATACACCTGAAAGAATAACCGATGAAGGGTTTACTTTGTCGAGTCCTGCATACTTTGGAGCTGTTCCATGGGTTGCTTCAAAGATGGCATGTCCTGTTTCATAGTTGATATTTGCACCAGGAGCAATACCAATCCCTCCAACTTGAGCAGCGAGTGCGTCAGAAATATAATCACCATTAAGGTTCATTGTTGCAACAACATCAAATTCTTTTGGACGTGTAAGGATTTGTTGTAGGAAAATATCAGCGATCGCATCTTTGACAATGATTTTTCCAGCGGCTTCAGCATCTGCTTGTGCTTTGTCAGCTGCTTCAACACCTTGCTCATCCTTGATTCGGTCATATTGAGCCCAAGTGAATACTTTATCCCCATACTCTCTTTCGGCAAGCTCGTAACCCCAGTTTTTAAATGCGCCTTCTGTGAATTTCATAATATTGCCTTTATGTACAAGTGTTAAGGATTTACGTCCTTCTTTAATTGCATATTCAATCGCGGCACGCACTAAACGGCTTGTGCCTTCCTCAGAAACAGGTTTAATTCCAATACCTGATGTTTCAGGGAAGCGAATTTTGTTTACTCCCAATTCATCTTGAAGGAATGAGATTAATTTTTTCACTTCATCAGAACCTTTTGCATACTCGATTCCAGCATAGATATCCTCTGTATTTTCACGGAAAATAACCATATCTGTATCTTGAGGACGCTTAACCGGTGAAGGAACACCTTCAAACCAACGAACTGGACGCAAGCAAACAAACAAATCTAATTCTTGGCGCAATGCAACGTTTAATGAACGGATACCACCGCCAATTGGTGTTGTTAATGGTCCTTTAATAGCAATTAAATATTCGTTAATCACATCTAATGTTTCAGATGGAAGCCATTCTCCAGTTTGATTAAAAGCCTTTTCTCCAGCTAAAACTTCTTTCCAGACAAGTTTACGTTCGCCTTTATATGCTTTTTCAACAGCTGCATCAAGTACTCTTGAAGATGCTGCCCAAATATCAGCGCCTGTCCCGTCCCCTTCAATAAATGGAACGATCGGGTTGTTTGGTACGTTTAATACTCCATTACTAACTGTGATTTTTTCACCTTGCATTGTATAATTCCCTCCAATTTTTGAAAGCACGGACAAATTCCCTTGATAAATCCTTTTATTCCCAATGGGTACTTGTCAGTTATCTATCAGAATCAAAGGTTAGAAGGCAATTGCTTCTAACCTCTTCTGTTCTAAATTACAGCAATTTTTTTAAAGGCTGTTTTCGTAAACTTTGTTGCTATTTAAGCAAAATGAGGACTAGTTGATTTCCGCTTCATAGAAAAATTGCTTGAAAACAACAATCATTTAGAAAACAGCGTTTTTTTAAGTAAAATACAGTTTCGTTCAATGGGATAACTTTTTGAACTATGATAGCTGTCTAGCTCCGCTTTTCGTTTTAACCTCTTTGCTCAACAGGAATATACTTTTGCATTCCTGGGCCTGTGTAATCAGCTCGCGGGCGGATTAATCGATTGTTTTCGTATTGCTCAAGAATATGGGCTAGCCAGCCAGATACTCGGCTAACAGCAAAGATTGGCGTGAACAGATCATGATCAATTCCTAAGCTATGGTATACAGATGCTGAATAGAAATCAACATTCGGCGGCAGATTTTTCTCGCCTGTTACAATTGCTTCGATTTTTTGGCACATTTCATACCAGTGTGGTTCACCTGTAAGCTCCGTTAATTTCTTTGACATTTCTCTTAAATGTTTCGCACGCGGGTCACCATTACGATAGACACGGTGTCCGAAGCCCATGATTTTTTCTTTCTTGTCAAGCTTTTCGCGGACATATGCATCCACGTTTTCAAGCGTGCCAATTTCGGAAAGCATTTTCATTACTGCTTCATTGGCTCCACCATGTAATGGGCCTTTTAAAGCTCCGATTGCAGCGGTAACACCTGAATAAACATCCGATAATGTTGCTACACATACACGTGCAGTAAAAGTAGAGGCGTTTAACTCATGGTCAGCATGCAGTACTAAGGCCTTGTCAATTGCTTCAACCGCGATGGCGTCGGGTTCTTGTCCATTTAACATATATAAGAAATTTGCTGCAAAACAAAGATCTTTTCTTGGTGCAATCGGTTCTAAACCTTTTCTTACTCGAGCAAATGCCGCTAAAATTGAGGGCATTTTTGCTTGCAAGCGAATAGCTTTATTGTAATTAGCCTCAGCGTCCATTAAATCTGCTTCGTCATCATATAAGCCTAAAAGTGAAACGGCCGTACGAAGGGCAGTCATCGGGTGTACTTTTTCAATCGGATACATTTTGAAATGTTCCAAAACTTCCTTTGGCAGCTCCGCATTCTGAGCCAATTGATTTTTTAACTCCTCCAACTGTGCTTGCGTAGGAAGCTTTCTGTGCCATAGAAGATAGATTACTTCTTCGAAGCTGGCGTTTACAGCTAAATCATCAATATCATAACCAACATATGTTAATGTATCGTCGATGATAGAGCTGATAGACGAAGTAGTAGCAACTACCCCTTCAAGACCACGTGTTACTGTCATCCAAATCTCTCCCTTACATAGTAAAATTTCCCCAAACCCCTTTTGTCTGTAATCATATCATTTAAGCTGAATCCCATTATTCAACTTTTCAAAAAAGAACCTGATGCGTATGGGCTACGTTCATCGCCCCTAAAAGTCGACTGGTAAAGTCGAGCTACAGACCAAAGCATAATCATTTTAAAAAGCATTTGCAAAATCATTCAAGTTATTCTTTCGTTGGATCTTACCCGAGCGACTGCTCACCTGTCATACAAAAAAAATAACTTGTTACTTTCACTTCGAAAAAATATATTGATAACATATTAATAGAGTATACCATATTTCATAAGACTCTATAAGAAAGGATACGCTTTCAAGCCTTATTATAAACAATTATCTGACTTTTGTGAATGAAAATAGAACAAAATGTGAAAAAATTATTATTTTTCAAGAAAAGTTATTTAAAAATATCAAAGATTTTCATAGCCATATAAGCGATACCAGCCCCGATTAATGGGCCTACTGCCACGCCTTTAAATAACGACACTGCTAGAATAGTGCCCAATACAAGTGCCGTGGTGATATGAGGATCCTTGGCTAACAGGATGATGCCTCCTTTTGCCAGCAGCGCTACAGCTATTCCCGAAATTAGCGCAATCCAAGCATACGGTGATTTAAAAGCACCAGACAAATCCTTGAATCCAATTTCACCGCTTGCAATCGGGGCAAGAACAGCAATCGTAATAATTGTAACTCCCCAGTTGATTCCTTTAGATTGCAAAAACGAGAAAGCTTTCGAATCAAAACCGACTGCCTTTAGTACAATGAGTACTAGAACAGAAATAATTATGGATTGATTTTTTGCGATCAAGCCAATTGCTAATAAAAGGACTAAAAAAACAACTGATTGTGTAAACATTAAGGTTCACCCTTTCAGCCTTTCATATTATCCCAACATAATATTACGGGTTATTTTATTAGGCTGTTTTCTAAAAGTTTGTTGTTTTTAAATAGGGGTTGTATGAAGTTGATTGGAGCCGAAGGTGCGATACTCCTCGAAAATGCTATCGCATTTCCTTCGTGCGTGGGCAGTTTCAAGGATGTAAATTCAGTGTCCTGCGGGAGCAGCGGGACAGGTGAGACCCCACAGGCTTAGTGCTTGAGGATGCTCACCGCCCGCCCCGCGGTTTGCTGAGCATCCTGGAGCGGAAAACAACTACACTACTTTTAGTTAAATAGCAACAAAGTTTACGAAAACAGCTCTTTATAAAACATTATTAATTACAATTTTTATTTATTTCACTAGTTATAAATATTGTTTGAATCTTTTTCACTTTTGAGTCGTAGTAAATAGGGTAAAATATGAGGATGTAAAGGCTGCATAAAAATGGTAAAGTATTTCATAAGAAAAAGGAAGCTTTATTTTACAATACATACATTTTCTATTAAGGAGGTATTTCTTTGAATCCCACTTACATATATCGGACAGTAAGATTTTTCTTTGTCATTGGCTTCGTCATTTTACTTTTGTTTAGTTTTTTCTATTTATCCAAAGTGACCTACCCATTTTTAATCGGCTTTGCCATCGCATTTTTAATCAATCCGCTTGTAAATTTCCTTGAGACAAAAGGAAAGATGCCTCGGGTGCTTGCCGTCCTTATTGGCTTAGTCTTAATCATTGCAGTCTTTGCAGGGCTAATCACGCTTCTGATTGCGGAAATTGTTTCTGGTGCAGACTATCTCTCAAGGGTCGTTCCTAGTCATTTAGATACGGTTATCGGTTATATTGAGCAATTTTTCGCATCCCAAATCATCCCTTTTTATAATCAGCTTACAAGCTTATTTAAAAACTTGGATACAGGGCAACAAGATACTATTTTAACAAATATTGAAAATGTCGGGACAAAGATCGGAACGACCGTTGGCGCATTTATTCAAAACCTTTTTGGGAAAATCCCGCACATTCTCTCTTGGTTTCCTAATGCCGCTTCGGTTCTTATTTTTTCATTACTAGGGACCTTTTTTATTAGTAAAGATTGGTACCGGTTATCCGCACTCGGCAGCAGACTTCTTCCGAACCGTGCAAAAACTAGCGGAAGAACAGTGTTTGCTGATTTAAAAAAAGCTTTATTCGGATTTATTAAAGCCCAGGCTACTTTAATTTCTATTTCGACTGTCATCACATTAATAGGATTATTAATTTTACGCGTTGATTATGCAATAACCATCGCTCTCATTGCGGGAATCGTTGACATCATTCCCTATCTAGGAACCGGATTAATTTTTGTGCCATGGATCATTTATGAAGCAATCGCCGGTGATATGGGCACGGCAATTGGAATCGGTGTCTTATATACAATCGTTCTAGTGCAGCGGCAAATCATGGAGCCAAAAATCCTGTCATCAAGTATTGGCCTAGATCCTCTAGCAACCTTGATCGCCTTATTTGTAGGCTTTAAACTAATTGGATTCTTGGGACTCATTGTCGGCCCTGTTACCCTTGTGATTATTACAACCCTCCATAAGGCCAATGTTTTCCGGGATTTATGGGCATTTATTAAAGGGAAAGATGATGAAAATGCTGCATAAAAAAGTCACTCCTATCGGGAGTGACTTTTTCATTACTTATTTCCACAGAAATTACGATTCACCTAATGATCGTATAATTCCTTCTGTCCATCCATCTTTGAAGCCCAACTTTTATTCGCTTTTTAAAAAATCTTCTCGGCGCTGGAGCAAGAAGCAACAAACCTGTTACATCCGTGATAAATCCTGGTAACAGCAATAAAATCCCGCCAATCAGAATGCAAATACCATCTATAATTGACTCTCCCGGCATTTGTCCAAACCGGAGCTGCTCCTGCGTCTTTTTTATCATTTCCAATCCTTGCTTTTTAGCTAAATAGGCGCCTAGAAATCCTGTAAAGATAATGATTCCTACCGTAGGCCATACCCCTATTAATTTCCCTGATAAAAGAAGTACGCTTATTTCTACTGCTGGGACAATGATAAGTAATAAGAGAATGTAGCGCATCGTGCCACCTCTATTTTAAAAATTTGATTGATTAAGACTAATTTTAGTAGAACGTTCATTAACAAAGTTTATTTAAAATATGAAAAAAAGAAGGGAAACCCCTTCCTTTTTTTAGATAGGCTTTGTTATAAAGTTTTGTTGATAGACACGCGGGTTCGATTTACCCTCCGAGAAGCGATTTTTGCTCCGCAAAAAAGGTTCTCTCCGACGCACCTAGTGTCGACAATGCAACGGGACAAGGAAAGCTTCGGCAGCATTAACATCGCACGAAGAAAAAGTGTATTTCTTTTTCGAGGATGTGGCGTTTTTGTCGACCAGGCAAAATCGCCCCACCAGTCTTCATTTATCAACATAAATCACAAACAGAACCTTTGGATTCAAAAGCATAACTTATTCGAGTTAGATAACTGTCTAGCTTAAGAGCTTACGCTTTTCTTAGAGTACGCTAGCATGTCCGTTATAAATAACGCCCCTGTTAGAATCGACTGTAATCTCCTGGCCATCTTTTAATAGGGTTGTCGCGTTTTCTGCGCCAACAATGACTGGAATCCCAACATTTAAGCCGACAACAGCAGCATGACTTGTAAGCCCGCCTTCTTCAGTAATAAGAGCGCTACATTTCTCAATGGCTGGCATCATTTCACGGTCAGTACCAATTGTCACTAAGATCGACCCTTCCGTTACTTTAGAAAGGGCTTCTTCTGCGGTTCGAGCAATAACCACTTTTCCGAATGCGGATTTCCGGCCAATTCCTTGTGCTTTAGTAAGAACATCACAAATAACATGAATTTTCATAAGATTGGTCGTTCCTGCTTCTCCTACTGGAACGCCTGCGGTAATGACGACTAAATCGCCAGAAGAGACAATACCGCTGTTTAAACTTTCTTCTACGGCTGAATCCAGCATTTCATCTGTTGTCGTAGCCTTTTTCCCGATTTGCGGGTAAACTCCCCATACTAATGAGAGCCGCCGTGACACATAATCATTGGATGTAACAGCAATTATTGGAGCTTTTGGCCTGTATTTTGAAATCATCCTTGCCGTATGTCCGCTTTCTGTCGGTGTAATAATTGCATTTACTTCCAGATTAAGTGCTGTATGTGCAACCGATTGCCCAATTGCATCTGTAATATTATGGTCATTATCTTTACTGCGGGCAGCAAGGAGTTCTTTATGTGCTAATGCGGATTCTGCTCTGGAAGCAATATTATGCATTGTTTGGACCGCTTCAACAGGATATGATCCTGCTGCCGTCTCTCCAGATAGCATAATGGCATCTGTTCCATCAAAAATAGCATTCGCTACGTCACTTGCTTCCGCACGAGTTGGACGTGGGTTACGCTGCATTGAATCAAGCATTTGTGTTGCCGTAATAACAGGCTTTCCTTGCGCATTACATTTTTTAATCAATTGCTTTTGTACTAACGGAACTTCTTCTGCAGGAATTTCTACGCCGAGATCTCCCCTTGCAACCATACAGCCATCTGAAATCTCAAGAATTTCGTCGATTTTATCGACACCTTCCTGATTTTCAATTTTGGGAATGATGCTTATATGTGGAGCATTATTTTCTTCTAAAAGCTGCCTGATTTCAAGAACATCTGATGCTCTACGGACAAAAGATGCGGCGATGAAATCAACACCTTGTTCAATTCCGAACACGATATCTTGAGCATCTTTTTCCGTAATGCCAGGCAAATTGACGGAAACCCCTGGAACGTTAACGCCTTTTTTATTTTTTAGTGTCCCGCTATTTAATATTTTTGTGTGAATATCGCCGGAATCCCGGTCAATTTTAGTTACTTCAAGCCCGATTAGCCCATCATCAAGTAAGATCTTCGAACCAATGTGAACATCATCAATGAGGCCAGAATATGAAATGGAAAACTTCTCAGTCGTACCTTGAACCTCATTCATGGAAACAATAATTTCATTTCCAGCTGTCAATTCAATGGCATCATTTTCCATATTATGCGTGCGGATTTCTGGGCCTTTTGTATCTAATAAGATCGCAGCTGTTTTGCCAGTTCGCTTTGATGCCTCACGGATATTTCGAATCCGCTGTCCATGCTCTTCAAAGTTCCCATGGGAAAAATTTAATCGGCAGACATTCATTCCGGCTTCAAGGAGCTCAGTTAATTTTTCTACACTCTCACTAGCAGGGCCAATCGTACAAACAATCTTCGTTTTACGCATTAAATACTACCTCCTTAATGTAATAAAAAAATTTAAATCGAAAGTTCTTTTGATAATTTGTATAAACCAAGATCTAATGTATGTTTTTTACTAAGTACCTCGGTAATATCATTGTCGACAAGTTCATTGTTCTCGATTCCGACTGCTCGTCCGCCTTTACCTTCAAGAAGGAGTTCCACTGCTCGCGCTCCAAGACGACTTGCCAAAACCCGGTCAAATGCTGTCGGAGAACCTCCACGCTGTATATGACCTAGAACAGAAACACGGGTACTTAAATCTGTAGCCTCTTCCACTTGTCTAGCAAATTCCATGCCCGTGCAAACTCCCTCTGCAACGATAATAATACTATGTTTCTTTCCGCGTTCATGGCCTTTTACTAATCTGGCAGCAATTTCATCCATGTTATAATTCTCTTCAGGAATTAGGATCGTTTCTGCTCCTCCAGCAAGACCTGACCAAAGTGCAAGGTCACCCGCATTTCTTCCCATTACTTCGATGATAAATGTTCGTTCATGGGAGGTCGCAGTATCTCGAATTTTATCAATGGCATCAATTACCGTATTTAACGCGGTATCAAAACCGATTGTGAATTGTGTGCCGGCTATATCATTGTCGATCGTTCCAGGTACACCCGTGCAAGGAAAACCATGCTCAGTTAATGCTTTGGCACCGCGGTAAGAACCATCCCCTCCAATGACGACAAGCCCTTCAATTCCATGCTTTTTTAATTGATCGATTCCTTTTTGTTGGCCTTCTTTCGTTGTAAATTCTTCACATCTTGCGGATAATAGCATCGTTCCGCCTCTGTGAATAATATCACCAACAGAACCTAACTCAAGCTTCTTAATATTTCCACTAATTAATCCCGAGTATCCACCAAATACCCCGTAAATTTCCACATTATGAAAAATAGCTTTACGGACAACCGCCCGAACGGCAGCATTCATACCTGGTGAATCCCCTCCACTCGTTAACACTCCGATTCTCTTCAAAATAATCACCTCGAAAAATATTGAATTCTACTTATGTAAAATTTCCTTATTTCTTTCTAAACATGATTTAGATTATTATCTTATTATGAACAAAATACCCGGTTATATTTCTCATACTTTATCGGGAAGTATGACCTCCTACCCCTGGTGTCCCACTTAATAAAATACCATGAAGGAACTGCTTTCTCAACATAATCGGCATGATCCTGGAAGAGAAAGAATTATCGGTGAACTGAAAGCGTTTCAACCTCGTTTTATTCGTGATTTTTCTCAAATGGCAAAGTGTTGCCATGGAAAAACGTGCCTTATAAGCACGTTTTAATTTACCCCAATAAATTCTTTTAAAAACGAATATTCACCAATTGATTTGTACTTATCGTACCGGTGAGCGATCAATTGTTCTTCAGTTAATCCTCTAAGTTCTTTCAAGGATGAAAATAATATACTATCCATTTCCTCGGCCTGTTTCTTTACATCTTTGTGTGCCCCGCCTTTAACTTCAGGAATAATTTCATCAACAATCCCTAAATCCTTTAAGTCTGGTGCAGTTATTTTCATACTTTCCGCAGCCTTTTTGGCAAGTGTCGCATCTTTCCATAAAATCGCCGCAGCACCTTCTGGGGATATAACAGAGTAAGTTGAGTTTTCAAGCATATGAATATGATTACCGACTCCAAGCGCTAAGGCTCCGCCGCTCCCGCCTTCGCCAATAACGATGCAAATGACAGGCACCTTTAAACCGGCCATTTCAAATAGATTGCGTGCGATAGCTTCACTTTGTCCGCGTTCTTCAGCTGCTTTGCCAGGGTACGCACCTTTCGTATCGATAAAACAGATAATCGGCCGTCTGAACTTGTCAGCCTGTTTCATTAATCTCAATGCTTTCCGGTACCCTTCAGGATGTGGCATGCCAAAATTTCTGCGAATATTCTCTTTCGTATCTTTTCCGCGCTGATGGCCAATGACAGTCACAGGTAGCCCCTTATATTTTGCAATCCCGCCAACGATCGCCTCATCATCGGCAAACGTCCTGTCTCCATGACATTCAAAGAAATCGGTAAAAAGGAGAGAAATATAATCCAATGTTGTCGGGCGTCCTGGATGGCGTGCAGTTTGTACCCGATCCCAAGGTCTCATATTTTCATATACTTCTTTTTCTAACTTCTCAAGTCGGGCTTCTAATTTCTCAATTTCAGATGATAAATCGACATCAGCGGTTTTTGTAAAGTCCTTAAGCTCAGCAATTTTCTTTCTAAGTTCGATTACTGGCCGTTCAAATTCGAGTTCTCCTACCATTCAAGGTCACCCCCTTCTTGATGTATCGATAAGATGTTTGCAATTTTTTCTTTTAGTTCAATCCTTGAGATTACTGCGTCTAGTTGTCCGTGTTTCAACAGAAATTCCGCGGTCTGGAAATCCTCAGGCAATTCTTCTCGAATCGTTTGCTCAATAATCCTCCTGCCTGCGAAGCCGATAAGTGCTCCAGGCTCTGCAAAGTTATAGTCTCCAAGAGATGCGAAACTTGCTGATACTCCACCAGTAGTCGGATGGGTCATGATGGATATTATTAATCCGCCATTATCACTAAACCTTTTTAAAGCCACACTCGTTTTAGCCATCTGCATTAAACTGAGCACGCCCTCCTGCATACGGGCTCCACCTGAAGCAGTGAAAATGATAAATGGAACTGATAGCTCATCTGCCTTTTCAATTGCAAGGGTGATTTTTTCACCAACGACCGAACCCATACTCCCCATCCGAAACGTAGAGTCCATGACAGCCACGACAATTTTCTGTCCATCCACTGTTCCAATCCCAGTTACAACGGCTTCATTTATGTTTGTTTTCTTCCTGTCTTTTTCAAGCTTCTCAATATAATCTGGAAAATTAAGAGGATTTTCCGAAATCATACCAGCATTCAATTCTTCAAAACTATTTTGATCAAGAAAGCTATCTAACCGTTCTTTTGAGTTCATTGAATGATGGTATTGGCATTGCAAGCATACTTTTAAGTTTTTGATTAACTCTTTCGTATACATAATCTTTTTGCAGTTTGGGCATTTCGTCATAATTCCTTCGGGTACATCCTGCTTTGCAGCTTCCGAAGGGATCGTTGCGTACTTCATCTTCTTTGGTTTTTTGAAAATCTCTTTAAGCAAGGTGAAACCTCCCGTTCCATTTATCAGTAGCTCTCTATTCAGTTTGGTCAAATCTTAACCTATTTATATAGGCAAAAAATTGTCGTTATTCATTCGACAATTTCCATAATTTTTTATAAGCGATCCTACCTCTTCACGAACGGAAGAGCGCCCGACATTCAGGCGCTCAGATCGTTCACGTTCAGAAGGTAAATTATCACCATGCTTCAGGTCTTCCTTTTCAATCGTTACCCTTAGCTGTTTTACAATTTCAACATATATCTTCGTACCTTTTTGAGACTGATTGGTGTTATTGGATCACTCACTTTTCCCGATGATTGCGAGATTTCGTGTTTTTTCCTTTATTTCCTCAGGGTCCACCTTAATTCGTGCGACACCGGTTTCCATGGCTGCTTTTGCAACGGCTGCCGCAACTTCTGGGGCAACTCTCGGATCAAAAGGACCAGGAATTACGTAATCAGCATTCAATTCGTCCGCATTTATCAAGTTCGCAATTGCTTCTACAGCTGCTATCTTCATCTTTTCATTGATATGTGTTGCTCTAACATCCAATGCCCCACGGAAAATTCCTGGGAATGCAAGGACATTGTTAACCTGGTTAGGGAAATCCGATCTTCCTGTACCAATCACGACGGCTCCAGCAGCTTTTGCTTCTTCCGGCATAATTTCTGGAGTAGGATTAGCCATAGCAAAGATAATCGGTTCTTGATTCATTGAACTTACCATTTCTGCTGTCAATGCACCAGCCGCAGAAACCCCAATAAAGACGTCCGCTCCTTTAATTACATCCGCCAAACTGCCTTTAGCGTTATCTCGGTTTGTAAATTTCGCTACGTCATTTTTAATATCGTTCATCCCATTCGGACGGCCCTCATAAATGGCCCCCCTCGTGTCACACATGATAATATCCCGAACCCCATATGTGTAAAGTAGCTTTATAATCGCAATTCCGGCGGCACCCGCACCGTTTGCTACTACTCGAATTTCATTCATTTTTTTTCCGGTTATCTTTAATGCGTTAACCAGGCCGGCAACAGTAACGATTGCTGTACCATGCTGATCGTCATGAAAAACGGGAATATTCGCTTCCTTTTTTAATCGTTCTTCGATGTAAAAGCAATTAGGGGCTGCAATATCCTCAAGGTTCACACCGCCAAATGTCGGCTCTAACAGTTTAACTGTCTCAACAATTTTATCAATATCTTGCGTATTTAAACAGATTGGAAAAGCGTCTACTCCGGCAAAGCTTTTAAATAGGACTGCTTTTCCTTCCATAACTGGAAGTGCTGCTTCAGGACCAATGTTTCCAAGTCCGAGTACAGCTGTACCATCTGATACAACAGCAACCATATTGCCCTTCATCGTGTATTCGTATACAGTTTCAGGCTTATCGTAAATTTCTTTACAAGGCTCAGCCACCCCTGGTGAGTAGGCAAGACTTAAATCTCTCGCATTTTTCACCTGAACCTTGGATTTAGATTCTAATTTCCCTTTGTTTACCCTGTGCATATGAAGGGCTTCTTCACGTAAAGTCAACGATCCCCACTCCTTTGATTTTCCGATAAGTAAAAAGGCTCTAATTAAGTATTTAATTTTCTCTTAGATGCGCAGTAATGATTCGATTAAATTTCCGAAAAGGCTTTCGCTTTTCGGAGTGGTCAGACCATTGTCTCCTAACAAATATACCATATTTGTTAATGATGTAAAGTGCTAGCGTTTTAGGATCACATTATTTTCACCCAGTGTTTTTTTTAATTTATCAATAAAATCTTCAGATGGATTCACCATATCCTCTTCCCCTAAACGGATGCTTTTTTGGGTGCTTTCATAGTATAAAATGACTTGGATACTTCCTTCATTTTGTTTAAATAACTTTTTTAAAGAATGAAGCCGATCTGGATTTTCCTGTTCTTTTATGATTTTTAAATACAAAACTGGGGCTTTGTTCTCCACCTTTTCAATGGCGGCTTTCACTTCATTACCTATTTCGATAATAAATTGACGTTTTCCTTCTCTTTCTTCAATTTTCCCTTCAATAAATAGAATATTTCCCTTTTTGAACAAAACGGAAAAGCGGCTAAATACGTTTGGAAACACTACCGCCTCCATTTCATCGGTCTCATCACTCACTGACAAAAACGCCATTGGCACGCCTTTTTTTGTGCGGATTTTTTTTATATCTGTAATATAAATGACCGCTTTCGCCCTTTTCGAACTGGGCCGCAGTTCGAAAAGCGGCGATGCACCTAGCTTCCCTAAATCCTTCTCATATACTGAAACGGGATGATCTGACAAATAAAGTCCAAGGGATTCCTTTTCAAAAGCGAGTTTATCTTCTGAGCGAATCGGATCGACATCTGTATACTTCGGCTTCGGGAAAAAGTCATCTTCTAAAAAAAAGTCAATTTGTTCATCATCTGTCTTCAATAAAAGCGCATGCTCCACCGCTGCATCAAGGGTTGCAAGCAGGACTGCCCGGTCCTTCCCAAATTCATCAAAGCTGCCAGAGTGAACTAATGCCTCCATGACTTTGCGATTAACAGCCTTTGAAGAGACTCTGATCGTAAAATCAAATAAATCATCGAAGCGTTTATTTTTCCTTGAACGGAAAATTTCCCTTAATGCCACTGCACCCAATCCCTTAATAGCTGACAAGCTAAATCTGATCGCTTCTTTTTCTACTAAAAAAGAATAGCCGCTATTATTAATCGAAGGAGGAAGAATACGAAGATTCATTTGTTTCAATTCCATAATATATTGGGAGACTTTTTCCTCATTTCCATTAACAGACGTGAGAAGTGCAGCCATAAAGTGCAAAGGATAATGGGTTTTTAACCACGCAAGTTGATAGGAAATGAAGCTATAGGCTACTGCATGACTCCGGTTAAACCCATAGTTAGCAAAGCGAACAATTAAATCATAAATATCATTTGCTGTTTTTTCATCATAGCCCTTCCTCAAAGCCCCGTTGATAAAATGGCTTCGCTCGCGGTCGAGAATCTCTTTTTTCTTTTTGCTGACTGCCCGCCGCAGCAAATCAGCTTCACCAAGAGTAAAGCCCGCCATCTTTGCCGCAATTTGCATAATTTGTTCCTGATAAACAATGACCCCATATGTATTTTCTAGAATTGGCATTAGATCAGGATGAGGATAAGAAACTTTCTGAAGACCGTGCTTTCTCTCAATAAAAAGAGGAATGTTTTCCATTGGACCAGGCCGATATAATGCATTTACTGCTACAATATCTTCAAAGCATGAGGGCCTGAGCCTTGTTAATACCTTCCGCATCCCTTCAGATTCAAGCTGAAAAACACCTGTCGTCTGACCTTTGCTTAAAAGTTCAAATGTCGCTTTATCTGTAAAGGGTATCGACTTAATATCGACTTTCTTCCCGGTATTTCTTTGAATCGATGATAAAACGTTTTCGATTAAGGTTAAATTCCTTAACCCAAGGAAATCCATTTTCAATAACCCAACATCTTCAAGATGGTCCATCGAATACTGCGTCAAATACACATGATCATGACCACCTTGAATCGGAATCACATTCACTAATGGATTTTCGCTGATGACGACGCCAGCAGCATGTGTCGATGTATGTCTTGGCAACCCTTCAATCTTGAGCGCCGTTTCAAACAACTTACGGTTCATATCAGTTTCATTTATAAAAACTCTTAACGACTCTGATTCTTTATACGCTTCTTTTAAAGTAATTCCTAATTTGGATGGAATCCTTCTGGATAGCCCTTCCAGCTCTTTTGGATTCAACCCGAAAGCCCTTCCCACATCGCGCAGTGCGGCTTTTGCAGCAAGTGTTCCAAACGTGATGATTTGGGCAACATGGAGCTCACCATATTTCTGTGAGACATATTTGATGACTTCATCCCTTTTATGATCGGGAAAATCAATGTCGATATCAGGCATAGAAATTCGTTCAGGATTAAGGAAACGTTCAAATAGCAGCTCATGTTCAATCGGATCTACATCCGTTATATACAACGCGTACGACACCATTGAGCCTGCAGCTGATCCTCGGCCAGGTCCTGTTAAGATCCCATTTTCCCTTGAAAACCGCATAAAGTCCCAAACAATTAAGAAGTAATCGCTAAACTTCATGTTCTTAATAATATTTAGTTCGTATTTTAACCGCTTATGATGTTCCTCTGTTGCGTTTTTATATCTTTCTTTTAGCCCCTTCCAGCAAACCTCATCTAAAAGCTCATCGGCGGATAAGTCGCTGTTCACTGGATATTTGGGCAAGTGTTGCTGATTTAGTTCGAGCATTACATTGCATTGATCCGCAATCTTTATCGTATTTTCAAGTGCATCAGGATATTCAGAAAATAGTTCGGCCATTTCTGCCGGTGTTTTTAAGTAATACTCATCACTTCCTAGCCGTTCTCTTTCATCATCCTGTAATTTTACGCCGTTTTTAATCGCGAGTAGGCATTCCTGTGCAAACGCATCTTCTTTAGATAAATAATGAACAGGATTGGTGGCGGTTAACCCAATGCCTATTTCGCCTGCAATTTGGGCCAGACTGGAAAGAATCTTTCTTTCCTTGTCAATTTTATGATCTTGAATTGACAGGAAGAAGTGATTCTTTTCAAATAGTTGCTTATATAACACCGCCGTCTTTTTAGCGTTTTCGTATTCATCATTGGCTAAGCATTGTTCGATTTCTCCTTCAAGGCCCGGACTAATAGCAATTAATCCATCTGAATAGGCTTTTAGCCACTTAATTGGGATTCCTTCAGGTGATTTTGTTTGGACAACACTTGTAATCTTTAATAGATTTTCGAATCCAATTTGATTTGTCGCAAGGAGAACAATCGGATTGCTAGAAGATGTTATTTCACTGAGGACATCTACCGTCAACCCCATGATGGGTTTTATGAAATGCTTTAAGCATTCTTTGTAAAATGCGACCGCACCATACATCACATTGCGATCGGTTAAAGCAAGTGATTGATAGCCTTTTTGCTTCGCATCTAATACTAATTGCTCAACCGTAGCCGTACTTGTCAGCAAACTATAGGCACTATATACATGAAGGTGAATAAATGACAATTTCGTTCACACCCTTAATTCTTCTACTGTATATATTATAGAACGCCGGAAACAAAAAGGAAAATATGTTCTCTTTTTACTTTTAGGCTTTTTCGAAATTTGTTGCTGTTTTTTAACCCAAAAGTGGTATAGTTGATTTCCGCTCCAATCAACTTCATACAATACCTATTTAAAAAATGAATTGCGAGACTTTAACATATTTAATTATGTTTGTCCATATGATGAAGTAACAGTTTAACTTTGGCAGGTAATGTTGTTCCCTGCAGTAAGGAAGGATGAATATGAAAGCCCAGCCTTTTTTTGCTTTATTAATTGAAAGTTACTTCATTGCTCTGGGTGTAGTCATCGGGGGATCTATCATTGGCGGACTTGCAGCTTTTCTGACGGGAAAGCCACCCATTACTGAAGTGATAAAAATATCCAACATGATTCGAATTTGGGCCATCATTGCGGCGATCGGAGGTACATTTGACACATTATACAGCTTTGAAAAGGGATTTTTAGATGGCCAGACGAAGGATTTATTTAAGCAATTTATATTAATTCTTTCTGCACTCGGCGGGGCACAAACGGGGGCAATGCTGATTAGCTGGCTCACACAGGAGCATATTTCATCATGAGGATTCCTCCATTTTACCACCGGCCTTCATGGCAGCGGTTTTTAGCTGGTATGGCAATAGGCGGAATGATTAGCTGGGCTGTTTTTCTGTTTATTTTTGGTGAGTGGCAGGAGAAGTATAGCTCCCAGATCAATAAGCAAGAAATTGAAATCCACGATCTTGAACAGGAAAAAAAAATCTGGCAAGAGGAATTTAAAGAGCTTAATAAAAAAAATCGCGAACAGTTAACGATTCAAGAAATCAAAATAAAAATAAAAAATAGCGAGAAGTATAAATTGGACACGTTTAGCGTGTTTGAAATTGAAGATGAAATTAAAGAAAACATTAGCATGATGATGGCTAAGGATATTGACACTGTCTATAAAAGCCGGGAGCTCATTAAAAGAATAATTGAAAATAAAGTTATAAAAGTGAATGAAAAACGCTATCGTCTCGAAGTCAAAGAGATGGTTGTTTATACGACGTTGTCTATCCATCTGAATATCATGCTAGATTAATGAATTAACCTATTCTGAAGACCGCTTTTTAAATAATTGAGCCCTAAAATGAAATTGCCCGGCAAACGCCGGGCTTTGTTTTACTTTTGGCAAGCTTCTTCCAAATCATGAATAACAGTATCCATTTCATCCCATGAATAGATGGATGCCCCTGCTGCAAGCGGGTGGCCCCCACCTTGATAATTTCTGGCTATTTCATTAATAATCGGTCCTTTTGAGCGAAGACGGACGCGGATTTGATCATCTTCTTCAATAAAGAACACCCACGCTTTTATGCCTGCGATATTACCGAGTGAGCCAACAAGGAGTGAGGCTTCCGACGCCTTTACTTGAAACTCTTCCAATAATTCCTTCCTAATAATCATTGCAGCTGAACCATTGTTTTTCACTTCGAAATTTTGCAGCACATAACCGTTTAATTTAACAACATTCGGTGATAATTCGTACATCTTATCATAAAGTTCTGGCCGGGAAAAATGATAATGGATTAATTCACCCGCATAGGCGAA
Organism: Bacillus sp. FJAT-29790; assembly: GCF_019039215.1. Classification (GTDB taxonomy): domain Bacteria; phylum Bacillota; class Bacilli; order Bacillales; family Cytobacillaceae; genus Cytobacillus. Next base: position 2,525,643 of record NZ_JAHNZZ010000001.1, read on the forward strand.
AGTTTTTTTCGACGTACTCGGAAAAAGGAATCGGCCTGTATCGCCAACGATCCCCGCAAATAATAATCTAGCGGCTTCATCTGACATCTTCAAACCTTTTTCTTTTCCTGACAAATAAAATTCATAGATCATCTCACTGACTGAACTTGCATCTGTATCTACCCACATCATATCTCCATATGGGTCTACATTCGGATGATGATCAATTTTAATCAATTTATCCCCTAAATGGTATCTGTCGTCACAGATCCTCTCAGCATTCGCTGTATCACAAACAATAACTAATGCTCCTTCATAGGTGTCATTAGGAATTTGATCAAGCCGGCGAAGATAGTGCAATGTTTCTTCTTCTTTCCCTACCGTGAAAATATTCTTTTCAGGGAACGATGCCTTCAGAATTTCGGCGAGCCCCCCCTGCGAACCATATGCATCTGGGTCTGGACGTACATGCCGATGGATAATAATCGTTTCATACTGTTTAATTGTCTCTAATATTTTATCTATCATCGTGTGCTCCTTTATTTATGAGATACTTTAATTAATATCACAACATTGAGCTTTAACATAGCCAAAGAAAAAGAAACGAGAGCAACTTATAGCATTTTCCCCATTTTACCGTTAGAATATAGTTAGATTGTCGAAACTTGGAGGTCTTATTATGCCTGTCTTGGTTATTTTAATTACTCTTTCACTTTCGTTTTATTTCGTCTATAAAGTGAAATACGTTAGATGCAAGCGCCCTGCAGAAAGAAATTGGATCTCTGCAAAATCAAGGGTCGCATTGGGTATATTTGTGGCTCTTTTCGGTGTGAACCAATTATTTCTAAACGGAAACACGATAACCTATATTATTGCTGGGGTTTTTATCCTTTTCGGAGGATTTACGATATTTTGGGGCTTAAAAGCCTATAAATATTATTTACCCCTTGCTGCAAAAGAAGCAATAGAATAATTCATATTTTATATTTCGTCTTTGTTAATGAACAATGTTGAAAAATGCATATTAGCGGGGCGATTTCGCCTGGTCGACAAAAACGCCACGTCCTGTGGCATTGTCGACACTAGCACATCCTGTGCGTCGAAGAGAGCCTTTTTTGCGAATGCAAAACCCGTCTATCGGAAGGTGAATCGAACCCGCGACTAGACCAACAATATTGTTTAACAGCGTTTATATCTAAAGCCGTTCCCGATAGTGGAACGGCTTTTATTATAAACTTATTATCGATAAACGAAAGAGCGCTAGGTTTTTCCTATTGCCTGTCAATCAGTTGACACATCATCATCGCTTTTCCAACAAGAACACCTTCGTTAAACACTTCAACATCTACTTTTCCAAATTTACGTCCGACTTCAAGAACTCGCGGATAAATCTCAAGCATACTGTCAATTTGGACGGGCTTGATGAAGTAGATGGTCATATTCTCAACGACTAGATCCCCTTTTTTATAGTTTCTTAACACCCTGTTAGCTGCTTCGGAAACGATCGTAGTAAATACACCATAAGAAATCGTTCCGAGATGATTGGTCATTTGCGGAGTTACTGCGCATCGGTAAACATCATCACCTTTTGCTTTTCCTCTCGTGAGCACAAGCTGATTTGTTACAATATCGTCAATCGTTTCACCGACTTGCGGCTGGCGCTGAATCATCTGAAGCGCCTTTAAGACATCTTGTCTACTAATAATTCCTTCAAGTTTATTAGAATCATCGACTACAGGAAGGACTTCAATTCCTTCCCACACCATCATATGAGAGGAGGAAGCCACACTCGTCTTTCCTCCTACTGTCATCGGGCTTTTCGTCATAATTTTATCAATAGAAGTGTCTGGGTCATGACCCATAATATCCTTTGAAGTCACCATCCCCTGAACCCTCATATTCAGATCAACAACAGGGAATCGGCTATGCATCGTTTCGCGGTTATGATTTAGCCAATCTGAAACCTTATCAGTCGTTTTTACATAAACCGTATCTTGAAGTGGCGTTAAGATATCTTCTACAAGGACAATTTCCTTTTTAATTAATTGGTCATCAATAGCCCGATTGATCATTGTTGCGACAGTGAATGTATCATAGCTGCTTGAGATAATCGGGAGCTGAAGCTGATCCGCAAGTTTTTTTACATCTTCTTCGGTTTCAAATCCGCCAGTAATAAGTACGGCAGCTCCTGCTTTGAGAGCAAGCTCGTGGGCTTGGGTTCGGTTTCCAACAATCAGGAGGCTCCCTGCATCTATGTAGCGCATCATCGCCTCAAGCTTCATTGCCCCAATAACAAACTTATTTAGGGTTTTATGCAGACCATCTCTTCCCCCCAATACTTGGCCGTCGACAATATTTACCACTTCTGCAAAAGTAAGCTTCTCGATATTTTCTTTCTTCTTCCGTTCAATCCGAATCGTACCAACTCGTTCGATCGTACTGACATACCCTTTATTTTCCGCTTCTTTAATCGCTCTGTATGCCGTACCCTCACTTACTGTCAGTGCCTTGGCGATTTGTCTTACAGATATTTTTTCCCCAACCGGCAGTTCATCGATATATCGTAAAATTTGTTCATGCTTAGTAGCCAAGACGTTCACCCTTTTTTAAAAAATTCCTATATTTCCATTATAGGGTTAAAATAGCCTTGATTCAATTCGATACGACAGTGATCGACAAATTCCCTATTTTAACGATTAGCTTTGTTAATATATTGTTGGCGTTCAAACCGCCTTATGCATACCTGCTCTCTACGTTATTCGTCCCGAATAAAACCCGTTCGCATGCATGCATAAGGCTAATAATCAACTTTAACATTAATTGCTAATATAGCTTAACGATTAAAGGAACGAGCTCTCTTTCTCTCAGCCCCTGCTTTACTTTCCCTCATACCTAAGATTGGTCTCTTTGGAGAATAAAGTAAAGCTGTCAAATTTCCGGCAATGACAAAAAGAGCAAAAGCGAGCCACGAAATAGCAAAAATACCTTCTAACCCTCCACTAAAAACACCGAGCCTAGGTACAGCATAATAAAGCAGCAGGCCGCATACTAACAAGCAAAGCAGATACCGATTTTTATTCATATAGACTCCCTCCTAAAATCTTCTTCTTACATTAATATGCGGACAGGCTCGAAACCATTCCCCCTAAAGCTTTTCCGATAGCTGTATGTCATACAAGCTAAAAATAAACGATGAAGTTTTCCGCAGATTTCTGTTTGAAAGTCTATATGTTGAAAATTGATCCTATATCATTTTTCAGTCGGCTCTTTTATTTTGGCTGTTTTCGCATATATTGTTGTTTTAGCCTTCAAAGTTTGCCCGTTGATTTCCGCTGCGGGCACTTGCTTTCCGCGGGGAGGGACGGGAGCCTCCTCGGCGTTACCGCCTGTGGGGTCTCCCGTTCCCTCTATCTCCCGCTGGAGTCAAGTGCCCTCCGCTCCAACCAACTCAGATTATTAAATAAAAATCACATTATAAAAGCAACAAACTTTATTTTTCTATAGTTCAATTGATTCACCGGCCTCAAGTACCTGACCAGTGCCATCTTCAAGCATTTCCACAAATTTATGAGGATCCTGTTTAATAGGCGGAAATGTATTATAATGAATCGGCACGACTTTTTTTGCGCTTAATAATTGAGCCGCATATGCAGCATCTTCTGGCCCCATCGTAAAATTATCACCGATTGGCAAGAATGCGAGATCGATCGGATGCCGTTCGCCAATAAGCCTCATATCTGAAAATAAAGCCGTGTCTCCTGCATGATAAATGGTTTTATCCTCTATCGTAACTAGAACTCCAGCCGGCATTCCTAAATAGATGATTTCATTATTTTCAGTAACCAAACCAGTTCCATGGATAGCTGGTGTCAGTTTTACCTTGCCGAAGTCAAACTGATAAGCACCGCCAATACTCATCCCATGTGTATTTATGCCCTGCCAGCTTAAATACGTGGCTAATTCAAAAGTGGCAATGACAAGGGAGTTATTTTCTTTCGCAAGTTCAACTGTATCTCCAATATGATCGCCATGACCATGTGTCAAAATAATAACATCAGGCTTTACATCTTTAACTTTTAAATCAGTCAATCCATTACCTGTAATAAACGGGTCGATTAAGATTGTTTTCTCTTGAGATTTCATTTTTACTACCGAATGTCCATGATATGATACTTTCAAATTTATTCCCCTCTCTTTTATCTCATCATTTAGATTACTTCAACGGAAAGTAATTTTCTCCTGCCTTCACATACACTTATACCCTTATTATCCTTACTTTAAAAGTTTACTTTTGCTTTAATTATTGCTACTCTCAAAATATCAATTTTAAAGGAGGCACAATCATCATGAATACAAGATTAAGAAAACTATCCGAATGGATGAAGGAAAATGATATCCAGGTTTGTTTCGTTTCATCATCAGAAAATGTTTTTTATTTAAGCGGCTTTTTGAGCGATCCTCATGAACGCCTTCTTGGTTTAGCGGTTTTCCAAGACGAAGAGCCATTTCTTGTTTGTCCTGCCATGGAAAAGCAAGATGCGAAGAACGCAGGCTGGAGCAATGAAATTATTGCTTACACCGATATTGAAAATCCATGGGAGCTTATACATAAAGCGATAAACAATCGAGTGAAAAAAGTGGAAAAAGTGGCAATTGAAAAAGAACATATGAATGTTGAACGATATGAAGCCATTTCTCACTTGTTCAGCGGTGCTACCTTCGTTCCAGCGGAAGAAAAATTAAGAAAACTCCGCTTAATAAAAGATCAAAAGGAACTTGATACCATCCGCGAAGCATGTGCATTAGCCGATTTTGCTATCGAGACAGGCTGTGCAGAAATCAAAGAAGGAAAAACAGAACTCGATGTGCTAGCTGCAATCGAATACGCGATGAAGAAAAAAGGCATCAACGAAATGTCATTCTCTACGATGGTGCTGACTGGTGCCAATGCAGCTTCTCCTCATGGCAATCCAGGAATGACGAAAATTAAAAAAGGTGACTTTATTTTATTTGACTTAGGCGTTGTCGTTGATGGCTATTGCTCAGATATTACAAGAACAGTTGCATACGGGGATATTAATGATAAGCAAAGGGAAATTTACGAAACAGTCCTAAAAGCCCAACTAGCTGCGATTGAAGCTAGCAAACCAGGGATCGCTTGCTCGGAAGTTGATTTAACAGCCCGGAAGATTATCGCAGAAGCAGGATATGGTGAATACTTCCCGCACCGTTTAGGTCATGGCTTGGGCATCGGTGTACACGAATACCCTTCTATAATGGAAACAAACCCGCTCTTACTTGAAGAGGGCATGGTTTATACAATTGAACCAGGCATTTATGTTCCGGGTGTTGCTGGAGTTAGGATTGAGGATGATCTTGCAGTGACAAAAGATGGAGTCGAAGTTTTGACGAAGTTTCCGAAAGAGCTCCAGTTTATAAAGTAATCGTATAAAAATTTTCCTTGACAGTTTTTTAAATGAACTAGAGTAACAAATTTTTAAACAAACAGGCTCAATTCTTGGTATTAGAATTGAGCCTGTTTGTTATTATTTATTATTTTCAAATACTTTTTTCAAGACAGAAATAATAAATTCTACATCCTCATCTGTGCAGGAAAGCGGTGGAGAGAGTGCCAGGATATTGTTATACCCTGCAACTGTGTCTCCGTTCTTGCCAATAATTAAGCCATTTTGTTTACATTCGGCAATAATTTTCCCTACTCGTTCAGCTGTTGCTGGCTCTTTCGTCAGTTTATCCTCAACAAGCTCGATGCCCATTAAGAAACCCAGACTGCGAATATCCCCGACATATGGATGTTTATTCAGTTCTTCAAGCTCATTCTTCAAGCGTTCGCCAAGCTGCTCGGAACGACCCACAAGATTTTCCTTTTCCATAATTTCTAAGTTCTTCAACGCTAATGCACATGCTGCCGGATTTCCTCCGAAAGTGTTTACATGGCGGAAATGGCTTTCCCCATCACCCTTCTTAAATGTTTCATAAATATCCTTCCGAACGGCAGTCACCGATAACGGCAAATATGCACTCGTAATTCCTTTTGCCATTGTAATAATATCCGGTTTCAGATTGAATTGCATATGTCCGAACATTTTCCCTGTTCTGCCGAATCCGCAGATCACTTCATCAATAATGAGAAGCACTCCATATTTCTTGCAAATTTCTTGTACTTTCTCCATATAGACCGGATGTGGAATGATGATCCCTCCACCAGTAATGAGCGGTTCCATAATAATTCCAGCAATCGTGTCTTTATGCTCCCAAATTATCGTTTCTTCAAACTCCTGTGCTCTTTGCAAATTGAACTCTTCAACTGACATACCTTCAGGTCTTCGGTAGCTATCAGGCGGACGCACGTGTAAAAATCCTTGCGCAAGCGGCTCATATTTATACTTTCTTAATGACTGTCCTGTTGCTGATAATGCCCCGAAGGAACTGCCATGGTAAGCACGATAGCGGGAAATAAATTTATAGCGGGAATGCTCCCCATTTTGCTGATGATATTGGCGGGCAATTTTGAATGCCGCTTCATTCGCATCTGAGCCGCTATTGGAGAAAAACATAACATACTCGTCATCAAGCATTTCGTTCAGTTTTTCTGCAAGTTGAATCGCTGGTTCGTGACTTTGCGTTAACGGAGCATACGCCATCTTCTTCATTTGTTCATAAGCTGCTTGAGCAAGTTCTTCACGGCCGTAGCCGACATTTACACACCATAATCCTGACATTGCATCTAAATATTTGTTTCCATTATGATCTGTAATCCATGCACCGCTTGCTTCTGAAATAACCATCGGCGGATTTTTTTCATTGTATGGCGAAATATGATGCCATAGATTTTTCCGATCTTTTTCTACTAAACGATCTATTTTTGTCGTTTCCATTTCAAAACCCCTTTCCTTTGCTTAGGTTGTTTTCGTAAACTTTGTTGCTAATTAACCGAGATGAGGTCTAGTTGATTTCCGCTTTAGGAGCTCGCTTTCCGCGGGGCGGGCGGTGAGCCTCCTCGGCGTTACCGCCTGTGGGGTCTCACCTGTCCCACTACTCCCGCAGGAGTCTCGCACCTTTCACTCCAATCAACTACATACAATACCTATTTAAAAACAACAATCCTTTAGAAAACAGCCTTGGCTTAAATAGACAAGATATATGATATATACATAACAAAAAGGAACTTAATGACCAATTAACTCAAAATTAGTAAGAATGCCGCGCTGTCAGCATTTTCTTGCGTGTATAAAATTCCACACCGTCCCGGCCATTCGCATGCAGATCCCCGTAGAAGGATTTTTTATAGCCTGAGAATGGGAAGAAAGCCATTGGTGCAGGTACTCCTAAATTGACACCGAGCATTCCAGCATCGATTTCTTCTCTAAATTGACGGATTGCCTTAGCACTGTCCGTAAAAATACACGCGCCATTTGCAAATTCAGACTTATTGGCATATTCAATGGCTTCATCTAAATTCTTTACACGAACAATCGATAAAACCGGAGCGAATATTTCCTCTTTCCAAATTCTCATCTCTTGATTCACATGATCAAATATCGTTGGTCCGACGAAATAGCCTCCTTTTGAGGAAGATTCGTCTTTTCTCCCATCACGGATTAACTTTGCTCCTTCTTCCACTCCTGATTTAATGTATCCGAGTGTCTTTTCTTTATGGGAATCACGGATGACTGGTCCAAGGAAAACCCCTTCCTCTGAACCGTCCCCGATTATTAATTTATCTGCCTCATCTGTAAGCTTTTCAACTAATTCATCCGCGATATCATCAACAGCTACGACTACTGAACAGGCCATGCAACGCTCCCCAGCAGATCCAAAAGAGGCATTTATTATATTGGTTACAGTTGACTCCATGTCGGCATCCGGCATTACAATCGTATGGTTCTTAGCACCTGCAAGAGCTTGAACCCTTTTTCCGTTTGCAGACGCCGTTTTATAAATGTATTCAGCAACTGGCTGTGAACCGACGAATGATACAGCTGGAATATCCGGATGACTAAGAATCCCATATACTACATCATGTGCCCCGTGAACAATATTGAATACTCCGTCCGGCAAGCCGGCTTCCTTCAACAATTCAGCTAGACGATTCGCTAATAGAGGTGTTCTTTCTGAAGGCTTTAATACAAATGTATTTCCGCATGCAATTGCGAGCGGGAACATCCAGCACGGGACCATCATCGGAAAATTAAATGGCGTAATCCCGCCGATAACACCTATTGGATATCGGTACATACCCGATTCAATATTAGTCGCAATATCAGGAAGCTGGGATCCCATCATCAAAGTCGGCGCACCAGCCGCAAATTCAACGCACTCAATCCCGCGTTGTACTTCTCCATATGCCTCAGAATAATTTTTTCCGTTCTCTAATGTAATTAGCTTTGCAAGCTCGTCCCAATGGCTCACTAATAATTGATGATATTTATAAAGAATTCTCGCACGCTGCGGAACGGCAACCTTTTTCCAAGTTTGAAAAGCTGATTTGGCAGCTAATACAGCAGCATCTAAATCTTCTTTCGTGGAAATCGGAACTTTAGCAATGATTTCCCCTGTCGCAGGATTTGGAACGTTCTCATAGTTTACAGTAGTAGACTTTACCCATTGTCCATTCACAAAATTCGAAAGCATTTTCGTTACTTCTGTTACAATTGTCATTTGAATCCTCCTTAATAGTACTTTCTAATATTGACGACAAATTAAATAAGCTTCATAATTTATTTTATAGATAATTCCGATAATTTTCATTTTACATAATGTTAATTCTTTTGCATTTTATTTTTACATCTCGGAGGTCATTGCCATGATGAAGGAAATTACTCTTTCTGTAGAAGATATCCTTAAAAGGGACTTGTTTAAGCGTGCCAAAGTCATAGCAGGAAGAAATGGATTGGACAGAAGAGTCCGGTGGGCGCATGTGTTAGAGGTACAGGAATTTGGATCGGTCATTCATGGCGATGAGTTAATTTTAACAACCGGTGTGGGGCTTCAGCTTGATCACCCTTCACAAATTGCTTATGTAAAAAAGCTAATTGATCTTAATGTTGCTTGCTTATGCATTGAAATGGGCTCTTATTTCAAGGAAATTCCCGATCAAATTCTTGAAATTGCTGACGAAAATGATTTTCCGATCATCATTTTTGAAGAAACTGTAAAATTCATTGATATAACACAAGATCTGCATGGATTAATTGTAAATCATCACAATCACATGCTACACTATCTCGACAAATCCTCCCGGAGATTTATTGAATTATCTTTAGCACCAAACGGATTGCAGAAAATTCTTCAGGAGCTTTATAAGGTTTTTCAGCGTCGGGCTATGTTTATTTCTACAGATAGTAAATCTCATTACTACCCTCTGGCAAACAATGATTTTCAAAAAATGGCTGTTAAGCATTTCGAAGAATTAACTGGGAGCCAAGCTGGAAAAAGAACTGTAATATTGAACGGAGAGCTTTTCGCAATTATGCCTGTTGAAGGACTCGGCCAAATATGGGGCTACATTTGCCTCTTAATCAATAATTCAATTCCGGAAGAATTTGATTATTTAATGCTCGATCGGGCTGCTCTGGCAATTGCACAAATTCTCGTTAGAAACAGAACAATTGAAGAGAGAAAACAGCATTCTGAAGATAGGATTGTAAGAACTATTTTACATAGACAGACATATGACGAAGAAGAAGTTCAAATGTATCTCCCATTTCAAGGTAAAGATCTTTTATTTCGGGTGTTTATCATTAAAACCCTCCCCCCGTCAGAACATATAGGGGAGGAAGAGTGGGATGATATTAAGCTGCAGCGATCAATGATGATCCGCTCTCTTTTCAAACGCTTCGGTTTCTTTCCTGCTGTCACAGTATTCAAGGACGAACTAGCGGTCATCGCCGCAATTCTTCCAAGCAATAAAAAAGAGAAAGAAAATTTTCAACGTATTATTCACCAACTTACTAAAATGCAAGAGGAACGCATTTTCACGGGCAGTGAGTGTGTATTTGGAATAGGACGTACATATAAAAAGATTGGACAGCTGCCAAAGAGCTATGAAGAAGCAAAAGAAGTTCTGACTTTACATCAATTGCAGCTAGCAGGCACTTCATTTTTTTATGATGACCTAGGAATCTATCGAGTGCTCCTTCCATTGAAAAAGAGCGGTAGCCTTGAGATCTTTGTAAACGATTATTTGGGTCCAATCATCGAACATGACGGAGCAACCGAAAGCGATCTTTTAACAACATTGAAAGTGTATCTTGAATGCAGCGGTGCAAAAAAAGAAGCATCAGATCAGCTATTCATCGTCCGTCAAACACTCTATCACCGGTTAGAAAAAATTAAGCAGCTGCTTGGGGAAGACTTCATGGAACCTGGAAAAAGACTTGCCATTGAAACGGCGATAAAAGCGTATAATTTAATCAAAAAATAGTCTCGAACGTTTCAATTTTTAGTGAAATAGATTGATTTACAGCCACTAAAATAAAGAAAATCTCACAAAACTTATACATTGTGAGATTTTCTTTTTTATTGATTTTCCAAATAAATATTATGTCAGTTTCACTGCGACATTTTTCAATTGTGTGTAATTTCTTAGTGCTTGAAGTCCTTTTTCTCTTCCAAAACCACTCTTTTGTATCCGCCAAAAGGGATTTGTATCCCTACGCCTGCTCCGTAGTTATTGATGAAAACTTGGCTTCAATTTCCCCTGCTAGTCGATGTCCCTTGCCAATATCCTTCGTCAGCTTTTTTTGTTTTGCAATGAGGACTAAATTTCCCCTTCTTCCACCTCGTTATCTTCCATCACAAAGTTAGCATTGGACTGGCCAATCACACCGCTATTATAAGCATCCATTATTTGCTCGCTTACTTCATTTGCCCCTTCCTCGTTATAAAATAAATTCAATAGTTCTTTTGAATCGCGTTTTTTCATCATTTTTCTCGCTCCTTAAAATCAAATTCGCTTTGGCGTATTTGCGCCCAGATTTTACCTTAGCTTGCTCGATAAATTCCTTTTAAAAATCTAAGGCATTCGCCGGAGGCTTAACTTTATTCAGCCTTAGTTTACCCCCCACACTAAATTGGATACCTGTTTGCATTCACCTCGCCACTTATATCGATTAGAGACTTCAACTGAATAAAGTTAAAAATTGACTGACTAAGTTATTGTTCGATTTTTTGCTACAGATATACATCGTTTAATTATTGTATAATAAAGGTAAAGGAGGAGATTATTGTGGGAATGACTTATAAAAATATATTAGTCGCTTTAGACGGTTCAACAGAGGCAGAATGGGCTTTCAAGAAGGCAATCGAAATCGCAAAAAGAAATGATGCTAAGCTTCATTTGTCTCACATCATTGATACTCGCACTTTTGCGGCGGTCGAAGCGTATGACCGCACGATTGCGGAAAGAGCAGATAAGTTCGCGAAAGAGCTAATGGAGAAATACAAACAAGATGCAATTGATGCTGGAGTGGCTAATATTGAGTATGAAATTAGTTTTGGTTCTCCTAAAGTATTAATACCAAAGGAAATCGCTAAGAGACTTGATATTGACCTAATTATTTGCGGTGCTACTGGCTTAAACGCAGTTGAACGGTTTCTCATCGGCAGTGTTTCTGAACATATTACCCGGTATGCTCCTTGTGATGTTTTAGTTGTGCGGACAAATAAGGATGAATGATAAGGTTAGCGTGGTGCTTCCAGCGCTAGACAGTTACCTAACTTGTAAAAGGATTACTTTTTCCATTGATAGAAAAAGAGCATGCTGTTATTTCGCAGCTTGCTCTTCTTTATAAAGTAAATCCTTTGCCTTCTCAACCAACAGGTCCGACGATTTCAGTCAGAAAGCTTTCAAGATTCAAATGTATATCTTCCAATTTAACCGAAAAGGATAATTCCTCATTGGCAGCTTTTTCTTTTAATTGTTCAAGACCATTTTTGATCTCATCCGCTTCCTCTTCGGAAATGATACCGCATTTCGAAAGCATTGTTACGTGCGCAATACTTCCTTCGAGATCTTCCATTACTAATTCCTGGTCAAATGAAATGGAAGCGCCAAAGTCATCGACCCATTCCTTAGCTGATTTTGTAAATCTGCCGCCCCATAATTTTTTCACACATTCACCTTCTTATTTTGTACAATACTTTGAACCTTTGTTGGCAATCCCCATAGTTTAATAAATCCTACCGCTGCATTATGGTCAAATTCATCATCTGACGTGTATGTGGCGAGCTTTTCATCATATAAAGAAAAAGGAGATTTTCTTCCTTCGATAATCGCGTGACCTTTAAACAGCTTTACACGAACAGTTCCCGTAACAAACTTTTGCGTATCTTCAAGGAATGCTGATAATGCGCCTTTCAAAGGTGAGAACCATAGACCTTCGTAAATTAATTCAGCAATTTTCTTTTCGATCACTGGTTTGAAATGGGCAACTTCTTTTACTAAAGTTAAATCCTCTAGCTCTTTATGCGCTTTAATCAGTGTCATTGCACCAGGACATTCGTAAACTTCACGAGATTTTATTCCAACTAGGCGGTTTTCAACATGATCAATTCTGCCTACTCCATGCTTTCCTGCAAGGTCATTCAATTCTAAAATCAACTCTGATAATGAATATTGTTTTCCATTTATACTAGTTGGAACTCCTTTTTCAAAGCCAATTTCCACGATATCTGGTGTATTAGGCGCTTCTTCCAGACTTGATGTCAGCTCATAAGCTTCTTCTGGCGGAGCAGCCCATGGATCCTCAAGAATTCCACATTCATTGCTTCGTCCCCATAAGTTCTGGTCGATTGAAAACGGTGAATCTAAATTGATTGGAATTGGAATATATTTTTGTTTTGCATATTCAATTTCTTCCTCACGTGACCATTTCCATTCACGGACAGGCGCCAATACTTGGAGATCCGGATTTAATGCTTGAATTGCTACTTCAAAACGCACTTGGTCATTTCCTTTTCCAGTACAGCCATGTGCAACCGCAACTGCGCCTTCTTTTTCCGCTACTTCAACCAATTTCTTCGCAATCAATGGACGTGAAAGTGCAGAGATAAGCGGATATTTATTTTCATAAAGTGCGTGTGCTTGCAGCGCCATCAGTGCATAATCACTAGCAAACTCTTCTTTTGCATCAATAACATACGATTGAATAGCACCAACTGTTAATGCTTTTTCTTGAATGAATTTTAAATCCTTTCCTTCTCCCACATCTAGACAGCAGGCTACAACCGCGTAGCCTTGTTCTTCCAGCCATTTAATTGCTACTGAAGTATCTAAACCGCCTGAATAGGCAAGTACTACTTTTGCTTTTGACATTACATTTTCCTCCTTGTTATATACGAATAATTATTCATTAATATTTGTTTTTATTCATCATTCTTGTATAAAGAATAACATGTTTTTTTAAAAAAAATCAATACTTATCCTAAAAAATGTATAAAAATAATAATGGTTGTTTTGTAAAGTTTGTTGCTTTTGATAATGTGATTTTTATTTAATAATCTGAGTTGATTGGAGCGGAGGGCACTTGACTCCTCGAAAATGCTATCGCTTTTCCTTCGTGCGTGGGCAGATTCAAGGATGTAAATTCAGTATCCTGCGGGAATAGAGGGAAGCGGGAGACCCCGCAGGCGATAACGCCGAGGAGGCTCCCGTCCCCTCCCCGCAGAAAGCAAGTGCCCGCAGTGGAAATCAACGGGCAAACTTTGTAGGCTAAAAACAACAATATATGCGAAAACAGCCAAAATAAATGACCTTTTCATATAGAAAGGCCAAATTCATGAATGAATTGCGCGAACAATTGGAAGGAAGAAGAAGAGTATAGTAGAATATAAGCAATATATATTTTGGGGGATTTTTTAAATGGACGAACATTTTTTATATAATGAACGCCTTGGCATACCGATCCCATCATTTACGGGCGATTGGGAGCAATTTTCGGGACAAACACAACAAGTGATATTATTTCAATGGGAAAAAATTAGAGGGAAAATTCCAGATCGGATTGCTGAACTAGAGGAAAAGATTAATATCAAGCAGGCCCAGCTTTCAGATGAGGGGAATTTCATTCGGTCATGCGAGCTGAACAGTGAAATTGCTGAATTGGCTTCCATTATTAACGATCTGTGGCTATGGTATCGAACGAATCAAGATGTTTCAGGAAAAATGCATCAATAAGATTAAAAAGATCCTTTTAAGCAGAAGAAAGGATCTTTTTGTCAGTCATCCTTACAAATCCTTTTTCAATTCTCTAACGACATGCCCAAGTTCAGGCAGGATTAGCTTGTTCATTGCAAGACGAACCGCACCTGATGATCCTGGTGTCGAGAATACAGCTTTATTTTGGACAACCCCTGCCACAGCGCGCGAAAGAATGGCAGCCGACCCAATATCCTCCTGATAGCTAAGCATTCGAAATAACTCGCCAAATCCGCTGATTTCTTTATCGAATAAGCCCTTAACTGTTTCGATTGTAATGTCCCGCAGTGCAATTCCTGTTCCGCCATTAGTCAGAACTACATCGATTGCTGGATCTTTGCACCCCTTTAATATTTCTTCGCGCAGCTGTTCCCCTTCGTCTTTAACAATGACATAATCGGCAACCGTGTGACCCGCACTCTCTAATAGATCAATCATAAGTCTTCCACTTTTATCGGTATCCACTCCCCTCGTATCACTTACCGTAATCACTTTGCAAGATACATGTTTCGGCGCTTCTTTTTTATGTTCAATTGTGGTCATCCGCTTTTACCTTCTTTCTTACTCAAATACCTTATTTGATAATATTTATGGGCAAATTCCGTGACTTTTCTTGTAAGCTGGTAATTCGTTCCTGCACCAATTGCCATACTGATAATCGGGATGCCTTGAAGCGATTTCTTTCGAAAGAGAAAAATGGCCATTCCTTTGAATAGTTGTTTAAGCGGCTGTTCAAGCCAAGTAATATTAGCTAATTCTTCGTTCCCTTCATAAAAATAATCTTCCTTATGGTTTTGAAGTTCATTCATTAACTCTCCCCATGCCCTATTCTGCATGCGAGGTGGAAGGGTTGCTGCATGAAACACCTTAAGCGAGCTCATCATTTCAAAAGGCGTATTCACCTCAAATCCATATGTCATGGCGATAAGCTGAACCACTCTAAGATTTATGACAGCCATCGCAGGGAGATCGGCTCCAAGCAATAAGGAACTTCCTGTCCCTGCCATGCCACCCTGTGCAAAAGAATAAAGACGGTGTCGGGCAATTTGCTGCTGTGCTATGTATTGGAGCTGATCTATACTTAAGATATGTAAATCTTCAATCGTTTCGATATTGGAATCGAAAATCCGTCCTGCTGTTAAAATTCGTTCCTTTGCGTCCAATTGAAGCTGTGAGCCTTGAATGAGGGCATGAAGATGGAACAGCCAATTGTCTAATGCAGAAAAAAACTGCTGTTGAACTGTTTCTGGAAGCATCATGAAGGCTCTTTCTAAATATTTCTCGTATGTTAATTCAAGATCATTCGGCTCATAACTATAAAGTTTGCTTTCCCAATCATGAATCTCGGCTAAGACTTTTTTCTCCCGATCTGTCATTTCCATACTGAGTTCCTCCAATCTAAATAGCTGGTTAAATTTAGTATAGCATAATTAGAATGGTAAATTCTCTCTCATACTACATGTAAAAAAGGACGAATTTAACATCTTTCTATCAAATCAGCGAACTTAACTGTACTTAGGCTGCTATATCGTTCACTTTTAAATATATCAGCGATCCCTCTTTTATTAATGTCTACATAAATTCTGAAATTCAAAAAAGACAAAAGCACTTGTGCCTTTGTCTTCCATACGTTATTTAGATAGTCTAACTACATCCCGCGCAATCATAACTTCCTCATTCGTCGGAATGATCATCACCTTAACAGGTGAATGTGGATAGTTAATAAATGCTTCTTCTCCGCGGACTTTATTGAGTGCAGGATCCCAATAAATACCCATGAATTCTAGGCCGTGAAGAACACGTTCTCGAATGACATCACTATTTTCTCCGATTCCAGCTGTAAAGATGATCGCATCCACACCAGACATACGCGCAGCATACGATCCAATATATTTATGAATTCGATTTGCAAACACTTCAAGTGCTAATTCAGCTCTTTGATTTCCTTCGTCTGCATGTACTTCGATGTCACGTAGGTCACTTGAGAATCCGGATACACCTAGCATGCCACTTTCTTTGTTAAGTACATCTAGAACCTCATCAGCTGTTTTATTTGTTTTTTCCATAATGAAAGGGATTAGGGCAGGGTCAATATTTCCTGACCGTGTTCCCATCGTCACACCTGCAAGAGGTGTGAACCCCATTGATGTATCGAGCGATTTGCCGCCTTCAATAGCAGCAATGCTTGCTCCATTTCCTAAATGACAGGAAATTAATCGCAATTGATCAAGCGGGCGGCCAAGCATTTCGGCAGCGCGTTCTGACACATACTTATGGGAAGTACCATGGAAGCCATATTTACGGATTCCGAAATTTTTATAATACGCATAAGGTAAGCTGTATAAGAATGAACTTTCCGGCATTGTTTGGTGGAACGCAGTATCAAAAACGGCAATGGAAGGAACATTTGGCAACACATGCTGAAAAGCTTTGATCCCTGTAATGTTAGCAGGATTATGAAGGGGAGCAAGCTCTGATAAAACTTCGATTTTTTCAATTACTTCGTCTGTAATGACAACGGAGTCTGAAAATTCCTCTCCACCATGAACAACACGGTGGCCGATTCCGTCAATTTCGTCTAAAGATTGAATAATCCCTAGGTTTGTCAATTTATCTAGTAAAAGCTTAACAGCCACATCGTGATCTGGAATATGGGTTGTTTCTGTCACTTTTTCACCGTTGACAACGATACTGAAAGAGGATTCATCCATCCCAATTCGCTCAATCATTCCTTTCGTAATTACTTCTTCGCTCGGCATTTCAAATAATTGGAATTTCAATGAAGAACTACCGGCATTGATTGCAATAATTTTTGCCATATCTCTTACCGCTCCTTTTATGTAAACAATTAAATTCAATGTTTTAGAAGTACACTTATATTTTGTACAACGGATATCATTAATATCTCTCAATTCCTCATTTAATCACTGTCAGCCGTATATATCAAGAAAGACCTTGCATTGGTATCGTTTTCAAGATAAATTAAGTATTTTCTGATACTTTGGGAATTTTGAATTATGTAACTTTCGCATAAGTTTTCAATAGAAAAACGCCATTCATCTCCGTAATGAATGGCGTAAAGCTCGTAAAATTACTTGTATCATTATTATTTTTCCATCTAATTTTTGGCTAATCTTTATGACATCCGAATCAAGAATCCTATATTCTTTGCCGTTTCGTACATATTACTGCAATATCTATTTGTACTTCTATTTAAATCAAGAGCATTTTTGAAAATCATTAATCGTCTTACCTTTTTATCATTATCTGTTCCCAAAACGTTTATACTTCATTTAATGTGAAACAATGATCCGTGAAATAGATAACCTCGGAAAGAATCTTGCAGCCATGCATGGTGTCAAACGCTTCTCTTGCTTGTTCTTCGGTATCAAATTCAAACATTGTAATATTTGAATTTGTATAATGAGTTATGACCCACATAAAAATTCCCTCCCATTAAAAAGATACTGCAAAGTACAAGGACGTCTGACTGCCCCCACCATGCTTACTCCGTAAATTGTTCTTCCATTTCCCTTAATACATCGATATTTTTCATGAAATCAGCTGCCTTTTGGAAGTCTTTGTATAAGACTCGATCCGTATCAAGAAATGGAACATACTTTCTACATGTAGAATAAACCCACTTTGTTCCATCTCCTAGATGGTGGGCACCCCGATAATCAGCTGCCTGAACTCCACATAACAACTCAATAGATATAACACTGCGGCAGTTCTCGACAATTTTGGCTGCTTTACGTGCTGCGATGGTTCCCATACTCACATGATCTTCTTGATTAGCTGAACTTGGGATTGAATCGACACTTGCAGGGTGCGCAAGAGATTTATTTTCTGAAACGAGTGAAGCTGCAGCATACTGTGCAATCATAAATCCAGAATTAGTTCCTCCATACTTCGTTAAAAACGGAGGAAGATTGTCATTTAGTTGGGGATTGACAAGCCGTTCAATTCTTCTTTCAGAAATATTAGCCAACTCTGCCACCGCAATTGAGAGAAAATCCATCACTAATGCGATCGGTTGGCCATGGAAATTCCCTCCCGAAATCACCTTATTCTTCTCTGCGAAAATTAGTGGATTATCTGTAACCGAATTTATTTCAATAACTATTTTGTCATGAATATAATTCAATGCATCTCTCGTTGCCCCATGTACTTGAGGAACACAACGTAATGAATAGGCATCTTGCACTCGTACTTCTCCCTGGTTCGTCATTAACTGACTGCCCTTTGTCAACATCTGTACATTTCTTGCAACTTGCTGTTGACCATAGTGTGGACGAATTTCATGCGTTTCAGGCTCAAAAGCCTGTCTAACCCCCCGTAGAACCTCGGTCGTTAAAGCTGCTGAGGAGTCCGCCCATTTAGCAAGTTTCATGGCATCCCAACATGCAATTGCACCAACTCCCGTCATGACCTGTGTTCCATTAATCAGTGCGAGTCCTTCTTTTGCTTCAAGTGATACAGGAGCGATTCCCGCTTTATAAAGAGCTGCTCCTCCCTCCATTAATTCTCCATTATAGTAAGCCTCTCCTTCCCCCATCATGACAAGAGCCAAATGGGAGAGCGGTGCCAGATCGCCGCTTGCTCCTAGAGAACCCTTTTCAGGGATCATCGGAATAACACCTTTGTTCAGCATCTCTACCATCATTTCAATAACCTGAAGCCGAATACCAGAATTCCCTCTCATAAGCGAATTAATGCGAAGGAAGATAATTGCTCTTACTACTTCTTCTGGAAACGGATCTCCAATGCCGCACGCATGGCTGCGAATCAAATTTACCTGCAAATCTTTCGCATCATCACTAGATATATACGTGTCACTGAATTTTCCAAAACCTGTAGTCAGACCATATACTACTTTTTTCTCAGCCAGCAGCTTCTCCACATATTGTCTGCTTTGGATTACCTTTTCCTTAGAATTCTCTGCCAAACAAACTTTATAATGATAACGCCCAACAAGAACGACATCTTCTAAAGATAATGTATCGCCCCCGATTGTAACTTCCTTCTGTTCTACAAATTGCATTCTGATCGACTCCTTCTATAAATAAGTGAATTAAAAAAGAGACCACACCAAATAAAATGGTTGTGACCTCTATAAACTAAAGAACTATGGCCTTATCTATTATTTTTTGACCTTCAATAATTCAAAGCATCGATATATTTCACTTTTTTAGCTAGATCATATTTCATTTTAAAATAGAAGCATTGAACTCTATAGATTAAAGTCTGTTTTACAATCTGATTTTATTTAAAACCTGCGAATTCAATGTTTTGACTAATGGCTTGCCTGCTACACCATCAATAATATTCTGACAGGTCTTGTTTTTTAATTCTTCAAGTGCATCTTCCGAGATATAACCCGAATGAGGTGTAACAAAAACCTCGTCCATAGCAAGCAGAGGGTCATTGGGATTTGGCGGTTCATTCAATAATACATCAAGACCAGCACCAGCGATGTGTCCTTCAAAAATTGCTTGATATAAATCCTCTTCATTAATCAGGCCGCCTCTGCTCGTATTGACAATAAATGAGCCCCGAGGCATCATCATTAGTTGTTCGTAGCTAATGATGTTTTTATTCTCTGGCCTAAGTGGTATATGGAGACTCAAAATAGTCGATTGCTTCAGCAATTCGTTAAATGAAACTGTTTCCACTGCGTATTCCGCCAATACTTCTTGTGGAGCTGTAGGGGCATGGGTTATTATGCGAACACCAAAAGGTTTAAGCTTCCGGGCAACCTTACGAGCAATTAGCCCAAATCCAAGTAAGCCAACTGTGTTTTTACTAAAGCGCTGAATAGGAAGGGTATCCATAGGAGCCCATTTCCCTCCCTTTACTTGCCTATGATAAGCAGGGAAACGTCTAGTGATCGTGAGCATATGCGTTATCGTATGATCAGAGACCTCTTCTGAGCAAAATTCTGGCACATGGGATACGATTATCCCCTTTCCTGTAGCTGCCTCTACATCGATATGATTATATCCGACTGACGAAGCGGTAATTACCCGACAGGAATCTAGTTTATTAATTAACTCTGCTTGACATGGAAACCCTACTTGGACGATTACCCCGTCCACATATGGAGCATATTGAGGCAGATCCTCTTCCAATGTCTCTGAGCGGGTTACCTTCACTTCAAACCCATTTTGTTCAAGGATAGCCTTTTCCACACTATGGTCTACCCATTCATCATCAAGAATCCAAACTAAATGCCGGCCATCTTTCATTGCGTTCCCCCCTTATATGTGATGTGGAGTTTGACTGCTTACTTCCTCCAGCGCCTTGATGAGCTTATCATTCTGCTTCGCTGTACCTATGCTGATACGTGCATAGGTAGGATACCCCCAAGCTGAACACGGACGAATGATTAACCCCTTTGAAAATAAATCTTTTGCTAGTTTCGAAGTATCTTGCTTCATGTCGATGAACAGGAAATTCGTATGTGTTTCTTCTACTTTATAGCCAAGAGACCTAAAAACCGTAATCATTTTTTCCATCTCAAGCTTGTTTCCGAGTAGAACTTTTTCTTTATATTCCACATCATCAAGAGCAGCAACCGCACCTGCATGGGCTACGCGATTACAGGCAAACGGTTCACGTACCATTTGCAAAGGTCTTATGAGCTCTTCATTTGCCATCGCATAGCCTACTCTCATCCCAGCTAGCCCATACAACTTAGAAAACGTACGAATCGTAATTACGGGAAATCCTTCCTTAATATACTCTACCCCCGTTAGATAGTGATCGAGGGTAATAAATTCGCCATAAGCCTCGTCTAGTACGGCAATAACATGCTTTGGCAAACGCTTGAAAAACTTTCGAAGTTCCTCTCCATCTACTATGGTGCCAGTTGGATTATTGGGGTTGCATATGATGACAAGCTTCGTCCGCTCATTAATTGCATCGAGTATTGCCTCAAGATCAAACTTATGATCCTTTGTAGTCGGCACTTCTACAGGAATTCCTCCCACTAGAAGAGTGTTTTTATTATATTCTGAAAAGGTAGGTGTACAATATACTACTTCATCTCCAGAATTGACATATGAAGCAATCACTAGGTTAATAATATTGTCTGCTCCGTTTGCAACAACATAGTTTTCAGGATCGATTCCATGTAGGCTCCCAAGTTTATTACGAAGCTCCAAACACGTCAGGTCCGGATAATAATGGGCCTCAAGAACAGCCTTCTGCATCGCCTCAACCGCTTTTGGCGACGGGCCGAGGGGATTTTCATTAGTAGCAAGACGAATGATTTCATTTAATTTTGATTGTTCTTCTGCTTCCTTAGCCGCTTCTCCAGGAATATATGGTTCTAAATTTCTTACGCTGCTACGCCACAAATTTTCCGACATTGTAAATCCTCCTCTGATTTCATCAACAATTTAAACAATTTTTCTAGCTTTTTATTAACAATAAATAGAGTCATTTTTTAACTCAAAAATATTTTACACAATATTCGGAAAAAAACTAAGCTGTTTAACTACAAATGTCAAAATACTCCACAATATAGCAAGAAATTAGATTAGAAGGCTGAACAAGTAGAAATAAGGTCCTATTTTAGTTATGTTATTACACCCTATTAGAATGGAATTCAAGTTGAAAAAGTATAACATATCATAAAAATAAGTACTTACAGAATGCTAAATGATGAGATAACATTAATAAGATTCTAAATATTAGAATAATTACGAGGAGGAAAAACATGACATGATCTCTGCCTTATACAAAATGTAAGTTTATCTCAAAAGCACTTTTGGATTATTGGTGTGATTTGTTTTTACTATTACGATCGTAAAAAAAGGGGAAAGATAAATAATGAATGCTGTCCTAATTTCCGTACTAATCTTGATCGTATTAAGTATGATACGGGTGAATGTGATATTTAGTATTTTACTAGCAGCAATAAGCGCTGGGTTAATTGCAGGGGTATCTATTTCAGATTCACTAAATATGCTCATATCAGGAATGGGCGGGCAAGCTGAAACCGCATTAAGTGTTGTTTTACTGGGGATTTTTGCGGTCATGATTAAATATTCCGGGATTACTGGAATATTAGTAAATCAGCTTTTGAAATTCATGAAAGGCAAACGAGGATTTATTCTATTAACAATTGCTGGAGTATCCTGTTTATCTCAAAATTTAGTCCCTGTACACATTGCCTTTATCCCGATCCTCATACCTCCTTTACTTCATTTGTTCGATCAAATGAAAATAGATCGTCGTGGAGTAGCTACAGCCTTGACATTCGGATTGAAAGCTCCTTACATCATGATTCCTGCAGGTTATGGACTAATGTTTCACCAAATTATTGCAGATGAAATGAAGGCATATGGAATGAATATTGCGGTAAGCCAGCTTCCACTAGCATTGCTTATTCCAGGATTAGGGATGATTGTAGGGTTATTAATCGCCGTCTTCGTCACATATCGAAAAGAAAAAAATATCGGATCAACAGAGGACATTGAGGATTCTCTTGTTTCATCGGAAATAGCAGCAACAACTGAAGTTATTCGTTTTAACAAGCAGCACGGAATCACTTTAGTTGCTATTGCTTTATCTCTTGGTGTTCAACTTTTTACCCATTCTCTTGCTTTGGGAGCACTTATAGGGATTATTGCGATGTTTTTAGCTCGGGTTGTCCCATTCCTTAAGGGGGATGAAGTAGTAGACGATGGAATGAAAATGATGGGTGCAATTGCCTTTGTATTATTGATTGCTGCAGGTTATGCAACGATCTTAAAGGATACTGGAGCAATCGATGATTTAGTTGCACATACATCAAATATAATCGGTGAAAGTAAATTTTTCACAGCATTCATTATTCTTTCAATTGGCCTGCTTATAACGATGGGAATCGGTACTTCCTTTGGCACAATCCCCCTTTTAGCAGCCGTATATGTTCCTTTATGTCTTGCAGTAGGTTTTTCGCCACTAGCAACAGCAGCGTTGATTGGAACAGCAAGTGCTTTAGGTGACGCAGGATCTCCTGTCTCAGATAGTACGATCGGTCCAACAATGGGGTTAAATGCAGATGGAAAACATAATCATATTTGGGGTACATGTGTACCTACCTTTATTCATTTCAACATTCCACTGTTTATATTTGGGATGATTGCTGCTTTAATTCTTTAACACACAAAATAAGAACACCTTCTTGTAAAATGCAAGTGCGACCAAACATCCACAAGAAGGCGTTCCTTATAGGTAAAAATACCACATTATTAATTAGGTTGAAAGGTTTACTTATCTAGAATACTAGCCATGCTTTAAAAAATCATTTGCTTTTTGAAGCATGGCTAGTAAATTTTTCCACATTTTACCCCATTGTATACTTTTTTCCTTTCAATTTTCCTCACCAACACACTATCTAGTTCTATGCACAATCAGAATGCCTCTTTTAAAGGCTCCATATATACTCCTATTGTGACTTCCTCTATACTACGAATTCTATTTTATTGGTTTCCTTCTATTCTGTAGCAATAAAAAAGAGGTCACACCAAAACGGTTGTGACCTCTAAAACTAGAGCTATGATTTAATAATATTTGGCTCTTTTCGCACATATTGTTGTTTTTATCCTTCAAAATTTGCCCGTTGATTTCCGCTGCGGGCACTTGCTTTCC
>NZ_JAHNZZ010000001.1:2549494-2571264 GCF_019039215.1 Bacillus sp. FJAT-29790
TCGTTACCGCCTGCGGGGTCTCCCGCTTCCCTCTATTCCCGAAGGAGTCAAGTGCCCTCCGCTCCAATCAACTCAGTTGTTAATATAAAATCATACTAAAAAAGCAACAAAGTTTACGAAATCAGCCTTATATTTTCACTTTGGGCTGATTCAATGCATTGGGCAGATGCTTCCCCTGCACTCCGTCTATAATAGCTTGAGTTGTCCTTGTCCTTAGCTCAGTAATTGATTCCTCCGAAAAATACGAAGCATGAGGTGTAATGAATACTTCTTCCATCGTCAACAACGGATTATCGGGTGAAGGCGGTTCATGTTCTAGGACATCAAGCCCCGCTCCAGCAATGTGACCTTCTTTAATTAGCGTCTGTAAGTCTTCCTCGTTTATAACACCGCCCCGGCATGTGTTAATAACAAACGCACCATGAGGCATTATTTTTAGTCGCTCATAATTGATAAGGTTTTTTGTCTCCGGAGTAAGCGGCACATGCAAACTAAGAATATTCGATTGCTCCAGCAGATCATTTAACGATACAGGCTCAACACTATGCTTATCGAAGGTTTCCACTGGAACAAACTCATCATGGGCTAAAATACGAACGCCGAACGGCTTCAATTTAGCGGCAACCATCCGGGCAATCCGTCCAAAGCCAAGTAATCCAACAGTTCTTGCACTGAAACGATGGATCGGCAGTGTATCCAGAGGATCCCATTTTCCTTCTCTGACTTTGCGGTTATATGGAGATAATCGGCGTGTGACTGATAGTATAAGGGCAATCGTATGATCGGAAACCTCCTCCGCACAATAATCTGGCACATGCGAAACAATAATACCTTTTTCGGTAGCAGCCTTAACATCTACATGATTATAGCCAACACCCGGTATCGATATGACTTTGCATGATTGTAATTTATCTATGATATCAGCTTTGCATTGGAATCCAACTTGTGCGACTACACCATCCGCATACGGAGCATAAAGAGGCAAGTCTTTTTCCAGCGTTTCTGACCGTGTTACCTTTACATCTAAGTCATGCTGTTGATACATGTTTTTTTCTAATTGATGTTCATTCCATTCATCGTCTAGAATCCAAACCAAATTCCTTCCTTCTTTCACTCTAAACACTCCTCTTCCTTATGTTGTTGTCTGTTTTTCACTTATTTTACGTACCGCTTTTATAAGGCGTTCATTCTGTTCCGCAGTACCTATCGTAATACGGGCATGCGTTTGCAACCCCCAAGCTGCGCAAGGGCGAATGAGTATTCCCTCTTGCATTAGAGCTTGAGAAAACTGGATACTATCTTCTTTCATATCTACAAACAGAAAGTTAGCGTGCGACTCGGTTATATGATACCCAAAAGCTTGTAATTCTTTTGTCAGCTTTACCATCTCGTGCTTATTTTCTTGTAAAGTTATATTTTTATATTCCACATCATCTAGGGCGGCTATAGCACCTGCTTGTGCAATTCTATTAGCAGCAAATGGTTCGCGTACAGATTGTACAGGTCTAATATACTCCAAACTTGCAGCCGCATAGCCAATTCTAGTTGCCGCCAATCCATACAATTTTGAGAACGTACGAACAAAGATTACCGGAAAACCTTCCTTAACATAATCTACTCCAGTTCGATATCCTTCACTATTAATAAATTCTGCATATGCTTCATCCAGCACGACGACAACATGTGGCGGTACTAGTTGTAGAAATGATTTAAGCTTGTCATCTTCAACAATAGTGCCTGTCGGATTATTAGGATTACAAATAAAAATGAGTTTCGTATTTTCATTTATTGATGTAAGAATGGCGTCAAGATCATAGGTATACTCCCTAGTAATAGGAACCTCTACCGGAATTCCTCCCATGAGCAACGTAATAGTTCTATATGCAGGAAACGTAGGGGTACAATAGATAATTTCATCTCCAGGATTGATGTACGCGGTTCCAATTAACGTAATAGCATTATCAGCACCATTTGTCACCAAAAATTGATTCGAGTCAATTCCATACAAGTTTCCTAGTTTCTCTCGAAGCTCCCTGCAAGTTGCTTCCGGATACAACTGGCTGTCTTGCAAAGCGACTTGCATGGCTTGCACAGCTTTTGGCGATGGTCCGAGCGGATTTTCATTGGATGCTAGGCGAATAATTTCTTCTAATCCCAGTTCCCGTTTTACATCTTCAATTGCCTTGCCAGGGATGTAAGGTTTTAACTGTGTTACACTTGTACGCCATAATCCTTTAGACAACAGAGATTTCCCCCTTATAAATGGTTAATACTAAACCCTAGTACTTCATGTTCAAACCCCTTTTTCGGGGCACCAATTGTACCGTACATACATACACAAATCCAATCCCCTTCTTCTTGAAAAGATAAGGGCCCCCGAACAACAGCAAAGGTCAGACCCACTGTCCGTAAGATCTCTCCAATCTGGGTTGGCCCTCTACACACACCTTGACTTGCTTCGAGGATGGCGTGATATAGGCTATGAATCTCCCTATATTGTTTTGAGTCAATGATATGATTTGTTTTTGCGGCAGTTTCAATCGCACCCACGATTTTTGCTATATCCATGGCTCCTACTTTACCCACGGTGAAGCGGTAGCCATTATTTAACAACTTTTGTCCTACTTTTTCGCCAAGATCATGGTTATGAAGCATTGTCAGAAGTGTTGTTAATTTACCAATTGTGGTAGGGAACCCCTTTTCTTGTGTCATACTCATGCTCCTTATAAATCATGTTGCCTACTCACGCTTCTCCCCGAATTGCACAGGCTACATATCTTTCAAAAGCCAAATTAATTCGAAATCCTTTCAGCCGAAATCCCGGTAGGCACCAATATCGAATTACGGTAATCACTAGGAGTTTTTCCTACTATCGTCTTGAACACACGACTAAAATAATGAGAATTACTGTAGCCCACTTCAAAAGCAATTTGGTAAACGGTATAATTCAAGTCTATTAGCAGATCTTTCGCTTTTTCGATGCGTAAATAAGTAAGATACTCTACAAAATTAGTTCCAGTAACACTTTTAAAAATTCGGCTGAAGTATGTTGGACTAAGATGAACATGATTTGAAACTTTCTCCAAGGTAATTTGCTCCAAATAATGTTTCTCGATGTAATCCATGGCCTTTTGAATCGATTTAAGAGTATGCTGATTATTGTTATTGAATACCATATCAACGAAGCGATAGATCATATCCTTCAGCCACTGCTCCATTTGCGCTAAATTTTCGATATCGTTTAAGCCTGTTGTATATTCCAGAAGGATGGAGTGCACTTCTTTCATATTTGCGCCTCCATTGATCGCCGCTCGCGCAAGCGTAGTTGCTATTTCTGATATTTGTAATTTCAACACTTCTGGATCGACCCTTTGTAACGTAAATAACCGCTCAAATAAATTCGCCATATTTTCCTTCACAGCTGCGATATCAGCAACCATCA
Organism: Bacillus sp. FJAT-29790; assembly: GCF_019039215.1. Lineage (GTDB taxonomy): Bacteria > Bacillota > Bacilli > Bacillales > Cytobacillaceae > Cytobacillus. The sequence continues at coordinate 2,552,937 of NZ_JAHNZZ010000001.1, forward strand.
ATTTACTTGCTAATGCAGACACATCTTGATTCGATAAAAGGGAAAATTCATTCGTGAACGGCTCTACGTCATCGAAATGAATCACAATATCCTTCCCCAAAAAGAATTTATATTTTTGAGCATATAACGCTTCTTGATAAGAGAAATGTAAATTCCTTACTTCTTCATAAAAATTCCCAATACCTATCGTTACGCTATAACCCGTATTTTCTTTAATATACGCTTTCGCTTCATCAGCTAACCTTCTAGCGAATTGCTTATATTCTGCTTTTCCGATTTGATAAGGGAGGGAGAGCAGAATGGCAAACTTATCCGTAGCAGTTCCCATGGCCAAGCACTCTTCGAGCAGCCTTTCCGTAAAAAACTGACGAGTGACAGTAATAATTTCATTACGAACAAAATCCTGTAACTGTTTGCTCTTTTCCTTATTTATCAATAGAAATTCATCGATCTGAAGAGCCATTGCTGTATTGGGCATAGAGGAAAGTCCAATTAACTGGCTTCGATCCCAAACTTCTCTCGAATTTTTAATATTTCCGTACAATAAGTTATAAATAAGAGATAAACGTAAGGAAGGCATTATATTATGTGGGTCGTCATTCTTTTGCTGCATCATTTGATTAGAATGTTGTATTTCCATTTTAAGTTCTTGTAACAGACGATATACTACTTCCTCATCTAATGGCTTACTTAAACAATCAAAAGCACCATTTTTAAAAAGGGATCTCATTTCATGGTCATCATAACGGCTTTTCATGACAACCAAAGGCAATGTAACCTTATTCTTATTTAGTTGTTGGAGAACAACATTTTGAGCCAATTTGGTCAGGTCATCGAGATCCAGAATGAGGGCTATTGTTCCCTGCTTAATCGCCGCTAAGCTCTCATTCAACATGGACTTCTTGTCACCTACTTCTATCGTAAAGCCGCATTTATAATCATTATTGATTTGATGAAAGAGACCAATCACATTTGCATCGTATGTAGTTAGGAGTAAAAGATTGTTCATAGAAATCACTCTCTTTCATTCAAGTAGTTTACAAGCTTAAAATGAGTCAGGTATCACCCTGATTTATTAATTCTAGAGGTACCTGACTCAATTCTATTATTATAGCTTTTAATTATTGCCCTATTACTTATTAGGCTGTTTGATTCGGTAGAGCATAGATTGTGTTATAGTAATGTAGCATTTCTTCACGAAGACGACGGGCTCCCCAAATTGCATTTAATCGATGTTCTTCTGTAACAACATATTTTTTGACGATCATTTCCCCAAGTCTTGCATGGAATTCTTCATCTTTTTTAACCTGTTCATAGCATCTTGCCAAGTCAGGCAAGCCGATTCGGCGGCAGTTCTCAATAACGATGTCATGCGTCGTAGTTGTCGATGTCTCAGAACAATTCCAAACCGCTACCGCACAGGCACGGTCTTTTTCTAGCGCTTCCCAATGTAAATCTTCCCATCCTTGATGAGCTGCAGGTACTGTTGTTGGTGGAGTATACCCATGCTTCTCAAGTACTCTACTAATAATCTCATAATGGTGTGCTTCCTCCCACATATGCTTACACAACGATGTAACTGTCGCTCTATCAAATTCTTTCCAATAGTCGTTTATTTGTTTTCCAAGGAAAAAGACATAAGCGATCTCCAACCAAACTCGTTGTTCAGTCGCAACAAACACTTCGTCTGTCGTAAGATCTTCCCGTGTCCAGAATTGATATGCTTTCTCATGAGCATATTCCTTTAGTTCCTCCTTGATTGCTCTAAACTCAGTCCAAAATTCTTCGTGTGTCATGTAAAACCCTCCATGTAATAAAATTAATCTTCCGATTATTCATAATTATATATTTTGTTTTATTTTCCGGTAAGTACTCATTTTTATGATATGGTATACTTTTTTACCTTAAACAAGTTATTTACAGTAAATTTACAATCAAATTCGCCTTGGCGTATTTACGCCCAGATTTTTACCTTAGCTTGCTCGATAAATTCCTTTAAATAATCTAAAGGCTCGCCGGAGGCTTAACTTTATTTCACTTCCATCATTGCCTTCAAACTTTCCTCACGTATTAATTCTGTGAGTTGCTCTTTATAAGCAAGAAAACGAGGCTCAACTTTAATATTGTAGGCACGAGGATGCTCTAGTTCGATCGGAATATCAGCTTTAATTCTTCCTGGTCTAGAAGTCATCACGATCACTCGATTGGCGAGGAAAATTGACTCCTCTACATCATGGGTGATAAATAAAATGGTTTTGTGAGACTTCTCCCAAATTTCCAGCAAGAGCTCTTGCATAAGTGTCCGCGTTTGATTATCAAGAGCCCCAAATGGTTCATCAAGCAACAGTATCTCCGGGTCATTAGCCAAAGCTCTCGCTATTGCCACGCGCTGCTGCATTCCCCCGGATAGCTGTCTAGGATAATGTTTCTCAAACCCATTCAGCCGAACTAATTCGATGTAATTCTTAACAATCTCCTTACGTTGTACCGAAGTCATTTCATTATTTTTTAATCCAAACAGAATATTCTCTTCAACAGTGAGCCAAGGAAATAAAGAATAGGCTTGAAAAACCATTCCCCTATTTGAAGAAGGCCCTGAGACCTCATGGCCATCAAGATACACATGGCCTGTCGTCTGTTCTTCAAGCCCAGCCACGATCCGAAGCAGTGTAGATTTTCCGCATCCAGACGGCCCGAGTATGGTAATAAACTCGTTGGGCATGATTTTCAGGTTCGTTGTATCAAGTGCAAGCACTTGAGCGTTTTTCTTATGACCGGAGAATATTTTTGTAACGTTCTTTATTTCTACCTTTGGGTTCGTCATCGCCTTCATCACCTTCCATAATGCCATGGGAACATTTTTCGAATTGACACTTTTAATATTAGATCTGAGAGCAAGCCTAACACGCCTATTGTCAATATTCCAAAAATGATATTTCCTGTTTTCAACATTCGCTGAGATTCAAGGATCAGACTTCCAATACCCGATGATGAGGCAACAAGTTCCGCTACAATAATGTAAGACCATGCCCAGCCGAGTATTAGCCGAATTATTTCCATAATACCGGGAATCGAAGCCGGAAGAATAACGGAACGCAACACACCGAAAGTGGATCTCCCAAGGGTGTATGCAGCTTCTAAAAGCTCTCTGCGAACATTTGCTACTTCAACTGCAGTCATAAGAACAAGCGAAAAGAAAGTTCCAACAAATATGATCGTAATTTTCTCCAACTCTCCTACACCAATCCACAAAATGAAGAGCGGAATGAATGCAGATGCAGGCATGTATCGAATCGAGGAAATAACGGGTTCAAAAAATGCTTCTACTACTTTAAATGTCCCCATAAATATTCCAAGCGGCAATCCGATTAGTACAGCAATAAGAAAACCTGTAAGTACTCGATAGATCGTGATAGTAATATCATTGATAAACCCAAATTCAGTAAATAGGGAAATACCCGAATGGATAATCTGAGTTGGAGTCGGCAGAAAAAGTGGATCCACCCATCCGCTATACGTTATCAACGACCATAAAGCGAATAAAAGTACAATACTCGATACACTTATCCCTAAATATAATCTGTGCGGTATATTTTCTTGCGGCTGGAGCCATTTTCTACTTTTGCGATTTCCATTCCGTTCGTTATGAAATGGAATTAGAGGTGGATTTTCAACTATCTTCTCGCTCTTTGCCACTTTTCCCATCGAATCTTCCTCCTCTTCATTGAACAAATGAATAATCAATTATTTCATCGATATTTGGCTCATTTTCTATTAACTTTTGTTCCTTCCAAAATTCAGAGCTTAATTTTGTAAGATCATACATTTTTCCGGGATGATCTTTCGTACCAAAATATTCTTTGTTTTTTTCCTCATCATAAAAGCGAACACCTTGTAATGATTCCTCAAGTTCTGAAGCTGTTTGTCCCATCGCTTTTCCCATAATAGCTAAGGAATCTTCCCTATTCGTTTTATAGTACTCTACCGCTTCAAACCACGATTTCACTAAAGCTTTTACCGTTTCCGGATTTTTCTCTACAAAATCCTTTCGCATCCCAATCGTACTGGTAATTACTCCTGGGGATTTGTCACTTGTTATTAAAACGCTTCCAAAGTCTGTGTTTTTAGCTTTTGTTAACCAAGGCTCCCATGTAACGGCTGCATCTACTTTGTTGGCGACGAATGCTGCACCAGCATCCCCAGCTGTCATGTTTTGTGCATCAATCTCTTTAAAGTCGATTCCCTCTTGTTTTAATAAATAGAGGAACCAGAAGAAGCTTGCCCCACCGTCAGTTTGTACAGCTACACGCTTTCCTTTAAGATCTTGCAAGCTTTTAATTTCCTTTTGTGCTACAATTCCATCTCCGCCATAGGATTCATCCAGTGCAACAACCTGTACAACCGATACATCACTTGCTGCGGATACAACATGAGTGTCTACAGTTGAAGCGAATCCCTGTATACGATTTGCAGCCATTGCTGTTCTACGGTCCGTATTACTTTCCATTTTCATCAAGTCTACATCTATGCCATTCTTTTTGAAAAATCCTTTTTCCTGTGCGATGTATAGTGGGCCGTACCCAACCCATGTTGCAACTCCCAAAGCTAAAGAAGTCTTCTCATCGGCAGCTTCTTCTTTTTTAACTTTCGTACTAGTTTCTCCAGAGCATCCTGTCATGACCAGCAAAAAGAATGCGAATACGACCATCAAAATTTTCTTCATCATTTCTTCCCCCTATTATTATTTATTAATTTTTTGGGAACTTTATTGAAAAATCGTTACTGGAAGAGTTTAAATTTAGCTGTACTATGGCAAAAAATACACTTATGATTACTCTCATCTACTTTTCGAATATGGGGGGTAAAAATGACCTTCAATCCACTAGTGACATGTTTACAGCAAACGAATAATCCCTTCACATTTATCCCCCCCTACTCTTGTAATTATGTTTATTAATTCAATTACTTTTGAAACCAGTCTGTATGAAAAATACCTTCCTTATCTACACGTTGGTATGTGTGCGCACCAAAATAATCGCGTTGTGCTTGTAAAAGATTGGCCGGTAACGTTTCTGTACGATAGCTGTCATAGTAAGCCAATGCACTCGAGAAAGCTGGTACTGCAATGCCGCGCTCAATTGCCACAGTTAGTACTTGGCGTAAAGCAGATTGATAGTTTTCTACTATTTCTTTAAAATATGAATCTAATAATAAATTTGCTAAATTAGGATCACGATCATAAGCTTCTTTAATATTTTGTAAAAATTGCGCACGTATGATACATCCGCCGCGGAAAATCATTGCAAGATCACCATAGCGAAGATTCCAGTCATACTCATCAGATACAGAGCGCAATTGTGCAAACCCTTGGGCGTATGAACAAATTTTACTCATATATAAAGCTTTACGTACCGCTTCAATTAACTCTTCTTTATCCCCTGCAAACGCCTTCAACTCAGGCCCTGTTAAATAATTACTTGCCTTAACGCGCTCTTCTTTCATGGCAGAAATATAACGGGCAAACACAGATTCTGTAATAATTGGAAGTGGAACTCCTAAATCTAATGCACTTTGACTAGTCCATTTTCCTGTACCCTTTTGTCCTGCTGTATCTAAAATTAAGTCAACTAGCGGTAAACCTGTTTCTTGATCAACCTTCGTAAAGATGTCTGCGGTAATCTCAATTAAGTAACTATCTAGCTCACCTTTGTTCCATTCTGCAAACACTTCATGAAGTTCTTGCGCACTTAAACCCAGCACTTGTTTCATGATGAAATATGCTTCTGAAATTAACTGCATATCGCCGTACTCAATGCCATTATGAACCATTTTCACATAATGCCCTGCACCGTTAGGGCCGATATAGGTACAACAAGGGTCGCCATTTACTTTTGCCGAAATAGCTTCCAAAATCCCTTTTACAAGTTCATATGCAGACCTTTGGCCACCAGGCATGATCGATGGCCCTCTCAACGCCCCCTCCTCCCCACCTGAAACACCTGTACCAATAAAGTTAATGCCTAAATCCTCTAATTCTTTATTACGTTTGATCGTGTCCTCGAAAAATGTATTTCCGCCATCGATGATAATGTCCCCTTTTTCAAGGTAAGGTTTTAACGAATGAATCATTGCATCTGTTGGGGCACCTGCTTTAACCATTAATAAAATTTTACGAGGCTTTTCTAATGATTGAACAAATTCATCAATGCTATATGTACCAATAAATTTCTTTCCTTCTGCTTCGTTCTTTAAAAACGCTTCTGTTTTTTCTGAAGATCGATTGTACACAGATACAGAGTAACCTCTACTTTCAATATTTAACGCAAGATTTTTACCCATAACTGCTAAACCGATCACACCAATTTGATTTTTAACCACGAACACTCCAACCCTTCTTAATTTTAGAATCCTTCTAAGTTTCCAAAATATTAGGCACGAAATAACTTAAAATAGCATGGTGCAATAATCATTCCATAAGGCTCTTTTCTCATAGCTTGTTGTTTTTGGTTTTAAAAATTTGCCCGCTGATTTCCGCTGCGGGTACTTGCTTTCCGCGGGGAGGGACGGAAGCCTCCTCGGCGTCACGCCTGCGGTGTCTCCCGCTTCCCTCTATTTCCCGCTGGAGTCAAGTACCCTCCGCTCCAATCAACTCAGATTGATAGATATAAATTCACAAGAATAAAGCAACAAAGTTTACGAAAACAGCATTCCTTAATTAGCACAAACGAATTACTTGGACAATCGTTGCTCAAGTTCATTCTTTTCTTTTTCAAAACCTGGTTTACCAAGCAAAGCAAACATATTTTTCTTGTAAGCTTCAACTCCCGGCTGATCAAACGGATTCACGCCTAAGAGGTATCCGCTAATTGCACACGCCTTTTCGAAAAAGTAAACCATTTCACCAAAGGAAAACTCATTTATTTCGTCAAGCTCTACTAATAAGTTTGGGACTCCCCCGTCAATATGAGCCAATACTGTACCTTGAAAAGCCTTTTTGTTGACTTCATCCATCGTCTTACCTGCTAAAAAGTTCAATCCATCGATATTTTCCTGATCTTCTTGAATCTTTAGTTCAATCAAAGGTTTCTTAACCTGTACGACAGTCTCTATTAGATTGCGGCGCCCCTCCTGCACATATTGACCCATGGAATGCAAATCAGTAGTCAAATCAACCGAGGCAGGAAAGAGACCTTTTTGATCCTTCCCTTCACTTTCTCCAAATAACTGTTTCCACCATTCGGAAAAATAATGAAGAGATGGTTCATAGTTAACCAGTAGTTCAATAGCTGTCCCTTTGTTGTAAAGAACATTGCGTACCGCAGCGTACTGATAGCATTCATTAGTTAAAAGGTCAGAATTGTTGTATTTATGATAGGCCTCTACTGCTCCTTCCATCATTCGATCAATATTCAGTCCAGCTACGGCAATGGGCAAGAGACCGACTGCTGTCAGCACGGAATATCTTCCGCCTACGTCATCTGGAATCACAAAGGTTTCATAGCCTTCTTCGTCCGCAAGCATCTTTAATGCGCCTTTCGATTGATCAGTGGTAGCAAAAATACGTTTTCTCGCTTCTTCTTTTCCATACCGTTTCTCCATATAATCGCGGAAGATACGGAAGGCAATTGCAGGCTCCGTTGTTGTACCCGATTTAGAGATAACATTAACAGAGATATCCTTGCCTTCTAATAGCTCTAATAAATGAGTAATATAAGTAGAACTGATATTCTGACCAGCAAAATATACTTGGGTTTTATCGTTCATTTGATTATGAAAGCTATGGGATAATGCTTCGATTGCAGCTCTTGCTCCTAAATAAGACCCGCCGATGCCAATCACAATAAGAGCATCTGAATGACTCTGAATTCTCTTTGCAGCTTCTTTAATGCGTGCAAATTCGTTTTGATCATAGTGAATCGGTAAATCTACCCACCCTAGATAATCAGATCCTGATCCATTCTTTTCATGAATCATGCTATGGGCGACATTAACGAATTCACTTAGATTTGCTATCTCGCTTTCTTTCAAAAAGGATAAGGCATTGGAGTAATCAAAAGTAATAGACATACAAAAATTCCCCTTTCAATTAAACAATCGGTTATATTTTTCCTGGCGTTGATTAATATCATGTTAAATCTTTCATTCGAAGTGACTCTTTTACGGTTGAGAATTGCTGTCTACCACCAATGAAATCCATCCTCTTTCAATAACTGATGGGATACATCTGGTCCCATCGTACCTGAACGATAGAGATGCAAGGGAAGAACATTTTCCTCAAATGCCTCCAAAATCGGCTGCACCCACCCCCAAGATAATTCAACTTCTTTCCAATGAGCAAAGTAAGTTGGGTCGCCGCGCAATGCATCGAAAATTAATTGTTCATAGGCTTCTGGTACATCTTTTGCTTTAGAGAAAAATTCCACAGTGACAGGCTCAATTTTTCCATTATTTAATGGGTTTTTACTATTTATTTGAAATGAAACACCTTCGTTCGGACTGATCTCAATGATTAGAAGATTGGGATGAGTTTTCTCATTTCGGCCCATGTACAAATCTCTTAATGGATTTTTGAATTCAATTACAACCTTCGTGGATTTCTCCTTCATTCTTTTACCAGTGCGAATATAGAATGGCACGTCACGCCAAAAAGAATTATCAATCCATATACGAGCAGCAACAAACGTATCATTTGTAGAAGAATCATTAATCCCTGGCTCCTCCTTATATCCAATGACAGGTTCACCGTTTATCTCTCCTGAAATATATTGACCGCGAACGATATTAATATGAACATCATCTTTCAGAATTGGTCGGAGAGACTCCATCACTTTTCTCTTCACATTACGGATTTCTTTCGAGCTGATTCGTTCAGGCAGATGCTTCGCAGTCATCATCAACATTTGCAGCATATGGTTTTGGATCATATCACGAATCGCTCCTGCTTGATCATAATAACTGGCTCTCTCTTCAACCCCTACTGTTTCACTAGCTGTAATTTGTACATTCGCAATGTATTGATTGTTCCATAGAGTTTGAAGCACTGGATTTGCAAATTCTAATGCTTCAAGGTTTTGGACCATTGGCTTTCCAAGATAATGATCAATTCGATAGATTTCCTCTTCTTTAAAGGCTTGGCCTAATTTTTCGTTTAATGCTCTTGCAGACTTTAAATCATGTCCAAAGGGCTTTTCGATAATAAGACGCTTCCAGCCATTTGCAGAGTCTAAACCAGTTTCTTTGATGTGGGATGTAATCACATCAACAAACTCCGGGGCAACAGATAAATAATATAGGCGATTTTCGGGAATATTCAATTCTTCTTCACGTTTTTGGATGGTTGTAATTAGCTTTTTATACCCGCTTTTATTCGTTACATCTAAAGACCGATAGCGAAATAAACGAAGGAACTCTTCCGTTTTAGAAGGATCTTTTGCCAAACGTCTTGAAAATGCTTGTAATGATTCTTTCACACGGATTTGAAATACACGATCAGACCATTCCCTTCTTCCTATACCAACAATCGAAAATGAGGGAGGCAATTTATTATCTAGAAATAAATTATATAGGGCAGGGAAAATTTTCCTCTTCGCTAAATCCCCTGTAGCTCCAAATAACACAAAAGTCATTGAGTCCAATTTTATTGTCTTTAAGACATCGAGAGCATCCTTTTCAAAAGAAATGTCACGTGGAATAGTCAAGCCATTCATACAATCCCCTCCTATGTTCGTCATGTCTCAAAAAAGTGTTAGTTTTCTACGTTTTTCTGCACATACGAAATTCAGTATATTCAGTATAATTTGGGTATTCATAATTTGTAAGTACGCACTTTAAAATCATATAGTAACAAAATGTATACTATGAATGAGATGAGGAGGAGAACAAATGGGTCATGTTTGCGAAAAGACGTATAACTGCGAAAAGGAGTTAACACTCGCTATTATTGGTGGTAAATGGAAGATGCTTATTATGTGGCATTTAGGCAAAGAGGGAACGAAGCGATTTAGCGAACTAAGAACGCTTATTCCTGATATCACTCAAAGAATGCTTGTAAACCAATTGCGAGAATTGGAAGCAGACAGCATTGTTCATCGTGAAGTCTATCCAGTTGTTCCACCCAAAGTGGAATATTCATTGACGGAACAAGGAGAAAGTCTGATGCCCATACTCGAGTCTATGTATGAGTGGGGAAAAAATTATAGAGAGACAGTTATTAAGGACCAGACAATAATAAATGAGGCCATAAGGTAGGAAAATGATAATTTCAAACACAATTTATCCCCTTAGTCTGATATGATTTCAAAGAACCCCCTTGTATGAATATGTAAACTTGATTCAGAAAGGTGCGTCTACAAAAAATAACTAAAAACCACATGTAGCAAACTTAATAAGTTACTACATGTGGTTTTTTATGCACGTATATTCATACCTTCTCCACAATTTCCTCTTTCCCAACTTCACTATTTATTCCCTTAGTATACTTTTCAACACTATATGATTTATAAGTGCGTACTTCCTTTTTCTAAATTTCGAATCTAGAATGAGGTTGTATCAGAGATTTCAAAAAAATTAAAAAATTAGGAGTGAAGATTTCATGGAACTTCAATTAGCGTTAGATCTCGTAAACATTCCAGAAGCAAAGAAATTGGTAAAAGAAGTCGAAGAGCATATCGATATCGTAGAAATTGGTACACCTGTTGTAATTAATGAAGGCCTTCGAGCTGTAAAGGAAATCAAAGAAGCTTTCCCTAATTTAAAAGTATTGGCTGATCTAAAAATTATGGATGCAGGTGCATATGAAGTGATGAAGGCATCGGAAGCTGGTGCGGATATTATTACCGTACTTGGAGCAACTGATGATGCCACTATCAAAGGTGCAGTGGAAGAAGCAAAAAAACAGGGCACAAAGATCCTTGTTGATATGATTAATGTAAAAAACCTTGAGCAGCGTGCGCAAGAAATTGATGCACTTGGAGTTGACTATATCTGTGTGCACACTGGCTACGACCTCCAAGCGGCAGGAGAAAACTCTTTTGAGCAACTTCAGACAATTAAGCGTGTCGTAAAAAAGGCGAAAACAGCAATCGCTGGTGGCATTAAATTAAATACGCTTCCAGAAGTTGTACAATCACAGCCTGATCTTGTCATTGTAGGCGGCGGTATTACAGGTCAAGAAGATAAAAAAACAACAGCTGCTAAAATGCAAGAACTAATTAAACAAAAGACTTTAGTATAAGTAGGATATAACCATTATGCAAACTACTCAATATGTAAGTGAAATCATAGAAGAGTTAAACCGTACCACTGATTTAATAGCTGATGAAGAAGCTGAAAAATTGGTAGATTATATTCTTGAATCAAAAAAAATCTTCGTTGCCGGTGCTGGCCGTTCAGGATTTATGGCCAAGTCCTTTGCGATGCGGATGATGCACATGGGTTTAGACGCCTATGTAGTAGGCGAAACCGTTACTGCTAATCTCGAAAAAGATGATATTTTAATCATCGGGTCGGGTTCAGGAGAAACTAAAAGTTTAATTCCATTGGCTGAGAAGGCAAAAAGCTTGGGAGGAACCGTTGCAGCTGTAACTATTTTTCCTAATTCAACAATCGGAAAATTAGCGGATATCACGGTTAAATTACCAGGAGCACATAAAGACCAATCAGAAAACAATTATAATACTATACAACCAATGGGTTCTCTGTTTGAACAAACCCTTCTATTATTCTACGATGCAGTCATTTTAAGATTTATGGAGAAAAAAGGGCTGAATTCAAATACAATGTATGGCAAACATGCCAATCTTGAATAGAACAGGGGTATTCCGACGGTTCTGCTTCAATAATAGTGCGAACTTAAGAGATTCATTCATATTCTTAACCATAAATAAAGTCCCAGGAAATCTTTTCCTGGGACCTTTTCTTAACACCGGCTCCTTTTTCACTTATTTTCCTTAATCCATCCATCCATTTTTTGCAAGATCTTTTCCACTTCTGATGTTTTTGATAAGCTCGGAAGATTCACGAGAAGCGCCTGTTTTGGGGGCTTTACACCTTCACCTTTCCTTTGGAGAATAAAGATGCTTTTGGCAGCATTTTTATTTTTAAACATTGTAAGCGGAAGCTGTAAAAGTCCTTGAACGATCGCATGTTCTTTTAAGTATTCATGAAGTTTTGCGGCTTGTTCACTTTCAAAAAGGCCGTTCGGAACTATAAAAAATAAATATCCTCCAGATTTCACATGACGCATGCTTTGCTCAATAAAAAGATGATGTGCAAAGGTATGGCCATTGTCTGCCTTCATTTCATAATCCGCTGCCCTAAGATCATTCGGGTAATAACCAACAGGCAAGTCGCTAACTACAGCATCTGCCGTTTCAATAAAAAGCGGTTCTAGACTGTCCTGATTGAAAAATTGGATCGGATGCTGCTGTAAATTGGCATTCACATAGGCCAGTTTAATCAATAAGTCATCAATATCGAGTCCGATTGCCTCAACTTTTTTGTCTTGCTGCTGATTAATTACAGTTGTAAGCAGGTTCGCCGTTCCAACTGCTGGATCAAGCAGACGAAAAGATTTTTCCTGCACGAATTTGCTCACTAAATAACCAACAAGCATACCGACTGCATCCGGGGTCATCTGATGATTCGGCTGCACATTCTCCTTCATTCCTTTAAGAATGGCAAGTTGATAAGATTTACGAATCTCTTCTGTTGAATGGTTCTTTAAATGAAAAGACTCATAACTTTTCTTTAGTCTTTTAACCGTTAATTCGCTGAGATCCTCCTGAAGAATACCCTCGTGAAAAATATTCTCCCCTGTTTCAGCCAATGCTTCTAAATATGTACACGATAGCTCTTCTTGTATAATCATTGCCGTTTCATTAAAAATAGTAAATAAATTCTCAACCGGCGTTATCTTCATGATAGATTCCTCCGTTCTATTCTATTGTCCTATTTTAACGGGGTTTTATTTTTATCACAAGTTTGATGACATGCCCTACACTTTTTGCAATTTGCAAAATTAATAAGATTTTCGCCAATAATCCTATTCATAGGCTATTTTCGCACATTGTTGTTTTAGCCTTGAAAGTTTGCCCGTTGATTTCCGCTGCGGGCACTTGCTTTCCGCTCCAATCAACTCAGATTTATTTGATAAAAATCACATTATAAAAGCAACTAACTTTACGAAAACATCTATTCTTATAATCATAGCGGCTTTCCTAATAAGGAAAAACGCCCCGGATATAAATATCCGAGGCGTTACATAGTACTGTATAGCTACAGCCCCTGGTTAAGGCGCTTCAGCTTTTCTATTATTTCGCTTGTTTAGCCGCTTCAACAGCTGCTTCATAATTTGGATGATCCGTCGCTTCACTCACATATTCAGCGTATGTGACCGTATCATTGGAATCAACTACGAATACAGCACGGGCAAGAAGACGAAGTTCTTGAATGGCCACTCCGTATGCTTCACCGAATGACAGATCGCGATGATCTGAAACAGTTTGAACATTTTCAATTCCAGCTGCTGCACACCAGCGCTTTTGAGCGAAAGGCAAATCCACACTAACAGTTAGGATTTTCACATTGTCTAATTTAGAAGCTTCTTCGTTAAAACGACGAGTTTGTGCATCACAAACTCCTGTATCAATGGAAGGAACGACGCTGATTAAGCGAACATGCCCTTTAGAATCAGCCAAGGTAACAGCTGATAAATCATTTGCTAGAACCTTAAATTCTGGAGCCTTCTCCCCTACCTTTACTTCATTTCCTAATAATGTAACTGGATTTCCTTTAAAAGTAATTGACGCCATTAATTTCTTCCTCCTTAAGATACCAACATGAGTCAGTTGGTTTCTATTATATTTACATTGTAAATCATATCTTTTCAGAATCTTTTTTGCAATTATAAAGATTGATAAAATGAAACTTCTATCAGTGGGGATTATTCGACATAACCATTTATTCGGATCGGCCCGCTCGTTAATCGGCGATTAATACTCCAAAATAGGCAGGCCTTCCGAAGCTCCTGCACCCAAAAGCTTATCTCCTCAAGAAAAAAGTTAACTCCCCTTCAAAGGAAAGTTAACCCATTACAATCAAATTCGCCTTGGCGTATTTGCGCCCAGATTTTATCGAGCTAGCTCGATAAATTCCTTTAAAAAATCGAAATGCTCGCCGGAGGCTTAACTTTATTCAGCCGGGTTTGAACCCTCACTGAATTGGATACCTGTTTGCATTCATCTCGCCACTTATATCGTTTAGAGACTTCTGCTGAATAAAGTTAAATATTTAAATTATGCTTAGGTCCATTATAGTCTTGTTTATTTGGTTGCTGGCTCTCCTGATTTGTATTTCCTTCGCTTTTGTTCTTATTGAACATCTGCTGAATCTTATCTACTGCTTGAGGAGCAAGATCTAGTATTCGCTCATATAAATGTGTACTTTCATCAAGATGGACCATCTTCACTTCGTTTGAATTCACTATTAGAAACGCAATCGGTGTAATTGAAACGCCGCCGCCGCTCCCTCCACCGAATGGGTGACTGTTTGATTGCCCCTCGCTTCCGCCCTTTGATTGGCCATCTAGTTTGAATTCACTTCCACCTGCCGCAAATCCGAAACCAACTTTAGAAACAGTCAAAATCACACTGCCATCAGGTGTTTCAACAGGATCTCCTATAATCGTGTTTACATCAATCATTTCTTTTAAATTTTCCATGGCAGTTGTCATCAGCCCTTGAATTGGATGGTCAGACATTTACTGCGCCTCCTCTTCTATACGGTTTTAGTTTTATCATCAGATAAGACGGAAAGTGGCTTTGATTTAAAATTTGCCCGACCGCCTTTCCAATATTTTACCAATTTAATTCCTACTAACATAGCATGTCCGATTCGAAAATGAATAATACATGAAATGACCGTCTGTGACACCGCAAACTGGAAATAGGGAGTAATCGATATTTCCGGAGCAGTTTTTAATTTCATATAATGACTGACAAGCCCGACAATACTGCCTTTCACCATCCAAAATGCGCCAGTAAGCATTCCGGTATAAGCCGCATCCCCGAGTCCTATCACTGTATGCCAACTGAATTTTTCAATAGAAACTTTCCCAAGAAATTTCCGGATTATCTGGTGGAGTGAGACCACGTGGGTAATGATTTGTTTCGTATCATGAATACTATTAAGGAGATCCTCGGCCGAATATTGCTTCGTATCTTTTATGCGAGCCTCTTCCTGTGTTTCTGACGCTTTTTTTCCTTTTACAACGACCGTCGGGGAATTCTCATCAATTTTTATGAGCGGAACTTCAATCTTGTATTTAATCAGACCAAACCATGCTTTAAATTCAATCATTAGGTTGTCGTCATCCTTATGATGATAGTAATTCAAGTAGACTTTAATTTTAGTTAAAATAACGATGATTAGGAGTAAAATAAAGACTAATAAGGTGATGAACAGCCACTTCAATTTTTTCACAACCTTTCAGCCTAGTAGTATGGCCGAATAAACAAAAAATAAACCTGCCAGCGTACTTGGCTGACAGGTTTAGATTTCTCCACTTTTCGTAAGCGAAACTACTGTTAATTTCACCTAACATTTAATCGATTTACTTCTCATGAATAACCGTTGTATCTGTAAAAATGTCATGCAATCCCTGTTTTTTCGGTAAAAACGCAACAATTACATAGCCGATAATGACAGTAGCTGAAATAAATCGACCAATCCATTCCCTGAAAATGATCGTTCCCCATGTTAGCTTGTTCCCATCTAAATCGACAACTTTTAAACCAAATACCATTTTTCCTAAAGTTTGATTAAAGAATCGAGTCATAAAAACGAAATAAGCATAATAAGTGATGGCTGTTGCAATCGAAATCGGTGCAAATATACTAAAATCACTTAATGAGATATTTAATATTCTAAAAACCGGATTAATAATCAACCTGTCAATACTACCAATCACGATTAGATCAAGAAGATATGCCCAAAAGCGCATCCAAAATCCAGCAAACCTCATCGGAATTTGCACATTAGGCAAAATTAATGGTTCCCTGCTTGCTATCATGCTATGTTCATTGTCTTTTGTCTTCATCAAGATCGAACCCTCTTCTAGTTCACTAGGATTCTGGTTGCTGTCTTCTTTGCCCAAATGTTCAAGCTCCTCTTCCTTCTGGTCATTTGAAGTCATCTTTGCACCCCCTATTCAGCATATAGATACATCAGACGCGGAGAATTAGGCTGGGATAATAGCTTCATCAGACCGGCCATTTCGAGGTCATTTCCCATTATTTTTTGTGCTCCCATGCTAAACAATGAGCCGAATCCAAGATTATCTGTGTATTTTACTACTTTTGCACCTTTTAATTTATGGTCCTTTTTCATTGTATCGATCACATCATCGATATAGCCAAACCCATCAATTAAATTTAGTTTTTGTGCCTGACGGCCATCATAGATTCTGCCATCAGCAATTTCTTTTACTTGGGCAATAGGAATGTTTCGGCCTTCGGAAATCACTTTTGCAAACCCTTCATATGAGCTATTGATCATAGTTTGGAGAATTTCTCTTTCATCGTCTGTCATTTCCCGTGTAGGACTCATAATATCCTTATATTCTCCGCTTTTTATTGTTTCGAATTTAACTCCATATTTTTCAGCAAGACCGGCATAATTATAACCTTGCATAATAACACCAAGAGAGCCTGTTAATGTCTCAGGGCTTGCGAAAATTTTATCTGCTGGAGCAGAAATATAATACCCGCCTGACGCAGCCATGGAGCCCATCGAAATATAAATAGGCTTTTTCGTATCTTTTTGAATTTCTTTGATTTTGTCATGTATTTCCGCGCTCTCAACAACGCCTCCCCCAGGGGAGTTCACACGGATAATGACTGCCTTCACTGTGTCATCTTCTTTTACCTGTTTCAGATTCTCCATAAATCCTTTATGATTATAGCCAGCAGTGGCAAAAATAGAGCCTGCATCGCCCGTATCCTGAATGACGCCATTTACTTCAAGGACAACAATTTTCTTCAATTCGTTGCCATCTTCAATAACCTCTTCTGAGATTGCTGTATTGCTAATTTCAAATAAATCTGTAAAAGAACTTCCCAAATCCTTAAATGCAAACATGGATAGGAAATTGATTAAAATCGAAAAGATAAATAATCCCCCCGCAATGGCCAATGCTGCCCAACGCTTCCCACTCATTCATTCATCCTCCTTTTGTTTCTAATCTTACATACGTTTGAACTTATTATATGTTTCAAGAACATTTAACATTTCAACAAGCTTTATCATAGCAAAATATAGTGAAGTTGGGTAAAGTTATAGCTATACGATCTATATTGTTTGGAGGAGAAAATATGCATACTCGCCGAAACTTATATTTTTATCATAAAAAAGATGCTGAAATGATTGAAAAAGTCAGTCCTCTTTATGAACTCGCTAAAAAACATGATTTTACCATTGTTAGCGATTATAAACAGGCCAATATTATTGTCAGCATCGGTGGAGACGGCACCTTCTTGCAAGCTGTTCGCAAAACAGGATTCCGAGAGGATTGCTTATACGCGGGGATTTCTACAGTAGGAAACGTTAGCCTCTATTGTGACTTCCATATAGATGACGAACAAAAAATGGTTGAATCGATGACAAACGAACAAATTGAGGTAAGGAAGTACCCAACGATTGAGGTTACGATTGATGGCCAAAGCTCTTTCCTATGCTTAAATGAATTTGCCATCCGCTCTACACTCATTAAAGCATTTTTGATGGATGTATTTATCGATGATCTCCATTTCGAAACCTTCAGGGGTGATGGAATGGTCGTTGCAACGCCGACAGGAAGTACAGCCTATAATAAATCCCTTAAGGGCTCAGTCGTTGATCCATTGCTACCTTGTCTGCAAGTAAGTGAAATGGCATCATTAAACAATAACCTTTACCGTACATTAGGCTCGTCTTTCATCTTAAGCGGTGATCGAAAATTAACATTTAAAGTCGTTCAGGACGAAAACGACCATCCGACCATGTCTATGGATAATGAAGCATTAAGTATCAGGCATGTCGAAAAAATCGAAATTAGACTGAGCGATCGAAAAATTAAGACAGTTAAGCTGAAAGATAATTCTTTCTGGGAAAAAGTTAGAAGGACGTTTTTATAACTTAATTCAACTTTCTAAAAAACACAGACCTCGGTTTTTGCTTTTTCCGAGGTCTGTGTTTTTATAAGGCTGTTTTCGCGTATGTTGTTGTTTTAACCTTCAAAGTTTGCCCGTTGATTTCCGCTGCGGGCACTTGCTTTCCGCGGGGAGTGACGGGA
>NZ_JAHNZZ010000001.1:2571423-2645431 GCF_019039215.1 Bacillus sp. FJAT-29790
TCACATTATAAAAGCAACAAACTTTACAAAACAGCCGCTTACATCCCGAGGTCTTCCCCTTTCTTCCATTTCGTTTCAAAGTGTAAAAAAAGCTTTGTTTTCGAAATAGAATAAAGCGTTAATGCTAGCCAAATAAAGAAAAACGCAAGTAAGTTTGTTTTCGAAAAAGGTTCGTGATAAATAAAAACGCCAAGAATTAACATGATCGTCGGGGCAATATATTGGAGAAAACCAAGCATAGACAAGGGAATTCTCTGAGCCCCTTTTGCAAAATACAGGAGCGGTATGGCGGTAGCGGCCCCGGCGCCTATCAATAAGAGATCTGTTCCAAGTGATATGCTTAGGAAAGATTGTTTTCCAGATGTAAATAGATTGATCATATAGATGAATGCAACAGGAGTAACAGCAAATGTTTCCAATGTTAAGCCTATGCTTGAGTCTACTTTAATTAATTTTTTCGTTAACCCATATAAACCGAAAGTTATGGCAAGAATAAATGCAATCCATGGAAAACGGCCATATGATATGGTTAAGATCATAACCCCAACCAGTGCTAAAGCAAAGGACATATATTGCGCAGGTGATAACCTCTCTTTAAAAACAAGCATGCCTAGTAAAACACTGACAAGAGGGTTAATATAATAGCCGAGACTCGATTCAATCAATTGGTCCGAATTGACTGCCCAAATATAAATAAACCAGTTGCAGCTAATTAAAAGTGAGGCAATTATTAAAGCAAATAACTGCTTTTTATTCGTCCGAAAACCTTTCAGCGTCTGTACAAAGGCCCCCCACTTCTTGGTGGCCAATATCATAAACAACATAAATGCAAACGACCAAAAAATCCGGTTAGCCAAAATTTCATCAGCATTTACATTGTTCAGGAGCTTCCAATAAACAGGTAAGAACCCCCATATGATATAGGAAAAGCCCGCGTATATAACGCCCATTTTGATTTCATTGTTTTTCATTTGCTTTGCCTCGATTCTTTCTAGTATCGAAATATTACTATTATAGATCGAATAGAAAGATGCTACAATCTTTTTGTTTTGGGGAATAGTTATCCAATTGTGGAATTATGGGGATTTAAGTCTAATCATTAGGCCGTTTTCGCATAGTTTGTTGTTTTTGGCATTAAAAGTTTACCCGTTGATTTCCGCTGGAGTCAAGTGCCCTCCGCTCCAATCAACTCAGATTCACTAGATAAAATCACACTAATAAAGCAACTAAGTTTACAATAACAGCCAATCATAAAAAAATGCAGGCGCGTATATGCCTGCATTTTAAGGTGTCATTATTTAACTTTGTGCAGCAGCTCCCAGCTCTTTCTTCCTGAGCTCGATCCGACGGATTTTACCTGAAGTTGTTTTTGGAAGTTCTGATAAAAATTCAATTTTGCGCGGATATTTATATGGTGCTGTCAATTCCTTCACATGATCTTGGAGATTTTTAACAAGATTAGAATCTGTTTCATCTATTCCTTCGCGCAAAACGACGAAAGCTTTGACAATATTTCCGCGAACTTCATCAGGACTTGCTACGACAGCGCACTCTTTTACGGCGGGGTGTTTGACGAGCGCATCTTCGACTTCAAATGGTCCAATTGTGTATCCGGAGCTGATGATAATATCGTCTGCCCTTCCTTCAAACCAAAAGTAGCCATCTTCATCTCTCTTCGCACGGTCTCCAGTTACATAATAATCCCCTCTGTATTGCATAGCAGTTCTCTCAGGATCTTTATAATAGTTTTTAAATAATGCAGGTGTTTCATTATGAACAGCAATATCCCCAACCTCGTTCACTTCGCATGGATTGCCTTCTTCGTCAATGATTTCCACACTGTTTCCAGGTATCGGCTTCCCCATTGATCCTGCTTTTAAATCCATTCCTTTTGTAACGCCAACAAGCAATGTATTTTCAGTCTGACCATAGCCATCCCGGACATCGATATTAAAATGCTTTTTAAATGTATCAATAACTTCACGGTTCAACGGCTCCCCAGCAGATACAGCACTCCGAAGATTCGGGAGCTTGTATTCATGGAGATTTTCTGCTTTTGCCATGATCCGGTATTCTGTAGGTGTACAGCATAGGACATTTACATCATAATCTTGCAAAAGCTGTAAATATTTATTTGGCTCAAACCTCCCATTGTACACGAAACCAGTACCGCCAGAGCCAAGGACGGATAAGAACGGACTCCATATCCATTTTTGCCAGCCGGGACCGGCAGTCGCCCATACAATATCCCCTTCTTCAATGCATAACCAATTTGGCCCCGCCGCACGGAGATGCGCAAATGCCCAACCATGAGTGTGCACGACCCCTTTAGGGTTCCCGGTTGTTCCTGATGTATAGGATAGGAATGCCATATCGTTCTTGTTCGTATCTGCTAATGGAAGCTCATCAGATGCATTCTTCATGGCCTCGTCCAAATCAATCCACTGATCTGCTTGACTGCCCACGACAAACTTTGGAAGACTTTCCGCTTCCTTTATTTCTGAGAATTGAACAGCATAAGGATAATAACTTACAATTCCTTTCACATCCCCATGTGTAATTCGATATTGAAGATCTTTCGAGCGAAGCATTTCTGAGCTTGGAATAACAACAAGACCCGCCTTTAACGCAGCAAGATATACTTGATAGGCCTCAATTAGCCGAGGCATGATAATAAGAAGAACATCGCCTTTTTTCAAACCGTGTTCGATAAAAACATTTCCAATTTTATTCGCATTTTTAAGAAGTTCCTTATAACTAACTTCTTTCTTCTCCCCTAACTCATCTTCCCATCTGATTGCGAGCCTGTCCGAATCCTTTGCAAAACGTTCCATTTCGCTAACAAGATTGTATTGTTCTGGTGCCAGTAAGTCTTCTCGCTTCATCAAACTTCCCCCTATTTTCAAAAACATATTTCTAAAATAATTATACTAAATTATTAAAAAATTTGTAATATTATTTTATAATAACGAGAAATGACAAAATAAAAGGAGCAGGCATAAATCCTGCTCCTTGTAGCCATATTATTTATTTTTTATATTATTTTTGATAACCGCCCATTTGCTGTTCAGCCATTTGGACTAAGCGTTTTGTGATTTCTCCACCCACTGAACCGTTAGCACGAGAAGTAGTATCTGCACCAAGGTTTACACCGAATTCAGTAGCGATTTCGTATTTCATTTGATCTAGAGCTTGTTGAACTCCAGGAACTAAAAGCTGGTTTGAATTGTTGTTTGCCATGTGGTTTTCACCTCCTTGTGAGTATAGAATGTGTAGAACCACATGGCTATATTCAGTTTTTCATTGGTAATTGTTTCAATCTTTAGAAACCGGAGCCAACAAATTTTTATTGCGGCAAACCATATATAAGGCTGTTTTCGTAAACTTTGTTGCTATTTAACTAAAATGTGGTCTAGTTGATCTCCGCTCCAGAAGCTTGCTTTCCGCGGGGCGGGCGGTGAGCCTCCTCAAGCATTAAGCCTGTGGGGTCGCACCTTCCGCTCCAATCAACTTTATACAAAATTTGTTTAAAAACAACACTCATTTAGAAAACAGCCATTTCAAAAGTCCATTATATCCTTAAAATAGATCCTCTATTGATTCCTCTTGAGCGGATTGCGGGGTAATAAGCACTGTTTCCGTATTAGCAACTGCCTTTGCAATGAGTGGTTCAAAATCAATAAAGCTTTCGAAATGCTGTACTTTTTCCCGCTTTGGTTTTGTTTTTGGTGATGATGGTACGAAAACCGTGCAACAATCCTCATAAGGACGATTAGAAATGTCAAAGGTATCAATCTTTCTAGAGATGTCAATAATTTCCGATTTATCCATTGTGATTAAAGGCCGTAAAATGGGGGTATTCGTGACGTCATTGATCGCATACATACTCTCGAGTGTCTGGCTTGCAACCTGGCCTAAGCTTTCCCCTGTAATTATTGCCAACCCATCATTTCTTTTTCTGATTTCATCTGTAATGCGAAGCATCAGTCGCCTTGTTGTCGTCATTGAATAATTCTCAGGAACCTGCTTCTGGATAAGTTGTTGAATTTCTGTAAAGGGGACAATATTAAGCGCAACAACTCCGCTAATATTTGCCAACCTTTCCGTCAGATCGATCACCTTTTGCTTTGAACGCTCACTCGTAAAAGGCGGGCTGTAGAAATGGACAGCCTCTAGTTCAAGCCCTCTTTTCATTGTTAAATAGCCAGCCACAGGGCTGTCAATTCCGCCTGATAACATTAACATTGCCTTTCCGCCTGAACCTACCGGAAGCCCTCCAGCCCCCGGAATATTCTCGCAAGATAAGTAAACTGCTTCTTCACGGACTTCAAGTTGGAGGTTGATATCCGGATTTTTAACATCTACTTTTAATCCAGGCACATTTTTAAGCATATGGGCGCCAAATGTATGATTTAATTCTTCTGTATTGAGAAAATAACTTTTATCCGCTCTTTTTGTTGTGATTTTAAATGTATTTCCTTCCTTGTATATTTTTCGGAAGAGAGCAAGGGCGGCATCCTTTATATTTTCAATTTCTTTATCGATTTTTACTGCAGGGCTAAATGATTGAATTCCGAAAACAGTCTTTAATCGTTCAACGATTTCAACTCCATCTTCCCCATTCAACAGGATAAACATTCTCTCTCTAGTTGCTTCAATTTTTATCTTCGAATAATTCTTTAATACCATTTTTATATTTTTTCTCAGTTTATCAATAAACTTGTTTCGGTTTCTACCTTTTGTTGATAGTTCCCCGTAACGAATGAGAATTCGATCATATTTCATATTAGTTCATAACCTCTCTTAGCCGTTTTATAGCTATATTTACCGCTTCGATAAAAAGCTTGGCCTCATCTAGCGTATTTTCAAACGACAGGCTAAGCCTAATCGCACTTATCGCTTCATCCTCAGAAACCCCCATAGCTAACAGAGTACCGCTTGCCTTCTGTTTTTTAGAAGAGCAGGCACTCGTCGTTGAGACGTAAATATCCATCTCTTCAAGCGCATGAACAAACACTTCTGCTTTAAGTCCCTTTATTGAGAAATTTATAATATGTGGAGCAGATTGGCAAGTTGGCGTATGAATCGTCACTGTCTCCAGCTTATCTAGTTCACTTCGAAGGAAGTCTCTTATCGTAATCATTGTTTCAAGATGTTTTTCATAATCGAGAAGGGTCAGCCTTAATGCTTTAGCCATCGATACGATCCCGGCAACATTTTCTGTACCGCTTCTTTGTAGCTGTTCCTGATTTCCTCCAGAAAAAAGGGGGGAGATTTTCACTCCATTACGGATAAATAATAAACCTGTACCTTTTAAACCATGAAATTTATGTCCAGATATCGACAATAAATCAATATGGCAATCTTTGATATGAAGAGGCATCTTGCCGATTCCTTGTACATTGTCAACATGAAAGAGAATTTTTGAATATTTTTTTAAGAGCAGCCCAATTTCTTTAATCGGCTGAACAGAACCAATTTCATTATTTACATGCATCACAGATACTAAAATGGTATCAGTAGAGATGGCTTTTTCAATATCACTCACACTTACGTATCCATTTTGGTCGACCGGAATAATGGAAATTCGAAATCCCATTGCCTTAAGCTGTTCCATCGATTCCCTTACAGAAGGATGCTCAATTGCAGTTGTGATTATATGACGTCCCCTGCCTTTATGCATGAGGGCTGTTCCTTTTATGGCCAAATTATTACTTTCTGTTCCTCCAGAAGTAAAGTAAATCTCATTCGTTTGGACGTTTAGAAGCTTCGCAATTTGTTGTCTAGCCTGCAAAAGAAGCTTCTCAGCTTGTGCCCCCATCCTATGCAGGGAGGATGGATTGCCAAAGTATTCGGCTGAAACTTTAGAAAACGAATCTAATACTTCCTTATATGGTTTTGTTGTTGAACTATTATCAAAATAAATCATGGTTTTCTCCTTCCGTTAACAAAACCAATTTTGCGCAGCTTCATAGCTTTTCTTCAACTGTAAATCTTACCATAAATAATTCGTTATTTAAATAGGGGGAAATTCATTTAGATTTCATGGGAATATTAATCGTAAAATCCTCGCCAAATTATTATCTCAATATATTTAAAATTGGCACTTCGATAATATTCGACATTTTTTTCACCACTTATGTTAGTATGTAAATGTTCTAAACATTTAGATATGATATCAGGAGGATTTAATGTGAAAAAGTTATCATCAAAGGAAATTATGGCTATAGGACTAATGCTTTTTGCGCTCTTTTTCGGGGCTGGCAATATGATTTTCCCACCATTTCTAGGGCAAGAAGCAGGTACCAATGTGTGGACTGCTATTATTGGCTTTTTAATTACTGGGGTTGGATTGCCTTTATTAGGAATCATTGCAATTGCAAAGACCGGTGATTTGCAAACGCTAGCAAACCGTGTTCACCCGACTTATGCAGTAATATTTACAGTCGTCTTATATTTGGTAATTGGACCGCTTTTCGCAATTCCTCGTACAGGAACTGTTACTTATGAAATCGGGGTTGTTCCGTTTCTTTCTGAAAGCGTTGCCAACAATGGATTATCACTCCTAGCGTTTACGATTGTTTATTTCGCTCTTACTGCATGGTTATCGATGAATCCATCTAAACTAGTAGACCGTATTGGGAAGTTTTTAACACCTGCATTATTGATAATTTTAGCAGTATTCGTTGTTAAAAGTCTGATTACCCCATTAGGAGCACCATCAGCTCCGACTGGTGCTTATGCTGATGGAGCCTTCTTCAAAGGGTTCGTTGAGGGATATTTAACAATGGATGCGATTGCAGCCCTTGTGTTCGGAATCATTGTCATTAGTTCAATTAAAGGGTTCGGTGTTACAGATAAAAAATCATTAACTAAAATTTGTGTGATTGCTGGCATCATTGCTGCTGCAGGTCTTGCACTCGTTTACTTTGCCCTTGCTTATATCGGGGCTACGAGTCCAGATGCATTAGGCGTACAAGAAAACGGTGGAGCTATCCTTTCAGGTGCTGCCAACTATTTATTCGGATCATTCGGTTCAATCATTTTGGCATTAGCAATCTCGTTTGCTTGCTTAACGACTTCTGTTGGCCTAGTTTCATCATGTGCAGAATATTTTTCTAAGCTGTTGCCTCGTTTTTCTTATAAAGCGATTGTCATTATTTTCTCGCTTTTTAGTACGGTTATTGCAAATGCTGGGTTAACACAGCTTATAAAATTCTCAATACCGGTATTAGTCTTTATCTATCCGCTTGCGATCGTACTAATCTTGCTATCGTTTGCACATAATGCATTTAAAGGATATTCTTTGGTCTATATTTGTGCATTAATTCCGACAGGATTCATCGGTCTCATTGACGGATTAAATGCGGCTGGAATGAACGTATCCGGAATAACAGAGGCACTTAATTTCCTGCCATTATTTGAACAAGGCATCGGCTGGCTTGTACCCGCAATAGGTGGCGCCGTAATCGGGTATGTCATTGCTTTAGCTACAGGAGAAGCAAAAAAGACCGTGCCAACTAATTAATAATATTCCAAAAGTCATTTTATACTGAAATGACGGGACGAAAAAGAGGAGTAATCGGCGAATTGTCGATTGCTCCTTTTTCTAATCTGCACAAAACGGCAAAAAAAAACGGTCCGCTATCATTATTGCGGACCATTTTTTTACTGTTCACTTATGATTACTTCAATTTTCTTCATTGCACTAGGATCAATTTCCTCGACTGCTGCTGCCGCCTGCTCTAAAGCCGTTTTGTAATCAAAGCCTCTGAAGGAAGCCTCCGCCTCTAATAACCCTTTATCTACAGATGGATACCTGCTTCGATACCTGTTCCCGTATTGAATCACTTTTTCAACAAGTAAAATCGTTTCAACCATATCGTCTGTTATGTTTGCGACTTTATCGACTGTCAGTACGGCGACTTCTAAATATTGCTGGATCGCTTGGATATTCAATGGCTTCTCCTCCAGCTTTGCTATAACGTTTTCAATGCCTTCTTTCGCATCTTCTAATAGGTATTTATAGTCCTGAGGTAGTCCAGGCACATTGCTTTTTGAAACAAGCCTGATCGATTCAGCCACTCTTTTTCTAAGTTCATTCACGCTTTCACGTGCAGTCATTTCGTCCTTCCTTAGTGCCTGAAGTTTTTCCGTAAATGAAGCTTGGTCATCTGCAATTTCTTCGAGTTGGATTTTAATACCTTCTAGCTCTTCTCTTAAAAGAGAATGAGCAGTATTTTCAGAAGCAACTTTGTGTTCAAGGACTTCGAACCTTTTAAAGGCTTGAGTCAATTTCCTATCTAGCTGCGATTGAATTTCGATATCCTTATCAGAAAGGTGGTAGCTTTGGCGAACTAGCGAAATTTCGGCCTTTAACTGATTGTTTATTTCCCTATGGGCGAAAAGCATATTTCTTGTTGCCTCATCCTGCTGACCTACATAATGTCTCGAATGCACTTCCTCTTCAAGAAGGTCATAAAGCAAATCAATACTTTCTTTAATTTCTGCTACACCATTTTGAACATCAGTAATTTCTCCATGTTCAATTTTATTTGCAAAATCAACAATTTCCTTTTCAAGCCTCTCTGTCTCTGTTGCTAACTGAATATGGTCAAGAATATAGCCATGCTCTGCCATTTCTTTATATCCCTCTTTAAGTTCATTAATTTGGGATGGGATTTTAGATTGACATTCCACAAGCAAAGTAGGAATGACATCCATTTTGAAATTAATTTCCTCGATCTCCATTTTAAGCGTTATTACAACTTCACGTGCTTCGAGGTAATTGCCATTACTGGTCTTTTCGTCAAAATCTTGGAACTTAGCGAAGGCTTCATTTAATTGCTCTTCTAAAGGATTTGCGGCTTTTCCATATGTATGATGATGAGCAAGCAAGGACTTCTTACTTTCACGGTACATGTCTTTTATCTCTTCGATCTCCGTCCTGTTTTTTTCTTCGCTCCCAACAAGTTCGTTCAATTCGCTTAGCAGCTTCTTAATATCGTCTTCAATCTCTGTTAAGTATTTTTCAATTTCTCCCTGAACTTCCTTCGCTTTTCTGAATCGATATTTATCAATAAATTCCTCAGCATCAAATAAATATTCTTCAACATCCGGGAGTCTTACCGTAACAATCTCATCCCATTCATTTCTCCAACGTTCAAATAGCTCTTCTGTTTGTCCTGTCATATTTAATTTCTTAACCTTTGACATTTCATCAAGAACGGGGCGATTCGTAATATCCATCTTCCATGTTTCAAGCCGGTCAATTTCTTTATAATACTTTTTCTTTAATAAATATCCCGTTAAAAATAAACCTATTAGAATGACGATACCGCCAATAATGTAATTCATTTTTATTATAAGCCCCCTGTTCTGTTCCGAGCCGTTATGATGATCTATGTTAATAATTGAAATCATGTTAAGTTCAATGTTTTTATGATACCATGTATACGACATTTTTTGACTATTTATTTCACTTTTTTGTATAATTTATTGTTGAAAAGCTTGTAATCTTATAATAATGTATACATTTATTGAATAACATAGATTCTTTATTTTCAAATAATTCGCTCAGCTATTTTAATTTTAGGCTGTTTTCGCACATATTAATGTCTTTAGCCTTCAAAGTTTGCCCGTTGATTTCCGCTGTGGGCACTTACTTTCCGCTCCAATCAACTCAGATTATTAAATAAAAATCACATTATAAAAACAACAAACTTTACGAAAATAGCCATAACAAAGAAAGGCGGGATTTTTGATGTTAAAAGATGGACATATTCATACCCGTTTTTGCCCTCACGGCACACAGGATGCTTTGGATGGATATGTAGAAAAAGCACTGTCATTAGGTCTAAAAGAAATATCTTTTACGGAACATGCACCATTGCCGGACGGTTTCATCGATCCTGCGCCTGCTAAGGACAGTTCAATGAGAATGGAAGAGTTGGAGATTTATTTTGAAGAAATAGCGCGAGTAAAGTCTGTTTACACTAGAAAAATAAAAATTAATACAGGACTTGAAGTGGATTTTATCGAAGGCTTTGAACAGGAGACGGAAAACTTTCTCGACCAATATGGCAAACATTTAGACGATGCGATTTTATCCGTTCATTTTCTAAAATATGGGGGGCAATATGATTGTGTTGACTACAGCCCGGATACATTCGCAAAAATGATTGAGAGATATGGGACAATTGAAGAAATTTACCGAGTATACTACCAAACATTGCTTCATTCTATTCATAGTGATTTAGGGCCATACAAACCGAAACGGATCGGTCATATGACGTTAGTGAATAAATTCCAAAAAAGGTTTCCCATCAAAAAGGATTTTTCAGAAGAGATTATGGATGTGCTATCAGCGATTAAAACAAAAGGATATGAAATTGACTATAATGGTGCCGGGTATTTTAAGCCGCTTTGCAAAGAATCGTATCCGCCTGAATGGGCTGCTAAAGAAGCATTAAATAGGGGAATCCCGCTTGTATATGGTTCTGACGCACATCAAATAAAGGATCTTGGGCAAGGTCAAAACCTTATGAAATATTGGCGGGAAGTCCTTTAATGGGATTTTCCTCCGCTAAAGTCAATTAACTGCTAAATATACCCTTTCGTATTCATGCCTGCATAGAACCCCATCCACCCATTTGAAAATTTCCTTTTTATATTTTTCAGCAAAATATGGTTCATGGGGAGGAACATGCAAAACCTCGGTCATATACTGTGTATTTAAAAAAGGCATGCTCAAAAGGCCCTTCAGCTGCAAAATGATATAATCGGACGTAAGGGGACGAAATTCTTTTGTTTTCAAACCTCTTTCGAAAACTTTACTAAAATAAAACCGTTCTTTCATCAGATAAGTTGACATAAGTTCACGAACAACTTGCGAATCAATTGAAATCTCTCGTAAAATCAGTCGAGTTAAATGGATATTTTCAAACTGATAATACCAAATATTTCCGACAATCTGCTTTAAACATTGAGCTGCGCCTTGATCAAGGGAGGTAAAACCCTTCTCAATTTCTTCAATATACCTTTCAAAAAAAAAGGTAAAACAATGCTCAAGAAGTCCCTGTTTATTTTCAAAGTAATAGGAAATATTGGCGGGATTCACCTTTGCCTTCCCAGCGATATCCCTGATAGAAGTCCCATTAAATCCATTGGCATTAAACAAGGAAATCGCAGCCGAGACAATGGTGTCTTTAGAGTTTTTTCTCATGTTACCACCTCTACTTTGTTTTTATAAAAGAAATTGATCTCATTAATGGTCATATAAAGTGAATTTCTTGTTATAAATAAATATTCTTGTTAAAATCACCTTATCCTTTATATAAATCTCGACAAATTTTCTGCTATTTCTTCGAATTTAGCCAAAGTACCAAAAAACACTCTAGGAAGTATGGTGAATGAAGTTGTTTAACGTCGAAACTTATCGTGGAAGCCGTCAAGAAAATTATACATTAGTAAAAAAGCAGCTTGCTGCACTGCTTGAAGGGGAGTCAAACCGAATTGCAAACCTGAGCAATGCTTCATCCTTATTAAATCTTTTTTTAGACCGAATCAATTGGGTAGGCTTTTATTTGCTTGAAGACAATGAACTCGTACTAGGTCCCTTTCAAGGTCTTCCAGCATGCGTTAGAATTCCGCTCGGAAAAGGCGTATGTGGTACTTCTGCCAAACTTATGGAAACCGTACGAGTGGAAGATGTCAATCAATTCCCTGGCCATATTGCCTGTGACGCTGCATCCCAATCGGAGATCGTTATTCCATTAATTAAAGATGGCAGCCTTATTGGCGTACTGGATATTGATTCTCCTGAAAAAAATCGCTTTGATGAGCTTGATCAAGAGCAATTGGAAGCTTTTGTAGAGGTCCTTGTTTCTTATATTTAGGCTTTGTAAAACAATCTTTTTTCCGCTTATACAGGGATTTCAACAACAAAAGGGGCTATCCAAAGCTAAGAACCTTCTCCTTCTTTCATTTCTTATAGAAAATAAAGGGAGGAGAAGGCACCATGGGATAGCCCTTTTTCTATTATCATATTTTTTCAAATGCCTGCTCTAAATCAGCTCGAATATCTTCCCACGATTCAAGTCCAACTGATAACCTAAGCAATGTGTCCTCAATCCCCATTTTTTCCCGCGACTCTTTTGGTACAACCGCGTGTGTCATCGTTGCAGGATGTTGAATTAACGTTTCTGCGTCTCCAAGACTGACAGCAATTTTTATGAGTTTTAATTCATTCATGAGTGTTTGAGCCGTTTCTTTATTCCCATGTAGTGTGAACGAAATCATCCCTCCTGGTTTTTTCATTTGCTTTTGGGCGATTTCATACTCG
The DNA here is from genome assembly GCF_019039215.1 of Bacillus sp. FJAT-29790. Taxonomy (GTDB): domain Bacteria; phylum Bacillota; class Bacilli; order Bacillales; family Cytobacillaceae; genus Cytobacillus. Next base: position 2,583,767 of record NZ_JAHNZZ010000001.1, read on the forward strand.
GAATTCCGTTCATCTCCTGGATAATATACCTTTTCCACTTTGGGGTGGGATGATAAAAAGCTTGCAAGTTTTTCAGCATTCTCACAATGTCGGTCCATCCTTACCGCCAAAGACTTTAAGCCGCGTAGCAGCAGCCATGCATCGAACGGAGAGATAACTCCACCTACATCTTTTAGTGTCGTCATCGCAACATTTCCAATAAACTCCTTGTTTCCGACCGCAATTCCTGCGATTACATCACCATGTCCACATATATACTTTGTTGCACTATGGACAACGATATCACAGCCAAGGGAGATCGGATTTTGCAAATAAGGGGAACAAAATGTATTATCTACGACAACCGCAATTCCTTTTTCTTTTCGAATTTCAGCAATCATTTGTAAGTCTACTAGTCTCATAGTAGGGTTAATTGGAGTTTCTACATAAATACAAACCGTTTCTGGACGAATCTCCTTTAATATTTGTTCTTTTGTTTCCATTGCGGAAAAATTATGGCTGATTTTATACTTTTCATCCATCATTTGCAGCAAGCCGAACGTACAGCCATATAAACCTTGCGAACATAAAATATGGTCACCCGTTTTTGTTAAGGCAAGCAAAATCGCTGAAACAGCAGCCATTCCCGATCCGAAGGCAAGGGCAGCCTCCCCATTCTCAAGAGCCGCCATTCGATCTTCAAGCATCTTCACTGTCGGATTGCCAAGCCTTGAATAGATAAACCCTTCTTCCACTCCCGCAAAGCGCCTTTCTCCTTGTTTTGCGGTCTCGAAAGTATAAGTCGACGTTTGAAAAATGGGCGGTGCAAGACTCCCATGATACTTTTCTGATTCATATCCCTCATGGATTAATTTTGTTTCAAATTTAGTAGGATTCTTTTCAGTCACAATTCTTCCCCCTTTAATGTAAACGCTTTCAATTATATTCAGAAATATAACACTCTTATAGAATATGATAACTCAAATCACATTGAATGTATTTATTTATTAAAATATTGAATGTTAATTTCATTATTTTAGGCTGTTTAGAAAAATTTATTGTTTTCTGTAACAGTAATAATCATTTCCAAAAATGGTTATTAGTACCGAAAGGGTAATTGAAAGGAGAAAAACGAGCACGAAAAGGGGTTATTCGTGCCCTAAACTAATCGAATCAGGAAAACCGGTCATTATAAGGAGATCATGGTTATTTAGATAAAAAAGCATGTAACAACAAGCTCTTAGAGATGAGCTTTATTTTTGAAAAATAAAGAAAGACCTGTCGCACATGCATCACGACTAGGTCCTTATCTGTTAGCTTCGTCAAACCCTTGATTGACAACCTTATTTTTTCCTGTTTGTTTAGCTGTGTACAGCGCTTTGTCTGCTCGTTTAAATAAGGCAGAGTAGGTGTCTTTGCGCCCTCTGTTCCAATAGGAGACGCCACATGAAATGGTCACTTGCGGTTTCGTATTTTCAAATACTCTTCTGACGAGCCTTTCTGCTATTACGAGTCCAGCAGTTAAAGATACACCTGGCAAATAGATAGCTAGCTCTTCTCCACCCCATCTTGCACCGATGTCAGTTCCTCTTATATTCGCATTAACGATGTCGGCTACTTGAATAATAACATCGTCCCCCACCTGATGGCCGAATGTATCATTGACTAATTTAAAATCGTCAATATCAATCAGCATAAATGTGCCTTCGTGATCTTCATTCATCGAGAGATGTATCTTTTCATCAAGATAGTTTCGTGAAAACAGCTTCGTTAGATGATCCGTGACAACCATTTTTTCAAGTTCTTCCCTAAGCATCGAATTGGTAAATGCGAGGGTTGAGTGATGGATTAGTGATTGGAGCAATTTAAATGTATCAAAAGAGAAATGGTAAGGTGCTTGACTCATAACAAGCGCAAATCCTTTTAATAGCCCTGATTGAATCATCGGAACGGCCATAATTGATTTAAAGTGAATACTAGGAGAATCTTCTTGCAGATTAAAATCCCCGATGAAAAGGGCTTCTTTCTCCTTTTCTACTTTTCCCTTTATGTAATTGATATAAATTTCTCCAGCTTTCGAGTGAAAGAACTCTGTACTGCCTTCTAACACTTTTATTTGCTGATAGTCTTGGGAGAGCAGGATAAATCCGACTTCCTCCGCATCAAATGAATTTGAAATCTGCATAGTAATGAAAGCCATTGTTTCTGTCAGCCGCAAATTGGAATTTAATTTATGTGACGTTTCATTGATTAATTGAAGATCTGATATTAAACGTTTTGATTGCTGATAAAGCTGAGCATTTTCTAAAGCGCTTCCAGCTGTGTTTGCCAAAAGAGTAATAAATTCCACTTCATTATTCGGGAACACAAGTGTATTTGGCGCTATTACCTGTAAAACCCCATACACCCCTTGCTTCCCCTTCAAAGGAGCATAAAGAACGGATCTTCTCTCTTGTATTGAATCTTCAAATTGAACGATTCCAGTTACATATGCCTGCATCGCAGCAATATTTTCACTATCATACTCTAAATCTCTTATCGGTAAATCCCGATGTTTATTGTTGTCATGTGATAAAAGAAGATAGTAGGAAAATGTTGGGTAAACTTCCTGCAATGTATAAATGATTTCCCCTAGTACATCGTCCATATTCATCGAGGAATGAAACTTTTCCGTAACACGAAACAGCTGTTTATACCTTTTTTCTTCTAAAACAGTTTTTGCAAGGCTCTGTACCTTAAATAAAAATTGTGCAGATTCTTCGCTTAGCTTTTCAAGAACAGGATCTGGGAATTGGTCAAAAAAACCTTTTTGCCCTTTTAAAGCTAAAAAACCAAGCATACAGTCTTTTTTCATAAGGAGCAGCATTATATTCGATTCTTCAAATCCGGGAAATGTGTGTTGAAAGATCCTTTTTTCTTGAGCCTTTTCTTTGAGCTCAAGCCAGGAAATATCAGGCTGAAGGAATAATGGATCTGAATCTGCCATTGTAGAAGCTTCAAGCAGTATTTCCTGTTTCCACTCATTATAGCTAAACAGAGTCACATCCTGTGCACCCGTCACTTCTTTTATCACTGCAAGCATTTTTATCAATAAATCTTCATAATTCAATAAACCATTTTCCGTATCTATAATCTCAAAGAAGCGACTTTTCAATATTAAAATCATTTTGTTTTCAAGATATTCCATCTTTGTCATCACCTATTTATAATCCTATTCGCTACCCCTAATGTAATAATTTCAATTGTACCGTCCAACATAATAAATAGAAACTTCATTAAACTAATTATATATTCTTTTGCCTGAAATCCCCTACAAAACTTATGTCAATTATGTTTCAATCGTCGCAATTTTCAAACCTTGACGGGTAATGACTAACCACAACAACCCATCTTCTGATAGAGAATATATGCCTTTTGGCGTTTCCCCATCCATCAAGGGGATTGACTGCTTGTCGTTTATTAAAATGACAGATTTTTTTTCATTATAAATAAAAGTTGTTTCTAACGGAGAAGTCTTCCTCTGGCTTTGATTTCTTTTTACTTCCTTTAAGCTGTTGGTAAAATACAGCCACTCTCCATTTATATGAATCCAGAGCCCTATTCCACTTAGATCTAGGGACATATCGTCTGGAGCACTCCCCAGTTCCGCTGCCTGGAGCGTTTTGAATTTAAAGCGATTCGTTCTTTCGATTTCATAGACTGCCAAAAGGTGCTTGCTGTTCTTATATTCATAAAGTGCCACAACCGGATGGTCTTTCGTATGTATACTAGTCTGAAGAACGAGGGCTAAAGGATGATTTGCTTCGACTTTTAACCGACTATTCTCATGACGGTATAAAAAAGCACTTATCGTAATGAGAATAAAAAAGCCGATTAACATAAATCGGACACATTTCTCTTTCATCGTTTCGTTCATATAATCACTCTTATATCAATTAAACTTTATTTTATTATACCATATCTTTTTGAAGTAAAAATAAAATAATGTAAGGCGATTCTTGTATTCGAAATTGATTACCCCTTGACTTCCCATTATGAAAAATTATATACTATTAGTTGTGTAAAATATTGCAGCCTATGTGATCGCATGATGTCTTATTTTGTTCCTCAATAGAATCTATTTCTAGGATGGGGTACTGTGTAACCCTCTGCTGCTAGGGCGAAGGTACATGAAAACAAAATGAACATGATTGCTCGGCACATCTGTTTTTATTTTACCAAAATAAAAACATTAAAGGAGGAGTCTTAATGGCTCGTTATACTGGTCCAAGCTGGAAACTTTCCCGTCGTCTTGGAATCTCTCTAAGCGGAACTGGAAAAGAATTAGATAAGCGTCCTTACGCACCTGGACAACATGGTCCAAACCAACGTAAAAAATTATCTGAATACGGATTACAATTACAAGAAAAGCAAAAACTTCGTCATATGTATGGAGTAACTGAGCGCCAATTCCGTAACTTATATGACAGAGCTGGCAAAATGGCTGGTAAACACGGTGAAAACTTCATGGTTCTTTTAGAATCACGTTTAGACAACGTAGTTTATCGTCTAGGATTAGCTCGTACTCGCCGTCAGGCACGCCAAATTGTTAACCACGGTCACGTGATGGTTGATGGAGCACGTGTTGATATTCCATCTTACCGTTTACAACCAGGTCAAACAATTACTCTACGCGAAAAATCTCGCAATCTTGACATCGTTAAAGAAGCAATCGAAGTGAATAACTTCGTTCCTGACTTTGTAACTTTCGATGCTGATAAATTAGAAGGTACTTTCGCTCGTTTCCCTGAGCGTTCTGAACTTCCAGCTGAAATTAATGAAGCTCTTATCGTTGAGTTCTACTCTCGTTAATCTTTATTATCAAAAAATCCTGCCAAGAGTATTTGGCAGGATTTTTTATTTTTCTTTATTTAAACCTCCAATTGAGCGCAAAATAAAACAAGCTGACCTATGAATAGGCCAGCTACTTAGGATATTTAGTACTTAATCAAATGATATTTCTTTTTCCCCCGGCGGATAATCGTAAATTGATCTTCTATCCGATCTTCTGATGACAGAACATAATCCGTTTCCGCAACCCGCTCACCGTTTATATAAACAGCTCCATTGGAGACATCTTCACGTGCTTGGCGCTTTGATGGTGAAATCTTAGCAGCTACTAGCAGTTCAACGAGTCCAATATCCTCTCCAGAAGTGTGCTCATAAGAAGGAACATCTTTAAAGCCTTGTTTTATTTCTGCCGCTGAGAGATTTTTCACCTCACCGCTGAATAACGCTTCTGAAATTTTTATAGCTTGGTCCAAAGCATCTACGCCATGTATCAGCCGCGTCATTTCTTCTCCAAGAGCTTTTTGAGCCTTACGCAAGTGTGCTTCTTCCTTGACAGATTGTTCAAGAACTTCAATTTCTTCACGAGATAAGAAAGTAAAGTACTTTAAGTATTTAATAACATCGGCATCGGCTGCATTGATCCAGAATTGGTAAAATTCATAAGGAGATGTTTTTTCCGGATCTAACCAGATCGCACCGCTCTCTGTTTTTCCGAATTTCGTTCCATCTGCCTTTGTAACGAGCGGGATCGTCAATCCGAATGCTTTCGAACCTTCTGGAGCCATTTTACGAATCAGCTCAAGGCCTGTTGTAATATTGCCCCATTGGTCACTGCCGCCAATCTGCATTTTACAGTTATGGTTTTCATATAAATGAAGGAAATCCATCGCCTGCAAAATCGTGTAAGTGAATTCTGTAAATGAGATACCCGTGTCTAAACGGGAAGAAATCGTATCCTTCGCCAGCATGTAATTTACCCCAACATGTTTCCCGTAATCACGAAGGAATGTGACGATATCCATCGAGCCGGCCCAATCATAGTTATTAACCATAATTGCTCCATTCTCGCTATCAAAATCAAAAATACTCTCAAGCTGTTTCTGGATGCATTTTACATTGTAATCAACCATTTCCAAGGTTTGCAGCTTGCGCTCTTCGCTTTTCCCGCTTGGATCACCGATCAGCCCTGTTGCTCCGCCGACAAGCACGATCGGACGGTGGCCTTGTTTTTGAAAGCGTCTCAATGTCAAAAATGGCAGCAAATGGCCGATATGCATACTGTCTGCTGTCGGGTCCACTCCACAGTATAATGAAATTTTCTCCTTCTCCAGCGTTTGCTGAGTCCCCTCTTCATCTGTCTGCTGGTAAACAATCCCTCTCCACTGTAACTCTTCTAATAAATTCACTCTAATCGTCCTCCTAATAAAAAAATAAAAAAGCGCCCCTGCTAAAATGCAGGGACGCATATTTTTTTTGCGCGGTACCACCCAAATTGAGGACATAATGTCCTCCACTCTTTACTCGATAACGGATAACCGTTCACTGCTATAACTGCTAATACAGGTTGACAGTGAAAGCTCAGGGAGGTAATTCATCCTTCTATGTGTACCGACTCGCAGCAACCGCCGGCTTTCTAAAACAGGGATAGAAGAATTACTTGGGGTCCCATCAACGCTTATGATATTTTTTTAGATTAAAGTATTTTTATCATATCCAATAAAATATGTCAAATCTCTTTAATAGGTATTACATTAAGTTGATTGGAGCGGAAGGTGCGAGACTCCTGCGGGAGCAGCGGGACAGGTGAGACCCCACAGGCGCAGAGCGCCGAGGAGGCTCACCGCCCGCCCCGCGGAAAGCGAGCATCCTGGAGCAGAAATCAAATACACCTCCTTTTTTAATAGCAACAAAGTTTACGAAAACAGCTTTTCTAAAAAGGAAATTTCAGAAAAATGGCGAACCTTGTCATAATGAGGTATCTGTTTATGCTATAATGTATGTGATTTTAGGGGGATTGATTCGATGAAAAAGGAACAAAACTTGATCGATAAATTGAGGTCGTCATTCAGCCTCATTGCGAATAAAAAAGCAAAGAAAGGCGCAAGTATCACTTTTCAAGTTACCTGGAATTTAGCATTACTTTTTATTATCCTAGTTGTCCTCGGCGGTTCGTTTGCCAGCGGAGTTGGTGCAGGATATTTTGCTTCACTTGTAAAAAACGAGCAAATACGCCCATATGAAAAAATGAAAAAAGATATTTATAACTATGAGGAAACATCAGAGGTTTATTTTGCAGACGATATTTACCTTGGTAAACTTCGTACAGATCTTGAGCGGGAAGAAGTAAAGCTCGAGGATGTATCTGAGTATTTGACAAATGCAGTTATTGCAACGGAAGATGAATATTTCTATGTGCATGACGGAGTCGTTCCTAAAGCAATCATGCGCGCCATTTTTCAGGAAGTAACGAATTCATCTGTCCAAACAGGTGGAAGTACACTTACCCAACAATTAATAAAAAACCAAATGTTAACGAATGAGGTAAGCTTTGAACGGAAAGCCAAGGAGATTTTACTCGCACTCCGATTAGAGAAATTTTTTGATAAGAAAGAGATTTTAGAGGCCTATTTAAATGTCTCAACTTTCGGTAGAAACTCTTCCGGAAGAAACATCGCTGGGGTCCAATCAGCAGCAAAAGGGTTGTTCGGCGTAAGTGCAAAAGAGTTGAATCTCCCACAATCTGCGTTCATTGCTGGTCTTCCGCAAAGCCCATTTGGCTATACCCCTTACACTCAAAAGGGTGAATTGAAAAAACCAGAGGGAATTGAACCCGGACTAACACGTATGAAAACAGTTTTAAAAAGAATGTATGATGATGGAAAAATTGATCAGAAACAATATGAAGAGGCACTAGCCTATGATATAACAAAAGATTTCATCCCTCGAGTTGAAAGCACGATTGAAAAGTATCCATACTTGACAATTGAAATTGAAAAACGAGCGATTGAAATCATGGCCGGCATATTAGCAAAAAATGACGGCTATGATGAGCAGGACTTAAAAGAAGATAAAGAGCTTAGAAACGAATATAAGATTCTTGCTGACCGCAATCTGCGGCAAAATGGGTACCAAATTCATACAACTATTCATAAGGGTATATACGATGCCATGCAAGTGGCAAAAGACAAGTTCACCTACTACGGAAGCAATAAAGTCCAGTATGTGAAAGATCCGGAATCCGGTGAAAAGAAGGAGATCATCGAGCCGGTCCAGCTTGGTGCTATTCTCATCGAAAACAATACAGGAAAAATCCTTTCTTTTGTCGGTGGCAGAGATTATCATACGGAGGCGCTAAATCACGCAACTGATGCACTGAGGTCTAATGGCTCCACAATGAAACCTTTAGTTGTTTACGCTCCTGCCATGGAGTTAGGTCAAGCCTCTCCGGGAACTGTTATTCCAGATGTGGAAGTTTACCTGAATCCACAGCGCCCTGGCGTTCCTTATCCGACAAACTATGACAAAGGATATAGCGGATTGGTTTCTGCTCGTTATGCTTTGGCGATGTCATATAATGTTCCTGCTATGTTAACTTACAGAACAATAATCGATAAGCGACCAGCTCAATATTTAGAGAAAATGGGTATTACTTCTGTTATTGAGAATGATTACACAATTCCTTCCTTAGCCCTTGGTGGGATTACCAATGGCGTTACGGTCGAAGAAAACGTGAATGCTTACGGTACTTTTGCTAACGGAGGAAAATTTATCGATGGTTATATGATTGAAAAAATCGTTGATAAATCAGGTAAGGCGGTATATCAGCATGAAGTAGAACCTGTTGAGGTTTTCAGTCCGCAAACAGCCTATTTAACGATTGATATGATGAGAGATGTAATCAGACATGGGACCGCAAGCTCCCTTAAAGGCCGTTTGAAATTCAATTCTGATTGGGCGGGAAAAACGGGAACGAGCCAAAATTTATATGATTCTTGGTTTGTAGCTGTCAATCCAAATGTTAGCTTTGGTGTCTGGAACGGTTACGATACGCCGAAATCATTAGAGCTTAGATACAAAGGTCTGTACCATGGTGCCCGTAACGTTTATTTATGGGCAGATTTAATGAATGCTGCCTACGATGCAGCTCCCGAACTAGTTGGAGCTAATAAGCAATTCCAAATGCCTGGCGGAATCGTCCGCAGATCGTACTGCGCCGCATCCGGTCTCCTCCCTTCAGACGCTTGCTCAAAAGCCGGCCTCGTCGAATCGGATTGGTATAATGCCAAGTTTGTCCCTACAAAAGCGGATGACAGCTTTGCAGGAGGAAAATATGTACAAATTGGGGACTCACGATATTTAGCACTAGAAAGCACGCCCGAGGAATTCACACAATCCGGAGTCGTTATTAGTCCGAAGCTTTTTGAGGAGAAATACCGCATACCGATAAGAAATGCAGCTCAGCTCATACCGAAAAGAGAAAGATGGGGAAATCTTCTTGTCGCAGAGTCAACATTAAAAGAAAATGGAAAAACGCCAAATGCACCAAGTATCCGTGATTCAAATACAACGCTTATATGGGACAAACACCCTGAAAATGATGTAATAGGATACCGCGTGTACCAAAAATCGGGCGATAGCGCCAAAAAGGTCGGAAGTATTTCCGCAGGAAGCGGGCTTTCATATAAGGCCTCAAACGGAGAATACTATATAACAGCTGTTGATATCGCAGGAAAAGAATCCGCACCATCTAATATTATTCAAATTGGACAGCCAGCGGAATCAAAACCAGATAAAGAAGAGCCTATCAAACCTCCAAAAGAGGAAAAACCGAAAGATCCCATAGGCGATAACGATAGCACAACGCCGGGAACAGGAACCGATCCCAAACCTGGGGAAAGTAATGGAGATGGCGGAGCCTCAGGGCCTCCATCCACTAATGAATAACACCCTCAATCGACGAAAAAGAACCGCACCATATTGGTTGCGGTTCTTTTCATTCTATTAATCCTCCATTGTAGAAAGGTCGCCTGTAGGCAGGTTTAATTCCCATGCTTTTAAGACGCGGCGCATGATTTTTCCACTTCTTGTTTTTGGTAGCTTATCACGGAATTCAATTTCACGTGGAGCTGCATGTGCTGCAAGTCCCTTTTTAACAAATTGGCGAATATCTTCAGTTAGTTCTTCAGTAGCTTCATACCCATCAAGTAAAGCGATAAATGCTTTTATTATTTCTCCGCGAACAGGATCCGGCTTCCCGATCACACCTGCTTCAGCTACCGCAGGATGCTCTAGCAGCTTGCTCTCTACTTCAAATGGACCTACCCGTTCACCTGAAGTCATGATCACATCATCGACACGGCCTTGGAACCAGAAATAACCTTCGGGGTCCATATAAGCAGAGTCACCTGAAACATACCAATCACCTGGCATGAAATAGGACTCATATTTCTGTTCATTATTCCATATCGCATGCATCATGGCAGGCCAGCCTTTTTTAATCGCTAGATTGCCCATTCGATTTGGAGGTAGTTCATTCCCTTGATCATCCACAATCGCTGCTACGACACCAGGAATTGGTTTTCCCATCGAACCAGGCTTAATTTCTACGCTAGGATAATTACAGATTAACAATGCCCCTGTCTCTGTCATCCACCATGTATCATGAACACGTAAATGGAATACTTTCATACCCCATCTTACGACTTCCGGATTTAACGGTTCACCAACACTAACAATATGACGGAGACTGCTAAGATCAAATTTCTTTACAACCTCATCCCCTGCTCCCATTAGCATTCGGAATGCAGTAGGCGCACTATACCACACTGAAACCCCATATTCTTCAAGCATTTTATACCATGATTCAGGATTAAACCTTCCACCGACAACCAAGTTTGAAGTTCCTGTTAACCACGGTCCGAACATGCCGTATGAAGTGCCCGTTACCCAGCCAGGGTCTGCAGTACACCAGAAGACATCCTCTTCTTTTAAATCAAGAACCCATTTAGCCGTTTGATATTGTTGGATCATCGCATTATGTACATGCAGTACTCCCTTAGGCTTTCCAGTTGATCCGGAAGTATAATGAAGAATTAGTCCATCTGTCCGCTCTACCCATTCAATAGAAAGCTTGTTGCTAGCCTCTGCAAATCTTTTATTAAAATCAATATATTTTCCTTCTTCTTCAATATCATCTCCCACAAGGAAAATATGTTTTAATGCAGGAAGCTCATTGACTGGAACACGTTTTAAAAGCTCTGGTGTAGTAATTAAAACTTTAGCCTCGCTATCTTCCAAGCGATCACGAACAGCTCCCTCCATGAATGCTTCAAATAGTGGTCCTACAATGGCTCCAAGCTTGATTACACCTAATGCGGCAAAATAAAGTTCAGGTGAGCGTGGCATAAAAATAAATACCCTGTCCCCTTTTTCAACATCTCCAAATGTCTTTAGAACATTTCCTGCCTTATTCGAAAGCTCTTTCATCTCTTTAAAAGTATATTTTTCATTCCGCAAGCCTTCCCGATAGTACAAGGCAATCTTATTCTTCCTAAAAGATTCAGCATGCCTGTCAATCGCTTCATAGGCCATGTTTAACCGCCCAGATTCATACCAAGAGAATGCCTTCTCTGTTTCTGTCCACTCGAATTGCTTGTACAATTCGTCATAATTCTTTAAATTGTAATCCCCCTGAGTAGCCGGCAATGCTTCTACTTGCATATCCCCAAATCCCCCTTTGTGATGTTCAGCTTTAGCCTTCTGCTACATCCTCTTAAAGCATATCAACCGAGTTTAAGCAGTATGCCTCCGCTTTTCTTAATTTTCTATCATTATATTATAGGTTTCTACTTTTCACAATATTTTAAAAAATATTATAATTCGACTATTTATCCATTCAATTGTCACAATTCGTTTTCAAACTATACAGAAAATAATGTGAAAGCGGTTTAATTTGCTAGATTTTATGTATAATAGAATTAATATTGATCATGCGATTTAGGCGGTGTATAAATGGAACATCGAAAAACGTATAATGCAAAAGAAATAATGACCCCAAGGGGAAAGTTAATTATTGAGGGACCCATTTCACCCGGAAAATTAGCCGATTTGGAGTTTCATAAGGATTTAGTTGCTTTCCGTCCACCTGAACAGCAAAAGAAGGCACTTGTAGAAATAGCCGCCCTGCCGGAAGGAAGAATTATTATAGCCAGAAACCGGGATACAATTGTTGGCTACGTTACATATGTATATCCCGACCCGCTTGAAAGATGGTCCGAAGGAAAAATGGACAATTTAATTGAACTTGGCGCGATTGAAGTCATTCCAGAATTCAGAGGTTCAGGCATCGGGAAGAACTTAATTAAAGTTTCAATGATGGATGATGCAATGGAAGATTATCTCATCATTACAACCGAGTACTATTGGCACTGGGATTTAAAAGGGACCGGTTTAAATGTCTGGGAGTACAGAAAAGTAATGGAGAAAATGATGAACGCAGGCGGCCTCGAGTGGTATGCCACAGATGATCCAGAAATCTCTTCTCATCCTGCCAATTGTTTAATGGCCAAAATCGGCAAACGAGTTGATCTAGACTCAGTCCAGCAATTTGACCGTCTTAGATTTATGAATCGATTTATGTACTAATACAAGAGTAAAAGCGCCTAGGTCACCCCGTCAAGCACAGGACGTGACAGTCATCTAACTTCAAAAAGCTTATTCTTATTATCTTAAGGCTGTTTTCGTAAAGTTTGTTGCTTTTATAATGTGATTTTTATTTAATAGTCTGAGTTGATTGGAGCAGAGGGCTTCCCGTCACTCTCCGCGGAAAGCAAGTGCCCGCAGCGGAAATCAACGGGCAAACTTTGCAGGCTAAAACAACAATTATGCGAAAACAGCCTATCTTAATAATAAGGGGGATATGAAAGTGATTGTTGAAGAAATTATGAAGGCGGAAGTTACCACTTTGTCAAAGGATGACAGCATAGCAGATGCCATTAAGTTAATGGGAGCAAAGAAAATCCGCCACCTTCCTATTATCGATGAAGGCAAGCGGCTAGTCGGGCTTGTAACAGATCGCGATATTCGCGATGCAACGCCATCCATATTTGAAACAGAAGATTTTAAAAATGGCTTACAAAACCCGCTGAAAATGCTTATGAAAACAGAAATCATAACTGGGCATCCGCTCGATTTTGTTGAAGAGGTTTCAGCAATTTTATACGAGCATCGCATTGGCTGCCTACCCATTTTAAAAGACGAGAAGCTGGTAGGGATTGTAACAGAAACCGATCTGCTTCGAACCTTAGTTGAATTGACAGGTGCTCACCAGCCTGGCTCACAAGTTGAAGTGAAAGTGCCAAATCGGGCTGGAATGCTGTGTGAGGTTGCTACAGTTATCAGTAATCGAAAAGCAAATATTCAAAGTGTGCTAGTTTACCCTGATAAAAGTGATGAAAACTATAAAATTCTTGTGCTAAGAGTACAAACGATGAACCCACTAAATTTAATAGATGATTTAATGAATGCTGGGCATCAAGTTCTTTGGCCGAACCATCCGGGGAAATCATCATGATTCAAGATTCTATTTTTATTTTTTCAGAAGACTTGTTGAACTACAAATTCAGCGAGAATCATCCTTTTAATCAAATTAGAATTAAACTAACGCTTGATTTGCTCAAAAATATGAATGCGATTCAGGAGCTTCACCTCATTCCACCCCGCACTGCTTCAGATGAAGAGCTTCACCTCATTCATGATCCAAGTTACGTGAATGCCGTGAAGCTTGCGGGCAGTGGGCAGCTTTCCGCAGGTGTTGGCGAAAATTACGGACTTGGCACGGAAGATACCCCTATATTCCCAAATATGCATGAAGCAAGTTCATTGTTAGTTGGGGGGACTTTAACAGCTGTTGATTATGTGATGAGTGGGCGTGCAAAGCATGCACTGCATCTTGGCGGGGGCCTACATCACGGCTTTCGGGGGAAAGCATCCGGTTTTTGTATCTATAACGACAGCTCTGTTGCCATTAAATATATTCAGGAAAAATATAAGGCAAGGGTCCTTTATGTAGATACAGATGCCCATCATGGGGACGGAGTTCAATGGTCATTTTATGATGATCCTGATGTTTGCACACTGTCCATTCATGAAACAGGCCGGTACTTATTTCCAGGCACAGGAAACGTCAATGAACGGGGGCAAGGGAAAGGGTATGGCTATTCTTTTAATATTCCAGTCGATGCGTTCACAGAAGATGACTCCTGGCTTGATGTATATCGTACATCATTAAGGGAAGTGGCTGATTTTTTTAGGCCAGATGTTATTCTGACACAAAACGGTGCCGATTCCCATTATTTAGATCCGCTTACCCATTTATCATCATCCATGAAGATCTATCGTGAAATCCCAAAGCTTGCCCATGAAATCGCCCATCAATATTGCAATGGAAAATGGATTGCTGTCGGGGGTGGGGGATATGATATATGGCGAGTCGTCCCTCGTGCTTGGGCTTTAATTTGGCTAGAGATGACGGAAAACTCAAATTGTTATGGGAATTTGCCGCCTGAGTGGATAAATAACTGGATGGATGCTTCTCCCGTTGCACTCCCTGTTCAATGGGAAGACCCCGATGACCTATATCAGCCCATCCCAAGGAAAATGGAAATAACCGAAAAAAACGCACAAACATTAGATAAAGCACTGTATCCAATTAGAAATCGTAGTAAAACTAATTCAATGTAAAAAGGATGACTCAGGTTTTGAGTCATCTCTTTTTAATTAGAAACGATATCTTTTTCATTATATTTCGGATCAGAGATAATAATTTCTACACGGCGGTTTTTTCGCCTATTTTCCGCATCTGTATTCGAAACAATTGGCCTTGTATCCGCATAACCGACCGCGATAAATCGATTGCTTTCAAGTTGATGGTTTTCGATAAGATACTTAATAACACTGCTTGCGCGTGAAGCAGATAGCTCCCAATTAGATGGGTATCGGTAGGTGCTCATCGGAATATTATCTGAATGGCCCTCAACCTTTATTAAGTTTGGCAGCTTTGTTAAAAGCTCCCCTACTTTATCTAGAAATGCATAGGAGTCATCGAGTAGAATGGCTTCCCCGGGATCAAAAAGAACCTTTTCTTGAAGTACGAGGACGACACCGCGCTCAGTCCGGTTGGCGACAATCACATCTTCCATCCCATTCTTATCCAAAAAGCTTTGTACTTCCATTAAAAGGGTTTCCAAGGATTTCTCTGCCTCTGAATCTCCTTTATCATCTTTTTTTACCGGCATGTCGCCTTCTTGCCCGGCCGAGTTTTCAAGCGGAATAACTGAAGGATAGAAATCAAAAAATTGCTCGCGGAAAGACTCAGAAATGGCTTTGAATTTAATCATATCAATTTGCGACATTGAAAATAGCAAAATAAAAAAAACTAATATTAAGGTAACTAAATCAGAGAATGTAACCATCCACCCAGGAGCACCTTTGGCAGGTTCCGATGATCTTCTCTTAAGCCTCATCTTCCAAAGCCTCCCCTGCTGTCAACACTTTTGCAGCCTCTCTCCGCTCGTTTGCTGATAAAAAGGCACTTAGCTTTTCTTCCAAAAGCCTAGGATTCTGACCAGCCTGTACCCCGATTACACCTTCAATAATAATTTGCTTTAAGAACACTTCTTGCTCGGTCTTCAATGCCAGCTTGGACGCTAATGGGAGAAAGACGAGGTTTGCAAGCAATGTCCCATATAAGGTAGTTAGCAGGGCAATGGCCATATTAGGTCCTAGACTGGATGGATCATTTAAACTTTTCAGCATAAGAACGAGACCGATTAACGTACCGATCATCCCCCATGCAGGAGCATACTCCCCAGCCTTTTCAAGAATACTTCTACCTTTTCTATGTCTTTCTTCCATTGCTGCAATTTCCGCATTCATTATATCGTTAATAACGTCTGATTCGATTCCGTCAACAGCAAGCAAGACTCCCTTTCGAATAAAAGGGTCTTCAACTTCTACCAATACCGCTTCCAAAGATAGCAGACCTTCTCGACGAGCTCGCTCAGAGAGATTGACAAAAATTCTAATTAAATGGTTAAGGTTTTGCTCATTATGAGAAAAGCCCTGTTTGATTACAGGCAACATATTTTTCATATCTTTAAATGGGAAACTAACTAGGAGCCCGGCTAATAAGCCACCTAATACAATTAAAAATGAAGCAGGATCGATAAAGGAAAAGAAACTGCTTATTCCTCCATTTGACATAATACCGAAAATAAGCATTATGAAGCCGAAAATCAATCCAACCGGTGTTAAAACATCAAACTTTCTCATATTCCCTCTCCAGATTCTTCAAAAATAATGAAATTCAATTAGCGTTTTCTTTGTCTAACTAAGGCACCCCCGGGTAAAACCGTCCCAGCTTTTCTACTTGTCCATCTACAGCACCTAGCCCCGACGTATAGGACGTACTAGTGTCGACAATGCGACAGGATAAGGAAAGCTTCGGTAGAATAATCATCGCACGCAGAAAAAGTGCTTTTCTTTTTCGAGGACACAGCTGTTTGTCGATCTCGAGGTCATAAGCCAAGCCGACAAGAAGGTTAAAGAACACCCTTCATGCCGACTCGTCTTATGCTTGTCGGACTTGCACAGGATGTGCTGACGTCGACGTTCGCCACGGGACGTGGCGAGTTTAGTCGACGCTCCTCTACCAAGATGCCTCCACTTTTCTACTAATATCGCCATTTTCATTATTTTGTTGAGTTTCGTTGTTCAATCCTGTGTGGAAGGACGACAATATGGTCCGTCACTTCTTCTTTGTTCATATATTTCGTAAGAAGTCTCATTGCTACTGCTCCAATATCATATAAAGGCTGGATCACAGTTGTCAGCTGTGGACGGACCATTAATGATAACCGTGTATTATCCGAACAAATCACCTCAAAGTCATCAGGAACTTTAAAACCTCTGTCAGCTGCTCCATGAACGACTCCTAGCGCCATTTCATCTGAGCCGCAAAAAATAGCTGTTGGTTTCGTTTCTGCTTGAAGAAGCCTTTCAAGTGCCTCTATGCCTGAATCATAGGTATAATCCTCTTCTGATGCAAATAACTCTTCTTTAAATGAAAGCCCCGCCTCAGTGAGTGCTCGCTCATAGCCCGCTAGTTTTTTTCCGTTTATCGGCTCACGCATAGGTCCCAAAACAATTGCTATCTCTTTATGATTGTTTTTAATAAAGGACGTTACTGCATCAAAGGTTGCTTTTTCATAATCAATATTCACTGATGGTATTGTTTCAGTTTCCTCAATTGAGCCGGCCAAAACGATCGGCACAGGTGATTTTTCGAATTCCTCCACAAGTTCAGATGTAATATTCCCCCCCATAAATACGATGCCATCCACTTGTTTGCCAAGCATTGTATTAAATAATCGGAGTTCCTTTTCTAAATTTTCATCTGAATTGCTTAAAATAATATTGTATTTATACATCGTTGCGATATCTTCTATCCCTCTTGCAAGCTCTGCAAAGAAGATGTTCGAAATATCCGGGATGATAACCCCAACAGTCGTCGTTTTTTTGCTCGCTAGGCCGCGAGCAACAGCATTGGGACGATAACCTAGCCTTTCAATCACTTCTGATACTTTTTTCCGGGTAGCTGGCTTAACATTCGGATTTCCATTAACAACGCGTGAAACTGTTGCCATCGACACGTTCGCTTCTCTTGCAACGTCATATATCGTAATGTTCATTACTTTCACTCCTTTTTAAAATCGTCACAATATTTTTCTTATTAGTTTACAGCAAATAGCTGATCCCTACTCACATTTTCATTGTGACCAGTTACACATGCATAATTATGTATTAATGATACGACAGTAATTGGCATGCCGCAATGTCAATCCTCCTTTTTTTACAAAAAAGAGAGATTTGAGTATTATACCGTAAAAAAATATTCATAAGCGCACTCCCAACCTCATATGTAAATGTTGTTCGATCTGCTTTTACAGCACTAACTAGACTTGCTCAAGACAATTAATAATTCGCAAAGAAAAACAGAAAAAAGCCTTCTGTCGCTACAGAAGGCTTCTTTCTATTACACTCTGACAAACGCCGAAGATTGAAGTTCGTTCATGAAATCATCAAACTGTTTTAAATTCATCTGCTGTGCATTATCCGATAGCGCTACTGCTGGATCAGGGTGAACCTCTGCCATAACGCCGTCAGCACCAATTGCTAGTGCAGCTTTTGCTGCTGGAAGCAACAGATCGCGTCTGCCTGTTGAATGTGTAACATCAACTAATACAGGCAAATGAGTTTCTTTCTTTAAAATTGGAACAGCAGAAATATCAAGAGTATTGCGTGTTGCCCGTTCATACGTACGGATTCCGCGTTCACAAAGAATGATTTGCCCATTTCCTTGAGCCATGATGTATTCAGCTGCATTAATAAACTCCTCGATCGTTGCCGCAATTCCCCTCTTCAAAAGAATCGGTTTGTTCACAGCGCCTGCCGCTTTTAATAGCTCAAAGTTCTGCATGTTTCTTGCACCGATTTGGATGACATCAAGATAATCGACAGCCGTCTCAATATCCGCTGGACTGACGATCTCACTAATGACAGCCAAGTCATATTCATCTGCTACTCTTTTTAGGATTTTGAGCCCCTCTAAGCCAAGCCCCTGAAAATCATATGGAGATGTTCTTGGCTTGAACGCTCCGCCTCGCAGAAGCTTAAGTCCTTTTGCCTTAACTGCCTCAGCAACAGTCGCAACTTGTTCGTAAGATTCAACCGCACATGGACCAAACACCAAATGCGGATTTCCGTCACCGATTTTTTCTCCTCTTAAGTTTACAATTGTATCTTCAGGCTTTTTCTTTCTTGAAACTAAAAGAGCCTTGCGATGATCATCTTCTTGAAGCTCTAATCCTGCCTTAAATATCTCTTTGAACATATGTTCAATCGTGGAATTTTCAAAAGGACCATCATTATGCTCCTTAATTAAATTCAACATATCCCGCTCGCGGACAGGATCATAACGGTAAACCCCTTGTGTTTCCTTTGCCTTTCCAATTTCCTGAACAAGCTTTGCTCTCTCATTAATTAATGATAAAAGCTGCAAATTCAGCTCATCCACACGATCTCTTAGTTGATCAAGATTACTCATTACATTCCCTGCCCTTCGGTTTAATAGTAGAGTCGCAAAAAGAAAACCTCTATGAAAAAGGAAAATCAGATAACCTTCCATTCATCATAACGAATAATTTTCTTTCTTCTTTATTGACTCGGTAATATGTGATACATTTTTAATAATTAGAATTTATTATATATGAATTATCTTTGCATGTCACGTAATATTTCTTTATTAATTAAACGCTTTTAAGTATTAAAGCGCTTTTTACGCGTGAACATGCATGATACACACCTAAAAGACAAATTTAAAAGCATGATGGGAAAACAAAAAACTTATACATGCTGCTCTTTTTATTAGCGTTTCCCAAAAAGAACACACCTATCATTTTTATCGTGAATGAATGGAGAGTTCCCCCTAAGCTATAGTTAATTATCACTTTATGATCATATCGCAAAGAAGGTGTATCCCCATGATTGAACAAAATAAGCTGTTTGCCTTAGATATTGGTACACGTTCTGTCATCGGAATTATTCTAGAGGAACAGGAAGGTCAATATCATGTTGTTGATATTCTAGTTAAAGAGCATCCGGAACGGGCAATGCTTGATGGACAAATACATGATGTTTTATCTGTTTCGAAAGTTATTTCTGAAGTAAAAGAAAGGCTTGAAGCAAAACATGGCCCCTTGAAAAAAGTTTGTGTGGCCGCTGCCGGAAGGGCTTTAAAGACTGAGCGGGCGAAAGTAACCGTCGATATTAACGGAAAGCCGCTAATCACCAAACAGGATATTCTTCATCTCGAACTAAGCGCAGTTCAGCATGCACAAGCGATTGTTGCTGAAAAACATCAAAATGATAAATCCCATTATTATTATTGTGTTGGCTATTCCATTCTCTATTATCGATTAGATGGCGAAGAAATTGGCCATTTAATTGATCAGCAAGGAGAAGAGGCTTCAGTAGAAATTATTGCTACCTTTTTACCTAAGGTAGTAGTTGAATCACTCCTCTCTGCACTTCAACGCGCAGGTCTTGAGATGGAAGCATTAACTCTTGAGCCTATTGCTGCGATCAATGTATTGATCCCTCCATCTATGCGCAGGTTAAATGTAGCATTAGTCGATATTGGAGCTGGAACTTCCGACATCGCCATAACAGATCTCGGGACAGTTGTTGCATATGGAATGGTGCCGATCGCAGGCGATGAAATAACGGAAGCGATCAGTGATCACCTGCTTCTTGACTTTCCGCTCGCTGAAAAAGCAAAAAGAGAATTATATACACAAGATACAATAACAGTCACGGATATTCTTGGATTTGACACCGAAATCCCAAAAGAAGAAATCACCTTGCAAATCTCTTCAACATTAGATCGGCTCGCTTCATCGATTTGTAAGGAAATTCTAACTCTTAACAATCAAAAGTCCCCTAAAGCCGTTATGCTTGTTGGGGGAGGAAGCCTCACGCCGGAACTGCCAAAACGGGTTGCCGAAAAGTTGAGTTTGCCAGATAACAGGGTTGCAATCAGGGGGATCGATGCGATAAGCTCTTTAACTATTTCTGAAAACATCGCAATGGGGCCTGACTTAGTGACACCGATTGGCATCGCGATCGCAGCCCATAAATCGCCAGTTCAATATAAAACCGTTTATGTGAATGAACAGCCAGTTCGTTTGTTTGAAGTCAAAAAGCTGACAATTGGTGATTGTCTTCTCGCCGCTGGAATAAAAATGAATAAGCTGTATGGCAAACCCGGTTTGGCAATGATTGTTACTTTAAATGGTCAGCATATTACAATCCCTGGCGGACATGGAGAGCCTCCGCTCATATTACGTAATGGCAAACCAAGTTCATTAGACGATGAGATCGAAAGCGGCGATCTGCTTATGGTTGAAAAAGGGGAGGATGGACATAAGGCAGATCTGCAAATTAGGGATCTAATTGATGAAATTCCAAAGAAGGACATAAAAGTAAATAATGAGGATTATACTTTATTTTCTGTGATTACTTGTAATGGCAGGAAAACCTCACCCGAGCAGTATTTGAATGACCGTGATGTGGTTGAATGCAAGATGCCGGAAACAGTTGAAGAAATGCTTGGCTCCTTAGGCTTACATGAACTAGTAAAAGAGCTAAGACCGTTTCAGGTAAAAATAAACGGACAAGAGACATACATCCCCCCACTTTCCGGCAAGTTGTACCGAAACGGGATCGAGATTAAACCCCATAATAGTTTTGAACATCATGATCATATTGTTACAAGTAAAAAAGCTACACCGACAGTACGAGAACTAGCACAACTTAAACAAATAATACTATCGCAAAGTATTCCAATCTCATTCGATGGAAAAAAAATACAGCTTACAAAACCCGTTACAAGCTTTAAGAGAGATGGGGTACAATTGTCAGACGATGATACGATCCGTAATGGAGATCATCTAATCATTGAACAGCGAAGGATTGAACCATTTATTTTCCAAGATTTATTCGGCCATGTTGAAATTGACATGCCTGCCCAAGCAAATGGAAGATTCGTTTTATTAAAAAATGGCGAGCAAGCAGCGTTTAACAGCGAACTTAAACCTGGTGATGACCTCAAAATCGTCTGGCCGCTTAAACAGAAAAGTACTGCTGGAGATAAAACACATAAAACATAAAAAAACATCCAAAACATGGATGTTTTTTTATGTTTTATTCCGCTATTACACTTTGTAAAGAGTCATACGTGATTTTCCAGTGCGAAGCATGCCAAGCAATAGCTCCATTTTTGAAAAGGATTGCCTGTGGTGATTCATGCTTAATTTCATATTTTTCAGCGATATGGTTGGATAAAGGACGATCCTCTTGAACAACTAAATAAAAGGTTTGCAGCTCTTTTTGTTCGTCTGCGAATTTTTCATATTCTTCATAGGCCGCCTGGCTGATCGGACACGTTGAACTATGCTTTAAAACAAGGAACTGTCCCTCTGCCTTTACTGCCTGATCAAAAGCTTCGATTCCCTCAAATTTTTTCATATTCACTTTCTCCTCCCAAAAATTAAACGATGAAGCAATCGTACCACTTCACCGTTTCTAAAACAATTTTTATTGATTATATTTATCCTCTGTCTCGTCGAAAGCCCGTTTCGTCTCTTCAAGCCTCCTTTGGATCTCTTGATCATAATCAGTGTTATGATTTTTTTCAAAATCACTATCAGCCGTTTGCCGATTTGCGCCCGAATTCGGCTTTATACTTTTTACTTTATTGACTATCTCTGTTGACTGTTTGGAAACGTTTTGGGTAAGGACATTTGTCTTTTCTTTCGCAACGGTTGCTAATTCGATTCCCTTATTCATAGCTGTCTCACGAAATTGACCGGTCTTTTCCTTTAGAACTGATGCTTGTTCATTTAAGTTACTTCTTATTTCCCTGCCTGATTTAGGGGAAAGGAAAAGGGCAGCTGCTGCACCAACCATACCACCGATTAAGGCACCGATTAAAAAATCCTTTGTATTCATGCTATCTTCAGATTTGGCCTGATTGTCGCCATGCTGTTTTCGTTCTTGACTGCTCATACTAGCATTCTCCTCCTTTAATCTCTTCCTCGTAATCTGCTTTTTTTGGGCACTTCCTTATCCACCAATTTTTCCTTATCAGAGTCCTGTCTTCTCATTTTCCATTTCTCTTTTATTTCAAAAAATACTTGACTCCATTGGACGACTTGCGAAATTTTATCTTTGTTTTCCTCAATCTGATTGTTTACCGAAGATGTGATCTTTTGGATCGAGCCATTGAATCCGCGAACAGATTCACCGACATCTTTAACAGCATTTACTACACTATTTAAACTCTCCGACTTTTCTGCGATATCATCAGCCAATGCATTTGTTTTATGCAAAAGAGCGGTCGTTTCTTTTGTCACTCCATCCAATTGCTTTTCCAAGCCTTCTATCGTTTTCGAAACGCTTTCTAATGTTACCTGCAATGATTTTAACGTCCTTGATAAATAAATGACTAGAATGAAAAAAGCGATGGCTATTAAAGCTACACTTAAATATAAAATAATTTGCACTAATTATACCTCCGGCTATTGTTTTGTTTATCTTTTTACCCTAATGGTTGATAAATAAACCACTATCAATATAAGAATTCCATTTAAAAGGGTCAATTTCCTTCTATAATTTTCTTCAATTCTGTGTACATAATTTTAACATAATCAAATTCGCCTTGGCGAATTTCGCCCAGATTTTTACCTTAGCTTGCTCGATAAATTCCTTTAAAAAATCTAAAGGCTCGCCGGGGGCTTAACTTTATTTAGCCGGGAGTTAAACCTCCTTGAATAGGATACCTTTCATCTCGCCACTTATATAAAAAGAGACTTCTGCTAAATAGAGTTAAAGGGGTTTGTAAAATTCAACAAAACGGACAAATTCGGTTACAATAAATAATGGTTCATATAATTTGTTTTTCGGAGGGATTTAAAGGATGAAAGATCCTCGTATTGAAACATTAGCAAAAAATTTAATTAATTATTCGATTCGCCTGCAAAAGGGAGAAAAGGTTCTGATCGAAAACTTTGGCCTGCAAAAGGAGCTTGTGACTGCCCTTGTGAAAGAAGCTTATGCAGCTGGCGGCTATCCATTTGTGTCTTTAAAAGATCATCAAGTGGACCGTGCTCTTCTATTAGGCGCACAGGAAGAGCAGTACAATCTAATGGCGGATTTTGAAGCAAATGTCATGAGCAAGATGGATGCATACATAGGCCTTCGTTCTGGCGATAATATTAATGAACATGCGGATGTTCCTGATGATAAAATGAAAATCCATGGAGCAACGATCGGCAAAAAAGTACATCGTGATATTCGTGTGCCAAAAACAAAATGGGTCGTTCTTAGGTACCCGAATTCTTCGATGGCGCAATTAGCAAAAATGAGTACAGAAGCATTCGAGGATTTTTATTTTAATGTATGTAACCTTGATTATGGAAAAATGGATAAAGCAATGGACAATCTTGTGGAATTAATGAACAAAACAGACAAGGTAAAAATCACTGGCCCTGGAACAGACTTAACATTTTCAATCAAAGATATTCCTGCGATCAAATGTTCAGGTCAAATGAACATTCCTGACGGTGAAGTTTTTACGGCTCCTGTTCGTGATTCAGTTAACGGCATCATCACTTATAACACGCCTTCACCATACAATGGCTTTACCTTTGAGAATGTAAAACTAACATTCAAGGATGGAAAAATTGTTGAAGCTGAAGCAAATGATAATGAAAGAATCAACAAGATTTTTGATACGGATGAAGGTGCACGCTATATCGGGGAATTTGCGATTGGGGTTAATCCTTATATTTTACATCCAATGCAGGACATTTTATTCGATGAAAAAATTGACGGCAGCTTCCATTTCACGCCCGGTCAATGCTATGATGAAGCCTACAATGGCAATAAATCCAATATTCATTGGGATATGGTGAACATCCAGCGTCCAGACTACGGTGGCGGTGAAATCTATTTTGATGATGTTCTTATTCGAAAAGATGGTCGCTTTGTCATTTCTGAATTAGAGGATCTTAATCCTGAGAACTTAAAATAATTATTAACAGGAACCAAACATAGTCTTAAATAATAAAAAAGGGTGCAAGCCTTCTGGTACCAACGTGAATCCTGTTGGTAATAGGCCGCATCCTTTTTATTTTTTGGCTGTTCTCGCAAACTTTGTTGCTATTCAAACTAAATTATGAATATTGTTTTTCGTATGCTTCTTGAAATTTTTGAATATCCCCAGCACCCATAAAGATAACGACGCCATTCTCGTGCGCCTTTAAAATGGCTGTTTCTTCCTCTGCTAAGATTTCAGAATCTGGGATTTTTTCCTTTAGATCCTCAATGGACAGCTTTCCGTGGTTTTCACGGGCGGATCCGAATATTTCACATAAGTATACTTTATCTGCCAAATTTAAACTCTCAGCAAATTCAGTAAGAAACGTTTGTGTACGTGTAAAAGTATGTGGCTGAAAAACACTAATAATTTCACGTTCAGGATACTTTTGCCTTGCTGCATCGATTGTCGCTTTAATTTCAGTTGGATGATGTGCATAATCATCAATAATAATTTGCGAGCCAATCTTCTTTTCCGTGAATCTTCTTTTTACGCCCTCAAAAGTGAGAAGCTGTTCCTGAACGATATGTGAATCAATTTCTTCATAATGGCAAAGAGCTATAACCGCCAATGAATTTAAAATGTTATGGTCTCCAAATGAAGGTATGGAAAATGTTTCATAAAACGTATTACGAACAAACACATCAAATGTCGTGCCCTCAGTTGATTTAACGACATTCCGAGCTTGAAAATCATTTTCTTCTCCAAATCCATAGAAAAGCACTGGTACTTTTGCTTGGATTTTTTGCAGCTGTTCGTCATCTCCGCATGCAAAAATGCCCTTATTTACTTGCCATGACATTTCCTGAAAGGCCGAAAAAACATCATCAATATTGGCAAAATAATCAGGATGATCAAAATCAATATTAGTCATGATCGCGTAATCTGGAAAATAAGACAGAAAGTGCCTTCTGTACTCGCATGCTTCAAAAACAAAACATTCCGCATCCTCGTCCCCATTTCCCGTTCCATCCCCGATCAGGAATGAAGTTGGTTTTGCACCTTTCATTACATGTGCAAGCAAGCCCGTAGTTGACGTTTTTCCATGAGCGCCTGTCACGGCGACGCTCGTAAAATTATTCATAAAGTCACCAAGGAAACGGTGATAACGCACAATAGGCAAGCCAAGCTTCATTGCTTCTTGAATTTCTTCATGGGTATCCGGAAAGGCATTTCCAGCAATAATTGTCATTCCGGGCTGTATATTTTCCTTTTGAAAGGGAAGGATCTTTATTCCTGATTGTTCAAGGGCCAGTTGAGTAAAAAAACGTTTATCATAGTCTGAGCCTTGTACTTGAAAATTCATATCATGGAGAACTTGAGCCAAGGCACTCATTCCGGACCCCTTAATACCTACGAAATGGTAAATAGTCATATAAAGAACCTCCAACCATCGTATATCTGTAAAACAGTATATGACATTTATCTAATTTTGCGCATATCCTCATTTCGGATATGATCCATAATGTTTAGTAAGAAAAATCGCTATAGGCAAACAGCATAATAAATTATTATAACATTGATTACATTAAAAAACTATGTAACGAATTGGAAACTTCTATTTGAGTCTTTTATTTGGCTCTTTTCGCATATTTATTGTTTTTAGCCTTCATAGTTTGCCCGTTGATTTCCGCTGCGGGCACTTGCTTTCCGCAAGGAGGGACAGGAGCCTCCTCGGCGTTACCGCCTGTGGGGTCTCCCGTTCCCTCTATTTCCCGCAGGACACTGAATTTACATCCTTGAATCTGCCCACGCACAAAGGAAATGCGATAGCATTTTCGGGGAGTCAAGTGCCCTCGGCTCCAATCAACTCTGCTTGTAATATATAGTCATACTAAAAAAGCAACAAAGTTTACGAAAACAACCTTTATTTTTCTCCGCATAGAAGATAGCCGCTCTATTCAACCTTTTCCAAGCGCGGGTTGGGACGGTAGCGTCTACCAGCTTTGGCAGCATGTTCTCCATTAATTAATACATTATCACCTGTAAAGCCAATATTTACCTTTAGCAAGCTGCTCCCGATCCCATAAGTGTCAACAGGAACACCAGCTTCTTCAAATTCTAAGATTCGGGATTCATTAAAACCACCGCTGACAACAATTTTAACATGATTAAAGCCTTCGTCATCTAATGCTTTTCTTAATGCAAAAATAAGCTCCGCATTTACCCCGCGCGGATCAAAAGTTCCTAGCAAATGCTGATTTCTTAAGAAGTATTGATCAATTAATGTGCGAGAAGTGTCTACACGAACGCCTTTAAGATCATCACCAAAGATTCTTGCTAATTTAAGAGAGTCAGCAATTGCATCATTGTTATAATCAACTAAAGCGATTAATTCATCTTCCGGAAATGTTTCTTGGTATGCCTTTGTAGCCGCAACAAGATCTCCATTAAAAAGCTGGATCAGCGCATGCGGCATTGTCCCCATTCCTTGTTTTCCCCACCACTCATTCATCGCATGGGTAGCTTTTGCAGTTGCTCCTCCAATATGGGCTGCATATCCATCTCCTGCCTGAGTCGTAAAGTGGTCATCGCGATCACCCATGAAAATAACTTGCTTTTGTTTGCCAGATGCACTTGCTGCTTTAACAACGTTATATACATTTGTAGCGACCGACGTACGTCTTGAAAGTATTCCGTCAATAATTCCTTCCAAATAGCCGAAGGTTTGATACTTTCCTGTAATCGTTAAGACGGTTTCAAATGGCGTAATTTTGTCACCATCTTTTAAAGAATATATTTCAAGTTCATCTGGATTATCTGCAAATGTTTTAATAAGTGCGATTACTTCATCTGTCCCACATAAAACCGCATTGCTTCTTTGGAAAAATTGCATCGTTACCACATTATCTTGAAGATATTTATTCACGATATCTCTTGTTTTTAAAAAGTAAACGGCAGAAAACCAACCATCTTTGACCCGCTCGTCAAATTTAAATGTATGATTTGTTAACCGTTTTATTTCCCCTTTTAACTTAAGTTCAATCTCCTTCATCCTAATGCCCCTCACGTTCTATTCAATTATCAAGGCTATTTACGTAATCTTTGTTGCTTCCCTTCCTTTACTAATTACTTCCAGTTCCCTTATCCTATTAGCGATGTGAAGCCAGATATGGGTGAGAGGCAACCGGCGGCACACCGATTGCCTCTATTATGTCATCTCAGACAATCCCTATTTAAAAACAACAATCATTTAGAAAGGCTCTTTTCGCATATATTGTTGTTTATAGCCTTGAAATTTTGCCCGGTGATTTCCGCGGGGAGTGACGGGAGCCTCCTCGGCGTTACCGCCTGCGGGGTCTCCCGCTCCCTCTATTTCCCGCAGGAGTCAAGTGCCCTCCGCTCCAATCAACTCAGATGGTTAAATAAAATCACACTTAAAAAGCAACAATGTTTACAAAAACAGCCTCTAGAAAAAAGCCTATACCAAAATGGTTTATTATCTCTATTATTTAAAACATGCAAGTAAAGAATACCATGGATTAATTTATTGTACTAGTGTCTTGAAGGGATTCTAGTTCAGCTTCTGTAATAAGAACATCTCTTGGCTTACTTCCTCTGTTTTCAGAAATCAATCCTTGCTGCTCCATCATATCGATTAACCGTGCTGCACGGTTATAGCCGATTTTAAATCTTCTTTGCAGGCTTGAGGTAGACGCAGCCTTTTGGTCAACGACAAACTCGCATGCTTCATAAAAAAGCTCGTCTTCCTCTTCAATCATTTGTGCCTTTTTCAATAATTCTTCCTGTTCAAACAAATATTCAGGATCACGCTCTCTTCTCACATGAGCAACAACATCATCAATTTCTTTATCGGAGACAAAGGTGCCCTGCAGCCGAACTGGCTTGGAGGAGCCGTTTTCCAGAAATAACATATCCCCGCGCCCAAGCAATTTTTCAGCTCCACTAATATCAATAATCGTCCGTGAATCAATTTGTGATGATACGGAGAAGGCAATTCTTGTTGGGACATTCGCCTTAATTAAACCGGTAATCACATCAACAGACGGCCTTTGTGTTGCGATGATTAAATGAATTCCACATGCCCGTGCTTTCTGGGCAATTCGGCAAATCGCTTCCTCCACATCTGCTGGTGACATCATCATCAAGTCTGCGAGCTCATCAATGATAATGACGATGAATGGAAGCTTATCCGAGTATCGTTTATTTTCTTCAGCAAGCTCGTTAAAACGGCCAATGTCCCGGACTCCAGTATGGGCAAACAATTCATAGCGCCGCTCCATCTCTTCAACTGCCCATTTTAAAGCCGCTGTAGCTGCCTTTACATCCGTAATCACCGGACTAACTAAATGAGGAATCCGATTATAAGGAGCTAGTTCCACCATTTTAGGATCGATTAGGATTAGCTTTAATTCGTCAGGGTTCGCCTTATAAAGCAGGCTGACCAAGATAGTGTTGATACAGACGCTTTTTCCGGACCCGGTTGCTCCTGCGATTAATCCGTGTGGCATTTTTCGTAAATCCGTCACGATCGGGCTCCCTGAAATATCTAGTCCAAGTACTGCCGTCAAAGGTGATGTTGCGTTAATAAACTCTGGACTGTTGATGATTTCGCTAATAAACACAGGCCTGCTTGTCCGGTTTGGTACTTCGATCCCGATCGTATGCTT
Organism: Bacillus sp. FJAT-29790; assembly: GCF_019039215.1. GTDB lineage: Bacteria > Bacillota > Bacilli > Bacillales > Cytobacillaceae > Cytobacillus. The sequence continues at coordinate 2,612,984 of NZ_JAHNZZ010000001.1, forward strand.
GCCCGGAATTGGCGCTTCAATCCTAATGTCTCTTGCAGCCAAGCTTAACTTAATGTCATCTGAGAGGTTAGTAATTTTATTCACTTTCACCCCTGGCTCAGGCTGAACTTCATATCTCGTAACTGCTGGCCCTTGGGTAACATTGACAACTTTTGCTCCAACATTAAAATTTTTCAATGTAGAGTTTAATAATTGTTCTTGTTCATGTAGCCACTCTGATGTCTCCTCTTGAGGGACAGCCGGAGTGAGCAGATTTTTTGATGGAAATTCATAATAAGAAATCTCTTCTTCATCAGGTACTACCTCTTTTATTGGAGGTTTTGTTTCAGTAATCTCCACCTGTTTTGCTGCTGGATCTATTTTTACTGGAGCTGCTGGTCTTAGTTGCTGTGCAAGCTTTTGTTTATCCTTATTGAGCATTATGACGTTAAATGGAATATGCGCCCTAGATGAAGAAGGGGACTTTTTCTCCTCTTTATCGGGTTCTTGCTCATTAAAGCTTGGACTTTTGTTTTCTACTGGGACTTCTATACTTTGTTCTGCCTCTTCTAGCAGCTCATTGGTCTCTATGGTTTGCGTTTGCACTTCAATAATTTCCTGCGTCCCTAAGCTTTGTGTGCTTTCCTCAAAAGTATCGGGCCTTTGAAAATTCATTTCTGCAAGATTTTCATTTGTTTCACTAATGTGCTCGGGAGCATCACGACTGCCCGCTGTCTCAATACCTTGATCGGGATACACGTGGCTCGCTATTACCTCAATACCTCGTTCATTCTCTAAATCCAATGCCTTTCTTATATTGTCTTGCTCCCACTCCTCATGCACTTCTTGAATATTTGTGCCCTGACTCTGTTCTATATCTATTTCTGGGATAATAGATTCTTCTACTTCAAGTGCAGCCGCATGGAGTTCAAGCGTCTCCATCTGATTATCAAATGAATCATGGCCTATAATCTCTTGGAATTCTTTTTCAAAATCATTTCCCTGAATATTTGAAGTATCTTTATTAACATACTTTTGCGTGTTTTGCTGTGTAGGTTTTTCTTTTATATCGTTATATGTAACATCGTTTAATTCGAACTCAATCGGTTCCTGATTCACGGGTACAGGTGTCGTCCTCGTTTTCGAACGTTCAAATCCATAGATCGGCGAAGGGATTTCCGTTGGTCGAAAAGGGCCGATTTTTTTGACTCTCTCAATCTCATTGCTTTTTGGAAACGGGACGTTTTTTTTATGTTTCGGATTAGGTACATGCTCCGTTACCCTTTTTTCGGGGTGCCTTTCGAGCGGCTGTTCTCTTTTTTCTTCCCGTTTAACTTTTGGAACCCTTTTCAATGATTCATTCCGTTCATCAGGTATTACCGGAAACCGGAATTGGCCTTTCGGATATTGATAAACAACCTTTGCATTTACGTCTTTTGATGGCTCCATCGAACTGTTCGTTAGAAATTCTCTCTCTACCTGCTTTTGTTCCATATATTCCTGTCTATTTTCATCCTCATCGTCATTCTTAAATATTCCAAATAATTTTTTAATCCAACTCAATTTATACCAACTCTTTCTTTCATTCTATCTTTCTTATTTTAGCAGTATTTCTCGAAATTTGGAGAAAAAAAAAGAGAATGAGTCTATTGGTTGAATTTAAAATCAAAATTGAATATTTTTGACATATGATCATAAGAAAGACTCATTGAAGATGAGTCAAGACAATCAAGGCTATTGACGACCGTTATCCAGGGGAGCGACCATTTTGGGATTAATTTCTCCTTTTCTATGCACAGCTTAATTAACAATGATCTCCTGTAATTCTTTAACCTTGGCAAACTTTTTAAAATTACTGATTGTATCTGTACATGTTAAAGAAGTTTTGGATCTTATAAGGCTTCTGATTATTCCCAAAACAAAAAGAATCACAAATTTGCGATCCTTTTGCCTTCTTATTCAAATCATTTTTTAAGTGCAGCCTTCTATTTCTTTCTGTTTTGTCCGAGGATAAAGATCGGTTCAAGTTCCCCATTTTCATATAAAAATGATAATGCGGTTATCGGTACGCGCCCGCTTGTGAAAAAGCTCATCGTTAGTTCGGCGAGGATGTCATAGCCGGTATCATTCATGATGTCTGCAATTATTAGTACGTCCTGATGGGGAACTGCAATCGCCATGGATCCATTCATCTTCCGTTCCATTCCTTTAATGAACGATTCATTTAATATTCTGCTTGCGTCATACCCGTCATTTTTATTTAAAAAGTAAAACATATTTCCGGCAACTTGATCGCTCTTCATGTCTGTAGAAAGTGAACGAACATTAAACAGAGCTGTTTCCTTTATTCTTTCCGGGATCCATCCCTCTTTCTGCATCAGCTGCAGATCGATTAGGCGATAGGTTGTTCCTAAATCGAGGGCGTAGTAGATTCTTGTTTCCGCCGTATGTTCATCAAATAAAAAAGGCACATCTTCCTCTGATTCTGAAGGAAATGAGGTCGAGCGGATGACCGGAAAGATATTTTTCTCTTTTCCTGACAGCTGGACATCTCCGTCCATTGCTTGCAATCCTTCTTCCACATAATAGACAACCTCATCAATCGCCTTTTCTTTTTGCACTTCCCATTTGGCAATAATCCCCGGCAAAGAAATGGTAATCCCTTTCCCAGTCTGTTTATTCTCAATTCGAAGTTCATCCTTTTTCCTGTCAAAAGAAAAAGTGCGATTCGAATTTGTTAGCCGTTTTTCCAGTTCATTTTTCATTTTTTTGCTATCCATTTTCATTTTAAGTCCCTCCTTAAAGGAGCTTTTCTAAACAATATTCTACACTAAAATCCCCCTATCTTAAAGGATGGGGGGTTAGAACGGTTTACTTATCTAGTTTTTCAATAAAATACTCAATTTCTTCCTGTGTTTTTCGATCTTTGCTAACAAAGCGGCCAAGCTCCTGACCATCCTTATAGCCGATAAAGCTTGGAATCCCGAATACATCAAGCTCGATGCACAAATCAATAAATTGGTCGCGATCCACATAGATAAATGTATAATCCTGATATTTCGCTTCAACATCCGGTAAAATCGGATCGATCACACGGCAATCAGGACACCAGTCTGCAGAAAACATAAAGATATGCTTCCCATTGTCAACCAATTGTTTAAACTGTTCCATTGATTCAAGCTTTTTCATTTCTTATTCCTCCTATAGATCTTTAATCACCTAATCGAATCCATCCTATTTTCCCCATATATTCTGATAATAACAAGCTAATAACAACGGGTCCAATTTAATGACTTAGCAGGAAGACTTCTTTCTTTTATTTTTAGTATATATTGTTTTAATAGGGAAAAAGTTCTATAATTAATCAAAATCGTAATTTTCCGAATATAATAATGAGGTGAACAGCTTGAAAACCATACGGGGTAAATTGGTTCTAATCTTGTTTATGACAATTGGAGGACTAATTTTACTATTATCTTTAAATTTTTTACTTAATATGATCCAAGAGAGTAGTAGGGAAAAAGAATCATCATTGATTGCAATTGTAGATGGAAGCAAGGATATCAAATACAATCTTGCAATGACAAGAAAATATGAACAGCAATTTTTAAGGGCGCCTGACCAGCCCGGGGCCGATCTAATCACTCAATCAATATTACGAGTGAAGTCAGACTCGGACAAGTTGACGGAACAAATTGAAAGTAAAGAAATGAAAGCCCAGTTTGCAAAAGTAAACCAAAACGCTGAAAAATATTTAATGGATTTCGAAGTACTATCCAAAATGTATCAACGAGCTGGTTATAGCAGCACAGAAGGAATTAAAGGACAAATCGAGGGCACAGCTAGCGAAATTACAAACCTGACTAAACTTCTAAAAAGTCCAATCATTGATGAACAATTTTTACAAATGCGACTATACGAGAAACAATTCTTAGCAGCAAGAGATAAAGAATCTTATGAACAATTTGTCAATGCAACCAACGTGCTTACAGATGAAATTCAAGCTAACACGAACCTTAACGATCATTCAAAAAAAGAACTATCCGAGAAATTATTTGAATATAAACTTGCATTGAATTCTATTTATTCCTCATTTATCCAAACCGAAGAGTTTATTGTTAAATTTGATGAACAAGCAAGCTCGATCGATAGTGCTGCAGTTGAGGTTGAAAAAGCAGTAGTAGCTAACCAGAACATCCTTCGAATAGAACTTGAAAAGCAGAATAAGACTTATACCTATGGCGTTTATGCGATAAGTTTATTGCTTGTGTTAGTATTATCGATCACTGGTTATTTCCTACTGACAAGCATTACAAGGTCTGTTCGTTCATTAACAGTAGGTGCAGAGAAAATCGGGAACGGAAACTTGGCTTATCGAGTCCCATATGGAGCTAAAGATGAAATGGGTGCGCTCGCCAATACCTTTAATCTGATGGCTGAGAAAGTCCAGCAAGCATTCTTGCATGTCCTTGACTCGGCTAATCAGCTGCAGGCTTCCTCCCAGCATCTTACTGCGATCTCGGAAGAAACATCCGCCCAAGCTACAGAGGTTAATGAGGCAATTAAACATATTGCGGTCGGAGCAGAGGACCAGACAGCCCAACTTGAAGCAAGTAAAACCGATATTGAACAAGTTACAAAAGCAATTCGGCATACAGAGCTTTTAAGTGCAGAAATAGCTTCCGAAGCTGATCTGACTGAAAAGGAAGGTCACATCGGATTAAATACAGTACAGGATTTGCAAATCATTTCAGATCAATTCTTGCTGCTATCGAATCATCTGACTGAAAAAGTAAGCGAAGCATCTGTACAATCAGACAATATTACTTCAATTGTCGACACCATTCAAAGTATAGCCGATAACACAAATTTATTGGCTTTAAATGCTGCGATCGAGGCGGCAAGGGCTGGTGAAGCAGGAAAAGGATTTGCTGTTGTAGCTACAGAAGTAAGGAAATTAGCTGAACGTTCAAAACAAGAAGCACAGAACATTCATTCACTTGTTTCTTCCATGAATACAACAATGTCACAATTAATGTCTGAATCAGAGAAATTTAATGATTACGAGCTTCGCCAAAGTGAATCGGTCCAGATGACGAAGAACGCTTTTGAAAATATTGTGCAGCATGTTAAAGGGATTAACGAAAAAATTAATACGATCGAAGCTGCCGTAATGAATGTACAAGCTTCAAACAGTTCGTTAACGGAACGTATTCAGGGCGTTTTCAATGTTTCCGAACTATCTTTAGCGGCATCTGAAGAAGTTTCTGCATCGAGCGAAACACAGCTTGAAGCCATTTCGGGAGTAAACTTGGCGGCAACTGAACTCAGTCAAATTGCCGGAGACCTTCAGTTAGAGGTTAACCAATTTAAGCTTGACTCGATTGAAGAACAAGCAATTAAAACTGTTGCAAAAAAGCGCAAATTTATATTTAAGGCTGTATTCAACAGCTTGAAAACAAAAATCATCAAAAAAAGAAGATAAAAAAGCGAGGGAATCTCCCCTCGCTTTTCTTATTTCATCTTTACCGAGTTAACGATGGCGATCATTGTTGCAGCATCAGATGATAAATTTTTTGTTTTCGATTGGGCTGTAATTTTCACTCCGCCAATTCCTATAGTCATTTCATTCATTTTTTTTTCTTTATTTTTGATCAATAGGAAACCTAAACGTCCATCTTTCGTAAATGTTTCATTTAAATCATACTCATTTTGCTTCATCGTCGCTTTATACACAACTTTACTTTCCGGTCCCTCATGTTGGTTATAAAAAAGAATATATGTTTTCGAACCATTTTTTAAGATGATATTATTAGGGGTCTCCTTTTTCACTTCAACACCAAAAGGCAAATAAAACTCGATATCTTCATTTTGATTATTAGTCTTTTTTGGTGTACTGTTGAACGCTTCAATTACAGCACTCTTAGCCGCATTTTGCTCTTCTTTTAAAGAAGCAGAACAAGCACTTAGTAGTAAAACTGCAAAAAATAAGAGCAAGGCAGCTTTAGAATTTTTCCTCATACTTTTTTCCTCCTTGCTAGGAATCATATCATACTTTTCTATCATACATTTCTTATTAATAGTCTGACAACCCTTCAATAGTAAATATAAAGCATTATGTATGTAAATCATTGGAGATAGTGGTAAAATATAGCCATTATGCTGTGAGGAGGAATTATAATGGAATTAACTGTTTACTTAGCAGGAGAAATCCACACAAGCTGGAGGGATGAGCTAAAAGAAAAAGCAAAATCTCTACAGCTTCCCCTTCATTTTGTCGGGCCAATGGAAAATCATGACCGATCTGACCTGATCGGAGAAGAGATCCTTGGTAAGCAACCTGATCCGATTTTTCGCGATGAAGCGGCATCAAATATTAACAACTTGAGAACACAAATTTTGATGAAAAAATCAGATCTTGTTATTGCCCTGTTCGGGGAGAAATATCGGCAGTGGAATACCGCAATGGATGCTAGTTCAGCTCTCTCTCTAGGAAAGCCGCTGATTTTAATTCGCCCACAAGAACTTCATCATCCTTTAAAAGAGCTTTCCAGTAAAGCAAATGTAACGGTCGAAACGGTTAATCAGGCATTGAAAGTATTATCATATATTTTTGAAGATAAATAAAATGAAGAGGAGATGGCTACTGCCTATCTCTTCTCCATTCCCCTAAATTCATATTGCCCTACTAGAAGCTTCATAACATGTGTAAACATTTCAGCCCGGTTAATTTGGTTATTTGTAAATATCCCTACTGCCCCTTCTTTTTTCCTGACGTTATCTTTCTTGACGTAATTCTCCATCACAGGACCTAGCTCTTCACCGGCTAGTACATGGTCTGCCACTTCGACAGGAAGAGGAATTCGTGCTCCACCTGCTATGATTGGCGACTCCCCGATTTCTGCCAATGCACCCCAATTACATAAAAACAAACCATATTTAGTTTCTTGTACACCACCTTCTAAACCTATCCCAATATGACCTTCACCTAATTTCAAAGCATCATAAGCCCTATTAATCGCTCCTTGAATCGTTTCTTCATCTGAAAAGGGCTGTGCACTGACGCCAGAGGGGATATTCATAGGGATAAAATCAGTTTGATAATGTTTAAACGCTTCCTGTACAGCCAAAACTTTGGCTGGATTTTGAGATCCGATAATAATTTTCATCAATGCCACTCCTTATTTATTGGATTTGGCTGTGTTAAATATAGCTGTTGATTTCCGCTGCAGGCACTCGCTTTCCGCTACAATAAACAAGTGCAATTATCACAATTAAACTTAAACATAGCCATTTGATTTAAAAAGAGGCAACGCTTAGTTGCCTCAAAAAAGCTTAGCTGTTTTGACGTATCGCTTCAACTGTTGAACGATCACATGTTTTAACAAGTTTCACTAACAATTCTTTAGCAGCTGCATAGTCGTCTACATGGACAATGGAAGCATGAGTATGAATATAGCGAGAACAAATTCCAATGACTGCACTTGGTACCCCTTCATTGGACATATGAACTCTTCCTGCATCAGTCCCGCCTTGAGAAACAAAATACTGATATGGAATATCGTGCTTTTCTGCCGTATCTAAGACAAATTCTCTCATTCCACGGTGAGTAACCATTGAACGATCATAGATTCGTAAAAGGGCCCCTTTGCCTAATTGGCCAAACTCCTTTTTATCTCCTGACATATCATTTGCAGGACTCGCATCTAATGCGAAGAAAATATCTGGTTTGATCATGTTGGCTGCAGTTTGCGCTCCTCGAAGCCCCACTTCCTCCTGAACCGTTGCACCAGAGTAAAGAATGTTCGGAAGCTTTTCATCCTTTACTTCTTTAAGAAGCTCTACTGCTAAGCCGCAGCCATAACGGTTATCCCATGCCTTTGCCATAATTTTCTTTTCATTTGCCATCGGTGTAAACGGGCAAATAGGCACGATTTGCTGACCAGGCTTAATCCCGATTTTTACAGCGTCTTCGCGGTTATCTGCTCCAATATCAATAAGCATATTGCTAATTTCCATCGGCTTACTACGTTTTGCCTCATCTAAAAGATGCGGAGGAATTGAACCGATTACTCCAATTACAGGGCCATTGTCTGTCATAATTTGCACGCGTTGTGCGAGTAAAACTTGGCTCCACCACCCGCCAAGAGTCTGAAAACGCAGCATCCCATTTTCTGTAATAGAAGTAACCATAAAACCAACTTCATCCATATGTCCAGCAACCATAACAGTCGGACCGTTTACGTCTCCTACTTTAATGCCAAAGATGCCTCCGAGCTTATCCTGGACAATTTCATCCGCAAATTGGCTTAATTGCTCGCGCATAAATTTGCGAACCAAATGTTCATTCCCTGAAGTTCCAGGTAATTCTGTTAATGTTTTAAAAAGCTGTAAAGTTTTTTCGTTCATGTTTTCCGCTCCTTTAAAATAACCTATTTAATCAAATTCGCCTTGGCGTATTTGCGCCCAGATTTTACCTTAGCTTGCTCGATAAATTCCTTTTAAAAATCGAAAGGCTCGCCTGAGGCTTAACTTTGCATTCATCTCGCCACTTATATCGTCTAGTGACTTCTGCTGAATAAAGTTAAAGACAATTATGTATTCTATTATTTTACAGAACTTTATTATGTCTTACCACTAATTCTAATTCTATACGGTTCACTTATTTGATAAGATTAAAGATAAGATTTTTAAACAAAGCGGAGAATTTTCGATTGTTTTCACAAATGGAGGTGTTTTTATGAACTGGAAATCGTTTTTATTAGGGGTGGGAGTCGGATTGGCAAGTGGTTATGCCACAAGGGAACTACTCGCACAAAAAACAACCGTTTCTCCTGAAAAAGCTTTAGCAAACGCAAAAGACGCATTCAAGAAAGACGGACCTATCAGTGGTTCGTGGATTTACATGAACGCAGAGCCTTATAAAAAAGGCTACCTGCAATACCAAGTTTATAAAGGCGGTATTTCTAGATTGGCAAGCGGGGAGATGGAGCAGTTTGAATTCGTTGCCGATGTTGGCACAGGGACAATTTTGGAAATGAATAGACTAACCTAAAAATCGTCTATTATAGAAAGAGCTCGTAGAGAATAAGCCATTCTTCTCCACGAGCTTACAAATTACAAAAACAAGTAACATTTAAATAGGCTGTTTTCTAAAAGGTTGTTGCTTTTATCAACATTTAAAACGATGTGTGGAGTGAAGTGGAAGGCACTTGACTCCAATCAACTCAGATTATAAAGACAACAAACTTTAAGAAAATAGCCTTAATAAATCAATGATTATTGTTAAGGGCGCCTTACTGTTAGATCGAAAATCCGCCAAGCTTCGTTTCTAAATATTCTTGAATTCCTTCCTTTCCGCCTTCCCTGCCTAGCCCACTTTCGTTCATTCCCCCAAATGGGGCAGCGGCGGAAGTTGGATTGATATCGTTTATACCAATAATAGCAAAATTTAGTTCTTCAAATGCCTTCATAGCTTTTGATAGGTCTTTCGTATACACATATGCCGCCAGACCGTACTGCGTATCGTTTGCCATCTCTAACACTTCTTCATCAGACTCAAACGTAATAATTGGGGCTACAGGGCCGAATGTTTCTTCCCTGAAAATTTTCATTTCCTTATTAATTCCCGATAAAATCGTCGGTGCATAATAAGTGCCCTTATCAAGCCCATTATCTGTCAAGCGGTATCCCCCAGTTATTAATTGGGCTCCCTTCTCGGTCGCGTTTTTTACTTGTCCATCCACCTTTGCAATTGCCGTCTCACTTACAAGCGGACCAATACTAATTCCATCCTCTAATCCATTGCCAGCCCTTAGTTTATTTACCCGTTCAATCAAGGTTTTAGTAAATTCTTCTGCAATTGACTTATGTACAAAAATACGATTCGGGCTAATACACGCTTGCCCGGTATTTAGAAATTTCACTAATGAAACGCCTTTTGCAGCATGTACTGGGTCAGCATCATCATAAACGATAAATGGTGCATGCCCGCCCAATTCCATCGATATCCTTTTTACATTTTTTGCCGCCTTTTCAGCGATATTTTTTCCGACTTCAGTTGATCCAGTAAAGGTTATTTTTTTCACAGCTGGATTCGTCAATAATTCCTCCCCAATTTCTTCTGGCCGGGATGATGAAATTAAATTAATAACACCATTTGGAATTCCTGCATCAGCAAGAACTTTAAATACCTCTCTCGCACATAGGGGCGTTTCTTCAGCGGGTTTTAAAACAACGGTACAGCCGGCAGCAAGAGCTGGAGCAATTTTTCTAGTAATCATTGAAACTGGATAATTCCATGGAGTAATCGCACCAACCACTCCGATTGGCTGTCGGATTGCTATAAACCTTTGATCTCGTCTTGAAGCTGGAATGACCTCGCCGTATACCCGTTTTGCCTCTTCTGCATACCACAATAAAAAATCAGCTGCATATTGAACTTCATTACGCGCAGCCTTTAATGGTTTTCCTTGTTCCAAAGTCATTAATCTCGCAAGCTCTTCTTTTCGTTGTATCATTATTTCATATGCTTTATATAAAAAATTAGAGCGCTCATAAGCCGTAAGTTTAGACCATGTACGAAAGCTTTTGGCAGCTGCTTCAATCGCTTTTTTCGTATCATTAATATTCCCATCAGCAACTTTTTCAATCTCTTCCCCATTTGCAGGATTGAAAACAGGAAACCAATTATTTGATTCTGATTCGATCCATTGACCATTAATATAGAGCAAATTGTATACCTCCTTAACTGTAATAAGAAAGAGAGAAGAATCTCTCTTCCCCCCTCGAATTTATTAGTAAATTTTAATTATTCCCCAACCCATATAAGTTGTTTTTCTGGAGTAAATAACGATGGATTAAACTGTTTGCGTTTCAACCTCTTGTACAAATTCAGTAAGCGCAAGAATAAACTCCTTTGGTTTTTCTAGCATAATATAATGACCTGAGCCCTCAATTTCTGTAATTTTCATATCCGATTTTACATTTTTTAGTGATTCGGCTGCACCAATTGGCAATAGTCGGTCTTGGCTTCCTAAAATTGCATAAATCGGAATATTCAGTGACGAAAGAGCCCTTTTTCCTTCTGTATATTGATTACAGGCGTTAAAATCTGCATAAGTGATTTCAATTGGTACTTGATTTAATTCCTGTTTTTCTTCTTCAAGCAAATGTTCACTTATGTCTTTGTTGTATGATGCGTAAAATAACGAACTTGGATACTCACCATTTTCCAACTTTTCAAGCATTTTGGGATGTACTGGTAATTCATAGAAGCTTGCTGCAAGGACAACTCCTTTTACTTTTTTGCTTCTGGCAGCCAATTCAAGTGCAATTAGGCCACCCATCGAATGACCGACTACAATTGTATCTTCCTGAATGGCTTTGTCAATATTAGCGGCATAATCTTGAATACTAGCAAATATGCTAGTTTCATTGTCCCCATGCCCCGGAAGATCAATCACTTCAAATTGGGATGATTTGAAATAACCCCCTACTGCTCTCCATTTACTTTTTGTTCCGCCAGCACCATGAATGAATAAAATTTTATATTTGCCCATTAGCGCCCTCCTAAGATCGTCCTTGCAATTATTAAGCGTTGAATTTGGTTCGTTCCTTCATAGATTTGCGTAATTTTAGCATCTCTCATCATTCTCTCCACTTCATATTCCTGGATAAATCCATATCCGCCTAGAAGTTGGACTGCATCTGTCGTGACCTTCATTGCAACGTCTGAAGCAAACATTTTCGCCATGGAGGATGCTTGCGTTAATTCCGGATTTTTTCCAGTTGATGTCAGTTCATTTACTTTTGAAGCCGCTTTATAAACAAGACCTCGTGCAGCTTCGATTTGTGTAGCCATATCTGCCAGCATAAATTGAACAGCTTGAAAAGAAGCAATGCTTTTTCCAAACTGTTCTCTTTCTTGAACATATTCTACTGCAGCATCGAATGCACCTTGTGCGATTCCTAAGGCTTGAGCAGCAACAGTTGGTCTTGACTTATCAAAGGTTTTCATGGCAATCATCCAGCCATCCCCATCTTCACCAATTCTATTCTCTACGGGAATTCTACAATTATCAAAATAGAGCTGAGCTGTTGGCGATCCTTTGATTCCCATTTTTTTCTCCAATTTACCTACTTCAAATCCTGGAGTGTCCTTCTCTACTACAAAGGCTGTAATTCCCTTATCAGTCTGCGCAAATACAGAGTAAACATCTGCAACACCACCATTGCTGATAAACATCTTCTGGCCGTTTAAAATATATGAGTTCCCGACACGCTCCGCGCGGGTTTTTAAGCTTTTTACATCAGATCCCGCATTCGGTTCAGTTAAGGCATATGCTGCAATCTTTTTTCCAGTGGCTAAATCAGGAATATACCTTTTCTTCAAGGAATCTCCCCCGCCAATAATAATCGGTAATGTTCCTAGCTCTTGTACGACTGCCACTTGTGAAGATGATGCACAAACCCTTGCAATTTCCTCTACAATCAGGCAAAAACTAAGCAGATCAAGACCCGCCCCTCCATACTCTTCCGGCATATTCGCACCAATATATCCATACTCTGCAAGGAGATGCAAAATATCCATCGGGTATTCCGCTTGTTCGTCAATTTCTATTGCTCTAGGCTTAATTCGTTCCTGTGCCAAACGATGAATTTCCTGTTTAATTTGAAGGTGATCCTCTGATATTTCAAAACTATGATGCTGCACTTTTTCTGCCTTCATCTAACTTTCCTCCCCTAAATTTCAGCAAGCTGGTCAGCAAGCACGAATTTTTGCATTTTTCCGCTTGTCGTCTTAGGAAGACTTCCTACAAAATGATATTCTCTAGGGCGTTTAAATTTTGCCAGCTGCTTTCCTTCAAGTAAAAATTGGTCAAGCTTGTCCTCTGTTAATGTGCTTCCTTCCTTTTTAACGATAAATGCAACAACGATTTGCCCCCATGTCGGGTCAGGCTTGCCTAACACGGCTGCTTCAAGGACTTCAGTATGTTCTAGTAATTGATCTTCTACTTCTCGGGGATAAATATTCTCTGCACCAGAGTTGATCATGTAATCCATTCGATCTTTAATCCAAATATAGCCTTCCTCATCAACATAGCCCATATCGCCAGTATGATACCAGCCATAGGCAAGAGCATTTTCAGTTGCTTCAGGACGTTGAAAATATTCTTTCATCATGCATGGACCTTTTACAAGAATTTCTCCTATTTCCCCTACTTCACATTCATTATCGGGATTCGTCGGACTTCCATCCTCCTCGACACGGGCAATTTTCATTTCATGTGTAAGGATGGCTTTACCAGCTGATCCGGCCTTTTCTAATTGCTCATCGGCATAGAGAACGCTCATGACTGGCCCCATCTCTGTTGTCCCAAACATTTGCACTAAATCAGCATTGGTTTTCTCTTGAAACCTTCTGATCAGCACTGGAGCCATAGAGGCCCCTCCATAACCAAGAAGTCTCAGTGAAGAAAGATCAAAATCTTCAAAGCTTTTCACGTTTAGAAGCATGTTCACCATTGTCGGGGCTGCAAAAATATGAGAAACCCTCTCTTCCTCAATCGTCTTTAACACTTTTTCCGCTTCAAAAGAATGCAGCAGGATCGTTGTAGCGCCTACCATTACTTTTGGAAGAAAAGACGTATGTAGTTCCGCTGTATGATTCAGAGGCGCAACGGAAAGTCCGATATCATTTTTGCTAAATCCGTTGCATTCAATCATGAGAAAGTTATGGTGGACCATATCTCGATGCTTGTGAATGACACCCTTAGGACGCCCGGTTGTTCCGCTTGTGTACATCATAATGTAAGTATCATTTTCAGTTACATGAACATTAGGCTCTGATTGATGGCCTTTTTCTAGTAGTTTATAAAAATCAAGTGCTTCTTCAGGGACCGTTTCGTCCGTATAAATATAATGCAAAACATTTGCTCCTAATTTCCTCGTTTCTTCAATCACACCTGCCACTTCTTTTTCAAATAAAAGAACCTTTGATTGAGCATCATTTAAAATATACTGTAGTTCACTCGCGGTTAGACGGTAATTGATAGGATTGAAAATCGCCCCAATTTTCGCCGAAGCAAATAAAGCGACAACAAATTCACTTGTGTTATAGAGAAATGTAGAAACAACATCACCCTTTTTAACACCTAATTGAATCAAGGAAGAAGCAAATTGATTTACCTTATAATTTAATTCACCAAACGTAAAGCTTTGATTTTTCTCCCGATAAATTAATGCAGGTTTATTCGGATAATTTTGAGCGGACCAAACGATTAATTCCCCAACTGTGGTACTCACGAATCTGCCTCCTATCTCCTAACCTTTCAATATTCAAAAAAGCCTTTTCCTGTTTTTCTACCTAAATGTCCCGCCCTTACCAGCTTTCTTAGTAGTGAAGCAGCCCGGTATTTAGAATCTTGTGTTTCTTCATATAATGAATCTTGAACAAATAGAAGGGTGTCTAGACCAATTAAATCGGCAAGTGCAAGTGGTCCGATCGGATGATTGGCACCAAGCTTCATACCTTTGTCAATGTCCTCGGCGGTCGCTACACCTTCTTGTAGAACAAAAATGGCCTCATTTATCATCGGAACTAAAATTCGATTGACGGCAAATAGTGGTGATTCCTTAACCGCGACTGCTTCCTTGCCAAGCGATTCTACAAGCGCTAGTGATTTTTCGTAAGTCTCATCCGTAGTGTCATATCCCCTAATCAGTTCCACCAATTTCATAACTGGCACTGGATTAAAGAAATGGAACCCCATGACTCTCCCGGGATCTTTCATCACACTTGCTATCTCAGTAATACTCAACCCTGATGTATTGCTGACGATAATTGCTTTTTCATTCACTGATTGATCGATTTTCCTGAAAATATCTTTTTTTAGCTCCATATCTTCACTAACCGCTTCAATGACAAAGTCAGCATCCGCAATGCTTTCCCACTCCGTAGATGTAACGAGCAGTTTTTCGTATTTTGTTTGAGTTTCTTCATTCAATCTTCCTTTTTCAATCGCTCTGTTCCAATTTTTCTGAATTTGTTTCAATCCGCGATCAAAGTAAGCCTTTTCCTTTTCAATCGCAATGACCTCATAGCCTGCCTCAACACATACTTGTGCAATCCCAGCACCCATAGTACCAAAGCCGATAACGCCAATCTTCTTCATCCTTTTCTCCTCCTCAATTAATTACCTTTAAATACTGGTTCTCTTTTTTCAAGAAAAGCGGATACTCCTTCTTCCTTATCCTCTGTTGTACAGATTTCACTAAACAATTTAGCCTCAAGCTTTAAGCCTTCATCTAAAGATATGCCGATACCCTTTGTTATCGCTTCTTTCGCCTTTTGGACAGCAATAGGTCCTCTTGAAGCAATCACTTCCGCAAGCTCTATTGCCTTGCCTATTGCATCTATTTCTGTCACTTCTTCAATGATGCCATAATGAAAAGCTTCCTCAGCAGAAATGAATTCTCCTGAGAAAATGAGCCGCATCGCCTTTCCCGTGCCAATTAAACGAGCTAACCGTTGTGTCCCCCCGTATCCTGGAATGATGCCAAGCTTTACTTCAGGAAGGCCAAATTGAGAGCGTGCGCTAGCAATGCGGATATCACATGCAAGCGCAAGCTCTAACCCTGCGCCTAAAGTAAACCCGTCGATCGCGGCAATTACTGGCTGTTTCAATTTAGCTAACCTGTTAAAAACAGACTGCCCTCGCAAACAAAGTGCTTCGCCTGCTTCTGGTGTTAATCCCGGGAATTCCTTAATATCAGCGCCAGCTACAAACGCCTTTGTTCCAGCCCCTTCAATAATGACAACAGCAACATCTTCCTCTATTTGCAAGATGACCTCTTCCAAGCGATTAAAAACAGCACGATCGAGCGAGTTAACAGGAGGGGAATCTATTGTGATAATGCCAATCTTACCTCTTTGTTCGTATTTAACTTTAGACATATATATCACTCCTAATCTTTTCGATTTTTAAATTGCCTATTTTCATACATTGATTGTTTCGATGATTTCTCCCTTTATTCAAATATGAATAATAGGAATTATAATTTTAAAATAGTCTCACCTTCTATCTAAACTAGCTAGAATAAAAAAACCTCTTCTATAGAATTAGAAGAGGTCAGAGTACACGAAAAGTCCTCTTCTTATCTATCAAGTCATACTTGCTGGAATTGGCACGGTACAAGCAAGTCCGTTGCCGAGGTGTCATAGGGCCAGTCCCTCAACCTCTCTTGATAAGAAGTATTTTAAATATTCAATTTGATTAACACTTGATACTTACTCTATATTGTAAAATAAAGTATGTCAACTATTTTTCATTATTTCACCATAATTCAGAAAAGCGTAAGCACCTTTTGGATTAATCAAGGAACAGAATGTTCCTGCGATGATCATGCTGCTGAAGCGTTCCTCGTGGAGCTAGACAGTGAAAAATTCCTGAATATATGTTTCACTTACACCGTCTAATGAATCCGGCTGCCATTTTGGCGAATGGTCTTTATCGACCAATACAGCCCTGACGCCTTCAAAAAAATCAGGAGTATGTAAAAAGTTAAGAGCAACATGAACATCCATTTCAAAACTTTCTTTCAATGTTTTCTCTTTTCCTCTTCTCATAAGTTCTAATGTCACTTTTAGTGAAGTTGGTGATTTTGAAAGAAGTGTATTTCTTGTTTTCTCTGCCCATTCGTCCCCTGTGCTTGCACTTTCTTCTAATGATTCAATTATTTGCTCCACTGTTTCAAATTTGAAATGTTGATTGATTTTTTTCTCATCTAGGTTGCGTAATAGCGTGTCCACTTTCAAACAAATCGGTTCCAAATATTGCTTCAGTCTTTCAGATGCAGTTTCCTTTTTCCAAACGTTATTTTTAATAAAATTTTCTAATTCGCACAATTTACTGCTCTCCATATAATAATCGGCTGCATTTGTGTAAAGAATATCTCCTCCTTTTATGACATTCGAAGTCAAAGCGAGATAAATGCCAATTTTACCTGGCATTTGATTAAGGAAATAATTAGCACCAACATCAGGGAAAAACCCGATATTCATTTCAGGCATCGCCCATTTCGTTTTTTCCGTAATTATTCTAAACTGAGCACCTACAGATAGACCGACCCCGCCGCCCATAACAATGCCATCCATAAATGCCAGCACCGGCTTTGGGTATTCATGGATAAGTAAATCCATTTTATATTCTGTTGCAAAATATTCTTTCGGAATCATCGACGAAGGATTCATTTTCGCGGTTTCACAAATTGCCCGCACATCTCCCCCAGCACAAAACGCCTTTTCACTTTGACTTTTAATGCAAACAAGTGAAACATCATCATTCGTAGACCACTCTTTTAATTGATGATAAATATCTGTCACCATTTGCAGCGATAATGCATTTAAAGCTTTAGGACGATTTAAAATAACCCATCCTGTTCCTTGGTGTTCTTCAAACAAAACTTCATTCTCCGTTATCATGAGACTTTTTCTTCCTTTCATTTATCACCCTATGCAGCTAAGGAGGTAGAATTTTCTGTTTTTTTCATTATAGCATATTGTTAATTTCATTAAGAATTAAATACTAACTATGGGGGACCTTGTGATTGTGATAATTTCTCCATTTGAAAAAGCGATTGCTAATGTATAGCCTTACTTACAAATAAGCAAAATAGATGAAGAATGATGTGATAGACCATATTAAAGCACTAGCAAAAAAGTTTACTTCTAGTCTTGTTCTTTTGACTTATCAATATAGGGGTGAATTAATTGACTGTTTTTGTTTACCAAACGTTTGATATTAAACAGGAGAAATTTAAAGAAGTAATAAAAAATTTAAGAGAAATTAAGATGTATCGGAATGAAAACTTTAGTCACAAGGTAGAGATATTAATGCCTATCACTGGACGGGATCATACATACGCACTTCTTTCAACATACGAAGGACTTGCAGAAATGGAATTACAGAACAAAAAGATGTTCGACGATGAAGAGTATTTGAAAATGATTGGTGAGTTTTTTCTCGAAAACATTGTTCAAGGCAGTATAAATACACAACTTTACCGATCTATGAATGATAATCAACAGGATAAATAAACGGCCTAGCTGTATTATTTTAACGATGGGCAAAATGACAAATTTAATAGGGTAAGGTTTCATTAAACCAATATCTTTAAGCTAATAAATAGTCATAAAAAAGAACGCATGCTGCACATGCGTCCTTTTTTATGACTATTTATCCTTTTTTCCACTCGTATATTGAACTTCGCATCGATATATACGGTTTCCCTTTTTGGAGAATTTTTCTTCATATTCGGTCATAATATTTCCTTCAAAATCACTGTTATGAAGGTCTAAGCTCACGTATTTAAGCAAGACTCCATATTCCGAAAAGCTCATAAGTGAGCTTTCAAATAATCCTTGATTATCCGTCTTAAAGTGGATTTCACCGTTCTCAACAAGGATGTCTTCGTATACGCTTAAGAAACTTTTATAAGTTAGTCTCCGTTTGGCATGGCGAGTCTTCGGCCATGGATCGGAAAAATTCAGATAAACTCTGTCAACTTCTCCGCCATCAAAAAAATCCCTTAGGTCGTTTGCATTTACATTCATTAGTTTTACATTAGACAGTTCTGCTTCAATGACCAAGTCCAGTGCGGTGACAATCACACTTTCAGCTAATTCAATGCCAATATAATTAATATCAGGGTTAGCCTTTGCCATTCCTGTAATAAAACGACCTTTGCCGGTCCCAATTTCTATATGAAGCGGTTGTTTTTTTTCAAAAATTTCATGCCATTTCCCTTTGTATTGTTCAGGAGAAGGAATAACGTATTGCGGATACTCGGCAAGCTTTTCCCTTGCCCATGGTTTATTTCTTTGTCGCATGCTTACACTCCTAAAAATTTAATATCGTTCAAACAATATCATGCAATTTCAGACGTTGCAACCCCGAAATGCGGAAGCGCCTTCGGAACACACAGATTGTTCCTGCGATTGATTATTCCTAGAAGTATTCCTTATGAGATAGATATTTCTCTAATTCAAAAAATTACGCTTTCCTGTCTATCTAGAACAGCAGTCCATGCATAAATAAAAAAGGAATTCACAACCTAACAAGTGAATTCCCTTTTACAAGCAATTAAGAAAGAGAAGGTGTCAATTATGCCAATTAACCATCAGGATCAGTTGAATTTATTAAAAGATATATTAAGCAACCATCAAACCGATTGTTGCGGCTCAGTTTCAGAATGTGAACAATTAGAACGATTAGTGAAATCTTTAATGGTTCATCCGAATATGGACCAAAGGACAAAACCTGTATTGGAAGAAATATATTATTACGGTCAAAATGGCAGAAACTCTTCCCAATTGGACAACCATATAGAATTACATCAACAGGAGCTATCCCAATGGGTGAATGATATCAATCAGTTTTCTTGATGAATTCCCTCTAAAAATTGCAGCCATTTATTCATCTCTTGTAAACGGTACTTACTTTTATGCCATTGAATCGATGTCAATGTTTGGGCAATCGCATACCACTTCATCCTTAACATTAATTCATCTGTCAGCATCCGCCCATAGCGCTCGACCCAGTCTGCCCACTTTTGCTTCGGGATGTACCAGTATAATAACATGCCCATATCCATGGCGGGGTCTGCAATCATCGCCCCGTCCCAGTCAATTAAGTACAACTGGTTGTTTTCAGCTAACAGCCAGTTGTTATGATTAACGTCACAATGGCAAACAGTCTTTTCCTCACATTGGATATTTAATATTTCTTCTCTAAGAAACTCGATCGAATGAGCGACAGCTTTATTCTCCTTTAGTTCCACATCCACTTCTTCTTCGATCATGTGGAGTAGAGTTTCTGGATAAAGTGGAGATTTCCCCAATCTTTTTAACATACCAAGCAAGGGTTCTGAACTATGAATCTTATTCAGCAGCCTTGCCACACGTTCATTGTTCATTTCAGCTTGCTTGAGCTCTCTCCCATTTAACCATTTCTGGGCAGTAATAACGTCACCGTTTTCAAGTCTCTTCGTCCAAACAAGCTTAGGGACAATTCCCTCAGCGGATAAAACAGCTAGAAATGGAGATGAGTTCCGTTTCAGGAACAGTCTTTGTTCTTTATGCTTGGCAAAAAACGCTTCTCCGGTTGCACCGCCTGCGGGAACAATCTCCCAGTCTTGTCCAAATAAATGTTCCAAAATTGTTCACCTGCAATTTGTTAAGCCATTGTGTAAAACAGCTATGATAGAAAGCATAAGGCTGCCAATTGCTTCAATTATATTTTTAACTTTATTCAGCGGAAGTCTCTTAACGAATATAATTGGGAAGAGAATGCAAATAGGTATGCAATTCAGTAGGGGTTCAAACCCCGGCTGAATAAAGTTAAGCCTCTGGCGGATGCCCCAGGTTTTTTAAAGGAATATATCGAGCAAGCTCGATAAAAATCTGGGTGCAAATACGCCAAGGCGAATTTGATCCATGCGCCTTGTACATGTATATTGACAGAAAGAGAAGGCGGACCCATAAAAAGCCCACCAATCCGAATTCATTTTATTATTGGATTAAGCTCTTTTCGCATATATTGTTGTTTTTAGCCTTCAAAGTTTGCCCGTTGATTTTCATATAAAATCACTCTAAAAAAGCAATAAAGTTTACGAAAACAGCCTTGGATTAAAATAAAAAAAAGCTATTGATGCAAGTATCTCACAATAGCTCTCTTTATAAATTTTATTCTTCCTTGCTTTTTTCGTCAAGTCCATTTATTTTTGTTTCAAAATAAGTTAGTGGATAGTGATATCTTTTTAGTAATTATTGACGAACTAACACATAGGAGCTGACTGGCATAAGCAATAAATCATGTTTAACATGCCTGGTAGGGCTCATATCAGCATGTTGGTCATCCGCAAGCACTTCCCATTCTCCTTCTGGTAAATTAATAGGTTGTTGAACGAGGGCGGGATTAATAAAAACAATGATCTGGCTCCATTTTCCATATTCCCGAACCTTATCAAGCGTATAGCCAATAACCGGTCTATTAACGGACAAGAACTGCATATGCTGACGTATTTGTTCTGCGGTTGAGAACCTAAAAGCCCTATGTGTCTTCCTTATTTCGATGATCCCTTTAATATATTTAATGTTCTCTGAAAATCGCCCTTTACAAGCCCAGCTCAATTGATTCACATCATCAGGTGATTGATAGCTATTGCCAATTCCCTTTTTTGACCTGAAGAACTCCTGTCCGCTGTGCAAAAACGGGATTCCCTGGGCAAGCATCACCATAACGGTTGCTAGCCGATGCTGCCGCTTTTTTATATCGTCATCTATCGCGGTGGAGCAAACAGATAGTTTATCCCATAATGTATGATTATCATGAGATTCCACATAATTTACGGATTGGACAGGTGAAAAGAAAAGACCTTTTTCTTTTTTTTCAAGTCCAATGCTCCCTGCTAGAACCTGTCTTGCTGCTTCGTAATAATGTTCATTTCCTAGTGCATACCCCTTATCATAAAGATTAAAGGTACTGCCTTTTATAGAATCCCTGAACCAGTCATTAAATTGGCCAATTCTTGGAAGTTTTTCCTGATTGCGGATACTTGCTTTTTTATCCCCTGGGATTGGTGTATTCAAATCCCAGCCTTCGCCGATAATTAGTGCAGACGGATCTACCGAGTCAACAACTTCCCGAATTTGACTCATCGTTTCAACATCAAGAATCCCCATCAAATCAAATCTGAAACCATCGATGAAATATTCATCCATCCAAAATCGGATCGAATCAATAATAAATTTCCTGGTCATTAATCTTTCGGAAGCAATATCATTCCCAACTCCGGTACCATTTGAGGGCATGCCGAATTCATCATGCCGAAAAAAATAACCGGGGACAACTTTTTCAAATGAAGAATTCTCGCGGATATATACATGATTATAGACACCGTCCATAATGACCCTAAGCCCTTGGGAATGAACAGCGTGAATCATCGACTTCAATTCCTTGATTCTCGTATATGGATCAGCAGGATTTGTCGAATAGCTCCCTTCAGGTGCATTAAAATGCAAAGGATTATAGCCCCAATTATAATCTTTTTTCGTGCCTCTCTCGTCCACACCTTCGAAGTCATGGAATGGAAGAAACTCAAGATGCGTAATGCCAAGCTCTTTTACATAGGAAAGACCGGTTATAGTCCCATCCTCTCCTACTGTATTTAATTCCCCTACTCCAAGATAGGTCCCTTTTTTTGTTATTCCACTGTCCGGATGTATTGTAAAATCCCTGATATGAGTTTCGTAAATAATGGCATCAGTGGGCTTCTCTAAAGGAGGAAGGGGCAGCTTTTCAATTTTTGTTTTTTGCAAATCAATGACAATCCCACATTCTCCATTAACGGTTACAGAAACGGCATACGGATCAACTGCCTCTCTCCATTCCAAGTTAACACAGACGAGAAAAGTATAGCGGCAATTTTCTAAGTCACCAGTTACTGTAATTCCCCAAACCCCTTTTTCTTCCCTGCTCATATCGAGCGTTACAGGGTCGGTTTCCCCTTCAGAAATCAATTTTAGCTTTACCTTCGTAGCTGTAGGTGCCCAAAGCTTAAAAGCGGTTTGCTCTTTTTTATATAAAATCCCAAGCGTACCTTTATAAAAAAAAATTTCATCAAAAGCATCTGTCCGAATAACAGCACCAATTTGCAAATCCGTTTTTCCTCCGTACTCATCCAACACCCAATATTGCTCTCCAATCATTGGCACTAAATCCGTCTCGCAAATATATTTCACCGCATCGCCTATTGGTGTGCGGCTAAGAATGGTTACTTGCAGCTCGCTCTCCCCGCTGTCATTTATTAACGTAAATTGAGAAGAGGTTCCTCCATGGTATTCATAAGGAATTAAGACCGTAATGATTCGCATTTCATCTAAATAAGCGTAAAAATTACGATTGATGGAATTCATTCGTGCTCAACTCCTTTATATCCTTTTCATTGATCGAGTCGCTTAATAATAATGTCAGAGTTATACGGATCAAATTCGCCTTGGGGTATTTGCGCCCAGATATTTACCTTAGCTTGCTCGATAAAAAATCTGAGGCATCCGCCGGAGGCTTAGTTTTATTCATCCAGGGTTTGAACCCCGGCTGAATTGGATACCTTTTTGCATTCATCTTGGTCTTATATCGTTTAGAGACTTCTGCTGAATAAAGTTAACGGTGTACAGCCAATGACCACCTCATCTGCATTTTGGCAGGCAAGGGGGGTTATAAAAGTGATATTAATATTAATTGCTTTACCAGTTAATGTTTCTTCTTCTTAAAACGAAACATGTCCTCAAAAAAAACGATAAAAAAATTCTTTGGTAGTAGCAGGTTTTTACCTAAGGATTCGCGAGATAATAGATGCCTTTCATAAGTGTCATCAGCGACTTATTCTTCATGAGGAAGCTCCCATTCAAGCCTTCTTATCGATGTTGTTTGACAAAATTGCAGCAAAGCTTGTGCACCTTTTAGCTGTGTATGTTTTAGCGGCGAACGAAGATTCCTCATCTGATTAAACCATTCTTCATAATTCCTTCTTTCAATTAGATCTACATCAAAAGGAACGGAAGGATAATCAATATAACCATTCCTGCATAATACAACTTTATGGATAGGCAAATCGATATCATTCATCTGAAAAATTTGCCGGACAATCTTCTCGGTCCGGTTGAGCGCTAATAATGGATTTAAGATTTTTTTCTCCTCGCCTTTGCCGCGCTTTATCCAGAACCGCTCATTTGCCCCAATGAAAACAGCCAGATCTTCCTCTTCAAGAAAGCTGACACACCATATGCCTGTTGGGCTTATGATGATTGTATCTACTTCGACCGGTGCTTTCTTTAGTAAAAAGATAGGAGAATATAGAATAAGATACGTATCTGGAAATCTTTGAAGAAAGTATTTTAGTTGTTCATCATAATAAAACGATCGATCTACAAAAGATTTCTCAGTCAAAGTTGAGCTGGCCCATTTCATTTGAAAGTGAAATAATTTGTCTAGAAATTGCTGTTTTAAATCTTCTTTCGTATCTGGTCTATAAGTAAAAGAGGTTTCAAAATCAAATGACGCTCCTTCTGAGCTCTCTTCATCCTCTGAATTTTCTTGTTCGGAGGTGAAAAACGGGGCTTCATCTTCTATTTCTTTTTTTCCTAGCTTTAAAAATCCCTTTAGCTTTTGCATAAGGGGCTGTTTTTCATCCTCGAGCCAGTCAAGAGTCTCTGCCTGAGTTTGAAACCCGCTTTCGAAAAAAGAATCATCATTATTTTCCCATGCTATTTCCAATTTTCCCCACTGTTGTTTTTTAAGCCTAACGTAACGGGAAGGGTATAAATAGATATTTTGTTCATAACGTGATACATAATCTTGTAATTTTATTAACTGTCCCATTTCTCCATGCCCTGCCTTGTTTTTTTCTGTGTTTAAGACTGTTTTCACATTAATTGTTGTTTTAGCTTTCAAATATCGCCCGTTGATTTCCGCTGCGGGCACTTGCTTTCCGTGGGGAGTGACGGGAGCCTCCTCGGCGTTACCGCCTGTGGGGTCTCCCGTTCCCTCTATTCCGACAGGATACTGCATTTACATCCTTGAATCTGCCCACGCACGAAGGAAATGCGATAGCATTTTCGAGGAGTCAAGTGCCCTCCGCTCCAATCAACTCAGATTATTAAATAAAATCACATTATAAAAGTAACAAACTTTACGAAAACAGCCTAGCTAAAAGATCATTAGGAAATTTATGATTAGTTTATTCGTCCATTAATGGAAAGATAGCCATTCTTTCGTATTTGGGCGTTTGATCTAAATGTGTTTGATATAAAACCACTTCATTCGCCTTGAAGTGAAGGGGTGAATCTTGAAACGGGTTTTGATCATTTAGGAGGCTTCCTTGGAAAGGTTTGCTCTCAGGCCATTTTCTTGCAAGTGTAATATGTGGCTTAAATGACCTTGTTTCTAATTCAAAGCCTGCACGTAAACAAGCGGAAAAAACAATGTCCCGAATGACGGATAATCGTTCCTCTTTAACAGTGTCCGCCCAAAAAATCCTTGGGTTATCCCCTTTTCCAAAAACCCCGAGTTGGTGAATTTGAAGCGGAAAGGATTTTTGCCCTTTTAACCCTTCCTCAACAAGTCTTCTGGCATCCTGCAGCTTTTCCGCTGGGGCTGAGCCAAGAAAAGCCAAAGTAATATGGTAGTCTTCATGATGAACCCATCGGTGAAACGGAAAATTCCCCTTTAGGTTCAAACATGCATCCTTCATCTTATACTTTATTTCCTTAGGTAAACTGAGAGCAAAGAAAAAATGCGCCTTCCTTTCCATTCACAAACCCCCATTAATTAACAGACATTTTCACCTATTTTAACAAAGTTTGGGGAGGTACACCAATCGATAACAGCCACCACTCGGATTTTGTCGAATAATCTGCGATAAAAAAGACCACTCGGAAAAACCGAATGATCTGGTTTTATTTTACAAACTTCCGCATTCCTTCTCAATTTCTTGTATCAAAAGCTCCTGTAACTTTCTTGTTACTGGTCCAGGAACACCGCCGCCCACTTTTTTTCCTTCTATTTCAACAATGGGTGTGACTTCTACTGTCGTACCAGAAAGGAATACTTCATCCGCCTCCAATAGGCTTTCCACTGTATAGGTAGCTTCTTCATAAGGGATTCCATTCATTCGGCAAACTTCCAATACTTTCTGCCTTGTTATGCCGTTAAGGATCAGGTTATCCGCCGGATGAGTCATGACCTTTCCATCCTTAATGATTGATATATTGGATTGGCTTCCTTCTGTAACAATATCGCCTCTGTGCTGGATTGCCTCGAAGCAACCAGCTTCCACCGCTTTTTGCTTAGCCATTAAGTTTCCCAGAAGATTAAGGCTCTTAATATCACAAAGCAGCCAGCGTATGTCTTCATTTAGAATGGCTTTTACACCTGTTTTCATATTTTCGACAGGTCTGCCTACTTCTCGGGTATATGCTATAAATGTTGGGGCAACATCTGCTGCCGGAAACGCGTGATTTCTAGGAGATATCCCTCGGGAAACTTGCATGTAAATTGTTCCAAGAGCAAGCTGATTTCTCTCCATCAGCTCTTTTAGCAGCTCTTTCATTTCATCAACGGTATAAGGGATTTCCATCCCGATTTTCTTTCCACTTTCAATCAGTCGCTCCAGATGCTCAGTCACCGTGAACATTTTCCCATTATAGACACGGATGACCTCGTAAACCCCATCCCCGAATTGATAACCGCGGTCTTCAATATCGACTTTCGCCGCTGAACGTTCATGAAATTCTCCATTTATAATGACAAATTCCATTTTCCCTGCACCTCCCTTATGCTGTATCTTAGATTATTTGCAGCAATTTTTTCAGATTTTTCTCTTATTTAGCAAGTTCAAAAATCGCCTGTGCGTATATAGCCGTTGCTCTTAAAAGGTCCTCGATATACATGTATTCATCCTTTTGATGGGCAATATCCTCTCTCCCCGGGAATAAAGCTCCAAATGCCACGCCTGAACTTAATGAGCGGGCATAAGTCCCGCCGCCGATTGAAAGCAGTTCTGCCTTCTCACCTGTTTGCTGTTCATAAACCTTTTTAAGAGTCTGAATTAGAAAATCACCTTCATCAACATGATGCGGCTTAGAGTCAGAGAAATTCTCAATGGCAAAAAACTCATCCATTAGTAATTTTTCTAAGCTTTGCTTTGTTTCATCCATATTATTCGTTACAGGATAGCGTACATTCAGACCAAGACGGCCGCCTATTTCCTTTGAATAAGAAAGTTTCCCAACATTGATCGTTAAGTCACCAGTAATATCATCGGAAAAGGCAATCCCTAGCTTCTTTCCTCTCGAATCTTCAGAGAAATATCGGGTTACAAATTGAAAATACTGACTTGCTTTCGAATCAATTTTTAAAAGTGATAAAAAATTCGCCATATACAAGCCTGCATTTTTTCCATTATTAGGTTCCATTCCGTGAGCGGAAATTCCCTCTGCTTCTAGAATAAGCTCCCCATTATCCATATAATATTTTCCGGTTAATTCATGCTGCTTCAGAAAATCAGCATACTTCTGAATGATTTCTGTTGGTTCTAGTTGCACGACAAGGGAAGCCTTTGCAAAATCGGGAACCATATTATATCTTCTGCCTGATTGGAAAGAGATGACTTTAACCTGAGGATCCTCTTCTTCATTATGACTGTTTGTCATTTGTACAAGATCAAAATCCGAAATGCCTTTTTCAGCATAAATAATCGGAAAGTCCGCATCTGGCGCAAACCCCATTGCTGGCATTTCTTCATGCTTAAAATAATGATCAACACAGCGCCAATTGCTTTCCTCATCTGTCCCAATAATCATACGAACACGTTTATTAAGAGGTAGTTCCAATTCCTTAACAATCTTCATCGCATAGTAAGCAGCCATCGTCGGACCTTTATCATCGATCGCCCCTCTTGCAAAAATTTTCCCATCACGAATTTCTGCACCAAATGGATCGCTAGACCATCCGTCTCCTTCCGGCACAACATCGACATGGCAAAGAATCCCGACAATCTCTTCACCTTTCCCAAACTCTAAATGCCCTGCCAAATTTCCCACATTCTTTGCTGTAAACCCATCTGCCTCACCAAGCTGAAGCATAAAATCCAATGCATCCTTTATGCCTTTTCCTAACGGTGCATCTGCAGTAGCATTCTCTTCATCAAGTACACTTTTTATTTGCAGCAGTTTTTTCGTATCATCGATTAGTGTTTCCTTTCTTTTTTCAACTTCTTTTTGCCAATTAATTGTATTCATTACAATTCCTCCTTATGATTTTTGAAAATCCCTAAATATGTACACTATTAAAAAACTGCATTTCCCTTTGTTTCGTTCATTTTAAATAAATTATATCAATTAAACCTTTCATAAGGAAACCAATTTATGATCAGCATGTAATGCCTTTAATAGTTGCTCGGTTTATCTTTCAATACAAAAAATCAGGAATTGATCGTTTCCTGATTTTTTGAAATTGGAGCTATTTTTAATTTTGGCTGTTTTCGCATATATTGTTGTTTTATTGGTTTTGCTTATCATTTACATAACTAATAAAATTTCTTGCTTGTAAAAATTCTGCTTGAAGATGTGGAAGGATCATTTCTACTTCTATGGATCCTTCACTTGGATTTAGTTCACTTTGAACAATTACTTTTTCGTAAGTCATCAAAAATTCAATATACTGCTTATATTCCTCAGAAGTTAACACTTCCTTACTCGATTTTTGCCCATTTAACCGATCAAAATATGGTTGTATTTCCATTAAGCCCTTCTCAATTTCAGCTACTTTTTCTGGTGGGACTTTATCATAATCAATATTTCCATATTGGTCTGCATATTCGATTTTAGCACTTGTCACTACATTTAATAGTTCTTTGAATTGCTCATAGTCTTCTTTTCCTAATTCACCTTTCGCTTGTGACAATTTCGCACTTAAAAGTAAGTACCCCTCCATTGTTGCATTTGAGATATGTTTTTTTAGATTGTCGAATGAACCATATATTTCATCTGCGATAAAGGATTGATAAGCAAATGCACTCGTCGGGATGACCAATAATGCAATTAACGAACTTGTAACTAAACGTTTTTTTATTAGTCCTCTTCGATTTGTGATACTACTCATCACTTTTACTTTTAATGCTGGAGACGGTATTAGTTCTTTTCCTTTTTCCTGTAAAGACTCCCTTAATCTTTGATCAAAATTCATTATACATTCCCTACTTTCTCTAAAAGTATTTTTCCATTCTGCTCCTTAGCACGCAACTTTGTTAAGGCTGCATTAATTCTTGACTTAACCGTTCCAATAGGAATCTCTAAGATTTTAGCTACTTCCTCTTGAGAATGATCATTTAAGTAGCGAAGAATAATGACTTGTTTCAGTTTGAAAGGCAAATCATTTACTAAATGTACGAGTTGTTGGTTTGTCATTCTATCAATGACATCAGTAGAAAAGTCCATTTCCGTCACTTGCACGTATTCTTCAGCCTTTTTTACAATCCGTAAAAACATCCACCTTTTTCGCCGATATGCTTGGATTTGTTTGATCACAATTCCTATTAACCAAGACTTAAATGGGCGATTTCGATCATACTTTCTCAGAGATTTATACACTTGGATGTAAACTTCCTGAACCAAATCATCGACATCAGCTTTTTCCTCTATAAGAAAGTGAACGTTTTTATAGACATCTTGGATTGTCTTTTCATAAAGTTCACCGTATGCCTGTTTATTACCTGATAAAATTAGTTCAATGATTTGATTATATTCGTTTTTATTGTCCATTCCTTTCACCCCCTTATTTCTTATACTCTATATTGGTAAGATATAATGATTTCGTTCGATTTATTTAAAAAAGATTCTAAGCCATTCTTCCCATAATACAAACTTAATTGCAACATCGAAAAACCTAAACAAAAAAACTGCTCTCCGTATGAAGAGCAGTTCCACTTTTATTGTTCAAGCAATTTGATTAATTCTTCATTTTCATATTCTACTGCATAGTCATAGGCTGTATAACCCTCTGAATCTTTGAAAGTGGGATCAGCTCCATATTTTAAAAGCAGTTTCAATATGCGAATATCGCCACTAAATACGGCATTCATGAGAAGACTAGTATTGTAGCTATCAACTAAATTTGGGTTTGCTCCTTTTTCAAGCAAAAGCTCAGTAGCCTCAGCATTTCCGTTATATACGGCCCAATGGAGTGCGGTTGAGCCCTCCGCATCCTGTTCGTCCAGATCAGCACCGTCTTCAAGAAGCGAATGTATCATTTCCACATCATTTTCACTTGCCGCAGTCATTAGTGGCGTGGCGCCTTCGATTCCTAATGCCATTTCAGTCCAAAAATCCAATTTTTCGATTGCCTTAAATCCAACCCATAATCCTGCAGACAAGACTGTTGCTGCAAGTATGGCACCGAAAAGACCGAGCCATACCCTTCTCATTGGTTCTTGCATCTCTTCTGTAGCATCCTTCGAGAAAAATCGCGATAAAGCATAAATTCTTTTCGGCAGATGTGGATGCGTCGATAATTTTTCATTTAACCACACAAAGAAACCATGTTCGTTTTGAAGCTGCTCCATATATGCCTGCTGATTGACCTTCGGATACAATTCTTTTCCAATTGCCAGCATCGTTAACGCATCCTTTGCCGCTTCAAAGGATTCAATATAAAAGGCTGCATAGCGATCACAAGTATATTCACAAGCTCTTAAATAGGCATTCCCCAGAAAAGGAACCCACATAGCCGGTAATAGCAGGAAGCTAATCATGACATGCTTTCTTTTTAAATGGGCGAATTCATGAGCGAGTACAAACATTACCTCCTTCTCCGCACCTCTCTCAATTAATTCAAAAATCCCCGAATAAAGCACAACCATATTTTTTTTGAAAAATCGGGTGGCAAAAGCGTTTAAAACACCTTCTGATTCAATTACATAAATATCAGGCATAACAGCAAGTCCCATATCCTTTGCTGTCATTCCTGCCTTTTCATATAGATCCTGAAACTGGTTCTCACTTATTTTAACCCCGTTGCGTCTTATCCCACCCATCATAATTCCATGTAACACAACCGATAAAATAATTAAGGTAAGGATTAAAATGATACCAAACATAGAAAAAGCTAGAAAGATATACGCTAAAATACTAAATAAAACGACAAAAGCAAAATAAATATTCTCTTTCGGATGAACCAACTGCTCCCGAAGTGATTGTTCCTGCAAAAACCTTCATTCCTTTCAAGCTATCTTTTAAAAAAACCATATTTGATTATAGAATGAATAGAAATAATTGGATACAGGGATTAATACCCTTTTTCCCCTATTTTGAGTATTCCAAACATAAAACAAGCATGGGGTACCATAAATTAAAATTAAAAGACGTAAGAAAAGGAGAGAAGGTTTATAAATATTTTGTAAATTTATCAATAAAGTAGAAATCATCAAAAAATATGGTTACAATGTATATAAAGATATTGACATCTAGAATAATCACCGGAAATTTGCAAAGGAGTTGGCTGGGGCAAATAAAACTACAAATGCTTGAAGGATATGTTCCTTCAATAAAGCTGTCTGTTGCAGATAAATGCCATTGGTTTGAAAAAAGGATAGGGAGTGGTTTTTTTTGAAACCTTCAACTAACCGGATGTTAAACCGTATCAAATCCGTCTACATGTTTATTAATAAGCGCGGAACTGTAACAACTCAGGAGCTTGTAGAGGAATTTGGGATTACTCCTCGCACCATTCAAAGAGATTTAAATGTTCTTGTTTATAATGATTTAGTAACGAGTCCAAGTCGCGGCAAATGGACGACAACGCAAAAGAAAGTGAAGATGTCATCGTAATAAAGAGTCTTGTTTTCGTAACATTAACTAAATAAATAAAATCGCCGGTAGAGGCGATTTTTATTTGGCTTCATATTCCATTAATTTTTTTATTTCCTCATTGGTTAATTCCCTATACTCTCCAAGCTCAAGCGTTTCATCCAGACTGAGCGGCCCCATCGAAAGCCTTTGTAAATAAATGACTCGTTTCCCGACTGCCTCAAACATTCTTTTGACTTGATGGAATTTCCCTTCAGTGATGGTCAGTTCAATATCTGATGTCAGCCCTGATTTAACAATTTTGAGCTCTCCTGGTTTTGTTTCGTAACCATCGTCTAGGATAACGCCTTTCTTAAAGGCAACAACGTCCTCCTCTGTCACTTCACTATTAATCACCGCAAAATACGTTTTCGGGACATGCTTTTTTGGTGACAATAATCGGTGTGCAAGCTGACCATCGTTCGTTAACAGCAGCAGCCCTTCAGTATCTTTATCAAGCCTGCCGACAGGAAACGGAGAGAAGACGAGGTCCTCCATTGCCAATAAATCCAAAACGGTTTCATGCTGGGAATCCTCTGTAGCCGATATCACACCTTGTGGCTTGTTTAGCATTAAATAAATAAATTCCTTATATTCGACCTTTTCACCGTTTATTGTGACAACATCCTTCTCTGGATCGACATGCTGTTTTGGGTCCTTTACCTTTTGATCATTTACCTCAACAGCCCCATCCTTTAAAAGCTTCTTTACATCCTTTCGACTGCCATAGCCTAGGTTGGCTAGCATTTTATCAATTCTCATGCAAATCCCTCCTTTCATCTAAAAAAGTTGATTTGATTCCTCGTTCCTATTGAATTCCCATATTGAGCTTTTGCTTCTAGGCTGTTTTTGCATATATTGTTGTTTTAGCCTTGTAAGTTTGCCCGTTGATTTCCGCTGCAGGCACTTTTCTTTCTCGCGGGGAGGGACGGGTGCCTCCTTGGCGTTACCGCCTGTGGGGTCTCCCGCTTCCCTCTATTCCCGCAGGATACTGCATTTACATC
>NZ_JAHNZZ010000001.1:2645597-2726186 GCF_019039215.1 Bacillus sp. FJAT-29790
TCAACAGTCCCAATCTGCTTTTAGGAAAATGATCGCAGCCTTAATTTTTTCATTACACGGTCGACTTTCTCCCCAAATAAGAAGTAAACGAGCCTCGTTTTAAAGCTTAAATAGAAATAAATGCCTGCACCGACGACTGCACAAATAATCACAATGATTAAGGCTTGGAAGCTTGATGCCGGTGATAAGAAAAGAGTGAGAATTTTGTACATCGTTCCAGTTCCAATAAACATAACGAACGTGAACAATACGATAAGTAAACCCCTTCTAACCACAAATCTGAACGGATATTCGGCAAATTTTTTGATTACAAATAAATTAATGAATATAGCAGCCATATAACCAATAGCTGTCGCCAAAACAGCACCCTGTGTCTCCATTAGTTTGATGAGCGGGATATTTAAGCTTAATTTCAGTAATAATCCGACAAGCAAGCTTAGGACCGTGAAGCGCTGTTCGTTAATCCCTTGTAATATTGCAGCAGTTACTAAGAAATAGGCAAATAATATCGCCACTGGGGCATACGTTCTTAATACCTCTGTACCGAGCTCCTTGTGCTCATAAAACAATGTAAATATGGGCTCTGCCAATAAAGATAGCCCGACTACAGCTGGAAGAGTTAAAAATAATAACACTTGAAAAGCCTGATTCAATTGCTTGTTTAAACTTGAATGGTCATTCTCGACAAAGGCTTTTGTAATGCTGGGAACCAATGTAAGAGAAAATGCAGTCGCCAAGGATACCGGAATAATGACAAGCTTATGCGTTTGCATATTTAATACTGCAAAAGCTGAAACGGCTTCTTTGGCCAGCCCAATCGATTTCATCGTCCTGAGAAAGGTTAATTGATCAATAAATTGGAATAGCGGGTTAGCGATCCCTACAAATACAAAGGGAGCTGCGTAAACGATAATTTCTTTGTACATGTCCTTTAAAGAAATATCCATTGTCCCTTTATCATTGATGAGCAATTCGTCCAAGTAAGGCTTTCGTTTATACCAATACCATAATAAAATGGCTAAACCGCCGATAGCACCTATAAAAGCCGCAAAAGTTGCTACACTTACAGCTTGAACAAGGCTGCCTTTCATAATATTTAAAACGACATATGCACCAGCAAGTACGAAAACAATACGAACAATCTGTTCAATGACCTGTGATACTGCCGAGGGACCCATTGACTGATATCCCTGGAAAAAGCCTCTAATCAGACTCATAAAAGGAACAACGATTAGAGCAAAGCTGACGGCCCGGATAACGGTAGTTACATCCTTAACATTCGTATCGACATTGTCAGGAATTATGAATTCCGCTAAGATCGGAGCTAAGAAATATAGTGCAAGGAACGATAGGATTCCGGTAGACAACATAATAATTAGTCCAGATTTAAAAAGCTTTCTCCCTACCGCGTACTCTTCCAAGGCGTTATATTTTGAAATGTATTTTGATACCGCTAATGGTACACCTGCTGTTGCGATACTAATAAATATGGTATATGGAATATAGGAAAAAGCATAAAGAGCATTCCCCTCATCTCCTACAATATGATAAAAAGGAATCACATAAAATAACCCGAGAGCTTTCGAAATAATCGTCCCTAGGGTTAGTATAAAGGTACCCCTTAAAAGCTTAGATGACATATAATCCCGCCTTGTTAATCATAGATAAAAAAGAAAAAATATAATTGCAAAATACAATTTTACCACATGCTATGTAGAATCAGATGATTTTTTTATACACATTAGTAGTTTACTCTTCTTCTTTCAGGATTGCTACCTAGAGTGGAGCTACTCCGTATCAATATCGTTAAATGCGAAAAAGCCAGTGATGATTACTGGCTTCTTTTTCCTGTACATTAACTTGCAAAACTAGACCCGGTTGTTTCTGAATTCAACACTAAACTCTGTCTCTTAGCAGGCTCGCTGCCGTACTCATTACTTTCAATTTTTGAAAAGCAAGTTCTCCACTGTTCATCGGTCTTTGGGCAAAGGTTCCAAATCCGCAATCCGGATTTAAGTAAATTTTTTCTGGCGGTAATATTTTCAACAATTGACTAATCTTGTCCACAATCTCTTCAGCGTTCTCGATTTCATCTGTTCTTGGATTTACGACTCCAAACCCAATCTCTACATGAGAAAACTCTTTAATCGCCTCGATTTCACCTGCTCTTGGGGTCGCATACTCAAGAACAAGCTGATCGATATCAACCCTTGAGAGATAAGGGATCAGCGGAAAATAAGGGCCTTTCAGAAGAACATGTTCTTGCGTACTCCAGTTCCCCCGGCAAATATGAACCCCAAATTTCGTTCCTCTGCCCCTCATTCCTTTCATGACACTATTTATTAACCCAAGTGCAAATTCGATTTCTTCCTCCGCATCTGCTTTGGCCGTCAATGCACCGCACATAAATGTGCGATTAGCATTCTTTTGAGTGAATACAAGCTCTGTTAAAACTGGTTCGTCGAATTGAACAAAATGAACACCTTCAGCAATTAGGTCCTCCATTTCCTCCCTTAATACATGAACGATATCTAGTGCCAAATCTTCTTTCGTCGGATAGGCATCTTTTGATAATCCTTCGACCCACATGGATCTTGTTAAAAGGTATGGCCCAGGAAGCGTAACCTTGATTTTTTTATCCGTATGCCTCTTCAGAAAGCGAAAATCATCTAATGCCAGCGGTTTCTTGCGGCTGATTTTCCCTACTGCAGCTGGGTTTGAAAGTGAAAAGGCTGGAACATCAAGCGTACCAAGTATTTCTTCAAAGCTTGCTTTATCTTCTACGTATTCCAGCAGTTCTGAAACCGTCAGCATTTTTACATTATGCAAATGTTCAGCTACGAAGGAAATGAAATTATCCCTTCTTTGCTCCCCGTCTGAAACGATATCTACGCCAGCCTCTTCTTGCAAACGAAGACATTTGATGATCGCCTCATCAGCAACGGATTGGAACTCTTCTTCTGTCATTCTGCCAGCTCGTTTTTCTCTCATTGCCTTCTGCACCTCAACTGGTCTTGGCCAGCTGCCAATGACAGTTGTAGGAAAGAGTTTATGTCCCATGCTTAAATCCTCCTAATAAACAATGGAAAAAGTCAGCTTGATTTCAACTGCTTTCTTTAAAGTTTGATAGATAGGTGATCTGTTCAACGTGTTTCCCCAGATCTCTTCCAATAACCTTTCATCCGCAGAAGAAGAAACATAACACGTACCGGAAATCTGTTTTATGCTTGGACTTCCCGTTTCTTCTATTTCCATATGATATAAAATATTATCGATGGAGCCTTTTAGTGATATTTCGATTTGGTCAACAATAACGTTTCTTCTTGAAGTGTGGGCTTTATAACCAACTGTTAAACACGTTGCAAGGGATGCTATTAAATAATCAATCGAACTTGGCGCATCCACATGAGAGCTAAATTCCGCAGGCTGTCCCGAATAAAAACGATGATTACGCGCATATACCCTCGCCTTTAAATCCTTCTCCCCCTGCACTCGAACATTCCAGTTGTATCCCTTAGCCGCATCAAGATCCTTTTCTAATTCGGATGGCTTCTGACCTTTACGAACAAAATATCTGACCGTGTTATCACCACGTTCTGATCCTAGAAATTCATGCTTAACCATTCGGCACCACGCTGGCAAATCATCGGCAACTGTTCTTTCTCTGCTTCTAATTTCCAAAACTTGTCCCGATTTAAGAGGATTCATATTTTTATTGATGATTAATAAAAGACCTGATCCGCAATCCAGGTCTCCACCATCACAAACAGCTTCAGGAATGATCAAGACGACTTCCTCCTTTTGGAAAAATTAATAAGTGATGGAAGCCGCTCCTTGTGTAAGGAATTCTACTAATCTTGCTCCACCTACGATTGTTGCACCTTCAATTAAATTGTCTTCAGATAGCCCTCTTTTTTTATAACAAGGACTGCAAACCCAAATGATCCCGCCTGCTTCCACAAATTGATCCATTAATTGCTGTAATGGCGCGAATCCTTCTTCATGAATATCTTCTGCATAGCCTTTTTCGGCTAAATAAGCACCCTCAACGTTTAAAAATACGACTGTTTCCTGCCCTGAAGCAACTGCTGCATTCGCAACTACAAATCCTACTGTTGCTTTATCTGTATCGTTTTTACCACTAGTAATACTTACTGCGAATTTTCCTGACATATTCAATTCCTCCAATGTTTGTTTTTAGATTCCCTTTTTTATAAAATAATGACTGATTTTTCCTTCATCTAAACGGTTTAATAAGGTATGATGCTGCATTCGGCACCATGCGGGTAAATCTTCACGTGCACCAGGATCATATGAAATTACTTCAATGATCTCGCCATCGTGCATTTTTTTCATCGTTAAAAATAAATTCATGATAAGCTCTCCACATCCGGTTGGCCCAGCATTATATGTAATATCAACGGACATGTAATTATTCATTGGTTACCTCCTTGCTAACAGTGTTAAAGGTAATCTTCTATTAGACGCGAGGAATTTCCTGCCCGCTCATGAAATAAGAGTTAGTGACATTTCCACTATAAAAGACTGAAATATAAAAACGTATGATATTCCTCACACCAAACAATAGGATTGAACGATGTTATGAATATATTCACAAATCGTTTATAATTATTTTTAAAGAATTGATTAAGTTGGTGAACGAATGAAATATGATGTAATTGTGATTGGCGGGGGACCATCTGGCTTAATGGCCGCGATTGGAGCAGCCGAACAGAAAGCTAAGGTTCTGCTTATTGATAAAGGGGACAAGTTGGGCAGAAAGCTTGCGATTTCGGGCGGTGGCAGATGCAATGTTACAAATAGGCTTCCAGTTGACGAGATCATCAAGCATATACCAGGGAACGGCCGCTTTTTATACAGTGCCATTTCCCTTTTCAGCAATGAAGATATTATTAAATTTTTCGAGGATTTAGGCATTCAGCTAAAGGAGGAAGACCATGGAAGAATGTTTCCGGTGACAGATAAAGCACAATCTGTTGTTGATGCATTGCTTTCAAGGCTTAAACAATTAAAGGTTGATATTAAAACGAATTGTCCGATTCATGATGTTCATTATGAGGATGGTAAGGTTAAATCTGTTGCGTTCAAAAATGGGGATTGGTATGAAGCCGATTCGATCGTCATCGCCGTTGGCGGAAAGTCCGTTCCTCATACAGGATCAACCGGTGATGGATACGCTTGGGCTGAGAAAGCAGGCCACACGATAACGGAATTATTCCCAACAGAAGTCCCGGTCACTTCGGCCGAGCCTTTTATTAAAGAAAAAACATTGCAGGGATTATCCCTAAGAAGCGTTGCCCTTAGCGTATTGAATCCGAAAGGGAAAGCATTAATTACACATCAAATGGATATGATCTTCACACATTTTGGCATCAGCGGGCCAGCAGTCTTAAGGTGCAGCCAATTTGTGGTGAAAGCGTTGAAGAAATCGGGTTCGCGGGAAGTAACAATGAGTATTGATGCTATTCCTGATAGAAAAGAAGAGCCATTGTTTCAGGAACTAGCAAAAATGATAAAAGATGATCCTAAGAAGAGCATTAAAAACATCTTAAAAGGCTTTCTTCCCGAAAGATATTTGTTATTCCTGCTCGAACAAAACCAAATCGATCCATCGACCCAAGGTGCAAATATCTCGAATGAAAAAATAAGAAACTTTGTGAAAAGCTGCAAGGCGTTTCACATTAAAGTCAATGGAACACTCCCGCTTGATAAAGCGTTCGTTACCGGCGGCGGGGTTTCCGTAAAAGAGATCGAGCCCCAGACGATGGCATCAAAATGTATGGCAGGTTTGTTTTTTTGCGGAGAAATCCTTGATATTCACGGCTATACAGGAGGGTATAATATTACCTCCGCACTTGTAACTGGAAGGCTTGCCGGGATAAATGCTGCCCGATCTGCAAATTCTCTGTAAGCGGGACCTTTTAACTTCAAAACAAATCATTCGAGCTTGATGGAGGCATCAGGCTCGATAAATAATCATCGCCGAAAAGCAGTAAACCTGTTCCTCCTCATCCTCTTGATCTTGAACAGCGGCAACATTATATTTAATATCCAGTAGCTCCTTCTCCTCCATCCTTTCTAAAAACCGATTCATCTCCAACTCCAAATCTTTTTCATGCTCATGATCAAATAATTTGACCTTAATCAACGAACTCATCCTCTCTAAGACTTTTTATTCATTATTGACAGAATAATCAATTTTTATAATCATCTAGTGAATCTAATGAGTAAGTTAAGTATTGTCTTTTTAAAAAAGTCTACTTGACGTGTAAAACCACCCTAATTTATCCACGAGTGGTGCAAGTAACGTTCTTTCTTTTACCTTATGTGGGCATTTTCCCCTTTCGCGGTCAATGTAACACCCTTTCTTTTACCTTATGTGGGCATTTTCCCTTTCTCAGTCAATGTAACACCCTTTCTTTTACCTTATGTGGGCATTTTCCCTTTCGCAGTCAATGTAACACCCTTTCATTTACCTTATACGGTGATTATTCTTTTTCGTGGTCAATGACACTTGATAAATAAAGTAAAAAGAAGCCTTCCAAAGGAATGGCTTCATCATATTAATTATTCTGTTGTCCCTCTCCACTCGAGCATCCCGCCAACCATATTTCGGACCTTATAGCCTTGATCCTGAAGGTAGTAGCACACATTTGAACTGCGATTTCCTGAACGGCAAATAAAAATGTATTCTTTATCTTTATCAAAGTATTCGAGATTTTCGGGGATTGTCATCATCCGGATATGCTTTGCACCGGGAATCATTCCATGTTCAACCTCTTCATCTTCTCTCACATCGACAAGCTCTAACTTTTCCCCTGCCGCTAGCTTTTTCTCTAATACGTCCGTTGTAATTGTTTCAATAGGATCCATTTAATACTTCCTCTCATTTCCATTTTCACGGTTCTATCGTTAGTTTTAGATATCCCTATGCTTATATTAAAAAACATCCTCCGAAAACGCAATCGGAGGATGTTTTAAATTAATTTGCGACGATATTAACAAGCTTTCCTGGAACAGCAATCACTTTCCGGACCGTTTTCCCGTCAATTTGCTCTTTCACTTTATCGTCGTCCATAACCATTTGTTCAAGGGCATCCTTTTTGGCATCTGAAGCAACAAACATCTTCGCTTTTACCTTACCATTAATTTGAATGACAATTTCCACCTCATCATCGACAAGTTTTGCCTCATCGAATGCCGGCCATGTTTCATAGGCGATCGTGCCAGTAGAACCAAGCTTCTCCCAAAGCTCCTCAGCAATATGAGGAGTGATTGGTGATAATAGTTTTACAAAGCCTTCCATAAAGTGTTTTGGAAGAACAGTCGATTTATATGCCTCATTGATAAATACCATCATTTGCGAAATAGCAGTATTGAAGCGTAATCCTTCGTAATCCTCTGTTACTTTTTTCACCGTTTGATGATATACCTTCTCCAGTTTACTTGCTTCTTCATTATCCTGGATTTTCGGATTCAATTCCCCGTTCTCTTCGATGAACAGGCGCCAAACTCGATCCAAGAACCTTCTTGAACCGTCTAAGCCATTTGTAGACCATGCAATTGACGCATCAAGTGGACCCATGAACATTTCGTATAGACGAAGAGTATCTGCACCATGGCTCTCAATAATATCATCAGGATTAACAACATTTCCTTTTGATTTACTCATTTTTTCATTGCCTTCTCCAAGAATCATTCCTTGGTTAAATAGCTTTTGGAATGGCTCCTTCGTATGAACAACACCTAGATCATAAAGAACCTTGTGCCAGAAGCGGGCATATAGAAGATGCAGAACCGCATGCTCTGCTCCGCCAATATAAATATCGACCGGAAGCCATTCTTTAAGTTTTTCCGCATCTGCTAATGCCTGATCATTTTTTGGATCAATATAGCGCAGATAATACCAGCAGCTTCCTGCCCATTGCGGCATTGTATTCGTTTCACGGCGTCCTTTTTTCCCTGTTGCAGGGTCAACTACATTCAC
Organism: Bacillus sp. FJAT-29790; assembly: GCF_019039215.1. Taxonomy (GTDB): domain Bacteria; phylum Bacillota; class Bacilli; order Bacillales; family Cytobacillaceae; genus Cytobacillus. The sequence goes on from NZ_JAHNZZ010000001.1 coordinate 2,653,606, forward strand.
CCAGTCTTCAATATTGGCAAGTGGGGACTCCCCTGTTCCAGAAGGCTTAATTTCCGTTGTTTTTGGCAGAAGCAGCGGCAACTGATCTTCAGGAACAGCTGACATTGTGCCATCCTCCCAATGAATTATTGGAATCGGCTCGCCCCAGTAACGCTGGCGGCTGAACAGCCAGTCGCGAAGACGATAAGTGACTTTCTTCGTTCCAACTTCTTTTTCTTCAAGCCAAGCAAGGATTTTCTCAATCGCGTCTTCCTTGTTCAAACCATTCAAGAAATCGGAATTCACGTGTTCCCCGTCACCTGTGTATGGTTCTTTTTCAATATCTCCACCAGCGACTACTTCAATAATTGGCAGTTCAAATTGCTTTGCAAACTCATAATCACGCTCGTCATGAGCTGGAACTGCCATGATCGCACCTGTTCCATAGCTCGCCAATACATAATCGGCAATCCAGATCGGCATCTTTTCGCCATTTACCGGGTTAACTGCATAAGCACCTGTGAAAACGCCCGTCTTTTCTTTCGCTAAATCTGTTCTTTCAAGATCACTTTTGCTTTTTACTTTATCAATGTACGCATTTACTGCTGCTTTCTGCGCCGCTGTCGTAATTTTGTCGACTAAAGCATGCTCTGGAGCAAGAACAGCATAAGTCGCACCAAAAAGTGTATCTGGACGAGTGGTAAATACTTTAAATGTCCCTTCATGACCTTCAATTTGGAAAGTTACTTCTGCTCCTTCAGAACGGCCAATCCAGTTGCGCTGCATATCTTTCAGGCTTTCAGGCCAATCTAATAAATCAAGATCTTCAAGAAGACGATCCGCATAAGCTGTAATCTTTAAGATCCACTGCCTCATCGGTCTACGTTCGACAGGGTGACCGCCACGCTCACTTTTTCCATCGATGACTTCTTCATTAGCAAGAACTGTTCCTAAAGCTGGACACCAGTTAACTGCTACTTCATCAATATAGGCAAGCCCTTTTTCATACAGCTTTAAGAAAATCCATTGTGTCCATTTATAGTATTCAGGATCCGTCGTATTAACTTCACGATCCCAGTCATATGAGAAGCCTAATGCTTTTATTTGGCGGCGGAACGTATTAATATTTTTTTCTGTAAATTCAGCTGGGTCGTTACCTGTATCTAATGCATATTGCTCCGCAGGCAAACCGAAAGCATCCCACCCCATCGGATGTAGGACATTATATCCTTGCATGCGCTTCATGCGAGAAAGAATATCAGTTGCCGTATATCCTTCCGGGTGACCAACATGAAGACCGGCACCAGATGGATATGGGAACATATCTAACGCGTAAAATTTACGCTTTCCTTTCTCTTCACTTGTCTTAAAGGTTTTATTTTCCTCCCAGACGTTTTGCCATCTTTTTTCAATCTCTTGGTGATTGAAGCTCATTGTCTTTTCCTCCTAATAAAAAATACTAAAAAAACCCCTCATCCCAAAATAGGGACGAGAGGATTATGTATGAATCTCCCGCGGTACCACCCACATTAGTGACATTGTCACTCGCTCATTGATCCTTAACGCGGAATACGGCAAGTATTACTGTTCTTTCACACTTGCAACTCAAAGGCGAGTTCATGATGTGCCCGGCTGACTTCCACCATCCGTCAACTCTCTACAATCGGGCTAAAACATCACTACTGCTCCTTTTCTAAGCAGATAGCTATCATATTATAATATTATTGTAATAAATTTCCCGACAGGATGCAAGTGGGCTCATCCTGACGGGAATGTAATAGTTAGTATATTCAGATGAGAAAGATACTGTGCAACGATATAACCAATAGTATTTTTCAAAACTTTCTTGCCGATAATGATTATAAAAATCCGGCAGGCGGTGTGTTAAATGAATGGAATAATCTTAATTAATGAAAGCAGGAGTCTGAGGAATTTTACGAAAAAGGAAAGTTTAGAATACCAAAGTAAGGCAATAAGGTCGTTTTTAAAAGAAAAATGTATCCAGAATGTTCTTCTTAATCCGCATCAAATAAATGACTATTATTCGAATCCCCATGCCCTTCTTTATGATCTAAAGCAGAAGTGTCCTCATCTCGATTGCCTTATCATGTATTCGGAGGATGCTATAGGGGATTTTATTAATTCGTATCCGGCAAGATGGCTATTATTAAAGAGCTACTTTGATAAAGTATTATTTATAGACCAACATATTCAGGCTCCTTATGAAGATGTTGGCAGAAGAATTAAGAGAGCGTAACTAACATATTAAAGTTTCGTTAATATATTTATGCCCCAACGATGCAAATGAGCTAGCTGCATTGTTTCACACAATTTTCACGATATTAGGTCATGAGTGCTTTTATTTCCAATATTTTGGTGTTATAGTACGCTGGATTACTTTATTTAGAAGGAAACATCATATTATTGGGAGGGAACTTATGTGTTTAGGAAATTTGTAAATATTGTTTCTACTATTTTAGTATTATCATTACTAATATTTTCTTCATTTAGTAATGAGACTAGTGCGAATTTTCATATTGGCGTGAGTGGAAAAATCATGAATGTTTTTATGGAGAATATAATTCGTTTTCAAGATTAAACAGTCGCTACCCCTACATTATTAGAAGCATAAACTTATCGATAATTATAATATCAACATCCTTGACCGTCCTAAGCAAATTTTCAGATGAATCCAGGTTTAAAAAGGGAGGTTTCAGCAATTCAAAAACTTTGCCCTGTTTCCTTCTGCTCTTTAAACAACTTTCCTCTATTTACATTTTTCATCCGGAAACCACCATGGATTGCTTTTGGCTTATTAATAAAAGCAAAAATGCCGAACACTTTATCGGCATTTTTGCTTTATACAGTTCAAACTAAGAATATTTAATACTGCATATAGTTTTTATTAAATTGTTTGGCTCCATTAACTTGCTGACTATACTCGTATCTCCTTCGTAGAAGCAATTTTTGTTGAGCTATCCTGATCATCAGTAGAACTTGCCTCGTTAAGCGTAAGTGATTTAGTTTCAGGAGCCCAAGCTAATGAGACAATTGTACCGAAGACAAGAACCCCAGTAAGCGCAAGCATTGAAGATTGAATTCCGAAATTAGAAACACTAATAGGTAGAAGAAATGTTCCTATTGCTGACCCCAGCCTACTAACAGCTGTGGCAAAACCCACTCCTGAAGAACGAACGGATGTCGGAAAACTCTCTGGAGGGATTGCAGCAGTAAGATTGCTGACTGCAGACAATATTAAGGTGAAGGCAGTAAATGTAATAATCATAAGGATGGAATATCCGCTTGGAAGAACGCTTAATAACAGTAAGGAAACACTTAGAAAGATAAAAGATCCGTTTAAGAATCCCCTGCGAGAAAACTTTATTGTAAAAAGAATCCCAAGTAAAGCACCTATAATAAGCATTGAATTTAATAATAAATCAGTTCCAAATCCCTCACTCAGCCCCATTGTGTCTAATATTGATGGGAGAAAAGTATAGATCGCAAAATATGGAAGGACTAGACAGACATAAAAAATGCTGTTAAAGGCTGTGCGTTTTCTCATCTTTTTACTAAATAATTCAGCAAAATTGCCTTTTGTTTCAGCAGGCTTTTCATCATCAAGAGCGATGTTTTGTCCAATATATTTTTTTACTATTTTTTTTGCTTCATCAACTCGACCATTGTTAATTAACCACCTTGGGGATTCGGGTGTTCCGATTCGCATAATTAAAATGAGTGAAGCCGGCAATACCGAAGACACAAGCATCCAGCGCCACGCATCGGGGCCGAGAGTGAGTAAAGTGAAGCCAACCACATTTGACAGTACAAAACCAAATGTCCATACAACACTAAAGGATCCGAGTATGGCTCCTCGATTTTTTCTTGGCAAAATTTCCGCAAGCATTGTATGTCCTACGCTATAATCCCCTCCAAGGCCAAAGCCAATCAGGACTCTTAAAATAAACAATTCAACTGCACTATCTGCAAAATATTGCAAAATAGAAGCAAGGACAATAATAACAAAGTTTAAGGCAAATATTTTTTGTCTGCCCACGATGTCTGCTATCCTGCCAAGAATTAAACTTCCTAAAAAGACCCCTATTAACGCTGAACTTCCAATAAGACCAATCCAAAGCGGATTTAGGTCCATTTGAGGTGTAAGTAAAGTGAGAGCAATGCCAATCATCCCTAAGACATATCCATCGGTAAAGTGTCCGCCAAATGTAAGGGCTGTCATTTTAAAGTGAAATTTATTTAGCGGAGCATCATCGAGCGTTATCATTGATTTTGCCATAAATTTGTGCCCCCTTCTTTAAATTCATTTTTTGTAATATATAAAAAACAAAATCGTATCAAGATCTGAATTAATGCGAAAGTTCAGCCATTTTTTCTTTTCATTCCTCCCTTTAAATATCGTTTATCCTATTAACACTATGGCTACCTCCTTTTTAGTCATGAATATGTTTCTTTTATGAACAGATTCATTTGATTTTAAATATATATCACGCAAAAGGATTTGTAAATAATGAATTCGAAATTTACTAAATCTTCTAATAACCCATTGCACTCCTTTTGATCGTGTGGTAACATCCTTTTATAAATGAACATGTTCATTAAAAGAATGTAGTCAAGAATACTCAAAACTATGGAAATGGGTAATTTTTTGAAAGATGTCGAAACCGCTTAGTCTTTCGGGGGCGATATTAATCAGAATGAGAGTTGACATGATTATAAGTCTTCAAAATAACTGAGCGGATAACCAATAACAATAAAAAAGAGGTGTTGAATTTGTTAACGTCTGTTGAAGAAATACAACCTAAAACGAAAAAGACTGTGAATTTAATCGATTGTGATGTACACTGTTTCCTTCCTTCGCTAGATGAATTAATTCCCTATTCAGATGAATGGTTACACAAGATGATGAGTTTTGGAAAGTTTAATAACGACTTTTTAAAAAACCAAACAGCAGGAGCTTTTGATTTTCCTAAAGCTAGATATCACAATCCTAATCATGTTTTACGAATGGATGCGATGACGCCTTCCGGTGGAGTACCAGGATCTGATCCATATTTTGTCGGAACCGATTTGTTTGACCGCTTTAATACTACCTATGGAATTTTAAATGCAGGCCATGGAACCATGAGTTCTTATCATAATGTAGACGTTACTATTGCTTACAGTTCAGCATTTAATGACTACTTGTACGACAAATGGGTATCAGTGGACGATCGATTCAAAATGGATATGGTCGTCCCTACCGTTGATGCAACCGCAACCGTAAAAGAAATTGAGCGTATTGGGAAGAAGCCAGGGATTGTTGGGATTAATTTACAAAACATCAATATCCCGCTAGGAAAACGCCATTTTTGGCCAATTTACGCAATAGCGGAGCAATATGGTCTTCCAATTGTTCTTCATCCAGATTCCGAGGCTTCAGGAGAATATGCACCTGCGCAATTTATTGGACCAGCCTCAACTTATATGGAATGGCATACTTCGTTATCTCTTGTTGCGATTAGACAGATTAATAGTTTAATATGTGAAGGCGTTTTTGAGAGATTCCCTAAACTAAAGGTGGTTTTTGTGGAGTACGGTTTTTCCTGGATGCCTCATTTAATGTGGCGGCTTGATAAAGATTGGAAATCACTCCGTGACGAGATTCCTTGGGTAAAAATGCTACCGAGTGAATATATCAGAAGAAATATTCGCTTGGCCACACAACCATTTGAAGAAGCATTCCATCCAAAAGATATCCTGACTTTAATAGAAATGATTCGTGCAGAGGATATGCTTATGTTCTCGAGTGATTATCCTCATTGGGATGGAGAGTATGATACAAGAATCTTCGCCCATTTTCCTGATGATCTTAAAAAGAAAATCTTTTATGAGAATGCTTTGAAAACATACAGGTTTTAGGATTAAAGGAGGAAAAGACAGTGGAGGATAAAACGTTAAACGAAATTACAGTTTGTAGTGCGGATGAGTTAACGAATGGAAAGCGTAAAGTAATACAATTTAATAATACATCTGTTGTTGTTGTTAATTCAGATAATAACTTATATGCTTTTAGAAATTATTGTCCACATCAAGGGGCACCGTTAGAATTTGGAAGTATATCCGGAGCCATGGAATCTTCTGAACCACATAAATATAAATACGGATGCCATAACCAAGTAGTTAGATGTCCTTTACACGGCTGGGCTTTTGATATGAAGGATGGCCATTCTCTATTCAATTCAAAAGTAAAAATTAAAACGTTTGAGGTGAAAGAAAGAGAGGGCATTATTATTTTATTAGTAAAGGGGAAGCCCGAGAAAATCACCGTATCGGACGTATTAACTACAACCTGTGGTTAATGCATTTAAAACTAAATAAATGAATTTATAAAAAATCATCACATCAGTATCAACGTATACTAATGTGATGATTTTTTTACTTTTTATTACTTGTATAGTTTTGAATAAGCTCCCGTATATATCCCATTGTTACTTCTGTCGCCTTTTCGGGTGAATAGCTTAGCCGATTATTCAAAATAGTTGTCAGCATTCCTTTCCACAACAGAATCGTCATTTCCGAAATCATTTCTATATTTCTACTTGTCAATTCCCCACTATCTATGGCTTTTTGAATCATCGCCTTGCTTCTTTTCGATAAATCATTTTCTAAAACAAGCATCTTAATTTCCGCAGGAAGTTGAATTAGATCACTCTTATATACTGTATAGTATCTCTTCAACAGATCATTTGGCTCCGTACCCAAGTTCGAAATAAAAATCGTATAAAAAATTTGAGGGTTGTTGAAAGAATGCTTGCAAAAACATTCCCAAGTTGATAAATATTTATCAATGGGTCCATTAGCATTATCAATATAAACGGATAATTCCTTTATATAATCTTTTAAAAATCTCAATGAGGCAAAAAACACCAAATGAGATAACTCATCAAAATAATTATAAATCGTCGAACTAGTATACCCAGCCAGGTCAGCTACTTTCCGAGCAGTTACACTTTCAATTCCTTCTTCTTTGATAATTTGTGCAGTAGCATCTATAAAAAACTCTAGCATACGTGTAACCTGTATTTCTTTTCTACTCAACCAAAACACGCCCCTAGGATTAAATTACGTTTCTATAAAACCCTCTTATTGAAAAATTCACCTTATTCCGTAAATTATACCCTATTATTAAAGTTATCTAAACACTTTATCACGATGTTATTCTAATTTTATTGTTCTAATCCCAGAATATATGAAGAATTAGTTTTTCTTCTGTAAGCTATAGCCTTATTAGTGTCTGTTTACATTAAAGCTCCTCCAAATGCAAAAATATTGGTTGGCGAACCAAATATTTTTTAGCACCTCGGAAGAGTTTTTTTAATACCACGCTGAAAGCTCTTTAGAACCCTAGACCTAGCCAAGGGTTTTCTTTCACAATAAAAAAGAGCCTGTTTAAAAAAAAGATTAAACAGACTCTTTTATTATTGCCCTTTGTATATCGGATACCCCGTGAACTTAAAATCTTTGCCTATTTGAGTAAGTGATATATTTGATAGCTCTACAGCATCTGTCATCTTCTCAATACCAGTACCCTCAAGGAAGGTTGGAGCATTTTTTCCGCCTACTAATTTTGGAGCGATATATAGAATGACTTTATCAATTAATTTATTTTCTAAAAAAGATGCGTTAATCGTTCCGCCACCTTCAATAATTAAGGAAGAGACAAGCTTATCACCTAAAATTTTAACGACTTCTTTTGGATTGACGTTCTTAGAACCATTCGTTTGAAAAACGAGAATCCCAGAATCTTTTAGTATTTTTCTTTTTTCTTTGTCATAGTTTTCGCTAGTAAAGATCCATGTTTCTGCCTTCTTATCTGTGATGACCTTAGATTCTAAAGGAATTCTTAAATTGGAATCCAAAATGACACGAATTGGGTTTCGGCCATTCGGAATTCTAGAAGTCAGCTCAGGATCGTCTTCAATAACTGTATTAACCCCAACTAGTATCGCCATATTTTCATTTCTAAGCTGATGGACATCGTGCCTTGCATCTTCAGACGTAATCCACTTGCTGCTGGAAGCATATGTTGCAATTTTTCCATCTAAAGTGATTCCCGATTTCAATGTGACAAAAGGCCTTTTCTGAACTATGAATTTATTAAATACTTCATTCATCTTTTGAGATTGTTCCTCACAAATTCCCGTGATCACCTCAATGCCGGCGTCTTGAAGTATTTTCACACCATTTCCTGACACAACCGGATTCGGATCCAAAGTTGCAATTACAACTTTTTTAATACCAGCCTCTACGATAGCCAATGCACAAGGACCTGTTCTGCCATGATGGGAGCAAGGCTCAAGTGTCACATAAATGGTTCCGCCTCTCGCCTTATCCCCCGCCATTTGAATCGCATGAATTTCGGCATGCGGTTCACCAGCCTTTAAATGCGCACCAATCCCTACTACACGGTTATCATTGAGAATAACTGCACCAACCAATGGATTCGGTTCTGTCTGACCCTTCATTGCTTGTGCATTTTTCAAAGCTAATTCCATATAAAATTCATGATTAGTCATTTGGACAAGTCCCTTCATCTTCTAAATGTCCAGATTTCTTTATTTTTGTCTCCAAATATTTTTCATTAAATTTAGAGATATCTCCCCACAAAGGTGTTCTTCCAGAAACATGCAATCCTGATCCTTTTAATGCTTCGAGCTTCTTAGGATTATTTGTGATAAGGGTTACAGGCTTTGAACGCAGAGCTTTCAGCACTTGAATCGCATCCCCATAGTTTCTGGAGTCATCCACAAAGCCAAGACCTTCATTGGCTTCTACCGTATCATATCCATTTTCTTGAAGAATATAGGCCATTGCCTTACTAAATAAACCAATTCCTCTTCCTTCATGGTTAGCTAAATAAAATAGCGCCCCTGTCCCATGCTCGACAATCATTTTCATAGACTGCTTTAGCTGGTAACCGCAATCACATCGTTTACTTCCAAAAATATCACCAGTATGGCAAATAGAATGCATTCTCATTATTGCATTGTCAGCATAAGCAAAGTCACCATATACCAATACACTTGATTGTTGTAACTCCGCCAAATTCGCAGATGATAATTTATCAATAATACGCTGAAAATCTTCCGTTACTTCCTTGCAATTCAGCCAGCAATACCAGTTGAATTCGACTGTTTCCCCATACAAATTCACAGGCAGCCGGATGGGCCCCACTAAGTAAATCGCCCCTTCATTTGTTTTAATTAATTGAATTTTATCCTCTAAAACAGAAAGAACCTTAGATTCCAACTGAACCTCTTTCATAGCGACATCCCCTTTTGATTATTGTGTGGTAAATAATCTTTTACATGTACAGCTCAACACAGTATTATTCTTTAGGAAAGACTGTTTTCGTAAACTTTTTTGCTATTGAACCAAAAAGTGGTGTAGTTGATTTCCGCTCCAATCAACTTCATAAAAAATTACCTATTTAAAAACAACAACCATTTAGAAAAGAGCCTTAAGAAACAGCAAAATTACTTTTATAAGATGCTTCTTGTATCATCTGATGCGTTTGCAGTTTTTCAATTTCGTCACGCCGGCCATTTTCGAATTTAATTAATTGGTGCACGCTTGTATCTTTTTGATCAAGTGCTTCTTTAATGACCTCACATAAAATGCTCGCATCCTTCAGTGCACAGTTAATACCAAGGGCACCTGTAGGACTCATTGTATGGGCGGCATCTCCCATAATGACTAATCCATCTTTTACCCAAGTTTCACAATAACAACTTTGAACTTGAAGTAATATAAAATTATTCCACGAAATAATATGTTTTCGGATAGTAGTTGATAATTCGGGAAAAGCAGCTGTCACTCGCTTGATAAACGGTTCAAATGATTGCTTTCTTAATTGAGGATAAGAGCCCTCTTTAATATTCCAGCCTATTTGAATGAACCCGCCTGCCTGGGTAAATAATGCAAGCTGCTTATTATCAATCAAAGTCTGTTTTATTGTCGGTTCCCATCCAGTTGGGCTTGGTATTTTCGCCCATAGCAGATCATATCCATGCTTTATTATATTAAAAGGCATATTAGCCAACTTTCGAATCGTAGAGTATCGACCATCAGCACCGATGACAATAGAACTCGTAATGGTCAATTCTTTATCGTCTTTTTTCGCTTTGATGCCTGTAACTGCGCCCTTTTCATCTGTGATTAACTCTGTAACTTTTGTACCCAACATCAGTCGGTAATTGTGATACTTTTCGGACTCTCGAATCAACACGCTTAACAAATTCCTTTGCGGAACATGAATCCCTACGTGCTTGTTTCCATGGGCAGGAGTAACAGTCTTAATCACTTTACCATGATCCCAATATTCAATTCGTTCCATCAAGAGAAGTCCTTGTCTTTCTACCTTCTCAAAAAGATTAAATTCTTTTAGCACTTCTTCTCCAACATTATTTAGATGTTCACCGCGGAATTCTTTATCAATTCCTTCATGACGTTCTACAACAATCGTTGAGATGTTATTCTTCGCCAATAAATAACCCAGTAATGCCCCACCAGGTCCAGCTCCAACTATACAAACATCATATTTTAGAGTCATGAATAAACCACCTTATATTCAAAAAAATAGGCTGTTTTCGCATATATTGTTGTTTTAGCCTTCAAAGTTTGCCCGTTGATTTCCGCTGTGGGCACTTGCTTTCCGCGGGGAGTGACGGGAGCCTCCTCGGCGTTATCGCCTGTGGGGTCTCCCGTTCCCTCTATTCCCGCAGGATACTGATTTTACATCCATGAATCTGCCCACGCACGAAGGAAATGCGATAGCATTTTCGAAGAGTCAAGTGCCCTCCGCTTCAATCAACTCAGATTATTAAATAAAAATCACATTATAAAGCAACAAACTTTACTAAAATAGCCAAAAAATATTAGCGGTACCCTTCAATTGGGTACCGCAAAACTTATACAACGTTTCTCAAACCCTTAATTGAATCCGATTTCCTGAAGGGTCTTGTGTGACAAAATAACCATTCTCTTCTTTTACTGAAACTCCAATGGTATTTAATTGTTCTACAGCATATTTTCTAGCTTCTTTATCTGGAAAAACAAGTGTAAATGAATTCAACCCGACACTGTTCTCGGCTGGCGCAGGGGCACCAACTCCATTCCAAGTATTCAATCCAATATGATGGTGATATCCGCCAGTAGAGATGAAGAGTGCCTGACCGCCATATCGGCAAACAATATCAAACCCAAGACCTTTACAATAAAACTCTTCTGTTTCTTGAAATTCAGAAACATGTAAATGGATATGCCCCATCAGTGTCCCAGCAGGAAGCCCATTCCATGGTTCTCCGTTTCCTTCAGCCAGAATACTTTCAACATCTAACGGGTTCGTCGCCATTACTACTTCATTCTTTACCCAATCCCATGTTGAAGATGGGCGATCTGAATAAATTTCTATTCCATTGCCATCGGGGTCTGCTAAGTAAAGTGCCTCACTTACAAGATGATCAGATGCCCCCTGTAATGGATAGCGTGTTTCTATAAAATGCCGTATTACTTTCGCTAAATCAGCTCGGCTAGGCAGCAGCAATGCAAAGTGATATAAGCCAGTTGTACGCGGCTGTTTCGGTATCACATTTTCGGGCTGTTCAATCGATAAAAGCGGGGTTTTGCCATCCGCCGTTAGAATCGCTTTTTTCTCTGTCTGTTCCAATATTTGAAATCCAATTATTTTTTGATAAAAAGCCAAAGACCGCTGTAAATCTATTACTTTTAAATCAACTTGCCCAACAAATGTATGAGGCTTGCTATGAAATGTCATCTTATAACTCCTCCTAATTTGAACAGCACATATTTTTATTTCGTGTTTATTATTAGTTAGTTACTTTATGTAAGTAATTATAAATTTACAATTAACTAATGTCAAGTTAACATATTACAAGTAGTAATAGAATTATTTATTGTAATATGGTATTGTATTAATACAGAGGTGATTGAATATGAATAAGTCTTTAATTTGTCCTCGATTTGAAAAGGCAATGAATATTTTAAGCCAGCGGTGGACTGGGCTTGTTATTTACCAGCTGCTATCAGGACCTCAACGATTTTGTGCCATTGAGTCTGCTATTGGAATAAGTGGAAGAGTTCTTTCAGAGAGGCTAAAAGATTTAGAAAGTCAAGGTTTCATAAAACGTGAAGTTTTTCCGGAAACTCCAGTTCGAATTGAATATTCCTTGACTGATAAGGGTTTATCATTAGAACCTTTAATGAGAGATATAGAAAAATGGTCTCAAACATGGTTAGATATAGAAACATCAGAATTAGATGAATAAAAGAAGCTGACTCGCAGGTCATTGTAAAATGCCTTTTCGGAGTCAGCTTCTTTATTTTTTTGAAATTTTATCTTTTAAGTAGGCCCTTTTCTTAAACTTTAAGAAAAAGGGAGCTTTTCCATGTGGAAACAACTCCGTTTTTTACATATACAATTTTTAGAGGATTGACCAGCATTCTACAGGTTTTTTCATGAGGCAGAGACCAAGCTTTTCGTTTCTTTAATTTTTCTATCATAAACAATCGTCGTAAAGATCGAGATGACAAACAGGACGATTAATACCGTATAAAGCATCGAGATTCCGTGTAAATCTACAAGGATTCCCCCAAGCAGAGGGCCGATCATCCTTCCGCCGGTTGCCGTGCTATTAACGATCCCCTGGTAAAACCCTTCTCTTCCTTTAGGTGCGAGGTCGTTTGCGATGGTTGGAACTGCAGGCCAAACGAGCATTTCTCCAATTGTAAGAATAAACATTGCAGCAAGAAAAGCAGAAAACTGCTGAGCGTAGGCCACAACTACGAAGGAGACAATAAAAGTAATCATCCCAATAATCATTTGTGTTTTAAGTGATTTAAAACGCTTCACGACGCCATTCAGTAATGGCTGGCCAATCACAATGACTGCCCCATTGATCGTCCATAGCATGCTGTACTGCTTTAAAGAAATATTAAGCTCTTGTGTGTGAGACGCAATCGTGGTCATCCACTGAGAATAGCCTACCCAGCATAGTAAATAGCCAATACATAAAATTAATAAGGCATAGAGCTTCGTGTGATTTTTATTACCCATTTTTTTCTGAGGAGTAGATGATTGCTTTCTATCAACTGTATTGATTCCCTTGTATCCAAAAACGGCAATAAACAGAAAAATAATATACATCAAGGTATTCGCTACAAAGATCAGCTGGAATGAGTAAGATGCGACAAGCCCTGCAAGAGAGGCGCCCACTGCCACACCAAGATTTGCCGCAACATAGATCGCATTAAAAGCTTTTCTGCCGCCTTCCTTCCAGACCGAACCGGCCATTGCATACATGGAAGGAAAGACAATGCCTGAGCCGAAACCAACAAGAGTTAATAATACAACATAAGCTGGCCATCCATGCCAGAAAGTTAAACCAATTAATGATATTAATGTAAATCCAATTCCGATGAGGATCGATTTATAGCCTCCGATTTTATCGAATAGGAATCCTCCATATAAATTTCCGATCACGCTCGCCGCTGAGTTTAGCATTAGAACAATCCCCGCGACTGACAATGATTTACCTAAATGATCGTGAATATAAATTGTGTTTAAAGGCCATAAAAAAGAAGAGCCCGTTACATTCACCGCCATCCCAATAATCAGTAGCCATAAGGCTCGTGGCATGTAAACCGCTCCTTTACTTAAAATACATTTTATTGATAAGACTTTGTTAATGCACAATGTTGATAGAATGCATACTAGCGGGGTGGTTTTGCCTGAAGAGAGCTTTTTTGCGGAGCAAAACCCGCCTCTCGGAAGGTAAATCGATCCCGCGAGTATAACAACAATATCCATTTACAGCGCCAATGTTAAAAGAACCATAATTCTTCTGTGTATTTCGGTTTTCAAAATAATTTTATTCTCTTTTCTGTGCCCTTGCAACCTATTTTAATCGTAGCGTTCGAATCCAGAAAATGCAAAATATTCTCATGTACGGAAAATATGATTTCCATAAAAAATAGCTAGTAATTATGTCACTCATATTGACACCCGTTCATTCATTTGTCACAATAAAGAAAACACCATACAAACCGCATTTGTACAGTGTTTTCATAGTTAATATTTTTTTATTTTGAAGGAGGCTGAATCGCAGGGAAATAGCTGTTGATCGCATGCTCTTTCTTTTTGAAGTTATCCTTTTCTTCAAATACAGCCTTCTTCGCTTTTTCGATCTCTTTATTTAACTCTTCAAGATTGACACCTTTTTTAACAAGTTCCTCAATTCCAATTTGAATTGCTTTATTTGATTCTTCAATCGACGTTCTTAAAGAATCCATCGCACCTTGCGGATTATGGAAACCAGCTCCATTTTCGGCTGCTATGATATCCCAATGCCATTGTCCTTTACGAACATGTTCCTGTGCCTTCTTAATTTTATCCTCACTAACCCCGGAACTAATCATCTTATTTACATAGTAGTGGGAAGTGATTGAAATGTCCTCTGCCTTGTGTAAAGCGGCGATATGAGTATCTTGAATTTGCATGACACGCTCTTTTAACGCATCAAGATCACGATTGCTGTGGCATGTTGCACATGATTGCTCCATAGACTTCAGCGGTGACTTAATCCAGTGAGAAGTGATTTTCTTCTTCCCATCCGCTCGTTCATATGGCATATGGCAATCAGCACAGCTCACATCTGCCTTGCCATGAGGGCCTTCTATATGTGTTTCAAATTCTGGATGCTGCACTTTTAACATCGGTGTACCTGAAACATTATGAATCCAGTCTTTTTCAAAGCCTCTTTCTTTCGCTGTTGTTTCGTAGTATTCGTACATATCTTCAGGCTTAAATCCGTTTGCCCATGGAAACGTTACTTCTCCATTTTCTGGTGCAAAGTAATATTCAACATGGCATTGGCCGCAAACATAGCTGCGCATATCGTTTTTAGTCGGATTTGACAAATCAATTCCTTGCGATTCCATCGCTTTTATAAAGCTTGGACGAGTAATGCGAAGGTCCATTGTTTCCGGGTCATGACAATCTGAACAGCCAATTGGCGAATGTCCCATTGCCTCTGCCTTTGGCCAGATGACATCATTAAAGCTTCCACTCCAATACTCATCACCCATCTCTTCGATCATTTGTGGAACAGCAGTCGATTTACATGTTAAGCAGGAGCCGATTGATTTATCAGTAATACGTGCAGTTTCGCGGATATCTTCGTTTGCATACATATGCCCGCGGTCTTCCGTATACTGAGTTGCAAACCCATATCCGTTAAAAAGAATCGGTAAATATGGTTCTTTATCGGCATCATATTTACTCCGGTTGATTGATCCGCCATATTTTGTATCTTCTTCTTCCATCGTTTTCTGATAGCTGTCATATTGAAGCGGGAATAAATCTTTAAATGCTTCACTTCTGATTTCATCTTTTGACAAGCCTGTCGACGCTACACTTGCTGCATTTTTAGTTATGTCTGCACCCGAACAGCCTGAAAGAATCAGAATGACCGCTACTAGGAAGAAAAATGACCATTGATAAGTCCTAACCATTGTTCAACGTACCTCCTTTGTTTTCTAAAAGCTCCCCAGATTTAGGCGGTTTATAGAAATTCTCTGTTTTAAAGCCTTTGCCATGTGGGATTTCTTGATGGCAGCTTGTGCAGCTGTCTTTTGCATCATGCGAAACATTATCCACAGTGCTCTCATGGCAATCAACACAGTTTTGATTGATTACCTTGGCTGATCTTTCGGTCGCCAGCAGAACATCCGGTATTTTCTCTGACCCTAGTGTGTTGTAATACATATGGTTTAGGCCTGCTTTTGCTTTAAATGTCAGCTTTCCTGTTTGCGTTTCATGAGGCAAGTGACAATCATTACAAGCAAGCTTAGCATGGGTCGAATCAGTAAAGGATTCATGCACACTCGTCATGATGTGGCAGCTTTGACAGAAATCGGCTGAGTCCGTGTAGGCGAAAGTTTTAGCCGTCACGGCTGAAATAATGATTCCCGCAAATACTCCGATAAAAATTAAGATTTTTTTATCAATAGCGAATAGCTTTTTTAGCATTTTTTTCACCTCCCTTTAAGAAAAGCGGAAGCGCCTTGCCCAGGAGTGACAAGCATAAAATGTGCTGGCGTGAAGGTTGGTCTTTAAACTTCTCGACGGATTGGCGAGTCCCTAGGTGCTGGAGCAGACCGCTTTTAAAAATTAGGCTCTGTTAAATTTGTCTGTTGATTTCCGCTCCAATTAACAGGGTGCAAAAATCAACATTGCGCTTTAACACAGCAAAAAATTTAGAAGGCTATTTTCGTAAAAATTACTGCTCTTGTAACTTAGCTAATCGCTACTAAAATCATTTTTGAGGGACTTGAAGCAATCACTAATTCATAAATTGTCTTTTTTCAAGTCTCTCCCGAAAGCAATATCTTCTACAAAAAAAGCCTGTTAAACATATATTAAAACGCTGATAACAGCATTCTAATCCTATAGTTTGGAAATATTCTCTATAAGTTCTATCAGTTTTTTCTTTGTCGTTGGACCTACAAATCTCTCAACAATTATCCCGTTTTTATCAATTATAAGCGTATCCGGCTGGCCGATTACGCTGTATTCTTTTGATACGTCTTCTTTTGTATCTAGTAAATAAGGCAATTTAGAGTTGGTCTCCTTGATATATTTCTCTATTCGCTTCGATGATTCGCCTTTAGCGATCAGCAAAAGTTCCGCATCCTTGTATTCTGCCGCGAATGCTTCTAACTCTGGTGCCTCATCGATACATGGCTGGCACCAAGTAGCAAAGAAGTTTAAAACAACGACCTTCCCTTTATAGTCAGATAACTGATATTCCATCCCATAAATATCCTTCAGGTTAAAATCAATTGCCTCATCCCCAGGATTTGCGGACACTTTTCCGCTTAATCCATTCACTAGGATTCCGATAACACCTGTAACAATGACGATCACTATGAGAGGTATGAGCCTTTTTCTCATTTTCTCACCTACTTATTTTGATTCTGACTGCCAATCTTCAATCAACTGAATCTCTTTTTTTAGCTCCTTTTGGCGTTTGCCGAGAATAAAGATATATCCTGCCAATAAGCCCCATATGACTGAGTAAGCCATAAATAAATATTGCATTATTTCCGCCTCCTATTTTCAACTTGCTAGTTTTTCAATCACTTTCATTTTTGCCTTTTTGACAGTTAGCCGCATTTTTTCAATTTCGGTCCCTTTGCGCATCAAGAAAATATAAAGTAAAGTGATCGTACCGATGCAGAATAATAGGGTAATCAGCATGTCTGGCTCAATTCCCCCGCCTTTCTGATTCTTCCCATCTCCGAACACAACCGGGTGCAGCTTCGTGTTCCACCAGCGGATCGCCATGAAAACGATAGGGACATTGATACAGCCAATGATCCCAAAGACGGCGGATAGTTTAGCAATCTTTTCCCATGAGCCTTCCATTTTACGAACGAACAAATAAGCGACATAAATAAACCAAAGAATTAAGGTTGTTACTAATCTAGGCTCCCAAGTCCACCACGTGTTCCAAGCGGATTTCCCCCAAATCATTCCTGTTACGAGCGCGATTGTTGTAAAAAGCACGCCTATTTCTGCCGAAACACCCGCCTTAATAAAGTGGGATTCAGTCGGTTTTTTTAAAGTTAAAATACTATAAAAGCCGACAACAAAGAATGCTAAGAAGGCTACCCATGCAGAGCCGACATGAAAGTAAAATATTTTCTGGGTTACACCCATTTGTTTTTCAACCGGTGACCAGATAAAAACTAAATATAAAGCAATGAACACGGCCGGCACGAGAATCATATAAAGAATACGGTCAATCATGGCTGACGGTTGTTTCATTACGATCCCTCCATCAAGTATTCAAATAGAAAAAAGCAGGCTGCAAAAAACAGCAAGTCATACCCAGCCATAAGCTGCAGCCATGAGATGGCATCCTGGATCCCGTCTTGGCCAAGGACAACCTTGGTCGCCTGGACAGCCGCGATCATCAGAGGGCTAAGCAGCGGAAGCAGCAGAACCGGAAGCAGCATCTCGCTATTTTTCGCATTGGCAGCTAGTGCTGCTAAGAATGTTCCAACGATGATAAATCCGAATGTAGCTGTAAAAACAATCAAGAGAAACCAGATAAAATAGCCATTAAATCGATAATCAAACAAGACGAATAACACCGGAATGCTGACCACCTGTACCGTTATCACAAGTACTAAATTAGCAATTACCTTACCAATGTAGATACTAGCTGGGTCAATGGGTGCGATCATTAATCCCGTCAGGCTATCATTTTCTTTCTCTGCTAAAAATGACCGGTTCAGCCCAAGAATCCCGGAAAATATCGTAATCACCCAAATCAAGCCCGGAATAATGGCCTTTATAGTATTATTAGTGGGGTCGAACGCAAAGCTGAAGATAAGAATGACGAGACTTGAAAAGATAATCATCATCCCGATTGTCTGTTTTGATTTCAGTTCATTTCGTATGTCCTTACTAGCAATGACAATCGCATCTGCGAAAAGCGTGATCATGTTCCTCCCACCGCCGCTTCATACCACTCTTTTAACGATTGCAAGCCTGCCTCTTGGTCAATTTGCTGACTTGTGATCACTCTCCCTTTATTTAGGACGGTCACCCGATCACATACTCTCATCACCTGTTCAAAATCATGCGAGATTAAAAGAATCGAAATTCCTTTACTTTGCCTTTCCTTAATTAGGCTGTTCAGAAGATTAATTGCTTCCTGATCTAGGCCTGTATGTGGTTCATCGAGAAGAAGGACGTCCGGCTCTGCAAGCAGGACTCGGGCAATCGCGAGGCGCTGCATCATTCCTCTTGAAAAAGAACGGATTGGCAAATCTTTAAAATAATGGAGTCCCACTGCCCTTAACAGCTCCATCGCCCTTTTTTCAATATTTTTTACTTTGTAGAGTTTTCCATAAAACAGCAAATTTTCTAGTGGTGATAATGAAGAATACAAAAAAGATTCATGTCCTAAATAGCCAATCTTCTTTTTCAAAAGAAGTGATTTCTTCCTTGTTTTCTCCCCGTTCAGGCGTATTTCTCCACTTGTTGGCTGCATAAGGCCGGCAGCAATCTTAAAAAATGTACTCTTCCCGGCTCCATTCGGACCTATAATGGCTACACTCTCGCCAGCTCCCAAAGCTAATGAGAAGTTCCTCAAGATGATCTTATCGCCAATCATTTTTGTGATATTTTTCATTTCAAGCATATGATCCAACTCTTTCTGTCAGAGGTTGTTAATATAGTGTTCATGGCTGTATTTTTTGTTTAGGCTCATTTCAAGTAAATTGTTGCTTTATAGCTAAAGTATTTCACTGCATCATGAACCCCTTATGAGACCCGCTTTTTCCTTTTCGGGGAGTTTTCTGGACTCATGAATTCCTTTAGACTGAAAACTCTTTTTCTAAATGACTAGTACAGTATTAAAAGCAATAATGTATAAAAAAGGAACAGTATGGTGAAGGTTCTATGTGAATCGAAGCAGATCACTTTTTACATTTTCAAGATGCTTCTTGTATTCCTCAAGGCTTTTGACATATTGCTCTTCCGCCATTTCACCCTGTTTCTTCTGCATCTCCAGCCGGGTTATTTGCTCTTCAATGACGGCTTTTTTCTTTAGTAACAGCTGAAACTGCTTTTCATCTGTATCTGGCTCTTGCTTCTGCAAAAGCTTTCGACTTCTAACTATTCCAATGACAACGACCACGAGCAAAAAAATCAGCATAACATGAGGATCAAGCTTATTTAGGAATGGCGTCTCAAGCCAAAACGATACAAGCCAATCTGGATGGAGCGGCGGGACATCAATCATTCTTTGATCCTGCCCTTCTGCTTGCGGAGCTTATTTAACTCGGCTAATATTTCACGCTCGATTTCATCAGCTTCGGCTTTACTTTTTGACTCGTCTGTTATTCCTTTATTCCCCATTTTCATATAGTCTGCTGCAAGAAGTTGATAACGCTTTTTCAACGTTTGAAAGTCATCCTCGGAAATTTTCTTCATAAGAAAATCCATTTCAAGCTCATTTACAGTTGCATAAATCATCTCTAATGGCAGTTCAAGCTCATTTCCATCAACGGCTGCCAGCGTATTTCCCTCACCGCTGAAAAAAGGAGCAACAATAAAATAAAAACAAGTAATAATAACAATGGAACCTCCGAGTAAAAATAAATAATCCATATTGATCGCTCCTTGGTTTAGAGGTGGGAGGTCAGGGTTGAGATTGGGGGAAACCAGTGAATACACCGATTTCCTTTTTCCCTTCCTTGCTCTCAACCTTATTTTCCTTTAAACTTTCATACTACGTTAAAAATGCTTACGCCTTTCCTCTTCAAAGGTTATTTCAATTATTTCTCGCTCTGTTTCAGTTATCTCTTTTTCTTCAATAGGTATCGAACACGATTCCGCATTTTTGTTTGTCAGTTTCTTGATTCCAAAACCGACAACAAACGCGCCAAATAAAAAGCCAAATGCTGGGGCGACCCAAGCAATCAAATCGCTGCCTTTCGCGGCCGGTGTTCTTAAAGCAGCTTGGCCGTATTCATCAACATATGACTGCAGAATCTCACTCTCTGATTGGCCATTATTGAGAGCCTCCAAAACTTCTTCATAATAGACTTTTTTTACCGTACAAGTTGAGATATCATGATCAGCATGCCCTTGCATATCAAGCTGGTTAATTACAAATTGGAACTCTTTCGAATTGTAATCAAACACTGATTTTGCCCTTGCTCCCTTATAATCAAAGCCGAGATCAATCACTATCAGGGAAACCGCGAACGTAATGGACCGTTTTAATAACTGCCTTCTAGTTAATGTCTTCATACCCGAACACCCGCGTGTTGACCGCGCATTCGGAATGATGCAGTCGTTTTTCCCCCGATCAATGCAACAGCAGTCCCGATCATCATCAGAATACCTCCTGCCCAAATCCAGCTAACAAAAGGATTAATTTTGACTACAAAGGTAACCTTCTCTCCGTTTTCCCATGAACTGAGCACAACGTAAAGATCCTCACTCCAATTCGTTTTTATCGCTACTTCCGTGGATGGCTCCGGCCAGGTTGCATAAAAGATCTTTTCCGGCTTGATCATTCCAGCACTTTTTCCTTTATAGGAGACAGCGATATTAGCAAACACAATTCCATTGCCATTATTCGTTGTTTCAGACAGTTCTTGAAAGGTCAGCTCATAATGTCCGACTTTCATGCTTTCGCCTTTATTAACCGTCTTCATAACTTCTTCGGAGTACGCATTAGATGAGATCACACCGACAGCGATAAGCGCCACTCCAATATGAACGATATAGCCTCCATACCTGCGTTGATTTTTTCTTGTTAATTGGATCGCTGCTTTTATGAAGCCTTCCTTTGTCGCCTTTCGCCGTGCTTCCATTCCCCGCCAAAACTCAAGCACGTGCACAGCGAACATAAATGCCGTAACCGTTAATCCGGTGATGGCGTATATGCCCCTCACCCCCGTTACCACAAGGATAATAGTAAATATGATGGCTACCAGCAGAGGGGCAAGGGTATTTTTTAAGAAGCGTTCAAATACCGCTTTTTGCCATGAAATGAGCGGACAAATGGCCATTAGTAAAAGGAGAGCCAGCATAATCGGCGCCATCACTTTATTAAAATATGGAGCACCTACGTTTACTTTCGTTCCGGTTACTGTTTCTGAGATCAAGGGATACATTGTTCCCCAAAAGACTGCAAATGCGGCTGCGACTAAAATAAAATTATTTAACAGAAAGCTGCTTTCCTTTGAAAAGTAAGATTCAATCGGCTGGCTTTCTTTTTTTATCAGATGATAACGGGTGGATACGACGTAAATGGCAAAGAGCATCATAAATGCCATAAAGACCAAGAAATAAGTCCCGAGATTGCTGTCACCAAACGCATGAACACTTGTTAAAATTCCACTTCGCACAAGAAAGGTGCCAAATAGTGAAAGGATATAAGACAAAATGATCAGACTTAAATTCCAAGTTCTTAGCATGTTTTTCCGTTCTTGAATCATAACCGAATGCAGGAATGCCGAAACGGTCAGCCACGGTAAAAAGGATGCATTTTCAACCGGGTCCCAAGCCCAGTATCCACCCCAGCCTAGCTCAAGATAAGCCCACCAGCCGCCAACGATGTTACCGATCGTCAAGAACAGCCATCCCGTCAATGTCCAGCGTCTCGTTAATTTAATCCACTGGGCATCCATCTTTTTCATCAGCAGCGCAGCAATGGCGTAGGCAAAAGGAACAGCCAAACCGACGTAGCCCATATAGAGAGTGACAGGATGGATGACCATGCCAGGGTTTTGGAGCATCGGATTCAATCCTTTTCCATCGACAGGTATTGTCTCCGTCATCTCAAATGGGTTCGCATTTAAGACCATGACAATATAGAAAAATAGCTGATTTACGACTAAAATATTTGAAACATATGGAATCATAATGTTTTGTTTCTTCTTATTTAGAACAATAATGGCTGCATAAATGCTTAATAAAAACGTCCAAAGTAATAACGATCCTGCGTTTCCTGCCCAAAAAGCTGCTAACTTATATACGAGTGGAAGCTGCAGATTTGTATAGGCAGCTACATACTTATATTGAAACTGGCTCGTACCGAGTATATAGAATAAAAGGAATGCGGAGATGCTCGTCACGAATGCAAGGGATAAGACCCCTCCACGTGCACTTTCCAGCCATTTTGGGTTCTTTGTTTTTAAGCCGATGATGTTAGCAGCTAATGAGTACAAGGAAATGACGATGCCTAGTATGAGTGAGATATTTCCGATTAAATACATGATGTCGCCCGCCTGTCTAATTAGTTCTGCTTATTTTCATTCATCTCTTTATGCATCTTCGAGTCATAGTTTTCTACGTCTTCTCCTTCATACTTGGAAGGGCATTTTGTTTGAACCTTTTCCGCTTCAAACACGCCATTTTCCTTTAAAAATCCTTCGACAATCACAATGACATCCTCCGAAAAATTATCTGGCTTCACACCCATATAACGGATGGGAAGAGAAGCCCCGCTTTCTTCGGAAATTTCAAACTTCAATTCAATTTTGTCTGCATTCCAATCAATTGAGTCCTGCTTTAATAACCCTTGCGTCATTATGTATTCATCCTTTAAGGAATCCTTCTTATTTAGCAATTCCTCTATCGTAACTTCCTTGCTGCCTGCGCTTGGCATAGTCGAAAAGAACATGATCATGATCGCAGCAGCGAAGAGAGATAAACCGAACATAATTTTTTTATTTTTAGACATTCATTTACCTCCTAGTTTTTTCAGTAGTTCGCTATATTCTTGTTCAGAGATGCTTCCTTCAAGGAGCATTGCTCGTAAGCGTGATTTCTTTGCTTTGAATGCTGATGGTTTCTCGGGTTCTGTTCTATGTATCATCATTTTCTTTTTATTCAGGAAGAAAACGATCAGCAATGCCGAAATGACACTGAAGCCACCGACGGTTGAGATGATTACCCAGATAGGGATGGTTTCATTTTTCTTCACTGCTCCTTCACCATGGGTCGGATTGCCAGCCATTTCTTCCATTATTTCCATTGTCGTTTTTGATTCTGCGCGTTGATATTGAAGCTGGAACTCTTTTACCTCATTAGGCTTCATCCCTTGAATCTGATATAAGAACATATTCATGCCATAAGGATTTTCCTGGTGTGAATCGGCCTGAGGGTTTAATTTAAAGTTTTCAGTTTTTAATGGTTCAAGAAAAACAACACTTACTAGACGGATATCTGCAAAGCTTTTAAATTGAAAGGAAAGCGTTTTTGTCTCACCGCCCGCTTTTATTTGCCCCGTATAATATTCAATAACAAATTTATAAGCTTCTTGTGGCTGAATATCCTCGCTTGTTTCCCATGTAATCATGCTATTTTTTTCATCAATTTTGTATTCGATTTCGTTCATCTGGGTGAAATCGCGATTGTAGTCAGCAACAAAGCCGATTCGAAACTCGTCATCATTCATTGGAAGGGGAATTTCAATCTGGCCCTTTTTGGGTTTGTCGGTATTATTTATTAACGAACCATGATATCCAACTAGCAAGGATGGATGATCTTTCACTTTATCATTCGGGTGATTGGCGTATTCAGGCATGATTTGTATTTTTAATTCCTCCATCTTTAAAATAGGTGCAGCAAGAGAAAATCCCGGCATGCTAAGGATAAGGAAGGTAGCCCCTATTAAAGACAGGATTATTTTTTTCATTGTTAGACATCCTTTCTTAGCGAATGCTTTTTTCGTTTTTCTATAGTAAAATCATCCTGAAAATATGGATTTTTTGTGAACATATTCACATGTTTTCTTCTGATGAGGAATACATCACCATTTGGGATGAAGAATGAATTTTTTTAAAACTGCCTACCTTATTTAAACCATTTTAGAAGAGGTTACTTCTGTGACCAAATTCACAGTTCTTCTGTTAGATCTTTACTACTTTGTGAACGTTAGGAAATTGGAGTGTTAACTTTATCAAAGAAGGTAAAAGGATGTTAGATTCCCTATTTACTGACTTTCTTTGATAATTCATTTATCCTAAAACAGAAAATCCGCCGCCAATTAATTGGCAGCGGACAACTTACAACAACAGTTATTAAACTTGTATAGGAGTATATTTACCTTTTAAAAAAGCCGTTTCTCAAAATCTTACCCATATTGGATAAGAGATGCTTCAGTGAATATCTTTAATGAATCAGCTTATCTGGTTATTTCTCAAGCATTAATTTTAAAATCAATTCATCTGTCTGCCGTGTTCCTTCATTCCCTAGCTTACAAAAGCTTTCAATGCTTTTTTCCACGTCATCATGAATAAATCCATCAGTGGAGCTGATTTCTTGAGCGTTCAGTGCTAGTAGAGCTGATTGGACAGCGACATTGGAACATGTCGAGACCTTCATGGCACAGCCGGCCTTTGCGCCGTCGCAGATCATTCCGGATACATTACCTATTGTATTTTGGACGGCCGCTTTAACTTGCTGAAGATTTCCATCAAGCAAATAGACTATTGCTGCACTCGATCCCATTCCAGCTGCAGTCACGCCACATAAAGCGGAGAGCCGGCCAAATTTAGATTTGATATGGATTGTAATTAAATGACTTAATGCAACAGCACGAATCATTGATTCCTCCGGTACTTGCAACTTCTCCGCTACTGCCACTACAGGTAAGGTCACTGCAATTCCTTGATTTCCACTTCCAGTATTGGCTATAACCGGAAGTGTCGAACCTGCCATCCTTGCATCTGAACCTGCTGCAGCAAGGGACATGGCGGCAGTGGCCAAGTCATCTGATAAAAGACCCTTTTTCACATTTTCTTGCAGGGTTTTTCCAACATTTAGACCATAGTTTCCAGAAAGCCCTTCTTTCCCAATTACCCGGTTTAATTCAATACTCTTTTTTACGATTGCCAAATCCTTAAGATCTACCTGTACAACCCACTCGTAAATTTGGTCAATGGATAGATCTTCTATCTCTTCTTCATCTGTTTGAATGCCAATATTCTCGCATCCACCTCGGAATACAGCTTTGCCATCGACTTCAATTAACGTGATATTACTATGATTATCAGAGATTACTACTCTAGAAATCTGCTGATCTGTTTGAATAATGACTTCAATATAAAGTCTCTTCGGCGTTTCCGCTTGACTAGCTGTAACCTTCCCATCCTCAATAAGCTCTAAGGCCGACAGCTCGTCTTCCTTTGTAAGCCCATCTAATACTTCAAGTTTTTTCTCCGGATCCCCAGCAACAGCCCCAAGAGCTGCAGCAAAATCGAGACCTTTGGCTGACATCCCAGGAATACCCACTGACTTTGCATTTTTGATGATATTCCCGCTTGCTTTTACACTTATCTCTTTTATATTTCCATTCACATGGCTTTTCGCTGTCGCCGCGGCTAAGGCAATCGCTACCGGTTCAGTGCAACCAAGTGCCACAACCAATTCTCTTTCTAAAATAGTTAAGATCTTTTGACCCTTCATTGTTTCCCACCCACCTTTTGTAACATAAATAATAACAGAAAAAATGAAAGATTCTATGGGAAATTTTCCAAAAAGATGAAGAAATTTAAAGAATGAAAAAACCCCAATGCTTGTGCATCAGGGCCTTAATTAGATTAACTTATTCTGGATGGAATTTCGATTTAACCGGCTGGCCGCCTCGGTTTTCATACTTTTTCTTTGCTTGTTTGACCAAATCAACATCTTGTCCTAGTTCGATATCGTTACTATTGATGCCATTCCGGGTTTTCTGTTCCGGGTTATTTTGTTTCGAGCGCTTTTTCAATTCGTTCACTCCTTAGTGCGGAAGAGTAATCATTTGGTTTTGAAGTTGTTGCAGCTGAAGCCTCATTCGATGGAGCTGCTCCCGCTGTTCTGAATTCGCGCTGTGTGCAAGCTTCGCTAAATCATTATAAGCATCTTCAAGGGATTGAAGTGCATTTGTATAGCCAATATCATTGTAATGCTCCTGAGTTCTTCCTTCTTCAAGTTGGTCATTTGCAAAGTTTAACGCGTCCTGACATTGCTGGAGAAGTGCATTAACAGAATCACGGGTTGCCATCATATCCCCTCCTGATCAGAATGGGTAGAAGCATAGTGCTTCATGAATTAGTTTGTTCATTTTTCTTTTTTCTTATCTAGACAAATTGCTGGCAATTTAAAAAATAAATCGGAAACTCACATTCCAGGCATAGATAAAAATTTCAGCCGATTTCCCTAATTTATCGGCTAACGCCAATTTTGATCGATAAAACTTGAAACAATTACATTTGGATAACATTCTCACTTCATGTTAAAATTATTTTTTACGGCATTTTTTTTGAGATTTACAATGATAATAAAAGGAGATACTGATATGATTCAGAACAACCCTTTCCCATTTGCATCTGATGATAAACGTTACCATACATGGAATTTCCATTTACGAAATGAATTCGGCCATAAAGTTTTTAAAATCGCTCTTGATGGCGGCTTTGATTGCCCAAACCGGGACGGCACGGTTGCCCATGGAGGCTGTACATTTTGCAGCGCTGCTGGTTCAGGTGATTTCGCCGGAAACCGTGCGGACGATCTGGAAACACAATTTAATGAAATAAAAGAAAAAATGCATCATAAATGGAAAGACGGCAAATATATGGCGTATTTTCAAGCCTTTACGAATACACATGCCCCTGTCGAAGTACTTAGGGAAATGTACGAAAAAGTCTTGAGCCAAGAAGGTGTTGTTGGTCTTTCGATTGCAACAAGGCCTGACTGTCTTCCGGATGATGTTGTTGAGTATTTGGCTGAGCTTAATCAGAGAACCTACTTATGGGTTGAGCTTGGACTACAAACGATTCATGAAAGAACGGCCCTTCTTATTAATCGCGCTCATGATTATGAATGCTATGTCGAAGGGGTAAACAAACTTAGAAAACACGGAATTCGTGTTTGTTCCCATATTATCAATGGGCTTCCCTTAGAATCACCTGAAATGATGATGGAAACTGCAAGAGAAGTTGCGAAATTAGATGTTCAGGGAATCAAAATCCATCTCCTTCATCTTTTAAAAGGAACACCGATGGTAAAGCAATATGAAAAAGGAATGCTCGAGTTCTTATCCTTAGAAAACTATGTAAGCCTAGTTTGTGACCAATTAGAAATTTTACCCCCGGAAATGATTATTCACCGTATTACTG
This sequence comes from Bacillus sp. FJAT-29790, assembly GCF_019039215.1. Lineage (GTDB taxonomy): Bacteria > Bacillota > Bacilli > Bacillales > Cytobacillaceae > Cytobacillus. The sequence goes on from NZ_JAHNZZ010000001.1 coordinate 2,681,362, forward strand.
GCGATGGGCCAATTGAATTGATGGTCGGCCCAATGTGGAGTGTGAATAAATGGGAAGTTCTTAATGCGATTGATGCAGAACTGAAACGCCGGAACAGCTGGCAAGGGAAATTTTATTCTAGTCAATTGGAGGAAATGGCATGAAGCTCGAAAGAATTCTGCCTTTTGCCCGACAATTACTTGAAAAAGCAGTCTCTCAAGGGGATATCGTAGTCGATGCCACGATGGGAAATGGGCATGACACCTTATTTTTTGCTCATTTAACTGGACAGTCTGGCATGGTGTACGGCTTTGATATCCAGGAAGAGGCTGTTCTCAAAACCCAAAAACGCCTTGCAGAAAATGGCCTTTCCGATCGTGTCACACTATTTCATAAAGGGCATGAGCATATTCTAGCCAGCATCCCACCGATCCACCATGGGAAAATAACAGCGGCGATTTTTAATTTAGGCTATTTGCCTGGTAGTGACAAAGCAATCGTGACGATGCCTGCAACAACGATTTCTGCTATTGAGCAGCTGCTAGAAATAATGGCGCCGGAAGGAATCATTGTGTTAGTTATTTATCATGGACATGAGGAAGGTGCTGTCGAAAGGGATAAACTTCTTCAATATGTAAAACAATTAGACCAAAAAGCAGTTCATGTTCTTCAATACCAATTTATTAACCAACAAAACAATCCGCCGTTTATTGTCGCGATTGAAAAAAGGTAGCATAGTTAGCGAATATTGAAAAAGTGGCCGATATATCCGAATAGTGGCTGATATATTCGAATAGTGGCCGATATATTCGAATAGTGGCCGATATATTCGAATAGTGGCTGATATATTCGAATAGTGGCCGATAATTTAATATTACCTGATACTTTACAAGCAAAAAGCCTGCGGTTCGCAGGCTTTTTGCTTGTACATTTCAATCCTATCTCACTAATGCTCTAAAAATACTCGCTGGAATCCACTTTTGCATTGTCCGGTAGGCCCTGCCATTCATATAAAAGAAAAAACTGATCATGCCTCCGGTTTTTATCATACTTTTTGCTAGCTTCCGTACATTTTTCTGTTTTCTTACTTTTTCATCAGATAAATAAATACCGAGTAGCCCGCGGTTTATCAATTGATGGAACCGTCTATGCGGAAGTCGCTCCGTATGCTTGTCCGCCTCCGAAACAAAGTGCTTCAGTCGATCAAATAGCTTCTCTTCATTTTCATAATAAAAGCAAAAATTCAAATCGCCGCCAGCACGATCCTCTTCTTGATCAATCAAATAATCCAATAATATATGCAAGCCCTGTATGTAAGGAAAATAGCCATTGCGAATTTTTTCGGCATAGCCCTTCTTAAAATCATCCCTCATTGCGTATGATATCAGGCAAAAAATGCCTAAAGTCGAACCGGAACAAGCTGAAAATTCATACCATTCCATTTCCGGGATTTGTTCCTTATATTCCTGGAACCAATCCTGAAGCCTTGGTACCCGCTCTTCTACCTTCACATGCTTGTGAATTTGCAAATCACAATAGTAGCGGCATAATTCCAATAAATAGCCCTTGATTTCCCCGTAATCTCCCATTTCGGACAGAACATTCCTGCAAGTTGCGGCGAGGTCGGTCAAGTAGTTTCCATCATCCTGTTCCATCCGGAATCGATAATAATTTTTCGGGACTGCATCAATTGTTAATGCATCTGCCATCGACTCATGCAAGGCTGCAAAATCATCAGGATCCAGCGAAGTACTGCGATCGCAAAGATTGTCCAGGTAATCACTGATCGTCTGATACGCAACGATGAACTTTATGGCCTCTGAATATTTTTCTTTCGCCATTAACGCCATAATTGCACCGCCTTCACAATGAAAGGTCTTATGTTGAATGCTTGCTAGAGCCTGTTTTCTCAGCTCTTGATCTGGAATCGCTTCTGCTCGCATCTTCCAATAAGCTAACTCCCGATGAACTGCAGGCAGAATTTTCCGATATACATTGGACATCAAACTGATTGGCATTGAAGGAACACTCATATTCCCACCCCCTTAAGAAAAGCTTAAGCGCTATTCATAAAAGCTTTTACTTGCTTACTTTTCATTATGACCAAGCGCTTTTAATTGGCTATCAACGAAGTCCTTCGCGTACTCAAATACGTCATCACGTTCCGGTTCATTAAAGATTTCATGATAGCATTTTGGCCACTCTTTAAAACGTTTTTCAGAAAAAGGCGCCTGGTTAAACCAATCGCTGACTGTTATTTTATTAACAATCTTATCATCTCCCCCCTGCATAACGAGCAGCGGGACATCTTGAATTTTATTGAGATTAGCAAATCCAAGCTTAATCGCCTTCACTATTTCACGATACCATCTAATAGACACTTTCGTTACATATAAGGTGTCATTTGAGTCAGCATCCCGAACATCTTTATTTCGTGTTGCCATATCTACTGAAATTCCTGATTTCATTCTTAAACTGGGCATAACAATATTTAACCCGAGTGAAATAATATCCAAAACCTTCGAAGGGGATGCTGCTAATCCTAGACATGGGGATGAAAGGATGACGCCCTTGAGGTTCAATCTTTCCTCCTGCAGCAAGCGAATGGCGATCAGCCCTCCCATACTATGCCCTAGAAGAAAAACAGGTAAATCAAATTGGTAGGCAGCTTGTATCCAATCTTTCACTTCAAAAATATACTCATCAAAAGCATCGATATGGCCCCTTCTCGACCTTGTAGTCATCCCTTGGCCCGGAAGATCTCCCATAATGACATGAAAGCCTGATAACCGCCACATTTCAATCAGCCAGCCATAGCGGCGATGATGCTCCATCGCACCATGTATTATCACAATGACTGCTTTAGCTTCTCCTTCAGCTTCCCATTTCCACATAGTCCTTCCCCCAAACCTTTGAATTGACACAAACAATATGCCTACTATACCAAAATTTAATATGAATATTAATTTAATTTCAACAAAACCACACAATAAAGCGAATGTGAGCGTAGCCAAGAGATATAAAATTTTTAAATCATTATCATTTATTTGCCAATGTAATTAGCTAGACTCTCTAATTTAAACGCAGCTCTGCCCTTTTTCTTTGTATTTAAATTATAGCTTAGAAGCTGCATTTAATCACATTAAAGTATTAACAACAATAGAGGTTTTTACCTCATACTCATTTTTAATGAAAAGCCTTATCCATGCATATTCCGGGTGCATCCCTCCTTATTCCTAAAAGAATCGGTGCCAGTTAGCCTTTGATCATTGTCTATACCCCTGATTTCTGGCTTCTATGGTAAACTATTTAGGATACTTTTTTTAAAGGAGAGTGTAAAATGATCTACCCATATAAAGGAAAAACGCCTAAAATAGCTGAATCGGCATTTATTGCAGATTACGTAACGATTTCAGGGGATGTCGAAATCGGAGATGAATCAAGTGTGTGGTTCAACACGGTCATAAGAGGAGATATCGCCCCTACGATTATCGGAAAAAGAGTAAATATTCAAGATAATTCGGTCCTTCACCAAAGCCCGAATAATCCTCTCATTCTTGAAGATGAGGTCTCAGTGGGCCATCAAGTCATTCTACATAGCTGCATCATCCGCCGTAAGGCTCTTATTGGCATGGGCACGATCATCCTAGATCAAGCAGAAATAGGTGAGGGAGCATTCATCGGTGCTGGCAGCCTTGTTCCTCAAGGTAAAAAAATACCGCCGAATACGCTCGCTTTTGGTAGACCCGCAAAGGTTATCCGAAAATTAACTCCTGAAGATATTCAAGAGAGGGAACGGATAAGCAAGGAATATACGGAAAGAGGCCAGTATTATAAGTCATTAAAATAAGGAAAGCATTTTTGTGCTTAATCAGATCGTTACCTTACTTTTCCCAAGGAATGACAATTCTAATCCCTTTCCAATTTTGCTAACGCTATTTGCGATATAATTGATAAAAATAGGGTATCAACGAAATTAGCAAAATAAAAACAGGAGCTGCACATAAATAGCAGCTCCCGTTTTCGTTATTGAATTATTTTTGTAATGCTTCAGTGCGTAAAGTATCTGCTTTATCCGTACGCTCCCAAGGAAGATCAATATCCGTACGGCCAAAGTGTCCATAAGCAGCCGTTTGTTTGTAGATCGGACGACGTAGGTTAAGCATATTGATGATCCCAGCTGGACGAAGATCAAAGTTGTTACGAACAACGTTAACTAAAATATCTTCGTCTACCTTTCCTGTACCGAAAGTCTCGATTGCGATCGAAACAGGTTGTGCCACACCAATAGCATAAGCAAGCTGAACTTCTACTTTGTCAGCTAAACCAGCAGCCACGATGTTTTTCGCAACATAACGGGCTGCATAGGCAGCAGAACGGTCAACCTTTGTAGGATCCTTACCAGAGAAAGCACCACCGCCATGACGGGCGTAACCGCCGTAAGTATCAACGATGATTTTGCGCCCTGTTAGACCAGCATCACCTTGAGGCCCACCGATAACAAAACGACCTGTTGGGTTAATAAAATACTTTGTATTTTCATCGATTAGTTCACTTGGAACAACCGGGTTAATGACATATTCTTTTAGATTGCGCTGAATTTGCTCCAGGCTGATTTCCGGATGATGCTGAGTGGAAATAACAATCGTATCAATTCGAACCGGCTTGTTATTTTCATCATATTCAACCGTTACCTGTGTTTTTCCATCTGGGCGAAGGTAAGGAAGAATTTCTTCTTTACGGACTTCTGTTAATCGACGAGCTAATTTATGGGCTAATGAAATTGGAAGTGGCATTAGTTCTTTTGTTTCATTGCAGGCAAACCCGAACATTAACCCTTGGTCTCCGGCACCGATTGCCTCGATTTCTTCTTCTGTCATTTGACCTTCTCGTGCTTCTAAAGCTTGGTCAACTCCCATCGCGATATCAGCAGACTGCTCATCAATCGAAGTTAAAACCGAGCAAGTTTCAGAATCGAAACCATATTTCGCACGCGTGTAACCAATTTCTTTCACCGTCTCACGAACGATCTTTGGAATATCTACATATGTAGATGTAGTAATTTCTCCTGCAACTAAAACAAGCCCAGTCGTTACAGAAGTTTCAGCAGCAACGCGGGCATTCGCATCTTTCGCTAAAATTGCATCTAAAATAGCATCAGAAATTTGGTCACAAATTTTATCCGGATGACCTTCAGTAACTGATTCAGAAGTAAACAAACGACGTTTTGTTGACATCTGACTTCCTCCTTATTTATAAGATTACTTTTCCCAAAGGTAATCTTTATTGATACGGTACTCATTCCCTAAGTAGTATGAAATAAACATGATGTTTTTAGTCACCAGACCCATTTGATCTGCTGGAGATTAAAACTCTCATAGATAGTACATTCCAAAAGCCGTCCATCAAAATGCACAAACAAAAAACCTTTCCTAATGTGAAAAGGTTGAAAGCAAATCGATTCGCGCCTTTCACTCTTATCGTTCAAGGAATTAAATCCTTGCGTCAGGTTAGCACCTTTGCTCCCAAAAAAGCAGTAGCAGGTTGCTGGGTTTCATAGGGCCTGTCCCTCCACCAGCTCGGGATAAGAGAGTATCCGTTCAAGGGTAAATGATAACTTATTTCAGCAAATGATGTCAATAAATATTTCATGACTCGTGCAGTTTTTTATAAAGAAAAAATTAGACTGTGATTGTAAACTTTGTTGCTATCTAAGTAAAAGGTGGTCTAGTTGAATTCCGCTCCAGGAGCTCGCTTTCCGCGGGGCGGGTGGTGAGCCCCCTCGGCGCCTTACGCCTGTGGGGGCTCACCTGTCCCGCTGCTCCCGCTGGAGTCTCGCACCTTCCGCTCCAATCAACTACATACATACTTAATTAAAAACAACAATCATTTAGAATACAGCCTAAAATTATAAAGAGCAGCTCCCATCTTCACATTTTCTTTTTAGAAATTTATGTCTGTTTTTTGCTATCCATTTATAAATAGGATTTCCGATCAAAGGAGAGAAGGGGATGAACAAAATAACGCCCATTAATATAGTAGAAGGAAAAAGCACAAGGATGTGTCTGATTGCATAATAACCTTTCAGTACTTTTCCGCTAGAGGTAATAATATGGAGCTCTTTTCTTAATTCCATTTGATCAAATAATACCACTTGTGACTGTGCTGTCTTTTCATATTCCTGCAAGGAAACCCAATAAACCTTACCGAGCCAGTCAAGTTTTTCAAAAATTCGTTTCGACTTTCTGCATAATGAACATGTTCCGTCGTATAACGCGATCGTTTTCATATGATCAATCCTATCCAATGTTTTTACAGATACTAATTGTAATTAGTACGAAACCCAATTGTGACAAATTCATTATTTTAAGGAAAACTTTATCCATTAGTATAGACTAATTCGTTTAATGTGTTATACTAATTAAAAAGATGTAATCACTTTCAAAAACAAAAACGGATAAAGGAAGGTATTCATCAGATGAATTCTGTAAGCACACCTAATAAATTAAGCGAATTATTAAAAGGTAATAATATTCACGTTCAGTTGTCTGTTCCTCAGCTTGTGGAAAAGGTTTTAAATCGTAATGAGGGATCACTTACTTCAACCGGAGCAGTTCGTGCGACTACCGGAAAGTATACTGGCCGTTCTCCTAAAGATAAATACATTGTCGAAGAAGCCATCTCTAAAGATAAAGTTGACTGGGGCAGCGTAAACCAGCCTATCTCGGAAGACGTTTTCTCTAACCTATATAATAAAGTATTAAGCTACTTAAAAGATAGAGATGAAGTTTTTGTTTTTAAAGGTTTTGCTGGCGCAGATAAAAAACATCGGATGCCGATTCAAGTCATTAATGAGTATGCATGGCATAATCTTTTTGCGCATCAATTATTTATTCGCCCTGTAGAAGAAGAATTATTAGATCATAAACCTGAATTTACAGTCATTTCGGCACCAAATTTTAAAGCTGACCCAGCAGTGGACGGAACAGCATCAGAAACATTTATTATCGTATCCTTCGAACATCGTACAGTATTAATTGGCGGTACTGAATATGCAGGAGAAATGAAGAAATCGATCTTCTCCATTATGAACTACCTGCTTCCTGAAAACGGCATTTTACCGATGCATTGTTCTGCAAACGTTGGCCTCGAAGGGGATGTCGCTTTATTCTTCGGTCTATCTGGAACGGGTAAAACGACTTTATCAGCAGATCCGAATCGCCGTTTGATCGGTGATGATGAGCACGGCTGGTCTCCAAACGGCGTATTCAACATCGAAGGCGGCTGCTATGCAAAATGCATTAACTTATCTCGTGAAAAGGAACCGCAAATTTTCGATGCTATTCGCTTTGGCGCTGTGTTAGAAAACGTTGTGATCAATAGCGAGACGCGTGTAGCTGATTATGATGACAACACACTTACTGAAAACACGCGGGCAGCTTACCCACTGCAAGCGATCGATAATATCGTTGATCCAAGCATTGCAGGTCATCCAAATACGATTGTGTTTTTAACAGCTGACGCTTTCGGCGTATTGCCTCCAATCGCAAAATTAACGAAAGAACAAGCAATGTACCATTTCTTAAGTGGATACACTTCGAAGCTTGCTGGTACAGAGCGCGGTATTACCTCACCGCAAGCAACATTCTCAACTTGCTTTGGCTCTCCATTCCTGCCGCTTCCTGCAACGGAGTATGCAGAAATGCTTGGCAAGAAAATTGATGAGCATAATGCGAAAGTATTCCTTGTGAACACTGGCTGGACTGGCGGAGAATACGGTGTCGGTAACCGCATGAAGCTACCTTACACTCGTGCAATGGTTCAATCTGCATTAGAAGGCGAATTAAACAATGTAGAAACAATTAAAGACGAAATTTTCGGCCTTGAAATTCCTCTTCATGTACCGGGCGTGCCTGATGAAGTTCTTCAGCCTAATAGAACTTGGAATGATCAAGAAGCCTATGTAGCGAAAGCGAAGGAATTAGCTGCTAAATTCCGCGAAAACTTCAAGAAATTTGCTAACGTTTCTTCTGAAATAGTGGAAAAAGGCGGTCCTACTGCTTAATATCGAAACCGGAATTACCCATTAAAAGGCAATTCCGGTTTTTATTTTGGCTCAATTCTAAAGGCTATTTTCGCATATATTGTTGTTTTTAGCCTAAAAAGTTTGCCCGTTGATTTCCGCTGCGGGCACTTGCTTTCCGCTCCAATCAACTCAGATTATTAAATAAAAATCACTTATAAAAGCAACAAACTTTACGAACACAGCCTTACTAAAAGATTGTTGCTTTATAGCACCAAACGAGTTTTAGATCCTCATCCCCCCTTCATGAGGATCGCTTTTCTCTTTTTGAGTAGATTTTGGTCCTCATAACGCCTTCATGAGAACCATTTTTCTATTTTTGAGTGGATTTCGGTCCTCATAACGCCTTCATGAGAACCGTTTTTACATTTTTGAGTAGATTTTGGCCCTCATAACGCCTTCATGAGAACCGTTTTTACATTTTCGAGTAAATTTTGGCCCTCATAACGCCTTCATGAGAACCGTTTTTCCATTTTCGAGTAAATTTTGGCCCTCATAACGCCTTCATGAGAACCGTTTTTACATTTTTGAGTGGATTTCGGTCCCCTTGAAACTCTATTGGTGACCTTTTTCACCTTTTTAAAATAATTGATAGTACTTAAAAGCAACAAAGTATTTGAAAAGAGCCTTTATTTTTTATCGTCCTTCCGCACCTCAATTGAAGAAGATTGATTCAATATCGTCATTCTGTACTTTCCGCTTTTCTTAAGTGTTAGGTCACCTGAATACATAGAAATATTCTGGCCATTATCAGCTTTTATATAATCTGTCTTATCCTTGAAAATAAAGGTTGCCTTCGTACCATCTTCTAATCTAAATAACTCCAACTTAAGCTTTTCAGGTAAATCGGCGCCCTCAACTTCGAGAGATACATCCTCATAAACACCTGCTAGCAGGTCCTCCTGAGAAATCAATATGGTGGAGTTGCCTACTTTTACATATGGTTCTTTTACACCGATTGAAAACTCTGCATAGGGTTCATCTTCAAGGAAGAATTGTAATTTCCAAATGCCTGGTTTCGAAAAAACTGGAAAGCTTGTAACGGCATGAGCATCGGAGCCGTATATTCCCCCGCTTAATTTAAGAAATGCCAATTCCTGGGTAAGACCTGAATCAATATGGACAGCTTCAATTTTCATATCTTTATATAATAATTTTTCCTCATCTCCCCATATATAAACCATTATTTTACTAACGCTGCGATAGTCATCTGCAATCCATTCAGGGGGACTAAGCAGACTGACTTTATTAGGAATTCCAAAGTTAGAATCAGCATGATGGGGATTGCCTTTTTCATCTATAAGAGCAAAATAAACGCCGCTTTCCCCTATCTCAACATTTGTTCCGAAACGTAAATCCTTATCGCTCCCTATACTGTCAATTAACAAAACAGGCACAAGGATAAAAATAGCCAAAAGCGCTCCTAATATACCTATTTTTTGCCAATTAAAGCTAAACTTTCTCTCCTTGACTTTATGGTTCCTAATATTAAGGATGATTTTATTTCGTTGCTCACTAGTTAATTCATGGTCCGGGAACTCTTTCATTTTCTCCAACAATTTTTTATCTGAAAGATGCGGCATCCTGCTCATCCTCCTTTAAAAGCAAATTTAGTTTTTTTACTGCGCGAAAATAAGTGACGTTCACTTTGTTAGCAGTCCAGCCCAAAACCTGCCCCGCTTCTTCTGACGATAGCTCGGCGATTCCTCGAAGAAGGACAACATCGCGATAGCTTGTTTTTAATTGATTAATGGCCTCGTATAATTGGGCAAATTCTGCTTTCTTTATCAATGAATCTTCCGTTAAGACAGAATCCTTTTCATGTGTATGTCTCGATAATTTGTCTTTCAGGCTTTGCCATACATTTCTTTTTCTATAGGAATCAATAGCTGAATTGCGCGCAATCGAAATAAGCCATGTTTTCGGGTTCGAATCGTGCCTAAAGCTTCGAAATGACTGCAAGGCTCTTAAAAACGTATCTTGCACAAGGTCTTCAACATCCCTGGTACCTGTAAAATAAACAAGATAATTAGTAATATCTCTTTCATATTCATAAAACCATTTTTCCACTTGCCGGCCGGCATCAATCAAGTCCCTTCCCCCCTTTGTAAATAAGACGGAGCTTATGAATTTATATTACAGTTATTAAGAGTCATATAGTATGAATACTTTTTCGTTAGAGGAAATAGTTTTGTTTCTGGGGATATTTTCGGGAATATCAGCTTTTAAGCATAAAAATGCGCCTAGAACAAGTCTAGGCGCCGAAATATTAATCGATTTCAATTTTCAACAAATTGATGCTTTATCTTTCTAACCTCAAGATATTATATGGAAATATTTTTAATAACTTTTGCTGGGTTTCCTCCAACCATCACATTGCTTGGAACATCTTTCGTCACGATTGCTCCTGAGGCGATTACTGCATTGTCCCCGATTGTGACACCTGGATTTATTACCGCTTTACCTCCAATCCAAACATTATTTCCAATTACGATAGACTTCCCAAATTCTTTTCCGGAATTCCGTTCTAATGGATTTATCGGATGGGTAGCTGTATAAATATGAACACTAGGCGCTAGTAAACAATTGTCTCCTATACGTACTTCACATACATCTAGAATGATACAATCAAAATTCGCATAAAAGTTTTCACCAACGTGAATATTATACCCGTAATCACATCGAAAAGTAGGTTCAATATATAGATTCTCACCAGTCGATCCAAAAAGCTCTTTTAGAATTTTTTTCCGTTGTTCATGTTCTGTCTCGATCGTTTGGTTAAATAATCGGGTTAATCTCCGAGCACTTTCTCGTTCTTTAAGCAATTCCGGATCAGTAGCAAGGTAATCCTCACCGTTTAACATTTTTTCTTTTTCCGTTTTAGTATTCATAACCTTTCCCTTTCATATTGAATTTCAATCTGTTGGTCCGTTTGGCAATCTCACTGCATTAACTAAAAATGTAATAAGTATTAAGTAGACAGCAAAATAAGCAAATTTATTATCGAAAGAAATGATAATAGGCTTTTTGGCCGCAGAACTTGCAGTACATATTTTCTAAGTATATTTTTTTGATATGGGGAAGATAGATCTTCCTTAACGCTTGGGTAACATGTTTTTGACAGGAAACATCCGTTTCGCCCCCTAAATTAATCTCTTAAAACTACGGCCACCCCTCTGTTTAATCATTAGGGATAGATAAGGAAAGCCACTTGAATGAATCATTCAGGTGGCTTTATTTTTTCTTTCAATACATTTCTACCATTTTTTCATGCCTAATAATTTTTCACCTAGTTCTGTAAGATTAGCTCTATTATATCTTTCTTGTTCCCAATTACGAGGATCTCCAGGGAAAGCGGCGCCTTCAGGTTTAACTCTTTCACTCCAAGAACCGATTCTCGATTCTCTTAATTGTTCGTTCTCTTCTTGCGCAGGGAACATAGAGATATATTGTGCCAACCGAGGCTTATCAGAATAATTTGGCCGGATGCCATGGGGTTGCATGCTATTGAATATCATTAGATCGCCGGCCTTTGTAACCACTTTAGTAGGGGTAAATCCTGTTGTATCAGGTTTGTATGGATCCCTGTCAGCAGGCTGTGTTTTTACCCATTCATCAAAACTCCTGTAAAGTTCAGGAATACATTGGAATCCGCCCATATCTACATCCGTATCGACTAAAGATAAAACTCCCTGCACGTTCACAGGAATCGGATCTAAGGATGTATCTATATCCCAGTGAATGAATCCTTTATATTCATGGCCAGGCTTGATAGGTAGATTTAAATTGCATCGATCAATACTCGCCCATAATTTTTCTGTTCCCCAAATATCAACAAAAGCATTGTAAACTTTCTCGTGCATGCGATTGTCCCACAAGTACTGATGGTTATATAACTCAACCATTCCGGTATTCATAAGCTCTTTCATTTGCATTTCTCGGCGTGGAGTGGTGTACCAAGTGGAAGGATCTTTAGGGTCCTTTTCTTCAAACTCCCAGATCAAATTCACCAATCGATCGATATGATCTTTTGGAATAGCCTCACGAATGATAACATATCCGTTCTCCTTCCAAAATTTCCAATCTTCTTCACTCAGCACCCTTAACGGTTCATTATTTGCACGTTCATTTAATGATGTGTTAATTTCGAGTATATTATTTAGTTGTTTTTTCATATTAAAATCCTCCCCACTATAATTAACATATTCTCCGATAACCTTTTAATTGAAATCTGATAAATTTTCCTTAGTAATCAATTGGAATGGAATCATGTTATCTTTCTTCACTTCTTCTCCTTTTCCGGCTTTAAATGCAATATCAACTGCTATTTCCCCTTGTGTTTCTACATCTTGAAATACCGTTCCCGAAAGATCTCCTGCTTCGATTGACTTCAGTGCGTCGGGAATCGCATCGATTCCAATAACCTTTGTATCTTTTAATTTACCTGCTGCGCTTAATGCCTTTACTGCCCCTAATGCCATTTCATCGTTTTGAGCTGCGATTGCATCAAGTTTATGTGTTTGTAACCAGTTCTCTGTTAGTGCGAGCGCTTCCTCTCGAGACCAGTTCGCGGTTTGCTCAGCAGCAACTTTAATGTCAGGGTAATTTTCTAAAATTTGATAGTTCCCCTCAGTTCTGTTGATTTCAGCTGAATTTCCATTGGGCCCATGGATAATGGCAATGGTTCCTTTTCCACCTAACACCCCTGCGATATACTCCATCTCTATTTTTCCTGCTTCCACATCGTCGGATCCAACATGTGCTGTCACTTTATCTTGATTGGAAACGACTGCTAGGACGGTAATAAGTGGAATCCCAGCGTTTGCTGCTAGATCAACAACTGGAGCACTGCCATTCCTATCGGCAGGATTTAAGATAATGGCATCGACTTTTTGATTGATTAGATTCTCTACTTGGCTAATTTGATTTTCAGCCTTTCCTTGGCCATCTGATTCTATTAACTTAATCCCTGCTTGTTCAGCATGTTTTCTAATTGAATCCTGCAATGCTACAATATATTCATTTTGTAAATTTTGGTATAAAACCCCGATTTTTATAGTCTTTTCCTTCGAATCCCCCCCTACCTGATCTGTTACTTTACCTGAACATCCGCTTAAGATGGTGGTAACTGATAATAGAATTAAAAATAATACCTTCACACTTTTCATACATTCACTTCCTCCATTTTTATTATTGCTGATTCTTTTTATCAAGTAGAACGGCAATGACAATGATGGCTCCTTTTAAAATTTGCTGATAATAAGAGGAGACATTCAGTAAGTCTAAGCCATTATTCATCACACCTATTATCAAAACACCAATAAGTGTACCGAAGATGCTTCCCACCCCGCCAAACAGACTTGTTCCTCCAATAACTACAGCGGCAATGGCATCCAATTCATACCCCTGGCCCAAAACCGGTGAACCTGACATGATCCGAGACGAGAGAATCATACCGGCGATTCCAGCTAACAATCCTGCAATGGAATACACACTAATTTTGATAAAGGTAACATTTATGCCTGATAGCTTAGCAGATTGCTCATTTCCCCCTGTTGCAAATACATATCGGCCGAATACAGTGAATTTGAGAAGAAAAATGCCGATCAATACGACAACAATAAAGGTTATGACCGGAATTGGCAGATTCAAAAAGGACCCGCTTCCTATATGGTTATAAGCATCACTAAGCCCAATCACAGGTCGGCCATCTGTATAAACCATCGCAAAGCCTCTAGCTGCCGTCATCATTCCTAAGGTTGCAATAAAGGGTGCCACTTTCCATTTAGCAATTAGAACACCATTGATCATTCCGCACGCTAACCCGACAAACATCCCGATCAGAATAGGTATTAAAAGTGAATGACCGCTGTCCACTTGGGCAAAACTTGCAGCAACAACGGCCGACAACGCCATAATCGATCCTACAGAAAGGTCAATCCCTCCAGTTATAATGACGAAGGACATTCCGATCGCAACAATTCCAATAATAGATACTTGCCGTAAAATGTTAATAATATTGGAGGTTGTTAAAAACGATTCCGAGGAAATCGATAGGATAATAAACAAGATGGCAAAAGCAATATAAATCCCGTATTTAGCAAAAAGCTTTCCCACGCTGTCTCTATTCATCTCTGACTTCGAATTTACTAAAGTGCCTATTAGACTATATTTTGCTACTTCTTCTTTTTGAGGATTCATCCGATTTTTTCTCCTTTCTGAGCACCCGCACAGCATGCCATAATTTTCTCTTGATCAAACTCCTCTCTAGTAAACTCCCCGGTCAACCTTCCATTACTTATGACAATGATACGATCACAAATTCCAAACAACTCAGGCATCTCAGAGGAAATGACAATTGTTGATTTCCCTTTATTTGCGTATTCGCTAATGATTTTATATATTTCTGCCTTTGCTCCAATATCTATTCCTCTAGTAGGTTCATCCAATACAAGTATCTCTGGATTATTTAATAGCCATTTGGCAATGACAATCTTTTGCTGATTACCTCCACTTAGATTTTTTACGAGCATATTCCTATTAGGAGTTTTGATCTTTAATGTTTTTATCTGTTCATCTACCTCATGGCATTCCTTTTTTCTTGAAATAATTTTTTTAAAATAAGTGTATTTCGGTAAATTTACTAGACTAATATTATTTTTTACGGATCCTGATAAATTTAAGCCCGTTTGTTTTCTATCTTCAGTTATTAAAGCCATTCCATTATTAATCGCATGTTTTGGATGCTTATGGATTACCCTTTTTTGATTAATATAAATTTCTCCACTATTTGGAGGATGTACACCAAAAATACTCTCTACTATCTCTGTCCTTCCTGCTCCAACAAGTCCGGCAATACCAACAATTTCTCCACGATGAACTCGAAAGGAAATGTTTTCAAAACTTCCCCTTCTAGTAAGATTTTTAACTTCCAAACAAACTTCTTGAGTTTTTGATGATTTCGTTTGATAGACATCCTTTAATTCTCTTCCAACCATTAAGGAAATAAGCAAGTCATTATTTAACTCCGACGCTCTCTTACTATCGATAAAACACCCGTCTCTTAAGATCGTTATTTTATCTGCGATTTTAAAAATCTCGTCCATTTTATGAGAAATATAGATAATTGACTTCCCTTGAGATTTCAGCGCTTTAATGATGTCAAACAACTTTCCAACTTCTCTTTCAGTGATTGCTGAAGTTGGTTCATCCATCACGATGATATCCGAATGATTCGAAACCGCTTTAAGTATTTCTACCATTTGCCTATCTGATACAGAAAGTGAGGACATTTTCTTATCTGGGTCCAAGTGAATATTTAGACGTTGAAATAATTTATAGGCTTTTTCTTTTTGGCTTTTTTTATTAATTACCTTTGTCCATCTATAACAAGGCTCTCTCCCAAGAAAGATATTTTCCGCAATTGTCATTTCGGAAATAAAACTCAGCTCTTGATGAATCATACTAACTCCATAAAGTAACGAATCGCTAGGATTATTGAACTCGACTTTTTTCCCTTTTATAAATATTTCCCCCTCATCCGGCTTATGAATACCTGCAAGGATTTTCATTAGAGTAGATTTTCCAGCTCCATTTTCACCCATGAGTGCATGTACTTCCCCTTTTTTTACGCTAAGGGATATACAATCTAGTGCTTTAACACCAGGGAATGATTTATAAATATTTCTCATTTCAAGGGCATATTCATTCTCCGGTTTGATCAAATTAATCATCCCCCTTATTGTGTTATTAAACTTCCAACTTTATTTAAAATATGAGTCTTCAGAATGAATTTTTAATAATATGATTATTTTGAATATTACTATTCCGGTAGTGTCTATACAATTAACTATCTTGTTTTACTGACCAAAAAACTTAACTATCTTGTTTTTCATAAATTGTATTTAGGAATTAAAAATGTAAATAAAGGGGGTTCATACTGAGAAATGCGAAATTATAGTCCTGAATAATTCAAAAAAAGCGATTAAACTAACCTTTTGTACATAATTTTTAATTTTAACATTAACATATAGACAATTATTTTGATTTACTTAATAATTTGAAATAGTTAAATATATTGTTATAATAAAAATAAATATATACAATCTTGCTATTTGCAAACAATACATTCATGAGTGTCTGCTCTCAACCAAGAATGTAAATGTCGGTCGATTTACTTTCACTGCGCTAGTTTTTTATATCCGTTAACAGCAAAAAACATTAATTAGTTAGAGAAAATATTAATGGAGGGCATGATGAATAACACAATTGATGAAGAGCCTATGAATCTATCCTTAGAGCAGGAATATTTAAACAAACCATTAAAATTCCAGAAACCTCCTGTACTCGTTTATGCCGGACAAGTTGGTGGAAATCCGGATTGGAATTTTCCAAGCCACAAGCATGACGATGTAAGTGAGATCGTCTATATAAGTAAAGGTGAAGGGACTTTTATCATAAATAACGTAACCTACACTGCGAAGGAAGGGGATATTCTTATCTATAATTCGGGGGTTATTCATGAAGAGTATTCGAATCCTAAAAATCCGCTCAATACGTATTTTTGTGGTGTTTCCAATTTATTGATTGATGGTATGAAAGAACTTTGGATTGTTCCTTCAAATATTGAACCAATTATTCGAAAAAATAAATATTCAAATCGAATTGAATCCTATCTTGCGGATATTTTTGAAGAGTCGTCTCTTCAAGCCGCAGAATTCGATATCATTTGTCAAGGGTTAATTTCATCATTAATCGCGTTAATTCATAGAATACTGAAGTTCCAAAGGATTAGGAGTAATTTAGGAGAACCACGAACTCTGGCTTCTCGGATTAAAGAATATATAGATAAAAACTATAAAAAAAACATCACACTAAATGACATTGCTGATGACCTCTACATTAACAAGTATTACCTCTCTCATATTTTTAAAGAAGAAATGAAAAATTCACCTATCAATTACCTAATTAATCGACGAATTGGAGAGGCAAAGAGTTTACTTGTAGCTACGGATTTAAAAGTGTGGGAAATAGCAAGAATTGTCGGTTACGAAAACTCGAACTATTTTACTTTGCTATTCAAAAAAATGACTGGGGAATCACCAAGACAGTTTAAATTAAATCATAAAAAGAAACTGTTTTATCATAAATAAAGGCTGTGTTAGAGAATAATGTTGTAAATGGAGACTAGCGGGTGATTTTGCCGGAGAGAGCCTTTTGAACAAAAACGAGAACCATCTCTCGGAAGGTAAAGCGACCCGCGTGTCTATTAGTAACATTTTTTAAAAAATCGCACATAAATCCCTATTATCGACGCATTACTTTACTTAAACAGATATTATTGGATAATGTTCCAAACTAGACAGGGATTTTATGTCCAATAAAAGGCTCCTTTAATAAATCACATAACCGGTTTGGCTTCATTATAGTGTTGGTTTTGGAGTCTAAGTATTTTCTTATAAACTCAAATGTAACTTTAAACTTTGCGCCTCACTTACCTCTTTTTTTACCATTACATCCTGGTATTTTCCTAATCATTCAGTCTTTTTTTCATCCAGGCTGTTAAGTCACTAACGACTTTCCGGTTGACATCCGGTGGGAAATAGTGGGTAAACGCTTGAAAATACCAGCTTTCCACTTCTTTATTAAGTTCTTTCAATCTTTTCTCAAGACGGTAGGCGTGTTCAACCGAAACATTATCGTCCTTTTCTCCATGGATGATCAAAACAGGCGCATGAAGCTTTTCCAATTGAAAAAGAGGGGTCCGGTACTTATATTGTTCTGGGAACTTAGTCGGTGTCCCGCCAATTACCCTCTTCATCATCCTCCGTAAATCCTTTCGCTCAACATACGTGAGAAACATATCACTGACCCCGCCCCACGAAACAACTGATTTAGCTTCCGGAAACTCGATTGCGGTTAATAAGGCCATCACCCCACCTCTAGAAAATCCGAATATATGGATCCCTTTTACCCGTGGATGTGATTGGAGAATAGTAAAGGCGGAGAAGGCGTCATGCCGATCCTCTCCGGCAAAGTCCTCATTTCCTTCCCCTCCCTGATTTCCTCTATAAAAAGGAGCAAAAACAATAAATCCCTCTGAAGCGAATTGAACGATTCTCGCTGCTCTCACTTTGCCTACATTTTTAATTCCTCCGCGCAGATAAAGAAACCCATCATATATTTCGTCATTCTTTGGCTCAGCCAGCAATCCCTTTACTTTTAAACCGTCCGAGTAATAGGTAACAACTGATAATTCGATATTCGGATTGGGGGAAGGGTATTTCTGCTTGCTGATGATTTCTCCATTCAATCTTTTCATCTCCTTACAAATAAGTTCAATTTAAATTGGCTTTGTCCGATAAACTAATGAATTTGGCCGATAAAAGGTTTCAACTGGCCGATATAATTGCAAAAGTGGCCGATAAATGAGAAAAATTGGCCGATATTATTTTTATCCATGCTAGAACTCGAGTCTTTATTATATATAAATAAGTTTTTCATATAGGCATTCACACATTTTTTGCACATTCATACGATATTCTAGGCTCAAAAAACTGATATATTTTTAAACCAGGAGGTCTTGCTTATGAAAAAATACCTAAGATTTAGCTTTTCCCTATTGTTGATTGCCATTCTTATTATCCCCATTGCTGCATGCAGTAAGGATAAAGTTCAAAATGTCCGAATTGGTGAAGTAACTCGCTCAATCTTCTATGCCCCTCAATATGTTGCGCTTGAGAAAGGTTTTTTTAAAGAGGAAGGGCTTAATGTCGAGCTTACTACAACCGCCGGCGGAGATAAAACAATGACAGCTTTGTTGTCAAATAGTATCGATGTTGCCCTTGTCGGCTCTGAAACATCGATTTATGTTTCTGCACAAGGCTCGAATGATCCGGTAATAAACTTTGCGCAACTTACCCAAACAGACGGCACATTCCTTGTCTCACGTCATAAAATTGAGAACTTCACATGGGATCAGCTAAAAGGCACAACCTTCCTCGGTCAGCGCAAAGGCGGAATGCCACAAATGGCCGGTGAATTCGTATTGAAAAAGCACGGAATTGATCCACATAAAGACTTAAATTTAATCCAGAACATAGATTTTGCTAATATTGCACCTGCCTTCGCATCCGGAACAGGAGAATTTGTCCAACTTTTCGAACCAACTGCAAGTGTTTTTGAAAAGGAAGGAAAAGGATATATCGTTGCCTCTTTTGGAACGGAATCCGGGCACATCCCATATACCTCGTTCATGACAAAACAAAGCTATATTAACAACAATAAAGACACAGTTGAAAAATTTACTCGGGCCATTTATAAAGCCCAGCAATGGGTTGAGACGCACAGTTCAAAAGAAACAGCTGAAGCCATTAAAGGCTATTTCGATAACACGGAAATGGATATTATCGAAATGGTCGTTGGTCGTTACAAAAGCCAAGGCTCATACGCAACCGATCCTATTTTAGATACAGAGGAATGGGATAATCTTCAAAATATCATGAATGAAGCTGGTGAACTTCCTAAGCGAGTAGAATATAGCACGCTCGTGAATACAGAAATCGCCAAAGGGATAATGAAGTAAAAGGTGTCTGTCAAAAAGGTGCCAGGCACCATCCGTGGACACTTCTCATTTATTTACCGTATGGAATGGACAAATAAATAGATTCAACGTGCCATTCGGGCATATGTCGGTAATGCATTATACAAAGATGTTAGGCATTACGCTTATTTGTCCACCTTGCACACACTAATTCACCAATTTGTCCACGAGCGGTGTCAGGCACCTTAAAAAGACACTCCAAAAAAGGCACCCACCATAAAGGAGGGCGAATTATGGATTTCTTAAATGTTGAAGAAATTCACCACACTTATTTCACGAAAGCCTCTGCTGCAACAGCCCTCTCCGATGTTTCGCTTGCGGTCGGGGAAGGGGAGTTTGTTTCCTTCCTCGGACCAAGCGGATGCGGGAAAACTACTTTGCTTACTATAATTGCTGGCTTAATCAAACCGACAGATGGACATATTTCCTTAGAGGGTAAGCCCGTATCAACAGCTGGAAATCGAATGGGATATATGCTTCAGCAGGATTATCTTTTTCCATGGAAAACTATTGAAGAAAATATTCTTCTAGGACTCAAAATAAGCAATCGCCTTGATGATTCAAAAAAAGAGTACACCCTCGATTTGCTAGAAAAAATGGGGCTTAAAGGTGTAGAGAACCAATATCCGAAACAATTGTCTGGCGGAATGCGACAACGAGTAGCCCTTGTAAGGACACTTGCAACCGAGCCGAAGCTACTCATGCTTGACGAGCCTTTTTCCGCTTTAGATTACCAAACAAAATTAAAGCTCGAAGACCTTGTTTCTAATACATTGAAATCGTTTGGGAAGACCGCAATACTCGTAACCCATGATATCGGTGAAGCAATTGCGATGAGTGACCGAATTTTCCTCTTTTCATCAAGTCCTGGTAGGCTTCATAAAACCTTTATCGTGCCAAAGGAATTGCGGAAAGAAACGCCATTTAATGCCCGCAATCACGAAGCATATTCGAGCATTTTTCAAACTGTCTGGAAGGAGTTGGAGTCACTTGAATCTGAAAACAAACATTGAACTCCTTCACCAAAGATATCTTTACTCATTAAATCGCGAGAAAAAATGGGTGCGGTTTTATCAGCTGATTATCTTTCTTGTCTTTTTCTCAGGCTGGGAGCTTGCTAGTCAAAAACAATGGGTTGATCCACTAATTTTCAGTGCGCCATCAAAAGTATGGGAATTATTTTTGAAAAAAATCCAAGATGGAACATTGTTTGTAGACTTAAGCTTCACGTTGTCAGAAACTGTCCTTGGATTTATTTTAGGGACGATATTAGGAACGTTGCTTGCTGCCATTCTATGGTGGTCACCAATGCTCTCAAAAATTTTCGATCCATACTTAGTCATCCTGAACTCCATGCCAAAAGTAGCTCTCGGTCCTATTTTAATCGTAGCTTTAGGTCCAAGTTTTACATCCATCGTTGCCATGGGAGCAATTATTTCGATCATCATCACAACAATTGTTGTATATACATCATTCAAAGAAGTCGATCCAAACTATATAAAGGTTCTCCAAACTTTCAGCGCTAACCGATTTCAAATTTTTAAAGAAGCTGTGTTGCCTGCATCCTTCCCCGTCATCATCTCAACATTAAAAGTAAATGTCGGCTTATCATGGGTTGGAGTGATCGTTGGCGAATTTCTCGTCTCATCAAAAGGCCTCGGGTATATGATCATTTACGGTTTCCAAGTATTTAATTTCACGCTTGTTATGCTATCCCTTATCGTGATTGCCGTGTTTGCCACGGTTATGTACCAGCTTGTGGCGCTTTTAGAAAGAAAACTAATTAAAAACGGTTCATAAGAAAACGGCTGATAAGAATGCCGTTTTTTCTTATTCTAATTCCAGTATTCTATTCATACTTTTTTCGACGACTTGATCTTTCATGATAAAACTATAGTCCTTACCCCATCTTAATTCTAATAAGTTCCCATCAATAAGTACCGGCCCAGCTGTCTCCAAATAATGTTCTTTATCTTCTATTTTATCAACTTGACCAAAGAAAATGGCCTTAACAAAAGTGACGCCATTATTACTCACTTGATATTCGCCAATGAATTGGAGCCTACTGATCGAAGCACCTGTTTCCTCAAACACCTCACGATAGGCTGCATCTTTCAATGTTTCACCACGTTCAACCTTTCCCCCTGGAAATTCCAACCCTCTTTTTTTATGATTTGTCAGTAGCCAATTCTTTCCCATTTTGCAAATGACAAGAACATGCTCAGGCTGTTTGTCAAACGAATTTTTCGCAAAAGACAGGCTGACTATTCCCCCATTTTCATCGAAAAACGTCTCCATACGATCCATCGCTCCTATTTTTGATTCTGTTGTTTATTATACACAAAAGTTTTGCACGTTTAGGGAAAAGTATGAAATTGTGGAAAAATGAAACTTCCATTTGAATATTTCGTATAATTAATTGAATACGACAAAAGGGAGTGTACGTCTTGAAAAAAACGCTATCCGTCCTAACAGGCTTTCTCATGATTTTCATGTTAGCTGCATGTAATCAAACGGCCAAGCCTGTTAATCAATCTGATAAGGAAACCACGGCAGAAAAACCATCTGATTTAACTCTAGAGGAAGTATTAGACAAGTCCACTAAAGCATCCGAAAGCTTGAAGGGTTTTTCTATAAAATTGGATATGACTCAAAATATGAGCTCTGACCAAGAAGAGCAAGATTTGAATACCAAGTCTGTAATTGATATGAACATCGTAACTGAACCGATGGCATTCTATCAAAAAATGACGATGTCAGTGGAAGGTTCGGAAGAAAAGTTTGAAACTGAAAGCTATTTTACAGAAGAGGGAATGTTCTTTTTCGACGCTGCCGGAGCGCAATGGATGAAGTTTCCGAAAGAAATGTCCGACTCCTTGCTGCAGATGTCCGCACAGCAAACGAATCCAGGGGAAGAGTTGAAAAAACTGCAGAAATTCGTGGATGACTTTACTTTTAAGCAAGATCAAAAAAATTATATCCTTAAATTAGAAGCTTCTGGTGAGAAGTTCAACGATTTTATTAAAGAAACTGCTGTTGGAGCCATGCCGCCAGAAATGGCTCAAGACGAACTGTTAAACAATATGAAAATTAATAGTATGGAATACGAAATTCTCGTGGACAAAGAAACATTCTATCCCGTTTCCTTAAATATGGTTATCGATATGGAAATTACTGTCGAAAACCAAACCATTGTCATGAAACAAAAAATGCACGGCCAATACTCCAACCATAACAAGGTTGAAATTATTTCCGTTCCAAAAGAAGTGATTGATACAGCAGTAGAGATGAATATTTAATGAAAACTGCGGAGGACCTCCGCGGTTTTTGTCTTTTGGCTCTTTTGCAATTAAAAATGATAAATAAAGACTAGCGGGGCGATTTTACCTGTAGGGAACCTTTTTTGCGGAGCAAGGCAACTGACTTCAATCACATCATGGCTTAACTTCGATGAGCAACTACGTGTTGCCTTGCGACGAGCTGAACAAAGCTACTTGAATATGCTTTGGCACAGGAGCATTGTTTTTAACCGCTTCTCGGAAGGTAAATCGAACCCGCGTGTATTTCAACAACATTGTGTAACAAAGTCTATCTATTTGAGCAAGTGGCTATTTCATCTTTTAGCCGTCTTATTCATTTTCGAGGATCCCCATACTTTCAATATGGCTTTTTGCCTCGGCATCCCCAAGCTGATAAATCATTCCATACACTTTTTTTAATGTGTTATCATATACATCATTTGATTTGTCATTGTGATATTCTATAAATGGGATATGCGCTCGAACGAAGTTTTGCCAACCTGTTGAATAATTCTGATTGAAATACTCACGCAAAGCAGAGATCTCCTCATTTGTCGCTTTTATTCTAAATTCCCACGGGGAATCTGTGGAACTTTGTGAAATTTCGCCGTTTGCAATCCCAATATAATACGTTTGTTTGTTTCCCGTCATCCTGTCAGCCCCTTTTTTGCCTTGCTTTAGGTTTCATCAACCTTGGGATCATTAACTAATCCCGCAAGAATAATAAAGATCAAACATATCGTCGCCGAAAGCTAAGCGCTTTTCTTTAATACTTATCGTTTCCCATATTTACAATAAAATTATGCGAAATTGCAATCAATATTAGGAAAGATACATATAATATCTTTAATTAGAAGGAATCAACAAGCATCATATAGAAAAAATATTGTAAGCGGATTCAATTACATTTTGGAGGTGATAAGATGAAGATCATTGATGAGCTATACGAACTATATCGAAATAAGCTTACCGGGGATGAAGAAGATATTGATATGCTGGCATTTGCCTTTTTAGAGGAAATGGGCCGGGAGGATTTATTAAGCATCATCCAAGATTTAGATAACCAAGAACTTTATGATTTAATGGGGCTTTATTTAATCGAGAGCTTAAAAGGAAAATTTGCTAATGAAGACTTCAGGCAGCAGCGTAACTCCATTATTCATCAGCGAAATATTCATTAAAATACATATCGACGGGCAAATCAACCCTTTTAAAAAAGATGGCTCATAGCAGGTAAATCTGCGGTGTGTTGAGCCATCTTTTTTGTTAAGGCTGTTTTCGTATACTTTGTTGCTATTTAACCAAGATGTGGTCTAGTTGATTTCCGCTCCAGGAGCTCGCTTTCCGCGGGGCGGGCGGTGAGCCTCCTCGGCGCTCTGCGCCTGTGGGGTCTCACCTGTCCCGCTTCTCCCGCAGGAGTCTCGCACCTTCCGCTTCAATCAACTATATACAAAACCTATTAAAAACAACAATCATTTAGAAAACAGCATTTGTTAATTATTCTTTTTTACTTAGTTATTCAATCTCAAGATTGTGAGAAATTAGAAAACCCCTCATTCCGAGCCATTTTCATGGTAAACTAAGATAGAAAAAGGAGGATTATGCATGTTTGCCATTTTAGTATCGTTCATCATTATTACTATTGTTATCATTTTGTTTGTACTATCAACTTCTAAAGGTTATTCATACAAACATACGGTTGATCCTATAGATGAAAACCTTCATACGAATCACAACCAAAACGAACCGGAAAAAGATGCTGTGGAAAAATAGTAAAGAATTTAGCCCAGATTTTATAAGAAGGATAAAAAAAAGCCATCCAATCGTATTAAAATGGATGGCTTTTTTCGTTTAGTCTTTATGCAAATACTTGCTTTAACTCTTCCTTTGTTTGTTCGAGCCAAAAACGCATTAAACGTTTAGCGCCTTCAAGATCATGGAGCTTTGCCTGGCCACATTGCTTTTCATTGGCGGCAGGAATTTCGGTAATTTCAACTGCAGCCTTCATCGTATCTTCAAGCAAATCAATGATTTCTTCTACCGTTGGCTCACCGCTTACAACTAAATAATAGCCGGTCTGGCAGCCCATTGGCGAAATATCAATTATATCAAAGTGATCAAATTTTTCCGAATGAGCACGAATATTAAAAGCGAGGAGATGTTCTAACGTATGAATGGCATCCGGCTTCATGGCCTGTTTATTGGGCTGACAAAAACGAATGTCGAATTTATTTACAACACCATCTGTACCCACATTATGAACTCCACAGTGTCTTACATATGGCGCTTTTACCGCGTTATGATCTAATTCAAAGCTTTCTACTGAAGGCATATTCTATCACTCCTTTAATCATCTTCTTCTATTGTAACTTAAATTCCGAGTAATTTCATCAACTTTATTAGAAAAACATAATTAACGAATGTTCTTTTTCGACTAATAAAAGATTATATGCTATCTTTTTAGAATAGAGCGCTTCAGAAGAAAGGATTGAAATAATGAACATACTGAAAAAAATTATGATTGGGTTCATTCGCTTTTATCAAATTGTTATTTCGCCTCTTAAACCGCCAACATGCCGATTTTATCCAACATGTTCTCATTATGGGCTGGAATCCGTCAAACGGTTCGGACCATTAAAAGGAGGATGGCTTGCTTTAAGGCGCATTATGAAATGCCACCCCTTTCATCCAGGAGGTTTGGATCCTGTGCCCGAGAATTGGCCTAAAAGAAAAATAGTTAAGCCTGATAACCATCTATAACTAAATCTAATTTTCCGGTACTTGGGTGAATGACTAATCCATGCACAGGAACATCCTTAGGCATTAATGGATGCTTTCTTACCATATGGACACTGTGTTCAACGCTTTCCTTCACATTTTCAAATCCTTTTAGCCAATCATTAAGCTCAATTCCAGAGTAGGTTACTGTATCAAGAGCTTCATCTGATATTCCCCGCTGTCTCATTTTTTCCAAAATGCCATCCGGCTTCATCCCGCTCATCCCGCAATCATGGTGGCCGATGATTAAGACTTCTTCAGCTTGAAGTTGGTAAACAGCAACAAGCAAACTTCTCATGATACTTCCAAATGGATGTGTCACTAATGCTCCTGCATTTTTGACAATCTTTACGTCCCCATTTCTCACATTTAATGCTCTTGGTAGCAGTTCAACCAAACGGGTATCCATGCATGTAAGCAAGACCATGCGTTTATTAGGAAATTTTGTTGTCGCATATTTCTCATATTTTTTTTCAGAAACGAATTCGTGATTGTAATCTAATATTTCCTCTAACAATTTCATCAAATCTACTCCTTTTCCTTTTTATAAAATTAATATAAGAATACATAACTTTAGGAAAACAGACAAATTTAAACCTTTTTCATTAACCTAAAGAGTTCCATCCCTCCCTTCAAATGGAACGAATCATCTAGAACGATATTTCATAACCTAAAAAGGGTGAAAACACCCTGAATTTTATCGAATTACACGAAGGAGTGAAGCCAAAAATGGCAAAGGACGTTTTATGTGAAGTTAATAACTGTACTTTTTGGAAAAATGGAAATAAGTGTTCAGCTGACCAAATTTATGTCGTTAGCCACAAAGGAAACACTGCTGAAAATAGCAAGGAAACCGATTGTCAAACGTTTGAAGCTCACTAATTTTGAGTGACAAAATAAGGGCTCTGTCATAATATTGACAGGGCACCCTTTTATAAGTACTTAATATTACTACTTTCTCTCTCCCACTACGATTTCGGGGACGTATGTACTTAGTTCATAAACGATATTTCAAAAATCTAACTTAGCGTTAACTCTTACCATTTTCAATATATTGTCGAAGTTTTCTCCTTAATATCTTTTTTGATGCATTTCTCGGAATCTCGTCGATCAACATGATTTTCCTAGGCACCTTATACTTCGCCAGTTTTTGCTGACAATATTGAATAATATTATCCTCATTTACTCCATTTTCAGTATGAGCAACAACGAAAGCAACTGGAACTTCTCCCCATTTTTCATCCTTGATACCTATAACACCGGCATCCGCAATGTCTTGATGAGCGACAAGCACCCCCTCAATTTCAGCAGGATATACATTTTCTCCTCCTGAAATGATCAAGTCCGAACGACGGTCTAGTACATATAAAAAGCCATCTTCATCAATAAATCCGATATCTCCTGTTGAAAGCCAACCATTGATTAGTTTTTCGGACGTCTCTTTTTCACGGTTTAGGTAACCGATTGTGACATTCGGGCCTTTAACAACGATTTCCCCCTCCTCTTTTGCCTTTACTTCCACACCGTTTTGGCCAACAATTTTTAGTTGTGAGGGAAATAGAGCCTTTCCAGCAGAACCTAGTTTACTAAAGCTATACTCGGGTGAGAGGGTTACAATTTGAGATGAGGTTTCGGTCATTCCATATGTTTGATAGATCGGAATTTGTTTCGACTTGCATTTTTCAAGCAAAGTTTTCGATGCAGGGCCACCCCCTAAAAGCATACAGCGAAATTCGCTTGGAAGCCCGCTATCATCTAAAGTCTCTTCTATTCGCGTTAGCATTGTACTGACAACAGACATAATTGTCACTTTTTCATTACGAATGGTTTCAACCGCCTTCATTTCATTAAAGGAATCTAGTATCACCATCTTCATTCCGTAAATGACACTACGCATCAGAATCGAATAGCCGCTAATATGAAATAATGGCACCGCGCACAGCCAGCAATCTCTCTCAGTCAGCCCTAGATTAAGGGCGGAACCAATCGCACTCCACCAATGATTGCCGTATGTTTGGAGAACCCCTTTTGGATGGCCCGTTGTCCCCGATGTATACATGACTGTACACACCTCATCAAGGCTTATTTCATCAACGATTGGTAGTTCAAAAAAGGGAGAATCAAATAAAGCTTCTTTTTCTACGGCAACAAGATCAGGGATGGCATCTTTTAACTCCACACTGATTAATGAAAAATCATTCTCTGTTATTAAAAATTTCGCTTTCGAATCATTCATTTGCCAGATCAGCTCTTCGGCCGTTAAACGATTATTTAAAATGACAGCTCTGACACCCAGCAGTTGCAAGGCAAGAAAAATAAACGCCGAATCCGCATGATTCTTAAGCAATACCCCTGTGTACTGTCCCTTTGCCAAACCGTAGCCCGATAATTGCCCGGCAATCCGGAAGGCCCTTTCATTAACTTCAGAAAAAGTATAGGTAGTCTCCTCAAAATGGATCGCAGGTCTGTCTGGAGTCAAAAATGCTCTCTTTTTGATAAAATTCGGCATAAATTGATCAGCCATTTTCTCACCTCTTTTATTTAGAAACCTGTTTCTCAAATGATCGAATATTTTTTTGGTTTATATGACAATTTCAACCTTTTATCAGCCAGTTTTTCAATTTATCGGCCAATTTCAACCTTTTATCTGCCAAAGGCCAATTTCCTTTATTAAGATAAAAACAGCCTGATGGAGATGTCCATCAAGCTGAATAGATTAATAATACATAAAAAAACTGTTTTTACTCTAAATCAAGGGAAACGAGGGAATTGACCAAAATCAGGCTTGCGTTTCTCTTTAAAGGAATCGCGTCCTTCCTTTGCTTCGTCCGTTGTATAGTATAGTAATGTCGCATCACCTGCGAATTGCTGTATACCTGCAAGACCGTCTGTATCTGCATTAAATGCAGCTTTTAAGAAGCGAAGAGCTGTTGGGCTCTTTTCTAGAATTTCTTCACACCATTGAATCGTTTCCTCTTCCACTTTTTCCAGCGGAACAACTGTATTGACAAGACCCATATCCAATGCTTCCTGGGCATTATACTGACGGCATAGGAACCAAATTTCACGGGCTTTTTTATGACCGACAATTCTCGCTAAATAGCCAGAGCCATAGCCAGCATCAAAGCTGCCTACTTTCGGGCCAGTTTGACCAAATACCGCATTATCGGCAGCAATCGTCAAATCACAAACGATATGAAGGACATGACCTCCCCCAATCGCATATCCTTTGACCATTGCAATAACCGGCTTCGGAATGACACGGATTAAGCGCTGCAAATCTAATACGTTCAAACGTGGAATTTGATCTTCCCCAACATATCCGCCATGACCGCGGACGGACTGATCTCCACCTGAGCAAAATGCTTTATCTCCAGCGCCTGTTAAAACAATTACCCCAACATTCGCATCATCTCTTGCATATGCAAAAGCATCAATTAATTCAGAAACTGTTCTCGGGGTAAATGCATTATGCTTTTCTGGGCGATTAATTGTAATTTTTGCAATTCCGTTGTATGTTTCATAAATAATTTCTTCGTACTTGCGTCCTGCAATCCATTCTACTGCTGACATACGGAATCCTCCTTTATTTTATGTATTTGGTGATCGGTAAACCACCAATCGGTTTATGAGACAAAAAGGTCCGTTTGACTCATATTTACTGCCTGATCTTAAAATTCTCTCCATCATCATTCGACAAGAATTCACTTACTATTGTACCAAATATTTCTGGATTCTCCACATGAATTGCATGCCCACAATCTGTGATTGAAACCCATTCACCTTTTTTCAGTTTTTCGATCATTTTATCCGCTATTCGACAAAATTTTTCATCCAGACTGCCTGTTATTAATAAAGTAGGGATGTTCAATTGATCAAGCTCTTCCCAAAATGATGGCTGAGAGCCTGTTCCCATTCCTTTTAGACTATTGATTAATCCTACTTGTGAATTATTTAAGCGCTGCATTCTAATTTTCTTGCGAAGATTTTCTGGAAGCCTTTTCTGGCTTTGAAAAAGAGGGATGTTCTCCCAATATTCAACAAAACCATTTACACCGTACTCCTGAATCCGCCATGCCAATTGTTCATCCTGTATCCGTCTTGCTTCTCTTTCTCTTTCCGTTTCAAGTCCGGGAGAAGAACTTTCGAGAATTAGCTTTCTTACCATTTTCGGAAATTTTAACGCAAAGGTAATGGCTAATCTTCCGCCCATAGAATAGCCAAGGAGATCCGTTTGTTCAATTCCCATTTCTTTCAATAGCTTATGTAAATCGCTAGCCATAGATTCAATATCATATCTTGATTCATCTAAAGGAGAGTCTGTTTTCCCGTGACCGATAATATCAACCGTAATCGTATTCGAATGACGTTTCCATTGCGGTTCAAATTCCCTCCATGCAGCACTGTCACCGGTAAAACCATGGAGCAGCAACAATGGGGAATCAAGTGATTGAGAGCTCCATTTATCGACATGATAACGAATGCCGTCGATGTCAAAATTCATCGATACTTCTCTTCCAACGTTCGACTTATTTCCCGGGAAACCGTCTGCCACAATTCACGATGCTCGGTTATATTCTGATTCCTATTTGTCGTTATTTCCATCACCTTTAAGCCAGGATTCTCCAAATTCCGCAAAAATACGGAGGTAAAATGGTCCCAATCTGAAATTAAGTCATACTGACCGCCAAACATTTGAACTGCAGGTTGGAAATCTAAATCTAACGGCGTTCCAAAAAGCCTTTCAAAGTTTTTCGGGTGGCTCGCCTGTGGGAGAAAGGAAAAAATTCCTCCGCCATTATTATTAATTAAAATAATATTAATATTGATCCCATATAACTTAGCAGCAATTAACCCATTTAAATCATGGAAGAATGTTAAGTCACCCAGCACTAAAAAAAGAGGCTGAGATTTTGTTCCCGCTCCTAAAGCGGTTGAAATGACGCCGTCAATTCCGTTTGCCCCCCGGTTCGCCATAATTCGAATTGATTTCTCATTATAATGGAAAAATGTGTCTAAATCCCTTATCGGCATACTATTGCCAACAAACAATGTCGAACCTTCGGGAAGTCTTTCAGCCAGCTGGTGGAATAACTTCCCCTCACTTAAAACATTCAACTCATTCATTTTTGCTAAATGACGGCGAGTTAACTGATTGATTTCATCCCATTGTTCAAAATAGCGATCATCATTTTCAACCTGGATAAACGGAATAACTGAATGACAGAACGTTGTTTCATGGCAATAAATCATTTCGGATGAACCCATTCCAGGGTCTCTCCAACCGCCGCCACCGTCAATCACAAATTGGCGGACATCATGGTTCTCCTTCAGATAAACCGATAACGATTTGGATACAGGCATGCCTCCAAAACGGATAATAAGATCGGGCTTCAAATATTGCTTTGCATCTTCATTTTTCAAAAAAGTATCATATGTATCAATAATCCGACTGCCGCTATGCTTACCGCTTCTTAACTGGGATAGCGGGTCGGCAAGGATCGGAAACTGCAGCTTCTCAGCTAGACTTGTTACTGCACTTAAAAATTCGTCCGTTTCAATTGGTCCGCAAACAATAATTCCTCGCTTATATGCGCCGATGCTCTCTCCTATTTCCTGATACACTTCATCTTTAAGCGCTAATTCGCCAAGCTGGATATTCACATATCCGCTTGAACGCTCACTCAACACAAATAAATCATCCCTATCCAATTGAGGCACTAACGGTTCCCGGAATGGGAAATTTAAATGGACAGGGCCTGCCGGAGAACGCTGAGCTTCAGCAGCTGCCCGTGCACAAACCGTACGGGCATAACGAATCATTTCTTCGGACTTTTCAGGCGGGGCCATTTCAACAAACCACTTAACGTGATTGCCATATAAATGAATTTGGTCTATCGCTTGCGGTGCGCCAACATCTCTTAATTCATGGGGCCGGTCTGCGGTTAAAACGATTAATGGAACCCTTGAGTAATTCGCTTCCACAATAGCTGGGAAATAGTTTGCTGCAGCTGTACCTGATGTACAAAGAATAGCTGCTGGCTTTCTTGAGGCCTTCGCTATTCCTAACGCAAAAAAGGCAGCCGAACGCTCATCTACATGAATATGCACACGAAGTTCTGGATGCTCTGCCATTACCATTGCCATCGGGGTAGATCTTGATCCAGGACTAACAACAACATCCTCTACCCCGTTTTTCACTAATTCTGAAACAAATGCGGCGATATAAGAGGTTAAAGCCTCTTGATGATTCATTGATTTATACCCCCAAGTGCCGTCAGCATCGGTCGGAATTTAATTTTTGTTTCTACGTATTCACTCTCTGCATTAGAATCCTCAACAACACCGCATCCCGCAAATATAGATGCCTCATGTCCCTGAATGAGACCTGACCGGATCGATACGACAAATTCTCCATTTCCCTTATAATCCATCCAGCCTAATGGAGCACCATAAAAACCTCGATCCAATTCTTCTACTTCCCTGATTTTCTCTACAGCCTTATTTTTAGGAAGCCCTCCCAATGCCGGGGTTGGGTGAAGACGGTCAACTAATAATAGCAACGATGTATGTTCTTTCGCTCTTCCAATTACAGGTGTATACAGATGCTGAATATCTCTCATTTTCATTAATTGCGGCTGATCGGCAAGTGTAACTTCTTCAGAAGCATCTTCCATTGCAGCTTTAATCATATCAACCACATATTGATGTTCAACTAAGTTTTTTTCATCATTAAGCAATGTTTCTCCAAGGAGATGATCATCTTCAACTGTTTTCCCCCGTGCAATGGATCCAGCCAGACAAGTTGTAAACAGTGTATTTTCATCTTTTTTTACTAAACGTTCTGGCGATGCACCAATAAAGCAATCCCCATTTGATTCAAAAGCAAAAATGAAGCTTTCTCTTTGTAATTTCAAAAGTTGTGAGAGAACCATTTCGATTTGTACTGGCTGATCAAAAAACAACCTTGATTCTCTTGCTAAAACAACCTTTTTTAAAGGGTTATCCTTTAATTCTTCTATAATGGTATTTACCGTATTCATCCATTGTTCTGGATTCACTTCTATTTCTTTCAAAAGAGTATGATTTCCTACGCAAGTACTCTCCACAATAGAAGACAAAATAGCATTTCTTTCCGCCCCTACCTTCTCAATGAGCGTCCGATCATCATGCTGAGTGCAGACTACATTTGTTGTCAAATAGGCTTGACCCTCGATTTCACTAAGCATAAACTTTGGAATATGAAATAAGGAATCATCATACTTCGACCATAGCTTCGTTTTCTTTTTATATGGATCAAAAGAAAAGCCGCCAAACATTAAAGGACCAATTCCGTTTATATGATACTTGTTATAGACAATTGCATCTTTGGTAAAGCGTCTCCACTCTTCTTCAATATAAGTAAAGCGGTCAATAGCCAAATCTGTTTGAATTTGTTTGCAAATTCCGAGTCCAATAATAAAAGTTTCATCTGCAGGGTCCTTCCAAAAAAATCGCTCGCCAAAAAACGTGGCTCGTCCCGCAGAGAAAAAAGAAAGGGGATCAATATGATTAATTTGCTGAACTTCACTTACTAAAATAGGCTTAGATAAAGCCTTTGCCCGTTCAATTGCTTCAAGGATCCCTTCTTTTAGTTCCGTTTCTTGTATCGTAACCAAAAAAACCCCTCCAATAACAGTCAGTTGACTATTATCCTTCGTCTAAACATAATTTTAACATACACCTCTTTCCATCCATATGTCAATAATGGTCATTAGTATACCGGTTTTTCCCTTCATTTTCCCGCCCTTTTCCGACTTTTCTAAAGGGATTAATTTTTGGATATCCATAAAGTTTCTAATCATTACTTTTTTGACAGTTCAAACATTATTCGTTATAATAAATAGGTTTGATAAAAGAATTTCTATGGTATTATAATCAGAAATTTTAATATAGATGACAAGGGGAGAGTTTTCATGCAACCACAGATGAATACAAGTTTTCCACCTTCCTCCAATTTAAAAAACTGGAAAATTTGGTGGCGGTTAACAAGACCTCATACGCTTACGGCTGCTTTTGTTCCTGTTTTGCTTGGCACTGCCTTAGCCATTCAACAAACCAATATTCACTTTGGCATGTTTTTTGCCATGTTGCTAGCAAGTTTACTTATTCAAGCTGCTACGAATATGTTTAATGAATATTATGATTTTAAAAGAGGGCTTGATAATGAGTCATCGGTAGGAATAGGGGGGGCCATTGTCCGTGATGGCATTAATCCTCGAACCATTCTAACACTTGCCTTTTCTTTATATGGTGTGTCCTTATTAATTGGGATTTATATTTGTATGAACAGCAGCTGGTGGCTTGCTCTCATCGGAGTCATCTGTATGGTAGTTGGCTATTTATATACAGGGGGGCCTCTGCCAATTGCCTATACTCCGTTCGGAGAAATCTTTGCTGGATTTTTCATGGGAATGATGATTATTCTTATTTCCTTTTTTATTCAAACAGGAACTGTATCCACGACCAGTGTTTTAGTTTCGATCCCAATTTTTATTCTTGTCGGTGCCATTTTATTAGCAAATAATATCCGGGATCTTGATGGCGATAAAGAATTCGGCCGGAAGACACTGGCTATCTTATTAGGCCGTAAAGGAGCCATAAAATTACTGGCTGGAATGTTTATTCTTTCTTTTACATGGGTGTTTATCCTGATTGCTATGAATATTATTTCTCCATGGCTAGCCATTGTGATTCTAAGTGCACCAAAGGCCATTAAAGCAACAAAAGGATTTATCGGCAAATCAATCCCTATTCAAATGATGCCTGCCATGAAAGCCACAGCCCAAACAAATACCATTTTTGGATTTTTATTATCAATCGGTTTATTTTTGGGGTATTTTTTATAGACTGTTTTCGTAAAGTTAGTTGTTTTTAGAATGTAATTTTCATTTAATAATCTGAGTTGATTGGAGCGGAGGGCACTTGACTCCTGCGGGAAATAGAGGGAACCGGGAGACCCGCAGGCGGTAACGCCGAGGAGGCTCCCGTCCCTCCCCGCGGAAAGCAAGTGCCCGCAGCGGAAATCAACGGGCTAACTTTGTAGGCTATGACATCAATATATGCGAAAACAGCCTTTTTATAAGTTCATTCATCCTAGCCTTTGCATATTAGCAAAGGCTTTTTTTATTTTTCAAAATCAACAGCGTGACAATTATTCCGACATGATTTTATCGATTAGGATCATACTAAACCAATAAGGCTTCGTGATTCTTTCCAGTTAATGAAGAATCGACTTAGATAAGGATGTGTTAAAAGATGTTAACAAATGAGCAGCTTGAACAATTGAAAAAACAATTGAAAAATGAACAAAAATCTTTAGAAGCAAATTTAGACAAGAATAAGGCGGGAAGCCTCGAGAGTGTAAATGCGAGAGAAACTGTCGGAGAATTGTCGATATATGATAATCATCCTGCAGACATGGGGACTGAGCTATATGAACGTGAGAAGGATTTTGCTTTGGAGGAGCATCATGATTCTGAGCTAAATAAAGTCAATGCCGCTTTACTGGCGATTGATAATGGTTCATACGGAAAATGCAAAGTGTGTGGAAACGACATTCTCTTTGATCGTCTCGAAGTTCTTCCTTCTACCTTATACTGTAAAGAACATAGTCCGGAACAACATATACCTGGAGACCGTCCGGTAGAAGAAGATGTTCTTGAGCCTGCACATGGGAATACGTTTCAGCACCATCAATTTAGAGAAGTTATTGATAATGAAGACAGTTTCCAAGAGGTAGCGCGCTACGGCACGTCTGAAACCCCATCGGACCTTAGAGGGGATTACGAGGATTACAATTCGCTTTATAATGAAGGACATGATGATGAGGGCTTCACAGAGGATTATGAAACATTCATTGGGAGCAATCTAGAAGGAACAAACAGAAAAGTTTACCCTTCGAAAAAACACGAGGAATACGAAGCAATGCTTGATAAGGCAGGAACTGAAACATCGTTTGGCGATGTCCCATATCACCGAACAGACGGTTATGTGGACGATCATGATTAATATCCAATTAGTAAAGAGCACCAACACTTGTTTGGTGCTCTTTTTCGGGGAAATCAAGAGGAGTTTTACCTCACGATACCCCTTTTCCTCTTTTCGGTCAATGAAAATGTTTTTTATAATGTCTGTTTAATTTTCCAAATTTCCTTAGCGTACTCACTAATCGTCCGATCACTGGAAAAATAACCAGACTCTGCAATATTCACCAAACTCATTTTTAACCAATGATCTTGATTTTCATACGTTTTTCCTGCCTGCTCCTGGACATTAACATACGAATCAAAATCTTTGAGCACGAAATATTGATCATTTTCCATTAACAATGAATCAAAAATCAGATCAAATTCACCTTCTGTATCAGGGAAAAAGCCATTGGTAAGTTGATCGAGCACTTGACGGATTCGCTTATCATGATGGTAATACTCCATCGAATGGTAGCCGCCATCATTTAATACTTCTTCCGCTGTCAGTCCAAAGATAAAAATGTTTTCAGAACCGACCTTTTCTTTAATTTCAACATTGGCTCCATCAAGAGTTCCAACAGTGAGTGCACCATTCATCATAAATTTCATATTTCCTGTACCCGATGCTTCTTTGCTTGCTGTTGAAATTTGCTCGCTTACATCTGCAGCAGGAAATATGTCTT
Organism: Bacillus sp. FJAT-29790; assembly: GCF_019039215.1. GTDB lineage: Bacteria > Bacillota > Bacilli > Bacillales > Cytobacillaceae > Cytobacillus. Next base: position 2,717,796 of record NZ_JAHNZZ010000001.1, read on the forward strand.
CGGCAAGCGACACACGGTAATTCTCAATAAAAATAACCTTTAGCTTGTCGTTCGTCCTTGGGTCTTTATTTACTTTTTCCGCTACGGAATTAATGAGTTTAATGATTTTCTTCGCATAGTAGTATCCCGGAGAGGCCTTTGCTCCAAAAATAAAGGTGCGTGGATACATTTGGAAGCTAGAATCCTCTGTAAGTCTGTTATATAAATACATGACATGCAAAATATTTAGGAGCTGTCTTTTATAGGCATGAAGCCGTTTCACTTGGACATCAAAAATGGATGACGTGTCCACAGCAATTCCCGTCTGTTCACTTATCCTTCTAGCGAGCCTTTCCTTATTCTGCTTTTTAATTAAGGATAGCTGTTGAAGAAAAGTACTGTCTTCTTTAAATTGAGCTAATTGCATTAACTGTCCGGGCTCTCTGATCCAGTCATTCCCTATTCGATCTGTTATCAAGTTGGCGAGAAGGGGATTCGCTTTTAAAAGCCATCTTCTATGAGTAATTCCATTTGTTTTATTATTAAACTTTTCAGGAAAAATTCGGTAAAAGGAATTCATTTCCCTCTTTTTTAAGATTTCCGAATGAAGAGCGGCCACCCCGTTGACGCTCGAGCTACCGACAAGTGCAAGATGTGCCATTTTCACCTGGTTATGGGCAATAATCGCCATGTTTTCAATATGATTCCACTCACCCGGATAAAGCGCCCACAGCTGCTTACAAAAACGCTCATTGATTTCATTTACAATCATAAAAATACGCGGTAGCAAGGGCTGAAAAATTCTTACTGGCCATTTTTCAAGGGCCTCTGATAAGGTCGTATGATTCGTATAGGAAATCGTATGAACGGTAATATGCCAGGCATCATCCCAGCCCATTCCTTCTTCATCCATCAAAATGCGCATCAACTCTGGAACAGCAAGTACAGGATGGGTATCGTTAATATGAATGCTAATATGATCATGAAAAGCAGTTAATTCCCCATATTGTTTTCGATAAGTGCGAACAATCGATCGGAGGCTTGCCGACACAAGAAAATATTGCTGCTTTAATCGCAGAATTTTCCCCTCATCATGTGTATCATCTGGATATAAAAATTCTGAAACAGCCTCCGTTTCCTGTTTATACTTTAAAATATCCTTATGGATGGGTGATGGTGAAGATTCCGCACTCCATAACCTTAGCGTATTAACAGTCTCAGTCTGATAGCCTACGACCGGCATTTCATAGGGAACAGCTGTGATCATTTCCCCATTCACATGGCGAAAGACAATTCGACCATTTTCCTTACTGCTTTCAACATTTCCCCAAAATGGTACCTCAACTGATAAATCAGCTCTCCTTACCTCCCATACATGGCCATGCCGAAGCCATTGCTCGGGAAGCTCCACCTGGTAGCCATCGACGATTTTCTGCTCGAATAAGCCATGCTTATAACGGATTCCACAGCCATGTCCCGGTAAATTTAAAGAAGCCAAAGAATCCATAAAGCAGGCAGCTAATCTTCCAAGTCCACCGTTTCCAAGGCCAGCATCCGCTTCTATTTCTTCAAGTCTGCCCAGGTCAATTCCTAAATCCTCCAGACCGTCCTTAACGACGCCTTCTAGCCCTAAATTCAAGAGATTATGATGAAGCAGGCGACCTAGCAAGAACTCAATTGACAAATAATAAACCTGCTTTTCCTTCGCCATGCGGTACCGCTCATTTGTATTAATCCATCCGGTGCTTACATATTCCCTAATCATATTGCCAAGGGTATAATAATGATCCCGTTCTGTACTCTCTCCAAAACTTTTGCCGCACATCATCTCAAGCTTTTTTAAAAAGGCCTCTTTAAATTTCTCTTTACTAGAAAACATGACTTTCACTCCTAGAAACGAGTTCCGCGTATAACTTGTTATACTTAAAGGCCGATTGCGCCCAGCTAAAATCCATTGCCATCGCATTTTTCACAATAGGTTCCCAATACATTTCTTCTCTATAAAAACCGAGCGCTCTCCGAATCGTATACAGCATGTCATGTGCATTAAAATGGCTAAAGGAGAAGCCATTTCCTTCGCCGGTAAGTTCATTAAACGCCTGAACCGTATCATTCAAACCGCCCGTTTCCCTAACAATTGGAATCGCTCCATACCTCATAGCAATCATCTGGCCAAGCCCGCATGGTTCGAATTTCGATGGCATTAGGAATATATCGGCCCCGGCATAAATTTGGTGAGCAAGCCCTTCATCAAAGCCAATGTAGGCTTTGCATTTATTCGGAAAAGCGATTTCCATCTCCCTGAAAAATTGTTCAAATTCATCGTCTCCTGTGCCAAGAACGAGAAATTGAACATTCTCTTGCATCAAATCATGAAACACACATTTAACAAGGTCAAGGCCTTTTTGCTCTGTCAGTCTCGTTACCATAGCAATAAGAGGAGTGTTCAATTTTTGCGGCAGCCCGAATTGTCTTTGTAATTGTGATTTATTAGTATGTTTTTTTTCTATTTGTTCTGTACAGTAGCGTTCGAAAAGGAATGGGTCTTTTTTTGGATCATAAAATCCTTCAGCAATCCCATTTAATATTCCTTCCAAATCTGCTGCCCTTTTTTGTAATAATTCATGAAGCTTTTCTCCATAATAGGCAGTTTGAATCTCATCCTTATATGTAGGACTAACCGTCGTAATTCGATCGGCTGATACAATCGCACCTTTCATAAAATTAATGTTGCTGTAGAACTCCAGTTGATCGACATGGAAATGCCTTTCACTTAGGCCTAACAAATCACCAAGGGCTTCTTTCGGCATGATCCCCTGAAATTGAAGATTATGAATCGTAAACACGGTTCGGATAAGCCCATATCCCTTCTTTGACTGATATTCAACCCTTAGCAGAAAAGGAATCATTCCCGTATGCCAATCATGACAGTGAATTACATCCGGATAAAAGTTAATATACGGTAAAGAATCTAAAACAGCCCGATTGTAATAGGCAAACCGCTCCCCATCGTCAAAATATCCGTACAATTTTTCCCGATTAAAATAATACTCATTATCCACAAAATAAAACGTAATTCCTTGAAATTCTAACTCTTCAATTCCGCAATATTGATTTCTCCATCCTACATCAACAGTGAATTCAGTTTTCTTTTCCATTTGCGATTGAATTTCATTTGAAATCGAACCGTATTTCGGCAAGATAACCCTAACATCAGTCCCCTGTTTCACTAGTTCCATCGGCAAAGAACCAGCTACATCTGCCAAGCCTCCGGATTTTACAAATGGAACACATTCAGATACAACAAATAATACTTTCACGAATTCATCAGCGCTCCTTGTACAGTGCCTTTACGGATGACATATGGCGTTTCGCTCGTACCTGCCAATATGGTACCTGGCTCGATCTTTACATCTTTATCTAAAATCACAGAGTCTAAAATACAATTTTCACCTATTTGACTTTTTTGCATAATAACGCAGTTTTTCACGACGGAACCTTTCCCGATCTTAACCCCCCGCGAAATAATACTATTATCAACAGTGCCCTCGATTTGACAGCCATTTGCGATCATCGAGTGATGGACAGAAACGCCTTTTAAATACCGTGTTGGAGGTTCATCCTTCACTTTTGTGTAGATTGGCTGGGTCTTTAGAAAAAGGTTTTTCCATACTTGAGGATCAAGAAGATTCATACTTGCTGAGAAATAAGAATCTATAGAATCAATCATTTCCGCATAGCCTTCATACTCGTAGCCACAAATTTTGTAAGAGTGACTAATATCAGAAACAACATCATTCATGCAAGAATACCCTGTCACATCCCTGGATTTTATTAGCTCTATAAGCAATGAAGTCTTGACTAAATACATTTCTAATGACCTTGCACCCTGATGAACCTCTGTAATATCACAACCTGTCAAAATATGTCTTTCTAACACCGGCCTAAAGTCCATATTAAAGACCGTGTAACAATTGGAAATGAGTGCATATTCCTGCTTACTGCGATGAAAGTAATCCAAATTGGCTGCAAAATGATTGAATGAACCAATTCTTTTCTTCGCCCCATCGATTATTGGAGACGGGAAAAAGAAAAGGCCATCTCGTTTTCTATTTAAATCCCAATTTTTCCCCGAACCCAAATGATCCATTAATGAACGATATTGGAACTTAGGGAAAATAGCTACACTTTCAATATTTGAGTTAACCATGTTTGAAAGGACAAAATCAATGAGTCGGTATCTTCCTGCAAAAGGTACCGCAGCGAGTGACCTGTGAGCCATTAGTTCTTCCAATTCCTCATGATAAGTTGTAGCATCTATAACACCCAGCAACCGATTCTTCAATACCATACCCTCCTGTTTAAAATGTGCAAGGCGCCTGCCTGTCAGCGATAAGTCATTCGAGCCGACGGCGCTTTCTCCTAAAATCATTACTTAATATTTTTGTGATGATTTTTTTCATTGCTTTCCTAGGGAAGCTTATATTATCTATTTTTCAGGGTGTTTTCGGTAAACTTTGTTGTTTTTACAATTGTTTCAATATCTGTCTTTATACCCGATTAAACCCTAGTTATTATTCGGTAACGGTCCAATAGAGCTGGTCTATTAGCCTTTGAACATAGGATTTCTCCACTAGCGGTCCAATAGAATCACTTAAAGAGCCCTAAAAAGGGTACACACGAACCACGTGAGTTGTTTCAAAGTAGAAATCCTTAGATGATGAATATTTCGAAAATAGCATCCCCTAAAAAAGAGCCAATTTTTAAAGAATAAATTCCTGCAACATTTCTTCCGACACCAAAATAATTTCGTCTGTGCTTTCAGATGCTCTGATCACGGTTCCATCTGGTACCTTCATATTCGGGGGTACGATAGCTTTTTCAATAAAAACGTTTTTTCCTATTACAGCATCAGGCATGACCACAGATTCACGGATTATAGAACCCTTCCCAACTGTTACTCCCTGAAAAAGGACAGACTTCTCTATATCCCCCTCAATCGTGCAGCCTTCATTAATCAATGACTCCACAACTTCCGCTTCAGATGAAAAATATTGCGGAGGATGATTGGGATTAACGGAAGAAATTCTCCAATTATAATCAAACAGGTTCAATTCGCATTCTTCATCTAATAGATCCATGTTCGCTTCCCAAAGACTTTTGACTGTACCAACATCCTTCCAGTAGCCTTTGAATGGGTAAGCAAATAACCCTTTCTTATCCTCGAGCATCGCAGGAATAATATCCTTCCCAAAGTCATGGCTTGATTTAGGGTTACGATAATCCATTTCTAAATATTCTTTTAGAAGCGGCCAGTTGAATATGTATATACCCATTGATGCAAGATTATTTTTTGGAAAATCTGGTTTTTCATCGAACTCAACTACTTTCATATCGTCATTTGTATTCATGATTCCAAATCTGCTTGCTTCGTGCCATGGGACTTCAATAACAGAAATAGATGCATCCGCAGCTTTTTCGATATGGTAATCAAGCATCATTTCATAGTCCATTTTATAAATATGGTCACCTGACAAAATTAATACATATTCAGGGTCATATTGTTTTAAATAATTGAGATTTTGATAGATTGCACTTGCAGTTCCGGAGTACCATTTCACCCCAGAAGACTCACTATAAGGGGGAAGAACGGTTACTCCGCCATTTTTACGGTCTAAATCCCATGCACTACCGATTCCAATATAGGAGTTCAAGACAAGCGGCTGATATTGGGTCAATACCCCTACTGTATCAATGCCTGAATTCGTACAGTTACTTAAAGTGAAATCAATAATACGATACTTCCCTCCAAATGGAACGGCTGGTTTAGCTAGGTTCTCTGTTAAGGAATGAAGCCTGCTTCCCTTCCCTCCTGCTAACAGCATGGCTACGCACTTTTTCTTTCCCATTCCCTTTCCTCTCCTTCCGATGTTTTACGGGACGCAAAATAGATAGGCCAAATGGCGAAATTTTCATTTTTATTGAGTGTGGTTTCCCGTGAAATTCTTCATTTTTTGTTTTTAAGACCTTTTTATTGATCCAATCAGAACCGCCAAACACGTCCCGATCACTATTGAAAATTTCCCGGTAAGAACCTTCCTTTGGGACACCAATCTGATAATCCTGATAAATCTCTTCAGTAAAATTACAGACAACTACAAGATGTTCATCTTCTTTGAAGCCTTTTCTAATAAATGAAAAAATGGACTGCTGATGATTATTAACATCAATCCATTCAAAACCATTATGAATATGATCTAATTCATAAAGCGGTTTTGAGCGTTTATATACTTTTAAGAGTTCTTTTACAAAAGTATTTATTTTTTGATGCATATCATAGTCAAGCAAATTCCAGTCCAATTCTTCTTTATCTTTCCATTCATCAAACTGACCAATCTCAGCCCCCATAAACAGCAATTTCTTTCCAGGATGAGCGATCATATAGCCAAGGAGCAACCTAAGCTGAGCGAATTTTTGCCAGTAATCTCCCGGCATCTTATTCAGGAGCGATTTTTTCCCATGAACAACTTCATCATGGGAAAGCGGAAGAACAAAGTTTTCTGTAAAGGCATATAAAAGGGAAAAGGTCATTTTCCCATGGACGGATGTACGTGATTCCGGACTCGTTTCCATATATGAAAGAATGTCATTCATCCAGCCCATATTCCACTTGTAATTGAAGCCTAGCCCTCCATAATGGACAGGTGCGGTGACATTTGGCCAATCCGTCGAATCTTCGGCCATCATTAAGACCTGCGGATCATTCTGAAGCACAGTCTGATTTAGTTTTTGCAAAAATTGAATTCCAAAAGGATTTTCATGTTTGTCATCGCGATTTGGCCAATAAATCATATTTGCAACTGCATCCAGCCTAAATCCATCGATATGGTAATACTCCATCCAAAAAAGGGCATTTGAAATTAAAAAGCTTTGGACTTCATTTTTCCCAAGGTCAAAATTAGCTGTGCCCCAAACTTGATTCTCCCGATCACCTGTCGTTTTATAATCAAATAAATAGGAACCATCAAACCGGTATAAACCATGATCATCTTTACAAAAATGGCCCGGAACCCAATCGAGAATAACCCCAATCCCACTTTGATGGCATTGATCAATAAAACACATAAAGTCATGAGGATTTCCGTACCTGCTTGTAACTGAATAATAACCTGTCCCCTGATAGCCCCATGAGGCATCGAGCGGATGCTCTATTAATGGCAGTAACTCAATATGGGTAAATCCATGCTCGACTACATAGGGAATTAATTCAGCTGCTAATTGCCTATATGAAAGAAATGCTCCATCCTTATGCTTCTTCCATGATCCCAAATGGACTTCATAGATTGCCATTGGCTCAGCCAACATATTCTTCTTCTCTTTTTTCTGCATCCAATTTTGATCATTCCATTTGTATCCTTCCATTGAATAAACAATCGATGCAGTCCCTGGTCTTAATTCGGAATAAAAACTAAAAGGATCTGACTTTAGCAGTTTTTTACCTTCCCGCGTTATCATTTCATATTTATATAAAGCCCCCTCTAAATTTTGTTCGACTAAGATGACCCAAACACCCTCATTATTCACTCTATGTAAGGGGTACCCTTCTCCATTCCAATCATTAAAATTTCCGACTAATCTAATAAATTTAGCGTTTGGTGCCCATAAACAAAACCGTGTATAAACCTTTCCATCCTTTTTGATCACATGCGCACCAAATAGACGATAGCTTTCATATAGCGTCCCTTCATGAAACAGGTGCAACTGATAATCGGTTGGAAATATCGTATTCACTGCAATCTTCTCCCCACCATGCTTTTCTATATATTTTTACTACCCTGTTTATATTCGTTTGACGGTAGAAATGTCCTTGTAAAAGTTTTCTTAGTTTTATGACATTATGTTTAACAATCTGTAAATTTTCGTATGTATTCATTTAATTTCTTGCCTTTTCGACATAAATTTGAACAATAAAAGACACAATAAAACAAAGAATGCAAGTGAAATTGAAAGGTGGAATAATAATTTGAGCATAGAAGAAGACGAATATTTGTTAAATGAAGCAGCTAAAAATGAAGTGAAAATCCCATTATTCGAAGCGCCAGATGGAAAAATCCTAGCAACAGGTGAAATGTTCAGAGGACCTTATACTGGTATAAATTCTGAAATCGATTTAAATAACCCAGGAAGGAAGCTAGCGGATCATGAAATGAAGTTTGATTAAGCGGTGCGGTAATTTACTGTTATTTTCGGATTATAGAACTTAAGTGGGTGATAGAGGATAAAATGAAGTCTAAGTATATAAAAATATCAAACAAAAAAGCTGCCAACCAATGGTTGCCAGCTTTTCCGTATGACCCCTACGGGATTCGAACCCGTGTTACCGCCGTGAAAGGGCGGTGTCTTAACCGCTTG
>NZ_JAHNZZ010000001.1:2726196-2727177 GCF_019039215.1 Bacillus sp. FJAT-29790
TATTGTGTTTTTCTTGAATGGTCGGGAAGACAGGATTCGAACCTGCGACCCCTTGGTCCCAAACCAAGTGCTCTACCAAGCTGAGCTACTTCCCGTTAATATATGGCGCGCCCGAAAGGAGTCGAACCCATAACCTTCTGATCCGTAGTCAGACGCTCTATCCAATTGAGCTACGGGCGCATTTTTTTGACGACTTATCTAGTATAAAACATCTTTAATCGATTTGTCAACAAGTTTTTTTGGTGCGGCCGAGAGGACTTGAACCTCCACGGGGTTGCCCCCACTAGGCCCTCAACCTAGCGCGTCTGCCGTTCCGCCACGACCGCTTAATAAAGCGATAGAAATTATAATATCATAAACCAATCGATAATTCAACTAGTAATTAATGGTGCGGGTGAAGGGAGTCGAACCCCCACGCCTTGCGGCACTAGATCCTAAGTCTAGCGTGTCTGCCAATTCCACCACACCCGCAAAAAAATGGTGAGCCATGCAGGATTCGAACCTGCGACCCTCTGATTAAAAGTCAGATGCTCTACCGACTGAGCTAATGGCTCGTAATAAAATGTGTTTACTTAAATTTAAATTGTAGTCGTAAATTTGCTCCAAAGCTCTGCGTTCTTTGTCGCAATTTTTTAAAAAAACCAATCGACGAAGCAACGCTTCGGAGTTGTTTTTTTAAAAAATGGCTGGGCTAGCTGGATTCGAACCAACGCATGTCGCAGTCAAAGTGCGATGCCTTACCGCTTGGCTATAGCCCATTGAATTAAAATCATGAACAACTTCTTCAATAATAAAAAAATCTTAAACAATGGCGGTCCGGACGGGACTCGAACCCGCGACCTCCTGCGTGACAGGCAGGCATTCTAACCAACTGAACTACCGGACCATCTCTTTTGGACTCTAGATAATAAGAAATAAAGTGACCCGTACGGGATTCGAACCCGTGTTACCGCCGTGAAAGGGCGGTGTCTTAACCGCTTG
>NZ_JAHNZZ010000001.1:2727265-2736317 GCF_019039215.1 Bacillus sp. FJAT-29790
GTTTTTTAAAAAGTTCTGGCGGAGAAGGAGGGATTTGAACCCTCGCGCCGCTTACGCGACCTACACCCTTAGCAGGGGCGCCTCTTCAGCCTCTTGAGTACTTCCCCATATGGCTCCGCAGGCAGGATTCGAACCTGCGACCGTTCGGTTAACAGCCGAATGCTCTACCACTGAGCTACTGCGGAATAATTAGTATAATTTGGTCAAATAAGGAACTGTATTCCTTATCGACTCTTTATATTATAGAAACCTAGATATTAAAAGTCAAGAAATTTTTCCGAAAAAATTCAGCCACTTTTTTTCGTTTATGATAAATAAATATAATAGATATATTAACTTAATGTCAATTCTTTTTTCTTAGTTAATTTCCCTCGACATTTTCCACATACATACCTTTGTGTGTTAATCATCCTTTTCCTCTGATAGGTTTGACCACAGTTTCCGCAAATATAGATGATTACTCTTTTAATAGCTTTCCTATTAACTTGTTCAGGCAGCGGGGAACAAAATCGAGGGGCTTCGACTTCTTTCAATAATTTCTTGAAATCAATATCACGGTGCTGATAACCTTTCCCTTCTATATGAAGATGATAATGACAGAGCTCGTGTTTAATGATGCCGACTAATTCGTTAAAGCCCAGCTGTTCTAGATATTTTTTGTTTATCTCAATATGATGTGTGTTTAACATGTATCGTCCACCAGTCGACCGAAGTCTTGAATTGAAATAAGCTTTATGTTGAAACAGCTTACCGAAGCTTTTAATTGAAATTTTCTCGACAAGACTTTGTAGTTCCAAATCATCCATCTTATTATTTTCCCTTCTAAATTATTATGAACATGACAACCAGTTATAGCATACATTGTATATACCTATACTGATGTAAAATAGCGTAACTACCGCTTCCTTCTTCTTCAAAAATACAGCTCTCTCCCAGCAATAAAGGCAAGCGTAGTTTGTTTAAAAAGTCATCTTTTAATTATATGGTGGGCTTATTAATGTCTAGCTCATTTTTAAGATTAACATCTGGGAGGTTTTCAAATGCCTGCGTGGTTTCAAAATCAAATGCAACGCGCTTTTTTCGAAAAAGACCGTTACCAAATAAAATTACTAAACCAATGCTGGTTTTTTTACAAGAAAAAACACTGCTCCTAGGAAAGCGGAAGCGCCTTCGGAACAATCAAAAACCGATTGTTCCTGCGATGTTTATTCGCATTGTCGACACTAGTACGTCCTGTACGTCGGGGCTAGGCGCTGAAGCTAGACAGCCTAGGAACAGTGTTCTCTCATTATTCAGATGGCGGAAGCATTGTTAACGATACTCTTCCTTTGTTTTTATCAACAGAGTCAACCCAAACTGTTACGACGTCTCCTAATGAAACAACATCTAGTGGATGCTTTACAAATTGACGTCTTAATTTAGAAATATGAACAAGCCCATCCTGCTTCACTCCGATATCAACAAAAGCCCCGAAGTCGACAACATTTCGGACAGTTCCTTGAAGCTCCATGCCTGGATTCAAATCTTCCAGCTGTAGTACATCTTTCTTTAGGAGCGGTTTTGGCAATTCATCACGCGGATCTCTTTCAGGTCTCACTAGAGCATCAATAATATCTCTTAATGTTAATTCACCCATTCCTAATTCTTCAGCCGTTTCCGCAATATTTAATTGCGAAAGTGATTCTTTTAGTGATTGAGATCCTATATCACTTGTTTTATAACCTAGATTAGTAAGAAATTTGATTACTTCTGGATAGCTTTCCGGGTGAATGCCCGTACGGTCCATCGGTTCTGTACCGTCTATAATTCTTAGGAAGCCAATTGCCTGTTCGTATGTCTTTGCTCCGAGACGAGGAATTTTTTTCAACTGCTTGCGATTTGAGAATTTACCTTCTTCTTCGCGTTTCTTCACAATGTTATTAGCCACTGATTTGGACAGTCCCGCTACATATTGCAGCAGTGATGATGAGGCGGTATTTACATTCACCCCCACCTGGTTAACAGCTGTTTCTACAACAAACGTTAAGGATTCCGTGAGTTTTTTCTGTGAAACATCATGCTGATACTGCCCTACCCCAACTGATTTCGGATCAATTTTTACTAATTCTGCTAACGGGTCCTGCAGGCGGCGCGCAATTGAGACAGCACTTCTTTCCTCTACCTGAAGTTCAGGGAATTCCTCCCTCGCCAAATCAGAAGCTGAATACACACTAGCCCCTGCTTCATTGACAATTAGGTAATATATCTCCTCTTTAAGCTCTTTTAAAATATCCGCGACAAATTGTTCTGTCTCACGAGATGCCGTTCCATTTCCGATTGCGACCATTTTCACTTGGAATGTATTTAATAAATCAATAATTTGGGCCTTCGCTTCTTTAGCTTTCGAGACCGGCGGATGCGGATAGATTACGGCTATTTTCAGGACTTTGCCTGTTTCATCGACAACAGCGAGCTTACAGCCTGTTCGATAGGCCGGATCTACAGCTAAAACGACTTTACCTTTTAGCGGCGGCTGTAGTAGTAATTTTCGCAGGTTCTCAGAAAAGATCATGATTGCCTGCTCTTCGGCTTTCTCGGTTAACTCATTACGGATTTCCCTCTCAATTGAAGGTTGTATTAAACGTTTATACCCATCCTCATATGCTTCTTTCACAAGTGCGGCAACCGGGGACTTTTCATTCTTCACCCATTTTTTATGAAGATAACTCAAAATGAAATCGATATTCGGCTTTATGCTGACTCGTAAAACATCCTCTTTTTCTCCGCGATTTAACGCCAATGTACGGTGAGGGACAATCTTTGCAACTGGCTCTTCATATTCGTAGTACATCTCAAAAATTCTTTTCTCATCATTTTTTTCATCTTTTACCAACGACTCTACAGTTCCAGTTCTGGCCGTTTCACTTCGAATCCATTTTCGGCTGTCCGCTTCATCAGATACCCATTCCGCGATAATATCCTTTGCTCCGGCAATCGCTTCCTCGATAGTATTCACTTCTTTTTCTTTAGATAGAAATCCCTTTGCCTTATCTTCGATTGTACCTGTTAATGGGAAAGTAAGAATCCACTCAGCCAATGGCTCTAAACCTTTTTCCTTCGCTACCGTCGCCTTAGTCCGGCGCTTTTGTTTATAAGGCCTGTACAAATCCTCGATTTCCTGCAGTTTGACAGCCTTTTGTATTTTGTTTTTTAAGTCCTCAGTGAGCTTTCCTTGCTCATCTATTAGACGAACAACTTCCTCTTTACGCTGCTCTAAGTTATGTATGTATTGCCAGCGCTCCATAATATCACGGATCTGAACCTCATCAAGTGCACCTGTCTGTTCCTTCCGGTAGCGGGCAATAAAAGGAACTGTATTTCCTTCTTCCAACATCTCAATTGTGTTTTTTACTTGTTTCATTGAAATAGATTGTTCAGTTGAAATCATTTCTAGAACTTGATCATGTCTATTCATGGTTTTCTCCAATTTCATACCCCCAGCATTTTCAGTCTATTTTCCATTTTACCAAAAACTTGCTTATGTTTCATATTCGGCAGATGTTTACTCATAAAAAAAGGCTCTTTTCTCATATATTGTTGTTTGCGGCTCTCAAAGTTTGCCCGTTGATTCCCGCTGCGGGCACTCGCTTTCCGCGGGGAGGGACGGGAGCCTCCTCGGCGTTATCGCCTGCGGGGTCTCCCGCTTCCCTCTATCTCTCGCAGGATACTGCATTTACATCCTTGAATCTGCCCACGCACGAAGGAAATGCGATAGCATTTTCGAGGAGTCAAGTGCCCTCCGCTCCAATCAACTCAGATTTAATAGGTAAATATCACATTATAAAAGCAACAAACTTTACGAAAACAGCCTAAAAAAAGACAAGCATTAGATGCTTGCCCAGAAGAAATATTTAACAGCTATCATAAAAACGCCCTTTTGCAAGAGCATTTTTTTTACTAAAATTCGATGAGGCCCAAACTAATCTGGACAGCTTCATCCACTTTTTCCATCATTTCGTCATCAAGATGGGTTATTTTATCAGTTAAACGCTGTTTATCAATCGTACGAATTTGTTCTAATAAAATGACCGAATCCCGTTCAAAACCATAGCGCTTCGCATCAATTTCAACATGAGTAGGCAGCTTAGCTTTTTGAATTTGAGCAGTGATCGCTGCAACAATTACTGTGGGACTAAACCGATTCCCGATGTCGTTTTGGATGACAAGCACTGGACGAACGCCACCTTGTTCTGAACCAACAACAGGGGATAGGTCTGCAAAATAAACGTCACCACGTTTGACAATCAAGGGATTATCCTCCACTTACTAGACGTTCAACTGTGTGTTCTGCCTCAAATTCTGCTTGAAATGCTTCAGATGCAATCGTCAAGTTTATTTTCGCCATTTCCATGTAGCCTCGCCTCATGGATTCACGAATTTGTCTCTTCTTCCGTTCGCGCAAATACATTTTGGTTGCTTGATAAATGAATTCACTCCGATTAACGTTTTCCTGCTTAACAAAGCTCTCTAACTCGGTTACAAGATGTTGCGGTAATTTCACCATAATCTCTGTTGTTGCGCTGGACTCAGACACAAACAAACACCTCCACCATCACTACACACCATTTTATATCTACCATATAATATCTTACCATCATTCTAGCCCTATGCAAAGCGGATTTGTCAATTCTTCTGTATTATCGGCCAAAAAATTAACCTTTTATGCATTTATGATGTTTTGCTACCAATAGATATTAGGTGATACTTCTCGTTCAGTGAGGTTCTGTCTATTAATTCAGGAATTAGATCATTAAAAGTTCCGTTATTCTGTCATAAAAATCTTGGCGCTGTTAAACAATATTGTTGTCTCGCCGCGGGTTCGATTTACCTTCCAAAAACATATCGCCTTGCTATAATTTAAAAAAGAGCGTTAATAATTCGAATGACTTCTCCGTTCTTTTTATAAACCCTAGGAACCCTCCCGGTAATCATACAAGTAATTTCATAATTAATTGTATCGAGCTTTTTAGCTATTTCATTTGCAGTAATTTCTTCATTCCCCTGCTGCCCTATAAGGGTAACTGGGGTTCCGACAGGCATTTCCGATGGTAGCTTTATCATGCATTGATCCATGCAAATTCTGCCAACGATCGGGACTCTTTTTCCTTCCACAAGTACCTCTTGTCCCTGTAGCTTTCGTATCCATCCATCGGCATATCCAATTGGCAAAGTTCCGATCCATTCGTCTTCCATTGCTTCATAAGTAGCTCCGTAGCTAAGCTTATCCCCTTTTTGAACTTTTTTGACATGAACGAGTTTTGTATGAAGGGATAAGGCTGGTTTCAATGGAAAAGGAAGAATTGGTTCCATTTCCATTGACGGTGTTAACCCATACATTGAAATGCCCATTCTGACAGCATTTAAATGGGCTTCCGGAAACCTCAAGGCGGCCGCACTATTACTGGAATGAATCCATTTGGGTGTTTTTTTTAGCCAAGATAGCATTTCTTGAAAACGGTCCATTTGCTGATTGAAATAAGTGGAGTCAAGTTCGTCTGCTGTGGCAAAATGGGTGAAAACGCCCTCAATATACAGGTGGGGATCATCTTCAGCAATTTTTTCAAGGTCCATCAACGTCTCTTTACTTCGGATGCCTAATCTACCCATGCCCGTTTCAAACTTCAAATGCATCGTTAATTTATCGCCAGCTTCAATATACCCTTTTGCTTTCTGCAACCATTCCTTCTGAAAAACAGTAACGGTAATTTTATGTTTGGCCGCGATTCCCGCATCTTCCGGCCGGCATGCACCCAGTATTAGGATAGGCGCAGTAATTCCTTTATTTCTTAGCGCAAGCGCTTCATCCAAAAACGCAACAGCCAAATAAGAGACACCAGCCTCCAATGCAGCTTTGGCAACTTCTACGTCCCCATGTCCGTATGCATTCGCCTTTATGACTGAAAAGATCTTAACATCAAAGAGATGCTTCTTCATTAACTCTATATTATGGGAAATATGATCCAAGTTTACTTCCACCCAAGTATCCCTATAAAAAACGGCTAGACTATCCACCTCATTCACACCCTTAACATCCGGTCGGAAAATTTTTATATCTATAATTATCAAACGCCATTGTCGAATTTGTCAAACAATTTTTGACTTAAAACGACAAAAAAAAACAGGCTCCTTCTACAGAGCCTGATTTTTCTACTTAACCATACTTTCTTGGGTCGAACGTGCAACGGCAGCCAATTCTTCATCGGTTAAGTCATTCGAAGCGAGCATGTAATCGACTCCATGATATGTCCACGAAATCGTTTTATTCGAAAGAGCACCAATAGTAAAGCCTAAATCAACAGGCTCGCCTTTTATAGAAGTAAGAGAAGAGACAGGCATTACTACTGCTTTTTCCTGTACGAGTGTGAAAGATTTTTCCCCATCATACGTTAAAACTACCCGTTTTCCATTTTCTGTTTTTATTTCTTTTTCATCCGTTAAATCAGCTCCAGGGAACTCAGTCGGATATTTAACAGAGAACTCTTTATCACTCAGTTCTGCCATAACAGGAACTTCTAGTTGAACGCGTGTTAAATTCTTTTGCATATCAAAATCTTTTTTATCAAATTTCGCATTAAATTTAACCTCGGAAAACAGCACTTTGACAAGGGCATTTTTATCAGTGTCCATTACATTAACACTTACAGGAGATAAGTCGGATTTTTTCAGGGTGATTTCTTGTGTTGGGAGCATTTGATTATTTTGATATCTTGTCTTTGTTTCAAACACATAATGATCTTTCGTGACAGTGAATTTGGCTTCTTTATCTTCAGTAATGTCTTTAATTAACGATTCGTATAAATAAGCCTGGCTGCTATTTTGAGGCCATTCACTTTGAAAACGGAAGCTTTTATTCAGTGCTGGTGTAAGGACAAATACACCTTCATCATTGCGAAGGATCATCTGGCTTTGATCCTTTTGCACATTTTTTAAATTCACACGGTAATACGATGGGTCTTTATGCCAGACCTCTATATCGTATGTTTGCGGCTCCGTCCCCATCTGCAATGTCATTTTTGCGTGTGCCTGATAACTTTTTATTTCCCCGAGTTTTCCGTTCAACTCCTTTGTTACATCACCCTGTGATTTCGTTCCGCAGGCAGACAATAGAACAACAACCAATAGCCCGGCTAGCAGCATCAACCACTTTCTCCTCATCGTTTCAACCCCTTTTGTCTCGATTCATCATATTGTCCAACCACAACAACTTGCGCTTGTTGTGGTGGAGATCAAAGCAGACATTCAGTAAGGGAACCGTCCCACTCTCTTCGTCTAGCCTTGTCTCTCCTATTGCACTATGAATATATGAGACAACCTTTAAGAATATGCTTAAGGGAATGAGAAGCTTTTTGTTTTCTTCATTCATGCTTATCATTGCTTTAACTTTATTCAGCAGAAGTTCCTAATCTATATAAGTGGCGAGATGAATGCAAATAGGTATCCAATTTAGTAGGGGGGCAAACCCCTGGTAAACATCTGGGCGCCATTACGCCAAGGCGAATTTGATTTTTCCTGTTTTACTCTTCAATTACAATCTGGGCAACAGCGTACTCTTTACTATGGGAAATTGAGAGGTGAACACCATCTTTCTGTGGTTTAGAAATAAAAGGCTTCCCTCTTTCATCTTTTTCAATCTCAATATCCAAGAAGGATAAAGCTTCGCCAATCCCTGTTCCAATCGCTTTCGAATACGCTTCCTTAGCAGCAAATCTTCCAGCGAGGTACTCGATCCTTCTTTTTTCTGTTAATTTATTGAAATTCGCCTTTTCTTTTTCAGTCAATATTCGGTCGGCAAATTTCTCTTGCCTCTCGCAGATTTTTTGAATCCGGCCAAGTTCAACGATATCAATTCCAATCCCAGAAATCATATTTCATCTTCCTTCTATTCGATTTAATAGCTGCATAAACAATACTGTAGAATAAGTCGTTGGATATTTTCGATAAACAGTGTAGGGTGTAAGGAATCCACTTATAAAAAGGCAAAATACATAATGCAATTTTCATTTTCAGGCTATGATGGATATACAAGAAAAGAAAAGGAGAGCCTTTATGTTTACTAGAACCGAAAGTTTTAAAGAGTTTATCCGCTATTACCCAGTTGTTTCCACCATTATCTCTATTCATATTGTACTTTATTTACTTACTGTCTTGCCATTTTTACCAAATTCATGGGTTCTTGAAAATTTTGCCGGAGTTAACCTTTATATAGTAAAAGGAGAGTATTGGCGACTATTCACACCTATTATTATGCATAGCGGATTTGCCCATATGCTCTTTAACAGCTTTTCCCTCGTTCTTTTTGGGCCTGCCTTAGAACAGATCCTAGGGAAGGGGAAGTTTATTTTTGTTTATCTGGCCTCAGGGATCGCTGCGAACGTTGCCACGCTGCTACTCGAACCGTTAACTTATATTCACGTGGGATCAAGCGGGGCTATATTCGGTTTGTTCGGATTTTTTTCTGCTGTCATCCTATTTAGAAAAGACCTGATTTCAAAAGCAAATGCTCAAATCATCTTAACCATTACCGTTGTCGGAATCATCATGACCTTTTTAGAGCCAAACATTAATGTGACTGCCCATCTATTCGGACTTCTTGCTGGCTTTTTGATCGGTGTGGCATTACTGCCTAATAAAAGAAAACCTGAAGTATTCTTCAATTTATCCAGTTCAATCCGCTGGCCAAAAGGGCGCCCTTCACCAAAACAAATATCCCCAACCAAATTATTGATATGGGGAGGTATTATCGTTCTTGCCATTTTAGGTTTTTTGTTCAGACAATAACTTTTCTTAAAGAAAGGTTGTTTTCGCATATATTGTTGTTTTTAGCCTTGAAATTTTGCCCGTTGATTTCCGCTGCGGGCACTTGCTTTCCGCGGGGAGGGACGGGAGCCTCCTCGGCGTTACCGCCTGTGGGGTCTCCCGTTCCGTCAATTCCCGCTGGAGTCAAGTGCCCCCCGCTCCAATCAACTCAGATTATTAAATAAAAATCACATTATAAAAGCAACAAACTTTACGA
>NZ_JAHNZZ010000001.1:2736327-2755689 GCF_019039215.1 Bacillus sp. FJAT-29790
AAAAAAAAGGGGCTTTTTACTCGCCTCTTTTCCCTTTACTTCAATTTAATTATTACTTTTATTGCACCGTTGTGAGTGCTTTATTTCCCAAATTTCTTAGTTCCGCTATTTGCTTTATTCCATCTTCTAATTTCTCATCGACAACACTTGCGTCGTTTATATGCTTTAATATCATTTCGTTTGCTGCATCGAAAGTTGACTTTGTCTCTTTTATTTCACTGATTACATCATTCGAGAAATCCCGTTGCTCTTTGATTGTATCGATCACTTCTTTTACTTCGGATTGCACTTCATTGATCACAGTTAAAATATAATCAATTTTGCTTGTCGTGTCTGTGCTTAATTGAATCCCATTTTCGATTAAACCCGTACTCATTTGTGTCGATTGTAAAGAATCATCAATATCTTTTTGAATATTTTGCGTCAGGACACTTATATTATGAGTGCTTTCAGCTGTATTTTCCGCTAACTTCCGAACTTCTTCAGCAACGACCGCAAAGCCTTTTCCGTGTTCACCAGCCCTTGCTGCCTCGATGGAAGCATTGAGAGCCAATAAATTGGTTTGATCAGCGATTTCTTTTATCACTTTAACGATCATTTCAATTTCTTTTGATCTTTCATTCAACTGATTCATTTTGACAGACGTTTCTGACAATTGCTCGCCTAGCTTCGCAATGAGCCCCTCTACTTTACTTACAGAGTCTCTTCCTTCTTCTGATATTTTGACCATATCAACCGTTGATTCAATTAATTTTTGACCTTTCTCGTGCAGACCAAGGGATTTTTCGTAAGACATCTTACTAATGACATTCACTTTGTCAAAGCGTTCCATGATTTTGCTAACTAAATTTGCTAGAATATCATGTTGCCCATTTACCATTTCGTGCTGTTCGATTGCACTTGTTAACTCAGTATTAAAGCTTTCAATAAACTCGTTAAGATATTCTTCATCTTGTTGGGCCTTTTCAAAAATAGTCTTCAAGCGATTTTGCAATTCTGAATTCTCTTCTAGTAGCTGAATATTCTTTTTTCGACTCGTAAACATAATAAATCCCTCCAGTGTTAAACATATTCAATCCAACTTCTGCTGAATAAAGTTGAATATTTTACCAATAACCTTATATTAATAATAGGCCTAAGCCTTGCACTCCTTTACTTAGCGTAGTGCATATCACTCAAAGTTTGTCATCTAATCATTTTCCATCTTTCTTTCCTCTTCCAAGATGAATAGAAGGATGGATTAATCGAGAAAACTAGTACCTTATTACTATCGGTTATAATATTCATTTTTTAATTAGTTGACGGAGAAACGGTTATATTTTTAGGCTGTTTTTGTAAACTTTGTTACTATTTAACCAAAATGTGGTCTAGTTGATTTCCGCTCCAGGAGTTCGCTTTCCGCGGGGCAGGCGGTGAGCCTCCTCGGCGCCTTGCGCCTGTGGGGTCTCACCTGTCCCGCATCTCCCGCAGGAGTCTCGCACCTTCCGCTCCAATCAACTTTATACAAAACGTGTTTAAAAACAACAATCATTTAGAAAACAGCCTATTATAAAAAAACAAGTATATTATTTTGTATAGGAATACCATTCATACAGGGCGTATACTTCCTCCTTTTCCAAATCAACAACCGTCCCGCCCGTTCCTCCAGAACCGGACATGACTACTGCAGTAATGGTAGCCAGCTCCTTTCTGCTTTGAAAAAAGCTTTCCTGAATACTAAGCGATTGAATGCGACTCTTTTTCATAAGAACAGTATTTTTTATTAACGTGCGGTATCTCAAGGTTAGTTGCTGGTTATTCATCATCCAACCTGCATCTTTAAATTTTAAATAGGACAAGATTGCTGAAGGGATAAGTAGAAGTAAGGCTAAATACCCCCACGGCCTGAAAAAAAGGACAGGAACTGCGATCACCGGCAATACCATTATGGTCCCTCTTAATAAATATCTCTTCAACACTCTTTTCGGTGCTGGAAAAACGGCAGTCTCTAAGGAATAATCCATTAAATACGGTGATAATACCTCGGCAATTCGGTTCTTTTTAATTATCGGCAAAATCATCACGCGCGCACTTTCATTATTTTGTGCTGATCCCCCTGCACTTTCTATGAAAACAGTACTAAGCCCTAAAGGCTGTCTTATAAGGTTTTCACTAACTCGAATCGCTTGTATCCGATGTAAAGGAAGAGTAAGCTGCCGTTTCTCTAATAACCCACTTGAAATAATTAAGTCATCCCCTATTTTCTTTACAGTGAAGCCCGCATATCTTACCATCGTTCCAACCAAAGCAATCACCCATGCAATCAAAAACCCTATAAATACAAGGATACTAATAAAAATGACCCCGTTAGAGATAAATCCCTGCAAACCACTGAAGACTCTTTCATACGGAATGAGTTCTTCGAATTGAAAAACAAAGGCAAAAACTGCTGATAGAACGACACCTGCCCCACCAGAGGTTGAGGCTAGAAGCAAAAGCTCTCCGGGAGAAATTTTATAAAGAAAGTCTTCAGGAACTTCTTTTTCCGGTGGCTCTCCACCAATATCCCGATCTGCATTTTTAGCAGAGAATAGCGTTTGCTGAATAAAGTTTGCCTCGTCTTTCGAAATAGCAGTTAACACAGCTTCAGCTTCTCCCATTCCACTGGAACCTGCTGTTTCAACCTTCATCCTTACAAGACCAAATGGGCGCTGCAGGACACCTTCCGATAAATCGAGACTTTGAATTCTTTCAAATGGGATGTATCTTTTCTTTCGAATAAAAACACCATATTCTATCCGGAGCTCCCCTTCTTCCAAACGATAGGAGTATCTTAACCAGGAGAGGATTCCGGTAGCTAAAACAATAACAATGACTCCAACTGAAATAAGCAGCTGAAAAAGGCCATTCTTGCTGCCAAATACAACAAAAACGAGAAATGGGATCATTAATTCTTTAAATTGTTTTAAACAGTTAACAACCGCTGAGATTGGATGAAGCCTTTTCGGTTCAGACATCATTATCGGCCACCCTCGCTAGATTAGAGATGAAAAACCGGAGCTCCTCCGCTTCTGTCACATCTAGTGCCGGTATCTCATGGATCGTTGCCGCAGTCGACACAGTTACAGTCGCTAACCGGTATTTTCGCAAAACAGGACCTTGCCTCGTATCAACATGCTGAACTCTAATCATCGGGACAAGCGTCCTCTTAATAACAAAAACACCATGCTGCAGCTCAATTTCATTCTCCCGTACTTCATAGCGCCAACGTTTCCATTTCATTGTAGGAATAATCATGACAAATAAGTATGTATAAATGGCAAATATCATTAGAGCAGCACCAATAATCCAAATAGGCCAACTAAAGATCACGGTTAATACAATTGCTCCTCCTACTAAAATCAAAGGAATCAATGAATGGATGGCACCGGAAATTCGCCAAACCGTTAAGCCTCTAGTTGATATTCTTTTTTGTGGTTCTCTAACCATGTGGTACCTCCTGAAATTCCTAGTAATAATGACCCTAATTATACATGACATAAAGTGAAACTTCACCCAATGAAAGATTTACCACAATACGATACAAATGATTATGTATGCATTTTCGCAAAAGAAGTAATTGGTTTCAGTGAGTCAGGCTTCCTTATGTTAAAATCAATTGGTTGATATTTATCAAATTTAAAAAATATTCAGAAATAAAACATTTGTTCTTGTATCGTGATTAAGATCTCTTTATAATGGGAAATATGGTAAAGGAAAAAATAGAGGAGGATTAGTAAATATGACGGAATATTATTATGAAGTTAATCTTAATATAAAGGGGTCTTTACTATGAAAAATCAAGCTACACCCTATCTTACGTTTAACGGTAATGCCAGGGAAGCACTTGAGTACTATAAAGAAATTTTTGAAGGTGAAATATTCGGGATACAAACCTTTGGCGAGGCAGATTTTCCAACTCCTCCGGAAGCAGATGACAAAGTGATGCACGCTGAATTTAAAAAAGATAATCTATTTCTTATGGTATCCGATGCTTTTCTAAGTGACTCGGTTCAAGCTGGTAATAATATTTCATTAGCACTTGAACTAGAAAGCGAAGAAGAAATTCAAAAATTATATGCTCGATTAAGTCAAAAAGGCACAGTATTGATGGAGTTACAGGATACTTTCTGGGGAGCAAAGTATGCAAAAGTAAAAGATGCTTATGACGTGATATGGGATCTTAATTTCACAAAAGCCTAAATTAGTTTGTAAATTTACAAAGAAGAGAGCACCTGAGCGCTCTCTTCATCTTATCGGTAATGATTAGAATTGGTTTTATTGCTTTGTCCATGGCGTTTTCCCGTATGATTCTGGCGAGACTTTGCCGGTGCCATTTGTCTTCCTTTTTGACCATAAGCTTTGCTGCGATCCTCCGGTCTTCTATCTCTTTTTGAAGGCATCGGCTTTTCCTCAGTAAGCTTGACAGGCGTTGTATCAGGCTCTTTCGTTAACATTTTTAATACAGCCTGTACAATTGTTGTTGCATCTTGTTGTTCTAACAGTTCTTCTGCTGCTTGCTTATAATATTGCAGATTATTCGATTCCACTGATTGCAAAATCCGTTCAATAACCGCTTTTTGCTGGCCTTCAAGGGCTTCATCCAAAGTTGGCGGATTCATTTTGTCCATTTTTCTTTTGGTCGTTCTTTCGACGACATGTAAATAGGATTTTTCGCGTGGAGTAATAAAAGTCATAGCCATTCCTGTTTTTCCAGCTCGGCCTGTACGGCCAATTCGGTGAACATAGCTTTCAGGATCTTGCGGAATATCAAAATTATATACATGCGTAACGCCGGAAATATCTAAACCACGGGCGGCGACATCCGTCGCGACAAGGATATCGATGGAGCCTTCCTTAAATTTCCGTAAAACAGAAATACGTTTGGCTTGGCTTAAGTCTCCGTGGATTCCTTCTGCCGTATAGCCTCTTAAGTTCAACGCTTCTGCCAGTTCATCTACTCTTCGTTTTGTCCGTCCGAAAATAATGGCAAGCTCTGGTGACTGAATATCAAGAAGCCTCGTCAAGACGTCAAATTTACTCTTTTCCTGAACTTCCACATAATACTGTTCAATTAGCGGCACAGTGACTTCTTTTGTTTTCACACGTACTACCTGTGGATCCTTCATAAATCGCTCAGCCATTCTTCGGATTGGACCAGGCATCGTAGCTGAGAATAATAACGTTTGTCTTTCTACCGGAATTTGGGCTAGAATCGCTTCAATATCATCAATGAATCCCATATTCAGCATTTCATCTGCCTCATCAAGTATCGCCGTATGAACATTTTCAAGACGAAGTGTTTTACGGTTAATATGGTCTAAAATCCGTCCAGGTGTACCGACGATAATGTGCGGACGATTCTTTAAAGCACGAATTTGGCGGTTAATATCTTGTCCACCATAAATAGCGAGCACCCTCGTTCTTTTCCCATAACCGATTTTATATAACTCTTCGGAAACTTGAATAGCAAGCTCACGAGTTGGTGCAATGACAATTCCTTGAATGACATCTTTTTCATAATCGATTTTGTCGATCATTGGAATGCCGAACGCAGCCGTTTTTCCCGTACCTGTTTGAGCCTGTCCGATCATATCTTTATTTTCTAAGCTTAAAGGGATGGTTTGTGCTTGGATGGGTGTTGCTTCTTCAAAACCCATTCTCTTAATAGACTTCATCGTCTCAGGGCTAATGCCTAAATCTTGAAACTTTGTCAATGTGTTCATTCTCCTTCTAAAACAACTGAAAATATTGGTCTACATCTCTATTGAACAATTCGCGGAAAACTTGAGTTTCCGCATTCTGTTTAGTACGGAACGAAAGTGAAAAAAAGACATTCTCCAACTGGAGTATGTCCGGGTTTTAAAAGAAATTTCACTTGCTATTTTGATGTTAATTTTAACATTTTCAATGCATGATTGCAATGTACGCGGTTGACAAAGAACCTTATCAGCCGCTTATTGAAGTGCGGAGACGACTTCTTCAAGCTTCATGCCTCTCGAAGCTTTCACCAATATAATCGTTTCTTCATTTACGCGCTTTTGCAGTTCCTCAATGAGATTCTGCTTATCTGTAAAAGCAAAGACCCGGTCAGCAGGCAGCCTTGTTTCGGCACCTTTGGCAATCCATTCGCTAAGACTACCAAATGTAAAGACAAAATCAATTTTTTCTGCATCGATGGATTCACCCATTTTCCGATGAAAATGCTCTTCTTCTGGTCCTAATTCAAGCATGTCGCCAAGAACGAGAATCTTATTTTTATACCCAGGAAGATTGGAAATCAGTTCAATCGCCGCGTACATGGAGGTTGGGCTTGCATTATAAGCATCGTTGATAATTTTTTCACCTTTTTTACCTTGCAGCAGCTCAGTCCGCATATTTGTTAGCTTTAGTCCCGAAAAACCATCATTCATTCTATCAAACGGAATCCCAAAATAGTCGGCAACCGTCATAGCTGACAATGCATTTAATACGTTATGGATTCCTAATACCGGCAGAAAGAACTCGGAATTTGCAGCATTGATTTTAAAACAGCTTCCACTGTCACTCTGTTTCATTTCTATAGGAAATAAGTCGTTTTTCTCACTTCTGCCAAATCTTTTTATCATCTTATTGCCTTTATCATTTCTTAGCTTGTCATTTAGAAGTGGTTCGTCCCCATAATAAACGAGTATGCCGTTTTCCTCGAGCCCGTTAACAATCTCTAATTTGGCCTCTGCAATCCCCTCTCTAGATCCTAAATCAAGAAGATGGGATTCTCCAATATTTGTAATGATAACAGCTTCCGGGCGCGAAAGGCGAGTAAGGAAGTCAATTTCACCCTTGCTGCTCATACCCATTTCGAGGACAGCAATTTCTGTGTCCTCCTCCAAACCAAGTATGGTCAATGGGAGACCGATTTCATTGTTGAAATTTCCTTCCGTTTTCTGAACCTTATATTGAACAGAAAGCAAATTGGCGGTCATGTCTTTCGTTGTCGTTTTGCCGTTGCTGCCGGTAATCCCGACAACTCTGACACTCAGTTTATTTCGGTAATTTCTTGCCAACTCTTGTAAGGCAATCAAAGGATCTTCTACTATTAATATGGGTAAATGAAGCGGGGGATTCGGCACATCTTTTTGCCAAAAAGCCGCCGATGCGCCTTTTTTAATCGCATCTTCCACAAATCGGTGTCCATCAGAATTCTCGCCTTTAAAAGGAACGAACAAATTCCCCGCGGTGATTTTTCTAGAATCAATGCTCACACCGCTTATCACTATATCTTTAAATTCCGATATATCATTCTCAATTTTAATCATTCCTGTAATTTCTTGAAGAGTTTTAGTTATCATAGGCTACCTCCTTTAAAATTGGCATAACACATAGCTTGGCTTTTACCCATGATGCGTTATCTTATCTTTAGGCTCTTTTCGCATATATTGTTGTTTTTCGCCTTGAAATTTTGCCCGTTGATTTCCGCTGCGGGCACTTGCTTTCCGCGGGGAGGGACGGGAGCCTCCTCGGCGTTACCGCCTGTGGGGTCTCCCGTTCCCTCTAATTTCCCGCTGGAGTCAAGTGCCCTCCGCTCCAATCAACTCAGATTATTATATAAAATCATATTTAAACAAAAGCAACAAAGTTTACGAAAATAGTCTTTCTTTATGTAGGATGGAAACACGGCTTTCATGCCGTGTTCCTTGCTGTTACATTGTATATTTAATATGCTGCTTTTCTGCGTGTCTTTCAATTGCAAGATTAACTAGGCGTTCAATTAGTTGTGGGTATTCCACTCCAGTATGTTTCCAGAGTAAAGGGAACATACTGAATGGCGTGAAACCAGGCATTGTATTGATTTCGTTAATATAGAATTTTCCTTCCCTCGTTAAAAAGAAATCAGCTCTTACAAGCCCTGAACAATCAAGCGCCTTATACGCTCGTATAGCCATTTCCTTTAATGCACCGTATTCCGCCTCTGAAATTTCAGCTGGGATAATTAAAGCAGTTTCTCCATCCTCATATTTTGCCTTATAATCATAAAAGTCCATTTTCGGTACAATCTCTCCGGCAACTGAGCATTCTGGGTGGTCATTGCCAAGAACACCAGCTTCAATTTCTCTTGCCGTTACGCCTTCTTCTATAATAATCTTTCGGTCAAATTGAAAAGCATCAACAAATGCTTTCTCTAATTGAGAGCGGTTTGTACACTTACTTATTCCAACACTCGAACCAAGGTTTGCCGGTTTAACAAAACAAGGGTACCCAAGCTCATTTTCCACTTTTTCATATGCTAAATCCTTGGATTTCTCCCATTCACTGCGGATAAACCAGTTATACTTTACTTGTGGTAGGCCTGCTTGCGCAAAGATATTCTTCATAATGACTTTATCCATTCCCGCTGAGGAAGCAAGGACACCGTTCCCAACATAAGGAAGATTTAGGAGCTCTAATAAGCCCTGAACTGTGCCGTCTTCCCCATTTGGTCCGTGCAATAATGGGAAAATAACATCAAAAGATTCATTATTTTCAGCAGCCTGAAATAAATTCGGAGCTAATGCCGTTTGCGACAATGCCTCTCCGTTTGAAAATGCCAGTTCATTCACGTGAGAAACAGGGCCTGTTAACTGCTGCCCTTTAATCCACTGCCCATCTTCAGATATATAAATAGGATGAATTTCAAATTTCTCTAGATCCAACGCTCCTATAACTGCCATTGCTGTCTGCATAGATACTTTATGTTCTGCGGATTTTCCGCCATACAATAGTCCAACTTTAGTTTTCATTAATTAAATGAACCTCCATTCTTGGGTTACACTAACCTATTTTACCACTTAATAAAATAAGAGAGGGAGTAATTAAGGTGTGATTTTTCAGGAATTTTTTTCATTTGTTTGCCCATATTTTTATTTATATGAAGAAGACTAGTTGATTGAAACTTCTTTTATTCTCTGTTTCTTGAGAAATGGGGAAGCTTATTTAAAAAAATGTGATCTTTCACCTGAAAAATTATTTTTAAAAAAGCTAAATATTTTCAGACCTTTAATGGAAGTCCAGTCAAACGTTCCAATTGAAACCATGATCATAACACCAACTAACGCAGCCATTGGGATTTGCACAACGATGTTTCCTAAGACAAGGATCAGAAACATTAAGAATGTCCCAGCAACCAATGCAGAAAGCCTTCCTCTTTCACCAGATTTCACATTGATAACGGATTGACCGATCATCGCACATCCGGCCATCCCGCCGAATAGACCGGCAACGATATTTGCGATTCCCTGACCACGGCTTTCCTTGTTTTTGTCACTCGCTGTATCGGTCCTATCATTGACAATGGATGATGTCAGCAATGTCTCGAGCAAACCAACAATCGCCAGCGCAATTGAATATGGGAAAATGATTTTAAACGTTTCAAGGTTAAATGGAACATCTGGAATTAAAAATGTAGGCAATGTAGAGGTTAACGCCCCCATATCACCAACTAGCAATAATGGAGAAAGCAATCGCTTCCGGAATAAGAGCTAACGCCACAACAATTCCTGACAGGATGTCCCCCTTAATATTGCCAAACCATTGTTCTTTTGTTGTTAAAACTTTCAAAGGAATCCCCCTGTATCATTATTTAATATGACTTTGAACCCTCCTCAAAGTCAGGGCCGATAAAAACAAGAAAAAGCATACCATATGATCATAGAATTACAATGTTATAAGAAAACGGTTCAATCGATTAAAATGGCTCATTTTCTTTTATTAACTCTTATTTGCTAAGCAGAATAAAAAAACTCCGTAATATTCGCTCCATTATTAGGGAAACAAAATGAAAAAGCCTCGGTTAATATACCGAGGCTTTACATTACTACTTAATAACGGTGGGATTTGAGTGTTTTCCTGCATCTCCTAAATAGGGTCTTTTATTTTTCTGTTCCTCAAGTCGGGCTCTTTTGATTGAGGCGGTAAATTTACTTGCAATGTCTGTTAATACTTCATATCTACCTTCTGCAATTGCCTGTTTGTTGAGCAGTGTTCCGCCTACACCAACAGCTACTGCTCCATTTCTAACAAATTGTTCAACATTATCTAAAGAAACACCTCCAGTTGGCATCATAGGAATATGGCCAAGAGGTCCTTTTAATTCTTTTAAGTAGTTCGGTCCTAACGAGTTCCCAGGGAAAATTTTCAGAATATCCGCACCGGCCTGATAGGCCTTTACGATTTCAGTTGGTGTCATCGCACCCGGAATAGAAATTTTCCCATAACTGTTCGTCATTTCTATTGTTTTTTCATCGACGATTGGGGAGAAAATAAAGTCTGAACCTGCTTCAATCGCCGTTTTTGCAGTTTCTGCATCAAGTACGGTTCCAGCACCAACAAGTACCTGCTGACCGAATTCTTGCTTAATTTGTTCAATCATACGAAAAACACCCGGCGTTTCAACCGTAATTTCAAGTGCTCCAACTCCACCATTTACTAGAGCTTCTGCAATGAAAGCAATCTGTTCAGCTTTTGGTCTTCGGATAACTGCTACTAAACCCGAATCAACCAATCTATGAATATTCATTAATTTTTCCATATCCAAACCCTCTCTTACCTTTTTACATCCTGAGCGTTTGAATCCCCCTGCATCAATTGCTCAACTTCGCTCCTGTATGGAAGACCTTCAACATCTCCATTCGCTCCAACAACAATTGCCCCAATAGCATTACCCCGCCTTACAGCTTCGTTGATTGGTTCATTACGCAAAATACCACTGATAACACCTGCTGCGAATCCGTCGCCTGCTCCTACCGGATCGACCATTTCTGAAACAGGGAAGCCTTTAACATATCCTTGTTCGACTCCTGTATAATAATAAGCACCCTTTTCACCAAGCTTTATAATAATGATCTTGTCCTTTTGCGGAGATAAAAACTCCGCAATTTCTTCTGGAGTTGTTTTGCCCGTGATAAATTGTCCTTCGTCTAACCCAGGAAGAATGACATCCGCTTCATTTGCCATTTGAATTAATACTTCTCTTGCTTCTTCTTGGCTCCACAGTTTAAAACGAATATTTGGATCAAAGCTAATTTTGACTTGATGTTTTTTCGCAATATCAATTGCTCTAAAGACAGTTTGGCGGCTAGATTCACTTAATGCAGGCGTTATTCCTGTTAAATGAAGCATTTTTGCATTAGCGATGTATTCTTCATCTATCTCATCAGGGGTGATTAAACTTGCTGCGGAATTCTTACGATAATAATAAACTTGCATATTGGTTGCCGATTTTTTCTCTTTGAAGAAAATACCTGTTAGCGCCTCGTCTGTAAACAGGCAGCGCGTGGTATCGACCCCTTCACCACGAACAAAATTGTGGACATATCTTCCAAATGGGTCATTCCCAAGCTTACTGAACCAGCCTACTGTATGGCCTAATCTTTGCAACCCAATCGCCACGTTTGATTCTGCCCCACCGATTTGCTTAAAAAATTTATGATTATATTCTAGTGGAAGCATTTGCTCAGGATTAAATAAAACCATTGTTTCGCCAAATGTTACTACATCTAGCTGTTTCAATTTCTTTCCCTCCAAGCACAAGTCAAAGTTGTCATTGCTATAGACGAATCTATTTTGCGAATAGATTTGGAATGACTAGAGAGATCCATGGAACAAATAACATAATGATTAAACCAACAATCAGGATACCTACGAACGGCAAGATGGCTTTTGCTACCTTTTCAATAGACAGCCCGGTAATTCCTGATGCTACAAAGAGATTAACTCCAAGCGGTGGTGTCATCATTCCAATTTCTGCTCCGACAATCAGTAGCATCCCAAAATGGATTGGATTCACACCTAATTGCTCTAGTACAGGCAAGAATAATGGTGCAAGGATGATAATAATAGACAACGTTTCCATAAACGTTCCTACAAATAAAATGAGTACCGTGATTAATAGTAGAACAACATATTTATTTTCAGAAACTCCTAATATTAAGTCTGCCAATTGATTTGGAACCTGATACATCGATACAAGCTTACCGAAGGCAGTAGCTGTTCCGAGAATAATCATTACGGTTCCAGTCATCATCGCAGAAGATATTAGAATCTTCGGTATATCTTTCCACTTTAATTCTTTATACACATACAAGCCAACAATTAATCCATAGACAACCGCAATAACCGCCGATTCCGTTGGAGTAAATGCACCGCTATATATACCGCCAAGAATAATTACCGGCGCCATTAAAGCCCAGAAAGCATCCTTTGATGTTTTAGCAAATCTAGCAAAAGTAAACTTTTGTCCTGTCCCAACATAGCCTCTTTTTTTGGAAATAAGATAGACTACTAGAATCATTAAGAGTGCTAAGAAAATACCAGGAACGAATCCTGCTAAGAACATATCCCCAATCGAAACACCTGTGACGACACCATAAATAATCATTGGAATCGATGGAGGGATAACAATCCCTAAACCTCCACCAGATCCAGCTACTGCAGAAGCAAACTCTTTACTATATCCTCTAGCAACCATCGCCGGAATCATAATTGATCCGATCGCAGCAACAGTCGCAGGGCTGGAACCAGAGATAGCGGCAAAGATGGAACAGGCAACAATTGTTACAATCCCAAACCCGCCGGTAATATTCCCCATCATTTCTTGTGCAACGTTAATAATCCTTTTTGATAGACCGCCTGTTTCCATTAAGGCACCAGCTAAAATGAAGAATGGAACAGCCATAATCGGGAATGAATCAACCGCTGTAAAGGATTGCTGAGCTATAAATGACGCCGGAATTCCCCCTACTAGCAATGCTGAGACTGTTGCAATTCCCATAGAGAAAGCGATTGGCACTCCAATGATTAAACAAATAATTAATACTAATCCTAATACCAATGGTGCTGACATCATATCACCCCTCTATTGCTCTCTTTAATTTTTCTTCATCGGATAAATCATCATCACCTCGGAAGCGACCAATAATACCTTGTAATACACGTAATGCTATCAAACCATAACCGAAAGGAATAATGGTATAAACAAGCCACATTGGCAAATGAACGGCTGGTGAAAGCTGTTTATGTCCCATCATCTTTACGACAATCTCATATCCGTAAAAAGCAACGAAAACAGCAAAGGCTACCCATAATAAATCCGACAAGAGCCCAAACCACTTTGAAATAAACCGCGGAAAGATTGTATCAATAATTTCAACTCGAATATGACGGCGGTGCTTGGCAGCCATGGCGGCAGAAATGTATATTAACCATACAAAGAAATAACGCGAGATTTCCTCTGACCATCCGAGAGAAAAGTTAAAAACAAAGCGTGATAAAACCTGTATAAATGTTAGAATAACCATTGCTGAAAACAAAACAGCGACGACTGACTCCTCAAAGTAACGATCAATTTTTTTAAATAGCGACATTATTTTCCCTCCTTAAAAAGAACAATTACCATCCCTGGTGTTAATACATAAAGATTAAATGAGTGCTTTTTTTCTTTATGTTAAAGCGTAAGGAGTCTTTTCCCCACTTAATACTTGAACGATATTTAATGCCGCTTTCTTTCTTAATTCCACCATGGCCTCCTCAGAATACCAAGCACTGTGTGGTGTAATAATGACATTTTCCATTTTCAATAAAGGACTGCTGCTGTTTATCGGTTCTTCTTCGGCTACATCTATGGCAGCTCCCGCGATCATTCCTTTTGATAAAGCATCTGCAAGGGCTGCTTCGTCGATTATTGGACCACGGGCAGTATTGATAATAACAGCATTTTTTTTCATTTGGCTCAGTCGCTCTTCATTAATTAAATGGAATGTATCCTTAACTAAGGGGACATGAACAGATAGAAAGTCTGATATACGGATAATCTCATCCAGCTCCATCTTCACGACACCAACTTCCTTCATCTCCTCTGCCGAAACAAAAGGATCATAAGCTGCTGTCTTGAAACCAAGCGGTTTCACTTTTTCGATGAAGCGGCGTGGAATTCTCCCGAAACCTAGTACACCTACTGTTTGCTCGTTGAAGCGATGAATGGGCACCCCTGCTTTAAAATCCCAATTTCCCTGCTTTACTTGATTGTTCAGCAAAGTTACTTTTCGTGCCCATGATAATAGAAGGGCCAGTGCATGGTTCGAAACTTCCTCCATCCCATAATCAGGAACATTTGCAACGGTAATGCCTTTTTCTTGTGCTGAATCTAAATCAATTGTATTAACACCCACCCCATAGCGGGAAATGACTTTACAATTCTCCAGGGATTCAATAACCCTTCGTGATATAGGTGCATATTGATTTAGAATGGCATGGGCATCTTTTGCATATTCGATAACCTCTTCTTCTGTTTTACACTGTGCCTTTACAAAATCCACCTTAATATCTGCCTCATTAAAAATTTTCTCTTCGTAAGTTAAATGTTCAAATTCATAATCTGTAAGCAGTACTTTAAATGTCATAATTGAAACCTCATTTCAAAAGGATAGGCTCTGTTAATCTTGCCTGTTGATTTCCGCTCCAGGCACTCGCTTTCCGCGGGCGGTCCGGGAGCCTCCTCGGCGCTATCGCGCCTGCGGGGTCTCCCTTTGACTCGCATTCCCGCAGGAGTCTCGCGCCTTCCGCCGCAATCAACAAAGTGCCAAAATCAACAGTGTGCTTTAATACAGTATAAGGATAGAAAATTCCTGAGATAGAAGCGTTACAGCTTATCCCAGGAACCTTGCTCTCGAACTAGCTTCCTAAAGATACTGTGCTAACTTTCGGAATACCGAGCCCTTTAGCACCTAGTTTTGATGTTTTTGCTTCTGGGCAATAGCGCTCGATCATTTGAATGCCAAGTGAAGCACGGCGAACCCGCTCCTGAACAAGTGAAATATTTGTACTCTCCCACTGCTTCCCAGACGGATATACATCAGGATGATTGCGTAACCCAAATTTAATGTAAACGGGCGCTAAGACACGAATGATTTCCGGAATTTCATAATAGCGCAGGAAACCGCCAAAATTGTCAGGAACCTCAACATATAAATCAATTGGTAT
The DNA here is from genome assembly GCF_019039215.1 of Bacillus sp. FJAT-29790. GTDB lineage: Bacteria > Bacillota > Bacilli > Bacillales > Cytobacillaceae > Cytobacillus. Next base: position 2,751,340 of record NZ_JAHNZZ010000001.1, read on the forward strand.
ATCAATTGATTGGCGAATAGATGCTAGTTTCGACAATGTAAGTGCTGTTGGAACGTTATAAGTATCTGCACCAAGGTCTTGCATTAGCTTGACAGAAACCGGGTTAGCCGAACCCATTTGCACGGATACTTTTACGACAAAGTCTTCCGGCAATTGCCCATGCTTTTTCATTTCTTTCGTTAGCATCAAAAGGCCTTCATCAGCCACTAATGCACCTCTTAGTCCTAGCTTGGCTCCTCTTTTTAAATCTTCCATTGCATAGACGAGCTGATCGGCGCCCTCATGGCGCAATGCAATCGATTTTCCGCCACTCGTTAATGGCTGAGCACTGATATCCCATGTACCCCGCGGTCCAACAAACAAACTGAGTTCCATCCCCCTTTCTGCAGTCAGATTACACATCTCAAGAATTTCCTCATCTGTTTGAAGCATTATTCCGCTTCCTTGAGAAATACGGTGAATCGTCAGGCCATAACGATCAATTTCTTTCAACGTTTCTTTTAATGCAACCGGCCCTTCCACACTCGGGATTTCAATCCGGTACTGTGCCCCGTCTGGAAATGTTTTCTTTGAAGTAGGAAGTTCTCTTAAGTCCGTGGATGGGTAGCCAAGTTTCTCTAGTAACTCTCGAGATTCTTTCACTTTGGTATTCCTTCTTTCATCTCTATTATTTTTAAAAGCGAAGCTACTTTCATTGGCAGATCTTCAGGATATACATCAAACGGTGCCCGGTGCCCTGTCTTTTCACTAAACCACCTCTGGTGCACTCCTTCTTTCATAGGCATAAAGAAGGATGGGCAAATCGAATAGATTTCCATTAATTCCGATAATTTTTTGTGTAGCCTTTCTGCCTCAGCTAGATTGCCCTTCTGATATTCTTCATACAAATGAACAGAAATCTCCGGGGCAAATACAGCACTGCCATTAATACTTCCTGCAGCACCAATCATTTGTGCCGGTAATAAATGCTCATCAAAAGCTGAAAAGACCATAAAGTCACTTCGTAATTTTGTTACTTCCGAAATCATTTGCCGAATATGGCTAATTTCACTTACTGTTTCCTTAATACCACAAATATTCCGATAATTTAGAGCCAATTTTTTGACCAATTCTACTGAAATGGACTGCCCGGTAAATGCAGGAATATTATATAAAAGAATAGGTAAATTCGTATTTTCAGCAATGTTTGAAAAAAAGCGATATAACTGCTCCTCCGAGAGATGCCAATAATATGGATTGACCGCTAGCACTCCATCAGCCCCTTGTTCCTCGGCATAGGAGCATAATTCTAACACCTCTTTTAACGCAGTGTGGCCGATTCCTACTAATACAGGGACACGCTTATTAACGTATTTAATCATTTCCCTTACATACAATTTCCGCTCTTCCATTGTTAAAGAGGAGAATTCGCCCGAACTTCCCATCAACAAAATGCCATGAACTTTATGTTGAAGCAGTTCTTCAAGATACCTTCGATTCAAATTTAGATCGAGATTTCCACATTCATCAAATAAGGTAACAACAGGGGGGATTATGCCATGAAACTTCATCCGCCTTCTCTTCCCTTCCGTTTTGATTTACCACTCCGCAATACTTCCGTCCTCATGTCGCCAAATTGGATTTTTCCAATTATGGCCGATTTGGGCAGCTTCCTTTACTTTCTCTTCATCCATTTCTATTCCTAATCCTGGTAACTCTGGGATATTGACATATCCGTTTTCATATTTAAAAACTTCAGGATTCTTGATGTAATCAAGAATATCCATGCCTTCGTTATAGTGAATACCAAGGCTTTGCTCTTGTATAATAAAGTTTGGTGTGCAAGCATCGAGATGAAGAGAAGAAGCCAACGTCATCGGTCCAAGTGGACAGTGCGGGGCAACGGCAACATCATATGCTTCGGCCATTGCTGCAATTTTCTTTCCTTCTAATATTCCACCTGCATGTGATAAATCAGGCTGAATGATATCCACATATCCATCCGCAAGCAGCTGTTTGAAACCCCAGCGTGTATACATTCTTTCCCCCGTTGCAATTGGGCAAGTTGTATATCTGGCAATCTCTCGTAATGCTTCATTATTCTCAGGCAGAACTGGCTCCTCAATAAACATTGGCCTATACGGCTCGAGTTCCTTTACCAACGTTTTTGCCATAGTTTTATGAATGCGGCCATGAAAATCAACACCAATGCCAAAGTCTTTTCCAACGGCTTCCCGAATAGAAGCAACTCGTTCAATAACTTGTTCAACTTTTGAAAAGCTATCAATATAATTCATTTCTTCAGATGCATTCATTTTAATGGCCAAAAAGCCTTGATCTTGCTTTTCCTTAGCAGCAGCAACTACATCTTGCGGCCGATCGCCCCCTACCCAGGAGTAGACCTTAATTTTCTTACGGGCTTTTCCACCAAGCATTTCATATACTGGAACTTGAAAGTACTTCCCCTTAATATCCCAAAGAGCTTGCTCAATTCCGGAAATAGCACTCATTAATATAGGACCGCCACGATAAAATCCACCGCGATAAAGTGTTTGCCAAATATCCTCGATGTCATTTGGATTTTTCCCGATCAGATAATCTGACAATTCATTCACACATGCTTTAACTGTTTCAGCTCGTCCTTCTACAACTGGCTCGCCCCACCCCGATATTCCCTCGTCTGTTTCGATTTTAACAAACAGCCAGCGTGGTGGAACTTTATATAGAGTAAGCTTTGTAATTTTCAACGCTTCACCTCATTGATAAATATTGAAAAATTTCGAGAGTTCCCTAAAATAGGCACCTCACTGCCGTTTATTAAATTATCCTTTAATAAATACAGTTTTAATAGCTGTGTAAAATTCCTTTGCTGCTTCCCCTTGTTCTCTCGCCCCAGTACTTGATGCTTTCATGCCTCCGAATGGTGCTTGAAGTTCAACTCCAGCGCTTTCAGCATTAATTCTGACAAGCCCTGCATCCATTTCATCAATGAATTCAAGCAAAGAGTCAATCCTTGAAGTAAAGATCGATGCACTCAGTCCATATTTTGTACTATTGGCGATTTCAATTGCTTGATCCAGGTTTTCTGCTTTGATTAGTCCAATGACTGGCCCAAAGATTTCCTCCTGAGCAATAGCCATTTCCGGCTGCACATCTTCAAAAATAGTTGGCGACACATAAAAACCTTTATCGAACTCTTCACCAGCCAACTGCTCTCCCCCATAAATGAGAGAAGCTCCCTCTTCTTTCCCAATTTCAATATATTTTTTCACTGTATTTAGTTGGCTTTCACTTGCACATGGGCCCATCCATATTCCTTCTTTTAAGCCATCCCCAACAGTAATTTTTTTTGTTTCCTGAATCAATTTTTCTTTAAAAGCATCGTAAATTTCTGTTTCGACAATCACACGGCTTGATGCTGTACATTTTTGGCCTGTAGAACGAAAGCCGCCGCTGATAACCGCTTCTACTGCCTTATCCAAGTCAGCATCTTTTGTTACAATAACAGGGTTCTTTCCTCCCATTTCTAATTGAAACTTGATTCCCCTATTTGCTGCTGATTTTGCTACTCCTTCTCCTACGCTTTCAGAACCAGTAAATGTAATTCCATTTAACAGCGGGTGATCAATTAAAGCTTGACCAATCACTGAACCAGAACCCGTAACAAAATTGAGTACGCCTTCCGGAAATCCTGCTTTGGCGAAGCAGCTTACTACTTTCGCAGCCGTTACAGCACCCTCAGTAGCAGGTTTTAAGACAACAGTATTTCCATAAACAAGGGCCGGTGCAATTTTCCAAATAGGAATAGCCACAGGAAAATTCCATGGAGTGATTACGCCTACTACGCCTAATGGTGCACGTTTAGTAAACATAAGGGCATCCTTATCAGAAGAAGGAATTACGTCCCCATCCTTCCTCATTCCTTCACCGGCATAATAACGAAGAATAGCCACACCGCGAGCTGTTTCGCCTTTTGCTTCGGGAAGTGTTTTGCCCATTTCTCTTGTCATTGTTTCAGCAATATCCTCTAAGTTCTCTTCGATAATATTAGCTACTTTATATAACAATTGACCCCGTGCCGCTTGTCCAAGTTTTCGCCAAGATTTTTTCGCCTGGTGAGCAGCCTGTACCGCTTTTTCTAAATCTTCCTTCGTAGAATTTTGAACATAACCGACCACTTCTGCTTTATTCGCAGGACTAATGCTCTTAATTGTTTCCCGGGATTCTGATTCTACCCACTCATTATTGATAAAGTTATTAAAAGTTTTTTCTTTAGATGCCGTTTGCAAGATCTATTCTCTCCTTTTTATTAGGCTGTTTTCGCATATATTGTTGTTTTAGCCTTCAAAGTTTGCCCGTTGATTTCCGCTG
>NZ_JAHNZZ010000001.1:2755699-2798699 GCF_019039215.1 Bacillus sp. FJAT-29790
CGGGGAGCGACGGGAGCCTCCTCGGCGTTACCGCCTGCGGGGTCTCCCGCTTCCCTCTATTCCCGCAGGAGTCAAGTGCCCTCCGCTCCAATCAACTCAGATTATTAAATTAAAATCACATTATAAAAGCAACAAACTTTACGAAAACATCCTTTTATTAAAATGTTGGTCCAATTCTCCAAATTCCAGAGTCATGCTGTTTTAATATTTCAGCTTTCGTTAATTTAATTTGCATTCGTTAGCGACAAATTTTGAGATTTTGCTGGATTCCTCAAAATTCCAATTTCAGGAATTTCTATCTCTATTACATCATTATCATTAAGAGTAAATTCGTTTGGTGGAACTACACATGTGCCTGTCATCAACACAGTGCCATCGAAGATATCGTTATCTCTAATCAAGTAATCTACTAATTCATTTAAAGTTCGTTTTAGTTGCTTAACTTTGGCTTCCCCATCAAACACTTTTTCATCGTTTCTATAAATACGGCAAATGATTTTTAACTCATACGGATCTTCAACAGCATCTTTTAGTAAAATAGCCGGGCCGATCGAACATGAATTTTTCCATATTTTTGCCTGTGGCAAATAAAGCGGATTTTCCCCCTCAATATCACGGCAGCTCATATCATTTCCAGCTATATATCCAAGGACAGTTCCTTCTTTATCAATGACAAGGCCAAGTTCCGGCTCCGGAATTTGCCAGTTGGAATCAGAGCGTAAATAAACCGGATCGTTTGGACCAACCGTTCTGGCAGCTGTTGATTTAATGAAAATTTCAGGACGCTCAGCATCATAAACTTTGTCGTAAAATGTTTTGCTGTCCAGCTTGCCATTTGTAGCTTCATAGTTACGAGCTTCTTTACTTTTTTCATATGTTACACCTGCCGCCCATACTTCCGGTGCATCAATTGGTGTAGTAAGCTTTACCTGTTCTAATTTTTTTTCACTTTTGCTCTTACTAACTTCCTCTGAAACAACTTGTAACGCTGATTTACCATTTTCACGAGCGTAGTAAACTAATGACATAAAATCGGGATATGGCAGATCAAAAACAATATTGTCAACTGAAACTGCTGCTAGTTGTTTTAGATTATGACCATTCACATATCGAATAATTCTCATGGCTAATGCCTCCTCATTTTTCATTTTGGCTCTTTGAATCTTGCCTGTTGATTTCCGCTCTAGGCGCTCGTTTCCGCGGGCGGTCCGGGAGCCTCCTCGGCGCTATCGCGCCTGCGGGGTCTCCCTTTGACTCGCTATTCCCGCAGGACGTTGATTAATCATCTTCGAATAAACACCTTACGAAGAAAATGCGAATGCATTCTCGAGGATCTCGCGCCTTCCGCTCCAATCAACAAAATGCAAAAATCAACAGTGCGCTTTAACACAGCCTTCATTTTATTAAGTGTTTTTCAAATTCATATCCAAGTTCTTCAGAGATTTTCCCAGTACATTCTTGAAGCAGCTTCACATAATGTTGCAATGCTTCCTCATCTCTTTTTGCGGCTGGAGTAGAGATACTTACTGCCGCAATCGTTTTTTCAGAATAATCTTTAATAGGTACAGCTACACAGACGATACCCGGCTCATTTTCTTCATTATCTAGGGCGTACCCACGGATTCGTACATTTGTGATTTCTTTTAAAAGCTGTTCCTTTGAACCGATTGAATTAGGCGTGGGTCTTGTATAGTGATATCCTTCAAGTAATTGATCAAGTTCATTATCTGTTTTTGCAGCGATAAGGGCTTTGCCAACCGCACTTGTATGAATGGGTACGCGACGTCCAATACGTGAATAAAAAACGGTAACACCGCTTCCCTTTACCTTGTCAACATAAACCCCTTCCTGCCCGTCTAATATGACTAGATGAACAGTCAAATTCGTTGTTGCAGATAACCATTCTAAATGTTTCCTAGCTACAACGTTTAAATCTAAATGATCGATGACGACATTGCCCCGCTCAAATAGTTTTAATCCGAGCATATATTTTCCACTTTCTTCCTTTTGCGAAATGTATTGATGAGATTGTAACGTTTTTAATAAAGAGTGGACGGTACTTTTATGCAAATTCATTCTTTTGCTGATTTCTGTAATAGATAGTTCTCGTTCACGTTCATCAAATAAATCTAGTATTCTTAATGCACGGTCTACTGATTGAATAATGGGCATCTTAATCTTCCTCTCTGACTTGTCGTGGTATTTTTGTTATTAACCCACATTCATATTTTAGCTTATTTAATTCGATACGATTGATTTTGTATGGAGTACTATATCTTTCTCATAATCCAATACAGCATCTTCTTGAACTGCCAATGGAACAACTCCGTTTGCTGCATCTGTATGTCCATACATCCGGTTACTGGCAGCTACACTTTTTTGGCGTAATTTCATTTTTTGTTTTCTTTCTTTAACAAGTAATTGCCGCTCATCCTTTAGTTCATCAGAAAAATCATAGACAATTTCTCCAGCAAACAATTTTTTCTCATTTAATAAATCGATTCTTCGGCCTCTCAATCGCATATGAAGTACATCACCCGTTTGAAGAAATCCAATACCTCCGCCTTCGTAAGCTTCTGGTGTCATATGACCAATAGCCGCTCCATACGTTACTCCTGAATATCGGCCATCACTAATAATCGTAGCTATTCTTTTCATCACCCTGCTGGCATTAATATGTTGCATCGGTGTAAACATCTCTGGCATACCATATGCAATAGGTCCCTGCCCTGCAATGATAACCGCAAGTTTTAAAATCCCATCACTTGCCATTGCATCAAATAATTCTTCGTATCCTTTTCCTTTTAAGTGCTCCCATTCCGATTCCTTGTTGTATTTGATCATAGCTAGTAAAGATTCATGAGTAAAAAGCCTCTGATCGCGAATCTGTGTTAACAGATTCGAATCTAATAATTTGCGATTCGCATCATCTTCGTTCTCAAAGTAAAGGACAAAGGCAAGTTTATCATCGAATTGATCGAGCTGAGGCGTTGGCATTCCGCTAATTTTAACCACTGCACTTTCGAAGAAATTTCCTTTAAGAACATCGACCCCACTGAATGAACGACGCGGATTCGATAAAATAATCGGATTCTCTTTTACATTCAAAGCTTGTAAGCTTTTCGTGATGGCAAGCCGTTCTTTCCATGTCTTTGCAGCAACCGTTGGTGCTTCCTCGTCCATTGGAACGCCATTATTAATTAATTCGTAAAAAAGTGTTTCCATCCCTCTGCTTGTTCCACTGCAACATTGCATAGCAAGGGAATAAATATCTCGACCTTCTGTTAAGCTATAGTCGAAAAGATCCGGGATAGGATGTGAATGATGAATTTTATCCAGATCCCATAAACTAAACTCGTACCCTGCATATAGCATAGCTGCCACTAGATGCATCATTAAGTTTGTGGAACCTCCAGATGCGCTGTGTATACGAATTGCGTTTTTAATATTGGCAGCAACAATATTAGATACACCGTATTTTTCATCATTAATCATTGTTGCAAAGCTATCAAGCACTGAATTAATTTGTCTCTGGGTAGGTGGATCAGTCAAAAGTTCAACTGCTGGATGAACGAGACCAAGCCCCGCAACTAAATGACGCGAACTATTTCCGGTACCATTAAAGGCACAAACACCGCCTTGGCCGTCACATGTAGCTACAGCAAGACGCATTTCAAAATACTTATGCTCTTCTTTCGTCAAAATACCTCGCTCATATGCCCGCTCAAAAACACCTTGAAATGCTGTGTTGGAAGAACATTGCAATATATATGCCATTGTATCTCGCAAATCAATTGCGACGTCAGTAGCTCCTTTTACTTCCGCTTTCTTAGCGAGTGCTTCTAACTCTTTTATTACATCCTCTGGTATTGTCCCTCCTTGAAGAACATGGGCAGGCGCAAAAGTAGCAAAAAACGGTGCCTCTCCCCGGCTTCGTCGCAGGCGATCAATATGTGCCAGTGCACTAACTACACCTAATGGCTGTTTATCACAGCCTTGAATAACAAATGCACCGTGGTAGCTATGAGCTTCAAGCTGGTTGACAACCATTTCTGCCACTGCGTTCCGGCTTTGCAGTGAATAGCTCATTCCTTGATTACTCTGTGCTGTTCCATCGCACATTACGGGTGTGGAGAAGTAAAATGGCACCCCCCCATTTTGCCAAATGCGAATTGCAGCCCTTGCAGAAGTTTGAAAATCCATAATATGAGCCGGATGATCAGATGAGCCGCCAATAATAGCAATACGCGGAGCATTTCTTTCCAGACGCATATAAATTTCTTCTAATGTCCAATCCGGTTTTCCGCCTTCATATGTAGAACCTAAGATTTGTTTAGATCTGTCTAAAAGCCCCGCGACTGTAATTGGCTCGTTCGCTTTGCCTTGAACGTTATCGCGATATGGATTAACATCATTTTCAATAAGAGGATAGAGCAAATTCATTTATTTACACTCCCTATTAATCTATTAAAAATCCATTCCGTAGGTTCTGATAATATTTGAATATCTTTATTTTTTTTGGCTTCTTCCACCATGCTCTCAGAAATCCAAATTTCCCCAATATCCAAAGTGTTTTTTATTCTTACTACTCTCGCCTTCGTTAAGTCAAAAGCATTGCATGTTTTTATAGCCGCCTTAACAGCTAATTCGTCATTTTCAAGGACCATCGGCAATTTAATAACGTCAATTACTGTACTTGTAAGGGCATTTGCATAACCCTTTTCCCAAATTATTTGATCCGCAACAGCTTTTGTCGTCATATCAGCCATACCAATGCCATTAGCGTTACCTTCTGTTTTTTCAGTTAAGCCTAATACAACAGTTCTTTTTACCTCGGGACCGCCACTTGCATATGGTGTGGCAAATCGTCCAGTAATATTTGGGTCCATTCCGTCACCTGAAATATCTTTTCCAAGCTCATTTACAACGAGGACATCTATTGAATCAAAAGGAATTTTCGGCATTAATGATTTAGCATCTTTCAACAAATCAGATTCCTTTTTTTCTACTTCTTCAATCGGAACTGCAATCACCTTGGCAGGTCGGTCATAAGCATTTTCAATTGTGGCAAGTCCAAATATTAGCGGCGTTTTTTCAATAGCCATCCTGGCCATAGCAATAATATGCTCAGCCATATACTTAAAGCTGTAAGCATGAGCAGCTTCCGCACCCTTTTGCTTCCCTAGACCAATCGTAATCATTTTCATTAATCCGCTCTCGACAGGACCTCGAAAGGCTGTATGAGGTTTTACCCTATTAATGACGACCACTTTATCGGCTTCATATGCTTGCTTATCAAAATAAACTGGCAACCCATTCGGTAATTCCCCTATCTTTACTACTTCCATTGAAGATATAATTGGAGCCTCGACAGCTTCCTCCGTGACTCCTAGTTGTTTAAGGACATCACGTTGTCCATCTGCTTTGGCTCCTCCATGGCTCCCCATTGCTGGTACAATAAAAGGTTTCCCTCCTACGCTTTTAATAGCTAGGACTGTTTCTCTTACTAGTACCGGGATATCTGCCACGCCACGGCTGCCGACCGCGATTGCTACTCTGTCACCTGATGCTATTCTTTCTAGCACCTTCGTTTCATTCAATGTTTTCCTTACTTCTGCTCCTACATCTAATAATTCTGGAGCATTGAATTTTTGTTTTATTTTGACCATTTTTGGAATGGGAATGTCCTTTAATAGCTGATTAATAATATCCATGGATTTCCCCCCTTCTAATTGAAATATACCGAGTTCATTTAAGTGAAAGAAGATAAACACCTAGAAAAAATAGAATCAGTGATACGAGAACAAATAAATGAACAATAAAACAGCAGTTATTCACTTGATAAGCATTTTGTTTTATACTGTAAAATTCAGTTTTGAAATATTGATAGATTTTGTTTATTGGGCTTTTTGTCCCTTATCGAACTCTATCATTTTTTCATTCAGAAATTCCTTAACTATTTTATGCTGGTTATAAAAGAAAAATGTATTTCTCTGTATTTTCAATTAACCTATTAAATAGCTTCAATTAAATTCGTTTTCTATTTCCTCTAGAATAGAAGAGTAGCCGGAAGTCTGACTCGCCTTTACACTTCCGGCAAAGTTAGTTAGTTGTTACTTATTTTTCTCAATTTCAGCGTAATATTCATCTACAATACTCTCGCCAATTTGACCTTTATACTTTTCAATAATCGGCTGTACTTTTTCTTTAAACTTGTTAAACTCTGATTCTGGAACCTCTGTAAATGTCATGTTCTCTTTTAAGCCTTCAAGGGATTCTTTTGCTACCTCACGTGTACGTTCTCTGTTAAATTTACCTGCTTCTAAAGCAGCTTCTTTAATAATTACTTGCTGCTCAGCAGAAAGTTCGTCCCATATTTTTTTACTAAATAAGAAGATAAAAGGAGTATATACATGATTAGTGTTAGAGATATGTTTCTGGACTTCAAAATATTTACTCAGCAAGATAGTCGGATATGGGTTTTCCTGACCATCAACTGTGCCTTGTTGTAGCGCTGTAAACAATTCTGTAAAGGCCATAGGAGTTGGGTTGGCCCCAAGAGCTTTCCATGCATCCAGGTGAATGGAATTTTCCATTGTACGAATCTTCATACCTTTCAAATCATCCACACTGGAAACAGGACGAACATCATTCGTTAAGTTTCTAAATCCATTTTCCCACCAAGCAAGTCCTACAAGGTCTTGTTGATCAACCATTTCTAACATTTTCGTTCCAAAAGGTCCATCCAACACTTTATCCGCCACTTGCTCATTTGGAATGGAGAATGGAAGATCAAAGACACCATACTCTGGAATAAAGTTAACAAGTGGAGATGTCGATGGAATCGTTATTTCAAGTGTTCCGAATTGAAGCATTTCAATTGCTGTACGGTCATCTGCAATTTGCCCGGAACTATACACTTCAATTTCAAAATCATCTGTTTTACTTTCTACTATTTCTTTAAATTTCATTGATGCTTCATATTCAGGGTGTTTATCATTTACGCCGATACTAACACGCAGCTTTCTAGCTTCACTTTTTTTACCACTGTCTGAAGAATCTTCAACAGGCTTTGCTACACTTTTACTCCCCGCAGATTGATCTCCGCCACACCCGGCTAAGAATAGCACTCCGAGCATCATAGCGAAAAGAATTGCAAAAGAAAGTTTTCTCATTGTTACATTCCCCCTAAATTTAATTTATAGTAAGAGATTTTCTCTTAATACCAAAATAAACTCACATTTTATTAGGATAAAAAAAGCTCACATTGAACCGCTAAAGTTATTACAATTTAAACAGCTGAAAAATACTAGGAAAGTATTACGAAAGCGATAATAACGCTTACATTTCAGAATAAACGAAAGATTGACTATAAAAATATAAAAACACTAAATTTTGTTCTATATTATAAAACTCGATTCAGAAATACAAAACTTAAAAATATTATATCCCTCAATTTTCCTAATTGTCAATATATTTTCAATGTTGCAATTATAATTATTAAGAAATTGATAGAATTAAACGATGGTAATAAAAAACGGAAAATAAAACTAAATAACAACCGAATATGCTCTATAACAGAACAGGAAACTGAAAAAGGGTATGATTTCTCTCGAAATCATACCCTTTTCACAATGAATGACTTAACCGCACACACAAAAAAAACATGTCGTCAGTTAGACTAGATGTATTTCATGTAAATATCGTCCTGTCATGGATTTAATTTCGATTTGCATTTCAGGGGGATAAACGGCTACAAGACAAGTGGACGGACCAGATGATTTATGAATGTCTAGGCTTGTCTGTATTTCAGCGGCACAAAACTTTCGATTGGAAAACAGTTGGTTCAACTCATAAAGGATTCCTTTTGAACCTACGGGTAAGGTAATAACATCTTTCAGTGAACATATTCGCTGAAACAGTGCTAACGGAGCTACCTCAACTTCTCTTTCGACTACCTCATGCCCTACTAGCGGGGCCCCAATTACGGCAATTTTCATTTGCTTCGAAAAATGAAGCGGATTTATCAGACTATCGTTCTCCTTTTTCCCAAGAACGGTCATCCCAACCGCCGATTGCAAAAGGGGAAAATTGCTTTCTGTACTTCCATTCACCTGAGCATCATTAAGAGATAGTTCTTCTAGCCCTTTGTTAATTCCAGCAATTAGAGCGGGCCATGCCCCGTCCCCACAAAAATTCTGTAGGATTACGGAAAATGGCCGTGCTCCTGCAGACATACATTCCATGGCAGCCACTCTAAAAGAATAATAGGCCACTGTTTCATATGGGACCTGAACCGCATCCATTTCCTTAAGTCCAATCCCTCCGCTATTATCACTAGCAACTACAATGGATTTTTCATGATTAAAGGGAATAATCAATACATCCCTCATTCGTTCGTACTTGCCTTAGAAAGCATTGGCTCCATTATACGAGCTAACCTCGGAATGACGATAAAAGCTACAAACGTATTTAGAACGGAACCGATGAAAAGAGAAGGTACGATCGACAAATAAAATGCTTTACTCATCAAAAATAAAAACGGCAGCGGCGCAGCGAAGGTGTTTCCCAATACGAAGAGAGCACCCGCCTGCCACCTTTTTCCGCTTCTATAAAGGATGGAAAAAACAAAAGCTAAGAAAGCCATTTCTACTGCAATGAGTCCATGAAGCGGCCCTAATGGCATTCCCCCTAATAATGCAGACATTAGATGCCCCACCCCAGCAACAACTGGGCCTGCCGCTCCGCCTAATAGGGCAGAGGCAAGCAGGGCGGGAAAAGCATCTAAAGCAACACTGCCGATGATAGCAGGAATTTTAATTGCTGCACCAACAACAGATAAAGCTGTTAACATGCCAATCCAGGTCAAACTCAAACTCTTCTTTCTATTTTTCATCCTTGCGTTTCCCCTCCCGAAAAACCTTTGCACTGCGGATATACTCAACATCACTTCTTTTTAAGCGGAAGTTAATTACTCTTGCCAGAGCAAAGAAGTAATCTGACAAGCGATTAATAAACTGAAGAGCTGTTTCAGAAATCTCAGGATCTGCTTTCATTAAGGAGACAACCAGCCTTTCAGCTCTTCTTGTCACCGTGCGAGCAATATGGATCGATGCGGATGCAGGGGCTCCACCAGGTAAAATAAATCTTTCTAGTTTCGGAGCTTCTTCGGTAAAGGCATCGATTTTCTTTTCCAGGTAATCTACCGATTCTTTTGTTAACTTCAATTCGCGGCCTTTTATTATATTCGCTAAATCTCCGCCGCAATCAAATAACTCATGCTGAATTTTTTCTAGATCATCCAGCACATCTTGAAAAATAGCAGGGTCTAGCTGTGTCATGGCCTGACCGACAAAGCAGTTCACTTCGTCAATCGTTCCATAAGCTTCAACTCGTACGTCATCCTTTTCCACTCTTCCACCAATAATACTTGTCTTTCCCTTGTCTCCAGTACGCGTATAAATTCTCATGTTTATTTCCCCTTTATCATCATTTTAATTGGCTCAATCCTAAGAGATCATGCTTTATAGCTAAAGAAATTCAGTGCACCAGAAAACCCTCTATGAGGCCTGTTTTTCCCTTTTTGGGGAGTTTTTTAGACTCATGAACCCCCTTATGTGAGTGAGGTCAAACCCTTTCAGTCATCCTCATTTCTAATCATGTGGATTAGATTTTTCACTTAAGTTTTCGATGGTTTAGTAAGAACTCAACACAGTTTACTTTATTTGCTGGCCAATTCCATACCATATTAGATCTGCCCGCTCTGCTGCTGCAGCTGCATCCTGATAGACCCATCCTGTTACATCCCGCCATTTACGTTCTTCTGCAAGCATAGGAACAATTCCTTTCGTGATATCCGTTCCTATTAAAATAATTTTTCTTTGATGACCTTCTTTTTCCCACTCCAGCCATGTTTGCAACAGCTTGCGCCATCTCTCCCGTATTTCGTGGACATCTAAATGATTAGCCCAATCCTTTAGCCAAATTTCGATGCCTTCTAGAATCAAAATCCTACTCCCATTGTATTCACTCAGACAGTCAGGGATGTGATTTCCTTTATAAGCAGAGAACCACAAGTGGGGCGTTTCCTTCAACTGATAGGTTTCCCTTACCCATTTAGTTTTGCCGTTAAAGGCACCTCCTGTAACAAAGTGCATCGTTCTCCCTCCCTCAGAACTTCTAATGACCAAATAAGTTCATAGCCATTGCCATGCGGAATTTTCCACTCCCAGAAATCTTTTGCTTCAGGTGCATATTTTGTTAATAAATGCCGGATGACCCCGCCATGTGTCATAATCGCAGCCTTTCGGACGTTTGAATCGATGATTTTCTTGATTGCTTTTTCCCATCCGGCCTGTACCCTAGTAGAAAATTCAAAAAAGGATTCACCCTCTGGAGGTTTGACAGTGAATGGGCTCCCCAACCATTTCTGGTATTCTGGATCATGTTTTAATTCTCCATAAGTCTTTTTTTCCCATTGGCCGAAGTTCAATTCTCTTAATTCACTTAGAATTAGCGGGTTACAAGCTTGAAACATGATTTCCATTGTTTCAAGGCATCTGTTCAAATCACTTGAAAAAAAGAGTTCGTACTCGTTATCGTTTGCTTGCATTTTTTCCTTTTCTATCAGGCAAAGGGGTGAATCGGTCCACCCAAGATAAGCATGGCGCTTATTATCCTCTGTCAGCCCATGACGAAATAATGCAATAGCCACAGTGTCATCCATAGCAGCACCTCTGTCCCTTCCACAGCTGCCCCGAGGACATCTCCAGTCATCCCTCCAAACCAGCTGATTATCTTTTTTGAAAAAAAAAGTATGAGGAATATCGAAACAAGAATAAATGCAGTGGTACCCCATAATGCCTGGTCCATAAATAATCCTATAACGACATGAAGAAGCACGACATAAACAGGATAGACCAAAAGAGTTCTACGAGTGGATGCATGTTGAAATAATGAGCCTAGTCCTTCTTTTTTAGCTGCTTTTACTCGTAATAACAGTACACCCATAACCATCTTGCTGAAAAAAGGAATAAAGGCTATAAATAGATAGGATGCAGGGTTCACAAATAACGTAATTTCATATATAAACAGGAACCGAGTGCTGAGCAAGACAAGAATTGAAATGACACCAAACGCACCGGTCCTCGGATCTGTCATGATCTCCAGTCTTTTTTCCTGATCTTGATAGGAAAAAAAGGCATCACTTGTATCCATCCAGCCATCAAGATGAATTCCACCAGTTATGATGATGCCAGCTAGCCAAACTGCAAATGCCGCGGTAAGCGCGGAGAAAGGAGTCCAATGGAGCATGGCATACAAGGTAAATGCGTAAATCCCTCCCTGAACAAGGCCAAGTATCGGAAATGTCTTAATTGCTTTTTCAAGATGCTCTTTATCCATTGGCAAAGATAAGGGTATGGGAATGGAAGTAAAAAATTGAAGATTGATTAATAATCCTTTAATCCATTTCATGAACCATTTCTCCAATTAAAGGGAATCTCCTTCAACTTTTCCCAGTCGAGATGCGCTAATAATTTAGAGGCTAGTTCATTATATTTTTGATCTGCCATTTTATTATCTTCAACAGACTCATTGGAATCAGAAGGTTGGATGACGTCAACTTCCACTCCTGCGTCATTTGGCATCGATAAAGAGTCTTCTTCAGGAATCATATGGTTTTCTAAGTACGGAAGCACACCAATCACTGGAATGCCTGTCTTCTCCTCAATCCATTTAACTCCATTTTCGAATAAAGAAAGATCGCCACGGAACTTATTGATAATGATTCCCTTTATTCTTACTCTTTCTTTATAAGTAAGTAGCTCTAGCGTACCAACGATGCTGGCGAATACGCCGCCCCTATCAATATCAGCTACCAAAATAACCGGTACATCAGCCATTTCAGCAACCTTCATATTCACAAGCTCTTTTTCTTTTAAATTGATCTCAACCGGACTTCCTGCCCCTTCCATCACAAGGAGGTCATAGTCCTTGCTTAATGTCTCAAGCGCAGTTTGGATTGTTTCCAATCCTTTTTCATAGAATGAATCCCGGTAACCTTTACCTGATAATGTTTCAGTCACTTTCCCAAGCAAGACAACCTCTGAACGCTCATCAGTTCTAGGTTTAAGCAATATGGGATTCATCCAAACGCTCGCTTTCGTTTTCGCGGCTTCAGCCTGAATTCCTTGCGCCCTGCCAATTTCTTTCCCATTTTTCATGGTATAGGTGAAATTTGACATGTTCTGCGATTTAAAAGGAGCAACCCGGTATCCCTCATTTGCAAACGCACGGCAAAGACCTGTAGCAATCAGGCTTTTCCCTACATCCGAAGCTGTTCCTTGAATCATTATCCCTTTCATGGTCATCCTCCTTTCATCAGTAGTGGAATGCCTGCCTCAACGAGATAAGCCTGTTTCGCTTTTATTACTAGTTGCTGATGGAGATGGGCTAGCATTCGTCCATAAATAAAAACCATTTCATTATCACCAATTGGTTCATGAAAAATCTCATTGCTGACGACAATGAGTACATGGGATCTGCACTGAATCTGTTCAATCCCCTCCAAAATGGAATCCATGACCTGTTCCTGAAAAACGGGATCCAGCCACTTTCCATCCGAATGGAAAAATTCATTGTTTAATAGAGTTGTCAAACAGTCCAACAGAACAATATCTTTACCGTTAAAAGCCCCTGATAGCTTGGTTAAGTGAGTAGGGTGTTCCCATGTTTTCCAATTAAACTTACTTTCTGATCGGTCTTGTCGATGCTTGGCTATTCTTGCTTTCATCTCGGGATCACTGTGTTGGCCTGCAGCAATATAATGAAGATGGCCTCCGGTTTCGCAAGCAATTTCAGTAGCCCGCTTTTCGGCAAAGCTGCTTTTCCCACTGCGAACACCGCCTGTAATAAAGATTAACGATGATTTTTCCACCTTATTCCCCAAACCCCCATTAATCACAGAAATCAATTCTTTGGCAAGGCATAGGGTTGATTATTGACTCATACAAAGATTGAGGATTAGAACCATGTGTCAATAAGCATTCCTCCTAGCCATAGTAGTAATATGAATAGTAAAACTGTATTTGTAACGATTTTATTTACTTTAAGGATATGACCTTTTTCTAATGGAACAAGCGAGTTACCCATTTTTGCCCGATTAGAAATGATCCCTTTATAATAATTCACGCCTCCCAGTTGGACACCCATAATTGCCGCTACAGCCGCTTCTCCCCAGCCGCTATTAGGGCTTGGATGTTTTTTCGCATCTCTCATTAAAATATGCCATGCTTCCCGGCAGCTTAATTTTTCAAAACGATTGCTCAACATCATACAAAAGGAAGTTAGCCTGCTCGGAATCCAATTCACCACATCATCAAGACGGGCGGATGCCCATCCAAAGTCTTTATATTTCTCATTTCGGTAGCCAACCATTGAATCACAGGTGTTAATCGCTCGGTAGGCAAGGGCAAGTGGCGCTCCGCCAATGATTGCCCAGAATAAGGGAGCTGTTATGCCGTCACTCGTATTTTCAGCGACTGTTTCAACCGCAGCCCTGACGATTTCAGGCTCATCCAACATTGAAGTATCTCTGCCAACAATATATGAAAGCTTTTGGCGGGCCACGTCCATATCTCCTCTTGCAAGTGGTTCATAGACTGAAAGGGCCGCCTCCTTAAGACTTTTTTGTGCGATAGCTGTGGAGATAATGACACCTTCTATCAAAATACCGACCACTGGATGTATCCAATAACCCACCCCAATGATAAGAAAAACAATACCTGTCACGACAAACAATAAAGTAAAAAGCATCCAAATACCTTTTATTTTTTTAAAGCTGCCGCTGTTCCAGCTTTTATCAAGCCGATGAATCAACGAACCCATCCATCTAACGGGATGCGGCCAGTTCGGAGGATCTCCAATAATCAGATCAAGTGCGAATGCTATCGTTATGGCAAGAAGGTGATAAGTAATCATTTCATTACTCTATTTTTGTATTTTTGAATGGCTTCCCCTGTACATTCATAGACACCTTTTCCGATCACTTTTCCAAGGGGGGTAATGGTTCCAGCGTATTCCAGCTTTTCGCCCCGCTGGGTGGCCGCCACCAAAATGCTGTCAGTGGAAGTCCCGGTCGCGATCGTCCCGGTTACAGAATCCTTGACTGCTTGATCGAACATTATTTTCACCTTCGCCTCCGTCGCCGTCATAATACTTTGGATAAAAGCTTCCTCTGTCAGCTCTCCGTTGACGAAAATCCAAGTGTTAATCTTCCCGGGGACAAGCTGATTCGTATGTTTTCCGCTTCTAGCTGCATCGACAGCATTTCCTACTCCTGCCGTTACTAAAATAAAAACAGAAAATCCAACTTCCTTGTATAAACGGTAACTGACATCCTCAAGCACTACAGCTGTCATCATCCCAACTGTTCCTTCCGGCTCAAAGCCGTGTGCTTTTAAATAATCCGCCATTTCCTTCCGATGGTCACTACAATTATAGTCTTTTTCCACATGTCTATTTACGAACGTTTGATGCCAGCCTGTCCCTGAACCAACTACCCCGGAAGACATCGTTCTTAGCGGGAGCGGTGACCTTAGAACAATATATTTCTCTGATTGTTCAAGAAGGGTTTCATCAATATAACAATCCTCTTCTCCTTCTAAACAACATTCAGGAAGCAGAACCATTTGTGGGGCTGGTACTTTTGGATGTGGCTGTTTTTCAATTTTAGTATTGTACACCTCCCGAATCCTTTCTTCCTTAAGAACTTCAGTTGGCGTGTCATTAATATTAATTTCCCCATTTTCTAACAGCAGAAGTTTGTCACAGTATAGCCCAGCCAAATTCAAATCATGGAAGATCGAGATAACGGTCAGTCCCCGCTCCTTTGTCCATGTTTTTAAAAGATCAAGTAAATCCTTTTGAAAGGAAAGATCCAAATGGTTAGTCGGCTCATCTAGCAGTAAAATTTCTGGTTCCTGTGCAAGTGCCTGAGCTAAGAAAACTCGCTGTCGCTCTCCACCTGATAATTCATGTATATAGTTGTTTTCGAAATGAAAAATACCTGTCTGTTCCATTACTTGCTGGATGATGCTCTCATCTTTTTGGGACCAGGATTGAAACCAGCCCTTCTGATGTGCATACCTTCCAAGCGAAACCGTTTCTTTAACCGTATAGGAGAACGCCTGAGTTGTATGCTGGGGAAGCACAGCAATGATCCTAGCCAATTCCTTTACCGAATAATCCTGTAGGGGCTTCCCTTTCAATTTGATCGTTCCTTGGTCAAATGGCAGTATCCCACTTAGCATCATCAGCAATGTTGTTTTCCCGCTCCCATTCGGCCCTAAAATCCCGAACAATTCGCCGTTTTTCACGTCAAATGTAAGATTCTTCAATATCGGGGATTCCGAATATCCGCCTGTTAGTTGTTGAATGCTAAGCATCGTTTATCCCCTTCTTTCCGTTCGTCTATTCATTAAGATTATCGCAAACACCGGTGCCCCAATGAGAGCCGTAATCACGCCGATTGGAAGCTCGGTTGGAGAGATAATTGTTCGGGCGACAAGATCTGCTAGTATTAGGAATCCAGCACCTATAAAAATCGAAAGCGGCAATAAATGCTTATGGTCTGGCCCCCATAATAGCCTCGTTAAATGAGGGATAACGAGCCCGACGAACCCAATCGTTCCTGAAACAGCCACCGCCGCACCAGTCAAAATGGAGCCGGCAATTAAGATTAGCATCTTCCTTTTTTGGACATTTACGCCTATATGCTGAGCTCTTTCTTCACCGAAAGACATCGCATTTAATTCATGGCTATTTGCAAAAAGAATGATGGAGCCGATAATAAAAAAAGGCATGATAATTTTAATATAGGCCCAGCCCCGCATGGAAACACTGCCAAGCAACCAGCCGATAATTTGCCGTAATTCCTCTCCCGTTAGCGCAATCATAAGCGAAATAAGTGCACCTAAAAAGGAACTGAAAATAATCCCCGTTAAAATAATTGTTTCTACTTTCATGGAGCGTTCAATGTTACGGGCGAATATCATAACTAAAAAAATGGTAAGGAATGAAAACAAAATACTCAATAATGGCAAAGTAAACATACCCGCCATTGGAATGGAAATGCTGAAGAACAGTGTTAGTACGGCACCCACGGAGGCACCGGAAGAAACGCCAAGTGTATATGGATCTGCAAGCGGGTTTCTCAATAAACCTTGAAAGGCGGCTCCCGCTATTGCGAGAGACGCCCCAACCAAGCCTGCTAAAATAACTCTTGGCAGCCGAATATTCATGACGATATTCGAGTACATTGGATCAATGCCTTCTGAAGGTGACATGAAGATTTCAGCACCTATTATTTTAATAATCGTTATAGCCGGTACAGAAACTGTTCCAATTGAAATTCCTAACAATATCGCCACAATAAGAAAACATACAGCTGTCCAATAGGCAAAAATTTTATTATTTAAATGTTTCCGGGTAAATCGCTTTTGCAAGGTCCTCTACTCCTTCAACAAGCCTCGGTCCTGTGCGGTTAATCCTTTCAGAATCTATATCCACTACTCTCTTATTTTTTACCGCCGCGACATCCTGCCATCCTTCCCTGCTTAATACTTGTCCAATAGGGTCTTCCGTATAGTATCCATGAGTTGTGATGATTACATCCGGATTTTTTTCAATGATGGCCTCTGGATCAATTTTTGGCCAATTCTCTTCCGTAACCACATTTTCAGCATGGATCAAATGAAGAATTTCATCCATGAAAGTATTCTTTCCTGCTGCATAAATTTCTGGAGCAGGAGACACTTCAATAAAAACAGATTTCCGGTCTTCTTCTTTTATTTCCTTTGCTTTTGCGATTATTTCTTCAAGATTTTCTTTCATGTCAGATATAATCTCATCCGCTTTTTCTTTTTCCCCAGTTATTTTCCCAATTATTCCAATTGAATCAAATACCTGATCGAAGTTTGTTGCATTGTTTACAACAAAGACAGTAATTCCGGAATCCCTTAACTGCTGAAGAGCGTCTTTGGAACCTTCAGCATATGACGCATGAGCGAGTACAAGATCTGGACTTAATGAAAGAATTTTCTCTACATTGAAATCCATCCCGCCAATCTTTTCTTTTTCATTCGCTTCTGCTGGATAATTGTCATAATCTGAAACACCGACGACTTGTTTACTCAATCCTAAACCAAATGCAATTTCTGTATTGCTTGGAATCAGAGATACAATTCTTTCAGGCTTTGCATCAATGACAACTTCATTATCAAGAGCATCTTTGATTGTAACAGGAAAAGCGGACTCATCCTTCTGGACGGATTCTGTTTTCTCACCAGTACTTTCCTTCGGTTTTTCAGTACTTGTACCGCAGCCTGCCAGTACTCCAGCAGTTAGTAAAAGGGTAAATAATAAAGAATAAAGCTTTTTCATCCGTCATTCCTCCTGAGATTCAGAAAAGCGCTAGCGCCTTACTTAAGAAAATATAAAAACAAAAAAACATCCCCACAATTAATATGGAGATGTTCGAATAGGCATACTTTAAATAACCCTTTTCAAACACCCCCTATCCTCGTAGGTTGTTGGTGCGCAAGAATCAGGCAGGTCTCCTGGCTCATGGTCATCGCTTTCTGCCCCTTCCCATACATGATTGTACAGTGGTCATTGCAGTGAGCTCCCATTTACAGTGGCGGGACCGCGTTGGAATTACACCAACTTCCCTTTTAAGTCTTCAAAAGAAATGAATAAACATTCTTATCTTTTTCTTTTATGGAAGACACCCATTCTCTTACATATGTAATCAAATTCGCCTTGGCGTATTTGCGCCCAGATTTTTATCGAGCTTGCTCGATAAATTCCTTTAAAAAATCTGAGGCATCTGCCGGAGGCTTAACTTTATTCAGCCGTGTTTGAACCCCCATTGAATTGGTACCTATTTGCATTCATCACGCCATTATAGAAGTGCAGACTTCTGCTGAATAAAGTTAAATTTCCGCTAATTTCGATTATACACTATTATTTTGAATACAAATTGAAGGATATTCGAAAAGTTGCCGAGATACTGGCTAAAGTCGCTGATATTTCCAAAATGTCGCCGATAAAATGGAAAATGCCCGATTTACCGGCCGTATATATTCCATTCCTTTGACTTTTTATCAAAGACGAGCTTTGCATCACAAGGTTCCTTAATGATATTTTCATATTCATTATACATATCGTCCATATCATCAAAATCGCCAATTGCCCAAATTGGCATTTCAATTTTTGCCCGATTTTGTTCATAGTCCTTAATTGAAAGAAGAACACCTTCTTTCATCAATGGTTTTAATGCATAAAAGATATCCTTTGAAATAGGAGGATATGTTCTTGTTTTCTTTATCCCAAGCAAGGATTTCTCAACCTTGATCAGCCCCATTTTACGCGGGATAGTCTCCCCAAGCACCCTGTAAAAATCATGAAAATCACGGTAATAAGTCTTATTAAACCAACCATCATCATGAGCTAAGTATACATACCGGTTGCTTAGATAATTATAAAAAGGGAGCTTCAAATGGTCTTTCAAATGACCGAGATAAAGAAGTTCAGCAATTGTCTGACCTGGGAGCTCATTTAATAATTCTTCCTCTTCAAAATCAATCCAACAGAAATTTCCATACCCATATACATCATCTTCCATAAGCTTGTTCAGTTTGTCTCTTGACACATATTCGAGTGATGTGTGCATATTAAAATCACCATGATCAAATCGATGCTTTAACAAAAGAAGATTGTTAAGCGAATCGGACAAGCACGCCGCAAACTCGGCAAATTCAATTCCGTATGTGATGACAAATTGATCTTGTTCATTTAGATGTATGTAAATGAGATCACGAATACCATGGTTCCTTTTTTTCAATAGTGAAACCTCCGAACATAATAAGAAAAGCTTCGTGCGCTTTTTATGACGAACGGGTTCAGCTTTCCTAAACGATACAACTTTATTTTAGCAAAAAGAGAGCATATTTTCAGTTATTTATATTTTTAATATTTCTTTCTAATTTTACCCTATAAAAGCAATTATACAAAAATCCCCTGGAATTTGTGGCATTATTCATTATAATTTCATTTTTATCACCTTTTTAACCTTAACGTCGTTTCAATCTGAAGCAAAATTTTCTATAATGATCATGGAATAATAAATAAATACTGTTTTATTGTTGTTTTTAGCCTTGAGATTTTGCCCGTTGATTTCCGCTGCGGGCACTTGCTTTCCGCGGGGAGGGACGGGAGCCTCCTCGGCGTTACCGCCTGTGGGGTCTCCCGTTCCCTCTATCTCCCGCTGGATACTGAATTTACATCCTTGAATCTGCCCACGCACGAAGGAAAAGCGATAGCATTTTCGAGGAGTCAAGTGCCCTCCGCTCCAATCAACTCAGATTATTAAATAAAAATTACATTATAAGAACAACAAACTTTACGAAAAGAGCCTAAGTAAACAGCCGGCGGAAGGAGCGTGAGAAGTTTGATTCAAAACATGACGGAAAACCAAATCACTCTTCACATCATTAAAGTATTAAAAGAAAATAAGAAAAAAGAATTTGAAACGATTATCGACGAATTGCAGCCCTATGATATTGCACAAATTTATGAAAACCTGCCGGAAAAGCATAAAACACGCTTTTTACTTTATTTAAGTTTCGATCAGCTTGCAGAATTAATCGAAGAGCTTAACAAGGAAAAACAGCTAGAAGTATTAAATAAACTCGGGATTGAAAAAACAGGAAAAGTCCTCGATTTAATGGACAATGATGACTTGGCATCTCTTTTAGATGATTTATCCCCTAATAAAATAGCTTCTCTTCTATCCGGAATGAAGAAGAGCGAATCGCAAATTGTCCAGGACATCATGAAATACCCGCCTGAATCAGCCGGTAGATTGATGACAAATCGATTCGTATGGATACGGGATTACTATACTGTGAAGGATGCGGTTGGAAAGCTGAAAACATTTGCTGAATTTGCCGAAACCATTAATTACTTATATGTAATTGATCAGGATCGGAAGCTTGTTGGGGTCGTTTCCTATCGTGACTTGCTAATCGCAGAGCCCGATGAACTGATTCAAAATATCATGTATGAACGGGTCATTTCCGTTACTGTGACGACCGACCAGGAAGAAGTCGCCACTCTTGTTGAAAGATATGACTTTCTTGCTATCCCTATCGTCAGTGAAGATAACGTGCTAATGGGAATCGCTACGGTTGATGACATCATTGACGTTGTCATCCAGGAAGCAAATGAAGATATTGAAAAGCTTTCCGCTTCTGGTAAGTCGATTGATTTTGATACGAAGGCTATTATCGCTGCCTATCGCAGGCTCCCTTGGCTGATTTTGCTCTTATTCATTGGTCTTATCTCAGGAAGTATTATTAGTGGATTCGAACAAACACTGGAAAAAGTCGTTGCGCTTGCCTTTTTTATGCCGATGATCGCAGGAATGACTGGGAATACAGGTACACAGTCCCTTGCCGTCGTCGTTCGGGGGCTCGTTTCTTATGATATTGATAAAGGTGTTGTTTTCCGGCTTATTATGAGGGAATTCGGTGTAAGTCTAATTATTGGCGTTACTTGCGGAATCTTGATTACACTTATCGCCTTTTTCTGGCAGGGAAGTGCCATTTTAGGTTTAGTCGTTGGAAGTTCCCTTTTTCTTACTCTAATCATCGGAACGCTAGCTGGGACGATTATTCCACTTATTTTATACCGATTTAATGTCGATCCTGCCGTTGCATCGGGTCCACTTATTACGACATTGAATGATATCTTTTCACTGATCACGTATTTTGGCATTGCTACCATGTTTATTAATCATTTAATGTAGCGCACGGATTTTTTATCCGTGTTTTTTTCTTTTAGAAACCAATTCACTCCCCTAATCGTCATATAGAGTAAGTAAATGAAAAAATTCATTGAAAGGGTAATTTTTCTTTGTTACGATAAAAAGGAATCGAATGGAAAAGGTGTAAATAAAATGAATAAGCCTATAAAAGTCTCCGATCGTTTTGATTGGACATTATGCTTGCTCTTATGTTTATTTTTTCTTATCAGTTGCATCGCCATATACAGCGGACAGTCGTCCGAGCAATACGCCGGTAACTTCGTGCTGAAACAAATAGTAAATTATGTGGTTGGAATTGTCATTATTGCGATAGTTATGTATTTCGATAGTGAACAAATTAAAAAGCTAACTTGGTTGTTATATGGATTTGGAATTCTGCTGCTAATTGGGCTGTTTATCGCACCCGACAGCATTGCACCAGAACGAAAAGGAGCCACACTTTGGTACGTTATTCCAAAGGTAGGCTTTTCCATCCAGCCATCAGAATTTGTAAAGGTCTTCCTAATCATCGCCCTCAGTAAAGTAATTGCTGATCATTACGAAAAATTTGTACAAAAAACGATAAAAACAGATGTTTTTCTTTTATTTAAAATTGGAATAACTACCGTAGTTCCTTTAGGGCTAATTATCGTCGAGGACTTAGGGACAGCCCTTGTGATTATTGCCATCGTGACTGGAATTATTTTGGCATCAGGGATTTCGTGGAAAATCATCCTTCCTATTTATGGACTAGGAGGAGCTTTTGCGGGAGCTGTTCTTTACTTCGTTATTTGGGCACCAGATATTTTAGAGAAACTTTTTAAAGTGAAGACGTACCAATTCAACCGAATTTATTCATGGCTTGATCCACAAAGCCATAAACAGGAGTCAGGGTTGCAGCTTGTTAAATCATTGCAAGCCATTGGATCAGGACTAATAACGGGGAAAGGATTTTATGAAAGACAAGTATATATTCCTGACAGCCACACAGACTTTATTTTTAGTGTGATCGGTGAAGAGTATGGATTTTTAGGCGGAAGTATTGTAATCAGTTTATTTTTTCTCTTAATCTATCATTTAACGAAAACAGCCCTTGATACGAAGGATCCCTTTAGTACTTATATTTGTGTCGGGGTCATCAGCATGATCACCTTTCACGTATTTCAGAATATCGGCATGACCATTCAAGTATTGCCGATTACAGGCATCCCGCTGCCTTTTATTAGCTACGGAGGCAGCTCTCTTATGGGAAATATGCTTGCGATGGGGTTAATATTCAGTATCAGGTATCACCATAAAACTTTTATGTTTGCTTCCGAATCAAAATATGTTGAAAAAAAAGACATATAACTGATTCTTGGACTAAAGGAGAGAGCAATCCGCTCTCTCCTTTCCCTTAACTACCTGTTGATTGGATTTTTCCCGCCTTGATTTTTATAAAGGTTCTTGTGAAAAATAAGACAATAAAGGCGGCTAGAAGAAATAGCCCGACGAAGCTTAAGCCTGCTAGTTTCAGTCCTACACTTAGCAAGGTTGCAATGTAAAGTCCAGACAAGAGAAAACTAATTTCTTTGTTTTCATAAAGGCCAGTCAGCCTTGCCCCAAACTGAGAACCGATTAGCCCTCCTGCCACTAACAACAGGCCGATTCTGTAATCGATTGAGATCGTAAAAGCATATGAGAGAAAACCAACAGATACAATAAGCAATATCGCGAACAAGCTTGTGCCTACGGCTTTTTTAGGCTGGATTCCTAAAAAGGCGATCGAAAGTGGAACCATAATAAAACCGCCGCCAACCCCTAGCGTTGTTGAAACCATCCCGGCAAACAAGCCTATGAGGATCATTTTTATAATTGATGTTGAAACAATGGAAGCACGTTCTTCATGCCTCCCTTTCCCTTGCCTTAGCATGGTTATCGCAAAATAAGAAAGCAGAATCATATAGAATAAGGGGATGGCCCACTCATCCCATCCTTTACTTCCTAAAAAGAGAACAAAAGGACGGGCCAGTTGGGTAGCTGCCATTCCGCTTAAACCAAGTATTAGCCCCTCTTTCCAAAGAACATTCTTTAACCGGATATGTGCCGTAATTCCCGATAATGACGTACCGATCGTAAATAACAGACTCGTCGTAATCGCTTCAAGCGGAGAATATCCAATTAACATAAGAATCGGCGTTAAAAGGAAACCTCCGCCAATCCCGAAAAAGCCCGACATGACACTAATAATTCCGCCCAAAAGAAAAAATAATAGTAACTCCATAAGGACTCCTTAATAATCGTTTCTTCCTATTATAAGTTAATTTCTTTGTTTTTACGTATATTTCATAAAATCTTAATCCCACTTTAGGAATTCAGGATCTTTTGTAATCTTATATTAAAGGCTTTGTTAAACAATTTTGTTGATAGACACACGGATTCGATCTACCTTCCGAGACGGGGTTCTCACAATCGCTCAAAAGACTCTCTTCCGGCAAAACCTCCCTGCTGTTCTTCATTTTTCAGTATTAATCACTAACAGAGCCATTTTAATATTTTATATATAATACTAAATAATAATTATTATAATTAAGTATTGATTTTAATTTTGTATTTGATATAATAAGAATAGAGCACAATCGATTTGTAATAATAGAAGTAAAACATAAATTTGAGGAGGCAATAAAGATGGAAAAATTACATTCAGCATTAAACGTACAAATTGCTAACTGGAGTGTCCTTTATACGAAGCTTCACCGTTATCATTGGTTTGTGAAAGGACCATTATTCTTTACGCTTCATGAAAAATTCGAGGAACTTTACAACGAATCTGCTAGTGTTGTCGATGAAATGGCAGAACGCCTTCTAGCGATTGGCGGCAAACCTGCTGCAACAATGAAAGAATACCTAGATCTAGCAACATTAGAAGAAACAGCGGGTGAGAGCAACGCAAATGAAATGGTCTCAAGCCTAGTAGCTGATTACAATCATTTGAAAAAAGAACTAAAGGAATTGGCTGAGCTTTCCGAACAGCACGGAGATGATGTGATCAATGACCTTGCTGTTGGATTATTAGTTAAGCTTGATACACATATTTGGATGTTCTCCGCTTACTTAGGAGAATAATTGAAAAACATAAAAGAGTCAGTGAAGAATATCACTGACTCTTATTTTTTGCAGGAATACCGTTTTAATAACGACTTTTTCTTATAAATCCGTCTACAAATGATTGTGTGAATCAACTTATTGTTGCCTAAAACAATTGAGGTTCTCATTATCTTTTAGATAAACGCTGGAAAATGTCTAAAGACTATTGCTTAGTTTATTATTAATAGTCGTGGTTGATAATAAACCACTATAGAAATTAACTAACCCTATATGTTGAAGTCACTTTCCCAGCTTGATAGCTAATCGATCAAGTTATGCCTGTTACTGCAATCCCTTTTCAATTTCTTTTACCATTTCTGTTACAGAAACGAGTCCGCCTCCAGAAAGGTACCAATAGTTTGGATCCAGATAAATGATATTGTCATTTTGGAATGCTTTTGTATTTTTGACTAAGCTATTTTCTGACTTGACAGCTGATCGGCGAATACGAATGCAAGGACGGTTTAGCCATTATTGCAGAAAATTGCACAATCATCTTCAAAAGATGTGCAAGGGTCGTTACAGGAACATCAATTAGCCATTATATTTGATTTCCAGTTGATACTCCTCCTTCTACATGAACATGCCTTATTCCTAAACCTGGATCTGAGAGAAGCATAATTTTTCTGCCATTGTACTTAATCCCGCCTTTAACGATTTCCCTTGCTAACATGAGGGGAGCATCAAAATCAAAGCGGGTAATATTTTTCTTGCTAGCCGCAAAGTGAGCGGCCGCTGAGATGCCAATGCGTGTTTCGATCATGCTTCCAACCATGCATTCCATCCCGCAAACTTCAGCAAGCTGGTTGATGATTTGTGCTTGATAGATTCCACCTGATTTCATCAGTTTAATGTTAATTAAATCTGCGCTTCTCGTCTTGATGACTTCAAAGGCTTGCTTTGGGGAAAAGACACTTTCGTCAGCCATTATCAATGTATCTACGCCATCTGTAACCTGCTTCAATCCGGCAATGTCCCATGCTTTTACAGGCTGTTCAACGAGTTCGATATTTAAGTCCATCGCCTCCATTTTGCGAATAGCTTGGATAGCTTCCTTCGGTTGCCAGCCTTGATTAGCATCGAGGCGAATTTTTATAGTCTTCCCAATTCGCTTCCTTATCTCGCAAATCCGTTCAATATCCGTTGCGATATCATCTTTCCCAACCTTTACTTTCAGCACATCAAACCCTTGCTGAACATAAGAAACAGCGTCTTCCCCCATTTCCTCAGGTTCATTCACGCTAACCGTAAAATCCGTTTCAATTTCATCCATATACCCACCTAAGAACTGATACAGCGGAAGCTTGCATTGCTGGGACAAACAATCGTATAGCGCCATATCAACAGCCGCTTTTGCACTAGAATTGCCAATAAGAATCGATTGGATCCCTTGAAAAATGGCTTCATAGTTTAGCAAACTTTGTTTTTCTAGGTAAGGCTTTAGCACTTGATGAATGGCTGATTCGATACTTACAAGGCTCTCGCCTGTAATGACAACTGTCGGAGGGGCCTCACCCCAGCCAATGATCCCGTTAACACATGTTATTTTGACCAAAATAGATTCAGCTGTTATGACCGTACGCAAAGCTGTTTTAAATGGTTTTTTCAGAGGGATTGCTACCCGGTATGTTTCAACTTTGTCTATATTCATGTTATTGTATTCCGCTTTCGATTGTTAACTGTTTTTTCGCTGTGTCCATTTTTGCCTTCACACCTAAGGGAATGGAAATATGTGGCGAGCAATGGCCCATTTTGAATCCTCTTAGTGCCGGCTTATTTGCTAAATGGGTATAATGAGCAATCACTTCATCTAGTTCCAAGGAAGGTTCCCTTTCTGGCACACAGTTATTAAAATCTCCGATGATGAGACCGGCCGAATTCTCAAGCTTCCCGGCCATATGCAATTGATTCAGCATGCGGTCAACAGCACGGGGCTCTTCATTAATTTCTTCGATTAATAAGAGTTTTCCCTTTGTATCGATCTCAAATGGCGTCCCTAGTGAACTAGCCATTAGAGTTAAGTTTCCTCCGACAACCGGTCCGCTCGCATGGCCTTCAATCAACATTTCAAGTGGGGAAAGCTTGGCTGTATATTCAATTTCTACTGGTTCAAAAAGCTGCCTAAAATATTCCTTTGTTAAGGGATCCACATCCATTTTTCCAATATCCGACGCGAGCATCGGCCCATGAAATGTAACGAGTCCGGTTTGTTGACGGATCGCTGTATGCAAAAAGGTAATATCACTGTAACCCCAGAAAATTTTCGGGTTTTCCGCTATGATACTGTATTCGATTTGTGAGGCGATTCGGGCTGTCCCATATCCCCCGCCCGCACAGATGATAGCTTTTACTTCTTGATCAAGAAACATTTTATGCAAATCTTCTAATCTCTCATAATCGTATCCGGCTAAATATCCGTATTGATCATATACATGTTTGCCAACCTTCACATTTAAGCCAAGCTTTTCTAAAAAGGCAAAAGAACGCTGAAGGTTTTCCAGATTAGGCGGGCTTGCAGGTGCAATGATGCCGATTGTATCCCCTTTTTTGAGACGTTGTGGTTTTACTAACATGCTGTCACTTCCTTTATCTTAATTAGCTTCAGGTTATAAATTATATGTTAGGGTCTTTGAATTAAGTTATTTATCGCAGATTAACGGGCAGTAAAACTCCGTTTGGTTCAACTAACAACCAGTGGGAGATGAAGCCGACTAAGAATGCCACGTCCTGGGGCAACGTCGTCCTGTACGTCGGAAAGCCCCCACTGATGGAAGTTTCACTTTGTGCATAATGCGGGATTCGGAGAAATAATGAATTTTTCGAGGGTAATTTAGCAGGGGAAATTAGCCTAGGGCCTATAATAGCGATAAACGAAGAAACGTTGTTAAGCAACAAAGGATATGACTTATTGAAGTCATATCCTTTGTAAATAATTGGTTTATCCAATATCCTGAACTAAGTGGAAAACTCACCGTACTATTATTTAATCTCCTGTTTTGTTAGTTCTAATGCCTGTAATAGTAATTGTTCTCCTGTCAACAAAGCTTCACCGCCGCCTTGGGAAAACAAATCGCTTCCGCCACCCTTGCCATTTATCAATGGCAGAAGTGCACCAGTTATTTGTTTCATACTGATAGTTGGGATCGTTCCTCTCGAGCAGACGAACTGAAGTTTTTCATCTGCCTCATTTACTAGGAAAACTATAACCTCTTCAGATTGGTTCGTAATCGTGCGTGCAAGCTTCTGCAATTCCTGTACAGATCTATTTTGAAAAACCTTACCTACAATTTTTCCTCTGTCAGACGGCACAGCTTTTTCTAGTAATTCGATTGCTTCGTAACCGATTAGTTCTTCACGTAAATCTTCTAGAGATTTTTCCAGCTCCCTTCCATTATCAATCAGCCGTTTAGCAGCTGTATCCAAATCCTGTTCTGGTGCATTCAGCAATTGGCTCAGTTTCTTGATTGCATTTTGTTTTTGATGGAGCTGCGCTAGAACCCGCGAACCACATACAAAATGAATGCGGATTCGTTTCCTTTGCCTCTCCCAATCCAAAATTTTTATTGCTCCTACCTCCGCAGTTGTGTACGGATGCGTTCCGCCGCAACCGTTGTAATCAAATTCCGGAATGATTACAAGACGGATATCCTCCGTAACAGAAGGCTGCTTTCGAAGAGGATACTCGGATAATTCATTTGCAGTCACCCAAATGGTATCAATCGGGCGGTTCTCCATGATGATTTGATTAGCTAGTTCCTCTACTTTTTGAGCTTGTTGTTCCGTCAGCTCTTCAATATCTAAATCAATTGTGATAAGTTCTTTTCCCAAATGGAAGCTGACTGTCGTGAAACCAAATAATTCTTCAAAAGCCGCAGATAA
Organism: Bacillus sp. FJAT-29790; assembly: GCF_019039215.1. Lineage (GTDB taxonomy): Bacteria > Bacillota > Bacilli > Bacillales > Cytobacillaceae > Cytobacillus. The sequence goes on from NZ_JAHNZZ010000001.1 coordinate 2,783,571, forward strand.
AATATGCTGGCCGGCATGCTGCTGCATATGATCAAACCGCCGATCCCAATCTACTTCACCTAATATGAGACTTTCCTTTACAGGCTCCTCTAAATAGTGACGGATTTCTCCTTCAACTTCCTCTACTTCAATCACCTTTACACCGTTCAAAATCCCTGTGTCATGAGGCTGGCCTCCACCCGTTGGATAAAATGCAGTCTCTTCCAAGACGGCGTACCATTTTCCTTGTTCATCCTTGTCCTGCCTAAGCAAATTTGCCGAAAAGGATTTTATGTAAGAATCTTTATAATATAGTTTATTATCCAATGAGAAGCCTCTCCTTTTTTCAATGGCTTTTTTAAACTTGCCTGTTGATTTCCACTCAAAGCGCTTCGCTTTCCGTTCCAATCAACAAAGTGTAACAATCAACATTAAGCTTTAATTGAGCCTTTTCTTTAAATCAGTTAATGCCTCGCAGTAAAATTTAATTTTTATATGTCGCATAGAACCTGTTTATCTAGCAATTTTTTCCCTCTCTCATAATATTTCTGCATTTCGTTTTCTGGAACCATGCTGCCGCCTGTGCCCCAAATGATATGAGTAGCATTTTTTAAATGTGATTCCAATTGATTATTTTTAATGTATTCTTTTCCTGCATGTGATTTCGATAAGTGCACAGGACCAAGGAACCCGGCGAGAGCAGATGGTTCAAGATAGATTTCTTCCGTATCTGCAAGTATTGCCAGCAAGGCAAATAATTTATCATCTTCTACTGAGTAAACTCCGCTAATTTTTTCCTCCAGTATTTTTCCTACAAAGCCTGAAGGTCGACCTACAGCAAGCCCGTCTGCTTCCGTTTTGTTATCTAGCCCAAAGTCCTGAACAGATACTTGATCATGAAGCCCAGTCATTAAACCAATAAGCATGCATGGCGAGTGAGTCGGCTCCACAAAGAAACAATGAACGTGTTCCTTAAAAATAAGCTTTAGTCCAAATGTTACACCTCCGGGTCCACCCCCAACTCCACAAGGAAGATAGACGAACAGCGGGTGTTCTTCATCCACCGGTCTATTCATTTCCTCAAGCTGCTTCTTCAAACGGAAAGCGGCTACGGCATAGCCGAGGAATAGATGCTTGGAGGCTTCATCATCAACAAAGTACATATTTGGGTCCTGATCTGCCTGCTTTCTCCCATGTGCGACCGCTTCACTGAAATCAGAAGCATGCTCGACGACGAAAACGCCTTTTTCCCGAAGCAAATCTTTTTTCCATTGTTTCGCATCAGCAGACATATGAACAAAAACCTTGAAACCAAGTTGTGCACTCATTATTCCAATACTTAGTCCTAAATTTCCCGTTGAGCCGACAGCAATCGAATATTTGGAAAAGAAATCCTTGAATTTTTGATCGGCAAACATTGAATAATCATCTTCCACCGTTATCAAGCCATGCTCCAATGCGAGCTCTTCCGCGTATTTTAATACCTCATAAATACCGCCTCTCGCCTTAATGGAGCCTGAGATTGGCAAGTGGCTGTCACATTTCAACAATAACCTTCCAGGAAGTTCCTGTTGTATGAAAGGTTCTATTCTAGCTATCATCTTTGGAATGGGAACAAGCGATGATTCGATTAACCCGTTTGCTTCTGCTGTTTCCGGAAAAACTTTTGCGATATACGGGGCAAAACGTGCCAGCCGCTCCTCTGCATCAATCGCATCTTCTAGTGTCAGAGAAAAGAACCCCGCTAAGGAATTGTACTTTGGATTCGTCCAAAATACTTCCTTTAACGCTGTTATTTCCGCCAATAGCGGATTCTCCTTTCCCCACTCCTCCATTGTTTTCCCATAAATAAATTCCTTTGGCATTCCAATCATCACCTTTCAAAATAATCAGTAATTTGATTATACATCGATTTCTCATAATTGATTGCTTTTCTTACGAAAAAACAGAAAAATCCCCTTTCTGCTTGTCAGCGAAAGGGGGGTTTTTCCAAAACTTTCTATCTAAATTATTTACTAGTCTAGTAAAACATATGCAAATTTTGTACTTGTATGCTTTTTAATAAATTCTCTTAATCAAACGTTTGATTAAATACTTTGAGCGGTAGATAAACCTCGTTCCTCCATCATTTCCACCAAATCGCGAAAACTGAGGTTATACCGTAGGTACCATCTTACCGTTAACAGAATTATCTTAAAGTTTTTGCACCAGAACCCATTTGTTAACGTTAGACGAGATTACTCGATAATCGATTCTCTCCTGTGAAAATCTGATCGTTCAAACACTTCAGGTCGTAAAGACGTTCCTAATCCAGGACCTTGAAGTGGATAAACACGACCTTCTTTAATTAGCGGGAGTTCTGTCAGAAGCTCTTGGTACCATCCGTAATAAAAAGAACGTACTGCCTCTTGAACAAATGCATTACTTGCGTTTATTGACAGATGAACATCTACAACAAATGAAAGTGGTCCAACACAATCGTGTGTTGCAATTGGGATTTGGTATATCTCCGCTAATGTTGCAATTCGTTTACCTTCAGATATCCCGCCTGTCCATGTTGGATCAAAAATAAGAACATCGGTCGCCTTCCGTTCTAAAAGCTCACGATATGCCCATCGTGTACCTAGAGTTTCACTCGCCGCTATCGGAATATTGATAGATTCGGAAAGTCCAGACAAAGCATCTAGATTATCCATTTTGATAGGGTCCTCATACCAGAAAGGATTATACTCCTCTAAAGCATTCGCAATTTGTTTCGCGGTTCTTACATCCCACTTCGAATGCATCTCTACCATTATTTCAATTTTATCTCCAACTCTTTTACGGATTTTTTCAAATGGAATAAGGGCTTTTTTTAAATTTTCATTCGAAATATAATGTCCTCCTGAAGCTTCTGCATAAGGATCAAAAGGCCAAATTTTCATACCCATAAATCCTTCAGAAATTAAACTCTCAGCCAATTCATCCGCATTATTCATGAAAGCATCTAAATCGTTATAAGGTTCTAAATTTGCACTTTTGCCAATTCCCCAATTATCTACGGGTAAACCACCATTCTTAGGCTTGCCTTGTGTATAGTGGGGGCCTGCACAAGTATTATATAAGGGAATACTTTCTCGAAATGCGCCACCCAATAATTGATAAATTGGTTGGTTCGTTACCTTTCCGAAAATATCCCAAAGAGCAATATCTAAAGCTGAACGCCCTCGATTTTCAATCCCTGTACTTCGTGATCCGACAAAGCCAACCATTGCATTCCAATGACAATCAATAGTTAATGGATCTTGACCAAGCAATACGCCTGCACCTGTTTCGTGTATCCAAGATTCAACCGCTTCAGCAGCAAAATAGGTTTCTCCTAACCCAATCAGTCCTTCATCCGTATGTATTTGTACATAGCAAATATTAGGAAATTTGTCGATTCTAATTGTTTCTAATTTTGTTATTTTCATATTTATATCCATTCCTTTTCTTCACTCAAGGTACAAAACGCAATGAAATAAATTTGTGCTTTGAGCATTTATTTATTAATCTAAAACTACAGGAACAACAGTTCTAATTTTCAATTCAGTCTAAAAATTACATTTGTTCTTTAACTGAATCAGTAACAATTTTTTTCTTTGTTTCATCTTACTCAAGTCAATCATTTCTAGCTTATCTATAATCAGTAGGAAGCTTATTCCTTCCAGTAAAGCAACTGCACTCGTATAATACATCGCCCAATGCTACCCACACCATATTACCGAAATCGTTCGCAAAAAAATCCACCAGACAGATCAACGATGAAACGATCATTCCTGAAACAATGTATTTTATGTGCAACAGTAAGGGATCGCCCTCTCTTTAATAAACACCTTGTTGAAGGTAAACGATAAACCACGTCAGAAAAAAGTAGTGGGTGAAAGCTCCTGCGAATTGGGTAAAAAAGATCCCCCATACTTTTCGCTGTTTCACAACATACATTATTTCTTCAAAACAAAATTTTTGACTGTTAGTCTGTTTATGATCAGAGTCAAATCCTCCATTTTGTTTTATATTATAAAACTGGGTTTTTAAAAACTTCGTTAAGAGAGGGGACTCATCTGACTGGAGTCCCATATCCCATTTGTTTTGATAATTCGGAGCCTGCTTGCATAAGTTTTGTGCAAGCCCATTCGCTCGCTTATTTATGTAATCTTAAGCTCCGTTGTATGTTCATCAAATAGATCAAGGATTCGAAGGGCACGGTCTATAGATTGAATAATTGGCATGAAGCTCTACCCTACTTGTTTTAAAATATAGGAACTTGTTTTTCTATTGTGATTCTATTTATAATTTTATTTTAAAATTCTGAAAAGTCAATCCCCTTTTAAAATTAATGTAGTGGATTATTACAAAATGTAAGAAGAATAGTTTCTGTATCTTGTTGGCTACACCCCACACCCATCAAACTAACGAAACGAACTCCCCCCCTAATATGGAAACGACTCAAAATGAAGTGGCTCACTTTTGAAGTGATCACTCCGGCTCAAATTAATATCGACAAATACAATAGCACCTATTGGTGACCGTATTCCCTTTTCGAGCGCTTTTCCATCTAAATTACTTCCTATTCTATTTATGCTGGAGGCATTCAATCTTGTGCACAAATTTTGCATATGCATGTTCATTCAGTTATTTCGAGTTATTAATTAATTCTCTTAATCAAACGTTTGATTAAGAACCTTAAGTATTAATCAAACGTTTGATTAAATACTACAATTGCTTAATAGGATAATTTGTAGGAGATTACCTTCTCGAATTTAAGTAAAGGGAGACTTTTAAAGACTAGTTAATTTAGGAGTACAGTAACTAAATAAGAAGGTTCTACTTGGAATAACAATGGAGGTATTTTACGGGGAAAACATCAATTTATAAAAGTGAAAAAGGGAAAAGGGAAATTTTCCATCACTATGAAAATTATTTAAGACTTTGACATACGATGTCGAGAGACTTTATATTGATACAAGTTTTTGAAAAACACATATGCTTGTAGCAGGTCCAAGTAATGGTAAACCTTTGTTTTTACTTCAAAGCGGCAATTCCATTAATCCAATGACATTATCCTGGTTTTCACCTCTAATAGATAAGTATAGAATTTACGCAACTGAAAACGATCGGTCACCCCGGATATAGTGATTAAAATAGGCTATCAGCAAAGGATACCAGCTTTGCTTTATGGATATATGAGCTAATGAACTATTTTAATATTGAAAGGTGTGCATTTATAGGTCCTTCCTACGGTGCTGGAATCATTTTAAGATTTCTAAGTTTAATCTGGATACCCCCAACAAATTTTAATAATCTTACTATTTTTCTACAATCGGACGCCGGTTTTTTGAACAAGAGGTAAAAAGGGTGATATATATTAACACACGGCTAATATATATCACCCTCTATGTTTTATGACTTTTTACGATTTAGGTCTTGAAATGAATACCTTGCTTTTTCGTTGCATGATAACCAATCTATTAAAATTACCCCATTATTTATGCTAGTGGCATTCAATCATATAGCAATTTTTGTACCTGCATGTTTATTCAATTGCTTCGGGTCTTTAAATTAAATTCTCTTAATCAAACGTTTGATTAAATAGAATATATTGATCAATTGCTAACATATCTAAAAGAAAAAAGTTAAATTGCACCTATCTTTTCTTCTACAGTATTAATCCAATTATTTTCCTCGACCTCTCTATTAATTGTCTCCAGATCTGGATAAAAAACACGATCTTCTGTCCATTTAGGAATTTGTTCTCTAATTAATTGATAGACGAGTGAAGTTCCTGCACCAAATCTTAAAGGACGGTGAAATTCTAACGCCTGAGCAGCAGTTAATAGTTCAATTGAAACCACTTTCTGCACATTGCGTATGACTTGATAAGCTTTAAGAGCCGCTGGTGTCCCCATACTCACATGATCCTCTTGATAAGCCGACATTGGAATTGAATCGACAGAAATAGGGTGTGATAATACTTTATTTTCAGCTACTAAAGAAGATGCAACATATTGTGGAATCATAAACCCGGTATTTAATCCAGAGTTCTCAACTAAAAATGCCGGCAATTCACTTACATGAGGATTAACTAAACGGTCGATTCTTCTTTCTGAAATATTGCCAAGTTCAGACACAGCAATCGCTAAAAGATCCATTGTTTGGGCTAAGGGTTCACCATGTGCATTACAAGATGAAAGTGAAACCCCTCCCCCTTCTGTTTCAAAAATAAGTGGATTATCCGTAGCTGCATTCAACTCAATCAGAATAACTTCTAATGCATGATCGATCTTATCCCGACTAGCTCCATGCACCTGCGGCATTGCCCTCAGGCTTAATGCATCCTGAACCCTATAGTCTTTATATTTCTCCGCTATCTCACTGCCATCGATTAGACGAAGCAAATTTTCAGCAACTTGGATTTGCCCTTTATAAGGGCGAACCTCATTAATTCTTTTATCAAAAGCATATCTAGTACCCTTTAATGCCTCAAAGCTCATCGCACCTGCAATATCCACCCATTTTGCCAGTTGCATAGCATCATAAACTACTAGTGCGCCAATTCCAGTCATACATACCGTACCATTAACTAATGAGAGACCCTCTTTCGCCCCTAATGTAAGTGTCTCAATACCTGCTCTTTCCATGGCTTCTTTTCCTGAGTAAAGCTCCCCGTTATAATACGCTTGTCCCATACCAATCATAACAAGTGAAATATGTGCCATATGTGTTAAATATCCGACAGAACCTTGCCCGGGAACATACGGAACAACACCTAGATTTAACATATTAACAAGTGTTTCAACTGTTTCAAACCGTACTCCTGAATGACCATGACTAAAATTTAAAACAGCTGAAAACATAATCGCCCTAACTTGATCATGCGGAAGAGGAGTCCCCATGCCACATGCATGGCTCATAATAATATTCCTAGACAATTCAGATAGTTTTTCCGGCGGAACACTCACTTTACAAAGTTCACCAAGACCTGTTGTTATACCGTAAATTACCCTCTCTTCTTTAACAAACTGTTCAACTAACATTCTACATCTGTTTATATTTTCTTGAACCTCTTCAATTACTATTACTTTCGCACCATCTCTGGCAACTGCCACAACATCCTCAATTTTTTTCTGCTGACCGTCTATTAGAATACATTGTTGAATTTTGTCCACGTAAATCCTCCTAGTTTACCACCTGCATTGCCTTTTTAACTTTAGGCTTTAATAGGGCTTGGATTTGTGCAAAGTCTATCATACCAACGATATCTTGCCTTTCATTGATCACGTATAAATTTTCATTTCCTGACTTTAGCATAGCTGCCAATGCTGATTTAATATCAGAAGTATCAGGTATTGTATCAGCTGGATTAACTACCGTATCCACTGTCGCTTTTTGCATAGCATCTTTTACACTAATAAGGCTGACTTGACGAATAATATCATCTCCACCAATTAAATCGCGAACAAAATCATCTTTAGGGTTCGCAATAATATTTAGCGGTGAATCATATTGAACGACGATTCCGTCTTTCATAATTACAATCTTATCAGCAAGCCTCAATGCCTCATCCACATCATGTGTAACAAATAGAATCGTTTTATGCAGCTTTTTTTGGATATGAATTAATTCATCTTGAAGCTTTGTTCTAGTAATAGCATCAATGGCTCCGAATGGTTCATCCATTAACATAATTGGTGGATCTGCAGCCAATGCTCTAGCAAGTCCAATCCTTTGCTGCTGACCGCCCGATAGTTGACGTGGATATCTATTTCTGTATACCTTAGGATCTAGATGAACTAACTCCAGTAATTCATCGATCCTAAGCTCAATTTTCTTCTTATCCCACCCTAACATTTCTGGGACAACTGCAATATTTTCCGCAACCGTCATGTGAGGAAATAATCCACTTTGTTGAATTACATATCCTATTTTTCTTCTAAGATCATTTACGGGGAGTTCTCGTGTATCTTTGTCATCAATAATAATCGAACCTTCTGTCTGTTCATAAAGCCTATTGATCATCTTTAATAGTGTTGTTTTTCCACACCCTGAGGTTCCTAAAAAGACAACAAAGTCACCCGATTTGACCTCAAAGTTCACATTATTTACAGCAGCTCTTTCACTTCCCCGATAAATTTTTATAACGTTTCTAAATTCAATTTTGCTCATCTTATTCCTCCTTAAAGAAGGGGATCATCGTTGATCCCCATTTTATAAATCAATTATAAGTATCATGAAAGACTTATTTTAGAAACCCATTTTCCTTAAGGAATTCTTTTGCAATAGCAGACGGCTCTTCCTTATCATCACCATCAGCTTTCCAGTTTAATGAAGCCATTACATCATCAGTTAAAAGGCTATTAATCTTATTAAGAATTTCAGCTACTTCAGGATTCTCCTCTACTACACTTTGACGCACTAAAGGAGCTGCATGATAGGGCGGCCAAAAGTTTTTATCATCCTCTAAAGCTACTAAATTAAACCCAGCAATTTGTCCATCTGTACCAAAACCAATAGTTACATCTACTTCTCCTGATGTGAGTGCACGATACTTTAATCCAATTTCGAATAACTGTGCATTTTTAAAATTGAATCCACCATATGTTTTTTGTAACCCTGGTAATCCATCTGCACGTTCACCAAATTCCGGGATTAGTGCAAACTTTAATTCCGGTGCCTTTTCAGATAGATCCGTTAATGTTTTTAGATTATATTTCTCCGCAACTTCTTTTGTAGCAACTAATACGTAAGTATTGTTAAATCCCGTTTTATTTAATACTTCAATATTTTCATTTTTCATCCCTGCTTTTACTTCTTCGTAAACGGCGTCTCCGTCACCTAACGGTTCACCTTTTAAAATATCCATTAAAGCAGTACCTGTGTATTCTGGATAAAGATCGATGTCACCACTTTTCAAAGCTTCATACGCAACTAGAGTACCACCAAGATTTAATTTCCGTTCTACAGGATAGCCCGCGGCTTCAAAGGCTTGTGCATAAATTTCACCTAAAATAAATTGCTCGGTAAAGTTTTTAGAACCGACCTTTATAGTTGGTTTCCCGCTCTCACCAGCAGTCGATTTAGAACTTGACTCTCCGCAAGCTGTAGCAAAGATGGTAACAATAAACATAAGGCTAACCAAAACATACCATTTTCTATTTTTCATTATCTAAATCCCCCTAAAAATTTTATGTTGTTGGTGGTGTAGTAAGTTTTTCAATGCCACCAATCGTGAATTCTGCCAAAAACGCGAGTAATGCTACTGGGATAGCTCCAACAAGTAACATTGATGCATTCGCTCCTGCAATGCCATTAATAATAAATACTCCTAATCCGCCTCCACCAATAAAAGCTGCAAGAGTCGCGCTTGCAATTACTTCAACAGAAGCTGTTCTGACACCTGTAATAATTACTGGGAGCGCTAAGGGAAATTCCACTTTCCTTATAACCCTAGCTTTATTCATCCCCATCCCATACGCTGCCTCTACTATACTTTTATCTACTTCCTTTACAGCTATAACTGTATTGATAAGAATGGGAGGGCAGACAAGTAAGGTTAGGGCTATTAAGGATGGAACAAATCCAATTCCAACAAAAGGCATTACCAAGGCTAAAACAGCTAAACTCGGGATAATCCTGCCCACATTCACGATATTCATGATAATCAGCGAAGCCTTTTCTGTTTTTGCCAGATATATACCTAACGGGACACAGATGATAATACCTAGACCAACAGCAACAAAACTTAAAACGAGATGAATTTTAACTGCTTCAAAAAACACTTCCGAATTATTTAAAATGTATTTATACGCCTCATTCAAGATCACTTCATTTCACCAACTTTCATTTAGCCTTGCGTGTTTAACTTTCTTTCTAACAATCGAAAACCGATATCCGCAGCGATAGCCAAAAATGCTACAGCAACTGTTCCAGCGATAATCTTTTGCGAATGATCCTGATAGATACCTTCAAATATTAATTCTCCTAGACCGCCTGCGTTAATATAAGCTGCAATAGCAGCAATACCAATGATTGAAACCGTTGCTATTCGAATACCTGCAACAACAACCGGAAGTGCTAAAGGCAGTTCAATCTTAAATAAAATTCTCCACTTACCCATTCCCATACCCTTTGCTGCTTCAATAATTGAGGGATCAATCCCTCTAATGGCTGCAACTATATTGCGGACTAAAATCATTTGTGAATAAGCAATAAGTGCTATAAACGCTGATTTAAAGCCTAGGCCTAAAATAGGAATCATTAAGGCAAACAAAGCAATACTAGGAATAGTATAAATAACCCCTAAACTGCCAATTACCGGTGTATATAATTTTTTGTACCTTGAGACAGTAATGCCCAACACTGTTGCAATAATTAGAGCTACAAATAAAGATATTGATACGAGATAAAGATGCTCTAAGAACAACTTAACGACTCTATCAAAATTTGAGATAAAATAATTCAAACTTACACCTCCTTGATTTTTTAATCTTTAGACTATTTGAGTTATTATCACCCTAATGAAATTACTTTACAAATTAAAACTTACTTTTCTTGCTTTTTAGTAGACAAAATTACTTTATGTGACAGGAACCATTCAAAAATTTTGTTTATATTGATAGAATAAATAAATATTATTCTTGCCTAACAAATGCTACTTGAATAATACGGCATCGTATTTCTAAACTACGGACTTTGGGGGATTTTTAACAAAGTGAAAAATTCCATCAGTAGAGGCCTTCATTCGTTCCCTACTGATGGTTAGCTTAATCAATTAGACCTTTGCACTTATATCGGAGGTGAATGTTCTTGAGCAACGATCACAAGATAAGCCTCGACAAAACGTTCTTTGTCACAGATCGATTAGCCTATGACCTTAAGCCCCAAGAAACCATCTGGTGGAAAGGGTCTTTATCTTTTCGATTCCACTTAATCCTAAAGCACGGTGTCTTACTGCCATATAACCCGCGGTAATTTAAGTAGTGCTGTTATTTTATTTGCCCAACAAACGGCCAGTAACAAATTGCAGCCATGCATATACACCAGTTTTAACTGTTTCTGCAACTGCCGAATCTTTGCTTGGGTCCAAACAAACGAAGTCAATGTGCCTAACAGCTGGATGCTTGCCGATTTCGAGTAAGGCGTCGAACAATTCTGTTGCAGTCATGCCTCCCGGTGTGGATGCTGGAACGCCTGGTGCTACGGATATATCGAGCACATCCATATCGACTGTTACATAGATACGGTCGACTTTCTCAGATAGTGCGTTGAGTGCATGGTGAATGGTCTGAACGATTCCCTGCTTGCGTGCTTGCTTCAGTGTCACCATATTAATTTTATATTCCTTGGCATAGTCAATTAGTGGTTTCGCATTAAAATAACCGTGTAGTCCAATGTTATTGATATGCTCCCCTTTGACTGTTTCGCCATCTATTAATTGCCGAATTGGTGTACCATTTGCCGGTCCTAATTCAGCAGGATCCCGCACATCAAGATGAGTATCTAGTTGTAAAATTCCTATTTTTTCTTGCTCATAGACTTCCTTAATTCCCCGAACGGCACAGGCTGTCGTAGAATGATCGCCGCCAATCATACATGTTATAGTGTTTGGATACCTAGCCGCAAGAGACGCTGTTGCCTCTTGAATACGCTGATGTGATAAAAGGATATCTGTCGTATGCATCGCTACATCCCCTGCATCAGCAACCCGAAACGGAGACAAGTCGATATCTTCATCTAAATTATAAGTGGCAAAGCCTTTCCACATCCGCCGAAACTCTGTTGGATACAAGGAAGCGCCTGACACACTTATTGACGAACGTGATATTGGTGCACCGTAAAGAATGAGGTCAGGAGCCTCTGCCCCTGCCTCCAGTGGACGAACCCATTGATGAACAAAATCAGGTTCGTCCTTCACAGCATTCCAGGACCACTCAGGCTTTTGAAGCCAGTTTTCTTTCATTTTCCCCCACCACCTGGACACCTTTTTTCCACACGGACTTAACATGGTTAACTCCGAATAAATATTGCAATTCCTGATAATTTTTCACATTCCATAGGACGACATCTGCTTGCTTTCCGACTTCAAGCGATCCCACTTTTTCCTGTCGGTTAATAGCACAAGCAGCATTATATGTTGCAGCAGTTAATGCTTCAGCCGGAGTAAGCCTCATTGAGATGCAAGCTAAATTCATGACAAGCGGCATGGATGTCGTTGGTGAAGATCCAGGATTGACGTCAGTTGAGATCGCAACCGGCACACCCTCATCGATCATTTTCCTTCCAGCGGCCGCTTTTTCACGCAAATAAAGTGCTGTTGCAGGAAGCAAGCAAGCAATCGTTCCAGCTTCCGCCATTGCCTTGATACCCTCTTCTGATGCTTGTAATAAGTGCTCTGCTGAAATTGCACCGACTTTTGCCGCTAATTCCGCTCCACCATAAGGGGCAATTTCATCAGCATGAATTTTTGGAATCAATCCAAGGCGTTTTCCTGCTTCCAAGACGCGCTCTGACTGCTCAGGTGTAAAAACACCTTTTTCACAAAAGACATCGTTAAACTCGGCCAATTTCTCTTCAGCTACAATCGGCAACATATCATTTATGACATGATCGACAAATTCGTCTTCACGCCCTTTGTATTCTGGAGGAACTGCATGAGCACCCATGAAAGTTGGAACGAGATCAATCGCGTGTGTTTCCTGTAATCGCTTCATGATGCGCAATTGTTTCAGTTCAGTTTCAAGATTCATCCCATAACCGCTCTTACCTTCCACCGTTGTAACGCCGTGTTGTAAAAGAGAGTCAAGGCGACGTGTCGTTTGTTCGATTAATTCTTCTTCCGTTGCTTCCCTTGTCATGCGGGTGGTCGCATGAATTCCTCCACCCGCATTCATAATTTCCATGTATGTTGCCCCTTCAAGACGCATTTCAAATTCATGTTCGCGGCTCCCGCCATAGACAACATGCGTATGAGGGTCGACCAATCCCGGTGTGACAAGATGACCAGAAGCATCAATAATTTCCGCTTCGTGCGCACGTGCTGAATAACGTTCTTCAAGCTCTTTCGTTGTGCCTACCGCTTGGACAACACCATCCTCTAACCACAAACTGCCATTTTCGAGTAAACCAAGCTCAGACATGGCTTTTTTTGAACGTGGACCTTTTATTTCAGAAGCAAGCGTCGTCAACTGGGCTGCATGTTTGATCCAGATTGGTTTTGTCATTACTGATCTCCTCTCTCAAGCATCGGCATCTTAATTCCTTTTTCGCGGGCAGTTTTCTTTGCCAATTCATAGCCTGCATCTGCATGACGCACAACACCCATTCCTGGATCTGTTGTCAATACACGTTCAAGACGAACTTCTGCTTCTTTCGTACCGTCTGCAACAATAACTACGCCTGAATGCTGTGAGTAACCCATGCCTACGCCGCCGCCATGGTGAAGTGATACCCATGTTGCGCCTCCAACAGCATTGACCATCGCATTAAGGAGTGGCCAGTCAGATACAACGTCTGATCCGTCTTTCATCGCCTCTGTTTCACGGTTAGGAGAAGCAACTGATCCAGAGTCAAGATGATCACGGCCAATAACGATTGGAGCTTTCAATTCACCGCTCGCCACCATGTCATTCAGGATTTTACCGAAGCGAGCGCGCTCACCGTAACCAAGCCAGCAAATACGTGAAGGAAGCCCTTGGAATTCGATTTTTTCTTGCGCCATACGAATCCAATTACATAAATGCTCATTATCAGCAAATTCGCGTAAAATCGCTTCGTCTGTTTTATAAATATCTTCTGGATCTCCTGATAAGGCTACCCAGCGGAAAGGTCCTTTTCCTTCACAGAACTGCGGCCGGATATACGCTGGAACGAATCCAGGGAAATCGAAAGCATTTTCTACTCCTTCGTCTTTTGCCACTTGACGGATATTATTACCATAATCAAATGTGATCGAGCCTTTTTCCATCATTTCAAGCATCGCTTTTACATGTGTCGCCATAGATGCTTTAGAAAGTTTCACATATTCTTCTGGATTGGACTCACGAAGCTTATCTGCTTCTTCCATTGACATTTTCGAAGGAACATAACCATTTAACGGATCATGTGCGGATGTTTGGTCCGTCAGTACATCTGGATTAAAGTTACGGGCAATCATTTCTGGTAAAATGTCCGCAGCGTTACCTACTAAGCCGATAGATAACGCTTTTCCTTCTTTTTTCGCTTCTTCTGCTAAACGAATTGCTTCATCTAATGAATGCGTTTTCACGTCAGTGTAGCGAGTTTCGATTCGGCGGTCAATTCTTGTTTCATCCACATCGATACCGATTACAACGCCTCCGTTCATTGTTACTGCAAGAGGCTGTGCTCCACCCATGCCGCCGAGGCCCGCTGTTAATGTAATAGTGTGCTTTAGTGTGCCATTGAAGTGCTGTTTTGCAAGCTCAGCAAATGTTTCATAAGTTCCTTGGACAATTCCTTGAGAACCGATATAAATCCAGCTTCCTGCTGTCATTTGTCCGTACATCATCAGGCCTTTTTGATCAAGTTCATGGAATGTATCCCAATTAGCATAAGCTGGAACAATGTTTGAATTGGCAAGCAATGCGCGCGGTGCATCCTTGTGTGTTTTAAAAACAACGACCGGCTTTCCTGATTGAACAAGTAATGTTTCATCATCTTCAAGATTTTTTAATGTTTCAACGATCGCATCGAAAGATTCCCAGTTACGAGCAGCTTTCCCAATACCTCCATAGACGACGAGTTTTTCCGGATGTTCAGCTACATCAGGATCTAAGTTGTTCATTAACATTCGAAGTACAGCCTCTTGTTGCCATCCCTTTGTGTTTAATTCCGTACCTCGGTAACGTACTACCTTATTTGTTATTGTTGTCATCGTATATCTCTCCTTTTTTGTATATTTTCATTTTATAATAAATTTTCTGAATGTTATTTATAATTTATTTTTATTTTTATAATTTATTTCAATTTATTTGACTTTTATTTGTCTTTTTATGAATAGTTTCAAACTTAATAAAAAAATGCTATTTTCGCACGTACTGTTGTTTTAGCCTTAAAAGTTTGCCCATTGATTTCCGCTGCGGGCACTTGCTTTCCGCGGGGAGGGACGGGAGCCTC
>NZ_JAHNZZ010000001.1:2798915-2805970 GCF_019039215.1 Bacillus sp. FJAT-29790
TCCATTAAAATGAATCGCCTTTTCCTTATAATCCCGATCGATAAGTTGATGGTGTACACGCTTCAAGTTGTTTAAATTTCGCGTTAAAATACGTTTGGTGGGAATAGCCTGTTAAGCGTGCTACTTCTTCCAATGACAGATCCGTTTCTTGCAGCAGACGTTTTGCCTCCCTTATCCTCACTTGATGAAGTATAATCCGAAACGATTGTCCTGATTCGGCTGCGAAACGTCGGCTAAGTGTACTTTTATTGATACGAAGAGCATCGGCGCAGGCAGCTAAATTCCACCCCGAGTCCCAATAATTAGATTCAATCAATTCTCTTGCCTTTTCCACAAGTGTACGAGGACCTTCTTGTAATTGCTCTTGTACTTGGATAAGCAAACGCGTCGTAAACGCCAATAATTCTTGCACAATTTGATAGATGACAGGCTTGTGCACAATTTGTTGAAAAACCTCATGGTAGACCGTTTCCAAGGATGCATGTTGGAGATTATACGATTTCATATGCCGCCGAATTTGTGCAAGCACACTAGTGAGACGAATGCGAACCATTTCCGGGTCAGGATAAGGCTGCTCGTAAGTTAAAAATTCGTGTTCTACCCATTCTTTGATCGCTTTTGTGTCTTGTTTTTCGAGCATTTCTATCCACTGGCGCTGCTCAAGAGGAGTAAGAAACGGGTCCATTTCCTGTGAAGACATTTGTTCATTTTCTGTCAAAATAATGTCATAGCCTTCAAAAAAGATACTTTTTGTTAATTGTCGAGTCTGCTGATATGTTTTTTTTAATGAATCCCCTGACGACACGTTTATGACAATAGCAAGAGGTTCATCCATCCGCTCTTTCCAGCGAGAAAGGAAGGAATGATATACTTCTCTGATTGTTTCTATCTTAGCACTTTCTTGCACACATAGAATGAAATCGGACAACGCAAACAGCCGGTATTTACCCGGAAAAGGATAACGCTGTAATGCATCATAAACAAGCTGAAGTGTTTCTGAATTCGGTGTTAAAAAGGCAATCATCGTTACTGGGAATGAGTGGTTTTGATTTTGCAAGAAAAGATCCGGGTAATTAATTGCATATGTATTCATTTCGTTTTCTGTATTCTTCACAAAGAAATGCTGCTCATTTCGTGTTTGATAACGAAGCTGTTGTACATGTTTAATTAAGTCTTCCGGAGAAAATGGACGAAACAACACATCTTCTGCACGAAACCGAAGTGCACGATAGGCAGTTTGAAAAATGCGTTCGGATGAAATTCCCAACCAGCGAATCCTCTGCTGCTTCATTAACTCGCAAAATTCGTCACTGCTTTGTGCCCACCCGTCCATATCCAGAATGACAAGGTTTGGACGCTGCTTTTGCACACTTTCGGAAAATTCCTCCATCGAATTCCACAAAGTCAGCTTTACCCCAGTAAGATGTGATTCCATTATCCACCGGATCCCCTGCGCTTCTAAGGCATCTTTCGCCAACACATGAATGTCCAATGCGGCACCTCAATTCCTTTTTCCCTTTTCTTACATCATAACAAACCATTTCATTCGGTAGGGAGCTGTTTTTTATTAAAAGGAGAATTATAAACTTTTTTTGGAGCATATACATTTAAAAGATTAAAAATATTATTGTAGAGGTGAGTTGTTTGAAGAGGGTTGCAAAAGATGATTTTGTACAAGGATTTGTTCCACATCATAATCATGGATCTGTTGATTATACTTCTGTTGATGCGGGGCATGTTCATCAATGTTTAGACATTACTTCTCCCCCTATACAGACGCAAGATGGGAACCATATTCATTATACAGAAGGATATGTCCTCTTTGAGGATGGTCATAATCATCATTACAAGGCATATTCTGGTCCGGCCATTCCGATCGGTAACGGGATGCATGTGCACCATTATGATTTTTATACGACAGAAAACAACGGTCACCGACATAGGGTAAGAGGCGTCGACCAGCCAGCGCCTGGAAGTAAATAGGACATGTGAATAACCCGAATTCATAGACGCACTTTTGGCGGCCAAAATTCGGGCTTTTATTTTCAGAAAACAATTACCAGCCTTTTAATCTAATCCATAGTAACTACAAACTACTTGGGCAACAGACTTTGCTGCTACGAGTAGAGCATCCTCATCAATATCAAATTTCGGATGATGGTTGAAAAAGGCTTTTTCTACCCCTTTTGGTTTACAGCCAATATAGAAGAAGCAACCAGGGATTTTTTGTGCATAGTATGAAAAGTCTTCTGAACCAGAGAACATTGGAAATTCAAGAACTTGCTTAATATCTGGATCATTCATGCTTTCAAGACTTGCCACAACATCGGCTGTAATTTTTGGATCGTTATATAATGGCGGATAATCCGCTGTGTATGTTAGATCACATTCAACACCAAACATCGCTTCAATTCCACTAGCAATACGGTGAATTTCTTTGTCAATTAATTCTTGCGTTTCAACGTTCATGTAACGCACATCTCCTTCAATTTCAACACTGTCTTTGATGACATTGAAGGAACCTTTTCCGTCGAAGGAACCGATAGTTACAACACCGACATCAAAAGGATTTAATCGGCGGCTAATAACCGTTTGAACAGCTGTGACAAAATGGGATGCAGCAACAATTGCGTCGTTTGCTGATTGTGGCGTAGATCCATGTCCGCCAACTCCTTGGACAACTAGTTTGAAATACGTTCTGCCTGCCATCGAATATCCACTGCGATAGCCTACATCACCTACGGGGTTCGTGGGAAATAAATGTGTTCCAAATACAGCATCTAAATCATCTAGTACGCCTGACTCAACAATACTTTTTGCCCCGCCTGGAGGCGTTTCCTCTGCGTGCTGGTGAATAATTTTGATTGTGCCTGAAATTGAATCCTTTAACTGAATGAGACAATCAGCTAGAACTAATAAATAAGCTGTATGCCCATCATGTCCGCATGCATGCATAACACCTTCATTTTTTGATTTAAAAGGAACATCCGTCTCTTCAACAATTGGAAGGGCATCAAAATCTGCTCGAAGACCAATTGTTTTTCCTGGCTTTCCGCCTTTAATGGTAACAATAATTCCGTATCCATTTCCTACATTCGTTTGAACTTCTACATCTTTTCCCTTATAAAAATCGACAATATACTCCGCTGTTTTTTCCTCTTTAAAAGACAGCTCTGGATTTTCATGTAAATGACGGCGAATTTGAATCATTTCATCTTTGCGAGCTTCTAACATTCCCATTAAATCTCTTCTCATTGTCATTGTCATTGTCATTGTCTCCCTTTATTTAAAATGAGTGAGCGGTCATGAATTTCTTTTTCTGACGAAGTTTCACCCAATTTGTTTGTACTGCTCTTCGGAATCGTGAACATAATGGAAAGTAATGCAAGTACAGCGAAAACGACATTTGTTATAATTCCAGCAGATGCAGCAGTTTCAACACTGCCAACCGCTACAATCGACCCATAAACCGTTCCAGATATTGCTACACCCATCGAGCCGCCAAGTGAACTTGCCATTTTATAAATACCCGAAGCCTCACCAATTTTTTCTGAAGGGGCATTTGATACGGCTGTATCCGTCGACGGAGTGGCATACATTCCAAGCCCAATGCCGAACAACATAAAGCCGATAAAAACGACTATGGTATAGGTGACACCTGGTAAGAATGTTAAAGCCATTACCCCTACACCAACGGCAGTAAGTACTGAACCCCAAATCATTGGCATTCTTGCACCAGTACGTTGCAATAATTTCTCTCCGACACGAATCATTACTAAGACCGCCACTAAATAACCTAGTGATAACATCCCAGACTGAAATGCAGTAAATCCTCTTCCCACTTGCACATACGTATTCGCAACAACGAGCGTACCTGCTACAGCATTTAGCAAAAAATTCGAAACAGTAGCACCTGTATACGGTTTATTTTTAAACAATGCGAAATCAATAAATCCGTGCGATTTCCCCTTTTCGATTTTAATAAAGAATACCGCACCTATGATTGTTACTGCAATTAATCCTAATGTTAGTGCGCTTGTCCACCCGAAATTTCCGCCTCGTGTAATCACTAAGTTTAAGGCTAGCATTGTGACTATAAATACAACCAATCCGCCAAAATCAAATTTAGAAGTAGCTGTTTGCACCCCTTTACTTTCAGGCGTATCCTTAATGAGCAGCATTGCAAGAAGAGCAAATACAATGGAGAAAACGAAAATCCACTTCCAGCCCATATATGTTGCAATAGCACCTCCTGCAAAAGAACAAACGCCTGAGCCTCCCCAAGAACCAATGGACCAGTAGCTAAGCGCACGTTGTCGTTCTGCACCTTCAAAATACTCTTTCACTAGCGCAATTGTCGCAGGCATGATACATGCAGCAGAAAGCCCTTGGATGATACGTCCAACGATCAACAAAAAAGCACCTTGTGCAAATATAAGACAAAGGGAACCAACAATACTTAATACTAAACCTAAATAAGTCATTTTCTTTCGCCCAACCTTATCGGCGAGCCCACCTGCTGCTACGATAAAAAGACCTGAGAATAAAGCCGTTAAACTAATCGCAATATTTAGCGTTCCAAGCGAAATACCTAAATCGGACTGAACAGCTGGGACAACGTTAACCATCGCCTGAGCAAAAAGCCAAAACGTAATAACCCCAAACACGATCCCGATAATCATTTTATTTGTCCCTCTATAAGCTTCTTCCATAATAAACCACTCCCGTTTATTTCATCCAAAAATTAGTGTTAATATTTTCAACTTTAATGTTTACATATATTATTCAAAATAATCTTGGATAAAATTAGGATAAATTTCATTTTATAAAAAGAAATTTATCCGCTTGAGTGAGCCCGGAAAGTGAAGTGTAGTTACACCTATGCTTGATATGATTAGAAAAGTTCTCGATAAGTTTAGAATTCTGCTCGATTAGTTCCGGAATGTGCTTGATAAGTCAGAAATGTTCTAGATATAAACAGGAACATGCTTAGGGACAACGATGGAAATTAGCACCAGCGACAAAAAATTTCCACGCTACCAATTTCTTAACGTAAAAAAGTCATTGTTGCTTCAAACGCATCAATGACTTTTTTACTTCCTATGGAAGGATTATGAATGGAATTTAAAACTTAAATTCTCCGATTAATTCTTGTAATTCCTCTGCCATTTGGGATAAAGCATTAGAGGATGCCGTTATTTCTTCCATTGAGGCTAATTGTTCTTCGGTTGCTGATGAAACTTCATCTGTCCCAGTTACGGTTGCTGCAGCCACTTCGTTCACAACATTAATGGATTCAAGAATTTGTTCTGAGCCTATTGCCATTTGCATGACAGCTGAAGAAACTTCAAGGATTTCATCAGCAACCGCTTTAACAGCGTCTTGAATTTGCTCAAATGAATGACCTGCTGTATTCACAATTACAATGCCTTCTTTTACTTCAGTGGAGGCATGCCCCATAGAAAGAATGGCGGATTGTGTTTCACTTTGAATCGAGGTGATTAAATGTGAAATTTTTTGAGCTGATCCTGTTGATTGTTCGGCTAGTTTGCGAACTTCATCTGCTACGACAGCAAATCCACGTCCATGTTCTCCCGCTCTCGCCGCTTCAATCGCGGCATTTAATGCAAGCAGATTTGTTTGAGCAGATATTTCCGTAATCACTTCAATAATTGATCCAATTTCTTTTGAGCGCTCACCTAATCCTTTTATCGTTTCTCCTAATTCAGACACCGTTCGACTGATTGAGTTCATTTGATGGATCGCATTCGAAATCGTTTTATTTCCATCGAATGCTTTTTCAGAAGTAAGGAGTGCCGTTTCTGATACCTTTTGTGCATTGCTGGCAATTTGATGGGCGCCTTCCGACATTTCATTTATTGTTTTCTTCGTTTCCGAGACGCTATAAACTTGCTTATCTGTTCCGACAGCCAATTCTTGGATTGTGTTTGCGATATGTTCTGTTGCATTATTCGTCATCTCAGCACTCGCCGTTAACTCCTCAGCGGATGCAGCCACGTGACCGGATGTTTGAGAAACTTGTTGGATGAGTCCTCGTATTCCATTCACCATGCTGTTAAACGATGTAGACAATAACCCAATTTCATCTTTCGACTGAACATTTCCACTTATTGTGAAGTCACCTGTTTCAGCCTTAGCCATTAGATGCTGAATTTCTTTTAAAGGGGTTGTAATCAACTTAATAATGATGTATCCAATTAGCGTAAAAATAATAGCGGCAAGGAATGAAACGGACAGCATAATCATTGTGGCTTCGTTCTTTTTGTCTGCATTTGTTTTACTTAAATCATCTGCAGCTTTTATATCATTTTCACTCAGAACATCTGAATACCCACTGACTCCAACGCGTACATCATTCAATCGAGTCGAATAAATTGAATACGCTTCTGTCGTTTTCCCTTCTAAAGCCAGCTTAACTATTCCTTGAAGTTCCAACTCGTAGGTTTTGAGGTGTTCCTTAAAGTGGGAAAAATTTTGCTTTTCATCGGTATTAAGATAGATACCTTCGTATTCATTCATTAGCTGTAGATTTTGATCAAATCTCTCATTAATTCTTGATTCTAAATCCACTTTTTTCGCCCTGTCGGTTGTGATCATTAACTCCAGCACGAAGGAATCAAGGGCACGATTGTTATTGCGAATCAGATTAAGGTTTTTTATTGGAATTAGGCGGTTTGAATACATTTCCTCTGTGTTTTTAGACATTTGACTCATATATATGTAACCAATAGCACTAACACTGATAAGAAATATGATTGATGTCATAACTAACACTAATAATTTATTTTTGATTTTAAAGTTTTTAATAAACATGATGTTCAGGCCCTTCCAAGTAAGATAGTATTTTATACCCATAAAATTTACTTAATAGCATGAATAATTCGACATCAATAAAGAATTTCCTTCTTTCTTCTGAATTTTAATTACCGTCCATTAACAGAGCAAAAAAAAAGCTGTTTTCGAATATATTGTTGTTTTTAGCCTACAAAGTTTGCCCGTTGATTTCCGCTGCGGGCACTTGCTTTCCGCGGGGA
>NZ_JAHNZZ010000001.1:2806164-2873697 GCF_019039215.1 Bacillus sp. FJAT-29790
TCGAAAACAGCAAAAAAAAAGATTGAAAGTACACAAGCTTTGCTTGCCTACTTTCAATCTTTAAACAGTTTATATTAATATGAAACATATTTAAGTGGGTTAACCGAATTTGATCTAGCTCCGTTCCAAGGGCCGATATGAATTTCAAAATGGAGATGGGGACCTGTTGAATTCCCTGTGTTCCCCATATAACCTACCAATTGGCCTTTCTCAACACGCTGACCATTTGAAACGAAAAGGTTCTCGAGGTGGCCGTATACCGTCGTCATCACTTGTCCGTCTATGTAGTGAGTAATCATGACTACATTCCCATAGCTGCGGTCATAATTGGCGCGGATTACCGTCCCGGATGCTGAAGCAACAACGGGTACTGCTCCACTACGCCCTCCTTTACCGATATCAATTCCTGAATGCAGCGTTCCCCAACGCTGGCCGTAATGGGATGTAAGTCTTCCAGTTGTAGGGTTCATAAACACACCATTTGTAACAACTGGAGCAGGAGCAACCGAAGAAGAGCTAGATGAACCGTTGGCTTTAGCTTTAGCGGCTACTGCAGCCTGACGTTTTCTTTCTTCCTCTAGTTCCCGCTGCCTTTTATTCCACGCTTCTATTTCACGTTTAATCGCTTTTTCCTGAGCGGCTAGGATTGCTTCCTCATCTTCAAGTTCATGAAGCTCTTCATGCATTTCTTCTTCTTTATGTTTTAATTGAGTCAACAGTTTATTTTTTTCTGCAATTTGACCATCAAGCTTTTTCTT
The DNA here is from genome assembly GCF_019039215.1 of Bacillus sp. FJAT-29790. Lineage (GTDB taxonomy): Bacteria > Bacillota > Bacilli > Bacillales > Cytobacillaceae > Cytobacillus. The sequence continues at coordinate 2,806,923 of NZ_JAHNZZ010000001.1, forward strand.
CATACCCTCAAGATCGGCCAATTTTTTACTTAGTTGGTTTAACTGTTCTTTCACTTCAGCCTCTGTGCTATCAAGTAATGCCTTATCCTCTTGATGCATTTTTATTAAATCTTTGTCAGCCTGCATGAATGAGGTAACAGCACTTACACGATTAATAAAGTCACCAAAGCTTTGTGACCCTAATAATACGTCTACATAACTAATTACGCCGCCGTTTTCCTGAATAGAACGAACGCGTTCTTTAAGAAGCTCGTCCCGTTTTTTAATCTGTTCCTTTAAAACTTCAATCTCCTTTTGGAGCCTTTCAATTTCTTGCTTTGCCTCTTCGATTTGGGCTTCTTTTTCGCGTATTTGGCTGCTTGTGTCCGCAACAGCAAAATCTAGTTTTTTGATTTCATTTCCAACAGCTGCCTGTTCGGCATTTATTTCAGTTACTTTATTTTTTTTCTGATTAATCTCCGATTGCACATTGGATCGTTTACTTTGAACATTTGCTTTTTGATTTTCTAATTGCTTATTAACTTGTACTGCATAAGCGGTGTTAATCGCAGGGGAAAATAAACTGCCGAGCCCCATCATTAACCCGATTCCCAAAATGAGAAGTTTTCGTTTCAAATTGCTTCAGTCTCCCTTCAATTCTCTATTCCCGAGTCGTCAATTTCTGAATTGAATAATGCAATTCCAAATTTTAGCTGTTTCTACTAATCTATTATTATGATCTAGCAAAAATAGGACATGAGCAGTCGATTTCTGTTAAGTTATCGTGAATATTGATACTGTTTGTTGAATGTTGAAATATGTATATATCCTTTTTTGGAAAATTTCCGCATAATTGCTCATATTTTGTTATTAATTTGCACAGTCTATATTATATCATTGTCATTTGGAAAATTGATCCCGAAAATTATTACAAATATATTTCAATAAATTAAGCTGTTTTCGCATATTTTGTTGTTTTAGCTTTCAAAGTTTGTCCGTTGATTTCCGCTGCGGGCACTTGCTTTCCGCGGGGAGGGACGGGAGCCTCCTCGGCGTTACCGCCTGTGGGGTCTCCCGTTCCCTCTATCTCCCGCTGGAGTCAAGTGCCCTCCGCTCCAATCAACTCAGATTATTAAATAAAAATCACATTATTAAAGCAACAAACTTTACGAAAACAGCCTTTAGAAAAGAGCCAAAAATTAAAAACACCGCCTAGTAGCTTGGCGGTGTAATAAATGTAGTGGTTAGTTTTCACTAAAAAATACCATAGACTTCTTCAATCCTTCAAGTTCCTGCTTTAACTGCTGATTTTCTTTTTGGATCGCAGCAATCTCATCGGATTTCGTCGATTCTTGATTATTCTTGGTTGGGGGGAGAAGGGTAACTTTATACCAAACCTTTCCGTCTAAAGTTTCCCTCGTCAGACTTTTGTTCAATTTGGCTTTTGGATATATTCTCTTAATATATTCCGTTTCATCATTAGATAACCGTAATTCTCTAATGGTTACTCCATCACCAAAAGACTCTGCCAAAAATTCTTTAAACTTTTCCTCTTCATTCAGTTTCAAACTTACCCCTCCCCCTAAATATCAAATTCGCCTTAGCAGATTTACTTAAGGCTGTTTTTGCATATATTGTTGTTTTTAGCCTACAAACTTTAAGAAAACAGCCTTACTTGATTGCTTTTACCTGCCCACCGGAATATTCGATTGATTTCTCAACGAGAACGTCCATTGCGTCAATGCAGAATTTCGTCACTTCATCACTTAACTTCATACAGGATAATTCAGTGCATGCGAGAATTACACAACAACATTTCTCTTTGGATATGAGATCTTTAATGATTTGTTCTATTACATTTGCATCTACATCCAAATCACTTTTTATCTTATATATTGTATTCATGACTTGTTCTTGAGAGACCTCGCTCGGAGTATGTAATTGCATATTATAGTTTTTACATCCTCTTTTATAAATCCCGCTGCTTACTGTTCCATTCGTAGCAAGGATTGCAACCTTGCTGTGATCCCCGTATTTCTGATGGATTTTTTTACACGTTTCATCCACCATGTTAATGATATTAATTTCTGTCATTTCTTGCATCTTTTCATAGAAAAAGTGCGAAGTATTACATGGGATCGCAATGTTAGCAACATCCGCTACTTCAAGAAGCTTTAGATCTTTTTTAACAGCTTCTAAAAAAGTATCTTCTTGATTGTTCAAAATAACACTTGTTCGATCTGGTAATGTAGCGTGATTAAGGATGACCATATCAATGTGTTCCTGGTCGACACTAGCGACAGTTCTATCAATAACCCGCTCAAAAAAAACAGATGTTGCCAGTGGTCCCATCCCGCCTATTACTCCTAAGCTTTTATTTCCCATTTTTCAACCTTCTCGATTCATGTTTTTTAACAATGGCTCTTTTCGCATAATAAACCAACAATGTTTACGAAAAAAACCTTTACAATTTGTCTTTAATTACGACCATCGCGTGGCTTCCTAATGCATGATAGCTTTCAAAAAACGCATCTTTCTTATAGGTCATTTGCCCTTTCAGCGGATTCATCACATGTACATTGTTCTCATCATAGCCATTTAAAACTACGGCATGTAAATTAACTGGTGCAGCAAATTTTTCTCCTGTCTCTTGAAAATACCATGAATAGGTCAGCATTGGCTTTTCAAGGTCAAGGGTTACCCAGATAACGACTGGAATTCCCTGATCGAGCTGCCCCAATATTTCTGCTCTTGTACTCCCACTCATATCAATTGTCTGAGCACTTTCTCCAACCGCAGCAAAATACCGGTTTGCTGCTTCTAAAATTGGTGGGGCATAGCTAAAAAAGCCCCCCGTTTCACTTCTCGGATTCCCTGCATACGCTTTATAAGGATTAGCCCCGTATCGCTTGTGATTCTTATGAATAAATGGCTGTTTTGGTAAATAGACATCAGCCATTTGCGTTTTTGAAACCTCATAGCCATACGTATTCAGGACAGAAGTTAATGAAGTAATTTCACAACCGTGGGGAAGCTCCGGCAACTGCATGACGGTTTTTACCGGAATAAATACTTCAGTTATTTGAATTTGACCGTCTACCCATTCATATTTCTGCACAAATTCAGGTTTATTAATTTTTGTAATTAACTCACTTTTTGTGAAATCCATTTCTGTATCATCAGATCCGCCATTAACCCTGATTAGATGACTTACATTGTTAAACATAAAGTAAACGACAAATACAAGGGCAATAAAAATAGTTATGTTTACTATTTTCTTCACTTATCTCTATCCCCTATGAAAGTAATAAAGAACCTTGTCCTACATTTCTTTAAAAAACTTTTTATACCAAACAAGGAAAACATAAACGGTCCAAATATACCGGGCATAATTATGTTTGTTCGTATAATGTTCATCAAGAAATCTCATCAGCTCATCCGTGTTGAAGAATTCTTTCGCGATCTCGGACTGGAACATTTCTTTTACTATATTATAGTATTTTTCTTCCTGTAGCCAATATCTGATAGGTACAGGGAATCCAACCTTTGGTCTGTTTGCCCATTCATCAGGGAGAACTTCACTTGAAGCAGCTCGCAAAGCATACTTTGTGTCTTTGCGATTGACACGAAGGGAACTAGGTATGTTTGAAGCCATTGACATCACTTCTTTATCTAAAAACGGAACTCTTAACTCAATGGAATGAGCCATGCTCATTTTATCAGCTTTTAAAAGGATATCCCCTGGAAGCCATAATTTAAGATCAAGATATTGCATTTTCGATAAATCATCTTTGCCCTTTACTTGATCATAAACCTCTTTCGTTATGCTTTGAACAGATGGACCATTTTTATATCCATCCCGTAATACCTTTAACGCATCTTCCTCTTCAAAAACCTTTGCTTGTCCGATGAATTTTTCTTCTACCTTCTGGCCGCCTTTTACTAAGAAGGTCGTGATTTTATTTTGCGGAAGCACACTGCTCAATTTTGAGAGCGAACGTCGAATAAAGTATGGCACTTTTTCGTATTGTTCTAATTTTGCTGATTTTTGATACCAAGTGTACCCGCCAAAAATCTCATCTGCACCTTCTCCGGAAAGCACAACCGTTACATGTTCACTTGCTAATTTTGATAAAAAGTATAATGGTACGGATGAAAGATTAGACTGTGGTTCATCCATATGATATTGGATCGTTGGTAAAGTTTCAAAGCATTCATCGGCGTTCATGAGCTTTTTATAATTTTCGATTTTGAGGATATCTGATAACTCTTCCGCCAAATTCGTTTCATTAAAGATCCCTTCATAATCTTTGAATCCAATTGAAAAGGTTTTATTTGGCTTTAACAAAGCGGTAGTATAGCTTGAATCCACTCCACCTGATAAGAATGAACCCACCTTTACATCACTGATTTTATGATAGTTAACCGATTCCCGCATTGTTTCATTAATTTGGTCAACATAATAAGATAAACTATTTTCTTTCTCATCAAAATCTATATTCCAATACTGTTTGATCTCCATTTTCCCTTTTTTATAGATCATATAATGACCTGGTTTAAGCTTGAACACACCTTTAAAGAAGGTTTCATCAAGTACAGAATATTGGAAGGTAAGATAAGGCATTAATGCATCCTTATTCAATTCTTTTTTAAAAGCTGGCTGCTTTAAGAAGGATTTGATTTCTGATCCAAAGATCAAGGAATTATCTGTTGTATTTTGCGTATAGTAAAGCGGCTTGATGCCAAAGAAATCCCTTGCAAGAAACATTGTTTCTTTTTTTGTATCCCATATCGCGATCGCAAACATACCCCTTAGTTTCTGCAATAAATCAACGCCATACTCCTCATACCCATGGATCACTACTTCACTATCAGAATCTGTTTTGAAAATATGGCCTTTTTCTAATAAGTCTTTTCTTAATTCTTGATAGTTGTAAATTTCTCCATTGAATACTAATACACAGCTTTTATCCTCATTATACATGGGCTGACTTGCTTCATCTGACAAGTCAATGATACTAAGCCTTCTAAATCCTAGTGCTACATTCTCATCCGTAAAGGATTCCCCACTATCTGGTCCTCTATGAATAATGGTTGTCATCATATCGTTGATTGTTTTTATTTTATCTATTTCTGGATTAGCATGAGCAAAACCAACAAAACCGCACATTTTCTTCTCACCTTTATATTAAGATTGTTATTGCAAGATATGATTTCAAACCATTTCTTTTTGACTTGAAACCCGATTGCGAAGAGGCAGGAATAGCTTTTCTTTTGGATAATGATCCTTTAACTCATGAAGCTGATACAAAGCAATTTCCGCTCCATGATCCATTCCCTGGCAGCCTGCTAACAGAATTAAGTCCCCAGCCTCTGCTTTAGCAAGTGCTCGAGCGATGGCATCTGGCAGCTCGTCATATAAATCAACTTTAATACCGGCTTCAGCCATAACCTCTTCGAATACCTGAAGTTCCTCATCTGTCACTTTATCCTTAGCAGTGACATGAGATACACTCTTGGTTGCAATCATCTCATTAAAACCAAGCTTTGAAGCCCAGCTGACAATGGCCTCCGCATTTTCTCGATTAACTGTGGGCCCTCTTTCACCTCTAATTGCATAAACGAGATGAAGCTTCTTGTATTCCATATACTTCAATGTTTGCAGCGTTACGTTAATATTTCCAGTATTAGCGAAATGATCATCAATAATTTTTATATCATCTTCAAAAATAAACTCAAAACGTCTTTCTACCCCACCGAAATTTTTCAGCGTTTTTTGAATGGTAGAAATTGAGACACCTGATAGTAATGCAACAGTTATTGCAACCATTGCGTTATAAACCGAGTGCAATCCTGGGACAGAAAGCTCAATATCAAACTCACCAGGGATATATTCAGAATCATCTACTTTAATAGACTTTAAAATTTCGAATGTGAATTTGGCTCTTCCAGTTGTTAGATCTAAATCTTTACAACAAATATGCCCTTCCTTACTCTCGACGCCAAATGTGATGACTTGAGCTTTTGTTTCATTTATAAGCGATGTGGAATAAGGACAGTCTAAGTTAAGGACAGCGAAGCTATTTTCGCTCGCATTTCTGATTAAGCTCGATTTAACTTCAAAATATTTTTCAAAAGAACCGTGAGAATCAATATGTTCACGACTTACATTATTTAAAGTCACAATATCATAATCTACCTTCTCTACACGGTGAAGCTCTAGAGCAGATGAGGATACTTCCATACTAACATGGGAAACATTCCGGTCGACCATTTGTTTTAAATAAGATTGTAAATCTAAAGATTCTGGTGTTGTAAGCTCCGATGGGATCACAGAATCGTCAATCTTTATTGATACAGTCCCAATCAATCCAGTTTTGTAACCTTCATTTTCGAAGATTGCATTTGTCATATAAGAAGTCGTTGTTTTTCCATTTGTGGCAGTAATCCCGATCATCTTCATTTTTTCAGATGGATGCTCATAATAGTAAGCAGCTAATTGGGCTAAAGCAATCCTGCTATCCTTCACTAGATATTGAGGGATATCGATCTCATCTTGGAACTCCTCAACAACAGCAGCGACTGCCCCATTCGCCACTGCTTGCGAGAGATATTTATGACCATCCGTTTTATATCCTTTAATACAGACAAAAAGGTGGCCATCAGAAACCTTTTGTGAATGATAGGAAAGGCCATAAACATTGATATCCTTATCATTTAAAACGCTTTGTACTTCTATCGAATGAAGGAGTTTTTCTAACTTCATTTTTCTACCTCTTTTCTATTTCCCAAAATGGGCGCAATGATCCAGATCGTTATCTTTTCTTAAAATATTTACTAGCGATATTTTTCAAAAAGGCAAAAGCAGGCTTAGGATCTTGCCAATCCCAAATGGAGTAAGCCTTTCGTTTGAACAATGAGCGAATGACTTCTTTCCTTGATAGCTGCCCCGTTTTAATATAGTCTCGGATGGCTAGCATATCCTCATAAGCGTACCAAAATACAATCTTTTTATCCTCTTTTACCGCTTTTGGCTCTAACGGCGCGCCTGTCAACTCCCGATATGTAATATAAGGGAAATTAACGCCTACTTTATATAATAGATTGTTAAAATTCGTGATCCTCGCATTGATTTCGATCACATAATACTTGCCGGTTTCAGCATCTTTCTTAAATTCTATTTCCGCAAACCCCTTGTATCCGATTCCTTCTAAAAATTTGGATCCTAATTCGTATAACTCTGGAACATATTTTTGCTCTGTATAAACAGATGCGCCAAAATTAATTGGATACTGGCGATGCTTTTGACACGTAACCCAATGAGTTACTTTTGAATCATGGTTTAAATAGGCATCAAATGTATACATATGATCATCAAAACCGGGAATAATTCGTTGTACGATCACTTCTAAGCCTGCATTCTTTGCTTTATCTAAAGCTTCCACTAATTCTTCTTTATTATGAACCTTAAAAAGCTTCCTTCTAAATGTTGCTACAAAGGAAGGTGAGTCCACAGGCTTCACGATGCAAGGGTATTTAATGATCGTGTCTACTTTTTCGAAAAAGTCTTCTTCATTTATTCTAACCGTTTCCGGGACAGCCATTCCCTTTTCAACTGCCAATTGATGCAGGGTTTCTTTATTCATTACCTTCCTATATAAGCCTTGCTCAATCGGCGGAAGAAGGTAGCTCTCTTTCAGTTCTTCCAAATGCTCATCGATTATCTCTACATATGAATCGTGACACGGAATAAGCACAGGAGGGGCACTTTGTTTACTCGCATACTCTTTTAAAAACCGAATAAACCCTTTCGGATCTTCTTTATAGTGGGGGGCTATTAATCTCTCAGAACAATACTTCGATTCCGCGCCATATCTATTTATATCGGAATAATCTACAGCAACCGTATGTATTCCGTTCACACCTAAGCATCGAATGGTGCTCAAGCCAATATAGTAATTGCATCCTAATATTACAGCCTTATTATTCATACTTTCATCTCCTTGAAAACCTCGTGCGGCATTCATCAATATATAGATAATTACATAGAATTGAGTGACCACGCAAGGTTTATTGAATAAATTCGGCCAAATATCATAGGTAGTTTTTGGGTTATGAATAAGATAAACGATATTTACCTCTATTATGAAAAAGACAAGTGATTGACCTCAGGTAAATATCATAATATTACCTTGAATTTTGGTTTTTAATTTTAGAAATTTGAATTTAATACAAACTAACTAATTTAGCAATCTTAATAAGCAGATATTATATTGAATTGTATAGGCAGATTTAGGTTTAAGTCTAATTTACCATTTTATGGATAATGCATTGAGGCGGATGGATGCTTGAGTATTTTAAATATTTTAAATTAATTGGTTGACATTGGAGTTTTACTAATGTATTATTCTTTTTAATATTATAATTTGTTTTCTTATCAAGAGAGGTGGAGGGACTGGCCCATCGAAGCCTCGGCAGCAGACTTTATTGTACTGTGCCAATTCCAGCAAGCGAAAGCTTGAAAAGATAAGAAGAGAAAAGAGATCGAATCCTTTAACCTCTTCTTATTCAAAGAAGGGGTTTTTATTTTTTTATCCAATAACCAAGTATCCCTATTGGACTAATAAATTACCCCGAAATTATTTCATAAATGCCCGTTAGTCAACTAAAGGCATATTTCCATTCGATAAATGTAATCGAATAGAAATATGCCTTTTTTGATAAAAAAACGCAAGGAAAGGAGATTGATAATTAACAAGAGATTGTCTTACTCATTTGAGTCACGAATGAGGAAAAGTATTTCGACACATTTATTGAAATAAGACATTTCTCAACTCAAGAAAAAGGAAGAGATTGAATAAGACAAAAAATGAAGGTGACGAAGGCAATCTAAATGTGTAGGCAATTGATCATCCCTATTAAAAAAATATTTCAAATGGAGGAGTATACAATGACAGTAACTAAATTGAATCAAAATAAAATTGGAGGGATTCACGCAATCCCTGAACTTGCACCACAATGGAAGAAACTTAATTTAGCCGAGATTCTCAAACGAAAAGCGGCCTTTGTTTCTGTCAGTCAGAATAAGTCACTCTATGAGTCTTGGGGGGCGCAGGGTCACGAGAATCATAGAGAGAGAGGCAATCTTCCAGCGACAATTAAGGTTGTTGAGGCTGCACGAAAAGCTAACAATTTCGTTTCGTTTAGTTGGATTGGCTATTCTGTCTTTCGAGAGGATTATCCTCAATCAATTTTTGATCAGGCACAATATAGTACTTGGATTGAAGGTCTGAACTTTTCTGATGAGAAGAAAGCGAAGGACAATGAACTCGTAGATGAGTTGCAGGCTTTAGTCCTACCCGAAGATTTACAATTTAATGAACTCGCGCTGCAAACAGCTTTTGTCGGTACTCAACTGCCACTTGAGTTGGCTAGAAAAAAAGTGGAGGTCATTGTATTTACGGGAATCCACCTCGATTGGTGCATAGAAGGAAATGTCCGCTCTGCCCGTGATCACGGTTATCTCCCAATCGTAATCGGTGATGCTACCGGCTGCCAAAAGCCCGAGCAGGAAGCTGCTGCAATGGAGCGGATAAATAACTACTTTGCACCTGTCATTTCAGCTGATACTTTCAAAAAGCTCCTTGAGCAGCCCATTTAGGATAATGATAAACCTTTTTCTTCAGACAGATGGAAAATAGGTTTCAACAACAATCTACGAGAGGAAGAATGATATGCAAAGTGTTGGTTTAATGTATTGCGGGGCTGTTCTTTTCATTAATGCCTTGATGTTACTCGGCAAAGTGCACAGCAAAAGTGCAGGAGTATTTAATCTATTTCTTGGGGCTATCCAAATGATTACTCCATTTTATGTGATTTTTACAGCAGGTTCAGATTCTTGGGTTATTTTTAATGCATCAGGTGTCTTTTTATTTAGCTTGACCTATTTATATGTTGGCATTACTAATATAAAGGATTTAGATGGAGCCGGAGTCGGATGGTTTTCTTTATGGGTAGCAATCATGGCTGCAGGTTACGGAACGTTGAGCTTCGTCCATTTCCATGACGCAAAATTCGGGATTATTTGGTTTATGTGGGCATTTCTTTGGACACTTTTCTTTATCCTACTTGCATTAAAAAAGGAAATTTCAATATTCACCGGTTGGGTCACTTTGATCCAATCAATCATCACCGCGACCATTCCCGGTTTTCTAATGTTAATTGGTTTGTGGGATTCAATCGGAGCTGAAGTCATGTGGGCGGTTGCCTTGCTTTTCGTCATCATCGTATTTACACTCTATTATCGTACTAAAGAGCACCTTCAGCATCAAAAGAGCGAATTTTCAACTGTAGCGGGCAAGCTGCCAACATAAATTCGAAAACTTATCCACAAAAGTGAAAAGGCCAAATGCGCTACGAGCATTTGGCCTTTCCAAGTTCCAAGTTTGGATGTTGACACCAGGCACCAAGATATTACCCATTTATTCCAACAGTATCTTGATCTACAAAAGTGGTATCTGCCTCATCAAAACCAAGATCAGTTAATTTTCTTCGGAAGAATCTTGTTAAGAAAAGCATATAAATAAACCCAATAGCAACCCACACGAGCCCACCTATAAACGCATCAGCATGCAAGTAATACCACAGGATTCCCGTGCTACCTGCCCCTAAAAGAGGCAAAACAAGATAAGTAAAAATATCATTTGCCGTTTTATACCTTTTGTTACCGATTACAAAATAGGCAATCACAGTTAAGTTTACAAATGTAAATGCAATCAATGCACCAAAATTAATAACTGCAGCAATTAATTCCAAACTAGGTCCTATTGCTAACAATGAAACAACACCAACTAATATTACATTAAAAGCAGGCGTTCGATATTTAGGATGAACATAACCGAATAACTTTTGAGGTAACACACCGTTTCGTCCCATTACATACAGTAATCGCGATACACTTGCGTGTGATGCCAATCCAGATGCCATAGTAGCAGCAAATGCACCTGCCAAAAAAATAAGCGAAAATATTTTCCCACCAACATATAAACCAATTTCCGGCAACGTATCATCTAAAAGATTAAATACCGAAAGATCAGGAAATAAGGCTTGGGCATAGTAAGAAGTCACAAAGAAAATACCTCCACCAATGAGAACCGTCATAAAAATTGCTCTTGGTACTGTTTTTGTATCTTTAGCCTCCTCCGTGTACATTGTTATAGCATCGAATCCAATAAATGAAAAACATACGACCGTTGCTCCTGTCAGAACAGCAACCATCTGTACATTGGAGTGATAAAGCGGATTAATTGTAAAAAGCGTACCTGTTCCCATTCCTTGATACAATTGCACAGAGGCAAGTACAATAAAAATGATGATTAAAAGCAATGTGAAAATGACAAGAATCGAATTTAATCCTGATGTGGAACTCATACTCCATACATTAATTGCAGTCACGATAAATACGTAAGAAACCACCCAAATCCAAGGAGGCACTTCTGGAAAAATGGATTCCAAATAAAGTCGAATAATCAAGGCATTGACTAAAGGCAGGAGCAAATAGTCAAGCAAAGATGCCCAGCCTACTAAAAATCCAACATGGGGCCCCATCGTCTCCTTTGTATATGTATAAGCGGAACCTGCACTTGGAAAAACTTGCACCATTTTCCCATAGCTGATCGCAGTGAACAGCATCACTACTAATGCGGTTACATATGCAAGTGGAACAACTCCATTTGTTTGTTTTGCTACAATACCAAACGTATCAAACACTACTGTTGGAGTCATATAACCTAATCCTAGAGCAACAATTGCCCAAAGTCCTAGCGAACGTTTAAGTGTAGTCTTTTTAGTCATATAAACCTCCTATGAAAAATACTTTTTTAATCGTTCATATTTTTTATCAAAAATTGGATAATATTATAATTATGAATCAGTAAACATCATTCCATTTTCAGTTATAGTTTTTGATAGCCTTTACTCCAAAGACGAGCACTACACCTAGTGAATAAAAGCTGTAACCAAGTTGATTTCCTTGAACTTGAATATGAACTTTTACTTTATTTTTATGTTTATTCAACTGATGCAACCTTCTCACACATCAAGCTCCCCATTTAAGCGCTTTCAAAAATTGTAAAATTCAAATAAAATATATACTGTTTTTGTTTTTCTGCATCATTAAAAGCCTCCTCTTCTATTTGTTAATTACTTTGCAATATTCATGCCAACTAAATATACAGATAATTTTGTTAGAATAATCAGTTATTTCATCTCACAAACGGACATCTTATATGCAATCATGCATAGATAATGAAATAATGCATAATTTTGCTTTATTTTCAATTAAGGAACAATATAAGGTGAGTCTTCCACCAGTGGGGGTTTTCTTCATCCCTCACTGATGGTTAGATGAACCAATCAGGCTTTTACGGGCAGTTTGTCCCCCACTTATCCTTTCACGATTTCTCGAAGTCTTTTCGTTAAGGGTCTTACTGCCCGTTAATCTGCGATAAATTGGATAATCACAAATAATTGATATAATTTTTATATCTGGTATACTTAGTATATCAATTAAAGGAGGTGCTTGTAATTAAGGTTTGTCCATTTTTAGAGTTTTCATTCCAGATCCTCGGGCGAAAATGGAACGGGCTCATCATTCATTATTTATCTCTTTGCAAGGATGGGACGTCCCATTTTACCGAAATGAAAAGGGATCTTCCACACATTACCCCAAAGGCTCTTTCCATGAAGCTATCTGAACTGATTGAACATGGTTTAGTTGAAAAAAAGGTGGCCCACGGAACACCGGTTACGATTTCTTATGAATTAACAGATAAAGGGCGGTCCCTTGCTTCTGCCCTTCAGCCTATACAGAACTGGGCATTACAGTATATGGAATATGATTCATCAACCAATCAAATAAAGGAAAGAGGAGATAAAATTGACGAATAAAAATAACATGATTTGTGATTTAGAAACTGGCGTGTGCGGAGATGCTGGGGAAGATACAATCGAAACAATTGATCTGAATCAGCCACAAGAAGTGATCAACCTTTATTATGTCACTGACCCAATCTGTTCTCATTGTTGGGCACTTGAGCCAGTTCTCATGCGCTTTGAAGAGCAGTATGGTCATTACTTTACTATTCATACTGTAATGGGCGGCTTGCTGAAAGGCTGGGAAGGCTTTGCAGACGTTAGCAACGGAATTGGCAAACCTTCAGATGTAGCTGGACATTGGAGGGAGGTTGGCGAGTATTCCCGTATGCCAATTGACGGATCAGTATGGCTTGAAAACCCAATCCAATCATCCTACCCGCCTTCTCGTGTCTATAAAGTTATTCAACAAAAGGATGAACACCTTGCTAACGTCTATTTACGTCGGGCTAGAGAAGCTGTGTTTGCTTTTAATCAGAACATTGGAGAAGAAATAGTATTGGTTGATATTGTCAATCAACTTGGACTTGATGGGAAAGAAATTGTAAAAGAAGCAAGTCTTCCGAATGGCCAGCAGCTATTAGATCAAGACTTTGCGCTTGCCAGAAGTCTTGGTGTACGAGGGTTTCCAACAATCATTATGGTTAATGCGGAAAATAAAGGAGTCAAAATTGTCGGTGCGCGGACTCTACAAGATTATGTGAATGGACTGAAGCAAGTTCTCTCTACAAAAGAAGAACTTCAACCAAAGCTTAAACCTGCATTTTCAAAGCTACTTGAAAAAGAAGTTCGATTGTTTTCAAAAGAAATTGAAGTTATGTATGATCTTGAACAAAATGATGTTCAATCATTCATTCAACAAGAACTCTCATCCGATAAGTATCAAATGCAGGAAATCCTCGGTGAAAAATATGTTGAAAAAAGGAAAAACATTTAGTTCTAGCCACCCTGAATTAAATAACCGGTTTATGAGAATTTATTGTTTGAAATACTAACAATGGAGGAGTTTGAAAAATGGCATATTTACTAATAAAATAACTCCTATAATAATGATGCCTGCTTCTTGCTAAAGAAGATTAGCATAGCAAGGAGCAAGCACTTAAATAATGATTGTTTTTTATTTACTCTCCAACATATTGAAGAGAAATATCCGATTCGTCAATTAACTCAAGGTTTTTTGGTATACGTAAATAGGCAATTGATGGGGCATGGCTGACCATATTACCTATTCCTGGTTCGCCATTAAATTGTGTAATGGTAAACTCTTTTTTTATCATTGAAATTTTAATATGTGTTTCTTCTGGTGGCCAAATGGTAAAGGTATTGCCATTCATCTGAAATCGAGAAGGTTCAAGTTTATCGCTAAAGTCCATCCCATTAATAATTAAATTACCTGTATAATAATAAGCTTCGATCTTCCCATCGTCACTCGTCTTCCTTTCTACAAAAACTTGTAATCCATAGTCATAATGGGAAAAAACCTTAAGTGTAGGGTTTTGATAATCAAAGCTGTTTTCACTAAGTAAATACTTGCGATCAATCTCGTCTAATTTCCCTTCACTCAGTGAATTGTATAAATCATTACTTACTGTATCAATATCTTTTTCCTGCACTTTTTCACGACTAATCAGCACACCCTCTGTCATGAAAGGAGCAGCAACCATTGAGATAAGCAACACACCAACATAGATCATTAGCAGCCAATGCGTGATTTTAACTGTGACAAACTTTCTTCTCGATTTAGCCGTCAAGAAGATGATTAGTGAAATAATTAGAGCAAGCGGCAGAAGTGTTACTATGATACTCATCGTCTAACCTCCATCCGATTCAAGATGCTAATCGAAGCGATAAAAAATATCGCTGCCGTAATTACAATCTTGAAAATAAATAATCCAATGGACGACTCCATAAAGAAGAATTGAAAAACATTTGCTATAAATGGCTCCCTTTGCATGGAGGAATCGAGAATCGATGATCCAATAACCAAAACAGGGATCACACCGATAAATATTTTATTCACTTGGACGAGTGTTCCGATTAGGTAGCCGATCGAACTGATACAAAAAACATAAAGGAATGTAATGAAAATGCCCAAAATGAGCTCTTTCAGCAAGAAAGGATGGCCATAAAACTGATAATCAAAAAGAAGATAACCTAAAGCCCGAAGCAAATAGCTTGCTAACGAAGCAGTAATGGCCCCAATGATACTTGCTATTAATAAAAAGAAAATATTCGCTAAACTGCTGCTCATGCGATTCGTTACAAACGTAAAATCTTGATTTCTATATGGCTTTGTCGTGATCGTAATTGCGGTAACGAGCGACCAGATCATCGTAAAAGCAATGACAATATCAGCGGAATAGTATTTCACATCGATCGTCATATTTCCCGAACTGGATCCCATCATCCCTGATCCACCAAATGAAAAAAGTATCGCAATCATTTGAATCATAACGAGTGAACTAAACGAATCGATATTCGCTTTACGCTTATATGCACATTGCTTCTTCACTATTTCCCCTAAATTAGCTCTCATTAAAGACATCGTCAATTCCCCCTTTCAATTCGTTTGTTAAATAGACACATAGATTACTAGGCCGAACGGAGGATATTTCCAAACCTAAATGACTCGCTTCTTGGAGTAAAGACTCGGAAAAATCATTCTTTACAACAGCATACATCGTATCTGCGCCTACGTAATTCTCATAGAATGTCTCTTTTTCATCTATCCATTCATGCACAGCTTTAGACGGTCCTTTTATACCAATTGCCCATTCCTTTAACTCTTCCATCGGCATATGCAAATGCTTTTTTCCATCTTTAATTAGCAGAATATCCTCAAGTAAATCCTCAATTTCATCTAAGTGGTGACTAGAAATAATAATTGTACGAGGATGAGCAATATAATCCTTGAGCAATGCGCGATAGAAATCTTTTCTTACAGCCGCATCCATCCCAGTTGTCGGCTCATCAAAAATCGTTAATGGACAACGGGCTGCTAGGCCAATAATCATATTAAATGTACTTGTTTTCCCTTTTGAAAGCCGATTGTGATAGTGCAGGGGATCGAAAGAAAAGTAGTCAAACAAACGTTTAGCTAATTCCCCATCCCAATTGGGATAGAAGCTGCCTGCCACTTCTAATAACTCACGAAGCTGTAAGGCTGGTGGAAAGCCCATTTGGTCATCAACAAAAATCGAGTTGGCTGAAACGTTAAGGCTATTAAAAGGCTTCTCTGAAAAAACGTTGATGTCTCCTGATGTTTGTTTGATAAAACCAGCAATGATTTTAAGCAAGGTTGTTTTCCCTGCCCCATTTCTGCCAATTAACCCCGTAATTTTATTTTCTTCAATTGAAAAAGAAAGATTATTTAAAACATTTCTCCTCATATATGCTTTCGTCAAATCTTTGCATTCAATAACCTTCATCGTCCACCCTCCTCAAATTGTGCTGTTTTGATCATTTCAATTAATTCTGTTTCACTTATTTGCAGGCGATTAGCTTCCAAAACGATTTCCTGCACTAATCGCTTTAATGTTTGGCTTTTTCGTTTATTTATGATCATTTCTTTTGCTCCAGTAGAAACAAACATTCCAAGCCCCCGCTTTTTATATAAGATGTTTTCGTCAACGAGCAGATTAAGCCCCTTTGCAGCTGTCGCCGGATTGATCGTATACATTTCGGCTAATTGGTATTGTGAGTATACCTTTTGATCGGCTTCAAATTGCCCGTTTAATATTTCTGTCTCAATCCATTCTGCAATTTGTACATAAATAGGCTTCGTTCCATCTGTAAGAATTGTCACCCGCCTCCTTCAAAACTAGTGCATTACTGTTGTAATGTAGTATATGATAATCTAACGAATAAAGCAAGATTATATGTTAAAAAATTCTTTAATTTGTAAAATGGTGTGAAAATTCGTATGTATTTTCCCCGAGTTATTGATGCAGTATCAACCGGGCACAGGCATTATTATTTTTTAAAACGCCCTCACCTTAAGTGTCAACTAATCCAATTATACATATGTTATTTATACAAAATAGTTAAATAAGCTACCTTATTAAGGCGGGTTGGTTGTCCAAATGAAAACGATTGTCTTTATTGGGTGCAGTAATTTCGGAACTAGCAAGGAAGCACTAACGATAGCTAAAGAAATGGGATACTTCGTTGTTCTGTTTACAAATAAGAAAATCCACAAATTTCCGGATGTTGATCATTTTGTTTTTATCAAGGACTTACAGGATGAAGAGAAAGTTATCGATGAAATAACCAAGTTAAAGGAAACAGGCAAACAAATATGTGCATGCATTAGTTTTATTGATCCCTATGTTTCTTATGCCGCAAAATTATCTGATCATTTAGGATTAGTAAAGCTATCTGCAGACTCACTTTTTATTATGGAAAATAAAATAAGAGTTAGAGAAAAATTAACAAACCTTTCTAGTTCCCCTTTTTATAAAATCTTTAATCATGATCTACCTGTTGATCAGTTTGTGCAGAAATACAACGCATTTTTACCATTGATATTGAAACCGCCAGCTTCAAATGGTTCTAAGAATGTATTATTAGTTGAAACACCAGAGAAGTTTAAGGCTGGACTAAAATTTTTACAAAAAAGGTCTCCAAGGCAACCAGTATTAGTAGAAGAATATTTATGTGGACCACAGTTTCTAATTGAGATAATCGTTCACAAAAATAAATTGACAGTTGTCGGAGTAATCGAACAAGAAGTTACTAAAAATGAGCGATTTATTGTGATTGGATATAGCTATCCTGCAATGTTAAAGGATGAAGAATATAAAAACCTTCTTGATTCAATCGCAGACATTATTGATCAAATGGGATTTTCAAACGGCTCATGCCATTTGGAAATGAGAATGGTTCAAGGAAAATGGAAACTAGTCGAGATCAATCCTCGAATGTCTGGGGGAGCGATGAACCGAATGATTGAAGAAGGAACAGGAATGAATCTTATAAAAGAAATATTAAGATTGTCTCTAGGTGAGAAACCTTCCTTAATAGAATCTCGAAAACAGCATGTGTACGCTAGATATTTAACGATAAGTACTCGGGGTAAACTCCTCAAGGTAACAGGTAGAGAACAGGCTTTGAAGCATAAAGACGTAAAATACGTTCATATCAAGCCTCAAGAAGGAAGTATTTTAATCGACCCCCACACCATGGGCAATCGCTATGCATGCATCATCGCAGCCGCGGAATCTCCGGAACAAGCAAGAACAAGCGCAATAGCGGCTGCAAAGGAAATAAAGTTTTACTTGGAACCACTTTAAGCGCTAAATGGGTGGATTGACCAAGTATGAATTCCTTTCCAATCCGCACAATCCCATTGACTCATAAATACTATATTAAAAAGGGCAGATATGGGGGGCTAACAGTGGAATTGAGTTGTGAGCACGGTTTATGTGATGCGCTATTTGAATTGAAATCCTTACAAGACTCTTTAATGAATTCCTCGACGAAATACTTCGGTAAATTACTTAGAAAAATAGTAGGCGTAGATACTATTCCATTCTTTTTATTAACAAAAAAAGGCTTACTCTCACATGTAGGTACGGATATTAATCATAAAAATGGGAAAGAAGAGTTCTTTACAACTAATTATTTTCGAATCGAATCGATTGATCAAGAAAAATGCCGGGCAACGATTTCATTACTTCGTCCTATAAATATACATGGCGATCCTGCACATTCACTTTCTGATGTCATTCGATTAAAGAAAACATCAGCATGTATAGAAATTGAATTATTAAATATTTGCGCCATTCAAACATTAGATACTGAATTACTCAAAAGGAAAATCATTATTGAGCCAAAGTGGTAATGCATTAACCTTCGCCCTAGGTATTCTTGGGGCATTTTTTATCGTCCTTCTTCTATGATCAATCCTATCCGCTATCCATCCCGATAATTTAGCCCATTCTTACAAGTACACTGCTAAAGATCATTTGTTACACCCATCTTTTTAAAATATCAATAAAACTGAACGACTGTCCGTATCAAAAGGATGATGAATTGAATGTAATGTATAAGGTTTTATAGATAAGATAAAAGGAGATTATTCTATGACATTAATAGGAATGTTACATCATCGTAAAGACCCCCAAACTGTCATAAAGTCTTATGCCTATGCGGCAGTTGCTAAAGCAGAGGGAGCGAAATTTGTCTATTTTTCTCCCGGAACAGTGAATTTCGTTAACAATTCCATTAGAGGCCAAGTATATGAAAACGGCAATTGGGTGGAGAAAATCATGCCTTTCCCAGATGTCATCTACAATGCAGGGAGTCCTGAAAAACTTTCCAAGTCGAAGGAAATTATTCAAAGCTTAAAAGAAAAGATTCCTTTTACTACTCATTCAATTGGTAATAAATGGAATATAAATGAAAGATTAAAAGAAGCAAAAGAATTTTCGCACTACCTCATTCCTACCGAAATTGTAAAAGATACGGAGCACTTTTTTAAATTTGTCCATGCATTTGAAAAGGTTGTATTTAAACCGATTGATGGCAGAAAGGGGAAAGGAATCTTTTTCATTTCGAAAAATAAAAACGGTTTTCAAGTTAAGAAAGACACCGAAAATTTTTACTACTCAAAACAACAACTTAACGATTTTATCGAGGCAATGCTGGCAACAGGAACCTATATTTCCCAACCTTATATCCAATCAATTACAAGATCTGGGCAAGTATATGATTTCAGACTCCATGTTCAAAAAAACGGCGAAGGAAAATGGGTGATCACTACGATTTATCCGCGAATCGCTCCAAAAGGATCAATCGTTCCAAATATTAACAATGGTGGTTCCACCAATTATTTAGATCCTTTTTTACAACAAGAATTCAAAGAAGAAGCCTTTAATATTAAACGAACACTTGAACATTTTTCCTTGTCTTTAGCCAATCATTTGGATGAGCTTCAAATGCTGCATTACGGGGAAGTCATTGATGAAATTGGAGTTGATGTTGGATTAGATGAGAATTTGAAAATATGGATATATGAGGTAAACTGGCGCCCAGGTTGTCCACCGGCCTTTTATTTGGAATTAGATGTAGTGATTAATACCATTAAATATGCCATGTACTTAGCAAATAACCAAAAAGCAATAAAAAGTAAAATAATAGCTTCACAGAAGGAGAACAAAGATAAAAAAATGAAAATCCCAATTGTTGCGATAACAGGAAGCGCTGGTAAAACGACATCAAAGGCATTCCTTGCTTCAATCTTAGCAAAAAAATGGAATGTATTTGAATCGAAGGATTATTGGAATACAACAGAACATACCAAAAAACACGCTGAAGAAATCAATTCATCACATGAAGCAGTTGTATTAGAATATGGCATGGCTTACCCTGGTGTCATTACAGAACATTGCAGCATTATTAAGCCAAATATTAGTATTGTGACAAATATCGGCCTTGCCCATGTAGGCAATTTCGATGGCGATATTAAAGGAGTAGCGAAGGCGAAATCTGAATTAATCCATGGGATGGACCAAAAAGGAGTGTTGTTTTTAAACAAGGATGATCAAAATTCAAAGTATTTAGAGACACAAAAATTTAAAGGAAAGATCATCACCACTGGGATCAAATCAGCCGCTGACTATCGGGCCTACGATGTAAAATATGCGGATAATGGAATGACTTTTAAAATGAAGCTCCAAGGGAAGGAAATCCTGCTTTTTATCCCTATTTTAGGAGAGCATCATGTCTACAATGCCCTTAATGCAATAGCTGTTGCAGACTACTTAGGGTTTACTCCAACGGAAATTAAATTAGGGCTACTCTTTAAAAAACCACCAAGAAGACTGACGATATACAACTGCCGTGACAATATTACCGTGATTGATGATACCGTTCACTCTCACCCTCAAGGAGTAAGAGCCGCCATTGATGTTCTTTCAAATATTGCAAAGCGCCGTAAAATAGCGATTATTGGGCAAATGAGGGAACTAGGAGATTTAAGAGAAGAAGAATATCGTAAAGTTGGAGATTATGTTTACCAACAAAAGATGGACATTTTAATCACTTATGGTTATCGAACAGAGGAAATTGGAGAACAAGCAAAAGCAAAGGGTTTTCCTGCTAAAAATATATACCATTACACCGATAAGGAGCAATTACATGACTTGTTAGTAAAAATAATAAAAAAAGATGACACGATCTTAGTCAAAGGAGCTAGTAAAACGAATATGTTTGATACTGTGAAATTTTTAGATCAGACATATGGGACTAAATAAAAAATCACCGAATAAAGACACTCACAAAATGAGTGAATTTATTCGGTTTTTTTTATGAAGGCATTAGGGATTAAAAAGTAAAAGACACCGTTTTATATTCGGTGCCCATTGCCCCGTTCAATCGGACAAATCTTTACAGTATCCACTTTATTTTGGTTCATTGGCCCTCATTTTTATTCAGCTTCTAGGTGGAACTCAATTTCATTTGCAGCATTTTTGGCAAGCTTTTTTGCTTCTTCCATACTTGACCCTGCTGCGATTACATAGGCATATCGATGACCCATCGATAATGGTGGAGTTAGCTTGGCTCCTTTTCTAGGCTTAACGTAGGCTTCAACTACTCCTGGGGATTTGCTTGCCCTCCCTTTTCCAGTAACTTTTTCCAATATTCCACTTTTTGACAGAACGATATACTGGGTAAATACGTAATTTCGACATGTTGGTATTAGGGTAGGTTTTTCCCCTAAACATAACTTAAGAGTTCCTTCTACTAAATTATAACCAAATGCAGCTTGAAGCATTTTATTCATTGCTCCACCAGAGATTCTTGGATTGATCTCAATGAGCTTCCAATCTTTTTTATTATTACGTCGTATTTCTAGGTGAAGCGGACCATTCTTAATGCCAAATTGTGAGACGACAGAATGCAGAATCCTTTCAATTCCAGTTATTATTTCCCTTGGAACATTCACCATCACACCATAACCTGTAATAATAAATCGTTTCCCTCGAGTAATTTCTTGTTCAAGAATGCCAGCAATTAATATTTTATTGTTATACACCAGTGCCTCAACTAAATATTGGTCGCCATCAAAATATTCTTCAATAATAATGGCTTCATCTGGATTCTTTTCCCGCAATCTTAATGTATGTTTATCTAACTGTTCTTTATCTTCCGCAAACAACGCATCTTTAGAACCTGTTGATTTCGGCGATTTTACCATGACTGGAAAGTTAAGTTTTTTGCTCACTTTTTCAAATGAAATAAGTTCATCTGGCTTAATAATAGCAAATTTAGGGGTATAGGGTTGATTCTTTAGAAAAACCCTGGTCTCCTCTTTATTTTCCATTTTAGAAATCGCATTAGATGAGATATAACTTTGACAAAATTCTTCACAAAGAATGGAAGCAATATGAACATACGAATCAATAAAGCTAACAATTGTCTTTATATCCATGCCTCTTGACCGTAGCTTTTTTATTTCAGCTTTCATTTCAGAAAGTTTCGTCGTATCAACTAATATCATTTCATGAACATCAATATATTCTTTCCTTTGGTGCAATTGCTTTTCGTTATTTGTGAAAACAACCGTAAAATAACCGAGTTGTTCTGCTGCTTTAACTGCTTCCCTACTCGATCCAGATTTATTTGTGCCAATAAAGATAATCGTTTTCAAACAGTTCACTCCCTACATAATTTCGAAATAATGACATGTTATATGTTTATGAGATATTCCTTTTTTTGTATGGTTTTGTATCACGAAAGCAGAGAATTAAAGAGTTCAGACATTCTTGAGAAAAGGGAAAAGCTTTAAAAGCGATTTTCCCTGTTACCTTGCCACGATCGCTATTTGCAGAGATTGATACAATATGGAATAAGTCGTTTTGCAACCTCAAATTCTCTATGTTTAGAACCTGGTCGCCAATTCACTTCATAAATCCATAGCTTATGAGAATGATCAATTCCCACATCTATACCGAGCTCATCAAATGGATGATCATATAATTTGTCAAAATGGGTTGAAAACGTTAAGGCGAACTGTTCTATACACTCTTTTATTTCAAGATAATCGTCACCAAATTCTTCAATTAAAAAAGGCACTAATTCTCCTCGGTATCCTCCACTACTAATGTTACTGATCATTTTTGAATTTCCGCTTATCCGTGGATAAATCAAGTTAATTTCCCACTCCCCGTTTCGATTTTTTTGAACATGAATCCGAAAGTCATACGTTAATCCGGCTCTCGTTTTACATTCAATAAACGGCTGCAGCAAATATTTTTTCTCCCGAATAAGACGATTAATAAACAAAGTTAATAGCTTTTCTTTGTAGATTTTTTTTACTGATCCATCAGTCAATTGGTAAGAATCATCAGAGGTTTCCTCAATGAACATAACATTTTTTCCATGATGGCCAGAAAGGGGTTTTATGACGAGTTTTTGATATTCTTGAAAAAAAGGCAAGACATCTTTGCCACTCTTTATTTGAGTGGAAGGAATTAAATAGTCAGCAAATTTCTCCCCACTAAGGACCTTATTATATACCGTCATTTTATTTCCGACAGGATGGCTTGTAAAAATAGCGAAATCTTTTAATTGGTTTTTAATAGCTGATTGCTTTTTTGTCCTTGGAGAACTAATGTTAATGATCACTTCCGGAAATTCTATTTCTTTCTGAATCCAATTCCCACTTTCATAGACCCATCCATTGATTTTCCTTTGCTCAAAATCTATACATTTATAGGAAAAATAAGAAAAATCGGCTCCTTCCATTTTTGCAACAGACGCAAAAGCAAACGCCTTTTTTACTTTTTCTGGGTTATATCGATAGTGGAGCATTCCAATTGAAACCATTACACCACATCCTTACAGAGGTCAGGAAAACCGCTATCGCGGCTTTCAGAGGTTAAAGTCCAGAAATTAGAATAGGGGAAATCGGCGAGTTAGCCAATTTCTTTATTCAAAAATAATGATTCGAAAAGCTGGATAAATATTGAAAACCAAAGTTGATGAAGTAGGGGTTATTAGCTTACAATCGATACTTTTCAACAACCTTGCGATAGGAGGGATCCATTTTTCCAAGGGACATTTTAAAAAGAATAATCATGTCCTCGTTATTAATCTTATCTAAAATTGCTTCTAATTCGTTCGCATCATTTGCGAAAAATACATTAGAAGGATTCATGCCAGATGCAATCGCACTTTCTCCTGTTAGAGCAGCCGATGAACCAACTGCGATTAAATAGTCGACACCTCCATAATCCATCATCGTTTTTCCCATTTTTTCGTGTTGTTCTTTCAACTGATTTCCAAGCCTCTGCATTTTCCCTAAAACGAAGACTTCTTTCTTTCCATTTGAAATGCTTTTTAATACTTCAATGGCTGAGTTAACCGAGCTAGGGTTGCAGCTCCAAGTATCATCGATCACTGTGCTACCATTAAGGCCTTTGTACGTTTTTACATGCCTTTCCATGACTTTAAAGTCCCTTAATCTTTTGATTCCTTCTTCAATAGGGATACCAACTATCTTAGCCGATGCGATTGCCGAGAGACTGTTGTATACATTGTGTTCACCATATCCAGGAATAAAAACCTCATAAATTTCATTAGAGAAATGTAAACGATATTGCATGCCATGGTTTTCATATTTCACATTGGATGCACGGAAATCTGCATCTTTGTTAAAGCCGAATGAAAGCATCTTCCCTTTGAACGATTCCAATGATAATTTCTTGATATTTTCGTCATCTTCATTTAAGATGAGAGTCCCATTGCTTGATAAAACCTCTAACATTTCACCTTTTGCTTGCACATATTTCTCTAAAGTCTTGCATCCTTCCAAATGAGCTTCACCGATGTTTGTGATGACACCGATTGTTGGTTTAAAGTATTTCCCGCTTATTCGAATGTTTCCGGGGTAAGCAACACCCATTTCAAAGACTGCCATTTCTGTATTTTCATCTATTCCCATTAAATATTGCAGATTTAAATGTAAACCATTTTGGCTAAGGAAGGTGCCATGGACCCGATAATCCTTTTTCAAAATATGTTTAATCATTTCTTTTGTAGTTGTCTTTCCACAAGTTCCTGTAACTCCGATAACAGGGATCTGAAAAAGCCCCCGATAATAATCGATAAAATCCAAATAGGCTTTCTTGCTATTCTCCACTATAATGAGGCAAGAAGAGGGATCTATATATCTACCAATTCGATTATCTTCCGTTACAATCACATAATGGCTTTTTCCCATGAATATGCTTGGTTCGATCGGTTTTTTACTCATATGAAAATACAATGAATGGTCCTTTAAGTTTTTTAACTGTCTACAAACATTGTGAATTGCTAATTGATTGTCACCACGAGTCAAATTACCGTTAATAGCTGTTAAAACCTCAGATATTGTAAGTAACTTCATGATCTTTACCCCTGTTCGATCTTGGATTTTAATAGATGGGACGCATAGCTCATCGGTGTAGCATAAGTTGCTTTCCAAACATCAAGCATGTTCGCCCTTCCAAACGTAATGCGTAAATCCCTTCCATTGCATTCGATAAACATCGGAAATCCATCTTCTGTAATGCCAATATCAAAACCTACATCTGCTAGATGAGGGAAATGTTCAGCTAGTTCTTTTACTGCTTTAATGGAGAAATCCTCAATATTTTTATAAACTATGTTAAAATCAAGTTCCTGTAAATCCTTTAATAACTCCTGAAGGGACTTACACTCCCCACCTTTGGCAACATTCGTAACAAATCCACCCGATTTTGCTACTTTTCCAACAATTCCTGTTACTTGCCATTCGCCTAAACCATTCTTTTGAACCGACACGCGCATGTCAAAAGGACTTCCTTCGTAAGTAGCTAAAGGGATGCGCTGCTGAATGATGTAATAACTGTTGGAAATCTTCCTTTTTAATAAATCTGGCCATTCATTTGTAAAAGGTATTTGAATACTTGGTTCACCTTTTTTCTCGTTGTAGGAAACTGCCCAACTTTGTCCCTCTAATCGTTCTACCTTTATAATTCCGCTCCCAAGACTTCCACTATTAGGCTTAATAATCAGTTGATCATGCTTTTCCAACATCTTCTGAAAATTTTCCTTGCTGGCTTTGACTGTTTCAGGCAAATGTGGCTTCAAGTCTTCGTTTTGAATTAATGTTTCATAAACCTTCATCTTTCCATAGCGATTCCTTTCATTAAATACGACTATTCCAGCTTCTTGAAGGTTTTTAATTTTTTCTTTTGCCCCCATAGTAAAAAAAAGACCTCGATTATGAATGATCGAAGGTATAGCAAATTCTCTTTTTACATAATCTCCGTTGGCCTCTTTGACAAATGCCATGACTTGTTTAGATTCAAAATTGATATCACTTAACCTAAAAAAACATGGAACCAATCCATATTGTTCGCATGCCTCTTCATAAAATGAAATCCGTTCAAAATAAGAATGTCCATACTCGATTCCACTATATATCAATCCATCTACCAAAATTCCAATATTTGAATTACTCATATCATGACCTCCAGTTCAGTAAAATAAAACTTGACCAATTGTTCATATAAATAAGCTCAGCCCTTATTACTATTAGATTCCGAGTAAGAACTCTTGGTAACGGCAAATGCCCTGTATTATTTTTTTGTTACACAGGGATAACCGTGAAAAAAGGCAAGCTTCATAGAAGCTTACCTCCTTTTGAGATGCTAGTAATTTTTCTGTATTTCTTCATTTGTTCTAGATTTTGAAATATTCATAATACCAATCTTCAAGCTTTTCCCCAACACCGTTATGATGTTCTGCAGATATCCGATTATCTCTTTTCCCTTGAATAACGCTAAGGTTTTCTCCATGTGCGAGAACATAGGTAACGAACGGATAATCAACCATTGTATGGTTTTTCACGTATTGCGGAACTTTAACATGATTTTTAGTAACCCATTTAAAAGCCGTTTTATTTATATCTGACTTTTTAGTAGTCTTGGGAAAATCTCCATTAGAAAAATAAAATAATGCACAACTTCCACAATATTTATAAAATTGATCCTGTATCCAAACCTCATTTTGAGATACATTCACCATAAATCCTTTATTTAATATAAATGCTTTAGAAATAGGAAGTGATCGTATATATTCTACGAACCGAAAGTGTATCCAGTCATCTGCATCTAAAGGCATGAAATAGCCAGAAAAACCACTTTTTCTTAAAAATGCACCAATCACCTTGCGTTTGTGAAGTTTATCATTAGTAGCTTTTTTGGAATTTGATGGAGGAGGGAATTTTACAGATAACCATGTAACCCGTTCATCATTTAGTTCCTCAATATTTGGCTTTTCATGACCGGCAATAATAATACGAAAATTTCGGTCAGTGTTTTTTAATAGCGATCTTAAGGTCAAGGCTAAGTTGTTCTGAACTTTTTTCCAATCACTGGAAACCTCTTTGCTCTTAAGAGAAATAGCAAATGCAATTTCTGGTTTTTGTTTATCTATTTCCGAATTTACGATGGCTTCATGGCAAGATCCCTTAACAAATTTTTCAACTTGGTTTAACCGTTCTTTTAGATTCATTTTTGTTAACTCACCATCCGATCCCAAGAGTTAAATTGAAGTGGGTATAACTGTCTATAAATGCGGGGATAAAACTTATTCCCTTAGTAAATTTCCTGCATTTCCCTATTTATCTAATATTCTAAAATATTCACAAAACCACTCTTCAAGCTTTTCTCCAACAGTGTTAAATCGTTCTGCAGATATCTGATTATTCATTTTCTTTTTGATCATACTATTGTTGTCTCCATGTGCGAGAACCCAGGTAACGAGCGGATAATCAACCATTGTATAGCTTTTATTTATTTTTCTAAGATATTGTAGAACTTTCCCATGATGTCTCCATTTAAAAAGCTCTGTTTGTAAATCTTTCTCTATAGATGTATCAGGAAGTTTTTCACTCGAAAAGTAAAACAACGCACTGCTTCCACATCCCGTAAAAAAACCATCCCTTACCCAGGCCTCTCTTTGAAATACATTCACCATACATCCTTTGTTTAAAATAAATGCATCAGAAACCGGAAGTGACCGTATATATTCTACAAATCGATAATGTATCCAGTCATCTGCATCTAAAGGCATGAAATATCCGGAAAATCCATGTTTTCTTAAATATGCACCAATCACCTTGCGTTTGCGATATTTATCGCTAGTAAACCCTACGGAATTTAATGGGGGAGGAAATTTTACAGATAACCATGTAACTCGCTCATCATTTAGTTCCTCTATGCACGGCTTTTTATGTCCAGCAATAATAATGCGAAATTTTTGGTCAGTATTGTTAAAAATTGATCTTAAGGTCTTAGACAGATTGTTTTGAACCCTTTCCCAATCACGAGAAACCTTTTTACTCTTTAGAGAAATAGCAAATACAATTTCTGGCTTTTGTTTATCTTCATCTGAATTTATGCTAGCTTCATGGCCAAGTCCCTTTAAAAATTCTTCAACTTGGTTTAACTGTTCTTTTAGAGAGAAAAGGGTGTTAGACATTTTTATCATCATCCATTTGAATCGAATAGCTAAAGAAATCGCGTCTGAGTTTCAGTCTGGAAATATTCTTTTTTTCCATCTTCATGCTAACCCACCATCCTATTCGAAGAGCTTAAAAATAGTTATCTTTTAGTCTTCACTTTGACTTTTCTCATTTTAACCCTTTCGATAACTTTTAATTGTTTCATAATCACTTTTATCCTCAACCTTATTAAACATAGCAATATTCGGTGTCAAGTTCGCTTCAATAATCCAAATTTTACCTTCCTGATCAATTCCCATATCAAGCCCTATAAGGCGGCTTTTCGTATAATATTTTTCTAATTGTCTAGCCGTATTTAATGAAACCTGATCTAATTCAATTAAAATTTTTTGTATAAGCTGAGAGTTTAAAGACGATCTTTCAATAGCTTCTTCTACAGGTACAAGTTCTTTTGCCGCACTTGTTATGATGAAACCGTCCCTTGCAATCTTTGCAAGTTTACCAGTAACAATCCATTCTGAAGATTTTCTTTTACGCTGCACAATTACCCGAATATCAATTGGACTATCCTCAATTTTAGCCAACGAAATCCATTTCTGTATTATATATTGTCTTTTAGGGGAACAATGATTCTCCCTTAAATATTTAAACAATGGCTTTTTTCCGTGAATAGTAATTTTATTAAGTCCAGCTTGAACTCCAAATTTATCCTCACCAAATGAGGTTATTTGTATAACTCCCTTTCCCTTATGACCAAAGCTTGGTTTAATCATAAGTTCACTATATAGGTCCATTAATTCCCATAATGATTCCTCTTTAAATAATTTAGTTACAGGAAGATGAGACGCAAGATTTTCATCTTCCAAAATCAACTTATATTTTGTCCACTTCCCAACAGAAACGCTCATATGCTGTAACTCCCTTATTCGGTTATTTCCCCCATCGATAGACGGCCTCCCAATCGAATAGTACTCAATCGGAAACTTCTTTATTTCATTTAATGTATAGCAATTTCTACCATCAAAAATAATCGGATGATTCATTAAATCTACATATTTTATTAATGGAAAATCAATAATTTCTCTCCATTCAGTAACAATGAATACTGCATCTGTTCCACGAATGGCTTTCTCGATACTCCCCGTAAATTGAACCTCAGGCGGCAGCACTCTCTTTGCATTTTCAACTGCGATTGGATCGTAAGCGATTACTTCCGCTCCCTCCGCTACTAATCTATTTATAATGACAATCGATGCTGCCTCACGGATATCATCTGTGTTTGGTTTAAACGCTAAACCTAATACGGCACATTTTTTACCTTCAAAAATACCAAATCGTTTCTTCGCTTTATCAACAAGAAGAGTTTGCTGTTTGTTGTTTACATCAATGACTGCTTTTAACAAGTGGAATGAATAATCCTTATGGCTGGCTATTTGATAAAGGGCATTCGTATCTTTTGGGAAGCAAGATCCGCCGTAGCCAATTCCTGCTTTAAGAAACTGATAACCGATACGTGAGTCTTTCCCCATACCAATTGAGACATCTTCTATGTTCGCACCTACATTTTCACATATAGTGGCAATTTCATTAATAAAACTAATTTTCGTTGCTAAAAACGCATTTGATGCATATTTAATCATTTCGGCACTGCGAATGTCAGTTTTATAAACTGGTATTTGAAAAGGTTTGTTGATTTCTTCAATGATCGTTGCGGCATGCTCACACTCCGCCCCGATGACTATTCGATCCCCATTAAAAGTATCATGTACAGCTGAACCTTCTCTTAAAAATTCTGGATTTGAAACAATATCTATTTTTACATTGGATATTAAATATTCTTGGATTATTTCCTTTATCTTATGATTTGTACCAACTGGAACCGTGCTTTTTGTCACAACAATTACATCACGTTTTGCATTAAGAGCAATCTGAATGGCAACTTGTTTAATGTAACTTAGATCCACAGATCCGTCTGTCTTTTGTGGAGTTCCAACTGCAATATAGATGATTTCCGAGTTCATAAAACCTTCTGAGTGATCAGATGTAAAGCGTAAACGTCCCCTTTTAATATTATTTATCATTAACCCTTCTAAACCTGGCTCGAAGATAGGCGACTTGCCTGAATTTAATTTCTCGACTTTTGCTTGGTCTATGTCAATACAAATCACACTGTGTCCGATTTCTGAAAGACATACACCAGTAACTAAGCCCACATATCCCGTGCCTACTACCGTAATATTCCTCATGTTGATCGATCCCTTCACAAACTTTGGATGAAGTAACTCCTTTCATAGCATATGATTTCCCTTATTAAACCAATATCGATGGTGCCTCCTAATATATTGGCCCTCATATTTCACTATCAGTTTTATTTTCTCTCAATATTCCCCAAAAATTGCTGATAGCTTCTTTTCATCCTTTTTAACCTCACCCCCCAATCCAACCCGCAATGGTGCATAATAAGTGGATTTTTAGCAGCATCTTTACGATTCGGTCGGCTATTCCATTTAAGAGGCAATTCTCCGATAAGCGGGGAATATTTCGTAGGACCTTTATAGGCCAGAATACGAACATAATAGTTTTTAAACCCGAGCAGCTTTAAAAAAGCTTGTTGATCCCACCATCCACGGCGATGTTTTCTCTTGAATTTCCAAACCTTCTCTAATATTTCTAGTGTTCTCGGGTCACGTTTCACAACGATAACACCAGAGTTTGGGAAAAGCGGCGACCTTCCAAAATAAGTTGTCATATAGACTAAATGATCGGTATTTAGTTCATTACGAATATCGACGCTTGGATCAACAAATATGGTGTCAGAATCCATCCACATGACAATTTCATAGGATTTTAATAAGTTATATAATAATAATATTTTATGTTTTTTAGCCATCTCGTTAGGAAGAAGCTTTTCTTTAATAAATAAGGTATCAATATTATGAAGCTTTCCGTAATATTCGACGGTCGGCTTCATAATATCTAGTGCATCCTCATGATTCTTTCCTGTTGCTAAACAGCAAATCACCATGTTACTGCTAGGTGAAAGTGAAAAATCATAAGAGGGTATCATTTCATCTCTCCTTTAGTTTGTGAATGCCTTACTTTATGTTTACTAACTTCATTAAGTGTTTTCCATAATCACTTTTTAGAAAAGGCTTAGCTAATGATTTTAATTGCTCTCTTGAGATAAGCCCTTTTTTGTACGCAATTTCTTCTATGCATCCTATTTTTAAGTTATGATGTTTTTCTATTTCTTTTACATAAAGTGCTGCCTCAAACAGGGAAAAATGGGTACCCGTATCAATCCAAGAAAACCCTTCCCCCATAAGCTCAACATGTAATTCGTCCATTTCAAGATAAGCTTTGTTAATATCCGTTATTTCTAATTCCCCTCGTTCTGAGGGTTTAAGTTCTTTTGCGATTTCAACAACGCGATGATCGTAAAAATATAACCCGGGAACTGCGTAGTTTGTTTTCGGATTTATTGGTTTTTCTTCGATGGAAACTACTTTTCCAGTATCATTAAACTCAACTACTCCAAAACGCTCAGGATCATGAACAAAATACCCAAAAATAGTTGCACCTGTTTCCCTTTCCATTGCATTACTTATTAATGAAAGTAGATCATATCCACAAAAAATATTATCACCTAGTATTAACGCAACATGATTGCTACCGATAAACTCTTCACCTAAAATAAAAGCTTGGGCAATCCCTTTTGGAGCTGGTTCTTCTATATAGCTTAAAGAAAGCCCTAATTGCGACCCATCTCCTAATAACTCTATAAATCTAGACTTATCATTTGGTGTAGTTATGATTAAAATTTCATTAATACCCGCTTGCATGAGGACGGAAAGCGGATAATAAATCATCGGTTTATCATAAACAGGCAGTAATGACTTGGAAATGATCTTAGTTAAAGGACTAAGTCTTGTCCCACTTCCTCCAGCAACAATAATCCCTTTCAATTTGTCACTCCTTTCTTAATAACCTTTTATTCACCCATATTTACCCAACAATGTAATCAGTAATTTTAGCTGAGCTAATGGAATTCAATCAATCCAGCATCCTTTGTCCTACATAGTATTCAATAATAAATTTTTTGAATAGGTCTTTATCATTCTTCCTTCAATTTAGGTGAGAATACAGATTTGCCAAATTAATCACGTCCCAAACGTAATCTCATAAAATAAAAATATGAATTTATTAGGAGGAATCGAAATGGTTTCTTTAATTGCATGTACCATTAGAAACAATATGATGGACAACATCTTTGAAAATTTCGAAAGACAAAAATGGGAAGAAAAAGAGCTAATCATTATTTTAAATAAAGATGATATGGAAATTGAGATGTGGAAGAAACGCTCAAAGAGCTATGAAAATATTTCAATCTACCAGCTTCCTGAAGAAAAGACTTTAGGCGAATGCTTAAACTTTGGAATCGAAATGGCTCAATATGATATTGTCGCAAAATTTGATGATGATGATTACTATTCTCCTTACTATTTAACAGAAGCTATGGAAATATTTACAACAACAAATGCCCAGTTAGTAGGAAAAGGGAAATCCTTTATGTATTTTGAAAAAGATAACCTATTAACAATTCGTATTTTAGGAAGTGAGAATAAAGCAGGCAAGAGTGGGCTTAAGGGGGGAACACTCATTTTCAGGAAGGAAATCTATCCAAAAATAAAATTCCCAACAATAAAAGGCTCTGGTGAAGATAGCAAATTCGTAGCAATGTGCAAGAGGAATAACATCAAAATTTATACAACGAGCAGATATAACTATGTATATATAAGAAAAGCAAATAATAATTTTCACACCTATAAGCGCTCTAACAAAAGATTAAAACAGAAAAGCCAAATAATAGGAAAAGTAAGTGATTATATTCCAGTCATTACGAAAGCTTTTGGAAATAATAACGAATCTTAAGCTTTAAAAACGATGTGTACCATTAAGGCTCTGACTTTATGAAAAGTTAGAGCCTTTTTCCGATTTTTAATAATCCATTAGTCTTGATCTTGAACCTTTTCTTTTTTATAACTTTTTATCCGTTCATAATCACCATTAGCCAGCTTTTTAAACATAGAAGTATTCGGTGCCAGGTTTACTTCAATAATCCATATTTCACCTGCTTGATCAATTCCGATATCAATGCCAAAAGTTCGCCTTTTTGGATAATCGTTCGCTAGTTTTTTGACCGTAAACAAGGAAAGCTGATCTAATTTCCCTAATAGTCCCTGAATTTGATTATTGTTTAATGTCGATTCCTTTATAGCCTCTTCTACTGTAAGAACAGCTTTAACCGCATTTGTGATAACGAAGCCATTTGCAGCCACTTTCGCAAGTTTGCCCGTGATGCTCCATTCGGAAGAATCGTTTTTTCGCTGCACCATTACACGAATATCAAATGGGGACTTTCCAATAACCGCCAGCGGAATTCTTTGCTGAACGATATAGCGCTTTTTTTTTGATAAGTGATTCTCCTTCAAGTAATCGTAAGTTTCCCTCTTTCCATGTAAAATGATTTTTTTATATCCACTATGAATCTCTAACTTCTCTTCTGGTAAAGATGATACTTGAATAACCCCTCTCCCTTGATAGCCAATACAAGGCTTGATCATGATATGACTGTATTGATCCAACATCCACCACAGGGAATCTTCAGTTAATAATTTTGTATCAGGCAAATGCCTGGAGAGTTCTTCTTCACGTGCCATGAATTTATGTTTTGTCCATTTCCCAACAGAAACGCTCATCTTTTTTCTCCTTTTTAAATTATTGAGACGATCAGATTCGCCTTGGCGTATTTGCGCCCAGATTTCAAGCTTGCTCGATAAATTCCTTTAAAAAATCGAGGCATCCGCCGGAGGCTTAACTTTATTCAGCCGAGGTTTGAACTCACACCGAATTGGATACCTGTTTGCATTCATCTCGCCACTTATACCGTTTAGAGACTTCTGCTGAATAAAGTTAAAGAATCTTCCGCTACCGTCGTTACTATTCTATTTTATAAGGGGAGATTTTCTTGTACCTTTTCCCAAAAAGCATAATTAAATATGATTATACTTCTATGTACTTGACTATTTTTAGAAAAATAGGGATGGACCTAGTCCAACATTTGATCATTTTAATATACATATAAAGAATGAAACGAAAGGAGAGGAAATAATGGGAATTTTTCAACCAGGCTTGCTTATTGATTTTGATTGTAATGGGGTGCTACCAAATTCCTTAACTGGTAATGCTACTGTTACACTTGCGACTGTGAGCCTAACTATTGAATCGAGTAGTAATACCGTTTGGTTAACGGCCTATGCAACTTGGTCTGCTTCTAATACTTCAAACGACGTTAAGTTCACTTTTGTACGAGATGATGGAAAAGAACTCTGTTCCGCAACTGATCATCCTGCCAGCGTAGATACTTTCACTACTGCTTTTACATGTTGCGATAAGGCTCCCCTTACAGGGACACATTCCTATCAACTTCAAGCGACAGGTGTTGGACCTAACAAGAACACAACATTTACTTTTACCACAGGTGATCTTACAGGAGCAGTAATAAACACTTAACATCTTGAATAAGATCGTATCCACATCTAAAAAAGCTCTAACTTTTCATAAAGTTAGAGCTTTTTGTATGCCTTTTATTATCTCTATCATTCTCTTCCCTTCCATCCTTTTTGATATCAATTAAGAAAGGGAACTCATCGCAACATGCTTTGCATATAATATTGGATTTGCCTTAACATTATAATACATTTTTCGATCCTTGATCATTAGCGGAAAATCATGATCAGGTCTTTTGTTGACCTCAATTATCCAAATTTTCTCCTGCTCATCAATCCCGATGTCGATACCAAAATCTGCATAGGCACCTACATCCCTTTCAATCTGGTAAGCAAGTTTACAGCATACTCGAATGATTTCTTGATATTTTTGAAAGGCCTTTAATTCATCATAACCAAATTGCATTTTCAGTGCTTCTATCCCTTCTTTTGCAAAACCATTTGCTTTAAAATTGGAGGATATGGCATTTGTTTTTCCAAACCTTGCGATCATTCCTGTACAGTGCCAGTACCCCGTCTCATTTTTCTGCAAAATGACCCGGTAGTCCACCATTCTATCCTCAAAGGCATGTAACCGAATAGGCTGCTGCAACAAATAATACGAGTGATTTGAAAGGAATTTTGTCATTTCAGTTTCAGACATGCAACGTACTTCGTCGTCATAATTCTTAATCATTTGATAATATTGATCCTTTTTCTCAATAAAGTGAATTCCTTTCCCCCTTGAACCACTTTTTGGTTTTAAATAAACACCGTTATACTTTTCCAGGAAAGCATCCAAGGAATCCCGATTTATTTGCTTCGTTGTTTCTGGCAAGTAAACCCTTAACTCTTCATTTTGGGAAAACAAGTTCCAAAACTCCCATTTATCAAAGTAATGAGAATTAAAGAAACGGCGGTCCATTTTTGATGTTAGATCTTGTAAAGTTTTGTTAGACAGCTCAATCCTCCTAAAAATTGCCCCAGGAAACGGCAATTTTACTCTCCTCCAATGATCAGGGGATTCATGGTCATATACATAACCTGTTATTTGATCATTCGCAAAATCAATTTGGTCTTCACTAAATACAAAAAGAACGCCGTTTATTTGTTTGTAAGCTAAAGTATAGGTTAAATATCGATCCAAGTTTTCCGTTAATTTCTGTTCTGACTTTCCTAAAAGGATGCCGATTAAAGGACCAATAATAAGTTCACTGTTTTTAAATGAAATTTCATATTTTACTTTCGTATCCATCAATAGCTTTTGTATAATACAATCACTAACTTGAATTGTATTTCGATCTCTTAATTTATTAACATATACAACCGATTCAATCCTTCTCTTTCCATATGAAATGGAAATCCTTTCGTTATTTACGATTCCAATCGTTTCCGCCGTATTTTCATCCATACATATATACGGGTCATTTGAATTTTCTGGTTTGATCTCATATCGTATCATTTCAATTCACCCCTAAAACCTGCTACCCATTTTGAATAGTGTAACGGGGCTGCTTTTGCATGGTAATAAAGCTGGAAATCATTTGCATCAAGGGCAATGGTCATATCTGGAGTCCGATTATTGATTTCAATAATCCAGAGGTTTTTATCTTTATCCATTCCAATATCTATCCCTATATAGGCCAAATGGATCCCTCTTTTCTCCAATAATCTACAGCACAGAATGGAGATTTGCTCCATTTCTTTATACTTTTTATAGGCCTCTTTGAAATCTCCGCCATATATTTCACTTAACGTTTTCCATGACTTCTCTGCAGATCCTCCGCTTGATATATTGCTGACGATACTTTCTTTTTCGCCATACTTCGTTACCATGCCAGGGACAGCCCAAGATCCATGCTGGTCTTTAATGACAATCGCTCGAAAATCGATGACGCGATCATCATATTTCAGTAAAGGGATCCCTTTTTGAAATATATATTTTTTCAGATTCAATTCTGTTCCCATATAGTATTCCACTGCGTCCCAGTTATCTAATACTGTGATCATGTTTAATCCGCTTAACCGATAATTTAATTTATATTCTTGCTCGCCTTTCACCAGCTGATAAATTCCCATTCCCTTCATACCTGAAATAGGCTTTAAGAAGATGCACCCGTTTTCGTCAACAAGCTTCTTTACTTCTTGGAGATTTACTGCTAGACCGGTCTCCGGCAAGTATCCGCTTAATTCATCATTTGTAGAAAGCCACTGCCACATTTCCCATTTATTAAAAACATGCGAGTTAAAGTATTTATTACCAATTAAATTTTCTAAGATCATTCTTTCAGCTTTTTTCACTGTCTTCCTGCAATACATAACTGAAGGAAAGGGAAAAGTCCCTTTCATCCATTCTTTTTCAATTGGGTTATAGGAAAAACCATTAACGATCTTGTTTTCTTCGTCAATCCCATCAGAAGTTACCAAGAGAATGAGACCGTTTATATGCTGGTATTCAAGTAAATATTTTTTATAGATCCTCATTCTTTGCTCCGTCATTTCATCGAACTTCCCTAATATGAAGAGACCAATAATAGGGCCGATTAATAAAGCTTCTTCATCGATCGTTACTTCATATTCAATGAAATCAGGAAGTGAAAAACCACTCAAAAGATCAGCTGAAATATGAATGACTGATTCTTCTCCCTGATGCTTGAGTAGGGTTACTGCGTTTTTTCCGATGGCGCCTACCTTTACGTTAATCACCTGAAGCTCAGAAATAGATAGTTTCTCCAAATCGGCAGAATGAAGGGAGATAGAATGGCTAGATGTATAATTGGTTATGATTGTAAACTTCATCTAACCCTTCCTCCTTTAACAATTTAAATTCCTGTAAGCAAACAGCATAAAGAAGAGGCTGATACCGGATTTTTAAATACATGTTATAGTCCATGGCTTTAAACCCTTTGAAACTCGGGTAAATATTCGCCTCGAGTATCCACGGGTACCCTTCTTCATCTAATGCAATATCTAATCCGAATTCGGCAAAATGCCCTTCTTTTTTGTCCATCAATTGACAAAATCTTCGACAAAGCACTAATATCTTTTTATGAATCTTTGTATACGAAAAATCTTTACCTGACTCTTGGATCACTTCTTCCAAGGTCATCGCTTTTCCACCTCTGGCAATATTGGTCAGATCCTGGTTCTTACCAGCAACTCTGCACTCTATACCAGAACATCCCCAGGTTTCGGGGTCATATTTTTGCATGACTACCCGAACATCTAATGGTCGTTCTTCTAGCTTAAGAAGCGGGATATACGTTTGATACAAATAATTTAGGCTAATCACATCTAACCGAATCAATAATTCTACTAACGACTTAGCCTCATTAAAAAAATGTCGAACTCGAATCTTTTTACTAAAATCAGTTAATATAAATCTCTCTTCATTGTTATTTTCATATTCAAGTATATAAATTCCCCTGCCACGGGATAAGTGAACAGGCTTAATAATGATTTTTTGTTTTACTTTTACAAAATCTATTAATTTAATTAAGTCATTTTCATCTTTTAATAAATGAGTAGTAGGCAAATGTTTTTTTATTTCGGGTTCTTCCCGTAATAAATAAAGGTCGGATTTCTTAAAGTGGTGGGAATTGAATAATTTATTATTCGTTATTTCAATTAACCGATTAATCCGCTCTTGTTTTTGATGGAAATTTCTGCGGAATAATGTGGATGGAATTGGAGCTGAATCATATCTCCAGCCTTTTGCAACTGGATCATAAACCATGCCATAAGCAATATTCTCGTTCCAATCTATGGAGCGAGGGGAAAAAGCGATGACTAATCCGCCATATCTTTCATACTCTCCAAAGCGGTCTTCATACTTTTTCATATATTCAAGGTTATAATTCTGATTTTTTTCACCTAATAGGAAACCGATTGAAGGGCCTAAAACGACTTTTCCACTGGAAATTTTAAATTGATACACTAAATCCGCAGGAATGTGCATTTTTTCCACAACTGAAGTAGATAAATAGATTTCTATGGGAAAATGAAATGAATTATTACGTAAAACAACTGCTTCTTCATTGATTTTGAAGCAACATGTTTCTTCCTTAACTCCTAATGATAAGATCTTTAAATGATTTTGCTCGTTGGAGGAGACGATCCCATTTGGCAGCTTTATGATCATTTCATCATGTTCAAATGTTTTTAGCTTTACCCAAATAACTTTTTGTTCCTCTAAACCCCTTGCATGTTTACTGTCTATTTCAGGAAGTAATAAATCTCGATTTGGAGTTGCTTTCATTTTATTTTCTACCGTTTTATGATCTTCCATCACCAGCCCCTTTGCCCGCTCAATTGGCCACTCAACTATTTTTTTACATATTACAGGCTTCCAATCAGAAAGATCATTTATTATACTTCGTACGGAACAAAGTGATTTCAAATAGAATTCTCCAGATTTTGTGATGATGAATTCAAGTCCTATTTCATAAATCCCTGGATAATAATACTGGATTAACCTTAATATTTCTTGTGCAATCCTCCTTACTTCATCCTCCGATTCATCCTGAACCTTTTGCTCCCCTGTTACCATTTCTAAGCATTCAAAAAACGAATATTTATTATTATTTACATCCTTGCAGAAAAGGGCTGGGGTCTGCCAATTCCCATCTGCCAATTTTTGACCTAATAAATATATAGTAAAAGGAGAAATCTCCTGGGTATCATCCTCTGCCATATATTTATTGAATTCTGAATACGATTTAATTAATTCATATAGATTTTCCTTTTTTATTAAATGATGTTCATTTATGATGTGTAAATCCGGATGCTGGGAAAGCTTCCTTATTTTTTTTATATTTTCTTTTTTGTTATATTTCTTTGTACTATAGATAATGCCCGGAAGGTCGACTCTCCCCATTTTGACTACTGAATCTCCGTTAATTTTAATCGATTCTGCCTTAAGGTCTTTTAAAGAAACATTTTGTATTGTAAAAAATAAAATATTAAGGTCGAGTTCTTCACCTTTTTTAGCATATTGGTGGAAATATCCATCTCCCTTTCCAGTATTGTGGATTAACCTTTTCCATTCCAGCTTGGAAAGTAAGATCCCGACGGAGTCCTTTTGCATAACCTGCGCCTCCTAAAAAAAATTATTAGGTCCTTTATCATAAACTATATTCATTCCCGATAAAAAGGGTATAGGCATAAGCCAGAATGACAATGGATTAAAATATCGTTATATATAAAAAGGTGACAGCTGGCTTAGAAAACCAACTGTCATCTTTCATCCGCTGAGTAAGATTCACTGTATGATTCATTTCTCTACTGGACCCATCAAAATTACGAATGATCTTTGCTTATATAAGAATTGATTTTTTTAATTATATGATCAGTTTTTTCGTAGCCGGATTTTCTAATTAACCTCTTTTTCAAAAAAACACGGTTATGATAATGAATTATATATGGATCTATTTTATCTGGATGAAATTTCGGATGAAGTTTGTTATGAATTGTGAAATTCATCTCTATCGGAAGCGGCTTAAAAGGAATTCCTTCATCAGCTATAGCAAGTGATAAAGCAATCTGATCAGTAAATGTTCTTACTTTTGATAAATGCTCAAGTTTTAACAATGCCTTAATATACTTTTCCCAAGATGATAGTAGCCTGTCCTTGTAGATTCTTGGTATTGTCACAACGCCACTATTAAAATAAGGAATTGTTTCATAATTCGAGCCTAAAAGGTCATATCTTTCAGATGGTAATTTTATACCGAAATAGGAAAATAAATTCTCCCATTGTTCGATCGTTAGAGGATCTGAGTATGGGGGACAAGCTTGAATAAAATTTGAGGATATTTCCCTTGAAAAATCATTAGCGATGACTAAATCACAATCGAGTGCAATTAAGACGTCATAGTCCTCCTTCATTTCAAGCATTCTTAATTTATTGGCATAAGGGTATCCTTGAATGAATGGTTCCACTATATTTACTTTAACCCCCATATTTTGTAACGCATTCTTAACATCAGGATCAACTGATTGTATGAAATTCGCAACCGAATTCGCCTCGGCAAGTTTTCCCCCAAACTTTTTAATGGTTTTAAACAAAGTCAACACCCGAAAATTAAACTTTTCCGTATTCTCCCCTACACAGGAAATTAAAATTTTGGGCAGATTCGTTTTCATCCTTACTTACCCCCCTGTAATAATGTTCATTATGATTCGTACCTAAAAACAAAAACGCAGCGCATTACTTATCGACGTACAGCCTAGAGGAACTATGACGAGATAAAGGGAACACAATGAGCGTCTTTCCGAATTGATGTTGACTTATCGTAGAAAGAGTACCGAAGTCCGCTAGGCGATAGGCGTCTGGAGCTAGGCGGAGAAATTACACTAAAAAAGGTTATCCACAAGTCGAGAATTTACACCTCTTCTATTATTATTTTGAAAATAAGGAGATCTTTTTTAGTTTTAGCTTGGATGCATCGTCTAATTGATTAATTTTTTCCTTAAGAGCCTGTTTGGCAAAATTATATAATTCCATATCCAACTCATTGTTTTTCTTAATAATATTAATCACATCTTCAGAAAGCTGATCTTTTGTCAATCTATTTGGAGTTACATTGTCCTTTTTGTAAAAGCTATCGAGTTTACTCCAGCCTAATTCCTGACTCATTAAAAATAAGGATTCATTATACATTTCAGTTATGCCGACTACAGAAAAATAGTTTTTCAAATTTTCTTTCGCTAAATCTAAATCTGGAACCCCCCCACCTGAAACTTGCCGAGTTTGCATATTTACCGTCTGTATTTTAAATCTATCGCTTTCCATAAACTGTTTAATACTTAAATTTTTCGCTTTCCTATACATTTTATTTCTCTTATCTATTAATAAAAAATAATATAATGAGATTAGGCGCTCAACAGGATCTCTGAGCAATGTACAATAGGTAAATGCTTTCGGAAATTGTTCGTGTATTCCAAAGGGAAAATGTCCTCTAATACATTGAAGTTTTTGTATCTTATCCTTCGGAAAATTTATCTCCGGCGCTTTGGCTCCCCAAAAACCTAAACGACGAGTATGAACTAATTCAAATTCTTGATATTGTTTTTTTAATATACTCTCTAATGTTGTTCCTCCTGTTTTCGGAATATGCATGAAAATAACTAATTTATCGGTATTATTACGAATATTTTTTTCCACTAACATCACTTCCTTTTATTTATTTTCCCGCTTTTTCTCCTACTAGAATAATTAATATCCTTGATCGAAAGAGACATAAATCACAAGTATTTTTCTATTTTCATAGTATGAAGCTTGGTCCTATTTTGACAGGACAATTGTTAAGGGGAAATATACTCATTTTTGAGTATGTTGAGATTTATGCAGATCAACTGAAAAGATGGATGAACTATTTCCCTTGGAAACAGTTTTCGATCTTAGAGAGTAAAAATTACTACCGTGATTCAATAACGAGTATAGAGTTCCATGATTTTGTTAGCTTCCAAAAAAGCTATCTATTCCTTATCAAGAAATAGATAGCTTTTTTAAACTAGAATATAAGTTTTACGCCGCTTATAAATATGAGCACTGCCATAATGACTCTAAGTGGCTTTGCAGGTACTTTTGCTGAAAGGGAACTTCCTAATAGTACCCCGGGTATCGATCCTATTAATAGATTAGCTGCCAATAGATAATCGACATGCCCAAGACCAGCATGTAATATCCCTGCAACAGTGACTAGAGCAAAGGCATGAGCAATATCTGTACCAACGACTTCCGATGTTCTTATTCGGTAGATGTACAACAATGCAAGTGCAAATAAACTTCCCGACCCAATCGATGTAAGACCAACAATAAACCCTAATAAGAAACCAATCAGAACGCTTAGCCCTTTTTTCCCTTCTATTGGATCTGTCTTCTCTAGTTTCATTTTAAAGTGATTACTAAAAAAGTTTTGAAAAATCATTGCGGCGGCAACGAAAATGAGAACATACCCAATGGAATGCTTAATTATCTGTTCTAGATTTTGAAAATAAAAATCAAAAATCTTCAGCGAAACAATTGCGATTACCGCACCTGGAATACTCCCAAAAGACAAATACAAAACGATTCGACCATTAATCGTCTTCTGTCTCCAATGCTGGATTGTTCCAAACAATTTTGTTGCAGAATTATAAAACAGGTCCGTTCCAACAGCTACGATAGGGTTTATCCCGATTAGCATTAATATTGGAGTTAAAAGTGATGCTCCCCCTACTCCAGTCAAACCAACAAGAAAACCTACAAACAATCCCATAACAATAATTCCTATTTCCATTTTTACTTCCTCCACCGGATCCTTATCGGATTAAATTTGTTTTCCAACTAAGATAGGTGTTTACTACATGGTCACATGCTAGTGGTGATTCCTTATCTCTTGTTACAGAATATGCAAATAAACTTTTAGTTGGACTAGTTATCTTGCGGAAATGGCCTCCCAATCGCTTTTACCTTTGCTTAATAAAGTGCTTTGTTAATCAATGTTGTTGACCCTTTAATAGAAAGTGCAATAAGTATCTCGTCAGCATCAATTAAATGATTTATATTAACTTCCATCCTTTTATCTCTAGGTTTGTGCTTGTTTTCTGTTCATGCCGTTTCCATTGCATCAATCCGTTCATAAACTAAAATTGTGAAGGTGAAAACATATTTGAAAGGCGAGTGGCATCTTGAATAATAATGGTGATTCCAAGAATCATGTTTTCTGGCATCAACCAGCGATAGAGAAAGAAGATCGCGAAAAACTGCATGGCCATAAAAGTATAATGATTTGGTTTACGGGGCTTTCAGGATCAGGGAAGTCAACAATAGCCAATGCTCTTCAGCATCAATTATTTAGAAAAAACATTAGCGTTTATTTATTAGATGGCGATAATCTCCGTCATGGCATTAATAAAAACCTCTCATTCACTGCTGAGGATAGACAAGAAAACATTAGGAGAACAGCTGAAATAGGCAAGCTGTTTGTAGATGCTGGAGTCGTTGTACTTGCTGCACTTATTTCTCCATTTGAAAAAGAGCGATTGAATGCAAGGGCACTTTTTAAACCAGACGAGTTTATTGAAGTTTACATCAAATGTCCACTACTGGAATGTGAAAACAGAGATCCGAAAGGACTTTATAAAAAGGCTAGAAAAGGAGAAATAAAAAATTTTACTGGAATCGACCAGCCTTATGAAGCACCAAAAAATCCAGAAA
This sequence comes from Bacillus sp. FJAT-29790, assembly GCF_019039215.1. GTDB lineage: Bacteria > Bacillota > Bacilli > Bacillales > Cytobacillaceae > Cytobacillus. The sequence continues at coordinate 2,851,081 of NZ_JAHNZZ010000001.1, forward strand.
TCATCATTGATACAAATAAATTATCGATTGATGATTCTGTAGAAATCCTCTTATCATACCTTTTTGATAAAGTTTGTCTTATGCTAAATCCAAAGGAGTGATTGATTTTGCCATTAAGTATTCCTCATGGCGGCAAGTTAGTTAATCAAATAGACTTAAATTACAATTTTTCTACCCTTTCAAGTGAAATTGAAATAGATGCAATGGCACTATCTGATTTAGAGTTAATTGCAAATGGAGCTTATAGTCCACTTATTGGCTTTCTTGGAAAGGAAGACTATAAATCTGTTATAGAGAAAATTAGGTTGGCAAATGGAGTTGTTTGGAGTATCCCGATTACCCTTCCCGTTTCTGAAGAAGCTGCACAGAAGCTAAGGATAGGGGAAAAGGTGAAGCTAACGTTTGAAAATGAAACTTACGGTGTATTAGAACTACAAGAACTTTTTACTCCCAATAAAAAAGAGGAAGCAGAAAAAGTGTATCTAACAACCGACCCCGATCATCCTGGTGTCAAAAAACTTTTTGAACGTTCAAATGTATATGCAGCCGGACCTATTATATTAACAAAAATCCCACCGAAAAATCCTGATTTTAGCCACTACTACAAAACGCCATTGGAAATAAGAAAAGAATTTGAAAAAAAGCATTGGAACACAGTTGTAGGATTCCAAACGAGAAATCCTGTTCACAGAGCTCATGAGTATATCCAAAAAACAGCACTAGAAATAGTTGATGGCTTATTTCTAAATCCCTTAGTTGGTGAAACAAAATCGGATGATATTCCAGCAACTATTCGAATGAATAGTTACAAAGTGTTATTAAAAAACTATTACCCATATGACCGTGTATATTTAGGTGTATTTCTCGCCGCCATGAGATACGCTGGGCCAAAAGAAGCTATATTCCATGCCCTTGTTCGAAAGAATTATGGCTGTACACATTTTATCGTTGGACGAGACCATGCTGGAGTAGGTGATTATTATGGTACCTATGATGCACAAAAAATCTTTACACAATTTAGTTTTGAGGATATTGGCATCACGATTCTTTCCTTTGAACATAGCTTTTATTGCACAAAATGCAAAAATATGGCTTCAAGTAAAACGTGCCCTCATGACAAAAAAGACCATTTACACCTATCTGGAACAAAGGTCCGAGAAATGCTGCGTACCGGGATTACTCCACCTCCGGAGTTTAGTCGCCCCGAAGTGGCTGAAATCTTAATCAAAGGGTTAAAAAATTCATAATGAAAAAAGCTGTTTAATAGAAAACAGCTTTTTTCATTATAGTTCGAATCCAAACTCCCCGATCTTATGCTCTTCATTATGAAAGTCTGAGCCGCCTGTCATAAGTTTTTTATACTTTTTCGCTAGACTTTTATACCGGATGATGTCCTCTTCGCGATGTTTACGATGCCAAACTTCGATTCCATCAAAAGGCAGCTGCATTAACTCTTCCACGATTATATCATCTTGAATAAGCAAAGGATGGGCTAAAACCGCCGTTCCCCCGGCGTTGTGAATCAAGTTGATTCCCTCATCGGGAGAGTGAACCATCTTATCCACTGCACAAGGTTTTCCATCACCTAAATAAAGATCAAATACTTCTTGGGTGTTTTTTGCATATCCTTTAGCAACCACTGCTTTTGCTATATGGGGGCGAGCAATTATGTCTCCTTTACTATATTTTTGGACATCATCAGAAGTAATCGTCATCCCCAGTTCACAAAACTTGTTTACAATCAATTGAGATCGATGATAACGATGTTCCTTCATTTTCTGTAAAATATCTAATAACTCTTTTGATTCTTGAATATGATAGCCTAAAATATCAATGCTTTTTCCTTTATACTTCGTGCTTAATTCGATACCTTGTATTACCGTTAAATTCAATTTTCTTCCCGTTTGTAATGCCTCTTGAAATCCATCTATTGTATCGTGATCTGTTATGGCAATCGTAACTAATCCTTTTTGTGCTGCCATTTTTACAACTTCACTAGGGGAAAAACTGCCATCTGAAGCGGTTGTATGCAAATGCAGATCAAAACAGCCATTCTCAAGGGCTTTCTTAAGCTCCAATCAATTCTCTCCTTTTATGAGTTTCTGGAAAACTGGAATATTACTATTTCTAATCCCTTATTTTCCTCCTTACAGGTTATTTATCTTTTAATTATATGTGAACTACTTAGGTAAATCATACAAGCAAAATTAATAATCAAACGTACAATGTACAAAGTGAAAGGAGTGTAAACATCACAATGAAGCCCCTCTCGGTTAGTCATATAAAAACAATCCTTGATGGCGAATTGATTCAAGGGTCTGATGATGTGATTGTTCATTACGGTGCATATCGTCTTAAACAAATAAAAAATCGCAATACCATTTTCTTTTCAAATACGATGATTCTTGATTGGGAACGCCTAAAAGAATTTCTCCCCTTAGTGCTTGTAACAAATCAGAGATCGAGCCAAGCCAAAAACATTAAAAATTTAACCGTCATAAAAGTAAAAGATGCGGAAAAAGCATATTGGAAATTTGTGGAATATTATCGCAATCTATTTCAAATTCCTGTTGTAGCCATTACAGGGACTTCCGGAAAGACGACGACAAAAGAAATGGTTAAGCATATTCTCTCAGCAGATAAAAAAGTTGCAGCTACAATTGGCACGAATAATTCACGAACTGCTCATTTGCAATACCTCCTGAGTATTGATGATGAAACTGAGGCCGCAGTTTTTGAAACAGCCGTTGGTACCCCAGGGGACGTGTTAAAGGCAAGTGAATATTTCAAACCTACGATCGGGATTATTACGAATATAGGGGCGCATCACTTGAATTATTGCAAAACGCTTGAAGCTTATATTGATGCCAAAGGTGAAATGATAGCAGCGCTTAATCATTCAGGCCTACTTATTATCAATGCGGATGATCCAAATAGTAGAAAAATAGATTTAAGTAATTTTCATGGAAAGATCATAAAAATTGGAAAAGATTCAGCTTGTCATTTTAGAGCTTCCGATATTAAATACCGTAAAAAAGGTATGGATTTTATCGTCCGTCATGAACAAAATAATTACCCAATGTTCGTACCGGGATTTGGAGAACATCAAGTTTATAATGCGCTTTGCGCTGTTGCAGCTGCCCACGCAATAGGCGTTAGTCTTCCTAAGGCTGCCGATCGATTAAAGAAATTCAAAAAGTTCAATAAGCAAATTCAAGTATTTGAAGGGATAAATGGTTCTACGCTTATAGATGATACATGGAGCATTACAACAACTTCATTGGAGGCAGCTTTAAAAGTGTTAAATGAAGTCGGAAAAGCTAAGAAAAAAGTAGCTATATTAGGTACCATAACTGATTTAGGATCTTGGGGATATGTGATTCATGAACAAGCAGGGGAATTAATACATCAGAACGGTGTAGATGTTCTCGTTACGATCGGTTTCCATGCGCGCATAATGGCTGAACACGCTGTGAAAAGCGGCTTGAATGCACAGGTCTATACATTTAACAATAGTCCCCTAGCATATGATCTTTTAACAAAAATCGTAGATGAAAATACAATTATCCTTATTAAAGGAGATATGTACAGCAAGCCAATTATCGAATTAGCGTTTAAATTACGAAAGAAAAAGTAGCTCCCCCTTTTCATGATGATTACTCAAAGGGGGAGCATTTTTTATACAAGTTTGTATTTTCGGCCATTCGATTTTGTAATAACTTATTCTTCTACCACCCACACGAAGATATCACTAAGAACATATAATTAATAAAATTAATAAAATTATATTACTTCTGAGGTGTATATCTTGAGTGATTCATTAGGAAAATGGAAGCAAAGTTTACTGTTACGACAAAGTCCCTTAACAGCAAATAGTATTCCAGAAACGGACATTTACAGTCTTAAGAACCTGATAGATTTAATGAATCGGCATGACTATGTTTATGTTAAACACGATACCTCTGGACAAGGAAGAGCCATGTTTAAGATTTTCAAACGAAATGATGGGCACTATTGTTTTAACGGTTTTACCTTCCAAGGTAAGCTAATAAATAAATGTGTGACAGCAATTGAGGATTTCCACCAACTTCTACACCCATTTGAGAAATTTGGGCGATTAACGAACTATATTATTCAAGAAGGTATCCCGAGTTTGACTCTGAATAGACTCCCGTTTAGCATTCGATCTCATGTTCAGAATCTAGAGGGACAATGGGTAATTGGTGGAATGTTCGGAAAAATAGGTAGCGATGAAGCAATCGATCATGGAATTGCCAATACCCATCAAGGCGCTCAAGTCGTACCGATGGATAAATTGTTATCCGTACATTTGAAGATGGATGATGCTAAGAAAGATGAAGTAATTGATTCTTTACAGAAAGTTTCTATTTCGGCTGCCGAAGTGATCGCATCGCAATTTCCTTGTCGGGAATATGGGATTGATTTGGGGCTACATCGCAATGGAGAACCTGTCATATTTGAAGTGAATACGACTCCAGGAATCGGTGGATTTGCCCGTATCGAAAATAAGGCCCTATGGGAACGAATTGTGGAAATTCGGAAATTGCAGAAGGAGCTGAATTTAAAAGATAGCTTTTTATAAGCGGAAGCTCGCCATTTTTAAAACGTTTTCCTTTATGCAATACCCAGACAATAACCATTTATTTTTCATATTATATTTTGAGGAAAGGAGGAGCTTGATTGCAGCCATTACTAGTAAAAGACATTCGGAATTTACTTCAAGGTGAATTAATTTGCGGTTCAGAACTCTGGAAGGTAAGAGATGCCATTTATTATAAGCGGCAAGATCTTACGAAGCGGTATACACTTATATTTGTCAGCAGAAGTGATTCTATTAACTGGGGGGAAATTAATAACAAGGGGCCTTCTCTTGTCATTTCTGACCTGCCTGCTTCGGAACTGAAAAAAGCCCTGTCAGATACAACTGTCATAAAAGTGAATAACCTTGTGCAGGCATACTGGAAATTTATCGAGTATTATCGCGGTCTTTTTCATATCCCTGTGGTGACAATAACGGGGACATGCGGGAAAACAACCACGAAAGATATGATCAAGCATATTTTAAGTAAGGATCGAAATGTCCAGGCATCTATTAGCAGCCAGAATGAGCCCCGAAGGTCATTTCCTTATTTAATGGGGATTGATGAAAAAACAGATGCCGCCGTGTTCGAGCATGGACTAGGAAACTCAGGTAATATTAAACACCAATGTATGATCTATCAGCCGACAATCGGAATCATTACAAATATCGGTGTTCATCATTTAGATGGGTGTCATAATCTTGAAGGCTATATAAAAGCGAAATCAGAAATAGTAGATGGAATAAAAAAAGGCGGCACGCTCATTTTAAATGCGGATGATGAAAATACGAAGAAAGTGCCTTTGCAATCATTTAAAGGCAAAATAATCTATTTCGGAAGCAGTACGCGATCAGATTTCAGGGCTTCTACTATCAAGTTTTCAAAAAACGGAATGGATTTTCTGCTTCATTTTAAAAATAAAACATATAAAGCTTTTATCCAAGGATATGGTGAACACCAAGTATATAATGCACTGGCTGCCCTTGCTGCCGTTAATGAGATTGGAATGAAAATGGAGGAGGCAATCTCGCGTCTTGCATCTTATAAAAATATGACTAGACATTTAGAGGTTTCTAGTGGGATTGGTGGAAGCACGATTATTGATGATACATGGACAAATAATCCTACCTCTGTGGAAGCTGCATTAAAGGTACTGGACTCCATTGGCAAAGGAAAAAATATCATTCTTGTCTTGGGTGATATTAACCGATTGGGGAATTTTGAAAAGAAGTATCATCGTGAAATCGGTAGCATGGTTGCTAAAAGGAACATCCATACTCTTATTACGATCGGAAACAAGGCAGAGGAAATTGCAAAACAAGCTGCGAGAGATGGAACGAAGGCTAATGTCCATAGCTTTAAAGATGTTAATGGGATCATGGATATTTTAGACCCAATTCTTAACCGCCATGCCATTCTACTCATCAAAGGACCAATGTCAAGCCGCTCAATGATCGAATTTGCCAATCGTTTAAAAATGGATACTTGAATTTAACCTAAAGCATCTACCAAACTAGAATAAAAATTAATCAAACGATTGATTAAAACTAATCAATCGTTTGATTAAAACGTCAGATTGAAAAAAAATCGCCTGTGGTAACTTGGAAGAGTATTGCATTGACCGAAGATGGTCATCATCACAATAATTCTTCTATGTATTAATTAAAGGATAGCTTTTAAAGGACACGTCGTGCTGCAACGTAATTATTTTTAGCCCAAACGGAGTCAAGACTATCTTTAACTATACTGCCTGTCGTCGAAAGAGAAATAAATTGATTCCCTCCAAGGTAAATACCTGTTTGTGTAATTTTCGATCCGCTATTATCTGTTGAGAAAAATAATAGGTCTCCCTTTTGCAGGCTTGCTTTTGTGACTGCTTTACCCATTTGCGCCTGTTGGCTTGCTATTTTATATTTTAAATCAATGCCTTGATTTTTATAAACATAGTATGTATATCCAGCACCTGTAAATATTAAGTTTTTTTCATCATAAACATAGCCAAATTTCGTTTTGCCAATCAGACTTGAAGCAAAATCTACAACTCTATCAGCTGATGAGACATTCGCTTTAGGCGCTGATACCTGTGTAGTCGGTTTTGCCGGTGTAGTCGACTGCGCGGTTGCAGTCGACTTTACCAGTGTAGTATTATCTGTAAAAACTCGTTTTGCCGTAATATAATGCTGGTTGTAATAATCCACAAACAGAACTCTAGTTAAGATACCACTTGAATTTGGAATAATTATTCTGTGATCACCCGCGTAAATAGCTACTGAAGATGGGGTGCTTGAACCTATCACACTATTAAAAAAGATCAAATCACCTTTCTTTAAGCTTCCGCGAGAAACGGTTGTACCTAGTTTCATTTGTTCTTTAATATTCGTTGTTCCTAAATTAACACCATTATTTTTATACACATAGTTCACAAAACCCGTACCAGTAAACTTCAGTGCTTTCTCATCATTCACACTGCCCATTGTCACTTTATTCATTAAATTAAAGGCTTGTCCAACAATGTTATCCCCTTTTGTTGCTGGGTTTGAAGGCAGTAAGCTTGGTAATACTCTGCGGGCAGAAAAGTAAGCGTCTGTATAATATGGTTTGCTATTCATATCGGCAATGACAATATTTTGTTTTGAATCCGCCATATGAATCACTTTATTGTCGCCAATATACATCCCTACATGATCGGGATCCGTGCCTGTCTTTTTACTTTTAAAGAACACTAAATCCCCTTTTTGTAGTTGATTTCTTGGCACGTATGTCCCTTGCTGTACCATATAATTTTCATTATAAGTAGCAAGATCTACCCCATTCTGTTTAAAAATATAATCAATGAACGTTGCACATGAAAATTTGTAAGGGTAAGTTGACTTGTACTCGGCAGTGCTGTAAGTAGCCTTTCCTATTAAACTCTTACCTGTTTGAATTAATTGATCAGCCTTTGCTTCAACTGCTAGCTGGTTATTCTGCGCATTTACTGTTGCGGCTGAAACCTTTATTGGATTAATTGCGATTGGGGCCGCTCCTAAACTACTAAAACCAATTGAGAATGCTAATGTAGTTGTAACCAAAAGTTTTTTCATAGGTTACCTCCTGATGTGTTTTATTTCTCTCACAACTAACTTTAGCATATATTAATAACCTTCTTTTGTGGGAAAACATCCCATCAACCTTGGCAATATGCCCTAATCCCGTGCCCTTAAAGGGTTGTACCAGGTAATTTACAGTTTGATTACAAGGTTTACAAAATAGTTAATCTCCATTTTAGAGTAGAACATGGGGACCAGTTAATTGTCCCACCAAATATTTACGATCGTTTTTGTATTTTACATCGAGGCTAAAGATCAAATAATGAATAAGGGCTGTCAAAAAGGGGCGTCTCTAAGCCGAAAAAATCGACTTATGAGACAGCCCCTTAAATTGGTCTAAGCTTTTATTTCTTCATAGTATGATAATGCGCTATAACTTCTTGCGTAATTTCGCCGTTTTCAACTAGCCCGCTTACTTCCCTCAGTACATACGGTACACCGTGTTCCTGTATCATTGCTTGAAGCTTTACTGCTTCCTCATCTTCCTTGTAATCAAAAAGGAGGGCTGATGCGATCGCCTTTGCAAGATTCGTGTAAGGGAGTCCAGCCTTCATCGCTTCGACAGCTGGACGCACTAAGCGATCATCCGGTCCTAGCTTCCTTAGAGGCGAACGGCCTACTCTCGTCACTCCATCATTCAAGTATGAATTTTGAAAACGATTGATAATTTTGCCGATATATTGCCCGTGCTCTTCCGGATTTAAGCCATATTGTTTGATTAAATAATCACCTGTCTCGCTAAGTGTCGCTCGAACTTGTTCGACGATCTTTTCATCAGCCAATGCCTCATCAATCGTCGATTTATTCTCAAGATAACCGAGATAAGCAATGACGGCATGTCCGGTATTAACGGTAAAAAGCTTTCTTTCAATAAAAGACGCAAGGTCTGAAACGATTTTCATTCCTTCAATCGGCGGGATGCTTTCCTTTGTCTCAACAACCCACTCAAAATAAGGTTCAACTAAAACATCGAGCGAACCCTGATTGTTCTGGATGGGAACAATGCGGTCGACGGCGGAATTAAAGAAATAGACTTTGTCCGCTACATTCGCTTTTGATTCTTCATCTAAATGCTCCAATATATAGCCTTTTAAAAGGTCGGTAGCCGAAATTTGGTTTTCACAGGCAATCACATATAGCTTTTCCTCGTTCTCCTTTAGTCTTGCAGTTAACCCCTTCGCTATTAATGGTGCAATACGTGGCAGGATATTCGGTCCAATTGCGGTTGTAAGATAGTTTGCTTTTGTGATCGCTTCAACTACTTCTTTTTCCTGTGTCAAATTATTTAATCCTGATACATTTTTTATTGTTACGGTTTCTTGTTGATCTGTGGCCAATTTAACTTGATACCGCTTTTCCTCGTTTAATTGATTAATAATTTGGTCAGCAATATCAACAAAAGTCACATGATAACCGGATTGTGAAAAAAGCGCGCCTATGAATCCTCTTCCGATGTTCCCCGCTCCAAAGTGTACAGCCTGTTTCAATCGTATCAGTCCCTTATTAAATTTGTATGAAGATAATCTAAAAAAATGCCCTCTAATCTAGTGCGGATTAATTCCTCATTTGATGATGAAAAAACCATAATGGCTTCATTATTCTCAATTAAACTTGTACTTATCAAGCTTACTATTTCCTGTTCTATCAAGCTTAATTCCTCAGGTGCCAACATTAACAACAAATTCTCCATGTACATATCATTTCCGTCCATCCCTTTAACTAGACAAGGCTCAGTCAAATGGCTAATTTGAAAAATTAGCTCCTGGACCTTCTCATGCCTGCAGTGGAAAAGCCCCATTCCCGTATTCGGTATTCCAAGCCCGCCTATTCTTTCCCGACCCTTAAGTGATTCCATAACATCATCTACATTTGTTAGAAGCTTTTCTTTTTCCGCCATCCTTAACATGTCTTCAATGATTTGATCATACTCTTTTAGCTTCGGGATCTGATAGACGCGAAAATTATTGATAACAGCTTGGATGCTTTGTTGTACATCCTTCAGCTCTTGTAATTTTTTCGTAAGTTCTCCCTTTGGTGGACTAAATTTTGGAGCAGCTTTTCCTACTGATTTTATATAGTTCTTTTTTCTCGTTAAATTTCCAATATCATTCTTTATATAGCTTCTGATTGCTAATATATTTTCCTCATTTAACAGCGGAGAAACTAATATATATTCTGTTCCTATGAATGGAAGCCGAACGGTGGAGATGATCACATCATAGCTTTTTAAATTCCCATGCCTTTGAATATCTTTAATCGATTGGATTTCTACGGAATTAATCTCAATTATTTCTTTTTCTATTCTGCTTGCCAGCATCTTAGATGTACCTATTCCCGTTGGGCAGACAATCAGTGCTTTAATCTCTATTTCCTCTTCGTGCATCATTAATGCCGATCCAAAATGGAGGACAATAAAGGCGATTTCATCATCGGGAAAATTAGAAATCTCTTCAAATTCCATTTCTACACTTTTTTTTACCGCCATAAATAGGACAGGATATTTTCGTTTTACCTCCTCTTTGAGAGGGTTAAACAATCCCATCTGTTGCTTGATCCGAAAAAGCGAAGGTTCCATATGAGAAAGAAGCCCCTGATACAAAGAAAAATCCTTTGTTAAATCAACATGAAGTTGGGAGGACACATCTTGGATTAAGTTTTTTATTTTCTGACTAATGACTATTCTGTCATATGGAACATCGCCCACTGCTTGTAGCTTAGAGCCCTTAAGGATGACCGCCAAATAGATCATATCGTCTTGCGTTAAAGATACTGAGTATGATCTCTCTAGCTCCTCGCTTATACTCTTGATTAGGTTGTATTCATTAACGATTTCATCGGTCCAGCCGATATTTTCCTCTATTTGAAAACGGGCTTCCGTCCTTTGCATAGTAATACAAATATGTACAATTAATCCGATGTAATCACCATCTGCAAGGCGCGGCTGTATATTATTAAAAGTAACATTTACTAACCTATCAATTGTAAGGAAGTAGTCTGAGCGGAAATAATGTAAGATCCTTTCTTGTGAATTCCTTCCACTTTCCAGTAAAAATAAATTCTCAATTAGGTCTTCATTAAAATAAAGTAAGAAAAAACTTGCTAGAGCTTTTCGTTTATTTTGTTCTGTTCCAATTAGTTCGACCCCTACTCCTCTTTTTCTCGTAATCCGAACATGAAAATTCCTTAGCCAGTCTGTGAGTTCATCCAAGTAAATGGCCAATGTGCTCATGCTTACACCTAAAGAGGAGGATAACGATTGAATTTTTACATATTCTTCTTGTAGCAAGACGATTAGCAGCAGTAGTTTTCTTTCCTGAGGTGTTTGATCGATAGGGTCAATACCAGCTAATTGCTGGATAATTCGAAAGATCTGTTCATTTTTCCCCTCAACCATAAGCCCTTTATCGATATTGCGGGCTAATCGAAGCTCAAATGATTGGAGAATCTTTTCTATGTTTTTTAAATCACGATGAATGGTTCGGACACTTACATTTAAATAAGTCGCAATCGACAAAGCCGTATGTTTTCCTGATGTTTTGATAATTAATTCGATAATTACTTTTTCCCTTGAGGTAATATGCATGATACCCACTCATTTCAGTTTAGGAAGTAAAGCGCTCCTTGGCGCGGAACTAGACTGCGGAAAAACAGTGAATAGAAAAGCGCATAAGAACGCTTTTCTATTCGTTAAAAATAAGTATTTATTTTTTTCCTATAATATCCATTAACTCTTGAGCTGACTTAGCTCTCACCATCTTCTCAATATTCTCCATATCAGAGCAAGTAACCGCTATTCCAGATAAAATCTCAAGATGTGTGCCCTCTTTCCCAGCAATACCGAAAATCAAGCGTACTTTTTGACCGTCAAAATCAACTCCGTTTGGAACTTGCAATACGGTAAATCCAGATGTAAGGACATCCTTTTTCGCTTCTTCTGTACCGTGCGGGATCGCAACATCATTTCCCATATAGGTTGAAGTCATTTCATCACGAGCAATCATGGCTTCAATATAGCTTTCGTTTACATACCCCGCATTCACTAAAGCCCTTCCAGCAAAGCGAATTGCCTCTTCTTTATTGGAGAAAGATTGATTGAGAAATACATTTTCCGGACGAAGCAGACTGTCACTATCGGGATTACTTGGGACAACCGCTTCAGCATCTTCAACAATTTCATGTAGTTCCGCGTTGGCAGGAAATTGCAATTGGCTGATTAATTTATCATATTCTGGACTTGATAAGAAATTATCCACGGATATGTGATACGCATTAGGTGCTTTGTTCTGTGCTCTTGGGGTTAGCTCTTCCTGTGTAATGACAATTTGTGCATCAGATGGGATGTTACTAATCGCCATATTGGTTACAGAAATATTCATCCCTGCTTCCTTCACTTTCTTGCGTAGAAGAGATGCACCCATCGCACTTGAACCCATTCCAGCATCACAAGCAAAGATAATTTTGTTAACATTTTCAGGCATCGTACCCTTTGAAGCAAGTACATTTGCAACAGAGCTTTTCTTTCCTTTCATTTCTTGCATTTTTCTTGCTGCCTCTTCGATATTATCATCTGTTTGCTTGCCTGTTTTTAGTATGAATGCAGAAACAACGAAAGAGACAATTCCAGCTACTAGCACTCCAGCGAAGTTCGCAATATACGCACTCGTATGATGTGGAGTAACAGCAGCGATGGCAAAAATACTGCCCGGTGATGCTGGGGAAAATAATCCTCCACCTAACAGAACCAAGGTGAATACGCCACTCATCCCACCTAAAATAACAGCAATAATCAACATCGGACGCATTAGAATATATGGGAAATAAATTTCGTGAATCCCACCAAAGAAATGGATAATGGCTGCTCCAGGCGCTGATCTTTTCGCATTCCCTTTTCCAAATAAACAATAGGCTAGCAGGACGCCAATTCCAGGGCCCGGGTTCGCCTCAAGAAGAAACAGTATGGATTGACCTGTTTGTTTCACCTGTTCGACCCCAATTGGCGAAAGCACACCATGGTTGATCGCATTGTTTAAGAATAACACTTTTGCAGGTTCGATCAAGATACTTGTTAAAGGTAATAATCCAGTCCCTATTAACCAATCAACACCGTTGACCAACCACCCTGTAAACACTTCAACAGCAGGACCGATTCCCGAAAAGGCTAGAATAGCTAACAGGCCACCAAGGATCCCTGCCGAAAAATTGTTAACAAGCATTTCAAAACCAGCTTTAACTCTTCCTTCAATTAGCTGATCAAATTTCTTAATTACATATCCTCCAATTGGCCCCACTATCATGGCACCAAGAAACATTGGAATCTCTGCCCCTACAATGACACCCATTGTTGCAATTGCCCCAACAACAGCACCGCGCTGGTCATGTACGAGCTTACCGCCTGTATATCCTATTAATAGCGGAAGCAAATAGGTAATCATTGGACCTACCATTTTGGCAAGGCTTTCATTTGGGAAGAAACCAGTAGGAATAAATAATGCCGTAATTAATCCCCATGCAATGAAAGCTGAAATATTCGGCATAACCATCGAACTTAGGAAGTTACCGAACTTCTGTATAGCTACTTTTATATTAGATTGAGCCATTTGCTCTCTCCCCTTCATTAATATTGTTCATTATTAATGGTAAAGTACAAATCTTCTATATTCAATAAAGAGGAAAACTAACTTTGTCTTGACGATAGTGACAAACCTATTGTTTATCAAAAACACTGTGATTATACGGCCTATACTTGCTGAATCGTACAATAAAAATAAAGTTGGCTAACATAGTATTACCTCAAAGACACTGTTTACTATTTTGTTATCTATTCGTCGGTCCGATTTGCCTTCCGAGAAGCGATAAATTTCACAGAATTCAAAGAGCCTGTTTTTGAAAAACAAAACAGGCTCTAAGCACGTCTTCATATAGACAATTATTAATTTACGTTCTGCAAAACTTCTTTAAATGCTTGAATAACTATATTTACTTCATCGTAACTAATATTTAATGGCGGCTCAATGCGGATTGTTTTTGAGTTTACTAACGTTCCGGCAACGAGCACTCCTTTATCAAACATTCCTTTGGACACTTCGTAACCTACTTCATCTTTATGGAACTCAATTCCGATCATTAAGCCCTGTCCGCGAATTTCCATTACTTTATCCTCATGACCTTTCGTGGCATCTTTAAGCCCTTGTAAGAAATATTCTCCAACTTCAGCAGCGCGAGCTGGTAAATTTTCCTCTAATAAGACATCAATGGTTGCAATCGCTGCCGCACAAGCAAGTGGATTTCCGCCAAATGTTGTCGTGTGCATAAACGGATTATCAAACCAGCTTTTGAATACTTTTTCTTTCGCCACGATTGCTCCAGCTGGCATGACTCCCCCGCCAAATGCTTTTGCCAGACACAGAATATCTGGAACAACATCATACAATTCTGCCGCAAACATTTTCCCAGTACGGCCCATACCTGTCTGAACTTCGTCAAAGATGAGCAATGCTCCATATTCATCACACAGCTCTCTAACTTGCTTTAGATAGCCCTCTGGAGGTAGAATAATTCCGCCCTCACCTTGGATTGGCTCTAATAGGACTGCTGCAACATCCTCCCCAACTAGTGCACATGCTTCAAACGTCTTTCTCATCATGTCGATGTCCCCGAAGGCTACATGACGAAAACCTGGAATTAATGGAAGGAATGGCTTTCTAAACATTCCTTTTGCTGTACCAGATAGCGATCCAAGACTTTTTCCGTGGAAGGAACGAGTGGTTGCGATAAATGTTGTCCGTTCGCTATACATTTTTGCCAGTTTTAATGCAGCCTCAACACTTTCCGTTCCACTATTTGTAAAGAAGGAATATTTTAAATCCCCCGGTGTAATCTCTGCTAATATTTTTGCTAGAATGGCACGAAGAGGATCAAGCAAGTCTTGACTGTGAAGTGCTTGACGCTTTAATTGATCCGTCACAGCTTTCACTACCTTTTCATTCCGGTGGCCCACATTGTAAATACCAAAGCCCCCAAGGCAATCAATATACTTTTTCCCGTTTACATCCTGGAAACAAGAACCCCCATCTGACCATTCAACAGCTGCAAACTGACCATCTTGAGTGACCGTTTTTCGATATTCTAAAAAGCCCGGATTCACGTGTTCGCGGAAATTGTTCACCGTTTCCTGCGTAATCCATTTGGCTTCTTCTTCTGTCACCTGTTCCTTCTCAATCATCTTTAATACTTGTTTAATATATTGATCAACACTCTCAACTTGTAACTCTTCTTTTTTATTCTCAATATTTGTACTCATATTTATCTCTCCTCTACTTGTGTGTAAAAACTAGGCTCTTTTCGCATAGCCTTCAAAAGTTGCCCGTTGATTTCCGCTGCGGGCACTTGCTTTCCGCGTGGAGGGACGGGAGCCTCCTCGGCGTTACCGCCTGCGGGGTCTCCCGCTTCCCTCTATTACCGCAGGAGTCAAGTGCCCTCCGCTCCAATCAACTCAGATAATTGAATAAAATCACACTAAAAAACAACAAAGTTTACGAAAACAGCCAAAAACTAAACCGTTGTCGGATTCGGCAGAAATTGTCCTTGATGTACGCCAGCACAATGAAATGAAGCCGACGACATTTACGTATTGAGCTTTAGAGCATACGCTTATGAATATTTTCTATTTGAATAGCAGGTTATTTTGAAAACCAGCCAATTGGTTCTACTTGTAAATTTATATTAATTTGCTTAATCTCTTGGAAAACATCCAATCCATATGTTCCAAGTGCGCGTCCGATTCCACTTTGCTTATAGCCACCCCATGGGGCTTCGTTATACGTATTGTGGTATGTGTTTATCCAAGTAATTCCCGAACGGATTTTTTTTGTCACTCTCAGCGCCTTCGCCCCATCTATCGTAAATACTCCGCCTGCAAGTCCATAATTTGTACTATTTGCAAGTGATATGGCTTCCTCTTCATCCTTGAACTTTTCAATTATGACGACTGGTCCGAAGATTTCTTCTTGAAATATTCTCATATTAGGAGTAACGTCAACAAAAACGGTTGGCTCAACAAAATAGCCCTTTTCCAACCCTTCTTTAGTTATTCGGTTTCCTCCACAAACAACCCGGGCTCCTTCTTCTTTGCCGATTTCAATATAGTTTAAGACCCTTTCCATATGTTCCTGACTGACTAACGGACCCATTTCCGTGTTTGTGTCATTTCCGGGACCAACGTTGATCTGCTTTGCCCGCTCAACAAAACGGTTAACAAATTGATCATAAATGCTTTCTTCGACCAAAATTCGCGATCCTGCGGAACATACTTGACCAGATCCTGCATAAATCCCAAACAACGCGTAGTCAACAGCTGTTTCAAAATCAGCATCTGCAAATATAATATTTGGTGACTTCCCTCCAAGTTCTAAAGAGACTTTTTTCAAGTTTCCTGCTGCCGCTTTCATGATGTGCTTCCCTGTCTTTGTCCCGCCTGTAAAGGAGATAAGATCAACATCGTGACTTTCTGCTATTTCATTGCCAACAGCTGATCCTGCGCCCATCACCATATTGGCAACACCCTTCGGCAAACCAACTTCTTCAAAAATCTCAAACAGCTTTGTCGGTGTGAGCGGTGTCACTTCAGACGGTTTATAAACAACGGTGTTCCCTGCAGCTAGCGCAGGTGCTAGCTTCCAAACACTTAACATAAGCGGATAATTCCATGGAACAATCAACCCACAAACACCTACCGGCTCACGAACAACAAATGCTTGAACAGGATCAGGCACCTGATAAGTCACGCCATCTGGCTTCGTAATCAAACCTGCATAATACCGGAAACAAGCAGCTGCATCTGCCATATCAAACCCTGCTTCCCGCAGCGGCTTTCCATTATCCATCGTCTCAAGCCGGGCAAGTTCCTCTGCATTCTCATCGATTTTATCCGCAATTTTAAATAAATATGAAGCCCTCTCTGCTGGGGCCATTTCAGACCAAACACCGCTTTCAAAAGTTGCTTTTGCAACCTGAATGGCCTCTCTTACATCCTCTACAGTTCCCTCAGCTGCTTGAGCAAAGACTTCACCTGTAGCTGGATTTATGACATTGCGTTTCTCTTTATTTTGTGAATCTCTCCATTCCCCATTGATATACATTTTTAGATTAAACATCACATGCATACCTCCTTTTCTCTTTGCTTATAGTTAATGCAAGATATGTGCCAACTCTTAAAATCTGGTTGTTCATACATTTGCTATAGAGTAATAGCTTAAAAGTATGCAGATTTGCATAGGATAGTTAACTATGCATAAAGAAATCTATAAATATAAAAAAGTGGCACAGAACATGTCTGTACCACCTTTTGGAATTTATCGTCATAGATTAGTTAAATCACTTTAGAATCATTCCATCTTTATTAGAATGCTTCTCACTTAAAATCTTCTGGTACTTCCGACTAACGGAAGACTGACTCACGCCAAGGGCTTTTGCTGCTTTCGTTGTTGTTTTATACTGCTTCATGGCAAGTAATATCAATTGTTCTTCTACGTGATCAAGCGCTTCCTGAAGTGGAAAAACCTTTGAAAAGACTGGTTTTTCCTTTTTGAAATCGCCTCCTACGGATAGAAATTGATTAACAAAATGAGCATCAATCGTCTGGTGATCAGTAGAAACAGCTAATCTTTCAATCATATTTTGCAGCTCGCGTATATTTCCAGGCCACGGATAGACTTCAAGGAGATTAAGAGCATCAGGCGACAAATGGAAATTTTTATTATATTTCTCATTTAATTGCTGAAGAAAATGAAATGCTAAGAGCGGGATGTCTTCCGGACGTTCACGTAATGGAGGAACATGAATCGGAATCACGTTTAAACGATAAAATAAATCTTCACGAAATGTCCCTTGCTCAACCATTCTTTCCAATTTTTTATTAGTCGCTGCGACAATTTGAACATTAATTTGGATTGGCGTGGTGCTTCCAATTGGAACCACTTCCTGTTCCTGAAGAACTCGAAGCAATTTCACTTGCAGACTCATTGGCATCTCTCCAATTTCATCCAAAAACAAAATTCCTTTATCCGCTTTTTGAAAGTAACCTTCTTTTCCGTTTTTATCTGCTCCCGTAAATGATCCCTTACTGTACCCAAAAAGCTCGCTTTCCAATAAGTTCTCAGGAATGGCGCCACAATTTAATTTAAGAAATGGCTGATTGGCTCGATTCCCCATTTGATGAATAGCCTGGGCGATGACTTCTTTACCTACACCTGACTCGCCATCGATTAATACAGTTGAGGAAAAATTGGAAACTTTATTGACATGCTCCATAATTTGTTCCATTTTCGGACTGCAATATATTAATTTCTTAAAAAACTGATCTTTATTTTTGAACGTGTCAAGCTCCTGTTTATACTGATCGGATATTCTTTTGATCGCCCTAAGCTCTGTTTTTAGCTTTGTTGTTTCTGTTATATCTCTTGATGCAATAATGATGCGTTCAATCTTTCCCTTTTCATTAAAAACGGGATTTCCGACTGCGAGAATTTTTTTCCCGCCTTTCGTTTCTTGTACAATTGACACTTTTTTCTTTTGTTCTAATACTAAGCGGGTGACGGAAGGACTAAACAATCCTTTATTCTCAAGATCTAACAAGCTTTTTCCAATCAGATCTTTCAGCTCCACTCCCCAAAAGTCAGAGATAAAGCTATCACTATAACGAATGAGTTCACCTTTACAATTCACGACGAGAATTTCATCATAAATCGTTGAAAGAATTGCATTTAAATCCTGATTTAAATTTTTGATATGTTCAATTTCCATCGCCATTTCTTCAACCATCGGCAGATCCTGAACAATGATAATAACGCCTTCTACTTGCTCGTTAAAATCAGTAATAGGGCTGTAATCAACGAGAACACCCATTTTATCTGTAATTTGGATTTGATTTAAGATCGTTTCACCCGATAAAAAAACATTATTAATAGACTCACCATTAAAAATACTTTCAGCAGGTTTATTCATGACTTGATCGGAAGTCATTTTGATCATTCTTAATCCTGACTCGTTAAAATTAATCATATTTTTCTCACGATCAACAACGAATATGCCCATTGGAATAGAAGTCAAAATAATTTTCAATAAGTCGAAGCTGCTCCGATTTTCTTGTTTAAATAAACTTGCTAATACATCTTCTCTTCGAATATAACCAGTTGGCTCGCCATGATCATTGATAATGAGTGCAATAGGCTCTCCGAGTATTTGAAATAGAATTGGAATTGAAATGGTTTGATTTAATTTACTCACGTTTACTAATGAAATTGAGTTCCTTAATAACGTTTCGAATGTGATATTATGATCAATTTTATCATTTGACGGAATATCTTTTATCCGGATATAGGCAATTAGTTTTTTATCCTCCTCCAGAAAAAGGAAAGGCTCATTATTATTTCTAAGTTTGGACTTCCAATCTTCTATAGGACTATCTTTTGATATTAAAATGATTGATCTGATATTATCCTTTTCAAGTGAAAACACACGTTACCTCCTCCCATCCAACCATTTCTATTATATCATTTGATTGATTCCCTTAATAAGAATAATGGTTTAATTTTATATAAAAATGGGAATATTCCATATATTCTACCAATGTTAATAGAGGAGATGATTGTACATCCCCCCAGTTCCAAATTGACTATTAACCTCAATCGCTTCCACTCACAATTAAATCTTCTTTAATAAACGCAAGGACCATCCCTGGTATCACTCGATCGCCTTTTTGTACCTCTAAAGAATGAACTTTCCCGCTAAATCCAACACTTACTGTTTCAAGGCTTCCATGAACGGTTCGTATCGTAAACAATTTTTCCCATTCATAAATCCGTGAATGAATATCAATGGAAATGTCCTCTATGATGCCATAACATGAACTTATAATAAATTCATGATTCACTATAATTATCCTCCTTTCTCTATATGCGATTCTTATTTAATATTGATTGGCAAAGTGCTTATGGTTTAAGATCATTTGAAAAAAGGATTGGCAGGCATTTATATCTATTCCCGTTATCCCTAATTTTTTTGCCCAATACAGATCATTTTCAATGTCGTCTTGGCACATTAAGACCATTTTTCCAGTTTGAAGCGAAACAACCATTGCTTTTCCATAAAAATGATTTGAATAAATGACAGAAAAGTCATAGCGATGATCGTCGGTTGCTACACAATAATGATTGACCGATTGGGTTTCTCTTTCTTCTAATAAAATTTCTACCATATTTTCGTCTCCCTTCACACTGCTATCCAACCACGAAGTCGTGATGCTTCCGCTAATGCATGAATTCCCTCTATTATGCAGCCACTTCCTTTACTGACCACCTCTTTTTAGTTATATATTTATTATAGATGCAAAATTTGTGCCAAAATTTATTTCCTTTTCTTTGATTGTCTCTCTAAAGGCGTTAAAGCATTTTCAATCTTGTTTAAATGTTATAAATGCATAGATTATGCAATTTTGAATAGTTTATAAAAGCAAAAAAAGACCGGAGAATAATCAGGAAATTGCTCGATTATTCTTCGGTCTTGGTTCATTTCTTAGCCAAGATTATGGATAGGATCTATCTTTTTTCACTCAATGACTATTGATGTTTAAGGCAACCGTCTCCCTAAGCTCTTCTTCTTCCCATCCTTTACAAACATCGACCCACTCTTTCGCAAATGAATATTGTAATAATTCATCGCATGTCAATTCGATGGCAGAATTTGTACTTCCACAGGCGGGAAAAAGGGTCTTAAAGCGTTTCATCGAGACATCCAGATAGACGTCCAATTCATTTGCTAATCCAAACGGACAAACACCGCCAATCGCATGTCCTGTTTGCTCGAGGACCTCATCAGGCGTGAGCATACGTGCCTTGAGTTGAAATGTATGACGGAATTTCTTATTATCAATTTTAGCATCACCTGCTGCGACAACTAGGATTGCTTTATCCCCTTCTCCCCTGAAGGATAGGGTTTTTGCAATTCGCGCTGGGATGACACCAATCGCATCCGCAGCCAATTGTACTGTCGCACTCGATGTTTCAAACTCCATAATATCCCTCTCACGATTCCACTGTTTAAAATGAGCTTTTACACTTTCCAACGACATCTATATTCATCCTTTCCATACCAATATTATGTAAGATGATAACATCCTTTAACGCAGCAAAGCAATGGGAATGATCAAATTCTGTAAAAACAAGAATTTGTTAGGCATATCAAACAAATTAAAAAATTTTATCAAAGGAAGAGTTCTGTGATTGCGCCTTGAAAAAATGGGTAATTTTTCATATTATTAAATTAAGCATTTATAATTTATTTGTTATTAAAAACTCAATGTTGATAGACAGCATAGTATTGTCCTACCAACCCAGAATGCCTCGTTCTCTAATATGCGTTTCGTTTTTGTCTTGGATGCACCACTGTCGAAGCTTCCTAGTCAGATGGCTGCATCGGAAACTTGTACATCTTGTATGTCGTATTAGCCTAAACCAAAGAATGGGTGTGAAATATGGTTATAAAACCTCGCTTTGAACCAGTAGAATTAAAGATTCTGAGATGTTTAAACACACGAATGGATTTATCCGTTAAAGAAAAGCAGTATTATATAAATCTTGAGAAAGGTTACGAAGGTGAACGAATCTTTGATGACTTGTTAAAGAACCTCTCTAATGAATGGATTATTCTAAACGACCTGCTGTTCGAGAGTAATCACACGATATTTCAAATCGATTCGCTGCTCATTTCTCCAAAAACCATTTACCTTTTTGAAGTAAAAAATTATGAAGGTGACTTTTATATCAATGCAGAAAAGTGGTATACCCTATCCGGAAATGAAATTAAGAATCCATTGCTTCAATTAACACGAAGTGAATCTTTACTTAGACAATTACTCCAAGATCTCGGATTAAACTTTTCAATCGAAGCGTACATTATCTTCATCAACCCCGAGTTTACTCTATTTCAAGCCCCACTAAATCTGCCTATTATTTTTCCGTCACAGCTTAATCGTTTTATGAAAAAATTAAATATGAGTTCATCAAAACTGAATGGAAAACACGCTAAATTAGCTGAACAATTAGTATCTGCGCATCTAGATGAATCTCCTTACTCACGTTTACCCGCTTATGACTATGATCAACTACAAAAAGGGATGACTTGTAGACTATGCAACTCCTTTATGACTAGGGAAAAGAAATTGGTGTGTAAAGAATGTGGGTGCAAAGAAAATATCGAATCTGCTGTAATGCGAAGCGTGGAGCAATATAAGCTTCTTTTTCCAGTTAGAAAAATTACAACCAACGCAATTCACGAATGGTGTGGGGTGATTGAGTCTAAGTTGACAATCAGAAAGATTTTAACGAAAAACTATAACCTTTTGGGGCATGGTAAGTTCTCATATTATGTTCATTCTCAAGAGAATCATCTATGACGACCGGCTGGGCTCATTCTTTCCGATTTCGATCGCCATAGATCACTCATGGCGACCGGTTTGGCTCATTCTTTCCGATTTCGATCGCCATGGACCACTCATGGCGACCGGTTTAGCTCACTCTTCCCGATTTCGATCGCCATGGATCACTCATGGCGACCGGTTTGGCTCATTCTTTCCGATTTCGATCGTCATGAATCACTCATGGCGACCGGTTTAGCTCACTCTTCCCGATTTCGATCGCCATGGACCACTCATGGCGACCGGCTTGGCTCGTTCTTTCCGATTTCGATCGTCATGAATCACTCATGGCGACCGGTTTAGCTCACTCTTCCCGATTTCGATCGCCATGGACCACTCATGACGACCGGTTTAGCTCACTCTTCCTGATTTCGATCGCCATAGATCACTCATGACGACCGGTTTAGCTCACTCTTCCCGATTTCGATCGCCATGGACCACTCATGGCGACCGGTTT
>NZ_JAHNZZ010000001.1:2873850-2885303 GCF_019039215.1 Bacillus sp. FJAT-29790
TGATCACTCATGGCGACCAGATTTACTCATTCTTTCTGATCCAGGGCATCATCGCTCCTTTATTGAGACTACCCTACTCCTCGTCCCCGACTCAATAGCGGTACGCAATCCATTCTTTCCTACTACAGCCAAACAAAATTATATACTAAACATACTTTTTTGTTTAAAATAAGACAGTTGCAATTTTCACATAGGAAAGTAGGAAAAATATGTTAAAAACTTATACTTGGCTAACTTTTTGTGTAGTGGTATGGGGAAGTAATTTTGTATTTGGGAAGATTTTAGTGCAGGATTTCTCCCCTGCTCTGCTAACACTACTGAGACTGTTGTTTATTGTGTTATTTTTAATTGGATTATCTTCTTACAAAAAACATTTAATACGTTTAAATAAAACCGATTTTATAGCCATTATTTTCCTCGGTATTATTGGCGTTTTTATAAATCAATGGTCTTTTTTTGTCGGATTAGAAACTGCTGATCCAACCACATCTGCATTGATTTTAGCAACAACTCCTATTTTAACTGGCTTTTTAGCGGCTATTTTCTTAAAGGAAAAATTAACAATGCGTATGTTGCTAGGGTCTATTATTGCGATCATAGGGATTTATTTTGTTGTATCGAAAGGTAATTTATCTTCTATACATATTGATAAAGGTCTTATATGGATTGTTGTAACAATGATCACATTCGCCATTATGATTATTATGACGAGAGTACTTGCTCAAAGAATCGATCCACTTACGATTACTTTATATTCGAATATCGTGGGCTTTATTGTGGCAATCCCGTTTGCTTTTTCACTGGATACCCCCTTACGAATAAGCTTTGACCTTTCTCATTGGGCATTGCTGATCGGAACCGCTGTTATTGTACATGGGATAGCCACTCTTATTTGGAATAATAATATTCGACACGTTGATGCTTCAAAGGCATCTATTTTATCTAATTTAGAGCCTTTTGTAGCCATGATTATGGGATTGATATTACTCGCCAAGCCGATTACAGGGGTAGAAATACTTGGGTCCCTATTTATTGTAGGGGGCGTCTTACTATCAACGTATCAGAGAAAAAAGCGATATAATCGATCAGTGTTAAGTAAGTAACAAGAAGAAATTGAAAAGGCTAAATGAACAACCTGTATAAGGATTTAATGAATGACTATAACCAGAAAGAAAGCCTATACCTTTAATAAGGATAGATTTCGGATTTTTATAGAACAACTCACTTTTCATGACAATCCCTCTTAATCAGTCATTCGTTGTTTGTTCGGCCTTCTTCGCCTCAGCTCGATGAACACTGCCGCTCCAGCTTAAGGAGTTGGGTCTTCATTTCCAAACCCCCACGATACCCGGTAAGCTTTCCATTCTTCCCCACTACGCGATGACATGGTACCGTAATTAATACGGGATTGGCTCCAATTGCCGCTCCCACCGCACGTACAGCAGCTGGTTTATTTATATCGTTCGCAATATCTGAATACACTCGAGTTTCTCCGTAAGGAATCTCACAAAGTGCGTTCCATACAGCTAGTTGGAACGGCGTCCCGCTGTAGTCAAATGGAACGGTAAAGCTCTTCCGTTTCCCTTCTAAATACTCGATGAGTTCACCCGCATAGGACTGGAGTTTTTCGTCATCTTCAACAAGAGAACTCCCTGGAAAACGTTTCTCCGCCCAAGCTGACAATTCTTCAAACGGTGTGTTTTGTGAACCAACATAACAAAGCCCCTTCGATGTTGCAGCAATATAAATATTCCAACCCTTATGATTCAGCAAAGACCAATAAATGGTTGGCTTATTCTGTGATTTCACTTTACAATCCCTCCGATTTAATTTCTCTATTCACCTGACGATAGTGTGTATGTCCAGTTTTCTTTAAGTGATAAAATATGGTTTATTGGGCATATCTACAGTCATGGCGATATCCACAACCGCTCGATCTGTTTTTAGCTTTATCTATTCTGATTTCTTGTATATATTCAACTGGCGTGATGCCAGTCATTTTCTTAAAAGTACGGTGCAAATGATATGGGCTTCCCTGGCTAATATCAGCTAATATTTCCAGCGTTAGTTTTTCAATATATTTTTTTCAATGTATTGTGTGATCAGCGCTACCAATTCGCTACCAGGTAATCGCTCATTCGTAGGTTTGCAGCGTTTAGACGGAGGGAAATTGGCAGTCAGTGCCTGTTCGACATTTTGGAAAATAAATACAATTTCTTTCTTAGGAACACGCAATTCACATGACGGTTTACAGAATATCCCTGTGGTCTTACAGCATAGAAAATTGATCGTTGTACTCAGTATCATTTCCTATAATGGCCTGCCACTTTTCATCTGTCATTCCTTCCTCGTAATTCATCACACCACGACTTTGATTAACTTGAAAGCCATCATCGATTATACCCGTCATTTTCCACACCTCCTTTCATATTATATCCCTCGAAAATACGTAATGTACGATTTTAGGAAAATAATAGCAAGATACTGTACTAACTCATACTTTTTTTTTACAACATAGAGAGTATGTTTAATGGGGGATTACAAGGAAGAAATTTTGAAACTATCTTCTACATGGATGAACTGGGAATCTTATGCCGCACTTTATTTATGGAGATTTGTTCGAATTATGAAGTAACATAAAAAAAACATGCAGACTAACAATCTGCACGTTTCTTTTCTGTTATTATTATTTTTATTGGACTTTCGCGAGGTTTAGTTGCCAAGAAACACCGTATTTATCTGCAACCCAACCGAATTTTTCACTAACTGGAGACGGAGCGAGCGGCATAAGAACTTGTCCATCTTGAGATAATTTCGCAAACACTTCTTCAATTTCCTCTGATGTATCGCATGTTACAAACAGTGAAATAGCAGGAGTAAAAGGAATATCTTGCTTGTTCATGTTATCAATCGCCATGAATGTTTGTCCTTTTAATGTGAATGTAGCATGCATCACTGTTCCATCTTCATGATGGAGGATACGGGCGATTTCAGACTCAGAAAATAACGATATGTAGAAATTCATCGCTTCTTCAGCTTTCCCATTGAACATTAAAAACGTATTGATTTTTTGCATTGTGATCAACCCCCTTATCATTTTATGTGGTTTTTGAATTGATGTATGAAGTGTTTAAAATCTCATGTTTACTGGTTGGAACACTTAAATGCAAAATAGTTGACAAATTGTTCACTATTTGTCAACTATTCCATCTTTAAGATACCGCCTCACTAGGAGCATTACCTATTAATTTACCTTGATAGGAATACTTCCAATTTAGTATATCCTTATCATAAATTCAATTTTAAATGTACTTGCCGATCTATTAATTTAATAAAACGGGAAGGTTATGTTCCGCCATACCCCAAATTTATTTAAAAGAAAAGAGCATCGAACGCATATCGTCCAGGTCCTATCATTGCCATCCCAATAGCAACGACTAATATCACCAAATTATACTCATAACCATTTTGTGTACTCCAAAATCCATTCGGCCCATGGACTTTAACAATCGCTATTACCATCGTTCCTGCAATGATTATTCCGGCAAGTGGCGTGAATAGTCCTAAAGTGAACATTGCCCCACCTACAAACTCTGCCAGTCCTGCTAACAGAGCCATTGTTACACCTGGCTTCATACCAATCGACTCGAACCACCCTCCAGTTCCTTTTAAACCGTATCCACCAAACCAGCCAAATAACTTTTGCGCCCCATGTCCTACAAAAGCTAATCCAATCACTAAACGAATAAACAATAATCCTGCATCTACCATTTTATTTCCTCCTCAAAAATTTCAATTTAAACGTACTTCACAAACTCTGCTATTGGTTTGCGGTATCCTCTTGGCTTTCTGCTCTGAACCTTTTCTTTTCCAATGGTGATCATCATGACCGGTTCATATTGATCTGAAATATTTAATACTCCTTTCATCTGCTCTGGATCAAATCCAATCATCGGGCATGTATCCCACCCTTTACTTTTGGCAGCGAGCATAAACATCATCGCTGATAAAGAAGCATTTCTTATCGCTTCATCCCGTTGAAATAATTCTCCCCGGCTTTCATACATTGATACAGTATCTTGAACGGCATGATCGTACTCTTGTTTATTCAAAATGCCTAGCATGAGAAGACCTTCATAGATTCTTTCCGTTTCTTTGTATGCTTTTTTATCGCCCAAAACGATGATCACGGCCGAGGATGTCCCCACTTTATGCTGTCCATATGCAGCTTTTTTGACGCTTTCCTTTATTTGCGGATCAATGACAGCCACATAGTTTGTGTGCTGAAGATTAAAGGCGGATGGCGCCATTTTTACAAGCTCGAATATTTCATCGAGTTCCATTGGTGTAATTGGGTGATTTTCCATAAAATTACTTGCTGATCGTCTTTCTGTTACTAGTCGCTTGAATGATTCCACATGATCTCCTCCAATATCTTTGATTCATATATATTCAATTCGAGATATATAACCAAAAAAATATTTATTTTATATAAAATGATGGTTCCTTCACAGAGGATTTCTTACTTCACATAACACAATTGCCCACTATAAACGGACATAAGTAGCTGTTTTGTCTTTCTACGGTGCCTGACACTTTTTTAGTTTACTCAAATTTCCCTTCTCTGTAATCTCTATATGCCTGCACGATCTCTTCTTCCGAATTCATCACAAATGGACCACGTGCGACAACTTTTTCTCCAACAGGCTGCCCAGCATATAACAGGACATGAAGTTTTTCCTTTGCGTGGATCTTCACTTCTGTCTGTTCAGCGTCTGTTCCACGTCCCAGCCAGAGAACCTGCCCTTTCTTGCCTTCCGTATTTTCATTGCCGAAAGTCCCTTTTCCTTCTATTACATAAAGAAATCCGTTATAGTTGCCGGGAAGGTCTTGTGTGACAGTAGCATTTGGTTCAAGAATCATCTCGACCATCGTAACTGGTACATGATTTTTTGTGTCAGCAGTAACACCCTTTGATGATCCGGAAAACACACGAATGATTGCGCCATTTTCATGATGAACCGGCATATCTTGTCCCCGCATATTCTGATAACGAGGCTCCGTCATTTTTTTATCACTCGGAAGATTCACCCACAGCTGCAGGGAATGAACGGTTTCTCCAATAGCTGGGTCCTCTGTATGAATAATCCCTTTACCAGCGGTCATCCATTGAACATCTCCAGGTAATAGTTCCCCACCGCCCGTTTTATTGTCTAAATGTTCAAGCTTCCCATCAATAACGAAAGTGACGGTTTCAATGCCGCGATGCGGATGCATTCCAAATGTTCCACGCTGGAAAAAGTCTTCAGCCATCAATAAAAATGGATCAAATTCTTCCCAATTACCCGGTTCAATAACCAATCCCACTTTATGCGTTGGCGAGTTTTCTTGGTACACGACATCCCGTACACTTCTGATTCCTCTAGAAAAAACATGCTCGTTGTTCATATTCAAATCCTTCCCCTGTAATTTAGAAGATATCTATTTAAAAAATGAAGCTTTTCGAACCAATTGGCCATTGAACTGCTATATGTGTTATTATGAAACAGACCAAATAAAAAGAGAAGTACGCACTTTAAGGTGCTATAGTATACAAAAGGATACTAATGGAGGTTATAATGGATAAAAAACCCGAACTATGTAAAGTTGACGAAGCTTTAAGCATCTTAGTAGGCAAATGGAAACCGATTATTTTACTGCATTTATTTAATGAAGGAACAGTAAGATTTAGTGAATTAAAAAGATTGATGCCAAATATTACTCAAAAAATGTTGACCAAACAATTAAGAGAATTGGAAGATGAAGATATTATTAACAGAGTCATCTATCCACAAATTCCGCCAAAAGTTGAGTATTCTATTTCTGATTACGGAAAAAGCTTGCAGCCTGTCTTAGATATTATGCATGAGTGGGGAACCTCTCATGCAACTCACATGCAAAAGAAAAGAGATAGCCTGAATGTAAGGGATGTGCTCTAAAGAATTAAAAAATTAAAAAACGGATAAGTCCTAGTATTTTCTTCAAGAATTCCTTTCCAGCATTTTTCTCACTTTATTGCTCATCTGGAGAGGTAAGAATAAAGGTTTGGAGCAACGAAAAAAGGATCAAGAAAGGCACAAACGCTTGGTACGTCTGGCTTTAACTTGATCCTTAATAATTGAATTAAACTTCGGTAAAGCTTAAGCTTCCGATAGGCACAATAAAGTGTTATTTTACTGTATAGCGCTCTTCTATCCCATAAAATTTCCAAATAAAAACAGATACTCCCCAAATAATTAAAAAGGCTGCGACTAAGAAATAACCTAAATTGCCGAAATCGATTGCTGCAATAACATCCCACAAACCACCTGATAAATGAAGCTTTTCTGTCGTAATTTGTGCTAATTCAACAATCCCAACCGCTAATGCTGCAACGACAGAAATCGCTGTTACTGTTAAATTGTAGTAAACTTTTCGAACCGGTCGATCATTGGCCCAAGCATAACTCTTCGTCATCAAAATACCATCTAACGTATCAAATAAACTCATACCTGCTGCAAATAATAATGGCAAAGCCAATATACCAATAACCGGCAGATGGCTTTTTGCCGCCCCTGCTGACATCGTCAATAATGAAATTTCTGTTGCTGTATCGAAACCTAAACCAAATAAGAACCCAATCGGATAAATATGCCGACTTTTCGTCACTACTTTAAATAACGGTCCTAAATAACGTGTAAAGAAGCCTTTCGCTTCAAACACTTTCTCTAACTCCGCTTCGGACATTTTCTTTTCTTTCATCCCACGGAGAATTTTCCATAATTGAATAAATAACACTAAATTTAGAATCGCTAAAAAAACAAGAAAAACACCTGATACTGTTACTCCTATAATACCGCCAATTTCTTGCATACTCGGCATGTATTTTGCTACGAAATTTACGGAAACAGCTGTTAATACAGCTAATAAAAAGACAACTGTTGAATGTCCTAATGAAAAATAGAAACCTACTCCTCTAGAATCTTTCTTTTGTGCAACTAATTTACGAATCGTGTTGTCAACTGCAGCAATATGATCAACATCAAATGCGTGACGAATACCAAAAACATACGCTGCTATCCCCAATCCTATGAAGGTTGGATGAGCAGGTACTACTGTAAATAACGCAATGAATCCTAGGACATGGATAACTAAAACACCTAACATATACCGATTCCATATAAATTCTATCCAGTCTCTTCGTTTCATTTCGTTAACGACTTCCTTCCCTAATTAATTTGCTAAAAATCCCCACAACAAAAATAACATATCTTGCAATTATTAGATGTAGTATTACTAAATCCACTATAAAGTAGCACGTTTTTACAAAAAGGTAACACTAAAACACCTAATAATTAAATTAATGTTTGTAAAAAAAAAAGAATATTTTTACCCTATCATGATGAAATTATTTAGTCAATTAATAGCTATATGTACTATTAGGGAGACTAATCCTTTAAGAAAAAAGAGAGATCAACAATGCCCTAGCAATTACATCCCATTCAAAATGAAAAATATTAAAATAAATTTCTTTGTTGTTTCATGTCACAAATTTATAAATTCGTAGCACTCCTTACCAGAAATGGATATGATGTTTTATCAAAATTCACTTGATTCTGTACAGTCTATTCTCAAAAATCTGTTAGTAGTACACATTTTGTTAACAAAGTAACTATGGATAGTTAAGAGCAGCAAAATAAGGCGGCATGCTGAAATAAAAAGACGCATCCTAGAAGAATGCGTTTTCCCTTTCAAACTCTATACCTGAACTTCTTCAACTTCATATTGAGGTGGAGCTGTACGAAATGCCTTTGTGATATATAAGAGATAACAAAAACCAATTATAAACCAGGCTGATCCCATTATTAGAGAGCTAGCCTCAAGATTGATCCAGAGAACAACAACTGCTAAAGCTCCGATTAAAGGCATAATTAAGTAATTGATAAATCCCTTTACAGTTCGATGCTTCTTTTCTCGGATGACAAAATAGCTGATCACCGACAAATTTACAAAGGTAAATGCCATTAATGCACCAAAGTTAATTAATGATGCGGCAGTCACTAAATCAAAGAACACGGCCGACAATGAAATGACTCCGACTATGACAACATTAATAGCTGGCGTTTTCCACTTAGGGTGAATAAATCCAAACCATTTTTCCGGAAACACTCTATCACGGCCCATAACATATAATAGACGTGAGACACTGGCATGTGATGCTAGTCCTGATGCTAGCGTATTAACGAAAGTTACACAAAGAAAAATGGATTGGAACAGCTTCCCACCGACATAAAGGGCAATTTCCGGTAAAGCAGCTTCCGGGTCCTTAAACCGCGATATATCCGGGAAAAAGAGCTGAATAAAGAATGAAGTGGTGATGAAAATAATCCCACCCCAAAGAGCAGTTAAGAAGATCGCTTTCGGAATCGTTTTTTTTGGATCTGGTGTTTCTTCTGAGAGTGTCGTTACTGCATCAAACCCCAAAAAGGAAAAACAAAGAATTGTGGCCCCGGTTATGATGGTCGAATAATCCATTCCTCCATTTACGAAAGGCCGAATTGTAAGCACTTCACCTGCGCCTTCCCCATTATGCAAGCCTTTGACAACAAGGATGATGAACACAACCATAATAGCAATCTGAATTAAAACAAAAAGGCTATTAAAGTTAGCAAGTACATTAACACTACGAAGATTAAGAATGGTGATAATCCCTACAAACAATACTACCCATATCCATATTGGAACTTCTGGAAATAGTGCTGTGAGGTAGATTTTGGTCAACAATGCATTTACCATAGGCAAAAATAGATAATCTAGCAACGAAGACCAACCTACCAGGAATCCTAGATGTCGGCTAATCGCCTTTTGCGTATAAGTATAAGCAGAACCTGCTGAAGGGAAAACCTTTACAAGTTTTCCATAGCTTGCGGCTGTAAAAAGCATACCCACCAATGCAATGACATATGCAGTCGGGACGTGTCCCCCTGTAATGTCAGATACAATACCAAATGTGTCAAATACAACCATAGGCGCCATATAAGCTAACCCCATCATAACAATTTGCCATAATTTCAGCGACCTTTTCAGTTTAGCACCATTTTCCACCTATCATTCCCCCTTTTCTCCTCAAATTAAACGCTTTCATTTTTTTTGGAAATTACTACATCATAAATCAGATGAAGTTAAGATCCTCCACTATTTTAAGAATTTTAAAAATAATTATATATTTAGATGCATATTTTGTGCCAAATTACTGCAACTTACGTAGATATGTAGAATTCTCAGAGAAACCTCTTGAATTAGGCAATATCAGTTAGTTATCTCATTTACCATATTCAAGTAGTGCATCGTCTTCTTATAAGCGATTCAATTTTGCATAGATTATTCGCTTTTTCATAACCCCTGAAGATAATATCTAATCTGAACATATGAAAAATCACTTAATAGGGACTTGGCATGCGACTTGCATAATTAATAATAAATATAAAAAATGGAGGAATACAAAGATGAAATATCCGCTATCTTCCGACGTAAAACCAGAGTTTTGTACGACCGGAACATTTATGCGCTTACCTGCTGCAAGAGAAAATGCCAAATTGGCAGTGATAGGTTTGCCTTTTGATACAGCTGCTTCATTCAGAGTCGGAGCAAGATTTGCTCCGCAGGCAGTCCGCCAGGCATCCATGACCCTCTTTCCTTACCATCCAATTCACAAGGTGTACCCGTTTGACGATTGTAATGCGATTGATATTGGGGATGTTTCTGTGATCCCCCATAATATACACCGAAGCTATGAGTTAATTGAAAGCGCAATGACAGACTTGATGAAAAAAGGAATCATTCCAATAGGTATTGGCGGGGATCATTCAGTAACATTGGCAAACCTGAGAGCTGCTGCAAAAGTACATGGACCTGTTGCACTTCTCCATTTTGATTCACATACAGATACGTGGGATACCTATTATGATGAAAAGTATTGGCATGGATCTCCTTTTATCCGTGCTTATGAAGAGGGTTTACTCCAAACGGATAAGGTTTTCCAAATTGGAATTAGAGGTACGCTCAATCATCCAGGAGATATAGATGCCAGCACGGACCTAGGCTACAACGTGATAACTACTTCTGAACTAAAGGAAAGAGGAATCGAGGATGTCATAAAGGAAGTAAAGAAGACCATTGGGGATACACCATGTTTCTTGAGCTTTGATATTGATTTTGTCGATCCATCATGTGCCCCTGGAACAGGCACCTTAGAAGTCGGCGGTCTAAATAGCCTTGAAACTCTACAGATGATTCGTTCCCTGCATGGATTTAACTTTATAGGATTCGACCTGGTGGAGGTCCTCCCGCCATACGATCCCACACAAATCACATCACTATTGGCAGCCACTATCATCCATGACTTTGCTAGTTTAGTAGCCTTAAAAATAAAAGAAGAAGAAAAACAAGAAAAATTAACTCAAATTGATTCATGATATTATAATTAATAGAAATTAAGGATACAGCGTGAGTAGAAACTTACGATGGAGAAAAAGTTGTAGAAAGAGTCAATAGAAAATCCTGATGGTGTGACAGTACACAATTTTGAAGAAAACTTTGGAACTGTTCATTCTATACTATACAAACAATTAGAATTTACCTTTGGTTCCCATATAAGTAGAAGGAATCTTGTCCTTAAATGAATTAGAAATGATTAATGAGAATACTAACAATTGACCAAAATTCTAGAAATTAATTAAAAAATATTTCAAATATCGCCGATTCCTTTCAAACAGGAATCGATTTTTTTGTTAAATATTTTTCTAGCGTTGTAAATCCCCTTTTCCTGACGCTACCCCTTTATTATCTTTCAAAAAAAACTAATCCAGTTTAGTTGGATTAGTTTTTTACGCACCTTAGAGGAAGAGGATTCGAACCTCTGACCGACAGCTTAGAAGGCCGTTGCTCTATCCTGCTAAGCTATAGGCCCATTAATTGTAAGCGGGTGAAGGGAATCGAACCCTCATCATCAGCTTGGAAGGCTGAGGTTTTACCACTAAACTACACCCGCATATAGGATATATTGTTATTAAATTCTCATCACGCTACATATGCGTCTTCCTCTACAGCTTTTAAAATCCTCAACCAACTTAGCTAATGGCGCAAGTGAGTGTTTGTGTTGAATTTTAAAAGTGGTCATACTTTGCTCCAAATCCCTGCGTGATTTGTCGCAAATTTTTAAAAAACCATTCGGCGAAGCAAAGCTTCGTCGTTGTTTTTTAAAAATTGGCTGGGCTAGCTGGATTCGAACCAACGCATGTCGCAGTCAAAGTGCGATGCCTTACCGCTTGGCTATAGCCCATTGATTTAACTTCATATACTATTAAAAAATAAAAATGGAGGAGGAAGAGGGATTCGAACCCCCGCGCGGTTTGACCCGCCTGTCGGTTTTCAAG
>NZ_JAHNZZ010000001.1:2885313-2934396 GCF_019039215.1 Bacillus sp. FJAT-29790
ATTTTCAAGTGAAAATGTCCGTAATTGGGAAGATAACGGACATTTCGGTGGATTTTCGAGGAAAAATGTCCGTCATTGAGAGGATAACGGACATTTCAGTAGCTTTTCCATGAAAAATGTCCGTCATTGGGGGAGTAACGGACATTTCAGTGGCTTTTTCGATGAAAAATGTCCGTCATTGGGAGGATAACGGACATTTCAGTGGCTTTTCGAGTAAAAACGTCTGTCATTGGGGAGATAACGGACATTTCGATGAAATTGAGATTTCGGGAACCATTAAGCTCTTACCATTCCTGTTTTCTTCATTTCGGATTGTTTAATACTTTTGCAAAATCAGGTCTTTAGAAATTAACACAAGCAGCCCCAAGCTCAATAAAGCTTTGGGGCCGTTTTCAATATGCGCATGCGATAGGCGTTTTTTGCGACTTCGCCTAGATGCTCCATTAAATTATTATTTGCGTAGGCGCCAATGACCGCACCAATTCCAGGGACAAGCTGAAGGATTTTCACAAAATCGATATAGTCTCGATATTCTTGTTGAAATTCTCTCCAGTCCATATCTTTCAATCCTACACTTCTGTCTTCCCATTCCTCAATAATCTGCATCGTTTCCCTTCTTTTTTCATCACTCGAGAAAGCGAGCTTGAAGACATGGAGTATAAAAAGGCGTTCTTCATATTCATTCGTATCATATCCATAAACAGCTGCCACTTCAAAAAGGAATTTCATTTTAATTGATAAAAGCAATGGAAAATCAGCTAAACCAAGAAGTATTCCTCCCGCTCCTGTACCCGCCCCTTCAATAATGGCTGTTTTCCGGTATGAAGATAATTTCCCAGTAAATTCAGCATCTTTTTCTGCAAGCGATAAACTCTTTGATTGTCTTTTTCTCGTCATTAAGTTCGATCCCACTAGAGTCGCTTTGACCATGTTTTTAATACTGTCAGTCATAATTTGATGAGCTTTGTCCGGAATAAGATTATTTACCTTCATTTGCGCCTTTTTCGAAAAGCGATTAAGGAGACCGGATTTTTTTAGCATTTTCCGCTTCCACTCTTCGATCTCTTGATAAGCTTTTACCTCGTACTCATTCATAAGCGATTCTTCCTTTGCGATTTCTGCTATTTAATACGTTAATCTGCGATAGTTAGTTTCATTCAGGAAGACTATTTCCCTTATCGTTTTAGGATTGAAGCTTTTTCTGAATATAAATATTAGTAAAGAAGTAAGCAAAACATAATCCGGCAATTAAGGAGATGATCGACACTATCATATCCCCTTTTACGAAAACCGCTATCGATAATAAGACAGTTTGTAAATATAAAATCCGCGACAAAAGCTTTTTAAACGATACTTCTTTAAGCGATTCCTCTACCGGGTAAAGTTTTATCCAGAGTTTGTTTTGATGATGATTCCATAGCGGCAACAATTGAAAGCCTGTTAAATACATGAACAACAGCATGAGCAATATTTGGCCCCAACCAAATGAGAGGACATAGATTGCGGCTGCACCAATAAAAGTCAGACGAATAAAAAGACCAAAATAATCACCAGCTCGTAAAAATGCTGTTATGTAAAGATGGCTAAAAGTGTTTTTTTGCGCAAATGTTAGCTTGCTCAACAACCAATCTAGCCATTTCCGCCTTTTCACTCGGTCCCTCAAATTCGGGACATCGGTAAACATATTGGCAAGCCGATAAAAGGTAGTCATGCGTCGTTGCTCCTGTTCTATTAACAACTCCCACTTTAATCCCTTTTCCTTCATATTTTTATGATAAAAGAATATTAAAACTAGCAGCAGTGCTACTTCTGGGAGAAGAAAGCTCATACTTGCTCCTGAAAAAATAAAAAATAAAAAAACGGCATTCACAGCATATCTAACAAAGGAATCTAATAAATGAACTTTTATTTCAACAAAGTATTGTACTTTCCAGCGAATAAGGAGGTTTAATACCTTAAAAATTAGCATAGCAAGTAAAAAGGGCAAAAATGCTTGAAAATCCCCATTGTTAACCTTCGCATACATAGGCATAAAAATCCCAAGTCCCATAATAAGCAGGTAAACTTGAACAAGAAAACTTACCATCATTGAGCGTCTAAAATAATTGCGCAGTTTGCTTTCAAGCGGTAGAAGAAAGATGCGGTCTGCTTCTAAAAGAAATGTAAAAATAGGACTATATGTCAGTAATATCGCCAAAAACAGCGCCATAATCAGAGCAACAGGAAACTGCTCCGGAATTGTTTTTAACCATTCTTGATAGTAAAAAGCGGCAGTGCCAAGTAAAAATATCATGACAATGACGATATGCCCATTAAAAATGTAGCGAAGATAACGACTAAATTCTTTGCTTGACTGACTAAACCGTTCTTTCCATAACTTCTTCTCTTCAAACATTGTCTTCTTCCTTTGTCAGTTGAATATAAAGATCATCAAGCGTTGCACCAGGCATGGCGAACTGAATCCTTAATTCTGAAAGCGTCCCCTGCGCCCTCACCTTACCTTCATGCAAAATGACAAACCGGTCACAATATCGTTCTGCTGTCGCAAGAATATGAGTAGACATTAAAATACCCGCGCCGCCATCTTTCATTTTTTTCATCAGATCAAGTAAAGATTGAATGCCTAGCGGGTCAAGCCCGACAAATGGCTCATCGACGATATATAAGGAAGGCTGAACCAAAAAAGCACACATAATCATCACCTTTTGCTTCATCCCTTTGGAAAAGTGAGCCGGGAACCATTTCAACCGTTTTTCCATCCGGAACTCCTTTAAGAGCCTCTCCATTCTTTCCTTAAATACTTCTTCATCAAGGCCATACGCCATTGCCGTAATTTTCAAATGTTCTTCCAATGTTAGCTCATCATATAAAATCGGGGTTTCAGGCACGAAGGTGAACTGCCTCCGGTACCCTTCTTTATCTTTATGAAATGTTTTCCCGCTAATTGTAATCATCCCGCTATGGGGTTCCATGAGGCCAATGACATGTTTAATTGTCGTACTTTTTCCAGCTCCATTTAACCCAATTAAGCCAACAATTTCTTGTTCTCTAACTTCAAAAGAAATATCTTTTAATACCGGGTTTCTCGAATAGCCACCAGTAACATTCTCTATTTGCAAAAGAGCCATTTTCAACGTCCTTCCCTTAATTGCTATTACCATTGTAGAAAAAGCGATGGCCGCTTGTCCACTTTCTAGAGGTGTTATGAGTGTAAAGGGACTCTTTATTTTCCTTAGCCTCTCTCGGATTAAAAATAATATTTCTTTATCACTGGATGTATATGAAATCTGAAAGCGGGTATTCTAATCTATGAAGGGGAAACAAGCCACTTGATAATCAAAGAATTATCAAAATTTGAAATGAGGTGTCTGTAGCAGACAGTTTCCTTTCATTAAACGCGATAAGCTTCTAACGTTTTGCATATAAATGTATGTTCAAAAAGAAGTAAAAAACTTTTTGAGCAGCATCTATAACTAAGGGGATGGTTGCATTGGGCTACTATTGTGCTAATTAACCGAAGATCTATGCATCTGATCGCCTAACCCGAAGGTGGTCTAGCATTCACTTTGAAATGAGGTGTCTGTTAAAGACAATTACCAGGCTTTATACGTTGAATAACATATAAAGTAATAAGGGGATGGTCAGCTTGAACAAAGATCGAAAGTCTCTAGAAGTAAACACAATCATTCAAAAATAAATGAGGTGTTTATCAAAGGGAATAACCTGAAGTAGAAACGTCGAAACGAAGCTTTCCCCTTCACGAAGGCAGGATTCCATGCGGATCCTGCCTTTAAACCTTTAGAAAATTATGATAAGATAAATTGAAAAGTCCACACGCCTTCGAAAATCAAGTGTTCTAAACCTTATCAAGCACTTTCATCATCTAATTGAGCACTTTCCACATAATATTGAGCATTTTTCCGATCTTATAGGGGCGTGAAGCTTGATATTAGAAATATTTACTATTGGGAACAGGAGATGTAATGATGAGCGATTGTATTTTTTGTAAAATAGTGAATGGAGAAATTCCTTCAGCAAAAGTATTTGAAAATGAGCATGTCGTAGCTTTTCTAGATATTAGTCAGGTTACAAAGGGTCATACATTAGTGATTCCTAAAATACATAAAGAAAACGTATTCGAATTAGATGCCGAAACCGCTCGTCACATTTTTGAAGCTGTTCCTAAGATCGCTGGTGCGATTAAAGCGGAGTACAGTCCACTCGGCTTAAACATACTTAATAACAATGGCAAGGATGCTGGACAAGAAGTATTCCATTTTCATTTGCACCTTATCCCTCGTTATGGAAGTGGCGACGGCTTTGGAGCAGTTTGGAAATCGCATCAATCTGATTATACGCCAGCTGACCTGCAAGAGATCGCAGGAAGCATCCAAAAACATTTAATAGTGAATAATTAAGAAAAAAGAGACTTCTTCTAATGAATAATTAGAAAAGTCTTTTTACTTTTTTATCCTCTCCTAACTTTAATAACAAGAATTCAAATCTCACTAAACTTTTCAAAATATTCATATTTCCATCTGTACAAATACATTTTTTTTGTTAACATAAGAATATCTTTTAAATCATAGAAAAAAATCATTTTTAGATGGTCCTTTTACATCGGGGACTTTTTGAAGAATAATGGAGGGAAATAAAATGAATCGCGCATTTAATTTTAACGCAGGGCCTGCTGTCTTACCTGATTCAGTGTTAAAAGCGGCTGAAAAAAATTGGCTTAATTTTAATAATAGTGGAATGGCGGTTATGGAAATTAGCCACAGAAGCAAAGAGTATGAGGCCATCCATGAAAAAGCTAAATCCCTATTGCGACAGCTCTTGTCCATACCGGATAGCCACGAGGTTCTATTTCTACAGGGTGGAGCAAGCCTTCAATTCACGATGGTTCCAATGAATCTGCTTTCAGAAGGGAAATCAGGTCATTATATTTTAACCGGAGTCTGGTCCGAAAAGGCTTTGCAGGAGGCCGAAAAAATCGGTCACACTTCAATCGCCGCTTCAAGTAAAGAACAACAATATCGCTCTATTCCTGACTTTAACCATGAGAGTTTATCCGAGGATGCCGCTTATCTGCACATAACAAGTAATAATACCGTTTACGGCACTCAGTGGCATTCTTTTCCTTCGAATGAAAAAGCACCATTAATAGCCGATATGTCGAGTGATATCCTTAGTAAGCCTTTAAATATTCAAAATTTCGACCTCATCTATGCAGGAGCGCAAAAAAATCTCGGCCCTTCAGGTGTAACAGTTGTTATTATCAATAAAGAACTGCTTGCAAGATCAGATAAAAACTTGCCGACAATGCTTAATTATGGCACTTATGAAAAACACAATTCGCTTTATAACACTCCCCCTACCCTTGCGATTTATTTGCTCTCACTCGTTCTAGAATGGGCAGAAGGAGAAGGAGGATTGCCTATAATCGAAAAAAGAAATGAAGAAAAGGCAGCCATTTTATACAATGCCATCGATGAAAGTGACGGCTTCTATCTTGGACACGCAGAAAAGAACAGCCGGTCAAAAATGAATGTTACATTTAATCTTCATAATGAAGAATCGGCCAAAAAATTTCTTCAGCAAGCAAAAGAAGCAGGCTTTATCGGCCTGAACGGTCACAGGTCTATCGGAGGTTGCCGCGCCTCCATTTATAATGCTATTCCTGCCGAACATGTTTACCAGCTTGCAGAGTTCATGAATGCCTTTAAGAAAAAGAATTAACAGAAAATAATTTCTTTATTCAAGGCTAATATATGTTATAATTAATGAAAGTTTTTCGCTGCAGGCAATGAGTGCACTGCAGGAGAAACAAATTTTACAATGCTTAGAATAGCAGAGGAGAGATGAGAAATGAATACGAAAAATCTTGTAGCCTTATCCCTTTTGGTGGGAATGGGTGCGGTATTGCATGCAGTTGTCCCAGGCTTTTTCCTTGGAATGAAGCCTGACATGATGTTAACGATGATGTTTTTAGGCATTATTCTTTTTCCTGATAGAAAAAGCGTGATGCTGCTTGGCATAGTGACTGGCTTGATTTCCGGCTTAACCACTACCTTCCCAGGTGGACTAATTCCGAACATCATTGATAAA
Source organism: Bacillus sp. FJAT-29790 (assembly GCF_019039215.1). Lineage (GTDB taxonomy): Bacteria > Bacillota > Bacilli > Bacillales > Cytobacillaceae > Cytobacillus. Next base: position 2,891,422 of record NZ_JAHNZZ010000001.1, read on the forward strand.
CCCGTTACTGCAGCAGTATTTTTCGGTTTATTCCTAGCCTTACGCAAGTTTCAAAAATCGATTGTCAGTGTCGCTATTTTAACCGCTGTTGGAACTCTTATTTCCGGAATTGTGTTTTTAACATCGGCTTACTTTATCGTTGGGTTACCAGGTCCGTTCACTGCATTATTCGCCGCAGTTGTACTGCCAGCAGCAGCTGTAAACACAATCACAATGATTGTTCTTTATCCAGTGGCACAAACAATTGTAAAGAGAACAAAGCTGACACAACAATCAGTTAGTCATTAATAAAGAAAAAACCCGCAGCTGCGGGTTTTTTCTTTATTAATGGAAATTTCTTATTACCGGAAGCTATGCATAATCACTCCGATCAACAGAAAAACAATCCCTCCAGCAGCAAGTGTAGCCGCCCTCTTTTTTAAAATATATTTTGGCGGATATACCCCGGGCCTTTTGATCGCCAACATAAAATGAACTCCGCCGGCGATCAATATAGCCCCAATCGTAAAGATCCCCGCTGTCATTCCTGACATTCGGCTTCCCCTCCCCATGAACCATCCGAACGATCTTTTATTATTATATGTATGCTTGTTTCCGCAAAGCTATGAAATAGAAGCGATTCCTTTTTTCAATCAAATTCGCCTGGCGTATTTGCCATATTTTTATCGAGCCTGTTCGATAAAAATCTGGGGCATCCGCCGGAGGCTTAACTTTATTCAGCCGGGGTTTAAACCCCCACTGAATTGAAATACATGTTTGCATTCATCTCAAAACTTCTGCTGAATAAAGTTAAAGAAAAGGCAGCCATACTTAAAAACCGCTCATCATTTTTCAAAAAAAAATATGTTTTTCATTTGGCAGCAATTTATTCTATAAAAAGAAGGAATATTCCTTTTTTAGTCGAAAACTAATATATTACTAAAAGACTTTTTTCTCAGTTTTGACGATACTGAGTTCATTTTCTTATTAATGGGCATGATACATCGCTATACAAAAAAATTTCTAAAAATTTGGTATATTTTTATCTTTATTAATTTTTGTTTTATTGGCATAATGTATAGTAGAGAATTTAAAAAGTGGGTGACGAATTGAATGACTGAAAAACTGTACACAATGAAAGAAGCAATGCTCTTTAGCCAGAGGATCGCTCAATTAAGTAAAGCATTATGGAAGTCCGTTGAAAAGGACTGGCAACAATGGATCAAGCCCTATGATTTAAACATTAATGAACATCATATTCTAACGATTGCTTATCATTTAAATGGCGCCTCCATTTCCGATGTAGCAAAATTTGGAGTAATGCATGTTTCAACTGCATTTAACTTTTCAAAAAAGCTCGAGGAACGGGGATTACTAAAGTTTTCTAAAAAAGAGAGCGATAAACGGAATACTTATATCCAACTTACTGAGGAAGGTGAAAAGGTTTTATTATCCTTGATGGAAACTTATGATCCTGATAAAAACGCGGCGTTTTCTGGTGCAAAACCTCTTCGGGAATTGTATGGAAAGTTCCCGGAAATTATCGAAATAATGGCGATCGTCCGCAATATATATGGGGATGATTTTATGGAGATCTTTGAAAAGTCATTTTCAAACATCGAAAATGATTTTATAGAAGCCGAAGGAAAACTAAAGAAAAGGGAAATCTTCCTGCAAGAATCTGTTTAGTATTCAAAGATGGTTTATTAATTTTTTCATAAGGGGCAGGAATTAACTTTGCTTTATACAAGCATGCACAACCTCTTGAGGCTACAGACGAGGATGCAATGATGTGAAAGTTCTTTAAAAAGCGGATGAAAATGAACAAAAGCATCCGCTTTTTGTTTTTCTAAATCTTTGCTCAATTACTCACATAAAGTATCGAATGACTCAACTCCTTTTTAAAGTTCAAACTTACAGCATGCTCTCGAATTGAATTAGGTTATTTTCCTATTGATTTTTTCCATCTTTCGTCGTAAAGTATCTTTGTAAGTTTGGAAGTACAATATTTCTCCCTTTGGAGGTATGTGACGATGAATTGCTGGAAGACGGTTAACTTTACAAAACAATATGGGTCACAAAGACTTTTTATTATGTCTTCCTTAACGACGTTATTAACGTTTATATTTATCTATGTACCTGCTCAGTATTTATTTGAGGCCACAACATTTTATGATAATTATTTTTTATTATTTGTTGTTAGCCTATGGTTGATGTACCCAATCCATAAATTTTTCCATTATTTACCGATTGCCCATCACAGTAGAAAAGTGAAAAAAAGCGTGACATTTAAATATGGCATCTTCCCGATCATTCAGATAAGAGTTCATGAGCCTATGTCAAAATGGTTATTTATGTTCGCACTATTTACCCCGTTTTTGGTAATTAATAGCATATTGCTTTGGGCTTGTTTTATTTTTCCACATTACGTACACTATTTTACCATTTTACTAGCCTTTCACGTCGGACTTTGTTTGCCCGATTTGATTTGGGCAAAAAATGTGCTTTCTGCACCAAATCGTTCATATATTGAAGAGAGCGAAGACGGCATTGAAATTTTGCTGCATAACAATTAGAAAACAGTCGATTAAAAAGGTATCCATCAGAGGATACCTTTTCTATAACTGGGTAAAGCAAAATATTACTTTAACATCCTTAAATACTATCTTTTTTCAGCAGATTTTGTTATTGTAAATTAATACAAACGAATGGGTTGTCATTTGTCGCCAACTATTTTAAGTTTGTGCAGATCGGGCCCATTTCAATACACAAACTGACAGGTAGAAGGAGGGAATCTTCGATGATCTCCATTTTTATTATCTTTGCTATTTTTATTTTATATAATATTAACAAGATGACAAATTCCCTTTGTCTTCAAAAGGAAATCCCTGAAGAGCGACAGCCTAAGGTATTCCGAACCATCAATATTTTAATCACAATCCTTTTAATCTCCTCCTTCGTGGAAATTCTTTTTGCTTAAATAGGAAAAGCGGTGGAATTTTATTTCCACCGCTTTTATTTACATCGAATTACTTAGTAACGGGCATCTATAACCACGAAGTGCCGATAACAACCAAGAGGATGAAAAGTACGACAAATCAATACAAATCCTCCGCCAAAACCAAATCCCCAGTTATATTTAATTTCCTCCGCCTTGCATCCATCCGATTAAATCATTAGATGGCATTTTTCCTTGTAAATTACAGCCAAGAAGCCCCAACAATGATTAATAAAATAAACAATCGTAATCTTTTGCGATCTTACTAACAGAAAGTAAAGCAAGAAGCCCCAACAATGATTAATAAAATAAACAATACTACGATTAACGCGAAACCACCGCCAAATCCAAAGCCACCCATGAGAATCCCCCCTTTTTCATCTTACTACCCTATCCTATTCAACAGTCACTGTGTTCGAATAGGCATATAAATCAATAAACCCAATTTTCTTCCAGGTTTCATGTGTGGGTAAGAAGCTGTGTCCTATTTATCATATGTTTACCTGCTTCATACGGGATGGGTATTCGCCCATTTTTTCAAAAACAGAAACCCTTATTAATTTTGTTCCCTATTCCATTTGTGGTATAGTAGGTTTTGTGAAAACTGGTATTGAAATAAATTCTTTTAGGAGTGTTCAACATGAAGAAATGGATGATATCCCTCTCCATCGCGGCTGGAGTTTTAGGATTAAGTGCATGCAATACTGCAAACAATTCTGAAGCTGTCGTTGATACGAAAGCTGGAAACATTACAAAGGACGAGCTTTACAACGCGATGAAAGAAAAGTATGGTGAGCCGGTACTTCGAGAGCTTGTATATGAAAAAGTTCTTTCAGAGAAATACAAAGTAACCGACAAAGAATTAAACGAAAAAGTTGACGAGGCAAAAGAACAGCTAGGTGCGAACTTTGAGATGGCCCTCATGCAATATGGATTGAAAAACGAGGAAGATTTAAAAGAAATGTTAAAGACTGGCCTTATGCAAGAAAAAGCGGCAATCAAAGACATTAAAGTGACTGAAAAAGAACTAAAAGAATACTACGATAATTACAAGCCAGAAATAAAAGCCCGTCATATTTTAGTTGAAGATGAAAAAACAGCAAATGAAGTAAAGAAAAAATTGGATGAAGGCGCTAAATTTGAAGATTTAGCTAAAGAATATTCTAAAGATCCCGGCTCTGCAGCAAATGGCGGCGACCTTGGCTGGTTCGGACCTGGAAAAATGGTGCCTGAATTTGAAAATGCGGCCTATGCTCTAAAGGTAGATGAAATCAGTAAGCCCATTCAATCACAGCATGGCTTCCATATCATCCAAGTAACCGAGAAAAAAGAGAAAAAATCTTTTGATGAAATGAAGGAAAAAATGGAATACGAATTGAAAGTTTCAAAACTGGACGGGGAAAAAATCCAGAAAGCAATGGAACGAGAATTGAAAGATGCCAACGTAAAAGTTAATGATAAAGACTTAAAGGACATCTTAAAAAGTCCTGAACAGGCTCAATAATAATTTGATTGGCTTGTGCGGCTGGATCTGGTTGATTGGCTCGACTAAACTTACGATCGTTTCATAAACAGCCTAACTAGAAAATGATAGCCAAACGCTACACTCTGCTACTAAATAGCATTATGAAGCTGTTAAACAATATTGTGGACATAGTCGCGGGATCGATTTATCTTCCGAGAGGCGGGGTAAAAACAATGCTCCTGCGCCAAAGCGTATTCGAGGAAGCTTCGTACAGCTCGTCGCAAGGCAGCACGTATTAGCTCATTGAAGTAAGCTTCGATGTGATTGAAGTCAGCTGCCTTGCTATCGTAAAAACGGCTCTCTACAGGCAAAATCGCCCCGCTAATATTCATTTTCAACATAGGTCATTAATAAAGCCTTCTTTAAATCAAAAACAGGTTCCCATGTTTGGAACCTGTTTTCATTATATTTTTATACCTCAAGGGATTGTCGGCTTGCTCTTCTCGCCTCCCGCTCTTTTTCCAGCCTTTCCATATAAATCCTTCCTTCAAGCTCAATACTTTCATTTTCTTCCTCTCGTTCTTCCCTGCCTGTCCTTATCGCCATATATGCACTTAATAGTATCCCTATGGCAGCAAAGTAAACCCAAATTGGGATGATCATTATTCTTCCTCCTCCGTCGAATGGTTTGTCCCACCTTAATAAACTTTATGCTGCCAAAGGAAAAATATGATTATGCCCCTCTATTTTCTACTAAATTGTAATTTTAGAAAGTAAAATTCAAAAAACCGCCTCCCTATAACTCTAGGGAATGCGGTTTTTGAAATTATTTATGAAAAGTAGGTTTATAGAATGATCTGTTATCCAAGGCGAATACTCTTTCTGTGAACTCGCCTGGTTTGACTCTTTCAAGTGCGCGGTCAAGCATATTCATCTTTGCATCGAGGTTATCAATATAATGAAGTATTTCAGCTTCTTTAATTAGCGGCGGCTTTGGACTTCCCCATTCTGCTTTTCCATGATGGGACAGAACTAAATGCTGCAGTACGAGCACTTCCTCACTAGTAATCGAAAGCTCATCAGCTGCCTTCCCAATTTCATTAACCATAATCGTAATATGGCCGAGTAAATTGCCTTCGATCGTATAAACGGTAGAAATAGGGCCTGATAGCTCGATCACCTTTCCTAAGTCATGTAGAATGACACCAGCATATAGAAGGTCCTTATCAAGACTAGGGTAAAGTCCTGCGATCACCTTTGCCAAGTCCAGCATCGAGACAACATGGTAAGCCAAACCCGAAACAAATTCATGATGGTTTTTTGTTGCGGCCGGATATTCGATAAATGCTTGCTGATGTTTTTTTAGTAAATGACGGGTTATCCTTTGGATATTCGGATTTTTCATTTCAAAAATATACTGGGTGATTTTCCCTGTCATTTCCTCTGTACTTAATGGGGCCGTTTCAAGGAAATCAGCCAGCTTTACATGATCCGCGGATGACGCCGGCCGTATTTGCCGGACTCTAAGTTGATTACGCCCCCGGTAGTTCAAGATGTCTCCCGATACTTTCACAATCGTTTCTGGGCTAAAGCTCTTTTCATCTCCATCCGAAACATCCCAAAGCTTTGCTTCTATTTCTCCACTCTGATCCTGAAAAATCAGCGTTAAAAAAGGCTTCCCATTACTGGCTATTCCTTTGACAGTATTTTTTATTAGTAAAAAAAGATCGATTTGTTCGCCAACTTCATAATAGACAATTCCTTTAGACATACGTGAACCGACGCTCCCTTCTAGTAAAATAATATACCATATTGGCCCCTAACTCTACTAAACAACTCTATCTGGTGAAAAAAAAGTGATCGCCTCTCGAGGCATCCATATAAGCTTGCCCGCTGCACTATACCGGCAAGCTTGTCTCCTTATTTACAAGTGCAATTTGTTCGTCTGAGAAATACGGCAGCAAATGCTTGTGACATGTAAAGAAGATAATCTGCCTGCCTGGTAAGCTTTTCAATAGACCAATAATCTTTTCCATTCTGATATGATCAAAGTTGACAAAGCTATCATCGATGATTATCGGAAAAGGAAACTTTGCATAAACAGTTTCTGCTAAGGCAAGCCTCAACGAAACGTAGATTTGCTCTGTCGTCGCCTGGCTTAGCTCATTCGCTTCAAATAAAAATCGCTCTTTGCTCTCAATAAGAAATCCGCTGGTGTCTTTTTTAGGATATATCCGGAGGTAATTCCCGTCAGTCAAATAACAAAGAAACTCCTCTGCTTTTTCCAGCAATAGGGGTAACCGCTCCTTTTTAAAGCTTTCAATTGTACGGTTAAGTATGTCCTTCGCCATTGCAAATCGGGCCCATTCCTTTGCTTCAGCCTCAAGCTCCGCTTTTTTTTGTTTATAGGTGTGTAAGAGCTCTGCATATGTGCCGCCTTCTTCAATTACCTGGATTTCATATTTCTTCTCTGCAAGCCGACTTTGTAAAAATGGAATGGCTTCTTTCAGTTCATCCAGCCTTTTAGCGATCATATTGCTTAAGTCGTTTGGATTTGAGATGTTCATATGCTCATCTATTTCATCTTCCTTAAGCGGTGACAGCTTGATTTGCCTACGAAGATCCTTCAACTCGTCATCGAGCTTAGCTTTTTTTTCTGCTAGCTTACCTGATTCTCTATATTGCTCTAGATTTTCCACGCTTGCAAGCTGAAGAAGCTTGCCCTGTTCGGATTGAAAATGCTCTAGCTCTATCTGAAGCTTTTTATACTCATCTTCCAGCTCTATAAGCTTGGCAGTTCTTTCCTCAAACTTGATTTGATTTTCCATCTCTTGTTTTAATCTTTTTCTTAATAAATAAGCAGTTTCCTGAAGATTAGATGATCCGCTTCCCCAAAAGGCAGTACTTAGCCAATTAAAGGCATTAATCATTTCATTCATATGTGAAGTTACTGATTTGTGACTTTCGAGTGTCGCCTTCTTCTCTCGGAATAGTTCCTTTAGCTGTTCGATTAACTGAAAAGCATCATCTAAATACGAAAGAGCAATTTCCTTAGGAAGCAATAGTTCTTTTCCAAGTTCAATCATGAGCCTTTCATGCTTAAGTGTTTCTTTTTCCCATGATTCAAAAGCCAATAAAACTCTTTCATATTGCTCATTTTGCTGCTTCCATTGTATATTGAAATGGCGAAGCTGCTCTGAAATTTCTTTGTCTTTCGCAAGGCGGTTTTCGATAAAAGCGATTTGTGAAAAGTCAGTCCCATTCATTTTTTGAACTAATCGCTTTTTCTTTTCTTCCAAAGCTTTTATTTCTTCTTTAACAAATTCATTGTCTGTGGAATCTGGCTTTCGGGAAAACATATAGAGCGCGAAAACAATTCCAATTGCGCCTGCAACGACAAGCGGCCATTCCGAACCCCATAGGCCCCATGCAATTAAGACACCAAATAGGCCAACAAACATATAAAATTGTGATCGATCTTGAACCTTTTTCCTGTTTATTTTTTCGTTCTCTCTTTTTTGCGTCTTACGAAGAAACTCAAGCCTGTCCTCTGTTTGCTTAAATTCTTGATCGATGAAATGTCTCGTCTCGGCATCTTTTATTTTTTCTTCAAGTGCCTCTCTTTCTATTTGCGGTAGGAGCTGTTGTTCTAAATCCTTTATTTTTCCTTCCGTTTCCTCAAGCAATTGCTTTTCTTCATTAAAAAGTTCATCCAAATCAATCTTTTTGGCTTTCAATCGCCTGAATTTCTCCCCGGCGCTTATGATTTTCTCTTTCATAAAAATACTCGTATTAATGGATAATAAATCTTCTTCCTGAATAGATAAATGCAGCTTTTCTCTCAAAATTGATTCTTTTTGGCCATTTTCTTGAAGCTTGCCGTTCAGCTCCTTTTCCTCCTGCTGCAGCTTTTCTAATAAGGAAAGACTTTCAACCGCCGTAATAATTTCCGGCTCTTTGCTTAGCAGAAGCTCATCGGGCGCACTCCCCTCTAGCTCCCCCTTTAAAGTGCTCATTCTTTGCGAGATACTGGCGATTTGTCCTTCAATTGGCTTCATTATTTCATCCAAACGATCCAATCTCGTTATGCCATCAATGGGGAAGTGAATGCCATTAAATTGCTCTCGCTCTGCTTTTAACGTCTTTTCCTCTTCAATTAACGGCTTTATTTGCTTCCATGCGTCTAGTTTGGAAAGCTTATTCTGATTCACCAATTGTTCCTTTTGTTTTCCGGCTATATCACACTCTAAAGCTTCCGTTTCCTTCAGTAAAATCCAGTATTGTTCATTATGTAGTTTAGCTTTTTTCAATTCCTCGTGAAGCAGCTTTATTTCTTTTAGCTTTTCATTGATGCTTGGCTTTTTCCCATTCGGTTTAAATCGGTTTTCGAGTTCCTTTTGAATGGTAGATTCAGCACGCAGCAGCTGATCGGTTCCAAGTGCTCCCGCAGAAAATAAAAACTTCCCCAACTCTTCGCTTTTCATCTGATGAACATTTTGCAGCCCATGGATATTGAAAGAGAAAATGGATTGATAGCGGGATTTATCAACATCGTGCAAAAGGTCCGTTAATAATTCTTCATCCCCTCTTGTCCCATCTTCGAGATGGACACTGACATCCCCCGACGCCTTCCCTTTTACCCGCTCAATGACAGCCCTGCCTCTTTCCGGAAAAATGGCTGTTAACCGACCACCATATTTTGCGCCTTCCTTCGGTTCATACCTTAGCTCAGATTGCTGTTTTGTCGGAAAACCAAATAGTATGCTATGGATAAAAGCCATAATGGTTGATTTTCCTGCTTCATTCTCCCCATATATCACCTGAAGATCTTGCAGGCTTGAAATTTTCAGATCTGACAGCTTGCCATACCCATAAATATGTAAATCCGTAATTTTCATCCTTGCGCCTCCTTTTGTCCGTATAAAGTGAAACTTCTATCAGTGGGGGTTTTACTGCCCGTTAAACTACGATAAAAGATTCACTAAAAGGTTTTCTGCCTCCTCCGCGAGTTTTCTTTTTTCGTCAACCGATACTCCTTCCAGAAATTTGCGTGCCGCTGGAGAATCATATAATGTAGAAATACTTCTATCTAGCTGTTCATACTCTTTAGCTGTTTTAAAAAGCTCATTGTAAAAATCAGATTCGTTCGCTAACTGTTCGCGGTTCCATTCGATTTTTTCAGTGATGGACAAATTGGAAATCCAGACAAATGCTTCTTCTTCCTTTTCTTCTTCCTGCAAGATTTCTAACAGTTCTCCATTTTCAAGCGCCTTCAATTCTTGTGTTGGAATATTTACGTTCTCTAATGAAAGCGATAATAGAATCCCATGTTTTTCTTTCCGAGCTTTATCAATTATTTCCCGGCACATTAAATAAATATCATGAAACGTTGAACATTCAGATGCATCAACGGTCAATTCCTTCCAAATCACAGTTGATGTTTCGATAAATCCCAGATTGGCATCCGTGTCTGTCAAATGAACGCAATAACAGCCCTTCATTCCTGTTTCTTTCCGATGGCGCCCTTGGATATTACCCGGATAAATAACTGGGGGATGCTCACATAAAGTTTCCCGTTTATGGATATGACCGAGGGCCCAATAATCAAAGCCTTTATCGACCAAGTCTTTTAGCGTGAATGGGGCATATTTCCCATGGTCACTACTTCCGTCAAAATGGCCATGCAGAATACCAATATGAAAGTCCGCTCCCTCTTTTTTTGAATAATTATTGATCATTCGATCATACACATGCCTTTTCGGGTAACTGAAACCGTATAAATGAACGGATGATCCTCCGTTTTGTGAATATTTTACCGTCTCAACCTCATGTGAAAAAATATGAACATTTTCTGGCATTGGCAGATGTGCCCAATTCCCCTCCATATGATCATGATTACCATGCACGGCAAATACAGAAATATTCTTTTCTGCTAGGCGTTCCATTTCTTTGCGGAATCTCGTCTGGGCACGAATACTACGATCCTCCCCATCGAATAAATCGCCGGCGAGAATAACGAAATCAACATTGTGTACGAGAGCTGCATTTACTATATTTGTTAATGCATCGAAAGTACTTTCCTGAAGCTTTCTAAAAATATTTTGCGGCAAATGCTTTAAGCCGATCATCGGGCTGTCCAAATGCAAATCCGCTGCATGGATAAAAGTTACCTTTTTCATGTCAATTCCCTCTCGTTCTCTTTTTTACCATTTTAACCGATTGCGAAAGCGAATGCACGTTCTTACGAGTGAATTATTATTGTGTTTGAAATAGAAGAGATATTTCATATGTAGGCAATCGGTGGATCGCCGATTGCAGCAAATATGCCCTTTAAGATCTTACCTTTATTAAGGAAGGTGCACCATTTTTAAATGCAAAAGCTTCCAGTAAGTGGTCTCTCCGTCAGCAGTTATCAATTCAACGATATTATTTTGCACACTTTTCAGTAAGCCAATTTTATTGGGGTGATCCCCCGCATCAAATACGACAAGCTTTCCTTCTTCCTTTTTCAATTGTTCTTCAAACGACCTTGATATTGGAATATTAGTTGGCTGAACAGGCAGCTTCTCGCTATTTAAAGTATACGGAGTCAGATTGGAACTATATGGGATTATCCATTTTATATGATGAAGGGAAATGAACATTGTTTTGAAAACAGGGGAATAAAACACTAAAAAATCATTTAAGACACTAGTAATATATCCATGTATCGTTTTGTTCCCACTCACAAATATTTCAACAAACCTCCCTCTAGCATTTGTTAAAATTTTGCGGTAAGAAATAGAATCAAGATCACTCAATGAAGGCAAGTCTTTCCCAAGCTCAATCATTTCTTCAACAGGTTGGCTCTTTTTTATATTTTGGATGTGATTGAAGGGGATATAAAAATATTTATTTCCATCATATAAGACGATAATATCTAATCCAGTATCGACTAATATTCCTCTAAAACCCATTTTACCTGAAATCTCGATTTCAATATGTTCTCCTTTAAGGTTGCTAATACCTGACAAAGAAATAATCCTCCTTTCCCTTAGGAAAAGGTGCATTGATTATAATGCACCTATTAGGAAATTAGTAATCAAATTCGCCTTGGCGTATTTGCGCCCAGATTTTACCTTAGCTTGCTCAATAAATTCCTTTAAAAAATTGAAAGGCTCGCCGGAGGCTTCACTTTATTCAGCCAGGGTTTGAACTCCACGGAATTGGATACTTGTTTGTATTCATCTCGCCACTTATAGAAGTAAGACTTCTGCTGAATAGAGTTAAAATCTAGGATCTCCTCGGTCTCCACATATAATCAACTGTTCTAGTGACATTCTCACGTGCACGCCTCGGCACTGAACGATGACTCCTTCTGTGGGAATGCCTCGACCCAGATCTTCTATCGCTTCTGCCTGACAAACTGTCATCGGATTCCATTTCATTTTCTTGATTACCGTTATTATCATTATTTTGATTTTGTTTAAATGATCCTTTTGAACCTGTGTTAATGCTGCGGATATGGAAAGGGTGTATACGGAGAACTTCTTCATTGTTTACAAGTGTATAATGGCCTTCTGCTGTTTCAACAAGTATCCCTTCCATTGCTTCGGGTCCTCCACGATTGATTGAAACCCATCTTTGGCTCATTTGACTAAATAAATCATGAAAACAATCAGCCTGGATATATCTAGGGATGTATGTCATTGCATCCACGAAATTACATTCATTATTATTCATCTTGCTGTTTTCAGAAACACTTTTGATATGGTGGATATTAAAATAAACGACACCGTCATTTTCTGTGTGTAAAACAATATAATCATTCACCACTTCCAGGACCAACCCTTCAGTTGATTCTGGACCTCCTTGATTGATGCGAATGTTTTTATTTTTGAGATTTTCAATTACGCATCGGAAATCTTCTGCTTCAACAAAATTCACATCGAGCTCCATCTCATTAAAATCCTGTTGAGAATTGGATTTTGAGTTTTCACTAATACTTTTTACATGATGAGTACGATAGTAGATAATATGATTATTTTGATTTTGATTTTGATTTTGAATTTGATTTTCGCCTTTGTTTTTGTTCTCATCGTTCTTGTTTTTTTGAGTATAGAGTGTTAGGAAATCTGGTTTGACGTCCAGTAAAATTCCTTCCTTTGATTCTGGTCCGCCTCGATAAACTTTCACCGTCCTGCCTATCAGTGAATCTAGAAACCCAAGATATCCATCATCATTCGGTTCTTCCCACATTCTAGTTGCCATTATTAGATTTCTCCTCCTTATTCCTTGCCTATTTAGTTATTTATACTGCATATATACGTATCATGGGGGGACAATGAACCTAGTCAAACGCCTATTTGTAAGAAAATCAACATTTACCTATACTAAACTTTTTGAAGTTTTTTCAGTTCACTGCGAAGATAGGCATTTCTATCAGTAATAAATTGATAGATGAAGGCAAGTTCTGAATCAAATTCTTTGATGTAATCTTTTTTGTATGGGTCTTTTAAAATAAATGGACGTATACGTGTGTGCAGTTCCTGGATTCTAGGTTCCATAAAATCCAATGTAAATTGATTATTGAGGATTTTATGGAGGATCCTATAATATAGATTCCTAAACGAAGGGACATCGAGAATTCTTGCCGTTAAAGTATTAAAACCTTCTAACCTTACATAGTCATAATCCATCACATCACCATGAACATCTCTTCCCCAAGTTGCATCGTAATCCCATGGAAGTACTTCATACAATCCTGACTCGCCATTCTTGCACAAGGCATAGTTATGCACAAAACCATCGTAGTTTTGCGTACAAACCACTCCCGCCAGCCAATACAAGTACTTTTCTACATTCAAGTATTTTCCGATCTCCTGTTCAAATTCCCCTCTTAAGAGTGTATTTACTTTAAAAATAAACTCTTGTAAGAGCAACCATTCCTCCTCTTTTCCATATTTTAATTCATACCCTAATTCTAAAGATTGCTTAGGATCCTGTTCATGATCAGTTAATAATGAAAAATTAGCATCTCCATCAACTGCATAGAAGATTGCTTTTACTGGAAGATTCCTTTTTTTAAAATAGTACTCATCCACTGATTCCAACTGCAAATACACTCCTTCCTGCCTGCCATTTAAATTAAGAAATACATGCTCAGCAGAAGGTGCTAAAACTCCAAGGCTTGAAAAGAAATCAAATGATAGCTTGTTTCTTATTAATGAGGGATCTTTATATTCCGCGTTTAAATGTATTTCTTTTGCTCCCTTCCATGTCTTGGGTTTGTAAAATTCAACATGATACGATTTCTTTTTGAATTCTCTAATATGTGAACCCCTATACACAATGTCAATATCATACTTTTTGTTTTGAATGGTTACATTCCCGGGAACAGGATCATCATTCCAAATATCGCTCCTTAAATCGATGAGATATTGAGGATTTATAAATAATTTGTAAATTGGCAGTTCATTGTTATCCACATGGGTCACCCTTTACTAAATACGATATTAAATCGTATGACAAACTTTTAGAGGGTGACACAATCATTTTTAGCCTATTTTCATCGACATACGCAGTAGTCTAATCAAATCATTACTAATATTCGTACTTTATTAGTAGAAATCGGAATGTTTATGAAATACTCACAGTTCCTATTTTTTAAAGATTCCTATTAGTATTCCATTAACAAAAATAATAAGGAGGATTTTACTTTGGTTAAATATAATAAATTAGATATCCAGCATGCAATTAACGAAGTGGCTGCAGCTGGAATGGAGAACTTCCTTTTTCAAGAGCCATTTGCTCAAAGACGTTCACGAAGATCTCGAAGAAGCTCAAGACGTTCTAGTAGAAGGTCAGGCAGATCGCACCGTTCGAGACAATCACGCAGAGGTCCACTATCACGTCGCCGTTCAAGACACTCGAAACGTTCGGGACATTCGAGACGTTCAAGACGCTCAAGACACTCAAGACGCTCTAAACGTTCAAAACGCTCAGGACACTCAAGACACTCAAGACGCTCTAGACGCTCTAGACGTTCAAGACGTTCAAGACGTTCAAGACGCTCAAGACGTTCAAGACGTTCAAGGCGCTCTAGACGCTCTAGACGCTCTAGACGCTCTAGACGCTCTAGACGCTCTAGACGCTCTAGACGTTCAAGGCGTACTGGTCGTATCATACAGCCAATTCGAACTACACCGTTTCAAACACAGCAGCGTTACTGGGAAGACGGAAACATGTGGGAGCTAAGAATGCAAAGATAGAGGAAATAGGAACAGGATCTTGTTATATACAAACTGAAAGCCCCGCCGTCGCGGAGCTTTCGTCGTTTATTAATCATTTTTCGTTAACTGCAATGCTTTTTTAATATCTTTAAAGGAGTTCGATTTTCCGTACATGAGGACTCCGCCTTTATAGACCCTTGCCCCAAAGATTGCCAGTACAACGATGGTAATAATAAGGATCGCAATCCCCAATAAAGGCTCCCAAACTGGCAGGGTGAGCATTCCCACACGCATAAACATTAGCATCGGTGTAAAAAAAGGAATGTAGGAAATAATTGTGATAAAAGGAGTTTCTGGCTGACTAAGACCAAACATAGCAATCATAAAGCCAGCAACAACCACAATTGTCATCGGCATAATCATTTGCTGGACATCCTCAATCCGACTGACAAGCGAACCGAGAAATGCTGCCAGTGTTGCATACAGGAAATACCCGAGAATGAAAAAGATCAATGCATAAACAACAGTAGTAACAGGAATGTCCCCAAATCCAAAAAACTCAAAAAAACCGCCCTGCATTGTTTCTAGGTTACGTTTAATAAAGTAATAGCCGACCAACAAGATTGCTGCCATTTGCGTCAGACTTAGGAAGGCAATTCCGAGGATTTTGGCGAACATTTGTTTAATTGGTGATACACTTGAAATAAGTATTTCCATTACCCGAGAAGATTTCTCTGTTGCGACTTCCATCGCGATCATATTTGCATACATGAGAACAGCGAAATAAATAATAAATAATAGTACATACACGAGGCCTCTTGCCTGATTCAACTCTTCTTCCGTTTTTGCATTTGCTTCAAGGGCAATTTTGTTAAAAACGACTGGCTCGTATAGCTTGCCTAATTGTTCTGTTGTTAGATTGAAGTGTGAAGCTGCAATTTGGGTTTTCATTTGTTGTAGCCCATGCTGCAAATCAGCTGAAATAGAAGAATCCGCAATACTCATCGCTTTATAAGTGGCTTCCGGAAGGTTTTCTTTATTGAATGAAAGAATTAACAAACCTCTGTAATCCCCATCTTCAACAGCTTTTTCAGCATGATCTTCGGTGTTCTCAATTGGCACTAAAATAAGAGCGCTGTTTATAAGCTTCATCTGTTCCTTCAATGGAGTAAATAATTCACCTGTTTGATCCATTACAGCTACTTTCTCTTCTTTCCCATCCTTGTTAAAGAAATTCATTATTTGGGAGATGTTTGTCAAGCCGACAACTAGAAAGAGCGTAATGATAGTGGTAATTATGAATGATTTCGTTTTTAGTTTACTAAAATATGTATGCGCAAGTATAATCCAAAAATTATTCATAGGAAGCACCAACCTTTTCAATAAAAATATCATTCAAAGAAGGTTCTTCAAGAACGAACTTTCGGATAAATCCATTCCCTACAAGATCCTTTAAAATGGCTTCCGCAACATTTTCTCCTTCGATTTGCAGCTGGATTCCCTCAGTAGTCAGTCTAGCTTTTGTCACACCAGGATAGTTTTTTAGAAATTCCAAATTAAAATCAGCGTGAATAACAAGATTCTTTTTTCCAAATGCCCGTTTTATTTCTTTTAATTTTCCTTGTACGACCGGCTTTCCTTTATGCATAATACAAAGATTCTCACACATTTCCTCTACATGCTCCATCCGGTGCGAAGAAAACACAATCGTTGTTCCACTTTCCTTTAAGTCAAGAACAGCATCCTTCAACTGTTCGACATTCAACGGATCAAGTCCACTGAAGGGCTCGTCAAGGATTAATAATTTCGGCTTATGGATAACCGCCGTTATGAATTGAATTTTTTGCTGATTTCCTTTCGAAAGCTCTTCAACCTTTTTATCCGCATATTCCGGCACTTTAAAGCGATTAAGCCAGTAGGTAAGTTCCTTTAATATATCTTGTTTTTGCATCCCGCGTAATCTCGCTAAATAAACAATCTGATCCTTCACCTTCAGTTTTGGGTAAAGTCCACGTTCTTCAGGCAAATAGCCAATAAGCGGACTCGTCGAATAATCAATCGGCTTCCCGTCCCAAGTTACCTTGCCTTCACTAGGATCAATCAGTCCAAGGATCATTCGAAATGTCGTCGTCTTCCCAGCTCCATTCGCGCCAAGAAAACCAAACATTTCTTTTTCTGGTATCGAAATTGAAAAATTATCAACAGCTGTAAACTTCCCAAAACGCTTTGTTACATGCTCAAGCTGCAATGCCATTATTTAACTCCTCCTTTGCCTCCTACATTTACGGATCATCGCAAAAAAAGTTTCAATTTTTTCCACCAGAAGAAATTCTTCTTCCGGATTTCTCCTATTATGTTATTATTTCTTTGCACATTCATAAATGTTATGCAAAAATACATATAACTATCTGAATAATAAAACAAGGAGGAATATCTGTTGAAAATGTATAAATTGACTGCTTTTGAACCAAATGGAGAAAAACTTCTTGATGAGGCATTCCAAGCCGGGAACGATGCCGAGGCAAAAGGAATCGGAGAGCAAATGCTGAAAGAGAAAAACTTACAAGAGAAAACCCACCGTTGCACATCGCCGGCCGGGAAACTGATTTTGTTTCATAACTAATTCTAAAATAAAAAGCAAAGAGTACACCAACTCTTTGCTTTTTTCATTTTGGCCACTATTGATGACTATTTTTCTCTTTTCGAGGAGCTTTCGGGAACATATGACGACTTTATGTGACCGGTTTTACCTTTTTAAGGAGCTTTCGGGCACATACGGCGCTTTGTGTGACTGTTTTTACCCTTTTGATGAGCTTTCGGGAACATATGGCCACTTTGTGTGACCCGTTTTTACCTTTTTAAGGTGCTTTCGGGAACATATGACCACTTTGTGTGACCGCTTTTACCTTTTTAAGGAGCTTTCGGGAACATATGACCACTTTATGTGACCATTTTTACCTTTTATCCCTTTACAAACCAGCCTACATCATTATTTCCCTCTGAAAATCGGCTGTCTTTTTTCTAAAAAAGCTTGGATTCCTTCTAAATGGTCCGCTGTTTTTCGCATTTTATTTTGTCCGGCTTTCTCAAGCTCGAGCACCTTTAACAATTGCGCACTGTTTTTTTCTGCAAGGATTTTTTTCGTTTCAATCATTGCTTGGACTGGGCTGTTCAGCCATTTTTGCAGCTTGGCTTCCATAGCTTCATTCAATTCGCCTTCTGCGACTTCATGGATGAGTCCTGTTCCGAATGCATCGTCAGCAGTTAAAGGCTTCCCTTCCCAAATTAAATGCTTTGCTTTATCTTCTCCGAGGCGCTTTTCTAAGAAATAGTGAGCTCCTCCATCGGGAATCAATCCAATTCCGATAAAATTCATGGCCAGTTTACTTGTCTTTTCAGCTACGATGTAATCGGTAGCGAGTGCAAGACTAAGACCGAGGCCAGCAGCTGCACCTGAAACAGCACTGATCGTCAGCTTCGGCATGTTGTAAAGGGTCATAATTAAATCGCAAATACAATCCATAACAACAGGGAAGTCACTATCATCCCCAGCAGCTAGCATCGTCTTTATGTCTCCTCCAGAGCAGAAAGCCCGTCCTTTTCCAGTTAATACGACGATATCAACATCTTCTAAACTGCTAATCTCCTTTAGAGTTGACGCTAATCCTTTAAGCATCTCTAAATTTAAAGCATTCAATGAATCCGGCCTGTTCATCTCCACTGTAGCTACACGGCTGTTGACATGTAAATTTACGGTATCCGTTACAAATTTAGTCGTCAAAAATAATTCCTCCTCTGTTGTTCTTTTCTTTATTATAATGGGAAATATTATTTTTTGAAGGTTCAAAATCTTTATCAAAAAACAGCCACAAATATCCTGTTTACGGCTGCTAGATTGATAGTCTATTTTTTTGTGTATTCCTTTTGAACCTGTTCTCTCAATGACATTTTCAGGAATTTCCCAACTGACGTTTTTGGAATTTCTTCGAGGAATAGAATATCGTCCGGGAGCCACCATTTTGCGAATTGCGGCTTGAGGAATTCATAAAGCTCCTCTTTATCTGTTTTCCCTTTATAAGCATCCTTCAACACAACACATGCGACCGGCCGTTCCTGCCATTGTTCATGTGGTACCGCCACAACTGCAGCCTCAAATACTGCTTCATGGGCCATTAATGCGTTTTCAATATCGACAGAGGAAATCCATTCGCCTCCGCTTTTAATTAGATCTTTTGTTCTGTCAACGATTTTCATAAATCCTTCTTCATCAATCGTGACAACATCACCTGTATAAAGCCAGCCATCACGGAATGCTTCTTCCGTCCTGTCATCCTTATAGTATTCAGAGGCAATCCATGGTCCGCGAATAGCAAACTCACCCATCTCTTTCCCATCCCAGGCCACTTCGCCATTCTTGCCGACAATTTTCATCTCAAGACCTGGAACAAGAATTCCTTGTTTTGCTTTAATATCAAACTTTTCTTCTGCCGAAAACTCCTCCTGGTAGCTCTTTAAAGTAGAAATGACAACTAATGGACTTGTTTCTGTCATTCCATATGCATGTATAAAAGGAATGTTATGCTTTTGCTCAAAGGCTTTGATCATCCCTTTCGGTGCAGCGGAACCACCACAAAGCACCGCACGAAGGGAACTCATATCATAGGAGTTTTCATCTAGCTCCTTTAATAGACCAAGCCAAATGGTCGGTACACCGGCAGTAATCGTTATCTTTTCTGCTTGAATGAGCTCAGCCAAAAGTTTTGGTGTGAAATATGGGCCAGGCATAACTAGATTTGTGCCGAACCATACAGCAGCAAACGGCAATCCCCATGCATTCACATGGAACATTGGAACGACCGGCATGGCGATATCTCTCTCGCTGACACCTGCACTATCAGCCATTCCTAATGCCATGCTGTGCAAGACAATCCCTCTATGTGAATAAATGACTCCCTTCGGATTTCCGGTTGTGGCCGATGTGTAACACATGCCAGCAGGAGCATTTTCATCAAGGTCATCCGGATATTCATATTCGCCGCTCGCTTGTTCAAGCAATTTTTCATAATGGTATACAGGGGAGAGTGTTGTATCTGGTAGTTCTGGTTCGTCCGTCATAATGATATAGGCTTTGACTGTTTTTAATTCGTCTTGGCATTTCTCGATTAATGGCACAAGATCAGGATCAATTAATAACACTTTATCTTCTGCATGATTAATAATAAATGAAATATGCTGAGGGGAAAGACGAATATTGATCGTATGAAGAACAGCTCCGCTGCATGGAATCGCAAAATACGCCTCTAAATGTCGATGATGGTTCCAGGCAAGTGTTCCAACCTTATCCCCTCTCTCCACCCCGAGCCTTTGAAGGCTTTCTGCTAATTTTCGTGTCCGCTCTGCAATCTCCTTGTATGTAAATCGCTGAATTCCACTTGCTGTTCTTGAAACCACTTGTTTCTTTGGAAAAAACCTTTCCGCTCTGTTGATCATTTGCGTCATTGTCAAAGGTGTTTGCATCATCATATCGATTCCCCCTTTTATTAAAGCGCTTTCATTTAAATGATTCTCTACTTTAATAAAAAGTCCTCTTTATCAACTTTATTTTTTAAAATATACTGATAAATAAAAAAAGTATTTTGGGTTATCCGTAAAAGTAAACACTATTTCCGTAAAAATTTCATTTTATCCGTAAACCCAATCATTAAACAAAAATCCCCGCCTACTCGGCGTGGGATTCTTGTTTATCAAATAACTCACTTAAAATTCTCAGCTTCTCTTCTGTATATTTTTCAAAGCTGTCATTATACGATTTTGGATCTTTCGGATTGGCAAAGTGGGTGATCTTCCCTGTAATTGGATGCAGAAATTTACTTGCCGCACCACAGCCAAGTCCGATAATGGTCTGCTGTTCTTCCATAATCATAATATTGTAGATACTTTCTTGATTAGGGCGTGCGTAACCAACATTCTCTAGATTGCCAAGGATGTTCTTTTGCCGGTAAAGATAGTAAGGGGCATATTGATGCTCCTTCGTCCAGTTTTCAGCCATTTCCATCATGCTTTCAATTTCTTCTCTGCCGGCTACTTTATATTTGTCTTTATTCTTCGTCATTTCAGATGCCCGTTTGAAGGAAAGCGTGTGAACAGTTAGTGATTCGGGCATGAGCTTTTCTGTTTCATTTAGCGTATGTGAAAACTCGGGTACTCCCTCACCAGGCAAGCCGATAATTAAGTCCATATTGATATTATTCATGCCCATGTTTCTGGAAAGGTGGAATTTATCAATCGTTTCTTCAACTGTATGGTGTCTCCCAATCGCTTTTAACGTTTCTTGGATATAAGATTGCGGGTTGATGCTAATGCGGTCAATTTTCCACTTTTTCAAAACCTTGAGCTTTTCCAGTGTAATTGTATCCGGTCTGCCTGCCTCTACAGTGATCTCACGGATGTTTTCTACATTGGGGAAAGATGCGTACATTTCTTCATAAAGCATGTCCATTTCTTCCGCTGTAATGCTTGTTGGCGTTCCGCCTCCGTAATAAACGGTCGTAATTTTTACATTATTCTCTTTCAGCCATGCGCCGATATGACGGATTTCGTAGTGAAGCCCGCCAAGGAAAGAATCCACCGACCCTTGCCGGCCGTTAATGGCATATGCCGGAAATGTGCAATATGCACATTTCGTCGGGCAAAACGGAATTCCGATGTAAATACTGACTTCATTTTGAAGTTCATATAGGTCTGGAACGACAGTAAGCTGGCGGTCAACAATTTGCTGCATAAGCTGAATTTTATCATCCGTAATTAAGTAATCTTCTTTTAATTGGAGATGTGCAGCAGCCTGTGGCGTTTTCTCCTGCATATGGCGGTGCAGCAGTTTTGTTGGGCGAATTCCGGTTAGGATGCCCCATTTTTGCGTTATGCCCGTCCAGTCTTGAAGAACTTTCAAGTATACATGAGAAACGGCATTTTTGATTTGTTTAAACTGTTCTTTTTCTGAATCAGCAGCGATAAATGTATTTTCATAGTACGCTGACTTTTCATTGCCATTTATGTCAGATAATAAAGCCTTCACACGAACAGACTTATCCGTTTCCAATTGAAAAACAATCTTTAAATCAGCATGATTCTGAGACTGCAATGACACTTCACATTCCTCAAAAAAAAGATTCCCTATCAACCGCAGCGGTCGATGAAATCGGTCATCCTGTAAACCAATAATTGATATTTGCAATGTAATCACCTTTTATAAAAAATGTAAAACTACCATCGAAATCTATCTTGATGGTAGTCTCAATTGACATTATTTTAAGCTTCTTTAAGTGTACAGAAGTGCATAATTAAGGTCAATAGATTCTGGAAGTCGAAAGCGGGAATAGAAAACCGGCAAATTAGCCGATTGCTTTTTGAATATTAAAAAAGAGTCGTCCCTATGAGACCAACTCTTTTCAGCATCAAAAATATTATTTTAATAAGTTCATTTTTCTTAAAAATTCAATCGGGTGCTGTTTTCGAAAATGCTCTTTCACCATGTAAGTGACCCCATGATCATTATTAGGACGTGTCACCCAGTCGGCTGCCTTCTTTACTTCCACTGGTGCATTCCCCATGGCGACACCAAGACCAGCGGCTTCAATCATTTCTATGTCATCTAAGCCATCACCAATAACGACCATTTCATTGCGGGAGATTCCTAAATGTTCGCCAAGATACAATAGTCCATTTAATTTTGAAACGCCGGCAGGCATAATATCCAACCGCAGATCGTTTAGTTGAATCGAATCTATGTCTTCGAACATTCCTTGTATCGCTGCCTTCGCATCTTGAAGATCCGTTTTATTTTCAAAATATATTTCGATTTTTGGAGGTGTAACAGGTTCCTCGAGAATCGTGTCACTTAAAGAATCGACAAATTGCTGAGGGTAGAAAATGGGATCCCCCGATGTAAAGACGGTACGCGCCAACATATTATGGTTAAGCTTTGACTTATTGGCGATCGAATATTTCTCATGTACCAATCTGATTTGGCAAGGGAAACCCTCGAGTAAACGGACAATTTCATACGTAACATCCTCGGAAATGCGTTTAACAAAAATGGGCTTTTCTTGTGAGCTGGAAATATAAGCTCCTCTATGTGCAACAAGCAATGAGTTTAATTTTAATGCTTTCGCCACTTTTCTAGCGGAGGGAAAGCTTCTTGCAGTCACCAATGTCACATAAATCCCTTTATGCAGGACATATTCAACTGCTTCTTTTGTTGATTTATGAATTCTTCCATTTGATTGAAGAAGAGTATCATCAATATTTAATGCAAGCAGACGGTAGATCATATTATTGCCCCCTATTCCTGGTGTAAATGCCCCTATTACACTTTTATGAATGGATGAAAAGGAATAGAACAATACATGGACAATGTTGATTTTTTATTTATACAGAAACAAACCGCTCCCGAATTTTCGGAAAGCGGTTTGTTTGATTGGCTGTTTTCGTAAAATTTGTTGCAATTTAACCAAAAAGAGGTGTAGTTGATTTCCGCTCCAGGACGCTCGCTCCAATCAACTTTATACAATACTTATTTAAAAACAACAATCATTTAGAAAACAGCCTTACAATTACACCATCGGGACAATTACCCCATTGTGCCATACAGTTCTTCAAGTGGTTTCATAATAATTTTATTCATTTCGGCAATGATCATGCTCATTCTTTGTTCTGCATCCATCAATCTTGAAATTTTCGGATTCTGTTGAACAAGTGCTACTGTTTTTTGAGCCTGTTCTATTTCCTGCTGAGAAATGTTTTCGCCCATCATTTGTTTTTGCTGTAAGTCCATTTGAATATGACGGAAGTTTTCAAACATTTCTTTTGCAGATGGATCTGCATTCACTTCATCATAGGCTTGTTTTAAATTACTGTACTCAACACTTTGCCTAACTGCCTTTTCAAGATCGTAGGCTGAATCATATAAATTTACTGCCACTATTTACACTCCATTCTAGAGATGAGAGGGGGAATACCATACCCTTTTCAAAAACTGGGTTCTCATCCTCATAAAATTGTTTTTTAAATCACTCTACTATAACAAACTATGTTCGTAAAAGCGATAAGTGACCATTTACTTCATGAAAATTGCAATGAATCCTTGAAAAAGACCGATAATCCCGCCGAGGAGAGCTCCTAAAAAAGTGATCATCTTTAATTCGCTATTTACGATGGAAAGAATCATTTCCTCCAATCGGACAACGGAAAAAGTCTCCACTTGCTGACGAACAATTTCTTGCAGCCGAAGCTTTTCCATTACGGTATCCATTCGGGTTGATAGCCAATTACCTAAAAGGTTCACACCTTTTTCCGCTATTTTTCCAATGATTTCTGTTCGGTAAGCGGCCGTTAATTGTGCTAACGGTGTTTCGAAAAATGACTCCAAGTTTATTACTTTACCTGCATAGTCCTTTATCATGGAGAGAATATTTTCTTTATCAAATTGCTCTTCGATCTTTTCTGCGTCCCATTCAAGAATTTTATCCCATTCTTTTTTTAACAGTGTTGTCACAATATCCGCTGTCCCCTCATTTTCTAGGAACTTAATAATTTCCGGCTGAATTTTATCGGTAAGGTTGATGTTGCCCATAAACATTTGCATCATATTCCCAAGCACACCGCTTCGTCCCTTGATAAAATCATCGGCCATAGTCTGAATCCGTTGCTTCCCTTCGATACTCGAAAAATAATCGATTCCTTTTTGAAGAATAAAACCGCTAATCAGCGGGAGCTTTGAGTCGAATTTTTCAAGCATATTCTGTGAAATAATCATTTTTAATGGTTTATTTCGATATTTCTCCATTAAACTTTCATATTTTTCTTCGATAAATTGATCGAGCCGCTTTTCTACTTTTGCTTGTCCATCCGGTATCCCTAATGTATCAAGCAATTCAGAAGGAGTCTTTTCCGTACGTATGAAATTCTCCATTTCCTTTTGAACTAAACTAATCATTTCATTTTGAAAGCTTTCATTTAAAAATTTCCTCTGAATGCTTTCAGGAGTCAAAAGATGATTAATAACCATCTTCCCCATTTGTTCGGCAAGCTCATCTCGCCGTTTCGGAATTAAGCCTGGAGTAAAAGGAACTCTCCACTTTCCAATATATAAAGTGTTATATGGCCTGAAGAGCATTTTAATCGCAAGGTAGTTTGTGAATCCACCAATTACAGCTCCGAGTACGACCATCGTCAATACAGTCATTGCAATATTCATCTTATTAACATCAACCTTCCATCTTCTTATAAGAAGGCCCTTTTCGTATATTGATGTATGCCTTCAAAGTTTGCCCGTTGATTTCCGCTACGGGCACTTGCTTTCCGCGTGGAGGGACGGGAGTCAAATGCCCTTCGCTCCAATCAACTCAGATAGTCAAATTAAAAATACACTAATAAAGCAACAAACTTTACGAAAATAGCCTATAGGAAAAAGCTTTGGTGCACCATTTTATTGATAGTTACATACGATACCTTATCAGCTTTTGCCTATTTTTTCATTATATAGGCATAAACACAGACGAGCAAATGAGGAATACTCATGACTGTTTCATTACTGCCTATTACGATTGTTCCGATAAAAATGTTTCAATCAAATGAATATCGGATTCAAATAAGCCATTCACTCCTCAAATACTGGAATATTGATATAGATCGGCCCCTTATCATAACAATTGGCATAAATCGGGTGGAGGCGATCATTGAAGGGGCGGCCATCATGAAAGAGGAAATTAAATTAAGTGAAAATATTTTCCAAGAATTCTCACTTCCCATTCAGGAAAACCGTCTTCTGGCCAGCTACTCAAATAAAGATTCTACTGTCACATTCGGGCCGATTATTGGATTATTGACAGAGTTAAATGACCAAGAGGAAGGACCAGATTTCCGGTCTGTTCATACATTTTGCGAAGAATTACATGACATGATTTCAAATATAGGCGGATTTTTCTTCGTGTTTCAATTAAAAGATTGGACTGAAGGAAAGCTAAATGGCTTTTGTTTTCAAAATGAGCAGTGGCAAAAAACACCTGTCCCTCTGCCCGATGTTATTTATAATCGTATACACTCACGCAAACTTGAAGCAAGCCCATCCTTCCAAAAGTTCAAAACCGATATTGCCAGCTGGAATATCCCCATTTTCAACGATCAATTTTTATCGAAAGAAAAAGTCCATCAATATTTATATTCAGAAGAGCATATGCAACCATATCTACCGGAAACTGTAGCGATAACAGAAGCAGACTTTCAGATGATGATAAAAAAATACCC
Source organism: Bacillus sp. FJAT-29790 (assembly GCF_019039215.1). Classification (GTDB taxonomy): domain Bacteria; phylum Bacillota; class Bacilli; order Bacillales; family Cytobacillaceae; genus Cytobacillus. The sequence continues at coordinate 2,917,379 of NZ_JAHNZZ010000001.1, forward strand.
ATCCCTTTATATAAAACCGATCCATGGAAGCCAGGGCCGGAATATCATACGGATTTCAAAGATAAATAAAAAACTGCTGGCGGAGATGTCAACAGGAATGGGGGAAGAAAACACCCGTCTATTTGACGACTATACTCGATTTTATCAGTGGTTTAAGCCCTATCTTAAAAATAGAACCTTTCTAGCTCAAGCATCTATTCCTTTAATGACTTACAAAAACAGGCCGCTTGATTTTCGAATCCTTTGCCATAAAAACTTTCGGGATTCCTGGAAAGCAACTTCTGCCATTGCACGAATTTCAGCCGATCAGCAATTCGTTTCAAATATTGCGAGAGGCGGAGAAATGATGAAGCCGTTTAACATCCTTGCCATTTTGTCCAATCGGAATACGGCCATTCAGCAGCTTGCATTAATGAAAGAACTTGCTGTCGAAGTCGCTTCCATTATTAGCCAACGAGCAGAGGGTTTAATTGGAGAATTAGGAATTGATATCGGAGTAGATCAAAATGGAAAACTGTGGATTATCGAAGTGAACGCCAAGCCTTCCAAGAACTTTGAAGGTCAAGATAAGAAAATCCGCCCATCAGCAAAAGCACTTATCGAATACTGTACGTTCTTAGCCTTTTCGAACGTAACAATAAAGGAGGAATGAAAAATGCTTTCATTCGGATTAATGACTTTAAATAAAAATAATGAACAAACCTATTTTTTCGAATTAGCGAGACGTGCGCATCATTTCGGAATCGAATGCTTCCGCTTCATCCCTTCGCTTATTAACCCGAGTACCGAGAAGGTGAACGGAGATCGATTCAACCCGATAACAAGTGAATGGGAGCCTAGTGAGTTTCCCATTCCAGATGTCCTCTATGACCGCTGTTTTTACGGAGAAGACACACATTCTAAACAATGTATGGCGATCGTGAAATGGCTGAAAACGAGAAATGATATTACGTTTTTAGGCTATGGCCTCCCAAACAAATTAGAATTATATGAAGCACTTCAGCATTCTAATTTAGCCCCCTATTTACCGAAATCAAAACCTCTCACTTCCGGTGAAAGCCTAATACAGGAGCTTGTTGCGAGAGAGCCTGTTGTCATTAAACCTGTAAACGGCTCACAAGGGCATGGCATTTATTATTTAGAAAAGGCCGGCAAGGAATTAATTGTTCGAACAGATAAACGCGACAAACAAATTACCCGGACATTTACCAATATCCCTGATGTAATTTCTTGGCTTAATCAGCTCATCGAAAAAAGAAGCTACCTCATTCAGCCCTATTTTGAACTTACAAATAGAAGCAATCATCCATTTGACATTAGAACTTTGCTGCAAAAGGAGGAAAACGGAATCTGGACAGAAATCGGCAAAGGCATTCGCACAGGTAAAGAAGGTGGGATCATTTCGAATGTAAGTGCAGGTGGAACGATTACAACTTTCGATTCTTGGCTGAATTCCCTGCCTTCTTCCCAAAGAGAATTTCTTCATTCCGAAATCAAAGATATTTTGAAGAGCATCCCTAAAATTGCAGAACAGGAATTTCCGCCTTTATTTGAGTTAGGTGTAGATATTGGAGTGGCCAAAAATGGAAGTGTTTGGATTCTTGACATTAATTCAAAACCCGGGAGAAAAGTTGTGTTAGAAACACAGCCTGAACTTAGTGAAAAGATCTATACAGCTCCCCTTCATTTTGCAAAAGCTATAACGAATTCTGAGGAAAAAGTTCAGCACTTTAGCAGACGCTAATATCCTGAACATAAATCAAATTCGCTTTGCGTATTTGCGCCAAGATATTTACCTTAGCTTGCTCGATAAATTCCTTTAAAAAATCGAAAGGCTCGCCGGAGGCTTATCTATATTCAGCCGGGGTTTAAACCCCTGCTAAATTGGATACCTGTTTGCATTATCTCACCACTTATAGAAGTGTAAGACTTCTGCTGAATAAATTAAAAGGAGACGTTCAAATGCGTAAACATTATCAAATTGAAATCCTTGATGACATCGTACAAAAAGTCTATATACCAGAAGGCTTAACCTCGAAAACAAAATTAACAAAAATTGCTTTTGGCACTCATTCTATTGAAACGGTGATCGAACGGCAGCCTAGAAATCGAAGTTCAATCGCTATTAGCCAAGACATCGCAGACTTTCTTAAATTCCCTGATTTAAAAATCCCACTGCATGCATTCATCGAGAACGAAACATTATATATCGGCCCTCTTGTCGGTATTTTCACATCGGGTTTCACCCCCTTCCCAATGCGGCCGGTTGGTGAACGCAGTTTATTTTTTGCAAAGCTTCTTTCTGTCAAAAAATCGGTTGGTGCATTGCCATTCCTTTTTGGGGAGCAGCATCTTAATTGGGAACAAGGAACCATCAAAGGTTTTTTCTATCATCGCGATGGCTGGGAGACGTTTGAGGTCCCTTTCCCGAACGTAATTTATGATCGGCTGCCGAATCGTAAAAGTGAAAGACATAGTGAGTTAAAAAAAGTAAAGGATCGTTTGCAGACGGAATATTTAATCCCATGGTATAATCCGGGTTTTTTTAATAAATTAGATGTGTACGAAAGACTGCAACAAAATGAAAACATTGCAGAATACTTACCTGAAACACATTCTTTCACTTCATTTTCCGAAATCGAACGAATGCTTTCTGATTATGGCCATGTTTTTATTAAACCGAAAAATGGCAGCTCTGGACTTGGAATCCACCAAGTTCTATACGATAAAATGGAAGGAACCTATTATTGCCGTTACCGTAATCAAACAGATGTTAATAAATTGATGAAGTATAACAGCTTAGAAGCGTTAATGAATCATATCTTTGCAGGTAAAAAGCTCGATCGGATGATCGTTCAGCAAGGGATTCACTTGATGCGAACCGATTCTCGGCCGGTAGACTTCAGGGTTCATACTAATAAAGATGATAAGGGAGACTGGCTCGTCACCGCAATAGCTGCAAAAGTTGCGGGGGCAGGCAGTGTTACCACTCACGTAAAAAGCGGGGGCGTTATCAAAACAATTGCTGAAGTATTCCCATCAAATGAAGAACAAAAAATGGCAGAAGCAAAACTTTCAAAAGCAGCTCTTGATATAAGTAAGGCAATCGATGAGAATATGGAAGGCATTATTGGTGAGATTGGATTTGATTTAGGGTTAGATCGAAAAGGAAATGTGTGGCTGTTCGAGGCTAATTCGAAGCCGGGAAGATCGATTTTTAAGCACCCGGAGCTGAGAGAATTTGATCTCCTAACTAGAAAATTATCGCTTGCATTTGCCGTTTTTCTTACAGAAAGAGCGATAAAAAGACCAGAGGATATATTCAAATGAACATTTACTATGATCGGAGAGCTAAAAAATGGTTCTTCCTTTCAAATCTGACAAAGATGACGTTCGGCAGCAGCCGGCTTCCTATTCAAAGTTTAGACGCATTGCCGGTAGACAATATTCATTCTTTTCAAGTTCAATCACTTAATAATAATATCGGTCCCTTGATCGGCATTTTGACGGGTAGAGGAAAGGATCATTCTGTTGTCGGGAATGGTCCTTTTTTTAAAGAACTTCAGAAAGAAATCTTGAAAAACGGTGGGATATCCGTTGTGTTTACCCCTCAGGATTTAAATGAAGAAACGATTGACGGATTTGTTTATTCACCTGAAGAAGGTAAATGGTTTCCAATTCTTTGTCCCCTTCCCCATTTAGTCTTTAATCGGGTGCCGTTTCGCAGCCTGGAAAAATCCAGCTCTTTTGAAGATTGCTTTCGTGTTTTTAAGGATCGTGACATTCCTTTTTTTAATCCTTGTTTTCTAAATAAGTATGAACTGCATCAATTGTTAATGAAAGACTCTATTCTTCGTCCTTACTTGCCTGAGACGATTTTAGCCAGTACGGAATCATTGCTTTATGAGTTCTTAAAAACACATAACAACCTATATTTAAAGCCTGTTTCCGGGGCAAAAGGGAAAGGCATTTATCAGATTTTCCTTCATCAAAACGAAACGATCGAACTGAATGGCCTAAAACAGAGTTATTCTTTCAGCAACTTCCCCGCCTTCTGGAATGAATGGGAAGATGCCTTAACAGAAGGTTTGTACATCGCTCAGGAGACAATTGTCCCCTCTTTGTTCGACGGCAAACGGTTTGATTTTCGTATTCTCGCTCATTCCACCAAAAAAGGTTATCAAGTTACAGGGACAGGCGTTCGCCTATCTAAGGATCAAGAAATTACAACTCATGTCCCTAATGGCGGTGTATTGATTCCATATGAACAGATTCAAACAGCTCAGCATGACCAATTTTTCGAAATGGTTGTCGAACGAGCAGGAAACATACTAACAGCAGAAAAGGGGTTTTTTGGCGAATTTTCGATTGATGCAGGGGTAACAGAAACAGGTAAATATGTGATTTATGAAATTAATTCAAAACCAATGAGTTTTGATGAAAAAGAAATTGAAAAAAGACGGATTCAGACATTGGCACAACTATTCGCAAAAATGGCGGGATTCGATTGATTTGATGCTGGTATCAGCTTTTTGGAAGTTGATACCAGCGGGTTCATTATAAAGTCGTCAACTTTTTCACATTATCTTCGGGATGCGCCTTCAGCAAACGAACGGAATTGATCTTTTAATTTCTGACGTGATTCCTTATTTCTTAAAAAATAGGCAGCCCCAAGCGCTAAACTTGCCATTGCCAATCTGTTTTTTTTCATTTTTTTGCCCCCTTTAATATGTTCCTGCTTGTTCATATTATTTTTGCCCTCGTATGCAGGTAAATAAACTGGATAAAACATGCCATCATTGGTGTGATTAAGTTGGGATGTAGAGAAAGAACAGGTAAAATAAACGTAAGGAGGCTGAAACATGTTAACCCATTTTCAATACAAGCCATTATATGAAAATAAACAAATCCCAGGATGGGGAATTTCCTTTTATTTCAATAAGCAGAAAATGACAGGGATTTATCACCCGGATGGAAAAATTGAATGGACCGCTCAAGCACCGAATGGGGAAGATGAATCAAAACTAATCAACCAAATTCACGAATTAATGCTATTTCATGTGTATGATAATCAACGATAATTGTCTTTTGTATGATTTAACCCCTTCTTTGGAAAAGTAAAATAAACGCTTTAAAGGAGGAATCAGCATTGCAAAAAGATAAAAATGTTCAAGCCTGTGAAGATTCATGCCATGAAGGAAGGGATAAAGCCTTTATGGACGTTGATCGCATGATTAACGAAGGAATGTCCGGCGGCTCGGTTCATATGCGTGCAGAAACAACAAATATTGAAGAAGCGAGAGAGCTTTTTGAGGAAGATCCTCCATTTAGGACGGAATGATTCATTGACATGATAAAGCGATAATATAGAAAGACACCCATTCTTATCAACTTTGGGTGTCTTTTCCTTTTGTCAGTCACCAAGATGGAGGAATATTCCTTATTTTGTTTCTCTCGGATAAAACATTCCTGTTATAATAAAGTATCCCATATCAAGTAAAGGAACCTGAAAAATGCTAATTAAATTACATGGCTTTTACGCCAATTCAATATTCAGTGAAGAAGCCCCAAGTTTTCAGATGCAAATGGGTCGTTATTGGTTTCACCATCATGACACAGGCAAATGGCTTGGTGTCCCAGTGGGGGAAATCAAGTATGAAGAACTCTTATTGCTAAAGACCTTATTTGATTTTTTCGAACCGACGATGATCAATCCGCCCTTCTTGCAAGGCTGGCATGACTTTTTATTCTCTCATGGTGAAATTCCGATTAAAGCAAAGGGGGCATCTTACAGAAGCATTCAATTTCAAGTTGCTGCAGAGGACTGGGAACGTGAAAATATTGAATCAGTCTTCAAAGGGTTTTTTGCAGGGAATTTATTAATTTTATGGATAAACCAAAACAAAGGAATGATTTTAGAAGAACAGAACACCGAAGCCCCAACTGAAGAAGATTTTTACTCCCTTGCAGCGACACTGGAAAGTGATTTTTATCTGAAAACATATTTTTATATGGGAATTCCGTGTACCGTGAATACTGACTTTCCAGATCATTTTCAAATGGAGAAGGAATTATTTAAAAATGGAATGAAATTACTTCCCTCCGAGAGGGTATTCACATTTGAAAAACTATTTCCTTCTTTAGTCATGTCTGGGATGCAGGAAGATATGAAATCCAGCCTTGCCCTTAGGCTGCAAATTTTAAAGGAAGATCCAGAGCTTATGACAACGCTTAAAGTCTTTTTACAAAATAATTCCAACGTTTCCTTAACCGCTAAAAAACTTTATATTCATCGAAATACGCTTCAATACCGGCTTGATAGATTTACAGAAAAAACGGGCATCAATTTGAAAGACTTCAATAGTGCTACAACCGTTTATTTAGCCTGCTTGCTCCATGATCAAATATAGCTGGTAGCAAGTACGATCATAATTTCAGCAGTATGCATAAAACGTTTTCATTTTTTTCGTGCAGTATACCCATATGGGAATCGAGTTTAATTCGATAAACTGATACAAAGCGAATTAATTATCGAACAATTCAGGAGGTTCCCACAATGGCAGAACTAAGATTAGATCAAATTTATAAGGTGTATGAAAATAAAGTAACCGCTGTAGAGAATTTTAACCTTCATATTCATGACAAAGAGTTTATCGTATTCGTCGGGCCTTCAGGCTGCGGGAAATCAACGACACTACGTATGATTGCTGGCCTTGAGGAAATCTCACAAGGAGATTTTTATATCGATGATAAACGAGTAAACGATGTGCCACCTAAAGACCGGGATATCGCGATGGTCTTCCAGAACTATGCATTATATCCTCATATGTCCGTTTATGACAATATGGCATTTGGGCTGAAACTTCGCAAATTCCCTAAGAGTGAAATCGAGCGCCGTGTAAAAGAAGCAGCTATAATTCTTGGGCTTGAGCCTTATCTTACTCGTAAACCAAAAGCACTTTCAGGAGGACAGCGCCAGCGTGTGGCATTAGGACGTGCCATTGTCCGCGACGCTAAGGTATTCCTAATGGATGAGCCTTTATCTAACCTTGATGCGAAGCTTCGCATACAAATGCGATCCGAAATTGTTAAGCTCCATCGACGTTTACAAACAACCACTATTTACGTAACACATGACCAGACAGAAGCGATGACCATGGCTACTCGTCTTGTCGTAATGAAAGATGGGATCATCCAGCAAGTCGGAGCACCTAAGGAAGTATATGAAAAGCCGGAAAATGTATTTGTTGGGGGCTTTATCGGCTCACCTGCCATGAACTTTATTAATGGAAAGCTAGAAGAAGGAAAATTTATCGTTGGTAAAACAAGTCTCTCCATTCCAAAAGGAAAAATGAGCGTTTTACGTGAACAAGGGTATGTCGGAAAGGAGATTATTTTCGGCATCCGCCCCGAGGATATTCATGATGAACCCGTATTTATTGACGCCTCGCAAGAGACAAAATTCAGCGCCCGTATCGATGTATCAGAATTAACCGGTGCTGAAACGATGATTTACTCAAGTATCGAAGGCCAGGATTTTGTAGCACGTGTCGATTCCCGAACAGATATCCACCCAGGTGATACAATCGACCTTGCTTTCGATATGAATAAAGTCCATTTCTTCGACAAGGAAACAGAGGTAAGGATAAGACAATTAAATGAATAATAGTATTGAACCCCATTACATTCTCTAGTAAAGGGGTTCTTTTTTTCATAATTGATCGAACTGATCATGATCATGAAATTTGCGATGTAATCCGAGCAACGAAAGATGTTAAATCATTGGAAAGTAAGTTATCGGCGACTTTTCTAATATATCAGCGACTTCTGATACTTTATCGGCGACTTTCCCTTTATATCAGCGACTTCCGGTACTTTATCAGCGACTTTTCCATAATAACGTATTATTCCGTTTGCTAAGCCCTACTCTTTAATGAATTTCACTTCATCATGTCCGCAAGCAACGCATTTGAGTAAATGTGGACATTCTTTTTTGGTATAGTCTGTTGGATAGCCGTCTGCTAATTTCAATTGATCAATCGGCATGTAGGGGCTATAGTTACCATAATAATCCATGATTCTTCCGTTATCACTTAATGCTTTTCCACAGACAGAGCATTTTGCATTGATTTTTTCAAAACCATTACAAATCGGACAGATGGCCATTACCCTAACCTCTCCATTCGTTATTCAATTTCATTCCTTATATCGTTCGTTTGTTTTACTTTTGTTATGTAAAAATCGACAGGAAATAATTCCCTATAAATTACAAGGAATAATCATGAAAAAAATAAACATAATAGATAGTAAACACAGCAACATGATCAACTTAACTTTATTCAGCTGAAGTCTCCCACTTCTATAAGTAGCAAGATGAATGCAAACCGATATCCAATTCAGTGGGGGTTCAAACTCCGGCTGAATAAAGTTAAGCCTCCGGCGGATGCCTCAGATTTTTTAAAGGAATTTATCGAGCAAGCTCGATAAAAATCTGGGCGCAAATTCGCCAAGGCGAATTTGATCCTATACCGATGGGTTAAACCATATAGAGGTAACAAGAAAATCTTGTGCTGGTGCAATTCCAGCTAGCCCAACCATAATTTAAAAAATAATGAGGAGATGAAGACATTATGAACCAAACTAGCAGAAGCAATTCCTCAAACCAATTACTTGTACCAGGAGTAGCGCAAGCTCTTGACCAAATGAAGTTTGAAATCGCAAACGAATTTGGCGTAAATTTAGGGCCTGATACAACATCTCGTGCCAACGGATCTGTTGGAGGAGAAATTACAAAGCGCCTTGTAGCAATGGCAGAACAGCAACTTGGCGGTACCCACTAATCATTTGTTAAAACCAATTAAATAATATCTGGATTGGCTCCCTTTCAAAGGGAGCCATTTATTATTGTCACACCATTTTATCCGGGTTTACCCACTCTTCGAATTGCTCGCTAGTAAGATATTTCGTTTTCAAGGCCGCTTCCTTTAATGTCGTATTTTCATTAAAAGCAAGCTTGGCAATTTCCGCTGCTTTTTCATAACCGATATGGGGATTCAGGGAAGTAACGAGCATCAGGGACCTTTTAACATGATCCTGTATTATCTCTTCATTTGCTTCTAAACCTGCTATGCATTTTTCATTAAAGGACTTCATACCATCCGACAAAAGACGAATACTTTGGATCAAATTGTAAATGATCACTGGCTTAAATACATTTAACTCAAAATTCCCTTGACTGGCGGCGAACCCGATCGTTGCATCGTTTCCAAACACTTGGCAGACGATCATCGTAAGTGCTTCACTTTGTGTGGGGTTTACCTTTCCAGGCATAATCGAACTGCCCGGTTCATTTGTTGGAATGGTTAGTTCGCCAATGCCACTCCTTGGCCCGCTTGCAAGCCATCTGACATCATTGGCGATTTTCATGAGATCAGCAGCTAGAGCCTTTAATGTCCCATGAACATGAACAATTTCATTATGGCTTGTCAAGGCCTGAAATTTATTCTCTCCCGATCGGAACGGGTGTCCCGTCAGTCGCGCTATTTCTTTTGCCGCCTCGGCCCCGAATGTTTCGTGTGCATTAATGCCTGTACCAACAGCTGTACCTCCAATCGCAAGATCGAGCAAATACGAAATAGCATCCACTATCATTCGTTCACTTTTTTCCAACATTGCACGCCATCCACTTATTTCCTGACCTAATGTTAATGGGGTTGCATCCTGCAAGTGTGTCCTGCCTATTTTCACAATATGTTTGTATGCTTCCTCTTTGATGCTGATGGTATTTTTCAATTCTTGCAAGGAGGGTAGCAGACTTTCAGACACTTCGATATATGCAGTAATATGCATAGCAGTTGGGAACGTGTCATTAGAGCTTTGGGACATATTTACATCATCATTTGGATGGATTTTCGTTTCTATATCTCCTTGTTCTTGCAATCGTTCATTCGCTCTATAGGCTACTACTTCATTTACATTCATATTCGTTTGGGTGCCGCTCCCGGTTTGCCAGACAGCTAATGGAAAATGCTCATCTAATTTCCCTTGGATGATTTCTGTAGTCGCTTCTACGATCGCATTCTTCTTTGCTTCAGGCAACTTCCCGAGTTTAAAGTTTACAATCGCAGCCGCACACTTTACTTTTGCATAAGCATAAATGACCTCGATGGGCATTTTCTCTAAGCCAATTTCAAAATTATCCTTGCTTCTTTGTGTTTGAGCACCCCAATATTTATCTGCAGGCACTTTAACCTCTCCAAGCGTATCTTTCTCAATCCGATAATCAGTCATATAATTCCTCCTCAAAAGAATATTATGCCATTCCAACATATATATTCTATTCCCTTAATTTCGAACTTTTATATAGACAGGGTGAAAAACACTTTCAAAAATTCATAAAAAAAACTGCTTTGCGAGTAGCAAGCAGTTTAAGATTTGACAATTGTATAGCCAATAAAATAAGTAAGAACCATAAAACTTGCAATCACTAAAGTAATTGATAACTCTTCCATCGTGAAACCCCCAAATAATAATTTTTTCTTTGATTACAGTAAACGTAACATATATAATTGGGGGATTTTCGATGAAATTAGCAACATTTCGTGTCAGAAAAGTGGACAAATTATGAACACATTTTCAATTTAGTACGGCGAACCTTTTGGCTGTTTTCGCATATATTTGTTTTTTTAGCCTACAAAGTTTGCCCGTTGATTTCCGCTGCGGGCACTTGCTTTCCGCGGGAAGGGACGGGAGCCTCCTCGGCGTAACCGCCTGCGGGGTCTCCCGCTTCCCTCTATTCCCGCTGGAGTCAAGTGCCCTCCGCTCCAATTTAACTCAGATTATTAAATAAAAATCACATTATAAAAGCAACAAACTTTGCGAAAACAGCCTTTTCTATTGAATGACCTTCATTTTGACGATATTAACAACGGTTCTATTCAATGAAAACAGCTGTTCCATACGCTATTATTTCAGAAGCATTCTGCATCACTGCTGAGCTTTGAAGACGCATTCCGACAATTGCGTTTGCACCTTGCCTCTTTGCATCATCAACCATTCTGCCAATTGCTTTTTGCCTTGCTTCGTCCATCATTTCTGTGTATTCCGATATTTCTCCGCCAACAATCGTCTTTAGGCCGGCCATGATGTCCTTTCCAATATGCTTGGATTGAATGCAGCAGCCTTTGACAAATCCTTTTAAATCCTTAATTTCTTTCCCGGGAACAGTTTCAGTAGTTACGATAATCATTTCGATCGTCCTCCTCTTTTTCTTTTTTTCGTTCTATAAATAATAGGACAAAAATCGCGACAACCATGACAGCATACAAAGCATAAAATAAGATGGCAGCCTTGAGATTAATGAACAGCATAACAAGCCCTATAAGTTGACCACCAACAGCAATCAGCAAAAACAACTGCTTTAATTTCCCCATTTCATAATCGTCCCTTTTTCCTCCAAATTTTCCTCACAAAAATTAGATATACGAGGGTTGGCATCGGTGCCTGTATTAAACCAACAATGCCCCATAGCCAATAATTATGTCCATGCTTTCTTGCGTTCGTAAACAGGAAAATGCTCTGACTGATAAGAATGATGGCAACAATTATAAGCAAATGAGGGCTGATTTCATTACTCATGTTTCATTCACCTGTTTTCCATTCCAGATCGCAAAATAAGCAACGATAAATACAGCGACAAGCCCTTGGATAGCAACAAAGACAATTGGGGTGCTATATAATGTGAACAACACTGCACTTAAAATAAACATGGCAATCACTGCAAAAAGGGCTACATCCATAAAAAGCCTTTTTCTCAAAGTCTTTTTTTGTTCAACAACTAAATTTTCGAACCATTCCAGGTTTGGTGTATGGACCGGAACATGTTGTTCAACTGATTCCAATCCATCTTCAATTTCTTTAACAATCGCTAATAAATTTTTATCTAGATGTTCGTCGTCCACTTGATTAACTTTCCTCGACATCATTTAGCTTTAGCTCCTTTCTGACAGCCTTAATTCCATTATGAACCCTTGACTTGATTGTCCCAGATGAAAGATTCATCATTTCTCCAATTTCTTCGTATGAATAACCATAATAATGCTTTAAGATAATTGGCATACGAACGTCCTCTGCTAAATTCCCTAGGGCAGACAAAGTATCATTCCATTCTTCATTCCGGCTTTCCATATGCCATTTCAACTTTCGGAATACCTCTTCCTCCTGCTGCCAGCTTTTTTCTCTTTTATATTTCCGCTGCTGATCAATGTAAATATGTGTTGCAATCGAAATGAGCCATGTAGAAAATTTCGATTTTCCTTCGAATAAGTGGAACTTCTCAATACACCTACCCATTGTCTCCTGAGCGAGATCTTCAGCTGTATCAGGATTCATCGTCACTTTTATTAAGTATTTGACCAAGAAGGGGTAATTTTTCTGAAAAAGCATGGCAAAAGCGCGCTCGTCACCTCGTTTGGCACTTTTAATGAGTTCATTCTCCTCCATTGACTACTATTCCTCTCTTTCCCCTCATCCCGCTTCTTCAATGACTGTATTCATTTGTTAGACGGTCAAGGTTACTATTTCGTTCATTTTATTTGCATCAAAATTTTAAAATAAAAAATCATTGAATCACTGCAAATTTTTCCTCCCTTAAGAACGGAAGATCGTGACTCTCAGCCCGATTATACATATTTTAATCCGAGATCGGAGACAATATTGCTAGCAAATAAGAATTGGGGGGAATTGACATGGAAACAGGACATCAAGTCGGCTTAACTTCTGCTGAAATAGCAAATATTTGGGCAAAATACCAAAATGATACGATGGCTATCTGTGTTCTGAAATATGCGCTGTCCACCGTTCAAGATACAGACATTCGGAGCGTTTTAGAATTTTCTTTACAATTATCTCAATCACATGTCGAACAATTAACAGCTATGTTTAACGAAGAACAACTTCCCATTCCAGATGGATTTAACGAAAATAACGACCTTAATTCACAAGCCTCTCCTTTATTTACAAGACGGGACTTAGGCGCACTTTATCCTCGATCAATAGCAGAAATCGCCCAATATGGAGAAGATGGAGCAAATATCATGATTGATAATCGTTGGCTTGAGCAACCACCGCAAGCAGCAGACCGTTATCAGTTAGCCAATAAGATGTGAATAATATGTCAAAGGTCGGACGCTTGGAGAAAGTCCTTTGGAGTATTGCATTTCCCGGCTTTGGGCAATTATTAAATGGGAAGTTTCTCAAAGGATTACTTTTGATTATATTAGAAGTAATAATCAACGCTCAATCAAAGTTTAATAAAGTGATTGTTTATAGCTTTCAAGGCGATATTCACGCAGCTATTGACCACGCCAATTATCAATGGCTCATGTTCTATCCCTGTGTTTATCTGTTTTCAATTTGGGACGCTTATAAAGATGCCGGAGGAGGGAAAACACCTTTTTCTTTTCTTCCGTTTGTTTTTAGTGCTTATTTTGTAACCGTAGGGCTCATCTATTCCTCAAGTCTAAAGGTATTTGGAGTGCTTTTCGGTCCTGTTTTTTTACCAATGTTATTTTTAATTCCCGGAATCACCATCGGCCTCCTTTTAAAAATGGCATTAGGAAATTTAAATATCTTTCGGACTTAGAATGATTGGGATTACTTAATGATTTTTTTACGTGAAGGAGTTGTATTAAAGATCCTTTAATTCAAAGCTGGTTTCGCATAGATTATTACTGTAGGTACCGATGTGAAACTTTTTGCTACTAAAGTTTAAGAAAAGAGCCTAATTCAAAGAAAAGTGAGGACGCAGTGTCCTCACTTTTCTAGTTATCCTTCTCCCCTTTATCCTTCTTCTTCCTTTTTTCCCTTTCCTTTTCGAGTTTCTTCTTCCTTTTTTCCCTTTCCTTTTCGAGTTTCTTTTTCCATTTATCTGTCTGCTTATTGAGGCTATCTGCAAATAGTTTTTTTTGCTGTTCTTTTTGCCTTTTTTCCATGAAAGTTGCAATATGTGGGACATTGAAGGCAACAGCCTCTTGATTTCTCAATGCTTTTGACATGATCTCTCTGAAAATCGGTGCAGTGCCTTCACTGCTAGTTGATGTTAGAAAATGATCTTTATCGGTTTTATCGTATCCAACCCAGACTGCCCCGACAAGCTGAGGAGTGTATCCGACAAACCATTGGTCTTTTACGCCATTTATACCTTCAATTGGCACTTGGGTCGAACCCGTTTTACCAGCCACTTCTCTGCCTGGAATTTGAGCAGCTCTCCCTGATCCATGTTCAACGACACCAAGCAGCATCGTTGTCATTTTATCTGCGACATCTTTTGTCGTGACTTGCGTTTTCGTTCCGTTCCACTCTGCGACAGTGTTCCCATTCGAATCCTCTATTTTAACAATGGCATGGGCTTCGAACTTTTCGCCGCCATTAGCAAACACCGTATAAGCTTCGGCCATATTCAGCGGGGAGACTCCCGTACTTGTGCCCCCGAGTGCAAGTGCTAAATTCCGGTTAATCGCTTCTTCTGGAATCCCAAATCTCTTGGCAGCCTCTATCCCTTTTTCAATTCCGATCTCATTCAGGAGCCATACTGCAGGAAGATTAAGAGAATCTTTTACAGCTTCATACATCGGAATCCGGCCACGGAATTGGTGGTTATAGTTATTCGGTTCGTAATCTCCGAACTTCATTTTCTCATCTTTTACTTCATCTGTAATATCCCAGCCCATTTCAAGAACAGATGTATACGGCACGAGTGGCTTCATCGTTGAACCTGGCTGCCCCACTGGATGTACTGCACGATTAAGCCCTAACAGTGTATGTTCGCCTCTTCCACCGACAAGTGCCCGAATGCCTCCGCTTTTCGGATCAATCAAAATCGCCCCGCTTTGGACGATTCGATCCTCTTTGCCCACAGGAAAAATGGAATTATTCTTGTATGTTTCCTCAACTCCCGCCTGCATAGCTGGATCAAGCGCAGTATATATCTGATAGCCTCCAGTCAATAATTTATCCAGAGACAGTCCGTATTTCTTCATTCCTTCCTCTAAAACATGATCAACATAATATGGATATTTCCCTTTGAAAGGATCTCCACCTTTATCATCAAAAACTAATGTTTCACCTATTGCTTCATTATATTGCTGCTCTGAAATAAACCCATGCTCCTTCATTTGCTGTAAAACGAGGTCTCGTCGTTCAAGCGCTTTCTGTTCATTTTTATATGGATTGATCGCAGATGGAGCATTAACGATACCTGCCAATAAGGCGGCTTCACTAACAGTCAGATCCTTAACCTCTTTCCCGTAATACTTTAATGCTGCACGTTTGATACCCCATGCCCCTTCTCCAAAATAAATCTGATTTAAATACATTTGGAGAATTTCATTTTTTGTATATTTCTTTTCGATTTCTCTTGCTAGGAAAAATTCCTCCAGTTTTCGTTTATATGTTTTTTCAGGGGAAAGCATGGCGTTTTTCGTTAATTGCTGGGTGATTGTACTCCCGCCTTCTATCACTCCCCCTGCCTTCATATTTCGGAATAGCGCTCTTCCGATGCTCGTAAAATCAACACCGTTATGCTCATAAAATCGATGGTCCTCGATTGCGATAACCGCATTGATCATATGCTCAGGGATTTCTTCGATCCGGACACCTTCAATTTTATTTGCTGAAATTTTGCTTGCGACCTCTCCGTTCAGATCATAAATAACGGTCGATTGCTCCATCCCATCTTTTAATGCACTAATATCCGCATCATTTGCAAAAAAAGCAAAAAAGCTTAAAAAAGCCAATACTGCTATTGATGTCAAAAGAATGGCAATTTGAGTCATGTGCAACTGCTTCCAAATCCTTTGGATTCTATTAATAACATGTATTTTATTGCCCATATTTCCTCCACTTTATGAAACTATTTTCTAAGGTGTTTTTACCGTAAAGGCTTAGCCTTGGCTATAAACAATTCGAGATGGAGTCATTTCTTATGGGGGCTAGAAGATAATTATTGAGGCTTGGGACTGATTTCTGATGAGAAGGAATGCGCTTGATAATCAGGATTGTGCTCGATAATATCGGGCGCGTACGTCGAAAAAGCTTCCACGCCGAAACATTTTCTTAACATTTCATAAAAAGTGGTGCAGCCCTTAGCATGCTGCACCACAAAAAACGCTATCTTCCGCCTTTTTCAAACACTAATTCAAAAAATCGTTCTTTACATGAGGCTTCATCAAAGCTGCTATATATCCGGAAGTGATCCTCATCAATGATTCGATAATGCTGGCTAATAATATTCTGCTGCAGCAGAAGTCCATTTTGTTTTGCTACTTCTCTCCACCAAATTTTCCCGCCGAGCGTTTTTTCTTTCCGATAGTCAATCCCTTCCCGAGCAATTGTCTCTAAAACTTCCATCGGTTCATTTCCAAATAAGAATCGAACAGTTTCTGTTTCTCGAAAAAGAGCACAAACAGCCACAACTGTCGACCAACCGGCCTCTGCTCTCCCTTTTTCAATTTGGACAAGGGTTTTTTTGGAGACACCAATAATTTCAGCCATCTTATCTTGTGTATATCCGGCCTCCGTGCGGATTAAGCGCATTTTTTCAGATACTTTATAAATAATTTCGTCTCGGGTCAATGTCGGCTTCATTCCCTTATATCTTTTCGTGTATTTTTACACTGATAACTTCATTATATAGGATGTAATCGAAATATTACAATTAAATAAGGGACACCTACATCGAAAAGGTGAAAAAATAGCACGATCGGGGGGGATTCGTGCCGACGAACATAACACTTAATTCCATAGAAAGAATTTTACTTTTTGGTTGTTTTCTAAAAGATTGTTGCTTTTATCAACATTGAAAACGGTGAGTGGATTGGAGCGGAAGGCACTTGACTCCTCGAAAATGCTATCGCATTTCCTTCGTGCGTGGGCAGATTCAAGGATGTAAATTCAGTATCCTGCGGGAGATAGAGGGAAAGTCGAGACCCCGCAGACGGAACGTCGAGGAGGCTCGACTT
>NZ_JAHNZZ010000001.1:2934406-3042984 GCF_019039215.1 Bacillus sp. FJAT-29790
CTCGCGATAACAACAAACTTTACGAAAACAGTCTACTTCTTTATAGAAATCGGCCCACATGAACTTGTACAGGATTTTTTTGCCGAGCAGCTTGCACATTTTCCCTGCTTTGACTTTTTGATAAACTTGATTAAACTCCAGCTGGCATATCCAAAAATCAGCCCGCCAATAATGAAGTTTACAACCATTTCATTCACTTCCTTCTCGTTTTTTCAAGAAAATCCAAGTAGCTTTCCACCTTGATAAATAATAAGTGCTAGAAGATAAGCGATGAACAGCGCATAACCAATCGAAAACGTCGTCCATTTCTTTGAGCCTGTTTCTTTATAAATGGTCGCAACTGTTGCTAGGCATGGAATGTACAAAAGAATGAATACCATGAAACTGTATGCTGCCAAAGGAGTGAAATGACTGGCAAGCAATCCCTGCAAGCTTGCTTCATCTGGAACGAAGTAAATAATATTCATTGTTGAAATAATGGCTTCTTTTGCTAAAAATCCTGTGATAAGCGACGCCCCTGCTTGCCAAGAATTAAATCCGATCGGTTCGAACATTGGCGCAAAAACACCACCAACTGCCGCCAAATAGCTATCATCTAAATCCACATTTAACCCGCTTGGTCCTGCATAAGATAATAGCCAAATAAATACGGAACCTGCAAAAATAAATGTACCTGCTTTCTTAATAAAGCCTTTCCCTTTATCCCATGTGCTTCTCCATAAAGCCTGAAATTGCGGCAATCGATATGGCGGCAGTTCAATGACAAATAATGAACTCTCTCCTTTTAAAATAGTTGAGGAGAAAATTTTGGCTAGAATTAACGCAACGACAATCCCGAGTACATAAAGAGACAAAACAATAAAAGCTTTATGGTGAACAAAAAAAGCGCCGACAAATAATGCATAAATGGGTAAACGTGCCGAACAGGACATTAAAGGAGTTAATAGAATCGTCAGCAGCCGCTCCTTCGGGGTTTCAATTGTTCTAGCTGCCATAATGCCCGGTACATTGCATCCAAAACCGATCATCATTGGGATAAAGGCTTTTCCGTTAAGTCCGACAAATTCCATCAATCGATCCATTACGAGTGCCACTCGCGCCATATAACCCGAATCCTCAAGCAATGAAATGAAGAAAAAAAGGATAAAAATTTGCGGAACAAAAACGAGAACTCCCCCAACCCCTGCTACAATTCCATCCAGTATTAAAGATTGAATAAATTCAGAAGCACCAGCTGCTTGCAGCACAGTTTCAATTGCACCAGCTAAAGTGACCGTAATGAAGCCCTCCAGCAAATCTGATAAAGGAAGTCCAAGCCAATCAAACGTTAACATAAACATGAAATACATAAGGAAGAGGAAAATTGGCATGCCTGCAAATTTATTAGTAACGATCGCATCAATCTTTTCTGATAAAGGAATCTTCATCTGATTTCTTTTTATCGCTGCATCCGCTATGATTCTATCAATCTTCTCTTTTCTTTTTTGAAAAACCAACTGTTCCAATGACTTGCCACAGTCTCTTCTCACTTTATCCTCAACCGATTGAATAAAGCTTTTGAGCGTCTCAGCGTTTATATATCCTTGCACATATTTCTCTACATATTTATTACCTTCGAATAATTGTAAAGCAAGCCATCTGGATCTTCCCGTTTTTCCTTCTAGCAGACGACTAAAATTTACTATCGCTTCTTCAATAACCTTCCCATAATAAACAAAATTCTCCCTCGGCTCAGGCGGTAATTTTTCTGTGACAAGGTCGGCCAAGTAATCACAGCCTTTGCCTGTTCTTGCAATGACAGGAGCTACAGGAATACCTAATTGGGCAGATAGATTCTCAGGTTCTATCTGGATCCCTCTATTTAAAGCAACATCCATCATATTTAAACCAATAATGACAGGCTGCCCGTATTCTAAAAGCTGAATGGATAAATGTAAATTCCTTTCCAGTTGAGACGCATCAATAATATTGATCATTTTATCAACATGTTCGGATAAGAGGTATTGCGTGACTACTCCCTCATCTTTAGATAATGGATTTAAAGAATAAATTCCGGGCAAATCAATTAGCTTTTCCTGATTATTCTTGAATAGCCCTACTTTCTTTTCAACCGTAACCCCGCTCCAATTGCCGACATATTCATAGGACCCTGTCAAATTATTAAACAGCGATGTTTTTCCCGTATTTGGATTACCTATTAAAGCAATGTCCATTACAATCTCTCCACTTCGATTTGGATCGCTTCTTTTCTGCGGATACCGACGCATTGACCGGAAGATTCAACCATCACCGGGCCGCCAAAAGGCAGGAAGCATTTAATACACACTTCGGCTCCTTCCGTAATGCCCAGATCAAGCAATCTCCTTCTAACTAAATGATCAATGCCAGAAACATCAAGTATCCTGCCCTTTTCGCCTTTTTTTAATTTTCCAAGCATCCTATTCACCCGATCTCATCAGATTATTTTAATTGAGAATGATTATCTTTATTATATCAAGTTATTACAAACAATACTGTAATAAAAATCAACAAATTATTGAAAAGTTCGAAATCGAAATCTGAAGTAATTTATCGAAATATTTTTTTATTTCGATTCAATTCGACAAAGGAAATTTGCAAAAAGGCTCGAAGTTTATACTAGTGTAAAAAATATGTTGAAATGAAGACTGGTGGTTAATATGTTTACAAAAACAAATGAAAAGATACTAGCGTTTTTACATGAAAACAAAGAGCTCTTGCTCCTTGAATGGGGGGAAAAGAAAATAATCTCCAAAGAGGAGCCTTTTAAACATAAAATGCAGGAAAACGGAGAATTAATGTTTTATCTTGTTTATCAAAGCTTGATGGAAGAAGATGATGAATTAGAAGAAAGGATTCGCACGCTTGCTCATACTGTTGCAGACCAACGAGTGGAAGCAGAAGTTAATCTTGGTGAATTTGTTTATAATGTGAATCTTGGCCGTTCAATTATTCAAAACTATTTAAATAAAATGAGATTGAGCAGGTGGGAGCTGCAAGAACAATTAGAACATATTAATTCCTGTTTCGATCGCTTTCTCTATTATTCCGTCTCCCATTATAGCGATGTAAAAAATCAAATCATCCAGGAAAAGACCCAATTTATTGACACAAGCCATAAAGACAGACTGACTTTGCTAGGGCAAATGACCTCTAGCTTCATCCACGAATTTCGTAACCCACTCACCTCTGTACAAGGATTTATCCAGCTGCTCAAAGCAGAAAATCCCGAAATGAAATATTTGGATATCATTTCAATTGAATTAGGACAGTTAAACTTTCAGATATCCCAGTTTCTTCTGCTATCCAAAAAGGAATTGATTGGAAAGGAGAAAATTACTTTTTCTTTAAATGAATTACTTGAAGAAGTATTAATCTTCTTATACCCAAGCATTTTAGACGGAAAAGTTACGATCGTGAAAAATTGGCAAGAAGAAATTTATCTTCACGGATATGCTGATGAAATTAGACAGGTGCTAATAAACATTATCTTTAATGCCATTGACGTTCTGAACCCGTTCACAACTGATCCCCTGATTGAAATTAATTGTTACCAACTCGGAGACTCTCATGTTAAGCTTAATATTGCCAACAATGGACCGCGGATCCCAGCGGATATTGTACAGTCCATTTTCGAACCTTTTGTTACGACAAAAACGCTCGGTACGGGGCTTGGCCTATTTGTTTGTAAAGAAATCATCGAAAAACATAAAGGAAATCTTACATGCGAAACGCAATCAGAAATGACGGTTTTCAGCATCACGCTTCCAATTGCTGAAGGAAATGAATTTGAGGCCGACTCCTCTAACGCCTGAGTCGGCCTTGTTTTTATCTAAGTCTATATTCTAAATGACTGTTGTTTTTAAATAGGTTTATATGAAGGTGATTGGAGCGGAAATCAACTTCACCTCTTTTGTGTTAATAGCAACAAAGTTTACGAAAACAGGCTTTTCTAAAAAGGAGAGTTGTCTGTGTTTACATTAAAAGTTGATCAGGAAATTGAGTTGCAGTTATTTCAATTACACCATTCAGAAGAGCTCTTTCAACTAGTGGATCGCAATCGGTATCATTTAAGAAGGTGGCTTCCTTGGGTTGATACGATGTCTTCTCCTGTTCAGTATCATTCGATTATTCCAATGTGGCTCAAACAATTTGCAGATAATAATGGGTTTAATACAGGGATTCGATATCATGGAAAGCTTGTTGGGGCAGCAGGTTTCCATCAAGTCGATTGGAATAATAAACAGACGAGTATGGGCTATTACCTTGCCGCGGGCTATGAAGGCAAAGGAATTATGACAAGAACCGTTCAAGCCCTTGTCAATCACGCCTTTTTAGATTTACAACTAAACCGGGTTGAAATCCGCTGTGGAGTCAGAAATATGAAAAGCCGAGCGATTCCCGAAAGACTAGGCTTTGCCCAAGAAGGCATCATTCGTGACGGTGAGTTTCTTTATGATCATTATCATGATCTGGCGGTTTACAGCATGCTTGCACGGGAATGGGGAAATTAAACGAAAGGCAGTCCGAGGACTGCTTTTTTTAATTCAAGGCTCTATAATGAAATGTTTTTATATAGATATTTGTAAAAAAATACGTTTACGGGAAAAGTATATGGAGGGAGGTGAATACTCCTTACATATTTTGTGAGGATATATATGATACTCAATATTTTTCTTTTATTTCTTTTAATAGCGCTAACGGCCTTTTTTGTTGCTTGTGAATTTGCAATGGTGAAAGTACGTACATCCCGGATTGATCAATTACTCGCGGAAGGAAACGTGAAAGCTAGAGCCGCGAAAAAAGTGATCTCAAGTCTTGATGAATATTTGTCGGCATGCCAGCTTGGAATAACAATTACAGCTCTAGGTCTTGGCTGGCTTGGAGAGCCGACAATTGAAAAGCTATTGGCGCCTGTTTTTGCCAGACTTGAACTTCAGCCACAGTTAACTCATATTCTCACTTTTATAATTGCCTTTTCACTTGTCACTTTTTTACATGTGGTCATTGGTGAGCTCTCTCCAAAGACTTTTGCGATTCAAAGAGCAGAAGCAATTACTTTAAGATTTGCACAGCCTTTAATTTTGTTTTATAAAATCATGTATCCGTTTATATGGGCATTAAAT
Source organism: Bacillus sp. FJAT-29790 (assembly GCF_019039215.1). Lineage (GTDB taxonomy): Bacteria > Bacillota > Bacilli > Bacillales > Cytobacillaceae > Cytobacillus. The sequence goes on from NZ_JAHNZZ010000001.1 coordinate 2,939,551, forward strand.
GGGTCCGCGCGGTTTGTGAGTGGTTTGTTTGGGTTAAAACCAGTTTCAGAAAATGAAATCGCCCATTCAGAGGAAGAATTACGAATTATTTTATCCGAGAGCTTTAAAAGCGGAGCAATCAATCAATCGGAATATAAGTATGTAGATCGAATTTTTGAATTTGACAATCGACTCGCAAAGGAAGTGATGGTTCCACGAACGGAAATCGTTAGTTTAGATGAGAATGCACCCCTTTCAGAAGTCCTGCAAATTGTTATGAATGAAAGATATACGAGGTATCCGGTAACTGGCGGCGATAAAGATACGATTCTTGGCCTAATTAATGTGAAAGAAATTTTAACCGACTGTATTCGTAAAAAGTGTGAAGAGGAAAAGCCATTAGGACAGTATATAAAACCAGTAATTAGGGTGATTGAAACGATACCAATTCATGACCTTCTTTTAAAAATGCAAAAAGAACGCTCACAAATGGCGATTTTATCTGATGAGTACGGCGGGACCGCAGGATTAGTAACGACAGAAGATATTCTCGAAGAAATCGTTGGTGAAATTCGTGATGAATTTGATATGGATGAGCTGCCACTCGTACAGAAACTGGATAATGACCATTATATTTTAGATGCGAAGCTCCTGATTTCAGAAACAAACGATTTACTCGGAACGGATTTATATGAAGACGAGGTCGATACCCTTGGAGGATGGATCTTGACCCAAAAATTTGATCTAGAAAAGGGCGACGCCATTGAGCAGGAGGGATTTCAGTTTATCATCAGCGAAATTGAAGGCCATCACATATCATATATTGAGGTCAAAAAAACTTAAACTGATTCAGGTGCCTATAAAGAGAGTTTGGCAACCATCAAACTCTTAATATGGGCTTCCTTGAATCAGTTTTACTGTTTCCTGAAAATTTCGGTTCATTTTTGCAATGCTATCTAATAAAATAGATATAATTACTATTCCCAAACCGCTACGTTTGACTGTATGGTTTTAACTAACATATAATAATTTTATGCTACTCATATGTGGGCCAATTTTACTCGAAAAAAGGTGCATATAGCATGATAAATGATCGCAGTTCGGTTGCGCTCATACCACCATATTTTTTAAAATAAATAATAATTGGGGTGATCCGATGGGGCAGTTTATCGTATCGGCGAATTAGCGGCTATCGCAAACGTTTCAAAACGAACCATTGATTATTATACAAACATCGGGCTCATTCAGGCCGAGCGCACGAAATCGAATTATCGAATTTATTCAGAAGACGTACTTTCTGACCTTAGATTTATAGAAGAATGCAAAAATATGCATTTTCCGTTAGATGAAATTAAGAGAAAGCTAGAGTTAAAGTCGAAATTAAATACGCAAACAAGGGACGTAGAGAAGCAGATCGATGCGGTTACCCAGCAAATCAAGCAACTTCATAATGAAATAAACGTTCTGCTGCCGCTTATTAATCGCTTAGATGCAGAACAAAAGGGCGACCTCTCGAAAAAGCTCAATACAGAAGGTTCAACATTAATCCAATCCCTTGTGAGCTTAACAAGTTAATTCTATTTTCCATATTATCAGGAGGTGACTCCTTACCCGAATATAACGGGCTAAGGGAACTTATTTGGACATATTAAACTTGGTTATTATAGCCATTTTAATTGCTTTGACGGCATTTTTTGTTGCTTCTGAATTTGCCATTGTAAAGATAAGAAGTTCAAGAATTGATCAATTAGTTGAAGAAGGTAATAAAAGCGCGATACAAGCAAGAAAAGTGATTAGCAATTTGGATGAGTATTTGTCAGCATGTCAATTAGGGATTACCATTACAGCCCTAGGAATTGGTTGGCTTGGAGAACCGACAATCGCCCATTTTCTTCACCCGATTTTCGAACAACTACACATTCCTGACTCTGCATCTCAAATCCTTTCAATCGGAATTGCATTTGCTTTTATAACCTTCATACACGTTGTGATAGGAGAATTAGCGCCAAAAACACTCGCGATTCAAAAGGCAGAAACAGTCACTTTATTGACCGCTCGTCCGTTAATTTGGTTTTATCGGATGATGTACCCATTCATTTGGGTATTAAATGGATCAGCACGCCTCATTACTGGATTATTTGGTCTAAAGCCTGTTTCCGAACACGAATTGGCGCATTCAGAAGAAGAACTTCGTATCATTTTGTCAGAAAGCTATGAAAGTGGCGAAATCAACCAATCAGAGTTTAAGTATGTAAATAAAATATTTGAGTTTGATAACCGCATTGCGAAAGAAATTATGGTCCCAAGAACGGAGATCGTTTCATTTTCAAAGGATGACACGCTGGATAGTTTTTTACAGACGGTTTATGAAGAAAAATACACACGCTATCCAATTATTGATGGGGATAAGGACCATATTATCGGGCTTGTGAATATTAAAGAAGTTATGACCGATTTAATTAAGAATCGGCAAGTAACAGTTAATAAACTTGAATCATATACCCGTCCGATTATTCGAGTTATTGATACAATTCCGATCCATAATCTCCTCCTTAAGATGCAAAAGGAACGAATTCATATGGCCATCTTAATGGATGAATATGGAGGAACATCTGGCCTCGTAACAGTTGAAGATATTCTTGAAGAGATTGTTGGTGAGATCCGTGATGAGTTTGATATGGATGAAGTACCAGAGGTTCGCAAAGTAAAAGACGGACACTATCTCATCGATTCTAAAGTGCTCGTAAGTGAAGTAAGTGAATTACTTGGCATTGAAATCAATGATGAAGATGTAGATACGATCGGCGGCTGGATCTTAACGGAAAATTACGAAGCAAAACAGGGAGATAGCATTCAACTTGAGTCCTATACTTTCAAGATTGTTGATATGGAAGACCATCATATTAAATACATCGAGGTAACACCTATTGAGGAAAATGAAAGCTCACCTCAATCACTGCCTTTGACAGAAACGCAAGTGGTTTAGATCTGGGAGCTAGACAAAAGGAAATCAGCGAACCTGCTGATTTCCTTTTTTTATTTTTTACTTTTGGCTCATTTCTAGCCTTCTAAGATTGCCCGTTGATTTCCGCTTCGGGCTCTTGCTTTCTCCGCGGGGAGGAACGGGAGCCTCCTCGGCGTTACCGCCTGTGGGGTCTCCCGTTCCCCCTATTCCCGCAGGACACTGAATTTAAATCCTTGAATTGCCCACGCACGAAGGAAGTCCGATAGCATTTTCGAGGAGTCAAGTGCCCTCCGCTCCAATCAACTCAGATTATTAAATAAAAATCGTATTTTAAAAGCAACAAACTTTACGAAAACTTCCTTACTTTTTTGGAAGATGGATCGTAAATTTCGTTCCCCTCCCCTTTTCACTGCTAACCTCAATTCTTCCATTGTGTAATTGGACTAGCTGTTTTACAATTGATAATCCAATCCCAAATTCTCCGAATGAGTGTCCCGTCCTCGAAAGGTCTGCTTTGTAGAATCTATGCCAGATGGACTCTAATTCTTCTGGATCGATTCCAATTCCGGTATCTTCTATTTCAATAATCGTTCCAGTGTCCTCTTCTAATCCACTTAACTTAATTCGACCACTTTCTGTAAATTGGTTACTATTTTTCACAATGTTAACCAAAATTTGAATGAGTCGGTCGTAGTCGGCAAAGACGGATAATTGCTCATGACACTCAATAATAATCTGATTCTTTTTCTCTCTAGCCTGAATGAAAAGCTGTTCTTTCACAACTTCAAGCGCTTCGTTCAAATTGACGTCCATTTTATTCAATTTCAGCTGATTCGATCGAATCTTTTCATAATCAAGATTTTCATTCACGAGCCGAATTAATCGCTTTGCTTCCCGATCAATTAAAACCATCCCTTTTTCGATACCCTCTTTAGGAATTAATTGATCCTTGATTCCTTCGGCCAGACCGCTAATCGTTGTTAATGGTGTACGCATTTCATGGGAAACGTCGGCGATAAATTTCCTCCGCCTGTTTTCCAGCCGTTCAATTTCTTGATTGGATTCCTTTAACTTTGCCGCCATCCCATTGAAATCCTTTGCAAGCTGGCCAATTTCGTCCATATAAGTATCTGGCACATGGACATCATAATTTCCGGCAGAGATCATCGAAGTCGCATGACGGATGTCCTTAATCCGTTTGACTAGATTTTTTGAGAACAGTAAGCTTATTAAAATCGAAGCTGATAATGAAATAACGATCGTATACAATAAGAATTTATTAATCCGGCTTATCATTTCCATCGCTCCGGTAATTGGTGACAGCAGTAAAACCCCTCCTGCCAGCCGTTCTCCATGCATTAATGGTAGGGCAACAAGCGTTACTTCCTGACCAAATCTTTTAATATCATGTTTCACAGACACCATATTTCCAGTGGAAATCTTTTCCCACTCTGCCTTTGTCAGCTGGATCAAAGGTGAGCTTTGCAGTTGCGGATAGATTACTTTTCCATCATGGTTAAAAAGAATATATTTAATATGCCTTGCGTCAAGCAGTTGGCTATACTCTGATAAAAAGCGTTCATCTCCTTCAAGGCGAATCGTCAAGTCCGTTAATATTTGCTCCCCGAAAGAATCCAATTCCTCGACTTTATTTTGAAAAATATAATTTTCAACAAATTGTGAAAAAGATAGACTTAAAATTAACAAAGCGAGAATCAGAATGCTAATATGGCTAAAGAGCAGCTGGTAAAAGAATTTAACCTTCATTACCAGCCACCATTTCATCAAATTTATAGCCAATTCCCCATACCGTATGGATCAACGGTTGCTCTGGCGTGCCAATTTTCTTTCTTAATCTTTTAATATGGACATCCACCGTTCGCTCATCACCATAAAACTGATATCCCCACACACGGTCTAAAAGCTGCTCCCGCGAAAAAACCTGCTTCGGATTTTTCACAAAATAATAGAGTAAATCAAATTCCTTCGGTGTTAAATTCGTAAGCGGCTGACCATTATAGAACACTTCTCTTGAATCCTTACTAATTCTAAAACATTGACTTGTAACAACATGACTCTCTTCTTTTTCGGTTGCTTCATTTTGATAACGCCTCGTAACGGCTTTAATTCTTGCCATCAGGGTGAGAGGGCTAAAGGGTTTTGTGACATAATCATCTGCACCCATTTCAAGTCCCAGCACCTGGTCAGATTCGCTATCCTTAGCCGTTAGCATAATAATCGGCACTTGGCTTAGCTCTCTAATTTTTCGGCAAAGCGATATGCCATCCATAACAGGAAGCATCCAATCAACGATAATGACATCCCATTTTTCTTTATTAAACCGATCGAATCCATCCTGCCCATTATGGACAAAAGTTCCTTCGTACCCCTCTTTCATAAAAAACATTTCAAGCATCGAGCAAACACTTTCATTATCTTCAACAACGAGAATTTTCATCATGCACCTTCCCCGATTCACTGTCTTCTATATTACATTTAATCGAATTACCTCTAGTTTTTCAACGAATACCTCTTCACTCCCATATGATAACCAACTTTTACATCATTTGTTTAATATTTTTGGACATGCTAACTACGTAACTTTATTCTAAACCAAAAAAGGAGCGTGCAAAACAATGAACAAACAATGGCTAACTGTAACTGCTAGTATCTTAAGTTTCTTGTTAGCAGGGTCAATCTTTATACAGAACCCTTCAGCAGCTGCAGAAAAAGGCACGGAAATAAATGAGCGTAAAGAACAGCCGCACCATTTCGTTAAAGAAGGGGATTTTGAGCGTCTATTGAAACAAGGATATACCAAAAAGGAAATATACAAGGCTGCCCATATTGCCAAATATGCAGAAAAAAAGGTTGACGACGTACTTAAAATCTATAAAGATTACGGATCTTCGTGGGAAAAGACCACCCAACATTTCGGAGTAGATTTACAAAAAATCAAAAAACACCATCATCATATGGAAAAATATTTGCAGCAACATAAAGGAACAGTTATTGAAAATGTTGCCGAATATACTGGAAAAACAAAGAAGGAGATTGACTCCTGGCTGAATGAAGGAATTTCTTTACGATTTATCGTTGGGGGAGCTGCGATGGCAAAAGCCAGCAATAAAGACTTAAAAGAAGTAATAAAACTGAAGCAAGCCGGAAAATCTTTTAAACAAATTAAACAAGAACTGAAAATTGATGACGCAAAAATGCGTGATGAAATGAAAAAGTTAATTAGAAAAATAAAAGAAGACATCAAAGGATAATTCCACTCCCATGAAACCACTCTTTCTCTGATTCAGTGATTTCACATGTTTTCAACTATAAAGTGAAACTTCACTCAGTGGGGGTTTTACTACCCGTTAATCTGCGATAAACATTCAAGCTATGAGGCATAGTCGTATAGAGTCGCATTCATTTGATGGAAAAAGCAAAAATCGAGAACAGGGAACTGCTCAATCATTTGAACAGTCCCTCCCTAAATCTAAACAGCTTGATTTTCTTTTTTTCCGCTAGAAACCGTAATATGCTTCGGTTGATTGGCAATTAATAGTTGGAATTCCCCTTTTGATGTATGAACGATAATAGGTAGTCCGGCACCCTCATCGATGGAAATTTTAGCATTTTTTTCAACCTTCTGCGGTTCCATGTCTAGTTCGATTCCCTTATTCGACATATTTACTAAATAGATGCCGTTATGCAGATTTAAAAATTCACTGACCGAAGCTTGTGCTAATTCATTTGCTTCGGTCAATTCTTCTTCAGCAAAAACAGAAGCAATTTCTAGAAATAACTTTTCATCTACGGCAATCGCAGTAAATAACGGATTCGCTCCCTTAATCTCTTGAGAAACTAGCCATTCTGTCTGCAAGTTTCCATTTGCTGAGCCCGCTTCCACATATACTTGATCGTCGATAAATCGGATCATATTTTTCACAAATAAAGAAATATATTGAGCATAGCCTTGTTTTTCAGTTTCCTTTAAATGAAGAAGTCCCTCAACCATCGCATCGATATCGCCGCTTTTAATTGCTTCAAACTTTTCATCTGACAAACTATATAATTTTTTGTAATTTGTTAAGGCATTGGAAAACGCTTCAATCGTCATATAATTTTGATCGACGATTGCTTGAGCTAACAATAAGTGGTTTTTCTTTTGGGAAGATAGCATCATATCTACTTGATCGTTCGACAAGTATCCTAGCTCAGTCGCTATTTCTCCAAATCGTTTATCATGAATTCTCTGTCTCTCATGAATTTCTTCCACCTGATCAGTTGTCAGCAAACCTTCATCCACCGCAAGAACGCCGAACTTCACATGCGTTGTTTTTTGAAGCTCCAGGGCATGATTTAGCTGGACGGAAGTAATCAGCCCATTGTTTAATAAATAATGGCCGAAATATTGACTAAACATGCGCACTTTCCCCCTCATTGATCATTTTCTCAATGATGGATGTGACGGATTCAAGCGTGACCGGTTTTTGAATAAAATCATATGCCCCTAGATCAAGCGCTTTTTTCAAATGGGACTGAGTACCTGCTGAGGAAGCCATGACCACTTTAATCTTCGGATTCTCACTTTTTATTTCTTCTAATGCTTCGATTCCATCTTTCCCTGGCATAACAATATCCATAAAAACAAGGTCCGGTTTAAAAGTACGAGCCTTCTCAACTGCTGCCACACCATTTTCCGCTTCCTCTATCTCCTTCATTTGACAAACTTCTAATATATCTCTCAGCTTTTTCCTGATTAATACAGAGTCATCACAAATTAATACTCTCAATTGTTTTTGCACAATCAACCACTCCTAACTTATAATACCTTATAGGTTAAAAGTTCTACATTTTAGTATTTAATTCCTTCCATAAACGTAATTTTATTGTTTTTCCGCTAATTTAGACGGTGTTAATTTGGATAAATTTCTGCATTTTCTCTCCATCAAACCAAAAAATGTTATAATAATATGGTTATACGCTGTCTTAGTTGGGATAAAGCATATCCTGAATCGAAGCATCCAACTAATCAATAGAGGTGAAAGCGCATGAGTCAATTACCAGTAGAAACGGCTACAACTGCTGTACCAGTGCCCTTTCATAAGGGTTTATCGAAAGCTAGACTAGCTAGAAGAGTATTCTTTATCGTGATCGGTGCAATTTTAGCTGGTGTAGGCATTGAAGAATTTTTGGTTCCAAATAATATATTGGACGGTGGGATCACCGGTGTTTCCATTATCTTATCTCATTTTACCAACTTAAAACTTGGTTTATTTATCTTCATTTTGAATATCCCCTTTTTCTACATCGGTTATAAACAGATAGGCAAAACCTTCGCCCTCTCTACCTTATTGGGAATTGCTGTCTTTTCTATTACGACCGTCTTATTGCACGAAGTTCCAGTTTTCACTGAAGATTTGCTTTTAGCTACCGTGTTTGGAGGCGTTGTTTTAGGAGCAGGGGTCGGGATCGTCATCCGTTATGGCGGTTCCCTCGATGGAACGGAAATATTGGCCATTATCGTCGATAAGAAGCTGCCCTTCTCAGTAGGAGAAATCATTATGTTTTTCAATATTTTCATTTTCGGGACTGCCGGTTTTGTGTTCAGCTGGAATCGAGCGATGTACTCATTCCTTGCTTATTTTATCGCTTTTAAAACGATTGATATCGTAATTCAAGGGCTTGATGAATCAAAATCTGCTTGGATTATCAGCGAGCAGCATCGGATCATTGGCGATGCTATCCTAGCAAGACTTGGCCGTGGAGTTACTTATTTAAATGGGGAAGGCGCCTACACAGGGGACGATAAAAAAGTTATTTTTTGTGTAATTAACCGTCTAGAAGAGGCGAAATTGAAAGCAATCGTGGAGGAGCTTGATCCTAATGCTTTTTTAGCTGTCGCTAATATTTCAGAAGTCAGGGGCGGACGATTTAAGAAGAAAGCTATCCATTAATATTTTTATTGAAAAAGTCATTTAAAGGGAATGGCTTTTTTTGTTGGTCATTAGCTTTAAATTAGGATTCCCCCCAAATGGAGGGTTTTGTATTTTTTGGCAAGTTTGAGAGATAATAACTCATTATTACAATAAACTGGTCGGGGGGATTTCATTGTCCTTTTTTAAAAAATCAAAGCTACCTATGGAACCAACAGCTGTTAATAAGGAACAACATAATAAGAAACAACCCATGTCCAGTGATTTGCATGTCAATATGAACCTCATGAAAGATGCATTTTCTTATCCCGAAAATACGGCATTAAAATTTCGGGATGTGTTTCTTCCCGTTTTCAATAAAAAGGCCTCGATTTTATTTGTCGAGGGAACGGTCGACACAAATCTGATTGATGCACATATCGTTGAGCCATTGCTAAAAAAGTCCATCATTCTACCTAGAAATGATGAAATTGTATCCTTACTAATAAGAAGTGTTTTAACAACTTCTAACGCCAAAAGTATTTCAACCTTTCAAGATGCGATTGAAGATTTAGTGAACGGAAATACCATTATCCTGTTAGAAGACGAGTCACAAGCCATTTCAGTCGAAACAATCGGTTTCGAAAGCCGGTCCGTTGCGGTATCGACAATTGAAACGGTTATTAAGGGGCCTAAGGCAGCTTTCATCGAGTCGGCCGCTGTAAACCGATCCCTCATTCGAAAGCAAATTAAAGATTCAAACTTAATGTGTGAGATGGTTTCTGTCGGCAAAAATGCGCCTCAACAAGTTTCAGTCATGTATATCAAGGAGATTGCTGATTCTGAACTCATTAAGAATGTTAAAAAAAGGCTTACTGATATAGATAGAGATACCATTCTTGAAATTTCCATTGTAGAGCAATATATAGAAGATCGGCCATACTCATTATTTCCTTCAACCTTAACAACAGAACGGCCAGATCGGGCGTCTTCCTTTTTACTCGAGGGCCATGTTGTTTTATTAATGGAAAATTCACCTGTTGCACTAATTGTGCCGATTACTTTTTGGTCTTTATTTCATACGGTTGAAGATCAATATTTACGATGGGCATATGGGAACTTTATTCGTATCATTCGTTTAATCGCCCTTTTTATTGCCATACTTATGCCAGCTCTATATGTTGCAGTGACAACTTATCATGCGGAAATGCTGCCAACTGATCTGATGCTGGCAATTAGTTCTACAAGAGAAATACTTCCTTTTCCCGCCATTATTGAAATCTTTTTTATGGCAATCACATTTGAAATATTAAGAGAAGCAGGCATTCGAATACCAACTGCACTTGGTCCAACGATTGGCATTGTTGGTGCCCTTATTCTCGGTCAGGCTGCCGTTGATGCTAATATCGTCAGCCCCATTCTCGTTATCGTTATCGCGATTACCGGTTTAGCTTCGTTCACCATTCCAGATGTCGGTTTTAATATCGCCATTCGAATGTTAGAGTTTATATTTCTTTTAGCTGGCAATTTCATGGGAATATTCGGGGTTTCATTATGCTTGACATGGGTAATTGCTTACATGGTTTCCATTAAATCTTTTGGTGTTCCCTTTTTTGCACCTTTATCACCCCATTTGCCATCTTCCAAAGATTTACTCATTACACCACCAGTTTGGAAACAGTGGCTGCGTCCTTATACTACGTCTCCACAGAAAAAGATAAGGGGCAATAAACCGGAAGGAGGACCCGACAAATGATTAAAGTGTCAGATGGAAAAGTGGGAACAAGAGAGTTTATCTCAATCGTTCTCCTTTCAACTGGAATTAAACTCTCGGACACATCACCAAACCTACTCTTTACTGATGGGAAAAATGCAGCATGGACGATACCCTTTTTATCCTTTGTGATTCTAATCGTTCCATTTTTTATTCTAATCTCTCTGCTAAAAAAACATGAAATAGGTTTAATGGATCTATTATCTAAGCTTATGGGGAAAATTGTTGGCGGCATCATTGGATTTTGCTTATTTTTCATTATGTTTAACTCAACAGTCATCAACAGCCGCGGATATGTCGACATTGTGAATACGATGTTTTACCCGAAAACACCGGTACCTGCGCTTCTTCTCATGCTTTTGGCGACGAGTTACTTCGTTTCTAAGCGCGGATTAGAGATGATTGGCCGCACTGCTTGGATCGTCATTCCAACCATATTGTTTAGTCAGCTTCTTCTCATAGCTTTTGTTTGGAAGGATATCGATTGGATGCATTTATTTCCAATCGGTGGCCCAGGACTCAAACACATCATGAAAGAAAGCATCACCCATAGTTCGATTTTCGGAGATATCATCCTTCTTGCGGCCTTTTATCCATTCGTACGCACATTTAAGGATTTTCGGTTGGCTTCCCTTTTAGGATTTGGAATTTCGTGTCTGCAGATTGCTCTGTTTGTCGCAATATATGTGATGGTGTTTGATTATCCAGAAATTATTAATATGGCTTTCCCTTTTCAGCAATTAACAAGGATGGCCTCAATTGGGGAAACCCTCACACATATTGAAGCGTTATTTCTAGGCTTATGGTTAATTTCCTCTGTCATTCATTTTGCGATATATTTGTATTTGTCTGCATTTTTCTTTGCAGGGGCATTGCGTATAAAAGAGTTTGAACTGCTACTATTACCGCTTGCTGGATTAGCCTTTTTTTTAGGCTTGGTGCCGGAGAATATATTCCAACTTAATCAGTATCGAGAATTTTTTTTAATTATCATCACTAGTATGCTCATTTTCCTGCCCGTCTTTTTATGGATAGCAGATCGCTGGAAGGGGCGTCGGAAAGATGAAAGCGTGTAAAATCTTATTGTCGATTTTCATCCCCCTTTTTCTTACCGGCTGCTGGGATCAACTGGAGTTAGAAGATCACGCTTACGTCGTTGTTATGGGGCTTGATATATCCGATGATCAGGTGATTAATGTCACATTTCAAATTGCAAACCCGCAGGTCGGATCAACCGAACGAGGGGCAGCACAAAACGAACCTCCTAGCGACATTGTTACAATAACAGCTCCAGATATTTTATCTGCAAAAGAATTGGCGAATAGTATCATTTCAAGGAAGCTTAGTTTTGCTCATTTACGGACAATTATCATTGCTGAAGAATTGGCAAAGACGAAGTTGTTTCACCATATAATCAGCTCTGCCATTATCGACCCTGAATTAAGGCGCGAAACGAATCTGATCGTCAGTAAAGAGCATGCGAAAGACTTTATTGATGCGAATAAGCCGAAATTAGAAACGCGTCCGCATAAATATTATGCTTTTATGCTGCAAAGATGGAAAGACACTGGATATGTCCCCCTTTCGGATTTAAATCGCTATTTTCAGCGATTGTCCGGTGAGTTATTTTTAGCGATTTATGCAACTTCGGAAAAAAATGAGAAACATCGAGAAAATGAGGATAGTTATATTGCAGGACAAGTCCCGCAAAAATCAGGAGATCCGGTTCAAATGATTGGCTCAGCTGTTTTTAAAAATGGGAAAATGATCGGAACTTTAACTGGGGAAGAGACGAGATTTGCCTTGTTACTTAGACACAAGTCACTCGTTCATTCGGTCATTGAGTCATTCCCTGATCCTGTTAATGACAAATACCGAATCTCGGTCAGAGTCAAAAATGGCGAAACGAAAGTAAAAGTGAATACGCAAAAAGTGCCAGCTGAAGTGAAAGTGACTGTTCCAATGAAAGTACAAATTCTTTCTGACCCAAGCTTGGCTGATTACACTCAGGACACAAAGAAACGAGAACTACTCAAGCAATCGATAAAAGAAACCGTAGAAGCAAAAGCATCCGAATTAATAAAGAAAACACAAAAGGAATTCAAAGGAGAGCCCTTTATATGGTATGTAGAAGCAAGACGACATTTTCGAACAGTGCGGGATTATGAAAAATATGATTGGGAGAAAAAATACCAAGAGGCAAAAGTTCAAGTACACTTTGATCTGTCGTTCGAAAGCTTTGGCGAACATATTAAACCTTCCGTTATTAAGAACCATTGAAGGGGATGATGTCCATTGACCTTTTTTATAATCGGCCTTTCCCTGTATTTAACTTACTACACATTTGGTTTAGCCCTAACCATTTGGAAAGATGGCAACAAATTTGCTGGGATTGTGATTACTTTATTATCAGTATGCTTCCCCATCTTAGCCATATTTTTGAAATGGAGTTAGCCACTTGCTACATAAGGGTATCCACTACCGCTTTCTTTGAATTTCAAATACCCGGAACCATTGCCGCATCTTGTCTGCTAGGTTCCGGTGCCTAAATAGAATATGATGAAAAAGTTGTATGCTTTAGCGTTGTTATTAGATGTTCTGAATGCCAAAGAGCCGGGAAGTAAAATTCATTATTATCACCTTGAACAAAATTCAGTTTAAACTCCATCCCTATTATGTCTTTTCCTTCCTTCCAATTGTTAAGAACGGAAGCCAAAAACAACAAATTCTCTGTCCATAAAGCCATTTCTCTTTCAGATAGAGACCCCGCTTTTTGCCATTCATTCATAATATCGAAAAGGAATTCAATGTCTGTCGCGATTTTATTAATTGTTTTCATTCGGGATTCACCCATACTTAGAGCGATTTTACTTTTTTGTGAAAGCGGATTAAATCGCAAGCTTAATTCTGCTTTCTTGAACTGTTGTTCCACTTGGCTCAATCTATTTCGAAATTGGTTCATGCTAGATTCAAAATAATTATTTTGGGAGGCACCGGATTCAAGCCATCGTGCTAAAGATTGCAGTTTTCCCACTAACAGTTGCGGTAACTCCTCCATTTCCTTCAGCGCCTTTTTTGAAAAATTAGGCGGATACAGAAGAATATGCAGCAGAACAGCAATGATCACGCCGATAACAGAATCTCTAATCCGGTCAATCCCATAGCCATGCATTTTATGTAGAAATGTGAAAACAAGCAAAACACTAAGTGCGATCTGATGCAGAATTGTACTATTAGCGCCTAAAATAAGCGGAAAGACAAGACTAATTAGCATGATCATCGCAATAGTCCAGCCATTAACATGATAAGAGGAAGCGAAGATAAAGACGGATGCCACCCCGACGATCGTTCCAACAATTCGTGCGATCGCAAAGCGGATTGATTTAATAATCGTTGCTTGCAAACAGAGGATGAGTGAAATCGGCGCAAGATAGGGATGTTTCGAACCAAATAAGACGGCTAATTCCCAAGAAATAGCCGAACCTACAACCATTTTGATAATCAAACTAATCTTTTGCGGCAATGACAGCTTTATTTGATCCACAACCAGACCTCCTTAAACATACGCACAATTTATGTAGTTTTAGGGTTAGTTTGTTGTTTTCGTGGATATTTATTCTGGTTACTCTAATCGTCAAGTTATATATTCCAATAAAATACTAAAAATGAAAATAGATTTTCTATAATGATGTGAAGAATAAAATGACTATTTTTCTTTTTTAAAAAAACAACGGCAGTCATTTGCCGTTGTTTTTTTGTTACTTATAAATACTTCCTATGAATCCCTTTCCCATCATAAGTAAACAGCATATTTTTTCCTTCTACAATCGTTTCCATATGGACGCTTCTGCCCCATAATTGGTGAACATAAGGCAGCACTTTTTCTAAATATTTAAGATCCAGCTCGATTCCTTCGAACCAATGCTTCAGGTATAGCTCCCCGTTTTTCAAATAGTCTCCGTCAGTCACTGTTAAATATGGAAAACCACCGTTTACGCGCATGCTGACAAGCTGGTCACGGACATTTTTCCATTGTTTATCGACGACTTTATAGTCCTTACCCTGCTTCTGGAATAGGTACATATCTTCCCGCATGACAAGATCTTTTGTTAGGTAGTTTCGTAAAAAGGAGATGTCGGATTCAATTTCACGGACTTCGAACATCTTTTCACGGCCAGACCCTGGTTCTACTCCACGCTTCTTCATTTCTTCTGTTGGATTGTCATATCTTTCTTCAATATCCTCGAATATTTTCAAGCCCAGATAATAAGGGTTGATGCTTGTTCGCGATGGCTGAACGACTCCTGCATTTAACTTTGCAAACTCCAGCGCCTCCCCGCTCGTCAAGTCCATCTCACGGAGAATTCGCTGATGCCAGTACGATGCCCAGCCATCCTTTCGCAAAGATGTTATAAAAAATCGTCTCCACTTTAGGTTATTCCTTCTTTTTAACAAATCTGCACCATTAGCTTAATAACTTCAACAAAAAATGCGTTAATCCTTGTTCGATTAACGCACCCGTTAGTTTAACAAGGAATGGCTTCTTCTCTCGTTCGCTTATTTGTTACTGACGAATAAATAAGCCATTTCCCTCAATAATTTCCTTGCAATTCATAAAACCTATTGTCGTCTTAGAATAAATAGGAAAAGATAAATCCCAATTCCCCATTATTACTGTATCAAATGATGGAAAGAAAAAATCAACAAAATACAGTTCATTTACTGAAAGATTTGCTAAAAAAGTAAGGGCTTCCTCATTACCTATTTTATAAATTCCCTTTTTATTGGAAAATAATTTACGAAAGAGATTCGCCTCTCCTCGATTTAGGCAACTTAAGACATATTTAAGTCCTGGTTTATCCAAGCCTTTATTAATGTGTACATAAACTTCATTCTCTGCCAAATGAAAAAGGCTATTAAATGTACTAACAAATTTTGCACCGTATTTTAGATTATGGTTACTGCCCAATAATGGATTGAGTTGCTATTGATCCCCTCCAGTGTATTTATTATCTCCCATCATATAGTTTGAACTGTCCCCAGGCTTATAATTTGGATTGGTTGGAATATGAGGGTTATTATTGTTTTTCTTTCGTTTCAAGTCAATTATTAAAGCAAAACCTAAAATGCCGAGAATCAAAATAATAAAAAACCAAATTATAGTCAAATTAAAACACCCCTTTTTCTTACATTATATTCCACAAAGTAAATTCCAACCATTTTAATTAAACCTTATTAAAGTAACCTGTCCATTTAGTTCAATAAAGAAAAAGCTGCCGCAATAACCCCTTGTTAAACGATTCCGCCCGTTTGTTTAAGATGATTGATTTTTCTTTCTTGCAACAATTAATTTAAATCCAATTAACATTAATACGCATCCTATAATATCCATAATGACATTACCTTTAACACCGATGCCATTACTCGTTAGCCCTATCAAAAAAGCACCAATAAGAATAAGTGGGATTGCAAATATAAACCTCAAATTATTCAATCCTCCCTTTGTAAGACTTAAACATTCTTGTTGAACTATTCTGCCAGTTTGTTTAATAAGAAATGAAGCACCTCCTTGTTGAAGGAATGCCATCTGTTATCGAAAGAGTGTTCTCACTTGTATAAAATCACTCTGTTAATGCTATTCCTCAAGAAAATCAGACTCAAAAAAGGGATTAACTCTAATTTCCCTCAAAAAGTATTTTATTGGTGTATGCTTATTTAAATATTCCCGTTTAGGAATTAACACTTCCGTTTTCAAACGCTCATGTAGCTTCTTGTCAATTTCGATGGTTGAATTTGCATATTTTTCACCATTTTCTTCTTCAATCTTAATTAAAAATGAAATGATATATTCATGCATAATAGGAAAATCCATTTCGATTTTCTGGTGATGCTCTATAAGTGCCTTTATAAACTCTTCTAAATTAGATTTTGTATTTAGAAACGGAAATCGACAAAGGCTATACCAATTTCCTAAATACACTGTAAATACAGCAACCGCATAGCGACGTGTTTCTTTATCTGGGGAGCCAAAATAATTGTAATACGCTTCTTCCTCAAAAATTTGACCTGTATCAAAATATCCGATTTCAATTCCCATGAGTCCTCTTTTTACTTTTTCAATAATCTCGTTCGCCACTACGATTCCCCCAAGCAAAGAATCAATTATTTCCTTTATATTACCATAAAACATTATCTCTCTATTGCACTAATCTCCCGTTAGCACAACAAGCAAAAAAGACCGCCGCAGCGATCCATCTTGAACTCTTGCCCCCGTTAGTTTAAGTGTAATTATTCACATACTAAAGATTATCCGTCTATATATCTTCTTTTTATTAAATAGTAAATGCATTTTGCGTACGTTGATTGTAAAAAGGTAAAATCTATTGTTTTGCTTTTACACATGTAATATAATTATTACATATGAAACAAATATTGAGTGGTAACGATTTAATAAAATTATTAGATGCATTGTCAAACCCTTTTCGTTTTAAGATTATTGCAATACTGCACCAAGAAAAGAAATACGTTAGTCAATTAGCAAGAGAGTTAGGTATAAGCAGACCCTTACTTTACTTACACTTACAAAAATTAGAGGAGGTGGAACTAATTAAAGGGCATCACGAAATTTCAGAAACTGGTAAGGCGATGAAATATTATGAACTTAACTCATTTGACATTGTATTAAATGAACAAATAATTGCTGATTTAGCAGAGAATTTAAGTATAAAAAAGCGAAAGGATTAAATATGAATCCTTTCCCTTCGCAAAAAAATGAAAGGCTGGTACCACTAAAATGATGACTAACATAGACACTGGAGGCATTTTATTTCTTTTATCATTCGGCATTAATATCCTACCTATTTTGCTTTTTATTATTTTGTTCATTTACATAATCCGATTTATTCGTCGTACTGAACGCCGAGCAGAAGCAAGATTAAAATTAGATACTGAAAATATAACCTTCCAGCAACAACAGATAAAATCAATTCAGGAACTTAATAAAAGATTAACAACAATTGAAAACATTCTTAAAGAGGTTGATTGACTTTAACCATATATTAAAAAGACCTTTAATCAAAAAGGTCTTTTTTGAATTAACCTGCCAGTTAGCACAACAAGAAAAAAATGTTGCGGCTACAACACCTTGTTTAACTCTTGCACCCATTAGTTTAAGTACATTTCTTCACAAAGTAGACTTTATGTTGATGAAGAATAAATTAATTACTTATAACCACCATTAGATTTTGGTAATTTTTTATATTCATCCTTGTTTAAAACAATATCGAAAATGTAATTTCGTAATTCAATTAGTTGTTTGGCATCCTTGGTGGGGTTGCAATATTCTTCAGACAAATAAAATGTAATTGTCTCCCCATTTAATTTTATTTTCCATTTATCTTCATCATATGGAGTTTGCATACAGCTTTTTTTCTTTGGTTCAAGTTTCTTTGGTTCTAATACATTTATCTGTTTCATTTTTTGATATACCCTTTTTATTTCTTCTTTTGTTAATGGTATTTTTTCAGTTATGGTCCCATCAACCACTAAATCTTTTGTGACTGTATTATCAAAAGTATTTATTTCATTTTTGCTCCCTACACCAAATTGTACTAAAAAATCAAAGTCATTCGGCATTTCATCTGGCATTGAATTTTTAACGTTACAACCAGAAATCACTAAAAGTACAATTGTAATTAAAAGACTTATGGGGTTTCTAATTGTCAATTTCCATCCCTCCTTTATCTTCTTAGACGTGTCTTTTTATAAAAAGTTCCTTTAACCTCCTTATTAGACAAACCTGCCCGATAGTTTAAGTACATTTTATTCACAATCTCTCCCATAAATTTCAGGCTATTTTATTTAACAATGAATTCCTCCACAATCTGGCCTGTTACATAAATAAGGCACTTTCCTTGTTACAGAAAAGAGCCCTTTAATGGGGTAACTATAATAAGTTCTCAAACCTAAAATCACTTAATTCTTCTTTAACGCTACCCGTTAGGATAGTACATATAATTTCTGAAAGATTGCCACAACATAGTCATATTAAGTTAGTTAAACTTCAGACCTTACATCACTAGAATAACATTTATCTTATTTTTTGATTTCAAAAGAAGGCTATACTCAATGGACCCATATTTAACATTGGCTTGAAATCAAAATGTAAATATCATGTAACAACAATACCGTTGAAGTCAGGTATTTTAAGGTTTAAACTTTACTTACTATTTGAGGAGTGGATTTAGTGAAAGTAGTATCAGTGAATAAGCTAAAATTCAAGAAAAATTTATCCATGATTGAGCAATATTTAATCAAAGATTTTCTGTTTCAATGGATCGGGCGACCAACAGAAGGATTAGATGAGATTCTACCACTTGATTACACAGAAGATGTCTTTGCAAAGATGGAGGCAAAACAGGAAACATCATTCCTTATTAACGCGGATGAATATTTCAGATATGCGACAATAACAGAAGATGAGCAATTTATAATAGGTGTTTTAAATTGGAAAAAAGAGTTACAGCATAGAATCATTTCTCTGGATGTGGTTTGTTAGGTAAGCACTTTATGGTGCTTACTACTTAACTTTTCTCTTCCAAATTTTAAAAATCTTCTGCGAATTTCACTTATAATCTTCAGTAATATTATTAGTTTCTTCAATATCATGCTTACGTCAATTCTATGACATACCATCAACAACTTGTTCTTCAACTCTTGCCCCCGTTAATTGAAGAAGATTACCATCATTTATGAAAAACTAATTCGAATGATTTGAAATTATTGGAGTATGTTTTTCCCATTTCCCTTGTAAATTTCCCCAATAATCTCCAGTTCGTTTATCAAAAATCATATCGTAATCATCCGACGTTTTGATATATTCATAACGATTTTGTTCATGTTGTATCTTTACGACATCATCTTTTTTGCATCTTAAAGATTGTGAAATAAACCAAGAACCTAGAACGATACATAACCCTAAAAAAATAATAGAAAAAGCCATTAGGTTTTTATTCATAAATACCCCCATGTTTTTCCTTTCTAAAAGTCATATTCCACAACATTAATCAATATTCCTTCTTCTAATAACCTGCCACGTTAGTAAAAAAGCAACTGCTCTTCTTTCGCTATCGCCCCCGTTAGTTGAACAAAATTATTCTGAATTTTACGAGTGAATAATTCTACTTCTCACAAATTCAAGGATATAGAAATTGATGAATGTGAGAATAGGAATAAAAAACACTAATACTAAAATACCTAAACTTCCGAATAATCCATCTGTTTGCTTATGAAACGTTTGAACATCTAACTTGTAAAGAATGATTGTTGCTACTGATAAAATAAGTGTATTTATACAAAAGGAAACTAACATCCCTAACCATTTGTTTTGCTTTATTTTTAATATCCAAATGCAAGTTAGAGTTGAAGCAAGGAAGGAAAAAAATATGATAACGAAAAACGTGATATTCAACAATTAGCACTCCCTTCCAATATATTTTAATTATTAACCTGCCGCGTTAGCACAATAAAAAGCTGCCAAATTGACAGCCTCGATATTTAAGAAAGCACCCTTTAGTTCAATAAGGATTTTTAGTAATGAATAACTAATTCAGTTTAAGGCAAAATAAACCTAATTTTCACAGGGGTGTCTATCATGATTAAAAAGTTAGTTCTTGGAGCTTGTAGTTTTTTATTGTTACCATTTTATCAATGGTTATATTTTTTTCCTGCACTTTAATTTATGAAATTTTTCAAATAACGGAGGTTGTTAGTTTGCTGTCACTTGAAAAGCAATTGGTCCATAATAACTTTCGCCCTTCCGTACTGAGGTTGACGGATGTTGATTGTCAATCCATTTCGCCCTTATGAAATAATAATGAATCCCTTCTTCAGTAGGAATTATTATTTTATTATCTTTTATTTCATAGTTTTCTTTTTGTGAAAGTC
The DNA here is from genome assembly GCF_019039215.1 of Bacillus sp. FJAT-29790. Taxonomy (GTDB): domain Bacteria; phylum Bacillota; class Bacilli; order Bacillales; family Cytobacillaceae; genus Cytobacillus. The sequence continues at coordinate 2,960,126 of NZ_JAHNZZ010000001.1, forward strand.
CAGCATCATAGCGATAAGAACTATCAAAATCCAACGATGATGGTTTCGGTTTATTTATTAAAATGCTCACTTCTGAACCAATAGCTACATTTAATGTTTTAGGGTTCTTCGATTTTATTAAATCGTTATTTAAACGATTTAATGAACCAACATTTTCACAATTATTCCAGCAAAAATCGTAAACATCTAGTTTCGTTTCTTCTCCATTAACTGTTATTGTTAACGTAGGAGGAGTTCCTCCTGGTAGAGTCTTCTTGTTTGTTTCTGTTGTTACATCGCTTTCTTTTGAACAGCCCAATAAAGTGAATATAGTTAAGAAAACAATACCCAATGGAATAAGACGCTTCATTTGAAACCCCCCATATCTGTAATATCTATCCATTAAATTATACAATAAAAATGAATATCATTTTTATTAATTAAGCTATTTTAAAATATTGTTAAAACAATGGAATAGTTTAATCGAAATTAATTGACAACTTTTTACAACCAAAAAAAAAGACACCGCATATAGAGTAACGGGTTCGGTTGATGGGGAGAAAACATTAATTCACAATCAAATTGGGGATACAATTCACATATGAATTGGTATCCCAATTTTGTTATTATATCAATATCTTAGTGGATTTAACTTACTAATTATCACGCCAATACACATACAAATTGGAGATACCACGTAAATTTATGCGGTGTTGTTAAAACCAGTGCTAAAACTGCTACGAATTGGATTATCATTTATCTAAGGTGGTTCGCTTAGTATTAAGCAAGCTTATTTTTTGAAGAAAATTGGGAATTTTATGATAAAATAAATTTGTAGATTGTGGAATGATGTTCTTAAAAATGAATCTTAGTATTTCACGGGGGGATTTATCGTGTTAAGTATATTCAAATCAAATAATGGGGTGTGGTTAAAAGCCTTCATTGGTGGGGTAGTTTTTGGCATTTTGGCACAGTTCCTCAGACAAATTCCTGGAGCCTTGATGTATTTGGGGGCTTCGACTGCTCCGTGGGTATTCGTTGGATTTTTGTTTTCCTATTCAACATCACGCGGGGTTCATACATTGCGTAAAACCATACTCATCGCTACGGGGAGCATATTAACCTACCTAGTTGCGTGGATTGTGTCGTACTATCTTTTGTTCGTAGTCTGTGAGTCCGTAACGTTAGCTGATGGATGGAATAACGCCGCACCTTGGCTTTTTATCACCATACCAGCTAGCCTAATCATTGGTACAATTGCTGCCCTGTCACACAAGCGTGGATTGTTGGGAGATGTAAGTATCGCTATACCGTTAGCTTGGTCAATTCCAGAAATCCTCGATAGCCTAAGAGAAGGCTTGATGGATGGTATTTTCTTTATTATTACTGTATCTATTCTTGCGTTATTGCTTATTAAAATTGTGATTAACGAACGTCAAGTAAATGTGTTCGCTATGTTAACATCCGTCGTAATACTAGGAGTATTGGGGACTGCCTTGTATTTCCTCGTATGGACCAAACTTTTGAATGGTTATTCTAAATTACAAGGTTGGTAAAATATTATGGAGAAAACGCTCAGAAAAAATCTGAGCGTTATTACTTGCTATTTATATTGCTAATTTACTGTTAAAACATATGCTAACTGAGTTGCTTTTTAAATTACTTTTGGCATTTTTCTCCCCATCAACCGAACCCGTTACATATAGAGGTGCTTTTTGGTATGCATTTTACCCTACATTTTTAGTTGTAAATTCACGTTTTGCGATAGGAAACGGATCCCATTAATATCAGACTTCCCATTTATTAAAGTAACCTGCCCCGTTAGCTTAATAAAAAATTTGAAATAAATGTGCGTTAATGCTTTTTTTCTTCCCAAGTCTTCATTAAATTTTTGTGCAATTCCTTTGGCTTTTCAATATAAAACCAATCGATTGAATGGGCAGTTGTTGGCATCCATTTCTTACGACGGATTCTAATCTTTTCGTGATTTGTATAGTGTGGATAAATCACGGTGGACTTCATACCTCTTACATCGGAATATTGAATACTTTCAATCTCATCCCAGTAGACTTTATTCCCTTGTAGGTCAATTACAATCCCTTCATCTTCCCAATAAAATCCCTTACCTTCTCTTCTTTTTCTTAAGAGATAAAAGGAATACCCTAAAAATACAAATGAAAAAAACACCCCTACAAAAGAGATGAATATATTTAAGAGAATGTCTGTTAAACCCATAAAGCAAAATGAGAAAAACATTATTCCACCAGTAAACATTAAAGCCAATATTGGATACAAAGAAATTTTATACATTTTAACTTGTTCCAAAAATAACAACACCTTTTTAAATTTGATTTATTGTTATTTTTCAGTTGTTCTTGTTAAACTAAACTGCCCGTTACTTTAAGTACAATTCTTCACAATCTTATTAAGGTGTGACCACTCTTACTAAACAATCGACCCGTTTGAATAAGTTTTTTTCCTCTTTACTCTTAAATTACCTTTAATTCAAATCAAAAAATCACTATTTTACTTCTAATATAAATTCTCCCAAATGATTGTTATTAAGATACACAGAAACTTCCCACAGACCTGATTTTTCAAACCCAACATATGATGGCATCGTTTTTGTTGCTCCCAAGTTAGGTTGAGTAAATCCATTATTAAACTCCCACGTTGCATTTTTTAAGTTTGGCCCATTTAATAATATAGGGAATTTTTCTCCTGTTTCTAAATGAGTTCCTTCAACTCGAACTACTCCTTTGATTTCATCCGATTCTCCCCAAAAATGCCATACAGTTTTTTCAAATTCATTTTCTTTAAAGTTGTTGTTTAGGAAACCTACCTTACCTTCAATACCCACAAAATCCTCAGCTTCTGAAACAAATGTTGGAGTAACTTCATAATTGATAGTTGTTTCCTTCTCACATCCTACTACGAAAAGTGCAAATATCATTCCTGTTAAAACAAAACGTACAGCACCTAACAAAACAGCCCACTCCTTTACATAATCATTTTAAATAATAGACGAATGAATACAGCATATGTTTCACATTCAAAATATTTTTAACACCATTTTGAAGTAAATCTTTATTCCATTTTCACCATAATATCCAGATGTTTTCTTGAACTATACTGCTCCTTTAGTGAAAAAGCGACTGTTCTTGTTGAACAATCGCTACCCGTTAGTTCAAGAGCATTTACCTTTTTAACCTATAAATCTTGAGATAAACGAACCATATCCCTGCACTGAATACCGTTTTCAAAAATTTCTTCTGAATAATGCCTAACAAAAAAGTCCATATCAACACCAACTATTCTAAATCCACATTTTTGATAAAGAGCCAATTGCCCTATACTTGAATTTCCAGTTCCAATTTCAATTGTTTTGTAGCCCTGTGTCTTGGCTACCTTAATTGCATCCATTATCAATTGCTTCCCTATACCTCTACCATGTTGCTCTTCTACCACCGCAACGTTCACCAGCTCCACTGTTTCTGGTCTTGTAGGAAGCAATACATAAACTCCAACAATTTGCTGTTCGATTTCAGCTATAAAACATTCGCCCCTATTGACATATTCCTCAACAATCTCTATTGAAGGGTCAGCTAATAAAAACAATTCCATTGGAAGTTTTTCACCTTTATTAAGTTTCCTAATATCCATTTTATCCTCCTTTGAATTAACCTTTGTATATCATTGTTTATTTTACTAAACTGCCCTGTTATTCGAATAAGAAAAAGGGTCACCGCAGCAATTCGTTCATGTACTCTTGCCCCCGTTAGTCAAAATTTTAAGATTAGTTTCCATCAATTGGAGTGGTTGTTACTGCACCACTTTGAACAATTACCACACTCTTCAAGTCTCTTGAAACTTCTTTATTAACCTCAATTACAAATGTTCTTGGTGTTGCATCAGAAGTACAGGTACCATCTGGTTGCGATAAAGGCACTGTGATAGCTTTGTTGTCTGAGTTTAGTTCAATATTTTTAATCTTATAGGGACAACTTCCAGACTCCTGAATTCCAATGAAAATAACATTTTTCTCGTTAAAGTCTACATTTGGTGTCTTATTTTCAATTCCATATATGTTCCATGTTTCTTCAAATTCAGATTGATTAACGACTTTTTTTACTAAATACTGAAAATAAGGTGTTGTGTCCCTTTTAAACGCCACCTCATCAAAATCCGTAGGCAAAGATTTTTCACTTGCTATCAAACCGAAGTTAAATTGATTATCTTCTGCGTTGTTACTGCAACCAAATACGAATAAAAGTGACAAAAATACAGCAAGTGCAAGAAATGGTTTAATAAACGGCATCTTATCCCTCCTTCATTACCATTATTTTACCATGACCTCCATATTCCCTGTTAAACAAAACTGCCCGTTAGCACAACAAGAAAAAAGATGCTGCCGCTGCAACACCTAGTTTAATTCTTGCACCCATTAGTTCAATAAGAAGAATAATGTTTTACAGTTTCCCAGGGGGAATCAGAATCGTTTGGTTTTTTCCAAACCTGTCCATTAGTCTTATCATAGAGGTAAAGCCATCCTTCACTTACAATTAATTCATACTGTCCACCACTTGGTTGGTCAACACTTATTGAACTTGGAATATAAGGCTTTGAATTAGTAATGGCATTAGATACAAACCATCCAAAAATCAATAAACAGGCACCAAGAACAATTATTGAAGCAGATAAAGCCCTCACATTAATTCCCCCTCCACTTTATCCTTATTTCCCCATTTAACACCATCTGTTTGAGTCCTATTTTCCTTTTTCCTTATTCAACAAACCTATCCATTTGCACAATACAAATAAGCGTTCCTGCATGTTACAGAAAAGCACCCGTTTGTTTAATAAGCATTTGTTCGTCTGTACCTATCATCTATAAGACTCTATCCCTCTAATCCAGCAACTGCAATACTCCACATCATAACGGCGAATGATACCGTCAACCAAAATGTGTTTATAGAAAAGTCCTCTTCGGTTTTCACCTTTTTGATAATGCTAACTAAATTTAAACAAAAAATTATTGCCAGGATTGGAGTTCCATACACTGCAATAAAAATAAAAAACATCACCACTAATCCCTCTTATCTCTTTATTTTTGCACCCTTTTATTGTAATGCGACAACATCTATAATACACCGAAATGACCATAGTTGTTTTCCGTAAAAGTTGGCTTTCAGTTCCAAAAGGTTCATTCTTCTTCAGCTAACCTGCTTCGTTACTTTAAGTACAAAGTTTCACAAACTAGCCTAAACTTTCACCAGATATCTAGGTGTTATTCCACAATCTGCCCTTTTCATGAATAAAGACGCTTTCCTTATTTCAGAAAAGCGCCGTATTGTTGAAACTCGTTATTTAACTAAAGCTCCCGTTAGCCTACCATGATTCAGAAATTCACCACAGAGAATGAAAGATAATTATGTTCTTTAAAAGGGAAAATCATTACCGTTCTTGTCTTGGACAATTAGGTCATATTTCTGTTTCTCTGTCTTTGTTTTTCCTTCTTCGCTATCCAGGTACTCTGTTATTTCTTTTCGGATTTTGGTTACCGTTTCTTTAGCCTCTGCATCCGATGATTTCATGCTCGTCATGATGGTAATGGACACTTTTTCAGGCTTGTAAGAATAGCTAATGTCAGCTACTCGGTACTCTTTTTTCAGGTAAAACTCTTCTTCAATCCTTATCATGGCGGGCATCCATTGACTCTCAAGTTCTTCTTCAGAAACGTCTCGAGTTATAATCTGTACCTGTTTCGGTGAACCGTTTGCTTTCAAAAGTTCAATTGCGGCCTTGTAGATTTCTACTTTCTTAGCTTCATCGGCAATCGGGATGTACACTTTGACTACATGGCTATATGCGTTAATATTCATAATCGGATAGCCCGCTATCTGCAAGTCCCGCATTAACTTTTCACCTAGTTCCTCCCTTTGTTTTTCTATCTCATTTAGCGCAGGAGATCCCTCATTCGTGTCAGAAACCATTAACTCGTAGTTATCATACCCTCTTTTTTCCAAAACCTCAGTCAAAATATTTAAAACTTTGTCCTCTTCTTGATTGACGTATTCTTTCGTTCCCTTCAATCGTATGTCAAAGAGTGGCTTCTGTCCCCACATACCCATGCCGATACCTGCTGGTTTATACCCTTCTTTCTCCAACGTCTCCGCAATTACTTCCTGTATCGGTTTATGGAATACTTGTCCTAGATACGGGATTTTTGATACTACTTCCGCCATAGTTGGATTCAGGAATGCAGAACCCGTTAGGATGACAAGACTGATAACCGCTGCAACTACAAACTGGGATTTCCTCCACCCTCTATTTCTTCTTGTAGGTTTTTCGAAATCCCCTCTTTTTTTCGACTCTCCCTTAATGTTTTTAGAAAATTCGTACATGGAAGATGGCACCTGGATTTTCTCCATCTCTTCTTCGATATCTTTCTTCAACGATTCATCAATCTTCATTGTGAATTCACCCCTATAAACTGATTTTCGATCAACCTTTTTTTCAGAGCATTCCTCGCTCTACGAAGGTGGGATTTGACCGTCGAACTTTTCAGTCCCAGCAAATCTGAAATTTCTTGGATTGCTAGCTCTTGGTAATAGTAGAGTATGAGGACGTTCTGGTAGTCACAGTTATCAAGGGATGATATGCCCTTTTTAATATCGTTTTCGGTTTCCAATTTTAGTACGCTTTCCATCACACAATGTTTGTCTGTAACCACATCGATTTCAAGCGGTGATTCCTTCAGGCGATCATTCTTTCTCCAAGCATCGATCGAGCGGTGGGAGACCAGTTTATAAAACCAGGCGTTGAAATAGGTGATATCCTTTCCACTCATAATATTACGGTATACCTCAATCAACGCATTTTGGACAACCTCTTCCGCCTGTTCCTTCGACTTGAGAATACTAAAACTGGTCCTGTACCCCTTTTCAATCAAGGGGTTGACTAGTTGAGCAAAAGCTTCGTGCTCGCCGTTCCTGATCCGTGTCATCAGTGTTTTCTGTTCTATGAGGAAAACCCCCTTTTTTGTTTCTACCTTTTAGGCGACGGTGAGACTGTTTAGGATGCACAATTCGAAAAAATAAAATGGAAAAGGAGTTGAATTGACTTTCAACTCTAGCCAAGATTGAATTAGAGGCTGTTTTTTTGTAACTGTTTTTTCCGAAAACTCAGATTAAATATTAATGAAGGCTTCAGTTAATATAAATAAATAACCCAGTTCAATGAACTCGGCTAATACCTTATATTTATTTTAATGCTTGTTCACTAAACTGCTCCGTTAGTAAAAATACTTTTCTCCTCTTGAAGAAATACCCTATTAGCTTTCATGCAGTACAAGATCAACGCTGCATCATAGAAAGGAAATTAAAGAAATCATAGATTGCCCTAACCAAATCATCAATAAAATTCTCCTAATTAATCCTCGTTACAAAATTTAATTTCTATAAACCATTTTAATCGAGTAGATATAATTGTAAATTTATTTTAGTAACATTATGGGAACAAACTATCAACTGTTAATACTCAAAACTATTTTTAACTTAGTAATATTTAATTAGTAATCTAATCATTGTATTATTACATGAATATTATTACTACTATAAAACCGAGATATATTTTCCGACATACCCTAAAAACCGAGAGGGGTACTATAATGCGAGTCGTATTCTTAAACTAATTGAATAAAAGCCTTGTATCATAGCACAATCAAATAAAGTTCTCGGTTCTTGCCTAGGTAATTGATCAATTACCTAAGCAAGAACCGAGAAGTAAATACATGTCCCATCTAAAAACCGAGAAATCAATTTTTCTAATTCCTACTTTTCGTAGTGTGTTGAACCACTACAAGTTCAACATACCTATTTGCAGCTAGTGAATGAAATCATACTATTAAGGATTGGAAACTCCAAATATTCAAATGTAAAGTAGAAAATTTATTAAGTCATATATCTTGTAAGAGAAAACTCAGAGGCTTAATTCCTCTGCGTTTTCGAATAATTAGATATTTTATTCAAAAAAGACCCAGTAGTTGAAGTGTTTTTTCCAGAAAATTATTAACTTCTTAGTATAAATTAACCCTATTTATTTTTGTCGAAAAGACTTTTCTTTGGAGACACTCTATTTAATCTAAGAAAGCTCTCTGGTTTATTACTTAAAACAACAACTGGTTTTCCATCAATAAATGTAAAAGGTGGGAGTTCTTGTCCATCCTTAGCATAAATATATATATCAGGTGTTATTTCTCTTTCAATATGACTTAAAAGAGTTAAATCGATAGAATCCCTATTTAATAAATCCCACACAATTCTAGAAGCATCCGTATACACAAGTCTAAAATCGTCATTATAAAGTAAATGCATTGCGGTTAAATTTGTTTTTTCCGAACCCTCAACTAATGTATAAGGTTGGTTAAATCCTAAGGTTATTTGATATTTGCCTGACTTGAAGTCTTTAAAAAAGTTTACTGTAACTTTGTCAATTAACCTTGGTCTTTCTTTATCGAAAGTATGTGCTTTAGCAATATTAATATCATTTGAAGCAAAAGAAAGATTTTCGATTAAACAATTAAATGCATCATTATCATGGTGTTCCACAATAAATCTCTTATTATAAGCTTCTTTAATTTTATCTTCTCCATACCAAATTAACATTATAATCTGATGTAAGTCTTTATATTTCCCAAACTTCCTTGACCCCGTATAAATATATGTTTTTTCACCTTTTTTCAACTTTTTTTCATCAACATACCAATTTAAATCTTTGACTTTTTCCCAAACCTCTTCATTATATGTTGTGTAACCGAAAAAATTAATTTCTTTATTTGTAAAATTAATATGACATTCATCTTGTGTGATATTGAGTAAAATCCCCACTTTATTAACCTACCTCACATTAAAAAATTTGATTCTATAATGCCTCAAAGAGGTTATTCCTTATAAACAGATTTCATCCCCCAACTACCCTGCCAGAATAAAGGGTGTTAACAAAAAAAGTGTATTAATCCTACTGGATCAATGCACTTTTAGGAAAATGGCTTTTAAAAATTTCACCATTATAAATCAATGTCTTTATAGCCTGAAATAGATCCGATTGAACCATAATTTCCTGGGTTTCCATAGTTCCCTACATTTCCATAGTTACCATATATTCCAAAATTCACATTTTTGTATGAAGAGATATTATTATACATTAATCGATTATCATAAATAATTTCACCCAAATAATGTCCTCTCATATCAATAAATATTTTTTCTTCTTCACGATAATGACCAATATTTTGTCCATTAGGAGAATGGAGCTGACTATTTACAAAATTGGCAATATGCTGTCCCTTACTGTTGAATAGAAATTTCACGCTATTACCTCCTAATATTGTGGTGAAGTGCAATGAAAAAACTTTCTTATTTCAGTGAGATTCGACATTCTGATACAAAATCCTTCTTCAATTCCCCCCTTTTAAAGGAAAAGCCTCCAAAAGCAGCTAATTCTTTAACTCTGTGCTCCCATTTATATTAACAGGTTATTCTTTTCAGCATTAAATAATAGCGAGACTAAGAGTCGGAAATGAATATTATATTATGGATTTTACAAATTGCATCAATATACCGATTATGTAGAAAATACAAATTACATGTAAAAAACTAGACCACGGGTCTAGTTTTTTACTTTTCCAAGTCGACTCGAAATTGATATTCCAAACCTCCTGTGGAATTTACTTTTATACTTTTGATTAAATACAGATATAGCCGTCGTAGCTGAATATTGGGTAGATTAAAAAGGTGTTGATAATCATTAATTTTTTCTTCAATATGTCGATGATTTCCATCAATGTTCCATAGTGTTTGAACTGATTTTTGTAAGGTGGTAATTTGATTTTTCTTTTCTGTAATGGAATTAGTCAATGTTTCTTTACCGATTGATAAAATTTTTATAATGGTTTCATCTCCGTCGGTTTGAAACAGTTTTTGGATTTTGGTGTTGATTGTGAATAACTTTAGATCTTCTTCCTCCTTTGCCTTTGAAATCACCTCAATTTCCTTTTTTAGCCTTTCGCACTCGTCACTAATTTTTTCTTTAATGATGGATACCATTTCTTCTGTACTTTTCGTTTGTAATTTATCCAGCTTTTGCATAACATCAAGGTGGATGGATTCAGCTGAGATTTTTCTTTTACAGGATTTGCATAGATAAATTAAGCTGCCGTACCCTTTTGACCTTTGATCTTTACCCGAAAAAAATTGATTACAGGGTTTACAGAACAAAAGGTTATTGACTAAGAAGCTTGTTTTATAATAATTGGGCGGAAGCTTTTTCTCCTTTTTTTGCTCATACAGCCGAAAGCATTCTTCCCACTCACTAAAAGTAATGACTGGTTGAATGAGCGAACTCTCCTTTATTTTCCACTCATTGCGATTGTTTAGTGTGTTTTTTGCACCTAATTTCCTTTTACGAATGGCCAGATACCCTGCGTAAAATGGGTTTATAATGACTTGTTTTACCTTGTCATCGTTCCAGTCTTTACCTCGATGGCTTAACTTGGGCATCATTTCCGCTATTTGCCGAAAACCGTACCCTAATTTGTATAAAGAAAACACCTTATTAACCAAAATAATTTCATGTTCGATTCGCTCAAACCGACCTTTTTGAATAGAATTTGCTAAATCTTCCGTTAAAAATTCAGAAAACTCCATGATAGCGGAATTATTATCTTTTTTTCCTTTTTTTCTTAATTTCTTATGATATTTATAGCCAAAGGGCGCCTTGCCCCCCGTCCATAACCCTTGTCCTAGTAAGGTGGCTATTGCGTCTTTAGTTACCGCTCTTATCTTATCAAGCTCATATTTTGCTAAAGCGTCTTTAATAGATGAATATACAATATCACCGTAACTATATAAGGTTTCGGTGCTGCTTTCCACAATATGAATGCCCAAAATACTCATTGTTAGTCGAAGGGCATCATGTTCTTCTGGAATCCGCGCAAGCCGAGCATGAGCATAGATAATGATTACCTCAAATTTATTTTCCTTGGCATCTTTTATTAATGTTTCGATGCCTCTTCGTTCTTTTTTTCGAGAGGATATTCCTTTGTCTAAGTATTCACCGATAATTTCACATTGATATTTATCGGCAAAATCATAAGCACTTCGCAGTTGAGTATCCATATTTTGTTTGTCTGTCGAATGCCTTCCATAAAAAGCCGCCTTCATACCAGGTTGAATAATATTAGCCAAGCTCAATGTACTCTTTTCCTCCTAGCTCATCAATATGAGGGTGCTTCAAAATAACAGTTATTTCTTTTTCACTAAAAGCATATATCCCTTGGATTATATCTTGAAGCAATTCCTGTACCATTTCCTTGTCCATATCTGGTTGAATAATCTCAACTGTTTCTTGAAATTCGTTATGAAAATCATTTAATTCTTTAAGCGTTTCCTTTAAATCAAAAAACTTATCCTGAAATCTTTCTCGACTTTCTGAAATTTGCACTAATTCATTCAAAGTTTCCTTTATTCCCCTTGGCAAATCAGAGACACTTTCAGCATTTAAGATTACGTCAAATTCACTGCCAATTTGGTCTTTTAATTTTGATTTCACTTTTTCAAGATCATTTTCAATTTTTCCGTAATATTTCGCCTGTCTTTCTGTGGTTTCTAATAAGAATTTTTTGAACACAGGGGATAATATTTCATCAAAAAATTTATTTGCTTTTAGAATGATCTCCTGTTCAAGCAGCTCATGATTGTATTTTATTTTGGGATGGTCATTACATTGATATATCCCTATTTTTTGCCCATTGCGTTGCACTTTTTTTGCTTTTAACAACTGCTGACACTCCGTACAGGTGATGAAACCTTTCAAAAGGAAAAAGATTTCTTCCTCTTCTTCAGCGGATTCACGGGTAAATTTTAATAGCTTATTTTGTACTTGGTCCCAAACATCATCATCGACTATTTTTAAATGAGGAACAGCAACAGCTAAATTTTCTACATCATCTTTGTATTTTCGGGTGCCTTTATATATGGCATTTCTTAAAGCGTTACGGACATTTCCATATGTCCATTCTTTCTTTTCTTTGAATCGATATCCGCTTTCGTTTACCAGATCAACAAATTGATTCACGCTATCAAAGTCTTCACGAAGGAATAGTTCGTATATTTCTTTGATAGCCTTCGCTTCATCAGGAATAATGCGCCAATCTCCATCCTTTTCGGAATGAGGTTCATACCCAAATGAAATAGGACCAACAGCATGCAAACCTTGTCTTGCTTTTGTTCGTTTTGCATCTTTCAATTTTTTTACCAAGTTATCTGCTTCATGTTGATTAAACGATGCCATTATACGTTCGATTAATTCAGCTTCAATCGTATATAACATCGGAAACTCATGTTCTCCAGCAAATAGCACTTCAATTTCTTTATCCTGAAGGGCTTTATATATCTGCATGTATTGATGAACATTCCTCGCAAGGCGACAGCGGCTATAAACAATCAACGTTTTGATTCTTCCCTTTTCAATATCATCCAATAGACGGGACATGTGCCTTCTTTCCTCCACTTTCGTCTTCCGTGCAGATGTTTCGTCATCGCAATATTCATCTTCAATGAGTAAATTTTTTTCCTTTGCCAGCTTTTTTACATGATCCTTTTGCATTTCAATGGATAATTTTTGCTTCTCCTTGCTAATAGAATTGCGATAATAGGCTACTGCTTTCATACATTTCTCCTCCTCCTTTTGTCATAAGTCATTATATGCTTCATCATTTGATTTCTTGTCCTTTTTCATTTGATCCAACAATAAATCAAAATAGAGCTCCCCCCATTTTTTTGCTGCTTCAGGATCGTGTACATAACTAATAGATATGGTCTTTAAAGTATTCTTTGCCATTTTGAACTCCTTTCGATAATTCATTTATTAATTGGAAAAGGATTAACCTTTTCTAATGACAGATAGAGAAGGAATCTACGCCTGCTATATAGAAATAAGGACAAGTAGCACATTCATAGGACAAATATCATTCCACATAGCTATAAAATGAATGAACAAGTAAATGGAGGTAAAGCATGCTGCAAAATATCGGACAACGAATTCGCACTTTACGTACCAATAAAGGAATTGGATTAAATGCCTTTGCAGAAAGGTTAAATGTATCCCCTGGCTATCTTAGTAATTTGGAAACTGGAAAAACGGACACCATTCAATTTTCCCTTTTAGAAAAACTTCAAGAAGAATTGCATCTTTTGCCGCTAGAATCTGAAAGTACGGATGAATTAGATTTACGGCTGAACCATGCGAAGCGGCATCTGGTCGAGCTTGAACAAGTGAATCCTGAAGCTGCCCATTACCTTCTCAGCCATTTCGAAAAAGGATTGGAACTTTTTCGAAACAAAAAAGGTTTATAGGTCTATGGTAACCAATATTTAACATTTTATTCACCCTCGTAAATAAATCGTTTATAATTATGAATAACAAAATAAAAAAATGGAGAGTCTACCCATTAACGGTTGGACTCTCCTTCTTTGTTTCAACAGAAATATGAACAAATTTTCTCGAATCTAAATTAAGGCATCTATTTAATGAATGGACAGCTGAGCAATGTCTAACTCTTTTTTCCCAAAGTAAAAAGAACTGCTTTACTTTTTCTTGATTTCCTTCGGTTAATTCGGAAATTTCATGGAAGCCAGTATTGCCAAACCTAAAACTGATTTTTAAGTCGTCCATCCAATCCCTCCTTGTTCATGTCTATGCAAGGAATTGAGTTGGACAACCCTTTAAATTTGCTACTTCATGATTTTCCTTCTTTCTTCATATATATGTACAAAATGGAACGTGGAGGAATTTCGATGACGGATCATAATCGATTCATCGCACTTTATTGTCGTGTTTCTACGGATGAACAAGCGAGGGAAGGTGTTTCATTAGATGAACAACAAGAGCGATTAAAGGCATATTGTCGAGCAATGGGCTGGGATGAACATCCCCTATTATTCATTGATGACGGATATTCGGCGAAAAACTTGGACCGCCCGCAACTTAATAAGCTTCTAAATGAAATAAACAAAGGAACCATATCAAAAATATTGGTCACAAAACTGGACCGTTTAAGCAGACGATTATTAGATTTACTCAGATTAATCGACACCTTTCAGGATCAAAAAGTTTCATTTATTTCGATAAGCGAATCGTTTGATACAAATACACCATCGGGACGTTTAACACTTCAGGTACTGGGTGCTGTTGCAGAATTTGAAAGGGAAAGAATTCGCGAACGGGTTTTTGATAATATGCTACATGCGGCGAATCAAGGAAAATGGCTTTCTCAAAGTCCATATGGATATGACCTGAAAGAAAAAGAACTGATTATTAATGAAGTGGAATCAAAAGTGGTCAAAAGAGTATTCGACCTTTATTTAAACAAAGGACTTGGTTATTACAGCATCGCTAAACAATTAAATGAAGAAGGCATTCCTTCTAAACAAAAGAAAGAATGGTCCATTCGTTCCATTAAACTTATGCTCACAAACCCCGTTTATAAAGGGACATTGATGTGGAATCGTGTGGATAGAAGTAGCCAAAAACAAGTGGAAAAGAATGAGGACGAATGGGTCATTATCGAACATTCACATCCAGTTATCATTACAGAGGAAGTATGGGAAGCGGTACAAAAAAGGGTACATAAAAAGAATATGCCGTCGCGTGCTAAAACTAGCCCTCATCTATTAGGTGGTTTATTAAAATGCGGAAAATGCGGGGCATCCATGAGCATTAGTTGGACGGGGTCGAGAACAAAAAGAAAGCGTGTTTACCGCTGCTCGGCAAATAAAAATAAAGGCACTTGTACAAGTAAACCTTACAATGCAACGGATGTTGAGTCATGGTTTAAACATGGATTGCTACACTTGTCCAATAGCATTAACCAATCCTATGTGATTATGATTGCCAATCAAGTAAAGGAAGAAGAGAATAATGAAATACAACAGCAAATTCGCTCTGCAAAAAATCGATATAAACGAAAAGTGGAGGCTTATACAGCTGGATTGATTGAACTAGTGGATTTGCAAAACGAAAAGGAAAGAATGGAAAGAATTTTATTGGAAGCTGAAAATCGCGAAGTGCCTCCCTCCTTTAACGCATCAGAACTTGAAGAGGTGCTAAACAATAAAATTTCTACGATTATTGATGCCATCGATACCCTTCCCGTAGTAGAAGCTAAATCATTCGTACAGACTTTGGTCGAGAAGGTTATCTTGTTTGAAGAGAAGGATATTGAAATTGTTTTATCTGTACCTACTTAGGAGTGATTTTTTTGAAAACACTAACTCTTTATGACATCTTGAATCGAACCAAATTTAATGGAGGTTCCTTACATCTAAAACACTATTTGCTACGAAAAAAAAGGTTAGGACTGCTCTTTTATAAAGAAACATTAAGTACATTGCCGTTCGAACAGCCATTTGAAATTTATTATTATGCCACGAAAGGAACCATTGAATATCAGCACGCTTTCCCTGTACCAATAAACGATTACAAACCATGGATGAAAAAGAAGAATGTACACGATTTGTTGCCATTTTTTCAATCCTATTATGAAACATCCAATTCTCCTGATGATCAATATTTCCAAAACCTTTCTCATTTTAAAGCAGAAAGATTTGTTTGGTTTTATCAAAACGAGGTGTAAATAATGTCTTCTAACTGGATTCCGTTTGATCACCCTTTGGAGCAGCACGCTAAATATGCATATATTCTTTATTATTCAAGGATGTTGAACATCGATCCTATCTTAGCTCACTATCTATTTCACCATGGATTTAATAATGAGGAGAAATTAATACACTTTTTCATGCCAGACATTAGGACGGATTTACATCATCCCTTTTTATTAAATGACATGAAAAAAGCGGTCATTCGTATCATAAAAGCATTAAAGCAAAAAGAAAACATCTTAATTTTCGGAGACTATGATGTGGATGGGATTACCGCAACATCCATTCTTTATTTAGCACTCAAAAAATTCACAGGAAAAGTATCTTATCGTTTACCTTTAAGAAACGAAGGCTATGGATTGTCCATACAATCCATGCAGAAAGTAGATGATAATATTTCTTTAATCGTCACAGTTGATAATGGCACAAGTTCTCACGAGGCGCTGCAACTAGCTAAGGAAAAAGGAATTGATGTCATTGTTACGGATCATCATGAAATTTTAGGACCCTATCCAAACTGTCATGCTTTTATTAATCCCATGCGGCATGACAATACCTATCCATTTACGGCATTGTCGGGCGCAGGTGTGGCACTTAAAGTTGTACAAGCCTTGTATGAAGCAGCTAAGCGAGAATTAGATAAGGATTTTATGACATACATTGAATTAGCGGCTTTAGGTACAATGGCAGACATCATGCCCATTACGGATGAAAATCGAGTGATTTGCAAAGAAGGATTAAAAAAGATGATGATTAATCCTCATCCAGTGTTTGGCAAAATTTTTGAAGAGTTATATGTAAAGGAGATCGACAGCTCTACGATAGGCTTTTTACTTGGTCCCATTTTTAATTCCTGCGGCCGAATCAGTGACCCGAATATTGCCGTGGACATATTAACAAAAGAATATATTCAAGGCTCAGAAATTACTTCATTAATTGCTTTGAATGCCAAACGCAAGGAAATGACGAAACAGCAATTTATAATAGCAGAAGAGCAAATAAAGAAAAAGCAACTTTACCATGATAAAGTTATCGTAGTCCATGGTGATTTTCACAATGGAATCATCGGTATTATTGCATCGCGAATAGCGGAAAAATACAAAAAGCCAGCAATAGTCATTACTTCGTCGGGTACTGGATCAGCAAGAAGTGTAAATGGCTCTGGCTTCTCGATCATTAACGTAATTAATAATTGTGCCGACCATCTAATCAAACATGGCGGCCATCAGGCGGCAGCAGGTCTTTCTATCACTTCTAATGAAAAGAATATTGAACAATTTCGTAAAGCCATCCAGATTAAAGCCCGAAGTGAGGTCTTCAGACATCCTCATATGACT
Source organism: Bacillus sp. FJAT-29790 (assembly GCF_019039215.1). Lineage (GTDB taxonomy): Bacteria > Bacillota > Bacilli > Bacillales > Cytobacillaceae > Cytobacillus. The sequence goes on from NZ_JAHNZZ010000001.1 coordinate 2,977,161, forward strand.
TATGTGCAGAAACTTAACATCAATCAATTTTCAAGACATCTTTATAGCGACATCATTTCGATGGAACCGTTTGGGATTAATCTTCCTAAACCAATGTTTTATTGTGACACCAATCTCTTGTCGTCATTCAGTTTATTTGGAAAGAACAAAGAACATTTGAAATTTCGTTATCGTAAAAACGAGGCTGTTGCATTTTTTAAAGGGGCGCTAATGCTGGAACTTGCTAACAAAAAACGGATACATACGCTTTACTCACCATTTGATTATCGCAAAGGGAATTTTCAAATTCATGCGATAAGAGCAGAATAAGATTTGATATTTCATGGTAGCATCTTTGATGAGTGTAATAAATACCTAAAATACACAAGCAAAAGGGGTTAATCCTTCTTCGATCAACGCATTCGTAATTATCACTTTATTAATGTAATTCCCATATCACTTTGAATAAACGCACACCATTTTATCCATTCAAAGTATTATATCTTATTGTTTATTAATTGAAATTTCGGAATTTCATAGGAAGATTTTCCATTTTTCTGTATAATAAATTATAGAGAGAGTTTTATATGATAATTAAGGGTGAAATTTTTAAAATTACTCGTGATTGGGAACAGCAAACTCTAATTGATCAAGTACCAATTTAAATAAATAAAAGATTAAAACTGATTGTATTGGGGTTTGTTAAATAAGAAAAATAATAAACCAATTCAGAGAAAAGGAATAATATCTAAAAAAATTTGATAAGGAGGTTTTATTATGCGTCCCAAGTGGTCAAAATGGGTCTTGAAATTACTATGGTTTCCAGGGTTATTGGGATTGTTATTTATTAGTAATCATTTTGAACTTATCGTAAAGCAAAAAGTGACCGAAACTTTTATTCATTTGCCTCTGTTTTGGTTTTATTCGATCGTACCTTTTATATTTGGTGTTTACATTTCTCTACTTTTCGTAAAAAAGTGGTTGTTTAAAATGAATAAACAATTATTTCTTTGTGTAACAGTACCCTGTCTGATTATTTCGTTTTACTTTCCAATCGTAGCTACTTTTTTTTCAAATGCACCAATCCCTTTTGTTTATTGGATAATTAATCCAACTTCCACTGGAATTGCCTCAATAGTGGCTGGTTTGACCTTTATGTTGGCTTTTTTCGGAGCTGATCAGCAATCAGCCAGATAAGTTTTGAAGTAAAAAATACAAAAGAACAGCCTTTAGCAGCTGAACAATAAATATCAAAAAAAGGTATTGGTTATTATATAGTCCAATACCTTTTCGATGTTATTTAAACTTGTCTAAGTTTGAAGAAAAATAAAGGACTCCATCTCTTATCTTTTATCTGTATCTGCTTCAATTAACTCTTCTTCTTTTGTATAGGAGTAAAGTGTATCTCCTACAATTAAATGGTCAGAACGATTTAACATGCTGATAGATTAGATTTTTTATCAAATTTCTTTGCTACTGCTAAAGTTGTTACTGTTTCCATATCCACTCCAACATGACCTTTAAAAGCCCCATCGCTATTCGTTTCTTTAGTTTCAAGTAACATTGCACTTGTAGTAAAAACACTTCCTACTACATATGAATATCCTCTTTTTTCGCAATAATCTATGGTTGCATTGGGTAATCCTTCATTTGATCTAGCTGTTTTGTTATTTGGAAAAGTCTCCATTTTTATTAACGGGTTCCACTTCATTCTTATTTTGAGCAGAAAGGCTTTCAAAATACTGCTTTGTCGCATTATTTATTAGTCTTTTTTGTTGTTTATACATTTTTTGCGTAAAAGGACATCTCACCTTGCCATCGTCCGCGACAAACTCTTGTCTTAAAAACCCCTCATGGAAAATTTGATCATAAATTGTTCTAAGATGGTCTTCCGTAACAGAATTTTTGATGCTTGGATCTAACTTTAATATCGTGTCATTGCTAATATTTTTATAATCCTCAAAAGTAACAGGATGGTTTGGTTTGTTATTGGCATTTTCAGTTTTTAATTTTGAGTCAATATCGGTTTCCTTAGAATTTTCAAACAGTAATAATTTTTCTTTTAGTTGCTTATTTTCTTCATCGATGATTTCGTATAACTCTATGATTGTTTTATTTTCCTCTTGTAAAGTTTCACATTTCTCTTTACGGCTATTGTTTAATTCCATCTCTTCAATCATATCCATTTCAATAATTTGTTTCTCTTCCTGCAATTCCAATAACGAATTTTCCAAATAAATAATCCTTTGCTGCAATTGATCAATCACTTTTTCATTAACCCCGTCTAACTTTTGCCCTCTTTTTTCTTCATCATTATTACCGTTTGGTGGATTATTTTTTTCTTTTTGTTCTCCGATATTAAGATTCTTTATATATTCTTCATATGTCTCTATAATAGCTGGTAAGCCTGGGCGTTCCTCTTCAATAAAATCAAACAAATCTTCCTCTAAAACTCTGTAACCGTCTTTTCTATTCGCACTTCTTGTCCCATGAATTTTCCCATCACGAATCCAACGAGTTACCATTTGCTGACAATCCGTTATGTAGTATTTTCGAAGAATCGCAAAGACTTCGTGTACATTATACTCCCTCATATAAACCACCCTTCGTATCATTACTTGGGTAACTATATGAATTTATAATAATAAAAAGAACCCAAGATAGGATTAGCGGTTCAATTTTAGGAAAGATAATTTCAAAAAATTACACTAATTGGAATGAAATTAATAGTAAAGGTAGTGGGCACTTCAGAGAGAAATATAGGAATTTTAAATAAAGCCGTTGCAGAACTTCAAGAGGAATACAATACAGTAAATGAATTCGATTATAAGGAAAGTCAAGAGATAGTTTGGGAGAAAATTGAAGGATTTTATAAAGCATACAATGTTTCTGTTTTGATTAGAAAGATGAAAACAACTTTATATTTTAAATCGTAAAGGTTGCTCCTTTTTAGAAACAGCCTCAGTTTTGAAGTAGAAAATCATACAAAGACTCCAAATTCACCTAATACATATCAATGAATTTGGAGTTAAAATAGCTAATATTTTTATGATTCCATTCTATCGGACAACTTCTTTAAGTTGAATCCTCTCACCAATTGTAAAGGCGTGATGGAAACCATCCTTTTCATCAAATAAAGAAAGTGGCAAATCTGCTTTAGGCATCCAGACCCTTCCTAATTCAATGGCAACTGAAACAGGAACCGCGGGGAATACATGGATAATGTTATCGTGACCGTGAACTAATTTTATGTTATTTAAAAGTTCTCTAAATACTTTTCGAATTTTCCTCAATTGATTGCTACTTTTCAAATAGTCATTGTAAGGCGATGGAATAGTTACGTTCCATATCGACACATCATCTCCTAGGGTATTTAAAATCCTCTGATTATCTATTGTGGCACTTAAGGATAAGTTAAGAGCCACTTTTTTATGAATGATTTCAGGTTTTTCTACGATGTATTCAAACCCTTCAGGATCATCTTGCCATTTCCAATCCGATGGCTCTCGATGTAATTGATAAACATCGGCGGGGCAAATATCGGAAAGTAGTCTGCCTAACTCAATGAGTAATGGTTGTGGAGCCAAAGCAAAAACAGAGAGATGTTGGATGTCACCTAATTCTAACCTTCTTTTCACTTTATCTAAAAATTGGTTTCTTAAATTCTCACTCTCCATCGTCCAATAAAGTTCTTGATGATCACGAAAAGGGCTATTCATAATGCTCAATTCAATGGCAGGCTTCTCAGCTGGATACCTTTGGGGTAACATAGCAGGAGTAGTTCTCTCCCAATGTACTGGAGAACTATGTTCCCCGATATTCGCACCGTAAAATAAAACATGACTCTTCCTGTCTTCACCAATCGATGTAACCATTTCAACTCTCAATTCATGCTTTTTCTTCATGTCCACTAATCTTTCCACAGGATGTCCTTCAACATCTTCTCTATCTATTAACCTATGATGCTTATCACACATTAGCATAAGATTTGATATGTCTTTCGCCAACTTTTCAGAAAGAGTTTCGTGTCCTCTTGGACCGTTAGGACTGTCGGCAATAATATGAGCAATATAGGCAGCATTAAATTCCCATTGAGTTAAAGAATCCATCCAAAGCGGTTCATTACAACCTTCGTACTGACATCTTCCTGCTGCTTTACCCCAAAGCCTGTTCTTCACTCTATCGGGAATACTTGTTTTAGACATAAGTGATTTCTCCTCTCCTTTTTCTCTTATCACCTTTTAAATAAAATAAACAGGGGAAAACATCTATGTCCCCTGCTATCATTTGTAGATATTACACAAATCTCTTTTTTCTTTTTTTGTTAGGGTGTTCCCCTCCGCCTAACCATTCCCCTGTTGCATGCCACGTTTCGTAGTAGTATAGCCAAAGTGATGTCCAGGGAACAATCGTTTCAGCAATAAGCATTTCTCTAGTCCATTCTTTCTTTTTGGGACGGAAAAGACATAGTTTGTTTCCTGGATATACATGTGGAATTTTTTCATCTCCTCTTGTTGTCAATTTAGGTGAGAGTACAATGACTTCTGGTTGCTGCATATCCAATGAATAAGAAATCTCGACCGTATAACTTTTACTAAGTGGTGTCGGCTGTAAATTTCCCGTCCAGATGACCGTGTTCTTTTTCCATTCCACATTAAATTCTGGAAAAGCAAGATTCATAGCAATAATCTGTTGTGAGATTGGAATATGAAACTTTTTAAACGCAATTCTCTTAACTGCCATAAAACGTATTTTTCCTCATTGGTATTACACTTTCTTCCTTTGATGCTGCTACTAACAATCCCGAACCAAACACGCCCAGTTTGTTGGTTGTTCTAGCTTTCTCGATGTATTCAGCCTGTTCTTTCATCGTTTCATTGATAACATTTTCACCAAACATCAATTTAAGTTCTTCGGCAATTTCATGGATTCCTCGTAGTTCGTTTAATTGGTCCCATTTTTCTTTTAAATGAAGGATAAATGTTACAAATGATCGATATAACTCAGATTGACCATCCCATCGTTCACTTAAATCTTCTTTTTTGTTTGTAGGATTTAAAACGACTAACCTTTTTCCATTATTCGGGATATGTTTAAGAATGCCTTGAAGTACCTCCGAAATCGCTTCATAAACTGAAGCCTGTCCATTATAAAATTCCCCAGCTAATGTTGTTAACACAATACTAATTGGTGCTGAATCAGGATCATCTTCAAAATAAACATCACGATATCGTTTTATCAATTGAACTGCTCGTTTTAATGGTGGTTTTCTTTCGATTGAATCATCATTTGGCAAGGGCTTAATATCCGCTCTTTTTTCAAGGTACGTTTCATATAAATAAGAACGCTCATTAAACCAACTTGTATATCCTTTTGGATTGCTATCTTTCCAATCCTTTGCTTTTCGATCAGGGACTTTAACACTTGTACTTGATGTATTGTCAGCTGGGTGAGCTGGTAGTATATCCATGTGAAATTCATTCGCATAATTCAGCCGAATACAGCGGTTTTTTCGTTCAACCATACCTTCATACATCTTGTTTTCCTTGAGGCGTTTTTCAATGGAGTTTAATAATTTTAGTGGATCTTTACCTTGCCAAGGCAGGTTAATTTGACAAACCAAATCAAGATCGTATTCTTGTTTTGAAAGTGGCTTTACAGTCGTGCTAATACTGAGGGACCCTTGTGGATAAATTTCAATATCCGCCCCATCAAACAATTCTTCATCCTTCGAAAGCCATGTTCCAACAGCGAGATATCTTTCCTCTGCCAGTTTTCGTTGTGTTTTACTGATTTGAAGTTTTGCACCAACGCGTTGTAGTAAATCATCTAGTTGGTTTGAAGCAGAAAAAATATCGTTCATATGGTCTCCTCTCTAGAAAAAACGAATATTCGTTCCTAGTTATTTATAACCATATTATATCCCCTTTGGTTAATATTGGTCAAGTCGGAATCACAATATATTGTATAACTTCATCCGAAATACAACTATATGTTGTGTTGTGCATGTTAATAATTTACAAATGTCAATATTTTTAAACAAAAAAGAACGATCAAATATTTAACATTTGACCGTTCTTCATGCTATCGATTTATTAAAAGGTTATCATTTAAATAATATTTACCACTGCAATACAGTTTGGCATGTAAATTTTAAAGTAATTCAGAATTGAATTATTAATTAGAGGAGTTATTTTACGAGTGATACTTATTTTGCTTCTATTAATGCTTCCTCATCTTCATAGAATACCATGCCTGGGTTGTCGATTTTGATGAAACCAGCCTCAGACAATTCCATTTCTAATTCTTCATCAGAAATATTAAACAAAGAAAAGTATGCCTATGAATGAAAACTTGAAGTTCGATATTTAATAAAGAATCTAGTATATAGGACATAGACAATGTTCCTAAAATAGGTTACCCATTGTCTTTTTCTTATCTTTTTTTAGTATTTAGCAAATTAGCATACAGGTAGTTACAAATAGTAAAATGTTAGGATGTTTTTAAACATATTTTTTGAGATTTAAAAAAGAGGTTGAATTTTGAATTCTACCTCTTTAATATTGGGGATTTTTTCATCAATTGGATATTTTCATAAATCTATTACCATCCTTTATTCCCCATAGATGTTTCCAATCCTACTACCGAACAACTCTCCATACAATTTATCTGCATAAGCATCTGTCATACCTGAGATATAATCAACAGCGAATCTTTCCCAAGAAATATCGTGTGCTTTCATGGTATTCCATTTTTTTACCCATTCTCTAGGCATTATTTTCATGGCGGCATCTTGGTCTTTGAATACATCCAATAATCCGTTTAATATTATCTCGCCTCTTTTTTGGAGACGTTGTACTCTTAAATCTTCAACTAATGTAACCCAAGCTAACTTTTTTAAAATAATCATAAATCTCAACAGTTCAGTATCTTCTTCATGCGGATTATTCTCTTTTACAAGTGAAATTTTGTACCAATCGTCATCTTGGATTATACCGACTCGATTTGCAAATATATTCACATAGTGTCCTTTTAATTCCTGACGAGCTAGTGATTCTTTTTGATCACATTCATCTAATTTTGTATTCCAAACTTTTATATATTCTTCCATAACTTTTTGAATTTCTTCTTCAATATTAAGACCCGTCCAAATCCCAGACTCATTATTTTTAGCTTTGTTTACCTCTCTTATTAATGATGATCTAAGCCAATCCGTTTCATTTAAGAATTCCGTTGTAATTCGAATTTTTCCTGCCTTCATTCCATCCTCAATATCGTGTGTTGAATATGCAATATCATCTGAAATATCCATGAGTTGTGCTTCCAATGTTGCTTTACCAGTCGGAATTTCCCACTTTTCCCTAATTTCATTTATAGTGTTCCATTCTAATGTGTAAAGCCCTTTACCTTTTTTAGAGCCATTAATGTGATAAGGGTACTTATTAATTCCTAGTAATACTGCATGCGTTAAATTGAGACCATCAAAAGCACCGTACCTTTCTTCAAGGTACATTAGTATTCTAAAATTCTGAGCATTCCCCTCATAAAATTCATTCCTTGACTTACCTTTAAGAAATTCATTTAAATCATGTTCTCCTTTATGTCCAAAAGGTGGATGACCTAAGTCATGAGCCAATGCAGCACACTCAACAACTAATGGATTAATTTTCAAGCCAGGTTTATCAGGTATATCATATTCACATGAAGTATTTAGCCTATATGCTACCTGTCTTGCAATTTGTGCAACCTCCAATGTATGAGTTAGGCGAGTTCTATAATAATCACCTGAACCCGCACCAAAGACTTGCGATTTCCCCTGTAACCTTCTAAAAGAAGGAGAATGAACTAAACGTCCATAATCCCTAGAAAATTCACTGCGTGCATCATAGTTATCTCTTGGCTTACTTCCATATATTCTTTTTGATCTTAATTCTTCTACAATACTTTTTTTGACCATAAAAAAACCCCCCATATTTTAACCTAATATAGGAATTTTATCATATTTTCTAAATTTTTTGGTATTAATAACACCTTTACGATACGATGCCCAGCCTTCGTTCATGATTTTTGTTTCGAGCTGCGGCCAGAAATACAGCATTTCCTCACGCATCATTGTTAAAATATCCCGCTGCCAGTCTGTCAATTCCCGGCTATAGCTTTCAATGAATAGGAGGAGGTCCTTCTCAGGCTGGGGTGGAAACTTCTTTTTCTTCTTTCTTAGCTCCTTTTTCTTGTTATTTCTTTCATCAATGCCCCATAAATCGTCGTATGGAGAGGTGGAGGTGGTTTCTTCCTCCTCATATTCAACATCATCCATATTCCAAGCAAGCTTAGGCCTCATTAGGGAAGGGTCAATATGTTCTTCAATCGCAAGAACAGCGTCTAAAAAGGTTTCTACCTCACGCTTTCCATGCTCGATCTCATATTGTCTGATACGCTCTGCTGTTGCTGCCATACTTTCCACCATATCGCGTTTCGTATTTTGAAAACGAACATTATTCTTAAAGAAATCACAATGAGCTAATACATGGGCAACGATCAATTTATTTTGAATCAATGAATTGGAATCGAGCAAAAAAGCATAGCATGGATTAGAATTGATGACGAGCTCATAAATTTTTGACAGCCCAAAATCATAATGGAGCTTCATTTTATAAAACTGTTTGCCAAAGCTCCAATGCGAAAACCTCGTCGGCATTCCATAGGCACCGAAAGTATAGATGATATCTGCCGGACAAATTTCATAACGCATTGGATAATAATCCAAACCAAATCCATTCGCGATCTCTGTAATTTCCTGAATGGCATACTCCAGGGCTTTATTTTCCTCTTCTCGCATTCGCCACTCCCCCTTTTCGTCCTTACCACAATCTATGAAGAAAAAGCGGGAATGATGAATTGGAGAAGAGTTTACCTTTATTAATTTTAGAGTCCCAAATAAAGGGATTTTCAGATTATACAAAAAAAGCGGAGTTAAAAACTCCGCTTTTTTCGTGAATCACTAGTCATCTAAGTCATTATCATCGTCTACATCTTCATTTTCTATTTTCACAATTTTCCCAGTGACGGCATTGATCTTAACTTCTTTTCTTCCCTGGTTTGTGTTTAGCTCGAATTCGTAGACACTTTGTCCATCATCGTCATCTTTGTCTATTTCGATCACAGTACCATTTACTGCTTTTTCTACGATTCCAATTGCCTTCTGTTCAGAGATGGTGTTAGTGCTTTGAGAAAAATCAACACGATCATTGTTTTTATCATCGTGATCAATATCTTCAGTTACTGACATAATTTCTCCTGTGAAAGCGTTAATATGGATTTCATTATTCTTTTCTCCATTTTTAATGTCGACTTCATAATATTGCTTCCCTAAATTATTCTTCAACTCAACACTTTCAACGTTTCCATTTACTTTTGAAAGTGCTATATTTTTGGCTTCTGAAATAGAAATTATTTTCTCGATCTCTTTTACTTTTAGTTGATTAGAGGTGCTAGTGTCATTTTTAGCAGCTCCCACAGCTACTGCCCCGCCTAGAATCACACATGCAGATAAAATACCAATTAAAAATTTATGTTTCATTCTTGTTTCCTCCTTCATCCATATCTTCGCTACATCTACAATATAACCCGCGAATATTAGAGAATTAGGATAGGAAGATGAGAATTTGATGAGAAGTTCAAAAATTTTAAGACCCATTCGATAAAAAAAGAAATAAGAGAGATTGCTCTCTCTTATCCCTTCTTTTCTTCTACTGACAATCTAAGGAGCTTTTTGTTTTTTAGACTGTGGGCTATTTTGACAGTTACCGTTATAGGCTTATTATTTTCTTTCACTTGAAATGTGAAGCTGTCCACAACAGCCGTGTCAGAGATTTTTTGCCTTCCTGTATACTGATATTCGATCACTGCTTCACCAGGATAGTCTTCCTTGACAATGGCAATGGCAATCCTGCCGTATTTTTCGTAATCCGGCTTTTGGTTTAGTGCTAGAGCTGAAGTACTTGAAATATTCATTATCAAACTGATGGTTAAAAATAACAGCAAAATTCTTTTCATTATATACCTCCAACAATTATTAGTTCTTCATTCTATTTTTTGCTGTCTTTCAATTTTTATGTATTGATTTTTTACAAGACATTATTCAGGTAAATGATGTTAAACCTTAAAAATCAGCATCTCCAACATTTACAGCGGAAATTCTTAGCGTGACGGCACAAACTATATTCAACTCCTGAAAGAGGAGGCAAGGACAAATGAATAAAGTGGATTATGATAGGGCGCTTTATTATACGCACCGTTCTGAATGGGATAACTTGCTAATTTTAATGGTAAGAACAGAGGATCAGTTTCTGTCGAAAAAAATTGAACATTTTTTACATGCATACAACTTTGAAAAAGACTACTCCGTCATTGAGAAACAGTTATATTCTTTACTCAGATACATCGATCATGCAAATGAATTGTCAGTAGACGAATTATCAGGACGCTTTATACCAGCTACCATGACGTAAAAGATATTAGGGAGCAAAAAATGCAGAAAAAACATTGATTTCCACCAATAAAACACGGTTCCCTTGTGAACCGTGTTTTTAATGATATTTTCCATGTATTGCTTTTGAGAAGCTGTCTTCTTTTTGTCTCTTCATTGTTTTCTCAGTACAATATACGATTAGGAATGAAGTGACCAATAATCCGGTTAACAAATAAAAGCTAATTAAAACATTATTTGAAGCGGTAAATTGTGTAAAAATCATCAAAAGGACAATTCGTATTCCAAGTCCTACAACCCTAAACAAACTATCAACTCTTCCTATTATTTCATTTGGAACAACTTCCATCATAAAAGAATTTCTTGCTACCCTTGTTCCTGCATTTCCAAAAGCTAAAAGAACAGTTAAAACAAAAAAGAATGGAATGTTATCTACAAGAAGAATAGCCGATATCCCTATGGTATAAATTAGGACAGTAACTAGAATTGATCTCCTGTTGCCCCATTTCACGGCTAAAAAAGGGATTATCATTCCAGCAGCAGCTGCCCCGATCCCGTAAACCATGCTTTGCATACCGTAAGCTGAAGCATCAGTCTTTAATACATCAGCTAAGTAAACCGGAAAAACATAGTTGGTTACCATTACACCAATGAAAGGCATGAATGAAGCCATTAGGAACCAAAACAGGATAGGCTTTTTTTTCAGAAACCAATACCCTTCGGTGAGATTCCTCCAAAAGGAACCCTTTGGTAAAGCCCTTTCCTTCCATGAATATGGGACCGCTCTATATAATAAAAATGCTCCAAAATAAGTAATTGCGTCGAGCAGGAGCATCCAGTGCAAGTCTACTGTGGAAATGAGCATTGCAGCAACGGCTCCGGCGATTACACTTGAAATTTGCCCTTGTATTTCCATTGCTCCGTTTAAAGACTGATAAACAGATTGTTCAAAAACTTCTTGATTAAATGCAAAAATGGCCGGATAGAAAAAATTATAGTATAAGCTCCCAGTGCCATACAAAATAATATAATGCCCAATTTGAAAATCGAAGCCCAGTATGCCAACGATGACAAAGGCCATAATTAGTATGAAACCAAATGCTTCACCAAACATCAAAATTTGTTTTCTCGAATACCGATCAACTATTTGGCCAACCCAGGGAGTTAAAACAAAATTGAAAATAGTCATAAAAATAGTGGTGTAACCCAAAACTGTTCCACCATCCACCTGGGTGACTAGCAGCCAAGGAATAGCAATCATGGTAATTCCTGAACCTATGGATGAAAGAACATTAGCAAATAGGAATAAATAAAAACGGCGATCGTGGCACAATCTGTTCAAATGAATACCCCCTATTCGCCCTTCATTTGAACATAGCTGTTCATATATAATTGAAGTTCACTTATTAATTGATCGATAAGTTTTGCAGGCTCTTCAAACAGCCAGTTATTTGCGTAATCAAAGCATTGAGGGTCAAGTACGAGCTGCCTTGGGATCACATTTGCATAAACGCCTCTTCCTACAATCCTCATATTGTTCAATGCGTTCATGCCGCCCTTTCCACCACCTGCTACTACAAGCAAACCAACAGGCTTATGAGCAAATTGTTCGCTGCTGAGAAAATCGAGTGCGTTTTTTAAAGATCCACTCATTCCGCTATGGTACTCAGGTGAGGCAAGAATAATCCCATCAGATACAGCAATTTGCTTACGAAGTTCCTTAATAGCTGGCAGCTGGTGCTGCTCTTCCTCACCATTATATAGAGGAATTTCTCCTCTGCTTAAGTCGATTAGATCCGCACCATATTTTTTCGCAATAAAGCGCGCGGCAATACCGGTTCTGCCTTTTTTTCTTGGACTTCCATTAATCACTGACAATTTCATTTTGTATCTCTCCTTTTGTTATCTACTCTTAGTATAGGAAGAGATTGTACCGTTCACATCACCGCTCTGATTGATATTTCCCTCCATATTTGGTCTAAAGAAATTTCAATTTACCTACATCTTTTGTCGTAGATTCGCCCAAACCTGATGCTGTTCTTTACCCGATTAACCCATTTCGGACTGCAAATAAAGCTGCCTGGGTTCGATCTGCCAACTCTAGCTTTGATAGGAGGTTAGAGACATGTGTTTTAACTGTTTTTTCTGTTATGAACAGAGCTGAAGCAATTTCTTTATTGCTTTTTCCTTTGGCAATTTCTTTTAATACCTCGACTTCCCTTTTTGTCAGATCGTCTAATGGCTTTCTGTCTGCACTGCTTTTTGCCGATAAATGGGATAAAAGATGTGAAGTTGCTTTCGGGTGCAACTGGTTTTCTCCGTTCATTAAATGGTTGATTGCCTTAACAAGCTCATCTGGTTCAATATCCTTTAACTGGTATCCTGAAGCACCCGCTTCGATAGCAGGTATGACATGATCTTGATCAGAAAAGCTTGTCAACATCATGATTTTAACCTCAGGAAAATTTCCTTTTATCTCACGGGTTGCGTCAATCCCATTCATGATTGGCATTTCTAAATCCATTAAAACGATATCTGGACGAATCTTCAACGTAAGTTCAACAGCTTCGCGCCCGTTTTTTGCCTCTCCCACAATTTCAATTTCAGGTTGCGTTTTTAGAAAAAAAACAAGACCTCGCCTAACGACATGATGATCATCTGCAATGAGAATACGAATCGCCATTTTCATCCCCCTTAAATTGGCATGCTGATATGAATCGTTGTCCCTTTTTGCGGAGAACTTTGCAGCATAAAATGTCCATTTAACGCTTCTGTTCGGTCCTTCATACTCTTTAAGCCGAGTGAAGGAATTTCTTTGTCCTTGTCATAATGAAATCCAGATCCGCAATCTGAAATCACCATTGTTATCTGTTGATTTTCTATCGTTAGCGAAATTTCCACATTCGTCTGTCCGGAATGCTTTTTGCAATTCGCTAACGCCTCCTGCCCGATTCGCCATAAAACTTCCTCGATTTTCCCAGGCAGACAAATGACGCCTTTCACTTCCGTATGAGGTTGTAATCCAAGCATTTGCCCATATCCATTTAAAGCACTGATAAGGCCATTTTCCAGTCCCCTCGGCCGTAATTGCCAAATTAATGCTCTCATTTCACTTAATGCTTCCTGGGCCAAATCTTGAATATAGGTGAAGGTTTCTTTCGTATTTGGCTCTTTAGTTATTTCGGCACCGCCCCTTGCTGTTAAACTTAGCGAGAAAAGGAGTTGATTAACCGAATCATGGAGATCTCTCGCTAATCGATTTCTTTCGGCTGTGAGTGCAGTTTCCTGCTCCCGCTCAGCTAATTTAATCCTCTTTAATGCCGTTCCTATTTGAAAAGCAATGGATTCCAATAATGCAAGCTCATTAGGCTCAAAATAGGTTTTATTCGGAGCCGCGACATTTAGGATACCGAATTTTTCATCACCAGCTCGAAGTGGAACAGTTGCGTGATGCGTCAGGCCGTTCGTATTTCCCCTTTTTTCGGCAATTGCGTCTTCAATTCTTTTACATTCAATGATATTGATCGCTTTATTAAGTCTGCCATCGTTATAACGGTCGATACACCAGCAATCACCCGTGCACATCGGTTCAAAGTTAAGGCAGGAAAGGGCGGGAGGCAGTTTTTCCTCCGCTACCAGCCGGTATTTGCCATCCGGCTCAATTAAAAAAATCCACCCTGTTTCCAACCCAGTAACGTGAAGCAATTTTCGCAAAACCTCTGACAATATTGTATTGATTTCTGTTCCCTCATTTAATAATTCGGCAATTTCTTTTAATATCCGGATTTCCGAATGATGCTTTTCCCCTGTCATTTTTCTCCTCCAAGCTTTATTATTTACTAAAGTATAATACTTTTCTTATTTTTCATCTTTAGTAATTAGAATGAGAACAAATACGACTAAAGTTGTAAATTTTACACATCAATTATATTTCGCTGATAAAAAACACCGAAGAGATCTTCTCTTCGGTGTTTTTTAAGCGATCGGATAATTTTGTTCAAACAAATGAATGACGATTTCATCAATCAACATATGCTTTGGAGCGCTGGCCATATAGACAACATTTGCGATGTTCTCCGCCTAAGCCTTCGTATTTCATGATGTCATTTTGAAAACTGTACATGCTCTTAAGCTTCTTAATTAAGCGAGGATGATTTCAATTTCAGATCGACGATTTCCATAAAAGCATCTTCAATAGAAGTAAGCTTTTGTTTACTTTCTACAAGAGAAGAACCATTTATCCCAAAGTAAAATTTGATTTTCGGCTCTGTTCCTGATGGTCGCAAGCATATCCATGTCCCATCTTCAAAATAGTACTTAATGACATTCGATTTAGGCAAATCAATTACCTGTTCTTGTCCATTGCTTTCTGTGCGGACGCTTGTCAAATAGTCTTCAATGGCTGACACCTGTAGATCCCCTAACCGTTTAAGCGGATTCTTCCTGAAGGATGCTAAAGTTTGTTGAATTTGCTCTTCTCCTGCTTTTCCTTTTAACGTCAATGATCGTAAGCCTTCAAGGAAATAGCCATATTGTTCAAAAAGCGAAAGCAGTGCGTCATATAAAGACATCCCTTTTTTCTTATAAAAAGCAGCTGCTTCTGCGGCAAGAATTGCGGCCTGTACGGCATCTTTATCACGGGCAAAATCGCCAATTAGATAACCGTAGCTTTCTTCATAGCCAAATATATATGTATATTTCCCTGTTGCTTCATATTCCTTCATTTTTTCAGCAATAAACTTAAAACCAGTTAATACGTCCACCGTCTCAACATTATAGGAGGAAGCAATCTTTTTCCCTAACTCTGAAGTAACAATTGTTTTTAAGACAACGCCATTTTTCGGAAGTAAATTCTTTTCTTTTTTCTGCGACAAAATATAATGGAGGAGTAATGCGCCTGTCTGGTTCCCAGTTAAAAGAACATATTCCCCCACCTGATTTTTAACGGCGATACCTAACCGGTCCGCATCAGGATCTGTTGCTATTAACAGGTCTGCATTCGTCTCTTCCCCAACTTTAATGGCCATTTCAAAGGCAGACTTTTCCTCAGGATTTGGGCTTTTCACCGTCGAAAACTCTGGGTCAGGAAGCTCCTGCTCCTTAACCACCTGAACATGTTTATAATTTAATGCTTTTAAGGCATCCCTAACCGGCTTGTTTGCCGTCCCATGTAAAGGGGTAAAAACAATATTTAGATCAACCTCAGTACTTAAGGTCGGATTCTCTGAAATCGTAATCAGGTTTTCTAAATACTTCCTATCGATTTCTTCTCCGATCATTTTGATTAATCCTTGCGATTTTAGTGCCTCCTCATCGATTACATCAATCAAAAGCTCATTTTCGATCTCATTCACTTTTGCGATAACGATGTCGGCACTTTCCGGTGGAAGCTGTCCCCCATCCGAACCATAAACTTTATAGCCATTATACTCAGGCGGATTATGGCTTGCCGTGATTACAATCCCGGAAAAAGCGTTTAAATAACGCACAGCAAATGACAATTCCGGTGTTGGTCTTAATTCCTTGAATACATAAGTCTGAATCCCTCTTGTTGCCAGCGTTTTTGCTGCCTCCATGGCGAATTCCGGCGACATATGGCGGGAATCATAGGCAATAACAACTCCTCGTTTCTTTGCATCCAATTCATTTGCTTCTATGTATGCGGCTAGTCCAGCAGATGCTTTTCGTACGGTGTATATATTCATTCGATTTGTACCAGCACCTAATACGCCACGCATCCCACCAGTACCAAATTCTAAATCCTTGTAAAATGCATCTTCAAGGCTTTTCTCATCCTTTTGTAAACTTTGCAGCTCTTCTAACAATTCACTATTCAAATTTTCCTGCTGAATCCATCGCTCAGCTTTTGTTTTCCATACCATGTTTATCCCTCCCAACGAAGTCAAAGTCAACATTAAATGAATTCGGGATAAAAAGAAATACTCCTTTATGAAACGTACGTGTTATTATGACAAAAATCCCCTTTATTCTAAATACTCTAGTTCCTATGCATCTAGTGTAACATTTGAAATTTTGCATCTGATTACTTAAGATATGATTTGTGGAAGTTATGAATAGATGTCTAAATGATGACGAACATTGGAACAAACAATGATATTATGACAAAAATAATTTACAAAGCAGAGTAAGTAGTCCTATAATTTTCAACGTAATTACCCTTTGAAGGAGAATCATATGCAGAAAAAAAATAAGGATCCTCGGGAGACATTGCTTTTTGTTTCATGGGCCGCATCAGTCGTCGCAATGTTTGGCAGCCTGTATTTTTCAGAGATTCGCCAGTATGAGCCATGTCTGCTTTGTTGGTATCAACGAATATTAATGTACCCTTTTGTTATCATTTTAGGAATAGCCGTTGTCCGGAAGGATTATCGAATCGGAATTTATTCGATGGCTTTATCTGCGATCGGCGCTTGTATTTCTCTATACCATTACGCGATCCAAAAGGTGGCTTTTTTCGCTGACTATGCAGCATCTTGTGGGAGAGTCCCTTGTACGGGTCAATATATTAATTGGCTTGGTTTTATCACCATTCCATTTTTAGCGTTAATCGCTTTTCTTATCATTTTTATTTGCAGTTATTTTTTATGGAAAAAATCGAAGGAGGAAGCATAAAATGAAGAAAGTCGTTATATTTCTTGTCGTCATTATAGCACTATTTGCAGCTGTCGGATTTTTGACGAAAATGCAAAATGAAAAGAAGGTTTCTGAAGAAAATCCATACGGAAAAAATACACTTCATCCGGAAACAATTGCACAGCTTGATGATCCTAACTATCAGAATTTAATCCTGCCGGAGCAATTAGAAAAAAAACTGAATGATAAAGAAGATGTCACTGTCTATTTTTACAGCCCAACATGCTCTCACTGTCAGAGAACAACTCCTGTGGTAGCTCCACTTGCGATGGATATGAATATCGATCTCGTTAAATTTAACTTGCTTGAATTTGATAAAGGGTGGGATACATATCGAATTACGGAAACACCAACGATCGTACAATATAAGAATGGGAAAGAAGTTCAGCGTATAACCGGTTATCGCGACAAGGAAGTATTTAAACAATGGTTTAATGAAAATACAAAATAATTTAATCGTGATATGAAAATAAAATTCGCCTTGGCGATTTGCTTAACTTTATTCAGCCGAGGTTTGTTCCCCTACTAAATTGGATACCTGTTTGTATTCATCTCTCCACTTAAATCGTTTAGAGACTTCAGCTGAATAAAGTTAAATACCAAAACGCCTGCATTCCAGCAGGCGTTTTCTACTTAAATTAGCAATTCATTCGCAGCTTTTGTATAGATACTCAGAATTTCGCTTTTGAACATTTTCCCGCCATAAAAGTGGCTAAATTCAAATGGAAAAGATAATCCTAATTCTTGTAACATACGAACGTTTTTATCAAAAATAGCTTCATACCTTGCTACAATATTTCTCGATTCCAGAATCGCTATAATTGTTTGCAGACTAACGATCACTTGGTATGCTTCCTTTAAAGTGCCAAAATACTCAAAATGCCTCGTTGTCGTATGTAAAACTTTTAGTGATTCGAATTCCTTAATATCGTCATCAAGAAAATAAAGCGGAAACACATTCGAGTAGACATTTTGTATAAGTTCTTTGATTTTCTGTTCTTGATCAGGAGTTGATGCAAATACAACTTTCACCTATAACCCACCTCAATTATCCCTGTAACTAGTTCGTCATATTCGTCATATGAAATTAGAATATCATATTCACTGTATATTTTAGGGTGGTAATTAAATCCATGGTTTCAAGAGTTGATAGGTGAGTAAAAGATTAAAGAAAATCTGTGAATTAGCCGATTTCTAATGACAACTTGTACCTTAAGTAGAATATTTTTAGTAGAATTAGTTTTATAAAAACACGCTTTATAAAGGAGAAGAAATGATACATACTAGAAGGTTTGGCGAATGGTTTGAATTAACCCTTCCGCATGATTGGGAGGGATTTTCAGTTGATTATATCCTGCGCGATTTATGGAAAGCGCCTAAAAAGCAGATTCATTTCATGCGAATGGAAAAACATATTAAAATTAATGGGAATCCACTGATCGATTGGAATCATTCTCTGAAGGCTGGGGATCGATTGCAATTAAAACTATTTAGGGAAGAGGATTTTGGCGTGCAGCCTGCCTATCGTGAGGTTGAGGTCTTGTACGAGGATGATCATATGATTGTTTTTAATAAGCCGGCAAATATGGACACTCATCCAAACACACCAGATCAAACAAATACACTTGCCAATGCTGCCGCATTCCTTTTACAAGCACAAGGTGAACATCGGAAAATCAAACATGTGCACCGCCTAGACCGCGATACAACTGGTGCTGTGCTTTTCGCCAAACATCCTTTGGCAGGGGCAATCTTGGACTCAATGCTTGAAGAAAGATTAATTAAGAGGACCTATCTTGCTCTCGTTCATGGCAGGATGAAAGCAAAGAAAGGAACGATTCGCGAACCGATTGGCCGTGATCGGCATCACGCGACAAGAAGGCGGGTTTCTCCAAAGGGACAACCTGCTATCACCCATTTCGAATTAATTGAAACCTATCCTAAACAAAATTTATCCCTTATTAAATGCCAGCTTGATACGGGGAGAACCCATCAAATTCGCGTTCATTTAAGCCACCTCGGCCACCCGCTTGCAGGGGACCTATTATATGGCGGTAAACCTATTTTTGATCATCAAGCATTACACGCTGAAAAACTTGAAATTCCGCATCCCTTTACGAAAGAAAAAATAACATGCATCGCTAACAGTGCCAGGCACCACCCGTGGACACTTTATAGATAGTACCTTCCTTTCGTATCAGGCACGTGGCTGTGTTATTAGGCTTCGTTCATGAAAAAATAGTGGTTAGTGTCTTTCTTTGGTGTCAGGCACCGAAAAAGAGAAGAGCCTCCCGAATTGGAAGGCTCTTCCCCATATTTAATCGTTCGTTTTTCTAAAAGCTCTCATGACGAAGCTTAAGAGGAATACAAGTACAACTGCACCGATGATGGCCGGAATAATAGCAAAATTAGCAACGATAGGGCCCCAATTACCTAACACCATCGTACCTAACCAGGCTCCAACAAAGCCGGCAATAATATTACCAATAACGCCGCCCGGAACATCTCTTCCTGCAACCATACCTGCAATCCATCCGATAATACCGCCAATGATTAATACCCATAAAAAATGAAACATCATATCACTCCTTGCTGTTTTATGATAGTTTTTTCCGTTTTCATGCATTTCATACAAATTATTTCAAAGGATTTAAAAAGTATCTTCCCCATCATTATCTGCAGAGCAAAGTAAAATATACTTCCTATGAAGAAGCAATTTTATAAAAAAAACAAAAAAAACTGGCCCAATGAGCCAGCTCAAAAAATTTATTAATTTCTTCAGGCTGTTTTCTAAATGATTGTTGTTTTTAAATAGGTTTTATATGAAGTTGATTGGAACGGAAGGTGCGAGACTCCTACGGGAGCAGCGGGACAGGTGAGACCCCACAGGCGCAGAGCGCCGAGGAGGCTCACCGCCGGCCCCGCGGAAAGCGAGCATCCTGAAGCGGAAATCAACTACACCTCTATTTGAATAAATAGCAACAAAGTTTACTTAAAACTCAAACGAATCCGGATCTGGTCCAAAACGTTCATTAATATTCAATTCATTTATTTGCGTCATGTCATCAGGCATTAATTCAAAAGCAAAGATATCTGCATTTTCTTTTAATCTCTGCGGATTGACGGACTTCGGAATTATAATGACATCGTTTTGGAGATGCCATCTTAAAATAATTTGGGCTGGTGTTTTTCCATACTTTTCAGCAATTTGTTTGATTGTCGGCTCATCTAAAAGCCTTCCTCTCCCAATTGGAGACCATGCTTCAACTTTAATATTATTTTCTTTACAAAAGGCTCTTAGTTCAACCTGTGATAAACGAGGATGCAGCTCGATTTGGTTGACGACCGGTTTTTCAGAGGAATTCTCCATTAAATCCTTTAAATGATGAATTTGAAAATTACTGACCCCAATTGCTCTTACCTTTCCATCATGATAAAGCTTTTCAAGGGCCTTCCAAGTTTCCAAATACTTTTCCTTCACAGGCCAATGAATCAAATAAAGGTCGAGATAGTCTAAACCTAACTTTTGCATGCTTTTGTCAAAAGCCGCTAATGTTTCGTCATAACCTTGATCCGTGTTCCACACCTTTGTCGTAATAAAAATGTCTTCCCGCGGGATCCCGCTTTCTTTTATCGCCCTGCCTACGCCTTCTTCATTATCATAAAAGGCTGCTGTATCAATTAACCGATAACCAATTTCTAGCGCAAGTTTAACCGTTTCCCCTACCTGCTGCCCCTCCTCAACTTTATACACACCTAAGCCGAATTGCGGCATATTTACACCGTTATGTAAAGAAATCGTATCCTGATTGAGTTTCATCCTTTTCCCTCCAGCACATGATATTTCCATTATAACATCAGTTGGATTCATTTCACTATTCTAAAAATTCTATTATTTATCTCTTTTCAAACTTGATCAGCAATTGTAGTGAGTTTTAAAGGCTTCTATCTGCACAAACAAGATCAATTAGTAAAAGCATTCATAGAAAAAGAAAGAACGGCTACCAATTTAAGATAGCTGTTCTTTTGGACGCATTAATTTTTCCATTAAGGAATCGCTGAGTCAAGTTTCACCTACTGTTTATATTGAAAACATATTTCTCCAAAATTCTCACATACTAAGATGAAATCGCTTTCTTTTGTCTAACTAAAAATTTTTTAAACTTTTTTCGGCATAAAACTATCTAATTCGCGCATTTTCGTATAAAATATGATCGTTTGGATGATATTTTTTCCTATGGGGGTTAAAAAAAAATGGTTTTCAAGAAGAAGGACAAGTTCAATACTTTGTTAAGCAATATTGCACTAAATGTCAAAGAAGGCGCAAATTACTTCGCGGACTATAAACTGAAAAATGTTAGTGATTTAAAAATTTTCTCAGAAACGATGAAGGAATATGAGCATAAAGGCGATTCCTATGTTCACGAAGTTATAAAGGAATTAAATAATGCCTTTATCACGCCAATTGAGCGGGAAGATATTCTCCACCTGGCGATGAGCATGGATGATGTGATTGACGGAATCGAACATTGTGCAGCCCTTTTCGAAATGTATTCCATCACCCAAGCAGATGATTTTATGCTCAAGTTTGTAGATGCCATTAAAAATTGTGCTTACGAAATTGAAAAGTCAGTTGAACTTCTTTCAACAAAAAAATTGCTGAAAATCCGCGATCACGCGATAAAAATTAAAGATTATGAATCAAAATGTGACGGTGTGCTACGCCAATCCATTAAGCATCTCTTCACTGTAGAAAAAGATCCAATTAGAATCATTCAGTTTAAAGAAATTTACGAAAATATGGAAGATATTGCCGATAGCTGCCAAAGTGTAGCCAATACTTTGGAAACCATTATTATGAAAAATGCATAAGGAGCCGTAACGAATGGATGGATTACTTATTTTAACAATCTTTATTGTCATCTGTGCCCTATCATTTGACTTCATTAACGGTTTCCATGATACTGCCAATGCAATTGCGACCTCTGTTTCAACGAAAGCACTTAAGCCTAGACATGCAATCATTTTGGCATCTGTGATGAACTTCGTCGGTGCAATGACCTTCACAGGTGTTGCCAAGACGATTACAAAAGATATCGTTGACCCGTTTACATTGCAAAATGGTTCATTGGTTATCCTTGCAGCACTCATTGCTGCAATTTTTTGGAACTTGTTAACATGGTATTATGGAATTCCGAGCAGCTCTTCACATGCACTCATTGGTTCGATTGCCGGTGCTGCCATCGCTGCTTCAGGGTTTGCAGCCCTTAATTACCAGGGCTTTCTTAAAATATTAGAAGCGCTTATTTTTTCGCCTCTAATAGCTTTTGTAGTCGGTTTTATCGTTTACAGTATTTTTAAGTTCGTGTTTAGAAATAACAATTTAACTAAAACCAATCGAAATTTCCGCCTGTTTCAAATTTTTACAGCTGCATTACAATCCTATACACACGGTACAAATGATGCGCAAAAAGCGATGGGAATCATTACAATGGCCTTGATTGCCAATAATTATGTAACGACTACAGACATCCCTTTCTGGGTTCAGTTTTCCTGTGCTGCTGCAATGGGACTAGGAACTTCTGTCGGCGGTTGGAAGATCATTAAAACAGTCGGCGGAAAAATCATGAAGATTCGGCCCGTCAACGGTGTAGCTGCTGACCTAACTGGGGCAATGATTATATTCGGAGCAACATTTATTCATCTGCCAGTCAGTACAACACATGTTATCTCGTCTTCTATTTTAGGAGTTGGTTCTGCCCACCGTATTAAAGGAGTTAAATGGGGGACTGCTCAGCGGATGCTGATTACATGGGTGATTACTTTACCGATCTCAGCAACAATTGCTGGTCTTGTTTATCTGCTTTTAAATGCTATCTTTTAATCGAAAAGGAGCTAGTTCATATTGAACAAGCTTCTTTTTTCTATTTTAATTTGGCTGTGTTAAAGCTCAATGTTGTTAATTGCATTAATATAAAAATCAAACCCATCGAAAACCACACCGACCATGATGACCGAAAACACTTCGAAATGGGAAAGACGGTCACCTTCAGTTATTTAATAAATCTCCTTCTTCATAAAAGATCACTTTCCTGTAAAATAGAAGTAACGATTAAATGTCTGGAGGCAAATCACAATGCCAGATTGGTCTTATCATCCCCTCTTTAAACCTTGGCTGGCGCGGCTTCCCGGTACCGCAGGCAGAGAGTTTATTCACCGTGGAATGAATGTAATTGCAAACCTCCCTGGAGGAAAACAATTAATTGAATTTTTTGGCCATATGGAGCCATCAGCCAGATTAAACAAAAACCTATTCGATTGTAATATCCAATACCCAGTCGGATTAAGCGGAAAAATAGACCCTTTCTTATCCGGTACAAAAGCCTTCTCCCATCTTGGATTCGGATTTATTGAAGTAGGGCCGGTTACACTTATGCCGAATCAATCCGGAGATGCAGCTAAGTTCATCATGAATAAAGAATCCGTCTTATTCCCAGATCCACTAGAATCCATCGGTTTAGAAAAAACGCTGCAAAGACTAGAAAAGCATAAACTTAAAATCCCTTTATTCATTCGTTTAAGCGCAAATCATATCGCACCGGAAAACATTTCAGAAGAATTAATCAAACTAGCTAAACCCCTTCAGTCCTTTGCTAGTGCATTTATTATTGAGTACGACCAACTAAATTTCATTAAGGAACAAAGATTTATAGATGATTTCGTTCGTCCGATTATCATTTCTATCCCACACTCAAGGGTAGAAAAGGAGCTTCCACAAATAAGGCTTCTTCTACATACTCAAGCAATAAAAGGAATCATGATTGAGGAAATAAAAGATGGTGATCGAACCGCTGAGTTAGCCACATCTTTAAAATTATTGAACGAAAATGGACTTGCTAATATTCCAACCGTTATCTCAGGTGGTGTTTATGAACCGGAAGATGCCTTAACATTATATTCCCTTGGGGCTGATCTCATCTTACTTTCTGAAGGATATGTTGTTTCGGGACCCGGCTTGCCGAAAAGAATAAATGAGGCGCTTTCAGATGTGATGAATCAAGAAAATGCCGAAATTGAACTAGCTGGCTGGAAGTGGTATTGGCTGTTTGGCTGTATTATTTTATGTGGAGGGCTTCTTGCTTTATTTTTCAGCATGACAAGGGTGATCCTTCCATATGATGAAAACTTCCTACAAATTTCGAGAGCTGAATTGATCGCTTTAAATCCGAACCTGATCAAATTTATGGCTCACGATCGAATGACGCTGGCCGGAACGATGATCTCTGGGGCTATTCTATATATTCAACTTGCGAAGAATGGCGTTCGTTACGGATTGCATTGGACTAGAAAAGCGATCAATATCGCTGCCATTTCTGGTTTTTTAGGGATACTCCTTTTTATTGGATACGGATATTTTGACTGGCTTCATGGGTTATTCTGGCTAATCCTTCTTCCTTTTTTTATATGGGCAGTTTATTCAACAAGGGGGGCTATCCAGACGCCTATCTCTAAAAACCGAAAAAATACGTCTGCATGGAAAAAGGCACTTTTGGGACAGCTTTGCTTTGTCATCCTTGGTTTTTCATTTGTTATTGGCGGAGTAGTAATTTCTACAATTGGAGTAACAAATGTTTTCGTACCCACAGACTTAGGGTTTATTTGCATTCCTGCTGAACTGCTCAATAATATTAACAGCAGACTTATCCCTGTCATTGCTCACGACCGAGCCGGTTTTGGCAGTGCATTATTGAGTGTCGGCCTTCTTGTATTAATGATGGCGTTATGGGGTTTTCAGCAAGGAGCAGAATGGGTTTGGAATTCATTCCTGTATGGGGGCATTCCAGCATTCTCTGCAGGAATTCTGACTCATTTCGTGATCGGATACACAACATTCATACACCTTCTTCCTGCCTATTTTGCCTTCATTATGTATGTTTTCGGCTTAATTTTATCGAGAGACTTTTTAATAAACAAAACCTGAATCAAAGGTTATTAACAATGAAAAAGGCTAATCTCTTCTTCTGCGGCTGAGGGGTTAGCTTTTTTTTTCAATAAATCAGATCTTAAATCCCCCTTTGAAATGCCCTTTCATTGTTTCTGATAAAAAAATTCGGAAGTAAGCTCTTGTTTTTTCTCCTAATAACGAATAATATAGTAAATGAGTTTTAAAACGTTCGTATTCGGAGGACTTTTCATGTTTAAACTAAAAGAAAATCAAACAACTGCTAAGACAGAGGTTCTTGCAGGAATTACGACCTTTTTAACGATGGTCTATATAGTGATTGTGAACCCGATTATTTTATCGGATGCCGGTGTACCTTTTGAACAAGTATTTACCGCTACTATCATTGCAGCTGTTGCTGGGACACTTTGGATGGCACTATTCGCTAATTATCCAATTGCAATCGCACCAGGAATGGGAATGAACGCTTATTTCGCCTATTCTGTCGTTGGCACCCACGGCAATATTGATTATAAAACAGCTTTTGCTGCCGTATTTGTTGCAGGGCTTATTTTCGTTATCTTATCGCTTACCCCTTTTCGAAATAAATTAATTGAAGCCATCCCTGATAATTTAAAACACGGCATTACCGCGGGAATTGGGTTGTTTATTGCCTTTATCGGGCTACGCCTTACCGGTATCATTACTAGTCATCCCGCAAACCTAGTGGCTCTTGGAGATCTTCATTCACCTTCTGCACTCCTAGCATTAGCAGGGTTGGCAATCACATTAATTTTAATGACTTTACGCGTGAACGGTGCTTTGTTTTTCGGAATGATTATTACCGGGGGCATTGCATTCTTTACAGGCCAACTTTCTTTTGAACAAGGATTTGTATCAATGCCTTCCCTTCCGGATGGAGTGATTATTTTCAACCCATTTGAAGCGGTTGGAGATGTGATTCAGCATAGTTTATATGCAGTCGTCTTTTCCTTCCTGCTAGTAACGATTTTCGATACAACAGGGACGATGATCGGTGTTGCGCAGCAGGCTGGTTTAATGAAAGGTAAGACAATGCCAAGAGCAAGGGAAGCATTGCTTTCTGATTCAGTTGCCACAACAATCGGTGCGATGTTCGGAACGAGCCCGACTTCAGCTTATATTGAATCCTCAGCTGGTGTGGCTGCAGGCGGAAGAACAGGATTAACGACATTAACAGTTGCTGGATTATTTATTGTCTCTGCTTTCTTTGGTCCTTTAGTAAGTGCTGTTTCCGGAATTTCGGCCATCACTGCTCCGGCTCTAATTATTGTAGGTAGCTTGATGATGAGCAGTATCTCTCATATTAAATGGGGAGAAATCGATGAAGCATTCCCAGCATTCCTAATTGTTTTAAGCATGCCATTGACTTCCAGCATTGCCACTGGGATTGCACTTGGTTTCATTTCCTATCCGTTAATGAAAGTAGTTAAAGGAAAATGGCGTGAAGTTCATCCCCTCGTCTACTTATTTGCCGTATTATTCTTTTACCAATTAGCTTATTTGCCACACTAAAGAAAAACCGACAGGTGCCTGGCACCTGTCGGTTTTTCTTTACGCTTCCGCTTCGATTTTTTCATTCATATCATTGTATGTGTTACTGTCAATTTCACCTGTAATCCGGCTTGTTAAGATTCCTGAAGTCATAGAGCCACTGACGTTTACTGCTGTACGGCCCATGTCTATGAGCGGTTCAACAGAAATCAATAAACCTGCTAAAGCGACAGGAAGGTTTAAAGCTGAAAGAACTAATAATGCTGCAAATGTCGCTCCGCCTCCAACACCAGCAACACCAAAGGAACTTATCGCGACAATTGCTATCACTGTGACGATGAAAGATGGTGACAAAGGATTGATCCCCACAGTCGGTGCAATCATGACTGCAAGCATCGCAGGATAAATCCCCGCACAGCCATTTTGCCCAATCGAAAGACCAAATGAGCCTGAGAAGTTCGCAATTCCATCCGGAACACCGAGAGATTTCTGTGTCTTAATATTTAATGGCAATGCCCCTGCACTTGTACGTGATGTAAAGGCAAAAGTTAGCACCGGAAATGCCTTTTTCAAGTATGTCACTGGATTAAGCCCAGCAAAAGTAAGCAACAATAAATGAATCAAGAACATAATGATCAATGCGACATACGATGCGCCAACGAATTTACCGAGCTTCAAAATGGAATCGACATCACTCATCGCAACTGTTTTCGTCATAATCGCAAGAACACCATATGGCGTCATTCGAAGGATGAGTGTGACAACACGCATAATAATTGTGTAGAATGCATCAACAATCTTCGCAAATAGCTCAGCCTGTTCTGGGGATTTCCTTCTAACCCCTAAATAGGCAATTCCTAAAAATGCAGCAAAAATGACGACTGAAATCGTTGATGTCGGTCGTGCGCCAGTAAAATCAAGAAACGGATTGGCCGGCAGCAAATCGAGAATTTGCTGAGGCATCGTTCTTCCATCAATCTCTTGAAATTTCTGTTCAAGCAGTTCTCCCCGGGCAACTTCGGCGTCTCCTTGTGTAATTTGCACTGCTTCAAGATTAAATCCTACAGCGGTTGCAATTCCTACCGCTGCTGCCACAGCCGTAGTACCCACAAGCAAGCCAAGAATAAGAGTACTTATCTTTCCAATATTATTGCTTAATTTCAATTTCGTAAAAGCCGTTAAAATTGAAATAAATACTAGTGGCATAACAATCATTTGCAGAAATTTCACGTATCCTCCGCCAACTAGATTAATCCATCCTGCAGATTCAGATACAACCTCAGATGTCGGTCCATAAATAAACTGCAGGGCAAAACCAAATACAATCCCCAAACCTAAAGCAGTGAAAACACGTTTAGAAAAGGAGACATGTTTCTTTTGCATATAAAACAGGCCAACTATAAGCAGTAACATAATAGCAATATTCAAAATGACTAGTCCTATTGTCACCATAATCCCTCCAAAAATATAAAACTCCAATTATAAATTACTATAAATCATGTATTCCTATGAGTCAAGTAGGAATTAAACCGGAATGTTTTATCTCTATAATATTTCTGTTGGGATTTCCATTAATATCCTATTATATTTTTTTTGCAAACAGAAGTTTCAATAATCTTTATTTGATAATAATTTTGTTTTTTCCACACAACTCTCCATTGCTGTGAGGACAGCTGTACGAAAACCATTTTTCTCAAGTTCTGCAACAGCTTCAATCGTTGCTCCCCCAGGTGTACATACCTGGTCTTTTAACTCCCCAGGATGCTTTCCTGTTTCAAGAACCATTTTCGCAGCACCCAAGACTGCCTGAGCTGCTAATTTATAGGATTGTTCTCTTGTTAACCCGCCTTTTACTCCCCCATCGGCCAATGCCTCAATGAACATATAAACATAAGCCGGTGATGAGCCACTAATCGCAGGGATAGAATCCATTAAGGACTCTTCTATAACCTCCACCTTCCCAAAGCTTGAAAAGATCTGAAGGACCGCTTGCAAATCTGCTTCGTTCATTAATCTATTCGCACAAATAGCACTCATTCCTTCTCCTACCAAAGAAGGTGTATTTGGCATGGAGCGTACCGCTTTAATCTCCCTGCCGAACGATTCTTCAAGAAATCGCAAACTAATACCGGCAGCCATTGTGATAATAATGGCACCTGATTTTATTGATTGTCTTATATCTTCGATGATAGATGAATGAAGATCAGGCTTAACCGCTAAAAATAGTAGGTCTGCCTGTTCAGCCACTTGTTTATTGTCCATTGTCACTTGAATGGAAAATCGCTTCTTTACATTTTCTATTGTTGCTTTCGAACTAGCACTGCCAATTAATTGATCCTTATCCACAATATTAGAATTTAAGATTCCCCCAATAATGGCCTGTGCCATTTTTCCGCATCCGATAAATCCAATTTGTTTATTCATGTTGAACACATCCTGACTTTCTATTTGACTTTTGCTATTATACTTCAGCTTCATTCTGAAAACAAAAAAATCGACAGATGATGGCATCTGCCGAATGAACGCTCTTCTCTACTAGTTCTGATCTACTCTCAGCTACTTGTTCTGAAGTTTCACCAGGATAAACCCCATCCTAACTGTCACAAGCAGCATTGAAATCTTAGATATCATCTTCAGTCCGAATTATAATTTTGCAAAAGTTATAATAACGATTAGATACTATACAACAAACTTATTCTTCAGTGAGAATCCATTACTCTTTTTCATTCTCACTTCTCTATATTAAGTTGACCAATGTCCATATATTTCTTATGATAAGATAAGTTGATAAACTTAATTTAACTAGCCTTTCAGTCATAATCAAGCGTTTTTTTATTGCTCAGCTTTTATAAATAGGAGAGGCACTCCAGAATAGGAGTTGTTTTAGCATGACAGAAAAAGAAAAAATCATTATCGAATCTGCGATCAAATTATTTGCTTCAAAAGGATATTCCTCTACATCCATACAGGAAATCGCCAACGTTAGTGGAATATCCAAAGGAGCTTTTTACTTATCTTTTAAATCAAAAGAAAAACTGCTTGAATCAATCCTTGCATATTATTTTGAACAAATGCAAAAAAAGGTAAATTCTGCTGAAAATATGGATCTGCCTCCAAGAGAAAAATTCATTATTCAATTGAACACACTTTTTGAAACAGTTATTAATCAAAAAGATTTTATTATTATGCAATCAAGAGAGCAAGCTATTCCATTAAATAGAAACATTAAAGAACTCATTTATAAAATGCATATGGAGACCCAATCTTTTTATCAGAATCGTTTACTTTCAATATATGGAAATAGTATCCAAAGACATGTATGGGATTTGTCGTTTATGCTCGAGGGTCTATTTCAATCTTATATCCGGCTGATTTTCCTTGATAAGCACGCCATAAATTTAAATGTACTTTCAGAATATATTATGAGAAGAATGGATTCGATTGTTTCCGGGATTGGCAATGAGCATCCGATCATTACCGAAGAAAAAATTCAGCATCTTCTATCGAAAGCCAAAATTTGCTTCACAGGCAACCCAATCCAAAAAGCAATTGATGATATTAAAAAGATCATTGCTCATTTGAAAGACAGAGAAGCTTTAGAAATTTCCTTAGAAGTTTTAGAAGCAGAAATCATAAAAGACAAACCAAGGATCCCTGTCATTCAAGGGATGCTATCTAACTTTAAAGCCTATCCTGAACTTGATGAATGCAGAGAACTCATCGCTTCCGAATTCAATATTACTTTAACCGATTAAACTGCCCCATCCATTCGCAATTTAATCGGTTAGTCATAATTCCATTATTGAAAATAAAGACAGGTGCCAAGCACCTGTCTTTATTTTCAATTGCTTACAAGTATTTTTTTACACTCCAATTTCCCGAGAATTTGATAATAATATACGTCTGGAATATGGATAGCATTCACTGCCTCTTCTGGTGCCTGCACGATTAGAACATTGGAGTGAATCCGTTCGATCACTTGAATTGGAGCAGGCAGATCGGAAGCGTTTACGCCACCTCCGATTAGCCAGAATGGGTGGATTGAATCTTTATTGCTCTCATTTTCTTGTTCTAAATAGGATAATCGGTTACTCTTTTTTCCAAGATGGATTAAGTCTTCAATAATTGCACTGGCTGTCGGAAACATTCCTGCCCCTGGGCCTTGGAGACTAATATTCCCCACGATATCTGCGTCAATGGAAACAGAATTTTGAACGCCCTCAATTTGGTAAAATGGATGTGCCTCGTTTACTAACACTGGCTTTACTGTACATTGGATTCCTTTAGTTGTTTTTTCTATGGAAGCAACATGCTTAATTCTAAAACCTAATGAAGAGAAGACATCCATTTGCTCAGATGTGATAGCAGTGATTCCTTCTCTAATCGACTCTTCCCACTTTGGTGACTCCCCAAATACAAGTTCACTCAAGATCACTGCTTTATAGAATGCATCATAGCCCTCGATATCATTCGTTGGGTCTGCTTCAGCAAATCCATTTTCTTGTGCTAGTTTAAGTGCTAAATCAAAAGGCAGTCCGTCTTCTCTCATCTTTGTCAAAATAAAATTAGACGTTCCATTGAGAATGCCCTGTACTTTTTCAACTTTATTTACGTTCAATAATTGCTTTAGCGTTTGAATAACAGGAATCCCGCCAGCCACTGTTGCTTCGAAGCCGATTGTCACATCCTGTTCATTTGCTAATCGTTTTAACTCTGTTCCATGATGGGCAAACATTTCTTTGTTTGCCGTTATTACATGGCAGCCTTTATGAATTGCTTGCTGCAAATAAGAAAATCCTGGTTCTTTTCCGACGATTGCGTCAATGATCACATCTAGCTTCTCAAGCTTAATAATGTCTTCAAAATCGTCTGTAAGAATAACTTCTTCATCTGACAATTGATGTTTCCCAAGATTCTTGACAAGAACTGCAACGATTTTTACTTCTTTACCCAAAATGGATTTAAGCCTATTTTGATGTGTTTTTACCGTTTGAAAAACACCTTTCCCTACCGTACCATAACCTAAAAGTGCAATATGAATGGCTGACACTTTCCATCCTCCTATTCTACCTCTATGATGTTTAATTGCTGATAAATATCTCTGATTAGTAACCGATATATGTTAAAAAGGCGCCAAAATATCTAGGAGAGTGCATTCCTCGATATTTGCTAAAAGTTGACGATATTTCCCGGAAAATGCTCGATATATGCTAAAAGGTGCCGATATTCCTCGGAAATTGCTCGATATTTACTATATCGCCAATAATTCTAGGAATATGACAGTTACCTTCATTTCCACATAAAAGGAATATTTAGTGTCCGTTCACTTTCTGCAGTTCCTGTGCTTTCAGCTCTCTTCTCAAAATTTTCCCACTAATTTTCGTTTTCGGAAGTTCAGCAACGATTTCGATTTCCCGAGGGGCTGCATGGGCTGCAAGTTTGCTTTTTACAAAATGGCGGATTTCATTAAGTAAATAATCATTTTCCACGAAACCTTTACGGAGAACGATAAACGCCTTAACAATTTCGCCTCTTAGCGGATCGGGTTTGCCAATCACTCCTGCCTCAGCGACCGCAGGATGTTCAATTAATTTGCTTTCTACTTCAAATGGGCCAATCCGTTCACCAGATGAATTAATCATATCGTCGCTTCTGCCTTGGAAAAAAATATATCCGTCTTCATCCTGAATAGCTAGATCACCCGATAAGTACCAGCCTGGAAAAGGAAAATAAGTTCGATACTTTTCTTCATTTTTCCACACTTCCCGCATCATCGCTGGCCATGGAGCTTTAATCGCAAGATGGCCAATCTTACCAGTAGAAAGCTCTTCCCCCTCATCATCTAGAATGGCTAATTGAATTCCAGGTATTGGTCTCCCCATTGAACCTGGCTTTATCACTTCTGAGGGAAGATTAACAATGAGCTGTGCTCCCGTTTCTGTCATCCACCATGTGTCATGAATTCGCTTGCCGAGCGTTTCCTTCCCCCAATAGATTACTTCAGGATTAAGCGGTTCTCCGACACTTAATACATGGCGAAGAGAATGCAAGTTATATTGCTTTTGAACCGCTTCCCCTTCTGACATCAGCATTCGGAATGCAGTTGGTGCGCTATACCAAACCGTTACTTTCGCTTTTTCAATCGTTTTGTACCAAGACTGGGCATCAAACCGTCCCCCGTTAATAACAATGGTGGCTCTATTTAGCCATGGTGAAAAAATTCCATATACAGTGCCTGTAACCCATCCAGGGTGAGCAGTACACCAATAAATATCATTCTCATTCAGATCAAGCACCCATTTACCTGTTTGATATTGCTGAATCATTGCCCGATGTGCGTGAATAATTCCTTTTGGTTTTCCAGTCGATCCGCTTGTATAATGAATGTTCAAGCCATCATCCAAGTCAACCCATTCGATGATATTAGATTCAGAAGGAATGGTTTGAAGTTCAGATACAAGGGAAATTTCCCCTTCTTTTGTGTGCTCAGGACCTGAAGTAATAAAGATTTTCTCCAATGAAGGTAGGTCATCCTTTGGAATGCGCTCTCCAAGAATATGATCAGTAATCAAATATTTCCCTTCACAGTCTGCAATTCGATCCCTGATGGCTTCTTCCATAAACGCTTCAAATAAAGGACCGGCTATTGCTCCAATTTTTATCGCGGCAATCATGGCCAAATAACAATCAGGATGTTTAGGCAAAAAAATGAAAACAAAATCTCCTTTACTAACCCCGTGCGTTTTTAACACAGTTGCCAAATGATCTGTTTTTTCCTTCACGTCCAGGAAACTAAGCTTTATTTCCTCATCCCCATCTATATAGTGAATAGCGGTCTTTTCCCCGAATCCATCATCAACATGTTTATCGATACATTCATATGCCATGTTGACAAGCCCTGATTTGTTCCATCTGAAATGTTTGACAGGTTCTTCCCATGAAAAACTTTTATACGTATCTTGATAGTTTCTAAGATTATAATTTCCCTGTAAGGGTTCCAACTGTTGCCGATCAAATACTTTCATTTAAAAAACTCCTTTACTAGCTAGTTGATAGGTCAAGCAAATGAATAATTTTTTCTTTCAATTGCCCCAAATAAGCATCCCCTCTAGCACGTGGCTTAGGCTGATCAATAGCTATTTCCGAATAAACCTCTCCTGGCTGGCCGCGAAGAATGATGATGCGGTCACATAAATATAACGCCTCATCGATATCGTGAGTTACGAGTAATATAGTAGATTGGTATTGCTGCCAAATAGAGAGTAATAAATCCTGAAGCTGCATCTTTGTAAAAGCATCCAGGGCACTAAATGGCTCATCTAATAATAAAATTTCTGGTGCGGTAACAAGTACCCTTGCTATCGCAACCCTCTGGGCCATTCCCCCTGATAAATCTTTCGGGTAATGATTCTCGAATCCTTTCAGCCCTACAGAATCAAGATACTTGCTTGCTTTTTCATTTTTTTGGAGACTGTTGTTTAATCCGAAGGCGACATTTTCTATTACTTTCAACCAAGGAAGAAGCCGATGTTCCTGAAAAATCATTCCAATTTTTTCATGAACTGAGCGGACTGCTTCTCCGCCAATCCGAACAGTCCCTCTGTATTCTTCATCCAGTCCAGATAAAACGCGGAGAAGGGTGCTTTTTCCGCATCCACTTGTACCGAGAATCCCAATAATTTCTCCCTTATTAACAGATAGATTTATATTTTTAAAACCGGTTTCTCCGTTTGTAAAAGTTCTCGAAACATTTTCAATTGCGAGCATATTAACCATCCTTTTATCGCAGATTAACGGGACGACCATCCCGCTAATGGAAGTTTCTTTAGACTTTTTTCTCCACAGTATCTTGCCAATGCAGCGCTTTTGACTCTAAATTTTTCAAGAGTGAATCGGTTATTTTTCCTAAAATAGCAAATAGCACAATACTTGATATGATTAAATCAGGTGAAGAAAGATTTTGGCCGTAAACAAGCAAATAGCCGATTCCCTTGCTTGCTCCCATCAGTTCAGCAGCTACGACGAACATCCATCCGAGCCCAAGACCACTTCGAAGACCAACTAAAAAAGAAGGAAGGGAAGCAGGCAGAATAATTTTTCGAATGAGCTGTAAGGAATTTAATTTATAAATTTTTCCAACTTCGATTAATTTGCGATCCACTCCTTGAATGCCGGAAACAATGTTTAGATAAACTGGAAAGAAAACACCAACAGCAATCAAAACAACCTTCGATGGCTCTCCTATTCCCATCCATAAGATAAATAACGGCACCCAAGCAAGTGAAGGAATCGATCTGAATGCTTGAATGAGCGGATCAAATAAACTTTCAGCTTTTTTCAAATACCCAACTGCCGCGCCCGCGATTACTGCTGCTGCCACACCGATAACAAATCCGAAAAATAACCTGTAAAGTGTAATCCCAAGATGTCCCCATAATGTTCCTTCAACCGCCATATTGACAATCTTATTAAAAACGGAGGTCGGGGCAGGCAGCAGGTGCTGAGGAAATACACCTGCCTTACTTAAATATTCCCAGATGACAATTAGAACAATTGGGACAATCCAACCTAAAGCCGCTGTTTTCACTTTTCCGTTTAATTGAATGCTCTTTCTTGATTTAGCTGGAATTTGTGATGAGACTGCATTCGTTTTCACACTCATTCCCATTCTTCCTTTCGAAAGTGGCTGCTTAGGGCAGCCACTCGTTATTTAATAACTGCTTTTGCAAATTCCGGATTGATCAAATCATTAACTAACGATTCAACTTCTACATCATTTTGAATAATGTCACCTTTTTGCAATACGCTTCCCGCCGAATTTAATGCTTGTTTCTGAACATCACCTGGAATTGGACTTGAGAAATCGTTTCTTTCTAATTCTTTTTTAGCCACTTCAAGGCTGATCTGGGCTTCCTTTGCAAGAATTTTAGCGGCTTCTTCTGGATTATCAAGTACCCACGTTCTCGCCTTTTCATAAACCTCGATGACTTTTTTTACTTGATCAGGGTATTTTTTAGCAAATTCAGTTCGTACATTTAACGTGCCATACGTATTGAATTCTGGATTTCGGTAAAATATTTTTGTATCAGCTTCCAGTTCTAACCTTGCCATATGCGGATCCAAGCCGGCCCAGGCATCCACTTGACCCGTTGTCAATGCACTTCCTCCATCAGCATGCTGAAGGTTCACTACCTCAACATCTGCAGCAGATAGTCCTGCCTCATCCAATGCTCTTAGTAAAAAAATATAAGGATCCGTTCCGATCGTTGCGGCAACCTTTTTTCCTTTTAAATCCTTAACCGATTGGATGGAAGAATCTTCATTCGTGACAAGCGCTGTCCATTCCGGCTTAGAGAAAATGTATACCGATTCAATTGGAGAACCTTTTGATTTAGCAATTAACGCCGCCGCTCCAGCAGTAGAACCAAAATCAACACTGCTGCTATTTAGAAATTCAAGGGCCTTGTTGCTACCCTGGCTAAGGACAAATTCAACTTTTATTCCCTCTTTTTCAAAGGCTTCCTCTGCCCAGCCAAATTTCTTTAAAACAAGGCTGGTCGGAGAATAAAATGCATAGTCAAGGACAATTTTTTCTGGCTTCCCTTCCTCCGCACCTGTACTGCTGGAACATCCAACGACACCGATGAGTAATAATACTGCAGTTAAAAACCCAAGCCACTTTTTCATTGGAATCATCCCTCCTTATCAAATTCGCCTTGGCGTATTTGCGCCCAGATTTTTATCTTAGCCTGCTCGATAAATTCCTTTAAAGGCTCGCTGAAGGCTTAACTTTACTCAGCCGGGGTTTGCCCCCCCACTGAATTGGATACCCTTTTGCATTCATCTCACCACTTATAGAAATGAGAGACTTCTACTGAATAAATTTAAATTTTATATTTCACAAGCAAACGTAACAATTGTACCCCGTAACCGCTGTGCTTCCTTATATGTGCATCTGTTCTGCACGACCTCAATGCCTGCTTCCTTTGCCACTTTAACAGCATTTGGAGAAATGACGCCTTCCTGCAGCCAGAACACTTTTGGCTGAATAACTGCTGCTTCCTCTGCCACTCCAACAGCTGCTTCAGGACTGCGGAATACTTGCACAATGTCTATTTTAAATGGAATTGACGTTAAATCTGGGTAAGCCTCTTCCCCCAAAACCTCTGTTTCCCTTGGATTGACAGGAACTATCTTATATCCGAGGCGTTGCATTTTCCTTGCCAGTCTGTAGCTTGGGCGGGCAGGGTTTCCGCTTAAGCCTACAACTGCAATCGCCTTGGCTCTTTGAACTTCTTTTCCTCCTACCGTTTCCCGTTCAAATGGAGAGTGAAGAGCCCAGCGAATGACGCCTTCATCATTTACCGCAGTATCTCCTTTTTTCTCACCATTAGAGGAAATTCCTAAAGCTTCAAAAAAAGCTTGATCTAAATCATTGGTTAAATCACGAACAGATTCAATCCCTACTGAAAGGCGGATTAATTCTTCACTTACTCCTGCCTTCTTTAAGTTTTCTGCACTTAATTGCTGATGGGTCGTTGAAGCAGGATGAATAATCAGTGACTTCGCGTCTCCGACATTTGCTACATGTGACCAGAGTGCGATTTTATCGATGACTTTTTTGCCGGTATCCCTGCCTCCTTTAATGCCAAAATTGACAATGGATCCGAAGCCTTGTTCGAAATATTTTTTTGCCAAATCATGGGCCGGATGGTCTTCCAAGCCAGGATATGACACCCACTCAACCGCAGGGTGATTATTTAAGAACTCAGCCACTTTGAAGGCATTTTCATTATGCTTCTCAATGCGCAAATGCAATGTTTCTAGACCTTGCAGCAATAGAAAGGCATTGTGAGGGCTTAAGCATGAACCAAAATCTCTTAACAGCTGCACTCTTAGTTTTGTACTAAAAGCAAGTGTTCCAAAGTCATTGGCATAGCGAATTCCGTTATAGCTCGGATCAGGCTCTGTAAATCCAGGAAACTTTTCGCTATTCCAATTAAAGCGCCCGCCATCAATGACAAGCCCGCCAATTGTCGTTCCATGTCCACCAATCCACTTTGTTGCAGAGTGAACAACGATATCAGCTCCCCACTGAATTGGTTTGCAAATGTATGGGGATGCAAACGTATTATCAATAATGAGCGGAATCCCATTTTCATGGGCAATGGCTGCCACCGCTTCAATATCTAAAACATGAAGACTTGGATTGCCAATGATTTCGCCGAATATTGCCTTTGTTTTTGGCGTAATCGCTTTTCTAAAGTTCTCTGGATCTTTCGAGTCAGCAAATTTCACATTTATTCCATATTTAGGAAGAGTAACTGCAAGGAGATTGTAAGTGCCCCCGTATAAATTATCAGCGGCAACAATTTCATCCCCAGCCTCAGCGATATTCATGATAGTAAGTGCAATGGCCGCCATTCCTGAAGATGTAGCAACTGCTGCCACTCCGTCTTCCAGTAAGGCGATCCGTTTTTCAAGTACATCTACAGTCGGATTGCCAATTCGCGAATAAATATTTCCCGGCTCATCAAGGGAAAATAAACTCTGTGCATGATCAGTATTATGAAATACGTATGAACTCGTTTGGTAAATCGGTACAGCTCTTGAGCCAGTAGTTGGGTCTGGCGACTGACCGCCATGTAAAAGAATTGTTTCATCATCATAAGTTTCAAATTGATTTGTCATTTTAAAGCCCTCCAAATTTAATTATTTCTATAAGATTACTAGGTTTAATGATTTGTTCGTGACCGTTTTTACCTTTTCAGGGAGCTTTCGGCACGAATAATCAATAAAATTATGTAGTAATAGAAAGACCCCCTCATCATAAGAAGAGGGGGTCCTCATCTTATCTTTCAGGTAATTAATTTACCTGCAGGATTTAGCACCTTTTCAAGCTTTCACTTGAAGGTTGCCGGACTTCATCGGGCCTGTTCCCTCCGTCACTCTGGATAAGAAATATTTTATTTGATTAATGTGTTAATGCGTTAATTCAGTTACTTCATAAAGGATTATAGAATAATTAATTTTTAAAGTCAATAAAAATTCAAAAAATAATTATATTTCTGAGCCCTTTTTCTAAAGAAGCATTTTTTTATTTTGTAGGAATAACAGGGTAATGGCTCCAATATTGTTAACAATTTATACAGTTATCGCCTCTTTTATTAACGCTTTTTCCTTTTCTTTAACAAGAGGAATAACTTCTTCGCCAAATCGTTTTAGGTCCTCTTCATAATGGAAGTGGCCTGTTAGCACAAGGTCTACCCCGATTTTTTTCAGTTCAATAATGCGATCAGCAACTTGTTCAGCAGTACCGATTAGCCCTGTCTTAAATCCATCATTATACTGAACGAGATCTGCAAATGTTGAATTTGCCCACATTCCCTCATTATTTTGTGTGGATTTACCTGCTTGTTTAACTGCGTCATTAAAGCCTTTTACAGCTTCTATATCCGCATGACTTACAATTTCTCTGAGCAGCTGAACCGCTTCTTCTTCTGTATCCCTGACAATGGCAAAGCCGTTAACCGCAAATTTCAATGTGCGCCCCTCAAGATCTGCGAGTTGTTTTACTTCATCAATTTGTTTTTTGAATCCTTCAAGTGTATTTCCATTCATGAAATAATAATCAGATACCCTTGCAGCCATTTGCTTTGCAGCTGTCGAGTTTCCACCTTGAAAAATTGGCAAATTGGGACCTTGAACCGGCTTTGGCTTTAAAGGAGCCTCATTAATTCTGTAAAAATCACCTTTATACGTTGTCGTTTCTTTTGTCCATAATGACCGAAGAACTTCGATGAACTCTTCTGAGCGTCGATATCTTTCATCATGCTCCAGCCAGTGCTCCCCATAGCCGATAAATTCCTGCTTAAACCAGCCGCTGACAATATTGACAGCCGCTCTCCCATCGCTAATATGATCAAGTGTTGCCAGCATTTTCGCATAAACACCTGGGTGCCATAAACCGGGATGAACAGCAGAAATTAGTTTTAATTTTTTCGTTACTGAGGCAAGGGCAGAGGCAAGAGTGATCGCCTCTAATTGATTTTCAGCTCCATAGCTTGCAAAGAAACGAGTTTGTAATAAAGCATAATCGTACCCATTTTCTTCTGCGATTTGAGCATATCTTTTATTAGCTTCAAAGCCCCAATCTGTTCTCTGCGGCAGCTTTGAAACGACAAGTCCTCCACTTACATTTGGTACCCAATAAGCAAATTGAAGATTTCCCATATTAGTCAACGTCCCCTTTTCATCTAGTAGACGAACGACCCTGACAATGGTAAAATTTAATTGATGACAGGGTGCGTTCATTCTTTTCGCAAGATAGCATCTGTTTCATCAGGAAGAGGTGTTGCAGCACCTCTTTTTTTATATACTTTTTGGAAAAATAAAAACCCCCTCTGCTTTAAAGACAGAAGGGGTGCGTGAATAAACCAATTCAACAGCGATCCACCTTCTCATCTTCGGAATAGTACTACTCCTCTGAAATTGGCACCGGGCATCGTTATGCTGGTTGCCGAGGCTTCGCAGGGTCAGTCCCTCCACCTCTCTTGATAAGAAGAAATGCAATATATAACTCTTTAGAGATGATCATAAACGTTCGATAACCATCCCGTCAATACTTATTTTAAAATTTTTGAATATTTAATTAAAGTACTCTTCAAAAATCCTGCATTTTTAGAACATTTTTCGATAGATACCAAGTTTTTTTCACTTAGCTTTCTAAAGAAAGATCACTAGTGATTTCGATAAAATGTTGAAGGATTTTGGCCGTTAAACCCCAAATCACTTTATCCTCATAGTAAAAAAAGTACTCTTCCATCTTTCTTGCCTGCCAGTTATAATTTTCACCACCAGGGATATGCTTAAAAGGAAAATCTCTCTCAGGTTCTACCTTAAAATTAACTTGAAATACCTTTGGTTTTATGTCTTTAAAGAAGGAGAGCGGTACGGTGAAAACCTCTGCCACTTCTGCGGGGTTTGGCCTTATTTCATCCGTCGTTTCGATAAAGCCGACATATGGAAAGATCATCGTTCCAAAAGGAGAAATCATGTAGTCTAATGGGGAAATATTCGTAATACTGTTCTCACTTATTCCTAGCTCTTCCGACGTCTCACGCACCGCTGTATGTTGTGCATCTTTGTCACTTTTATCAATTCTCCCCCCTGGGAAACAAATCTCTCCCGGCTGCCTTCTAAGCTGAAATGATCGAACTTCGAACAAAACGTGAATTTCACCTTTTATATGCACAAGAGGCAGTAAAACCGCATACTTCGAAAATTTTTCACTGTCTAATATGCTAGGTGATCGGTTGGTAAGCTTTTTGGCTAAATCGTTAATATTCACTCTTTCACCTCCCATAGGTCAAAAAAACAAACAGTTTTTTAACTATTAATATAACTCTATTATTTTATTATAATACGAGAGCTGCTTAAAGTTAATAAATAAGGGATTCGGAAAATAATGTTATATCCCGTCGCACATTACATTTTAACCATTTCGAATGTGATTCTTAGTGCTTTCAATAATCACATCTTAGTTCTTTGTTTGATAAAATATAGGGATTTAGATTTATATGGTGGGTAGTTTAACAA
This sequence comes from Bacillus sp. FJAT-29790, assembly GCF_019039215.1. GTDB lineage: Bacteria > Bacillota > Bacilli > Bacillales > Cytobacillaceae > Cytobacillus. The sequence continues at coordinate 3,018,356 of NZ_JAHNZZ010000001.1, forward strand.
GTAATTCAAATTATATACAGAGAATTAGATGTATTAAGGAGGAATTTCGGTGAAGAAAACGTGGTTTCATTAGTGGGTGGTTTAATAATTGGAATGCTCTCACTTACTGGGTAGAGCAAAATAACGAGGACAAAAATAAAATGATAAATTTAGGAGGGGCACCTTAAGCATAACAGAGCAGATCTTCACTAGGTATTTCGGTTAATAAATATTTATAATACCAGATAATTGGATGGAGAAAATCTTTTGTTTTTCGTCTTTCAAAGAAAGTATTTGTTCTTTTAAATTAAGGCTATACACGCGACCTTTACACGTTTGCAGCGATCCACTTTTATAATAGTCAATAGTAAGTAGTCGATTTTCTGTCAGTTTTTTCAAATACATAAATATCCTCCTCTATATATTTTATGTGATTAAAAAAATCCATTTACAGATTATTGATCATTTTTTTAACCAATTTAATTGTATAATTAGTAGTTTAAGATAATATGAAGATGACGTTAAAGATTTGTATAAATAAAAGTAAAGTCTTTATTATCCAACAAATTTTCATGCCTTTCAAAAAAAAGACAAGTTAAACTTTAAAGTTCAATAAAGTGAGTTTTAGAGGCAGCTTCTTCTTTAGCGAAGTAAAAATTGTCAAAGCAGTAAACGGGCTATAGAGAAATATAATTTAACAAAATAAATAAAAAACCGCTAAGTTGGTTAAATCCTAGCGGTTCCAATATCATCTTGTATTATTTCTCCAAAATATAAAAGTATTGAAGAGTGAGTTTAAAGTATGCTGACATCTTCTTTACATTTTTACTTTTTCACCGACTCCTAGCTGGACTGCTTTTTGATAGACACTTTGTGCAACCATTGTGTCTAAATAGCCAATCCCAACCGACTTATAAAAAGTGATTTCGTCATTATTTGTCCGTCCTTCTTTCTCACCGCTCAAAATATCCCCAATTTCACCATAGATAGACTCTTCATTCCATAACCCTTTTTCAAGAGGAACAAGAAAATCTCCCGCTTCATGAAGAGCTCCCTCTCTTGTGTCAACAACGATTTTATCGCTTTTATATAGGGTCTGAACGTCAACTTCTTGCATATGCGGCTGATAAGAGCCAATTGCATTAATATGGGTCCCTAGTTTTATGACATTTCCGTCAAAAAGAGGCGTTGATGATTTAGAACTGCATATGACAATATCGGCGGCCCTAACAGCATCATCCGGATTCTGTTCAACGATTATTTCACCTTCCCAATCCGTGAATAAATCGGCAATTTCCTCCTTAAACCTTTCAGCCTTTTCAAAGGTTCGATTATAAAGGATGATCTGGTCAAGGTCTCTTACGGCCATGATCGCTTGAATTTGACCAATCGCCTGAGCTCCACATCCTAAAACAGCGCAAACGCGTGAGTCTTTCCGTGCCAAATATTTTGTCGCCACCCCGCTTGATGCACCTGTTCTTAAAACGGTCAGATAGCTCGCATCCATCATCGCCACATGCCTGCCCGTCTTCGCTTCTGTTAAAAGAGTAATGCTCTGAAGCACTTTTATCCCCTGCTCAGCGTTCTTTGGAAAAATACTGACTACTTTAACCGCCGTAAAATCCACCGGCTCAATATAAGATGGCATATATAATGTTTCTGCATCCATTTTTTCATGGGGAACCGACATTCGAATCGGTGCGATCACTTTTCCTTCTACCCCAAACATGAAAGCTTTCTCTACATCGTCTATACAATCATCCATTCTATAAATCTCTCGAATCGTTTGTTCATTTAAAATTAACATACTTGCCTGGTCCTCCTCCTGAAATAATCTATAACCCCCATTGAACCTACCGTTAAATCTAGTTTGATAATTTCATAAATATCTTGCTCTAACGAAACATTTTTTTCAGTCAAGTAGCTGCTAACTTCTTCAAACAATGCTTGAAATAAAGCATCATTTTTCTCATCCTCTGTAGAATTCAAATTTTGAAGCCATACTTTTTCACCTGTAGCCATGAATTTGGGAAGCCAAAATCTAATTTGTTCAGAAACACGATGAGGATTTGTTGACATTCCATAGTGCCCGAAATAAATTCGATCAATTTTTAGTGCCTCAATCCTTTCAAGTGACTGCAGCATTGCTTCGGGGTCAAATTGATTAGGTGAAGTGGATGGCAAGTATAATTCAACGCCCTGCGGCAATAGCTGTGGATAGAAAACACCGATTGTATCTCCAGTAAATACCCCGTTGCTAAATGAATCATGAATGGAAAAATGATGTTTTGCATGGCCGGGAGTATCCATAAAAGTAAGCGTGCGGTTTTCTCCAATTTGTAGCGTATCACCATCTTCTTTTACAACTAATCGATCCTCAGGTACCGGTAAAATCGGATCAAATAGCACATCAAATTGCGAACCATAGACTGCCTTTGCACCTTGGATTAGCCTGGATGGATCAGCTAGATGCCGTTCTCCACGGGGATGAACAATCACATGTGCATTCGGACAGCTTTCAAGAAGTAATCCCACACCTCCTGCATGATCAAGATGAATATGGGTCACAATAATATTTTTGATATCTTTCGGATCAATCCCCAGTAATTCCAACCCTTTCAGTAAATAAGGAATTGATGGACTTGCACTCGTTTCGATAATCGTTAATTCCTCTTCATGAAGGACATATGTACCTGTTCTCTTTTCTTTTCCAAGATCAAACAAATCTATTAGTGATACACCTAAGCCAAGATCCTTTGTTTTTTGCAAGTTACTTACGCCACCTTTCTTTTATTAGGTCAAACATTTACTAATTGCTTCTTTTATTTCTACCCGTCTCCTTTATCAAGATGGAATTTTGTTCTGAAGCCAATTATACCATTATTCACCATTATTTTTCGAATGTTCTGAATGAAACGAACAATCATTTTGTATCCTATTTTTTGATCAAACTATCTCGCACGGTATGCATGCGTTCAGCTACGTTTTAAAAGGTTCTATTTTACTCCATACATTATTGACATTAACTTTTCTAAAAAAGTACCGCCCTTACTGTCATTTCTGTTATCTTTTAATTAAACTAGCGTGCTTATTAAATCTTTTCCAGGTTAAATTAAATCTTTTAATCTAGGAAATTTCCAATTTAATATTTTCCATTATAATCCATTTTTTACCTTATATTTTCTAAACGGATAATATTTACATTGACTACTTTTTATATAGTTTGTATTCTAATGTATGTAATTTAATAATTATTCCTCATCAGCACAGGTGAGGTAGAGGTTGCGATTGTTATGAGTAAATCGGATGAGAGTCAGGGAACTCGACGATGACGATTTGAAAGGGACTGTCGCCGAAGCGCCATTATTCTCTGGTTATGGCAGCTGGGTCTGTATCCGAATAGGTGCAGAACTGTCATAGTTTTTACTATGAAGAACTATCCAAATGGTCTGATGCGGTTATGAATATCGCACCGTCATCCGGTGTTTTTTTTATGCCTTTGATAGACGACAACATGGAAGCAATCGAATCAGCTCGGCTCCTAGACAACGATGAAAAACAACAAGAAAGGAGAATATAATATGGAAAATAAAAATAAACTCGGTTTATGGATCCTTACCGCCCTTGTCGTCGGCAATATGGTCGGTTCAGGAATTTTCATGCTGCCTCGTTCGTTATCAGAAATAGCAAGTCCGGCAGGTGTTATTGCTGCTTGGACTATAACAGGATTCGGCGTTCTTTTGACAGCTTTAGTATTTGGGAATTTAGCTTTAAGAAAGCCGAACTTATCTGGCGGTCCTCAATTATATGCAAAAGAATTATTTAAATCAGGCTCGCAGGCATCGCTCTTATCTGGCTTTATGGCTTCATGGGGATACTGGATTGGGAATATGGCGGGAAATATTGCCATTATTACTACTTTTGCAGGGTATTTATCTACTTTCTTCCCTATCCTAACGAATCAGACCGAATTGTTCACAATCGGTTCCTTTACATTAAGAATCGGGAACGCTTTAACATTTTTAGTTTGTACGATTCTATTATGGAGTACCCATTTAATTATATTAAAAGGATTAGAAAATGCCGGTAAATTAAACCTTGTTGCTACAGCAGCTAAAGTGCTCGGCTTCTTCCTGTTTATACTGGTTGGCCTTTTTGCTTTCCAAAAAGCGAATATCGTTCCGTTCACAGCACCAAGATTAGATGGAAACGGAGAAACAATCGGCTTGTTAGGCCAAATTAGTAAAGCGGCAGTCACAACTCTTTGGGCATTTATCGGAGTAGAATCAGCAGTCGTATTTTCATCAAGAGCAAAAAAACAAAGCTACGTTAAGCGGGCGACAATCTTAGGTTTATTTATAGCCTTGGCCATTTACATCGCAATCAACACACTTGTAATGGGAATGTTAAGTCAAGATGCCATTATTCATTCCGAAAAACCGTTAATTGATGCCATCCAGACAGTATTAGGTCCAATTGGCGGAAAAATGCTAGCCGCAATCGGTTTAATTAGCCTTTTTGGCTCGACAATCGGATGGATTATGTTAAGCTCAGAAATCCCATATCAAGCAGCAAAACAAGGATTATTTATTCCTGCGTTCTTAAAAGAAAATAAAAACGGCCTACCTATCTTTTCGCTTATCGTAACAAATTGTCTTGGTCAGTTATTTATTTTTTCAACTATCTCGAATTCCATTTCAGCAGCTTTTGAATTTATTACTTATATTGCAACACTTTCGTATTTAATTCCATATTTTATTTCTTCCGTCTTCCAGTTAAAGCTGGTCATTACCGGAGAGACTTACGACTGCACTAGAAGCAAAGTGATAGATGGCACGATCGCAATTCTTTCCACCCTGTATTCAACATGGGTGATTATTGCTGGAACTTCAGATATGAAGACTTTTACTTTTGGTATGCTATTACTGGCAAGTGGAATACTATTTTACAAACAGCTAAAAAAGCAGCCTGAAAAATCCAAAAGCATTTCTAAAAGGATGGTTTCCTAATAAATGTTGAGGTCTTTTTTTCCGTAGGATCCATTTATTCATATTTACGAGCAATCAATTGAATATAAATAACAAAAAAAGGGACTCGCTCAAGGTGTTAAAGCCTTGAGTAAGTCCCTTTTTTGATTTAAATTAGGACTTGCATATCAAAGATCCTAATTTTTTTGCTTCTACTTAGCGGAGAAAAAGCTTCCAGTAATTATTGATACTCAGAACCAATATCTAGTGCCTTTTTTATCCGTTTAAAGTGGAAAAGAGAGGTCTCCCTCTCTTTTTATGCATACATCTTATTCTCTTCATTCTTAAAAAAGCTCTTCATCGCATGGAATACGTCGACTTTTTGCTTGAGGATATAGTAGCGGAAGTCTTCATTTTTGATGTTTTTATAAGCGGACATGAGGGTACTGTGGCGGTTATACTGGTTTACCTCACCATAGCCAAACATATTCGATACTTTCATCAGCTCCTCAACGAGCTTTACGCAGCGGGCATTGTCAGATGTTAAGTTGTCACCGTCTGAAAAATGGAATGGGTAAATATTATATTTGCGTGGGTTGTATTTAGCCTCGATCAGCTCTAGGGCTTTCCGGTAGGCAGATGAACAAATGGTTCCTCCGCTTTCTCCCTTGGAAAAGAAATCTTCCTCCGAAACGACTCTTGCTTCCGTATGGTGAGCGATGAATTCAATTTCAACCGTTTCATATTTCGTTCGTAAAAACCTCGTCATCCAGAAGAAGAAGCTTCTCGCCATATACTTCTCCCATATTCCCATCGAACCGCTCGTATCCATCATAGCTAAAACAACTGCTTTTGAATCCGGCTTAATTACTTCATTCCATGTCTTAAACTTTAAGTCCTCCTGAAATATCGGATGGAAACTCGGCTTTCCGGTCATTGCATTTCTCTTAAACGCTGTCATCATCGTCCGCTTTTTATCAATATTCCCCATTAAACCTGTTTTTCGAATATCATTAAATTCAATGTTTTCAACACGATGTTCATCCTGTTCCTTTTTCTTCAAATTAGGAAGCTCCAGTTGCTTAAAAAGTGCCTCCTCGATTTCCATAAGTGATACTTCGGCTTCAAAGTAATCCTCACCAGGCTGGTCACCTGCACCTTGCCCTTTTCCTGGTCCCTTTTGGCCCCCTGATCCATCACGTGCTACTACATCGCCTATTTGGCTCTCACCATCACCCTGGCCCACATGTTTGTTTTTATCATAGTTATAACGAATTTTATATTCGTCTAGTGAACGAATTGGAATTTTTACTACTTCTCGCCCATTCGACATCACAATACTTTCTTCTGTTATTAGATCAGGTAAATTATTGCGTATGGCATCCTGTACTTTTTCTTGATGGCGCTGCTGGTCATCATGGCCTTTGCGATGGAGGGACCAATCTTCTTGGGAAATCACAAACTGATGGTTATTAACATCGGTCATTTAAAGCCCTCCTTTTAATAAAAAATGATTTATGTGCACCAATTCTAACCGATCAACATACGATATCGAGGAGTGTCAAACTTAGATAGTTATTTTCTTTAGGCTATTTTCGTAATGTTTGTTGTTTTAAAAATGTGATTTTTATAAAAAAATCTGAGTTGATTGGAGCGGAAAGCAAGTGAGCCGCTGCGGGAATCAACGGGCAGAATTTCAAGGATAATAACAACAATATATGCGAAAAGAGCCTTTCCTTAAGACAACTCATCTAAAAATCTTGTAATTCTTCAAATCGTTCGTTTTACAACAAGATTTTCCAAATTCATCAAACTTCTTGGACAACTTAACACCAAGAAGAGTTTATTACTTTATCCTATGCAAGAACTCTAAATAATTTACAAATAAATTGTTCAATAAGGCATTGGCAAATAAAAATGGACATCCATGTGGAATCTACGATAGACATTGAAAATCACTAAAAGGACTGACATGGGATGTCAGTCCTTCTTTAGTTATCTTGTCGGCTTTTTTTAGGTTTTCTATGCTGTTCTTCTATCGATTCAATAAGCTTCCAACATACCGCAATAATTCATTAGCGGAGGTCGAGTTGTATCCATGTTCATCAATTAAACGGGCAACGACTTCATTCACTTTCTTAAGCTGCTGTTCATCAGGTGTTTTCGAGGATGTCGTAATTTTAACAACATCTTTTAAATCAGCAAATAATTTCTTTTGGATCGCTTCACGAAGCCGATCATGTGAATTATAATCAAAGCGTTTTCCTTTCCGTGCATAGGCAGAAATTCGAATCAGGATTTCTTCACGGAATGCTTTTTTCGCATTTTCCGAGATTCCTATTTGCTCTTCAATGGAACGCATAAGTTTTTCATCTGGATTAATTTCCTCACCAGTCAGAAGATCACGGAGTTTAGCCTTATTACAATATGCTTCTACATTATCGAGGTAATTTTCCATCAATGTTTTTGCAGACTCTTCATATGAGTATACAAATGCTTTTTGGACTTCTTTTTTAGCAATTTCATCATATTCCTTACGGGCAAGCGAAATATAGTTCAAATAACGCTCCTTGAGCTCCGCCGTAATCGAAGGATGCTGATCCAATCCTTCCTTCAAGGATCGCAAAACATCAAGCGCATTGATGGATGTGATCTCTTTTCGAATAATCGTTGAAGAAATTCGATTAATGACATAACGCGGATCAATTCCGCTCATACCTTCATCTGCATACTCCTTCTTCAATTCTTCCACATCTGCCCTATTATAGCCTTCAACACTTTCCCCATCGTATAGACGCATTTTTTTCACTAAATCGATATCGCCCTTTTTCGGATCCTTTAGACGGGTTAAAATCGTAAACATAGCTGCCACCTTCAATGTATGAGGGGCAATATGAACATCGTAAACATCGCTTTCGCGAATCATTTTGTCATAAATCTTTTCTTCTTGAGTGACCTTTAAATTATACGGAATGGGCATGACAATAATCCGGGAATGCAGTGCTTCATTTTTCTTATTGGAGATAAAAGAACGGTATTCAGTTTCATTCGTATGGGCGACAATTAATTCATCAGCGGAAATTAATGCAAACCGGCCTGCCTTGAAATTCCCTTCTTGAGTCAAGGATAAAAGATGCCACAGAAACTTTTCATCACATTTAAGCATTTCTTGAAACTCCATCATGCCCCGGTTCGCCTTGTTCAGTTCACCATCAAAGCGATATGCGCGCGGATCGGATTCAGATCCGTATTCCGCTATTGTTGAAAAATCGATACTGCCTGTTAAATCAGCAATATCTTGAGATTTCGGATCTGAAGGACTAAATGTTCCTATCCCTATTCTGCGATCTTCAGAAAAAAGAATTCTCTCTACCAATACATCCTCAATTCGGCCTTCATATTCCTGCTCGAGACGCATCATATTCAATGGCGATAAATTTCCTTCAATCCTAATTCCATATTCGTCAAGAAAGTCCTTTCGAAGGTGATGGGGGATTAAATGAAGAGGGTCCTCATGCATCGGACAGCCCTTGATCGCATAAACCGCTCCTCCATCACTATGCGAATAAGCTTCCAAACCTCTTTTCAACATCGTTACTAGCGTTGATTTCCCACCGCTGACTGGCCCCATTAATAAAAGGATTCTTTTGCGAACATCCAGCCTTTTTGCAGCGGGATGAAAATATTCTTCCACAAGCTTTTCAAGCGGCTCCTCAAGACCAAACAATTGATTGCTAAAAAACTGATATCGTTTTTGCCCTTTTACCTCTTCTACACCTGCATCTTTTATCATATTGTATACCCGGGAATGGGCTGATTGGGCAACCCATGGCTTTTCTTTTATAATTTCTAAATACTCTCCAAAAGTCCCTTCCCATTTAAGCTTTTCCTCTTCATGTCGATACATCTCAATTTTTTTTAGAATATCCATAAGAACCTCCCCCTGTCGCGTGATCTGACACGATTAATATACTCTATGCGCGCAAGCAATTGAACATGCAAATCAGAGGTCAGTTTTATTGGGTATAATATAACGGACAAGTTCATTACGGATTGTATTGCTCGTTCTTAAATAAGTTTTACCGAATACGAGTAATAATTCTATATCCAATTGAGAGCTAATCGTTCAAGTCTAATTCGCTTTCAAAAAATAGCTAGGCCGTAAGTGTATAAAAATCGCCATACTTTTCATTCACAGTTTCAGATTAATGGGCTATAATAACCTTATATACTTGTGTTAATTTTAGACTTACTTTATGAAGGAGGATTACATACATGGGTACAGTAATTGTTATCGGAGTTATGATCGCATTCTTAGCAGCTATTTTCACATCTGGTTACGAAGATAAGCCGGGAGTAACTAAATAATTAATGGATGTTTTCGTAAAGTTTGGTGCTTATTAAATGTGATTCTTATTTAATAATCTGAGTTGATTGGAGCGGAGGGCACTTGACTCCTCGAAAATGCTATTGCATTTTCTTCGTGCGTGGGCAAATTCAAGGATGAAAATCAGTATCCTGCGGGCAAACTTTGTAGGCTAAAAGCAACAATATATTCGAAAAAATCCTAATTAATAAAAGCGTAAGGCGCCCGCCTTACGCTTTTATTAATTCAAATGTAAATAATCTTGCTGGCGCAATGCTTCATAAATAAGAATCGCTGCAGTATTAGAAAGATTTAAGGAGCGGACATTTTCAGTCATTGGAATCCGCAATGCACGCTCCTTGTTAGTTTCAATCACGTCCTTTGGCAGACCGGTCGTTTCTTTCCCAAATATGAAGTAGTAATCCTTTTCCTTTTCACGATAGTCAAAGGAAGAATGCGGTTTAACACCAAACTTTGTTAAATAAAAAAATTCCCCTCCGGCATTTTTCTCATAAAATTCATCCAAGGAATCGTAATAAACAACATTAACAAATTCCCAATAGTCTAATCCTGCACGTTTTAACATCTTATCATCCGTTGAAAAGCCGAGCGGACGAATTAGATGCAGGGTTGTATCAGTTGCCGCACATGTACGGGCGATATTTCCCGTATTTGATGGAATCTCTGGTTGATATAAAACAACATGTATTGCCACGTTTCTTCACCTCAAAAATCAAATTCGCCTTGGCGTATTTGCGCCCAGATTTTTACCTTAGCTTGATCGATAAATTCCTTTAAAAAATCTGAGGCATCTGCCGGAGGCTTAACTTTATTCAGCCGGAATTTGAACCCCCATTTAATTGGATATCTTTTTGCATTCATCTCGCCACTTATATCGTTAAGAGACTTCTGCTGAATAAAGTTAAACGATATGTGTTATTATACCACTGAGACGAAGGCTGACAAGATAGACATCAATCATGCACAATCGTTAAAAATTGATATTTAATATTCGGCGTGTAAGCTGTGGAATCTTCATATGCCCAGTATCGCATCCTGCTGTTCGTTGTATGAGCATTAACAAGCGGCATCCCATCGGCGTCCTTTGCTGTCACAATCGTCGTATGGTCAAAGCGGCCATCGCCCTGAAAATCATAGCAGATCACATCACCTACCTGTAATTGATTGGGACTGGAGACTTTTTTTGCTCTGAGGCCAATATTGGAAACTGGCAAATGACTTCTTAACGAGTTTGCAACCGACCAGCTATAGCTCCAATTATTACTTCTCATCCACCATCCTTGCCCACGGTTTGGATAGCCTCTCATTGGGCCTCCACCTGCGTGAAGACATTGGGAAATATAATTCGTGCAATCCACTTCAAATTTTTTATAATTAGGGTTATAACTATTCCACCATCTCTCTGCATATTGAACAGCCTTTAGGCGGTCGTACTGATAGGCAATTCTTTCTCTTGATTCTTCTTCCCTGACTATCTGCCCTGCATCCTGAGTACTTGTTTCATACGGATTCTTTTCCTGGTCATCAACTAATACCCCTTTATAAAACTCCGCCTCCCTTTCCTCAATTTCCTCTTCTATAAAGAGAACGCCTTTTTGTTTAATTAAGTATTTGAAGTGCACATTATATTCCACTGAGCTAATTTCTTCTTTTTCAGCTCTTTGTGTAGTGATTTTTCCAACTGCTACTGCTTTTACGATCTCCCCGGAACGCTTAGCCAAACTTTCTTTTTTCTTCTCAATTTTTGGGCAAGTGTGAACTGTGCTCCTAGTATGCGAAACACATTGCTGGACTCTCTTTTCTAAAAGCGCTTGAAGCTGGTCTCTCACAAATTAACACTCCTTTCCAATATATACATATGAAAGGTGTTTGATTTTAAAATCAAAAAATGAGGGGAAATTTCCCCTCATTTTAATTTATATAGCTTAAACCTCTATTTATTTCAGTTAGTACTTCCTCGTCTTCTTCTTTTTGCTGCGCTTTTTCCAAAGCTTGTTGAGAAGCTTCGCCCCCAATTTTCCCAAGTGCCCATGCAGCTGTTCCGCGGATAACTGGCCGTGGATCAACCGTCATGACCTTTATTAAATCATCTACTGCCGTTTCATCTTTATAATGTGCTAAGGCAATGATGGCGTTTCGTTGGATTGGCTTTTTCCCTCTCCAAGACCCTGAGATGCGCCCAAACTTTTCTCTAAATTCCCGGTTACTCATGTGAAGAAGTGGTTTTAAAAGAGGCTTTGCAATTTCGGGGTCTGCTTCTAATTCTTCATGGAAATGATAATCCTTCCCTTTATTTTCTGGACAAACTGTTTGACATGTATCACAGCCATAAATTCGATTGCCTAGCTTTTCACGAAATGGCTCAGCAAGAAATCCCTTCGTTTGTGTGAGGAAGGCAATACAACGCTGGGCGTTCAGTTGCCCCCCTTGAACGAGGGCTCCGGTCGGACAGGCATCCACACATTTATTGCATGTACCACAACGCTCTTCCATTGGTTGATCAGGTTCAAAAGGGATATTGGTGATCATCTCCCCCAAATATACGTAGGAACCAAACTCAGGAGTGATAATCGCACAGTTTTTCCCGCTCCAGCCAATTCCCGCTCGTTCTGCTACTGCTCTATCAACCAATTCGCCAGTATCTACCATTGATTTACATTTGGCTTCGGGGACCTTTGATTGAATATATTTTTCTAGTTTTTGAAGCCTGTCCCTCAAAACGAGATGATAATCTGTTCCCCATGATGCACGGCAGAAGATCCCTCTACGCTCGCCTCTTTTGCTTACAACTCTTATCTTCATTTTTGAAGGATAGGCTACCGCAATTGAAAGGATAGAGCGTGGTTCGTTCAATAGTAAGGCTGGGTTCACCCTTTTTTCAATATCTGGTTCTTCAAACCCCGATTGATACGCTAGCTCCTGCTGTCTAATGAGTCTATTTTTCAATTCATCAAATGTATTTGCTGTTGTAAATCCGATTTTATCAATCCCAATCGTTTTACAGTAATCAATGATGTCTTGTTTTAATTGGGCAGTATTCATCATATCCCTCCTCTCTAGGTTTAAATATATATAATGAAAGGCGATAACATTTATTGAAACATCGCTTTATATGATAAACTATTTTCAAGTAAATTTGGAGGTGGAAAGGTTGGTAATTCAAATTTCTTCAGAATTATGTGCTCTCTTCCCTAATTTTAAAATCGGAATCGTCCATTATCAGAATACCGAAGTTGGCGAGTCTCCACAAATGGTAAAAGGCCGTTTGCAGTTGTTCCAGGAATCCATCTACTTTGATTTAGAGAACAAAAACGTTACGGATTTAGATGGCATCAAGGAATGGAGGCAGATTTTTAAAGCTGGAGGAAAAGATCCGAATCGTTACCGCCATTCAGCTGAAGCTCTTTACAGAAGAGTAAAAAAGCAAAACTATCTGCAGCCGGTTAACAGTTCGATCGATCTCAATAATTTCTTCTCTTTAGAATATCAAATCCCTATAGGAATCTACGATACGGAAAAGTTAAATGGGGACCTTATTATGAGGTTAGGGAATGAGGGAGAAGAATATATGGGGCTTAACGGAAGGCCTAACTCACTACATAATTTGATCATCACCTCAGATGACGAAGGACCTTTTGGTAGTCCGTTTGTTGATTCTGAAAGAACATGTGTAACTGAAAAAACGAACAATGCTGTTCAAGTTATTTATTTACGCCCATCAATGAAGAAAGACGATGCCGAACAAATGGTAGAATCCCTCATGAATATGTTTACTCAAGTACACGGTGGCGATGGAGAGTTTGAGATTATAGGGTGCTAATAGCCCCTATTTGTCGGATGACAATAAAGTTTTTCAAAAACGCCTGTTATGATATTCCATTAAAAGGCCATTTTCTTGAACAAAAGCTTTAGTGAAAGCAGATATTAGTTATTCTAGATAACATAAATAAGAGCAGTGGTGAAAAATGACCCACTGCTCTTATCACTATTTCGATAAAATTTTTGTGCTCTGTTTTGATAATCTAATAAATTTAGTTTCACTAACAAATGTAGAGCCCAAAAGGAGTGCTCCACCGAGCATTTGAATAATAGTCATTTGTTCTTGTAAGATTACCCCAGAAATCATTATAGCTACAAATGGATCTACATAGCTTAACATAGCAATACTCTGTCCCTTTAACTTTTGCATACCCGAGAAAAATAACCAAAATCCAATACCAGTGTTAACAATTCCTAACAGGATTATAAAGGGGATGGATGATCTTGATACTTCCAAGATACCGAATCCCTCCGTAAAAAGCACATATGGCAAGAGAAGTAAAGCAGTTGTTCCAAGTTGGATGATTGTAATCTCTAACTTGGCCATGTTTTGAATAAATTTATTCAATAACATTAATGCAGCGTAAAATACAGCTGCAACTAATCCAAAAAAGATCCCAAGTAGATCCCCTTTTCCAGATGTACTTATGCCATTTCCAACAATCAATAACATACCTAATATCGCTACACCAATACAAACAATCTTTTTGATAGGTAATTGTTCCTTAAGAATAATTGGTGAGAGAATCATGACAAGCACAGGTGCAAAGTAATACGCTAATGTTGCGTTAGTGAGTGTTGTATGATCGTAGGATTGATACAAAAAAATCCAATTCCCTCCTAATGCAATACCGGAAAGAAATAAAACGGAAGCATTAGCTTTCACTAATTTCCATGGAATGGATTTTTTCATCACAAAAAATACGAACATTAAAAATAGACATCCGATTGAACTACTTAGTAAAGCTGTTTCACTCGAAGATAAATCAATGTATCTTACAACTAAACCAATTGTACCGAAAATAATCATTGATAATATAAACTGAATGTTAGATTTCATCGCCTACTCCTTCGAATCTGCGAAACAGCTTATATTTCGCAGATTCTTAATCTGTTGTAAATATAAGCGTGTTTAAAGGAGTAACCGGTGGTGGTGATGTTGAAACGGGCTTTCTAACGTATGGATTTAAATATGATAATGGCATAATAAACCTCCTATTTGTGTTAATGTTTTATTCAAATGTAGTATTTAGAGAACGATTAATATCAATTATACAGTACAATATTATTTTTTGAATTGGATATTTTTATAAATACTGTTTTTATTAAACTTCTGGGAAATGGAGCTGACAGGTCATTATTAGCTTAATTTAGCTCACTTCCTTAGGGAACAATTTCAAAAACAGTACCTTGGTTAAAATCAGTCACTTTCATAGAGCCATAAACCCCTAAATATAGTCTGGTTTGATCCAGATTCGTTCCTAGACTAACATAATAAGCTGACCCGGACCCAAAATTATAATCGGTTTTAATAACACTAAAATCATTTAGTTTACAATCTGCTCTTACCCTGGTATATGCTAAAACCCCTCTAACCGGAGTTTGAGATTCTTCTTTCCGGGCAAGATCGGTAAACACTACGGTTCCTGTTAAATCGGGGATTCCATTCCCCATAAAGGCTTGCACTCCTGTAAGTGCAGTTCCTCCAAACTTATCGGGTCGAGGATCTTTATGAAAATAACTTGTTAAAGGCTGAAGTCGACTCACTGAAGTTTTTACTGCTTCATTGAAATAAGCAATTGTTTTCTCATCCAAAGCCGGATTATTAGTGCAGCCCCTTATAAACGAAGTTGGAAAAGCACCTTCCCACCCTCGCCAGCCAAAGTTAATAAATCCTTCTTGGTCAGGTTTAGATTTCATTAAAGAGGCTTGAATAAGCTGGGTAACCGGTATGGGTTTATAATAAACGAATGAAAAAATCGATTCTACCAAATCCTGTCCGACATTTCCCACATATTTGATATACTGATTATTAAACTTTAGAAATGAAATGCCAGGTATATTTCGGACCCCTTTGGCAATTACCGTCAGCGTTTCCTGAATAGGTACGGGTAATTCATTAAAACGTGTGACTACGGGTGGATTATAGATATTTGTATTTTTATCCACATCAATTTCGATTATTTTACCAGTTATCTCCATATCATTTTGACTTAAATTAAATGGATCATAGCCTGCTCCACCATCTCCGGTTGTTAAAACAAGTTTTCCGGTTTCAGGTGAAAAGTTTAGGCTATTGACACCATTATGATTGAAAAATGGTCTTCTTAAGTTAAGTAAAGTCCGTCTTTTTTGAGGTTGACCATTCGATTGTAAAATCCATTCTTCAATTGTATCAATATGATCATATAGAGTTTCTCTATTTATCCACCTTAGGTTTAAAGTTCTGGGATCACACGGGTTAGGTTTAAAATGTTCAGAAAGAGCACCTGGACCTTGTGTTCCAGCTACTGAATAATGAAGATAAAACAGACCGTTATAATAAAATTTAGGATGAAACGCTAGCCCTAGCAATCCCCGTTCATCATATCCACGACCAGAAACACCTGGTTCAGAAGAACCTAGCCTTATGATTCGTGGGCGAATATCTAAAAAAGTCCTAATATCTCCGTTTCCTATGTAAAAGATCTCTCCTACCTGGGTTGCAATAAATAATCTTTCAATTGAGTCACCTGGAAGTATAGTTGATTTCAAAACAGTAGGTAAATTTAACTTACTTACAATGGGCCGTAAACTAACCTTAACGTTTATCAACTAACATTACACTCCTTCATATTTTTTTATAAGAATATGATTAGAGCTGTTCTATTAGTACCAAATTAGGGCAGGGGGAATCTGATCAGGAGCATCGCCCTTTTTATGGGCTGATTGGTGAAAAAGCGGTATAATATGGTATTAATTAAACAATATGAAGATCATTTCAGGAGATGTATAAGGTGATCCAAATCCACGGAAATTCTGATAAATTAATCGTTGTAGTACACGAAATTTATGGGATTAACCAACACATGAAAGATTTATGTAAATTATTATTAGAACAAAATTTTGATGTCATTTGTCCAAATTTATTAGAACAAGAAATACCTTTTGACTATTCTCAAGAGGAAGAAGCTTACCGTAATTTTATGAATAATTTAGGGTTCACTAACGCATTAAATAAAGTGAAAAATATAATATTAGATATTCAAGATAAGTACTCAAAAATATTTATCATTGGATTTAGTGTAGGGGCAACTGTTGCATGGTTATGTAGTGAGGAAGAATATATCGATGGTATTGTCGGATATTATGGTTCACGAATTAGAGATTATGTAAAAATATCTCCAAAATGCCCAGCATTGCTATTTTTTCCGAAAGTAGAAAAATCATTTAATATTAATGAATTAATTGCAACTTTAGATAAACAGATTATAGATGTACATATATGTAAGGGTGAGCACGGATTTAGTGATCCATATTCACCTAAATACAATAGGGAATTAGCACAAAATACATTTAAAGAAACATTGAACTTCTTAAAAAACAGATGAGTTTTTATTAGGAAATATTCCGAAGGGCCATTTAGTCGAACAAGGGTAATGAGTTTATTAAGTTGTAAAATTTATCCTCTCATGTTAAAGTGGAAAATAGTGGAGATATTGAAAGGGGATAAAGATCCGATATGTGGAAGAACTTGTAATGATTAGAAATTGGATAGGTTAGTTTTTACTCTCATTTAGGAGGGTTTATTTGACCATCTATAATCATTCAAGGACTGCATTATTTGGCTTCAAAGACCCTTGTTAGAGGATGGATGCCTTTTTGTGTTTCTGTCTTTTTTTTGTGGGAACAATTATATCTCCTATTGACCTTATTTATGCGTCCTTCATTTGGAGGGAAATTATAATGAACCAATTAAAAGAAAAAATTGCAATTATTACGGGTGTAAGCCGTCTTAAAGGTATTGGAGCAGCTATTTGTAAAGAGCTAGCTGAAGCTGGATTTCATATATTTTTTACGTATTGGACTGAATATGATAAAAAAATGCCTTGGAGCATGGATTTAGATGAGCCAATAAAATTAAAAGAAGAATTAATACAAAAAGGTGTTAAAGTATCATGTATGGAGTTAGATTTAACCCATTTTGAAGCACCCGAACAGCTTTTAAGTAGAGTTATTGAGCAACTCGGTTATCCCGATATCTTAATTAATAACGCAACATATTCAACTAATACCGATTTTTCTAATTTAACTGAGGAAGAATTAGATAAACATTATATGGTAAATATTCGTGCAACAACACTTTTAAGTTGCAAATTTGCTCAAAAGTTTGATAAGGAATTGGGAGGAAGAATTGTCAACATTACTTCCGGTCAATTTCAAGGACCTATGCCTGGCGAATTAGCATATGCAACAACTAAGGGAGCAGTTGATGCTTTGACTATTACCTTATCAGCAGAACTTGCCCCATTGGGAATAACGGTCAATGCAATAAATCCAGGACCAACTGATACAGGGTGGATGACAGAGATCATCAAAGATGAATTAAAACCAATGTTTCCTTTCGGTAGAGTAGGCGAACCGAAAGATGTTGCAAAAGCCATAAAATTTCTAGTGAGTGATGAAGCAGAGTGGATTACAGGTCAAATTATTCATTCAGAGGGTGGATTTAGAAGATAAAACAAAAAGGCTCTAGTTTTAGAGCCTTTTTTTGTTTTGAACATTATAATTAAAGAGATTGGTAGCGATTGTTCAATAAGCGTAAGCCGGAAATTGAACTTTACTGATGGATTCCATACTCTATACCCACCACATTTCCGAGACTTCTTCTTCAATTAAAACCGACTTTAAATTTTTAACAGCCCGGGCAAATCCTTCTTCAATCGACATAATCGGATCTTCATGTTCGATGCTCACAACATAGTCATAGCCAAATGTCCGTAACGCACTCATCATGTCTGACCACTCTTGAAGACTATGCCCACATCCAACGGAGCGGAACGTCCATGCCCGTGTCTGTACATTTCCATATGGCTGCATATCTGTTAGCCCATACATATTAACGTTATCTTGGTCAATATAAGTATCCTTCGCATGGAAATGATGAATGGCATTTTCTTTCCCTAATATTTTTATCGCTGCAACAGGATTAATTCCTTGCCACCATAGGTGACTTGGATCAAGATTTGCGCCAATCGCGTCACATGTTTCTTCTCTTAGCTTAAGAAGCGTATATGGAGTATGAACTAAAAAACCGCCATGAAGCTCTAGTCCAATTTTCACAGTGTGATCTTTTGCATATTGACCTACTTCTTTCCAATAAGGAATTAATTTTTCCTCCCATTGCCATTTTAGGATATCCCCATATTCATTTGGCCATGGAGCAACAGGCCAATTAGGATATTTTGCACCTTCATGATCACCCGCTGTCCCTGAGAAACAGTTCACAACACGTACACCCATCAAATTAGCTAGTTTAATTGTCTTAACTAATGCTTGATGGGATTCTTCTGCAAAAGCTTGATCAGGCGAGATCGGATTCCCGTGACAGCTAAAGGCACTAATTTCTAAACCTCTTGATGTGATTTTCTCTAAATATTTGTTTCGCTCATCTTCACTTTCTAAAAGCAAATCAAGGTCACAGTGGGCATTCCCAGGATAGCCTCCTGTACCAATTTCTACAGCATTCAATCCGGCAACTTTCACATAATCAAGCATTTCTTCAAGGTTTTTCTGTGAAAATAATACCGTAAATACACCTAGTTTCATATTAGCTTCCTCCTATTTTAACCGGATGCTTTGACCTAGTTCACTACTTTTATAAATGGCATCAATAATCTTAGAAACTTTTAAAGCTTGCTCTGGTTTAACAATTAATTCTTCTATACCTAAGCAGCTATTAATAAAATTCTGTGCCTGGGGAAGGCTCGGATCCTCTTCTCCAGGCAGCCAGTCTGCCTCACTATTTAGTAACATGCCGTGCTTTGCTTGATTTAATTGAAATGGAAATAAATCAACTCCACCTGTTTGTCCAGAAATACTTACACTTTCTTCATCATTCTTAATATTAGCTGACCAAGAAGTCTCAAAAAGTAAAGATGCCCCATTATCAAACTTTACATATGCAGTCACATGGTCATCCACCTCGAAGGTTTCATAATCAAAACTTCCCCACAAATTCACTTGGTTAGGCGTCTTACTCAGTTCGCTGTAGGTAGTCCCCATCACTTCAACAGGCTCGGGATTTCCTAATAACCAGATCGACAAGTCTAAAAAGTGACAGCCATAATCAATTAAACTACCTCCACCTTGAAGCTCCTTATTCGTAAAAACGCCCCAGCCAGGAACTTTCCGTCTTCGAAGCGCTTTTGCTCTTGCAACGAACGGTTGACCAATTTCATTTTCCATTACAACTCGTTTTGCCGCCTGTGATTCTTTCATAAAACGATAATGATAAGCGATCGCTAATACTTTTCCTGACTTATTTGCCGCATCAATCATCAACTGGCACTCTTCTGGTGTCATCGCCATCGGTTTTTCACATAATACATGAAGACCTGCTTCAAGCGCTGCAATCGTCATTTCAGCATGAAACTTATTTGGCGTACAGATTGTAATCGCATCTACTTCGCCAAACATATCCTGATATTTAGTAAACACCTTTGGTATACTGAATTTTTCAGCAACTGACTTTGCTGTTGATTCATTCAGATCACATATCGCTTCAATTGTTACTTGATCGGATAACTTTAAGAAGGTCGGGATATGACGGTTTTGTGCAATCCCACCCGCTCCAATCATTCCTATCCGTAGTTTTTTCATGTTATTTCCCCTAATTACAGTTTGACGATTCGCTTTGATTCATTTGATTCTAATGCTGCAAGAATAACTTGAAGCGATTTCATTCCCTCTTCTCCTGTTACCAGCGGTTCCACATCATTCAATATTGAATTCACAAAATGCTTAATGACCTGCGACTCCGTTTGCTTTCCCTCTTCATTCGTCTGAATGCCGCCAAGCTCATATTTAACGACTTCTCCATTTTTATATTGAGCGATTAAAGAATGGACTGGATCATCTTCTAAACGTAAAATCCCTTTTTCCCCATAAATGATCGTTGAATTATCTTCTTTAGAAACATAGGACCAGCTCGCAGCTAGCGTACCGATAATCCCGCTTTCCGTTTTTAAAATGCATACAGCGGTATCATCTACATCTGCGTTTTCTTTCGCACTCGTTTCGACAAATGCACCGACTTCCACAATTTCTTCCCCGAGGATATAGCGGAGTAAATCGGTTTTATGAACACCTAGATCACCCATGGCACCAATAAACGCTTCCTTTTTTCTAAAGAACCAGGTTTCTTTTCCATCTGCACTCCAGCCTTCTGGTCCACCGTGGCCGAAAGCTGTTCGGAAGCTGTATATTTTCCCTACTTCCCCGTTTTCGATTAACTGCTTTGCTTTCTGGTGTGAAGGAACAAATCGTTGATTATGGGCAATCATTAGCTTCTTGTTGTTTTTCCCGGCAGCAGCAATCATCTTCTCAGCTTCTTCTCGTGACGTAGCCATTGGTTTTTCGCAAAGAACATGCTTACCAGCATTGAGAGCTGCAATTGAGATTGGCGCATGTAAATAATTCGGTGTGCAAACACTCACAGCAGTGATGTCGGGATTTGCAAGTAATTCTTCAAAATTCGAATAGCTTTTTGCATTGTATTGTCTTGCCATTTCAATTGCACGTTCTTCCACAATGTCGCAAACTGCGATAATTTCTACTTGCTCGTTTCCAGCATACTCTGGTAGATGACGATGTTTAGCAATACTCCCACAACCGATGATACCAACTTTTATCTTATCCATGATGCTCCTCCTATCCTATTATCCTTTAATTTCTTCAAGTGGCTTTGCATTGCCGTATACTGGCTTTGGAAGTTTCGTAGGCTTTGCCCACTTCACTGCATTTACAATGACACGCTGAATTTCCTCGTTGTAATACGTTGGATAAGTCTCATGACCAGGCCGGAAATAAAAGATTTTTCCTTTACCGCGCTGGTATGTACAACCACTTCTAAACACTTCTCCACCTTCAAACCAACTAACCATTACTAGCTGATCAGGTGCAGGAATATCGAAGTGTTCCCCGTACATTTCTTCATTCTCAAGCTCAATATACTCCCCTAATCCTTCTGCAATTGGATGACTCGGGTCTACAATCCAAATCCGTTCTTTTTCATCCGCTTCCCGCCACTTTAAATCACAAGAAGTCCCCATCAATGTTTTAAAGATTTTAGAGAAATGGCCGGAATGAAGAACAATTAGTCCCATCCCCTCTAGCACCCTTTGTTTCACTTTATCGACAATTTCATCCTTTACTTCATCGTGCGCAAGATGCCCCCACCAAATGAGAACTTCTGTCTCATCTAGCACTCCATCGGATAATCCATGATCTGCCTCATCTAATGTCGCTGTTTTTACGTTAAACTGCTCTTCTTTTAAGAAAGCAGCAATTGTTCCATGTATTCCTTCTGGATATACTTCCCTAACTTTTGGATCTTTCTGTTCATGGCGATTTTCGTTCCAAACTGTAACCCTTAACATATGAAACCTCCCACTTATTTAGATGATATGGAACTTCGATATTCATTTGGCGTCAAACCTATTAGCTTTTTAAAAACTTTACTGAAGTATTTTTCATTTTGGTAGCCTACATGATAAGCAATCTCATATATTTTCAAATATGGAGTTTCCAATAACTGCTTTGCCTTTTCGATCCTAATTTTTGTTAAATAGTCCGTAAGTGTTTCTTGAAATTCTAGCTTGAATTTCCTTGAAATATACTCTCTGCTTAAGAAGAAACGATCAGCAATTTCTTGCAGCGAGATTTCCTGCTGATAATTTTTCTGTAAATATTCTTCGATTTCTTGCATATTGTTTTTTTCAATTTGAAAAATGGCTTGGTTATCTTCTAGCTCGTTCCATTCCTTTACGGCCTTTTCTAATGTTTCATTTAGTATTTCGGGGTCAATTGGCTTTAATATATAGTCAAAACTTCTATAATAAATGGCATTTCTCATATACTCAAAATCATCATAGCCGCTAACTACGATTGTTTTACTTGGGATGTTTGAAGAGTTAAGCCATTTTAATAGACTAATCCCATCTCTTTTTGGCATTCTCATATCCGTGAAAATAATTGCTGGGCGATGCTTAGAAATGAGTTCGATCGCCGTTTCTCCATCTTCAGCCTCTAATACGGTCTTAATTCCAACCTTATCCCATTCCGCCAAAAGCTGCAGTCCCTCACGAACGTGTTTCTCATCATCAACTATGATCGCTTTCATTTTCTCCACCTTCCACACTTATTGGAAGCCTTATTGTCACCAAAAGGCCAGCTCCTTCGTGATTCTTAAGTTGTAAAGTGGCTAATCCATCATAATAAAGCATTAACCTGACATACACATTCCTTAATCCAATATTTGTTTCTTCTCCATTTCTTATGCTCGTTCCTTCTTCAAAATTCTGATAAATTTCTTCAAGGCGACTTTCTGTAACCCCGGCTCCATTATCAAGAACACTTATGAGTAAATCTGCCCCTTCTTTTTTGCATTCCACCCTAATTTCCCCAACTCCATCACGAATATCAAAACCATGTTTGAAGTAGTTTTCAATAATCGGCTGCAAAATCATTTTCGGAACATGTATATTCATAAATTCTTCATCAATATCAATTGAATATTCTAATTGCTCACCAAACCGCTCTTTTTGTAACAAAAGATAAGCTTTTGTGTAGTTTATTTCTTTAATTAACGGCACGATATCTTCATCCGTATTCATTCCGTATCTCATAATTTTTGAGAGGTGGGTGACGAGTGGATAAATTTGCGGCACATTATTTTTTAAGGCAACAGTGCCAATCGATTGTAATGCGTTATATAAGAAATGAGGATTTATTTGCGATTGAAGCACCTTTAATTGGTTTGTTTTGTTTTCCAATTCCAGTTTATACTCCCGATTAATAAGGTCATTTATTTTTTGGATCATTTGTTTAAATCGAAAGCCCAATATACCGATTTCATCTTTTCCAAATGATTCAAATTGGACATTCATGTTCCCTGCTTCAACCTCTTGAATATTTTGCAAAAGAACACGAATAGGTGAGGTAATTTTTAATGACACAAATAAAGTAGCCATGATGACGAGAAGTAACCCAACCACTCCGAACATAATGTTAATCTTTGCCACATTAAATGCACTTTCGTATAGAATGGCATAAGGAACCCTTTTAACTAAAAACCAGCCACCAGCTGATTCAGCCATTTGATCATAAATCATTACTCCATTAAATGAGTCTTCTTTCCATTCAATTGTCCCTTTTTCTTCTTTAGAAAGTAAAATTCTTTCAATCCATTTCTGTTTTTCTAGATTAGCTGATACGTCTGTATTTGAACTATATATTAGGTCACCTTCGGAAGATAAAATATAGAATTCCTCTGTCTTACTGTTATATAGATTTTCGCTTAATTCAAAAATTTTATCAGGCTTTATCTCTAAAGAAATAAATGCAAGCACTTCATTGGAGGGAATATTTGTGAATGAACGGTGAATAGTAATCACATTCTTACTTCCCTTATTTGAATTCCCATTTTGTTTTTGCATAGGTTCAATATACATGCCAAAAGAACTTTCTTTCGCTTTAACAAAATGATCATTCTTCATTGCATTTTCTTTAGTAGAAAAGACAACATTTGAACGTTTTGATGCCGAAATGACCCGATCATCTTTAACAACAGAAATATGAACACGGTCAATATGATCTTCAGCGTATAAAATCGTTTGCATGACATTTTTTATGATCCCTATTGTTAAATAATTATTGCTGTTATTAGCGGATCTCATGAAATTCATAAAGTCAGCATTATTGTACAAAGATAACGTTAACCGATTCAGCTCATTTATGTAGTTTTCTAAATTGACCTTCCCTTGATAAAGAAGATTGCTATTCTCTTGTACGACCTGATTCTTTAAAGATTCTTTCGTATGAATATAGGTAATAATGATTGATGTACCAAAAGGCAAAATCGTTGTAATCATTAATAGAATAATAAGTTTATTTCGTATGCTTGTCTTAAACATGACTCAGCCCCCCAAACTTCCACCTATACATAAGTATAGAGTTACTTTCCATTTGTGGGAATTTTTATATTATGTTAGTTCAACCTTTTGCTAATTTACGAATTTTCTACCCGAATTACCTGCTAAGTAGAAAAAAAATAGAAAGCATGCGCTAAAGTGTCATGCTTTCTATTAAATTTTCCCGTTTTAATTATTGGCCTATTTCGCATATATAGTTGTTTTTAGCCTTTAAAGTTTGCCGGTTGATTTCCGCTGCGGGCACTTGCTTTCCGCGGGGAGGGACGGGAGCCTCCTCGGCGTTAC
>NZ_JAHNZZ010000001.1:3043115-3047360 GCF_019039215.1 Bacillus sp. FJAT-29790
ACTTGTTATATAAAATCTCACTAATAAAGCAACAAAGTTTACGAAAACAACCAAATTATTTTAGGTTATCCCAAGTATTTTGGAATCGCTCTAAAACCGTATCATAGTCAATTTTTCCAGCTGCGTATTCTTGAATCGTTGCAGCGAATTCTTTGTTCGCTCCATCTGGCCATCTGAACCATGTCCAAGGAATTGTTTTCTCATCCTTAGAGTACTCTAAAATCGATTGACCTAATGCACCTAAACCAGTTGGTTCAATATTATCGAATGCTGGAATAAACGCAAATTCTTCCGTAATGTAGCGTTTTCCTGTTTCAGAAGATACCATCCAATTGAGGAATAGCTTTGCTTCTTCAAGGTTTTTAGAATTTTTATTAAGTACCCAGTTGTTAGGAACACCCACTGGTAAGCGATTCGCATTCTCATCATCACTAATTGCAATTGGTAAGAATGCCATGTTGATATCTGGATTGATCTCGTAAATCATATTCTCAGTCCAGTTACCTTGTTGGAGCATGGCTGTTTGGCCAGAAGCAAAGAGTGTAACCTGAGTATTATAATCTGTCGTTACAGGGTTATCATTTCCAAAGTTAATTTCTGTATCTAGTACTTCTTTAAATTGCTTAAATTTTTCGTTTCCAACAATCTTTTCTGTGCCAGCATATAGCCCTTCGATAAATGCGATTGGATCATCTTGCTGTGCAAACCCGATATTTAGTAAGTGTTGACCGATAACCCACCATTCTCCGTAGCCAGCAGAGAAAGGAGTAATCCCGCTTTCTTTAAGCTTTGCAGCAGCTTCTTTTAACTCTGATATCGTTGTAGGTGCTTTTGAAATACCCGCCTTTTCAAATAAATCTTTATTGTAAATAAAACCATAGCCCTCAAGGTTAACTGGCATTCCATAAAGCTTTCCATCCGTATCTGTCATAGGTACTTTCCCAATTGGAAGTACATGCTCGGCCCAAGGCTCATTCGATAAATCTGCCAAATGCTCCTTCCATAGCTCTAGCTCTTTAAAACCGCCATTGTTAAAGATGTCAGGATGTTCGCCGGAAGCGAATTTTGCTTTTAATGCAGCCCCATAGTCAGCGCCTCCGCCAACCGTTTCAAGTTTCACTTTAATATTTGGATGTTCTGACTCAAATTCCTTAATCATTGCTTGAAGCTGGTCTGCAATTTCCACCTTAAACTGGAAGAAATTAAGCGTAACGGTTTCATCACCTGGTTTTGAGTCATCCTTTGGCTTATTGTCACTCGCAGTTTCCTTAGATGTACACCCTGCCAAAATACCAAGGAATAGAAGCATTGATGCAAAAAGAAGAATAAATCGTTTCATAAACGTATTGACCTCCCTTTAAAACATTTTTTTATATAAGGTTTTATAGCTCTATATTTCTATTTGCTACAAAAACTTAATAACTACTTAATTGATCCAGAAGCGATCCCTTTAATAATATGTTTCTGTAAAAATAAGAAGAAGATAATAACAGGGGTGATACCGAGCATAAGCGCCGCCAGCCCCATATCCCACTGCTTTGTATATTGAGCAAAAAAGGAACTAGTTGCTAGTGGAATGGTTCGCAATTCTGCATCTTGCAGCACAAGCAGCGGCAACAAGAAATCATTCCAAATCCAAAGTGTATTTAATATGACGACGGTTACTGTTATGGGTTTTAATAGAGGAAACACTACCCTCCAAAAAACACCAAATTGGCTACAGCCATCAATTCTTGCTGCTTCCTCAATTTCAATCGGAACCGTTTTCACAAATCCATGGTAAAGGAATAAGGAAAGAGGTACCCCAAAACCAAAATACATGATAATAAGACCAGGTATGCTATTAGTGAGATTTAATGTTCCTCCTAGCTTCATCAGAGGGATCATTACTGTTTGGAATGGAATAACCATCGCTGCAACGATGAAGATAAATAATATTTTACTAAACCGTCCTGGTGTTCTTACCATTTTCCAAGCAGCCATTGAAGTAATCACAACAAGACCAATATTACTTACTACTGTAATGATTAATGAATTCCAAAATGCTCTCGGGAAATTGATGATATCCCAAACTTTCGCATAATTGGCGAATAAAAATTCCTTTGGCCAGGCAGCAGCGTCAATTAAGATTTCAGCAAACCCTTTAACAGAATTTATTAAAACAAAGTAGAAGGGGACGAGGAAAATGATTCCTATTATAATACCAATTACTTCAAGAAGAAATGTTTTCTTTGTATATTTTTGTTCCATTTATGCCTCTACCTCCTTCTTCTTTGTCATCCATACTTGTACTGTCGTGAAAATCGCTACAACTAGGAAGAATAGGATAGACTTCGCTGTCCCTAAACCATATCTATTATTTTGGAAAGCTTCTTGATAAATATTAATTGCTACCGACTGTGTCGAGTTAAATGGCCCGCCCCCTGTTAACGAGAGATTTAAATCAAAAATTTTAAAAGCCATTGAAATCGTTAAGAAGAAACAAATAGTAAATGCCGGCAATATTAATGGGATAATAATTTTTGTTAAAAGAGTCCAGTTGGATGCACCATCAATTTTTGCAGCTTCTAAAAGCGTATTGTCTACCCCCTGTAGAGCCGCTATATATATTACCATCATATATCCGCTTATTTGCCAAGCAAACACGATAACGATCCCCCAGAAAGCAGTCGTTTCATCTCCTAGCCAAGGCTGTTTAAAAAAAGCCATACCTGTTAAATTTCCGATCGAAGCAAATCCTTTTACAAAAATAAACTGCCAGATAAAACCTAATAATAGTCCACCAATGACATTTGGGATAAAAAAAACAGTACGCAAAATATTACGCGACTTCAATGCTGAATTTAATAATAAGGCAAAACTGAACCCTAATAAATTACTAATAATTACAGCTGCAAGCATAAATTTTGTTGTAAAAAGGAATGAACGGAAGAAATTCGGGTCACTGGTAAAAATTTTTCTATAGTTCTCAAATCCAACCCATTCAATTGCCGAACTAACGCCGTTCCAAGATGTGAAGGAATAATAAACCCCCATAATGAAAGGTATAATTTGAATAACAAGAAAAAATAATAGCGCTGGTCCAACAAATGCAAGATAAGTTAAACTATTTCTCAATTTAACTTTCTTCTTTGGAACCTTCTTAATTTCAATTTTCCTATTTATCACTTTTTCCAATTCACCATTAGTGTCCAATCTTATACCACCACCTAATGTGTATGTAATCGCTTTCTTCAATTATATAAGAACATTCATGTAATTTAGGGTAAGCAGATTGACCGAAATGGTGAAATATTTTGACATTTACGAAAAGAAAAGAGGAAATAATACTAAAGGAGAGAAGGCTTTCACTGTTAATTCAGGATCAATCAAATATGCCATCCAGATTTTTTACCTTAGCTTGCTCGCTAAATTCATCTGAAAAATGGAAATATGAAAAAACGCAATGCCTCGTTCTTTTCGAAACGAAACACTGCGTTGTGATATGTATGGAGCGGGTGAAGGGAATCGAACCCTCATCATCAGCTTGGAAGGCTGAGGTTTTACCACTAAACTACACCCGCATTGAGAATTTACTCAGAATTTGTCGAATCACTTTTAAAAATAAAAAACAGGTTTACCTGTTATTATTCGATACGAGTATCTGGAAAGAACTGACATCTGAAGATGCACGATTTTAAGTAAAATAATTTAAGTGTTTATCGATCCACTAACTCCAACGTTTGTCGGAATTTGTTGTTTTTTCGGTTAACACGACTATTTATTATTATGCCCTTAATTTTCTTAAACGTCAAGTACTGATTTTCAGTTTATTCATTTTAGTCTGCTTCTATAGATTATCCTTAAATAGGGCAGCTTCATCATTCATAAAAAGCTACTCTTTTTCAAAGGCTCTTTTCGCATATATTGTTGTTTTTATCCTTCAAAATTTGCCCGTTGATATAAAATTATACTAAAAAAGCAACAAAGTTTACGAAAACAGCCATTTCAAACTTAATAAAGTTCTTCACAAGTCGAGAAAGTTTTTTTCTAAATATAAAAGACCTCCAACATAATGTTGAAGGCCCTTCATTAAGGATACCCGAGGCCGGGGTCGAACCGGCACGCCTCTCGGCATCGCATTTTGAGTGCGACGTGTCTGCCATTCCACCACTCGGGCATAGTAAAATATAAAATTAAAAAGTGCCGAGAACCGGAATCGAACCGGTACGGTAGTCACCTACCGCAGGATTTTAAGTCCTGTGC
>NZ_JAHNZZ010000001.1:3047370-3048551 GCF_019039215.1 Bacillus sp. FJAT-29790
GTATATTAAATTAGCCACTAAAAATACAATAAATTTGGAGGCGGCAACCGGATTTGAACCGGTGATAAAGGTTTTGCAGACCTTGGCCTTACCACTTGGCTATGCCGCCTTAAAATAAAATTGGAGCGGAAGACGGGATTCGAACCCGCGACCCCCACCTTGGCAAGGTGGTGTTCTACCACTGAACTACTTCCGCAAATAGAATATATTGTTTTAAAATTTTTTAGTGGTCATAATTTGCTGCAAATCGCTTTGCGATTTGTCGCAAATTTTTAAAAAACCATTCACAGAAGCAAAGCCTCGTAGATGTTTTTTAAAAATTGGCTGGGCTAGCTGGATTCGAACCAACGCATGTCGCAGTCAAAGTGCGATGCCTTACCGCTTGGCTATAGCCCATTGAAGTTATTATATAATTCATTTCAATGAATTAGTTTCATGAAATTGTATTGGCATTTCATGATCTGTCAAAATGTAATTATGGGGCGGCTGATGGGAATCGAACCCACGAATGTCGGAACCACAATCCGATGCGTTAACCACTTCGCCACAACCGCCGTAATTGGCAGGGGTAGTAGGAATTGAACCCACATCAAAGGTTTTGGAGACCTTCGTTTTACCATTAAACTATACCCCTATTTAAATGGTGGAGGGGGACGGATTCGAACCGCCGAACCCGGAGGGAGCGGATTTACAGTCCGCCGCGTTTAGCCACTTCGCTACCCCTCCACATATAATAGATGAATATCAGCTTACAATGTATGCTCGAAATCCCTTCGGGATTCCTCAGCGGGTTTCCACTGATGATTACCCAGTGAATTAAGAAACCTGGTGCCGGCTAGAGGACTTGAACCCCCAACCTACTGATTACAAGTCAGTTGCTCTACCAATTGAGCTAAACCGGCTAAAAGTTAAAATGGTGGCTCAGGACGGAATCGAACCGCCGACACAAGGATTTTCAGTCCTTTGCTCTACCGACTGAGCTACTGAGCCATATTAAATATTATTTCCTAAAACTTGATAGTGGTCATACTGTGCTTCAAAGTCCTTCGGTCTTTGTCGCAGATTGCTACAGCTTGCTATTCGAGGATGTAACGCTCTGGACTGCAAGCTTACGCAATCCTCTACCGACTGAGCTACTGAGCCTTATACAAGAAATATGGCGGTCCGGACGGGACTCGAAC
>NZ_JAHNZZ010000001.1:3048561-3048748 GCF_019039215.1 Bacillus sp. FJAT-29790
CTTCCTAAAGTTTGATAGTGGTCATACTGTGTTCCAAAGTCCTACGGTCTTTGTCACAGATTTTAAAAGCTTGTCATTCGGTGAAGTATTGCTTTGAAGCTACAATCTTTTAAAATCCTCTACCGACTGAGCCACTATGTAAATAAAAATGGCGGTCCGGACGGGACTCGAACCCGCGACCTCCTGC
>NZ_JAHNZZ010000001.1:3048774-3049422 GCF_019039215.1 Bacillus sp. FJAT-29790
ATAATGAAAAATATTTATGGTGGAGGATGACGGGATCGAACCGCCGACCCTCTGCTTGTAAGGCAGATGCTCTCCCAGCTGAGCTAATCCTCCGTATAATGGTGACCCCTACGGGATTCGAACCCGTGTTACCGCCGTGAAAGGGCGGTGTCTTAACCGCTTGACCAAGGGGCCATTTTTATTAAAATGGCGGAGAGCAAGGGATTTGAACCCTTGAGACAGCTATAAACCGCCTACACGATTTCCAATCGTGCTCCTTCGGCCACTCGGACAGCTCTCCTTATGGCTCCGCAGGCAGGATTCGAACCTGCGACCGTTCGGTTAACAGCCGAATGCTCTACCACTGAGCTACTGCGGAATAATCCATAAAGCCTGGCGACGTCCTACTCTCACAGGGGGAGAGCCCCCAACTACCATCGGCGCTGAGAAGCTTAACTTCCGTGTTCGGGATGGGAACGGGTGTGACCTTCTCGCTATCGCCACCAGACTATTTTTCAAAGACATATTTTATTATAACGTCTTTTTAGAATTTTTCAAGAGGAATTTTAAACTTTTATTCCCTCAAAACTAGATAATGTAGAAGAAGAATTCAAGTAATCAATTGTGGTTAAGTCCTCGACCGATTAGTATTTGTCAGCTCCACGTGTC
>NZ_JAHNZZ010000001.1:3049432-3050270 GCF_019039215.1 Bacillus sp. FJAT-29790
ATAGTGGTGAGTCTTGTAGGACTCGAACCTATGACCGGACAGTTATGAGCCGTCAGTTCTAAGCAGCTGAGCTAAGGCCCCATATTTCTGTGTTATCTTCGGCTGGTCGGGAAGACAGGATTCGAACCTGCGACCCCTTGGTCCCAAACCAAGTGCTCTACCAAGCTGAGCTACTTCCCGTTAATATATGGCGCGCCCGAAAGGAGTCGAACCCATAACCTTCTGATCCGTAGTCAGACGCTCTATCCAATTGAGCTACGGGCGCATTTTTTTATTAATGGTGCCGAGGACCGGAATCGAACCGGTACGGTAGTCACCTACCGCAGGATTTTAAGTCCTGTGCGTCTGCCAGTTCCGCCACCCCGGCATATAAGATGGTGCGGGTGAAGGGAGTCGAACCCCCACGCCTCGCGGCACTAGATCCTAAGTCTAGCGTGTCTGCCAGTTCCACCACACCCGCAAAAAAATGGTGAGCCATGCAGGATTCGAACCTGCGACCCTCTGATTAAAAGTCAGATGCTCTACCGACTGAGCTAATGGCTCGTAATTAATTTCCTAAATTTTGATACCAGTCAAACTGTGTTCCAAAGCCCTGCGGTCTTTGTCACAGATTTTAAAAGTTTGCCATTCGGGGAAGCTTTGCTTCGATGCTGCAATCTTTTAAAATCCTCGACCAATTGAGCTGCACCGGCAAATATGGTGGAGGATGACGGGATCGAACCGCCGACCCTCTGCTTGTAAGGCAGATGCTCTCCCAGCTGAGCTAATCCTCCGTGTGGTGACCCGTACGGGATTCGAACCCGTGTTACCGCCGTGAAAGGGCGGTGTCTTAACCGCT
>NZ_JAHNZZ010000001.1:3050280-3050681 GCF_019039215.1 Bacillus sp. FJAT-29790
CGATAATAAGCAATTAAAATTGTAGAACATTAAACTACGACCAGATAGGTATAACCTGTACGTATTAGCTAGCTGAGTTAATACTCTAAATTGGTGACCCGTACGGGATTCGAACCCGTGTTACCGCCGTGAAAGGGCGGTGTCTTAACCGCTTGACCAACGGGCCAACTATAAAATTAAAGCAAAAAAATAGCCCTAATGGGGCTTTGCCTGGCGACGTCCTACTCTCACAGGGGGAGAGCCCCCAACTACCATCGGCGCTGAGAAGCTTAACTTCCGTGTTCGGGATGGGAACGGGTGTGACCTTCTCGCTATCGCCACCAGACTATTTTTTGTTAAAAGGATTATTCCTTCAAAACTAGATAACAGACAATCATCATTGAAAGTATTGTGGTTAAGTC
>NZ_JAHNZZ010000001.1:3050691-3050784 GCF_019039215.1 Bacillus sp. FJAT-29790
TGAAGGATTATTCCTTCAAAACTAGATAACAGACAATCATCATTGAAAATATTGTGGTTAAGTCCTCGACCGATTAGTATTTGTCAGCTCCAC
>NZ_JAHNZZ010000001.1:3050921-3053865 GCF_019039215.1 Bacillus sp. FJAT-29790
ATTGTGGTTAAGTCCTCGACCGATTAGTATTTGTCAGCTCCACGTGTCACCACGCTTCCACCTCAAACCTATCAACCTGATCATCTTTCAGGGGTCTTACTAGCTTGACGCTATGGGAAATCTCATCTCGAGGGGGGCTTCATGCTTAGATGCTTTCAGCACTTATCCCGTCCGCACATAGCTACCCAGCGATGCCCTTGGCAGAACAACTGGTACACCAGCGGTGCGTCCATCCCGGTCCTCTCGTACTAAGGACAGCTCCTCTCAAATTTCCTGCGCCCACGACGGATAGGGACCGAACTGTCTCACGACGTTCTGAACCCAGCTCGCGTACCGCTTTAATGGGCGAACAGCCCAACCCTTGGGACCGACTACAGCCCCAGGATGCGATGAGCCGACATCGAGGTGCCAAACCTCCCCGTCGATGTGGACTCTTGGGGGAGATAAGCCTGTTATCCCCGGGGTAGCTTTTATCCGTTGAGCGATGGCCCTTCCATGCGGAACCACCGGATCACTAAGCCCGACTTTCGTCCCTGCTCGACTTGTAGGTCTCGCAGTCAAGCTCCCTTGTGCCTTTACACTCTACGAATGATTTCCAACCATTCTGAGGGAACCTTTGGGCGCCTCCGTTACTCTTTAGGAGGCGACCGCCCCAGTCAAACTGCCCACCTGACACTGTCTCCCACCCCGATCAGGGGTGAGGGTTAGAATTTCAATACAGCCAGGGTAGTATCCCACCGACGCCTCCACCGAAGCTAGCGCTCCGGCTTCCAAGGCTCCTACCTATCCTGTACAAGCTGCACCGAAATTCAATATCAGGCTACAGTAAAGCTCCACGGGGTCTTTCCGTCCTGTCGCGGGTAACCTGCATCTTCACAGGTACTATAATTTCACCGAGTCTCTCGTTGAGACAGTGCCCAGATCGTTACGCCTTTCGTGCGGGTCGGAACTTACCCGACAAGGAATTTCGCTACCTTAGGACCGTTATAGTTACGGCCGCCGTTTACTGGGGCTTCAATTCAGAGCTTCGCTTGCGCTAACCCCTCCTCTTAACCTTCCAGCACCGGGCAGGCGTCAGCCCCTATACTTCGCCTTGCGGCTTCGCAGAGACCTGTGTTTTTGCTAAACAGTCGCCTGGGCCTATTCACTGCGGCTTTTCAGGGCTATGCACCCTAAAAAGCACCCCTTCTCCCGAAGTTACGGGGTCATTTTGCCGAGTTCCTTAACGAGAGTTCTCTCGCTCACCTTAGGATTCTCTCCTCGCCTACCTGTGTCGGTTTGCGGTACGGGCACCTTTTCCCTCGCTAGAGGCTTTTCTTGGCAGTGTGGAATCAGGAACTTCGGTACTATATTTCCCTCGCCATCACAGCTCAGCCTTTACGGTAACGGGATTTTCCTCGCTACCAGCCTAACTGCTTGGACGCGCATATCCAACAGCGCGCTTACCCTATCCTCCTGCGTCCCCCCATTGCTCAAACGGTAAAGAGGTGGTACAGGAATATCAACCTGTTGTCCATCGCCTACGCTTTTCAGCCTCGGCTTAGGTCCCGACTAACCCTGAGCGGACGAGCCTTCCTCAGGAAACCTTAGGCATTCGGTGGATGGGATTCTCACCCATCTTTCGCTACTCATACCGGCATTCTCACTTCTAAGCGCTCCACCAGTCCTTGCGGTCTAGCTTCAACGCCCTTAGAACGCTCTCCTACCACTGACACCTAATGGTGTCAATCCACAGCTTCGGTGATACGTTTAGCCCCGGTACATTTTCGGCGCAGAGTCACTCGACCAGTGAGCTATTACGCACTCTTTAAATGGTGGCTGCTTCTAAGCCAACATCCTGGTTGTCTAAGCAACTCCACATCCTTTTCCACTTAACGTATACTTTGGGACCTTAACTGGTGGTCTGGGCTGTTTCCCTCTTGACTACGGATCTTATCACTCGCAGTCTGACTCCCATGGATAAGTCTTTGGCATTCGGAGTTTGTCTGAATTCGGTAACCCGATGGGGGCCCCTAGTCCAAACAGTGCTCTACCTCCAAGACTCTTACTACATGAGGCTAGCCCTAAAGCTATTTCGGAGAGAACCAGCTATCTCCAGGTTCGATTGGAATTTCTCCGCTACCCACACCTCATCCCCGCACTTTTCAACGTACGTGGGTTCGGTCCTCCATCCAGTGTTACCTGGACTTCAACCTGGACATGGGTAGATCACCTGGTTTCGGGTCTACGACCACATACTATAACGCCCTATTCAGACTCGCTTTCGCTGCGGCTCCGTCTATTCAACTTAACCTTGCATGTAATCGTAACTCGCCGGTTCATTCTACAAAAGGCACGCCATCACCCATAAACGGGCTCTGACTACTTGTAGGCACACGGTTTCAGGAACTATTTCACTCCCCTTCCGGGGTGCTTTTCACCTTTCCCTCACGGTACTGGTTCACTATCGGTCACTAGGGAGTATTTAGCCTTGGGAGATGGTCCTCCCTGCTTCCGACGGGATTTCACGTGTCCCGCCGTACTCAGGATCCACTCTGGAGGGAACGAAGTTTCAACTACAGGGCTTTTACCTTCTTTGGCCGGCCTTTCCAGACCTGTTCATTTACCTCGTTCCTTTGTAACTCCGTATAGAGTGTCCTACAACCCCAAGAGGCAAGCCTCTTGGTTTGGGCTAATCCCGTTTCGCTCGCCGCTACTCAGGGAATCGCGTTTGCTTTCTCTTCCTCCGGGTACTTAGATGTTTCAGTTCCCCGGGTCTGCCTTCTATACCCTATGTATTCAGATATAGATCCTATCCCATTACGGATAGGGGGTTCCCCCATTCGGAAATCTCCGGATCAAAGCTTACTTACAGCTCCCCGAAGCATATCGGTGTTAGTCCCGTCCTTCATCGGCTCCTAGTGCCAAGGCATTCACCGTGCGCCCTTTCTAACTTAACCTACTT
>NZ_JAHNZZ010000001.1:3054897-3063429 GCF_019039215.1 Bacillus sp. FJAT-29790
ATCCTTAGAAAGGAGGTGATCCAGCCGCACCTTCCGATACGGCTACCTTGTTACGACTTCACCCCAATCATCTGTCCCACCTTAGGCGGCTGGCTCCTTACGGTTACCCCACCGACTTCGGGTGTTACAAACTCTCGTGGTGTGACGGGCGGTGTGTACAAGGCCCGGGAACGTATTCACCGTGGCATGCTGATCCACGATTACTAGCGATTCCGGCTTCATGCAGGCGAGTTGCAGCCTGCAATCCGAACTGAGAATGGTTTTATGGGATTCGCTTAACCTCGCGGTCTTGCAGCCCTTTGTACCATCCATTGTAGCACGTGTGTAGCCCAGGTCATAAGGGGCATGATGATTTGACGTCATCCCCACCTTCCTCCGGTTTGTCACCGGCAGTCACCTTAGAGTGCCCAACTGAATGCTGGCAACTAAGATCAAGGGTTGCGCTCGTTGCGGGACTTAACCCAACATCTCACGACACGAGCTGACGACAACCATGCACCACCTGTCACTCTGTCCCCCGAAGGGGAAAGCCCTATCTCTAGGGTTGTCAGAGGATGTCAAGACCTGGTAAGGTTCTTCGCGTTGCTTCGAATTAAACCACATGCTCCACCGCTTGTGCGGGCCCCCGTCAATTCCTTTGAGTTTCAGCCTTGCGGCCGTACTCCCCAGGCGGAGTGCTTAATGCGTTAGCTGCAGCACTAAAGGGCGGAAACCCTCTAACACTTAGCACTCATCGTTTACGGCGTGGACTACCAGGGTATCTAATCCTGTTCGCTCCCCACGCTTTCGCGCCTCAGCGTCAGTTACAGACCAGAGAGTCGCCTTCGCCACTGGTGTTCCTCCACATCTCTACGCATTTCACCGCTACACGTGGAATTCCACTCTCCTCTTCTGCACTCAAGTCCTCCAGTTTCCAATGACCCTCCACGGTTGAGCCGTGGGCTTTCACATCAGACTTAAAAGACCGCCTGCGCGCGCTTTACGCCCAATAATTCCGGACAACGCTTGCCACCTACGTATTACCGCGGCTGCTGGCACGTAGTTAGCCGTGGCTTTCTGGTTAGGTACCGTCAAGGTACCGGCAGTTACTCCGGTACTTGTTCTTCCCTAACAACAGAGTTTTACGATCCGAAAACCTTCATCACTCACGCGGCGTTGCTCCGTCAGACTTTCGTCCATTGCGGAAGATTCCCTACTGCTGCCTCCCGTAGGAGTCTGGGCCGTGTCTCAGTCCCAGTGTGGCCGATCACCCTCTCAGGTCGGCTACGCATCGTTGCCTTGGTGAGCCATTACCTCACCAACTAGCTAATGCGCCGCGGGCCCATCTGTAAGTGATAGCCGAAACCATCNCATTACCTCACCAACTAGCTAATGCGCCGCGGGCCCATCTGTAAGTGATAGCCGAAACCATCATTCAGCTTTTCCTCATGAGAGAAAAAGAATTATCCGGTATTAGCTCCGGTTTCCCGAAGTTAATCCCAGTCTTACAGGCAGGTTGCCCACGTGTTACTCACCCGTCCGCCGCTAACTTCAGGGAGCAAGCTCCCATCCATTCGCTCGACTTGCATGTATTAGGCACGCCGCCAGCGTTCGTCCTGAGCCAGGATCAAACTCTCCAATAAAGAGTAAGATTAGCTCTAAAATAAAAATTAAAACGTTGACGTTTCTGCTTTGTTTAGTTTTCAAAGAACTATTTCTATGAGACAGAATAATATCATACCATCTCTTTTTCATGGTGTCAAATACTTTTTCGCTAACTTTCTTCAAAGCAGCATCCAAAGTATTCCTTTCAATACACCTATTAACCTTTACCCAATTAAGAAATCATTTTACTTAGCGGGACTTTCCTATATTACTATTTTAGAATATTAAAGTCAACAACTATTTTAAAAAAAATTTTATGCGATTTGTTAGTCTTACAATCTTTTTTCACAAATATCTTAGCTGGATTTTTAATATTACTATCATAATATATAAAAGTCAACAATTAAACGCAAAAATATATTTCATAAATAAGAAGCCATTACAATAGAAGAAGGCGACAAACAAGTTTTGATTTAAGGTTCTTTAAAAACCTTTCAACTAGATTAGCTAGTTGAATACCTAACTAGCAAAGTACCACACATACAATCATTTATTTTAGGCCGATTGAGTCTAAAATAACGGTTAATATCAACTAAAAAAAGTTGAACGTCCATCAAGTTATAATTAACTTAAATGGACGTTCTTTATCAGCTTATCTGAGATGCCTATATAGAATTAACGCTACAGCCGTGAAATTCACAGTAAAAGTACATATAACACACTTCTAGCTAACTACAATGCTTTTTTGACTTGATGATAATTTTAGTTTTAGTCGCTTTTAAACCTTTTTAACAAATTCAGATTTTAATTTCATAGCTCCAAAACCATCAATTTTGCAATCAATATCGTGATCTCCATCAACCAAACTTATATTTTTTACTTTTGTACCAATTTTTACGACTAATGAACTTCCTTTTACTTTAAGATCTTTGATTACTGTGACAGAATCCCCATCATTTAAGATATTTCCATTTGCATCTTTGATAATCCTTTTATCTTCACTATTTTCAGTTTCTACTTCTAAAGTCCACTCATGCGCACATTCTGGGCAAACAAAAAGACTTCCATCTTCATAAGTGTATTCTGAATTACATTTAGGGCAATTTGGCAAATCATGCATAATTTCATTTCCTCCATTTGATATTGTTAGTTCTAGGATATAAGAATTTTGTTACTTTCCTATATACAACTTCGTAAGAATAGCAATTACGAACTTGAAATTTATAGAAAAGAATATATAGCGGTTTCTTTTATGCTTATATACTGCCACATTCCTCTTATATTGACAAACCTTCCTCCAAGCTTTCCTTGAGATATAATCATTTAATATTTTTCAATAGAATAACGAATTTTTACAGTCCATAGCTTGCGAACATACTAATATAAATCATTCGATAAAAATGTCTTACGAGTTAAATTAATAAATTCCTCTAAAGGAGGTGTCATCCATTTATCCTTATGCCATGCAATTTGAGTAAAAAGTGGGGATCCGGGAGCCTTCCATGATAATTCCTTCATTCTGCCCTCTTTAATATCTTTTTCCACTACCATCTCAGGTAATAAAGCTATGCCTAGTCCCGCAATTACACATTGTTTGATAGCTTCGATGCTGCCAAATTCTATTTTATCTAAAGGGTATACTCCCACTGATTTGAAGGAGTCCTCAAAAATATTCCGATAAGAACAGCCAGTTTCTGTAAGCAAAAGAGTCTCATGCTTAAGATCAACTGGTGAGATCACTAATTTTAGATGGTTTGGCGAGGCGACCAATTTTAATTCTTCCTTGATAAGTTGCTCTATTCTTAAAGAATCCTCAGGCTTGCTGTGGTCCATAATAAAAGCAACATCTAATAATCCCTCCATTAGCTGCTTTCTCGCCATTTCGTCAGAATGTGCAGGTTTAAAAACAAGCTTAATATTTGGAAATTTAGCTTTGAACTCTTTAAGAATTGGAGGTAATCGATATGTGCACTGGCTCTCCTGTGCCCCTATTGTAAGGGTACCTGTTGGTTCTTCTTCTCCATTTGCAGCTATAATTGCTTCTTCGCTTAGTCTGATCATCTTTTCAGCATAAATTTTAAAGTGATGTCCAGCCTCTGTTAAAACTAATCGTTTTCCTAGACGCTCAAATAATGGTTTACCAATCTCGCCTTCAAGAGCTTTTATTTGGGCTGTTACACTAGATTGTGCGAAATTTAATATCTTCGCAGTCTGGGTAAAGTTCAAATTTTCTGCGGCATTTTTAAAAGTAATCAATTGTTTGATTTCCATATCATCAGCCTCTTTATAATCGTTATTTCCGATTGAATTAATCAACAAAATCATCTTTATCGATTGTTAATTTCATTATAAGATATAAGTAATCAGGCAACAATTAGTAAACAACTTAATGTATAAGAAAAGGAGAGATAAGGAATGACAATAGCAGTCATATTTGGGGGAACCCGTCCAAATGGAAATACAGATATATTGACAGAACACGTAACTCAAGGAATAGCTTCCGAAAAAATATACTTAAGAGATCATAAAATCCAACCAATTATCGACATGCGCCATTCGCAAGATGGATTTCAGGACAGAAATGACGATTATAACGGGGTCATCGATAGGATTCTGCCACATAACATTTTAATATTTTCAACTCCAATTTATTGGTATAGCATGTCAGGAACCATGAAAAACTTTATTGATCGATGGTCTCAGACATTAAGGGACCCGAAATATCCTGATTTCAAAAATAAAATGGCGTCAAAAAAAGCATTTGTGATTGCCGTTGGAGGAGATGATCCATCCATTAAAGGCCTGCCTATGATTCAGCAGTTTAAACATATCTTTGATTTTGTTGGAATGGAGTTTGGGGGATATATTCTTGGAAAAGGGAACAAACCTGAGGATGTCATTCAAGACAAAGATGCACTTTTCGCAGCTTCTCAAATCCGTAATCATTTAAAGGACTAACGATCCTTGTTAAGTTAACAATAAGTTTAATTAAAAAAGGCTTTCACTTAATCCTTTGTGATTGGAAGCATGGATAAAGATTGGGAATCCCATATCATATGCTTACGCATTCCTCCATAGACATAATGCTCCGTAAAAATACAGCCTGTCATTTACTATATTTCACATGTATAGTTGCATTAATATATTTTTTAAAGGAGTGTTCTGTTTTGTTTTTAAAGCTTACAAAAGAGCAACAACAATTAATGATTGCTGACATTCAATATTTCTTTTCGCAAGAAAGAGATGAAGAAATAACCGAATTTGCTGCAGAAAGAGTATTAGAGTTTGTTAAGAAGTCTCTCGCTCCTCATTTCTATAACGCTGCTATTTTAGATGCTAAACATGTAGTTGAACAGCAATTTTCTTCACTAGAAGATGAAATATTATCTCTCGAACGTCCTATTAAAAGATAATAGATTCTCAAGAGTGAATTTGACCGTAAGAACTCTTTTTATTGCGCAGTTGGTGTCAAAACCGTTATATCATAATCACGATACAAAAATAGACACATTTTCTTTTTTGAGAATTGCGCTATATTCTGGAATTTGATTATTAGGTTTTATGCTTAATGGGACGTGGTTCTCTTCCCCCACGTCCCATTATGCTATAATTGCTCCTTCCAGAGCTTCATTGGATCTTCTTGCTCATCATTTAATGGCATTTGGACCATCGAAAGTGTCCTTTCTGCTTTTGGTTTTTGTATGTCCCCATATATCATTTTCGATTTCCCTAATCCAGCTTCAGCCGCGTCCTCAACAGATGCACAATAAAATACCTTTTCAATACCAGCAAAGTACATAGCCGTTAAACACATCGGACAAGGCTCCCCGCTCGCATACATCGTATAACCGGATAAATCGAGCGTTTGTAATTGCATTTGCGCTCTCCTAATAGCTAGTAATTCCGCATGCCCGCTAACATCATAGGTTTTGTGCAGCTCATTCACACCTTCAGCTACAATATTATTATCTTTCACAAGTACCGCACCAAAAGGTTGTCCTCCATCACGAACATTGTCTACCGCCAGTCTTACAGCTCGCTCCATGAATTTTCCCATTACAAAACCCCCATGATTATTTGATACTTCTATCATGATCATAAGACATTAATAAAGGTTTCTCAATGAATCGTCTTACTATAGCTATAGTAAGTTAGGAATTTCTTCACCGGGAGTATAACTCAATCTTCCTGTAGATTGGAAATTGAACCATGAATAATATCGTACTCGTTTCATTATCTGTAATTACAATGAAAAATGGCCGGTTCACTTCCATATGGAATGGCGTATCTATTGAAGCCGACTCTTTAACCACTTCTACAAACGTTGCCAATATAAAAAAACTCATTATATAAGTAGAAGGATTAATTTCTTAAAAATTATCGCCACCCTTTACCACATTAGACTTTTTAAATCGGGAAAGGCTTCAGCAATTCCTCTCTCAAAGAATGTGAATGGTAAAACCCAATAAATAGGTAGGAGAACTTGCACACTTAAGACTACGCCCATGCTGAGCGCACAAAAAAATCCTGCATATCAATACAGGATTTTTGATCAAACTTTTAATTATTAAACTAGTACTGCTGATAAATCTTTTGCTACAGCTTCAACTTTCGCTAAACCTTCTGCAATAATTGCTTCTGCTTGATCTGGTGCTGATGCATGACCTTCAATAATAACTTCTTGTGCGATTTCCATACCGAATACGCCACCAACAACGTTTTTAATATAGGTAGCAGCCATTTCCATTGGTGCTGCTTCTGGTGTTGAGTAAACGCCACCGCGTGCACTTAGAATAATGGCTTTTTTGTCAGTTAATAATTGTACTAATTGGCCATTTTCGTCATATTTGAAAGAATAACCAGCTTGGTATACATAATCAATGAATG
Source organism: Bacillus sp. FJAT-29790 (assembly GCF_019039215.1). GTDB lineage: Bacteria > Bacillota > Bacilli > Bacillales > Cytobacillaceae > Cytobacillus. The sequence goes on from NZ_JAHNZZ010000001.1 coordinate 3,061,369, forward strand.
TTTGCAATTTAGCTGGGATTGTTAAGTTCCATAACGGGAATGCAAATACAACAACGTCTGCAGCTGTTAAGGCATCCATTGCTTTTTGTTTTGCAGCTAAAATACGTTGTTCTACGTCAGTCATTTCTTCGCCTGATTGTACTTTACCGAAAGCGTTGAATAAATCTTGACCAAGGTAAGGCATATCTTCTGCAAATACATCATAAGTTGTTACGTTTACACCTTCAAGGTTTTTCATGAAAGTTTCATACATTTTACTTGATACAGCTTCAGAGGCTGGACGGTTATTTGCTTTTACTACTAATATATTCATATTGTTTATCTCTCCTTAAGTTATCGTCAATTTGTTTATCTTGAATTCATAATATATGAATATAACATAAATGTCAACCAATTAGATTTTCGTTATCTCATTAACATTATTCATTCAATAAAAATGCTCCTACTTGGTAGATTAGGATTTGAACAATCCAAACCACATAAAGAGAGGAACACATTCTGGTGAATAATTATTACACAATTAAAACGAGCATTGGAAAAATTTCTATAGAGCCAACTTAAGAGCCCGTAACGTCTAATGCGGGACAAAAGATTAGATTTCATCTCCCACTTTCATTCTTAAAAGGGCTTGCAAAGGCGGAGAATATCCCTAATAGAATATATAAATAACCAGTTATCCGATTCTGTAACTTTGTATTTACTTTACTACCTATAATCCGCTTTCTAATACTTGCTGCAAGAAGTGCATACAGACCATCACTAATAAAAGCTAAAATAATAAAAATAGTTCCTAAAAGTAAAAATTGTACTATAACTGATCCGGCAGAAGGTGATATGAATTGCGGAAAGAAGGCTAAAAAAAAGAGCGCTGTCTTGGGATTCATAATTTCTACAAGAGCTGATTGATATAAAATCTTAGTTAATTTTTTACGAGGGGCTTTAGGAGTTTCTGAAGTCGTTGAACCAGATGAAGCAAATAAAGTCTTACACCCCAGATAGATAAGATAAATAGCCAAATAGTTGAAGACTCCATAAATTACAACTCCTTTTCGTATTTTTTCTTAAATTAATGGTGATATATTGTTGTAGACCCGTTCGCATTCCCCATTACATGACTTTTGTAAAGGTAAAAACTACTCTGAACCAGTAGTTTTTATCCGTATATATCATATTTGTGGTTAGAGGATAAAAAGACCCTAATCAGTTGACTGGTCTTATCCTTGGCTACTCAATTGTAAGGTGTTGTACGATCTGAATTAATAAAAGCTAAAAGTAGTAACATTACACCTCACTTTTTTAAGTTTGCTTTCATTAATAAGGAAATCTGTTGCTCATCTGTATTTGAGATCTGTTCCAGTTGATTAACAATTAGCTCTTGTCTCTGCAATGGATGGTTTTGACTTAACTTTGCTTTTCCCTCTATCTTATTGATTTTTATTTTGAATCCCTGAATTCCTTTATTCATACCAGCGAGAAACTCAGCGTCGACATCTTGTAAGCTGTAAGAACTATCAGGAGCTTCATACTTCAATACCATGTCATGTAAGGGGACCATTAACTCATGCTCATCCTCTATAAGTTCGACTTCTCCGTAGACATGAACGGTCACATAATTCCATGTTGGTACTGCTTTATTCGTCTCATACCAAGAGGGAGAGATATAGCAATGAGGACCATGAAAAACGGCTAAAACTGTTTGATCTTCAATATCTTTCCACTGAGGGTTCGGACGAGCAAAGTGACCATATAAGTATGTGTTCTCCTTGTTCAAAATTAACGGTAAATGAGTTACGAATGGCATTCCATTGTGTTGAGAAAACAGGGTTGCAAAACTATGTTCTTTTATAATGTCGCAGGCGATTTTTACATCTGCAATTTTAAAGTGTGAAGGAATATACATGGGGTTTCTCCTTTCAGAATTTTAATCTTTATGTGAAGCATTGAAAATAAAGGCTGTTCTCGCATATATTGTTGTTTTTAGCCTACAAACTTTGCCCGCTGATTTCCGCTGCGGGCACTTGCTTTCCGCGGGGAGGGACGGAAGCCTCCTCGGCGTTACCG
>NZ_JAHNZZ010000001.1:3063439-3084338 GCF_019039215.1 Bacillus sp. FJAT-29790
ACAGGACTTTGAACTTACATTCTTGAATTTGCCCACGCACGAAGGAAATGCGATAGCATTTTCGAGGAGTCAAGTGCCCTCCGCTCCAATCAACTCAGATTATTAAATAAAAATCACATTATAAAAGCAACAAACGTTACGAAAACAGCCAAAATAAATATCCATTATAAGATATAATATTATACAAACTGACATCTAAAAAGGGACAGTTTTAAATAAACGAACATGTCAAAGGTGATCGTAAATGAAAAATACCATTTTTGCTTTTAAGGACAACCCCCCCAAATACAAACAAATCTACGAGCAGTTTAAATTATTTATTGAGCAGGGCGACATACTGGCTGATGACCCATTGCCCTCCATTCGTCGACTTGCAGACTCCCTTCAAGTAAGTCGCAATACGACATTAATGGCTTATGATCAACTTGTAGCTGAAGGCTATATTCGCGGAGAAGGGCGAAAAGGTTATTTTGTAAATGAACTAGAGCCGCTGATTTCCCAAGATGCGTTAATCCCTCTTAATAAAAAGCAAACAGAGTCGGTGACACCTGTCCTTATTGATTTCCGAGCAGGAGCCGTGGATCAAACACATTTCCCCTTAAAAATTTGGAGGAGAATGGCCAATCAAGTATTAACGTTACAGGAGAGCTTTCTATACGGGGAACCCTTTGGTGAAATGTGCCTACGTGAACAAATCGCCACATACTTACTCCAGTCTCGCGGGGTAAAAACAGATGCAAATGCCATTATTATCGGTAGCAGTACTCAACAAATGCTTATCCATCTTGGGCAAATACTAAAGGATGATTTCCCAAGCATTATTGTAGAGGACCCCGGGTACGATGGCGCTAGGGAGGCTTTTCAATTCCATCGTTTTACGCTTGAAACTTTACCAGTATATGAAGCAGGTGCTGACTTTTCACAATTAGAACAAATGAAATCACGATTAATCTATGTAACACCCTCCCATCACAGTCCGCTCGGAGTAAGCATGTCCATTCGACAACGGCAAACGCTTATTCATTGGGCTAACAAGGTACATGGGTATATGATCGAAGACGATTATGATAGTGAATTTCGGTATACACAACAACCATTTCCTGCACTCGCTTCCATTGATTCAGCAAAGGTTATTTATCTAGGGAATTTCTCAAAGTCCTTTCTTCCAGGAATCCGATTAAGCTATATGGTGTTGCCAGAGCCGCTTTTAAATCGATATAAAAATCAATTTCTTCATTTCGAGAGTACCACTTCACTTTTTAGCCAGCTCACAATGGCTAAATTTATGGAAGAAGGAGAATGGAATCGCCACATTAAACGCATGCGTCTTGTATATAAACGAAAAATGCAGCACTTAGTATCAGAATTAAAAAAACAATTCGACCAAAATATATCCATTATTGGCGAGCAATCTGGTTTGTACTTATTAGTCAAAGTACACCTAAGGCGTTCAGAAGAATGGCTAATTCAAAGAGCTTCTTCCTATGGTGTTAAAGTGTACCCTACCTCACTCTATTTCATTAAAAATTATTCCGATGAACCTATTATTAAACTTGGTTTTAGTAATCTTTCTTGCGATGAAATCCAGCAAGGTGTGAAGCTTTTGAAAAAGGCTTGGTTATAAAAAGCACTCCGTTAATGTCTAACAATTACGGGGCAGTTCTTTTGAGGGACGTGGGTGAGGGACGTGGTTCCTTTCCCCACGTCACAGTTTGATACTAGGGATTCCCAACCTTTTAAGACTATGATTCTTTATCGATTGGTGAGGTAAGGCCGTCATGATATACATCGAAATACAGTTGATCATTCGTCCCTTTTACAGCATAAAACACGTTAGAAGGATTCAATCCTCTTTTTGTCAGTTCATTCAATAGCCAATCTGTTGTCAGTCCATTTTCGAATAAGTTTTTCTCTAAAATTTTTTGTTCCATGATCAGCTCAACAGGAAATCGACTTCCCTTAGAAGTGAAAATAGAAAGGTCCTCTCTAGTCACAAAACGATATTGCGGTTTTTTTAAAATCGATAATTCTCCGTTCGGTTCAAGGACGGCATATTGTACTTCATGAAAATCAAAAACACCCTTTTGTCTTAACGCATGATTTAATGAATCGATCGTAAAGCGGTGTCCACGTAAGTTTTCTTCTAAAATCTTGCCGTTTTCAATCACAACAGTTGGGTTTCCTGATAACCATTTTCTCGCTTTTCTGCTTTTTAAGGAAAGGATTGTCATTGTAAGTGCAATTAAAAAGAAAGTAATCATTGCCGTAGCGACTTGCCAAGCTTCATTACGAATATTAAAGGCAAGATTGGCAGTAAAGGAGCCAAAAGTAACGGCTGCAATAAAAAGGTGGGATGTCATACGAGAAATCGTTTGTTTTCCAAGAAAATGGGCTATGAACATAAAAAGAATGAAGGCAAAAATTGTTCGAACAACAATTCCAAAAAATTCTGACATAGCTGGCTGCCCCCAAAAACATGTTTCTCGTAGTATAACCAAAAAGAAATGAATAACACGCTAAGATACGAAGGGACTACATTTTAGGAAAAATAAAAGGTTCGCCAACAACTAACTGGCCAAGGGCATCATACCAATAACGGGATGTTGTTCCATTAAAGGCCGATTAATTGAACCTACCCTAATATCACTATTGCAGAATCTGCATTCCTCAATTTTCCAACATAAAGTAAGTAGATTCGCTTAATTAAAAGGCACTCTCACCTCATACAAAGGTGCAAGAATCTTATTCATAAATGGGCTCATGTCTTTAAAGCAGCCTTAGATCTTATCATTCCAAGGCTGTTCAACATACTACTGTAACAGTAACTAACTTTTCTTAATCGCAATCATTCTAATTCGTTTATAATCAGCTTCCCATATACCATTTTTATATAAATCTGATTGTATCTTATTTTTTATTTTTCCGTAAATAACCATTTTTTCCTCATTAGAGAACTCAGGGAAAAAGTCATCCCCAAAACTAACTAACCAATGATTCAACCCCTTTTCTCCATCAGTCAGTGGAGTAGGTCTATCAAAATGATGAGCATATGAGACTCTAAATCCGTATTGTTCAAGAATGGTACTGTATTCCCCTATACTTGGAAAATACCAAGGGTTTCTTTCTGCTACATTTATTCCATATTCTTGAGAGAGTACCTCTGTTATTCCTCGGATAACAGTTTGAACATTTCCTTGTCCACCAAATTCAGCTACAAAGCGACCTCCTGGATGTAATGCTAGCTCAACCGATTCTACCACTTTGGCAGCTTGCTTCATCCAATGAAGGGCTGCATTCGAAAAAACAGCATCATATTTTTCATTTGTTCTAAATGTTTCTCCATTTTCAACAAAGAATGGGATTTGAGGATACTTTATACGTGCCTTCTCAATCATTTCTCCGGAGAAGTCAATTCCCGTCACAATCGCACCTGACTTAGAAATTTCGTATGTAAGATCTCCTGTTCCACAACCCAAATCAAGTATTTTCTCTCCCTTTAGTGGTTGAAGCAGCTCAACGACTCCTTTGCCAAAACTAGATACAAAGCTGAATTTATCATCGTACAAATTTGCATTCCAAACATTCACAGAACTCATGTAATAACACTCCCTTAATTTTAAAATTTTGTTATTTTTATCATAATCTATAAACAACTATTCGACTAAGATATATAATCTATTATATTGATAGCCACAGGCTATGGAGGGATATTATGGACATGAGGCTATTCGAGTATGCATTGGAAATATATAAAACAAAAAGCTTTACAAAAGCTGCTTCCCATCTTCATATTGCACAGCCATCTTTAAGTAAACAAATTGCAAAATTGGAACAGGAACTCGGTGTATATTTGTTTGATCGAAAGCCTGGTACAGTAGAACCAACTCTCGATGGTTTACGTTTTGTAAAACAAGCTGAGAAGATCTTACAAATGCGCGATGATCTAAGACGTGAGATCCTTGAACGAAAAGAAGGAATAAGAGGTGAATTAAAAATTGGCTCAACTGCTATTACAGGAGGACATATTTTGCCTTCACTTCTTAGAACCTATCAAGAACAGTATCCAAATGTCTGTATTCAACTAATTGAAGAAGCAACAGAAAGGCTAATAGATTTAACCGCGCGAGGATTAGTTGATATTTCTATACTGTCACTGCCCATAGAAGATTCTCGATTAACAACGAAAACAATGCTTACTGAGCCACTTTATCTCGTACTACCAAAAGAACCGAAACAATGGATGCCCGAAAAATTAAAACACATTATGTCTTCTCCTAAATTGTTCGAACAAATTGCCTTGCCTATTGAAGATTTTTCCCATTGTCCATTTATTTTATTGAAGCAAGGATACGGTTTTCGTCGCACAGTATTAGAATTATGTGCGAGAGGTAGATTTGAACCACAGATTACTTATGAAACAAGTAGCATTGAAACAGCTCAATCTCTTGCGGGACATGGTCTTGGTCTAACAGTAGTTCCCGAAATGATCGTTCGCCGGGATCCTCAGCAAACTTCCTTTACGTATATTAAATTAGATTCAAATCCTACCCGCACATTAGCGTTTACATATAACAAAGAACGCTATCTCAGTATGAACGCAAGAGCTTTGATAGAAATTTATGAAAAACAAAGCTAAGTCAAAATAAAAACTTCTGTTTACATCTAAATTAAGGTCAAGTAGACTAACCTCCAACTCTAGGCATACTGCTATTAATAATATAGGAACCATTCCTAGAAACTTTATATGGAGTGGCGGGTATGCTAGCCTTGTCGGCGAGCCAGATATTAAATAATAAAATCGCCCTTTTTAGTAGGCTGTTTTCGTAAAATTTGTTGCTTTTATAATGTGATTTTTATTTAATAATCTGAGTTGATTGGAGCGGAGGGCACTTGACTCCTCGAAAATGCTATCGCTTTTCCTTCGTGCGTGGGCAGATTCAAGGATGTAAATTCAGTATCCTGCGGGAATAGAGGGAGGCGGGAGACCCCGCAGGAGTAACGCCGAGGAGGCTCCCGTCACTCCCCGCGGAAAGCAAGTGCCCGCAGCGGAAATCAACGGGCAAAATTTGAAGGCTAAAACAACAATATACGAGAAAACAGCCTTTTAGTAAAATGAAGTTGACACACTACATTTCAGAAAGGGACGATTTTTATGAGCAATCAAACGATACTGCTGAAAGTTAAAACACGGAAATGGCAATTCCCCCAAATAATTTGATCATTTCTATGAATATGGTGAACATTTCATTTAGCAATAAACTTGATGAAGTTGTACCTTAAACAGTTTTTCTTTGGAAGTATAAATACCCTCCAAGGAAAAACAAAATAAAACTTCCCCCTACAACGCTTAATAATTGATCCCACGGAACAAAAAATACATCGTCTGTATTTCCACCTATATACATCATCGAAAAGGGTTGAGCCCAAGGATAATACGGTCCAAAACGCTCAGAGTTCACGGCTAATATTGAAGGTAATGTAAAGATAACATTAACAGCAAATGGCGCAGCAAAGCTTTTAAACAATATAGACATCCATAACTGTAAAGCGACTAATGGAAATGTCGCCACCCATCCACCAAAAATACTTTTCCGGACAATCTCTATTGGAAAAGGATCAATGAAACCTTTCATCATTGCCACTACATAAACGGCACCAAGATATAATAATTGTACAACCAATACGAGGATCATTAATATTACATATTTTGCGATAAATACTCTTCCTCTTGTTACAGGAGATGCTAACAGCTGTTTCCAGCCACCTGCTTGGTGTTCATATCTGCATATAACACTTGCTAGAACTCCTGTTATCAAAGGCAAAAATAGTAAAGCATATATTAAATTCATGGATAATAATGATAAATACCATTCATTAACTTCAACATCAATATTGGGGAAGTTGGGAGTTAACCCGATAAAAAGCCCAATAATTGGTCCGGCAAAAATAATGGACATAATCTTAGATTTTCGCAATTTAAACCATTCTGATTGCAAAATAGAGAGCATTTATTTCACATCCCTTCTCGTAAAATCCACCATTCCAACAATATATAATAAAATACCTGCTCCAATTCCAAGCATGACATTGATAATTGGCTCATTCCATTCGTTCATTAATAACGGCCACTTCCAAATCATCCAATCCGGCAAAGCAAAAGCTGAATAAGTGAAAATTACCCCTAAAATACCTGTGGTAATCGGAATCCCTTGATTTTGACTAACAGTCGCAATCCAGAGCTGTAATGCTAGTATAGGTAATGCGGCAAAATAAGGATAGAAGCTATATTTCAATAGCTCTAAATAAGGGATTTCCTCACCTAAATTTAAAAAAACACCATATGCAAGAGAAAACACCATTAAGAGCAACGAAGACACAAATAACAAACAGGTTAGAACTGTAAATTTAGATAAATACACACTCATTTTTGAAACAGGCAATGAAATCAACTGCTTCCATGCATTCGTTTCATTTTCTACACTTGCCATAAAGGAGGTTAAAATGGCAATCCCTAATACAAGAGCAAGTGGTGTAAAAGAACTTACATTCAATAAATAATAGCCCCAATCATCCTCACTTTGCTGTAATAAATAATCTTTTCTAACTCCATAGTTGACCATTTGTAATGCAACAACACCGAAGGGACCTAAAAAGGTTAGAAACCAAAATCCTTTTCGTTTCATTTTTAAAAAGTCGGCACTTAAAAGTCTTCCGATCATACTACTTTCTCCTCCATCGTCATTTGAAGGAAAATGTCTTCTAATGATCTTTTTTCCTCTTCAACACGATAAATCGAAAACCCATCTTGAACAAGAGTTTGAACGGCTTTTGCTACTTTTCTGTTTGAATGTTCAGACAATAAAATGATGTCATCTTGCCAATCCGCTTTTATTCCTTTCCTTAATAATGAGCACCAGGCTTGCTCACTATCGCTAACCTTTAATAAAACTTTTTGCTGCGCATACATGCGCAAAGCTTCGATGGAATCCTGAAAAATCATTTTTCCTTTCGTAACGATTCCTACTGTTGTCGCCATTTGGTCAATCTCTGTTAACAAATGACTCGAGATTAATATGGTCATCCCAGTTTCAGAAGGTAATCGTTTAATTAAATTTCGGATCTCAATAATGCCAGATGGGTCCAGTCCGTTTGTAGGTTCATCCAAGATTAGTAATTCAGGATTGTTTAATAGGGAAGCAGCAATTCCTAATCGTTGCTTCATTCCTAGTGAAAATCCTTTTACTTTTTTATTTGCCACGTCTGATAATCGAACAATCTCTAATACTTCGTGAATTCTCGTTTTTGAAACCCCTAAAATCTTCCTCAATGCTTCTAAATTCTCATAAGCAGTTAAATGAGGATAATAGGATGGGTTCTCTACTAGCGAACCCACTCTTTTTAATATGTTTATTCTCTCCTTTCTTAAATCCTTTTGAAAAATATGAATCGTGCCCGATGTTGATTTCATCAACCCTAAAAGCATACGGATCGTCGTTGTCTTCCCCGCACCATTAGGTCCTAAAAATCCGTATATTTCCCCTTTACGTATTTTCATATCCAACCCTGCTACAGCATTTTCTTTACCAAAACGTTTTGATAAATTTTCTGTTTGCACCACATATTCCATTTATCTCACCTCATCATCTATCATAGGAATAGAAGGTTAAAATTGGGTATGCAGAAAGGTTAAATTTTGTTTAAAAAAGGTGTATTCGAAAGGACGCTAAGGACCTTTTCAAATACACCTTTACTTGTATTTCTTTATTTTAATTGTTGTTCCATGTTCACTTGACTCAATATCCCAATCAAGCTTCATGCCCTTCACCATCATATCAACAATGGATAAGCCAATTCCTGCACCTGTTTCATTTGATTTATTTTTCATCCCTTTTCCTCGGTCTGAAATAACTATAGCATCATATCGATCTGTAGATTCCGTTTTCACACAAATATATTCTCCGCTTTTGGCATGACGTAACACATTTTGCAATAAATTATCTACTATACGTCCTAACCAAATTGGGTCAACCATCCATTTACTTTTTTCAAATGGGTGCAATTTGACTTCAATTTCAAATCCTTCTTTTTCAAAAACAGGATACCATAAAGCTAAGCATTCACGCACATAACGAGTAACGTCAATTTCCTTCGATTCAAATTTATATTTACTAGCCATTAGTAGAGTATAAGACATCAAATTTTCAATTAACCTGTCAATATTCACAACCGAGGCTTCTAACGCCTTTATCGCTTTTTTACCATCTTGTGATAAATCTTCTTTAGCAATTGAATAGGTTTGAGCCCTTATTATTGTTAAAGGTGTACGTAAATCATGAGAAAGACTGGCGATTAATTCCCGCCGTAATTGCTCCTCTTTCTGTTCACGTTGTTTACTTCCCCTGAGCTCAAATACCATTTGATTAAATGTTTTTTCAAGTTGTCCAATTTCATCCTTCTTTTTTACATTTATCTGGATTGGCAAACTATCAACATCCCGTATCTCCATCGCATCTTGCAATTGTAATAATCGTTTTCTAATGCCTCTAAAAAATAAAAAGGAGACTATAATAAATAAGAAGATGATAAAGATAACACCGAATAATAAAATCGTTCCATATTGATCATATACTTTTCTAAGTGGGGGCTTTAACATAGCTCTAGGAATCTCTAAAACAACAAAACCCTGAGATTCTTCTTTTCCGACAAACGCAATAACCGTAAAGGGGTCTCCTCCATAACGCTCTTTTATAAATTTTGCTGTAAAAGCAGGTGACCACGCGTAAGGAAGTTGCTCCCTTACGTCCACTTGCTTTATTAACATGCCATTTTCATCAACCCAGAACATCGATGCTTCATGATATTGATGTTTCCACTTTGAAAAATGTTGTTCTATTGTTTCGGACGTGAAATTTTTCACATTGTTTGCTTCAGCATGCCACTTTTCCTCTATTTCATTTAAATTTTCATTACCTTGAGATAGATTTCCATCTCCCATGTTTTTTACAACACCCGACATAAATATGGCAATAATTAAGTACGCAATTTGAACGAGAGAAATTGCTATTAGAATAATGAACATATACTTCGCCAATAAAGATCGGAAAAAATTCCTCATATTTTTACCCTATATCCGATTCCACGAATGGTTTCAATGATTGTTGGGGTTGCTGGGTTCTTTTCGATTTTTTCCCGTAAATAACGAATATGAACCATTAAAGTCTTATCTCCTTCGATATAACGCTCGCCCCAAACGCCCTCATATAGCTGCTCCTTTGTTAATATTTGGTTCAAGTGTCGAACAAAGTACTGAAATAAATGATACTGTTTTCCAGTTAATTGGATTTCAATACCTGTATCGTTGTCAACCATCCTTATATCTTTTGTATAAATGGTCAGATGTTGCAGTTCTAATATATCGTCATTCTTTTGATATCTCCTTAATAGCACCTCGACACGTGCTGCAAGCTCATCTGGATGAAAAGGTTTTGTTAAATAATCATCTGCAAAATTAAGACCCTCTATTTTATCCTCTACCGCGGTACGTGCGGAAAGCATCAAAATAGGTAAATCTCCATTTTCCTTTTTGATACGTTTTCCGATAGAGAAACCATCCAATCCTGGCAGCATTACATCCAAAATGACAATATCTACGGTTAATATATATTTTTCAACCCCTTCACCTGACTGTAGCCACGTTACCTCATATCCTCTTTCCGTTAGATCCTTTGTTACCCAACTGCCTATATCACTTTCGTCTTCTATATACAATATATGAACCATTTTTCTCCTCCCTATTTTAGGGCTTAACCATTCCTGCTTCCGTCTTTACAATTTCCCCTTTGTATAATTATACTTACGAGAAAGACTTGAATTATTTATATAACTTACTTTATTATCTTCAAATTTATCTGAAAAATAAAAAAATAACCTTTTAGGACATAATATCCCTAGAGGTTATTTTTATCAAACTTTGAAGTAATCCTTGTCAGAATCCCACTTTTAGGAAGACAAGTTGTTCCCTGAAAATCCTGCTTTTCTTCATGCTTTTTCTGGCCTTTTCTTCTTCACGGGAAACAAAAAAACGAGGAAAACTAGATGGATAATCCAATTTTCACTCGTTTTAGGGAACAACTCATTCAGCTATAACGTCTTTAATATACATATTCTATTTTATATACTCTTTAGCCAACATAATAGATATGTCTAATATATATCAGTGGTACCAATTAAAGCTGACTTGCAGCAGCCTCATCGATGATGATCGTTACATTTGCATGATTTTGAAGAACGGATGCTGGGCACTCTTGGCTGATAGGCCCTTTGATCATTTGTTTCACTGCTTCAGCCTTTGCTTCACCAAATGCCATCAACACGATTTGTTTGGCTGACATGATTGTGGCGATTCCCATTGAAATCGCGTGCGTCGGTACATCTTCTGCTTTTTCAAAGAAACGCTTATTCGCTTCAATTGTAGCTTCAGTTAGCTCTACAGCATGTGTCTTCACATCAAAAGATGTTCCAGGTTCGTTGAAGCCAATATGGGCGTTCGTTCCAAGCCCCAAAACCTGCAGATCAATCGGATTAGCTGCTATGATGTCTTCATATCTTTCACATTCGGCATCTAAATCCTGAGCCATCCCATTCGGCAAATAGGACTCCTTGAAATTCACCATATTGAAAAGCTCTTTCTGCATGAAGTAATTGTAGCTTTGTGAGTCGTTTACATCGAGGCCGATGTATTCATCTAAATTCACCGTTGTCACATCAGAAACATCCAAATCTTCTCCGCGCATTTTTTCGTATAGCTTTAGTGGTGTACTACCCGTTGCTAATCCGAGCGTTTTGATGCTGCCATTTTCCAAACCTGCTTTTACAATTTCAAATGCCTTTTCTGCCGCTTCTTCTTGGTTTTTCACTACGATTACATTCATTTATTTCTCTCCCTTTAAATTCCCTATTCCTTGTCGATATGTTTCTTTAACTTGGCACTGTTTATTCATAATCATGAGCTCTGCATCTTATCCAGATGGGAGCAAATTTACTTTCTTTGTATTTGGCTCTGTAAATATTGCCTGTTGATTTCCGCTCCAGGCGCTCGCTTTCCGCGGACGATCCGGGAGCCTCCTCGGCGCTATCGGGCCTGCGGGGTCTCCCTTTGACTCGCTATTCCCATAGGAGTCTCGCGCCTTCCGCTCCATTCAACAAAGTGCAAATATCAACATTGAGCTTTAACATAGCATTGTATTTAAATACCAAATGGTCACCTAACATGATCCTAATCGTATTTCTTACTCCACAGTAACTGATTTTGCTAAATTTCTTGGCTTGTCAACGTCACAGTCACGGTGCACAGCTGCATAGTAAGAAATGAATTGTAACGGAATGACAGAGATAAGAGGTGTCAATAGCTCATGCACTTCTGGGATGATTAGACTGTCTTCTTCTGCTTCCAGCCCTTTCATCGAGATGATGCACGTGTTGGCTCCACGCGCAGCGACTTCTTTGACGTTGCCACGGATGCTTAAGTTCACACTGTCTTGTGTTGCCAAGGCAATAACCGGGGTGCCTTCTTCGATTAAAGCAATCGTACCGTGCTTTAGTTCGCCACCAGCAAATCCTTCCGCCTGAATATAAGAGATTTCTTTTAGTTTAAGTGCCCCCTCGAGGCCAACATAGAAATCAATGCCGCGGCCAATAAAGAAGGCGTTGCGTGTTACTGTTAAAAACTCACGAGCAATTCCTTCAAATTCTGCTTTTTCATCACAAAGTACTTCCATTGCGTTGGCGATTATCCCCAGCTCATGGACAAGGTCAAAATCAAGTTCGCTGTCACGGCTCTTTGCAATTACTTCAGCTAGGATCGACAAAACAGCCAGCTGTGCTGTATATGCTTTCGTAGAAGCAACAGCAATTTCCGGCCCAGCATAAAGCAATAGTGTGTAATCCGCTTCACGTGACAAAGTAGAGCCCTGAACGTTCGTAATCGTTATCGCTTTATATCCCATTTCCTTTACTTGTACAAGGACTGCCCGACTATCGGCTGTTTCTCCACTCTGCGAAAGGAAAATGAACAATGGCTTTTTAGATAATAGTGGCATATTATAGCCAAACTCACTGGCAATATGGACTTCAACTGGAATTTGAGCCATCGTTTCGATGAATTGCTTTCCAACAAGTCCCGCATGATAAGAAGTGCCTGCGGCAACAACATAAATCCGGTCTGCACCATTCATCGCATCAATGATTTCCCGGTCGATTGTTAAATCTCCCAGCTCATTTTGATATTGTTGAATAATTTTGCGCATGACTAATGGCTGCTCGTCGATTTCTTTTAGCATATAGTGCGGATAAGTGCCTTTTTCAATATCACTCGCATCCAATTCTGCTGTATATGGATCGCGGGTAATAATCTCACCATTTAGTTTTTTGATCGTTACGGCACTTTTTGTAACAATAACGATCTCCTTATCCATTAGCTCAACGTATTGATCTGTTACCTGAAGCATTGCCATCGCATCTGAAGCGACAACATTGAACGTTTCACCCAATCCGACTAGGAGTGGACTTTTATTTTTTGCAACAAAAATAGTTTCATTATTTTCTTGATCTAAAAGAGCAATTGCATAAGAACCTTTTAGAAGCTTCAGCGTTTTCCGAAACGCTTCTTCAGTCGTAAATCCATCATTCACAATCAGTTCAATTAGCTGAACGATGATTTCTGTATCTGTATCGCTTTGCAAAGATACTTCCTGCAAGTATTCACGCTTTAAGATTTCATAGTTTTCGATTACACCATTATGAACTAGAGTAAAACGACCAGTTGCACTTTGATGTGGATGAGCATTCGTTCTGCTTGGCACTCCATGAGTTGCCCAGCGTGTATGACCAATTCCTGTGTTCGCAAAGATATCCCTATCAACAATATTGCGTAAATCAGCGATACGGCCCTTTTCTTTAAAGACATGCACACCGTTTTCGTTCATAACAGCGATGCCGGCTGAATCATAGCCTCTATATTCAAGTTTTTCCAAACCTTTTAGCAAAATTTCTTTCGAATCATTATTTCCAATATAACCGACAATACCGCACATACTTCTTTTCCTCCCAAATGAAGGGGCAAGAAGGCGTAGGGACAATCTTGCCCCTTACTCTATTACTCGTATGATGTCAGACCATCGGGGTCCGACTTTGATCAAATTCGTTCTTGGCGATCTGCGCCCAGATTTTTACCTTAGCTTTCTCGATAAATTCCTTTAAAAAATCTGAGGCATCCGCCGGAGGCTTAACTTTATTCAGCCGGGGTTTGAACCCCCATTGAATTGGATACCTGTTTGCATCCTCTCGCCACTTAAATGGTTTAGAGACTTCTGCTGAAAAAAGTTAAATATATTTTCTAAGATTAGCATTCCCTTCCCTTTGTCCATCAAGTTGCCTCAATGTTTTAAAGAAGGAATAACGGTTTGCTTTTTAACCGGGAGGTATCCGCCGAAACTTCGATAAACCTCCTCCTCGTCAACTAATCCAATTCCGTTCAAGGATTAGTTCAGGCGCTTTTATAACCATATTAAAGAGTACTCTGCCCACCTTTCATTTCATTTTTGAAATCAAGAATTTGTAAAAAGGATCTACAAATCAGGATTATCATACAACAGGAAAAAACCTCCGTCAACTAAAAACCTAAGGTCGTATTTTCCCTTTACAATAAAAATATGCATAAGAGAGCGTAACCGTTCCCTTATGCATACCTTGTTTTATTCTTATTTTATTCTTCTTTTAATCCCATTTCTTCTTCTACGATAGCTGCTATTCGGTCTACATAAGCACTGCATAGTTCCTCTGTCGGGGCTTCTGCCATTACACGAACAAGAGGCTCCGTTCCGGATGGGCGGACCAAGATTCGTCCATTCCCATTCATCTCATCTTCTACCTGTGAAATAACCGCACTTACTTTTTCATTATCTGTTACATGATGCTTGTCCGTTACACGGATATTTACAAGCTTTTGCGGGAATTTTTTCATTTCCTTAGCCAGCTCTGATAATGGTTTTTTAGTCATTTTCATAATATGAACGAGTTGAAGGCCAGTTAGCAGTCCATCCCCTGTTGTAATGTAATCAAGGAAAATAATATGACCTGATTGTTCCCCGCCAAGATTATAGCCGTTCTTCTTCATCTCTTCGACGACATAACGGTCGCCAACTGCCGTTTGGATGCTCTCGATGCCATTTGCTTCCAACGCTTTATAAAAACCAAGATTACTCATGACTGTCGATACGACAGTACCATGCTTCAATCTGCCTTGTTCTTTTAAGTATTTCCCACAGATGTACATGATTTGATCCCCATCAACGATGTCACCATTCTCATCAATCGCGATCAGACGGTCACCATCTCCATCAAATGCTAATCCAACATCTGCATTCTTTTCTTTTAAAAAGGTAGCTAAAGACTCAGGGTGGGTTGAGCCCACGCCTTCATTAATATTTAATCCATTCGGAGATGCCCCAATCATAGATAAATCGGCATCCAAATCAGCAAACAGGTGGGAAGCCAAAGCGGATGTTGCACCATGAGCGCAATCCAAGGCAATATGTATACCAGAGAAATCCTCATCGACGGTTTGCTTCAAATATTGAAGATACTTTTGCCCGCCTTCAAAATAGTCATTCACTTGTCCAAGAGCTGATCCAACTGGTCTTGGAAGTTGATCTTCTTCCATATCAATTAAGCTTTCGATCTCTAGTTCCTGTTCATCAGAGAGCTTAAATCCATCCGGGCCAAAAAATTTAATTCCGTTGTCTGCCACTGGATTATGGGATGCAGAGATCATGACTCCTGCTTCCGCACCAAGTGCTTTTGTTAAATATGCAACACCTGGTGTTGAGATCACACCTAGCCGCATGACCTCCGCTCCAATAGATAAAAGTCCTGCAACAAGAGCCCCTTCGAGCATATGGCCAGAAATTCGAGTGTCACGGCCAATCAATACCTTCGGGCGGCTTTTATCTTTGGTAAGTACATATCCGCCTAATCGGCCTAATTTAAAAGCTAACTCTGGCGTTAGTTCGCTATTAGCAACCCCACGTACTCCATCCGTACCAAAATATTTACCCATTTTTATATTCGCTCCTTCTTATAAAGTAAAATATCCTTTTTCGCAGCACAGGACTGCCAGTGTAGATATGACATTGATGCCACCATGATCAAATTCGCCTTGGCGTATTTGAGCCCAGATTTTTATCTTAGCTTGCTCGATTTATTCCTTAAAAAATCTGAGGCATCTGCTTCAGTAAATAGCTATCTGCAAACAAATAATTACTGTTATAAAGCTTCTTTTGGAGTAATCGATATGCTTGCTGTCTCTGTTGCCAGCTTCCAATTTACATTATCTGGGCCATTAACCTTAATCATTACCTCATGATCGCCTTCGCCTAAACTAGATAGGTCAAGAAATAGATTAAAATCACCTGCATTTATTTGTTGGACAATATCGCTATTTCCGGTAACTGTCAGGCTAGCCTTTCCGTTCGATGGGGCGTTAAGAGACGCCTCAAAATCATTGGATAAACCGGACAAATGGATAGGGAGATTGGATAAAGTTTTGTTTTCAACTTTTCCCTTTTCTTGCTCCGTATCCGTTTGGGTGGAGGAGGCGGATATCGTGGCCCGAACTGTTTTGGGATTCACTTCATTTATCCCCTCTGCAATAATCACAGGCAGCGTAAGGACCGTATCGCCATTAATCCGACTAACATCCACTTCTACCCTGACATTATCCGTCTGATCTAAAACCTCTTGACGGCCGGCTATTTTCACTTCTTTCACATCTAAGGAAATAGAGTTAATTGTAATTCCATTCGGTGGGCTGCCTGTTTCGATCAAATTAATTGGCACCGTTTTATTTATCCTTTTGACAGGAATAATTACTGCAATGGTTGCCGGTTCAACAACCACATCTAATTTATTCATATCCTGATCTAATACGCGGATGTTAGCTTCATTTCTAACTGTGCTTCTAACTGGTCCTTTAATATCTACTGTTGCTTTAACAAAACTGATTCTGTCAATTACATCTTTCGCACCTGTAATTTTTACTTTATTCGGCTTCGCTTCAGGCGACTCGGAAATATAGCCATCTTCAAGTAATGCTTTATTGAATTCTGCCTCCACTTTAAATTCCTTTGTCACCTTCTCTTGAATACTGACATTTGCATAGGCAGGTTCAATTGTCACTTTAAGCTTATCTGATATGTTTCTAATTTTGATTGGAACTCTTTTCGTTCCCAGCTCTGCACCAGACAGATCAATATAAACCTCGAAGTTCCTTTGCGTTTTGACGGGCTGAAGGTGGCTTTTTGGACCATTAATTGATAGCTTTACCGTTTCTGGAACACCCGAAATGACGAGATTTTCTGTATCATAATAGCTTTTCACAGGGATATCTGAAAGAATTTCTGTATCTTGCTCTCCTGGAACATTTATATTAGTTATATCTTTATCCGGATTATAAACAGAACCAAAAAATAGCAGTGCAAGAATCAACGCAACAATTTTCATAAACCAGCGCGTATCAACAAGCTTGTTAATCCATTTATCCATTTTTCTTTCCCCTCCAGTTCCAACGAGCTGAAGAAGCCTGCTTCTCCTTGTTTTGAGACAATAATTCATTCGAAAGCAGTTCGGTAAACGCTTCAGATTTTAGATTCCGATGCAATTCTCCGTTTTTTGTTAAAGAAACACTACCTGTTTCTTCTGAAACAACGACAGTTACACTATCTGTCACTTCACTTATTCCCAATGCAGCTCGATGTCTTGTTCCAAGCTCTTTCGATATAAATGGGCTTTCTGATAATGGGAGATAGCACGCAGCTGCTGCAACCGTATTTTTTTGAATAATAACAGCCCCGTCATGTAAAGGCGTATTCGGAATAAATATATTTATCAGTAATTCCGAAGAAATTTTCGAATCAAGCTGAGTGCCTGTTTCGATATAATCTCCCATTCCTGTTTCCCGTTCGATGGAAATAAGCGCTCCAATCCGACGTTTGGCCATATAGTCTACGGCCTTTACAATCGATTCGACTAGCTTTTCCTGATCATCTACCTCTTGAGCATTACCCCTTGAGAAAAAACGTCCACGCCCCAATTGTTCAAGGGCCCTTCTTATCTCAGGCTGGAAAACAATAATGACGGCTAAAAATCCCCAGTTAAGTACTTGCTGCATCATCCATCCTAATGCCTGCAGGTGAAATTTATCACTGATAATTTTTACTAGGAGGATAACAAAGATTCCTTTTAACAATTGAACAGCTTTCGTCCCCCGTACAATCATAATAAGTTTAAAGATGACATACCAAACAAGGAGAATGTCAACAGTATTAGCCAATAATTTCATAATAGAAAAATCTGTAAACGACATTGTCCTTCCTCCAAAGTTATATAGTCAAAAAATTCCGCATTACAATGCGTAGATTGTTATCCTGTATAAGGCGTTCCCTTCCGAATTAGGCAGATTTCTAACCGGAAGGCGCTGTTAAACTGTATTTATGTATGGCTGTTTTCTAAATGATTGTTGTTTCTATAGGTTTAGTATGACGTTGATTGGAGCGGAAGGTGCGAGACTCCTGCGTGAGCAGCGGGAAGGTGAGACCCAACAGGCGCAGAGCGCCGAGGAGGCTCACCGCCCGCCCCGCGGAAAGCGAGCATCCTGAAGCGGAAATCAACTACATCTCTTTTTGTTTAAATAGCAACAAAGTTTACGAAAACAGCCTTATGTATAAACAAAGCCATTTTCAAAACATTATAGGTAACTTCCATATTATATCATAAGTATTTGCAATACCAATCTAATAACTAGGCGTCCTTTATTAAAGATAACAGAACCCTGCCTCCTAGCAGGGTCCGTTCCTTATCACCTATTTTACTTCTTCACAGTCTCTGGTTCGCTGTCATCGAACACATAAATAACTTCTTTAGCCGTCTTTTTGATGTGATACCACATCCAATCAAATACGGCATTCACCTCTTTAATCTCACCTGTTACTTGACCAGCGGAAGCCATGTACTTTTCTCCATTGATAACAGTAACGTTGCCATCGACCTGGCCCTCTATTTTCAACTTACCATTTTTTACAATGACGTCACCTTTGACGATTTCCCCTTCTGGAACGATCACAGTATCATTTTGCACGACAAGATTCGGCTGTTTTGAGACAGAAAACTCTCGATTCTGGTCCCATGAAGAAAAGAAACCTCCCATCATTAGTACGAAGAACATGGAAGCGGCAGTGAGTAGCGGATGCTGCCTTATCCAACGTTGAATGCCTGCTTTACGCTTTTCTTTAGGCAATTTGGCCATAACATTCGCAGTAAAGTTAGACGGTGCCTGAATATGTGAAGTACTACGAACAAGAGCAATTGCTTTTCTTAACTCATGGAAATATGTTTGACAATCCTCGCAGTTTTGTAAGTGTGCTCTTAATTCTCTTTCATGTTCGGCTGAGATCTCTTCATCTAAATATTCATGCATATAAAGAATGATTTCTACTGGACACTTCAAAGTTCTCACCCTCTTATATTATACATATCGTAATTGGGTTCTTAATGCTTCTCTACCCCGATGGATTCTTGTTTTTACCGTTCCGAGCGGAATATCTAATATCTCGCTTATTTCATTTAATGATAGTTCATCAATATATTTTAAAACAATGACGGTACGGTATTTTTCCGGCAGTTTGGATATTTCCCTCTGAATCGTTTCCTGAAGCTCTAAGCTTTCTACATCATCTTCCGGAGGTCTTGTATTGGAAGCAATTTGTGAGTACATTGTTAACCCCTCTGTTCCAGCCACTTCCGCATCCAAGAAATAATCGGGTTTCTTCTTTCTAATTCTATCGATGCAAAGATTGGTCGCAATGCGATAAAGCCATGAGGAGAATTTCAAATTTATATTAAAGCTGTGAATATTCACATAAGCCCTTAAAAAGGCTTCCTGTGCCATGTCCTCAGCTTCATGTCTATTTCCAAGCATTCTGTAGCAAATTTGAAATACCTTTTCTCTGTATATTTCAACCACTTCAGCGTACGCATCTTGATCTCCTTTTAAAACCTGCTTGATCCTTTTCTTTACGATTGTCTCCATTTTTTACCTCCGCTCTAGTGCGGCTAATCGATATTACGAATCGATAGCGGAAAAGGTTTCATTTTTATAAAAATACTCAATCTCTATATTAACAAATTTACACTTACAAAGTTTAATCTTTTTTAAAAATGGAAATAAAAGCACTAAATACAGCAGAAAAGGAGTGGTCTAATGTGCGAATGTAATTTATTAAGAAACATAGAAATTTGCCGGAAAGAGATGATAGACTTGGCTGCCCATACTTCATTGTCAAACCGGCAAGTAGTAGATATGAGCACAAAATTAGACGGACTTCTGAATACATACATCAATTTAACCTCAAAAAACAAGCAGGAACTTCAATAAAAGTTCCTGCTTGTTTTTTGAGGCTGTTTTTTCGTATATATTGTTGTTTTAGCCTTCAAAGTTTGCCCGTTGATTTCCGCTGCGGGCACTTGCTTTCCGCGGGGAGTGACGGGAGCCTCCTCGGCGTTACCGCCTGTGGGGTCTCCCGTTCCCTCTATTCCCACAGGAGTCAAGTGCCCTCCGCTCCAATCAACTCAGATTATTAAATAAAAATCATATTATAAAAGCAACAAATTTTACGAAACTGCCTTTTTATATAATGGTAGAGGTCATTAAAGAAGTTTTTCTCCGAATAGTGATCCCATTAACGCTACAGCAACGGTTGCAGTTTTATTTTGATCATCGAGGATCGGATTCACTTCTACAAATTCAGCTGATGTGATGATCTTAGCCTCCGCTAACATTTCCATCGCTAAATGGCTTTCACGGTAGCTAATGCCCCCAATAACTGGAGTTCCTACCCCAGGTGCATCATGCGGGTCTAAGCCATCTAAATCTAAAGAAAGATGAACACCATCTGTTTTTTCTTTTAAATAGGCAATTGTCTCCTCCATCACTCTAGTCATGCCCAAACGGTCAATCTCGTGCATCGTATAGACTTTAATGCCTTGCTCCTTAATAAGTTCCCTTTCTCCTTCGTCCAATGAGCGTGCACCAATAATTACGATATTTTCCGGCTTCACTTTTGGAGCATATCCTCCAACATTTGTTAATAGTGGATGACCCAATCCAAGGCTCACTGCCAGCGGCATCCCATGGATATTACCGGTTGGGGATGTTTCAGCTGTATTTAAATCGCCATGGGCATCATACCAGATGACGCCTAAATTCTGATAATGTTTAGATACTCCAGCCAATGTTCCAATGGCAATGCTATGGTCGCCACCGAGAACCAACGGAAATGAATTTGCTTCAACTGCTCGATCTACTTCCTTGGCAAGCATCTCCGTTTTTTCAGCGATTAAATGCAGATTCCTTAGATTGGATTCCGGATCAACTTCAACTTCCGGTCTTCCGATAGCAATATCTCCGTAATCGTTAACCTCATCAAATACCTTCCTTAACCGCTCCGTTACCCCAGCGTACCGGATCGCACTTGGCCCCATATCTACCCCACGTCTCATTTGTCCTAAATCCATTGGCATTCCAATTATGGCAAGCTTTTTCATAAAATAATCCTCCTTCATCCCTGTTTCCAATACTATTTATACTTTTATTTTAACCGTTTTCAGAGGGATGACTCAACTCGACAAAATTCTGTATATATATGCGTTTTCAGCTCAATATTGCGGATTTTTTAGTACTAAAAAAGACCTTAGGAATTGTGTCCCTAAAGTCTTTTTATTTATGATGAGCCATGCAGGATTCGAACCTGCGACCCTCTGATTAAAAGTCAGATGCTCTACCGACTGA
>NZ_JAHNZZ010000001.1:3084348-3084890 GCF_019039215.1 Bacillus sp. FJAT-29790
AAGAAAAGTATTATTTCCTATATATTGATACTGGTCGAACAGTGCTTCAAATCCCTGCGTGATTTGTCGCAAATTTTAAAAATACCATTCATTGATGTAACGCTACGATGCTGTATTTTTAAAATTGGCTGGGCTAGCTGGATTCGAACCAACGCATGTCGCAGTCAAAGTGCGATGCCTTACCGCTTGGCTATAGCCCATTGATGTAATTTATTTTTAACAAAATAAAAAGGACTAAAATTAGTTTGTCCATTTTCAACGTTTTTATTAAAAATAATGGTGGAGGGGGGCAGATTCGAACTGCCGAACCCGAAGGAGCGGATTTACAGTCCGCCGCGTTTAGCCACTTCGCTACCCCTCCGTATATATTAGATATAGTTTGTAGTGATACTGTGCTCCAAAGCCCTTCGGTCTTTGTCGCAGATTTTAAAAGCTTACCAATCGTAGAAGGAATGCTTCGTAGCTGTAATCTTTTAAAATCTGGTGCCGGCTAGAGGACTTGAACCCCCAACCTACTGATTACAAGTCAGTTGCTCTACCAA
>NZ_JAHNZZ010000001.1:3084974-3085446 GCF_019039215.1 Bacillus sp. FJAT-29790
GTATTTTGATAGTTATTCTAAATTTATAAAATGGTGGAGGATGACGGGATCGAACCGCCGACCCTCTGCTTGTAAGGCAGATGCTCTCCCAGCTGAGCTAATCCTCCGTATAATGGTGACCCCTACGGGATTCGAACCCGTGTTACCGCCGTGAAAGGGCGGTGTCTTAACCGCTTGACCAAGGGGCCATATATTTAAAAAGGTAAGCTTCCAAGCGGGCTCGAACCGCTGACCTCTTCCTTACCATGGAAGTGCTCTACCTGCTGAGCTATGGAAGCATGAAAACTACCTGCTCAAAAATCTTCAAAAAAAATGGCTCCGCAGGCAGGATTCGAACCTGCGACCGTTCGGTTAACAGCCGAATGCTCTACCACTGAGCTACTGCGGAATGGTTAGAATAAATTCTAAACGCCTGGCGACGTCCTACTCTCACAGGGGGAGAGCCCCCAACTACCATCGGCGCTGAGAAGCT
>NZ_JAHNZZ010000001.1:3086356-3166002 GCF_019039215.1 Bacillus sp. FJAT-29790
AGCTCAAAAATAAAACTTTAAACGTTGACGTTTTTGTTCGTTCAGTTTTCAAAGAGCAATTTAGTTTATCGCTTAAGGCGACTTTCACAATATATCATTTATCGACTTTGACGTCAACAACTTTTTTTAAAAAGTTATTTTGTTTCCCGTCAGCAGCGACGTTTATTAATATAACAGCATATTTATCCTTCGTCAATAGATTTCTAGAAATTTATTTAATATTTTCCAAATGTAATTAGCCTTTCTGTTCTTTCCTTTGATTATTACGCATGTACTTAAGACATTCATTAGGCGCTGCGACCCGCTTGAATAAAGAAAATAATATTTTATACCTTTCTTCCATCGCCCTTTTGACAATATAATCGATTCGTTTATCTTTTAAGTCAAATAAGATTTCATCCATTTCCCTTTTTATTAAGTATTGCATTTCTTTCACTTCTTTTTGACTAATTAGGATCCCTAACATCATAAAACCCCTTTGTACCAATCTATTTTTTGTAGTATTTTCCATTTAATTTATTTTTATGAATATGATATTTCATTCATTTACAAAAATAGTTCTGCATAAGATGAAGACAAGGATTGTATTGGACGAGGTGAAGGGAAAAATGAACTTCTTTTATGTGCTAAATGGAAAATCATTAAAACAAATTACTTTGATTTTGATTGCTGCTTTTTTTGCAGCCTGGATTCTGTATATCGGAAATACTGTCTATCTGCCGGTATTCTCTACAAAAGATGGGCCAAAGGCTATTTATAAGGGCGAGAAAGACTTAGCCCTTACCTTTAACATTGGGTGGGGGGATGAAAAAGCGGAGCCAATTCTTGATATTCTCAAAAAAGAGAACGTAAACTCAGCTACCTTTTTCCTTGCCGGGTCTTGGGCAGAGCGCCATCCGGAAATTGTCGCTCGAATGGTAAAGGAGGGATATGAGATTGGCATGCTTGGCTATAATTACGAAGATTATACTGAAATTGAAGAGGCAAAAATTAGGCAGGATTTAGCGAAAGCACAAATTGCATTTAAAAAGTTAAACGTAAAGGACATTAAACTAGTCCGGGCCCCTACAGGACACTTTGACCAAAAAACATTAAAAATTGCGGAAAGACTTGGATATTCAGTCGTCCATTGGAGTATTGATTCGAAAGACTGGACCAACCCGGGGGTAGAAGCAATTATTAATAATGTGTCAAAGGCAAAAAAAGGTGATATTATTTTATTTCATGCTTCCGATTCCGCTAAACAAACCGCTATGGCATTGCCGCAAATAATCAAAGAAATGCAAAGAAAAGGCTTAAAACTAGTCACTGTTTCAGAAATGATCACAAACGCTCAAACAAAAACAAGTGAGATAAAGTGAAAACGCTATTTAATTATAAAAATCAAAAAAGCCGTCCTTTTATTTGGTCGGCTTTTTTGCTGCTATTTTTTGTCTCTGTATTTGAGATTTTTCATTAAGCTTATGAAGAATAAGCAGCTGGTAGGCGTTACATACTAATAATGGAAAGAGCATAAAGTACACCCAGCTTTCTTCATTTACTCTTAATGCCGGTGTCCACTCAAGTGCAGTAACAACTACCATAAAGAATACAGCGGGAATAAACGCCTCTTTATTGGTCAACTTAGCTTTAATCGCAGCAATTACTAGTCCTGCCATCAGGACAATCAGCGCTAATCCGATATACGGAAGCAAGCTGTCCCCTTTTTCCGCAAATGCATTATAACGAAGATAAACTAAATCAAATACGACAAATAAAATAAGAACTACCTGAACAGCATTCCATAATAAATGGGATTTAAAAATCCCCAAACCGAAACGGTGAACGGTTAAATACGCAAAGAACCCCATTTGGCTAAGGACACTAAAAATTAAGCCGACACCCATTAGCCAAAACAGCACCGATAAAATCTCAGGCACGTCGAAGGCCATAAACATGGACTCATATTCTTTCCATCTAACGATAAAACCGACAACTCCAGTCGTTAATCCTCCAACTAAAAGAGTTGACATAAATAACTTTACCCAATTACGGCTAGTCAATTTATTTTTCCTCCATAGCAAAAAAATTCATACACTTTATGATTGTACCAACCTGCCTTTGAAAAATCTAGGTATTCCATTTCAAGCGAATAATATTTGCTAATTTTCTTCATTCTAATAGTAAGAGTAATAACTGAAAGGAGCTTCAATATGATTAAAAGACACCGTTTGCTCCTGCCATTTTTGATGATCATTTTTATTACTGGCTGCGGTGCAAAGGAAGCACGCAGTGGTCAAATGGATTATGATCAAACTAAAAAAATGGTTGTTGATATCCTAAAAACCGATGATGGAAAAAAGGCCATTCAAGAACTCATGTCAGATGATAAAATGAAGCAGAAACTTGTCATGGATCAAGCAATCGTGTCAGACACGATCGAAAAAACATTAACCTCTGAAAAGGGAACTGAATTTTGGAAAAAGTCATTTGAGGATCCTAAATTTGCTGAAAGCATTGCAAAAAGTATGAAAAAGGAAAATGAACAGCTTTTAAAGGATTTAATGAAGGATCCGGAATATCGCGGAATGATGATCGAGGTCTTGAAGGATCCAGAACTAGAAAAAGAAGTGACAACGATTTTAAAAAGCAAAAAATACCGGGAGCATTTACAAACCGTTGTAACAGATACGTTTGAAAGCCCAATCTTTAAAGCCAAAATCCAAGACATTCTTCTTAAAGCCGCGGAAGAAGTTAAAGCCGGAGAAAAAGGGGGCGGACAAGGCGGTAGCGGCGGAAAAGGTGGACAACAAGGTGGCGGCGGTCAAAGCGGAGGTTCCAAATAAAAAAAACGCAGCGTCTTGGACCCTCAATATACACAAGAGTTGGACAATTTATCTAAATCGAGTAGGGTAATATTTCAATAAAAAACCTCTTCTCGAGTGAGAAGAGGTTTTTTCAGATTACTTTCCTTCAAGAGAGTTAACCACTTTTTCGGCTATATCTCGGTATATTTTACCTAACTTATGATCTTCTTGATAAACAGAAGGGGCAAAATCGTCTTCATTCCAATCCGGCTGAGCTAATGGCAATTGGCCTAAAACCTTCGTTCTTAATTCATCAGCCAGCTTTTCTCCCCCGCCTTGCCCGAAAACATATTCTTTCTCTCCGGTAAGCTTACTTTCGAAATAAGCCATGTTTTCAATAACACCTAATATTTCATGGTTCGTCTTTAATGCCATCGCTCCAGCACGAGCAGCAACAAAAGCTGCAGTTGGATGAGGAGTCGTTACAACGATTTCTTTACAAGATGGGAGCATTGTATGAACATCCAATGCCACATCCCCAGTCCCAGGAGGCAAATCTAACAGTAAATAATCGAGTTCTCCCCACTCTACTTCATTGAAGAAACTATTTAGCATTTTCCCAAGCATTGGACCTCTCCAAATAATCGGTGAATTATCTTCAACAAAGAACCCCATCGAAATCACTTTCACGCCGAAACGATCGACAGGAATGATCCTTTCGCCCCTCACAACAGGGCGCTCTGTAATCCCCATCATATCCGGAACACTAAATCCATATATATCTGCGTCGATCAATCCGACCTTCTTACCTAATCTTGCTAAGGACACAGCAAGGTTAACGGAAACAGTCGATTTACCGACCCCGCCCTTTCCGCTCGCAATAGCAATGAACGTCGTCTTGCTGTCAGGGGATAGCAATCCCTTATCTTCCTCTGTTACCGATGCTCTGTATTGTGATAAAACAGCCTCAGGCAGCTCACTGAAACGTATGCCAACTGTAGCTGCTCCCGCTTCTTTCAAAAGATTAACAATTTGGGTTTGGAGTTGAAGCTGCTCTGCAGTCCCCGTTTTCGCTATCTGTATTTTCACACTGACATGATTTTTTTCTTCTTTAATCTTAACTTCTTCAATTGCACCAAGCTCGCCTAACGCTTTATGTAAAAATGGCTCCTGCAGTCCACCTAAAACATCTCTAATGTTCTGTTCAGTTAACATAATAGCACCCGCCTTATTGAATTCGTTTCCATTAAAGTATAACATACTCATTCGATGCTACTGTTAATTCTATCACACCTCAGTTAAATTAAACCAATCCTAGAGATCCGAGTAAAATTACAGCGTGAAGAAAGATGCCATTTGGCACCTTTTTATTCCCACACTTCAGTTAATTCTTTTTCATTCGAATAATGACGCATGATTCCATTGTAAATAGAGGCGGCAACTTTATCCTGGTATTTCTCGTTCTTTAAGTTAGCTCTTTCAGCTGGATTTGATAAAAACCCAACTTCAACCAATACACCTGGTTTCTTGGCGTTTTTTAGTATATATACACTGTTAATTTCTTTCGAATTTCGATTGGTGTTTTCTAAATTTCTGCGGAGTTCATCTTGAATAAACTTTGCAGCCTTGGCATTTTCCGGTATTTTAGGCGAATAAAATGTTTGTGCCCCACTCCACCTTGAGGATGGAATCGAATTTAAATGAATGCTTACATAAAACTCCGCACCTGATGTATTAATCAATTCCAGTCTCTTTTTTAAATCCTCTGCCTTTCTCCTGCTATATCCCCTCGTCCCTTCTGGAGCCAGGTCACGATCATCTACCCTCGTCATAATCACCAGAGCGCCTTGTTGCTGTAGGTAATCTCTAACCTTTAACGAAATATCAAGGGCAATCCCCTTCTCAAGCGCATCTTCATCGCCCGCTCCTCCATCCGGCCCCCCGTGACCCGGATCAAGCAAAATGATTTTACCTGTTAAGGGCAAGTTCCAAGACTCCCATGAATCATCCTCCGAAAAATCATATTGCAAAATTAAAAACAGGACGATAAGTCCAATCCCAAATGCGCCTGTTTTAATTATTTTTGTCATATCGCAGTCAATCCTCCCACTCGTCCTCACATTAAATATATGGGACAAGAAGGAGTTCTAGAACACGAAATCAGTGGAGTCTTAGCTTATGTCTTCTTTCTCCTTTCTGATAACCGTCCATCCACCAGCTACACACATACTGCTCGCATAAATAATAGAGAGATTCACCCATCACACCCTCTTCACCATGCCCCCAGTACAATAAAAAATGATATAACGTATCAATTAAATGCTGCTCTTCCTTCCTGCAGCGATTTTTAACGTTATCAATCGTCTCACCGTATATGCCGAAATGACTGAAGTTCGCTCCCAATAAATAAGCTTCGATCGCTACATCATAGCAAGCTTCCTCAATCCCTCTATTCATCATTAGCCCCGATACAAACCTTGAAGAACCAAAATACTGTTGTATTTTTTCTTTAAGTGCCTTGATCGAAATTTCCCGTAAGACGGATTTTTCATATTTGATCTGCTTTTCTCTTTTCTTCTCTGTAAATGTTGTTATCACATTCACTTCTATTCACCTCTTGCAGATAGTCTTTATCCTTTGTAAGGGAGAAATACAAAATGCAAATACCTTTCTGCTGCCAATTTTTATTATGCCGCTATTAAAATTAAGGCTGTGTTAAATGTAGCTGTTGATTTTCGCTGCAGGCACTCGCTTTCCGCTACAATCAACAAGTGCATTTATCAACATTAAGCTTTAACATAGCCTAAATTAAAAAGACTGACCCTTA
Source organism: Bacillus sp. FJAT-29790 (assembly GCF_019039215.1). Classification (GTDB taxonomy): domain Bacteria; phylum Bacillota; class Bacilli; order Bacillales; family Cytobacillaceae; genus Cytobacillus. The sequence continues at coordinate 3,091,970 of NZ_JAHNZZ010000001.1, forward strand.
TTGAAGTCAGTCCCTTTCGCTTTCGTGTCTAAAGTTATTTAAGATTCATCAATGTTGCTTCATATTCCGTTAATGCTTCGTCTAGTTTTTGTAATCCCTCGTCAATTTGCTCCTTTGTGACAATTAGCGGTGGAATCATTCTGATTACTTCACTATGATTTCCGCAAAGATAGAATAATACCCCTTTTTCAAGCGCTAGATCAAGGATTTTTAACAATCCCTCTCCATTTGGTTCCCCTGTTTTTGGATGAATGATTTCAATTCCAATCATTAATCCAACAGCGCGGATGCTACCGATTACAGCGTGTCGTTCTTTTATGTGCTCAAGCTGCTGGACAGCATAGCTTCCCATTTTTCTAGTATTTTCAAGCAGATTTTCCTCTTTAATCACTTCTAATACTGCTAATCCAACAGAGCAAGCAATCGGATTGCCGCCGAACGTCGTTCCATGACTGCCAAGCGGCCACTGCTTCATTAATTCACTTGACGCAACGGTCGCACTGAGAGGGAGACCAGAAGCAATTCCTTTGGCAATAGCCATAATGTCTGGCGTCACATCAAATGTTTGTGCTGCAAACCATTCGCCTGTTCGACCGAATCCCGTTTGAACTTCATCAAAAATGAGTAAAATGTTGTGCCGATCACAGATTTCACGAACCTTTTTCAGCCAGCCTTTTGGCGGAACAATATACCCGCCCTCCCCAAGGACAGGCTCTAAAATAACACAAGCGACTTCTTCAGGTGTCACTTGATGACTAAATAAAGTGGCGAAATCCTTTTCTAATTTATTGATTACGTATTCCTCATGATCAGAACCAGGAGGGCATTCTTTCACATTTGCATAAGGTACTTGATAGGTGAGACCTGATGGCTGCATAAATTTGCGGTATTTACTTTTTGATGTTGTTACACTTAATGCGCCTAATGAACGACCATGGAAACAACCCGTGAATGAAATCACATAAGGACGCTTCGTTACATACTTAGCGAGCTTAATTGCCCCTTCAATGGCCTCAGTTCCACTATTCGCAAAGAAAAAGCAATCAAGGTCACCAGGTAAAATATCGGCCAGTTCATCTGCCAATTGTAAAATGGATTCATACATAATGACGCCAGAAGGACCATGCATCAAACCATCCGCTGCATCTTTGATCGCTTGAACCACTTTCGGGTGACGGTGTCCAACATTTGTTACAGCAATACCAGACGTGAAATCAAGATATTTCTTTCCATCTACTCCAAAGTAATAGCAGCCTTCTTCTTTCACAACCGGTAAGTTCGGATGATCTTTGGCCATACTAGGCGCTAATCGGTTTGGCATATTTTTCAGGAGATGATCCCATTTGTTTTCCATTCAATTGACCTCCATAATCGTATTGCAATCCCCTCAGAAAAGCGCAAGAGCCCGTTCAGCGTCGTATAGACTGGAGCACTTCGACTGAGATAAAGGAAACACGGTGAGTGGAGCGAACCGATGTTGACTTATCATAGGGAGAAGTGCGAAGTCTACTAGCCGCTGGGCGCTGGAGCTAGACAGTTATCTAACTCGAAAAAAGTTATGCTTTCGTATAATTTCAAAATTAAATGACATTCCTTATTTAATCGACTTTAAACTTTCTTCCCGAATGAGCGTCAATAATTCCTCTTTATATTTGCCAAACTCCGTTGTCCCTTTTACACTGAATTCCCTTGGTCGTTCAAGTGTAATCGGAACCTTTTTCTTTAATCGCCCCGGTCTTGCAGTCATCACATAAACCGAGTCTGCTAAAAAGATTGATTCCTCGACATCATGGGTAATAAATAAAATCGTCTTTTTGGACTCTTCCCATGCTTTAAGCAACACTTCTTGCATAATGTTTCTTGTTTGGGCATCCAGCGCGCCAAAAGGTTCATCCATTAATAAAATTTTCGGATCGTTAGCTAAAGCGCGCGCAATGGCTACACGTTGTTTCATGCCGCCTGATAACTGAATCGGGTAATGCTTTTCAAATCCTTCTAAACCAATTAATTGAAGGTAATGCCTTGCCACATCATCTCGCTCTTTTTGCGGAACACCCTTTAACTTTAAACCAAATGTTATATTTTCTTTCACGGTTAGCCATGGATATAAGGTATACGATTGAAAGACCATGCCTCGGTCAGGTCCTGGACCGCCTATTTCTTTCCCATCAAGGAGAACATGACCTGAGGTTGATTCTTCTAAACCTGCTACAATGCGCAAGACGGTTGATTTGCCGCATCCCGAAGGCCCTAAAATAGTCACAAACTCTCCATCTTCAATATTAAAGGAGGTTCTTTCTAATGCCGTCGTTTCGCCGCTTTTCGTTTTGAATATCTTCCCTACATCCTTAATTTCCAACTTAGGCGTTCTCACCTTCGAAACATTCTTCTCTCCGCTTTGCGTATCGAATTTCCCCGCTTCATTGATTTCTAACTTTGGTGTTCCCATCTTAAAAACCATCCTTTCTCATCCAAGAAAACGAAGCTCGGTAAATCGCTTTAAACAGAATATCTGTAATAAGCCCTAGCAAACCGATAATTAGAATTCCCACGATAATTTTATCTGGCTTCAGGAAACGTGAAGCTTGCATGATCATATAACCTAAACCACTGGATGCTCCGACAATTTCCGCCACCACCAAATAAGTCCAGGCCCATCCGAATGTAATCCGAAGTGTGTCGACAATTCCCGGTAAAGAAGCCGGAAGAATCACTTTTGCAAAAATTTGGGCTTTCTTAGCTCCTAATGTATAAGAAACATCAACTAAATCGTTTTGCACATTTTTGGTCACATCCATTACCATAAGCGTAAGCTGAAAAAACGTCCCTAAGAAAATTACGGACATTTTTTCTGTCTCACCAAGACCAATCCATAATATTAATAATGGTATAAATGCTGAAGCCGGCATATAACGAATAAATCCTATAATAGGCTCAAAGGCCCCTTCAATAATTCGCAGTGATCCCATAAAAATCCCTAAAGGTATCCCAATTACTGCAGCTAAAAGAAAGCCCGCAAGAACCCTTGAAAAACTAATCCCGATATCAGAAAGGATCTCGCCGCTTATAAATAATTTGGTGGCTGTAGCTAACACTGTCGTTGGAGTAGGCAAAAATAAAGGATTTACAACCCCGCCGTAGCTCAATACTGACCAAACCCCAAAAACAATAATAAAAGTAAGAAATCCTACCGATGTATATATCGCTTTTGGTATTTCTTTTTTAGGAGTAAACCACTTTTTCCCCATTAAAACCCCTCCATCTATGTACCAATTCGGAAAGTTCCTGACTCAGGAGGCATAAAGGATAGGCCTTTTGAGTCAGGTAAGTGCTTGATAAATTCGAGAAAGTGCTCGATAGGAACTGAAAAGCGCTCGATAAAGTTACTTTTTCGAATTGCGGCTAAGCTTTTTATTTAGTTCAAAAAGCTTGAATTAATTACATCTTCGGCTTTTGGTTCTTTATCAATCAATTTTTGCTCTAAGTAGAACTTAATGGCATTTTCCGTTGATTGATAAATTGCCCCTTTGGCACTATCTGAACCGAATAATTTATCGTTATCCTCTTTTGTCATGAATTTCAAGCCTGTTTCCGTAGCTTCAAATTCCGCTACATCAATATTTAGGCCCTTTGCCATAATTTCATTCGCTTCTGTTTTATTCTCTTTCCAATAATCCATCGCTTCACCCATCGCTTTCACAAATGCTTTCACATCTTCAGGGCGGTTTTTAATGACGTCTTCCTTAAAGCTGATCGTATCGACGATAATACCTGGGAGATCTTTTGTCGTTAACAATACCTTGCCGTTCGCTTCTGCGCCTTTTGTTAACCAAGGTTCCCATGTCACCGCAGCATCGACTTTGCCAGCTGCAAATGCTGCACCTGCATCACCCGCTGACATTTGGACGACTTCCACATCTTTTTCGGTTAATCCCGCTTGTTGCAACGCTGTTAATGCAAGCATATGGCTTGTTGAACCAACCTCAAATGCGACCTGTTTGCCTTTTAAGTCTTTTACATCATTGATATCATTTTTGACGAGAATCCCATCCCCGCCATAAGAATCATCCAATAACCACACAACTTGCACCGGAATATCAGACGCCGCTAATGTTACTTGCACGTCCAATGCTGTTGCCATGCCATCAATTTTTCCACCTGCCAACGCTTGTTTACGCTCGCCCAATCCTTCAATAATCGAAAGCTCAACATTTACGCCATTTTTTTCAAAAAAGCCCTTTTCTTTCGCTAAAAATAGCGGTCCATACCCCGTCCATGTTGGAAGCGTTACTTTTAACGGCGTCGTTGGCTTTCCATCCACGGTTTCCTTAGACACTTCCTCTTTTCCACATGCCACCAACGCGATCAGCAGCATAAACGAACATACAATCGTCAACCATTTTTTCATCCTAACTTCCCCCTTTTTTAAACTGTTTTCTTTTTGTAACTTAATTACCTTGCAATTTTTATGCCAATGTTTATTCTATTTTATATTTCTTGATTTTTCTAACTATAGAAGGCTGACTAATCCCTAACGCTTTAGCCATTTGAGTCGTTGTTTTGTATCGCTTTCTTGCTTGAATAAGTACCTGCTTTTCTACGCCTTCAAGAATGTCCGACAGTGACCGATTTCCATCGTCAACAGATGATACGTCATAGGAAGACTTCCGATAACGATCAGGCAAATTTTCCATTTCAATCAGATGTTTAGATGAAGTAACAACAAGCCTTTCAATTAAATTGATTAACTCCCGTACATTGCCCCTCCATTCTTGCGTTAGCAACAAATGGATAACCCCTTCATCAAGGCTGCGCTGACGGTTATATTTTTCTGAGAAATACTTAAGAAAGTAATCAATTAACGGAATAATATCAGTTGTACGTTTCCTTAATGGCGGTATTGTGATGGGTACAACATTTAAACGAAAGAAGAGATCCTTCCTAAACGTTCCTTCTTCAACAGCTTCTTCTAAATTTCGGTTAGTTGCAGCTATCATTCGAAAATCAGCGGTTCGCAGTTTCGTTCCGCCAACCCGGTAAAACTGCTTCTCTTGAATAAACTTCAATATCTTTACTTGATTGGCTAATGACAGCTCGCCGATCTCATCTAAAAATAATGTTCCACCTTCAGCAAGCTCCGCTAAACCTACCTTGCCTTTCACATTTGCACCTGTAAAAGAACCTGATTCATACCCAAAAAACTCTGCCTCGAAAAGCGTCTCCGGAATCGCTCCACAATTCACCTCAATAAAAGGACCGCCTTTTCTAGGACTTTTGTTATGAATAAATTTAGCGATATGTGATTTTCCCACTCCTGATTCGCCAAGCAGTAACACATTTACATCAATTTCAGCCACCTGTAATGCGAGGTGAAGGACCTTTTTCATTTCGTCACAAGTTGCGATCATGCCATCCTTATAAAAGTGAAGATTTCTAAGCATTTCAAGCTCACTCTTCACTCTCTCCATTTCGCCTTCCATGTCCTTTAAGTATTTTTTCATGTTAAGTAACTCAGTCACATCATGGGAATAACTCACAATCCGGACGAGCTGATTTTCCGGATTGAAAACTGGAATACCAGTAACAAGTAACTTTTTCCCATCCATCGTTGTTTGCACGAAAGTAATCTTCTTTTTTTCCTTAATAACCATCGGTGTCAAAATAGGTGTAAAAACACCTTCTTTTTCAAGATCATAAACGGAACGACCAACCATTTCCTTTGACTTCATATTATAAATCGCTTCTGTTGCTTCACTGACTTTCAAAATAATTCCGTCTGTATTCGTTACTAAAATATCATCTTGCAATGAGTGAAGAATCGCTTCATTTTCATTCCAATCTTTTTTTTTATCAATCAAAAATAGTCCTCCCTTCTATTTCGCTTTTCTCTAATTAATTATTTAATAATGAATAATCAGTTGACGGAATTCTCCCATAACTCAGTTATATCAAATAACAAGATGATTTTATACAATTTTGAATAATTTATTTATTTTTAAATAATCTTTAGGCAAGAACTGCGGTACGGAACTAAAATAAGTGTTAAATCTATTTCTTCTAAATCCTACAACTAAAAGCAAAAAACTCGCCGCTTGGCGAGTTTTCATATATAAAACCGATTTCCATCATGAAATGTGATTATTAGTGATAAAATTAATAGAATAGAAACTTGCTTCTCCTTATATGTCTTTCTAAATAAAAGAAGGTATTAAAGGACTTTATCGATTTTAGCCGATTTTCGGCACCTTGCGTATGGAAATTTTCCACTTGGAGCCTGTTTCGATATGATACGCTTGGGCGAATGAACCTTGATTGATTGCTACCCCGAGCTTGTCGAGTGAATTGACGAAAAGTAACGGCTCTCCCAAGTGACTATCTGCGAATGACCTGCCATACGTCATGATATTTTTATACACTTGGCGGACATCATTTTGGAGCGTTACTTCAAATGAATCACCGTGTTGGACATCCAATTGCTTGAAAAGCGTTCGATCGATATTCGTCCAAAGATTCCCGAAACGTATATCGAGAATATCAATATTCCCTGTAACTACCCCGTCCTTCAACGCTGCCTCGAATTTTGTTAGCTGAATCAGCGATTCTACAGATATTTCCGGCCCTATTTCTTCAAAGGTAATAATTCCTGAAGCAAGTCTTGCTGCTGTATAGGCGTACACGTCACGCCCATGGAATGTATAAGATTCACCCGATTGTGGCAAACGATTAACCGTTTCATCAATCATTCTTGCTTCGGTCACACCGATCTCCGCTTTAATATGGGTAAGAGTTCCATTATCAGGCGTCACAATATATTGATTTTCAGCTGTTTTGATAACAACGCTACGTCGGTCCGTCCCTACTCCAGGATCAACAACTGAAACAAACACTGTTTCTTCAGGCCAATACGAAATCGTCTGGTATAACCGATAGGACGCCTCCCAAATATTATACTGAGGGATATCATGGGTAAGGTCAAAAATTCTTAAAGAAGGATTTACCGAAATTGCCACCCCATACATTGCACTTACCGCTCCATCACTTGTACCAAAATCCGTCTGTAAAACTACATTTCTTTTAGCCATCATAATCCCTCCCAAATATAAAATTTCCATTAGAACATAAAAAAACCACGCCCTTATCAATTAAGATAAGGACGTGGTTGAATTCACGTGGTACCACCTTATTTCACCGTTTGCTTACGCTATACGGCCTCTGCAAGTACAGTAGAAAAAAACATCTCAGTATACTGTGGTTTTGATAACGAGTACCAACTCTCGTCGTGTCCTACTAATTTTCGAAAAAATGTTCAGCATGAGACTCCGAGGCCATTGTTCAGATTATTATTTTTGCTTCTTTTCAGCTACCGAAGCTCTCTGTGTAAAATAAGTGATCCTACTTTTTCTCATCAACGTCATTTAAGATTGATTTAGTTTTTTATTAAACTGAATTATACAACAATTACCCAAAAACACAAGTCTTTGTAATTTTTTTGATCAAGCAACTACATTACCCCAAACATGCCATTGATAAATGGTACTTAACGAACTAATCATGTTCAATCGTTATAAAGATTTTTTTACTTACCGCCATTACATTAATATACCCTCTACACATGAAGAATATTCATCCAAAGCAGAGTAAAGAGGAGGGAATAGTGAATTTGCTGTAACAAAAGAAATGACCGAGAAAAAATGACTTTCTCGACAATCTTTAGAAGAGTACACTCTTCTCTGTAAAACCTACTTAATATATTCATGGCTAACTAGATCGTCAGAAATAACTTTTGTTGGGATGACAAATTCAACAACTCCCATATAACCTGGGGCAACCTCATATTTGTTAAAGGAGATAACTAATTTTCCATTATTATTAATATAGAAATTTTGATCCTTCTTAATTGCTTCAAATGTTTCCACAAGGTCTTCATCCTCGAGTCCGGCTTCCGTAACCCAATATACTTTACCAGAATCAGTATCCTTCATTTGCTCTCTCATTTGTTCTTTAATGTTCTGACTAATGATAGGCACATAACGCTCATCTTTAAATAGCATAGGCAAGCTTAACAATATTTGATTTTTCTTGTCAATTGTGTCATATTTCATGACAGTCGAGGATGAACCAACCGTTTCTACAGTATATCTACCAATAGATAAAATCCGATCGTTATCGGTTTTGACTTCATAACCGCTGTTAACACCAAGATGCCCGCCGCCATTTTTCTCTAGATCCTCAGTATCAGCCACGAACTGCTCGTATAGTTGTTTTCCTTCTTTTGTATATTTTTTATTGAGACTTTGCGCTAAATCTCTATTTTCCAAATCTGTTACTACTGGCACTTTAATATCTGCCTGATAGTTATCTTTATCAAGTTTAAACTCTGTAAAAGTCAGGACTTTGACAATATTTCCAACAACCGGAACTTCTGCTAAGGAGCTAGCCATTGCTGGACTCATATTAATGCTTCCAACAAAAAGCATGGAAGCTGCAGCTGCTACAGAGATCCATTTATAATGAGTTTTCCTTTTCCTTCCCTTCTTTAATGCTTTCTCCACGACGAAATTGAGTTCATCAGGAATTGAAATATTTTTATATTGCGTTTTAAGTTGTTCCAATTTTTTATCCATACTATTTAGCTCCTTTGATCTTTTCATCATTCATTTCAATACGTAATAATTTCAAAGCTTTATACAATCGCGTTTTAATCGTATTGACATTTTCATTCAATACAGCCGCTACTTCATCGAGCTTCAAATCTTCAAAATATCGTAAAATAATAATGCTCTTATATTCTGGCGCCAATTGATCCACTGCCATTTCTAAATCAAAAATTTCATAATGGTCTTCTTTTCCTGAACACATCATCTCTATCGTTTCAGCATCGACAATACTGACTCTCTTATGTTTCCTAAGGAAATCTAGAGAAGTATTCACAACGATTCTGTAAAACCAGCTTTTAAGCATGCTTAAATCTTGAAGGGAATGACTGGAACGGATCGCTTTGTGAATGGAGTCTTGTACAATATCTAAAGCATCCTCTGGATTTTTCACATAGCTATAGGCCAGTCGGTAAACATTCTCTTTGTTTTCTCTTATAAATTCAGTAAATACATCATCATCAATGAATCTGCTTTTCTTACCCATTCGCAAAAAGGCTCCTTTATTGCATTTAATTTGTATACACTAATAAGACGTTTTATCTATTACAAAAAGTTTTACCCTTATAAGTGACATTCTTATGTTTCCAAACGGGAAGTGTCCATCATTACCACCATGATGGACATTTTTCCGATTAAAAGAACCGACATTGTCCTTCATATACTTTTCCCCATAAAAGAAGCGTTCCCCGAAAGGAACGCTAACATGAACACATTAGTAGATAAAACGAAGAAAGTTTCCTTCTGGTTAGTATTACGAAGAACAGCATGATCCCTGCATATTACTTGATGGCTACTTATATAATCGGACTTGTAATAGTTGGCGTTTTTGTTAAAAAAACAGCTGGGAGATCGTTACGTGGGTCTGCACCAACTGTAGAAGATCCAAGCGAAATCGATGAAATATTGAAAAGTCCAGATAAAGCTCTCTGGCGGAAAGAAGAAATGCCATTGAAAGCAGCGGTAGAAAGTGACCATAATCAAAACGTATCTGCAAAATAACAAAGGAATTAATCAAAGGAATATAAAACACATTACAAAAGATCATCTTCTCTTTTATGAGGTGCTTTACTTTTTATTTAATAGCAGTTTTTAAGCCTATTGTGTTGACCTCTTGATAATGATTGTTATGGATGCTATGTTAAATATGATAGAACCCACCACGCCTCTTAACAATGCGGACCAAGGTGTTATCTTTAGATAATGTGGGTCAAGGATATTTAAATAAAAGGCATGAACATATTTGACATATCAAATATGTTCATGCCTTTTTGTTGCTTTGAAATAAAGTTTGATCTTTTTCTATATATGTTGTTCAATCAGCGCCCCGATTATGGAAGACACACTAATTCAATTTAAATATTATCTATTATTGTTTTTTCTCTTCATGATTTCCCGTATGAAAAGTATTATAAATATAATGTATAAACAAATGGTAATAATACTAACCAAGACCAATGGAGTTAGAGCTATTTGTTAATGAAGGAGCTTGTGTAATCGCTACAGATATACAATTTGAAAAACTTTTGGGAAAGGTCGGTGAACTTAAGGGCCTTGCAAAAAAAGACAAATTGTGAATATCGAATCATTATTAATCTCGCTTCGAGACCGCCTTGAATCTGAAAAATTAAGGTATCGTAAATCTTTAGAAGAGAAAGAATTTCGAAGAAAGATAGCCGATGATCGATCTCGAACGAATTATAATCCCAACTCGGACGGACAAATGTCGCGCACGTATTATACTGGTCAATGGGGTATAGGGAGAAAGAAATGAATCTTCCATTGAAAGAAGAAATCAATCTTCCTTCTAACGTTGATTTCTTCCTTGCTACTTTTGTTGTTTACTTCTTAGAAACACACCTTTTACAAGAACTTCAAATAAAAGAAAATTAGGTTGCAGGAGCATACATTTACGCCTGTGACCTAATTTTCTTTTATCTATATACGATCAAACTGTAAACCGAACTGAAGCGATGTTCTTTTTCGTCTTCATTGCAATTACATAGACAATAATTGAAACGTTCTATGAACTCTTAATGGTGAGGATTTTTCATGCGGGTATCCCAAAACGCAGGCTATTAGCCATCATGACTACCGTTCGGGGTACTTTCTTATTAAAACGCGTTTTATAAACCTTTCATGAATACCATTCGAGCCGCTTTCCTACTAAAAAATACTCCAAGATTCCCTTATCCCCGCCTCTCCATCAGCCCTTCACCAAATGACAGCGAACCATCCGCCCTAATCCACGGTATTTTTGCACGAGAAACTTGCTTCCGTAAAATAATTACATTCACTAACTTTTCCACAAACGGAAACAGGCTATCCCATCATAAATGAGATAGCCTGTATACGTTGATATATCAATATTTTTAATACGATTAACGTTTTGAGAACTGAGGTGCACGACGAGCGCCTTTTTAATCTAGCTACTCTTACTTCTTGCGGGGCATCCCCAAGCGCCAAAGCGCTTATTAGTGAAATTCCTAAGTTCAATTTATCTGATAAAATAAATTGGCTAAAGGTAAAATATCTAAAAGATTTTTCAGACAGCCTTTTAAACTAGTATTTATTAAACTGCTTCTTCTATTTTCTCTCTTTTTTTTAAAACATAACTGAGCAAGTCGAGAGAAATGCGAGCTGCAACTTGACCCGTCATTCCTGTCGGGTCATAAGGAGGAGCGACTTCAACAATATCAAATCCAATGACGCTGCCTCTTTTTGCAATTCCTTCAAGCAACTCATTCACTTCATCATAAATAAAACCGCCTGGTGAGGGTGTACCTGTACCTGGAGCTATGGAAGGATCGATTCCATCAATATCAATGGTAACATAATATTTTTCTCCAGCAGGAATTTGCTCAATCACTTGATCTATACCCATTTTTCGTATGTGACGTGGCGATAGGATTACACTACCGTATTCCCTAGCTGCATCTACATCTTCTTTTTTACTACTACTGATACCGCGAATACCAAATTGAAATATTTTCTGCACATGATCTAATTCAGATAAACGTCGGATGCAGTTACCATGTCCATATCGCATTCCAGAGCGGTGGTCTGCCCAGTCCAAGTGAGCATCAATTTGAATGACATGAAACGGCCCTAATTCCTCTAAGCCTTTCCCAACCGCGGCTGTAATGGAGTGATCCCCTCCTAACACAACTGGCATGGCACCTTTTGATACAATCTTTCGAATGGCTTCTTCCGTATTTTCATGACATTGCATCAAATCACCATGAACCATATCAACATCACCGCAGTCAACAATCTTCCACTTTGGCCCAAGATACATGATATCATTCTCAATATCATAAGCACCGTCCAAGCCAAAACTATAAAGAGTCGAGCCTTCGCGAATTCCCCTTGGTCCCATTCGAGCACCCGATTTCCACTGTGTACCCATATCATTCGGAACACCTATTACAGCTACATCTGCGTCCAATTTCTCCAAATCATCACATATTGGATATTTCCCAAACGTACAAATCCCGGTAAAAGGCAAATTTAAAAATTGCTTTTCGTCTTTGCTGACCATTAAAATACCCTCCATACTTTGACAAAAACTTGCTTAAAGCTATAAAAAACTTAAGCATTCATTTATAAAACTATTCTTGATCGCCAAACCAGTTTGTTGGTTCCACTTGAAGGTTAATATTAATTTGTTTTACTTCCGTAAATTCTTCCAAACCAAATGTTCCTAGCCCGCGTCCAATCCCACTTTGTTTATAACCACCCCATGGGGCTTCGTTATACGCAAGGTTATAGGCATTCACCCACGTAATTCCTGCTCGCACCTTTTTAATGGTTCTTAAAGCCTTCGCTCCGTCTTGTGAAAACACACCAGCTGCTAGTCCATATGGCGTATCATTTGCCAATTGAATTGCCTCTGCTTCATTTTTAAACTTTTGAACGACAAGCACTGGTCCAAAAATTTCTTCTTGAACAATTTTCATATCAGGCGTTGTATCTACAAAAATAGTTGGCTCGATGAAATAACCCTTTTCAAGTCCATTCTCAGTAATCCGCTTGCCGCCGCAAGCCAATTTCGCACCCTCTTCAATGCCCGCTTGTATATAACTAAGTACTTTATTCATATGCGATTCACTTACAAGAGCACCCATCTCAGTCGAATCTTGATTGCCAGGACCTACACGAATTGCTTGCGCTTTTTCAACCAATTTGTTTACAAATTCATCATGGATGCTTTCTTCAAGTAGCAATCTTGATCCAGCATTACAAACTTGTCCTGCATTCATGAAAATCCCATTTAACGCGTAATCAATCGCGGTCTCGAGATCGGCATCCGCAAAGACGATATTTGGCGATTTACCGCCGAGCTCAAGTGATATATTTTTAATGTTTCCTGATGCATTTGTCATAATGCTTCTACCTGTCGCTGTACTACCTGTAAACGAAATCATGTCCACTTTATCGCTCTCAGCGATTTCATTTCCAACGGTCGATCCGCCGCCCATAACAAGGTTTGCAACACCTTTAGGAATTCCTACTTCCTCCATAATTTCAAATAATTTAACCGTCGTAATCGGCGTTACTCCAGAAGGCTTAAAAATTATGGTGTTCCCAGCTGCTAGAGCAGGAGCAATTTTCCACGCACCTGTTAAAAGCGGGAAGTTCCATGGAGCAATCAATCCACAAACCCCTATTGGCTCCCGTACAACCAACGCCTGAACCGGATCAGACACTGGATATGTTTGTCCGTTCGGTTTTGTAACTAAGCCCGCATGGTAGCGAAAACAATTGACCGCATCCGCGATATCGAATTCCGCTTCCCTATATGGCTTCCCAGTATTGCTAGATTCAATTCTGCTAAGTTCCATCGCATTTTGTTCGAGCTTATCCGCAATTTTAAATAAGTAGTCTGCGCGTTCTGCAGCTGGCAAGTCGGACCACACCCCCGAATCGAACGCCACACGCGCTGCTTCAATAGCCTTTCTCGTATCTTCAACGTCCCCTACAACAGCTTCTGCAATCACCTCACCGTTTGCAGGATTGATCACTTCGCTCATTTCATTCATTTTTGAATCGACCCAATTACCGTTAATATACATTTGTAACTTCAACAATTCGATTACCCCCAATTGATGATGATGTCTTTTTTTACAAACACCAAGATTATTCAAAACATGACGTTAGTACGTAAAACCCTCTCCATAGCGACTTATTGAATATTTCCCCTATTCAGAAAGGATAACTTCTGCTTCATATGCCGATTGAAATAATTTTAGATACTCTTCATATGACAATTTTCGTGAATTCGTAATGGTGCACAAATGCTTGAATGCACTTTGCGCTAAAAATGGGAAGTCATCAGAATTCACTTCACTCAAGCTATTAAAGCTCGGAATTCCTAATTTAGCCGCAAGTTCTTTTAGCAAACGCACACCTTCATACGCTGTTTCTTCTGCCGATTCTTTTGGGCTTGCCCCAAGTTTAATTGCGATATCCGCATGTTTTTCAGGATTTGAAGGAATATTGTATTCAAAAACATACGGAAGGAAAATGGCATTTGCGACTCCATGTGGCGTATCGTAAAGCCCTCCCAATGGCTCTGCCATCGCGTGAACCGCACCAAGATCTGTATTATCGAATGCCATACCAGCAATTAAGCTCGCAACCAACATATTTCTTCTCGCCTCTAGATTACTACCGTTCTCCACCGCTTCAGGAAGATGCTTAGCAATTAGTTCAATCGCATGCAAACTTAGTCCGTCTGATATCGGTTGTGCGAGAGTACTCGTATAAGCTTCAATCGCATGTGTAAGTGCGTCCATTCCTGTTGCGGCCGTAATTGAACGAGGCAACGTTAAAGTTAATTCAGGATCGAGAATTGCTAATTTCGGAGCAACTCGAATGTCTAAAATAGCCTCTTTCTGCATCGTAACTGTATCTGTAATAACAGCTCCTGTTGTCACTTCACTACCCGTACCGGAAGTAGTTGGAACACAAATTAAAGGAATAATTTCTCGTTCAAGTCGGTTTACACCATAGCGCTCTCTCAATTCACCATCATGCGTCAACAGTGTCCCAATTGCTTTTGCAAAGTCCATGGAGCTTCCTCCACCAATCCCAACAAGTAAATCAATATTCTCATTTTTAAATCGCTGGGCTGCTTTTTCGCAGTCAACATCTTTTGGGTTCGGTGTAACTTCGTCGAACACGATATATTGAATTTTTTCTTGATCGAGGGCGATTGTAATTTTTCCCAGAATACCTGTTTTCGCTAAACCTTTATCTGTCAGGATCAGAGCTTTTTTACTTCCAAAGCTTTTTGCTCTTTTTCCGATTTCATGTATTTTTCCATCTCCAAATTCGATAGGAGTAGCTATCTTAAAATTAAAATTCCAAGTCATCATTTAATTCTCCTTTATTTATAATAATTTTTCGAAATCTAATTGTTCAGTGTAATAGGGTTTTACTTTATCCCTTGAAAATCACCTCCTTTAATAAATAAAATCGTCCTAACGAGCACTTTCCTCCTTAGATTCGATTACTTGTTTATCTAAATTGATATCCATGAGGCTTTTATTAGAAAGCTTGGTCAAATAGATTAGGTAGAATAAACCAAACACCATCCAAGCACCCCCAACGACTAATGCTGAGATCTCTAGATTTGTCCACAACCAGAAGGTCAGCGATGCACCAATTAGCGGTAAAATAAGATATCTTGCATAATCATTAAAAGTAGAGCGCTTACAATTGCGAATAAAATAGTGTGCAATGACCGACAAGTTAACGGAGGTGAATGCCATAAGCGCTCCAAAGTTAATAAATTTGATCACTTGTTCCAGCGTTAAGACGATCCCTAGCATCGAGAAAATAACGATAACTAAAATGGCACGTGATGGTGTTTTAAATTTCGGATGTACATAGCCAAAAATTCTTTTAGACAAGACAGAGTCTCTTCCCATCGCATATAAAACGCGTGATGCACTGGTTGTTGCAGCAATACCAGAAGTGAAGTTTCCAATAAGCATAATGCTGATAAATACCGCTTGGAAAAGGTTTCCGCCAATGATTGCAGCGATTTCGAGCGATGCTGAATCTGCATGTTCGAATGAAAATCCCGGAAGAACCAATTGTGACAAATAGGAGGAACTGATATACAAAAAACCGATTATGAGCAACATAATGATAATTGCTCGTGGAATTGTTTTTTCTGGATTAATTGTTTCTTCCGATAACGTCGTAAGCGAGTCAAAGCCAAGAAAACTAAAGCATAAAATAGCAGCACCTGATAACATAACGGACATAGGAACATCTGAACTAAAAAGAGGTGCTACGGAGATAATGCTTCCTGCTCCAACTCCTTCTAGTAAACTTTTAATGGACAGGATACAGAACAAAATAACAAAAACGATTTGCACGAGAACGAAAATTTTACTCATAAAGGCCGAGAAGTTAATACCGAGTATGCTCGGTATAACAATCCCCACTGTCCAAAGTATGATCCAGACAAAATGTGGAACGACCGGAATGATAGTACTTAAGTAAATCGTAGACATTAAAGCCGTAACGAGTGGTGTTAACATATAGTCCAACATGATCGTCCAGCCTACAATAAAGCCAACACCCGGATGGATAGATTTTTGAGCAAATGTGTAAGCCGATCCGGCAATCGGGTAAGCTTTTGCCATCTTCGCATAACTAAGCGCTGTGGAGAAAATTGCCAAAAAAGCTAAAATATATGCACCCGTTATCACGCCGTTTGAAGTTACAGTTGCAATTCCATACGTATTGAAAAAAACTGCTGGATTATTCCATGCAATTCCAAGAATAACTACTTGCGACAGGGTAAGTATTCTTGCGAGTTTTACTTTCTCCATTCTCATTCCTCCTATAAAACTGTTTAATTTAAAAAACAATTTAAAGCACTCTAGCTTATTTCACTCCAATAAAACCTCCTTCAAAAAAGCCTCTTTCTACGATTATTTTGATATTTCATATAATTTAAAATAGTCCATATTCGGAGTTTAAACTTTTGTGTTGCACAAAGGTCAATAGTGGTGTTTACTATTTTTAAAGAAAATATTTTAGGGAGTGAGAATTGAGATGAAGGAAAAATTAACGATTGGTGAGATGGCAAAGTTACGAAATCTAACGACTGAAACGTTGCGACACTATGACCGAATCGGTTTATTCAAGCCTCAATATACGGACCCTCAATCGGGATACCGGTATTATTCCATCTATCAATATGAGATTTTAGGAACGATTAAAGAATTGCGACAGCTCGGCATGAGCACCGATGAAATTAAAGCATATTTTGATGAACGAAGTGTTCGCAAATCTCTAGAACTGCTTAGGCAGAAACATGAAGAGCTTGTTTCAAAGATTAACGAAATAACTGAACTAGAAGAAAACATTAGTGAAAAAATTGCTTACCTTGAACAAGTCAGAGCGGGAGAAGATTATAAAAAAGTATTTTTCCGTCATATCGAAAGCAGAAGATTAATTACATTAAACGAAAAAATTAATAATAATTTGGAGCTTTGTTATGGTGTGACCAAATTGGAAAATTTGCTTAACGAGAAGGCACCGATTTTAGCTAGTAGTCGACTAGGCATTATCATTAATGAAGAGGAACTACACCAACAACGTTTTGAAGAACCTTCCGTTATTTTTATCGTTGCAAAAAACCATCGACAGCTCTCAAAAAATTATGAGCGGATCATTCCTGCCGGATTATTTGCGTGCATTCGTTATAATGGCGAATTGCTTTGGAATCGAAGCAAAAGCTTAACTGAAATTCTTGAACATCTCGATAAAAATGGTTTTCGTATTACAGGTGATGCGTTACAAATCATGTACATCGACATTACAATCACAGACAGGCTAAATGAAATTACATTCGAAATTCAAGTACCTATTGAAAAAATTTAAGTAGGGAGTCGTACATAGAAGACTTTCTACATTTTAGGGAAGGGTATGAATTTACATCTCTCAATCCGTAGAAACAATAGAACAAGGGGCTATTTCAAAACTTCCGAAGTTAACAAGGAGCATATGATTATCAATTTTATTATTCATTCTGTATAGAAGAGTTGCTAAAAACATCATGGAGTATGATGATTTGAACAACTCTTCTTTGATGCTGAAAAATACCTGTATTTTACAAACGATCCAAATACCTCTTATGAAAACGTGATTGTTAGTACTAAATTACTAGCAAGGTGATCAATCAAATGATATATTTGGGAGGAATGCGTAGTAACTATGCCCAATACTTGAAAGCCCTTCAGAATGAACATCGCGACTCTAATTTATTTGCCTACCAATCGCTAAAAGTCCCTTTATCGGAAGAGAAACCTACCACCATAATTTCCCTTCAAGCAACATTCTTTGTTATTCCCTTTTCACCTCAATACCTGCATAATAAGAAATTTCTTGTCCGTTTTTAAGTGGATAAGTCTATCAAAATCGGATCCATTATAATCGCTAGCACTTTTTAACAAATTATAGAAATAGGAGTTGGAGTGGACCATGCATGTAAAGTCTCGTGTTGTGTCAAATGAATTAAGTATATTGAGATCTATAAACGCACGAATGAATTTATCATTAAAGGTTAAGAAATACTATTTAAACATCGAAAAAGGCTATCAGGGTGAAGTGTTATTTGATCAATTAACTGCTCAGCTGCAATCCGATATGTACATAATAAATGATTTATGCCTTGAATTTAACCATTCTGTATTCCAAATTGATACGTTAATCATTTCTCAAAAAACAATTTTCACCATCGAAATAAAGAATTATGAAGGCGATTATAAATACGAATCAGAAGAATTCCGAGGAGCTTTTTCCAACCATGAAATTATGAATCCACTGATTCAGTTAAAACGCACCAATTCATTACTCCGCTCCTTACTTAAAAGTATACGGATAAACCTACCAGTCGAAGGATACGTAACCTTTGTAAACCCCGAATTCACTTTATATCAAGCCCCCTTAGATTCATCGATTATTTTTCCAACCCAGCTAAATCGTTTTGTAAAAAAATTAAATGAAATGCATTCGAAACTAAATGAACAGCATAAGCAGCTAGCTGACCTTTTACTCTCGATGCATCAAGCTGAATCCCCGTACACCCGTTTACCACCTTATGACTATGGTGAATTGCAAAAAGGGATAACTTGTGTAGCCTGTCGTTCATTTGGGATTACTGTTGGGAACAAGAAAATTGTTTGTAATCAATGTGGGTTCATAGAAGATGTTGACTCCGCAGTTCTGCGCAATGTCGAGGAATTAAGGCTTCTTTTTCCGGAGAAAAAAATTACGACTAATCTTGTTCATGAATGGTGTAAGCTGGTTAAGTCGAAAAAGAAAATTAGAAGGATTCTCCTGCAAAACTTAAAATCTGTTGGAGCAAGGGAGCATAGATATTTTGTATAATAATCAGTGAATTATCCTTTTGATTTTAACAAGTACATCGTGTGCGTTCCTATCGAAATTTCTCATTTTTTGATTAGTGTAATTTGTTTTTACATACCAATAATGCACTTTTTCCTTTTCCGGCAATGATAATAGCTTTCTTATACTTTAATTACAATAGAATTGCAGTACATTTACCATGAACGGAAATTCTGACGCTGCGCGGGGAATGGAAATGCCTTCCTTTTACCCTGAACGAACTTTTTGACGCTACATGGGAAGTCGAAGCGCTTTCCTTTTACCCTGATCTAACTTTTCGACACTGCACGGGAAGTCGAAACGCTTTCCTTTTACCCTGAACGAACTTTTTGACGCTACACGGGAAGTCGAAGCGCTTTCCTTTTACCCCAAACGAGAATTTTGGCGCTTCTGGGGAAATCGAAACGTATTCCATTTACCCTGAACGCACATTTTGCCACTTCGCGGGAAATAGAACTACTCTCATTTCCCTAAAACTCCTCTTTTCTCTTCACCCAGGCATTGTAACTCGACCAAATAAAAAAGACCCCCAACCAAATCGGTTGAGAGCCTTGAATTGTTGATAGATTAACGTTTTGAGAACTGAGGCGCACGACGAGCGCCTTTAAGACCGTATTTTTTACGTTCTTTCATACGAGCGTCACGAGTTAATAGTCCTGCACTCTTAAGTGTTGGACGGTATTCTGGGTCAGCTTGAAGTAACGCACGAGCGATACCGTGGCGGATTGCGCCAGCTTGACCAGTGTATCCACCGCCATTTACATTTACATGCACGTCATAGCTGCCGACTGTTTCAGTAGCTACAAGCGGTTGGTTTACAACTGCACGTAATGCTGCAAATGGGATATACTCTTCAATTTCACGACCATTGATAATAATTTTACCGTCGCCTGGAACTAAACGAACACGAGCAACGGAGCTCTTACGACGACCAGTACCGATATATTGAACCTGTGCCAAGTTAATAACCTCCTCTATTAATTATCCACGAAGTTCGTAAACTTCAGGTTGTTGTGCTTGGTGCGGATGTTCGCTACCAGCATATACGTGTAATTTCTTGAACATTTGACGGCCAAGAGAGTTCTTTGGAAGCATGCCTTTGATTGCAAGCTCTAACATTCTCTCAGGGAATTTCGTACGCATCTCAAGAGCTGTTCTTGATTTCAATCCACCTGGGTGGTTTGTGTGACGGTAGTAGATTTTGTCAGTTAGTTTCTTACCAGTTAATTCAATCTTTTCAGCATTAAGAATAATTACATGATCACCAGTATCAACATGTGGTGTGAAAGTTGGTTTATGTTTACCACGTAGGATTGATGCTACTTCAGTAGAAAGACGACCTAGAGTCTTGCCTTCTGCATCAACCACGTACCATTTACGTTCGATATTGTTTGAATTCGCCATAAACGTTGTACGCATCAGTTTCCCTCCTAAATAATTCCATTATCATAGTTCATTTGGTTTCTATATTTTCGACACAATAAGTTCCGGGGCTTATCGTGGGTTTAATAATAATACCTATGCTATAATATAACTTTGAACAGCTAATGTCAAGAAAATGTTACGCCAGGTTTAGTTGTTTTAAGAATTTTTTATATAATAAAGCAAACTTTACAACGCTCCACCGGCATTTCTTCTAATCCTTTTCCATTTTTCAATAAAAAACTTCCCATAAATACAGTCCCTGCCCCGGAGCAGTTTTTCCCGCCAGTGCTCGATCTTTCCCTTCGACAATCTCTGGAATGGAGTGAGGAGCCATCCCCCCAGAACCGACCTCGATCAGCGTGCCTACTAGAATTCTTACCATATTATAAAGAAATCCATTTCCGACAAAACGAAAAACGAGCAGTTCCCCATCTTCATGCAGCTCGATCTTTGTTATCTCTCTTACCTTATCCTCTACATCAGTCTTTGCAGAGCAGAAGCTCGTAAAATCATGCTTGCCAATTAAATACGGCAGTGCCTCTTTCATGGCCCGAATATCTAGAGAATACGGATACTGATAAGCAAAGTTGCGCCGAAATGGATCCCTTGTGGGGGATAAGTGAACATAATAGCGGTATTCCTTCCCCTTTGCATCGAAACGGGCATGGAAGTCACTTTCAGCAGCCTCTACCTTGACGATCACAATATCATCAGGCAAGAGAGAATTCAGAGCCACCGCCCACTTTGAACAAGGAATATTGAGCTGGGAATCAAAGTGAAAAACCTGCCCCTTCGCATGGACGCCCGCATCTGTTCTCCCAGAAGCGCTAATCTTTATATCTATACCTTTATGAAGCTTGTTCAAAGCACGTTCAATTTCGCTCTGTACAGTGAGTTTATTGGGCTGAACTTGATAACCGGCAAACCGGGTTCCGTCATAGCTGACAATACATTTATATCTTTGCATCCTTCCACTCCATTACGATCTCAATAATATTAATACGAGGGTTAATATTCCGAGTAAAACGAGCATTCCTGTATCATTTAAACCCCAGCTAAGCTGCCTATATTTCGTTCGCCCTTCTCCCCCCCTGTATCCTCTAGCTTCCATCGCCGTCGCAAGTTCTTCCGCCCTTTTAAAGGAGCTGACGAATAGTGGAATAAGCAGTGGGATAATTGCCTTTACCCTCTCTTTAATAGGGCCGCTTGTAAAATCGACTCCTCTTGCCGTTTGCGCCTTCATAATCTTATCTGTCTCTTGCATAAGAGTCGGGATAAAACGAAGCGAAATAGACATCATGAGAGCAAGCTCATGAACAGGAAACTTGACTTTATTTAACGGATCCAACAGACTTTCTAACCCATCAGTTATTTCAATCGGTGTCGTCGTTAATGTAAGGATCGATGTCATTAATATGAGCAGGAAGAACCGCATAGCGATAAAAGCCCCCTGTCTTAACCCTTCTTCATAAATCGTCAACCAGCCTGCCTGAAATAGAATCTCCCCTTCCTTTGTTAAGAACAAATGGAGAAGCAAAGTGAAAAGGACGAGCCAGAGAATGGGTTTCAGCCCTGTATAAATAAAACGAAAGGGCACTTTTGACAATGAAATCATTAAAAACGTGTAAATAACTAAAGCCCCATATGTCAAACTATTGTTTGCGATAAAAACGATGCAAACGAATAAAAAGATAATAATTAGCTTTGAACGGGGATCCATTCGATGGATTAAGGAATGAGCAGGTACATAACGGCCAAAAATCATTTTCTCCATCATTTCAGCTCATCCCCCTTTAAAAAAGCAGCAACCTCTTCTGATAATTCTTCTACCGTTAAACAAGTTTTTGGAAACTTTATGCCAAAGGTTTTTTCTATTTTGTGCTGAAAGCGAACCACTTCTGGGACATCCAATCCAAGCTCAAGTAAGCCATCAGGAGATGAAAAGATTTCTTCGGCCGTTCCTTTTTTATACACTTCTCCTTTATGCATGATAACAATTTGATCCGCATATCTTGAGGCATCTTCCATACTGTGTGTAACTAACACCGTCGAAAGCTTCCTGTCTTGATGAAGAGCATGGAACATGTCCATAATTTCCTTGCGGCCTCGGGGATCGAGACCTGCGGTCGGCTCATCGAGCACGATCACATCCGGCTCCATCGCTAACACCCCGGCGATTGCTACCCTGCGCATTTGCCCGCCTGATAAATCGAAAGGCGATTTACTTAAGATGTCTTCTGAAAGCCCTACTTGCCCGATGGCAATTCGCGCCCTCTTTATCGCTTCTTCCTCAGACACACCAAAATTCATCGGCCCAAAACAAATATCCTTCTCAACTGTTTCCTCAAACAATTGATGTTCAGGGAATTGAAAGACGATCCCTACCTTTTGCCTTACCTCTTTGAGTTTTTTCTGTTTTTTATTTGCGGTTATTTCTATGTCCCCAATGATTACTTTGCCCTCTGTAGGCTTTAACAAGGCGTTCAAATGCTGTAAAACGGTCGACTTCCCAGAACCTGTATGCCCGATAATTGCTAGGAACGTCCCCGATGGAATATCGATAGAAACATTTTTAATAGCAAGCCGTTCAAAAGGGGTTTTAACCTGATACCGATATTCTACTTCTTGTAGTGAGATGTCCATAACTCTGCCACCAACTCTTCTTCCGATAAAAAATGTTTAGACAGGGAAATTCCTTGTTCCCTTAAAACCTTACTCACTTTAACTGGGAAGGGAATATCCAATCCAAGTTTAATCAGTTCTTCATCCATTTGAAAGATTTCCTCGGGGCTTCCCTCTCGATAAAGTTGGCCTTTATTCATTACGAGGATTCGATCAGCTTTTGCGGCTTCTTCTAAATCATGTGTAATCGAAATAACAGTCATTTTATGGTGCTCCTTCAACTCTCTGACTGTTTCTAATACCTCTTCCCTACCTCTCGGGTCAAGCATCGATGTCGCTTCATCTAGAATGATTATAGACGGTCGGAGAGCTATGACACTGGCAATGGCCACTCTTTGCTTCTGGCCACCTGATAGATGGTGCGGCTCTTGATCAAGAAATTGCGCCATTTTCACCTTTTCCAAGGAATTATTGACTCTTTCTACCATTTCATTTCTTTCAATCCCATTGTTTTCTAAACCAAAAGCCACATCATCTTGAACCGTCGTTCCAACAAACTGATTATCAGGATTTTGAAATACCATCCCGATTTTCTTTCTTGTCTCCCAAACCGTTTCTTCTGTCAGCAGCATTCCATTAACTACAATCGAACCTTCTTGGGGATATTGCAGCCCATTTAATAGCTTTGCAAGTGTTGATTTCCCAGACCCATTATGTCCAACAATCGCAAGCCATTCCCCCTCGTATATCTCAAAAGAAACATTTCGAAGAGCATAACCGGATTCGATGTCATATTGAAATGAGACATTCTCTAATTGTACTAACGGCTTATTGCTCATTGGGGCTCCTCCTCTCAACTCTCTCTTCTCTCTATTCTAAACTGTTCTACCAAACAATCAAACATTTCAATAAGCTTTTTTTAGGTGAGTAAGTCTGATAAATCAAATTCGCCTTGGCGTATTTGTGCCCAGATTTTTATCGAGCTAACTCGATAAATTCCTTTGAAAAATCTGTGGCATCCGCCGGAGGCTTAACTTTATTCAGCAGAGGTTTGAACCCCCACTGAATTAGATACCTGTTTAAATTCATCTCGCCATTTATATCGTCTAGTGACTTCTGCTGAATAAAGTTTAACCTAATAAAAAACCCGCCACATTTGGCGAGCTTCAATAGTAATGACAGTGGATATATGGCTGATAACAAATGTAAGCAAAGATTGTTCCTGCCGTTAACAAGAATAGAAAAGAAAAAATTCCAAATAAACCATTTTCTATCCAGGCTAATAAGACACTTAAACTGCCCCTATTCAAGCCCAACATTACAGTATATCTTTGATTAGCAATAAAAAAGCCTGCACCTTTCCGAAAACAGGATGACCTGCTGCGCGAGAAATACTTGAATAAAATCGGAAAGGTGCATGCAAGAGCTAGACGAGACATGGCACGATCGGGAAAAGCCCGCCAAATTCTTTGGTAACGCCTGCACCAGTATTCCTGTGCATCGAAATCCTTTTTAATCCATGCTCATCATAACGCTCACTTTTGGCTAAACTTCATTACGCTGCCACCTATGGACAGACAGCCCTCTTACAGAAAAAGGGCAAAGAACAAGTTTGTTAAAAAACCGTCCCGCCCTTGTTGTCTGTAAAAGATATTATACTAACTCGATAACAACCATTGGTGCTCCGTCTCCACGACGAGGCCCTAATTTCATAATACGAGTATACCCACCTTGGCGTTCTTCGTAGCGTGGTGCAATATCGCTGAATAATTTTTGTACAGCATCTTGATTTGTTTCAGCGTTTGCTACCTCGTTGCGTATGAATGCAGCTGCTTGACGACGTGCGTGTAAATCGCCGCGTTTTCCAAGAGTGATCATTTTCTCAACAACTGAACGAAGTTCTTTCGCACGAGTTTCAGTTGTTTGAATGCGCTCATTGATGATTAAATCTGTTGCTAAGTCACGTAGCATAGCTTTACGCTGAGAGCTAGTACGTCCTAACTTTCTGTATCCCATGAAAGTTTCCCTCCTTTGTTGAAGTCATTCATTCGGCTCTAGAGCTTTCAACAATATAATTAGTTAAACAATTGTTTAACAAATCAATCGTCTTTTCGCAAGCCTAATCCGAGCTCTTCTAGTTTGTGTTTAACTTCCTCAAGAGACTTTCTGCCTAAGTTACGCACCTTCATCATATCTTCTTCAGTTTTGTTAGCAAGTTCCTGAACGGTATTGATGCCTGCACGTTTTAAACAGTTATATGAACGAACAGAAAGATCTAGTTCTTCAATTGTCATCTCAAGTACTTTCTCTTTTTGATCTTCTTCTTTTTCAACCATGATTTCTGCATTTTGAGCTTCATCGGTTAAACCAACAAAGATATTCAAATGCTCAGTTAAGACCTTCGCACCAAGTGCAACCGCATCTTGAGGACCAGTACTTCCGTCAGTCCAAACATCGAATGTTAACTTATCATAGTTAGTCATTTGGCCTACACGTGTATTTTCTACTTGATAAGAAACACGAGAAACTGGAGTATAGATGGAATCGATAGGAATCACGCCGATAGGCTGATCTTCCCTTTTGTTTTGGACAGCAGTAATATAGCCGCGACCACGTTTAGCAGTCAGGCGCATACGTAAATGGCCGTTCGTTCCAAGCGAAGCAATGTGAAGATCCGGATTTAGAATTTCAACATCACTGTCGTGGGTAATGTCCGCTGCTTTAACAACGCCTTCGCCCTGTACATCGATTTCTAGAGTTTTTTCTTCATCAGAGTAGATTTTAAGCGCTAGTTTCTTAATGTTCAAAATGATAGATGTTACATCTTCTACGACGCCTTCAATTGTTGAGAACTCATGAAGTACCCCATCAATTTGGATCGATGTGACTGCGGCACCTGGGAGTGAAGATAATAGGATACGACGTAAGGAGTTACCCAAAGTTGTACCATACCCACGCTCAAGTGGCTCGACGACGAACTTCCCGTACTTGGCATCATCGCTGATCTCAACCGTTTCGATTTTTGGTTTTTCTATTTCGATCATGAAAATATACCCTCCTTCAAAACGTCGAAACCCCGGTTAGCAATTTCTAACCGAAATTCCCCCATGTATACGTTCCCGTTTTGTGCACAACAACTGGATTAAAAATTCTGTATGAAAGTAAAAACTTTCCCATCATATCCCATTATAGACAAGGATACAAAATTTATACAGAAAAATTAAACACGGCGACGTTTTGGCGGGCGACAACCATTATGTGGAACTGGAGTCACGTCTCTGATTGCAGTAACTTCAAGACCGGCAGCTTGAAGAGCACGAATAGCAGCTTCACGTCCAGCACCTGGTCCTTTAACTGTTACTTCAAGAGTTTTCATTCCGTGTTCCATGGAAGTTTTCGCTGCAGTTTCAGCTGCCATTTGAGCTGCGAAAGGAGTAGATTTACGTGAACCTCTAAATCCTAGAGCTCCCGCACTTGACCAAGAAAGTGCATTACCATGAGCATCAGTAATTGTTACGATTGTGTTATTGAAAGTAGAACGAATATGTGCAATACCTTGTTCAATATTCTTTTTCACACGACGTTTACGTGTATTAGTTTTACGAGCCATTAAAAGTACCTCCTTTACCGATTATTTCTTCTTGTTCGCTACAGTCTTACGAGGACCTTTGCGTGTGCGAGCATTGTTTTTTGTATTTTGTCCGCGAACCGGTAAACCACGGCGATGACGTAGACCGCGATAGCTTCCGATCTCCATTAAACGCTTGATGTTAAGTGAAACCTCACGACGAAGGTCTCCTTCAACTTTTAATTTATCAATGACTTCACGGATTTTATTTAATTCATCTTCCGTTAAATCACGAACACGAGTGTCTTCAGAAACACCAGCTTCTGCTAACACTTTCTGAGCAGTTACTTTACCAATTCCATAGATGTAAGTTAATGAGATTACTACACGTTTTTCACGTGGAATATCTACACCAGCAATACGTGCCATTCGCCCAGCACCTCCTTGTTTTTAACCTTGTTTTTGTTTATGTTTAGGGTTTTCACAGATAACCATAACTTTTCCACGTCTGCGGATAACTTTGCACTTTTCGCAGATTGGTTTAACAGATGGTCTTACTTTCATTATCCTAACCTCCTTAATAGTACGGAGTGCATTGGTTATTTAAAACGATAAGTGATTCTTCCGCGAGTTAAGTCATATGGAGAAAGCTCAACCGTTACTTTATCCCCTGGTAAAATGCGAATAAAGTGCATGCGGATTTTACCGGAAACATGAGCCAGCACTGTATGACCATTTTCTAGTTCTACTTTAAACATGGCATTTGGCAGAGTATCAACAACTGTACCTTCTATTTCAATTACATCGTCTTTCGCCATCGAACGTGTCTCCCTTCTACTTTTCAAATACGAAACCTTTGAACACTTTGCAAAAGCAAAGCATCATTTCCCATTAGTTACACGACCGGATTTCTGATAACTTTTTCTGAACTTCTGGTACATAATCAATGAGTTGTAAAAAGTCATATATGCTTTATCTAAAGGTGATCGTATATTCAATACACCATCAGTTATTTCATATAGAATGAGTCTTCAAACAACACAACCATATTATTATAGCACATTGATTAGCACCCGTCCGCAAATAACCAAAACGATTTGACCTGCAAACGGAACAGAACGGGATAAAATGCGATCAACTACACTTTAGAGCTGTGTAAGGATCTCATAACCTGTTTCAGTGATGGCAATCGTATGCTCAAAGTGTGCACACATTTTCCCATCAACCGTAACAACTGTCCAATCATCGGCTAACGTTTTTACATATCGGCTTCCTGCATTCACCATCGGTTCAACAGCAAGTACCATACCCGGTTTTAAACGTGGACCTTTGTTTGGGGGACCGTAATGAGGGATTTGAGGAGCCTCATGTAAGTTTTGCCCTACTCCATGGCCTACATACTCGCGTACAATGGAAAAACCATTTGATTCCGCATAGGTTTGAATCGCGTGTGAGATGTTCGATAGACGTTCACCTGGCTTTGCTTCCTTTAGGCCTATATATAATGATTCTTCTGTTACGTCTAGAAGACGCTTAGTTTCATCATCAATCCGGCCTACGGGATAAGTCCAAGCTGAGTCACCATGATAACCGTTATATTTAGCACCGATATCCAGACTGATAATGTCGCCCTCTTTTAATACCCGATTACCAGGTATGCCATGAACAAGCTCATCATTTACTGAAGCGCAGATACTGCCAGAAAAGCCATTATAACCTTTGAAAGATGGAATTGCATCATGCTTCAAGATAAACTTTTCCGCAATCGCATCCAATTGTTTTGTTGTAATGCCAGGCACAATATGCTGTTTCAATTCCTGATGAGTCAGTGCGACAATTTTGCCGGCTTCACGCATGATCTCAATTTCACGCGGTGTTTTGCAAATGATCATTATTGCAAGCCCCCGAGTAAAACATCCAAATCAGAAAATACTTTGTCTATTTCCTGTTGGCCATCGATATTGCGTAAATAACCCTTTGATTCATAAAAATCAAGCAAAGGTTTTGTTTGTTTAATATTAACGTCCAGTCTATTCTTAACAGTTGCTTCATTATCATCTGCACGCTGATACAGTTCACCGTCACAACGATCGCATATTCCCTCTTTTGCAGGAGGATTAAATACGAGATGATAAGTAGCACCGCAATCTTTACAGATACGACGGCCAGTTAGGCGATCCATCAGAATATCCTGATCTACATCAACATTAATCACATAATTAATTTGTTTACCCAATTGTGTAAGAATGTTTTCTAATGCATCCGCCTGAGCCACTGTTCGTGGAAAACCATCAAGAAGGAAGCCTTTTTCACAATCATTCTTACTTAATCGTTCACGGACAATACCGATTGTTACTTCATCAGGAACAAGTTCGCCTTTATCCATGAATGATTTTGCTTGCAGGCCTAGTTCCGTTTCACCTTTAATAGCTGCACGAAACATATCTCCAGTAGAGATATGAGGGATGCCGTATTTTTGGACAATCTTCTCTGCTTGTGTACCTTTACCGGCACCAGGGAGCCCCATTAATACTAAATTCACACGAATTCCCCCTAGCATCAAATTGGTTTTTAGGGAACAGAAGTCCCCTTTAAACCAAATTATTTTATAAACCCTTTATAATGACGTTTAACAAGCTGAGCTTCAAGCTGTTTCATCGTTTCAAGCGCAACGCCGACAACGATTAGCAAGCTTGTTCCTCCAATTTGAGCCGATGCTGGCAAGCCTGCTATTTTAGTAAAAAATACAGGCAGAACAGAAATCGCTGTTAAGAAGAGCGCACCAACTAAAGTTAAACGGTATAAGACCCGAGTTAAATACTCTTGCGTGTTTTTCCCTGGACGGATTCCAGGAATATATCCGCCTTGCTTCTTCAAGTTATCCGCAACTTGTTCAGGATTAACTTGAATGAAAGCATAAAAGTAAGTAAAAGCAATAATTAATGCACTGTAAATGATCATCCCAATTGGCGACGTATTGTCAAAAACTCTCTCAATCCAGGCCGCTGTATCACTATTTCCGAAGAAACCAGCAATGGTTCTTGGGGTAACGATAAACGACATGGCGAAAATAACCGGGATAACACCAGCTGCATTTACTTTTAATGGCAAGTGTGTGGATTGACCGCCAACAGGGTTTTTACCCTCAACCATACGCTTAGCATATTGAATAGGGATTTTTCTTAATGCCTGTTGGATAAAGATTGTACCGACAACGATCGCAACAACGGCCAAAAGAATAAGCAATACAGTAACAATGCGCAAGAATAGTTGTTCTCCAGCATTTTCAAGTTGCTGAGCATAGATTTGGTTTACCGTATTTGGAATACCAGCAGCGATACCAGCAAAGATAATGATAGAGATCCCATTCCCTACACCTTTAGCAGTAATTTGCTCACCTAACCACATTAAAAATGCTGTACCGGCAGTTAATACCGTGGCAATTAAAAGATACGTTCCAACGCCAGGGTTTTCAATTAACATACCACCAGCAAGGTTATTGAAACCGTAAGACATACCAAGAGCCTGAATAAAACCAAGCACGATAGTAAAATAGCGGGTAAACTGAGCTAATTTACGGCGACCAACTTCTCCTTGCTTTGACCACTCCGTAAACTTCGGCACTACATCCATTTGCAGAAGCTGAATGATAATAGATGCTGTAATATACGGCATGATTCCCATCGCAAGAATGGAGAAGTTGAGCAACGCCCCACCGCCGAATGTATTCAGTACCCCAAATACATTTAGTTGGTCTTGTGATTTTAATAGTTCTGCATTTACATTCGGAACTGGAATAAACGTACCGATACGAAATACAATCAACATTAAAAGGGTGAAAATGATTTTTCTTCTAATATCACCAACGCGCATAAAATTGGAGATGGTCTGAAACATTAAATCACCTCAGTTTGACCGCCGGCAGCTTCAATAGCTTCCTTGGCAGCAGAGGAGAATTTATGAGCTTTAACTGTAAGCTTTTTCTCCACTTTGCCTTTAGCAAGAATTTTAATTCCTGCTCTTTCATTACTAACAACGCCAGTTTCGATAAGAAGTTCTGGAGTTACTTCAGTTCCATCTTCAAAACGATTTAATGCATCAAGGTTCACAATCGCGTATTCTTTACGGTTAATGTTCGTAAAACCACGTTTTGGCAGACGTTGGAACAAAGGTGTTTGACCACCCTCGAAACCAGGACGAACACCGCCGCCAGAACGAGCGTTTTGCCCTTTATGACCTTTACCAGCAGTTTTACCATTACCAGAACCGATTCCACGACCTTTACGTTTACGTTCTTGACGTGAACCTTCTGCAGGCTTTAATTCATGAAGTTTCATGTTGGCACCTCCTTATTTGTAGAAGAATAAAATTATTTTTCTTTTACCATAACAAGGTGAGCAACTTTGTTGATCATTCCGCGAATAGCAGGATTATCTTGATGCTCAACTGTTTGGTGCATTTTTCGTAAGCCAAGAGCTTTAACTGTTTCGCGTTGGTCACCAGGACGACCAATCACGCTGCGAGTGAGGGTAATTTCTAGTTTATTCGCCATTTGATTTCCCTCCTTATCCTAACAGTTCTTCTACTGATTTACCACGTAATTTCGCTACGTCCTCAGCACGTTTTAGTTGTGTTAAACCGTTCAAAGTTGCGCGAACCATGTTAATTGGTGTGTTTGTACCTAAAGATTTAGATAGGATGTCACCAACACCAGCTAATTCTAAAACGGCACGAACTGGTCCACCAGCGATAACTCCAGTACCTTCATATGCAGGTTTTAAAAGAACTTCACCAGCACCAAAGTACCCAATTACTTGGTGAGGAATAGTTGTTCCAACCATTGGTACTTGGATTAAGTTTTTCTTCGCATCTTCAATCGCTTTACGAATTGCTTCTGGTACTTCTTGTGCTTTACCAGTACCAAAGCCGACATGTCCGTTTTTGTCACCTACTACTACTAGAGCAGAGAAGCGAAAACGACGTCCACCTTTAACAACCTTCGCTACACGATTAACCGTAACTACGCGTTCTTCAAGTTCAAGTTTGTTTGGATCAATACGACGCATCTTTTTGTGTCCCTCCTTTGACTATTAAAATTCTAACCCGTTTTCGCGTGCTGCATCAGCTAATGCTTGAACGCGGCCATGATAAAGGTATCCTCCACGGTCGAAAACGACTGCTTTAACACCCTTTTCTACTGCACGTTTTGCAACTAATTCTCCGACCTTAACTGCTGCATCAACGTTGCCTGTAGAATCTAGACTAACTTCTTTATCTAATGTAGAAGCACTTGCTAAAGTCACTCCATTTACATCGTCAACTAATTGAGCATAAATATGCTTATTAGAGCGGAACACATTTAAACGAGGACGAGCTTCAGTTCCAGAAAGCTTTGCACGGACACGGCCATGTCTTTTCTTACGAACTGCATTTTTGTCAGCCTTCGTAATCATTTCAGTCACTCCTTTCGTTTACCTATGCGGCATTACTTACCAGTTTTACCTTCTTTACGACGCACATATTCGCCTTCATAACGGATACCTTTCCCTTTGTAAGGCTCAGGAGGACGAACATCACGAATGTTAGCAGCTAATGCACCAACACGTTCTTTGTTGATACCTTTAACGATAACTTTTGTATTAGATGGTACTTCAACTTCGACACCTTCTTCAGGCTCGATTTCAACAGGATGAGAGTAACCAACGTTTAATACAAGCTTTTTACCTTGTTTTTGAGCACGGTAACCGACCCCGATTAACTCAAGACCTTTTTCGAAACCTTTAGATACACCTTCAACCATATTAGCCAATAACGCACGAGTTGTACCGTGGTTTGTGCGGTGCTCTTTTGATTCAGATGGACGAGAAATGTTAATAACATTATCCTCCACTTGAATGATCATATCAGGATTAAATGAACGTGTAAGTTCACCTTTAGGTCCTTTTACAGTAACTGTGTTCTTATCCATAGTGATTGTAACACCAGTTGGAATTTCAATTGGTTTTTTACCTATACGAGACATTTATTGCACCTCCATTCATTAAGAAACTCTTTTACCAAACGTATGCTAAAACTTCTCCGCCAACTTGTTTAGCACGAGCTTCTTTATCTGTAAGAACTCCTTGAGAAGTAGAAACTAGTGCGATCCCAAGGCCGTTAAGTACACGTGGCACTTCGTCAGCTTTTGCGTACACACGAAGACCAGGTTTGCTAATACGTTTTAGACCAGTGATAACGCGCTCGTTGTTTGCACCGTATTTCAAGAAAATGCGGATAATACCTTGCTTGTTGTCTTCGATAAACTCAACATCACGTACGAAACCTTCACGTTTAAGGATGTCAGCAACCTCTTTTTTGATATTAGAAGCAGGAACTTCTAATTTTTCGTGACGTACCATATTCGCATTACGGATGCGAGTAAGCAAATCTGCAATTGGATCTGTCATGACCATTGTTTTTACCTCCTTCCCACACTTGGGGTTTACCAGCTAGCTTTTTTCACACCAGGAATTTGACCTTTATATGCTAATTCACGGAAACAAATACGGCAAAGCTTAAATTTACGGTATACAGAATGTGGACGTCCACAACGCTCGCAGCGTGTATATTCTTGTACCTTGTATTTAGGCGTGCGTTTTTGTTTCGCAATCATTGACTTTTTAGCCACGTTTTCGCCTCCCTCTATTTAGCGATTACTTTTGGAATGGCATTCCAAATTGAGTTAAAAGTTCACGAGCTTCTTCATCAGTATTAGCTGTAGTTACGATAACGATATCCATACCACGAACTTTACTTACTTTATCGTAATCGATCTCAGGGAAGATTAACTGCTCTTTTACACCTAGAGTATAGTTCCCACGTCCGTCGAAAGATTTCTTGGAAATACCGCGGAAGTCACGAACACGTGGAAGAGATACAGATACTAACTTATCGAAGAACTCATACATGCGCTCTCCACGTAATGTAACTTTTGCACCGATAGGCATACCTTCACGAAGACGGAAACCAGCGATAGAATTTTTCGCACGAGTTACTACTGGTTTTTGACCAGAAAGTAATGCTAATTCTTCTACTGCATTGTCTAGTGCTTTTGTATTTTGAACAGCATCACCAACACCCATGTTGATAACGATTTTATCAATTTTAGGCACTTGCATAACTGATGTATAGTTAAACTTGCTCATAAGAGCAGGAGTAATTTCTTTTGAGAATTTTTCTTTTAGGCGGTTCACTTATTGTACCTCCCTTCTTCTTTGGACTATTTATCTAGAACTTCACCGGATTTTTTTGCTACACGTACTTTTTTGCCATCAACCGTTTTGTAGCCAACACGTGTTGGATTACCAGACTTAGGGTCGACAGGCATAACGTTTGATACATGAATCGGAGCCTCTTGGCTAATGATTCCGCCTTGCGGATTCACTTGGGAAGGCTTTGAATGTTTCTTTACAATGTTCACACCTTCAACTAGTACACGACTTTGTTTAGGGAACGAAGCAAGAATAACACCCGTTTTGCCTTTATCCTTACCAGAGATGACCATAACTTTGTCACCTTTTTTTACATGCATCTGTAAGCACCTCCTTAAAGGCAATTAGATTGAATTTGAATTATAGAACTTCTGGTGCTAAAGAAATAATTTTCATGAAGTTGCTGTCACGTAGTTCACGAGCAACTGGTCCAAAGATACGAGTACCACGAGGACCCTTGTCATCACGAATAATTACACATGCATTTTCATCGAAACGAATGTAAGTACCATCATTACGACGTACACCACTTTTCGTACGAACAACTACTGCTTTAACAATATCACCTTTTTTAACAACGCCACCTGGTGTTGCTTGTTTCACTGTACAAACGATGATATCACCGATATTAGCGTACTTGCGGCCAGTGCCTCCAAGAACTTTAATTGTAAGTACTTCACGAGCACCAGAGTTGTCAGCAACTTTTAAACGTGATTCTTGTTGAATCATGTGTGTAACCTCCCTTCGGAATCAAACTTTTTCCGAACCATTAGATAATTACTGCTTTTTCTACTACTTCTACAAGACGGAAGCGTTTTGTCGCAGAAAGCGGACGAGTTTCCATAATACGGACAACATCCCCAGTTTTCGCTATGTTTTGCTCATCATGAGCCTTGAATTTTTTAGAGTACTTAACGCGTTTACCATATAAAGGGTGCTTTTTATGTGTTTCAACAAGGACAGTAACAGTCTTATCCATTTTGTCGGAAACTACACGCCCAGTGTAAACTTTGCGTTGGTTGCGTTCACTCATTGTGCGAACCTCCTCTCACTATCACTTAGTAATGCCGATTTCTCTTTCACGAATAACAGTTTTCATACGGGCGATCGATTTACGTACTTCACGTATGCGAGCTGTATTTTCAAGTTGTCCAGTCGCCAATTGAAAGCGAAGATTGAATAACTCTTCTTTTAATGATTTGACTTTTTGTTCGATTTCAGCAGTGGTAAGGTCACGAATATCATTAGCTTTCATTTGATTCACCACCAATTTCTTCTCGTTTTACAAACTTACACTTAATAGGAAGTTTGTGTGCTGCAAGGCGTAAAGCTTCACGAGCGATTTCCTCAGATACACCTGCAATTTCAAACATTACTTTCCCAGGCTTTACAACTGCTACCCATCCTTCTGGAGCACCTTTACCGGAACCCATTCGGACCTCTAGAGGCTTTGCAGTGTAAGGCTTATGCGGGAATATATTAATCCAAACTTTACCGCCACGTTTCATGTAACGGGTCATTGCAATACGGGCAGATTCGATCTGACGGTTTGTGATCCATGAAGCTTCAGTAGCTTGTAGACCGAACTCACCGAAGTTAACTTCTGTTCCGCCTTTTGATTGACCGCGCATTTTCCCACGGAAAACACGGCGATATTTAACGCGTTTAGGCACTAACATATTATTTGCCTCCTTCCCCAGTTTTCTTCTTCGTAGGAAGGACCTCTCCACGATAGATCCATACTTTTACGCCAAGTTTACCGTAAGTTGTATCAGCTTCAGCTGTAGCATAATCGATATCAGCACGAAGAGTATGAAGTGGAACTGTTCCTTCGCTGTATGATTCCGAACGAGCGATGTCAGCACCGCCTAAGCGACCAGATACCATTGTTTTGATACCTTTAGCACCAGCGCGCATTGCACGTTGAATCGTTTGTTTTTGAGCACGACGGAAAGACACACGGCCTTCTAATTGACGAGCAATGTTTTCCGCTACTAACTTCGCATCGATGTCAGCTCTTTTGATTTCAAGAATATTGATGTGAACACGTTTACCAGTTAATGAGTTAAGTGATTTACGAAGTGCTTCAACTTCAGTACCACCCTTACCGATAACCATACCTGGTTTGGCAGTGTGAATAGTGACGTTTAGACGATTAGCTGCACGTTCGATTTCAACTTTAGAAACAGAAGCATCTTTTAAACGCTTTGCAATATACTCACGAACTTTAAGGTCTTCGTGTAAAAGATCAGCATAGTCTTTGCCCGCGTACCATTTAGATTCCCAATCACGGATGATTCCGATACGCAAACCGACTGGATTTACTTTTTGACCCACTGATTATCCCTCCTTCTTTTCTGATAAAACGATAGTGATATGACTAGTACGCTTGTTAATTTGGCTTGCACGGCCCATTGCGCGAGGACGGAAACGTTTCAATGTCGGTCCTTCGTCAACAAATGCTTGAGCTACTACTAAATTGTTTACGTCCATTTCGTAGTTATGCTCTGCGTTTGCTAATGCAGATTTCAAAACTTTCTCTACGATTGGAGAAGCAGCTTTTGGTGTTAAGTTTAAAATGGCTACTGCTTCACCCACTTGCTTACCTCGAATTAAATCTACGACTAAACGAGCTTTACGAGGAGCAATACGAACTGTTCTTGCAACAGCTTTAGCTTGCATATGAATGCCCTCCTCTCATTAACGTCTTGTTTTCTTATCATCATTGCCATGGCCTTTGTATGCACGTGTTGGAGCGAATTCTCCAAGCTTGTGGCCTACCATGTCTTCAGTGACATATACAGGTACGTGTTTACGACCATCATAAACAGCAACTGTGTGTCCGATGAATTGCGGGAAGATCGTAGAACGGCGAGACCAAGTTTTGATCACTTGTTTACCATCTGTTTCATTTAGCTTTTCGATCTTTGTCATTAAATGTTCATCAACAAAAGGTCCTTTTTTTAAGCTGCGACCCATGATTGAACCTCCCTTCGTGATTGTTCTACGGTTCGATTGGGGAACCGTAGGGCAATCCCGTTATTTTTTACGACGACGTACAATGAATTTATCCGACTTGTTTGTCTTTTTGCGTGTTTTGAATCCAAGAGTTGGTTTGCCCCAAGGAGTCATTGGAGACTTACGTCCAATTGGTGAACGGCCTTCCCCACCACCGTGCGGGTGATCGTTAGGGTTCATTACAGATCCACGAACTGCTGGGCGCTTACCTAACCAACGAGAACGTCCTGCTTTACCAATTTTGATTAGTTCATGTTGTTCATTACCAACTTGACCGATAGTAGCGCGGCAAGTAGCAAGAATCATACGAACCTCTCCGGAGTTTAGACGAACTAGTACGTATTTGCCTTCTTTACCAAGGACTTGTGCAGATGTTCCTGCAGAACGTACTAATTGACCGCCTTTTTCTGGCTTTAGTTCGATATTATGGACAACTGTACCTACTGGAATATTTACCAATGGCAATGCGTTACCCACTTTAATATCTGCTTCTGGTCCAGACATTACTTCCATGCCCACTTCAAGGTTCTTTGGAGCTAGAATATAACGCTTTTCACCGTCTACATAGTTGATTAAGGCAATTCTTGCTGAACGGTTTGGATCATATTCGATCGTAGCAACGCGTCCTGGAATGCCATCTTTGTTACGTTTAAAATCAATAATACGATACTGGCGTTTATGACCGCCGGCTTGATGACGAACAGTTATTTTACCTTGGTTGTTGCGGCCTGCTTTTTTCTTCAATGGTGCTAACAGTGACTTTTCCGGTCTATCAGTAGTGATTTCCTCGAAAGTGGAGACTGTCATTCCGCGACGACCATTAGAGGTAGGTTTATACTTTTTAATCGCCATTTCTTTTCCCTCCTCTTCTTAAATATTAAGCTTCAAAGAATTCAATTTCTTTGCTATCAGCAGTTAATTTCACAATTGCTTTACGACGTTTATTTGTGTATCCGCCGAATTTACCCATACGTTTGAATTTACCTTTGTAGTTCATGACATTAACTTTCTCAACTTTAACACCGAAGATTGTTTCGACAGCATCTTTAACTTGAGTTTTATTAGCTCTAACGTCAACTTCAAACGTATATTTTTTGTCAGCCATAAAATCAGTAGAACGTTCAGTAATCACGGGGCGCTTAATGATATCGCGTGCATCCATTATGCAAGCACCTCCTCTACTTTTTCGACCGCTGCTTTCGTCATGATTAATTTATCATGATTTAAAACATCCAGAACATTGATTCCAGAAGCAGAAACAACAGTTACACCAGGAATATTACGAGCAGATAATGCTACGTTTTCATCTAGGTCAGCTGTTACAATTAGTGCTTTTGAATCAACAGAAAGGCCTTTTAAGACACCTTTAAAGTCTTTTGTTTTTGGAGTTTCGAAAGCAAGGCTTTCTAATACTAAGATATTTTCTTCTAGTGCTTTAGAAGATAACGCTGATTTAATAGCTAAACGACGTACCTTTTTAGGCATTTTATAGCTGTAGCTGCGAGGTACCGGACCAAACACTGTACCGCCTCCACGCCATTGTGGGGAACGGATAGAACCTTGACGAGCACGGCCAGTTCCTTTTTGACGCCACGGTTTACGTCCGCCGCCTGCTACTTCAGAACGAATTTTTGTTTTATGAGTTCCTTGACGTAAAGAAGCTCTTTGCATAACAACTGCTTCGAATAACACATGGTTGTTAGGCTCAATCCCAAAGACAGTATCATTCAGTTCGATTTCACCAACTTTAGATCCACTTTGGTTAAACAACGCTACTTTCGGCATTCTAATTTCCTCCTTTCTGACTTAATACTATGCTTTAATCGCACTTTTGATTTTTAGTAATGCTTTTTTAGGACCAGGTACGTTCCCTTTAATTAGAAGTAAGTTGCGTTCAACGTCAACTTTTACAATTTCAAGGTTTTGAACCGTAACTTGCTCTCCGCCCATACGTCCAGGTAATAATTTACCTTTAAATACACGGTTTGGAGCGACAGGACCCATTGAACCAGGGCGACGGTGGTAACGTGAACCGTGTGTCATTGGTCCGCGTGATTGTCCGTGGCGCTTGATTGCACCTTGGAAACCTTTCCCTTTTGAAACTCCTGTTACATCCACAGTTTCGCCCGCTGCGAACATATCAACTTTGACTTCTTGACCAACTTCATATTCTCCTAAATTAGCACCGCGCAATTCGCGTACGAAGCGCTTAGGAGCAGTGTTAGCTTTTGCAACATGTCCTTTTTCAGGTTTGTTAGACAGCTTTTCACGTTTGTCTTCGAATCCAATTTGGATTGCTTCATAGCCATCAGTTTCAACTGATTTCTTCTGAAGAACTACGTTAGCAGCAGCCTCAACTACTGTTACCGGAATTAATTCTCCGTTTTCAGCAAACACTTGAGTCATACCAATCTTTCTTCCTAAGATTCCTTTGGTCATTTCAGTCACACCTCCTAGATTAGTTTAGTAAAATTTATTTCATTAAAGTTTAATTTCGATATCTACACCAGATGGTAAATCCAGACGCATTAGAGAATCAACCGTTTGTGGTGTTGGGTTAATGATGTCGATTAGACGTTTGTGTGTACGCATTTCGAACTGCTCACGAGAATCTTTGTACTTATGAACGGCACGTAGAATTGTGTACACAGACTTTTCAGTCGGCAATGGAATCGGGCCTGAAACAGCCGCTCCAGAACGTTTTGCAGTCTCAACAATCTTTTCAGCAGATTGATCAAGAATTCTGTGATCATATGCTTTCAAACGAATACGAATTTTTTGTTTTGCCATTACTTTCCCTCCTTTTCGCCTATTTTCAAATAGACATTCTCAGTGAAAATTTCCCACACACTCGCCATGGCAAAGCGGCCGGGTGTGTCAGCAACCTTTCACATCATCGCAGTCAAAGACCAACATTGTCTATTATAAAGAAATCACAATCAAAATGCAACATCTTTCTTCTAATTTCTTTATGTTTGTAACCACTCGTATTATTATAGCGACTTCATTAGCAATATTCAAGTATCACTTTGTATATCCAGATATTTCACTTCATTTACATGAAATACAATCCCTAATATACAACATTCATTTTATTGATTTATAGGGATAGTATTCTAATAGAAGATACTAGCTCTTATCGTATAAGTAAAACAATTTATCAAACCATCCTTGAAAATAAAAAGGCCCAAGTGGATCGTCATCCACTTGGGCCTTTTTATATAAATAATTAATTACTCAGTGATTGTAGCAACAACGCCAGCGCCTACAGTACGTCCACCCTCACGGATTGAGAATTTTGTACCTTCTTCGATAGCGATTGGAGCGATAAGCTCAACAGTCATTTCAATGTTATCTCCAGGCATAACCATTTCTACGCCTTCAGGAAGATTACAAATACCAGTTACATCAGTTGTACGGAAGTAGAACTGTGGGCGGTAGTTTGTGAAGAATGGAGTATGACGTCCACCCTCTTCTTTAGATAACACGTAAACTTCAGCTTTGAACTTCGTGTGTTGTGTAATTGATTTTGGTTTTGCTAAAACTTGTCCACGTTGGATATCATCTCTTGAAACCCCACGAAGAAGAGCACCAATGTTGTCTCCAGCTTCAGCGTAATCTAGTAATTTACGGAACATTTCAACACCAGTTACAGTTGTTGATTTTGGCTCTTCAGTCATACCGATGATGTCAATAACGTCACCGACTTTAACTTGTCCACGCTCAACACGTCCTGTTGCAACTGTTCCACGTCCAGTGATTGAGAATACATCCTCAACTGGCATCATGAATGGTTTGTCTGTGTCACGAGTTGGGTTTGGAACGTACTCGTCAACAGCAGCCATAAGCTCAAGAACTTTTTCTTCCCATTCAGGTTCGCCTTCAAGAGCTTTAAGAGCAGAACCTTTAACAACTGGAATGTCATCGCCAGGGAATTCATATTCTGATAATAGATCACGAATTTCCATTTCTACTAATTCAAGTAGCTCTTCATCGTCTACCATGTCACATTTGTTCATAAATACAACAAGGAAAGGTACACCTACTTGACGAGAAAGAAGGATGTGCTCACGTGTTTGTGGCATTGGGCCATCAGCAGCAGAAACTACTAGGATTCCGCCGTCCATTTGTGCAGCACCAGTGATCATATTTTTAACGTAGTCAGCATGTCCTGGGCAGTCAACGTGTGCATAGTGACGGTTTGCAGTTTCATACTCTACGTGAGAAGTTGAGATTGTGATTCCACGCTCTTTTTCTTCAGGAGCCGCGTCAATTTGGTCATATCCGCGTGCTTCTCCGCCACCAGCTTTTGCAAGAACAGTAGTGATAGCAGCTGTTAAAGTTGTTTTACCATGGTCAACGTGTCCAATTGTACCAATGTTAACATGGGGTTTTGTACGGTCGAATTTAGCTTTTGCCATTAGGAAAATCCTCCTTTAAATTATAAAAATTAAGTATTTTTTAATTGCTGCAGGAAGGAGACCTCCCTGCAGCTTCATTGCCTACATTAGTAGTTATACTGTATTCATAAGGTGAAATCAATTATTCACCTTTATTTTTTTTGATAATTTCTTCTGAAATTGATTTTGGCACTTCTTCGTAGTGATCGAAAACCATTGAGAATACTCCACGACCTTGTGTGCTAGAACGCAGGGAAGTAGCATATCCAAACATTTCAGAAAGTGGAACTGTCGCACGGACAACTTGAGCGTTACCGCGAGCTTCCATTCCTTCTACACGACCACGACGGGAAGTGATGTTACCCATAATATCGCCTAAGTATTCTTCAGGCATAATTACTTCTACCTTCATAACTGGCTCTAGAATTACTGGGCTACATTTTGATGCAGCGTTTTTAAGCGCCATAGAAGCAGCGATTTTGAACGCC
Organism: Bacillus sp. FJAT-29790; assembly: GCF_019039215.1. Classification (GTDB taxonomy): domain Bacteria; phylum Bacillota; class Bacilli; order Bacillales; family Cytobacillaceae; genus Cytobacillus. The sequence goes on from NZ_JAHNZZ010000001.1 coordinate 3,133,829, forward strand.
ATTTCAGATGAGTCAACATCATGGTAAGATCCATCGAACAATCTAGCTTTAATATCAACTAACGGATAACCAGCAAGAACTCCTCTATCAAGAGCATCTTCTAAACCAGCTTGTACAGCAGGAATGTATTCACGAGGAACTACCCCACCGACGATTCCGTTTTCGAATTCAAAACCTTTTCCTTCTTCGTTTGGAGAGAACTCAATCCAAACGTGTCCGAATTGTCCGCGTCCACCTGATTGACGTGCGAATTTACCTTCAACTGATGCTGAACCACGGAAAGTTTCACGATATGCAACTTGAGGTGCACCAACGTTTGCTTCCACTTTAAATTCACGACGCATACGGTCAACTAAAATATCTAAGTGAAGTTCACCCATACCAGCAATGATAACTTGACCTGTTTCTTGGTCAGTATGTGCACGGAATGTAGGATCTTCTTCTTGTAGTTTTTGTAGAGCTGTAGACAGCTTATCTTGGTCAGCTTTTGATTTAGGCTCAATAGATAACTGGATAACTGGTTCTGGGAACTCCATAGATTCTAGGATAACGAGCTCTTTCTCGTCACATAGTGTATCTCCAGTTGTCGTATCTTTAAGACCTACCGCTGCTGCGATATCTCCTGCGTGTACAATTGAAATCTCTTCACGGGAGTTAGCATGCATTTGTAGGATACGTCCTACACGTTCACGCTTTCCTTTAGTTGAGTTTTTTACATAAGAACCGGAGTTCAATGTACCAGAGTATACACGGAAGAATGTTAGCTTACCTACGAAAGGATCCGTCATTACTTTAAATGCAAGTGCAGAGAATGGCGCGTCGTCACTTGAAGGACGAGTTGTTTCTTCTTCAGTATCTGGGTTGACACCTTTGATCGCAGGTACGTCAGTCGGAGCTGGAAGGTACGCGATCGCTGCATCAAGCATCTTTTGGACACCTTTGTTTTTGAAAGCAGTTCCACACATTACTGGATAAAATTCAACGCTTAAAGTACCTTTACGAATAGCTGCTTTTAGCTCTTCTTTAGTGATTTCTTCACCACCAAGATACTTTTCCATTAAATCTTCATCAAATTCTGATACTGCTTCAATTAATTTTTCACGGTATTCTTCGGCTTGAGCTTTATATTCTTCTGGGATTTCTCCCTCTACCATATCTGTTCCAAGGTCATTGTTATAAATCGTAGCATTCATTTCAACTAAATCGATGATGCCTTTGAATTGATCCTCAGCACCGATCGGTAATTGAATTGCAGCTGCATTCGCTTGTAAACGGTCATGAAGCGTTTTGATAGAATATAAGAAATCCGCACCGATTTTATCCATTTTGTTAACAAAAACAATACGAGGTACGCCGTAAGTTGTTGCTTGGCGCCAAACTGTTTCTGTTTGTGGTTCAACACCTGATTGAGCATCAAGCACTGTAACAGCACCATCAAGTACACGAAGTGAACGTTCAACTTCTACCGTAAAGTCTACGTGTCCTGGTGTATCGATGATATTAACGCGGTGACCTTTCCATTGTGCAGTCGTTGCTGCAGATGTAATTGTGATTCCGCGTTCTTGTTCTTGCTCCATCCAGTCCATCTGAGCTCCACCTTCGTGTGTTTCACCGATTTTGTGGATTTTCCCAGTGTAGTAAAGGATACGCTCAGTTGTTGTTGTTTTACCAGCATCGATGTGAGCCATGATACCGATATTACGAGTATTTTCTAAGGAGAACTCTCTTGCCATTGGGTCTTTCTCCTTCCTAGTATGAGTGTTATTTTATTTAGAATGTGAATCCTACCAGCGATAGTGAGCAAACGCTTTGTTCGCTTCCGCCATTTTATGTGTATCTTCACGCTTCTTAACAGATGCGCCAGAGTTGTTAGCAGCATCTAGAATTTCATGTGCTAAACGTTCTTCCATCGTTTTCTCTCCACGAAGACGAGAATAGTTTACTAACCAGCGAAGACCAAGAGTTGTACGGCGATCAGGACGCACCTCAACTGGTACTTGATAGTTAGCTCCACCAACACGGCGTGCTCTTACTTCAAGTACAGGCATGATGTTTTTAAGCGCTTGATCGAATACTTCCATTGGCTCTTTGCCAGTACGCTCACTAATGATATCAAATGCAGAGTATAGAATAGCTTGTGATTTACCTCTTTTACCGTCAGTCATCATTTTATTGATTAACTTACTGACAAGCTTTGAATTGTAAATCGGATCCGGCAATACGTCTCTTTTTGCTACAGGACCTTTACGTGGCATATTGTTTCCTCCTTTCGGAAATTCTTTTCTTTTATTGTTTAATTATTATTTTTTAGGAGCTTTTGGTCTCTTCGCTCCGTATTTAGAACGAGATTGCATACGGTTGTTAACACCAGCAGTATCTAATGCTCCACGAACGATGTGGTAACGTACCCCCGGTAAGTCTTTTACACGACCGCCGCGGATTAATACAACGCTATGCTCTTGCAGGTTGTGGCCGATACCAGGAATATAAGCATTGACCTCGATCCCATTAGATAAACGAACACGTGCATATTTACGTAATGCTGAGTTCGGTTTTTTCGGAGTCATAGTACCAACACGAGTACATACACCGCGCTTTTGTGGTGATGAAACATTAGTTTGTGCCTTTTTGAAGCTGTTATAACCTTTGTTAAGCGCAGGTGAGTTCGACTTCTCCTTAAGAGATTTACGAGGCTTGCGCACTAATTGGTTAATTGTAGGCATGTGATTGTCCTCCCTTCATATTTGTTAAGCCCACACATCCAGGTGGTTCATTTTGATGCAAAAAACAAAGTCTTTGCAGATCGATTCTACAAAAACAGTTTTTAAATAGTAATTGCAACAGCTGCTGCACCTACTTCTATGCCGCATACTTTTCCAAGTTTTTTCATTGAATCAACATATACGACCGGAACGTTTACTTCAGCTGCTGTATCCGCCACTTTCGCTATCACCTTTTGGTCAGCGTCCCTAGCGATTACAACTTCTTTTATTGTTCCTAGTTTCAGAGCCTTCACTGTTTGCTTCGTTCCTATTATAAAACCTTTTGCCTGTAATACTTTTTCATAAGACATGAATAACTTCCTCCAAAGTATCCAGCGAATAGGAGCACCTTTGCTATATTAACATCTTCTTTTTTCGATGTCAACAAGCAATGCAATTATTTTATGTTTATTTTTTAAAAACGAGGTGCTTACTTGGCTTATCGACAAGCAAGCACCTCAGAATGGAAATTATTCTACTGTCACTGTATCTAAAGTTGCCTCTTCATTTGTGAAAGGCTCGGCTCTTCGATAACGTTGCATTCCTGTTCCAGCAGGAACAAGTTTACCGATAATGACATTTTCCTTTAATCCTAATAACTCATCACGTTTTCCTTTAATAGCTGCATCCGTAAGAACTCTTGTTGTTTCTTGGAAAGATGCTGCAGATAAGAAGGAATCTGTTTCCAGTGAAGCTTTCGTGATCCCCAGCAATACAGGGCGACCCGTTGCAGGTAATTTACCAGCAAGGAGAGCTTTTTCGTTCGCATCTGTAAATTGATGGATATCAAGCAGCGTGCCTGGAAGCACATCTGTTTCAGCCGCATCAATTACACGTACTTTACGAAGCATTTGACGAACCATAACTTCGATATGCTTGTCGCCGATTTCTACCCCTTGCATGCGGTAGACTTTTTGTACTTCGCGCAATAAGTATTCTTGAACGGCAGTAACGTCTTTTACTTTGATTAATTCTTTTGGATCAATCGATCCCTCTGTTAATACCTCACCACGATCTACATGATCGTTCACAGCTACCTTAAGACGGGCTGTGTATGGCGCAGTATAAGTGCGGGTTTCCACTTCGCCTTGGACAACAATTTCATGCTGACGGTCGCGACCTTCGTTAATCCCGACAACTACACCCTCTATTTCAGTTATGACTGCCTGACCTTTCGGGTTACGAGCTTCAAACAGTTCTTGGATACGCGGCAAACCTTGTGTAATATCGTCCCCAGCAACTCCACCTGTATGGAATGTACGCATTGTTAACTGCGTACCTGGTTCACCGATTGACTGGGCTGCGATAATACCAACTGCCTCGCCTACCTCTACTTCCTGTCCAGTTGCAAGGTTTCGACCGTAACATTTTTTACACACGCCATGGCGAGTGTTACAAGTAAATGCCGAACGAATCCACACTTCTTCAATTTTTGCTTCAATAACCTTTTCGGCTAGATCTTCTGTAAATAAGCCGTTTTCAGGCACAATTACTTCTTTTGTTTCCGGATGCTTGACTGCTCTTCTAGCATAGCGGCCGATCAGACGCTCTTCTAGGGTTTCAATCACCTCAGTACCATCCTTCAACGAACCAATTAGAAGGCCACGGTCTGTTCCACAATCATCTTCACGAACAATTACATCTTGGGCAACGTCTACTAAACGTCGAGTTAAATAACCAGAGTCAGCTGTTTTCAAGGCTGTATCAGCAAGTCCTTTACGGGCACCGTGAGTGGATATAAAGTACTCCAACACGGTTAAACCTTCACGGAAGCTAGATTTAATCGGCAACTCAATAATCCGTCCTGCCGGGTTAGCCATGAGTCCGCGCATACCTGCTAACTGCGTAAAGTTAGATGCGTTACCACGGGCACCTGAATCACTCATCATAAAGATTGGGTTATATATATCAAGAGATTTCATCAGCTTCTCTTGAATAATGTCTTTTGCAGCACTCCAAATTGTGATAACACGATCATAGCGCTCATCTTCAGTAATAAGACCACGTCTAAATTGCTTTAAGACATTATCAACCTTGGATTGAGCGTCTTGAATGATTTGTTCTTTTTCGCCTAATACAACAATGTCAGCAACCCCAACTGTAATACCGGCTTTAGTAGAGTATTTGAATCCAAGGTCTTTCATGCGGTCAAGCATTTTTGATGTTTCAGTAATTTTGTAACGTTTAAATACTTCCGCAATAATATTACCAAGGATTTTCTTCTTAAATGGATCCACTAACGGCATTTCTTGAATAACAGGTAGCACTTCTGTACCCTTCTCAATAAAATACTGCTCCGGTGTTTCCTCTTCAAGATTCCGTCTCGTAGGTTCATTTATATATGGGAACGACGCAGGTAAAATCTCATTAAATATTAGCTTACCTACCGTTGTTATTAAAAGCTTTTGATTTTGTTCAGCAGTAAACGCCTGGTTGTTTAAAGATCCGGCATGAATAGCAACTCGCGTATGCAAATGCACATAGCCGTTTTGATAAGCTAGTATCGCTTCATTCGTATCTTTAAATACCATCCCTTCGCCAACAGCGCCCTCTTTTTCCAATGTTAAGTAGTAGTTTCCTAATACCATGTCTTGGGAAGGAGTAACAACTGGCTTTCCATCTTTCGGGTTCAAGATATTTTGAGCAGCAAGCATCAATAGTCGCGCTTCTGCTTGCGCTTCAGATGATAAAGGTACATGGACCGCCATTTGGTCTCCATCAAAGTCAGCGTTGTATGCTGTACAAACAAGCGGATGGAGTCGAATCGCACGGCCTTCTACTAATGTTGGTTCAAACGCCTGGATGCCAAGTCTATGCAAAGTAGGGGCACGGTTCAGAAGAACTGGATGCTCCTTAATGACATTTTCTAAAACGTCCCAAACCTCTGGCTGAACTCTTTCAATTTTACGTTTAGCCGATTTAATGTTGTGTGCCAATCCTTTTTCAACTAATTCTTTCATTACGAATGGTTTAAATAGCTCTAACGCCATTTCTTTAGGAAGCCCACACTGATACATTTTTAAATTCGGTCCTACGACAATAACTGAACGGCCTGAGTAGTCAACACGCTTTCCAAGCAAGTTTTGGCGGAAACGGCCTTGCTTACCTTTAAGCATGTGGGACAGTGATTTTAATGGGCGATTTCCAGGTCCTGTAACAGGACGTCCGCGACGGCCATTATCAATTAACGCATCTACCGCTTCTTGGAGCATGCGTTTTTCATTTTGAACAATGATGCTTGGCGCACCAAGATCTAATAATCGTTTCAAACGGTTGTTCCGGTTAATAACACGGCGATATAGATCATTGAGATCTGATGTTGCGAACCGTCCGCCATCCAGTTGAACCATTGGTCTAAGCTCCGGAGGAATAACAGGAAGGACATCAAGAATCATCCAAGAAGGTTCATTACCAGATCCCCGGAATGCTTCCAATACTTCCAAACGCTTAATTGCCCGCGTTCTTCGTTGTCCTTGTGCTGTTCTTAATTCTTCTTTTAGTCCTTCGACATCTTTATTAAGATCGATATCAGAAAGAAGCTTTTTAATGGATTCCGCACCCATTGAAGCCTGGAACTTGTTTCCGTATTTCTCACGATATGCACGGAATTCCTTTTCAGAAAGAAGCTGTTTCTTTTCTAAGGCTGTATCACCAGGGTCCGTTACCACGTAGGAAGCGAAATATATGACTTCCTCTAGTGCACGCGGTGACATGTCAAGAACAAGCCCCATACGGCTTGGAATCCCTTTGAAATACCAAATATGCGAAACTGGAGCAGCAAGCTCGATATGACCCATTCTTTCCCGGCGGACCTTTGCGCGTGTAACCTCTACGCCGCATCGATCACAGACTACACCTTTATATCGTACGCGTTTGTATTTTCCACAATGACATTCCCAGTCCTTTGTAGGTCCAAAAATACGTTCACAGAACAATCCATCTTTTTCTGGTTTTAATGTACGATAGTTAATCGTTTCTGGTTTTTTTACCTCACCATGTGACCATGAACGAATTTTATCTGGTGAAGCAAGACCGATTTTCATATACTCAAAATTGTTTACATCCAGCAAGGGGCCTACCTCCCTTTTGATCTCCGGGCTTTACCCTTATTGCTCCTATAAAGCAGCATCGGTGCCGTATTCGTTCACCGTTCTCTGCTGGTAATATCAGACGGAGAACGATGAACAGAGGACGGCATATCCTCATTGTCTATTTAAAACTACTCTTTCGTAACAACCTGCTCTAACTCAGCGTTTCGCGGTTCTGGAGCAATCGTCAAAGACTCAGCTTGCTGAATTTCTTCGTCATCCTCCGTGTCACGCATTTCTATTTCTTTTTCGTCACCAGATAGAATTTTAACGTCCATACCTAAGCTCTGAAGTTCTTTAATTAATACTTTAAATGATTCAGGTACGCCTGGTTCCGGAACGTTTTCTCCTTTAACGATTGATTCATACGTTTTCACACGTCCGACAACATCATCAGATTTAACGGTTAATATTTCTTGAAGCGTGTATGCAGCACCGTAAGCTTCAAGTGCCCATACCTCCATCTCACCAAAACGCTGACCACCAAATTGAGCTTTACCGCCCAATGGCTGCTGGGTAACAAGTGAGTATGGTCCTGTAGAACGAGCATGAAGTTTGTCATCAACCATATGTGCAAGTTTAATCATATACATGACTCCAACCGATACACGGTTGTCAAATGGTTCTCCTGAACGTCCATCATAAAGGACCGTTTTTGCATCACGTGCCATACCGGCTTCTTCAATTGTTGCCCATACATCTTCCTCACTCGCACCATCGAATACAGGAGAAGCCACATGGATCCCAAGAGCTCTAGCTGCCATTCCAAGGTGAAGCTCAAGCACCTGTCCAATATTCATCCTAGACGGAACCCCTAGTGGGTTTAACATGATGTCAACCGGTGTGCCATCTGGTAAATAAGGCATATCTTCTTCAGGTAAGATACGGGAGATAACCCCTTTGTTACCATGTCGTCCCGCCATTTTATCCCCTTCAGAGATTTTACGCTTCTGGACAATATATACACGTACAAGCTGATTTACCCCCGGTGGAAGCTCGTCGCCATCTTCTCTATTGAAGACTTTGACGTCCAGAACGATTCCGCCGCCGCCATGTGGTACACGGAGGGATGTATCGCGGACTTCACGAGCCTTTTCACCAAAGATTGCATGCAGGAGTCTTTCTTCAGCAGTTAATTCCGTTACCCCTTTTGGTGTAACTTTCCCTACTAAAAGATCTCCGTCTTTCACTTCTGCTCCTGTACGAATGATTCCGCGCTCATCTAGATTACGAAGAGCATCCTCACCCACATTTGGAATATCACGGGTAATCTCTTCAGGTCCTAGCTTTGTATCACGTGATTCAGATTCGTATTCTTCGATATGAATTGAAGTATAGACATCATCTTTTACGAGGCGTTCACTCATAATGATCGCATCTTCGTAGTTATAGCCATCCCATGTCATAAAGGCTACAAGAACATTGCGGCCTAGTGCTAATTCTCCGAGTTCCATCGATGGTCCATCAGCAAGAATTTCGCCCTTTGTAACACGGTTGCCAACTGCCACGATCGGACGCTGATTATAGCATGTTCCTTGGTTAGAACGGATAAACTTCAGCATTCTATATTTATCAAGATCGCCTTTTACTTCTTGTCCATCAACATCTTTAATCCGACGTACCCATACCTCACGTGCTTCCACGTGCTCAACGATCCCCTCATGCTTACAAATAACTGCAGCACCAGAGTCTTTACCAGATACGTATTCCATACCAGTTCCAACACGAGGAGCTTCCGGCTGCATTAACGGCACAGCCTGACGTTGCATGTTTGCTCCCATTAGCGCACGGTTGGAGTCATCATTTTCTAAGAAGGGAATACATGCTGTTGCAGCAGACACAACTTGCTTAGGAGAGACATCCATATAGTCTACTCTGTCCCTTATTACAACTGTATTTTCTCCCTTGAAACGTGCAACTACTTCTTCTTCAAGGAATGAACCATCATCACCAAGTAGTGCATTTGCCTGAGCTACAACATAGTTATCCTCTTCATCAGCTGTTAAATAATCAATTCGATCGGTTACTTTCCCGGTTTCAGGATCAACACGGCGATAAGGCGTTTCAATAAAGCCAAATCGATTCACCTTAGCGAATGAAGATAACGAGTTGATTAATCCAATGTTTGGTCCCTCTGGCGTCTCAATCGGACACATCCGTCCATAGTGGGAATAGTGAACGTCACGCACTTCAAATCCAGCACGTTCACGTGTTAATCCACCAGGTCCGAGTGCAGATAAACGGCGTTTATGCGTTAATTCTGCAAGCGGGTTCGTTTGATCCATGAATTGAGATAACTGAGAGCTTCCAAAGAACTCTTTAATGGATGCGATCACAGGACGAATATTAATCAGCTGCTGCGGAGTAATCGTGTTTGTATCCTGAATAGACATTCTCTCACGAACAACACGTTCCATTCTTGAAAGACCAATGCGGAATTGATTCTGCAAAAGTTCGCCAACAGAACGTAAACGTCTGTTTCCAAGATGGTCAATATCATCCGTATCCCCTACATCATGCAACAAATTAAAGAAGTAGCTGATCGATGCAATGATATCTGATGGGGAAATGTTTTTCACTGCCTCTTCTACATAGGCATTCCCTATTACATTGATGGCTTTTTCACCATCTTCATTCGGAGCATAGATTTTTATCGATTGGAGCAGAACGTCATCATCTACCACTCCACCAACAAGGCTAACCGTTTTAAACCCGATATCCTTTTCTAAATTAGGAATGATCCGATCCAATGTACGGCGGTCAAGAGTGACTCCTTTTTCAGCGATAATCTCGCCAGTTTCAGGATCGACAAGTGTCTCAGCCAAGCGCTGCCCAAATAATCTATTTTTTATATGAAGCTTTTTATTTATTTTGTATCTTCCAACATTCGCCAAGTCATAGCGTTTAGGATCGAAAAAGCGTGAAACTAGCAAGCTTTTCGCATTTTCTACTGTTGGCGGTTCACCAGGACGAAGGCGCTCATAGATTTCTAACAGGGCCTTGTCTGTGCCTTCAGTATTGTCTTTTTCAAGTGTATTCCTAATGTATTCATTGTCTCCAATCAAATCAATGATCTCTTGATCAGATCCGAACCCAAGTGCACGCAAAAGAACCGTAACGGGCAGTTTCCGAGTACGATCTATTCTCACATATACGACATCTTTGGCATCTGTTTCATACTCAAGCCAAGCGCCGCGGTTCGGGATTACGGTTGCAGTGTAGCCTTTTTTCCCGTTTTTATCTAGTTTTCCACTAAAGTATACGCTTGGTGAACGGACTAACTGCGATACAATTACACGCTCCGCTCCATTAATAACAAACGTACCTGTTTCTGTCATAAGCGGGAAGTCACCCATAAAGACATCCTGGTCTTTAACTTCGCCTGTTTCTTTGTTTACAAGACGCACTTTCACACGTAAAGGTGCAGAATATGTAACATCTCGCTCTTTCGATTCCTCAACGGAATATTTTGGTTCGCCAAGGCTGTAATCAATAAATTCAAGCGACAGATTACCAGTAAAGTCTTCAATCGGAGAAATGTCCTGGAACATTTCACGTAAACCCTCATCAAGAAACCATTGATAAGAAGAGGTTTGGATTTCGATTAGATTTGGTAATTCTAAAACTTCACTGATTCGTGCGTAACTTCTACGTTGGCGGTGTCGTCCATACTGAACTAGTTGACCTGTCAACTGATTCACCCCTCAAATCAAGCGTAATTATTGCATTTATTACTATCTTATAAAAAAGCGCTAAAGCTAAACAGTTATCTAACTTGAGTAACTTATCACTTTTCATAAGACAAAAAGAAAAAGGGTTTTTAACTCAAAAACCACATTTTCACATTACGACTATTATTTTGTTATCTTTTCCAATTAAACCAATTATATACATGTTTTGTGTAAAATAGTAATTAATCGGAATGTTACATGTTGGCATTATACAATGCTAACATAAGCAAAAAGTCAAGTCAATCTTTTTTTGCTCTAATTATATAGTAACCTTTTTTCTTCACAACCGTTTCTACTTCACTACAAAGCTCTGAAAGTTTTTCAATCGCCGACGGTGCTCCTTGCTTTTTTTGAATGACAACCCAAAGGTTCCCTTCCGGCAACAAACAATCGACGCTTTGCTCAAAAATTTCATGAACAACCTTTTTTCCGGCACGAATTGGCGGGTTCGTTAAAATTGCAGCAAATTTATTGCCCTTTACATTTTCAAGACGATCACTCTCATAGATACATACATTTGTAAGGCCATTTAATTCGGCATTTTCTTTCGCGAGTGCTAATGCACGTGCGTTTACATCGATCATATGAACGAGACGATCTTGCATCAGTTTAGCACATGAAAGCCCAATTGGCCCATACCCGCATCCTACATCAAGAATGTTCCCTTCGACGCTTGGCACAACAAAGGTTTCAATCAATAATCTAGATCCAAAGTCGACTTCGCTTTTTGAAAAAACGCCATTATCAGTTTTAAAACGAAAGGAATTATTATTAAGAGTGAAACTCCAATATTTCGGATCACTTTCAACCTTTTGGATTTTGGAATAGTAGTGTTCTGACAAGACATTATCACCTCCGACGGAGAATTGGTAGTAGAAGCTAGAGAGGCTTTACAATTGTATTATAATCAACGGTAGCTATAGCGGCGATATCGAGAGAAAAAAAGCCCGCTAAAATAGCGGGCTTTTTTCTATCTATATTACTTAACTTCTACGCCAGCGCCAACTTCTTCAAGTTTAGCTTTAACTTCTTCAGCTTCTTCTTTAGAAACGCCTTCTTTGATAGCTTTTGGAGTGTTATCAACAAGTTCTTTTGCTTCTTTAAGTCCAAGACCAGTGATTTCACGAACAACTTTGATAACTTTGATTTTTTGATCGCCTGCAGAAGCAAGGATAACATCAAATTCAGATTGCTCTTCAGCAGCTCCGCCAGCAGCAGCTCCGCCACCCATTACTACAGGTGCAGCAGCAGTAACACCAAATTCTTCTTCGATTGCTTTTACTAAGTCGTTTAATTCTAAAACAGTCATGCTTTTAACCGCTTCAATGATTTGTTCTTTAGTCATGATTATTTTCCTCCTTATATTTGGTTCGAATCTATTAGTTAATCGCTATTTTTAACTTACGCGCCTTGTTCTTCTTTTTGATCTGCAACAGCTTTTGCAGCAAGAGCAAGATTGCGGATAGGTGCTTGAAGCACGCTGAGTAGCATAGAAAGTAAACCTTCGCGAGATGGTAGTTCTGCAAGAGCTTTTACTTCTTCTGCCGTTGCGATCGTTCCTTCAATTACACCTGCTTTAATTTCGAGTGCTTCGTTCTTTTTCGCGAAATCATTCAAGATTTTCGCAGGAGCAACAACGTCTTCAGTACTGAATGCAATTGCATTAGGGCCAGTTAAAGCGTCATTAAGTCCAGCAAGCTCAGCAGATTCAGCTGCACGGCGAGTTAAAGAGTTTTTGTAAACTTTAAATTCTACGCCAGCTTCACGAAGTTGTTTACGAAGTTCAGTTACTTGTGCAACAGAAAGACCACGGTAATCAACAACAACTGTTGTAACACTTGCTTTCAATTTATCAGCAATTTCATCAACGATTTGTTTCTTTTGTTCGATAGCGCTGCTCATTTTTACACCTCCTGTAGAATTGCTACATTCATACCGTCCATAAAAAAACTCCACATCTTTTGCAGACATGGAGGAAGTATACAATAGTTAGTTAAACAGAATAAATCTATCGTATTACCTCGGCAGGAAATTAAGCGATAAGCACCTGCTGTCTACGGTATAAATGTTATTATATTTTCATAACAAAATACATGATACTAAATGTATTTTTGTTTGTCAATTCCTTTTTTATCCTGCTTTAACTCTTAAAAGCGTATCCGTCTTATTTTACTGTAACAGAAGATGGATCAACTTTTACGCCAGGGCCCATTGTTGAAGTAATAGAAACGTTCTTCATGTATGTTCCTTTTGCAGCGGCAGGTTTCACTTTTAACATTGTATCGAAAATCGTGCTGAAGTTTTCAACAAGCTTTTCGTTTTCAAAAGAAGTTTTACCGATTGGCACATGGATGTTACCAGCTTTGTCAACACGGTATTCAACTTTACCAGCTTTAATTTCATTTACTGCTTTTTCAACGTCGAAAGTAACTGTGCCAGTTTTAGGGTTTGGCATTAAGCCTTTAGGTCCTAAAACACGTCCAAGTTTACCAACTTCACCCATCATATCAGGTGTAGCAACAATTACATCAAACTCGAACCAGCCTTGGCCGATTTTCGTGATATATTCAGCATCGCCTACATAATCTGCTCCTGCAGCTTCAGCTTCCTTCGCTTTTTCGCCTTTAGCAAAAACAAGGACGCGCTGAGTTTTACCAGTACCATTCGGAAGCACTACTGCTCCACGGATTTGCTGGTCAGCTTTCTTAGGGTCAACCCCTAGACGGAATGCCACTTCTACAGTTGCATCAAATTTAGCAATACTCGTTTTTTTCGTAAGTTCAATCGCTTCTTCGATCGGGTAAGCTTTCATGCGATCTACAAGTTTTGCAGCTTCTATATACTTCTTACCTTTTTTAGCCATTTTCATTTCCTCCTTGATTGTGGTTTTAGCGGAATAACCTCCCACGAATAAAGGTTGCGCGTGAAACTAAATTCAGCATCGCAACCTTAAACAGACAACAATAACCTTAAAGCATGGGATTAATCTTCGATTGTGATACCCATGCTGCGTGCAGTACCTTCAACCATTAACATTGCAGCTTCTACGCTTGCAGCGTTAAGGTCAGGCATTTTTGTTTCAGCAATCTCGCGTACCTTGTCACGCTTGACTGTTGCTACTTTATTACGGTTTGGTTCACCAGAACCAGACTCAATTCCAGCTGCTTTTTTAAGTAAAACGGCAGCAGGAGGAGTTTTCGTAATAAATGTAAATGAACGGTCTTCAAAAACCGTAATTTCAACAGGAATGATTAAGCCAGCTTGTTCAGCTGTACGAGCGTTAAATTCCTTACAGAATCCCATGATGTTAACACCGGCTTGACCTAATGCTGGTCCTACTGGCGGCGCAGGATTTGCTTTACCTGCAGGGATTTGTAATTTAACAAGTTTGATTACTTTTTTAGCCACGAGACACACCTCCTTAAAGTCCGTGATGTGGTAATAGGGAAATTCCCTCCCACTCAACTTATAGTCTTTATATAAAGATAAAGAACTTGACAATTGTCCGGTCTCTTTTCCCGAGACATACTGACCTTTGAAATATTACCACTTTTCAAAGATGATTTCAAGTTTTTTTCAAATTATAATTTTTCAATCTGCGAAAAATCGAGTTCAACTGGGGTATCACGGCCGAACATATTAACAAGGACTTTAATCTTTGCTTTATCTTTATCGATATCTTCAATCGAGCCGGTAAAGTTGGCAAATGGCCCTTCTTTAACTTGGACAGTTTCTCCTAATTCAAAATCGATATCCACGCGTTTTTCTTCAACACCCATGCGTTTCAGAATGACATGGACTTCTTCTGGTAATAACGGGGTCGGCTTTGAACCAGAACCAGCAGAGCCAACAAACCCAGTAACACCAGGCGTATTTCGGACTACATACCAAGAGTCATCTGTCATGACAATTTCAACAAGGACATATCCCGGGAATACTTTCCGTTTCACAACTTTCTTTTTCCCATTTTTAAAATCAGTTTCTTCTTCTTCCGGTACAATCACGCGGAAGATTTTATCTTGCATCGCCATGGATTCTACACGCTTCTCCAAGTTAGCCTTTACTTTGTTTTCGTAACCTGAGTACGTATGAACAACATACCAATTCTTTTCCATTCAAGGGGACTCGTTCGTCCTTCCCTCCCTGTATTGAATAAATTATTTTTCATCATCATGAGGTGAACTTTTTAAACCAAATGAAAAAACCCGTTTCCGGGCTATACAAATGTTTCCTGTGTTATTCTCCATTATACCATGGATTTACAGGGGTTATTCAAGAATAATTCGAATCAGTTTAGAAATACCTTGGTCAATCACTGCAAAGAATACAGCAAAGAACGCCACAGTCGCAAGAACAGTCATTGTATAGCTTGTCAATTCTTTACGCTTTGGCCAGCTGACCTTCTTCATTTCACGTCCAACTTCACGGAAAAACTTCAAGATGCGCTGCATATCGTAACCCCCAACTTCAAAGAGATATATCTTCATTTTATCTATAAACACATTACTTTGTTTCACGATGGGTTGTATGATTACTGCATGTCTTGCAAAACTTCTTAAGCTCTAGACGTTCCGTTTCCTTGTTACTCATTGTCGAATAATTTCTGGAACCGCACTCAATACACGCTAATACAACCTTTTTTCTCATTGACTCCACCTACTGTATCCATCTATGTCCCTAAAACTTTACCATGGACAATAATTGATGTCAATAACGGCAAAAATGAGGGAATGGCCGTAACACTGACTATAAGGTAATCTCTCGAAATTCAAGATACCGTTCTAGCTTTCGTTTTACCCTCTGTAATGCGTTATCAATGGATTTAACATGACGATCAAGTTCTTCCGAAATTTCCTGGTATGACTGTCCATCCAAATAGAGTGCGAGTACTTTCCGTTCCAGATCGCTTAGAAGCTCTGACATCTTCACTTCAATATGATCGAACTCTTCTTGATTAATAATTAGTTCTTCGGGGTCCATCACTTTTGCACCCGAAATGACATCCATTAAAGTCCGATCAGATTCCTCATCATATATCGGCTTGTCTAAGGACACGTATGAGTTTAACGGGATATGCTTTTGGCGGGTAGCTGTTTTTATGGCGGTAATTATTTGTCTAGTAATGCATAGTTCAGCAAATGCCTTAAATGAAGATAGCTTGTCCCCCTTAAAGTCACGGATTGCCTTATATAAGCCAATCATGCCTTCTTGAACAATATCTTCTTTATCAGCACCAATTAAAAAATAAGATCTTGCTTTCGCGCGAACGAAATTACGATACTTATGAATCAAATAGTCTAATGCTTCACTTTCACCCTTATGCACTAAATCCACCAAATCTTCATCCTCGAGTTGCAAATAGTCTACATGTTCGTCGATTATCTTGAAGCCAGCACTCACTAAGATCCCCCCGACCGTAAAACCATAGTTAGAAATATTATACAGCAGATTTTTTTCCAGCGTCAACCATTCATTGCTTCCCTCTACGCCATTTTTCAAAAATTTCTGCCATTTCCTTACTAAGCGGTATCTTGGAAACAGGTTGTTTCTCTTGAATATTTTTTATTTTTTTATCGATTCCATTTTCAATTGAATTCATTTCAATTAATAATTCTCTTGACGATTTTCTAAGCGCTCCCTGGCCAAATATAGCCCATTGTTCAGTATAGTCAGAAGTTGCTACATGAATTTGCGTTTTAATATTACTAAGGCTGATGGCAAGCTTTTCAATTCTTTCATCGGCCGTCTCTTTATTGCGCGTGAAAATTATTTCAATGTTATAACTTTTAAATTTCTTTTCTGTCCCCTTAACATACTGAGCATCAAAAACGATGATTACTCTCATTCCAGAATACGCTTGATATTCTGCCATCTTTTCGATTAGACGGTCCCTAGCAGCAGATAAATCTCTATTCATCAACTCCCTCAGTTCCGGCCAAGCGCCAATCACGTTATATCCGTCAACAATAAGGATGTCCATTTCTATCGCTCAAGAGGATGTCGTTTCCGGTAAACCTCATACATAAGAAGGGCCGCTGCAACAGATGCATTTAAAGATGTAACATGTCCTGCCATTGGCAATTGGATTAGAAAGTCACATTTATCGCGTATAAGCCGTCCCATTCCTTTTCCTTCACTGCCAATGACTAAGCCCAGCGGCATCGTTCCATCAAATTGACGGTAATCCTCACTGCCTTTCGCATCCGTTCCAGCAATCCAGACGCCTTTTTCTTTTAATTCATCAATTGTTCTTGCCATATTGGTAACACGCACTACAGGAATATATTCGATTGCTCCAGTTGAGGCCTTGGCAACAGTAGCAGTCAGACCTACAGCTCTTCGTTTTGGAATGATAATCCCATGAGCCCCGACTGCATCAGCTGTCCTCATAATCGATCCTAAATTATGGGGATCTTCAATTTCATCTAGCAATAAAAAGAAGGGGGCTTCATTTTTCTTTTCAGCAGCATCAAACAAATCATCGATTTCCGCATACTGATAGGCAGCCACCTGTGCTACCACTCCTTGGTGATTTCCTTCCGCCATCTGATCCAGCTTTTTCTTAGGCACAAATTGGACAAGTACGCTCGATGCTTTTGCCAGGCCAATAACCTGCTGCATTTGGCCTTCTTTAGACCCCTCTGCAATAAAAATTTTATTAATATCCCGTTCCGATTTAAGTGCTTCGATAACAGGGTTTTTTCCCATGATAAAATCTTGACTCATTATACTAGTCCTCCTTTCTTTTCTTCAACAATTCCAAAAGCGGCCAAGATTATTGCCTCGAGCCGCTCCTCTCTTTCTGATAAATGCAGATAACCTATTAATGATTCAAATGCCGTGCTATACCGATATGTTTGAACATCTGTATTTTTAGGAATTGAGCCAGACTTGGCATTTCTTCCTCTTTTCACAACTGCTACTTCTTCTTCTGTAAGCGAGCCGGAATCCAATAATTGATGAATAATGAACGATTGGGCTTTAGCCGAAACATAATGGGTCGCTTCTTTATGCAGGTGATTAGGCCTAACACTCCCTTTTTGAATCAAGTGCCTGCGAACGTATATTTCAAAAATAGCATCACCCATATAGGCGAGGGCGAGGCTATTCAGTTGCTTTTCATCAATTTTATTATCATATTGAAGCATTCAGTTAGCCCCTTTTCCATCTAATGCCTTGAGGTGTATCTTCCAGGATGATGTTCATTTCTTTTAGCTGATCGCGAATTTGGTCGGCTAATTGGAAATTACGGTCTTTTCGTGCTTGAATACGCTGCTGTATTAATCGATCAATCTCTTCGTCCAACAATTCCTCTTTAGGAAACGCAAGGGAAAGTCCTAGAACGTGGAAAAGATCTTCAAATTCTTTTGTAAAAGCCTCGATTACTTGAACTGATGTATTTTTTTCAATCAAATAATAATTGGCCAGTTTCGAAAGTTCAAATAGAACGGAAATTCCATTGGCCGTATTAAAATCGTCATCCATTTCCTCAATAAATTGATTATGAAGGGCAGTAATTTTTTCTAGCCATTCTTCGTTATTTTCCGTTAAGTCCGCACTTGCTGCTTGGCGGTGCTTTAAATTCTGATAAGAGGTCTTAATCCGCTCTAAGCCCGCACGGGTATTTTCTAATAATTCTTCACTGTAGTTAATCGGATTTCGATAATGGACAGAAAGCATAAAGAATCTTAGTACTTGTGGGTCATGATTCTTTATAATGTCATGTACTAACACAAAGTTTCCAAGTGATTTGGACATTTTTTCATTATCGATGTTAATATAGCCATTATGCATCCAATAACGGGCAAAAGTCTTCCCGCTTACTGCTTCTGACTGGGCAATCTCATTTTCGTGATGAGGGAAGGCTAGATCCTGTCCACCAGCATGAATATCAATAGTTTCCCCTAAATATTTTTTTGCCATCGCGGAACATTCAATATGCCAGCCTGGACGACCTTTCCCCCATGGGCTATCCCAATAGATTTCCCCTTCTTTCGCGGCTTTCCATAGAGCAAAATCAAGCGAGTCCTGTTTCTTCTCTCCTACTGCAATACGTGCACCTGAACGAAGCTCATCGATTGATTGGTGAGAAAGCTTCCCATAGTCATCGAATTTGCGAGTGTGGAAATAGACATCGCCCTCTGACTCGTAAGCAAATCCCTTTTCAATTAACGCTTTAATGAAATCAATGATGAGGTCCATACTTTCCGTTACTCTCGGATGCGCATCAGCTCGTTTGCAGCCTAGTGCGGAAACATCTTCGAAATAGGCTTCAATAAAACGGTCGGCTATAGTTGGGACGTCCTCTCCAAGCTCTTTCGCCGCCCTAATTAATTTATCATCAACATCGGTAAAGTTAGAAATATATTGAATATCGTATCCTCTATATTCAAAATACCTTCTTACTGTATCAAAAACGATTGGCGGACGGGCATTTCCTATATGAATATAATTATAAACCGTTGGACCACATACATACATTTTTACTTTTCCTTCTTCAAGAGGGACGAAGGCTTCCTTTTTTCTCGTTAACGTATTATAAATTTGAATGGACATTATCTCGGCTCCTTTCATTTCTTAAGATCTCAATTTCATTATTTAATCTTGCTATTTCATTCTCCATATCCTTAAAACGGTCTGCAATTGGATCAGGGAGGTCTGTATGGTTTAAATCTTTTATTTTTATACCATCCTGAATTTTAACTCTTCCTGGAATACCAACAACAGTCGAATTTGGGGGCACTTCATGAAGAACGACAGAACCAGCTCCAACCTTTGAATTTTCTCCAATTGTAATTGATCCAAGTACTTTTGCCCCCGTAGCGATAAGCGCATTATCTTTTATGGTCGGATGCCGTTTTCCTTTTTCTTTTCCGGTTCCACCTAATGTTACTCCTTGAAAGACTGTAACATTATCCCCTATTTCACATGTTTCCCCGATCACTACCCCCATGCCATGATCAATAAAAAAGCGCCTGCCAATTTTTGCACCTGGGTGAATTTCAATCCCTGTGAAAAACCGGCTAATTTGGGAGATCACTCTTGCTATAAAGTAATATTTTCGTTTAAATAATGCGTGAGCGATATGATGGGCCCATATAGCATGCAAGCCCGAATAGGTTAACACCACTTCTAAATAGCTTCTCGCTGCTGGATCTTGCTCAAACACTACTTCTATGTCTTCCTTCATTCTTTTAAACACTAGTTTCCCCTCCTAACTAAAATGAATTTCATTACCTTGTGTAAAATATACTTTTTCAAAATAATATTTTCCGGGAAATTATCTTATTTCCGGAACAAAAAAAGCGCCCCTGTCAAAATGACAGAGACGCTTAGCACGCGGTTCCACTCTGTTTAGACTTAATAGTCTCAACTTTAACCTGTTAACGGAAGGAGTTCCGCCCATTTCTACTAAGAAAAGCGCAAGCGCTTTTGCATTTTCCAGTTCAGATAAGGTCTGATTTTATGGAAAGAATTCGAAACAGGGCTCGGAGGGGCACTTCAGATCAATGAGAGGCTTAAACCACTTTCAGCCGGTGATGGTTCTCTCTAAAAAGCTTCATGATCATACTTTTCCTCTTCAACACTTTGATTTATGGAATTACTTATTACTATATTACATTTTAGGCAATATGTTAACCTAAAATGCTCATTAATCGATTTTTTACTTTTTCCTTCCCGAAGAGCGCAATCGCCTGCGGAAGATCAGGCCCGTGAGTTTGCCCAGTGATTGCGACACGTATAGGCATAAAGAGTTTTTTCCCTTTATGACCAGTAGCCTTTTGCACAGCTTTCATTGCTGCTTTAATTTCATCTGCTTTAAATTCACTCAATTGCTCAATTTCATTTAAAAAGGCAGCAAGTACTTCCGGAACTTGTTCTTCTGCTAGGACCGCTTTCGCCTCTTCATCCAATACAGTTTCTTCGTTAAAGAAGATCTCTGTTAGTTCAACAATTTCAGCGCCAAAGCTCATCTTTTCCTGATACAAAGCGATTAGGCTCCGTACCCACTGCGCTTCTTCAGCCGACATATTTTCGCTTACCTTTCCAGCCTTCACGAGATGTGGTAAGGAAATAGCGACAAGCTTGTCTACCTCAATTGTCTTCATGTACTGGTTGTTCATCCATGTTAGTTTTTGCTTATCAAAAAGAGCTGGCGATTTTGATAAACGATTCGCATCAAAAATCTCGATAAACTCATTCTTAGAGAATATTTCCTCTTCGCCAGATGGTGACCATCCGAGTAAGGCAATAAAGTTAAAAAGTGCTTCTGGTAAATAGCCAAGCTCTTCATATTGCTCAATAAATTGAATGATAGACTCATCACGCTTGCTCAGCTTCTTCCGGCTTTCATTGACGATCAATGTCATATGCCCGAACTCGGGAGCCTTCCAGCCTAATGCTTCATAGATCATTAATTGCTTAGGTGTATTAGAGATATGGTCATCCCCTCTTAATACATGCGAGATTTTCATTAAGTGATCATCGACCGCTACAGCAAAGTTGTAGGTTGGTGTTCCGTCCTTCTTCACAATAACATGATCACCAATGCCATCTGATTCGAAAGAGACATTCCCTTTTACCATATCGTTAAAAGAAAATACTTGGCCTTTTGGAACCATAAAGCGAATGCTTGGCTCTTTTCCTTCTGCCGCTAATTTCTCCCTTTCTTCATGCGTTAGATGGCGGCATCTTCCGGAATAAGCAGGCGTTTCGCCTTTAGCTGATTGGACTTCTCGCTCGGCTTCCAGCTCTTCTTCCGTGCAATAACATTTGTAGGCATGGCCTTTTTCAAGCAGCTCTTTGTAGTACGTTTCATAAATCTCATTCCGTTCAGATTGGCGGTACGGACCGTATTTCCCTTCTTTATCAACGCTTTCGTCCCAGTCAATCCCAAGCCACTGCAAATACTTTAACTGGCTTTCTTCTCCACCTTCAATATTTCGTTTCTTATCAGTATCTTCAATGCGGATAATAAACTTTCCGCCTTTACTACGGGCAAATAAATAATTAAATAATGCTGTACGGGCATTTCCGATATGTAAATGTCCAGTTGGACTCGGGGCATAACGTACACGAATATCGCTTGACATGTTCTTGTTGCCTCCTCCAGATTCTTCTTTTTATAGATCTATTTTAACACCGTGGGTTTTTTCGATAAAGGAAAACTTCCATTAGGATCAAGCGATTTAGCCATTGGTCCTTTTTTGTAATAAAACAACCACCTGGGAAGCAATTCCTTCCCCTCTGCCAGTAAAACCAAGCTTTTCAGTTGTTGTCGCTTTTACATTAATATTTTCTTTTCCTGATTCCAGCAATTGCGAAATTCTTTCTCTGATTTGTTCAATATGCGGAGCCATTTTAGGTTTTTCGGCAATAATTGTACAATCTGCATTGACTAATTCATATCCTTTATCTTTCACAAGCTTCCATACATGTTCCAGTAATTTCGCGGAGTCCGCATCCTTAAATTCTGGATCTGTATCCGGAAAATGCCTGCCGATATCCCCTTCTCCGATCGCACCAAGGCATGCATCAGCTACCGTATGTAATAAAACATCCGCATCTGAATGGCCTAACAAGCCTTTTTCGTATGGAATTTCAATCCCGCCCAAAATTAACGGGCGTCCTTCTGTTAATTGATGTACATCAAAACCCTGTCCAATTCGAAACATCGTATAATCCCCTTTTATATAAGTAATAGGCTATGTTAAACAAGATTGTTGAAAGACTCGCGGGTTCGATTAACCTTCCAGGAAGCGGTTCTCGCTACCGTTCAAAAGGTTCCATACGACGCACAGGACGTGCTAGTGGCGACAATGCCACAGGACGTGGCGTTTTGTCGACCAGGCAAAATCGCTCCGCTAGTTTTGGATTATCAACACTAAGAGTTAACAGAGCCAAGTTATAAGAAGTTTTTATTATCGCCACTGATCCCGCTTTCTAATAATTGCTTCAGCGAAATATAAGTCTTCCGGTGTTGTTAATTTAATATTGTCATAATTCCCCTCTACAATCACAACATCTTGCCCAAGCCGCTCTACTAAACTTGCATCGTCCGTACCTAAAAATTCATCCTCCTCCGCTTTCCGATAAGCTTCTTTTAGGACGGAAATACGAAAAGCCTGTGGGGTTTGAACAGCCCACAGGCTCGTACGTTCGACCGTTTCAGTAACGATATTTCCTGCAGCCTTTTTTACTGTATCTTTAACAGGGACTGCTAATACAGCAGCCCCTTTTGTTTGAGCAGCCTCTATCAAGGGATCGAACAGCTCTTGGTCAATAAATGGCCTAGCAGCATCGTGAACAAATACAATTCCATCTTGATTCAAAAGTTTTAAAGCATTATATATACTATGCTGCCGTTCCTTCCCGCCCGGAACAAGAGAACGCACTTTTTTGATTTGATTTTCTTCTAGGAGCGCTTTCATTTCTTCTTCATCCACTGGATTAATTGCGAGAAAAATCCCTTCGCATTTCCGATCGTTTTCAAACACCTTTAATGTATGAATAAGTACGGGCAAATGATTTAGCTCAAGTAAAACTTTATTTTTTCCTGCTCCCATCCTTTTTCCCTGGCCAGCGGCAGGAATGATGACTTGGTAAACCATAGACAAAACCCTTTCTAGAGGTGAGAAGTGAGATTTGATGAAATCGGCGAAAGAACCGATTTCCTTAATAACAAAAATTCTCACTGAAAAATTTGTCTTTTAAAAGACATCTAATTTATAATGCTTTTTCTAATAGTTTCGGTTTAGCGAATATCATTCGTCCCGCGGACGTTTGCAGGACACTCGTTACAAGCACATCGATATGCTTGCCAATATAATCCCGGCCATCTTCAACGACAATCATCGTGCCATCATCGAGATACGCAATCCCCTGATTTTGTTCCTTCCCATCCTTAATAACCTGTACCTTCATTTCTTCGCCAGGAAGAACTACCGGTTTAACGGCATTTGCCAGGTCATTGATGTTTAGGACGGAGACACCTTGAAATTCACAAACTTTATTTAGGTTAAAATCATTGGTCACTACCATCCCATTCGTTACCTTTGCAAGCTTTACAAGCTTACTGTCCACTTCCTGAATTTCCTCAAAATCACCTTCATAAATCTCCACTTTTATCGCAAGTTCTTTTTGAATTCGGTTCAAAATATCTAATCCTCTTCGGCCTCTGTTGCGCTTTAGCACATCAGAAGAATCCGCAATATGCTGCAATTCTTCCAATACAAACTGAGGGATTACAATCGTCCCTTCAAGGAATCCAGTCTGACAAATATCTGCGATTCTGCCATCAATAATGACACTTGTATCTAATATTTTTAAATAGTTTTTAGTTGCTGTTTCCGGTTCTTCTTCACCCGACTTCTTCTTTCTGTTTGAAAATAAAGTCAAAAGCTCATCGCGCTTTTTAAAGCCGACCTGAAAGCCTAAATATCCGAATAATAAAGTCAGCACAATCGGTGCCACTGTATTTAAGATAAGAACTTCAAACGCATTTATCGCATACCCAATTAAAAAAGCGATAATTAGCCCAAATACAAGGCCAACGCTTCCAAAAATAATATCAGTGACCGGCGCTTTTACAAGAGATTCCTCTACCCATTTAACAACATTGACGACATAATCAACCGCCCAAAAAGAAATAAGATAAAAGATAATAGCACCCAAAAAGGCAGACATATAAGGATTATTTAATAGAGAAATGTCGTTTAATGATACTAGTATTAATAAATCAGGAATCAAAAATATGCCAAGCGTTATCCCGATAATCAGGAAGCATGCTTGAACAATACGTTTTAACATTCCTTCACCTCCTTTTATTCATTATAAACAAATTTTTTAAATTGAAACCCAGTTAACAGGAATTTCCTTAACAATAAATAAAATTTTAAGCGATAAAGACCCTGCTATTGCCTAAGGGTAGCACCATTGGCAATCAAGTGTCAAATAAAACAGACATT
Organism: Bacillus sp. FJAT-29790; assembly: GCF_019039215.1. GTDB lineage: Bacteria > Bacillota > Bacilli > Bacillales > Cytobacillaceae > Cytobacillus. The sequence goes on from NZ_JAHNZZ010000001.1 coordinate 3,158,377, forward strand.
TTAACATATTTGTAATTATAGTTCAATGGTCACTTAAAGCTGCTGGTTTGCTAATAGCTGTTTTTTTATGAGGATTAGCCCCTCTTTAATTTTTCTTGCCCTTACTTCCCCAATTCCCTCTACCTCGTCGAGTTCCTCTACGGTTGCAGCAATAATGGCTGGAAGTTCTTGAAACCGGACGATTAAGTTTTCAATAATTACCGGTGGCAAGCGCGGGACTTTCGTCAGCATCCGGTATCCACGCGGATATTTCGATTCATCTGTATGAACATATCCTTGGTATCCTAATAATTTCAGTATAACGGCGTCCTCAAGCATTTTTCCATTCGATAACTCTTGAAACTTAACGAACATTTCCCCTGTTTTGCTATCCTTTGAAAAAGCATAATCCTTAATGATTAATTCGACTTCCCTTTCAATATCTAGCAAAAGTTCGTTCATTTGCAGACGGATCAGTCTTCCCTCTATCCCTAATTCACTTAAATAGGTAAGCAATTCATTTTTAATTCGAAGGACCATTTCAACACTATGAAAGACATCTAAAATATCACAATATGTAACAAGTTCTTCAAATTCCAACAAACTTAAATTCGCAATACTTTCTTCTAATACGACTTTATATTTTTCAAGTGTTTGCACGGCTACATTCGCTTTCGTCAGAATAACCGAAATATCTTTAAGGGCATAGCGAAAATGGCCCTTATATAGGGTAATGACATTCCTCCTCTGGGAGATTGCGATGACAAGGGCGCCAGTTTGCCGAGCCACCCTTTCTGCAGTTCGATGACGCATTCCTGTCTCAGTAGAAGGAATACTCGGGTCAGGGGCCAATTGGGCATTTGCGATTAAAATTTTATTACCCTCTTGATTTAATACAATGGCCCCATCCATTTTGGCCAGTTCATACAAATAGCTTGGGGAAAATGAACAGTTAATTTGAAAGCCTCCATCGACAATATGTGTTAGTTTATCTTTACTGCCAAGGACAATTAACCCTCCCGTATTCGCACGAAGAACATTATCGATCCCTTCTCTAATCGGCGTTCCGGGAGCCATAAACTGAACAATATCACTGATTGTTGTCTTTTCACCAAGCTTTTTTGCTTCCATTGCTTATCCCCCTAATGTAGCTTTTAGTGCTTCACTAACAGAACTTACGCCCACAAGTTCAATTCCTGCTGGCGCGGACCAGCCCCCAAGATTATTTGCTGGTAAAATAACTCGTTCGAACCCAAGCTTTGCCGCTTCCTGTACTCTTTGTTCGATTCTAGATACTCTTCTTACTTCACCTGTTAGCCCTACCTCACCGATGATGCAATCTGTCGCCTTTGTTGGCTTGTCACGAAAGCTTGATGCAATACTAACTGCTATCGCTAAATCAATGGCCGGCTCATCAAGCTTTACGCCTCCGGCAACCTTTAAATATGCATCCTGATTTTGCAAAAGCATCCCAACCCGCTTTTCTAAGACCGCCATCAAAAGCGGGACACGATTATGATCGATTCCTGTAGCCATTCTCCTGGGATTCCCAAAGCTTGTCGGTGAAATTAGTGCTTGAATTTCAACTAGGACCGGACGCGTTCCTTCCATCGATGCAACGACCGTTGATCCCGCTGCCCCTTGAGATCTTTCTTCAAGGAATATTTCAGATGGATTTTCAACCTCTTCCAGCCCAAATTCCTTCATTTCAAAAATCCCCATCTCGTTCGTTGAACCGAATCGATTTTTCACTGCCCTTAATATTCGATATGTATGATGCCGTTCCCCTTCAAAGTATAAAACCGTATCTACCATATGCTCTAATATTCTCGGTCCGGCAATAGATCCCTCTTTCGTAACATGCCCAACAATAAAAACAGCAATTCCTTTTGTTTTCCCAATTCTCATTAGTTCCGCTGTACATTCTCTTACTTGAGAGACACTGCCGGGAGCTGAAGTAACCTCGGGATGGAAGATTGTCTGGATCGAATCAATAATGACAAAATTGGGGTTAACACTATCAATTGTTCTGCTTATCTCTTCGAGGCTTGTTTCTGAATACACCAATAAATTCTCTGAAGAAACACCTAGCCGATCAGCGCGCATTTTTGTCTGGCGCATCGATTCCTCTCCGGAAATATATAAAACAGAATGGTTTTTATTTGCCAATTGGGACGATACCTGAAGAAGCAGCGTTGATTTCCCGATCCCGGGATCCCCTCCGATCAGTACTAAGGAGCCTTTAACAACCCCGCCGCCAAGCACCCGGTTTAATTCGTTTAAGTCTGTATATATCCGTGGTTCGCTCACCGTCTCAATTGATGTAATTGGCGTAGCTTTAGAAAGGACTGTCGCCCCTTGTGAATGAGCAAAGGCACCCCTTCTCGATGTAGCTGCTTTCTCTACTTCTTCAACCATCTTATTCCACTGCCCGCAACCAGGGCATTTTCCCATCCATTTAGGTGATTCATACCCGCATTCTTGACACATAAACTTCGTCTTTCTTTTGGCCATACCCTTTTCTTCCTCTCTGGAACCTATTTCTTTGTTTTGTTGTTTAGTAAAATTTATCCAGGATTATATTATACTTCGATTATCACTTATACATGCTTTCTCAACCTAAAAAACTTTCCAAAGCATGGAAGCGGAAATTACAAAGAAGGCACACGTCTTCTTTACGTGTACCTTCTTGCTTAGTTTCCTTTATTTTAAGAAAACCTATTTTTGTAAAGTCGCAGTCGCTTTTTCTTCAGCTGTTTTTACAACGAATTCTCCATCCTGAACATCAATAACAACACTATGTCCTGTTAAAACCGTTCCTTTCAACAGTTCTTCTGACAAACGGTCTTCAATATGCTTTTGAATGGCCCTGCGAAGCGGCCGCGCTCCGTATTCTGGGTCATAGCCCTCGACTGAGATTTTCTCTTTTGCCGCCTCTGTTAATTCAAGTTCGATATCTTGTTCTTTCAATCGCTTCGTTAATTGTTCGGACATAAGTGTGACAATTTCCTGAAGATGCTTTCTTTCTAAAGCGTGGAAAACAATGATCTCATCAATACGATTTAGGAACTCAGGACGGAATGCCTTTTTCAGCTCTTCCATTACTTTTCCTTTCATATCTTTGTAATCCTGTTCCCCATCTTGGATGTTAAATCCAACATATTTGTTACGCTTAAGTGCTTCTGCTCCAACATTGGATGTCATAATTAATACGGTATTGCGGAAATCCACTGTTCGTCCTTTGGAATCCGTTAAGCGTCCATCTTCCAGCACCTGCAGAAGGATGTTGAATACATCCGGATGCGCCTTTTCAATTTCGTCCAAAAGAACAACTGAATATGGTTTTCTGCGGACTTTTTCCGTTAATTGGCCGCCTTCCTCATACCCAACATATCCAGGAGGGGAGCCCACCAATCTCGATGTCGAGTGTTTCTCCATGTACTCTGACATATCAATGCGGATCATCGCATCTTCATCACCAAACATCGCTTCAGCTAGTGCACGTGCAAGTTCTGTTTTCCCTACGCCTGTTGGACCAAGGAAAACAAATGATCCGATCGGACGCTTTGGATCTTTTAATCCAGCGCGTGCACGGCGGACTGCTTTGGAAATCGCTTTTACCGCTTCCTCTTGGCCGATAAGTCTAGAATGTAAGATCTCTTCTAAGTTTAGAAGCTTTTGCGTTTCAGTTTGCGCCAACTTGGAAACAGGAATACCGGTCCAGCTTGACACGACACTGGCAATATCCTCAACAGTAACTTCACTGTTCTCTTGCCCTTGCTTTTCTTTCCATGATTTCTTCGTTTCTTCGAGCTGTTCACGGAGACGCTGTTCCGTATCTCGCAATGATGCTGCTTTTTCAAATTCCTGGCTTTGCACCGCAGAATCTTTCTCTTTGCGGACATCTTCCAGCTTCACTTCCAACTCCTTTAAATTAGGAGGTGTCGTGTAAGAACGAAGTCTTACTTTCGACCCGGCTTCATCGATTAAATCAATTGCTTTGTCTGGAAGGAAGCGATCTGAAATATAACGGTCAGATAATTTCACCGCCGCATCAATGGCAGCATCTGTAATCGTTACACGGTGATGTGCCTCATAACGGTCACGCAGCCCTTGCAGAATTTGCACAGATTCATCAGCAGTTGGCTCATCAACCCGAATTGGCTGGAAACGTCTTTCTAATGCCGCATCTTTTTCAATATATTTTCGATATTCATCAAGAGTAGTTGCACCTATACATTGCAGCTCACCGCGGGCAAGTGATGGTTTAAGAATATTCGAAGCATCAATTGCCCCCTCAGCTCCACCAGCGCCGATTAAGGTATGAAGTTCATCAATAAATAAGATAATATTTCCTGCTTGGCGAATCTCATCCATCACCTTTTTCAAACGATCCTCAAATTCACCGCGGTATTTTGTCCCCGCAACAACAGTTCCCATATCAAGAGTCATCACTCGTTTATCGCGAAGAGTTTCTGGTACTTCATTATTAATGATTTGCTGTGCTAAGCCCTCTGCTATTGCCGTTTTACCAACACCTGGCTCACCAATCAAAACAGGGTTGTTTTTTGTCCGGCGGCTTAACACCTCAATGACGCGCTGAATTTCCTTGCTGCGCCCGATGACAGGATCAAGGCTTCCTTCCCTCGCAATCGCTGTTAAATCCCTTGCTAATCCATCAAGAGTAGGTGTATTCGCATTGGCTGAGGATCCGCCTTGATGGTTACCTGATTCATTGCTGCCCAGAAGCTGCAAGACCTGCTGACGAGCTTTATTAAGGCTTACTCCAAGGTTATTTAATACCCTTGCAGCTACCCCCTCCCCTTCACGAATGAGGCCAAGGAGGATATGCTCGGTTCCAACATACGAGTGACCTAATTTCCTTGCTTCATCCATCGAAAGTTCAATTACTTTTTTGGCTCTTGGTGTATAATGGATTGTTTGAGAAGCATCCTGGCCCCTGCCAATTAAGTTTTCTACTTCTTGCTGTATTTTTTCAGAACCTAGGCCTAATGCATAGAGAGCTTTAGCTGCAATGCCTTCCCCTTCACGAACAAGTCCAAGCAGAATATGCTCTGTCCCGATATTATTATGTCCTAAACGAATTGCTTCCTCTTGAGCTAATGCTAATACTTTTTGTGCTCTTTCTGTAAAACGACCGAACATCATATTCTCATCCTCCTATCTCTTCGTTTTCCATTTTCATTCTTTCCCTTATTAATGAAGCCCGCCGAATATCCCTTTCATGGGGCCTTAATGGTCCTCCGGCATATTGCTGTAAAAAGCCTGGCTGTGTCAGGATCATTAATTCATTTAAAATATTTTTGGAAATATTTTTTAGATACTGCATATCAATCCCAAGTCGAACATCTGACAAGCATCTTGCTGCTTCCTTCGATTCAATAATTCGACAGTTCGACAATATCCCGTAAGAGCGGAAAACTCTGTCTTCTAATTGTATGTTAGAAGTTTTAGCTAATGCTTCACGGGCTGATCTTTCCTGTGAAATTAGTTGGCTGACAACGCTTTTTAAATCTTCGGAAATATCCACTTCAGATTTTCCAAGCGTCATTTGATTTGACACTTGAAAGATGTTTCCTAAAGCTTCGCTGCCCTCACCATAAATTCCTCTTACTACAAGACCAAGCTGGTTAATAGCCGGAATAATTCGATTCATTTGTTGTGTCAAAACAAGTCCAGGCAAATGCATCATGACTGAGGCTCTTAACCCTGTTCCAACATTGGTCGGGCAACTCGTTAAAAAGCCAACACTTTCATCATAAGCGTAGTCTATCTCCTCCTCTAGCCAATCATCAATTTCATTGGCCATATTCAATGCTTCTGATAATTGAAAACCAGGAAACAAACACTGAATCCGAATATGATCTTCTTCATTAATCATAATGCTTAATTCTTCATTATCTGAAAGTAAACAGGCACCAAAAGTTGAGTTCTCCGCAAGATGCGGACTGATTAAATGCTTCTCCATGAGAACCCTCTTTTGGAGCGGCTGAAGTTCATCCATTAATAAAAGTTCTAATTTTCCAAGCTTTGTAAATGGTGAATGGTCGACTCTATCTTTTATCTTTTGAATCACTGACTTGGCTTCTTCATTGGTAAATAATATAGGAAATTTATATTGTTTAATGTTACGGGCCAACCGGATTCTCGAGCTTAATATGATATCTGAGTCCGGGCCCTCAGCACTCATCCAGGAGCTGATAGCTTGATTGATAAATCGTTCTAGCGACAAGCTTATATCCCTCCCTCATGACCAGTATTTAATTTACTTTCAAGCATTCGTAATTCATCTCGTGTTTCCGCTGCTTTTTCAAATTCTTCTTTCGAGATCAAATCTTTTAACTTATGTTTCAAATTCTCGATATTCTTGCGCAAATGAATATTTCCGCCAATCCTTGCAGGAATTTTACCGTTATGAGTTGCGTTGCCACTATGAAGCCTTTTAAATATTGGATTAAGCTGATCCTTAAAACTTTCATAACAATTGACACACCCGAATCTTCCTACCTTAATGAATTGTTGAAAAGTCATAGAACATTGATCACATTGCAATATTTCTTCTTGCTGAAATGGATCCTGTTTTGCTTTTTGAAAAGATGGCTCGATATTCAATAAACCGGCTAATAAGTTATTAATCGAAAAGCCTGATGCACCACTGATCATGAACATATCACCTTTTTCATGAGCGCATTTTTCGCATAAATGATATTCGGCTTTTTCTCCATTTACTATTTTCGTAAAATGCAGCGTTGCCGGTCTTTGATTACACTCTTGGCAAATCATGTTTTCACCTCTCAGCTAGCTATTCCTTATTTATATTTTAAAGTCGTCAGCATGGCCTTTAACATCCTTGCACGAAGTTCATCTCTATATGGAAGATCAATATATAAGACAGAGCGATCAATAACACTAAGCATTATTTTTGCCTCTCTCTTTGTAATAATTTCTTCTTCAACCAATCGATAGATGACATCCTCCGCACTGCCCTGAGCCAACCGACCCTGAATTATAGATAATAATTGATCAATTAAATGAGCATTGTCATTGGATTGCACTTTCATTATTCGTATATATCCACCGCCGCCACGTTTACTTTCTACTGTATAGCCTCTTTCAATTGTAAATCGCGTATTTATTACATAATTAATTTGGGATGGGACACATTGGAATTTATCTGCAATTTCACTTCGCTTGATTTCAACAATTTCCCTCTCGCTCATTTCTAAAACCTTTTTCAAATAGCTTTCTATGATGTCTGAAACGTTTCTCAACATTCCTCCCCCCAATCTGACTTTGACTATATTTGACTTTAATTATACATAACTCTATATCACCTTGCAACGAACAGACATTATTAATTTTTCCCTTTTTTAAGATTCTCAAACCTGGAAGTAAAGGTTGGGAAGATAAAGTATTATTATCAATGGCTGTTTTTGCATTAAAAAAAGCGCCATAACAAAAAAGAGCACCTCTTAGGTGCCCTCATTTGCAACGTAGTGTTTATTATTTGTTACACTTTTCATTTTATTTACAAAAAAAGAACACCCTCTCAGGTGTTCCTTACTTGCTTGGCGACGTCCTACTCTCACAGGGGGAGAGCCCCCAACTACCATCGGCGCTGAGAAG
>NZ_JAHNZZ010000002.1:0-33300 GCF_019039215.1 Bacillus sp. FJAT-29790
AGAGTACCACATGTGGTACTCTTTTTGTGTATAGAAATATTTGTAAATGATTAAAGAATGGAATCAAACTAAGACTACAATTTCCAGGTTGGCTAGGAACAGGGAGGTCAAGTAGGCACGGTCGAATAAGCTTCTCGAGAAACGTCAGCCTACCGATTGAGCCACATCTTGAATATGCTTTCTGAAATCGGGACGAGGGACTAAACCAAACAAACTTTAAGGTTTAATAACTTAATACACTCAGTCGCTTATTATGACGTTCCTCATGTGCAGAGCATATGGACGGAACGAGTGCAGCTGACGCATAGATCCGCCGTTCATAGCCAACCTGGTAGCGCGGGTGGTAGTTGGGGTTTCCCCCTGTGAGAGTAGGACTAGAACACCTGAAATGGTGTTCTTTTTTTGTGTGGATAATTAATTTCGATGGGTAAAATGTTGCCAGAATCGCCCTTTTTGTTTCCAAATTTAAGATTCTGAAAATATTGGTACGCAAACAGGCATTTCTTTTGTACAATAAGGACTTAATAGGCTTTAAAAAAACGTAATTTGTTTTAAAAAGGCTTCTGTGATGAGTTGCATCTATTTCGAATACTGAATTATACAAAGCTTTTATGATCCCATCATTTTAAAGGAGGAATTATTATGCTAGACAACGGCTTTATAATGGTTGCCATCATACTTTTAATTAATATTGTGTATGTATCGTTTTTTACAATTCGGATGATTTTAACACTAAAGGGTCAAAGATATCTGGCTGCCTTTATTAGTATTATTGAAGTGATTATTTATGTGATCGGGCTAAGATTAGTTCTCGATAATCTTAATGAAATTCAGAATTTAATTGCTTATGCGGTTGGGTATGGTATTGGTGTACTCGCAGGAATGAAAATTGAGGAAAAGCTTGCTCTCGGCTATATTACGGTAAATGTGATTACGAAGGAATATGATAAGGACTTGCCGAAAACGCTAAGGGAGAAAGGATATGGAGTAACAAACTGGGCCGCGAATGGTCTTGAAGGCGACCGAATGGCCTTACAAATACTGACACCGAGAAAATACGAGCTTAAGCTTTATCAAACGATAAAAGAGTTAGATCCGAAGGCATTTATTATTGCTTATGAGCCAAAAACGATTCATGGCGGGTTCTGGGTAAAATCGGTTAAGAAAGGGAAGTTGTTTTCATGAGTAAGGGAAAGAAGAAAATGGTATTTGAAGTGCAGGAAAATGAAACGATCGATCAGTGTCTCGAACGGATTCAAAAAACAGGCTATATTCCTGTAAGAAGAACAGAAAAGCCTATTTTTCAAGAAGTAAAAAATAGCGGTGAAGTCACTTATAAACCTGTTGGACGCCAAATTCTTTTTGAGGCAATGGCGATTGATTAAGTAAAACACGAACATTAAATATCGAACTTCTATTATTGTTCGATTATTTATTGACTAGCTCTCAGTAAGTTGTTAATATAAAGAAGTGGAAAATAATTAAATGTGTATTAACCCTCGTATAATAATGGGAATATGGCCCATGAGTCTCTACCCGATAACCATAAAATATCGGACTATGAGGGAAAGTTGATATGCCCGGCATGACTTAGGAATAAACCGCTCACAACCCGAGGTATTCCTTTTACTATGCTTATTTCTGCCCGGACAGATAACTTTCTCTCGTTGAGGAAGGCATCTGTGCGGGTTTTTTATATAAAAATGATAAGAAATGGCGAAAAGAGCAGGACGGTGCATAAATAGCGATTCCATCAGATGGGCGTTTCTAGCCTATTAGTGTAAACAATTATGAATTCTTATGGACAAGCTATCTTGGTGAGTGTCTGCACTTTAATAAAAAAATCTGGAGGATACAGATGAAAGCACAAGTAGCGGTAATAATGGGAAGCAAGTCAGATTGGGAAACAATGAAGTATGCTTGCAATATCCTTGAAGAACTTGAAATAGGATATGAAAAAAAGGTCGTTTCCGCTCATCGCACTCCGGACCTTATGTTTGAATTTGCTGAACAAGCAAAAGATAAAGGGATTAAAGTAATTATTGCCGGTGCAGGGGGAGCTGCACACTTGCCAGGAATGGTTGCAGCGAAGACAATACTCCCGGTCATTGGTGTTCCTGTCCAATCGAAAGCTTTGAATGGGCTAGATTCGTTATTGTCCATCGTCCAAATGCCTGGAGGAGTTCCGGTTGCCACGGTTGCAATCGGTAAAGCTGGTGCAACAAATGCAGGACTATTAGCAGCACAAATATTAGGAGCATTTGATTCCAGCATTGCAGACCTTCTTGAACAGAGAAGAGAAAAAACAAAACAAGAAGTTTTAGAAAGTAGTGATGAACTTGTCTAATAAAGTCATCTTACCTGGACAAACTATTGGAATTATTGGCGGAGGACAGCTGGGAAGAATGATGGCGATTGCGGCAAGAGCTCAGGGCTTTAGAATTGCCGTACTAGATCCGACAGAGGACTCTCCATGTGGTCAAATTGCTGATTATAAAATTATTGGTGAGTATCATAGTATAAGCTCAATCAAAGAGCTTTCCGAAGTGAGCGATGTAATCACTTATGAATTTGAAAATATAAATGCCGAAGCATTGGACTGGCTTTGTAAGAATGCCTATGTGCCACAAGGAACTTCTTTACTTGAAATTACCCAAGATCGCATAACTGAGAAAGCAGCGATTCAAAAGGCAGGGGCTGAGGTAGCTCCATATGCAGTGATCGAAACATTGCAAGACGTTCATGATCATATCCAACAACTTGGCTATCCAGCCGTATTAAAGACTTCTAGAGGCGGCTACGATGGAAAAGGGCAGTTAGTTCTAAAAAGTGAACAGGATATCGATCAGGCAGAGTTACTCATAAAAGATAACATCTGTGTCCTTGAAAAATGGATTCCATTTGAGAAGGAAATTTCAGTCATAATTTGTCGAAATCCTTCCGGTGATACAGCAGTATTTCCAGTAGGAGAGAATATCCATAAAGAGAACATTCTTCATCAGACAATCGTACCAGCAAGAATAACGAAGAATGCAGAGGAAAAAGCCATTGTGGCAGCAAAGCAGCTTGCTGAAGCTTTAGATCTTGTTGGAACACTGGCAGTTGAGATGTTCTTGACTTTGGATGAACATATTTATATCAATGAACTTGCACCGCGCCCGCATAATTCAGGGCACTACTCAATTGAAGCGTGTCAAACCTCTCAATTTGAGCAGCATATTCGTGCCGTTTGTAATTGGCCGCTAGGAAATACGAAGTTATTAACTCCGGCAGTCATGGTCAATATTTTAGGTGAACATCAGGAAGGTTTATTACAAGAAATACCAGCATTATCCGACTGGAAAGTTCATTTATATGGAAAAAAGGAAGCTAAATATAAACGAAAAATGGGTCATGTTACCCTTTTGCGTGATTCAGTGGAAGAAGCTCTTTCTGAAGTAGAGGAAAGCAAAATATGGAACGTATAATCATAGCGTTTTAAGTCGACTGTTAATAAAAGATTCCTAATCTTTAAAATAAGCAGGTAATCCATTAGGGAAAAACAATGTTATATGAACTTTATACAATTTTTCAAAAAAACTTAGCCAAACTAGGAGGCCAATAAAAATGTACAAAGTAAAAGTATTCATTACATTAAGAGAAAGTGTTATCGATCCTCAAGGAGCCGTTGCGAAAAATTCAATTCATGCGTTAAATTATTCCGAAGTATTAGATGTCCGTATCGGTAAATACGCAGAGCTAACGATCGAAAAATCTGACCGCAATCTAGAAGAAACGATAAAAGAAATTTGCGAAAACTTATTGGTCAATTTAAACGTTGAAAATTACCGTTATGAAATCGAGGAGGTAGTTGCTCAGTGAAGCTAGCAGTTATTTCATTTCCAGGTTCGAATGACGTTGATATGATTAATGCTGTGAGGGACATCCTTGGTGAAGAAGTAGAAAAAGTTAATCACGATGCAGAAAGCTTAGAGGGCTTTGATGGAATTATTCTTCCAGGGGGCGCTTCATACGGAGACTACCTTCGTCCAGGTGCAATTGCCCGCCATAATAAAGTAATGAAAGAAGTCATTAAAGCAGCAGAAGCAGGAAAACCAGTACTTGGCGTAAGTAACGGATTTCAAATTTTATTAGAAGCAGGGCTTCTTCCAGGAGCAATGAAACGGAATAAAGACTTGAAATTCATCTGCCGTCAAGTTGAATTAAAAGTTGAAAACAATGAGACGATGTTCTCTTCAGAATATGAAAAAAATGAAACAATTATGATTCCAGTTGCTCATGCCGATGGAAATTATGATTGCGATGAAGAAACACTGGAAAAATTGAAAGAAAATAACCAAATTGTTTTTACTTACAGCGGTTCCAATCCGAATGGCAGCCTAGAAAATATCGCAGGAATCATCAATGAAAAAGGAAATGTTCTTGGCCTGATGCCTCATCCAGAAAGAGCGGTAGAGGAGATAATCGGAGGAACAGATGGTCTGAAACTTTTTCAATCAATTGTGAAACAATGGAGGGAAACACATGTCGCAAATGCATGAGATAAGTCCAGAAGAAATAAAGGCGCAGAAAGTATATAAGGAAATGGGTTTGTCAGATGAAGAATTTGCGATGGTTGAAAAGCAGCTCGGACGCCTTCCAAATTATACAGAAACCGGACTCTTTTCAGTTATGTGGTCCGAGCATTGCAGCTACAAAAATTCGAAGCCTATTTTAAGAAAGTTCCCTACATCAGGTGAAAAGGTCCTCCAAGGGCCTGGAGAAGGAGCAGGGATTGTTGATATCGGAGATCAACAAGCAGTCGTTTTTAAAATAGAAAGCCATAATTCTCCATCTGCAATTGAGCCTTATGAAGGTGCAGCAACAGGTGTCGGCGGGATTTTGCGGGATGTTTTTTCAATGGGTGCAAGACCGATTGCAGCACTTAATTCATTGCGCTTTGGCGATTTAGAGTCTCCGCGTGTGAAGCATCTTTTCAAAGAAGTAGCAGCAGGTATTGCTGGTTATGGCAATCGAATTGGTGTTCCAACTGTTGGGGGAGAAGTTCAATTTGACCCATCATACGAAAGAAATCCATTAGTTAATGCGATGGTTGTTGGTTTACTTGACCATAAAGATATCCAAAAAGGCCAGGCACGTGGCGTTGGCAACACGGTAATGTATGTAGGCGCACCGACAGGCCGGGATGGAATCCATGGAGCAACCTTCTCTTCCGTAGAATTAAAGGAAGAACCAGTTGAGGAACGCTCAGCCGTTCAAGCGGGCGACCCATTTCTTGAGAAGCTTTTGATGGAAGCCTGCCTTGAGCTAGTTAAATCGGATGCCCTTATCGGCATTCAAGATATGGGAGCAGCTGGTTTGACAAGTTCTTCAGCAGAGATGGCTAGTAAAGCTGGCTTTGGAGTAGAAATGGACCTTGATCTTGTTCCGCAAAGGGAAGAAGGAATGACTGCATATGAAATGATGCTTTCCGAATCCCAAGAGAGAATGTTGATCGTTGTAAAAGTGGGAAGAGAACAAGAAATCATTGATCTATTCTCCAAATATAATCTTGAAGCTGTATCAGTTGGAAAAGTAACAGACGATAAAATGCTTCGTCTTATTCATAATGGAGAGATTGTGGCCGAAGTTCCTGCAGATGCTTTAGCAGAAGATGCACCGGTTTACAATAAACCATCAAAGGAACCAGCATACTTCCGTGAATTCCAAACGATGGAAAATGATATTCCTGCAATTGATGACTATAAAGAAACGCTTGTAAAACTACTGCAACGTCCGACAATTGCTAGTAAAGAATGGGTTTATGATCAATATGACTACATGGCTGGCAGGAATACAGTTGTTGCCCCTGGCTCAGATGCTGCGGTTGTTCGTATTGAAGGTACACGTAAAGGACTTGCGATGACTACTGACTGTAACTCTGGCTATGTATACCTTGATCCGGAAACCGGCGGTAAAATTGCTGTTGCTGAAGCTGCAAGAAATATTGTTTGTTCCGGTGGTGAGCCGTTAGCTGTTACGGATAATTTAAACTTTGGCAGCCCAGATAATCCTGAAATCTTCTGGCAAATTGATAAATCTGCTGATGGAATAAGTGAAGCTTGCCGGAAATTGAACACGCCAGTTATTGGAGGGAACGTCTCATTATCTAATCAATCACAAGGAATGGCTATCTACCCTACACCAACAATTGGCATGGTTGGCCTTGTTGAAGATATTGATCATGCGACAACACAGTATTTTAAAGAAGCTGGGGACCTTATTTATCTATTAGGAGAAACAAAAGATGAATTTGGCGGTAGTGAACTGCAAAAGCTAACATACGGAAAGATTTTCGGAAAAGCGCCTGAGCTTCATCTGGAAGTTGAGGAGAAGCATCAGAAGCAAGTCTTAAAGGCAATTCGCTCTGGACTAATCGCCTCTGCGCACGATTTATCTGAAGGTGGTTTAGCAGTTGCTGTATCAGAGAGCTTATTTGGATCAAAAGGTCTTGGTGCAGATATAAAGATTTCAGGAAATACAGTTTCAGCTTTATTCAGTGAATCACAATCACGTTTCTTATTATCTGTGAAAAAAGAAAACCAAAAAGAATTTGAAGGCTTAGTTGATGCAAGACTTCTTGGAGAAGTCACGGATTCGGGAGTTCTTCAAATTTCCGCCGATGATGGATCCGTTGTTCTTACCGAGCAAGTTGAAGTTCTTAAAGAAGCCTGGAAAGGGGCTATTCCATGCCTGCTGAAATAGAAGGCTTAGTCGAAGAATGCGGTGTTTTCGGTGTTTGGGGACATTCAGATGCGTCACAAATTACGTATTACGGGCTCCATAGTCTACAGCATCGCGGTCAAGAAGGAACTGGGATAGTTGTGACAGATGGATCAAAGCTAAAGGGTGCAAAACGCGAAGGGCTCGTTACAGAGGTATTTACGGCCGATTCGATGAAGGATTTGACAGGTAATGCTGCTATTGGCCATGTGACAACAGCTGCAGGATATGAAAACATCCAGCCCCTTCTCTTCCATTCCCAAAGCGGCAGCATGGCCCTTTGCCACAATGGAAGCCTAATCAACGGAAGAGCACTTAGGCATCAACTTGAAGGTCAGGGAAGCATCTTCCAAACGAGTTCAGATACTGAGATTTTGGCTCATTTAATTAGGCGCGGCGGTTTTTCCTCATTAAAAGATCGGGTAAAATACGCTTTGTCGATGTTAAAAGGTGCGTATGCCTTCCTAATTATGACTGAAACAGAATTAATCGTTGCATTGGATCCAAATGGGATGAAGCCTCTTTCACTTGGGAAAATCGGGGACGCATATGTTGTTGCATCAGAAACATGTGCTTTCGATATTATTGGTGCTAAATTTGTCCGTGATATATTGCCAGGTGAATTGCTTGTAATTGATAATAATGGTCTTCAATCGGAAATGTTTTCGGTGGCATCAAATAAAGCGATGTGTACGATGGAATATATCTATTTTTCCCGTCCAGACAGCAATATTAACGGTGTTAACGTTCATTCAGCCCGCAAAAGACTTGGAAAACAATTAGCTCTTGAGGTACCGATTGAAGCGGATGTTGTGACAGGTGTACCTGATTCGAGTATTTCAGTAGCAATCGGATATGCGGAAGCAACTGGCATTCCGTATGAAATGGGACTGATCAAAAATCGCTATGTTGGCCGTACATTTATTAAGCCTTCTCAAGCCTTAAGGGATCAAGGCGTGAAAATGAAGCTGTCCCCAGTAAGAGGAGTCGTGGAGGGCAAAAGAGTCATTATGGTAGATGACTCCATTGTTCGAGGAACAACGAGCAAAAGGATTGTTAACTTGCTCAAAGAAGCCGGGGCAACCGAAGTTCATGTGGTTATTAGTTCACCTCCCATTAAAAATCCGTGCTTCTATGGAATTGACATGTCAACAACCGAAGAGTTAATTGGCGCAAATTACTCTGTAGAAGAAATTAGAGAGATGATTGGTGCGGATTCATTAACCTTTTTAAGTGTGGAGGGTATGGTCGAAGCGATTGGTAGAAAAGAAGACGATGAATCACGTGGACAATGTCTCGCTTGCTTTACAGGGAAATATCCGACAGAAATCAATCCTATTTTAACAGGGGAAAAGATTCCTACGGTTTAAAACGGACGAATTCTTTATTGGCAATATAGTGAATTTTACAATAAGGCTCTTTTCTAAAAAATTGTTGCTTTTATCAACATTGAAAACGGTGAGTGGATTGGAGCGGAAGGTACTTGACTCCTGCGGGAGATAGAGGAAAAGTCGAGACCCCGCAGACGGAACGTCGAGGAGGCTCGACTTCCTCTCCGCGGAAAGCAAGTGCCTGTAGCGGCAAGGAACGGTCATTGGTTATTCTCGATAACAACAAACTTTACGAAAACAGCCTACAATAAACATCGAAAGCGGCATTGAAGGATGTCGCTTTTGTTTTCAAAATGGACATATACTCTCACTTGGATTTGAAAAAGTATGAAGAAAAAATGGGGGATTTATGATGGCTAATGCTTATAAACAGGCCGGCGTCAATATTGAGGCAGGCTATGAAGCGGTATCACGCATGAAGAAACATGTTGAAAAAACAGTTCGCCCAGGTGTACTTGGCGGATTGGGCGGATTCGGCGGCATGTTCGATTTATCGGTTCTGAATTTAAAAGAACCTGTGTTAGTTTCTGGCACTGATGGCGTGGGAACAAAATTAATGCTCGCTTTCATGATGGATAAACACGATACAATTGGAATTGACGCTGTGGCAATGTGCGTCAATGACATTGTTGTGCAAGGAGCAGAGCCGATCTATTTCTTGGACTACATTGGTTGCGGGAAGGCAGAGCCCTCGAAGATTGAGGCAATTGTCAAAGGAATTGCAGAAGGCTGTGAACAAGCAGGATGTGCGCTTGTTGGCGGAGAAACGGCTGAAATGCCAGGAATGTATACAGAAGAAGAATATGATATCGCTGGATTTTCTGTAGGTGCATGTGAAAAATCAAATCTAATCACTGGTGCTGATATTCAATCTGGAGACGTCCTAATTGGACTTGCTTCAAGCGGAATCCATAGCAACGGCTATTCATTAGTTAGAAAGCTGTTTTTTGAACAAGCAAACATGTCTTTAACTGATCATGTGGATGAATTAGGCTGTACGTTAGGAGAAGAACTGCTTCGCCCGACGAAAATCTATGTGAAATCCATTCTTTCTGCGTTAGAGAAATTCAAACTTAAAGGACTCGCTCATATTACAGGCGGCGGATTTATCGAAAACATTCCCCGTATGCTACCTCAAGGATTAGGTGCAGAGTTAACGGAAAGCAACTGGGAAGTACCTGGTGTATTTTCATTGATGGAAACAATCGGCAAACTGGACCGAAAAGAAATGTACAATATCTTTAATATGGGTACGGGCATGGTCATAGCAGTTGACAAAGAAATTGCAGAAGAAGTGATGAACCACTTTAATACGCTTGGTGAAAAGGCGTATATCATTGGGACGGTAACAGATAAAGAAGGAATTGAGATATTGTAATTCTATCGGAGGATAACGATGAAAAAGATCGCAGTATTTGCTTCTGGCGGGGGTACAAACTTTCAGGCTCTTATTGATGCAGCAAAAAATGGCGAGTTAAACGCTGATATTAAACTGTTAGTTTGTGACAAACCTGAAGCATACAGCATTGAGCGAGCCAAAAAAGCAAATATTCCTTATTTTGCTTTTAAGGCAAGGGATTTTGCGAGTAAAGATGAATACGAAAATGAAATTATCCATTTATTAAATAAACTCGATATTGAATTTATCGTTTTAGCTGGTTATATGAGGTTAATTGGACCAATACTTCTAAGCGCTTTTGATGGGAAAATTGTCAATATCCACCCTTCCTTGCTGCCTGCCTTTCCAGGAAAAGATGCTATCGGACAGGCGTTCGAAGCGAACGTAAGTGTGAGTGGTGTGACAGTCCATTTTGTAGATGCAGGTATGGATACGGGCCCAATCATTGCCCAGCAGTCATTTGAAATTAGTAAAACAGAAACGAAAGAGAGCTTTGAGGCAAAAATTCATGAAATCGAGCACAAATTATATCCATCTGTTCTGCAGAAGTTATTTTCCGGGGCACATGAATAAAGGATTTTGTGATTTTTTTAGCCGAAGTTATTTGAAGTAAATTTTATAAAAAAGGCAGGGGGGATAGCCGATGAAGAAACGTGCATTAATCAGTGTTTCTGATAAAAAGGGTGTAACTGAGTTTGCAAAAGCATTAAGTGAGCTGGGCTTTGAGATTCTCTCAACCGGCGGGACAAAAAAGGCTTTGGAAGAGAGCGGTATTCCAGTTGTCGGAGTTAGTGATGTTACAGGATTTCCAGAAATTTTAGAAGGGCGGGTTAAGACATTAAACCCGATGATACACGGTGGATTACTTGCTAAATTTGATGAGCCAAGCCATAAAGAACAAATGGAAGAGCATCAAATTCAGCCAATTCAGGTAGTGTGTGTCAACCTTTATCCATTCCAGCAAACGATTGCCAAACTAGATGTATCCGTCGAAGATGCAATTGAAAATATCGATATTGGCGGCCCTGCCATGCTACGGGCTTCAGCTAAAAACCATGAATACGTAACAGTAGTTGTGGATCCAACTGACTATGAAACTGTATTAACGCAACTGAAGGATAACGGGGAAGTGCAAAAAGAAACCCGCCGCAAGCTGGCAGCTAAAGTGTTTCGTCATACAGCCGCTTACGATGCGATGATTGCAGAATATATGACTGATCTTGCGAAAGAAGGAACACCAGAAAAATTAACAGTCACGTATGAATTAAAACAATCATTAAGATATGGTGAAAATCCGCATCAAAAAGCAGCCTTCTATCGCAAGCCTTTAGGTTCAGCATTTTCTATTGCTAATGCTGAACAATTGCACGGGAAGGAGCTTTCATATAATAACATTAATGATGCTGATGCCGCTCTTCAGATTGTTAAAGAATTCTCCGAGCCTGCAGCCGTTGCTGTCAAGCATATGAATCCGTGTGGAGTTGGAACAGGTGAAACAGTTTTTGATGCTTTTTCAAAAGCATTTGCGGCTGATCCAGTTTCAATTTTCGGTGGAATTATTGCCTTAAACCGTGAAGTGGATGAAGAAACAGCGAAAAAACTTTATGAGATCTTCCTTGAAATAATCATTGCTCCATCATTTTCAGAGGAAGCACTAAATATTTTATCAGCGAAAAAGAATCTTCGCTTACTAACCATTCCTTTCGATGTGAAAGAAAAAGCGGAAATGAGATTAACATCGATTGAAGGCGGATTGCTTGTTCAAGGGTATGATCAGTACACATTTGAAGATGCAAATATCTCCGTTCCTACAAAAAGAGAGCCTTCAGAAGAAGAGTGGAAAGCTCTTAAACTTGGCTGGAAAGTCGTTAAACATGTAAAATCGAACGCGATTGTTGTTAACAATTCTGATATGACACTTGGAATTGGAGCAGGACAGATGAACCGGGTCGGTGCAGCAAAAATCGCACTTGAACAGGCGAGAGACCAAGCAGTCGGATCCGTTTTAGCATCGGATGCCTTTTTCCCGATGGACGATACCGTTGAAGCCGCAGCAAAAGCAGGCATTACCGCAATTATTCAGCCTGGCGGATCTGTTCGCGATGAGGATTCCATAAAAAAAGCAGATGAGTACGGAATTGCCATGGTATTTACAGGGGTAAGACATTTTAAACACTAAAAGGAAGAAATCCTTTCGGAGGTGGAGTAAATGAAGGTATTGGTTATTGGAAGAGGCGGACGGGAGCATGCGATTTGCAGGAAGATTAGTGAGAGTCCGAAAGTAGCTCAGGTTTTTGCGGCTCCAGGCAATCCGGGCATGGAAGATGTGGCAACCCTTGTTGCGATTCAGGAAAATGATCAGGACAAGCTCGTTCAATTTGCCCGTGCAAATGAAGTAGACTTAACGGTTATCGGACCGGAAGTGCCGCTTCTTGAAGGTTTAGCTGACCGTTTTGAGGAAGAAGGTTTAGTGGTATTTGGACCGAGGAAAGCGGCAGCAGAAATTGAAGGAAGCAAATCTTTTGCGAAGGATTTAATGGATAAATACAACATCCCAACTGCAGAATTCGCTGTTTTTTCTAAATATGAAGAGGCAAAAGCCTACATAGAAGAAAAGGGAGCGCCAATTGTCATTAAAGCGGATGGTTTGGCTGCCGGAAAAGGTGTTATCGTCGCAATGACGATGGAAGAAGCACTTTCAAGCATTGAGGAAATGCTCTTGAACGAAAAGTTTGGCCATGCTTCATCAACGGTAGTTATTGAGGAATTCCTCGCTGGTGAGGAGTTTTCTCTTATGGGCTTAGTAAATGGAGAAGTTGTGATCCCTCTTGAAATTGCTCAAGATCATAAACGTGCGTATGACGGGGACAAAGGACCGAATACGGGCGGTATGGGAGCCTATTCACCAGTCCCGCATATTGGTGAAGAAACAGTACAAAAGGCGATTGTGGATATATTAGAGCCCGCAGCAAAAGCACTTGTGCAAGAAGGAAGAAGTTTTTGCGGAATTCTTTATGCTGGGGTCATTAAAACGGAAGCTGGCCCTAAAGTTATTGAGTTTAATGCCCGTTTTGGCGATCCGGAAACTCAAGTGATTTTACCAAGAATGAAATCGGATTTGGCAGAGGTTATGCTTGCAGTAATAAAGGGTGAAAAACCCGAAATTCATTGGGATGATCAAGCCATGCTAGGTGTGGTCGTTGCATCCAAAGGATACCCTGAAGCTTATGAAAAAGGGGCCATATTAAACGGCTTAGCAGAAATTAGCAAGGATGTTCCTGTTTTCCATGCCGGAACAGACAAAAACAGCGCTGGGGAGTTTACGACAAATGGCGGACGTGTTGTTCTTGCCGCTGCAAAGGCAGCCACATTAAAAGAAGCACAGGAAAAAGTGTACACCGAACTAGAAAAATTACAATGTGACGGAGTATTTTATCGGAAAGATATCGGGTATAAAGCTATCGAGCACGTTTCTTATTAGATCTGCGAATATAAACGTAAAGCAAAGCTACGATCCCACCAATTAATGCAATTAAGACAAAAGACATATCTGTCAGATATTCTAAAAACATGAAATCAGCTCCTTTGAATTTGAAGCCCCCATTTTCGGGGGCTTTATTTGAGAAATTAGGTGAATCATCTTGAATTTTGCAGCTCCGTTTAAACACAGAATTTCACCAGAGGTTGTCTAATAGAACAGCTCTATAAGCCCTTAAGCATTGTTTTTCGTTAGTGTTTGTCCGATAGAACGGCTCTATAAGTCCTTAAGCATTGTTTTTCGTTAGTGTTTTGTCCAATAGAACAGCTCAATAAGCCCTAAAGCATTGTTTTTCGTTAGTGTTTGTCCAATAGAACGGCTCAATAAGCCCTTAAGTATTGTTTTTCGTCAGTAGAGGTCCAATAGAACTGATACTACATATTTTTTTCAGAAAGGTCCTATAAAACCACTTAAGGAGCTCTGGAATAGGAAGAACTGTCATCAAAATTTGTTCAATATTGAAACCTTTAGAAAAGCGCCTCTATCTATATTCAGAAATCCTTAATCGCAGCTAGATTAAGATGGATTGTAAGGGTGAATCCCGTTGTTCGCCTCTTCAGAATCATTGTGTAGTCCTTGCTGTCTTTCCTGCATCATATCCTGCCCTCTTTCAAAAAGAGCTTTACATGGACAGAACCGGACAATTCCTTCCGCTATTTTCATCCCGCCCAGCATTGCCATTATTAGATAGGAATCGCGCCATGGCTTTTTTACGAGCTTCGATGTACTCCATGCTAATACGGTAAATCCAATTGTAATTCGCACTAATGCGTCCACAATCCCGACATTTGGTTTTAACTTCATGCGACACTTCTCCTTTTACAAATCGTTTACAAACTTTTAGTCCTTCTTTAATGCGTTAAATAACGAAATATGTTAGTATAAAAACAAACATTGAAAGGGCTTTCTTTTGTGTTGTAAAGCCATTTGGTGCTAAAAACAATTTTAAAATCCATCCAAAGGGTTTTATTAATTCTTAGTGTTGATAATCAAATACTAGCGGGCGATTTTGCCTGGAGAAAACCTTTTTTGGGTTAGCAAAAATCGCTTTTCGGAAGGTAATCGAACCCGCGGATCTAGCAACAATATTGTAAAACATAGCCCAAAAAAGATAATTAAAACAGGGGGAGGGATTCTAATGCTGGAACAGCGTTATCGATGGAAAAACAAGCATTTGCGTAAGCATGTTTCCGTTTTGGACGGGAAATTGTCACCGACATTGCTGTTGAAAAACGCCCGTTATCTAAATCATGCATTTCGCAAATGGATGACAGCAAATATTTGGATATATGACGACCGCATCGTCTATGTAGGCGAGAGGCTGCCTGAAAACATCGGACAATGCGAAGTCATGGATTGTGAAGGCTTATGGCTAGTTCCAGGCTACATAGAGCCTCATGCCCATCCATTTCTATTATATAATCCCCATTCGTTTGCCAGCTATGCATCCCAATTTGGCACGACAACATTAATCAATGACAACATGGTCCTTGCTTTGCAACTGGAGAAAGAGAAAGCGTTTTCTTTTTTAGAAAAAGCGAAAAATATTCCATCCACGATGTACTGGTGGTGCCGTTTTGATCCACAAACGGAAATGCAAAATGAAGAAATAACCTTCTCGCATAGTCATATTAAATCATGGCTTGAACATGATGCTGTTCTACAAGGTGGGGAGTTATCTGCCTGGCCTAAATTATTAGATGGCGATGACTTGATGCTTCATTGGATCCAAGAAACGAAGCGGATGAGGAAAAAAATTGAAGGGCATTTCCCTGGTGCATCTGAAAAGACATTGGCTAAACTGATGCTGCTTGGTGCGGATTGTGATCATGAATCCATGTCAGGGAAAGACGTGTATAATCGGTTAATGCAAGGGTATACCGTATCTTTACGATATTCTTCGATTCGTCCTGATCTGCCTAAATTATTGGATGAAATGCATGAACTTGGGATTGATCATTACGATTCGTTTATTTTCACAACAGACGGTGCTTCCCCGGCTTTTTATGAACAGGGGATAATTGATGAAATGATTCGGATTGCGATAGAAAAGGGTGTTCCAGTCATTGACGCCTACAATATGGGGACAATTAATGCGGCACGCTATTATCATATTGAGCATTTGCATGGTAATATTGCCACTGGCAGAGTTGCGAATATCAATTTTCTATCAAGCGAGATAAACCCTACACCGCTTTCTGTTCTTGCTAAAGGTAAGTGGGTAAAAAGGGACGGAGAAAGACTGGATGCCTATGAACCGATTTCTTGGAAAAATCAAGGATTCGAATCTTTACAATTAGACTGGGATCTTACACCGGATGATATGCAATTTTCAATGCCTTTCGGGATTAAAATGGAAAATGCTGTGATTACAAAGCCATATACGATCGCTATTGATGTTTCAGGTGATCGGTTGTCTTCTTCGCATGATGAGTGCTACTTCATGCTGATTGATAAAAATGGAAAATGGCGGATGAATACGATGATAAAAGGCTTCGCGAGCCGTTTGGATGGTTTAGCAAGCTCTTTTTCCAATACAGGTGATATTATTCTTATTGGAAAAAGTAAGATGGATATGATGATTGCTTTTAACCGGATGAAGGAATTAGGTGGCGGCATCACTGTTTCTGAACAGGGTCAGATTGTTCAGGAGATTCCTTTAAAGCTAAAAGGAGTCATGTCCGATCAAAGAGTGGAAAACTTAATTACGGAAGAAAAGCAGCTTCACCGTTATTTGAGAGAAAAAGGGTACCAATTCTCGGATCCAATCTATTCGCTCTTATTTTTTTCTTCAACCCATTTGCCCTATATTCGGATCACACAGCAAGGAATATATGATGTTATGAACAAAACGGTACTCTTTCCAACGATAATGCGTTAAAATGTAAAAGGATAGCTGAATTAGAAAAAAATGCGGAGAAAATACCTAGATTGAATATTGAGGTGTTATATGTTTAACAAATGGACAGCTGCTTTGGCAGTGATGATGCTCCTAGCTACGGGATGCAGCAAAAATGATAAAACGGACGTTGAGTACAAAGACAATGAAATAGAAGAGACAGCGAAAGACGTTTCAGAGGAGAAAGAACTTCCTTTTCAATTTCCGTTAACCGGTGTTGAAACAGATGAGAAAGCGAAAGGTCGAGCGGTTGCAGTAATGATCAATAATCACCCGGCTGCCCGTCCCCAGTCCGGACTTGAAAAAGCAGATGTCGTATATGAACTGCTTGCAGAAGGGGATGTAACCAGATTTCTTGCTATTTATCAAAGCGAAAAACCGGAAAAGATCGGTCCTGTAAGAAGTGCCAGGGACTATTTTATTGAATTGGCAAAAGGGTATAACAGTTTATATATCGCTCATGGAAACAGTCCCGATGCCAAAGCGTTGTTGGATAAGGGCTATATCGATCACTTAAATGGACTATACTATGATGGAACGCTTTTTAACCGCGCTAGTTTTCGGAAAGCACCGCATAATTCTTATATTACTTTTGAAAATATCTTAAAGGGTGCGGAACAAAATAATTATGCGATGGAAGAATCTCCACCCCCTCTGACTTTCTTGAAAAAAAGTGAAGTGGATGCTATAGACGGAGAAGAAGCCCAATCGGCGATGGTTTCTTATTTTTCCAGTAATTTATTTAATGTCATTTTTGAATATGATGAGACTCTTGGAAAGTATAAACGTTATTCAAATGGCGAATTAACTGCAGATTATGATTCAGGTGAACCGGTATTACTTGACAACATATTCATAGTTGAAACCGATCATAAAATAATTGATAATGTAGGTCGGCGTGCAATTAACTTAACTTCTGGCGGCAGGGGCTATTTATTGCAAAAAGGCAAGTGGAAGGCAGTAGATTGGAAAAATATTGATGGGAGAATTTTGCCTATCATAAATGGGAAGGAAACTGGCCTAGTTCCTGGAAGGACATGGATTAATCTTATTCCTGCCGATCCTGGCTTAGAGCAAACGGTTTCTTTTGATAGAAGCAATAGAATGTCTATTTTAAAGGAGATTAATATATGCAAATTGATAAATTAAGAGGAAAAGATCTCGACCAATTATTTAAGTCCGTTTTATCATTGAAGGATTTAGAAGAGTGCTATCGTTTTTTTGATGATCTGTGTACGGTGAATGAAATTCAATCTCTCGCTCAACGGCTAGAGGTTGCGCGCATGCTTCGTGAAGGGAAAACGTATCATAAAATTGAAACAGAAACAGGTGCCAGTACAGCAACCATTTCCCGTGTGAAACGCTGCTTGAACTATGGGAATGATGCTTATGAAATGGCATTGGAACGGATTAAAGAAGAGGAAATTGAGAAAATAGAAGAGTAATTAATCTGAAACGAAACCGTGGGCATAATTCCTGCGGTTTTTTTGGTCCATTATGGGGAATATCCTAATTTTTAGAAGCAGATTCCCTTCTGCGCTTTTCTTTTTCATTCATTTCACTAATGATATAATGGTGGAATGGAATGATAGAATGGAGGAAGTTTGGATGTACGATGTTCGCGAGTGGCGCCATGTGTTTAAGCTCGATCCAGATAAATATATTTCGGATGACGATTTAGAAAAAATTTGTGAATCGGGAACGGATGCCATTATTGTGGGCGGAACAGATGGAGTTACATTGGAAAAGGTACTCGATCTGATGGCTCGTATAAGGCGGTATACAGTTCCTTGTGTACTAGAGGTTTCGTCTATTGATTCGATTACGCCAGGGTTTGATTTATATTTTATTCCGACGGTATTAAATAGTCAGGATGCTAAATGGATTACCGGACTTCATCATGAAGCTGTAAAAGAGTACGGAGAAATAATGAATTGGGAAGAGATTTTTGTCCAAGGCTATTGTATCCTCAATGAAGATTGCAAAGCCGCAAAGCTCACGAATGCTCGGACAAGTTTGTCTAAGGACGATGTAAAGGCATTTGCAATGATGGCAGAAAAGATGTTTCATCTGCCGATTTTTTACTTGGAATACAGCGGGGCATATGGGGATCGTGAAATAGTGTCTGAAGTGAAAAAAGTGTTAGAAAAAACAACGCTTTTTTATGGCGGTGGCATCGAAAGTGTTGAACATGCAAAAGAAATGTCGGATTGTGCAGACGTCATCGTAGTTGGAAATATTATTTATGATAATTTGCAAGCAGCCTTGCAGACCGTGCAAGCAATCCGCTCAAAAATTATTTGATTGGTAAGTAGAAATCAAGTAAAATAAAATCAAGAACATATGTTTGTATGGTGGTGACGAGAAGCAATGCAATTTTTATCGGATAAATTGTTAAATGGGTTAAATCCAGAACAGCAAAATGCAGTAAAGGCAACGGACGGTCCCCTGTTAATTATGGCCGGGGCAGGCAGTGGAAAAACAAGAGTATTAACACATCGGATTGCTTACTTGATGGTTGAGAAGGGAGTCAATCCCTATAACATATTAGCCATCACATTTACGAACAAAGCTGCGCGCGAGATGAGAGAAAGGATCTATAAAATGATGGGCGGAGCCGCTGATCAGATTTGGATCTCAACCTTTCACTCAATGTGTGTCCGAATTTTAAGAAGAGATATTGACCGTATTGGCTATAACCGAAACTTTACGATTTTAGATACAACGGATCAGCAATCTGTAGTCAAAGGAATTTTAAAGGATAAGAACTTGGATCCGAAGAAGTTCGATCCGCGTGCAATTCTCGGATCGATTAGCTCAGCAAAAAACGAACTAACAACCCCAGAAGAATTCGCAAAAACAACAGGCGACTACTTCCAGCAAGTTGTCAGTGATGTTTACACGGAATACCAAAAAAGACTTAGAAGAAACCAGGCATTAGATTTCGATGACCTAATCATGATAACCATCCAACTATTTCAAAGAGTACCAGAAGTACTCGAGTATTACCAACGCAAATTCCAATACATTCACGTTGATGAGTATCAGGACACCAACAAAGCTCAATATATGCTTGTAAAGCTTCTTGCAAACCGCTTTAAAAATCTTTGTGTGGTTGGTGATTCGGACCAGTCAATTTATCGCTGGCGTGGTGCGGATATCGCTAATATTCTTTCTTTTGAAAAGGATTATCCGAGCGCACAGGTTATTTTGCTTGAACAGAATTATCGCTCGACAAAACGGATTCTTCTTGCCGCGAATGAAGTAATTGCGAGGAATATGAGCCGGAAACCGAAAAATCTTTGGACGGAAAACCCCGAAGGAAGCAAGATTTTCTACTACCGTGCGGATAGTGAGCAGGGCGAGGGGCAATTTGTCGTTGGAAAAATAAAAGAGCTGGCAAGGGAAGGGAACCGGAACTTATCTGATTTTGCAATTTTGTACCGGACCAATGCCCAATCCCGTGTGATGGAGGAAGTACTCTTAAAGTCAAATATCGAATACACCATCGTCGGCGGAATTAAGTTCTATGACCGTAAAGAAATTAAAGATATCCTCGCTTATTTGCGCTTAATTGCCAACCCGGATGATGATATTAGCCTACAGCGGGTCATTAACGTACCAAAGCGGGGGATTGGTTCGGGGTCGATTGATAAAATAGCTAACTTTGCTACGCTTCATGATATGACAATGTTTGAGGCATTAGAATCAATTGAGCTGATTGGATTAAGCCCGAAAATCACGAAAGCTGCCACTGAATTCAGGGATTTGATCAAAAACTATGCACAAATGCAGGAATACCTCTCTGTAACAGAATTAGTTGAAGAAATTCTAGATAAGTCTGGCTATAGGGAAATGCTAGTTGCAGAAAAGTCTATTGAAGCGCAAAGCCGACTTGAAAACTTGGACGAGTTTTTATCCGTAACGAAAAACTTTGAAGATGGCAGTGAAGATAAGAGCTTAGTTGCATTTTTAACAGACTTAGCTCTAGTTGCTGATATCGATAAATTGGATGATGACGGAGAAAAGGCAGATGCTGTCGTTTTAATGACACTTCATTCCGCGAAAGGGCTTGAGTTTCCGATTGTCTTTTTAATCGGCTTGGAGGAAGGTGTTTTTCCACATAGCCGTTCCTTGATGGAAGAAGCGGAAATGGAAGAAGAACGCAGGCTTGCCTATGTCGGAATTACAAGAGCAGAAAAGGAACTTTTTATTACGAATGCTCAAATGCGTACACTGTATGGTCGTACAAGTATGAATTCTCCTTCACGATTTATAAAAGAAATCCCAGCAGATTTATTAGATGGCTTGCAGCCTGCTCATAAAGCGGGTTCACCATTCGGTTCTACGCCATTCAGCTCAGCGCCTTCGAGACAACCGCAAAGAAAGCCGGTCATTCGTCCCGCGATGAATACGACTGGCGGGGATGAACTCGCATGGAAGGTCGGCGATAAAGCTGAGCATGGCAAATGGGGCACAGGCACTGTTGTCAGTGTTAAAGGAGCAGGCGAGGGAATTGAACTCGATATTGCGTTTCCGAAACCAATTGGCATCAAACGCTTATTGGCTAAATTCGCGCCGATTAAAAAAGGCTAAAAAGTATCTTTTTAAAAGGCTGTTTTCTAAATAGTTGTTGTTTTTAAATAGGTTTTTTATGAAGTTGATTGGAGCGGAAGGTGAGAGACTCCTGCGGGAGTAGCGGGACAGGTGAGACCCCACAGGCGCAGAGCGCCGAGGAGGCTCAACGCCCGCCTCGCGGAAAGCGAGCATCCTGGAGTGGAAATCAACTAGACCTCTTTTTGGTAAAATAGCAACAAAGTTTACGAAAACAGCCTTTGAAAACAATGAAAGTGTCATCCTTACGTTTTTTTAGAAAGGGCTGGGCTTATGGACCTTCAAACAGCTGAAATAAAAGTAAATGATTTACAAAAACTACTTAACCAGTACAATTACGAGTATCATGTCCTTGATCAGCCGTCTGTTCCTGACGCGGAATATGACAGGCTTTTAAGAGAACTGAACGAATTGGAAGAACAATTTCCGGAACTGAAAACATCTGACTCCCCAACTCAGCGAGTCGGGGGCGAAATCCTTGAAATGTTTGAGAAAGTTCAGCACCAGTCACAGATGCTTAGTCTAGGCAATGCATTTAATGAGCAGGAATTGCAAGATTTTGACCGCCGTATCCGTCAGATTGTCGGGGACGATATTTCCTATGTGTGCGAACTAAAAATAGATGGATTAGCGGTATCACTTCGTTATGAAGATGGTTTATTTGTCCTTGGGGCAACCAGGGGAGATGGATCAATAGGAGAGAATATAACAGCGAATTTGCGAACGATTCGTTCCATTCCCCTTCGATTAAAAGAAGAAATAACACTGGAAGTCCGCGGCGAAGCATTTATGTCAAGACGTTCCTTTGAAGCATTGAATAGACAGAAGGGGGAGAGAGGCGAGGAGCTTTTTGCGAATCCAAGAAACGTGGCAGCGGGTTCTTTAAGACAGCTTGACCCACGCATCGCCGCCTCTCGTAACCTTGATATTTTCTTGTATGGAGTTTCAGATGCAGGTGAATCAGGCATTATCTCGCATAGCGAAGCGCTTAATTTTTTGGACATGCTTGGATTTAAGACGAATAAAGAGCGGAGGAAATGTGCGAACATCCAAGAAGTGATCGAATATGTCCAAGAATGGACAAGTAGACGCCAAGATTTACCATATGATATTGATGGCATTGTCATTAAAGTTGATTCGATCGAGCAGCAGCGGATGCTTGGAACAACAGCCAAAAGCCCTCGATGGGCCGTTGCCTTTAAATTTCCTGCCGAAGAGGTTATTACAACGTTAAAGGACATCGAATTAAGCATTGGACGAACGGGTGTCGTTACACCAACCGCTATCCTTGAACCCGTTCTTGTTGCAGGAACGACTGTCCAGCGGGCTTCCCTTCATAATGAAGATCTTATACGTGAGAAAGATATCAAAATCGGCGATCAGGTTGTTATCAAAAAAGCTGGGGATATCATCCCTGAGGTGGTCAATGTTCTTGCAGAACGCAGAACAGGGGATGAAATTGAATTCCTTATGCCGACCCATTGCCCTGAATGCGAGAGCGAACTTGTCCGCCTTGATGGCGAGGTAGCTTTACGTTGCATGAATCCGAAATGTCCCGCCCAAATCCGTGAAGGACTGATCCATTTCGTTTCCCGCAATGCGATGAATATTGACGGATTAGGTGAGAAGGTTATCAGCCAATTATTTGCCGAAAATCTTATACATGATGTAGCGGATTTATACAAATTGTCCTATGATCAATTGATCCAATTGGAGCGCATGGGTGAAAAGTCAGTTAATAATTTACTGCAAGCAATCGAAGCTTCCAAAGGAACATCCTTAGAAAAGCTCTTATTTGGTCTTGGCATTCGTCATGTTGGAGCGAAAGCCGCGAAAACACTTGCACAGCATTTTGGAACGATAGACTTGCTTGAGGTCGCTTCGTACGAAGAGTTAACTGCTATAAATGAAATTGGTGAAAAAATGGCGGATTCGATCGTAACCTTTTTTGAACAGGAAGAAGCAAAAGAGCTAATCAATGAATTAAAAGCTGCCGGGATTAACATGGAATATAATGGGCCAAAGCCACTTTCAATTGAGAGTTCGGATTCGATTTTTGCTGGGAAAACAATTGTCCTGACAGGTAAATTAGAAAAACTGACGAGAAATGATGCGAAGGAAAGAATCGAAGCATTAGGCGGGAAAATTGCAGGAAGTGTCAGTAAGAAAACAGATATTGTCATTGCTGGTGAAGATGCCGGATCCAAGCTGGCAAAAGCACAGGAATTAGGAATTTCGATTTGGAACGAGGAGAGACTGGTCGAAGAATTAAACGAGTAAGAGGTGCAAAAGCCGTGAAGAAATTAATAATGCTTTCCTTGTCCCTTTTCCTTTTGCTTGCAGGCTGTGCGCCGCAATTTAATAAGCAAGAGGAAATCGTTCAGAACAAAGAGGACGCAAAAGAGAAAGCGATTATCCCAAACTTTAGAATTTCAGATCAATATTATCGGACAATCCTTCCCTTTGAGCCGAGTGAGGCAAGGGGGCTTGTCGTCAATAATATTAATACAAAGTATGACATCAGTGAATTTGAAACTGGACTGATGAGGGTTGCTCATAATACATTCGACCCGGATAAGTATTTGTTTCAAGAGGGCCAATATTTAAAAAGAGATACTGTCCGCCTTTGGCTGAACCGACAATTCACACCCGAACAACTAAAAGAGAGGAATTTAAGTGAAGCAGATAATATCGGCCTGAACCCACTCGATAACGGAAAAGGGAATATACATGACCGTTATGAGAAAAGTCCGAACTACCTTGCCCACATTATCGAGCATGATTACCTTGTGAAAAATGAAGAAGGTAAGGTTAAATTAGGCGGTGTTGTCATAGGTCTTGCCTTGAATTCGGTTTATTATTATCAAAAGGTTCAATATGGGGCAACGTTTGAAACGAAAATCGCTCACGGAGACCTCGAAAAGGAAGGTAAGAAAATTGCTGAAGAAGTTTTGCAGCGATTACGTAATATGGATGGATTAAGAGACGTTCCTATTACGATTGCATTATTTGAACAGCAAAGTAAAACTTCTGTTGTGCCGGGAAACTTCTTCGCTTATGCGAATGCAGCAAAAGGCAGTGCGAAACTTGGAGGCTGGGAAAAGGTTGCTGAGGAATATGTTCAATTCCCTTCAACCAATGCGACTATAAACCACCGGGATGATGCCACATCCTTCTTGAATTTTAAACAAGATATAGAAACATATTTTCCTAACTTTAATGGAGTTATTGGGAAAGCATTTTACGCTCGGGATCAATTACAAGAGTTAAATATTAGCATCCCTATCCAATTTTACGGAAAAGCAGAAGGAATTGGCTTTACACAGTATGTAACTGGACTTGTTCTTCAACATTTTCCTTCATATATTTCAGTTCAAGTCAGCATTACTTCAGTTAATGGACCGGAAGCGCTGATCGTTCGCAAAGCAAATCAAAATGAACCATTTGTGCATATTTATCAATAACCAATAACACCAAATTAAATTTGAATATTTGAAGGCATCTATTAAATCATGTAGAATAAGCAGTGGATGTTAACGTGTTTACAAAGTGACAAAGTCTAAATGTGGGAAAGGAAACTTCCAGAAAGCCCTTATCTTTCAGATGCATATTTAGGCTAGAGTCAGACGATATATATTAGGAGGCGGGAAGAAATGGTACAACCTTACAAGCATGAGCCATTTACGGATTTTAAAGTAACTGAAAATCGGGAAGCATTTTTAGCTGGTTTAAAAACAGTGCAAAGTTATTTAGGTCAAGATTATGATCTTGTAATTGGCGGAGAGCGCGTCTCAACTGAGGATAAAATCGTTTCAACGAATCCTGCGAATAAAGAAGAACTGATCGGCCGTGTTTCAAAAGCGGATCGTGACCTTGCCGAAAAAGCAATGCAGGTTGCGGTTGAATCATTTAAAACGTGGAGAAAAGTAAAGCCGGAAACCCGCGCAGATGTTTTATTCAAAGCAGCAGCGATTATTCGCCGCCGCAAACATGAATTTTCCGCATTATTGACTAAAGAAGCTGGAAAGCCGTGGAATGAAGCAGATGCTGATACGGCAGAAGCGATTGATTTCCTAGAATACTATGCACGTCAAATCTTGAAAATTAAAGATGGCGTTCCTATGAACAGCCGTCCGAACGAATATAACCGTTATGACTATATTCCTTTAGGAGTAGGAATCATTATTTCTCCTTGGAACTTCCCATTTGCAATCATGGCTGGAACAACTGTAGCAGCGATTGTTGCGGGGAATACAGTTCTACTTAAACCAGCTTCAACGACTCCTGTTATTGCTGCTAAGTTTGTAGAAGTTATGGAAGAAGCGGGCTTGCCAAAAGGTGTTTTAAACTATGTTCCAGGAAGCGGTTCAGAAGTGGGCGATTATTTAGTAGATCATAAAGATACTCGTTTTATCAGCTTTACTGGCTCCCGTGATGTTGGTCTTCGCATTTACGAGCGTGCATCAAAAGTAAACGAAGGTCAAATCTGGCTTAAACGTGTAATCGCGGAAATGGGCGGCAAGGACACAATGGTTGTCGACAAAGAAGCTGATCTTGAATTGGCTGCTCAAGCTATTGTTGCAGCAGCATTCGGCTTCTCAGGTCAAAAATGCTCCGCTTGTTCTCGTGCAGTTGTCGTGGAAGATGTATACGATCAAGTGTTAAATCGTGTTGTTGAGTTGACGAATGAATTGACACAGGGGAATCCTGAAGATCAAAGCAATTTCATGGGACCTGTTATTGACCAAAATGCGTTTGATAAAGTTATGAGCTATGTGGAAATCGGGAAACAAGAAGGCAAGCTGATGACAGGCGGAGAAGGAGACAGCTCGAAAGGCTACTTCATTAAACCAACCGTATTTGCGGATCTTGCACCTGATGCACGTCTAATGCAGGAAGAAATTTTTGGCCCGGTTGTGGGCTTTACAAAAGCAAAAGATTTCGATCATGCGCTTGAAATTGCAAATAATACTGAATACGGCCTAACCGGCGCCGTGATCACAAATAACCGCGAGCACATCCAAAAAGCGCGCGAAGATTTCCATGTCGGAAACCTTTACTTCAATCGCAGCTGTACGGGTGCGATCGTTGGCTACCAGCCATTTGGCGGATTTAACATGTCAGGCACAGACTCTAAAGCAGGCGGACCAGATTATATCCTTCTGCACATGCAAGCGAAAACAACGTCTGAGATGTATTGATTTTGTATAAATATACAAGGGTGATTCGCCTAGTGCGGGTCACTCTTTTATTTTGGGTTTATTAATGCCATTACCAATGTCGTTTGAAAGCGCTTTATTATTGGACGTTATCGAATTAACTTTACTCTCGTCTTCTTTTTGAAAAAACTTGCAGCCAAGAACCTATTTTTATAATTATACAAAAAAATGCTTGATTTATAAACAAAAAAGTATAATAATTGGTAGATAAGAAATCAAATATTGTGTTTAACTTTATTCAGCAGAAGTCTCTAAACGACATATGTGGTGAGATAATGCAAAAAGGTATCCAATTCCGTGGCGGTTCAAACCCTGACTGAATAAAGTTAAGCCTCTGGCGGCTGCCTCAGATTTTTTAAAGGGGAATTTATCTAGCAAGCTAAGGTGAAAATCTGAGCGCAAATACGCCAAGGCGAAGTTGATAAAGGAGATGAGAGGCATCTATGAGTAAAGTTGTTTTAGCCATCGGAGGAAATGCGATCATTAAAGAAGGGCAAAAGGGTACCATTGAAGAGCAACAAAGAAATATTAATGAAAGCTGTGCCCCTGTTATTGAATTAATTGAACAGGGAAATACGGTTGTCATCACTCATGGAAATGGACCTCAAGTTGGCTATTCATTAATAAAAAACCAAATGGCAGAATCGGTGATTCCTGCATATCCGGTTGATGTTTTAGATGCCGAGACCCAGGGGAACTTAGGTTATTTAATTCAGCAGGCGTTTAGAAATAAAATGACTGAACGTAACATCAAGAAAACAGTTGCAACAGTCGTAACACAGATAGTCGTTTCAAAAGATGACCCTGCTTTTGAAAACCCTACAAAACCAATTGGACCATTTTATTCAAGGGAAGAGCTTGATAGAATCCTTGAACAGGAACAAATCTCATATGTTGAAGATAGCGGAAGAGGATATAGACGTGTCGTTGCTTCTCCAAAGCCAATCCAAATTGTCGAAAAAGACGCCATTGATGCTTTGCTTGAAAAGGAAGTTATCGTCATTACAGCTGGTGGCGGCGGAATCCCTGTTGTCGAAGAAAATGGGATCCTAAAGGGCGCTGCGGCGGTCATCGATAAAGATTTGGCAAGTGCCCTTTTAGCTTTAGAGATCAATGCAGATTATTTTCTCATCTTAACAGGTGTAGAGCATGTTGCTCTCCATTTTGGAACGCCAGAGCAGCAAAATTTATCAGAATTGACAATTAATGATGCGTTACGTTATCTGGAAGAAGGTCATTTTCCAAAGGGAAGTATGGGTCCAAAAATCGAAGCAGCCATTTTATTTTTGAGAAAAGGCGGCAAAAACGTCATTATTACATCAATAGATAAACTTCAGGACGCACTTGAAGGAAAAACAGGAACGCGTTTAACTTTATAAGATACTAAAAAAAAACGGCTAGAGCCGTTTTTTTTTTTGTGATCAACTTCTTCAGCTTCTCCTACAAAGACCTTATATCACCATTTTAGAATTTTCTAAATATTATTAAAAAACCTATTCCATTTTTCGTAACTCTGTTATATAATACAAAATATAATCAATCATTTGTATTACAACAATCGAGACTTTTTCAAAAAAGAGAGGACAAAGAATTGATTTCTACGCATTACATTTACAAAAATTGAAGGAGGAACATACTTATGTCAAATGAAAGAGTTCAAAAGTTGCAGGAAAGCTGGGAAATGGATGAGCGGTGGAAAGGAATTGAAAGACCATATTCCGCTGAAGAGGTTATTAGATTAAGAGGCTCCATCGATATTGAACATACACTTGCTTATAGAGGGGCTGAAAAGCTATGGAAACTTGTCAATGAAGAGGATTTCATTAATTCATTAGGAGCATTGACAGGAAATCAGGCTGTCCAGCAAGTAAAAGCTGGCTTGAAGGCCATATACTTAAGCGGCTGGCAAGTAGCGGCAGATGCCAACCTTTCAGGCAATATGTATCCAGACCAAAGCTTGTATCCGGCAAACAGTGTACCGAATGTTGTTAAAAGGATTAACCAGGCTCTTCAGCGTGCCGATCAAATTCATCATATGGAGGGCGATGCGTCCATTGACTGGTTTGCGCCTATTGTAGCAGATGCAGAAGCAGGCTTTGGCGGACAGCTCAACGTATTTGAATTAATGAAAGGAATGATTGAAGCAGGTGCTGCAGGCGTTCATTTTGAAGACCAGCTTTCTTCGGAGAAAAAATGCGGGCATTTAGGCGGAAAAGTATTACTCCCAACCCAAACGGCTGTTAAAAACTTAATTGCGGCAAGATTAGCTGCAGACGTAATGGGCGTGCCTACCTTAGTTATTGCTCGTACGGATGCGAATGCGGCGGACTTGATTACGAGTGATATCGATCCTTATGATGCACCTTTCATTAATGGAGATCGTACACCAGAAGGCTTCTTCCGGACGAAAGCGGGGCTTGATCAGGCAATTGCCAGAGGTTTGGCATATGCTCCATACGCTGACCTTGTATGGTGTGAGACAGCAGAGCCTGATCTGGAAGAAGCAAGGCTTTTTGCCGAGGCGATTCATGAAAGGTTCCCTGGTAAACTATTAGCTTATAACTGCTCTCCATCTTTCAATTGGAAGAAAAAGCTTGATGATGACACAATTGCAAAATTCCAAGTCGAGCTTGGTAAAATGGGCTACAAATTCCAATTCGTTACACTTGCAGGCTTCCATGCTCTAAACCACAGCATGTTCGAATTGGCCCTCGGATACAAAGATCGTGGGATGGCTGCTTATTCCGAGTTGCAGCAGGCTGAATTTGCAAGTGAGGAGTCTGGATATACAGCTACAAGACATCAGAGGGAAGTGGGTACAGGTTATTTCGATCAAGTTTCGATGACGATAACAGGAGGAACTTCTTCAACCACTGCCTTAAAAGGTTCCACGGAGGAAGCTCAGTTTTCTACCGCCAAACAGTAAAAATCATTTCAAAAGAAATCGTGCAGCTTATATTGTGGAAGGAAGATGATCCTTCCACGATATTTCAACCATTCTATCGTGATTTTTTACTCCAATTTGCTCCTCTCTTCGCAATGAAGAGAGGCTTTTTTTATTTTAAAGGCTGTTTTCTAAATGATTGTTGTTTTTAAATAGGTTTTGTATCACGTTGATTGTAGCGGAAGGTGCGAGACTCCTGCGGGAGCAGCGGGACAGGTGAGACCCCACAGGCGCAAGGCGCCGAGGAGGCTCACCGCACGCCCCGCGGAAAGCGAGCATCCTGGAGCGGAAATCAACTAACATAGTTTACGAAAATAGTCTTTTCATATTAATAAGGGAATAACTAAACTAGCACCAGTTGTTATATGTAAACATACATATTAATAGCCCTACTTTTCATTAGGGCAGGACTTAGCTATATGATTTGTAAACCAAGTGCTAATTTTAGATAATGGGGCTATATAAGGACTGTTAATGGAGTATTTGGAAATACATTAGGAGGTGTTTCGGTGTCTAAAAACATCGATGATTATATTCAGCAGGGGATTCATGGCCAGAAAGAAACGAATCCCGATGAGCGACGGAAATTTCTTGGCACACTGCGGGAACGGATAGTCATTGCTCTCACCCAATCGCAAGTAAGGGAACCTGGTATTTATAAACAAGTAGAAGATGCGCTAAAGGGAAATAGAAAGGCCCGTCTATATCTAAATGGGAATATGAGCTATTCTGAGCTATCAAAATATACGAAGCAAGCGGCAAAAAATAAAATAGAATATACAATGGTTACAAATAAAGATCATAATTCAGACATCGGTCTTGTCCTCGCATACGATTATGCTATTGATAAAGAAGAAATCTATGTGAAAAAGGAAAGCCCGAAGAAAACGGTACAGAAAGGTAAAGGGAAAAAGGGTGTTTTTACAATATTCTCAAAAGTTTTTAAGCGGGGGAGGAGTCACTAGGCTCCTTTTTTAATCAGCAATGTTATGATTCATGTTGACAAATTAGCTGACTGATTTTTTTCCTGAAGAGTGCGAATTGCCTGCAACTCATGATAAAATAGGGAGGGTAGATCATGATTTACGTTGCTTTAACGTAAGAAAGTTTGGTATCATCAATATTATTGTGTGATGAAACGAACATATTTGGAGGTGGCTTTTATGTCTAGAATTTCAACTGATCAGGTAAAGCATGTAGCGAACCTGGCTAGGCTTGCAATAACGGAGGAAGAGGCTGAAATATTTACAAAACAGCTGGATGCAATGATTTCTTTTGCAGAGCAGCTAAATGAATTAGATACTGAAAATATAGAACCGACTTCACATGTATTAAATATGAAAAACGTGATGCGAGAAGATATCCCGCAAAAAGGGTTGCCTCAATCTGAGGTTCTAAAAAATGCACCAGATCATCAAGACGGTCAAGTGAAAGTACCGTCAATCATCGAGTAAGGAGGGAATTCGCTTGAGTTTATTTGATCATAAGGTATCGGAGCTTCATGAGCTTTTACATAAAAAAGAAATTACTGTATCAGACCTTGTCAGCGAATCGTACAAGCGTATTAGCGAGGTAGAGGATAAGGTACAGGCTTTTTTAACTTTAGATGAAGAAAAAGCCCGCGAAACAGCAAAAATAATGGATAAAAAGCTTGGAACGGATGAATCGAAGGGGCTCCTTTTCGGAATGCCGATCGGTTTGAAAGATAATATCGTAACAAAGGGGTTACGCACAACATGTGCAAGCAAAATATTAGAAAACTTTGATCCAATTTATGATGCAACAGTTGTCGGAAAGTTACATAAAGCTGAAACGATTACGATCGGTAAGTTAAATATGGACGAGTTTGCGATGGGTTCATCCAACGAAAACTCTGCTTTCAAAAAAACACTTAATCCATGGAATTCGGAAGCCGTCCCTGGTGGATCTTCAGGCGGTTCAGCAGCTTCTGTTGCTTCAGGGGAAGTACTGTTTTCTTTAGGAACAGATACAGGAGGCTCCATTAGGCAACCAGCTGCTCTATGCGGTGTTGTTGGGATGAAGCCTACATACGGCCGTGTTTCTCGCTACGGTATTGTTGCATTTGCTTCATCGTTTGACCAAGTTGGACCAATTACACGGACGGTTGAAGATAATGCCTATTTATTGCAGGCGATTTCTGGTCTTGACCCAATGGACTCGACATCTGCTAACATTGATGTTCCAAACTTTGTGGAATCCTTAACAGGTGATATTAAAGGGTTGAAAATTGCTGTACCAAAGGAATATTTAGGCGAAGGCGTTGGTGAAGAAGCGCGCCAGTCGGTTTTGGATTCGTTAAAAGTACTTGAAAAATTAGGAGCTACTTGGGAAGAGGTTTCTCTTCCGCATTCCAAATATGCATTAGCATCTTATTATTTATTATCTTCTTCTGAAGCTTCAGCAAACCTTGCCCGATTTGACGGCGTTCGTTATGGCTATAGAACGGAGACCCCGGAAAACTTGCTTGATTTATATAAAAAGTCACGTGCAGAAGGCTTCGGTGATGAAGTTAAGCTTCGGATCATGCTTGGAACTTTTGCATTAAGCTCCGGCTATTATGATGCTTACTATAAAAAGGCGCAAAAAGTACGGACACTGATTAAGAACGATTTTGATGATGTATTAAATAAATATGATGTCATCATTGGTCCAACAACGCCAAATCCAGCTTTCAAAATTGGCGAGAATGTGGATGATCCGCTCACAATGTATGCGAACGATATTTTAACAATCCCAGTGAATCTTGCGGGTGTACCAGGAATTTCAGTTCCATGTGGATTTGCTAATGGCTTGCCACTAGGGCTTCAAATCATCGGTAAGCATTTTGATGAAAGCACGGTTTACCGTGTTGCACATGCCTTCGAACAGGCAACAGACTATCATAAACAAAAACCGGTACTGTAAGGGGGGAGAAATAATGAAATTTGAAACGGTAATTGGACTTGAAGTACACGTCGAATTAAAAACAGACTCAAAAATTTTCTCGGCAAGCCCGAATCATTTTGGTGCTGAACCGAATACAAATACAACGGTCGTCGATCTGGGTTACCCAGGGGTTCTCCCCGTCTTAAATAAGCGAGTAGTTGATTTTGGAATGAAAGCAGCCATGGCGCTGAACTGTGAAATCGCTCCGGTTACGACATTCGACCGGAAGAACTATTTTTATCCGGATAATCCGAAGGCTTACCAAATTTCTCAACTTGATAAGCCAATTGGCGAGCATGGCTGGATCGATATTGAAGTGGATGGCTATAAGAAAAGAATTGGAATCACTCGTATCCATCTAGAAGAGGATGCCGGCAAGCTTACTCATGGCAATGGATACTCATTATGTGACTTTAACCGTGCAGGCACACCGCTCATCGAGATTGTTTCTGAGCCAGATATTCGGACAGCAAACGAAGCTTACGCATACCTTGAAAAATTAAAGTCGATTATTCAATATACGGGCGTTTCGGATTGTAAAATGGAGGAAGGATCTCTTCGTTGTGATGCGAATATTTCGATCCGCCCAATTGGACAGGAAGAATTCGGAACGAAAACAGAGCTAAAGAACTTAAATTCCTTTAACTTCATTCGTAAAGGGATTGAATACGAAGTAAAGCGCCAAGAGGAAGTAGTACTTTCAGGCGGTGTTATTAATCAAGAAACGCGCAGATATGATGAAGCGACAAATACGACAATTCTTATGCGTGTGAAAGAGGGAGCAGACGATTATCGTTATTTCCCTGATCCAGATTTAATAGATGTTCATATTGATGAAGAATGGAAAGAGCGGATCCGCGCTGAAATTCCTGAGCTGCCCGATCAGAGGCAAAAGCGGTATGTTGAAGAGCTTGGCTTACCTGTCTATGATGCAGCGGTTCTGACAGTAACGAAGGAAACATCCGATTTCTTCGAAGCAACGGTAAACGCTGGAGCAGACGCTAAACAAGCTTCCAACTGGATCATGGGTGATGTGTCTGCCTATCTGAAAGCAGAGCAAAGGGAGCTAGTAGATACAGCTTTGACGGCTGAAGGTCTTGCTGGCATGATCAAGCTGATCGAAAACGGTACAATTTCATCGAAAATTGCCAAGACGGTTTTCAAGGAATTGATTGAAAATGGCGGAGATGCCGAGCAAATCGTGAAGGAAAAAGGTCTAGTTCAAATTTCGGATGAAGGCGCACTTCTAAAAATCGTAACAGAAATTTTAGATGCCAATCCGCAATCAATTGAGGATTTTAAAAATGGCAAACAAAAAGCAGTTGGCTTCCTTGTCGGTCAAATTATGAAAGCGACAAAAGGACAAGCAAACCCGCCGATGGTAAACAAGCTTTTATTAGCGGAAATTTCGAAAAGATAGAAGGAAGGCTGGTGGATTTTCCATCAGCTTTTTTAATGGCTGTTTTCGCAAACTTTATTGCTATTTAAGTATGATTTTATATAAAAATCTGAGTTGATTGGAGTGAAGGGCACTTGACTCCTGCGGGAAATAGAGGGAACGGGAGACCCCACAGGCGGTAACGCCGAG
>NZ_JAHNZZ010000002.1:33310-40580 GCF_019039215.1 Bacillus sp. FJAT-29790
GCCGAAGCGGAAATCAACGGGCAAACTTTTAAAGTCAAAAACAACAAACTATGCGAAAAGAGCTTTTTTAAAATATTAAAAGTAATATTCGACAAAACCTGCTCATATTTCCCAGGAAAAGATTTGTTTTTACAGCGTTTTGTCGACAAATAAATTAGGCGGATATTTTTAGAAGGAATGTTAAGCCTTGATGGAGAAGTAGAAAGCGAAAAATATCATAGAGGAAGTGTAAACATGCATTTAAATGAATGGTTCGACAAAGGTTTAACACCTAATCAATATATAACTGGCATGAATGTAAATCAAAAAGAAATGACTCGAATTTTAGATCAATTCACGCTATTAGAAGAGGAAAAGCGGCGTTTAACGGCTATTAAAGAGAAGGGTCTTAGAGCAATTGTATTAACAGAAGACTGGTGTGGGGACGCGTTAGTAAATAACCCTGTCCTATTGAAAATTGCAGCAGAAATTGGCATGGAGGTTCGTTTTATATTAAGGGATTCAAACCTTGAATTAATGGATCAATATTTAACGAATGGAACATCACGGGCGATTCCAATTTTTGTTTTTATTGATCAAGATGGGGAGGAGAAGGCAGTTTGGGGACCAAGAGCAAAGAAGATCCAGGAAATCGTAGATTATGAACGCAGCCAGCTGCCTTCACAGGATGATTCTGATTTTAAAGATAAACAGACAGCTATGTATAAAAGGTTAGTGGCCTCCTATCAGGAGAATGAGACTCTTTGGCATGTAGTTGCAGAAAGTATAATAGAAAGCATTTCGCAGGAGAATTAGTAAACCTGAGAGGGAGTGTCTTTAATGGGTTGGAATCGCAATGAAATAACGGAGAAATTAGGCATTGATTATCCGATCTTCCAGGCACCGATGGCAGGAGGAATTACAACTGCAGAATTAATCAGCGAGACATCCAACTGCGGTGGGTTAGGCAATCTTGGAGCAGGTTACATGAAGCCGGATGAAATTAGGGAAATAACCAAAAAAATCAGATGTTTGACAGACAAATCATTCGGCGTGAATTTATTTGTACCAAATGAAAGTACCTTATATAAGCAGGAAGACTTTAAAACAATGGCAAGAGTTTTAGCTAAATATCAAAGTGAATTGGGGATAGAAGAAAGCTCTCCACATCCAGAGAAGAACTATAAAGTTCTCTATGAAAATCAATTAGAGGAAGTTCTAAGGGCTGGCGTATCAGTTTGCAGTTTTACATTCGGAATTCCAGATAAAGACGTGATTAGGGAGCTTAAGCAACAAGAGTGTATCATCATTGGAACCGCTACGAATGTGAATGAAGCGATGGAACTGGAAGAGAGCGGTGTTGACATGATTGTAGCACAGGGAAGTGAAGCAGGAGGGCATAGAGGGACTTATCATGATGAGGATAGCGGTTTAATTGGATCCATGGCTCTTATCCCTCAGGTTGTTGATGCTGTCAGCAAACCTGTCATCGCGGCAGGGGGAATAATGGATGCCAGAGGGATTGCCGCAGCCATGATTCTCGGAGCGGAAGGGGTTCAGTTAGGAACTGCTTTTTTAACGTGTAAAGAAAGTGGAGCCCATCCGATTTATAAGGAAGCATTATTAAATAGCACAGAGGAACAAACAGTTCTCACAAAATCGTTTTCAGGGAAACTTGCAAGGGGAATTAACAATCGGTTTATAAAAGAGATGAGCCCATTATCAAGTTCGATTCTGCCATTCCCTATTCAAAATGATTTAACAGGTTCAATTAGAAAGCAGGCTGCAAAGGTAAACCAACCTGACTTCATGTCTTTATGGGCGGGCCAAGGACTGCGCTTAGCGAACGAAACGACGGTATATGAGCTAATGAAACGGCTTATAGAAGAGACAGAAGAAATTTGTGGAAGCATTCGCATATAAAGCGAGAATTTCGCTAGTTAGGTTATGAATCCCATTAATCTTTTATAAAGGCTTATATATAGTGGGCTGTTGCTTCATGAATTTATTCCTGATTTATTTCTGGTTGCCATGCCTCCCTCATGGCGATCAATTTTCTCTTATCAAGCAGTTTTCGGTCCTCATGAACCCCTTATGAGGACCGCTTTTTTCTTTTCGAGTAGTTTTCGGTCCTCATGAACCCCTCATGAGGCCTGTTTTTTTCTTTTTGAGCAGTTTTTGGTCCTCATAAACCCCTCATGAGGCCTGTTTTTTTTCTTATTGAGCATTTTTC
Organism: Bacillus sp. FJAT-29790; assembly: GCF_019039215.1. Lineage (GTDB taxonomy): Bacteria > Bacillota > Bacilli > Bacillales > Cytobacillaceae > Cytobacillus. The sequence goes on from NZ_JAHNZZ010000002.1 coordinate 35,523, forward strand.
GGTCCTCATAAACCCCATATGAGGCCTGTTTTTTTCTTTTTGAGCAGTTTTTGGTCCTCATAAACCCCTCATGAGGCCTGTTTTTTTCTTTTTGAGCATTTTTCGGTCCTCATAAACCCCTCATGAGGCCTGTTTTTTCCTTTTTGAGTAGTTTTTGGTCCTCATAAACCCCTCATGAGGCCTGCTTTTTTCTTTTTGAGCATTTTTCGGTCCTCATAAACTCCTCATGAGGCCCGTTTTTTCCTTTTCGAATAGTTTGCGAAAATAGCATACATAAAAAAGCAGTGCCTATTTGGCACTGCTCAATATTATTTCTCAGTTAACGCTTTTGTAAGCCCCGGAACAATTTGTTTCTTACGTGAAACAACACCTTTTAGAACAGCGGAGTTATTTTCAAGGGTTACATTATAAGCTTCCTCAACAGCTTTTGTTTCATTTCCTAAAGCGATAACAACAGAATCGTTGTTTAAAATATCAGTGAGGACGAATACGAATAAATCTAATTCTTTTTTCGTAATCAACTCGGAGAGAACGGATTCCAGCTCGTCTTGGCGATTCAAGACGTCATTTAAGTCCACTGCGTTTACTTGAGCGATTTCTGTTTTGTAGTTGCCCATTTGGAATTCTTTTGCATCAAGGGTTATGAGCTCTTCGATCGTTTTATCACTAAGGTTAGCTCCTGCTTTCAGCATGGCTAATCCGTATTCTTCTGCATTTACTTCAGCGATTTCAGCAAGCTCACGAGCTGCAGCTACATCTTCATCCGTACATGTCGGGGATTTGAACAGCAGGGAATCAGAAATGATGGCAGATAGCATTAATCCAGCCGTTTCTTTGCTAATTTCCACTGCATTCTCTTTATATATTTTTTTCAGGATCGTCGCTGTGCAGCCAACAGGTTCGGCACGGTAGTATAGTGGATCGCTTGTTTCGAAATTCGCGATGCGGTGATGATCGATAACCTCGAGAATTCTCACATCACGGATATCGTCAGCACTTTGCTGAAACTCGTTATGATCTACTAAAATCACTTCGCTTGCTTCTTTTGAAACAGCCTCTACGAAACGAGGTGCTTCAACCTTAAAATAATCTAGCGCAAATTGTGTTTCTTCATTAACTTGTCCTAAACGAATGGGCTCCGCGTCTACACCTAATTTCACTTTCAATTCTGCGTATGCGAGCGCCGAACAAATTGAGTCTGTGTCGGGGTTTTTGTGTCCGAAAACAAATACTTTTGACATATTCCCTCTCCTTGATATTAGAGTTATGGCATGGTCAGCCTATTTGTAATTTTACCATACATACCATAGCAGGAAAAATCAACTTTTGCACTATCTAGAAATAATCTCGTAACTGGAGAATCTGAATTTGAAACGGAACTGCATAGCAGAAATCTAAGAAAACTTAACTGCTGTGGATGGAATGGATGTTCCAACATTTGGTTTTTCATTCAAGTTCGGTTTACATTCCTTTTTGGTGGAATCCGATCATCCTTGATCTTTTTATCATTAATTTTTGGCTCGATGTTATGAAAATAGTTACTAATATTTGAGCGATGGAGCAAGATTAATAGGAATAAAAAAAAGGAAAAAATGAGTTCATGCTCGCGGCCTGGTGTAAAGAAAGAGTATAAAAGCAATGTGAGGCCTACGGAAAGCGATCCAAAAAAAACATATTTCGATATATAGATAACAAAGATAAAAACAAGATATGCAGCTAAAAACATCCAAATATTTGATACGAGCAGAACGCCAGCAGTAGTAGCGATCGCTTTGCCGCCACGGAATCCAGCAAAAATAGGGAAGCAGTGGCCAACGACTGCGATCAGTCCTACATATAATGGTTCAATTTCTATTTCTAATAGAATAGGCAGTGAGGCAGCAAGCGCGCCTTTCCCAACATCGACAAGCAGCACAATAACAGCTGCCTTTTTCCCAAGGACCCTTAATGTATTGGTGGCTCCAGGATTGTTACTGCCATGTTCGCGGATATCAATATTGAACGCATATTTGCCGACAAGAAGTGCAGTAGGGATGGATCCTATTAAATAAGCAAATAGTAAAAGTAATGATGTCATCATATCCCCCTTTTTTATTCGTTCATATTAGTGAAGACATGCTTATGAACAGTAATTTCTAAGGATTTTCTGAGTGAATAATAAATTGTCGGTTGATATTATTTGCTAGATTGGGAGCATACGCTCAAGCATGTTATTATTAACAACATTTTACCATGTAAATGGTTATTTTCGAAACAAGAGATGGAGAAGAATAACAGTTGATTCATATAAAGGGAAAGTTGGCTTTCATTCTCTTTTGTTTATCACTATAATGAATATATCTATGAATTACAAAGGGGTGTGTTCATGAGTGCTTCTATTATTTTTTTAGTGATTGCCCTTACTTTGATAGCTGTTGTTCTTACCCTTATAGCCATAAGAAAAGGGGACCAAAATTATTCAAAAGCACATAAGAAGAATACTACAAATCTTACTTTAATATATGCTATTGCTATCTTTTTATCATTATTAGCTTTGGGTATATATATTTGGCTTAAATAATTGAAGGAGAAGAAGAAAAGGCGGATGCCTCAGATTTTTTAAAGGAATTTATCGAGTAAGCTCGATAAAAATCTGGGCGCAAATACGCCAAGGCGAATTTGATTTCAATCTTATGCATTACAATTTTTAGACGCTTGGAGAGTTTTCCTTCCCAGGCGTTTTTATATTTTAATTGAGGAGATAAATAGTAAAGCAAAAAATACTTTTGAAAAATATTTGTATTTTGTGTAGGGGTAAGGTGATAAACCTTCGTCTATTAGGGTGGAAGCTGTCAGAAAGGGGGAGAGAGCGATTAGCGACCAAATTATTATCCAAAAAATAATGAGCGGCAATGACCATGCGTTTCGTTTATTGGTCGAAAAATACCGCAATGATTTGTTCCGGACCATTTATGCTGTCTTAAGAGACCGGAAAGAAGCGGAAGATGCCGCACAGGAAGTGTTTATAAAGATCTATCACTCTCTCCCCCAATATGAGGGTCAAGGCTTTAAAACATGGATGACGAGGATTGCGGTTAATCACGCGATCGATGTGAAAAGAAAGCGAGATCGAAGGCAAGAAGAAGTGATGGAATCGGTGGAATACGACTTTCAAGGTCATGGAGAAAGCGTGGAAACCGAAATGATTGAAAAAGAAAGGCGCGTTCTTGTTCGAGAAAAGCTGCTAGAGCTGCCTGAAAACTATCGAAATGTTATTTATGATTTTTACATAGCTGAAAAAAGCTATCAGCAAATAGCCGAGGAACAAAAAGTTGGAGTCAAAACAATTGAGACAAAGCTTTACCGTGCACGTAACTGGATGAAAAAGCATTGGAAGGAGGACGATTTTTCATGAAGCATTATTCTGAGCAAGAGTGGTTAGCGTATGTAAAAAATGAGTTGGATGAGGATGCCCGAGTGTTATATGAAAATCATCTTTATAGCTGTGACCAATGTTTGGAAATCTATTTTCAGGCGGTGGCGGAGGAGGAAACCGAGTTACCTGTTATTTCAAATGAAGCTGACTTTACCGATCTTGTTATGGCTCAAATCTCAGAAAGTAAAGTTTCCAAAATTCGTAGCTCTAAATCAATTGGGGAAATGAGGAAACCATTCTGTCAATCAGCCGTCTTCCATTATTCTATCGCAGCTGCGATGACCATTCTCTTAATGATGACGGGTGTATTCCAATCGATTACGAAATATGCTGAAAACGTTCAGAGTCCAGAATTCCAGGAGAAAGAAACACCTTTGTCATTAGGCATAGTTGATAAAACCTTTGCCTGGATGGATTCTTTAGAAAAAATGAAGGAGGCGGAAAAATAATGAAGAATCCAATTATCGCATTTCTGTTAGCATTTTTCCCTGGTGGAGGATTGCTTTATTTAGGGAAAGTATTTCGAGGATTTGTTTATATGCTAGCGGAATTTCTACTCATTTCTATTTTCTTTATGATTATTAATGGTTATTACGGGAATATTGCAGGGTTTATTGTTCTATTAGGAATTTTCCTATACATTGTCAATTTAGTTGATACAGGTATCACTGCCTCTAGGCTTTTTCAGAACAAACAGGAGCTACCAGCATCAAATACGGTTCCAGCTAATGATATGGAATACGAACGGTTCCGCACAATCCTGCTGTCTTTTATTCCAGGAGTAGGGCATTTTCAATTAGGTCTAATGAATCGTGGCATGACGCTACTGACTGCATTTCTCGGTTTAGGGGTGATGGTATTTTTTGTAGCCGTTTTAACACACCGAAGCGAGTTCTTAGTATTCTTGGCTATTTTACCGGTCATATGGGTCTACGGTTTTTTCGATGCCATCCAGCAGTTGAATCGAAAACAAAAAGGGGAAGAGCTTGTTGATCGGACGATTTTAGAGGATTTTGAAACGCGAAGAGAGGATGGGAAGAAAAGCAAAGCTATAGCCACATTTCTATCTATCTTCCCTGGGGCAGGTCACTTATATCTTGGGTTTCAGCGCCGGGGCATCCAGTTGATGGCGGCTTTTCTATTTTCGATCTACATACTAGATGTTCTCCGGTTAGGGATTTTCCTATTTTTAATTCCGATCATTTGGTTTTACAGCTTTTTCGACGGATTACAAAGAGCATCTAAATACGGTGACGAGGCGATGGAAGATACACCGATTATTTCTTATTTAATCAATCAGCAGAAATGGATCGGCATTGGGCTTGTATTGCTTGGGCTATATTATTTGACGACAAATATTCTGCTTCCAGTCATTTCTCCGATGCTCGTTGATATGATTAACTTTGACTTAAGGTATTGGTTCGATCGCTACTTCCAAACAGCCATTGTATGTATCTTGCTAATCGGCGGGGGCTTTAAACTGCTTCTAGGCAATAAGGCAAAGAAAATAGAGGAATAGAGAAACAGTAAAAAATAGATTTGCAAATATAATAAACTCTTTTCAGAAATAATTAAATGCTGTTTTCGTAAAGTTTGTTGCTTTTATAATGCGATTTTTATTTAATAATCTGAGTTGATTGGAG
>NZ_JAHNZZ010000002.1:40590-57286 GCF_019039215.1 Bacillus sp. FJAT-29790
CCAAAATGCTATCGCATTTCCTTCGTGCGTGGGCAGATTCAAGGATGTAAATTCAGTATCCTGCGGGAATAGAGGGAAGCGGGAGACCCCGCAGGCGGTAACGCCGAGGAGGCTCCCGTCCCCTCCCCGCGGAAGCAAGTGCCCGCAGCGGAAATCAACGGGCAAACTTTTAAAGCTAAAAAACAGCAATATATGCGAAAACAGCCTAATTAAATATTTACCAAAAAGAAAGGCGGTAATACAATGAGGACTTGGCGAGTTGGTACTTTTTCTATGGGGGCTTCGCTCCTTTTACTCGGCATTTTTCTTCTAATGTCTCAGATTTTCGGTTTGAAACTTACACATGTGATGATGTCCTGGTGGCCAGTTATACTGGTCGTGCTTGGGATCGAGATACTAGTTTTCCTTTTCCTTTCACGACAGGAGAAGCCATTTTTAAAATATGATTTTTTAAGTATATTCTTTGTCGGGGTATTAGGGACAGTTGGTATCGGATTTGCGATCTTGAGCTCGACTGGTATTTTGGAAAAAATGGATGATGTTTTACAGAGAGAAGAACGAACGCTGGACTTGCCAGCTTTTGAACATAAAATAAATAATGAAGTGAAAAGGGTGGTCGTTCATACGGGCCGGTACCCACTAACTGTTGAAGGGACAACTGGCAAAGATGTTTCGATGTTTGGAACATACAGGGCCCTAACCGGGAAAAATGAAAAGTTGATTTCGAAAACAGATGATTATGTATCCGTCCAGGCGAAAGGGGATACGATTTATGTCAGCGTAAAGGATTTGCCAAGGGAATCTGTCGGCCCATTTGACCGATATGCGACTATGTCCGCAACGATTCTCATACCAAACGATGTAAAGCTTGAAGTGATCGGGAATGATTATCCAATTACTGTTAAGCCACGTACGCTGATGAGTGATTGGGCAGTTGATAATGCTGCTTCAATTTCTGTTCATATTCAGAACTCAAGTGATGTATTAGTTACGGCAACCGATGTCCAGGAGATTCAAGGAGCCCATGGAAAGTGGAATATGACTAATGAACAAAAGTCTGATGCTGAAATAGAGGAGCCTGTTATAAAGCACGCTACTTTCCAAACAGGGAAGGGCAGTCATCAACTTCAACTTATGAACAGCTACCAAGTGAGTTTAAATACAATTGATTAATTAGAAATAATGGGGTCTCCTAACCGTTTTTTTTTGATGCTTATTTGATTGAATTCGATAGTTTAAGAGATACCCGGAGGATTTTCTGGGTATTTTTTTCGATGACTAGCATCTATTTAAAAGGAAGAAATACAGAGTATTTTCATGTCTGTTATGGGCATAATTCATTTGTGGCATAGAAGAGTGGGTATAAATTGATATGTGGGTTTCTTTTCGTTATGATGTTTAAAGATGGATAGAAAAAAGGGCTACCGAACATTAAGATTAATATTAGGATGATGGGCAATGAAAAGGGCAAGAATTATTTATAATCCAACTTCCGGCCGGGAGATATTTAAGAAGCATTTGGCTGAAGTGCTGCAGAAGCTGGAAAGAGCTGGCTATGAGACATCTTGTCATGCAACAACAAGCGCGGGAGATGCGACAAAGGCGGCACGTATCGCTGTTGAACGTCGCTATGATTTAGTTGTGGCTGCGGGTGGAGATGGAACGATTAATGAGGTCGTAAATGGGCTGGCAGAGCAGGAGTTTCGTCCTAAGCTCGGAATCATTCCTGTTGGAACGACAAACGACTTCGCAAGGGCTCTCCAAATTCCACGGGATATTGAAGCAGCAGCAGATATTATTGTTAGAGGGGATACAATCCCCGTTGATATTGGACGGATCAATGATAAATATTTTATTAATATCGCAGGTGGGGGCAGGCTGACGGAGCTGACATATGAAGTGCCAAGTAAGCTAAAAACAATGATCGGCCAGCTTGCTTATTATTTAAAGGGAATCGAGATGCTTCCGTCCATTCGCTCAACGGATGTTAGTATCGAATATGATGGAAAGCTTTTTGAGGGAGAGGCTATGCTTTTTCTCGTTGGCTTAACGAACTCTGTCGGAGGATTCGAAAAACTGGCTCCGGATTCATCGATTAATGATGGGTTGTTTTCGCTGCTAATATTAAAGAAAACAAATCTTGCAGATTTTATCCGCATAGCGACACTGGCTGTTCGCGGAGAACATATCAATGACCCGCATGTTATTTATACACAGGCAAATCGGATTAAAGTAAAATCGAGTGAAAAATTACAGCTTAATCTTGACGGCGAATTCGGTGGGTTGCTGCCAGCTGAATTTGTCAACCTATACCGCCACCTTGAAGTATACGTACCAATTGACCAAATTCGTGAAGAGGATCGGCCTGCGGATTGGGAAAGCTCAAATATCCGAGAAGAAGTTCGTTCCGAGTAGGAGCGGACTTTTTTTATTGGCTGTTTTCGCAAACTTTGTTACTTATATATTTGTTTAAATCATTTTAAAAAGGTGCTTTAAGTCCTCAAAAGTAGTTCATGGTGCCCGTAAACACTCGGCAAAAGGAAAACCGGCCCTTAAGAAGAGCCATGGGATCGAAATTGCTTCACGCAACTACATGATTACTTTACAAAGTGCAAAATTTGATTTTTCCAGTGTGGCAGATTGAGACGATTTCGTAATCTGACTTGTTTTGTGTTACAATTTTGCTTGTCAAAGAGGTCACGGAATATACAAGCAAAGGAAGAAAATAATGAGTAAAACGTTACCAGTTCAGAAAAATGATTATATAGATGTTGTCTTTGAGGATTTAACCCATGACGGGGCAGGAGTAGCTAAGGTCGACGGCTATCCGTTATTCGTGCCGAATGGACTCCCGGGAGAAAAGGCAAAAATTAAAGTGACAAAGGCAAATAAGGGGTACGGATTTGGGCGGCTCGTCGAAATGTATGAAAAAAGCCCATATCGGGTAGAGGCTCCATGCCCAATTTATAAGGAGTGCGGAGGTTGCCAACTTCAGCATTTAAGCTATGAGGGGCAGCTGAAAGCAAAAGAAAAACAAGTGAGGGATGTATTAACTCGCATTGGCAAGCTCGAAAATGTAAAGGTCCATCCCGTTCTTGGCATGAAAGATCCTTGGCGGTACCGCAATAAAGCACAGGTGCCTGTCGGTGAACAAGAGGGCGGATTGATCGGAGGATTTTACCAGCAGCGGACCCATTCAATCATCAACATGAAAGAATGCATTATTCAGCAGGAGAAAAATGATGAAGTTGTTCAGATTGTTATTGAAATCTGCAGCAAGTACGGCATCCGTGCCTATGATGAGGGAAGGAATAAAGGGGATCTTCGCCACATTATGGCCCGCCATGGACTTGTTACAGGTGAAGTCATGGTTGTTCTTATCACGAGAAAAAATGATTTTCCTCATAAAAATAAGATCATAGAAGAAATCACTTCTCGTATTCCAGGGATCCAGTCAATCGTTCAAAACATTAATCCGAAGAAAACAAACGTTATTTTCGGTGATGAGACAAGAGTTCTCTGGGGAGAAGAAGTCATTTATGATTTCATTGGCGATATTAAATTCGCTATCTCTGCACGGTCCTTTTATCAGGTTAATCCGGAGCAGACAAAGGTACTCTACGATAAGGCATTAGAATATGCAGATTTAAGCGGAAAAGAAAAAGTAATTGATGCTTATTGTGGAATTGGGACAATCTCTTTATTCCTCGCTCAAAAGGCGAAAAAGGTTTTTGGCGTGGAAATTGTTCCGGAAGCGATTGAAGATGCGAAGCGTAATGCAGAGCTTAACGGAATTTCTAATGCAGAGTTTGCTGTTGGGGAAGCGGAAGTGGTTATTCCTAAATGGTATGACGAAGGTAATACTGCCGATGTATTAGTTGTGGATCCGCCTCGAAAAGGATGCGATGAGGCGCTGCTTCAAACGATCATAGCAATGAAACCGAAAAAAGTGGTTTATGTTTCGTGTAATCCTGGAACACTGGCGAGGGACTTGCGCATCCTGGAAGATGGCGGGTATGAGACTGTTGAAGTTCAGCCGGTTGACATGTTCCCGCAAACAATGCATGTAGAAGCGGTCACGAAACTAGAGTTAAAACTTTAAAGCCAAAATAAGCCCTTGTGCCACATAGCAATCCCATAGCACAATCAAAACAAAGTTCTGATATGCCTGTGGATAACGTGTGGATAAAGGTGTGAATAAAAGGCAGGAAAGAAAGGGTGGGAACAAGAATCCCATCCTTTTTTGATTGGATAAAGGTGAGAAGAAGAAGTATGAAAAGAAAAGACCTTGACCTATCAATGTTTGAACAAAAAGTATGAGGGGCTCTACGAACCCCAAAAGCATGATAAAAGAGCGAGAAAAAGGTGAGAAGAACATCGGGAAAATGAGTGATTTGTGCAGAACTTTATTTTAAAACAAGAAAAACGTAAACAAAAAGCGTGGAAAAAGGCGTGAAATGCGGGTAAAACGTGATCAATAATGTGTGAAAATGAGGGGAAGGTGTGGGGAGTTTATTTCAAATGGACAAAAAGGTAACTATCCCTTTGGGACCATTTCAATATAATAGGGAATTTGAGAAGTGTAATAGAATAGAGACTAACTGGGGCAATGAGCCTGTCTCCCCGTCCCTTCGGGGCGTGCCAGTCACCGCCCCGAGTTTTCCTGTCATGAAGCCTATTTAAGTATCTCGTTATTTTTTCTTGTTCTTACTAAAAAATAGGCATTAATCCAGGAAGCGATTGGAATAATCAAAGCTATACCAATTCCGGCACAAAATATTGTGATCATCTCAGCACTAAATACTTTTGAATTTGCGATTTGTCCAACAGAATAAAATAAATCTTTAAACCATAAAAGCAATGCCATATAGCCTCCGAAGAAGGCGAAAAATAAAGTATTCGTCATACTTCCTAATATATCCCTTCCGATATTTAATCCCAATAGGAATAACTCTTTCCTGCTAATGAATGGATGATGATTAAATATTTCACGCATTGGAGAGGTAATGGAAATGGCAACATCTGTAATGGCTCCGATTGTACTCATAATAATCACAGAAGCTCCAATTTTAACAAAATCGACCCCAATATAAAGGGAGAACATGCTAAGCTCATCTATTTCCTCTTCACCAAATCCCTGAATCATCGTATTTTCTGTCACAATGTTAATAAAAGCAAGTAAAATAACAATCGTGATAATGGTAGAAATAAAGGCTGTTGTTGTTTTGCTGTTCACTTCATTAATATAAAATAAATTAATGCAACTAATCACTGTACATCCAATCAATGTTAAGATGATCGGATTCGCCTTTGGACTTGCCATAAAGAGTATGATCAGAAGGAGGACGCCAAAGTTTAAGAATAAAGAAATAAACGATCGTACTCCTATTTTTCCACCAATAAGTACCATCAATATAAATAAAATGGCTGCCAAACATACTAATACATTCATAATCTTGTCCTCTTTCGATTAACGAAAAAAATTGAAGTATATAGACCTACGGGAATCGTTAATACGATTCCAATCCCGCCGGCTAGGGCTCGAGCCAGTTCTAATGAAAGGTTCATGGAAAGGGAAAATCCCAATGGAGAAGCATTTTTCAAATACAGAATAAGCATTGGAATGGAACCACTTATGTAGGCAAAAAACAAAATACTTGTCATGGTTCCCATAATATCTTTTCCAATATCCATTCCTGATATTTTAAGTGCTTTTACTGATATGTTGTTATCTTTTTCATATAAAGCAAAAATAGAAGAAGACATTGTAATCGCAACATCCATTACGGCACCTAAAGATCCGACGAATAACCCTGCCATGAACACCATTTTATAAGGACGAGTCAGAAATTGCATCTCTTCATATCGAAGTCCGTTCTCGGAAGTTAACGACATAACAAGATAGGTAATGAACAGCGAAATAAAAGTTCCTAGCAGAGTTGCAACAATCGCTGCATATGTTTTTTCGTTAAAACCGTTAACGAGTAATAAAGAAATGACAGTAAATAAAATAACACTGATCCCACAAATCAATAGCAAGCTTATGGATGGATTTTTCACATACACATCCAATGCATATGATAACAAAATGGCATTGATTGCCAAGCTAATAATAGAAAACAGCCCATGCTTTTTTCCAACAATAAGTAAAATAATGATAAAAATCCATGCGATGACTAAAATGTATTTATCACGTTTTACGTCTTTGATCGTTCCGGTTAAATCTGTATTTTCTTTTATGTTCTTATCAATCAAAACAAATATTTCATTTCCGACATGGTATTCTTGATCATAAGCTCCAGACGTTGAATACTCATTCATTAAATGGATAAGTTGTCCTTTTTTATCTCCATTTTTTAATTGGGCTATTATATGCTGAGTGAATAGATGATCTTCATTATTATACATATCAGTCACTTCAGAAGTATCTTCCAGATTCGTTTGGATGACTTCAGCTATTGGATGGTGATAGAACGAATAATTGTGATTAACAAACACAAGTGAAGAGACAAAACAAAGTGCTAGTATGGTGTAAAAAAAAGTTTGTTTGTAAGTCATTTTTTTAAATTTGTTTACGATAACATTCAAAAAAAAACCTCCAACCATCGGGATGGAATCCAGTGAATAAAATTTGAACATATTTGCTTTAATTATCAACTTTTCATATGTAATTATTTTCGAAAAAGTGCCTAGATCTGGGCAACAGCATCTCTCGTACAAGAGTTTACCTAACGATGATCAGTGAACATTGGACTTAGAGTAGCAATAATATTTTTAACGGTCAAGAGAATCTCTCTTCGTTCATCGACGTTCCTCTTCAGCCGTAGAGTCAGTATTGACGGTTATCCGCCATTTTCATTCTCTGTAGTGAAGCGCTGATTTTTGCGCTTCATGATTTGCGTAGTTCTATGAAGGAATGCAGATAACCTTAGCTAAGGTGCCTAACCTCCAGTACGGTAATGTTTTAATACACTAGAGGTCAGGCACCTTTTTCAAGTATCCTTGTTCCAAGGAATTAAAATTCTTTTATAATAGTAATGGCTGACATTGAAATTACAAACAAATATCTTATTTTCTCTTTATTTATTTGAATATTTAATTAATTGGCAATAATTTTAATTAAAATAATAGTATTGTAATATATTTAAAAAGTCATTATAATACAATTTGTAGTGAAGACAAATGTCTTTTTAGCGTGGAATATTAAGGGGATATTCATCAATAAAAAAATGATTCATCCTAAACGCAATCTAATTTGTAATAACCTCTATTAGATGAACTTTTGGATAACCCTCCAGGACTTAAATTGATGTCTATCAATAAGAAGTCACCTACTTTTCGATCGAAACTATTTTTTAAAAGACACTTACATCGATTACAATTGAACAACTCGATATTAACAATATCGCAAATTTAACTATGGGGGAATATCTATGAAAAGTTTATGGAAAAAGTGGAGCCGATTGAGCATAGTAAAACAAATCATTGTCGGTTTGATCATTGGTATTATTCTGGCTTTAACCATTCCAGAAGTAGCTAAACCAATTGTCATTTTTGGCTCTTTATTTGTAGGTGCTTTGAAAGCTATAGCACCTGTGTTGGTACTCTTTTTGGTTATGTCAGCTATTGCCGGGCACAAAAGTGGTCAGCAAACGAACATGAAATCCGTTATCATTCTTTATCTTTTAGGAACCTTTTTAGCTGGCTTAATTGCTGTTATTGTTAGTTTTATTTTTCCTGTAGGCTTAACGCTTGTAAAGGGTGCTGAAGATGTGACACCTCCTAGCGGTGTTGTTGAGGTTCTTAAAACATTGCTGCTGAATGTTGTTGATAACCCAGTTAAGGCAATTTTTAATGCGAATTATATTGGTATTTTAGCTTGGGCAGTTCTCCTTGGTTTGGCTTTAAAAAATGCTGCCGATTCGACAAAAACAATGATTTCTAATTTTTCTGATGCTGTTTCCAAAATGGTTACATGGGTTATTAAGTTGGCACCATTAGGAATTATGGGTCTAGTATTTGAGGCAATTACTACAAATGGATTGGATGCTTTACTGAGCTATGGGAAATTACTTGCCTTATTAATTGGTTGTATGCTCTTCGTGGCGTTGGTTGTCAATCCAATCATTGTGTTTGTGGTTATAAAGCAAAACCCATTCCCGCTTGTTTTTAAGTGCTTAAAGGAAAGCGGTATTACAGCATTCTTTACACGCAGTTCAGCAGCAAACATTCCTGTAAATATGAGATTATGTGAAAATCTTGGTTTGAATAAGGATAGTTATTCCGTATCGATTCCTTTAGGTGCTACGATCAATATGGCTGGTGCTGCTGTTACGATTTCTGTTTTGACCCTAGCGGCGGTTCATACACTTGGGATTCAAGTCGATATTCCTACAGCCATTATCCTAAGTGTCGTGTCAGCTATCTGTGCTTGTGGTGCTTCAGGAGTTGCAGGCGGATCTTTATTACTGATTCCTCTAGCGTGCAGCTTATTTGGAATCCCAGCAGATGTGGCTATGCAGGTAGTCGGAGTAGGCTTTATCATCGGTGTTGTACAAGACTCTGTTGAAACAGCTATTAATTCATCTACAGATGTTATCTTCACAGCAGCTGCTGAATATAAAGAGTGGCGTAAAGAAGGAAAAGCAATAGATATCAACAAAATAGCATAAAATTATGTGATTGAACTGTATCCCAATTGTTAGTATCGGCTAAACATTGGGATGCAACCATGGAGGCAGTATCTTATCGTAAGGATCATTATTTTATTGAACTTGATAACCAAGATTAAGTATTGCCATAGTTATTGATCAGAGCTGTCCTTAAGGCAGCTTTTTTTGTATTTGTAGCTGAACAACGACTTGGTTTGCTGCAAACGAGTAGAGAAGCCTTCGATATGTTGCATTCAAATTCGATAAAGACATAGCAAAAGGACTTAAAGCTATGGTTGGCTTTAAGTCCTTTTGCTGTTCATGATTACCAAACAATAAATATTGATATTTAAAAAAAGATCGTTGATTTGTATCAGGGTGATTTTACTAATTATGCGAAACAAATTTTAAGTTTTGGCTGTTTTCGTAAACTTTGTTGCTTTTTTAGTATAATTTTATATTAACAACTGAGTTGATTGGAGCGGAGGGCACTTGACTCCTGCGGGAATAGAGGGAACGGGAGACCCCAGCAGGCGGTAACGCCAGGAGGCTCCCGTCCCTCCCCGCGGAAAGCAAGTGCCCGCAGCGGAAATCAACGGGCAAATTTTGAAGGATAAAAACAACAATATATGTGAAAAGAGCCTAAGTTTTTAAATGCAAGCTATTACATCACTGTAAATGGCAAAGAGCCAAAAAACTCATCCAGTTCCCAATCAGTCATATTGACATCTGAGATGAGTTTTATTGGTGTAAGGAATCGTTTATCAAAGTCATGGAAATACAGAAGTTTCTTTTTTTAATTGATTTTTGCAATAATCCCTTCTTCATCATCCAGCACTAGGTTGATTCCAGCATAAGGGTCTGTATTCAAAAATTCATCAAGCCATAAACGAAGAGCTTCAATTAAGTTTGCAGTAATCAGAACCTGCTTCCTGCCATCTACAAAAGCTTCGGCAGAAAATCCATAATCATCATCATACATGAGTTCAACTTCAACCTCTTCAGGCTTTACCTGTTTTTTACGAGAAATATAAACGCAAAGAGCATTAATAATATCTTGCTCAGAAATGATTAGCCTCTCCATGGATTAGGATCCTCTTTTTTCTTATTATCCTTGAAAATGGCAAAGATTTTGCGAATGGCAGAAATCAAAACGACAATCGCTAGAACATTGATGAGTAAGCCTAGAATAGAGCCTAATGCGCCCATGTTTGCAAAGAGTCCCCCAAATAGCATTCCAGCAAGTCCACCTAACATAAGACCTTTCATTAAACCACCTGACATCAAGCCGCCTTTTGTGTTTGCAGTGGGTGCTGATTTATTGGTAGTTGATGTTGATTTATTTGTTGTTGTAGGTTCTGATTTTTTATTTTGGAAATTGGAATTGTTGTTTGTCTTATTGTTATTGATGTTAAAACTTTTCTTACCTGACTTGTAACCTTTTGCTTCTACAGTTGATGAATGATCTTGGAAAACAAAATTCCCAACAGGCGAAAATATAAGCGCTGTTGTAAGTAAAGCTGCTAAAATCTTTCTCATTAAATTTTCCCTCCATGTATTTAAGTAGGCTACTATTATTAGTTATTCCAACTTGATCCTACTATACTATAATAACAAATTTCACAGCATCTTCCACTTTATATAGTAGTTACGTTGGAAAACTAAATAAGTTTCACTTTTTTCTTATTCTAGTTAGTGGGGGGAGCTCATTTTCTGAATCAACCCATATAGTTTGTGTTTATCTAAACTCTTCAAGATAATCCAGTTTTAAAAAAAATGCTAATAATTACTCCCCTTATCCTTTTCAGTTGTCACTGTTTCATGAACATTTTGTGACTAATTTATATGGTGATTCTTGAACACTTTGTGAAATATATCTCATATTATTGTTTTTAGCATTTGATGATAATAAGATAATTTGTAAGTTGTGACATTAATCACAAAGCGAACCTTTACATTAAGCTAATAAGCTTTTAGATCAATAGAAAGGGGTACCTTCAATGAAAAGGAAATGGGCTTTTTTATCTTTGGTTATCACTATTATCACAATGCTAACAGGTTGTGAATCATCATTAATGGTTTTGGATCCTAAAGGACCTCAAGCCGAAACGACAGCCAATGTCATTTGGATATCGATTGCGACGATGGCAATCATTGTGGTTGCGGTTTTCGCCCTATTAATATTTGTTGTACTGAAATACCGTGCATCGAAACAAAGTGCGGATTATGAACCTCCGCATATTGAAGGGAATCATATTATTGAAGCAATCTGTGTAGGGATTCCTGTTATCATCATTATTTTCCTCTCGATCCTTACGGTTAAATCCACATATGAAGTTGAGGCAACACCAAAAGGGTATGAAGATCAGAAACCATTAGTTGTCTATGCTTCTACATCAGATTGGAAATGGCATTTCAGCTATCCAGAAGAAGGAATTGAAACAGTTAACTACTTATATATCCCAACCGATCGGGCGTTGGAATTTAAGCTTTACTCATTTGGCCCAATTACTGCCTTTTGGATTCCACAGCTTGGCGGTCAAAAATATGCCATGTCCGACATGGTCACAACGTTACACTTAGCAGCTAATGTTCCAGGTGAATACATGGGACGAAACTCAAACTTTAGTGGAAAAGGGTTCGCCGAAAATACATTCCATGTGGAAGCCATGCCTGAAGAAGAGTTTGATAAGTGGGCAAAAGAAGTAAAAGAAACGGCTGAGCCGTTAACAGAAGAAAAATTCAATGAGTTATTAAAGCCAGGCCATCTTGGTCAGTTAACATTTAGCAATACTCATCTAGATTTTAGACCTGCTCCAGAACATAATCATGGATCACATGCTTCACATGAAGGTCAAAAAGATGTCCAAATGCATGAAAAGGAAAATTCTCAGGACGAATCGCATGCAGAACACAACCATCATTAATAGACTTAATGATTTATATCAACTTATTTAGTTTTAAAAGCAATATTTCTTGAAAGGAGTTAAAAAAGTATGGCTTTCTTTGATCGATTTGCCATTCCTCATCCAAGTCCAGCGATTTATGCATCAATGGTAGCGATTGGTCTTACTGTTATCGCGATTCTCGCCGGATTAACATATTTTAAAAAATGGGGCTATTTATGGCGTGAATGGTTGACAACAGTTGACCATAAGAAGATCGGTATTATGTATTTAATCTCTGCACTCCTCATGCTTTTCCGTGGTGGGGTAGATGCGATTATGATGAGAGCACAAACAGCTGTACCTGATAATGCGCTACTGGATGCTCAGCATTATAATGAAGTATTCACTACCCATGGGGTGGTAATGATTATTTTTATGGCGATGCCATTTATTTATGCTTTAATGAACGTCGTTGTTCCTTTACAGATCGGTGCTCGTGACGTTGCGTTTCCACGCTTAAATGCACTGAGCTTCTGGTTATACTTCATGGGTGCAATGTTATTCAATATTTCATTCGTTATTGGAGGATCACCAGATGCTGGTTGGACTTCTTATTTCCCACTAGCAGGCAATGACTTCAGTCAATCTGTAGGAACGAATTATTATATGATTTCGATTCAGATTGCAGGGATTGGTACATTAATTTCTGGTATCAACTTTATTACGACGATCCTAAAAATGAGAGCTCCGGGCATGAAGTTAATGAAAATGCCAATGTTCACTTGGACAGCTTTTATTACGAACGTTATTGTTGTATTCGCATTCCCAGTATTAACAGTTGCTCTATTACTTGGAACAATGGACCGCCTGTTTGGCGCAAACTTCTTCACGATGTCAAACGGTGGTATGGATATGCTTTGGGCTAACCTATTCTGGGTTTGGGGACATCCAGAAGTATATATCCTAGTATTACCTGCATTCGGAGTTTATAGTGAGGTTATCTCCACTTTTGCACGACGTAACTTATATGGCTATAAATCGATGGTTGCTTCTATCGTAATCATCTCGTTTTTGTCCTTCTTAGTTTGGATGCATCACTTCTTTACAATGGGGCAAGGACCACTTTCGAATAGTATTTTCTCAATCACGACAATGGCGATTGCGATCCCGACTGGAATTAAGATTTTTAACTGGCTGTTAACGATGTATAAAGGGAAAATTAAGTTTACCGTTCCGATGCTTTATTCTGTAGGATTTATTCCGATCTTTACAATTGGCGGGGTAACTGGGGTAATGTTAGGAATGGCAAGTGCCGACTATCAGTACCATAATACAATGTTCTTAGTTGCTCACTTCCACTATACAATTATTCCGGGTGTCGTATTTGCGATGCTTGCCGGTCTTACTTACTGGTGGCCAAAAATGTTTGGCTTTATGCTAAGTGAAAAAATTGGTAAATGGGCATTCTGGTTTATCGCTATTAGCTTTAACGTGACATTCTTCCCGATGTTCTTCACTGGATTAGATGGGCAAGCTCGCCGTATGTACACATACTCTGCAGAAACTGGCTTTGGACCGCTAAACTTATTATCATTTGCTGGAGCAATTGGGCTTGCTATCGGCTTTGCGTTAATTGTATATAACGTTTACTACAGCACACGCTATGCTTCAAGAAATATTAGTGCAGATCCTTGGGATGCAAGAACACTTGAATGGGCTACACATACTCCGATTCCGGCTTATAACTTTGCTGTAACACCGCAAGTGGATTCAATCGAAGCATTCTGGGATTATAAGAAAAAAGGAATACCAATTTTTAATGATAAAATTGAAAAAATTCATATGCCAAATAGCAGTGGCGTTCCGTTTATTATGAGCAGTATTTTCTTCGTATGGGGCTTTTGCTTTGTATTTAGCATTTGGATTCCATTAATTATTACAACAATTGGTATATTTGCTTGTATGGCTTATAATTCATTTAAGAAAGATGACGGCTTTTATATTTCCGTTAAAGAAGTTGAAGACACAGAAAAAAAATTGCGAGGTGCTAGCTAATGAAAATAGATCACTCGCTTCCACTTGAATATAGTACAGATCAAAATCAAATGAATATTTTAGGCTTCTGGATTTTCCTTGGAGCTGAAATTATGCTCTTTGCCACGCTTTTTGCAACTTATTTCACATTAGTAGATCGGACAGGAAGTGGACCATCTGGAGCTGAGATTTTTGAAATCACACCAGTGCTTATTGAAACGTTCGTACTTTTAACAAGTAGTTTCACGATTGGTCTTGGTGTTCATGCGATGCGTATTGGCCATAAAAAAGCAATGATGAGCTTTTTTGCGGTCACACTCCTTCTAGGTCTCACTTTCTTAGGTGTTGAAATTTATGAGTTCATTCACTATGTTCACATTGGGGCAGGGTTGCAAACGAGTGCATTTACTGCCAGCCTTTTAACAACGCTTGGAACACATGGAGCACACGTGACGCTTGGTTTATTCTGGGGATTATTTATTATCCTGCAAGTAAAAAAAGATGGGTTAACTCCTAGAACAACTAATAAAGCGTTCATCTTTTCCCTTTACTGGCATTTTTTAGACGTTGTTTGGATTTTCATCTTCAGCTTCGTCTACCTGAAAGGATTGATGTAAACATGAGCGAATTATTTCCGCGTAAACAAGTAGTAGGCTTTGTCTTTTCATTGATCCTGACTGTTGTTGCTCTTGCTGTTTACTTCTTTGATCTATCGTTTGCTGTAGGCATGACGATTCTATTAGCCACAGCATTTGTTCAAGCAGCTGTGCAGCTTATTGTATTTATGCACGCTGGTGAAACGGGTGACAAAGGTTCGATCTACACAAATATTGTTTATGCATTTGCCATTGCCTTAGCTACTATTTTCGGTACTCTACTAATTATGATTTGGGATATGGCATAATGATTTACAGGAGCGCCTTTTACGGCGCTCCTATTATTTTTTACATTAATGTTTAAGATTGATAGAATTGTACTTAAATTTGAATTCCCCTTGGCAAACTACCCCTAGATTTACCAGAGCTCTTCAATTTCCCTAAAAAACTTTGACGCCTTTATCTGTTTTTTCATTCATCTCTTCCGTAACAACGAAGAATACCCCAATAAGAAAGATAAAGATAGCCCCCATAATTGTACCAATACCAATGCCTGTCACTGCGCTGTAATCGCTTCCAAAGAAACCATAAAAGAAAATAGCAATTCCGATTGTAAGTACTGTGCAACCAACAGACCTAGCGGCATTTAATATTTTCAACTTAGATTCCATTTTATTCATCCCCTTTTTATTTATTATTCATTTTGTTCACAAAGTTGTCAAATGTTTTTAACAAATTTCTTTTGAGCAATCATTTATTAAAGGAATGTTTGTACTCTTTTTTTGTTTGATTCCTTTGATGCTAGTTTCCGGCTCATTAGCGAAAAAATAAGCCGAGGGACAGGCATTTTTTTTCACGTTTTGCTTACGATAGGAATTGACTATATTAAGAAGATTCGTAAAGTAAATTTTACTGAAAAAGCTATGCTATAATTATAAAAAAAGCTGTTTTTGCATATTTTGTTGTTTTAGCCTTGAAAGTTTGCCCGTTGATTTCCGCTGCGGGCACTTGCTTTCCGCGGGGAGGGACGGGAGCCTCCTCGGCGTTACCGCCTGTGGGGTCTCCCGTTCCCTCTATCTCCCGCTGGAGTCAAGTGCCCTCCGCTCCAATCAACTCAGATTATAAAAGCAACAAACTTTAAGAAAACAGCCTAAAAAAACCAACTATAAGGAGTAATCGCTATGTTGAAAGATCTTTTTATTGCCCTATCCCAAAATCAATATCTTAATAGTGCAGCTAAAAAGTACGGGTTAAAATTGGGAGCGCAAAATGTCGTAGCGGGAACAAATATAGAAGAAACGATCAAAAGTATTAAAGAGCTTAATGCCCATGGGATCGCTTGTACAGTCGATAACCTAGGCGAGTTCGTTTATAAAAAGGAAGAGGCAATAGAAGCGAAAGAACAAATCCTTAAAGTAATAGAATCTATTCATGAGAATCAAGTAGATGCTCATATTTCTTTAAAACCCACTCAATTGGGGCTGGATATTGATTATACTTTTTGTTTGAACAACTTAAAAGAAATCGTGGATAAAGCGAATGAGTATAATATATTTGTCAATTTTGATATGGAAGACTATGGCCATCTGGATCCTTCATTTACGATTCTGGACGAGCTTTCCGAGGAATATGAAAATGTGGGGACAGTGATCCAGGCTTATTTCCACCGGGCAGTAGATGATATCCAAAAGTACAAAAATTACCGTTTACGGATTGTAAAAGGTGCATATAAAGAGCCGGAAGAACTGGCCTACCAAGATAAGAAGGATATCGACGCAAACTTTGTTAAATTGATCGAATGGCATCTGTTAAACGGTAAATTTACATCGATTGCGACTCATGATCATCATGTTATCAACCATGTGAAGGAATTTGTTAAAAAGAACAACATTCCAAATGATAAATTCGAGTTTCAAATGCTTTACGGCTTCAGGAAAGACCTTCAGCTAAAACTGGCAAGCGAAGGCTATAATTTCTGTACTTATGTGCCCTTTGGCAAAGACTGGTATGGATACTTCATGCGACGTCTTGCAGAAAGACCACAAAACTTAAATCTTGTTGTCAAACAAGTATTTAACAAAAAAACGAACACTGTGATTGGTGTGGCAGCTGGTGCATTCTTATTAGGAAGAATGTCTAAGAAAAATAAAAATAAATAATCAACCCATTTATTTTGGGATTTTGGGGTCAGTCCCACTTTGCCCTATAGCGACGAAAGACTAACCCCCGTTGCAAAATTCATAAAGTATTGGCTCCTCCTTCGCCATATACCATGATAGCCACTCGCGCTATCCAACCTATTTTAATAGTAACTATATTATATTAATAACTAGGACAATCTATATTAAGAATTGTTAAAGAATGTAAGGGTTAGTCCTTCACTGTATAAAAGCGGTGGGGGACTGACCCTTTTTATTTTGGCTGTTTTATAAAGGATTGTTGTTTTTAAATGGGTTTTATATGACGTTGATTGGAGCGGAAGGTGCGAGACTCCTGCGGGAGTAGCGGGACAGGTGAGACCCCACAG
>NZ_JAHNZZ010000002.1:57296-72907 GCF_019039215.1 Bacillus sp. FJAT-29790
AAGCGGAAATCAACTGCACTCCTTTTTGGTCAAATAGCAACAAAGTTTACGAAGACAGCCTTATGTAAATCAAATGTTGGATGTAAATGTTATGTAAATTGAAATTTACATAGTCTTAGTGTGGGAAGGGTTTTTGCTTAATATTTGTTTTGTATATTCATAGTGTAATACAAAACAAAAACAAACATATTCAGGAGGGAAATGACCATGTCTTGGATTCGTAATTGGAAAAAAGGAATAGTAGGTGTAATGACTATTTCAATGTTAGCAGCGTGTTCATCAAATTCTACTAAAGAAACAAGCGTAGAAAAAGAATCTAATTATAACGATTTAACATTGGCACAAATAGAAGAGATGGCGAAAGCAGAAGGTAAAGTGAATTCAGTTGGGATGCCGGATACTTGGGCGAACTGGGTTGAAACTTGGGATGAGTTAGGAGCAAAGTATAATTTGCAACATTCGGATACAGATATGTCTAGTGCAGAGGAGTTAGCAAAATTTGCAGCAGAGAAAAATGATGCTACAGCTGACATTGGTGATGTTGGAATTGCCTTTGGACCGATTGCAAAGGAGCAAGGTTTAACGCTTTCGTATAAAACATCATACTGGGATGACATTCCAGCTTGGGCGAAAGATGATAATGGAGACTGGGTCGTTGGTTATACAGGCACGATGTCCTTTATTACAGATGAAAATAACGTGAAAAATGCACCAACATCTTGGGCAGATTTAAAAAATGGAAATTTCAAAGTTAGTATAGGAGATGCACTAACAGCAAATCAAGCACAATTCGCTATTTTAGCAGCTGCCTATGCGTTTGGTGGAGATGAAAAGAATATTCAACCGGGGATTGATTTCTATGCAGAATTAGCGAAACAAGGTCGTTTATCTGCTGGAGATGCAAGTGTTGCTAATCTAGAAAAAGGTGAAATTGATGTTGCTTTACTTTGGGACTTTAATTCATTAGGTTATCGCCAACAGATTGATGAAGCACGTTTTGACGTAACGATTCCAGAAGAGGCTTCTGTTACATCTGGTTATGCCACAATTATTAATAAGTACGCGAAAAATCCGCATGCAGCAATGTTAACTCGTGAATACATTCTTTCAGATGCGGGGCAAGAAAATTTAGCAAAAGGATATGCTCGTCCAATTCGTGAAAATGTTAAATTATCACAAGAAGTTCAATCTCTATTGTTACCAAATGAAATGTATAAAAATGCTCAACCAGTGAGCGATCAAAAAGCTTGGGAAGACACAACGAAAAAGATTCCACAAATGTGGCAAGAGCAGGTGTTAATCCATGTCAAATAATCGCTTAATTATGGTCGTTGTGGATGCGTTACGTTTTGATACGGCGTGCTCGCATATGGGATTTATGCAGCATCTCGTTGAACAAGGGAAAGTTGCACGTTATGAAGTGAAATCGGAAGTCCCTTCGTTATCTCGGCCATTATATGAAACCATTTTGACTGGAACGCCGCCTTTCGTTCATGGTATTGTCGGCAATGGGGTTATTCGATTATCGACGCAAGAAAGTCTGTTTCATTTAGCAAAACGCAGCGGGAAGAAAACCGCTGCTGCTGCTTATTATTGGGTAAGTGAGCTTTATAATCATGCACCTTTTCGACATGGTGTCGATCGAATTCAACTAGATAAAGACGCACCAATTGAAAATGGCCTGTTTTATTTTGAAGATCATTACCCGGATAGTCACTTATTTGCCGAAGCACAGTGGCTTGTTTCAGAAAAAAAACCAGATTTTCTCTATATTCATCCGATGAATGTAGATGATGATGGACATAAATTTACAGCAGATTCTGTTCAATATCGAAATCGCGTTTTGGCTACAGATGCCCTATTGGCGCTTACATTGCCAAAATGGATGGATCTTGGTTACGACATCATTGTGACAGCTGATCATGGGATGACTAGTGATGGGAACCATGGCGGAAATACAACAGCTGATCGCCACGTTCCGTTATTTATTGCCTCTAAAAAAGTAAAGCCGGTTGTTCAAGAGAAGATCGTGTCACAGTTGCAAATTGCGCCGCTTGCTTGTCATCTACTTGGAATCGATCCATCAGAAGCGATGGTTCCTCTAATCATACCTGGTCTAGCCGATTAAAAAAAAGGGAGACATCATGATTATG
Source organism: Bacillus sp. FJAT-29790 (assembly GCF_019039215.1). Classification (GTDB taxonomy): domain Bacteria; phylum Bacillota; class Bacilli; order Bacillales; family Cytobacillaceae; genus Cytobacillus. The sequence goes on from NZ_JAHNZZ010000002.1 coordinate 59,450, forward strand.
AATGGAAAAAAAAGCGTCCTTCTCATACTAGTCCCGTTCGCTTTATTGATGATATTCTTTTTCCTCGTACCGCTCATTTACATGTTAATGAGTAGTTTTTCAAACAGTGATGGGTTTACGTTAGAACATTATCAGGAAGCGTTATCGAGTTCTTATATTTTACAAGGTTTTAAGAACAGTTTGGCATTGTCTATCGTTTCAGCATTCATCGCGTTAGTCGTTTCCTTGTTAGGGGTGTATGGGATGACCTATTTTCCCGAACCGATTCGCGAAAGGTTATTGATTTTGTCAAATTTAACATCCAACTTCTCTGGCGTACCCCTTGCCTTTGCTTTTATCGTATTACTTGGAAACAGTGGTCTATTTATTCTAGCGCTTGATTCGTTTGGCTGGGATTTATCCTTTTCTCTTTATAGTTGGTCAGGACTATTACTTATTTATATTTACTTTCAACTTCCTCTTTCAATTATGTTATTATATCCGATTTATTACGGTATTCAGCAGCAATGGAAAGATGCAGCTGCGTTATTAGGAGCTTCATCATTCGCATTTTGGTTGAAAATTGGCCTGCCTATTTTATTGCCTGGTATTGCAGGTACATTCACGATCTTGTTCGCAAATGCGATGGGTGCGTATGCTTCTGCTTATGCTTTAACGGGAAGTAATTTTAACTTAGCGGCCATTCGTATTGGGGCGCTGATTAAGGGGGATATTTTTGCTCAACCAGAATTGGCTAGTGCCATTGCCGTTATACTTGGTGTAATTATGATTATCGGAATGTTACTAAGCGAATGGCTTATTAAGAAAACGAGAAAGGATTTGTTAAAACGATGAAAAAGTTTACAATCGTCATGCTCATCCTGATCGGAATATATTTAGCTTTACCGATTCTCGCAACGGCTTTGTATGCATTTTCAACAGAATGGAATAAAACCATTTTGCCGGAAGGATTAACGTTCGAATGGATTGGTGCGCTATTTCAAGATGCTCGCTTTATCGAAGCATTCGGTCGATCTGTTCTGCTTTCAGGTGGAGCGGTAGTCATTTCAATTTTGTTTATTGTGCCGGCAATTTTTGTGATCGTGTTATACTTTCCATCGTTAGAAAAGTGGTTTCAGGCCAGTATTGTGATGGTATATGCCTTCCCAGGTATTATTTTAGCAGTTGGTTTAATTCGATTTTATTCAGGTACAAGTCTGCCTATGATACTCGCTGTGACCGGCGTATATGTCATTAGTGTGCTCCCGTATATGTATCAAGGAACACGGAATAGCTTGAGAAATGTGCAAGGTCGCCAATTAATGGATGCGGCAGAATTATTAGGTGCTTCAAAAATGGATGCTTTCCGTAAAGTTTTGCTGCCATCAGTTTATCCAGGATTATTTGTTGCAGCATTGCTATCGTTTTCCGTATTATTTGGCGAGTTTGTTTTGATTAACCTTGTTGTTGGTTCGCGTTTTGAAACGGTTCAAATCTATTTAATGTCAAAATTAAGTACAAGTGGTCATATTGCGAGTGCGATTGTGTTTGTATACATCGTGTTGATGGGAATTTTAACGCTAGTGATGGCGACATTAACGAAAAAAGCGAAAGGAATGACAAGCACATGAGTGATGTAGTGTTAAAGGATGTCTTTAAAGAATATCAAAATACAAAAGTTCTTACTGGGATTGATATGAAAATTGAAGATGGTGAATTCGTCACTTTGCTTGGACCAAGTGGTTGTGGGAAAAGTACGATTTTGCGCATTTTGTCAGGACTAACAGATGCGACGGGTGGTACGGTAATGATTGATGGGAAAGATATGAAGAAAATTCCTCCCAAAAAACGCCAAGTCGGTATGGTGTTTCAATCATACGCACTATTTCCGAATATGAACGTGTATGAAAATATTGCATTTGGTTTGAAAATGAACAAAAAACCAGCAAATGAAGTGGCCGAACGAGTAGAAAGAATGTTAGATCTTGTCGGTCTAAAAGAAAAGAAAGAGGCATATCCGCATGAGCTTTCCGGAGGTCAGCAGCAAAGGGTCGCACTTGCTCGTTCACTCGTTGTTCGTCCGAAAGTATTGTTGCTTGATGAACCGTTAAGTGCGCTTGATGCGCAAATTCGGAAACATCTGCAAGTCGAACTGCGCACGATCCAACGTGAACTGAATATGACGATGATTCTTGTTACACATGACCAAGAGGAAGCCATGTCCGTTTCCGATCGCATTTTCGTCATGAATAAGGGGAAAATTGCACAAGAAGGAACACCATCGGAAATATATACAAAGCCTAAAACCGAATTTGTTGCCAATTTCATTGGTCGATACAATGTTTTTTCAAAGGCCCAACTAGGAAAATTAGCTGGAAAGGGAATCGGAGTGCCTGGACAAAAATTTGCGATCCGTCCAGAATCCATTCATTTACAATCGCAATCCTCCTCTTACTCACTGCGTGCGATTGCTGGCAATTCTGTTATGAATGGAAATGTGATTCGTACAATCTTTCATGCGGACAATAAGCAATTTATGATGGAACAATTGCATCATCGTGCCTCCGCTTTTGAAAAAGGCATAGAATATCAACTATTCGTAGAACCTGAGGATGTCATTGCTTTATCATGAATGGATTAAAGGAAGAACGCCAGCGTTTAATTATTCAATGGGTGAAAGAGGAGAAGCGTGTATCCGTTGCAAAAATGGCGACAACGTTTTCTGTTACGCCAGAAACAATTCGTCGAGACTTGACCGAGTTAGAGGAACGGGAACAGTTAACTCGAGTGCATGGTGGAGCTGTCTTGTATACAAAAATAGAAGAAGAACAAGCTTTTTTACGGAAGCTTGATATCAATCGGAAAGAAAAGGAACAAATAGCTCTAGAAGCAATATCACGTATAGAAGATGGAGATACCATTGCGATCGATGTCGGAACAACAACGGTTCATATTGCTGATTTTATTCAAAACTTGCAAAACTTAACCATTGTAACGAATTCGATTGCAGCTGCCGATCGTCTTAACCAAGCGATTGAAGAGAAGCGAATAACTGGTAAGGTCATCATGCTAGGCGGTATAACGAACCCTGCGCAATCCTCTGTCTCAGGCGCTATGACACTGGAATGGTTAAGTCATATGCGTTTGGATAAAGCATTTATTTCTTGTGGTGGTATGGTTGCAGATACAATTTATGATTATGATTTAGATGAATCGCTCGTTTCAGCGAAAATGATGGCATGCAGTAAGAAGAATATTTTGCTAACAGATTCATCGAAAATAGGTGTTCCGTCTTTCTTTTCTTTCGCTCAGGCGAACCAATTCGATGAAGTGATAAGTGAACAGCCTTGTCCGAAAGAATGGAAAAAATGGTATCCGAAATGGAATATTGCTAAGAGGAGTCGAGTGGAATGTTAATCGATTATCATGTACATCTAGAAGAAGGACCATATTCGTTTAGCTGGCTCGAACGAACAGCGAAAGCTCTTGAACATTTTCAACCTAACGAAGTGCTAGAACATGGATCGAAAGCAAAGATTGAATACCAAATGAACCAGTTGCAAAAACGATTGAATGCTGGCTGTTATAGTCAAGAATGGTTAGACTTATATTTGAAAAAAGCAAAGCAAATCGGTTTGAAGGAAGTTGGAATTGTCGATCATTTGTATCGCTTTGAAGAAACGAAAAATTATTTTGAAACAGCGTTGAATTTAGATCCGTCTGATTCAATTGGCGCATTGCAGTCATATTGGTTGAGAAATGTCATGACGGAAAAGATGGACGAATTCGTTGAAGCGATTTTAGCAGCAAAAAAACGCTGGGAAAAAGAAGGTGTCTCATTAAGGTTAGGCATTGAGGCGGATTATTTTGTCGGGCAAGAAAAAGAGCTAGCAGCACTCTTAGAGGGACAACCATGGGATTATGTGATTGGCTCTGTACATTTTGTGGATGGGTGGGGATTTGATAATCCACAAACCGCATCCCGCTTTGAAAAACTAGATTTACAAGCGCTGTATACACGTTTTTATGAAACGGTTGAAAAAATGATTCGTTCAAAGATGTTTGATTTTGTTGCACATTTAGATAATTTAAAAGTATTTAATTTCAAGGTCGACAATGAATCTTTTAATCAAGAATGGTATGAACGTATTGCCGACGCATTAATAGAAACGAATACCGCCACAGAAGTGAATGCGGGTTTATACTATCGCTATCCGGTTAAAGAAATGTGTCCATCCGTTGATTTTTTAACGACCATCGTCAAAAAGGGTGTGCCAATTACTCTTTCTTCTGATTCACATTTTCCCGATGATCTTGGCAAACATATTGCAGAAAACAAGAAATTGTTACAGCAATTAGGCTCCCCACATATAGCAACCTTTCATCAAAGAGAAAGAATCTTAGTGCAGATCCAGTAAAATGGGTCTGTTTTTGTCTAGCGATCCGACTACGTTGTTTTAACTTTATTCAGCAGAAGTCTCCCACTGCTATATGTGGCGAGATTAATACAAAAAGGTATCCAATTCAGTGGGGTTCAAACCCCGGCTGAATAAAGTTAAGCCTCAGATCTTTTAAAGGAAATTATCGAGCAAGGTCGATAAAAATCTGGGCGTCAATACGCAAAGGCGAATTTGATTGACGCCGCCCTCATTTCCAACTCAAACCTCTACTAAAACTTACTAATAAACATGATAGAAAACTTTGGGAAGTGATGCAGATACTTTATTTTTAATGATCAGAAATGATATAGTATGATTAATAGAGTGTCTAATAAACATAAATGATGATACCACTTCTTAGGGGATGATATTAAATGAATAAAGATGTGATCCCTTCTCCAATGAAGGTTGAAAAAGCAACATTTTCATATGAACGAAATAATTCGAACTTATTCGCTGATCTCAGATCACTTTTTAAGGCACCGGTTTTAATCTCTAATGTGTTGCCTGTATTTGCCGGATTCTGGTTGGCACTCCACTTTACCAGTGGTTCTTTTTCAGATCATTGGGATGTTTTTTGGCTAATGATAATCGGAAGTACATTGGTTATGGCTGGTGCACTCATCCTTAACAACTGGTACGATGTTGATATTGACACAGTCATGGCTAGAACGATGAAGCGTCCTACAGTTACAGGTAATATTGCCCTTAATACGGTTTTAACTATGGGAATTGTCTTTACTGTCCTTGGCTTTATCCTCTTATTTTTTACAACCATTGAAACTGTCATATACGCATTTGTGGGATGGTTCACCTATGTAATCTTGTATACAATGTGGGCAAAACGAAGATATACACTTAATACAGTTATTGGAAGTATTTCGGGTGCAGTAACACCTCTTATTGGATGGGCGGCCATAGCACCTGGTTTTCATTTAGTTCCAATCGTGTTGGCTCTTATCCTGTTTATTTGGCAAATGCCCCATACTTTTGCTATAGCAATGAAGAAATGCGAAGAATATAAAGCTGCAAATGTTGCGATGCTTCCAGTTGTACATGGTTTTCAAATAACAAAGCGTCAAATTGCTGTATATGTAGCTTGCTTACTCCCTTTACCATTTTATCTAGCGTCGTCGCTCGGAATAACCTTTGTTGTCCTTGCAACATTGCTTAATGTTGGTTGGTTAGTTGTGAGTTTTAAAGGATTTAAAACGAAAGATGATCTAAAATGGGCACATTTGATTTTTATGTACTCGGTAAATTATATAACCATCTTGTTTCTGATGACGGTTATTGTGACATTACCAATATTCCGTTAAAGCGGCAGATTAAAAGAAAAACCAGAATTCCTAATAACGGATTCTGGTTTTTTTGTCGAAAATCTCCTGGAAGAAAAAAGTTATCATAAGATGGTCCATGGTGGCTTTTAAAAAAAGCTGTTTTCTAAATGATTGTTATTTTTAAATAGGTTTTGTATGACGTTGATTGGAGCGGAAGGTGCGAGACTCCTGCGGGAGAAGCGGGACAGGTGAGACCCCACAGGCGCAAGGCGCCGAGGAGGCTCACCGCCCGCCCCGCGGAAAGCGAGCATCCTGGAGCGGAAATCAACTACACCTCTTTTTGGTTAAATAGCAACGAAGTTTACGAAAAAAGCCTAAATAAAATAAAGTTGAACGATATTCCATCGATGACCGTCATATCAATAACTAGATAAATCTTTGGGGGAATGAATATGAAGGAACAAAATATTCAATTTGAAACAGATGTGACGTTAAAAGGGTCGGTTAGTTTTCCTGAAGTTTCGGAGGGGAAACTTCCGCTTGTAGTGATTATTCACGGCTCTGGACCCGTTGACCGAGATGGCAACGTAAAAAATATGAAAATGAATGCCTACAAAATGCTGGCTGAATTTTTTGCATCGATAGGGATTGCTGCACTAAGGTTTGATAAACGCGGTGCAGGTGAGAGTGGGGGGGATTTCTATGAAACGGGAATGTGGGATCTTGTAAACGATGGTGTTGCCGCTGTTCAAGCTGCACGAAAGCTTCCTGAAATCGATCCGGAAAGAATCTTTTTACTTGGACATAGTGAAGGGTGTATTTTGGCACCGGCTATCAATAAGCAAGTTGAAGCAGCTGGGCTTATTTTACTTGCTGGTCAAGCGGATAGCATCCGAAACGCCTCCGAGCAGCAAGTCCGTATACTTGAGGAAGAGGTTGTGAACATGAAGGGCTTCCTTGGCATCATGCTTCGCGGTTTAAAAGTGCATAAAACCTCCACAACGAAGCAGACAAAGCTTTTTGACGAAATCGCCGCGTCAGATCAAACGGTAATCAAAAAAGGGCTAGTAAAGATCAATGCCAAATGGATTCGTGAACATTTTCAATATAAGTTTGAAATAGATCTTGCCGCTGTTAACTGTCCAGTACTTGCTATAACTGGAAATAAAGATGTTCAAGCGAATCCTCAGCATGTACATCTTCTAGCTGAAAAAGTACATGGGCCTGCAGAAGCCTATAATGTAAGTAAGATGAATCACCTTCTGCGAGATCAAGAGGAACCTGCCTCCATGATTAAACTAAAATCCATTTACAAAAAGGGCTTCTCCAAACCGCTAAGTCCGGAAATGCTCTCCATAATAGAGGAATGGGCTGAAAAGAATATCATTTTGGAACCTGCCGTGGTGTAAAAACAAAGATAGTATGCAATATGGTTTATTCAATTTCACAACTCTCATATTTATGAAATATTTTATAAAGTTTAATATGGATTAGTTAAAAGCCCTTCTGCCAAAGGGTTTTTTTTATTTTGTTAATTATTCCCTTTATTTTGGGGCAACATAATGCTTTACGGGTTTCGAGTCGTTTGGGCAAATTGTTTTTATAAAATGGCTGTGTTAAAGCACACTGTTGATATTTGCACTTTGTTGATTGGAGCGGCAATCAACAGTCAAGATTAACAGAACCTATAAAATAAGAGTAAAGGATTGGGAATCATGTATAAAAGGCAGGAGAGAATGTTAATTTGGATTGTATTTATTGTTGCTGGTATCATGCTGCTATCAATTTTAGGCAGGATATTCGGTAGTTAACGGAGGTAAGACAGAATGGGAAATGTGGAAGCTGTTTTTTATAGTCGAGTACTTACAGAACTTACATTATCGTTTCATATTATTTATGCAACGATTGGTGTTGGAATTCCGCTTATGATCATGATCGCGCAGTGGCTTGGAATTAAAAAGAATGATGAACATTACATACTACTTGCTAGAAGGTGGGCGCGCGGATTTGTCATTACAGTGGCAGTGGGCGTTGTCACAGGAACAGCTATCGGATTGCAGCTCTCGTTATTGTGGCCGAATTTCATGGAATTAGCGGGGAACGTCATCGCGTTACCCCTATTTCTGGAAACATTTGCATTTTTCTTTGAAGCGATTTTTCTAGGGATATATCTTTATACTTGGGACCGTTTTGAAAACCAGAAGAGACATTTGCTGCTATTGATTCCTGTTGCGATTGGGGCATCTTTTTCAGCCGTATTTATTACGATGGTGAATGCATTTATGAATGCCCCACAAGGCTTTGACCTTGTAAACGGTCAATTGGTCAATATCAATCCGATAGTGGCAATGTTTAATCCGGCAATGCCAACAAAAGTCGCCCATGTTGTGATTACAGCTTATATGGCATCTGCTTTTGTGCTTGCGGCGATTGCTGCGTATCGGTTACTTAAGGGATCTAATCATGTTTATCACAAAAAAGCCCTTTATTTAACGATGAAATTGGGCTTGATTTTCTCAATTGCTACTGCTGTTATCGGTGATTTTTCTGGTAAATACTTAGCTGAGTATCAACCAGAGAAACTGGCTGCGGCTGAGTGGCACTTTGAAACAGAAGTAAATTCACCACTTATTTTATTTGGCGTTTTGGCCAACGGTGAAGTGAAGTATGCCATTAAAATTCCATTTGCTCTAAGTATTCTGGCGCATAGTAATCCAACCGCAGAAGTAATTGGATTAAACCAATTTGCTGAAGATGAAATTCCCCCACTTTATATTCATTACTTATTTGACTTAATGGTACTCATAGGCATGTGGATGACAGCTTTATCAGCTGTATTTGTTTTTGCCACTTATAAAGGCTGGTCGTTTGTAAAAACGAAATGGTTCCGCCTGCTTATCATTTTGGGTGGTCCACTAACCATGCTTGCGATTGAAGCAGGATGGTGGCTGGATGAAGTTGGTCGTCAACCATGGGTTTTACGTGGGATAATGAGGACTGAAGATGCAGCAACTACAAGTGGTCAAGTGGACTTGATGCTTATATTATTTGCAGGACTTTATCTCATTTTAGGTATTGGAAGTATTGTCGTGTTAACGAAAATGTTCCGCCGAAATCCCGTTGAAAAAGAAATTGCAGATCGGTTAGCGGAAATGGATGGTGAACAAAGATGACGCTTGAAATTATCGGAATTTCAGTCTTGTGGTTGTTCTTGTTTGGGTATGTTCTTGTTGCTTCAATTGACTTCGGTGCTGGGTTTTTCAATGCGTATGGCACCTTTACAGGACGAGAGCATATTTTGACGAAAATTATTCAACGGTATTTATCGCCCGTATGGGAAGTGACCAATGTTTTTCTTGTTTTTTTCTTTGTCGGTATGGTCGGTTTCTTCCCAAAAACTGCTTTTTATTACGGCACAATCTTACTCGTTCCTGCAAGTATAGCGATCATTTTGCTTGCCATTCGCGGTTCTTACTATGCTTTTGCCACTTACGGAAATAAAGGTCATAAAGGTTACACATTTATGTATGGATTATCTGGATTATTTATCCCAGCTTCGCTGTCCATCATTTTAACGATCTCAGAAGGCGGATTCGTTTCAATGGATAATGGAAATCCAGTACTTGACTACTGGGCCCTTTTTTCAAATCCGCTTACTTGGAGTATCGTCGTATTAAGCTTGTCAGCGGTCCTTTTTATTTCTTCAGTCTTTTTAACATGGTACGCTCATAAAGCTCAAGATCGGAAAGCAACTGATTTATTAAGAAAATATGCGTTAATCTGGGCAGGGCCGACAATGATTACGGCAACTGGGATTATCGTCGAGCTTCGGGCGCATAATCCTGAACATTATACTCGGATTCTCGATTTGTGGTGGCTGTTCGGTTTGTCATTCTTCCTATTCGTAGGAACAGTGTGGCTTGTTTGGAAACGCCGTAATTACGGTCTTGCCTTTTGGTTTCTAACGGGACAATTTGCCTTAGCATTCTTTGCATATGGAATCGCACATTACCCGTATCTCTTATATCCGCACCTAACGTTGTATGATAGCTTTACGAATGAAGCGATGGCGATTGCGCTTATTGTTGCATTTATTGCGGGATTAGGCTTGCTTTTGCCATCCCTGTATCTTCTTTTACGCCTATTTTTATTCGATAAAAACTATATACGAGGGGAAAAAGCATAATAAAATGTTTGGAGGATCTTTTATGGTGAATTTCCTTATTTTCTATGCTCCAATTGTCGTTGCATTAGGATCAATTGCTTTGGCGTTTTGGGTTGGGTCGAAAGATCAAGCTGTTCGGGAGGAGTGAAGTGAAATTCCCATTAGTAGGGGGATAGCGCCCATATTATTAAAGCATTCGGCAAAGATTTGGGTGATTAGAGCGAACATAAATGAAGGCAACTTTCGGAATGATGGAAGTTGCTTTTTTTGCTTTATTTTAGGAGTTTTTAGCATAGTATGAATCTATAGGTGAAATTTTTGCTAGAGGAAATTTGTTTTTTATGCAGTAAACGAGATTATTGCCTAGAGAGATCAAGCAGGTGAAATTTGCTGTTAGGGAAAAAACATAAGACTTCCGACATTATGAAGGCGAGACACCGAATAAGTGTCGGTTAGCACGCGGAAAAGGAGAAAATTCATGCTTGAGTTAATATCCACATACAAATGGCCGTTGCTTGTAAGTTTAGAGGTTTTATTTTGGGTGACATTTATCGTTTTTTTAATCCTGAAATATTGGTTTCAAGCAAAAATAAATATCATTTTTTTGGTGTTAACTGTAATTAGTGAGTGCTTTGATTTGCCGCTTGCTGTACTAGATTATGTGAACACAGGGCGATTCTCACTTTTCCAAGTGGTCATCTTTATTTCTTATATTTATGCACTGCTATTTGGCAAAAATAACATGCGTAAGCTTGACCGTCTTATTCAGAGAAAAGTGATGGTTATGAAGGAGAGGTCTTTCCCATTAGTAGACAAGCAGCATCCACTGACGCTGGCAGAGCAAAATCATGCGATGACCGTAAGAAAGGGATTCTATTTCCATTTTCTTATTTTTTGTATCGCCCACCTTCTTTTTATTGTGGAAATTGGCATAACCTCCACATCTTCTAGCTATATATCGGACTTTCTAAACTGGCTCGGTAATTACCATTTCCAGTTTTTTCAGAATGAAGCAATTAATCGTGCCAGTTCAATTTGGAGGCTGATCTTGATTATCAATGGGATTATGGCAGTATCCTGTTCGATTTGGCCAAAAGAACCAATGCCTCGATAATAAAGGTTCATGTTCCCCAATGCAATAATGCAACGGGGGACTTGAACCTTTTCTTTTGTTTCAATTTCTGATACTTGAGTTAAGAAAAATAAATTTACGTATTGGTTTTGTTCGGATACAACCTAAATCAATTTATCTTTTTCTTGTTCAATTGCCGATAACGCTAATTTATTTATCGTCATATCATCCATCGGTGGATTATGCAAACCAGCTCTTACATCTCGGTAGTACCGTTGTAAGGGGTTGCTGCGTTGAAGACTTTTTGCCCCTACGACTCGCATTGCTTTATCCACAATCGTGATGGCTGCATTTGTAACTGTATGCTTGACGACAGCAATTTCATTTGCAAGGTATTTTCTTCGGGTTTCATCATCATAAGCCGCTGCAACACTATAGATAAGATGTCTTGCTTTTATTAACTCCAAATCAATTTCTCCTAGAAGTTGTTGGACATTGGATAATTGGCTAATCGGTCCATTTAGACTATTTGGACAATGATGATTGGCGAAATGGACAGCGTAGTCACGTGCCGCTTGTGCAACGCCAAGATAACATGCAGGAATATGAAGGCTCCAGCCGTTCAATTTTCGGCCCCCACTTGGTGTGTCGGGTAGTTCAACAAGCTTTGAATGATCGACCTTTACATTATTAAGAACAAGATCATGGCTACCTGTTCCCCTCATTGAAATGACGTCCCATGTTTCATCAATGGATAGTCCTTCTAAATCTTTATGCAAGAGAAAGAATCCGACTTTTTGTTTTTCCTCAACCCATGCAGATGTTAGAAAATAAGTTAATACTGGAGACGTAGTTGTGAAAGTTTTACGACCTGAAAGGATCCAAGACCCATTATTATTGACGGCATTTGTTCCAGGGCGGCCGCCTCTAGTTGGACTTCCTGTTTGGGCTTCACTGACTGCGCGATTCACTAATGCTCCGTTTAGAATTTCTTTCGCAAAAAAATTCAAGTTTTCATTATCCCAAAGCTTTTTTTCGAAAATTTCCCCAACAACCCCAAGATTCCAACCAATGGAAAGTGCTGTGTTTGCATCAAAACTAGCAAGTGTTTCTTGAAATAGGACCATATCATAGACTTTTAATCCTTCTCCACCATAAGCATTCGGAAGGGTGATACTTGAATATCCCATATTGACTAAATCTTGAATATTTTCTTTTGGAAAGATTGCTAGCTCATCAATTTGGCCTGATATATTCTTGAACTTTGTTGCTTTCTCATGCAACTTTTGTAACCAAGTCTTTTGACTTTCCGTTTTTAGAAATAAAGTAATCACATTATCCCTCCTAAATAAGTTAAGGCAAGTGTTTAATTATTAATTTGCAAAACTATTAAACTGGGTTTAATCATTTGTAAAGTGATAATAATAAGTGCTGCAATCACCCTCCTCGAATTCATACACCTCATAGTCGTTAGCGGATATATCTATTATTCTCCTCGCATATGAAGTAATTCACTAATCGTACAAACCTTCAATCCACTATCGGCAGCATGATTCAAAATAATTGGAAGAGCTTCAAGAGAAGATTTTGTTGGATGCATGAGAATAATAGAGCCATTCTGTAGCTTAGGGACAATTCTATTAATAATCTCGTTGTGATCCTCGAGTTTCCAATCCAATGTATCTAACGACCATAAAATTGTTTTCATTTTTTCCTTCGCCGCGATTTCGATGACCCTTTGATCAAAATATCCAAAGGGAGGGGTAAAAAAAGCCGGTTTTATTTTTAGGTTTTCTTCAATCACATCATTGGTTCTTGTGATCTCATTGGTAATCTCTTCTTTAGAAAGAGTGAGCATATTAGGATGTGAATATGCATGATTACCAATCTCATGTCCGGCCATCCGAATCATCTGTGCAAATTGGGAATTGTTTTCGACCCATCTGCCCTCAAGGAAAAAAGTGAGGTGAATTTGATAGTCTTCTAGAATTTTCAACAAATCCATCAAATATTCATTCCCCCATGCGACATTTACCATAAGCGAGATTTTTGCAGATTGCGAATCACCTTGATAGATCAGTGTGTTTTCCATCTAATCTTGTCCTCTCTTTATACTTTTAATAAAATATGCCGCTAATTAGGAGTTTGTTTGTGTCAGTCACTCGCATTTTTCATTCTTTTTTAGTCAGAAATACTACACAATTTAAAATGCAAAACATATTGTGGATTAGCATAGTTGATGAAGCTTGTATCATATGAACGGGGACGAATGATGAAGGAATTAAAGAAGATAAAGATTTACGTTAATGGCCACCCTTTGGAAACCCCATGTTTTCATAAGGAAGACAAATTGATGGTTCCAGCCCTTTTATTTAAACAAGGATATGAATTTGTCACGATCGATCAATTCATTTAAAAAGAAAGGCTGTTTTCGTAAACTTTGTTGCTATTTAAGCAAAATGAGGACTAGTTGATTTCCGCTCCAGGAGCTCGCTTTCCGCGGGGCGGGCGGTGAGCCTCCTC
>NZ_JAHNZZ010000002.1:73047-125695 GCF_019039215.1 Bacillus sp. FJAT-29790
GAAAGATTGTTTGAAAACAACAATCATTTAGAAAACAGCGAAAAGAAAAAAGGAGTGTGACACTGTGCGTGTGCTATTTTTAGAAAGTCATCCAATTTGGATTCACGGTTTGCCAAATGGATTTACGGATGCTGGGCACTCAGTAAAGGTGTCTGGCCTATTTGAGAACATTGACTTGGATATTCTCATCGATGAATTTCAGCCTGATTTCATTATGACAATGGGATGGGGCCCGGAAAACTCCTCTAAATTGAAACAGAAACGAATTTATGAGAGTACCAAAAAATATAATATCCCGCATGTTTTTTGGGCAACTGAAGACCCTACGTCCACGGAAATTTTTACGATGCCATACATCGAAAGAACGCAGCCTGATTTTGTTTTTACGATTTGCAGAGACAGAATCGATTTCTACAGAAGTAAAGGAATCCTATGCGAACATTTAGATTTTGGTTACCATTCAAGTGTTCATTATCCGGTTGAATCTGATTCTGTTTTTGAATCACCAGTTGCACTCATTGCAAATGGATACCCCAAAAAACTTTCTTTTTTCCCAGATCATTTTCGCTATCGCTCCATGAATGAGCTAATTACACCTCTTCTTGAAAATAATATTGAAACTCACTTTTATGGATATCACTGGGATCAAATGGGTTCCATTCTAGGTGCCGAAATTCCAAAAAGTTGGATTAAAGGCTATTTACCATACACGCTAGCAAACAAAGTATATAATTCAGCCCAAATTATTATTGGTCTGCAAAATTTGCCAAGCCAGCTTACACAGCGGACATATGAAGTTATGGGATCAGGTGGATTTCTGCTTACGAATGAAACGCCCGAAATTAAGCGTTTATTTACGCCCGGGAAGGATTTAATCACATCCTCTTCACCAAATGAAACTCATGAACTAGTGAACTATTATTTAGAACACCCATTGGAAGTAGAAAAAATTAAGAAAAACGCCTTGGCTGCTGTAAAAGTACATTCCTATCAAAATCGCGCGGAACATATAATCAAGGTTTTAAAGGAAAATGGAATTTTTGAAGGAGAACGAGCAACTTACCGTATCGAGACAGGGAAACGTAAAACGGTTCATCAGGGTAATTATGAATTTTATACGGTTCGTAATGGCGATACGTTATTTGACATTGCTCAAGACTTAGGAGTAAAAGTTGATGACCTAATCAAATTAAATGGTATAAAGCTAGATTTCATTCAGGCGGGGTTGCCCTTAAAGATTAGAGAGAGGAAATTCAATTATTACACCATCTGTCACGGGGATACACTTAGCCTAATTTCAAAAAAATTTTCCGTTCCTATTGAACAGTTGAAAGAAGACAATCAATTAGCTTCCGACTCCCTATATGCTGGGCAGCTAATAAAAATAAAGGGGGATGTTGTCATCACGCCCATCCCTTTTCCCTCGGTGTTAATTTCAAAAGGATTTACCGATAAAAAAGTGATTTCGCTAACCTTTGATGCGGGTGCGAGCGCAGAAAACACGGAAGAAATATTAAATGTGCTGAAAAAGTACCATATTCAAACCACGATGTTTTTAACAGGAAAATGGGTCGAGCAATATCCAGAGCTTTCGCGACGCATAGTTGAGGATGGACATGAAATTGCTAACCATTCGTATAGCCACCAAGACTTTTCAAAAATTACCCCTGAAAAAATGGCAGAAGAAATTAGGAAAACGGAAGAATGTTTTCAGAAGCTACTCGGGACTAATGGAATTCGGTTATTCCGTCCGCCCTTTGGAGCCTGGAATAAATCTGTCTTAGAAACAGTTGGTGGAATGGATTTTCCTTATAGTGTCTATTGGAGTATCGACACCATCGATTGGCAGGAACCGTCTATTGATAGGATTGTCGAGCGAATCATGACAAAAGCGACAGGAAATGATATCGTCCTTGCACATTTAAATGGAAAACCAACTGCTGAAGCAATGGATGCTGTAATTCCAATACTTTTGAAAGATGGATTCCAAATCGTAAAAGTAAGTGAAATGTTATGAGAATTCAAATGAAAGGGGGTTTTTACTTTGCGAATTTTATTTTTAGAAAGTGATCCGATGTGGATCTACGGGCTGCCAAACGGATTTGCTGATGCTGGGCATGATGTGATGATCTCAGGTCCATTGTTGGAAGCAAGTCTCAGTGATATGATTTCAAGCTATAAACCTGACTTGATTTTTACGATGGGGCACACGAGAGAACATTCGGCAAAGAAAAGGTTAGTAATTAAAAAGCATGTAGCACACTTGGGTATTCCTCATATTTATTGGGCAACAGAAGACCCCGGATACACTTTTACCTTCTCGCTTCCACTCATTGAAACAATTCAACCCGATTTTATCTTTACCATTTGCCCGCCTCGTGTCGACTTTTATCGAGAAAAAGGGTATAAAGCTGCTCATTTAGATTTTGGTTATCATCCAAAAGTACATTTTCCGACTGAACAAGATTCTAATTATGATGCCTCGCTTGCAATCGTTGCAAACGGATACCCCACGCTATATGAAAAAAGCCCGCTTTATTATCGATTTGAAGCGCTAAGTAATCTTTTGAGTCCTTTTGTCATGGACAATCTTCGAATTGATTTTTGGGGACGGTATTGGGATGTAATGGAACATATCATTGGGAAAAAGATACCTGCTGAATGGATCCATGGATTTTTACCCTATACAGAAGCTAATAAGGTGTACAGCTCAGCTGATATCATATTAGGGGTGCAAAACTTGGATTCTCAAGTGACCCAAAGGACTTATGAAATATTAGGATCAGGTGGGTTTTTATTAACAAATAATACCACTAAAATTCGGAATCTTTTCACACCAGGACAGGACCTCGTGGTGTCTTCCTCCCCTGAAGAAACAATCAAACTAGTAAAATATTACTTAAACCATCCAGAGGAGCGTCTCGAAATAAAAAAGGCAGGCGCCGGAGCAGTAAAGAAATATTCATATGAAGAGCGTGCGAAGTATATTCTTGAAACGATTACGAACGCTGGGCTTATTTCTAAAGAAAAGGCTGCCCCAGGAGAAGGAAAATGGGCTTATTACATCGACATTTTAAGAGAAACCTACGAAGTTCATATGATTCAACCGAAAGAAACCTTATGGTCGATTTCGAAAAAGTATGGAGTCAGTGTCGAGCATATAAAAAAATTAAATAGACTGGCCACAGATATGATTGCTGTCAATGATTATTTAAAAATAAGAGAGAAGTAGAATAGAAAGGAGGAAAACTATTGCGAGTTCTTTTTATCGAAAGCGGGAATCTTTGGCCCCATACATTGCCAAAGGGCTTTCATTCAAATGGCCATGATATTATGATTTCAGGTCCCATTACAAAGGGAAATCTGCCCAAAATGCTTGCAGAATTTCAGCCGGATCTTGTCGTTACTATTGGGTGGGGGCAAGAACATACACCAGAAAAACAAATCCTAGTAAGAGAACAAATAAAACCTAGAAATATTCCGTTGATCTATTGGGCTGTTGAGGACCCTGCCTACACGAACAATTGGTCGTTACCTTTAATTGAAAAAATGCAGCCAGATTTCGTTTTTACCATTTGTGAGAAGACTGCAAACAAATATCAACAGCGAGGAATTCCATCAGCATTTTTAGACTTTGGCTTTGAAGAGAGTGTGCATTTTCCGACATGCAAATATACGGAATACAGTTCCCAAATTGCAGTGGTTGCCAATGCTTATCCGGATAAATTAATGCAATATCCAGACCATTTTCGTCATGAATCGATTAATCGTTTAATAAAACCGCTTCTTGAAAAGCAGGTCAGAATCGATTTTTGGGGCAACCATTGGGATCAAATGGGCTCATATTTAGGTATCGAAATTCCAAAGGATTGGATTCACGGGCATCTCTACTACCGGGAAGCAAATAAAGTTTATAGTTCTTCAGACATTATGATTGGCTTGCAAAATTACCCAGATCTAGTTACGCAGCGCACACATGAAATTCTTGGCTCTGGAGGTTTCCTGCTGACATTAGATTCTCCAGGCGTAAGCAGCACGTTCAAACCTGGCATCGATCTTATTGTCTCATCATCACCCGAAGATACGATTGAAAAAGTAAACTACTATCTCAAGCATGCAGATGAAAGAAGCGCGATTCAAAACCAAGGACACATATCTGTTCAACCCAACTCTTATAAAGCTCGGACAAGGCAAATGATTGATATTTTAGTGGAGCAAAAAATTGTTGATCTAGAAGTGGCGGCTTCAAGGGAGAATCCTAAATTCAACTATTTTCAAGATAAAGATGATCAGCAATATTTGATATATAAAGTAAAAACCGGCGACTCGTTGTGGAGAATCTCCCAAACCTTTGGGGTGACGGTAGATGAACTCAAAGAATTAAATTTACTTACAAATGGCTTGATTAATGAAAATCAATTTTTAAAGATAAAAAAGGAAGAAACAACAGATTAAGTTTGGACAAAGCTACCAATGTAATACTCGAGAATGAATTCATGGAATTTTCATTATTTTACATGATTTACTTATCCCTGTTCTCCTAAAAAATGCTAAAATCAAGAAAAGGAGGAGAAAAGATGGGTTTAACGTATAATAATATTCTAGTAGCAGTTGATGGATCAGAGGAGGCAGAGCGGGCATTAAAAAAAGGTGTCGAAATGTCTAAGCGGAACGATGCCGAGTTGCATCTTGTACACGTCCTCGAGATCAGATCATATCCTGCTGATGCTGCATCAATTAAGGAGAGAGCAGAACAGTACGGAATTGAATTGCTGGATAAATATAAGAAGATTGCAAATGACTTAGGTCTACAAAAAGTGAACACAGTGCTTGAATTCGGTTCACCGAAAGTAACTATAACCAAAAATATAGCTAATAAAATTGAAGCTGATTTAATTATTTGCGGCGCGACAGGGTTAAATGCAGTCGAACGTTTATTCATTGGCAGCGTTTCTGAGAACATTACCCGTTCAGCACATTGTGACGTACTGATCGTTAGAACACAAAAAGACAGTGAGTAATTTTTTGAAAAGGAAAGTGGGATTAGACACTTACATCCAGAAGAGCTATAATTCGAAATTGGAGGCCTTAGGATTTTTTTACAAATTTGGTTGACAACTTAATGGTTTGAGATTAATATAAGTATCAACATAAAAAATTAAATATTAGAAAAACTCTTATGCAGAGAGGTGGAGGGACTGGCCCTTTGATACCTCGGCAACCATTGAACCTGAATTCAAACGGTGCCAATTCCAGCAGATTTTTTTCAAATCTGATATATAAGAGGTTTTGCTTACATATTTGTAATGCGGCGACCTCTTATTTTATATAAGAGGTCGTTTCTTGTATATCGGGTCTAACCTAAGATAAAAGGGAGATGAGGAAATGGCAGAGAAGGTGAAAGAGGAGAAAGAAAAGCTTAAAGCGATTACTGAAGCGCTTGAAAATTTGCGATTTGGTGAGCTGCAAATCACCGTTCATGAAGGGAAAATTGTTCAAATTAACCGGATAGAAAAGCAACGGTTTACAGTTTAATAAAATAAGGCTGTTTTCGTAAAGTTTGTTGTTTTTATAATGTGATTTTTATTTAATAATCTGAGTTGATTGGAGCGGAGGGCACTTGACTCTTGCGGGAATAGAGGGAACGGGAGACCCCGCAGGCGGTAACGCCGAGGAGGCTCCCGTCCCTCCCCGCGGAAAGCAAGTGCCCGCAGCGGAAATCAACGGGCAAAATATTAAGGCTAAAAACAACAATATATGTGAAAAAAGCCTAAAATAATAATAAAAAGAAAAGCAGCTGACCGGACAACCGGAGGCCTCTTGATGTTCACGGGATTGGTTTACAACCATCTTTGTGGGATCAAGAGGCTTTTTTATTCTCAAAAATACAATATTAGCAAGGAAGAGGAGAAACAAAAATGAAAAAATTGTTAATTAGCTTATTGTTATTAGTAGGTGCATTTATTTTAGGTGCTTGTGGAGGTTCTGAGTCAGCGAGCGGTGATAAGAAAGAAATAACAATTGGCGCGACTGCAGGTCCATATAGCGATCAATTGAAAAATGCGATTACACCGATACTAGAAAAAGAGGGTTATAAAGTTAAAGTTATTGAGTTCAATGATTATATTCAGCCGAATAATGCGCTGAATGAGGGCGAACTTGATGCGAATTTATTTCAACACCAGGTTTATTTAGAACAATTCAATAAAGATCATGACATGGACTTAACTCCGTTATTTGCGGTACCAACTGCTCCAATTGGTCTTTATTCAGAAAAACATCAATCATTAGATGATGTGAAGGAAGGCATGAAGGTAACGTTGCCAAATGATCCAACGAATTTAGCTAGAGCCCTGCGAATGCTTGTAGGCTACGGCTGGATTACCATAAAAGATGATGTCAATCCAACAAAAGCTTCTGAAAAAGACATTGTTGAAAATAAATATAATTTAAAAATTCAGCCATTAGAAGCTGCTCAACTTCCACGTTCATTAGGTGATACTGACTTCGCCTTTATTAATGGAAACTACGCCCTTGCATCGGGATTAAAGTTTGCTGACGCGACAGATCTAGAGAAAACACCAGAAGAGTACATGAATCATTTTGTTATACGTAAAGAAGAAAAGGATCAGCCTTTTGTGCAAGCAATAGAAGAAGCGTTTCGTTCGAAAGAGTTTTTAGAATATACAAATGAGAATTTAGCGGGGTATACAAAGCCATCATATCTAGCTGAATAGGAGTGAAAAAAATGATTGAAATCATAAATGTAACGAAACAATATAACAATTTGACGGCTGTAGAAAATGTAAACTTAGAGATTCATAAGGGGGAAATTTTCGGAATCATTGGCTATAGTGGCGCCGGAAAAAGTACATTGTTACGGTGCTTAAATTTATTAGAAAGACCGAGTGGTGGAAAGATCATTATTGATCAAAAGGATATGACCGCTTTGTCGGATAAAGAGGTTAGAAAAGAACGCCAGAAAGTCGGGATGATCTTCCAGCATTTTCATTTAATCAGCTCAAAAAAAGTATACGATAATGTCGCTTTTTCATTAAAGGCAGCGGGTAAAAGTAAAGAAGAAATTAAGAAACGTGTCCCAGAGTTGCTAAAGATGGTAGGCCTTTCAGATCGAGCAGATCATTATCCTGCACAGTTATCTGGGGGGCAAAAACAACGCGTTGGAATAGCCCGTGCTCTTGCAAATGATCCAAAGGTATTGCTTTGCGACGAAGCAACATCCGCCCTTGACCCGACGACGACGGCTTCGATTTTAAAGTTATTGAAAGAAATAAATGAGACATTAGGGATTACAATCGTGTTAATTACACATGAGATGGAAGTTGTCCAACAGATTTGTCATCGAATTGCTGTGATGGAAAATGGCAAAGTTGTTGAACTTGGCGATGTATATGATCTATTTTCAAACCCGCAAACAGAGTTAACAAAACAATTTGTGCAGACGGTTCACTCTTTAACATTGCCTGATCGATTACTTGTTGGCAGGAAAGGGCCGATTGTCCAAATTACATTCCGGGGAGAATCCGCCGAGGAAGGCGTCATATCAGAAACACTGGATCAATTTAAAGTATCCGTTAATATTCTTCATGGACAAATTACGTATATTCAAGATCGTCCATTAGGAACGCTTATTATTGAAATTATTGGCGATCGCAAGGAAATTCAGCAAGCAATTGAGTATATAAGAAAACGGACCAATCATCTGGAGGTGCTTGTAGGTGTCGCTTGATATGATCAATGAGTTTGGAAAGGCTTTTATGGAAACTTCTTGGATGATGGGGATCTCTGTCGTGTTTGCGATCATCGTTGGTGTTCCGCTCGGGATCGGTTTATTTGTCACTAGTGAAGGAATGTTTTGGCAGAATCGTATTTTGCAAAGTGTTGCGGGTACGATCATTAATATTATTCGTTCAATTCCTTTCATTATTTTACTAGTAGTTCTAATCCCAGTTACAAAGCTTATTCTTGGTACGACGATGGGACCCGCTGCAGCGAGCGTTTCCCTAACTTTTGCGGCTATTCCGTTCTACGCTCGTTTAGTGGAAACATCTCTGCGCGAAATTGATAAAGGGGTCATCGAAGCTGCGGAATCATGTGGCGCATCCCCATGGCTGATAATTAAGGAAGTGCTATTACCAGAAGCAAGATCAGGAATGATTGCTGGTCTAACCGTTACCGTTATTAGTTTATTAAGCTATTCCGCAATGGCTGGAATTGTTGGCGGAGGCGGCATTGGCGATCTTGCCATCCGTTTCGGATACTACCGTTTCCAAAATGATGTCATGATTGCGACAGTTGTTATATTAATCGTACTCGTGCAGCTTATTCAGTATATCGGTGATCGGGCAGCTAGAGCTGTGGATAAAAGATAAAGGTGTGAGAAGGAAATGGCAGAAGTAACTATTAAAGAGGATGTGTCATCCAAGCTTTATGGATGGGAGCATCCTGATACGATGAGGGAATATCGAAAAAGAAACAAATCGATGATGAAGAAGGATAAGACGACAACCCTTACAGAAGCAGTAGCGCGTGGCGTGAAAAATGGCAATTACATCGTTTTCGGAGGCATGGGATCTGTACGCAATCCGATCTCAGCAGTACATGAGATTATTCGCCAAAAAATCGGAAATTTAACGATCGGTGCGAAAGGTTCCCAACATGATTGGCACCTATTGGCTGCTGCTGGTAATGTAACGAAGGCAGAGGTGGCATATGGTTTTGCAGATGAAGTGCGCGGATTATCACGACCAGCAAGAACAGCAGTTGAAACGGGTCGTCTGCGCGTCCTGTCTGAAATAACGAATGCTGGATTCCAGTGGAGATTTACGGCGGCGATGAAAGGTTTATCCTTTTACCCAACGCGTTCCTCCCTAGGAACAGATACGTTACATTACAGCGGTTCAAAAACGATCGTGGATCCATTTACAAATGAGCCCGTTGAGCTTTTGCCCGCATGCTATCCAGATGTGGCCATCATCCATGTTCACCGTGCAGATCGGTATGGGAATTGTCAAATTGATGGAAATGTCACAGAGGATATTGAAATAGCTCATGCAGCGAAATTTGTTTTAATCACAGCTGAAGAAATCGTGCACGATGATGTCATTACGAATGATCCGGCATTAACAAAGATTCCATACTTTGTTGTCGATGCAGTTGTTGAAGCTCCGTATGGCTCTCATCCTAATCAAGTTCCAGGGCTTTATTCATTTGATGAGGATCATTGGCAAATATGGCTAGATGCATCTGTGAGTGATGAAACTGTTGCGGAATATTTAGATACATATGTGTATGGAAGTGAGGATCATTATCACTATTTAGAAAAAATCGGTGGGTTACGTACGCTTTATCAATTAGAGAAAATTGAAAAGAAGTTGGCACCATACCCGAAAGTAGCAAAAAGGAGAGGGTAAAGATGGCTAATGAGATAGAGAAAATGATCATTGCGGCTTCTCGTTTATTGCCAAAAAGTGGGGGTGTTTTTGTCGGAACTGGGATGCCGTTGCTTGCTTCCACATTAGCGCTAAATACGCATGCACCTGATCTTTTACTCGTATTCGAGGGCGGTGGCGTTGGAGGAAAACCTACTGGCAGATTACCTATTCAAGTAAGTGAATCGTTAACTTATGAAAATGGGGTAATTGTCGGTTCAATGGATTATGTGATGTGCCTTGCCCAAGCAGGATGGATTCAGTATGGTTTTTTAGGTGGGGCACAGATTGATCAGTATGGAAATTTAAATACAACGGTTATTGGTGATTGGGAGCAACCGAAAGTCAGGCTCCCAGGCTCGGGTGGTGGGGCGGATCTTGCATCTTTATGTGAACGAACGATCATATTGATGGGTCAAGACCGTAAAAAGTTTGTTCAGAAGCTTGATTTTCTAACGAGTCCTGGTTATTTAACTGGTCCAGGTGAGCGAAAGAAAGTGGGATTACCGGCTAACACAGGTCCATATCGGGTGATTACACAGTTGGGCATTTACGGATTCGATGAAGAAACGAAAAAAATGACATTACTTCAGCTTTTTGAAGGATATACATTGGAAGATGTTGAAAAGAATAGTAGTTTTCCAATTACTGTTTCTGAAGATTGGTCATATATTCAACCGCCAACGGAGCAGGAGCTTGAAGCGTTACGGTCTCTTGATCCGGATGGGATCGTGCTTGCATAAGAGTTGGCAGCATATGTCCATTTCTAAATATTAATGAAAAAAGAGGGGAATGTCTATGTCGAAACAAATTGCGTTACAAGAAGCAGTTGCCTCTATTTCAGATGGATCACTACTTGCACTTGGCGGGAATGCTTTGCATCGTTCTCCAATTGCCTTCGTTTTAGAGCTGATTCGTCAAGAGAAAAAAAATCTATCCGTGATAAAAACAGCTGGTGCTCTAGATGTTGATCTATTTGCGGCAGCTAATGCGATTCGTTCTGTGTACGGTGGGTATATCGGTTTTGAAATGTTTGGTTTAGCACAGAACTATCGAAGAAGTGTTCAAAATCAAGAAATAGTCGTTCATGAACATGCTTGTGCCAGTATAATTGCGGGCCTTCGGGCAAGTATTTACGGTGTTCCGTTCCAACCGATTAATGGATTTGAAGGTAGTGAATTGCCTCAATTAACTGGATTAGTGCGTAAAGTGACATGTCCGTTTACTAATACTGAAACAGCAGTTGTACCTGCACTACGACCTGATGTCACGATTATCCATACAAATATCGCCGATGAAAAGGGAAATGCTTATGTTGACGGAGCTTTATTTGAAGATTTAATCATGGTTAAGGCAGCTAAGAGGGTCATCATAACAGCAGAAAAAATCATTTCTTCCAAAAGCTGGGGGGGCACACCTCAAATACCAGGGTTTCTTGTCGAAAGTGTCGTCCTTTCTGAGAAGGGCGCGGCCCCAGGAAGCTGTGCCCCGCTTTACTCAATCAATGAGGCTGAAGTGAAGTCGTATTTGCAAAATCCGGAGAGCTATTTAGAAAAAGCGAAGGCGGGTGCGTCCCATGTCTAACTTAAAAACAGCTGATTACATGACTGTTGCAATGTCACGCCTGCTTAATGATGGTGAGCGGGTTTTTCATGGCGTAGCATCTCCAATGCCGGCAATAGCGATCCAATTAGCAAAGCGATTACATGCAAAAAATGCCGTTTATTTAAGTATAGCTGGTGTAGTGGACGCGGAGCCAACAGCCTATTCTAACTATTCAACAGTAGATGCGTCCTTACGTGAAGGCGCGATCGCTGAATTTTCGTTAGCTGATATTTTTGATTTGTCAGCGCGTGGTGCGTTAGACGTCGCCTTTTTAAGCGGGGCTCAAATTGATGATTATGGCCGGTTAAATTTAAGTGCAATCGGGCCTTTCCATCAACCGAAAGTTCGATTGCCGGGTGGGGCTGGAAGTGCCGCCTTACTTCCAACGGTGAAAAGAGGGATATTGTGGAAGACAACTCACGATAGCCGCGGACTCGTGGAAAAGCTTGATGTCATTACTGCTGCTGGTAATACAGAAATAGTCATTACTCCTTTAGGAATTTTTAAGAGATCGGATCTTGATAACCGCTTGCGTCTTTATACCATATTTCCTCCTGCTACCATTGACGAGGTTATTGAAAATACAGGATTTACTGTTGAAAAACATGAAGAATTTCATCCATTTCCACCGATAACAGAAGAGGAAATCCAATTATTGGAAACAATTGATCAGAATGGAATACGTTTTAGTGAGTTTCGTTAATCCTTCATAATGTTTAAGGAATAATACCAACATAAAAAAATAATATATGAAAACTCTTATACAGAGAGGTGGAGGGACTGGCCCTTTGATACCTCGGCAACCATTGAATGATTCAAACGGTGCCAATTCCAGCAGATTTTTTATCAAATCTGACAGATAAGAGGTTTTGCTTACATTAATTGTGATGCTGCGACCTCTTATTATTTAAGGGGTCGTTTCTTTTTATCAAGACAATCTAATTTTAGCGAGAAAGAGGAGAACAGAAATGAAAAAGTTGTTAATTAGCTTATTGATATTAGCGGGTGTGCTTGTGTTGAGTGCATGCGGTTCGGAGTCAGCTAGTGGCGAGAAAAATGAGATTAAGATTGGAGCAACAGCTGGTCCGTACAGTGATCAATTAAAAGATGGGATTCAGCCATTGTTAGAAAATGCAGGATATAAAGTCAAGATTGTTGAATTCAATGATTATATTCAACCGAACAAAGCGCTTGACGAAGGAGAAATTGATGCAAACTTGTTCCAAAATCGGATTTACTTGCAAAACTTCAATAAAAATCATGGAATGGATTTAGTTCCGTCTTATGCTGTACCGACTGCTCCGATTGCACTATATTCAGAAAAACATACTTCTTTAGATGATGTAAAAGAAGGAATGAAGGTGACGATGCCAAATGACCCAACAAACTTGGCAAGATCGCTGCACATGTTAGAAGCGTATGGCTGGATTACGATTAATGAGGATGTTGATCCGACGACCGCATCCGAAAAAGATGTTCTAGATAATAAA
This sequence comes from Bacillus sp. FJAT-29790, assembly GCF_019039215.1. Lineage (GTDB taxonomy): Bacteria > Bacillota > Bacilli > Bacillales > Cytobacillaceae > Cytobacillus. The sequence goes on from NZ_JAHNZZ010000002.1 coordinate 85,595, forward strand.
TTTAACTTGAAAATCCAGCCACTAGATGCGGCTCAAACTCCCCGTTCATTAGGAGATGCTGATTTTGCCTTTGTTAATGGCAACTTCGCTCTCGCATCAGGTTTAAAATTAGTCGAAGCAGTTGATGTAGAAAAGACACCTGAAGATTTCTTGATTTATTTAACGGTACGTAAAGAGGACGAGGAAAAGCCTTTTGCTAACGCATTAAAAGAAGCTTATTATTCGAAGGAGTTTTTGGAGTATACAAACAAAAATGCTGAAGGATATGTGAAACCTCCATATCAATTGAAATAAAAACTGAGAGTAAGTGATCGAAAAACGGGGTCAGTTCGGAACTGACCCCGTTTATTGAATTCAGCAATTCGTGCCCATTTTCTTGAAAAATCCGGCATAACGGGAACAAGACGGATTCTAATTAGTACGAATATTCTATTTTGTATTTTATAGCAGTTTCATGACATCTATCGATCTAAATGCTTCATATAAGGAAGCGAGGTACTATACCTGCTATTACCTCTTTAAAGGGGATAGGTGGATCGGTAGTATCTGAGAGAGCAGGCCCTTTTTTTCTACCAAAATGTAAATGATCCCATATTACAGTATAATAGATAGAAATAGAATCTAATGAATAAAGGGGAAAAGTATGTCGAAAATTTATGTAATACATGAGAATAGTGAATGGACAGTGCACTTAACAAAGCGGTTGGAGGAATTAGACATTCCTTATGAAGAGTGGTTTTTGGACAAAGGGATTTTGGACTTAAGTCAGATCCCGCCAGAGGGAGTGTTTTATAATCGTATGAGTGCTTCCTCGCATACTAGAGGACATCGGTATGCTCCGGAACTAACGAGTGCAGTGCTTGCTTGGATTGAGAAACATGGCAGAAAAGTGATTAATGGAAGTAGAGCGATTCAACTTGAGGTTAGTAAAGTAGCACAATATTTATCTCTGAACACATACGGAATTCGAACACCGAAAACATTAGCTGCAGTTGGGATATCGGAAATCTTAGAAGCTGCCGGATCTTTTGAAGGGAAACCTTTTATTACAAAGCATAATAGAGCAGGAAAAGGGTTAGGTGTTCATTTGTTTTATACCTTAGAAGGATTGAAGGAGTATCTTGAGGGTCCGACGTTTGAAGATTCCGTAGATGGGATCACGTTGGTGCAGGAGTATATTCAAGCACCTGAGCCTTACATTACTCGTTGTGAATTTATTGGCGGCAAATTCGTCTATGCTGTCCAAGTTGATACATCTGAGGGATTTGAGCTCTGTCCAGCAGATGCTTGTAGAATTGGGGATCTCTTTTGTCCAGTTGGCGAGGAAGTTCCTTTAAAGCCTAAATTTCAAATTATTGAAAACTTTGATCATCCAATCCTTCAGAAATATGAGGAATTCTTAAAGAATAATAGTATACAAATTGCAGGAATTGAATTTATCCGAGATAAAGATGGGGAGATTTATACGTATGATGTAAATACAAACACGAATTATAATTCAGATGCGGAAGCAGCTGTAGAGAAATATGGCATGCTTGAAATTGCAAAGTTTTTTGGGGAAGAGTTGGAGAAGTTGTGATTAATACAGCCAGTCATATCTATTGAAGAAAAGTGGATTGGACTTACATTCCATTTGGGGCCAGCCCCACTGTGTTAAAGCAGTGGAGGGCTAGCCCCTTTTGCTATCTGTTATTTCAGTTCATAAAATGGTTCTATAAAACAGACATTTAAATAATGAATAGATGCTTAATTGCATATTTTTGTCTTTAAGCATAGGAAAACCCCTGTTTGGTAGTAGCTCCCATATAACTCTATTATACCAAATATCAGGGGTTTTTCTTTTATTATATGTTTTTATGTTTATTACTATTTATCGGGATGTGTTTTAGTGGTCTCTGCCTGTCCCCTTGTCCCCTGTTGGTGACGAGTGCTATGATTGTTACAACCAATGTTAATGTTGTAAGGGAGGTTTAATTAATGTATGAATTAAAAACAAAAGAAACCGACAACAGTGTCGTTGAGTTTATTGAGAATGTTGAAAGCCCAAAGAAACGTGAAGACGCGTATAAATTATTAGATATTTTTACTGAAGCGAGTGGGTTTAAGGCGAAGATGTGGGGGCCGAGTATTATTGGATTTGGCGCATATCATTATAAATATGAATCCGGTCACGAAGGCGATGCACCACTCGTTGGCTTTTCACCACGGAAAGCAAAAATTAGTTTATATTTTGCAACAGGTGACACGAAGCGGGAGGCGTTGTTAAAGGATTTTGGTAAACATACAACAGGAAAAGCTTGTGTGTATATCAATAAGGTAGCAGATATTGATGTGAATGTGTTAAAAGCGTTAATTAATCAATCGATAAGTTTTTTGAAAGAAACCTATCCGAATCATGAATAAACGAAATTAATAAAGTATTGGCTCCTCCTTCGTCAAATACCATGATAGCTACTCGCGCCATCCAACCTTATTTAGTTTATATAAAGGAGCGGTTTCGGTGACCGCTCCTAAATATTAAGGTAAAATAGATCATATTGAACGAATATAACTAGAGTATCCCACAGGACTAAGCGTAATAATATGATTTATAGGAGGAAAAAAAGATGAGGCCAAAAGTATACATTACTATGCCAATCCCAGAAGAAGTGAAAAAATATATATCTGAATATTGCGAAATAGGGCAATGGGCTGAGGAAATTCCAATTCCTCGCCACGTGCTTTTTCAGGAATTAGCTAAAGTTGAAGGATTGCTTACGACTAGTTCGAGTGGTGGAGAGATAAATGCCGATCTCCTTGATCATGCCCCGCATTTAAAAGTCGTAAGCAATGTATCTGTTGGCTATAATAATTTTGATTTGGAAGCAATGAAAATAAGAAAAGTAGTTGGGACTCACACACCTTATGTGCTAGATGAAACGGTTGCTGATTTGGCTTTTTCTCTTATATTGGCGACTGCAAGACGCATACCTGAGTTAGACCGCTTCGTAAAAGAGGGAAATTGGTCACCGAATAATGACGATCAAGATTTTTACGGAATCGATGTACATAGTTCAACGCTTGGTATCATTGGAATGGGGAGAATTGGTGAAAAGATTGCAAGAAGAGCAAAATTTGGATTTAATATGGATGTTCTTTATCACAATCGAAACCGGAATCCTGAAGCTGAACAGAAGTTTGACGTAGAATATTGCGATATGGAATCCCTTTTAAAGCGATCGGACTACGTTGTTCTTATGACGCCGCTTACCTCGGAGACTTTCGAACTAATCGGCACAAAGGAATTTCAACAAATGAAGAAATCTGCGATATTCATCAATATATCCCGTGGCAAAACAGTTGATGAAGAAGCGTTGATTCGTGCATTACAAGAAAAAGAGATTTATGGAGCTGGATTAGACGTATTCTACAATGAACCCGTAGAAAAAGACAATCCATTACTCAAAATGCCAAATGTAGTGACAGTCCCGCATATCGGATCAGCAACGGCAAAAACCAGTTTTGATATGGCAATGCGGGCAGCGGAAAATTTAGTTGCCGTCGTAACAGGGAAGAAGCCGATTTATCCAGTACCGTACTGAACCGAAATAACGTAAATATAGAAATCATCTTTAGGTTAATTAAACGTTTAATTAATGTAATAAGTGAGGAGAAACTTTCCAACTAAGCAAGACTGCTCATTAAACCATCATTTTCTGTTAAAATGAATGTAATTAAACTTTATTCAGCAGGAGTCTCTGAACGATATTAGTGGCGAGATGAATGCAAATAGGTATCCAATTCAGTGGAGGTTTAACCCCGGCTGATTAAAGTTAAGCCTTCGGCGGATGCCTCAGATTTTTTAAAGGAAATTATCGAGCAAGCTCGATAAAAATCTGGGCGCAAATACGCCAAGGCGAGTTTGAAATAATAAATCAGAACTGGAATGGTGAACACGTCTTGAAAACATTCAAAAAAGTTTATATTGAAATTACGAGTGTGTGCAATCTAGCTTGTAGTTTTTGCCCTCCAACGAGCCGAGCAGCTAATTTAATCAAGTTAGATGCATTTAACAACATACTCGATCAAATTAAACCGCATACAAAATATATTTATCTTCATGTCAAAGGGGAGCCACTTCTTCATCCGAGAATCGATGAATTGCTGGATGCAAGCCACGCTAAGGGATTTAAGGTGAATATAACAACAAATGGCACTCTTATTAAAAAAGCATGGCATAAATTATTGGGAAAACCAGCGCTCCGCCAAATGAATTTTTCCCTTCATAGTTTTGATGGACATGAAGGATCTACCAACCGGGAAGAATACTTGGCTAATATTCTATCATTTGTCAGGGAAGCTGCGGAGCATAATGTGATTATATCGTTTCGATTATGGAATCTAGATCAAGATAATGCAACGAATGCTGAAAAAAGCAGAAACCGGGAAACTCTAGAAATCTTGGAGAAGGAGTTTAACCTTGACTACAAAATTGAAGAAAAAGTGGTGCCAGGCGGTGGAGTAAAAGTTGCGAATCGAATCTATATTAACCAGGATCATGAGTTTCAATGGCCAAGTTTACAGGCACCTGAAGATGATGGAAAAGGCTTTTGTCATGCGCTTCGCAGTCAAGCGGCCATTCTAGTCGACGGTACGGTGGTCCCTTGTTGTCTGGACGGGGAAGGCGTGATTAATTTAGGCAATGTTAATAGCACGCCTTTTTCTGAAATCGTAGAGAGTGAGAGGGCGAATAATCTCTTCGATGGATTTTCTAGGAGAGAAGCGGTTGAGGAAATGTGCAGGAGATGCGGGTATAGGAAGAGATTTGGGGTTTAATGGTTTTGTAAAATAAAGAAAGGCTGTTTTCGTAAACTTTGTTGTTTTTACAATTATTGCAATATCTGTCCTATAGACCCGGTTGAACTTAGTATTTTTTTGTTAGTGTCCAATTGCGCTTTTCTATAATCCTTTGAACAAGATTTTTCATCACTAGCGGTCCAATAGAGCGTTTCTATAAGCCCTTGAACATGATTTTTCACCAGTAGCGGTACAATAGAATCATTTAAGGAGCCCGAAAAAAGGCACACACGGACATCGGTAATAGTTTCAAAATTGCAATCTATAAATGATTAATATTTTGAAAACAACATTCCCATAGAAAAAACTAAGGAAATGATACGAATCCAAGAATTCAGGATAAGGAATTTAAACAACCACCTTCAATAATAAGAAGGTGGTTGTTTTCGATAAATAATAAAGTAGTTCAGGATCGAAGTTGATCATAATTTTTTAGTGGTTTCACTGCCCTGTTAGCGAGGATGTATTAGTATTGCGATTTCAGATCACTTAACTAAAGTTAGAATTAGCGTTCCAGCATCGGAATCCTACTTTTATACTTGTTGATTAGCTCTCTATTATGTTCTTCGGCTCCATCAGTGTTCCCACTTATAAAAATAGGGGGGGAGAAATCATTTTCGAGCATGATGTTAACCGCTTCAACCATGATACTGTTGGCAATGGCCATGCTGATGATGGTTGAGCCAGAGCCAAAGGATACATCGAGGGATTCATGTTTCATAAGTGCATCGCCGACATCGATGTGATTATCAATCGAGAGGTCAACTGAATGATATAAATATTTCCCATTCTTATGTCGGGATGATTGGCTATTGGCATAGCTAGGGGAGGTAATAGCAATAACAAAGGCACCTTGTCTCTGAGCGATTTCAGCAACATCAATCGGGACGGGATTTCTTCCAGATGTTGAGACAACGATCACAACATCTTCTGATTGAATCGAATCACGGGCTATGAACTGCTCCACAAATTCATTTTTTTGTTCTAATTGTGACGAGCGAACAGCCCCGTTGTGCAGCATTAAATCTTCAATTAGGATTGGACTAATGGGAGCAAGGCCGCCTGCACGGTAAAATAACTCTTCTCCGATCATATGAGAATGACCACAACCAAATACATGAACAATTCCATTATTCTGAATACATACCGCAACCTTCTGTGCAGCTTTCTTTATATTCTCTTTTTCATCTTTTTCGACAGTGCCTAATAATTCCTGAAGCTTGTGAAAGTATTGATTGAACATGCTGGAAATATCCCACCTTCATTAATCTTGGCTATTTTCGAATAGATTAGTATCAACGTGTCTCTTGTTGGTGCTAAAGTTTAAGAAAAAAAAGCCTTAAACTTCACCGTTTCATCTGAATCATAAACTTATAACGGTCTGCACGATAGGTTGATTTAACAAATTCAACAGGAGTCCCATTTTGAAGAAATGTATTTCTTTGAATAAGCATGACTGGTAATCCTATTTGAATGTTTAAATATTGTGCTTCCATTTGATTAGCAATTGACGATTCAATAACCTGAGAAGCATGATCGATTCTTAAGTTTAACTGTTCTTCAATATACGCATATAAAGACTGATTTACAATTTGTTCAGTTAATCCTTTAATAAGATTGGCTGAAATATAGTTTGTCTCTAAGGCCATCGGAACATTATCTGCTAAGCGAATACGTTTAATTTCATATACCGGTTCAAATTCTTTGATGGACAAATGGCTAGCAATCTGACTTGTCGCAGGAATCAATTGAAAGTGGATTATTTGACTACCCGGCTCCATTCCTCTTGCACGCATGTCTTCAGTAAAGCTTGTTAAGCCCTGAAGAATTTGTTCGATTTTTTGTTCAGCAACAAACGTTCCTTTTCCTTGTAACCTATGTAAGTAGCCGTTGTTTACAAGCTGTGTAAAAGCCTGTCTCACTGTCATTCTGCTAATTTGGTATTTTTCTGCATACTCTCTTTCAGAAGGAATGCTATCTCCCGGCTTTAGCTCACCTTTTTCGATTTGCTCTTGTATAAATTCTATTATTTGATAATAAATAGGAATGGGGGAATTCTTCTTAATCAATCTCCATTCACCTGATCCTTTCTATGAATCAAAAATCATTCTTCAACACGTTTCATAAAATAGAACGTGTTGAAGATACTCTATTTTCACCGTCAAATATTTGTATTACCTATTGCTTCTTCATCTGCAATAATTGTAACACAAGGATGCTTCCGTAATACAGATGCTGGGAAGCTTTCACTTATCTCTCCATTTAACAGTTGGAACAGAGCTTTTCTTTTTTGTTCACCCGAAATAAGTAGCAGGATTTCTTTGCTTTTCATAATGGTCTCAATCCCCATAGTTATAGCTTGGGAAGGTACTTCTTCAAGCCTGTCAAAAAATCTTGCGTTTTCTTCCCGTGTTGATGGAGCTAAATCAATAATATGGGTTTGGGAATCAAATGATGTTCCGGGTTCATTAAATCCAATATGCCCATTGCTTCCAATTCCAAGAATTTGAAGATCGACTCCTCCGTTTTCTGTGATCAAATTTTCATAATCTGCACATTCCTTTTGTAAATCTTCCACTTCGCCGCGAGGAATATTTGTCTTCGACTTTTGGACATCAATGTGATTAAATAACTGGTCGTTCATATAATACCGATAGCTATTGGGATTGTCTCCTGAAAGTCCGATGTACTCATCTAAATTAAATGTTGATACATCTTTGTACGAAGTAAGATTTTCTTTATGGTCTTCAATTAATTGGCTATACATTCCAACAGGAGTTCCGCCTGTTGCGAGTCCAAGGGTGATACTTGGAGTACGGCGCACTTTTTCAATAATAAATTCAGCAGCTTTTTTGCTCATATCTTGATAACTTTTTACTTTTATTATATTCATTTCGTTTCTCCTCCTCTGTGATAGGCAAGTTTTCCGCGACAGAATGTCATTAATACATCTAAATTTTCATCCAAAATAACAATGTCTGCATCTTTTCCTACTGCTATGCTTCCTTTGCGATCAATGATGTTTAATTGTTTTGCTGGGTTAACTGAAGCCATCTCTATGGCATCCTCGAGTGAGCATCCTGTAAAAGTTAAAATATTCTTTACAGCGTGTCCAAATTTTAATATGCTGCCAGCAAGAGTTCCGTCACGAAGAATCGCTTTGCCGTCCTTAACGGTCACATCTTGGCCGCCAAGATCATAATTTCCATCTTTCAATCCTTTTGCACGCATTGCATCTGTTATTAAAATGATTCCCTCTTTCCCTTTTTGCTTATATGCCAGCTTGACCATTTCAGGTCGAACATGAACGCCATCAGCAATTATTTCCGTTTTTAATTCATCACACAAAAATGCAGCTCCAACTACGCCAGGTTCTCGATGATGCAACCCTCGCATTTGATTGAATAGATGAGTAGTATGGTTGGATCCTGCGGAAATGGAATCGACCACTTCCTCATATGTGGCATCGGAATGACCGATGGAAGCAATAATGCCATTCGCTTTTAAATATTTAACCATTTCTAACCCGCCTGGCAGTTCTGGAGCCAATGTGACTAACTTAATGTTTTCCTTCGCTAGTCTATTCCACTTTATAAAATTCTCTAAGTTTGGATCAATGATATAGTTCATCGGTTGTGCGCCAGCTCTTTTTTGATTTACAAAGGGACCTTCAAGGTGAATGCCAATTATTTCTGCTTTTCCTGGAGTTTGTTGACTACAAATATAATTGCCTGCATTTTCTAAAGCTTCTTCAATCGCTGTACTGCTTTGTGTCATCGTAGTTGCTAAAAAACTGGTTGTGCCTTCTCCTGGAAGGGCATTTGCCATTGTCTCTAATGCTTCCTCTGTCGCATCCATCACATCAGCACCAGCGACCCCATGAATATGAACATCAATAAAACCAGGAATCGCCTTACAGTTAGAAGGAACCTCAACAATCTCAAACTCTTCCTTGAGATCTAAGTTTTCTATCGATCCAAACTCGACGATTTTCTGATTTATAATTTTTACATATCCACTTTCAATCTTCATTTCTTCAGAATAAATTTGCATACCCTTTAGCAAAATAGGTTTACCCTTATGATTCATCGACACCCTGTCCTTCCTTACTAAGTAATAATATCTTAGCATCTCTAAAGTATAGTTGTCTATACCACTAGAAAAGTCAAATTATCAAATTTAATTTAATGTTATTTTGAAACATTTAATTTATAAGGGTTTATGCTAAAAGGTTATAAGTTTAAATAAATAACACTAGAAAATAGGTATAGACAACCATAACAGTTTGTCATTATAATGTTTTATTATTAAGAATCAATTTCACTACAATTTATCAGCTAAAGGAGAGATATTAACATGTTTGGATTATTTAAGCGAAAAGAAAAGGTAGAAAAAAATAACGTGAAGGCAAATGAGGATGTAACAGCTTCATCTGAAGTAACAGGACAGATACCCCTAAATAATCAAGATTTTGTCATGCCAATTGAAGGTGAAATCATTCCAATTACAGAAGTTGAAGATCCAGTATTCTCGGAGAAAATGATGGGGGATGGCTTTGCCATTATTCCAGCGAATGGTTCGGTTGTTTCGCCAGTTGATGGCGAGATTATGAATGTCTTTCCTACTAAGCATGCGATCGGTATTAAATCAAAAACGGGTTATGAAATTCTCATCCATGTTGGTTTAGAAACTGTCAATTTAAAAGGTGAAGGTTTTACAGTTCTTGTAAACGAAGGCGAGCAAGTTAGTAAAGGAAAAGAAATTTTGAAGTTTGATCTTGATTACATTAGGAAATCTGCCCCTTCTACTGTCACACCAGTAGTATTTACAAATGCAACAAATATTAACTTGGAAAAACACGGAATAATAAAGCAAGGAGAAAGCGGTATATTATCGGCTGAATAATATTAAGTGTCATTTTTATCAAGGCTCTTCAGTGAAAACCTTTTCACTGAAGAGCCTGTATTTACGAAAAGCCTTGAAAGCGTGTTCACCTATATTGAATGTGTTTTTTTATGAATATATTATATAGCTATAAGTTTAAAGGAGGTTATGACAATGAAGAAGGTTTTTGAAAAAGCCCAGCAATTTGGTAAGTCGTTTATGCTACCGATAGCTGTCTTACCAGCTGCTGGTTTACTATTAGGTATTGGTGGTGCGCTATCAAACCCGAATACGGTTTCAGCGTATCCATTTTTAGATATTGCATGGCTTCAAGCGATTTTTACAATCATGAGTTCAGCAGGAAGTATAGTATTTGGTAATCTACCAATTATTTTTGCTGTCGGTGTTGCTGTTGGTTTAGCACGTTCAGATAAAGGAACGGCTGGACTGGCTGCTATGATTGGGTATTTTGTAATGAATAGTACGATAAATGCGTTGCTCTCTATTACTGGGGAACTTGCTAAAGATAGCTTAGCTGGAGCCGGACAGGGAATGGCTGTTGGGATTCAGACGCTTGAAACGGGTGTATTTGGCGGGATTATCATTGGAGTTGTGGCAGCTGCTTTACACAATAAATATAATAAAATTCAGCTTCCACAAGTGCTTGGATTTTTTGGAGGATCTCGCTTTATTCCGATTGTTGTTTCCTTTACAGCGATCATTGTAGGAGCAATTCTCTTTATCGTTTGGCCATATTTCCAACTTTTCATTAATCAATTAGGTTCATTGGTAACTAGCACTGGTACAATTGGAACGTTTTTCTATGGCTTTATTTTACGTATGCTTGGTCCTTTAGGTTTACATCATATTTTCTACTTGCCATTCTGGCAAACTGCTTTAGGTGGCACGATGGAGATCGGCGGGCACATTGTCAGCGGTACCCAAAATATCTTCTTTGCACAATTAGCTGATCCTCAAACGGAACAATATTATGAAGGTGTATCACGGTTTATGTCTGGTCGCTTTATCACTATGATGTTTGGTCTACCAGGTGCAGCGCTAGCCATTTACCACTGTGCAAAGCCAAAAAATAAAAAAGTAGTCGCAGGAATTCTACTTTCTGCCGCTTTAACGTCATTCTTAACAGGAATAACCGAGCCGCTTGAATTCAGCTTTTTATTTGTTGCTCCTGTTCTCTATGTCATTCATGCTCTATTTGACGGATTAGCTTTCATGATGGCAGATATTTTTAATATCACAGTTGGACAAACTTTCTCCGGAGGATTCATTGATTTCATTCTATTTGGTATTCTTCAAGGCGAAGCGAAAACGAATTGGATTTATGTATTAATCGTAGGGATTCCGTGGTTTTTCTTGTATTATTTCACATTTAAATTCCTAATTAAGAAGAAAAATTTAAAAGTAGTTGGTCGTGAAAATGAAGAACAGGCTGTTGAGCAAGTGACAGCTACTGAACGCGCTAAAACGATTGTTGAAGGATTAGGCGGATCGCAAAACATTGATGTTGTGGATTGTTGTGCAACCCGTTTGCGTGTCACAATCAAAGATGAATCATTGTTCAATGAGGGGATTATTAAACAAACAGGTTCAAAAGGCATTGTTAAAAAAGGTACTGGTGTACAAATTATTTACGGACCACAGGTTACAATTGTGAAAAATGAAGTCGAAGAGTACTTGGGTCATTAAAATTAATTTACCATTACAAGGAAGTGTTTTGAATGCAACAAGTATTAGATCAAATTACTAAAGGATTAATTGTATCCTGTCAGGCTTTAGAGGGAGAGCCTTTAAACAGCTCATTTATTATGGGACGTATGGCGCTTGCTGCTAAAGAAGGGGGAGCAAAAGGGATCCGTGCAAACTCTGTTTCTGATATTTTAGAAATTAAAAGGCAAGTAGAACTTCCTGTTATTGGGATTATTAAACAAGTGTATGGAGAGAATCCTGTTTTTATTACACCGACTATGAAAGAGATCGATGCATTAATGGAAACAGGATCAGAAATAATTGCGACAGATGCGACAGCACGCATGAGGCCTGATGGTAGCGATCTAGAAACATTTTATAAGAATATCAGGTCAAAATATCCTCATGTTCTTCTTATGGCGGATGTATCCTCAGTCGAAGAAGCTATTTATGCAGACCAGCTAGGTTTTGACATCGTAGCTCCAACTTTGTATGGATACACAGAAGAAACACAGGGAATGAAAATTGACGATAACGACTATGAAGTACTTACTCAGATCGTAAAAGTCGTTAAAAACGCAAAGGTTATTGCTGAAGGAAATGTTTCTACTCCAGAAATTGCCCGTTCTGTTTTAGACATCAATGTCCATGCAGTAGTAGTAGGAGGGGCTATTACAAGACCACAGCAGATCACAAAAAGATTTGTTGATGCTCTGCAAAAGTAGTTTCTTCATATTGATTGGCTGAAAAATAGTGAGCTTTTATTATAGGCTGTTCCGTAAAGTTTTTTGCTTTAATAATGTGATTATTATTAATTTATAATCTGAGTTAATTGGAGCAGAGGGCACTTGACTGCTGCGGGAATAGAGGGAAGCGGGAGACCCCACAGGTGGTAACGCCGAGGAGGCTCCCGTCCCTCCCCGCGGAAAGCAAGTGTCCGCAGCAGAAATCAACGGGCAAACTTTGTAGGTATAGTTTAAGCAATCAAAATTAAATAATAAAAATGACTCAGGCAGCAGCCTGAGTCATTTTTATTATTGGATAGGTTATCATAACAATAAGAGAGTGAATATAAAATATCCTAATAAAGGAGAAAATTATGGAATATCTTGGCGAAAACCTTATACACGGAATAGAGTGCAGTATGGAGAAATTTACAAATACAGAGGAAGAACTAGCTAATTATATCATTAAACATCCAGATGAAATTAGCCAATTGTCTATTAGTCAAATTGCAAAAAAGCTCCATATTTCACCAGCAACGATTACCCGTTTTTGCCAAAAAATATCTTTTTCAGGATTTAATGAGTTCAAGCATGAACTAAAACGGTATATTGACCTTAGAAACAAACCGACCATCGTCAATGATATTAAGCAAGTAGATTATTTTGCGAAATTGTATCAAAACCATCATGATATTATTGACAATACCTTTCAGAAAATCACTTATTTTGATATTCAGCAGGCAGTATCACTTCTTACTAAGGCCAAGAAAGTCCATGTTTATGGAATTGGCAACTCAGGAATTGCTGCACAAGAGTTTAAATCGAAGTTTTTTCGAATTGGAATAAATGTTGAGGCCATTACAGATCCTCATCAAGCGGTTATGGATGCGGCCTTAAGTACTGAAAAAAGTGTCGTGATTGGAATATCTGTCTCTGGGAAGACGAAAGAAGTAATAAATGCTGTTAATATTGCCAAGAAACAAGGTGCTTCAGTTCTAGTTTTTACTGGTGAAACAAATTCTGAGCTTTCCCAGTTAGCTGACACAACACTACTGGCTATAAGTAAAAGTAATATGCACATGGGACAAAACATTTCTCCATCCCTACCATTTTTATTGCTTTTTGATTTAATCTATACTGAACTCATTGCCAAAGATTATAAAAACAGAATACATATTCGTGACAAAACATTACAGGCTTTAAATGATACTTATTAATTCAAACTTCGCACTTAAATAATAAGCTCAAACAATCAAAGCACACAGTCATTTAGATTGACTGTGTGCTTTTGTATAACTTTACTTGAAAATTGACTCAGATACTTCAAGCTTTTCAGCAAATTCTTTATTAAAATCGTTGTTTTTTCTGTTTTTTTCTATTTGATTTCAACATCTCGTAATACATAATCAATGTAGAAGTTAGTGATGGATAATCTTTTTCAGTAAAATCAAAGTTGTTCCTTTTTAAACATTTGATAATTTCCTTCCAACGTTAATTGATATTTTTTGTTGTGGTAAAATCCCTATCTCTAAAGATGTAGAAAAACGACTAATTTTGTCTAATTTATTGTTAATTTGTCGAATTTTGGTATAATAGTACTGATATAATAGATTACCGATATGATCAAACTTATCGAAGGATGAGAAGACGAAAAAATTAATCCACCTTTTTGGGTGTTTTTTATTTGCTTAGATAAAGCAGAAGGGATGTTCAATCATATGAGAATGATTCATATTGAAGAATATGATGCAAAAACAATGCAATTAGCGAGACCTATTTATGATTCACATAAAAGAATTCTATTAGCCGCTGGCCGAACGATACATGAAGTATATTTGCAGAAAATCAAACAATTTAATATTCGATATTTATTTATCGAAGATGCTGAATCTGAAGGAATTACACTTGATGAAATGTTAGATATGCCCACATGGATAGATGCCATTAGGTTAACAGAAGAGGTATTTATGGAAGTCCAAAAAGTACAAACAATCACACAGCCAACTCTCAAAAAAATTCAAGAAATGATTGGGAAACTTGTTCTTGAAGTTCAAAAAAGGCCGATTCTCGTCTTAGTTCCGTCCTCTTCTGTCACTTCTGAAATAAAACCATATGCCCATGCAATCAATGTCACCTTACTTTGTTTACAAATCGCCAAAAAAAGAGGGTACAACATGCTTCAATTGCGGGATTTAGCGATCGGAGCACTCTTGCATGATATTGGGAAAGTAATAAGTGAAGATAACGATAAACATACATTAAATGGGTTTCAATTATTAAGAAATGTAAGAGAAATTAGTGTGCTATCAGCTCATATCGCGTACCAACATCATGAAGCATTAAATGGGAATGGGGCACCCCGTAAAATCAAGGGGAATGAATTCCTTGAAATGGCTCAAATATGTGGGGTTGCAAATTTATATGAAAATAGTATTTCAAAAGGAATGCTCGCACCACATGAAGCGATGGAATTGATTATGACTAAATCTGAGAATACCTATGATCACGCGGTCATTCAAGCATTTTGTGATGGCGTTCCATCCTATCCACCAGGAACAAAGATTAAATTAAATAATGGAGAAGTAGGGATTGTTTACAAGATAGACAAAAACATCCACCGGCCTACTATCCGTATTTTTCCAACCTTACAAGAGATTGCCCTCTCTGAGTCACCTACCATTCTGATCAAGAACATTACAGCATAGAGGAATTAATTATCTGAATAACAGAGGAAGCATATATCGGAGAGGAGAAACTAAGAGGCTAAAGTTTCTCCTAAAATACTAGACTGCTGCTCACCTATGACACTTGATAAAAGAAGCTTTGGTGGAGACTATCCACCATTTTTAATTTGTAGTCAAATGTCTTTCAGTGATTTCCCCCTTTTTGGATATGCTAAAGGTGAATTAATTAATACATCTATTCTAAAAAATTGTAAATTTTATGAAAAAAATGTAAACTATGATAAATGAATTAAGAACTGTATCGGACTCCAATTTGACATACTTTCCGATAATGGCAAATCTCTTAAAAAATAGGAACGAAAAGCCATAAGCCTAAAGTCTCTTTCAATAGTGGAGCTGGTTTAACGCGAGAATCGCACATAGGTTTTGTGACAATTATATGCATTCCTTTTCTTGGAAGGCCTTTTAATTGAGAAAACATTTCTTGTTGAAGTCGATATTACCAATTAATGATAGTTTTAGAAGCTGAAATTATAACATCGGAGACATACACAAATTAAATTGAGAAGGCTTACTTTCTGGATATTTTGAAAAATGTTATTGCTTTCGTTAAAGGTATTTAACGGCGCAATGAGAGAGGTTTGTTGAAATGAAAAAACTTTTTCAAAAGCTGACGAAGGAATATACAATGCATTCAGTGGCTGGTGAGGTAGATTTTCATCCTCTAATTAACGACCATCTTAATGCTGTTATCAAATTGGACGTTGCAGGGAAACTCATTTCTTATAATTACGCGTTTACAAAACAATTTGGCTATACTGAAAATAATTTCAAAGGGTCGATTTTAGACATTTGTATAAAACATGATAGGATTGAGCAAAAACAATATTTTGAAGAAGCTCTCCTAGGTAAAACACAAAGATTTAATACTTTAGGTGTTTGCAAGAATGGAAAGACAATAGATATCAATGTTACATATATTCCAATACTAAAAGAAGATGGAACGGATGTTTATGTCGTATTAAAAAATATTACAGATTTAAAGGAGCAGGAAAGGGAACTAGAATTATTTCAACAAAGTTTGAATAAGGTTGAAGGAATTGGGAATATAGGTAGCTTTCATTACGAGATGAAGAGTGGCCGCACATTTTGCTCAAAGCAAATTCGTGTAATTTTTGGAATTGGAGATGATGAAGAATTCTCTCCAACTTATGAACAGCTATTAGCGTTCGTTCATCTTGACGATCATTATAAACTTGAAAAGGCGTTCCAGGAGGCTTTAATCACGAAACGTAGTTCTAATTATGAATGTAAAATTATAAGGCAGGATCAGACGATTCGTCATGTGTTTACGCAATTTGAAGTCCTTTTAGACGAAAGGGATCAGCCGTTTCGTGTCATTGGGTTCGTCCAAGATATTACGAATAGTAAAATCATTGAGAACAAGTTAATTGAAACAGAAAAGCAGTTTTCTCAAATCTATAACAACGATGATATTGGGATTTGGTCTGTTGATGTACTGACAGGTAAAATTCTGCTTTGTTCTAATGGAATTGAACAAATATGCGGTTATTCAGCGAAGGAGCTTGAAAGCAAAAATCAATGGGTTTCTCTTGTTCATCCAGATGATTTGCCGCCGTATTTGGAAAGGAATCAAGAGTTATCCAAAGGGAATATCCTTCGCTATAAATACCGAATCATCCATAAGAACGGCAACATTAGATGGGTGCAGGATTATACGATTCCAACATTAAATGCTAGTGGAAAGCTAACCCAATTAGATGGCTTGATTTCCGACATTACAGAGCAAGAATTGTTAAATGATAAAGTAAAGCATATTTCCTATCATGACTATTTAACTAATTTGCCAAATCGAAGAATGTTTGATGAAAAACTTCAGCAGCTTTCAGATGAGTTCGCTGGAAGTAATCGAAAATTTGCCGTAATGATCCTCGATATTGATCATTTTAAATACATTAACGATACGCTGGGCCACCCGATTGGTGATGAAGTACTAATACAAGTTTCCGAACGCCTCGCTACTATTTTTACATCAGATGATATGCTTGCACGAATTGGCGGAGATGAATTCGGCGTATTAATAATTGATATAGAATCGATTGAAAATCTAAAGAAAATCGCCGAGCAAATGATGGATCGTTTAAAAGACCCATTTCTAATAAATGGGTATGAGCTGTACGTTACCGCCAGTATTGGAATAAGTTGTTTTCCTGACGATGGCGAGTTTAGCCATGAATTATTAAGAAATGCTGATATTGCATTATACAAAGCTGAAGAATATGGAAAAAATACTTATAAGATTTTATCCTCGTCAAGTAGTATTGAGGCATTCAAAACATTTAGCTTAGGACGGGATTTAATTAAGGCATTAGAAAACAATGAGATGATCATATATTACCAACCTCGGGTGGATACACGTTCTGGTAAAATTGTGAGTGCGGAGGCGCTTATACGCTGGGAACATCCGGAGTGGGGACTTGTTTCTCCGGGCGAATTTCTCCCAATTGCTGAAGAAAACGGATTAATTCATCATATTGATGATTGGGTTTTAAAGGAAATATGTCAGCAATTGAGAAAGTGGAAAGACGAACGGCGATGTACTGTTCCGATTTCCATTAATATTTCTGCAACCCATTTCATGAAACACGATTGGCTTGATACGATCAAGAAAATTATTCGTGAGGCTGGTATTCGTCCCAAAGACTTGGAATTTGAAATTACCGAAAGCTCTTATTTAAATAATGAAGAAGTTGTAAAAAACACCATTTATTCATTAAAAGAAATGGGAATTAAAATTGCATTAGATGACTTTGGTAAAGGGTATTCTTCCCTTTCTTCCTTAGCACAATTTCCTTTTGATGTCATCAAAATTGATAAATCGTTTATTCAAAACATGGTCCATAGCAATCAAGATCAGTTTATCGCAAAATCGATTATTTATTTGGCAAAAGGATTGAAAATAATGGTAGTAGCAGAAGGGGTAGAAACAGTACAGCAATTAAAAATGCTAAAAAATGAAGAATGCCATCAACTTCAAGGCTATTTATTTAGCCGCCCTATCCCGGTTAAGGAATTTGAAAAACTTTTAGCAAAAAAGATATTGCAGCCAATCGATCCAAATTTGAAGGAAATGCAGAGCAAACGAAAATACTACCGTCTCAACTTCCCATATCCGCTTGCAGCTGACATGACTCTATTGTCAATTGCGGATCATCCAATGCAATTAGGAAAAGCAAGTGTATTAATAGAAGATATGAGTATTGGTGGCCTTCGTTTTCTCTCATTATTAAGACTACCAGTACGGGAAGACATGATTCTCCAGTTTGAGGTTGAATTATTGGATGAAACGATCAAATTAAGAGGACAAATTGTTTGGAAAGAAGAAATAAATGATGATATTACAGAATACGGCATCGAATTTATGATAACCGAAAATGAACAGACCATTCTTGCTAAGTTGCTTAACACTTTTAAAATCTTATTGGAAAATCGAACGGGTTTGCCGAAATATAAAATGGTGAAAGGAGATAAATATCAATATTTTCGGTCATTAACATATTAATATTATTTGCTAAGAAAAAGCACTTCGTGGATTGTATAGTCAACTGAGGTGCTTTTTTGTGTAAGTAATAAATTGTCGGTCGGCTTACGAAGAATTTGCCCTATAGACATGCGGAATAACCAGTGCATTGAAAGTAGGACGATCGAAATTATATTCTCGGTTGGGAACACGAGCTCATGAGAGTTTTATTTGTAATAATGATTAATGCTTTAATCAAATGGAATTGTTTGTATATTCGCTAAAAAGGGATGGAAATCTTCCACTCAAAGGACTAAGTGGGACTTACATCGCTACATAAAACGCCTCAGAATAGTAGAACATATCAATATACTGGAGGTGAGCTAATGGAGCAAAAGGATTTTGAAAAAATCTATAATGAATATCGAGAACAGAGCGAACAACAGGCCCATGTTGAATTGAGGGAAGAGGATTCCACTGGAAAAGAGGAAATTGTCGCGGTTCGAAAAAATGATGATGGTGATATTATCGCCTTTAAAACGAAAACAGGGCGTGAATTGGATTACATTACCGCATTAAATGAAGCGAAGGAAGGGAATATTGCCCATATTGATGTGTTTCATAAGTACGGCAGGGACATTATTCGAAGCGAACCAGATGGAATAAAAGAAAATAACTTAGATAACTTGCCATCCTTTTAAAGTGAAATCCATGGGTTTCACTTTTTTGCTATTAGGTCGTCACTTATTTTTATGGTATTAGAGTCGGTATGAAAATGCTATCTACATAAGCTTAGGGTAAAGGATGAAAAGGATTAACGAGGTGTCTATGATCAAACCAACCATTTTAGTTGCAGATGATGATGAGAATATTCGAATGGTGACGCAGCTTTATTTAGAAAAAGAAGGTTTTCGCACGAAAATAGCATGTGATGGATCAGAAGCAATTCAATTATTAGAAAAGGAGAAAGTGGATTGTGCTGTTATCGACATTATGATGCCTCAGATTGATGGCTGGCAGCTTTGTGAAGAGATAAAATCTTATTATGACATCCCTGTTTTAATATTAACAGCTAGAGATGAAACGGAAGATAAAATTAAAGGATTTCAAATAGGAGCAGATGATTATTTGACGAAGCCTTTTCATCCAGTAGAGCTAGTCATGCGAGTGAAATCACTTTTAAAAAGGTATCATGTTGTTTCCGCAAGTAATTTATCATTTAATAATCTCACGATTGATATCAGTCGTTATCAGGTGCTGATTAACGATAAAGTGATAATGCTCCCCACCAAGCAGTTTGCTCTCCTTTATACGTTAGCTACCCAACCAGGGCAAATTTTCACTCGGAATCAACTCATTGAGAAAATATGGGGCTTAGATTATGAAGGGGATGAAAGAACGGTTGATACTCATGTAAAAAAACTGCGCAAACAATTAAAAGAATATGAGGACCAGCTCCAAATTGTAACGGTCAGAGGATTAGGTTATAAGGTGGAGATTCAACCTTGATAAAATCTATATATACAAAAAATGTATTAAGCTACTTTTTTATTATCATTTTGTCGTTATTTTCATCGTTTTTACTCACTTCTTTTTTATTCCAAAAACAAGAGGCCCAAAGCCATGAGGATGAGTTGATTACATTAGGAAAACAAGTAATCAATTTATATCAAAGATTGGATGACAATAGCTTTAATGCGTATTTAAAAAGCTTTTCCGCCCTTCCATTGGAAGTTTATATTTTTAATGAAAATGGAATTGTCTCTCAGAACGGAACAAATATAAAAACTATGCAGCGGGAAACGATTAACTATGTATTAGATGGAGGGGTCTATCGAGGTAGAATGAATTCACATCATGAAGGTATCGGGCTGCCATTTACAATGAATAATAAAAACTATGCGTTATTTATTAGACCCGCTATTATAGAAAAATTTAGCCAGATCCGTGAAATTTTGTTGACCGCATTATTTACAGCCTCAATCGTAGGAATTCTACTCATTTTGTTGACTACCCGATTCTTAGTCCAGCCTATTGTTCAAATGACAAATGCAACAAGAGAACTGGCAAAGGGGAATTTTCAAGCCCGAATGAATGTTAAAAGTAGAGATGAAATTGGTGAGCTGGCAAACAGCTTTAACTTTATGGTTGAAGAGTTAAATAAAACAGAACAAATGCGCAAAGATTTTGTTGCGAATGTGTCACATGAATTTCAGTCACCATTAACTGCTATTAGAGGGATGGCAGTCGCTTTAAAAGATGAAATGGTAGACCCGAAAGATGAAAAGCTCTATTTAGGGCTGATTGTAGAGGAGAGTAAGCGTTTATCAAGCCTAACAAAACAATTGCTGAATTTGTCTTCTCTTGAAGTAAACAAACATCCGTTTTACCCGAGACTATACCGTTTAGATCAACAAATACGCAATCAGCTTGTAGCGATGCAACCGTTGTGGATGGAGAAACAACTTGAAATCGATTTCGATCTTTCCAAAATGGAAGTATATGCAGATGAAAATTTAATGAGTCAGGTATGGACGAATTTATTTTCAAATGCCATCAAATATAATGCGATCAATGGAAAAATTACTGTCCAAGGACAGAAGCTCGAAGATGAAATTAAAATAACCGTCAGTAATACAGGCAGCGGCATTCCTGAGAAAGACATCCCTTATATATTTGATCGTTTTTATAAAGGGGATAAATCACATAAAAGAACGTCACACAGTTATGGGCTCGGTCTGGCAGTTGTAAAGCGGATTATCGATCTTCATGATGGAAACATCTCCGTTACGAGTTTTGAGGGCAAAGAGACCACATTTATGATTAGAATACCGAAGAAATAAATAATAACTAGGTGTTTTAATATATTAGAAAAGCGAACTTATTTAGGTTCGCTTTTTTTTAGGTCACATTCAGGACACAAAACTCCTATATTCTTTATTTATCAACATGAAAGAAGGAGAGTTCATCTTGGGCAATTTACTCAAAATTAGTTTGAAAAACACGGTAGCCATCATGATACTTGTTGTATTAGTGATAGCTGGCGGTGTTTATTCTACGAATAAAATAAAAGTAGAAACGTTTCCGAACGTATCATTTCCGGCTTTATTTGTACAAGCCGTTTATATGAATCACTCAGCAGCGGAGCTAGAAGAACAATTAACGAAGCCACTTGAGGATAGCATTAAACAACAAAGAGGATATGACACCTTATCAAGTACATCTAGCAATAATATGGCAAGCATATCCATTATGTATCCTTTTGGCACTGATATGGATGAACAGAAGGCAAAGCTTGAAGATGCTATGAATAAAGTAAAGCTGCCGGATGGTGCGAAGGTTGATATTTTACAATTTAATTCAGGTGCTATGCCTGTGTACGAGGTAGCGCTTGCTGAGAAGACCTCTGACCCTAATTTACAGAGCGCAATTGAAGACAATCTTGTGCCTTCACTTGAAAAAATCGAAGGTGTAGGAACTGTAAGTATTAAAGGGGAGAAAAAACAAAATGTCTCCATTGTCGTTGATCAAGAAAAAGCAAAACTATTAGGGATTACGTTACAAAACATAAAAGATGCGATTCAAGCGAAGAATTATAAAGTTTCTCTTGGTCAAGTGAAAGATAATGGTACAAATATCCCGCTTGAGATGGAAGGGTCAATAAATAGGATAGATGATTTGAAGGAAATTGAGGTTTCCGGAAATCAACTCAATGCAATGACAAATAGACAACCATCCTTGCCACAAGGATTTAAGGGTTCAGCTTCACAAGCTCAAAAAGTGAAGCTTTCAAACATAGCTAAGATCGATAGTGTAACTGAGCAGAGTGAAATATCCCGTTTTAATGGGAAAGAAAGCTTTTTATTGGCAATCACTAAAACACAGGATGCTAATACAGCAGAAGTAGTAAATAATGTGAAAGACAAAATTGACTCGTTTAAGAAAGAGCACGACTTCACATTATATACGGTTCAGGACCAAGGAAAAGAAGTGGAAAAATCAATTTCCTCTCTTCTAAATGAAGGCAGATTTGGTGTATTATTTACGATTCTGGTCATTCTTCTTTTCTTAAGAAACATTCGTGCAACATTGATCGCGATGATTTCTTTACCGGTCTCTATCCTGGCTACCATTGCATTATTAAATCAGTTTGATTACACCCTTAATATCATGACGCTTGGTGGATTGGCAGTTGCAATTGGCCGGATTGTTGATGACAGTATTGTTGTCATGGAAAATATCTTTCGTTGGCGCCAAGAGAAAGGGAAGGAGCTTAGTGTTAAACAAGCGGCTCTTCATGCGACAAAAGAGGTGCTTGGGGCGGTTACTTCCTCCACATTGGCAACACTTGTTGTGTTTTTGCCGCTTGCCTTTGTTAGCGGAATTATTGGTGAATTTTTCAGACCGTTTGCACTTTCAGTTGTATTTTCCATTTCAGTCTCTTTAATTGTCGCATTGTTTTTAATACCCGTATTAGGAAGTTCATTCTTTAAGAATATTAAGCATGTAGAAAAGAAAAGCAAGCTCGTAAATGTATATGAGAAACTTCTAAGAGCTTCATTAAATAAAAAACCGGCTGTCATTATTCTATCGATCGTTCTCTTATTCGGTTCATTGGCTCTCATACCGAAACTGGGTGTGGCATTCTTACCAGCAGGGGAATCGAGTGCGATTCAGGCTCAAGTTAAATTATCAAGTTCGCTAAGTATTGAAAAAACAGACCTTGTAGCAAAGGAAATTGAATCCTTTTTAGATGGAAAAGTGGAAATTGACCACAGTCAAGTTTCTCTAGGGATGTCAAATAATCCAATGATGATGATGGAAGGAGGCAGTGATAATAATATCTTGTTTTATATTCAACTAAAAGATGGGCAAAAAGCCGATTTGTTGTTAGACGATTATCAAAAAAATATTCAGGATATTGTCCAAAAACAATATGAAGATGCGACTGTGACAGTGAGTGAAGTTCAGAATGAAGGCCCACCATCAGGTAATAGTGTGGATGTTCAGCTCTTTAGTTCTGATTTAAATAAGCTATCTGAAGCATCCAATCAAGTCGAAGCATTATTAAAGCAAAACAAGCATCTAAAAAATATTCAAAGTAACTTAAAAGATGAACAAACAAAATGGCGTCTTGTCATAAATGAGAATGGGAAAGAAGCAGACGTTCAGTTTATTCAACTTATGCAAGCCATTAATGAGTATTTATGGCCTGTGACAGTAGGCGAATATGAATTGAATGGAAATGCGAAAGAAGTCACATTAAGCTATGATAAACAAATAACGTCCAAAGATGATATAAACAATATCGAAATAAATACAGTGGCTGGCAGAAAAAAAGTGAGCGAAGTCGCTGACATTAAGGAATCAAAGGACCCTGTAACGATTTACCATGAAGATGGAAAAACGCTTGCGAAAGTCTCTGCTGTTATTAAAGGGAATGACACAGCTAAAGTGACAAATGACGTCAAAAAAGATATTGATTCTTTAACCCTGCCAAACGGAGTAGATGTATCGATCGGTGGCGGCATGGAAATGATCAATACCGGTTTTGCTGATTTAGGTATGGCGATGGGAGCGGCCATTGGGCTTGTTTTCCTTGTTCTAAGCGTCACATTTGGTGGAATATTGACACCACTTGTCATATTATCTTCTCTTATTTTTGTTCCAATTGGAGCGCTTGGCGGTTTATTAATTAGTGGACAATCATTGTCCATGAGTGCTCTAATCGGCATGCTGATGCTTATTGGGATTGTTGTGACGAATGCGGTTGTTTTACTAGATCGGGTGGAAAAGAACAGAATAAATGGAATGGAGCTGTTGGATGCTGTAATTGAAGCGGCTAAGACACGTTTGCGTCCGATTTTAATGACCGCTTTTGCAACCATCTTTGCCCTTATTCCACTGGCTCTGTCATCATCGACATCTGGTTTAATTTCAAAAGGATTAGCCGTAACAGTCATCGGCGGCTTAACCACATCAACACTTTTAACACTTATATTTGTACCAGTTTTATATGCGACCGTAGGTAAGTATAGAAAGAATTTATCAACGGATCTTTAAGAATTTTTGGGCCTGCCCCCATTGCATGACACAATATGCAATGGGGGCGCCTTTTTTTATGAACAAATACTTTATTCTTATAAGCTATTTTCGCATATATTATTGTTTTAGCCTTCAAAGTTTGCCCGTTGATTTCCGCTGCGGTCACTTGCTTTCCGCGGGGAGTGACGGGAGCCTCCTCGGCGTTACCGCCTGTGGGGTCTCCCGTTCCCTCTATTCCCGCAGGAGTCAAGTGCCCTCCGCTCCAATCAACTCAGATTATTAAATAAAAATTACATTATAAAAGCAACAAACTTGACGAAAGCAGCCTTCTGATATTATACGCTGTCACCAAAAATACATCTCAAGTCTTAGAATCGCTTACGCTTGCAGTCTATAGAAAGAAACGGATTTTTCGTGTATCTTTGTATATAAGAACCTTTTGTTTTTATTTCGAATTGAAACTTTGCTTTTGTTTCATACGTATATATATAAAGGATTTTTTAAGTCAGGAGTCGATTTGCGATGAACCGTTTTTTAGCCTTTCTTGTCCGATCATTAATTACGATCTCAACGGCTGCCACTGTTTGGCTTGTGAGTTATTTTGCATTTAGCCAAACCTTTCTGCTTTCGGGCGTTATTTCCCTCGGTGGAGGGATTATTACGTATCGGATCACGGGAATGATTATGAAACATCGGTTTTTAAAAAAGCATCGTTTGACAAGAAAAGAATATCAATATATTAAGAAAAATTTAGATGAAGCGAAACCGAAGATTTCACGATTGCATAAAGCACTACTCTCGATTCGTCATATTCCATCCTTGAAACAAAGAGTCGAGTTTATAAGAATCACGAAAAAAATCTACAGGCTAACGAGGAGTGAGCCGAAACGATTTTATCAAGCTGAGCGATTTTTCTTTTCCCATCTGGATTCGGCTGTTGAGCTATCGGAAAAATATGTGTTCCTATCCGCCCAGCCGAAAAAAACGTATGAGCTTGATCAATCTTTAAATGAAACCCGCCGTACGTTGGAGGAATTAACAGACTTGGTGGAGAAAGATTTATATCAAGTCATTTCGGATGATATTGATCAGCTTAATTTTGAAATTGATGTTGCAAAGCATTCGATAAAGACGTTAAAGGATACGCGAATCAATGATGAAAGCAGGAGATTAAAATGAGTGAACACAATCCATCCCTGTTGAAAAATACAAATCAAGCAAATTTAATGGACGATTTACTTTCCAATCCGTTTGGGGACAAACAAGAGCTACCTAGTCTATCGGTAAAAGAAGAAAAACCGGTCAAGCTCATT
This sequence comes from Bacillus sp. FJAT-29790, assembly GCF_019039215.1. GTDB lineage: Bacteria > Bacillota > Bacilli > Bacillales > Cytobacillaceae > Cytobacillus. The sequence goes on from NZ_JAHNZZ010000002.1 coordinate 111,330, forward strand.
GATGTGATTCCGGAGGAAAACAGAGTAAAGGCTTATCAGCTTGCTGAACAAATTGACCCGAAAAACCATCAGGCGATGATTTCCTATGGTACTCCGGCGCAGTCAAAATTATTATCATTCTCTCATACGATGCTCGAACACGTCCAAAAGAAAGATATTGGCGAAGTAGGGGAGATCATCAGTGACTTAATGAAGAAATTTAACGAGGTGAATCCGGATGACTTGAATGCTGACCCGCCGTCCTTCCTCGCCCGTATGTTCGGAAGACTCTCAGGCTCTGTTCAAGAGGTACTGTCCAAATATCAGAAAACAGGTGCACAGATCGACCGAATCAGTGTGAAATTGGACCGCAGTAAAAACATCCTTTTATCGGATGTTGTCATGCTTGAAAAACTATATGAAAATAATAAAGAGTATTTCCATGCCTTAAATATTTATATCGCAGCAGGTGAAATCAAGCTTGAAGAATTGCATCAAATAACCATTCCAGCGCTAAAGAAAGCGGCCCAAGAATCGAATGATCAAATGAAGTTCCAAGAAGTGAATGACATGATTCAATTTGCCGATCGTCTGGACAAACGTCTGTATGATCTGAAATTAAGCCGTGAAATTACGGTTCAAAGCGCACCGCAAATTCGCCTGATTCAAAATACAAACCAAGCCCTTGTTGAAAAAATTCAGTCGTCGATCATGACGGCCATTCCGCTCTGGAAAAACCAGGTGGCGATTGCATTGACACTAATAAGGCAGCGGCATGCAGTGGAGGCGCAGAAGCAGGTTTCAAAAACAACGAATGAGCTTTTGTTGAAAAATGCTGAAATGCTAAAGGCAAATACGATTGAGACAGCAAGGGAAAATGAACGTGGACTTGTTGATATTGAAACATTGAAGAAAACGCAGGAAAATTTAATTTCCACCCTTGAGGAGACACTTAGGATTCAGGAAGAAGGAAGAAGCAAACGCCGTCAAGCGGAGTTTGATCTGGCAACGATGGAAAGTGAATTGAGGCAGAAATTATTAGAGATTAAAGGAGAATAATTATAGAAAAAAGCTTTAATTAATCAACTGTTAGATTAATTAAAGCTTTTTCTGTAGAGTGATAATGGATTATCCAATAGCTGCCGTGTTCGGTTTGGCTGCCGGGAATTTGATTCGTACTTCTGTTCCTTTTTTTAATGCACTGTTAAACTGAATCGTACCATTATGCGATTGGACGATTTTAAAGCTAACAGTAAGGCCAAGCCCTGTTCCTTTTTCTTTGGAAGAATAGAAAGGCTCGCCAATTTTTTCTAAGCGTTCTTGGGAGATTCCGCATCCTTCATCTTTGACTGTAATAAAGATCCCAGCCATTTCTTCAGATTTTACACAAACGGTAACAATTCCGCCGTTTGATGAAGCTTCGATGGCATTTTTAATGATATTAATAAATAATTGCTTCAATTGGCTAGGTTCACAGTCAACTAAGTACTCCTGCTTTTCAAAGATAAACTCGATTTGAACATCGTGCAAACTTGCCTCTGTTTTTAGTAAGGAAATGACATCGAATAATATGGTTTGGACATCAGCTTGTTTAAACTTGATTTGCTGGGGTTTCGCCAAGAGCAGGAGTTCGCCGACAATATGATTAATTCGATTTAGTTCATCAAGCATGATTTTATGGTAGAATTGATGTTTTTCATCCTCCATTTGGAGAAGTTGGGCGAAGCCGATTAGTGATGTAAGAGGGTTTCGGATCTCATGTGCTACACTTGCTGCCAATTCTCCTACAACCGATAATTTTTCTGTCCTTCTAAGGCGTTCTTCTGTCTGTCTGAGCAGTGTGACATCCTTCCCATAGCCGATGATCCCATCGATTTTTCCATTTACAATGATTGGGAGTGATGTACATTGCAGTGTAATCGCATCTCCATTTTTATGACTGATCTGAAGTTCATAGCTTTGTGAGCAGCTATTACTCATTATATTAGTAATGGACTGTAAAACAATGTTTTGGTAATGTACCGGAAGGATGTCCTTGATATTTTTTCCAATTGCCTCATTCGTTTCATAGCCAGTGACTGTTTTGAATTGAGGATTGACATTAGTGATGAGCCCATCCAAATTAATCATATAAACAATTTCTGGATTATATTCAAATAGCGATTTATATTGTTGTCTGCTTTTTATCAGCAGGTTTTCAACAATCTTTTTTTCGGTAATATCCCTCCCGATGATCACCAACCCTTTCCGGCTGCCATCAGCATGAAAGAGAGGAACTTTAATGGTATCAAAGGTTTTTTCAGATCCGTCTGGTAAAGGAATGACTTCTTCGATATGGGTAATACCGCCATTTTTCCATGTGTTCTCGTCAGACGTTTCACAGTATATGAGTGCATCCCTGTAAAACTCTGTAAACTCCGCAAGTTCAGAATCCTTTTTTCCTCGGTAATCAACATTTTCAAGCTGAAATAATTTTAAACCAAATTCGTTGGCTTCTATCCATCTGCCTTCTCCATCTTTAAAATTCACAAAATCCACCATTGAGTTAATAAGGGTAGACAGACGTTTTTCTTCCTTCTTCGTTACGTCCAATTCTTCTGTCTTGTTTTTCCAAGAATAAAATAGCCATCCTGTGGCGAAAATATACAGTAGTTCTTTCATCCTTTCGAGAAATAGGATAAAAGTTGAAGGTTCGAATAGGCTAAGGAGCATGTGTGTTCCAAAAAACCAAATGATGCTAATGATAAAATATAGAAAAAATAGCTTTTTTTTGTTCATTGTTTTTAGTAACTCCTATTCTATTCCTTATGGAAAAGGAGTGGAAATTCCCTTTTCATCCACAGAAATGAATCGTATTTGAAACGAAAATCATTGTTGTTTTTATTGTATAATAATATCGAACCATTCAATAGATAATAAGTTTATCTTTATATTAAGTGCAGATTAATAATAGATAAAGCCTTTTCCCCATATTCATAGAAAAACCCCCTGTTAAGGAGAGAGACATGTACTTGACCATTAAAGAAACAGCCGACTTCTTATCTTATCCGGAATCATACGTGGAAAGCTTGATTCAGCAAAAGCGAATACGCGCCATTTATGACGGAGAGCAGTTTTTAATCAATAAGGAGCAATTTACTACCCATTTAAAACAAACAGAAAAATATAAAGAGCTTGTAGAAGAATTTATCAATGAACCAATTCCCGAAGATTTGGATGTGAGGGACGAGGATTAGGGGGAACACCTGATAAGTTTTTTTTGACGTTTCAACTATATTCCTTTCCTATTCTATCTATGCAAATTTGGATTAAATCACATTATTTTACAATTACTATTAATTTATATAAAATATAAATTAGTAAAAATTGCATAAAAAGGAGAGGATTTCTATGTTTGATATTACAGTAATTGGTGCGGGTCCGGCTGGTGCAAGTGCTGCGTTATTTGCTGCTAAAGCAGGGAAAAAGGTACTCGTGATTGATAATGAAAAAAGTATTACAAAAAAGGCGTGGCTAGAGAATCATTATGGAGTGTTGGAGATTACTGGACCTGATTTAGTGGAAATCGGCAAAAAACAGGCAAGTAAATTTGGCGCAGAGCTGATAGAAGGAACAGTAGAAAATATTGAGAAGTCAGGTTCAGGTTTTACCGTTCAGACTGTTAATGAGAACTATGAATCCCATCACGTTATTTTCGCTACTGGTCTATTAACAGACCTTGCCGAAAAAATTGGTTTAAAAACAAAGCCGGGAACGGAACCACGAATTAAGACTGTTTTAGCTGTTGATGAAAATGGGAAAACGAATATTGAAGGCATCTGGGCAGCTGGCACAATCGCAGGAGTAAGTGTGCATACAATTATTACAGCAGGGGATGGAGCGAAAGTTGCCATCAATGTAATCAGTGAGATAAATGGCGAACGGTATGTTGACCATGATCTATTAAAATAATTTTTGAAGAAATACAAGAAGGTCAGTATCTACCCGTAAAGGGTGGAAGCTGGCCTTTTTGTATGGAAAAGCATTTGAAATTTTGCTTGATCCCTCCACAATTTTGTATTCATGCATAAAGTCTTATGCTTTTAGTCCTTGTTATCTTAAAAATGCTAGTAAATAGAAAATTAAGACTATTAGTAAATAGTAGGAAAGGATCTTATTTAATATTTAGAATAATATAAAATTAGTAGAGAAACCATATTGAGGAGGGATTCTGTGAAGAAACCAATTTTATCATTAGCTCTTGCTACAACATTAACATTTGGAGCAATCGGCTCTCAGGCTGTTTTTGCAAAGCCTATCGAAGTGATGCAAAATCAGCCGGTAAAAGTTTTTGATCATAAGGTGTTCGATAAGATTAATGTGGAAAATATTTATAACAATATCGCCCATCTATCCCAAACACCAAGGGTCGCGGGAACTGAGGCAGAAGATAAGGCTGTACAGTATATTAAGAAGCAGTTTGAATCTTACGGGTATGAAACAGAAATCCAACCGTTTACTTTCTACGGCTATACACCACCACATACGATTGATCTGGCTGTTAATGGCTACAACGGCAGCCTTGAACCAACTTCTTTTACATACACGGTAAGTGGAAATGTTTCTGGTGAGCTTGTATATGTTGGTTTAGGTACAAAATCTGAACTTCAAAATAAGGATCTGACTGATAAAATTGCACTTATTAAACGTGGGGACATTACCTTTGGTGAGAAAGTGTTAAATGCTGCAGAAAAGGGAGCAGCAGGGGTTATCATTTTCAACAATGCTGCTGGAGCGTTAAATGGGACACTAGGAGAGACGAATGACAAATATGTGCCGGCTGTTTCTCTAACAAAGGCGGAAGGCGATGAGATAGCAGCTAAATTAGAAAGTGGCGAAAAATTATCTGCGTCTTTAAAAATTGAAGGTGCATTTGCGGGCGAAAGTACTTCCCATAATGTGATTGCAACGAAAAAGCCTACCAATAATAAGAAAGATACAAATAATATTATCGTAGTGGGTGCTCACCATGACTCAGTTGCTGGAGCACCGGGAGCAAATGATGACGCATCAGGAACGGCGATGACGCTTGAGCTTGCGCGAGTATTTAAAAATGTGCCGACTGATACAGAAGTTCGTTTCATTACATTTGGTGCAGAGGAGCTTGGTCTGATTGGTTCAACACATTATGTTGATAATCTATCAGATGATGAAATCGACCGCACAATTGCCAACTTTAACCTTGATATGGTAGGAAGTAGAGATGCTGGAGATCTAATCATGCTTACACTTGATGGAAAGCCTAACCTAGTGACGGAGCTTGGTCAAGCTTCAAGTGCAAGGCTAAACGGTGAGGCTACGCCATATGGACAAGGTGGACGAAGCGACCATGTTCCATTTGCAGAAGCGGGAATCCCGGCCGCATTATTTATCCATGACCCATCCGAGCCATGGTACCATACGCCAGAAGATTCGATTGATAAAATAAGCAAAGAAAAGCTTCAGGATGTAGCGGAAATTGTTGGGGCAGCGGTTTATGAACAAGCACGTTTTGACAATATGGGGCCAAAACCGAAAAAAGTGAAAAAGGTAAAGGCGGATAAACAATTTTATCACGAGCAAGATGTAAGATAATGCAAATAATGGCCAGTCCCCTACTATTTTAATAGTGGGGACTGGCTTTTGTTTTCTTCAATATTTAGGAAAAAAAGGTATAATAAAAGAAAGAAGCGGGTAAATGATTAATTTAAATGCCATTTAGTTGCCAATCAGGCTGGTACGGGTTTAATATATTCATACTTAGTTAGTTAATTCTTGTCTGAATTTATTTTGAATTTAGATAAATATCGTTATTTCTTAGGAGGCATAAAATTGATACGTTTTGGTGTTGTAGGAACGAATTGGATTACAGATCGGTTATTGGCATCTGTTAGTGATATGGAGGATTTTTCCTTAGCAGCGGTTTACTCTAGAACAGAAGAGAGAGCAAAAGAATTTGCGGACAAATATGAGGTACAGACAATTTTTACAGATATTGAAAAAATGGCAAAAAGCGAACTAATTGATGCCGTCTATATTGCAAGCCCTAACTCCTTCCATGCCAATCATGCCATTACCTTTTTAAATAATGGGAAGCATGTTTTATGTGAAAAGCCGATGGCGGCCAATGCAGCAGAAGTGGAGGCCATGATTGAGGCTGCAAAAAGGAACAATGTGTTACTGATGGAAGCGATGAAGACGACTTTTCTTCCAAATTTTAAAAGAATTCAAGAGAATTTACATAAGATAGGTAAAGCTAGGCGGTATGTCGCTAATTATTGTCAATATTCATCAAGATATGATGCGTATAAAGCCGGCACAGTTCTAAATGCATTTAATCCCGTCTTTGCAAATGGCTCTTTAATGGATCTTGGAATTTACTGTGTGTATCCGATGGTTGTTCTATTTGGCGAACCGAAAGAAGTAAAAGCAACATCTGTCATGCTTAATTCAGGGGTTGATGGAGAAGGCAGCCTTCTTGTGAAGTACGATGAGATGGAGGCGGTCATTATGCATTCCAAAATTTCCGATTCCAATTTACCCTCCGAGATACAAGGTGAAGAAGGCAGTATAATTATCGATAGTATTTCTGCACCTGAACATGTAGAAATTAAGTTTCGGGATGGCCGGAAGGAAGTCATATCTGTTCAGCAAAAGAGCGAGGTCATGTACTACGAAGCAAGAGCATTTATCGATTTAATTAAAAATGGACAAACGGAGTCTGCGGTCAATTCATTTAAACAATCTTATCTTACAGCCAAGATTTTAGACGCTGCAAGGAAGGAAATTGGGCTCATATTCCCTTCCGACAAATAATAAATAAAGAGAATCAATTCAGCTGTATAAAAATAGACTTTTTAGGGGTGTCTGTCGCCCCACAAACTGGTGCGTGTCACCAATTATGAGAAAGCCGGGATTAATTTGAAGAAACATCAAACTTATTTACTCATTACTTGTGTAATGATTCTCTGGGGATTAAATGTTCCTACGATTAAGATCCTTGTCGACTATTTTCCGCCGTTAACAATTACCTCCTTACGAATTTTAACAGCAGGCCTAGTTGTATTTGCCATTTTGGCTTTCATGAGGAAAGTGCGAAAGCCAAGTTTAAGAGAATGGAAGTTTATTTTTATTGGGGGATTGTCAAACATTGTCGTACACCATTTCTTTTTGTCGATCGGACTGACGGCAACATCGGCGACAAATGGCGGATTAATTTTAGGAACGGGTCCATTATTAACAGCAACTCTATCCTCCATCATCCTACGGAACAAGCCAACATTTATTAAAGTGCTTGGTTTTTTATTTGGGATTGCAGGTGTTTCTTTTATCGTTTTATCTGGTGAAGGAGGATTGTCGGGACTTTCTGGCGGCGACCTGTTTATTTTTATTTCTATTGTCTCTCAAGCATTAAGCTTTGTCCTAATTAGCAGGATGACCAAAACATTAGATCCTCGGCTTTTAACAGGGTATATGCTTGTGTTCGGCGGAATTATTTTATTTATCATCAGTCTTTGGAAAGAACCTGCAGGATTAGCAGGCGTTGCACATGCTCCTATTTGGATATGGGCTATATTTCTAGCTTCTGCTGTTGTTGCGACTGCTTTCGGTAATATGGTCTATAACTTAACCATTAGTCGAATTGGGCCGGCAGAGACATCGATCTTCTTAAATTTAAGTACCTTCTTTACATTAGTTGGTTCCGCTGTTTTCTTAGGGGAAGTGATCACCGTTTACCATTTACTTGGTTTAGTGCTAATTGTATCTGGCGTTCTGTTTGGATCGGGTGCTTTGGAAGAACTTATTCACAGGCGGAAGTACAAGGCACATAGGCAGGGGCAAAGCCAGAATTTCTAACAATCTTTAACTTTATTCAGCAGAAGTCTCCCACTTCTATAAGTGATGAGATGAATGCAAAAAGGTATTCAATTCAGTGAGGGTTCAAACCCCGGCTGAATAAAGTTAAGCCTCCGGCGGATGCCTCAAATTTTTAAAGGGAATTTATCGAGCAAGCTCGATAAAAATCTGGGCGCAAATACGCCAAGGCGAATTTGATTCGTACAATGGAGAAAATACCGTTAATAAATTGCATGATCAGCGCGAATATTTTGAAAGCAGAAAAAGGCTAAGGTTCGCTTAACCGCAGCCTTTTTCGCTAAATATTGTTCTAGATTAATACCCTTTTTTATAATCAACTAAGTTAATAGACGGAGATTGTCCATTTAAATAATTTTTTAAATTTGGTATGAAAATATTCTCGATTACGCGTTGATTATAATGTTCGGTTGATCCAGCTGTATGTGGTGTGATGATGACATTTTCAAGGTCCCACAACGGGCTGTCTTCGCTAAGTGGTTCTTTTTCAAATACATCCAGTCCTGCACCGGCGATTTTTCCTTCTTGGAGTGCCTTAATAAGTTCCTCTTCAACAGCGATTCCCCCGCGCCCGATATTGATGAAGAAGGACGATGGCTTCATGAGGTCAAATTCCTTTGTACTGAATAAATGATGGGTGTCTTTTGTAAGCGGAAGGGTTACCGCAACATAGTCGCATTTAGGAAGAACGTTATTCAGCTGATCAGCAGTGTACATTTCGTCTACAAAATCCTCGGAATTTCCGGAGTTGCGGATGCCGAGTACCTTCATTCCGAATGCTTTGGCGATTTTCGCTGTTTCCTTGCCGATTGCGCCAACCCCGATAATCCCAATAGTTTTTCCATGCATTTCAAGCTTTAGGCCCGAATGATGCCATGTTTTTGTTTGTTGATTTTTTACATATGTATGAATTTTCCTTGTTAAGGCGAGCATGAGGGCAAAGATTGTTTCGGAAATGGGATATGCATGGACGCCATTTGCTGAAGTTACACATATTTCCCGCGATGCAAGTTCTTCTAAAGGCAAGTTATTGACTCCGGCGCTCCATGTCTGTAGCCAGCGCAGGTTTGACTCCCCATGAAGGTTGTATTCCTTCATTTCCTTTTTCCATCCTGCAATAATTTCGGCTTCTCGGAGGTGGTCATGCCAAACTTCACGATCTTTTCCGATGATGAGTTCCCAGTCAGGTATTACTGCTTTTAATGTTTCAATGTGAGTTTGATCAAGATTCTGGGTGATGATTAGTTTTCTTTTTGCCATCAAGATTCCCCCTGTTTTTAGACAGATATGTAATAAATAAAAGTAAATAAATGAAGCCTGGCATCTTATTAAGCGGAAGTTTATGTGATTCGAGCATAAAGTACGATGATCAGGCGGAAAATTCAAATAATTAGGCAAAAAATTTGAATTAAAGTTAAATTTCGGTTAATTCAGGCGAAACCATAAGAGGAGCCCTATCACTTATTAAATAGAGCTAGTCTTTTTAGCTTCCATTAGGATAAAAACTCTTGCGGATTCAGGCCTAATTCCATACAAATTTGGGATACGACTTGTTGTTCGCTAGGGTCGAAATGTCCGTCAGCATAACCAATGGCAATGCAATAGCGGGCAACAAGGCGGGCGATTTCAGGTTTGGATCTGACGCGCCCTAATGCTTTAAAGGCTTCCGCTCGTCCGATGATCGAATCCCTTTCAATCCGTTGCACAAATAGGTTAAATTGCTGAATGACTTTATTTGTATCAAACACTCTTAATTCTTCGCTTTGATTAACAAATTCCATCATTTTTTGGCGCTCGGCGGGGTCAAGTCTGCCATCCGCCATTGCTACAAGGGCGCATGCAGCTACAACAGCTTCAAGCACATCCTGGCTTTTATAGCGGGCAAATAACTCCTGGGCTTTTCTTTTTTGCTGATTTGCCCATTGGGAATAATCTGTTTGGTTTGGTGACCAGGAATTTCCGCAACTGTTGCAAGTAAATTTCAGCTGGTTTTTACCGATAAATCCGCCCAATAAACCGATAGGTCCAAGAATGAGTCCGCCAATCGCAGCTTTACCTAGCCCGAATCCTTTTTCGCCGGTGCGAACATTTGGTGATCCGCAGCGGGTGCAATTAATATTGTCGCCACCGTTTGTTTGAGAAGAGGAATATGGCTGTCCATAATTTCCTTGCTGCCCGAATCCAGGCTGATTATATGTAGGATTCTGCTGTCCGAATGGGGACTGATTGTAAGTTGTATTTGACTGCTGTGTCGTCTGAGTGAAAGCTGGTTGATTGTAAGCGGTATTTTGCTGTCCTGAGTAGGAATTGAAAGATTGTGCTTGCTGTGAATGACCAAAAGGCTGACTGCTATGTTGCTGGTACTGCTCCGATTGGAATGATGGCGTAGGCGAAGGGGCAGGTTCATCATCAACGGTTACGCCAAAATTCCGGCAGAGTGCGGCCAAGCCGCCTTGAAATCCGCTTGCAACAGCGTTGAATTTCCACTCGCCATTATGGCGGTATAATTCTGCAGCTACAATCGCTGTTTCCACGGTGAAATCACGGCCAAGATCAAAGCGAATTAATTCTTCATTCGTGAGAGCGTTGAAAATTCTTACATACGCATTGGATATTTGCCCGAAATTCTGCTGTTTCACTTGAGCATCATGAATGGTGATCGTGAAAGCTATGCGCTCAATGGACTGCGGTACTTTGCTTAGTTCAATTTTTATTTGCTCATCATCGGATGCGCCAGATCCTGTTCGATTATCACCGCTATAAAGGATTGAGCCATTGCCCCCGGATGGATTATTATAGAAAACAAAATCCAAATCACTTTGTACTTTTCCTGAAGGACCTACTAAAAATGCAGAAGCATCAAGGTCATAATGAGTACGGCCTTGGCTAACATCCCAGCCTAAACCAGCAACAACAACTTGTAAACCGGGATTTGACTTTGTTAAATCTACTTTTTGCCCTTTGCGTAAAGTTACACCCAATACTTTCACTCCTATCGTTAATAAAAATGCCAAAATCGGATTTTTATTTATATAATTAAAGCGTTTTTTGGTAGATAGCTAGATAAAAAATGAAATTTCTAAGTTTCACCTTATTATAAAACAAATTGGAATCAATAGGAAAATGATTACCCTTATTTTAAAAAATGGTCAGCCTTTCCGCATTAAGCGAATAGAAGCTGACCGTTTTTATGTATAGCGTAACTCCTAAATATCTCGAAAATTACCAAAGTACAGGCTTTGCAACCATGAACCAAAGCATGAACATTAAAAGAATCAGATAGAGCCAGGTAGACCAAGTGAGTCTTTTAATGAGAATTACCTGATTTTGCTCAGGTTCATGAAATTTACGAATCGTGGGTGTAAACGCACGAGCTAGGAAAAATGCAGATCCTAGCATAACAGCTAAAGTAGCGACGATCCATGACGTTTTCCATGTCCAATGACCCATATAGATGAGCAGTGCCCCGCTTCCGACCAGGACATGGCCGGCGTGCTTAACGAGCCGGACAGCAGATCGGAAAATTTCGATGTAGGCCCGTTTAACTTCAGAATCGGCAGTTCGCAGTTTTTTCACAATTGGAATTAAAACAACAAAGGGCCCTATGGAAAGGACCGCGCTGCTGACATGAATATAAAGAATAAAGCGATATAGTATGTCCATGATGTGAGGCAGAATTAGTCCGTAACAGGACGGAATTCATGCACCCACACTCTCATTTGTGGAAGCCAAGGCATACCAGGGTGGTAAGATAAAATCGATTGCTTGTACTCCTCTACGTTTGAATACCCTTCCTGTTGTGCATGTTCATCAGTCAATTCACCAAGTGACTGTGAATATACTTTTTCAACCACAAAGTCCTGGTTTTGAAGTGACATGATTTCACCAATATCTGCATATCTACCATTCCGGCGGGTAGCAGTTTTTTTGCCTGCAAGTACTTTCTCAACGTCCTCTGGAACGGTTACAAGGCGCTCAATAGTACATGTTTTTGGTGGTAGTTCATTGTTATTATGTTGTTGTGTCATTTAAAAATTCCTCCTTTTAGTTCTTCCACTTTCTAATATTGCCATAGAAGGAACAATAGTAACAGTGGGAGTTTTGATTAAGCTCTTATATGTTAACCTAATTTAAATGAGCTCTTCAACGAAACAATCCGGTTAAATACTGCTTTTTCCTGTGTCGATTGCTTCGGATCGACATTAAAATAGCCATGACGGAAAAATTGGAATTTGTCCTGTGGCTTAACATCCTTCATATTCGGCTCAATGAAACCTTGAACGATTTCAAGTGAGTTGGGGTTGATATAATCAAGGAATGTTTTTTCTTCCGAGCTGTTTTCATCTTCATCTTCCTCGGCATTGATATCTGCATCAAGAATTAATGGTTCGTATAAACGAAACTCGGCAGGAATAGCATTTTTGGCATCTACCCAGTGTAGCGTTCCTTTCACTTTTCGACCGGTAAAACCTGATCCGCTCTTTGTTTCAGGGTCGTACGTACAGTGCAGCTCAACGACATGACCGTTTTCATCTTTAATGATGTCATTACATTTAATGAAATAAGCATGTTTTAAACGGACTTCGTTACCAGGGAAGAGGCGGAAGAATTTTTTTGGTGGTTCTTCCATGAAATCGTCCTGCTCAATATAAATTTCTCTTGAGAACGGAATTTGACGAATCCCCATTTCAGGATTTTCTGGATTAATTTCTGCATCGAGCATTTCTACTTTGTCTTCAGGGTAGTTTGTAATTACAACCTTTAAAGGACGCAGAACGCCCATTGTACGCGGAGCATCTAGCTTCAGATCCTCTCGTACGAAATGTTCAAGCATTGCTTCGTCAACATTTCCTGATCCTTTAGAAACGCCCGTTGCTTTTACAAATTCACGAATAGCTCCAGGGGTATAGCCTTTCCTTCTTATTCCGGAAATGGTTGGCATCCGCGGATCATCCCAGCCATCGACGAATCCTTCATCAACGATTTGTTTTAATTTCCGCTTACTCATGACTGTATTCGTGATGTTCAGGCGGCCGAATTCGATTTGCTGTGGCTTGCTTTCCATTTCGCACTCTTCAACAACCCAATTATATAATGGACGCTGATCCTCAAATTCAGTCGTACAAATCGAATGGGTCACGTCCTCAATCGCATCTTCAAGCGGATGGGCAAAAGCGTACATCGGATATATGCACCACTTGTCACCTGTGTTGTGATGGCTTGCATGTGATATGCGGTAAATAACTGGATCCCGCATATTTAGGTTCGGTGAGGACATATCAATTTTCGCTCGTAGTACTTTGCTGCCGTTTTCGAATTCACCATTACGCATACGCTCAAATAAATCAAGATTTTCCTCAACAGAACGATTGCGAAAAGGGCTTTCCTTTCCAGGTTCTGTAAGGGTGCCACGGTATTCGCGAATTTCTTCTTGCGTTAAATCATCGATATATGCTTTTCCTTTCTTAATTAAAAGGACGGCACGATTGTACATTTCCTCAAAATAGTCAGACGCAAAACGCAGTTCTTCCCATTCATAGCCAAGCCATTTCACGTCTTCTTTAATGGCATCTACATATTCCTGGTCTTCTTTTAATGGATTCGTGTCATCAAATCGTAAATTTGTTCTTCCGTTAAAATCATCGGCTAGGCCGAAGTTAATTATAATGGATTTTGCGTGCCCGATATGAAGGTACCCATTCGGCTCTGGGGGAAAGCGGGTGATAACCCCTTGATGTTTCCCTGTTTCCAAGTCCTCTGTGATAATCGTTCTAATAAAATTTGATGAATTATGTTCCAAACTGGTATCAGCCTTTCTTATATGTAGTTATTTCTATTCTAATGATATTGACGAGATAAATAAAGCCTTAGCAATAGCTTCTATTATATACAATATTGGAAAGAAAGAAAAAGAGTGGTATGGCATGAGCTTTTCAAATCTTATCTACTGCTTTTATCAGCGGAAATCCGGTTATTAACGAAAGGCTGTTTTCGCATATAGTGTTGTTTTAGCCTTCAAAGTTTGCCCGTTGATTTCCGCTGCGGGCACTTGCTTTCCGCGGGGAGGGACGGGAGCCTCCTCGGCGTTACCGCCTGTGGGGTCTCCCGTTCCCTCTATCTCCCGCTGGAGTCAAGTGCCCTCCGCTCCAATCAACTTAGATTATTAAATAAAAATCATATTATAAAAGCAACAAACTTTACGAAAATAGCCTAACGAAAAAAGAATTTTGGCCATATTTTTACGGTTGAGTTCATAACATGGTCTTCACGAACGAGTTATTTCCATTTCTTTTTTCCTTTTTTTGTGTTAATATTTAGTGATGCGAAATATATATTATTGAAGTCACAAGAGCTATAAGATAAACAGATCTTCTATCTAGGAAGATTTTTTTCTTTGGCTGTTTTCGCATGTGTTGTTGTCTTTAGTCTACAAAGTTTGCCCGTTGATTTCTGCTGCGGGCACTTGCTTTCCGCGGGGAGGGACGGGAGCCTCC
>NZ_JAHNZZ010000002.1:125868-220067 GCF_019039215.1 Bacillus sp. FJAT-29790
TTCTTTTTATAAAGGAGGAAGACGTTTGATTCAAAATACGAAGGAAACTTTGTGGACGAAGTCTTTTATTATGTTAATGGTTGGAAACTTGTTTTTGTTTATGTCGTTTCAGATGCTAATTCCGACTCTGCCGCCATATATTAAATCGATCGGAGCTTCTGGGCTTGAAATTGGGTTGGTGACGGCGCTATTTTCAATTGGCGCGGTTCTTAGCCGTCCGTTTATTGGCTTTATGCTTGAATATAGGGCGCGGAAACCGCTCGTGCTAATCGGAGCAGCTGCGTTGTTAGCGATCACAATCATTTACCCGCTATCCCAATTAGTTATAATTTTTCTATTGTTCCGGTTTGTTCACGGGCTTGCGTGGGGATGGTCGACAACTGTAAATGGAACGGCTGCTGTGGATGTCGTGCCGAATTCAAGGCTTGGTGAAGGAATGGGTTATTTTGGCCTTTCAGTTACAATCGGAATGATCATTGCTCCCAGTCTAGGTATCTATCTATTTCAGATTACTTCATTCACGAATCTTATTTATATTTCTAGCATTTTAGGTGTGATCGCGCTTGTCCTGCTAGCCATTGTGCGATATCAAACACCTGAAGCAGTAAAGAATATGAAAAAAGAGGATTTAACTTTCTCCTATTTCGGTTCGTTAGTAGAAAAATCAAGCTGGTTCCCTGCGTTCGTTACGATGATTATTTGTTTTGGATATGGCTCGATTGTTACGTTTATTGTCATTTTTGGCGAGGAGCGCGGCATTGACCAGATTTTTCTTTTCTATTTAGTAAATGCCATTATGGCTTCCGTAACGAGGCCAATTGCTGGAAAATGGTTTGATCAGCGAGGGCCAAAAGGACTCGTTCTCTTCTGCACATTTCTGACTTTTATTGGCATGTGGGCGCTTTCTTTCGCACATTCCAATATGCTAATTATTGTTGCCGGTATTCTGTTCGGAGTTGGATTTGGTTCCTTAATTCCGACATTACAGTCGTGGACTTTATCAATGACACCGGCAAACCGTCGGGGAGTCGCTACTGGAATGTTCTTTTCAGCGATCGACCTCGGGATCGGTTTGAGCGGGATCGTCTTCGGGGTTCTTGCCCAGTTTGTCGAAACGGCTGCACTTTTCCAAATTTCTAGTGCCTTTCTCATTATTGGCATCATTGTGACAGCTTTACACGGCCGGAAAAAAGCAGTTGCAAGACGGGAACAAACCTTACCATTATAAGAGCAACGAGCTGGCTTGCAGAGGAATAATCTTCTGCAAGCCAGCTTTTTTGTATTTATGCGTGTAAATTAAGTAGAATAAGAGTAGAGGATTATTTTCCCATTATTAAAATTGTTACAACGGAATACATTAATGTATCAAAAATGAAATTTTTCGTAAAAAATAATTTGTTAGAATACAAGGATAGAGATAAGTACGAAGATGAATGAATCTCTTTTGAAAAAGGACGGGGTAAGCAACACTGGTGCTGCGCTCCTTTCAACATTCGTAAAAAAGAGCTGGTTATTTTTCACGCAGCTATTTTTAAAATCAAAGCCTTGAAAAAAATACACAGCGGGGGAACGATATGACAATAGATAAGCAGCTAATAAATAAAACATATTATGAAACGTTAATGGAGGAGAATGGAAATCTGCATCCGATTAAGGTTCTTGGGAATATGTATATAGATGAACATCAAGAAGAAGTGTCCGATTTATCCTTTATCCGGTTTGCGCAGGGGGAAGTATATTATCATAATCGGGACTTTGAAGCGGCTATTTTTAAATGGGAGAATATTAATAATGAATTAGAACCGTGGGCAAAAAAGAATATGGCCGATGCTTATTCCGAGCTGGATTTACATTCTATGGCAGAAGATATTTATCTTTCAATTAATACGGAGTCAGATGTGTTGAAAACGGAAGCGCTGCTGCAGTTGTTTTCCCTTTACATCCAAAGAGGCAAGCTTGAGTTGGCAGTTGACGCTATCAAGAAAGCCGTGTCCTTAAATCCGGATTATCCGGATGTGACCGACATTGCAAGGTCATTCTTTGAGGAGCATCAGGACTGGCATCATGCGGTCGAACTTGCTGTGAACGAATCCGTTCGCACAGAAGAACTTGCATGGTTTGAAATCATTCAAGCTTATGTGGAGGAAGGGCGGACGGCAAAGCATGAACCAAATTATTTTAATGAAGCACTAACCACGTTATATAGAGTGAGCTTGGCTCGGTTTGAAAGCCTTGCTGTATCGTTATGGGAAAGCTATAAAAATGGTAATCTTTACTTTTCGTGGATTAAAGAGATTAATCACATTTTTTTACATATGGAGGGCGGAAGTTCACATACATGGCATGAACTGTCAGCCTTCTATAACGAAACCTATTTTGAATTAATCAGTGGGAACCATTTAGTAAGGGATTTGTCGGATTTGATTCCAAATCATTTAACAAACTGGGTGAAAATCACCGATCCTTCCCATGCCTTGATTGCATCTGCCTCCATTTTAGCTTGGAGCGAGATATTCACAACGAGTATCGATCCGTCAGCAATCAATAAAGCTGAGAATCACGTTACCCGGTCAGCTCGGTATTTTGATGGATTAGAAGATGGCTATCAGTTGTTTATGATGATTATTAACTGGGCGAAAAAGAACGGAGTCGAGCTTGGGCAGCGGTTTGAATGGATGGTCAGCGAGCTTCTTGATTTGAAGGCCCATCATCTTTTAATAGCTGGTGCAACCGGCAATGGGAAGTCGTCCTTTATCAATTCCGTACTTGGTGAAAACTTATTGGGTGATTCCACCTCCGCAACTGTTATGTTCAAAGATCATGAGGTGGAGGAAATCAAGGAAATTACTGATGAGGGAATACGTGGAATTTCGGATCTCGGTGAATTCCAAGCTAGTTCGGAACAGACGATAATCCGGTGTCAAATGCCAATTACATTTTTGAGTGATCATAAAATCGCTCTGATCGACACACCGGGATTAACAGGCCATAACAAATTCAGAAATGATGTTTTTCAATACTTGCAAATTGCCGACAGCCTGTTATTTGTCCTCAATGCTAATAAACCGTTTATGGATAAAGAGCTAGAAATGCTTATCAAAATTCGTGAGCAGGCACCGGAGCTTCCTATCCATTTTCTCTTAAATAAAATGGATACCATTTACAATGAGCAGGAAGCGATTGATTTAGTTGAAAAAACGACTTCCAGGGTGAATACTTATTTTCCAAATGCGGAGATCTTTGCTTTTTCAGTCCATTATGAAAGAAAAGAGCAGTTAAGGGATTTCGCTGATTTTATAAAGGGAATGAAGGGCAATCGAAATCTGGAAGGAGAACGTACAACTAAAGTGTTGCATTCCATTCGAAAAACGATTAAATATCTTTTGGAAAAACGTGTTGAAATGGAAAATGGTTTCATTGATTCGATTAAATGGAATGAAGAAATGGTAACGAAACTGAATGGGGCCATCCATCAATTGAGTGATATCGAGGAAGAAAAGACGCGTGTCATTAAAAGAGCGTACCGGAAGATTAAGGACGAATTAAAGCGAGGGCTCTCTGAGGATATTCCGGAATTACTGCGAAATTGCTCAGAGCTCATTCTTGAAGATAGCGATTTCGGGAAAATTCATGTCAAGCTAAATGATGAAATGAATAAAAGGATTCAGAGCCATATCGAAGAAACTGTTTTGCCTGATTTTCATCTTGCTATTCAAGAGTGGATTACTGAAGCAAATGAGGAATTTGGTCAGAGCCAGTTATATTTAAATGAAATGAGCGAAGGCTTTAATGATCTTTTCGGGGAAGAAAAACTAAAGTTAGAATGCGATTTTAAGGTTCTAGATGATTGGCGCCGGGACGCTGACCGGATGACGAGAGGCAGCGTACAACTTGAAAAGACGAATATTCTTCTGCGCTTCACACCATCGCAGTTTTTACTGAAAAGTGCCGGTAAGATTTTTGGTGCCTTGCCGCAAAATAAGAGCATGCTGCAAAATAAATATAAGCAGTTTATTGAAAATGAAGACTATAGCGAAGCAGCGGCTAGGATAACTGACAATTTCGTACAGCAATTCGAATTATTCGAAAAAGCGTTAGACAGAGACGTGAACATGTTTTTCCTGAAGCCGGTTGCTGTTTTAAAAGAAACGGTAGAAGAATCGCATACAGAAATCGAATCGAA
Organism: Bacillus sp. FJAT-29790; assembly: GCF_019039215.1. Lineage (GTDB taxonomy): Bacteria > Bacillota > Bacilli > Bacillales > Cytobacillaceae > Cytobacillus. Next base: position 130,052 of record NZ_JAHNZZ010000002.1, read on the forward strand.
CAAGGATTCATTAAGTGATATGAGGCAGAATCCTGAAACATACAGGGACCCTTTAACACTTTTTGAATTAAAACTCCGCCAGTACGAATGGATGACAAGTGCAGGCGTGGAGAATTATCAATATCGTTAACAACTGCATAACATAATTTAGCCTAAAATCGGAAATAATATTTTAAGAATACACCTTCATATTAACAGAAGGTGTATTTTTATTTTTGCGTTTTCGTAAAGTTTGTTGCTTTTATAATGTGATTTTTATTTAATAATCTGAGTTGATTGGAGCGAAGGGCACTTGACTCCTGCGGGAATAGAGGGAAGCGGGAGACCCCGCAGGCGATAGCGCCGAGGAGGCTCCCGTCCCTCCCCGCGGAAAGCAAGTGTCCGCAGCGGAAATCAACGGGCAAAATTTGTAGGCTAAAACAACAATATATGCGAAAACAGCCTTTTATTTTTGCGTTTTCTCAAATCGTCATAATTGTAATGTTACTTATTTTTTGGTAAGTTATTATTATGTAACATTAGATTGTGGGAGGAAGTACGTTGGAGTGTGTCGATCCTATAAAAGACATCGAAAAGATTAATGCAATAAAAAGCAATTTACTGAAGCAATCAAAGAGAGATCTATTGCTGTTTGTATTGGGTATTAATACCGGAATTAGAGTACATGATTTACTTTCTCTAAAAATTGGTGATGTCTGGGACGGAAAAGGGATAAAGGAATTTCTATCTGTTAATGATGCTGATAGTAGAGATAAAAAAGTTCATTACATTAATAATCAAGTGAAAACGGTATTGCTAAGTTATTTAGCTGGCATGGAATTTGTGGAAAGTGATTATCTTTTTAAGTCAAAAAAAAATGATCTGCCCATTTCACGTCAGCAAGCTTATCGAATTATTAATCATGCGGCAAAAGAAGTTGGGATTACTGGAAAGATAGGTACTCAAACACTGAGAAAGACATTTGGATACCATGCTTATCGTAAAGGAATCGCGATTTCAATTTTAATGGCCATTTATAATCATCATACACATGCAGAAACATTACGCTATATAGGAATCGAAAAAGATGAGGAACAATTTATAAAGGTAGACGTTAATTTATAAACAAGGCTGTTTTCGTAAACTTTGTTGCAAAAAGAGGTGTAGTTGATTTCCGCTCCAGGATGCTCGCTTTCCGCGGGCGGTGATCCTCCTCGGTGCCTTGCGCCTGTGGGGTCTCACCTGTCCCGCTGCTCCCGCAGGAGTCTCGCACCTTCCGCTCCAATCAACGTCATACAAAACCTATTTAAAAACAACAATCATTTTAAAAACAGCCATAAATAAAAACCCCTCCACCTATCATAAAGGCGGAAGGGCTAAATAATCATTGATCATCATCTAGCGGCGCTGTCATGCTGACATTTGTCAGCTTTTTAACAACGTCATCTGTCACTTGAACCTGCAATGTTTCTTTGTTTTTCATAAACTTGAACACACCATTATTAAAATCGGTGCCATGCTCCTTAAAAAAGATTCCTTCGAACTCAACTTCTTTCGTATGGATGAAGCTTAACCGATAGTTTTCCTCTTCTTTAATTAGGTAGGCACGAACGCCTTTTTCAAACTGGCCTTCTTGGTCTCTAAGGGACCTAGCAACTGAAATAATGTGCAGATCGATGAAGGGAATTTCTCGTAACAGAGCGTTGATAATTGACCCTTTTGCGATCTGTTCCCACCGGCTCTGGGCTGTTTGGCCTAGAATGATTTGAGTTATATGTTTTTCTCGAGCAACTTCGGCAATTACTTTCGAGATCGGTCGTTTTTCATTATCTTTGAGAATAAATTCCTCGATGCTATGATGTTCAGCAATTTGCTTCCATCTAGTAATGTAATCTGATTTTTCAGCATCCAGTTCGTCAAAAGGCAAGGGATCAATGGTCAGAATATAGAGCGGGCAATCGAGCATGCTTGCAAGTTTACAACCACGTTGAATCAGACGTTCTCCATTTGGTCCATAATACACACAGACAAGGATGCTTTCGTCCATACGTCCTTTTACTTTTTTCATTTAAAATTCACCTCGAGTTAGATGGCATTTAACAGAGTATGGATTCCATTAAACTATGATTGACTATAGCCCATGACTCTTCGTCAGTCAATCCATATCTGTCGTTACAAGGATTTTTCGTAGTAAGGAGGGAAATTGATGTCTTTGTTTTACGTCGTAATTTTTTTGCCGTTTATATTTGCAATCTTTGTACCATTTATTTATAAGCTGTTCACACCGCGAATACATACGGGATGGTTTGTATTCCTCGTTCCGCTATCAGTATTTCTTTTTTTGCTGCAGTATATCCCCGCCATTTCAAAGGGGAATACGATCTTCTATGATCTCCCTTGGATGCCGTCATTAGGAATAAATTATACAACTTATATTGATGGGTTAGCACTCATTTTTGGACTGCTAATTACTGGTGTGGGTGCACTCGTTGTCCTCTATTCAATTTCCTATATGTCGAAGCACCGCGAAGCGCTTCATAATTTCTACGTTTATATGCTCTTATTTATGGGGGCGATGCTTGGACTTGTCTTCTCTGATCATATTCTAGTCTTATATGTGTTTTGGGAACTAACGAGTATCTCTTCGTTTCTACTGATTGCGTACTGGTATCAACGTAAAAGTTCACGTTATGGTGCTCAAAAGTCGATGCTAATTACGATATTTGGCGGCCTGGCGATGCTGGCAGGACTCATTATGCTCTCGATGCTGACGGATACTTACAGCATACGTGAAATGATTAGTAAGGCAAACGTAATTTCTTCGGATTCATTATTTCTTCCCGCAATGATCTTGCTTCTTTTAGGGGCTTTTACAAAATCTGCCCAATTCCCATTTAGCATTTGGCTGCCTGATGCGATGGAAGCACCAACTCCAATTAGTGCTTATTTGCATTCAGCTACAATGGTGAAAGCTGGTATTTATTTAGTTGCCCGATTTACGCCTGTTTTTGGGGGCAGCTCTGAATGGTTCTGGATTGTTTCAGGAATTGGAATGATTACGTTGATCTGTGGTTCCGTAACGGCAGTTAATCAAAAGGATTTAAAGGCATTATTGGCTTATTCGACAATTAGCCAATTAGGGTTGATTATGAGCCTTCTTGGTTTAGGGTCTGCAGCTATGTATTTTGGGGATGGCGATGCATCAACCATGTATGCCGTTGCGGTCTTAGCTGCCCTGTTTCATTTAATTAATCACTCGACATTTAAAGGGAGTCTGTTTATGGTTGTTGGAATTATTGACCATGAGACAGGGACGCGAGATATTCGAAGATTAGGCGGTTTAATGAGCTTAATGCCTGTGTCCTTTACTCTTACTATTATTGGTAGCTTTTCCATGGCAGGGCTGCCGCCATTTAACGGGTTTTTGAGTAAAGAAATGTTTTTCACAGGTGTTTTAACAGTCATAAAGTATCCGGTTTTTGGAATGGAGGCTTTCGCACTGCTTGTCCCGCTAATTGCATGGGTAGCAAGTGTGTTCACTTTTATTTATTGCATGATTCTTGTTTTGAAAACATTTTTAGGAAAGCATCGTCCGGAGAGGCTCGATAAAGTGGCACATGAAGCCACAATTGGAATGTTAATCCCGCCGATCATTTTAGCTTCTCTTGTCATCGTTATTTTCTTTTTCCCGAATGTGGTTTCACATAATTTATTGCAGCCCGCACTAGTTGGGATTTTGCCAGAGTTCGCTGAAACTGGTGGGATTGATGTGGAAATTAAACCTTGGCACGGTTGGAACACTGAATTATTTATGACGGTCGGAGTAGTCGTCTTTGGTGCTCTGATGTATCGCTACTTGAAAAAATGGTCTTTGTTCTATGGGCTAATCCCTCAATTTTTGATATTAAATAACATCTATAATCAGTCACTTAAATTGATGGAGACGATTTCACTAAAAGTAACCAATCGTTATATGACGGGATTTATCCGTGATTATTTAGTATATATTTTCTCTTTTATGATTCTTGTTCTCGGCGTTGCACTATGGCTGTCAAATGACTTTTCCTTTGATCCTTCAAATGACGCATCAATTAGTTTGTATGAGGGGGGAATCATCTTCTTGATGGCTATTACCGCATTGAGCGTTTTCTTTGCGAATTCAAGATTAACTGCCATTATTGCTGTTGGTGCACTCGGTTACCTTGTTTCCTTGCTCTTTGTTATTTTCCGGGCTCCTGACTTAGCACTTACGCAGCTCGTTGTTGAAACGGTGACAACCGCCTTATTCCTGTTATGTTTCCGCTATTTGCCGGAACTGCGTAAGGAAATCAGCCGGATTCGATTCAAGATGACGAATTTAGGCGTTTCAATCGGAGTGGGTGCCATTGTAACGCTAATGGCATTATCTGTAAATAATCACCGTCTCTTTGACTCAATTTCAGGCTATTTTGAAGGCGCGTATACACTTGCTGGTGCGAAAAACATTGTCAACGCCATTCTTGTTGATTTCCGTGGCTTAGATACAATGCTTGAAATTCTCGTTCTATGTATCGCGGGTCTTGGTGTTTACACAATAATAAAGCTTCAGTTAGCAGGGAGGGAGAAGGAATGAAGCCGAACGATGTGATATTGCATTCCGTGACAAAAGCCGCCGTTGTTATTATTCTTACCTTTTCCATTTATCTTTTCTTCGGGGGGCATCATAATCCTGGCGGAGGGTTTATCGGAGGACTTAGCACGGCGTCCGGGTTGGTGCTTCTCTACCTTGCATTTGATATCGAAACAGTGCGTACAAATATTCCAATTGACTTTAAAAAAGTCGCGGGATTCGGTGTATTACTTGCGATAATGACAGGGTTTGGCTCCATCTTTTTCGATGTGCCGTTTTTAAGTCAAACTTTCGGCCACTTTGATCTTCCGATTTTTGGAGAGACAGAGCTTGCTACTGCGGTTCTTTTTGATGTCGGTGTTGCCTTAGCTGTCATTGGAACTGCTATCACAATTATTCTAAGTATAAGTGAGGATGGATAGAAATGGAAACGTTAATGTCTATTCTTATCGGTCTATTTTTTACGATTGGAACTTATTTAATTTTGTCAAAAAGCTTGCTACGAATCATATTAGGGACATCGATTATAAGCCATGGTGTCAATCTTCTTATTTTAACAATGGGTCGGTTGAAAACAGGCGGCCCTCCATTATTAGGTGAGAAATTTATAGCTTTTACTGATTCACTGCCGCAAGCACTTATTTTGACAGCGATTGTGATCAATTTTGGGGTTACTGCGTTATTCTTAGTACTAAGTTATCGTACGTTTAAAACATTGGGGACTGATGATATGGACCAATTAAGGGGTATTGAAGATGAATAATATTGTCATACTGCCGATTATCATTCCCGCCATTGCGGGGCTGATATTGGTCATCTTTCGGAAAAGCGTTGGTTTTCAACGCTTAGTTAGTATTCTTGCTATTTTAGTCATGGGTTTTGTATCTGTCATTCTAATGGGGCAGATTAGAAGAGAGGGTATACAGACACTTCAGGCAGGAGGATGGGCGCCACCGTTTGGAATTAGCATTGTAGCAGATATGTTTTCCGCTTTACTTCTTCTGAGCACAGGTACTGTGGCCCTTTTCTGTTTATTATTCGCTTTTCAATCCGTTGGAAAAGAGAGAGAAGCTTATTATTTTTACCCGTTGTTTTTGTTTCTAATTACAGGTGTGAATGGATCGTTTTTGACGGGTGACTTATTTAATTTGTTTGTCTGTTTTGAAGTCATGTTAATTTCATCGTATGTGCTTATTTCATTAGGGGGAACGAAGTTGCAGCTTCGGGAATCTATCAAGTATATCTTGATTAATGTTGTCTCCTCTTCCTTATTTCTTCTAGCAATCGCTTATTTGTATGCAATGATAGGGACCTTGAACTTAGCCCATTTATCCATACGTGTGGCTGAGGCAGGGCAAGATAGCCTCATGACAACGGTTGCGCTATTATTTTTAATTGTGTTTGGAATGAAAGCCGCTCTCTTCTTGTTTTTTTGGCTGCCAGGCTCATATAGCGCACCACCGACAGCCATCGCAGCTATTTTTGCTGCCCTTTTAACAAAAGTGGGGATTTACGCGATTTTTCGTATGTTTACACTCGTGTTTTATCATGAACCGCAAATCACGCACTTGTTGATAGGTATTCTAGGAGCAATAACAATGATACTTGGCGCAATCGGGGCAGTAGCTTATTGGGATATTAAAAAAATCCTAACCTATAATGTCATTGTAGGTGTAGGGTTTATCATAGCCGGTCTAGCCTCGTTTACATCAACGGGCATGATGGGGTCGATTTACTATCTCATTCATGACATTTTTATTAAAGCACTGATTTTCCTTTTAGGAGGGACAATCATTCATCTTACTGGTACGAGTAAGCTGAATGAAATCAGTGGTCTCATTCGCAATCATCCCTATTTAGGATGGATATTCTTTATTGCAGCATTGTCCTTAGCAGGCATTCCGCCATTGAGTGGATTTTTGGGGAAAGTCTTTATTACACGCGGTACGTTTGAAACAGGGTACTACTGGTTAGGCGCAATTGGATTAATAACGAGTTTAATGGTTTTGTATTCAATTATGAAGGTTTTTATGAATGTCTTTTGGGGTGAAACTTATTTAAGCAAGGAGATGGAAAAAGGAAAAGCAAAGGGCCCTATAATGTTTCCGCTCGGTTTTCTTACCGCTATTACGATCTCACTAGGATTAGGAGCAGAAGGAATCCATGAATATGTCCGTCTAGCCACTGAGGGCTTATTGAATCCGAATCTTTATATAGAAGCGGTTATGGGCGGGAATCAAATCCGATAAGTAGTACGGAAACTGTCTGAAAATTTGAAAGGAGGTAGAAAATTGCCCATTCAAGTATTAATTAATCTTTTTATCGCCTTCTTATGGATGTTTCTTCAAGATGAATGGAGTGTCTTGTCCTTTTTTAGCGGCTATTTGGTCGGTTTACTCGTTTTATTTAGTTTGCGGCGTTTCTTTCCTACATCCTTTTATCCGAAAAAACTTTTTGCGTTTTTGAATTTATTTTTATTGTTTATTCAGGAGTCGATCTCATCCAGTATCGATATTATTAGAGAAGTGATAAGGCCGAAGATCAATGTAACGCCAGGAATATTTAGGATGGAAACAGATTTAGAAGGTGATTTGGAAATTACTTTGCTAGCATTGCTTTTGACTTTGACTCCAGGATCGGTCGTGATGGAAGTTTCACCAGATAATAAGGTTTTTTACCTTCATGCATTGAACTTGCCGGAATCAAAAAATGCTGTATTCCAGTCACAAGTTAGATATGAGAAAGCCATTAAGGAGGTAACCCGATAATGTTTAATCTATTTTTGATGGGCTGTTTATTTTTCTTGACACTTTCCATCATGGCTGCCCTCTATCGTGTCATTAAAGGCCCTTCTATGCCTGATCGGGTCATGGCATTGGATAACATAGGCGTTAACCTTATTGCCGGAGTTGCCATTCTCTCTATCCTTCTTCGTACCCATGCTTTTCTAGACATCATCCTTTTAATCGGAATCCTCTCCTTTGTTGGCACAATTGCCTTCGCAAGATTTATTGAAAGGGGTGTTGTCATTGAGCGAAAACATATACAGTGAAATTATCGTCGCTATTTTTTTGCTTATTGGAACGATTTTTAGTTTTCTGAGTGCGATCGGATTAATTCGTTTACCTGATGTGTATACTCGTGCTCATGCCGTTTCGAAAAGTGCAAGTTTAGGCGTGCTTTGTACGTTATTTGGGGCTTTTCTTTTTTTCTTGATAGCAGATGGTTATTTCAGTATCAGGTTAATCCTCGGAATCTTCTTCGTGTTTCTAACATCCCCGGTTGTGGCCCATTTATTAAACCGAGCTGCCTATCGTTCGAATGTAGAGCTTGCGAAAGAAAGTGTACAGGATGATTTGAAGGAATTTTTGGGAGGGAACGAGAAATAAGGAAGGAATGCAATAAAACCTGCTGATAATGATCTAATAAATAACGCAAGGAGGAGTGCTATGACCGGAATAGTTGCAATCATTATGGTTTTTTCAATTCCGATAGTCGCAATCGTAACAAGCCACCTTCAGAAACAGTCTAAGATTAAACACAAAATGATTCAAGATGAATTGGAACTTGAGAAACTAAAACACGATAACTATGTAATAGAAACACAAAAACTAAGAATTGAACTTGAACAAATGAAACTTGAAGAATCTAAAGATAAGCCTAAAATTATGTAATAAACTTGTTGTTCTTATTTAAAGAGGAGCAAGATTAAATGATAAAGAGCTGATTAGCATGTTTGATTTAATAAAACATCAAAAAAACAGAGTGTAAAATCGATATTATTTTACGCTCTGTTTTTTTTGTTTGAAATTGGCTGATAAAACCAGTATTTGGCTGACAAATCGGTGAAATTGGCTGACAAAACTAATATTTGGCTGATAAATCGTTGAAGTTGGCTGACAAATTTAAAATGGAGTTTGATGGTGATACATTTATGTATATGTTCCTAAAAAAAGGAAATAACGCTTGTGCCATTTACGCTATATGTCCTCTGTATACAAACAAATGTCTATATATGATAGAAAACCCTTGATTATTTTCTGAATAGGAGTAAAATTAGGATTATATTTTTAGAGATTAGGAGATGTAAGGGATGAAAGTCGTTAAATTTGGAGGATCTTCTTTAGCATCCGGAAAGCAACTCGAAAAGGTTTTTCAAATTGTTGTTTCTGATCCAGAGAGGAAAGTGGTCGTCGTATCAGCTCCAGGAAAACGTTCGGCTGAAGATCGTAAAGTAACTGATTTATTGATTGAGTGTGCAGAGCGATGTCTGCTGGATCAAGACGCAGATGAATTTGTAGAAGCTGTAATAGAGAGATATGCTGATATTGCAGAAGAATTAAACTTGCCTTCTGGCATTGTCGAGGAAATTCATGCTGATTTATTAAAAAGGTTGAATGGAGATAGAAGTAAACCTGATCGTTTCATAGATGCAATGAAAGCGAGCGGAGAGGATAACAATGCGAAATTAGTAGCTGCTTACTTCCGTAAACAGGGAGTTGAAGCTCATTATGTTAACCCAGGAGAAGCTGGGCTCCTTGTCAGCGATGAACCAGGAAATGCGCAAGTGCTTCCTGAATCGTATGATCGCTTGTTTTCGTTGCGTGAACGGTCTGGGCTCTTAATTTTCCCAGGATTTTTCGGCTATAGTGAAGAGGGAGAAGTGTTTACATTTTCACGGAGTGGCTCAGATATTACAGGTTCCATTCTTGCAAACGGATTGAAAGCCGACTTATATGAAAACTTTACGGACGTGGATGCCGTTTATTCAGTCAATCCGTATATCGTTGACAGGCCAAAGGAAATTAAAGAATTAACTTATCGGGAGATGCGCGAGTTATCTTATGCTGGCTTTAGCGTTTTACATGATGAGGCACTTGTTCCGGCATTCCGAGCGGGCATTCCCGTTCATATAAAGAACACAAACAATCCTTCCGCACCAGGGACGAGAATTGTAAATGACCGGGACAACACGAATGGGCCTGTCATCGGCATTGCAAGTGATCAAGGCTTTTGCAGTATTTATGTCAGCAAATACTTAATGAACAGGGAAGTTGGATTTGGACGCAAGCTATTAGGGATTTTAGAAAGCTTCGGTCTTTCCTATGAACATACACCTTCTGGAATTGACGATATTTCCATAATCTTAAGAGAAAACCAACTCAATTCCGCAATGGAAAACGAAATTAGAAAGCGTATTGATGCAGAACTCCATGCAGATGAAGTCATAATCGAGCGAGGCCTAGCTCTCATTATGGTCGTAGGTGAAGGTATGCGTCATAATGTTGGCACAACAGCGAGAGCTTCAAAAGCCTTGGCAAATGCAAAGGTCAATATTGAAATGATCAACCAGGGCTCCTCTGAAGTCAGCATGATGTTCGGGGTTAAGGAAATTGATGAAAAAAGAGCAGTACAGGCGCTGTACGAAGAGTTTTTTGCAGCAGTGCTAGTTTAATGGAATTGGCATCATCCGAAGATAGACGTAGTTGGGGTGCCTGATTTTATGTGGGGAGGATAAATGTATTTCCTCCATCTAGTAATAAAAAAAGAGTTGACGCAAAGCATCAACTCTTTTTTTATTAAACCAATTTCTCAAAATTCACGCGCTTATTCAGAGCATATATAATTGGCATTCCCACGGCCATGACGATAAATTCGCCGATTGCAGTTGTAAGCCACGTAAACATAAATGGCAAACCAAAAGCAAGATGAAGTTCAAGGGCGATAAGGAACATGGTAATCGTGAAGACAATCGTGTTCACTACCATCCGTGCCCAAATGTTTTTTACGAAGCGGCAGCAGGCAATTGTGATCAATAACGAAATCATCGTTTGTCCGACACCGAAAATTAAATCGTAAGCTTTCATTGGCGAAAACAATAGATTCGTTAAAAATACACCTAATACCATTCCATAAATATATTTTTTATTGAAAACGACTAGGTGGTTAAACATTTCGGATACCCGAAACTGGATTTGGGTAAACCCAAAAGGCTGAATTAGCATGGAGACTGCGATATATAAAGCTGCTAGTACTCCATTTCCGACAAGCGTTCTTATATTCATTATTCCATTCTCTCCTTAGTTTTTTATCGTGGGAGGGTTACGAACCACGTGAGTACGCTCAAATATAATATATTAATATAGGTGATGGAATTATTCAATGGAAAAGTGTGGGGAGGCGCAAGATTGAATGTAAGTCAATTTCTTTCATAAAATACTTCCGTTATATCCACTTTATCTCCTGTAATTTTAAGGCTGTTTTCGTAAAGTTTGTTGCTTCTATAATGTGATTTTTATTTAATAATCTGAGTTGATTGGAGCGGAGGGCACTTGACTCCTGCGGGAATAGAGGGAAGCGGGAGACCCCGCAGGCGGTAACGCCAGGAGGCTCCCGTCCCTCCCCGAGGAAAGCAAGTGGCCGCAGCGGAAATCAATGGGCAAACTTTTTAGGCTGAAAAACAACTATATATGCATATGCGATAATAGCTAATTTTAATAATTAACGTGGAGCCCTAATCAGGGAAACCATCGGATATATCGATGAATAACAAAACCAACAGACCAAAACGCTGAGCGAATTGGTCTGTGTTATGAATATTATTCATTTTATTTTACTAACATTTAAATCAACCGGATGAAGTTTATTTTTGCTTAAAGAAATCCATAAAAGCATGGTAAATTTCCAATCCCTGATAAAAGAACAGGCTTGAAGCAGTAACTGAAAATAAACCAATGATTAAGAATCGAATCCACATATATTTTCCTCCTTTATTGTCATTTCGAGTTTTGACAACTAAGGAGTGTGGACACATAGTTCGCCTGGTAAAAGACTGGGGTTAGGATAATAGATCGTCTGTCGGTTTGGAAAAAAAGGGCACGAAACAAGAAAAGAATGAGAATCAAAAAAGCAATGGATTCTGTTACTGCGAACGGCATAAATGGGTGCTTTTTATTATCAACTTTTAAATGAAGGCTTTCAGCTGAATCATTTATCACAATAATTGCTTTGCTTTTTTGCATCGTCAGCGCTTTGACATTCCCACCAGGGTAATGGGAGATCAGAAAAGATAAAAAGGCAAACAACAGCATAATCGATAAGACTCGCTTCTTTTCCATCTGCCCACCTCCCTTTAAAATGATTGTTTTTATCATAACGACTATTTTAATGTGTGTAAATATAAATATTCTGACATTTTTCTCGAATTGCATATTATTCTATGAATCAAGTTTTGAAAAGGAAGGGCTAAAAGATAGGAAGATGAAAGTTTATCCACTAACTTGTAACAAAGCTGTCACTTATAAAAACTTGACATTATTATTTTTATATATTATTCTAAATTTAGAGAAAATTTAATATTAGCGGATGACGGTTGTGGGAGAGTGCAATGCGACAGGCCACCGAAGGAGCAAGTTCCAAAAATACCCTTGGAACTAATCTCTCAGGTAGATAGAACCACAACAAGACGCATCTCTGGAGAGCGCGTTATAAAATAGTACGCCACCAAAGGGGAAACACTCAATTACTAATCGAGTTAAACTTTCAGGTAAAAGGACAGAGAAGGGGAGAAATACTACACTACCCTTCTCTGTTCTTTTTTGTGTTCAAAAAAGAGCAGTAGGTTGAATCCTATTTAAAAAGAAGGGTCCGTAGTAAAAAAAGACCTTTAACTATAAGATTTTCGGGAGGAAAGCAACAGATGAAAAAAGAATATGATGTGGTCGTTATTGGTGGAGGAACGGGCGGATATGTTGCAGCTATTCGCGCGTCACAATTAGGTTTAACAGCTGCGGTCGTAGAAAAAGGAAAACTTGGCGGAACATGCCTCCATGCTGGCTGTATCCCGAGCAAGGCATTATTAAGAAGTGCTGAAGTCTATGCGACGACAAAAAACGCAGAAGCGTTTGGCGTTATTGCCCCGGAGGTTGGACTTGACTTCTCTAAAGTACAGGCAAGGAAAGCAGAAATTACAGATCGTTTATTTAAAGGTGTACAACATTTAATGAAAAAAGGAAAAATTGATGTTTACGAGGGAAAAGGTAGAATCTTAGAGTCAGAAGATATCGCAGTGGAAATGAACAATGGAGATGGGGAAGTTACCTTAGCACCCCGAAATATTTTGATTGCAACAGGATCACGCCCAAGAACACTTCCGGGCTTAGAAGCGGATGCGAAGTATGTGATGACATCGGATGAAGCATTACAAATGGAAGCACTGCCAAATTCGATTATTATTGTTGGTGGCGGGGTTATCGGAATGGAATGGGCATCAATGCTCGTTGACTTCGGTGTAGAAGTAACCGTAATTGAATATGCGGATCGAATTTTACCAACGGAAGATAAAGATGTGTCAAAAGAAATCCAACGTTTAATGAAGAAAAAAGGTGTAAAAATAGTAACAGGGGCAAAAGTTCTTCCGGAATCATTGGAAAAAGGCGAGGGTGTTTCGATTAAGGCGGAGCATAAAGGGGAGGAAAAGTCATTTACTGCAGATAAGCTGCTAGTATCCGTCGGCCGATTGGCTAATGTAGAAGGCGTTGGCCTTGAGAATACGACAGTTGAAGTAGATCGCGGGATTATTAAAGTGAATGAAAACTATCAAACAAATGAACCAAATATATATGCAATCGGTGATGTCATTGGCGGTTTACAGCTTGCCCATGTTGCTTCACACGAAGGAATCATTGCAATTGAACACATTGCAGGGAATAGTCCAGCAACCCTTGATCCGACGCTTGTTTCAAAATGTATTTATTGCAGCCCGGAAGTAGCGAGTGTAGGACTAACAGAAGATGAAGCAAAGGAAAAAGGACATGACGTCAAAATAGGAAAATTCTCATTCCGAGCAATCGGAAAGGCTCTTGTGTTTGGTGAATCTGATGGTTTTGTCAAACTAGTTGTAGAAGAGGAATCTAATAAGCTATTAGGCGTGCATATGGTTGGACCGCATGTGACCGATATGATAACCGAAGCTGCGCTTGCCCGAGTACTAGATGCAACAGCCATGGATATTGCTAATACGATACATCCGCACCCAACGTTAGCTGAAGCAATTGGTGAAGCGGCGCTGGCGGTAGACGGGAAGGCAATTCACGCTTAGATACAGGTGTTACCCGATTTTTGGAGCATTTTGTTGAAAAGAGCTAGCGGGGATGCGAGTTATTATAACAGCAAAATTGAAGGGAGCTGAAAAAAATGAAAAGGAAAAAATTATCTTTTGCTGAGTTAATTAGAAGAAACAAAGAAGAGCTTCTAAGAGATAGGGCTCAACTCGAAAAAATTGAAAAACGTCTTGATGAAAGATATGAGAAGGCTAAATAAGGATGCACATGAAATAGAAGAGCACATATGATTAGAGGTTAACCCCATTTGGTTGGCCTCTTTTGTATGCCTGCCTAATTTGTAATTAGAACTTCAGCAAAATAATAGGATAAACTTGCGATAGAAATGTGGTTCAATTAGATGAAGAGTATTGGTTAAACAAAACGGATCAATTTATCTTTGTTTTTTTGAATTTTATTTTTGTTCTTTCAACATTTTTATTGATATACTATCGTTTTGCGTAGGAATTTGGACTGGAAAGAAAGATTCCCGAAAGAAATACAAACATAGCTTTCAATCAAACGCTTTGATTGAAAGCTTTTGAGTGTTTAGGATTTTTTAGAAACCGTTTAAAGTCATGTTAAAGTAATACATCGCCGTCACCGACGGCGGTCTAGCTGAAAGGAAATTAAGGAAATGAAAAAGTTAACATTTGTAATTCCAATTATGATCCTTGTAGCATTTATTGCAATGTGGATGCTTAAGAAGGATTACTCAGAAATTGACCTTGCAACAAGAATGATTATTGCAGCAGGTGCTTCTATTCTATCAGGGGTAATCTCGTTTTTTTTAATCGGTGCAGATAAAGGGAGAAATTAGAGTAAAGGAACGCCTTACATTTTTGCGAACGTCTATACTCTAAAAATAAGATTGTTTATTCGTACAAGGTAATTTGCAAAGAGTAAGCGCAATTGTTTGACAATTCTTCGGACTTGTTCTAATGATTATAGTAATTAATTTAACTTTATTCAGCAGAAGTCTCTTAGCGATATAAGTGGCAAGATGAATGTAAACAGGTAACCAATTCATTGGGGATTCAAACCCCGGCTGAATAAAGTTAAGCCTCCGGCGGAAGCCTCAGATTTTTAATGAAATTTATCGAGTAAGTAAGGTAAAAATCAGGGCGCAAATACGCCAAGGCGAATTTGATTAGAGCAGAAGTTTAGAGGTGTGTTATATGGGATTGCCAGACAAATATGAACCAAGTGATTTTTCACAAGAAAAGAAATTGAAACGGGCCGGCTTTTTTCGAGATATGACTAGTCAGAACGTCTCCTCTGGACTGATTTCTAGTACCTTGGTCATGACGGGTCCAGCCATTATTATTTTACAAGCAGCCTCTGCTGGTGGATTTACGGATCAGCAGACGATCAATTGGATGTTTGCTGTCTATTTCTTTGGCGGAATTTTTGGAATTCTGATGCCGTTGCTGTTTCGAATTCCGATTACCGGTGGGCATTCGATTACCGGTGTGGCCTTTTTAGCAACGGTTACTGCCCAATTTACATACCCGCAGCTGATTGGCGGATATGTCATGTCAGGACTACTAATTTTGTTAGTCGGGATGTCCGGCCTTTTTACAAAAATTATTAAATGGGTGCCAAAAGAGGTTATTGCTGCGATGCTGGGCGGATTAGTTGCTGGCTATGTTGTTCAATTGGTGTCTGCTGTTAAAGTGCTGCCGATAGTTGGCGTTGCTGCCGTCGTCAGTTTCTTCATTTGCACGAAATATATGAAGCGGCTTCCCCCGGTCATGGTGGCTGTTGTCGTTGCTTTCATTGCCTTGTTTCTAACACAGGATTTGGTCCCAGCTAAGGGAATTCCATTTTTCTTACCAACTTTACAAATGCCTGAATTCACCTTGATGGGCCTGCTGACACTTGCTCTCCCACTTGCGATGCTAATATTAAGCAATGACGCGGCACCAGGAATAGGAGCATTAGAAAGCTCTAATTTTAAGCCGCCGATTCGGAAAATCATTTCCTGGAGTGGTGTTTTTTCCGTTATTGCTAGCTTTTTTGGCGGACAAAGCGCCAATATTGCCGGTATGATGACAGCGATCTGTTCTGGTCCGGATTCCGGACCTAGATCTAAGCGGTATATGGCATCAGTAGTTTCTGGCATCGTGATCTTATTATTTGGTATTTTTGCTTGGAAGATTGTACCTTTCATTCAATCGCTGCCACAGGCATTTGTTTCCATGCTAGCAGGTTTTGCACTGATTGCGGTATTGCATTCCAGTTTGCAGATGGGCTTTTCCGGAAACCGCTATCGATTAAGCGCACTAACTGCTTTTATTGTTACCATGTCAAATGTGTCATTCCTGCATATCAGCGCGCCGGTATGGGGGCTTGTCTTCGGTGCAGTCGTGGCACGGGTGATTGAGAATAAGGATGTTGGTTAAGTTTTGAGTGCCAGTCAATGCATATGAGTTTTGTTGGTTGGCAAAGTGCACGGTCCAGTTTTGCGTCTTTTTACGGGGAAACGTGAAAAAAACACGACCATCTTTTTCATTAAAGAGAATATCTAGCCTCATTTCAAAATAAGATGAACTATCTTCTGTGGAATGAGGTGATAGAATTGAACAAAGATGTAGGTTCCTTGGTTACAAAGGAGATGCTAGCACATTACATTGAATTAAACCGTAAGAAAAAGGGAATTGAAACGCAATTGGATGAGTTGAAAAAGGTTATTAATCTTTATTTTGATATGTCAGTTGGTCATAATGTTAGAGGGGAAATTACCCTTAGTGATTACAAATTACAAAGACAAGTTAGGAAAATAGAAAAGTATGAACAAGAAGAAACAGTTAAAAGGTTAGAAGAATTAAATCTGATGGACCTTATTCAAAAAAGGCCTGATGAGAGAAAAATAAAATCAGCTTTAGATCTAGGATTATTAAAGGACGAAGATTTAGCAGGTTGTAGGATTATTAACACTTCACAGGCGATTTATGTAAAACATTTAGATTCTAAATAAGCTAATTAGGCGCCGGTCAAGTGAGGGAAATTGCAGTAAATACGGCTTCATCCGCTGAAGAGACGAGTGCAACTACCGAGATACAGCTTGAGGCATTCGAACAGATATCCGTTATCATCCAATATCCCAGAGGAAACACACAGAAATACCTAAAAGTTTCAACATGTAATTATAAGGCTCTTTACTTAAACTTTGTTGCTTATGAATCGAATAACCATGCTCTAAGACAAACTTTTTGTAAATTAATTTGAATGGTTTGAAGAAAGACGCCGGGAAGCCAATATGAATACGTTGGCTGAGCATGTACCAAAACAACAATCAATGCGAAAACGGCCAATTATTATCATAATGATTAGGTTCAGTCCTCACCACGCTAAAGTAGTGGGGACTGACCTTTTTTAGTTAGCCTAATAAGGAAGCAGAGCTATAGAAGCAATCCGTATGATTTTCAGATAAAGCTCACCTTGTTTTAACATCCATTACTCGTTTCCTAGTATTTAATGCTTCATTCCATCAGCAAATACCTCAAAATCAAGCTTTTCATAATATGGAGTATTTTTCTCTTCGCTAAACAATTGAAGATGTAATTTCTCTTCACTGCTTTTCTTCAATAACCTTCAAACAATTTTGCTTCCTATTCCTTTATTTCATAAAAACTTAACGACAAAAATGGACACCCGCCGAACAAGGCTATGTCTTTTTCATATGTGCAAAATTATTGGTTTTGTCTTTCCTTGGTGCCTGAAACCTTTTTTAGAAACCAATGGGGGGACGCTCTTTCTAGTCTTTTCCCAATGTCAATAATTTAGCTCCTGTTTTCTCTTTATTAATTATTTGAAAAACGATAGATGCGACAATAGTACTATTTACTAGGTAATTAGTTGACATTCCAACGCAATGGAATAAGATTAAATTAATGTAGATTTTTGTCTCTTTTTATCTCTTTTTATCGTAGATTAACAGTTAGTAAGCCTCAAATTCATGGGGACAAGGGATTAAAAAAGCCGAAGTAGGGGACGAAATTCTGTGAATTCCGAAATAAGGACTAAATTATTATTGATAATTTTTATGGAGACGTCTTCACTTCTACACTGATGGAAGTTTCACTTTCTCATTTTATACAAAATTTTAGTGCTTGAGGAATATTCATAATTATTGAAAAGAGGTGGGTTTATGATGAAGGATAAAAAAAATAGACCAACAAGCTGGTTTAAAGGTGTCTTATCTAATCGTAATGAATCAGAACATTTACATAATCATAGGGAAGAACTAATCTTGGAAAACGATGATAATGAAGAAGTACATAGTAGTATTGATGAAGGATTAGAAAAAGATTCATTAAATGACTCTATGAAAAACAATTTGCTATTCTTCAAGGAAAATCAAGATAAAGTTTCCTTAGATATAGTTGTTGCTGTTGAAAATTTATTGAATGATCGACAATTAGTTCTTTATAAAACAAATGGGCTAGAAGAACAATTGCAAAATGCTAATGAAACGATTATGCGTTTAAAAAATGAACTAACCAAAAAAGAACAAATGATTCTCGAAAAGGATAAAGAAATGAGAGCTTTAGAGGGGCAACTTACGAGTAAACAAATGAATTACGATCAGGTCCTAGAGGATTATAAAGACTACCAAAATACTTCTAATAATAGTTTTGAAAACTTAAAATATCAACTAGAAAAAGAAGTGAGTAAATACAGCAAACTTGATGAAGAATTTACTAAGTTTAAATACCAAAACATACAAAAAATAAAAGAGCTTGAGGATCAAATAAGAAACTTAGAAGTTGAAAATCATAATATTTCTAAGCAATATGAAGATATTTTTGAAGAGAAATCACAATTAGTGGAAACAATTAATGATTTCACAGATAGAATGTCTTTCTCATTTTCTCAAGTAGATAAATCTAAATCGAATGTTCCTCCTACTTCATCTAAATAATTAATAGAGATTAAACCTCAATATTTAGAACTCAAAAGAGATAAGGAGGGAATTTAAGCGTTGTATTCTCAAAAACTACTAGAATTCTTATATATTGAAAATACAATTGAGACAGCACATATCATCGTTAATCTAAAATTAGGGCAGGATGAAATTCAATTAAGGTGGGAAATAGATCAATATACAGCGAATCATCTTAAAATGCTAGAAAAGCAAGATGAAAACTGCAAATATAGATTATCACTCCGAAGTTTTTGGGATTCCACATTAGATCAATATTATTGTTGCTTGACAAAAACTTATCGAAACCAAAGTGAAAAATTACACTTTCATTGCTCCGAAACATTCATAGCGTGCTTAAAGTCTATTAAAAACATAGATAACTTAAGTGATTTAACGGCATTGCAGCACCCATTCATTACAATACTTCCTAATGAATGTATCTTTACGAATGATGAAGAAGCAAAACCTACATATAAATCTCGAATAGTAGTTGCAATGACAAGCATTGTAGCCATTCTCTTTTTGGGGTTTTCTGGCCATTCATATATTATTGAAACGGTATTTGCAGAGAAATCTCCGTTAACCTCTTTAGATTTAAAGGGCTCAGTCGTAGAGTTTGAAAGTGAGCAAACAAAGATGCAACTAAATCATGAAATCAACGAACTGTTGCCGGTATCTGGAAATATTGAGAATAGTGTTGAATCAATAATTGAGCCACCTATTCCTCATGTCAAAATGGATGAGCTACTTACATACAGCATTGAAAAAGGTTCAGTTGCTCTTACATTTGATGATGGGCCTTCTAAATATACAAAAGAAATTGTAGATATTTTAATCAAGTATAACGTGGGAGGAACATTTTTTTTCATTGGACATAATGTGAAAAAACATCCTAACATTGTACAGTACGTAGACGCCAATAATTTCTCAATTGGAAATCACTCAATGTCCCATAAGGAGTTTACTAAACTATCTAATGAGAAAAAAAGACTTGAATTAATCGAAACCAATCAATTAATTGAACAGATAATTAATGCTCCTGTTGTCCTCTTTAGACCACCTTATGGGTCAAAAGACCAATCAACAATTGATTTGACTAGGAACAATAATATGAAAATGGTCTTGTGGAATAAGGATACAGAAGATTGGAGATCACAGAATTCAGACAAGATTATGAACTCTATCGCCAGTTCCAAATCATCGGGAACGATTATCCTCTTACACGAATCACAAGCAGTTGTAGATACGTTACCGAAAATTATTGAATACTTACAGAATCAAGATTTACAACTAGTGAGTTTAAAATAATAAATTTCCAACAATAGGGTATACCCATTAATCTAAAAATGTGTGTCTCTCTTTACGTTACAACGATAATGTAGTTGGGGCATCATTTATACATCTACAGTGGAATTAAAAAAATAAGGTTTTCAATAGACTAGACAAGGGCGAATGGGTTAAAACCTATCGCTTTTTTCTATGCCTTCCCAGGGAGGTACTATACACCTTCCTAGTTCTTGATATAAGTCAATGTTATTCACGTTGTTTCTGTTATATTTTACTCAATCTCCCAAAGTTAACGAGGTGAAGTAAATGAAATGTGGTCATATTCACACTTTTTATCAATTATTTAGTATGAATTCCACTTACCAATTTAATCATTTATGATCCTGCTTCTTAATATTCCAAAAAAGTGCGTCAATTCCTTTCGAGAAATGTGAAAGAGGTTTTACCTCAGAAAGGTCAAAATGAAAGGGAGAAAAAAGAGTATTCGTATAGATTTCAGCCTCAGCTTTTTGTAACGGCCAAGGACGATGGTGTAAGTCAACGCTGTAAATGTTCGATCCTTTATCTGAACTAAACATGCAATACCGTTCTGTGAGCCAATGGTCTAATGTTCCCTCTTGAGTAAAATAAACCTCAGAAGAGTGGGCATAGTTGCAACTAAATTTTATTGGTTCGTCTATTTTTCCTTTACGAGTACTTTGGAAATGAAAGGCTTGTCCTTTTTGTTGAAAAGAAATTTGTGCGTAATAATAAGGTAGGTGGAACCAGCTCTTTCCTATCATGGTGGAGGCCCAGTTTCTTGAGTCAAGTGACAAAAAGTAGATTCCAGGTTTCCCATTATAAATTACATATGTCCTTAAATTTATTTCCGGAAATTTACAGGCAAGTGATACAGATGATAATCCACGTGGATAAACCCCCTCTGTAACAAATAGAATAACCCCAAGCCAAGCGTACTCACCAAAGATATCAATCTGAATGGAGGGAGGAATATATGGTCGCAGAGATTCAGAAGAAATAGGCCAATGAAGAAATAGTAAATTACTCCAAGTTTGCCTCATAACCCATTTATTCGAAGGTACTGGCCAAGGGCGGTGGGCAACTTCATTTATTAAATTCATAAACATAGCCCTCCTTTTTTAACGCTGGCGTTACATTTGTATTTTTCCCACCAACAATAGTATAGAATTACTATTTGTCTTTATTCGAATTTTAATATCTCCTACTAGTCTTTTTTTATGCTCTCTTTTTTGGCAGAACTCGCAGAATTTGTCCGTTATGAGATAAGGAATAACTAGGACAGTGCAAGATGGTTGAACGGTACTAGGCTGGAATCAAATCCTATGAAAGCTTTTTGTTATAGTAAAAAACTATCATAAAAAATAATTTTAATACTAATATTTACCAATACCAAATATAAATAAATTGTGAGATCTAATAGTTAATATTAAGATACCAACCTTGTTCGGATTTGTTTGAAATGTCAGGTTGTAATAAATTGTAATCTGTGTTTCTAGAATTATTATTCTGAATAATATTAATTAGGTGAAAAAATAGACTAGACGGAAAAGAAAGTTTGTTTTAAAATATTAATAGGCACAAAGCAGTAAATAGAAATATCAAAATATATTCAGATATTTCTAAATATTAGCTATGTTCTAATAGTAGAGATAAAAAAAGGGGGAAACGTTATGAAGAAGAAAAAGTTTGGCTATTTCTTAATGACGTCAGCATTAGTAGCCGGCATCTTAACAGGATGTGGAACTGGTGAAAAGTCGTCCACAGACTCGGGTTCGAGCACGAGCACGGAGAAAGGTGAAGTCATTAAAATTGGGGCAAACCTAGAACTTTCAGGACCGGTTGCTTCATACGGGTCTAGTATTGCTAAGGGAGTTGACCTTGCTGTTGAAGAAATTAATGCGAGCGGTGGAATCGATGGCAAAAAGATTGAAATTATTAAGGTAGATAATAAATCCGATGCAGCAGAGGCAACGAATGCTGCAATTAAATTAACGAGTCAAGATAAAGTGGCGGCGATTATCGGAGCTGCGACAAGCGGTAACACAGTAGCGCAGGTGCAAATTGCAAATGATACGAAAACAATCCTTCTTACTCCATCTGGGACAAGCCCGACTGTTACGATTGGAACAGATGGGAAATTGAATGAATATGCTTTCCGTACTTCTTTTATTGACCCATTCCAAGGAACAGTTGCAGCTAACTTTGCTTTGAATGAAATAGGAGTAAAAACGGCAGCTATTTATGCGGATAATGCAAGTGATTACGCAAAAGGTCTTGCTGCTTCATTTAAAGAAACATTTGAAGCTGCAGGTGGAAAAATCGTTTCTGAAGAGGCATATGTTGCAAAGGATACAGACTTCCGTTCAATATTAACACGTATTAAATCAAAAGAACCAGAGTTCGTTTTCATTCCAGGTTATTATGAGGAAGTCGGCTTAATCGTAAACCAAGCACGTGAGATGGGGATTGACGTTCCTTTAATGGGTGCTGATGGTTGGGATTCACCAAAATTAATTGAGCTAGCTGGAGCAGAAGCTCTTAATAACACATTCATTACGAACCCCTATTCGGCAGAAGATCCAGATGAAACAATTCAGACATTCGTTGCAAAGTTTAAAGAGAAATATGATGGCAATTCACCAGACGGTTTCAACGCACTAGGTTATGATTCAGTATATCTATTAGCGGATGCGATCAAACGTGGCGGAACGGATCCAGAGAAAATGAAGGATGCGCTTGCTTCCACAAAAGACTTTGTTCTTGTAACAGGTACCGTAACGGTTGATGACGTTCATAATCCGATTAAATCAGCCACTATTTTGGAATACAAAGATGGAAAGCAAATCTTTAATACAAAAGTTAATCCTTAAGGCTTAATTTAGAGAAATGGGGGGATTAATCCTCCCATTTCCCATTTATCTTCATATCATTGAAGATTTCTAGAAGGAGTGAAGAGTGGCATGGAGTGGATTCAACAACTTGTTAACGGTGTTTCACTTGGCAGCATCTATGCATTAATTGCACTGGGCTACACAATGGTATACGGAATTATTAAATTGATTAACTTCGCACATGGCGATGTCTTTATGGTCGGTGCATTTATTGGATTTTTTGCTATTACGGGCTGGGGATTAAGC
Organism: Bacillus sp. FJAT-29790; assembly: GCF_019039215.1. Classification (GTDB taxonomy): domain Bacteria; phylum Bacillota; class Bacilli; order Bacillales; family Cytobacillaceae; genus Cytobacillus. The sequence continues at coordinate 153,116 of NZ_JAHNZZ010000002.1, forward strand.
TTCTTTCCTGCCCTATTACTTTCAATGGCTTTATGTGCAGCGTTTGGGGTTCTAATTGAGCGTATCGCTTATAAGCGATTGCGGAATGCGACAAGGATTGCAGCGTTAATTACGGCAATTGGGGTTTCCCTTCTTATCGAATATGGCATGATCTATTTCCGCGGTGCACAGCCGGAAGCCTATCCGAAAAATGTGATTCCAAATAAAACATTTGATCTCTTCGGTGCCCAAATTAGTAGCCAATCCCTTTTAATTCTTTCTGTTTCTGTCGTTCTTATGATTATTTTACAATTTATCGTACACCGAACAAAGATTGGAAAAGCCATGCGTGCAGTTTCTCACGATATGGATGCAGCAAGGTTAATGGGAATTAATGTGGATCGGACGATTTCATCAACGTTTGCCATTGGTTCCGCTTTAGCTGGAGCTGCCGGTGTTATTTTTGGCGTTTATTATACGAAGATTGATCCATTAATGGGTCTTATTCCTGGGTTGAAGGCTTTCGTAGCTGCAGTATTAGGTGGTATTGGAATTATTCCAGGGGCGATGGTCGGAGGACTTGTTCTTGGGGTTGTAGAGACAATCGTAAGTGCATTTGGATTTTCTCTCTGGAGAGATGCCGCAGCATTTATTATTCTTATTCTGATTCTTATTTTTAAACCTTCTGGCATCTTTGGGAAAAATACAAGAGAGAAAGTGTAGGTGATGCAACTATGAAGAAATCGAATAAGTTCTGGTTGTTTATAATCCTAGCTGTCTTCGTATATGGAATTATCCAGTTTTTAATTACGACTGGGGTGTTAAATCCGTTCTATAGTAATATGTTAATTTTTATGGCGATCAATACGATGTTAGCTGTGAGTCTACATCTTATTATTGGGATTACGGGTCAGTTTTCAATTGGGCATGCAGGGTTTTTAGCTGTTGGTGCTTATATTTCCGCAATCTTTACGATGAAATTGCATTTGCCGTTTCCAATTGCGATTTTAGCGGGGGGGATCGTTGCAGCAGCGGCGGGTTTAATAGTCGGGATTCCAACCTTGCGTTTACGTGGGGACTATTTAGCGATTGCAACTTTAGGATTTGCCGAAATTATCCGGATTGTGTTTTTGAATATTGAATATGTTGGTGGGGCTGCGGGAATGCAAGTTTCCCATTTGACCACTTGGACCTATACATTCATATGTTTATTCATTACGGTATTAGTTATTGTCAACTTTACGAACTCTAGACATGGTCGGGCTGCGATCTCAATAAGGGAGAATGAAATTGCGGCGGATGCAATGGGAATTAATACGACATATTATAAAGTTGTTGCTTTTGCTCTCGGATCATTCTTTGCGGGTATTGCAGGATCATTGTATTCTCATAACTTCTATATCATTCAGCCGGCGAACTTTGGCTTTTTGAAATCGTTTGATATTCTCATTTATGTCGTGCTTGGCGGGCTAGGAAGTTTATCTGGATCTGTCATTGCAGGGATTCTTTTAACGATTATTTCTACTTTCCTACAAGATTATCCAGAAACGCGAATGATCATTTATAGCTTAGTGCTAATCATTGTCATGCTTTATCGTCCTCAAGGGTTAATGGGGACCCGCGAAATAACAGACTTCTTTGGTAAATGGAAAGGTACGAAAGGAGGCAGCTCTTATGGAAAATAAGACTTTGCTTCAAGTAAAAGGTGCCGGTATTCAATTTGGCGGGTTAAAGGCTGTTTCTGGATTTAGTATGGAGATTAACCAAGGGGAACTAATTGGTTTAATCGGACCAAATGGTGCTGGGAAAACGACAAGTTTCAACTTGCTAACCGGGGTTTACGTTCCGACTGAAGGGGAAATCCTTTTCGATGGCAAGCGGTTAAATGGGTTGGCTCCTTATCAAGTAACTCGTTTAGGAATAAGCCGTACGTTCCAAAACATTAGGCTATTTAATGAACTCTCTGTATTAGATAATGTAAAAGTAGCGAATCATTCATTAGCGAAACATTCCATTTTAAGTTCGATCCTACGCCTCCCATCTCATTTTTCCGGAGAGAAGGAAATGGAGGAAAAGTCGATTGAATTTCTGAAGATTTTTGGACTCGATCGTTTTAAGGATGAAAAGGCAAAGAATTTACCGTATGGGCAACAACGGCGCTTAGAGATTGCCCGTGCGCTGGCAGCTGGTCCGAAACTTTTATTGCTTGACGAGCCTGCGGCAGGGATGAATCCACAGGAGACACAAGAACTAATGGAAATGGTTGCATTTATTCGCGAGAAATTTGACTTGACGATCCTTTTAATCGAACATGATATGCCTTTAGTCATGGGAATTTGTGAAAGGATTTATGTATTAGATCACGGGCAGCTCATTGCAGAGGGAACGCCGGATCAAATCCGAAATCATCCGAAGGTCATTGAGGCTTACTTAGGTGAGGAGGTCAGCAACTAGATGCTAAATGTCAATGAGATAGATGTTTTTTACGGAAATATACATGCACTTAAAGGGGTTTCATTAAATGTACAAGAAGGCGAGATTGTTACCCTGATTGGTGCGAATGGGGCAGGGAAAAGCACACTTTTAAAAACATTGTCGGGACTCCTGAAGCCTAAAAATGGCAGTATTACGTATTTAGAAAAGAATATTTCAGGAAGGCCTGTTCAGGAAATTGTGAAAGCGGGAATTTCTCACGTACCTGAAGGTCGCCGGGTGTTTGCAAACATGTCAGTTGAGGAGAACCTAGAGCTAGGTGCTTTTCTAAGGAATGACGCGTCTGAGATTCGTAAAGATTTTGAAAAAGTTTACGAGCTTTTTCCGCGGCTCCATGAGCGAAGGAAACAATTATCGGGAACGCTTTCAGGTGGGGAGCAGCAAATGTTAGCGATGGGACGGGCAATTATGGCAAGACCAAAGCTTCTTTTCCTTGATGAACCCTCCATGGGATTAGCGCCAATTTTTGTTAAAACGATTTTTCAAATCATAGAAGAAATTAATCAAGACGGTACAACGATCTTGCTAGTTGAGCAAAACGCTCATATGGCTTTATCGATTGCAAACCGAGCGTACGTGATTGAAACTGGAAAAGTAGTCATTTCCGGAACTGCAAAAGAACTGGCATCAAGTGAGGAAGTTAAATCCGCTTATCTTGGCGGACATTAAAAGTGGCTTGCCCTTTAAGGGCAGACCACTTTTTTTGTGTCTTTTCCAAAGAATCAATAGAAGGAGACCGAAAGATCAAAAAAGGCTGTGGAGGATAATGAAAAGCAACAAAGTTTAAGAAAAGAGCCTTTTAAATTGTTACAGCACCTTTGTAAGTATATAAAACTATCTGCTTCTTTATAAGATTGATAAAAATCACATATGTTGACAATGGGGTGTTTGAGTGTTGACAAATTATCAATATATTTATATATTAATAGCATTGAGCACTTCAAATGAAATTCTATTTAGACGATGCTATCGCTGCATAACTTGTAAAAATTCACTTTATAAATAACATAGCGTAATAGCTCAACGATTGAAGGGCTGAATGATTTTGGAAACTGGTCTCCAGCTTTTGGCTTGCCTGGATTAGAATAGTAAACACCTTTTTAAGTTAAAGGTGTTTTTTTGAGCAGAGCCTTTAGTAAATAGAAATGGTCAGAGGCGATGATTAATTGAAAAGAAAAGAAATTCAGATTGATAATATGCTGTTATTTACGATATTTTGTTTTATTATTTTCAGTCTTGTAGTCGTGTATAGCGGGTCAGGCCAATATCAGACGCATGATCCCTTTTATTTTGTGAAAAGACAAGTGATTTGGTACATTATTGGAATTGGTGTAATGGCTGGGGTGGCTTATTTCGATTTTGAGTTACTAGAAAAGTTAGCAGCTCCATTATATGTTACTGGAGTGGTGTTATTAACTCTAGTACACTTTTTCGGTACGTTCAAAAATGGATCCCAAAGATGGATCAACTTGGGCTTCTTTGAACTGCAGCCATCGGAGTTTATGAAAGTATTTATCATTATTTATATAGCAGTATTAGTGAATAAATTTGGGCAAAAGCCACTTTCTTTCAAAGGCAGTATTCCAATTACAATAAGGGTCGTTCTATTTACGATCATACCGTTTTACCTAATTCTAGTACAGCCTGATTTAGGGTCTGCTCTTGTAATCGCGGCTATAGCATTCACAATCATTTTGGTTTCAGGTATCTCTTTTAAAATGATAGGCTTATTAGCTTCTGGTTTTACAGTCATCATTGCATTTCTTGTTTATCTGCACAATCACTTCTTTGAAATTTTTATCAAGATCATAAAACCTCATCAGCTGGAAAGAATTTATGGTTGGTTAAGCCCTGATGACTTTGCTTCCACCTATGGATATCAATTAACACAGGCAATCCGGGGAATAGGTGCCGGGCAGATGAAGGGAAGCGGGTTTAACCTTGGGCCACAGGTGCAAAGCGGGAGGATTCCTGAAGCACACACTGACTTTATATTTTCTGTTGTTGGTGAAGAATTTGGTTTTATTGGCGCTGCAGTGTTAATAAGTTTGTATTTTATTTTAATATATAGAATAATTATCATTGCACTCAATTCCAATAATGTTTTTGGCTGCTATATTTGTGCTGGAGTAATTGGATTAATCTCATTCCAGGTTTTTCAAAATATTTCGATGACTATCGGGTTGATGCCAATAACTGGAATACCACTTCCGTTCGTGAGTTATGGTGGAAGCTCGCTTTTAACGAATATGATGGCCTTAGGATTAGTCATTAGTGTAAATATAAGATCGAAAAAATACATGTTTAGTGACGATTAGGAAATTCATTTGTTCTTATAGCGTTTTCTCGCAGGTAAAGGTGATCTCTCCATTGGGGCAGATCACCCTTTTTGTTGTTGAACTTTTGTCTGTTGTCGAATGTTTCGTTCGTAATAAAAAGTTGTGCATGCACAAAAAATATTTACGAAGACAAGAAACCCTGTTAATCTATTTACGTATAATCTAAATGAGCGAACTTCATTACTTTAAAAGTTGCACTAACGAAAATTATTTAGCTTATCGCAATGAGGAGGGATGAATGATGAATACTCAATCAAAACATGTGCCGGAAGAGCAGGGCTGGTTAAAACAAAGCACGAATATAAGTTTAGAAGAGGTAAATAACACCGTTCGCATCCCCAATAAAGGTGGTTTTTGGCGTAAGTTTATGGCATTTGCCGGCCCTGGTTCCTTAGTGGCGGTTGGATATGTGGATCCCGGAAACTGGGCGACATCGATTGCAGGTGGCGCACGTTTTGGTTACACCCTTTTGATTGTCATTTTACTAGCTAATTTAGTCGCCATGCTCCTCCAAGCATTGTCAGCAAAACTAGGTATCGTAACTGGAAGGGACCTTGCTCAAGCAACAAGGGATGCAACTGGAAAGAAAACGGCTTTTATTCTATGGGTTTTAACAGAGCTTGCCATTATTGCAACAGATTTAGCAGAGGTCATCGGTTCTGCGATTGCGTTAAATTTATTATTCGGGATTCCTTTATTACTGGGAATAGCGATAACTACATTAGATGTGTTACTTTTACTTTATTTACAAAAGAAAGGCTTTCGTATTATAGAAGCGATTATTATCGTATTAATGGTAACAATTTTTTCCGTATTTGCGTTTGAAGTTATCATATCGAAACCAGAAATTTCGGCATTATTTGGCGGATTTGTCCCGAAGGTAGAGATTGTCACAAATCCAGAAATGCTCTTCATTTCTCTCGGGATATTAGGAGCAACGGTCATGCCGCATAATTTATATTTGCATTCTTCGATCGTTCAAACGAGACAATATAAAAGAACGATAGAAGGGAAAAGAGAGGCGCTAAAATTTTCACTAATTGATTCCACATTTTCTTTAACTATCGCCTTCTTCATCAATGCTGGTATTTTAATTCTTGGAGCAGCTGCCTTTTATGGGACTAATTTAGATGTTTCAGAAATTGAAGCAGCTTATGAATTATTAAGCCCAACATTAGGAGTAGGTATTGCAAGTACATTATTTGCCGTCGCGTTACTTGCTTCTGGGCAGAATTCGACGATTACTGGAACAATAAGTGGTCAAATTGTCATGGAAGGATTTCTTCAATTACGGATTTCACCGTGGCTTCGCCGTTTGATTACTCGTTTAATAGCAGTTGTTCCCGCCTTTATTGTGACATGGATCGCAGGGTCAAAAGGGACAGGTGAATTACTGCTGTGGAGTCAAGTAATTTTAAGTCTACAGCTCCCATTTGCGGTTATTCCTTTAGTATTATTTACAAGTGATAGAAAGAAAATGGGCGAATTTGCAAACAAATTACCAGTGAAAATATTAGCATGGCTATGCACAATTTTGATTGTCATTTTAAATATATTCTTAATCGGTTATATCGTCGTTACTGGTCAAGATTTAGGGTAGTAGTGGAGAAAGGGTACTAAGCAGCCCTGAATTAATAAATTTTGTTTTGACAGATTAAATGAAAAGCATGTATTTTCAAAGACCCAAAATGGTTCTCGAAAATACATGCTTTTTTTAATGTAGAGTGTATAAAAGTCAAAATGTGACTTTGTATTTTTCACGTGGACAAAATCACCCGATTTGTCTCTTGATGGTGCCTGACACCATCATGCTGCGGACTAATGACTCCAACATGACCGGAAGCTGAACGAATGCACTTTCGATATGAAGTCGTTCCGTAAGTTTGTGGGCATCTTTTCCGAAAGGACCAACGTTCAATACTGGGGCTTGAAGTTGTTGCATTTCCGCAAAAGGAATGCTGTATGTGTCTCCCCATACTGGTGTGTTCCGTTCGAACGTCGTCCAGCCTTCATCAGTATCCTCGTATGAAAGGTAGCTTAGGTCACAGATTCCGTTAAAGTAATGGATTTGATTTACTTCTAAATTAAACTGTTCGCTGCCGACTTTTTTCATTAAATCGATCGCTTCAATAACGAATGGATCATTGGAAGTATTGACAGCTGGGTAGTATGGCGGTGCATATAACAGAACCATAGCGGGCCCGAGTTCTTGACACTGGATCATGAGTGAGTCAACGATACGGATAGACTTTTCACGGTCATCCCAATTTGTGTTGGCTAATACTTTCGTTTTGATACTTGTAATAGCATCAGATCCTAATTTTTTTTCAGCATGCTGGAGCAATTCTTCATAGCGCAGAACATTAACATTCCCAACTGGCTCAACGTTTTCGCGTTTACATATTTCTGAATACACTGCATTACAGGCTTTCGCTGCTTCTTTAGCCACATCTGTAAAAGTATTCATCACTTCAGCTGCGTTTCGATTCATAAGAAAGACGTTATAAAGAGCTGCTGCACGATAGGGCGTTTGGGTCGAATATTCCATTTTCAGATCTTTTTGATGGAGCGTAACTGGCAAAGGCGTGCTTTCACCGAGGTCAGATTCCCGGAATAACGGATTCCATTCCATGTGCTGTGTCAGAAAAGAGGCCATAAAGTTAGCCGTCATGCCGCTCATGGGCTCACCGACATGTGTTTCTTTTCCGTAGAATAAAACAGCTGGCATGATTTTTCCGATGGTTCCGGAATAAATATAATAATTCGGATCTCCCGGTTCCTGAGAGAAAGACGGTTCGCAATTAAGGAATAATTTGTATGATAATTGGTGTTTTTCACGCAAATGGACTAGCTCTGGCACTGCAGCCCGCATGCCATCAGAGTTTACTTCTTCATCTGGAACAGTTACGAGTAATAAATTGATTGGCCATTCTTCTATACTAGCTTTTTCAATCAAAGCCATTTGAAGGGCAAGACCCATTTTCATGTCCATTGTGCCGCGGCCGAATAAATAGTCGCCAGATTCGAGATCGATACGAGCATCTTCCGGGAGCTCGTCCGAACGTTCTTTCAACATTTGTGTCAGTTCTTCTGGTTGGAACGCTAATGGTCCAACATCGCCGTATTCCTCCGTGTTGACGGTGTCGAAATGGCTTATAAGGACGATTGTTTCTGTCACTTCTGGATTTTTATATAAGGCTGTGACGACATTCCGTCCTGACCCCGCGTCATGAAGTGCCGTGTAGGACGGGTTCACTTTGAAGTAATCTAGTTCCATAAACTTTGCTTTTATATTATGAGCGAATTCACGCTCTCCTTCTGTGAACGTTCTACTCTGCCAGCTTACGAGCTCACAAAGTAATGCGCGCAATGAGTCTGGTGTGCCCCATTTTAAATTACCCATGTCAATAACTCCTTTGTTCCAAAATAACTACTTAAATTGAGCAGGGGTTCTTGCCTAATATTAACGGTAGCGTATAAATTCGATATAATTTTGTGTTCATTGGGGATTATCCTAATATTTCCAAAATTTTTAGCTGTTTTCTTCTTTTGGGAAAAATCTTAAATATCGTTTTTCAATGTTTTGTATATGTTCAAGCATTTGTTCTTTTGCAAGTGAGACATTTTTAGTTTCAAGGGCTTCGATAAGTTTGACGTGTTCTTTATACGCTTCCGCTGCGCTTACTTGTAAAGTGCTCGACAAAATGAGGAAGGCACGGTTGATTCCAGTATTCATTTGTTGGATCATTTCCTGGAATTTCCTATTCCCGTTTCTTGATGCAAGGATCAAATGAAATTCGCGGTCAAATTGAATGAATTCATAATAGTTCTTGTTTGAAATCGCATCTAATTGTTTTGCTAAATTTCTTCTCAAATCGTTAATTAGTTCCTTGTCTACTGATGGCGTAATCTTTTCAATGTTGTAAATTTCCAGGACGCGCCGCAATTCCATGTATTCGAGGGAATCTTCTTTAGTGAAAGTAGCGACGGTGGCTGGACGCCCTTTTTGCAGTACAATAAGTCCCTCCATTGCTAGTCGTGTGAGTGCTTCACGGAGAGGAGTACGGCTAATGCCGAGGTCAGAGGCTAACTTTTCTTCCGGTAATTCTTCTTCGGGTGCAAGTTCAGCTGAGATAATTGCTTTCTTTAATAAGTTGTATGCTTGATCAGCCAATGAAACATTCTGAGTAATTTTTTTCAAAAACACTCCCCCCTCACAAATGTCAGTATACTGTATACATCAATGATAAATTATGCTAATCTATTTGTAAATTCAAATATTAAAATAATTACAAAAACGAGAAGGTGTTTAACATGTTTATTCAAAAACTCATAGAGCGTCTTGGAAGTGATAAAGTCAGTCAAAACGAAACCGAATTGTTCCGTCATAGCCATGATGAATCGTTTCATAAGGCAGTAGAGCCGGATGTCGTCTGTTTCCCTGAGAGTCGGGAAGACGTTGAAACGATAATGGATATTGCAAGGGAGTTTAAAATTCCAGTAACAGCGTTTGGAGCGGGATCAGGATTAGAGGGACAAGTTATTCCTATCCAAAAAGGTATTTCAATTAATTTTGAAAACATGAATAATGTAGTGAATTTTTCACCTGAAGATTTAATGATAACCGTACAGCCGGGTATTACACGCTTACAATTAAATAAACTAGTGAACCGACACGGTTTGATGTTCCCGATCGATCCAGGGGCGGATGCGACAATTGGCGGTATGGTGGCAACGAATGCGAGTGGGACAACTGCAGTTCGTTATGGATCAACGCGGGATCAACTGCTTGATTTAGAAGTTGTTTTAGCTAATGGAACTGTGATTCACACAGGTTCACACGCGAAAAAATCATCGTCTGGCTACCATTTGACAGGGCTGTTTGCTGGTTCAGAAGGTACGTTAGGTATCATCACAGAAATTACATTACGTCTTCATGGGATTCCGGAACATACGGTGGCGGCGCGATGTACGTTTGAAACGCCAGAAGCGTGCGCAGAAGCAGCGAAGACGATTTTACTAAGCGGTATTCCGGTGATGCGCATGGAGTTAGTGGATGCAGAGAGTATCTCAACAGTGAATGCGTATGGTGGCTATTGTCTTCCAGTTAGTCATTCCCTGTTTTTCGAATTTGCAGGCACCCTTGCTGGCGTGGAAGAAGAGGTGAGACTTGCAGAACAATTAATGCGCGAGCTTGGCTGCGGCAACTGGGACGTTGCAAGCGGATCTAAAGAACGGGCGGAGCTCTGGAAAGCACGCCATGAAATGGCGTACGCTTACCAGCATATTAAAGGAATGGCCAATACAGGAGCGGATGTGTGTGTGCCTATTTCACGTCTGCCAGAACTTGTCGTCTATGCGCGGGAGTTAATTGATGCAAGTGGATTAACCGGTGGTGTATTAGGGCATGTCGGCGATGGGAACTTCCATACAATCGTGCTTTATGATCCGAATGTGGCAGGTGAACAAGAAAAGGCTGAGTATACGAATGAAGCACTTGCAATAAGAGCGATCGAAGTTGGCGGCACATGCACAGGTGAACATGGAGTAGGGCTTGGCAAGAGAAAATTTCAAGAGATGGAGCACGGGACAGCAGTAGGCATTATGAAGCAAATGAAGCAGTTGTTAGATCCGGAAGGGCTATTAAATCCTGGGAAAATATTCTTTGCAGATTAATGGGGGGATTTTTCCTACGTGCTGAAGTTGTTAAAACATTAGCAAAAGCTAACAGTTTAATAAAAAGCCGGCAGTCTCGACAACCTTGAAAGGTTAACGAACTGCCGGCTTTTTGTATATACTAATAATGTCTTTTCCATGTGGACAAAATCAGCTGAATTGTCTTTCGACAGTGCCTGACACCATCATACTGATTACGCTGCTTTTTCAATGGAAGAAATGTATTCATTTCCCTTTTTAGCATCGAATCGGCCTTCCCATTTAGACATGACGACTGCTGCTAATGAGTTTCCGATGACGTTAACAACTGTGCGGGCCATATCGAGAATTCGGTCGATCCCAGCGATGAAGGCGAGACCTTCGAGTGGAATCCCTACAGATCCTAAAGTTGCTAAAAGAACAACAAAGGATACTCCCGGAACGCCAGCAATTCCTTTTGATGTAACCATCAATACAAGCATTAATGTAATTTGTTGGGTAATGCTTAAATCAATCCCGTACATTTGGGCAATAAAGATTGCTGCAAGTGCTTGATAAAGGGTGGATCCATCTAGGTTAAATGAATAGCCGGTTGGAATAACAAAGGAAACAACGTCTTTCGGGCAGCCGTATTTCTCCATTTTCTCCATTACTTTAGGCAATACTGTTTCTGAGCTTGCCGTAGAATAGGCTAATACGATTTCGTCTTTTAAAATCTTAACAAGATGAAGGACGCTTGTACCGCACATTTTCGCAATAACGCCAAGTACAACAACAACAAAAAAGATCATTGTTACATATACACAAATAAGTAACTTTCCAAGCGGAATTAATGACTCTACACCAAATTTTGAAACAGTTACACCAATTAGGGCAAAAACGCCAAATGGAGCAAATTTCATAATTTGATTTGTTACCCAGAACATGGCATCTGCGGTTCCTTGGAAGAAAGCCAAAACCGGTTTTCCTCTTTCGCCAATAGCAGCAATTCCTAATCCGAACATAACCGCAAAGAAAATGATTGCAAGCATGTCCCCATTAGCCAATGATTCAATGATGTTCTTAGGAACAATATTAACGAAAGTATCGGCAAGACTATGACTCTGTACTTCAGTTGTCGTATCAACGTATTTTTGAATATCCCCTTTAGCTAGCTTGGACATATCGATACCTTCACCAGGCTTAACGATATTAGCTGCAAGCAAGCCAACGATGATGGCAATCGTTGTAACAATTTCAAAGTAAAGAATTGTTTTTCCGCCGAGTTTACCTAATTTTTTCATATCCCCAGTTCCGGCCACACCGAGAATTAATGTAGAAATAACAATTGGTACAACAATCATTTTAATTAATCGAATAAAGATGTCTCCGATTGGCTGTAAATAGGTTGAAACTGCTGGGTTTCCGTAAAAAATCGCTCCAACAATTATCCCTAAAACCAATCCGACAAGAATTTGATAAGCTAAACCAAACTTAAACTTTTTCATTCAGTCACCTCTCCTTATATAATGAAAGCGTTTTCTAAGTTGTAAAAACCAATGTTTCAATTATTATATAGAAGAATTATCAAATCCGACAAAATCCGACATTAGTTTCGGGTATTATTTTTTTAGTCTCTGTTAGTGATTAATTTGATAAATAAAGGCTAGCGTGGCGATTTTGCCTGGCTGACAAAATCGCCACGTCCTTGAAAAAGAAATTCACTTTTTCTTCGTGCGATAGCGAGGATCGCTTTTCGGAAGGTAAATCGATCCCGCGGTTAATCACAACACTATTTAACACAGCTTTTTTTAAGAAGATTCATCAAACCTTTCAACTGTTTCCAGATACAAGACTTGAAGGAACTTCTTTATATTAATTTTTACTTTCATTGTTTCTCTGCTGTCATTTTCAATTTCTTTCATTCGGATCCTTATTTCCTGAAATTCAAAATAGCGGGGGGCATAATATTCAAATTTAGGATTCGTGTAATCAATTGTACCCAATGAAGCTAAATTATTGAGTGCAGCTAATATAGTTCTGCGGATTCGCTGTTCAATCGATTTACTCTCTTTTTTTATATCAGTCGTGTCAGCTTTATTTGAAAGTGCAGCAGCTTCGTATAAGTCTTTTAATGGGGGCAACAGAGTGAATGTACCTTTTTGGTTAATGAGAAATTCCATCATAAACACCATATCTCCGCTTCCTGCTTCACCAATAATACCCATATCATTCAATATCGATAAAACGATTTCTTTGATACTTCGCTGCTTTTTCATCATTTTAGCTGATTCGATGTGAGCTAAAGATTCCCTGATAGCCATGAGTGAATGTTTGAGACGAAATTGTTCGGCTGTTTTTTTCAAAATGCTATTCACTTCAATCCGATTGATCGGTTTATGTATAAAGAACTCGATGCCCTTTTCATAGGCTTCACCTACCATTTCTTTATTTACGATTTGAGAAATCATAATGAATTGACCTTGAAATCCCTGGTTTCTCAAAGTTTCAATCGTTTCGATCCCATCCATTTTGGGCATTAAAAAATCAATCAAAACGAAATCGGGGCGAGTAGAAAGGATGAGCGGAATTGATTTCTCTCCGCTTTCAGCCTCACCGATTACTTCGCCAAGTTCCCCGTCTGAAATGATTTTCTCCAGCATCCTTCGGCTTGCTGTATCATCATCTACAATAAAATACCGCAGTTTCATTCAACTCTCTTTCTAATAGTTCTAGTTGGAATTTGGACGGTGAAAATCGTTCCTTTGGCTTTCGATTCTACATGAATTTGACCTTCTAGAGAATTGACGATGTCTCGTACGTGCGAAAGGCCAATCCCAGTTGCAGCAACTCCATGATCGTTGAATTTTGTCGTATAACCTGGTTCAAAAATAATGGATAGATCCTCCTCAGAAATTCCTTTGCCAGAATCTTTTATAATGAAGCATATGTGCTCAAATTCCTCAATGATGTCTATATCGATTGTCCCGTTTTCTAAAGTTTCCTCGACTGCATTAGCCGTGAGATTATTCAATAGAGCGAGAAGCGGGATTTGTTGATCCGTTTCAAAATCATTTGACATCGACTGATTAAAAATAATTTTTTTCCCTAGAAGCTCACTATATTTTTCATTCGCTGTGAGCACAAAACCAAGTACATCGGAAAGAAAGACAACATCATTTCTTTTTTGATGAGATATTTTTGAAAGTCCTGAAAGAATCCGCTGTGAATCCTTTTTCACTTCGTGGATTTCTTGTGCAATGAGCAGTGCTTGCACGCTCAGTTCCTGAAGATTGCTCTTTTTTAATTTTCGGTATAAATCATGGCTAGAAGCTGTAATTTGTTCGATATGATCCATTGATTTTTGCAAATAGAGTGTCTCGGCATACAATTCCGAACCAACTTCGAGCATTTCTTGCATCCGTTTCTTTTGTTCCGAAACTGTAATACTACTATATAGTCCGACTACAAAGTAGCTGCGGAATAATGCAACCCCACTTAATAATGCCCATTCATGAAAGCCTAAATTTTCATGGTTTAACAGCCAATAGCGCATGAGGTGCTCCACGCCGTTTCCTATAAATTCTAATCCGGCAGCTAAGGCACCGAGCAGAAGTGGAGAGGTTTTGTATTTCTCTATTTTTATGATGCTAAAACCAAGAGCAAAGAGAAAATAAAACAGAAAAGCAGGGAAATGATTCTTCAAGCTTGTCCAAAAAGGAACAGGATCAATTAGCATATCTCCAAAGATACGAAAACAAACGACTGCCACGCCAGTTATGACCCCTGCTCGAATCAAAGAAGCCGGTGGGCGTATCAGTGTAAGAAGGAAAAAAGTGATACTTCCTAAACCGAAGCGAAAATCCTCTCCGTTAAAGGGAATCACTTTGATTTCACTGGCAATCGCGGTCAGCAGGGCGGTAAGAAACAATATACCCCAGTCGGATTGGTTAAAACTTTTAGTCGAAAACCTTTTTGCAGTATCCATTTATTACTCCATTTTTTAGACATATATGTGAATCTCCTTTATGTAGGAAACATCCTAATTATAATTCAATAGCAAAACAAAAGAAATTCACATTGGAAATATCCTTTTTAACTTTATCCAGCAGAAGTCTCTAAATGATAAGTGGCGAGATGAATGCGAATAGGTATTTAATTCGTGGGGGTTCAAACCTCGGCTGAATAAAGTTAAGCCTCTGGCGGATGCCCCAGATTTTAAATGAATCTATCGAGCAAATTCGATGAAAATCTGGGCGCAAATAGGCCAAGGCGAATTTGATTATAGAATTTCACATCTTCATGCAAAGCAGTGGTATACAAAAAATAAATTTTCTATTTGTTTTTTAGAAAATCAGATGATTATTATTTTTACTTCGCCTAGAATAAATTTAATCAGCTAGGAATGACAGGAGAATTAATATATTTGTTAAATGGGTTGTTGTATAGGGCGAGAAATGGATCGATTAATTTAGGGAAAACGAAGTTGGGAGGAATAGCGTGAAAACATGGACGAAACATGAAGATCCTAATAATAAGTATGGAGCCACTTTTACTTTGGGAGATAGAAATATCGAGCTGCCCGAAGGTGTGGTAATTTCAGTTACAAGAGGGGAATTATTTAATATTCCACGATTAATTTTAAACGGGATTTTGAACCAATTTATTATGAAAGCAATGACCAAAAACGAGGACTTACTATATGCTGAATTGACCGGTCAAATGCAGGGAGGAATTGGTCAAACAATGACCGTTTGGAAAAGTGGGAAGCAAATGAACCAATTCAGAACAACGGGTTCCCATAATTTTGCACGAAAATTTTTTAGCTGGGTGTTTTATAGTGGGAAAGTACAATCCTATTTTTTGACTTGGGGACACGAGGGAACTCTTCCCGCTTCAGAGGAAATAACTGCATTTATAAAAACATACGGCCGACATTTTGACGGAGGAAAACTGATTAAGAAAGCTAATCCACCTAAAAGCAGTACCCCGAATGATTTTCCAATGTAATTTTTATTTGCTTTTCAATACTGACCTGATTACTGCTTTCAAACTTCCTAGGGGGGTTGGAAAGTCTTGAATCAGTTCTTTTTTTTGCCTTCTTCATTCGTTACTTCTCTGTAACCATTTTTAACCACTATTTAACACCTTCCATTCAATTCAAATGTATAGTAAAGATATTCCAAAGAGAAAGAAGGAGTTAAGATGAAGAAAAAAATTATGGCTTTTACAGGGACTGTGGCACTTGCATCAATGCTAATGGCTAGTGGGGCTCAGGCTGTTGAGTCGCCCAAGGAAACAACCGTTTCAGCTGTACAATCAGTGAATTATAATGGCACGGACCAAGCAACAGAACGATTGAAGCAGCAAATTAGTTTATTGGAACAGGCGGTTGCTCCGGTTTCGGCGAAAGACGCAGCTGCCAAGTGGGCGAAAGCTTTGTCCGATCGAAATGGAGCTTATCAATTTGCTTTATTTACAGAAGCCTATAAGAAAACAACACTCCCATATTTTGAATATGAAGGCTGGGTAACAGGTGGCTCAAGTCCATGGGTCAACGATTTAAAAATAAAAGAGGAAAAAAAGGTAAACCAATCGACCTACACGTTTAAAATTGAGTTTAAACTTCAGTCATCAACTGGCTCTTATGGGAAGGAAAGCGCAACAATAACTGTCAAACAGGTAAATAAAAACTGGTACATCGATAAAGCTGATCTTAAAGCAGATTCTGCCTTAATTATCCGCACACCTTATGAAAATAATATGACGATATACAAAGCAGCTGAATATTCTTTCTCTATTCCCGCTTCGTGGACTAAGAAATATAATGTCACAGAAAAAAATGGAAACCTTGTGTTTAAGTACAAACCAAAAAATACCTCAATAAGTGAAAGAACCCTTTTTAGTATCGATAAAATTAAAGAAACGGTTTGGGAAAAGGACGGATATTCTGAAGGTTTATATAAACAGCTAGGAGTGAAGGATGGGTATGTCTATGCGATGCTGCCAGCTAGCGAGAACCAATATGCTGATCGTCCAAATAGTGTCGAGTATAGAGAGTTCCATGATATGTCCCTTCAATTCAATATGATACCTGCAACGTTTAAGTTTGAAAATAATAAAACTAAATGAGAATGAAGAACCCTTTATTAAAATAAACATTTATAGAGGTGTTTTCGTGGAGATAACTAGATATTCGTGGGCAACAGTATTCATTGAATCAAGTAGAAGTTCAGTCTTAATTGACCCATTAGGCGATGAAATCCCTAATCAGGAAAAACTGTTGGCAGCGCGCCTTGAGTTGTTGTAAAATGCAACTCAAGGTTTTTTCATTGCAGAAAAATTCCAATACTCCCTTTGATTAAGAAGATAATCGAGGATGTCATTTCTTTTATATTGCTCCATGCTCCAACCAATGTAGAAATATAAATGCATTGCGCCATAAAGAAGGATGCAATAGTATGGGAGCGGGAATGATTCAAATCTTTAATTTTGAGAACGAGCTTATCTCAGATAGAATTAAAAAGGATGAAACTGAATTAGGATTAGTTCACTGGCCTGTAGAGTTTGACAATTGTTGAAGGAGAGAAAGTAAACATGCCAATAAATGAAATACAAAAGCTCATAAAAGCCGATTGTAAAAATCGCAGTTTTATATTAGGAATTGATGGTTTAGGAGGAGCAGGGAAAACAACCTATGTCCAGTCAGTTTTAGATATTTTTGAAAAAAAAGGCATTAACGCAGTCGTTTTACATATGGATGATTTTATCCAGCCTGAAAAGATACGCTATGATTCTGCTAAAGAGGAATGGTATTGTTACTATTACTTGCAATGGAGGTATGATTACTTCATATCAGAAATTTTGACGCCCATTCACTTGGGAAAGGAAATTCAAAAGGAAATAGAATTATATGATAAAACGACAGATACATATAAAAAACACTATATAGAAATATCGAGGGATACAGTCGTCATAATAGAGGGGATATTTTTACAACGGCCTGAATTAAGTCCTTATTTTGACTATGTTATTTTTATAGATCTCCCCAAGGAAGAACGATTAAATAGAGTGATAAAAAGGGATACATATATTGGCGGGAATCAAGCCATCCAAGAAAAATATGAGCAGCGTTATTTCCCTGCGGAAGAAAAGTATATGACAGACTGTTCTCCTGCAAAAAGAGCGAATTATATTATAAGGACCTAAAGGTTACAAAAACGAAATGGCGTATTTACGCCACCATGTACTATGAAGACTATATGACATACTTAAGCCAAACTAACACAATATGGTGGCGCGAGCAGAGCAAAACTTCACTTGCTTATTAAGCAAACCAGTCTATTTGCAGATGAGATTGGCTATAACTTATTAAGTTAAGCGGCGCTCCGTCCCCATTTCTTTCATCGAAAGGTTACAAAACGTAACAGAAGATCATCTTAATCTGTTACCGAATTGTAACCCTTTTTGTTTCCATCCCACTTATGATGAAAGCATATCAAATAATATCAAGACGATTTTATGGGCTAGGTTGGGTGAAAGATATGCAAGAAGCAGATTTTAATCATTTTTATCAAAAGTATCATGGCCATCTATTTCAGTTTTTGTTTTATATGGTGAATGACCGTGCCTTAGCGGAAGATCTTGTTCAGGAAGTATATATTCGTGTATTGAAGTCATATGACCGCTTTGAGGGAAAGAGCAGTGAAAAGACTTGGCTATTCTCAATCGCTCGAAACGTTGCCATTGATTCTTTCCGAAAACAGAGAAGCTTGAAGCAACGTGTCTTAGGAAAATTCAATTTGAGCATATATGAGCTGAGCGATCAAAAGCCATTACCTGAAGAAATAGCTTTAGCAAAAGAAGAGATAGGTTATTTGTATGACTGTTTGCAACTTTGTAGCATTGACCAGAGGATGGTCATTATTCATCGCTACATCCATAAGAATTCAATTGCTGATACAGCTATAAGTTTAGGCTGGAGTGAAAGCAAAGTAAAAACAACACAGCACCGTGCGTTAAAAAGACTAAAGAAACATATTCAAGAACGAGGGATGGGATTGCCAGGTCATGCCAGTGGACAATAAAATTTTTTCTATATCCCATCTATTTCCTATATTGTAAAATATAATTAGATAAAGTAATTAAATGTGAGGTTTGATATATGAAGGATGGGAAGATTTTAGTTGTAGAAGACGAAGTGTCAATACGGAAACTAATTGTTTTTAATCTGCAGCGTTCTAATTTCGATGTCCTTGAAGCGGGAGAAGGGAAGACTGCGTTAATGCTCGTGAAAGCTGAGGAGCCATCTCTTATTGTGTTGGATTTAATGCTGCCGGATATGGATGGCTTTGAAATCTGTACACAGCTTAAAGAAAATCATCCCGATCTTCCAGTTATCATCGTTTCGGCACGAGGGCAGGATATGGAAAAGATCATGGGCCTTGAACTCGGAGCGGATGATTACATTGTTAAGCCTTTTAACCCCCTTGAGCTGGTTGCAAGAATCAGGTCCGTGCTAAGGAGAACGAGAATGGAGTCTGTTAAGGAACAGCGAAACAAAATCAAATCAGGTCCGTTCAATCTTGAAATTAAAACACAGCGTATTTATAAGAACGGGAAGTTGTTAAAACTAACCGCTCGCGAGTTTCAGTTAATGAAGCTTTTTCTTGGAAGAGTGAATGAACCTATTACAAGAGATGACCTTCTAGATGAAATTTGGGGATTGGATTATTTTGGCGATTCTAAAACAGTAGATGTCCATATTCGCAGATTAAGAGAGAAAATTGAAGAAGATCCGTCTAACCCCATTTTTCTAAAAACGATATGGGGTTTTGGCTATTCATTCCAAGAGAGTGTGATGGAGGAATGAAGAAAGGCATTAAGCGAAGGCTTGTCTGGAGTAATTTGTTATTAATTATTGTTACTGTTGCTCTATTTGAAACGATTATTTTATCGGGATTAATGTACTATTATCAAGGAAGCATTAAACAAACGTTAAAGGATCAAGGAGCGATGTTCTCCTCCTTTTATGAACAAGAGCTCATTAATGCTCCACTAGAGGATCAGGCCGAACAGTTATTGTACCAATATAAATTTTTAGTGAATGTGCAAGTTCAGCTCATTAATCAGAACGGAAATGTAGTGGCAGAGACACAGAAAAGCCAGCAAAGAAATATTCTTCATTTAAACGATGTTAAAAGTGGATTAAGCGGAACGACAGGGTATCTTACTAGTAAAATAGAAGGTGAAAAAGTGTTATCAGTTACCCACCCCTTAATAGCCGGGGGAAATAGCCTAGGGGCTATCCGCCTAACGACCTCAATGGAGCAATTAAATGAAGTCTTTTTAAAAAACGCAGTCGTTCTGTTGTCTGTTGGGGGAATTGTTATCATCATTGCTGCCTCGCTGGGCTTTTTTTTGGCCAACACAATTACCAAGCCGGTCAGCCAAATAACAAGGGCTGCTAAGGAGATGGCTGCCGGCAAATTTTCAACAAGAGTAAAAAAGGAAAAAGATGACGAGATCGGAAAGCTGGCAGAAACACTCAATTTTATGGCGCAGCAGGTTCAACAGCATGAACAATTTAAAAATCAATTTATCGCCTCTGTCAGCCACGATTTGCGCACCCCTCTCACCTCTGTAAAAGGGTGGGCTGTCACCTTGCATTCGATGACTCAAGATCAATTTTTTAAGGAAGGTCTTGAAATTATTACGGATGAAAGCGACCGCTTAAATCATCTTGTTTCGGATTTACTTGACCTTTCCAGCTTATCGAGCGGCAAGCTTTCTTTCGATTTTGAGGACATAGACATAGCTGCTTTGATACATGAAGTCGTTCACCAGTTTGAACCGAGAGCGGCCGGAAAAGATATCTCTTTAGTAACCCAGCTCGGTGAAAATATTGGATTGATTCGAGGTGACCGAAACAGATTGAAGCAAGTATTGCTTAACCTGCTTGATAATGCCCTTAAATTTACCTCACCCGGTGGATCGATTCGCATTCTTCTTGAGAAGAGGGTTGACACTGTCTTCATTCATATTATTGATACGGGCATCGGAATTTCCAAAGAAGATTTGATCGACGTGAAAGAAAAGTTTTTCAAAGGGAAAACGAAAGGGTCTGGAACTGGTTTAGGGCTGGCCATCTGTGAGGAAATTATGAAAGGTCATATGGGGGAATTTGTGTTGGATAGTGAAGAAGGTAAGGGGACGACGGCAATAATTAGCTTTCCTCTGTAACTAATTATTAACCTTTTCTTAATCGATTACTAGCGATTTCTCTTTCAATAACGACTAAAGTCAAGATAGAAGGAGAAATGGAGGAATGAAAAATGAAAAAGCAACGAGCCTCATTAATATCTCTAGTCGTAGCAGGCACCCTAGTTTTGGGTGGATGCAATTTTTTGCCTGAGCCGACAAGTCTTATACAAGCGCCTGCACATGCCAGTGCCGACTCTGAAATCAATCAAAGCCTGGACACACTTGCCAAACGGTATTTACCAAAGGGGACAGAGCTTTCTATTCCTAATGCACCAATTGGAGCGAGCGCCGTCTTATCAGCTGATTTTGAGGGAGATGGACAAAAGGAAGTAGTCGTCCTCTATCATTCAAAAGACGCAGAGAATCAAGTTGGAGCATTTGTTTTAAAAAAGAAGAAGGGAAACTGGGAAAAAGTATTTGCGAAGAAAGGGTCTGGGTATGAGATCAGTTGGGCGAGTGTGGCTGACGTAACAGGTGATGGAAAGAATGAGCTGTTGCTTGGCTGGAAAGTGGGGAGCCTGGCAGGAAACGTGCTTGAAATTTACACTTGGGAAAAAGAGGGCTTTAAAATCCTGCAAAAAATAAATTACCATCAATTGGAGGAAATCCGATTTAGTGATGAACCAATGACAAGGCTTGCCGTCTGGAAAAAGGATATTGGAGACGCGTATGATATCGAATTGCTGAAATGGGAAAAAGATCGTTTCGTAGCTGATGAAGCTCATTATCCTTCCTATTTTCCAAAGGCGGTTAAATATTATGAAGGGCGAACTGAGGCCGTTCCTAATGCCGCTTATTATTGGTATTATCTTGCTGATGCCCAATTAAAAGCTAACCACCCTGAGCTTGCGTATAGTGCTGTTACAAAAGGAATGGAGAATAAAATGGTCGTTCCTTCCTATGACAAATTTGCAGAGCTGAAAGAAACGATAGAAGCAAAACTTTCTGAACTAGGGAATGATATTCAATATGAAATTCGTGATGCTAGAATCCATCTTGCTATACCTAAAGAAATTGCACCATATGTAATGATCGAAGAAGAAAGTGGCCCTCATAACAACTATATTGTTTCCGCTTTCGTTTCACCGAAGCAAAGAGAGAAACAATTATTATTCGCAGTGGAAATTTATGCAAAAGACATGATTCAGGATCGTGATGAGATTGGGCTTGAAAGCTTAGCGGAAACCGAACAATTTTTATATTATGTAAAAAGAAACAATGAAGAATTTATTCATCACAAAGATTCTAGTACGTATGAAATTTACGAAAAGGCATTCGCTTTAAAGGACAAAATCATTCAGAGCATAAAGCCTGGGAGTGTTTATCCGATATACAGCAGCCGCGAGGAAGAAACGGTTATCCAAATGACAACTGAAGCAGTGAATAAATACTGGTATGTTGTCAGAGGAGGGGAAATGCCTGAGGGGCATATTGAATCATTTCCTATTAATGGGTTAGATTATCGTTATATGGGATCCGATTTAGATACGAAATCCAAGCTAGTTAACTATCTGTCTGAATCATATGCTTATGATTCGATCCAGTCATATATAAAACGAGCTGGAATTGTCGAGCATAATGGAATCCTTGCTCAGCCTAATGCGGATGGAGGCTCCATTGCATCTTACGATAAAGCCACTGTTGTTCAGTCAACAGGAAATGGGATAATGGCAGAATTTGATCTCAAAGTACCACTTGGTGATAGCTTAATATATGAATTTATTCATATCGAATTTCAAAAGACAGAGGATGGGTGGAGAATTTCCTCTGATCCAGGCACATTCTAAAATAGGGACAGCAGCTACGATAGTGGGCTGCTGTTTTTTTGTACTTTCAATCTGAGTAACTGATAAAAAAGGAATTCGCTGATATATTTGAAAGTACGCTGATAAAATACCAAAAGTCGCTGATATATTTGAAAAGTCGCCGATAAAATACCAAAATTCGACGATATATTTTAAAAATGAGCGATATTGGCAGTCTAAGTACCAGTCAAGTCCGCTGTTTTATAGAAAGATGATCAATACGCTCTTTTTTACTTTATACCGTAACATCTGGCTACTGATAAGTTTTCTTTATCTAGATAAGGAGTAATATGGCGACTAAACTTTTTAAAAGCTTTGTCAAAGAAAAAAACAAAGAGCCGGAAGGGCTCTTTGCTCAATATTTTACTAGAAAAAGGAATAGGAGGAAGATCAGCATCTGGCAAATGAGTATAATTAGGAACACTGCTATGATAAAAGATAGGTATTTTCTAGATTTGAGTTTTTTCATCGTATTTGTCTAGATTATCCCCTTATTTGATAATTCTTTTTGCTCCTACATAACAATTCTTCCAATAAGCTGAATTCATTGACTGGACTTTGACGCCATTTGATGTTGCCCCGACAAATTGTTGATTCCCGATATAGACAGCTACAAATGAAACCGATTTTCCATTTGTTTGATAGAATACTAAATCGCCTGGCTGAAGCTGATTCACTTTTACGCTTGTGCCTAATTTATATTGATCTGCACTTGTTCGGTGCAGTTTCACTTTTAAGCTATTAGCATAAACATACTGTGTGAATCCTGAAGCATCAAAACCATTTGGTTTGGTTCCGCCATATTTAAATGGGGAGCCAGTGAATTTCTGGGCATAGGAGGCAACCTGCTGACCCTTTGTTTGCGCTGCTTCTGCTTGCAGGCCGAACAATGATGAAAACATAACCGCTAAAGCCGTGACGAGAGCTAATACAAACGATGATTTTTTTACTGATACACTTGCCATAACAAATCCCTACCTTTATTCTTTTATTTTTCCTACACAATTGATGATAAAGGATAAAGGAATTTAATGGGTTTCTAAATAGTTAAAAATGATTACATAAAGGTTAAAAACCAAGCCCTGAACTCACTGTCTCCCCAACATGAACAAAAACAATGGATTTGTCTTTCTTTGGTGCCTGACACTTTTTTCTTGACTGCGTTTGGGAATGGGAGTAGATTTAAATAAAACATTTGCGGATTGTTCTAAAATGAACAGTTCTAATATGGATGAGGTGGAATAGTATGGATTTTGAGCAACAATCCTTCGTGCGATCATCAAAGCTTTTAAAGTCGTTCTGGCATGTGCAAAGGAATTTAGCTCGATATGTGCAAAAAACGGCAATGGCAAATGATCTATCCGTACCACAATTTTTTCTGTTAAAGACAATTGCACCGCTTGGGGCAGTGACACAAAAACAGCTAGGGGAGACAATACAGCTTCCAAAGAGCACATTAAGTCAAGCGGTTGATGGACTTGTACAAGCGGAATTGGTCATGCGTCAACCTGTAAAAGATAATCGCCGAGAAATGCAGCTGACAATAAGCGAAAAAGGAAAAACGTTGTTTGAGACGATTCGTTTACAAAAAGGCAGTATTCAACAAACAATGGAAAAAGCGATTGATACACTTACTGAAGAGCAGTACGAAGAATTACTCGCTATACATCTCAAAATTGCGACGTTTTTAGAAAAAGAAGCCACAGAACAAGGGGAATGTTCGAAATGATTAAACTGCTTAAAAACCTATCAGTATATAAGTGGATCGTTCTATCCGTGGTTGGGCTTGTTTTCGTGCAGTCCATGGCAGATCTCTTTTTGCCAACACTAATGGCGGACATTATCGATAAAGGAGTAGTGGTCGGTGATAAAGCTTATATCTGGAAAACTGGAGGATTGATGCTTTTAGTTGCTGCATTTGGAGCTTCCGCATCTGTTGTTGCGAGCTATTATTCATCTAAGGCGGCAATGGGACTCGGACGGGATATTCGTCGTAAAGTTTTTAATCATGTTGAGAAATTTTCATTGCAAGATTTTGATAAGGTTGGAACAGCATCACTGATTACGAGAACTACGAATGATATTACACAAGTCCAACAAGTCGTGATTATGATGCTTCGCATGGTCGTAAGTGCACCGATTATGTTTGTAGGGGGTGTCATTATGGCTGTTTCAAAGGATGCAAAATTATCACTTGTGATTGTTGCGACGATCCCAATATTAATTGGAGCAGTTCTCCTTATTGTGTATAAGGGGATCCCACTTTTCAAAACTGTTCAAATACGATTGGATCGTTTGAATTTAGTTTTGCGTGAAAATTTGACGGGTATTCGAGTTGTTCGTGCTTTCAATCGTGAAAAACAAGAGAATGCTCGTCTGCAAAAGGCTAATAAAGAATTAATGGATGTTTCAATTAAAGTTAATAAGATTATGGCGTTTATCATGCCCGTTATGATGCTTGTGATGAACATAACGGTTGTTGCCATCATCTGGTTTGGTGGGATTCGAATTGATAATGGCGGAATGCTAATAGGGGACTTGATGGCCTTTATTCAATACGTCATGCAAATTATGTTCGCACTTATTATGGCATCGATGATGTTTGTGATGGTCCCGAGAGCTTCCGTGTCAGCAAAACGTATCAACGAGGTACTAGATATGGAACCGACATTTCTCGACGAAGGGACAAAACCAGCAAATCGAGAACAGGGCTCACTTGAATTTGACCGTGTTGCATTTAGCTATCCGGGTGCAGAAGAGCCGGCATTATCAAATATTAGTTTTCGCGCACATGCAGGTGAAATGACTGCGATCATTGGCGGAACGGGTGCTGGGAAATCAACGCTTGTGAACTTGATTCCTCGTTTTTATGATGTCACAAGTGGGACCATTCGGTTAAATGGTGTCGATATTCGCGAGTCTTCTCAAGAGGAAGTTCGTTCGAAAATTGGTTTGGTTCCCCAAAAAGCACTGCTGTTTTCGGGTACAATTGCTGAAAATATTCGCTTTGGCAAACAAGATGCAACGCAGGATGAAATCGAGCATGCCTCACGGGTCGCACAAGCAGAAGATTTTATTAACCAAATGAAGGACGGCTATGATTCCGTTATCACACAAGGTGGTTCAAACGTATCGGGCGGTCAAAAACAACGTCTGTCGATTGCACGGGCCTTGGTCAGAAAACCGGATATTTATATTTTCGATGATAGTTTTTCAGCCCTTGACTATAAAACAGATGCAAAATTACGTGCTGCGTTGAAAAATGAAACAAAGGACTCTACGGTGATCCTTGTTGCTCAGCGGGTCAGCTCTGTAGTCGAAGCAGATCGAATCATCGTATTAGATAAAGGGGAAATCGCTGGAATTGGTACGCACCAAGAATTGATAGAAAATAATGATGTGTATCGTGAAATCGTCGAATCACAGCTCTCAGAGGAGGAAATCGCATGAGTGAGCAAAGGAAATCGCAATCTCAAGGCGGCGGTGGGGCAATGGGATTTGGCGGCGGAAACATGATGATGGCTGGACAGAAGGCAAAGAATTTTAAAGGAACGTTCAGACGTCTGATTGCCTATCTAAAACCACAGCGTAACCAATTAATCGCCGTGTTTTTCGCCGCGATTATGAGTACAATCTTTATGATTGCTGGACCGAAAATAATGGGGAATGCGATTACGGAGTTATTTGAAGGTGCTTATAGTAAGTTTAAAGGTGTACCTGGAGCTGAGATTAACTTTGATAAAATTGGTCAAATACTACTTGTTTTAGCTGGACTATATATAATTAGCAGTCTCTTTAGCTATATTCAGCAGTACATCATGTCTAGTGTTGCACAAAAAACGGTGTATCATTTGAGGGAAGATGTGAATGAAAAGCTGGCAAGGCTGCCGCTCAAATATTATGACAGCAGGCCAAATGGGGAAACGTTAAGCCGTGTGACGAATGACATCGATACGATCGGGAGTACGCTCCAGCAAAGTGTTACGCAGTTCATCACTTCAATTGTAACGATTGTCGGAATTATCATTATGATGCTGACAATCAGTCCGATCTTGACGCTGATTGCAATTATTAGCTTGCCACTATCGATTTTTGTCATCCGACCGATTTTGAAAAGATCACAAAAGCATTTTGCTAATCAACAGCGAACACTTGGGCAATTAAATGGGCACATTGAAGAAATGTATACAGGACACCAAGTCGTAAAAGCATTCGGCCATGAGAAAAAAGCCGTTGCTCAGTTTGATAAGGTAAATGAAGAATTATATGAAGCGGGACGTAAAGCTCAATTTATCTCAGGAATGATTATGCCGATGATGTTTTTCATTGGGAATTTGAGCTATGTCTTGATTAGTGTTGTTGGTGGGATTTTAGTAACCCAACGTTCGATTTCAATCGGTGATATTCAAGCATTTATTACGTATTCGCGTCAGTTTACACAGCCAATTACGCAAACTGCAAACATTGCTAACATCATACAGTCAACGGTTGCAGCAGCTGAGCGTGTCTTTGAACTACTTGATGAGGAAGAAGAAATAAAAGAAGTGACGTCGGCAAGTTTAAAGCAGGCAAAAGGTGCAGTTACTTTCGAACACGTCGATTTTGGGTATGGGGAAAATTTATTGATAGAAGACATGAACATTGAAGTGCAGTCAGGGCAAACGGTTGCGATTGTTGGACCAACTGGAGCGGGGAAGACAACATTAATAAATCTATTAATGAGATTTTATGAACTGAATGGCGGTACGATTAAAATAGACGGTCTTGACACACGAAGCATGTCACGTGAAGATCTCCGTGCGACTTTTGGAATAGTGCTCCAAGACACATGGCTCTTTAATGGAACGATAAAAGACAATCTGGCTTATGGAAAGGAAGGTGCGACAGACGAAGAAATATTCGCAGCTGCCAAAACAGCCCGTGCCCATCAATTTATCCGTACGCTTCCAGAAGGCTATAACACAATCTTAAACGAGGAAGCATCGAATATCTCTCAAGGGCAAAAACAGCTTTTAACCATTGCTCGCGCCGTTTTAGCCGATCCGCCAATTATGATTTTGGATGAAGCCACGTCAAGTGTTGATACAAGAACCGAAGTACTTATCCAGCAAGCGATGAAACGCTTAATGAAAGGGCGAACAAGCTTCGTCATTGCGCATCGTCTCTCAACAATTAGAGATGCTGATTTGATCTTAGTGATGGATCAAGGAAAAGTCATTGAACAAGGAACACATCATGAAATGTTAGCATCAAATGGTTTCTATGCTGAGCTCTACAATAGTCAGTTTTCGAAACAAACGGCGATATAAAGATGTGGCCCGATTCCGCAATGGAGTCGGGTCTTCTTTGAAATGTTAAAGCGGCCCATTCATTTCCTTTTAGTGAGTGTGACGGTGGAGTAGGATTTTTATTAGGCAACCGCTGTTTAAGAAATTGGAGGTAAAAAATGCTGCACATTCTTAAATAGTCTAATACTGCTATCATTTACTTAGATTACTTATATAAAGGCTGTTTTCTAAAAGATTGTTGCTTTTATCACCATTGAAAACGGTGAGTGGATTGGAGCGGAAGGCACTTGACTCCTGCGGGAGATAGAGGAAAAGTCTAGACCCCATAGACGGAACGTCGAGGAGGCTCGACTTCCTCCCCGCGGAAAGCAAGTGCCTGCAGCGGAAAGGAATGGGTATTGTTTATTCGATAACAACAAACTTAACGAAAACAGCCTATATAAAAGTAAAGTCCATTCACAGAAAAAAAAGTTTATATCCGCCGAAAAAGAATATTGACAATTCCTTAAATTTTTTTTATTCTATATGTAACCGGTTACACATCATGAAAAAATAAAAATAAATACATTTTTTGATATAATTTTACTTTTATTGATCAATATGTAACCGATTACAGATATTAAATACAGGATGGCTAAAATCTCCCAATTATGTAACCGGTTACATGTAGGTAGGTGATTAAATTGTGAATGTCACAATAAAAGATGTAGCAAAGCTAGCTGGTGTTTCGGTTGCTACTGTTTCAAGAGTTATTAATAACAAAGGATATGTAAGTGCAGAAACAGTCCATAAGGTAAAAGATGTAATGAAACGATTAAAATATGAACCAAATCAAGTGGCAAGGGGGTTAACTGCAAAGAAAACCAAAACAATTGCCTTAATCGTTCCTGATATTTTAAATCCCTTCTTCCCAGTTTTAGCTAGGGGCGTAGAGGACGTTGCTACACTCCATGGATTCACACTAATATTATGTAATTCTGATGAATCTGGCATTAAAGAGAAATCATATATCGATGTACTTAGGAAAAAATATGTAGATGGCATCATATTCGCTTCCAATAATCTTAGTTTAGAAGATATCGAAGGGCTGGAAAAAGCTAATATCCCTTTAGTTGTTTTAGATAGGGCGCCTAATATGGAGACAAATTGTGTCATACGTGTTGATAATTACAGCGGAGCCATTCAAGCTGTACAGCATTTAATAGATGTAGGGTGCAAAAAAATTGCCCACATATATGGCCCTCTAGAATACAATACTGCGCGTGAAAGGTTAGCTGGATATGAAGATATTGTGAAAAATTCACCCTGGTTTACACCTACTTTGATGGTGCCTGGTGATTTTACAATAGATGGAGGAAAGAAAGCAACGGAAGAGCTTCTTCGGAATCATCCGGATATAGATGGGATTTTTTCAGGTAATGACATGATGGCAGTTGGTGTGTTGAAACAATTACACAGTAAAAACATTCAAGTCCCTGACCAAATTGCAGTGTGTGGCTTTGATGGGATAAATCTTACCGAAATTACACAGCCGGAACTCACAACTGTCGTTCAACCCATCTACCAGGCAGGCAAGCTAGCCGCAGAAAAGTTAATTACCAGAATAAATAAACAATTAATAGAAAATGAGATTATTAATTTAGAAGTTTCCCTAGTTGTAAGAGATTCAACAAGAAGGAAGGTCGAAGGGGAAAAATGATACCGAAAATTGCGATAATAGGAAGTCTGAATATGGACTTTGTTGTCCAAACAACAAGGCATCCAGTTGAAGGTGAGACACTCCTAGGAGAAAAGATAAGCTATTTCCCAGGAGGTAAGGGTGCAAACCAAGCTGTAGGTGCTTCTCGGCTTGGTGCTGATGTCAAAATGATAGGGAGTGTAGGAAACGATCTCTATGGAAATGAGTTAATTTCATCCCTAAAGTCGGATGGGGTTGATGTATCTTCTATCAAGGAGGTTGATTCGACCTCCACTGGAACAGCCATTATATTGTTAGCTAAAGGAGAAAATAGCATTATCGTTATTCAAGGTGCTAATGCAGAATGCTCGCCTAAAGATATTGATCATAACATTGAGATCATCAAGGAATCGGATATTGTCCTTATACAAATGGAAATTCCATTAGAGACAGTTTGCTATGCGGTACAGGTTGCAAAGCGGTTAAACAAGACCATTATCCTAAACCCTGCACCAGCGCAGCATCTTCCAAGTGAAATACTGAATTGTATTGACTATATTACTCCTAATGAAACGGAGCTAGCCATTCTTACAAAAGATAAAGCAGAAAGCGATGATCTAGAAAGCAAAATTGACACTTTGCTACTGGCGGGGGTCAAACATGTAATAACGACACTCGGTTCAAACGGAGTTGCTTATAAAGGAAATGGACAAAGTTTACAGAAAATTCAAGGTTACAACGTACCTGTTGTAGATACAACTGGAGCAGGCGATGCATTCAATGCAGGGTTTGCTTACTCAATCGGTCAGGGAAAATCAATAATCGATTCTATAGTATTTGCCAATAAAACAGCTGCATTAGCGATCGGAAAATCTGGCGCACAGTCAGGTATGCCTCTTCTAAAGGAAGTCTTGGAATTTTAATGGTAATAATATTCAGAATCAATAAACTATTAAAATATTAAACCTAAACTAGCTACAATTTTTTTAAAATATATATTAATAAATTTATAGGAGTGTTTATAAATGAAGGTACTTTTTGTTGGAGAATCTTGGGTTGTTCATATGGTTCACGTGAAGGGGTATGACAGTTTTACTTCAACCAAATATGAAGAGGGCGCTACACATTTACTTACTTGTTTAAGAAACGCGGAGATCGAAGTAGATTATATGCCTGCTCATGAGGTTCAAGTTCGTTTCCCTAAAAAATTGGAAGAACTTCAGCAATACGATGCAATTGTTCTAAGTGATATCGGTGCCAATACGTTCTTATTACAAAATTCGACGTTCTACCAAATGGAAATAATTCCAAACGCTTTAGAATTATTCAAGGAGTATGTTGAAAAGGGCGGCGGCTTATTAATGATTGGCGGCTATCTATCCTTCATGGGTATTGAAGCAAAAGCTAATTATAAAAATACGGTACTTGCGGATGTTCTTCCTATTGAAATGTTAGACACAGATGACCGTGTAGAAATGCCACAAGGAATTAAACCAGAAACTGTAAAGAGTCATGCTATTACTGAAGGAATGGAAAACTGGCCAAACTTCCTCGGTTATAACAAATTTAAACCGAAGGATGGTTCAGAGGTTCTAGTTAACATACAAGAAGATCCGCTTCTTGTGATA
Source organism: Bacillus sp. FJAT-29790 (assembly GCF_019039215.1). Classification (GTDB taxonomy): domain Bacteria; phylum Bacillota; class Bacilli; order Bacillales; family Cytobacillaceae; genus Cytobacillus. The sequence continues at coordinate 184,223 of NZ_JAHNZZ010000002.1, forward strand.
GGCCAATATGGTGAAGGAAAAACAGCATGCTTTGCAAGTGATTGCGCGCCACATTGGGGACCAAAAGAGTTTATGGACTGGGAGCATTACCAGCCATTGTGGGTTCGGATTTTAGAACACATCAAAAAATAATAGTAGCGGGTTGGTGATCAAAATGCGAATAGATGAAATCGTTCAGGCAAATAAAGACGAATATATTGATTTCTTGTCGCGATTAGTCCAAACAGATACTCAAGTCATCGGGCACGGAGTGCTAGGTGGAAAAGAGAAAGCTGGGCAAGAAATCATCAAGCATAAACTATTGAACCTTGGCTTTGAGATTGATGAATTTTTGGTGGATGATGAAAAAATCAAAAAATACCCCGGTGCCAATTTAGGTCATGAAAATCGCGACCGACCTAATATTGTAGGAACTTTAAAGGGAGCTGGCGGCGGAAAATCTTTAATCCTAAATGGTCATATCGACACAATGCCATTTGGTGATCGGGAAAAGTGGTCAGAAGACCCTTTTCTTGGACAAGTTCAAGGAGATGTCCTTTACGGGCTTGGTTCTACCGATATGAAAGCTTCTTTAGCCGCAATGATTTTAGCAGCACAAGTCATCAAAACCTCAGGGTATAGATTAAAAGGTGATTTAATCATCCAATCTGTCGTAGATGAAGAAGGTGGAGGAAATGGAACTCTTGCGTGTGTAGAACGTGGGTATACAGCTGATGCAGCTATTGTGGGAGAACCTACCCAATTACATTTACAGCCTGCACATATGGGGTTTTTATTTCATGAAATTATTGTTGATGGGCACAGCCTCCATTCTAGCCAGCTTTGGGAAGGTGTCAATGCCATTGATAAAGCGATTAAAATCTATCAGTCTCTAAAGGATTTGGAGCATAGATGGCTGATGACAGAAAAACACCCGCTTTTACCTGGCCCTACTATAAATTTGGGAGTGATTGAAGGAGGGATTGCTGGTTCAGTTGTACCAGGATCGTGCACGTTAAAAACATGCCTTCATTACCAGCCTAAGCAAAATGAATCATATGAACAAACGAGAGAGCGTGTGAACCAACAAGTTTTAGAGGCCATTGAAAGCGTTGTCAAGGGGGATGAATGGTTAAAGGAACATCCTCCTCTCGTAAATGTCTTTCAGGAAGGCTATCCTTTTGAGACACCAATTTCTCATCCGCTCGTCCAAGAGATGAAGACTATTATAGGGGACGTACTTCAGGAAGAGGCTGTAATTGAAGGAATGCCGGCAGGATGTGATGCTCGTATCCTTTCAGGATTCGGCAACATACCTACAATTATTGTTGGATGCGGTGATCCAAGGCAGTGTCATTGCATTGATGAATCAGTTCCAGTTTCTCAGTTCTTAAAGTTGATTGAAATTTATGTGAACTTCATTATTTCTTGGTGTGAAGTGGAGTCTGTAGATAATAAATAATGGCTGTACTAAGTATCCCTACTCCTCTGTGGATATAGCATTGGATACGCTTCAGTGTATAGCCGGCGACTTAACATAACGCAAGCATTTTTTAATAAAGGCGCTTTTCTTAAACTTTGTTGCTTTTGAATAAAAAAACTATGTTCTAAGACTATCTTTTTATTCATTAAATAAAAAATTTAACAAACCCTAAAAAACATTGGAGGAGAAATTTATGAAAAAAGTACTTTTACTGATCATTGCAGCAATGGTTGCCATATTGTCAGCTTGTGGATCGTCTGAAGGGAAAAATGCAGGATCTGACAAGAAGGACGATGGAAAGTTAACGATTGGGGTTACGACAGCTACGCTTCGTCACCAATTCTTTATTGATATTGACAATGGGATGAAAAAAGCAGCAGAAGAAGCAGGAGTAGAATTATTAGTAAATGACCCGAACCTAGATTTAGCGAAACAAGTGTCTTCGATTGAAGATTATATGCAAAAGGGAGTAGATGCTTTAGTCGTTCTAGCTGTAGATAATGCAGGTGTTGTTCCTGTAATTGAAGAGGCGAAGGATAAAGGGATTCCCATTATTACTGCAGACTCAGTTGTGGAAAGTGAAAGTGTAGACACTTTCATTGGAACAGAAAACTATGATGCTGGAAAGCAGTTAGGCGAGTATTTAAAGAAGGATATTGAAGCAAAAGGAAAAGACGTACAAGTCGCTGTTGTCACTCATGAACAATCTTTCGTACAAAAACAAAGATTAGAAGGATTGAAAGAAGTGCTCAAAGATATGAAAAACGTAAAGATATTGAACAGCCAGCCAGGTTATGACCGTCAAAAATCGATGGCTACAGTTGAAAATATTCTTCAAGCTAACCCGAATGTCGACTATATTTATGCTACTGCGGAGAACAGTGTATTAGGTGCATTAGCTGCTCTTGAATCAGCAAATAACAAGCATACAAAAATTGTTGGATTTGATGTGACAGAAGAGGCAGCTGAAGGAATCCGTGAAGATTATATTCTTGCAATGATCCAACAACAACCTTCTAAAATCGGTGAAGAATCTATTAAAGCAGCTCTTGAAGCAATCAAAGGCACGAAATTAGATAAAAACATTACTGTTCCAGTTATTCTAGTTGATAAAGAAAATGTTGATGAACATTTCAAAAAATAATCAGGGAGATCTTTCTCCCTGATTTTAACTCCAAACGAGAGGGGAGTTATTATTGAACTCACCAATAATTGAGTTGAAAAATATTACAAAAGAGTTTTCTGGTGTTAAAGCGCTGAAGGGTGTATCGCTAACCGTTCATCCAGGTAGTGTTCATGCACTTGTAGGTGAAAATGGCGCAGGAAAGTCTACCTTAATGAAAATATTAACAGGTGCTTACTCAAAAACGAGTGGAGAAATTTATTATAATGGTGACATCATTGAGAATATGGATCCGAAAGCATCAAAGAAAATTGGGATTCATTGTATCTATCAAGAATTAAATGTTGCAAATTACCTAACAGTTGCAGAAAACGTTTTTCTCGGCAGTCAGCCTGTAAACAGCATGGGGCTAATTGATTGGAAAAAAATGAATGAAAAGGCAAGAGGAATTTTCACATCGTTGCAAATTAATCTTGATCCTAAACATTTGGCAAAAGATATTAGTATCGCCCAAAAACAAATGATAGAAATTGCCCGTGCTATTTCTCAAGAAGCAAAAATATTAATAATGGATGAACCAACTTCTTCCTTATCTGAAAGAGAAACAGAGATTTTACTTTCTTTAGTGACAGAACTAAAGAACAAGGGTGTCAGCATTCTATATATATCTCATAGAATGGATGAGATTTTCAAGGTGTGTGATACTGTAACCGTTTTACGAGATGGCACGCATATTAAAACATTGTCAATGAGTGAAATCGAGAATGTTGATACACTTGTAGAATTAATGGTTAACCGTAAGATGGATGATTATTTTAATAAGGTTGAAGTTCCTATTGGTGCACCTATATTAAAAGTAGAAAACCTTTCTAAATCCGGGGTACTTAAAGATATTAATTTTGAGTTACGGCGTGGGGAAATTCTAGGGATTGCTGGACTGGTAGGATCAGGTAGGACAGAAATTGCCCAGGCACTATTCGGATTGTTAAAAAAAGATTCGGGTGAAGTTCTGATAGACAATGAGTTAACAACTATTAAAAATCCTAGTGACGCTATTAAGCTAGGTATCGGTTTCGTTACAGAAAACCGCAAAGAAACAGGGCTTGTACTTAAGCAGACAGTAAGAGATAACATATCTCTCCCAAATCTTAAAAAGTATACTAAAAGCCTTATTGTTAATAAAAAGGCAGAAAAAATAGAATCGGAAGACTATAAGAAGAAACTAAATATTAAGGCTAGATCAATAGAACAGACGATTTCTACTTTAAGTGGCGGAAATCAACAAAAAGCAATTATTTCCCGCTGGATGATTCAAGAACCGCGTATCCTTATCTTGGATGAGCCATGCCGTGGGGTAGATGTAGGAGCAAAAGCCGAAATCTTTGCGCAAATTAGCAAACTTGCTGAGCAAGGAGTTGGGATTATTATGATATCTTCTGAACTATCAGAGATCGTTGGGATGAGTGATCGTACAATAGTAATGAGAGAAGGCGCTATTGCGGGTGAGCTTAAAAAAGACATGATAACCTCTGATAATATTTTGAAATTAGCTTTTGGAGGTGGAATAGGTGCTTAAGAGTACTTCATCAAATGTGAACCTTAATGAAAATAACCAAATGACAAACTGGAAAAAAACACTTTTTGTCATTTTCGATAAAGGAAGTACAACAATAGGACTTGCTCTTCTCTTTATTATAATGTCCATTGTTACAACAGATTTTTTAACAGTTGACAACTTAATCAACGTTATGCGCCAATCTGCTGTGCTATGTATTATGGCTGTAGCCATGACCTTCATAATAATTACGGGAGGAATCGATTTAAGTGCAGGGTCCCAGCTGGCAGTCAGCGGTGTGGTAGTGAGCGGACTGATCGTTGCAGGTGTACCTATTCCCCTTGCAATTCTCATTACTGTAATGGTGGGTGCGATGATTGGCTTATTTATGGGAACGGTTATTTCTACACAAAATATCCCTCCGTTTATTGTAACTTTAGCTATGACCACCATTCTAAGTGGTATCGCTTTCGTGTATACAGCAGGTACGCCAATTGTTATTACTGATGCTGCTTTCCGTCAAATTGGCCGAGGGTATATCGGTCCGATTCCTACGGCAATTGTCATCATGGTTCTAGTTGCAATCATTGGCTATGTTTTATTATCGCACACCCGTTTTGGAAGATATGTTTATACAATAGGTGATAATGAAGAGGCTGCTAGATTATGCGGAATAAATGTAAAACGAGTTAAAACGGGCGTATATGCATTTGGTGGTGCAATTATGGCGATTGCAGGAATTGTACTTGCCTCTCGTCTTTCTTCAGGCTCACCGAATGCAGGAACAGGTTCTGAATTAGATGCAATTGCAGCTGTTGTTTTAGGAGGGACAAACCTTTTTGGCGGTGAAGGGAAAATTTCTGGAACGTTAATGGGTGTGGCGATTATCTCCATTCTGAATAACGGATTAAATTTATTAGATGTTTCTTCTTATAATCAATTAATGATTAAAGGTGTCGTTATTCTTTTAGCGGTGTGGTTAAATTCAATGAAAGCAAGAAGAAAGGCTTAGGTGAAAAAAATGAGCGGTGGAATATTTCCAGAAAAGAAACTTGTATTAGAAAATATATTTAATGTAAGCAAACCAATCATTGGTATGGTTCATTTAAAACCACTTCCAGGAGCTCCACATTATAAAGGTGAAAGCATTGATGAGATGATTGAATTTGCCTTGGAGGATGTTCGTCGATTGGAAGAAGGAGGGGTAGATGGGCTGCAAATAGAAAATGCATGGGATATCCCCTTCCCGAAGCCTGAAAATTTTAGTTTTGAAACAGTAGCAGCCATGACAGCAGTAGGAGTTGAAATTGCAAAAGCTTCAAAGCTGCCGCTTGGTGTAAATTGTTTGGCTAATGCCGTTATTCCAGCTATTGCGATTGCGAAAGCATGTAAAGCTAAGTGGGTAAGATCTAATCAATGGGTAAATGCGTATGTTGCGAATGAAGGGATCGTAGAGGGTGCCTCAGCAACGGCAATGAGATATAAGGCTAGTCTTTTCGGTGATGATATTAAAGTTATGGCTGATGTTCATGTAAAACATGGAAGCCATTCCATTGTGGCAGACCGCAGCTTAGCAGAGCAAACAAGGGATAATGAGTTTTTTGATGCAGATATTTTAATAGCTACAGGTAATAGAACTGGTGACGAAACATCATTAGATGAGTTGATTGGGATAAAGGAAAATGCTAGCTTGTCAGTAATTATTGGCAGCGGAATGACAGCGGAAAATGCGAAAAAAATCCTCTCTATAGCTGATGGAGCCATTGTAGGAAGTTCATTAAAAGAAAATGGAAATTGGTGGGAGAGAGTGGATATTGAGAGAGTAAAACAGTTTATGGACGAAGTTAATTCACTCCGGTAGAATAGGAAGTTTTTGACATGCGAAAAATCGCCGTACATGGATTTATTAATGCGGATTTAATTGGATTGGTCGATCAGTTTTCAGAGGTTGATCAGGAAGTTGAATTTAAAGATTTACAAATAACTCCAGGAGGATCAGCAGCGAATGTCGCTGTTGGTCTATCCCGTTTAGGGGAGGAAGTATATTTTTTGGGGGCCGTTGGTGAAGATGCTAACACCTCTTTTCTTTTAGAAAGTTTAGAGAAGGTTAGACTTGACTATGTCCAGAAAGTTACTGGAGTAGCTTCGGGAACGGCGATAGCATTGGTTGACAATATGGGTCTAAGAACGATGTATACTTATCCTGGAGCAAATTTAAAATATGACCCCAGTCAGATACCGGCATCATTTAGTGAAAATGTAGGATTTTTGCATTTGAGCAGCCCAAACCTAAATTTAGCTAAATCATTCCTTGAGTGGAAAGAAAAGAACAAAAATCTAAAGATTTCGTTAGATCCCAGTACATTATTGACTAAGAAAGGCTTGCTCTTTTTAGAACCATTGTTGTCCAAATCAGACATTTTGTTTTTGAATCGCTCTGAAATAAATGATTTATTTCCAGATCAAGAAATAGACAAAGCTATTCAATCCCTGCACGAATTTGGTATTGAGCAAATCTTTGTCAAATTAGGTAAAGATGGTGCGCTGTCAAGCTTTTCTTCAGAGGGAATGATCGAGCACCTTATGTTACCTTCTTTAAAAGTAGAAGCAATTGATTCTACTGGGTCCGGGGATGCTTTTGCTGTAGGTGTATTATATGGAATCATGCGAGGATGGTCACAAGAGTCAATTTTGCAGACTGGAATTAATTTGGGTGGGCAAGTAGTATCTCAAATAGGTGCTAGAAAAGGATTGCCTTTTTCTATCGAATAGGGGGAGTTTCAATGGGGATTCAGGATATTATAAAATATATTGATGAAGATGACGCCATATCATTTTTACAATCTTTAATTCAATTGAACACAATAAATCCACCTGGGATGGAAAAAGCGTTAGCTGATTTAATTAGACTCCGTTTACGAGATACCGATTTATTGATACATTCTGATGTTGTTGAAGAAGATAGAGTAAATTTAATTGTTTCAACTACTAGTGAAGAACAATTAAATAATACATCAAAAACACTTGTTTACAGTGGTCATTTTGACACTGTTCCTGTCGGCAATGTCGAATGGACTTTTCCGGTTTTTGAAGGAAAACAAGTAGAAAATCGAATATATGGACGCGGCTCCTCAGATATGAAAAGTGGAGTTGCAGCAATGATATTAGCGATTGAATGTATACAAAAAGCAGGCATAAAATTAAATGGAAATCTTCAATTCATTGGAACCGTTGGAGAAGAAGTAAATTGTCTTGGTGCCAAAGAAGTGGTTAAAAAAGGGCAAATTGATCAAGCTACGGCTATTGTTATTAGTGAACCTACTTCTAATGAGGTTGCTGTTGCACATAAAGGAGCACTTTGGCTTGAAATCTCTATTTATGGTAAAACAGCCCACGGTTCGATGCCATCACAAGGTATTAATGCAATATTGGCTATAAATCACTTTATTAATGAATTAAATAATTATCATATCAAATATGAGCGCCATGATATATTAGGGGATTCTACTTTAAATATCAGTATGATTAATGGGGGAGTAGGCCCTAATGTAGTGCCTGATCAGTGCAAAATGACAATTGATATTCGAACTGTCCCAGGACAAGACCATCAGGAAATTATCGAAGAAATAAATAAACTCTTACAAAAAGTTTCTGAGGCAAAGAACGTATCTTATGAAATTGACGTAATAAACGATATGGGGTCTGTATATACCCCGCCAGATCACCCGTTTATCCACTCAGCTATGGAAATAGCTCAATCATATTTGCAGGAGAATCCTTATCTAGGGGGAGTAAATTATTACACAGATGGATCTATATATAGGAAACATCTTCAAAATGTTCCGATTTTAATCTGTGGGCCCGGTGAGCCAACAGTGGCCCATCAGCCAGATGAATGGGTTGACGTACAAAAATATCTAGACTCCATTCGCTTCTATATTTCTCTTGCTATTAGTTATTTAAAGTAATGAAAAGAACGTAGAATTTGAATAAAATATATCCATAATATTGTTTAACAGCGCCTTTTATTTTAACACTAATATTCACGTTTAATAAAAGACACCTATTATACTATCGTGAAAAGGAATGTGGGGATTATTGAATATGAAGGTAGTCGTTATTACAGGTGCCGGTAGTGGGCTTGGTGCTTCTTTGGCTAAGAAATACTCCAAACTAGGTTACCATGTATGTTTACTTGGAAGAACTAGATCAAAACTTAATCTAACGGCTGAAACATTAACTCAGAGCTATTCGATTTACGAAGTGGACGTTACATCTAATAGCGATGTAGCAAAGGTAATACAATCTATTAAAGATGAAATAGGACCCATAGATATATTAATTAATAACGCAGGAATGGGTGTTTTTGGTTTAGCTGAAAACTTAAATGAAAACTCTGTTCATGCAATGATTGATATAAATTTAAAGGGAACTATATTTTGTACACAAGAAGTATTACCCGACATGAAAAAGCGAAATCAAGGATTCATTATTAATATTGTCTCAACTGCTGGAGTAGAAGGGAAAATTAACGAGACGGTTTATTGTGCAAGTAAATTTGGCGTAAGAGGATTCACTGAAAGTTTGGCACTTGAACTAAAGGAAACCTCTGTTGGGGTGTTTGGAGCTTATATGGGTGGTATGAAATCAGAATTTTGGGATGGCATATTTACTCAAGAACAAATCAAGGACTTTATGGATCCTGATGATGTAGCTGATATTATTATTGAGAACACTAAACTGAGAAAAAACCTTTTAGTTACGGAAGTTATTATTAAAAACAAAATCTAATTCTCTATTTATGATGTTGAGACCACCCCGCCTAGTTCATGAGGGCACTGGAAAAGCCCGTTTATAGTGAAAAAGAAGCTAATACCTACTACATATAGGTTCTTAGCTTCTTTTATATTCTGTAAATGGATAATAATCTTTAATAACTACATGTTAATGTTCGTTAATTGTATATATCCCACCAAGTAATTCAAATGCTGATTCGTTTTTATCGCTTGATAAGTTTACCTGAAATGGCTTTTCTCCCTGATTTTTAAGTGCCTCAGAAACTATACCGTCGCCAATGGGGCAACAGAATACGAAATTGCCGCCAGGAAGTTGGATCGTTTGACATCTTGCCTGAAGGTCTTCATTTATGAATTCTTTCCCGGCTTTTAAATCTAGCCAGTTGGACCATTTTTCTACTGTATTTTTCAAGTCTTTAACTGCGAAGTTTACATGAGAGAAAGTAGTTCCGGCTGGATGAGGCATAATCGCCTTTTTTTCAGTTAATTGATTTCTTCTATCCTCATCACTTTCATTCCATTGAATGATAAAAGGCAGTTCTAGCCCCTCATCTTCATCACCAATATATAGCAACTTCCACTCTATTACACTTCCATCCGGTCTTTTACGATTCATCGGAACAGGACCATTAACCGTCAAACCTTTTTTACGAAAGTAGTGCGCTGCTTCTTCAATATCGGTTGTACGAATGGCAACGCGTGAAAATCCTTCTTTATATCGATCTCGTACGACAGTTTCAAAAAAACTATTTTTAAGATGTTTTGTTCGTTCGAGTAAATCGCGATCATATGTACTTAGAAACTCAATATAACTTAAATCGAAATAACTAAGTGCATTGTATGTACCATAATTCAGGTGTTTTCCACCTTCAACGGCGTGTATTCCATTTTCTTTGAAGATTGCTATCGCCTTACTGGGTTCCTCAACAAAGTGAACGATGTGATCAAACGTAAAACGCATTTGTTTTCCTCCAATCTTTAAAAAAATAATAAAAGGCTTAACCAACAGTGGGGGAGGTAGACTTGGAAAGCAACGTCTGCACAAGCACCCCCACGTAAAAACTAACGCTTTTCCTTCTTTCGAATCTCTGCCAAGGCTTTCCTTGTCCTGTGCGTCAATTCTTCCCTGATGTAAGTTTCATTTTATCGATCGGTTTTCTTTTATTCTCAAAACATTAAAATACTGTGCTTTAGGGTGAGCAAAAACCATCGCTGAAACAGAAGCTTCAGGTTCTATCATACAGCCTTCAGTTAAATGAACGCTAATATCTTCTGGGCTAATTAACTGTGCATCACTGAAACTGGAAAAGTCAACCACTTAATATTAAGAATGAGAAAATATGTTTAAGAAACATAAAATGGCACACCTACCAATAGTCTAAAATACAACTAATAGATCGTTAACTAAATAAGGGTAAAACAAAAATGAGTATTGACAAAATTTTCTTAAAATTATAGGATTAAACCTATCGAAATTATAGGTATTTGAGAAATATAAGAAAAAAAGCGTTCTGGAAATGATCATAAAAAGGGAGATTTTCATATGAGTTTTATTCGTAATGAATTGGAAAGAAACAATCTTGAGAAACTTTCAAAAGCAGTATCAGACTTTTCATCCAGGGCAAACCAACTTGATGAAACGAGAGATTTTCCTTTTGAGAACATAAAGGAATTAAAAAAAATAGGCTACACAAAGCTTACTCTTCCCAAGGAATTTGGTGGGGGTGGGAAAGGATTATATGAATTTATTTTGTGTCAAGAGAAAATTGCGGAGCATTGTGGACCAACAGCATTGTCGATTGGTTGGCATGTCGGGAACGTATTACAAATGCAAGATGGGAAAAGAGGATGGAATATAGATGTCTTGCATGAAACTTTTGAAAAAATCAATAACGGAGCGCTTGTGAATCGCGCTGCTTCAGAACCTCAAACAGGCAGTCCTACACGTGGCGGAAAGCCAACAACAACTGCTGTAAAAACAAACGGAAAATGGGTTATTAATGGCAGAAAGAACTATACCTCCATGGCCCCGGTATTAGACTTGTTTATTGTTAGTGCATGGATCGTTGAAGAGAGTAAAGTAGGTTGGTTCTTAATCGATCGAGACACTCCAGGCTTATCAATTGAGAAAACCTGGGATGTTATGTCCATGCAAGGGACAGCAAGTGAAGATTTATTATTGGAAAATGTGAGCATTGACGAGAAGTATCTAGTTGAATATGCAAGTTCGGGTTTTGACACCAGTTCATTGCTTCACATACCAGCATGTTATTTGGGAATAGCTTCAGCAGCTCGGAATTATGCTGTTGATTTCGCAAAAAACCATTCCCCTAATAGCATTTCTGGGACGATAAGTGAACTGCCAAACGTGAGAAATAAAATTGGAGAAATGGAAATAGAACTCCTTCAAAGTCGTTACTTTCTTTATGGTGTAGCAGCTAAATGCGAAGCTCAGCCTGAACTTCAACAAGAGTTACAGCCACAACTAGCTGCTGTAAAAAAAGCTGTTACGAATTCAGCCATCTCAATTGTCGATCAATCAATGAGAGTGGTTGGTGCTGTTAGTTTACAAAGAAGCAATCCGCTACAAAGATATTATCGTGATGTAAGATCGGGGCTGCATAATCCCCCGATGGACGACGCAACGATAAATTTACTGGCACAATATGCAATTGAAAAATAAATAAGTGACTAGTAAACTTGAACAATAATTTCATTTAAAATTATTGTTCTTTTTTTACGTTAGGCTAAGTAAAAATTGTTTAATTTATACTGAATAATTTAGCGGTTTTAAGAACCTTCTTTTGTTCTCATCAACAAGAATGTATGATTTCTTCTCTTATAAGTATTATAATGGCAGTGTATATATACTAGATAATAAAATGGTAAGCCAATAAGAAAACTGAATTGATTGGGTGAAGGCATGGATAAAGCAGTACGTTTAATAGTGAAGAATTCATATTTAGGAAATTTTCAAGCAGGATATCCTCTAATAACTGAGGATGCCATCCTCAAAATTCCAGATGGAATCGTAGAAGGCGCAATTTTTGATCTTGTAGATGAGAAAAATAAGTTTCTAGCTAAAGGTTATTATGGCAAGCAAAACAAAGGGAGGGGCTGGATTTTAAGCAGAAACGAGCGGGAAGTGATTGATCAGGTATTTTTCGAGAAGAAATTCAATATTGCCTTGGAAAATCGGGAATCTCTTTTTAAAGATCCAGATACAACCGCTTTCCGGGTCTTCAACGGTGAAGGAGACGGAATTGGCGGATTGACGATTGACTATTTTGCTGGTTATTACGTGATCAATTGGTATAGTGAAGGAATTTATTATTTCAAGGATGAGGTTATTCAGGCGCTCACAAAAGTCGCTGATGTAACAGGCCTATACGAAAAGAAACGATTTGCCGTAAAGGGCACTTATATAGAGGATGATGATTTCGTAACAGGGGAGCAGGCTTCTTTTCCTCTTATCGTAAAAGAAAATGGCATTAACTTTGCAGTTTATCTAAATGATGGTGCAATGGTAGGGGTATTTTTAGATCAAAGGGACGTAAGAAAAACGATTCGGGATAAATATGCGAATGGTAAAACGGTATTAAATACGTTTTCGTATACAGGGGCATTTTCCGTTGCAGCTGCACTAGGTGGTGCAGTGAAAACAACAAGCGTCGATTTAGCGAATCGCAGCAAAAGCAAAACGATCGAACAATTCAGTGTGAACGGGATTGATTATGAATCACACGACATTATTGTTGAAGATGTGTTTAATTATTTCAAATATGCAGTTCGAAAGCAATTATTATTCGATATGGTTATCCTTGATCCACCGAGCTTTGCACGTTCTAAAAAGCATACATTTAGTGCAGGAAAAGATTATCCAGCACTGCTCGAGCAAGCAATTCAAATAACCGAAAAAGACGGAGTTATCATTGCTTCTTCCAACTGCAGTACCTTTAGCATGAGTAAATTTAAAGACTTTATAAAAAAAGCCTTCAATCAAACGGGAGGGAAATACAAAATTCTCGAAGAATTTAGTCTTCCTGAAGATTTTAAGACGATAAAGGAATTTAAAGAGGGGAATTACCTTAAAGTTGTTTTTATTAAAAAAGAGGTATAACTTTTCTCGGATATAAGAAAAGTTATATTTACTAATCAAGTAAAAAAGAGGTGCTTAGAATTTTCTAAGCACCCTTTTTTATAAGTGTTTCCCTTTAAACCAATCCCTGTACAATCATGGCGTCGGCTACTCGGATAAAGCCTGCGATATTAGCGCCAACAACGAGGTTGCCAGGATAGCCGTAATCATCAGCAGCTTTCACACTGCTGCGGTAAATGTTTGTCATGATGCTGTGGAGTTTTTCATCCACTTCTTCAAAAGTCCAGGCTAGCCTTGCACTGTTCTGGGCCATTTCAAGAGAAGAAACTGCTACGCCGCCTGCATTGGCAGCTTTTCCTGGTGCGAAAAGGATGTCATTGTTAAGGAAGACATCAATAGCTTGCAATGTTGATGGCATGTTGGCTCCTTCGCCGATCGCTTTGACCCCATTAGCAACGAGGATATTTGCTGAACATTCATCAATTTCATTTTGAGTTGCACATGGCAATGCAATGTCACAAGGGATGGACCAGATTCCAGAACAACCTTCGACATATTGGGCGTGCGGATGTTCATTAACATATTCATAGATCCGTTTATATTCGACTTCTTTGAGACGCTTGATCGTTTCAAGGTTCAGACCATTCTCGTCATAAATATAGCCATTTGAATCACTGCATGCAACCACTTTAGCACCCAATTGGATAGCTTTTTCAATCGCATAGATTGAAACATTGCCTGATCCGGATACAATTACTGTGCTACCCTCGAAGGTAAGCCCCTTGTCTGCCAGCATTTCTTCAACAAAATAAACGGTCCCATAGCCTGTTGCTTCTTTGCGTCCTAGGCTCCCGCCGTATCCAAGACCTTTCCCTGTTAAAACGCCGGCTTCATACGCACCGCGGATCCGCTTGTATTGCCCGAACATATAACCAATTTCTCTTGCACCGACACCGATGTCTCCAGCAGGCACATCAACATCAGGTCCGATATATTTGCAAAGCTCAGTCATGAAGCTTTGTGTGAAACGCATGATCTCACCGTCTGATTTTCCCTTCGGGTCAAAATCAGATCCGCCTTTTCCTCCGCCGATGTGTTGCCCAGTTAAGGAGTTTTTGAAGATTTGTTCAAATCCGAGGAATTTGATGATGCTAGTATTAACGGAGGGATGGAAGCGGATGCCGCCTTTGTAAGGACCAATCGCACTGCTATACTGAACACGGAATCCACGGTTCACCTGTACTTTCCCTTTATCATCTGTCCAAGGAACGCGAAAAGTAATCACTCTTTCAGGTTCCACGATTCTTTCAAGTATGCCGTGATTGATGTATTTTGTATGTTTGGAGAATACAGGTACGAGTGAATCGAATATTTCCTTTACTGCTTGATGGAATTCAAATTCGAAAGGGTTACGAATTTTTACTGTTTCATACACTTCATTCACATAATCAATCGCAGCTTTAGTTTCGTTACTTTTCACTTCCTCTAATGTTTTCATATTTTATCAGTCTCCTCTAATATCGAATGGATGGTAAAATTACGACAAATACTGTATTTAAACTGCATATTTATTTAAAAATTGGATTTTCTATTAAGGAAATTTTATAATGAAAAAACAATCTAAACAATATGAATAATAGATAATATCAATGCCGTCATGAGATGAATGGGGAGAGGTGAGCGATATGGAGTTACGACAAATCCAATATTTTATGGAAGTTGCGAAGCGAGAGCATGTGACGGAGGCCGCTGTTGCCTTGCATGTAGCCCAATCCGCTGTCAGCAGGCAGATTGTTAATTTGGAATCAGAGCTAGGGGTTGATTTATTTATCCGTGAGGGCAGAAACGTTCGCTTGACTCTTATTGGTAAAATATTCCTTGAGTATATGGAAGAAGCAATAAGTGTAATTGAGAATGCAAAACGTGAAGTAGACGAGTTTTTAGATCCGAAGAAAGGGACGATCCGCATCGGCTTTCCGAGCAGTTTAGCTGCATATACATTACCTACAGCGATATCTGCTTTTCGAAGTCGCTATCCGGAAGTGAAATATCAGCTGAAACAAGGCTCCTACCATCAGTTAATTGAAGGGGTCATAAAAGGCGAGATGGACATGGCACTGCTAGGCCCGGTGCCAAAAGGTGAAAAAAAGGTAAAGGGAAATATTTTATTTACCGAAAAAATTGTTGCCCTGCTTCCAATCAAACACCCACTAGCTGATAAAAAGTCTTTGAAATTAAGTGAATTACGAGATGCTTCATTTGTATTGTTTCCAAATGGCTACATTTTACGCGAAATTATCGTGAATGCTTGTGGGCAGCAAGGTTTTCAGCCTAAAGTATCTTTCGAGGGGGAGGATATTGACGCGATTAAAGGATTGGTCTCAGCTGGTCTCGGTGTAACACTCATTCCCGAAATTACGTTGATTGACAGCTTGCCGCGCCAAACAGTAAAAATTCCGGTCATTGATCCCCAAGTCACCCGAACAGTTGGGGTGATCACACCGAGTGACCGCGAGATGCTTCCGACCGCAAAACTATTCCAAGAGTTTTTAAATGAATTTTTTGCGATGCTTGGCAGCTTCCAAAAATAGGACTATCGTGTCTTTCTGCAGTGCCTGACTATCAGGTGCCAGGCACCATCCGTGGACAAATCACGAATGAATGTCTTTCTGCAGTGCCTGGCACCGTCCGTGGACAAAACACAGATAAATGTATTTTTAAGGTGGACGTTGATGATAAAAAAACACGATGGTGCTCTTAAAAGAACTCCATCGTGTTATTTAAAGAAGAATTATTCCAGACCCTCAATCACTATTTCCTTTGCAGGTGAGAAGTCTTCTCCGGTATCCAAGTAGTTAACCTTAACTTGATCTCCTTCCTGTAAATAAATAGACATTGGACTGTTTTCAGAAGATATCACATAGCTATGACGGTTATCTAATAGGAATGAAACAATCGTGAAATCACCAGACCTTTCTTTGTAGACTCTCACAACAGTTCCACGAATATGTTTTTCTTCCGCTTTGGAGCTGCCGTCCACGGTACTGCCTCCTCTTTGTAAGGCTGTTTTATACAGTTTTAACGCTTCATTTGGAGTAATCGCATAGGCAGAAATCTCTGGATTTGCCGCTGATACGATAAAGTAATTTTGCAGGAACCCATTCGAATCCAGTACTGGAGTTAACCAACTTGCTTCACCGTAAAAGTTATAAATAACGGGCATTTCTCCATACCACTCTTTTTCGATAAATTTCTTTTCAATAATTTGCAAAGCCCCTTGTGAATCCATGTACGATTCTTCAAGATTCCCAGTATAATAAGTTGCTTTTCCGGTTCTTGAGTTTGTAAGCGAGTATCCAAGCATCGAATCGACCCCTGCTTTAGGACTAGTGAAATCAGTGAAATAATGCATCACACCATTTTCGTCAAAAATCGGACTGACATTGGCGACAGTTCCTTCATCGGAAGGAAGTTTCACGTCTCTTTTTCCAAATAGGCTATTCCAAAATCCATGTACGTAATTTCCATAATAGCTATTTTGTAAACTAACGGCTTCAGGTGAGACTGCTCCGTCAATAAATGCGGGAACATCTGCTAAAATATAAGTTTTTGTTTCTCCACTCTTCGGGTCAACCATGACAATTCCCTTCACTTTAAATCCATTACGGGCGGAAATAAATTCACCAAAAGAACGAATATAAAATGGTTTTCCATTATCATCAATCTCTAATCGTGGATCGCCATAAAAAATATGCTTCGGATATTGCATACGAATATGTCGTTCAATATCTTTATTAAAATACGAAGAAGGAGTATAAATCATTTCCGCTTTTACAAATTTAGGGGTTGCCGAAGAATCGGTTGCGCTGATCGTAAAGTAACCAGGCGTCACTTTCCCATTCAACCATTTGAAAAAGCCAGAAAACTCGACTGGCGCAATGTAGACATATTTCCCATCCACCTTCTGGATTTGCAGATGTCCCAGTTCATAATAACTCGTATTCGGAACTTGGCTAAACGCTTTCCTCATTTTATTACGGGCGAACTGCGGTGGAACACTAGCTGGTGTTTCTTTCTCATCAAACGTCTCAATTTCCATTTTAACTTCCATTTTTGCCGTTTCATATTTTTCATCGGCATTAGAAAGAAATGCGGTGAGGAAATACCCGCCTATAAAAAGACTTCCTAAGAACAGAACTGCTTTGATCATCTGCTCCTTTCCGGAGGCAAAGAACATTCCTGCCGCGGTAATGATGATGAGAAAAAACCATAAAGAGGAAAAATTCCGATCTAGATTAGTAAGATAATAGAAAGAAAATACAAGGAATACTGAAAGCAGGATGGTAGCAATCGGGGCAGCAGTTTTCCTCAGTTGCATACCCCTTTTTTTATTTGCTTCTTTATTTTTAGAGTAGGGGATTAGCACAAGCGAGGCTGCTAGCCCAGCAATAAGTGAAAATAGGTAAATGTTTCCCATAAATTGTCCCTCTTCGAAGTTGTTATTGTTATATTTAAGAATAATATAACAGAAAAGTTCCATAGAGTGTTATTGGTGTATTTTTCCAGGTGGATAAAAAGAGGTGGTGCCTGGCACCACCCGTGGACAAATCATATGCAAATGTCTTTCATCGGTGCCAGGCACTTTCATCTTTCTACATTATGAGCGGTGTTTTTCCGTAGAAGCGTAAAAACGATCTCTTACACGTTTAAGCCTAGCGTGGTAATTAAGGATATCTAGACGGGCCTTTTCTGCTTCAGGAGCGATAGGTCTCAGATTCTCCAAATCCCAATAGTCCACAATAACATCTAACACTTGATCAAAATATTCTAGTGGCCCGTAATTCGCTTCCTTTGCAATAATGGCCATTCGATCTTCGAAATCAGGCATAACTGCACCAGGCATTTGGAAATTCTTAATTACGTGCCCAAGGTAATAGCAATAATTCGGTTCCAATTGTAAATGGAATTTGATGACGTCACGATAAAAAGCATAATGAAGGATTTCGTCTTTTGCCAGTCTTCTAAGAAGAGTCGCCAAGTCCTTATCATGTTCCCCTGCTACTTTTGCAACGTTATTATAAAAAACCATCGTTGCTAATTCTTGGAGAGCCGTATATACCATCGTTTCAAAGGGAGTGTGGAAATCAGGCTCCCATCCTTCTTCAACCGTTTGCTTATGCAATTGGCGAAGTCGCTTAGGATCTACATTTCTTGTGATTAGTAGATAATTCTCTAAAAGGTTCGAGTGCTGATCTTCTTCTGCAGTCCAAGTATGAACAAAATCCTTGATTACAGTGAGAGAACCTTTAAAGGTTTGATTGAGATAGGATGTGAACCAAGGTAAGTTAACCTCTGTTAAAAGTGCTGTTTCTACAGCTGTAACTACTCCTTGCGGTAGTGTTACTTGTTCTGGAGTCCAAGGAACTCTTCGAAAATCCTGTGCTTTGTCCCAAGGCAGAAAGTCATGATATCCCCAATCAATTTTTTCCGCTCGTTTCTTGTGTTCCTCGTAAAGTTCCTTCAACTGCGGTTCAAGCCTAAAGTCTAAATGGTTCGTCAGCAAATGTGTTTTCCTCCTCTTTTTAATATTCCTATTTTTCCGTTAAATCATTCTGTTCATTTATATCACATAAACACTATCGTTAACAGATTAATTCATAAATATAGGGTAAACCAGATAAGAGCAAGGTGAAACTAACAATAAGTGGTAGTTTCTCATAATATAAATAACGCAGATTTCCTTAATGGAAACTGCGTTATTTTCATCTCTATAAAAAGGAAGGGAGGTGTCTTCAGAATAATTAGGTTCCTCTTCACACAATTCACCGCACTGATCACAGCTAATAAAAGTGTCGTTTGTGTGGAATCCAACATACCCATGCGTTATTCTTGGATTTCCCAGGTTGTTTCCCATTCTACTTCAAAATGATAATTACATTTATGACAGTAAAACTCGGCAGACCAAAAGTATTCCTTTTCCTCCCGTTTTCTTTTTTCATTGTAAAAGCCCTTTCAACTATTCCTCATTATTTGGAATCGCACAGCTCCCATCCGTACAACTGGCATCTGCTGCTCCTCCAACAGAAAGGTCTTTCAATTTAGGTACAGATGACTCCTCTTCCCATACTTTTTGCAGCGCATTTGCAAATGTTTCAGGAGGCTGAGCACCTGAGATTGCATATTTTTGATTAATAATAAAATAAGGCACGCCACTAATGCCATATTGCTGAGCTATGGCTTCATCGATTCGAACATCATTGGCAAAGGCAGTTTTGTCTTGAAGAATATTTAATGCTTCCTGACGGCCAATCCCGACTGTCTCTGCAATATCTGCCAGTGTTTCTTGATCACTTAAATCCTTTGATTCTGTAAAATAAGCATGAAGAAGTTTTTCCGTTAGGACGGATTCTTTTCCAGCTGTTTTTGCGAATTTCGCGAGGCGGTGGGCATCAAATGTACTTCCAGGCTTCATCTCATCAAAATTGAACGTCAATCCTACACTCGCTGCTTGCAGCCCAACGCTCTTGTTTGCTTCCTTAGCTTGTTCAATGCTCATCCCATATTTTGCCGCCAGTACTTCGTGAATATTTTTACCACTATACTTTGGCGCATTTTGATCAAGTTCAAAGCTTTTAAATTCGACCTCAACTTGATCTTTATGTGGAAAATGGGCAATTGCTTCTTCTAACCTGCGCTTCCCGATATAACAAAATGGACAAACAAAATCAGACCAAACTTCAATTTTCATACCGTCACCTCAACTATTTTACATTTCTTTCAATAGTAGCATATCCTGTGAGAAATCATTTGAAAGATGCTCATACAAAAAATGATTTGTCCAAAGTGAATTTTTTAACAAATAATCTTAAAAACTAACAACAAGCACTATATAACTCAATATAATAATTGTACCAACATGCTATTAGAAAGAAGTAAGGTCCCATTCGGTAATTATATGTGGAGTTTAATGAATACGATCCCAATATAATGTGGTGATATCAGGTGAAAACTGATTTGAATAGTCCATACATGTTTCAAAATTTACAGGAGCGAAATATGACGTTTGAGCAAGTGTTTAACCGAATTCTATTGTTCATGAATAGAAATCCCTCCGGAAATTATCGGCTAATGGTCGGGACTGATTCCCAAGTCCATTGTAAGCAAACTGTATTTATTACGGGAATCGTCATTCAAAATGAAGGGAAGGGTGCATGGGCCTGTATAAGAAAAGGAATTATCCCCCGTAGAATGCTTCATTTGCATGAGCGGATTTCCTATGAAACTTCCTTAACTGAAGAAACTGTTTCAATGTTCACTTCGGAGCGGAAAAATCAAATGATTGATATTGTGCTCCCCTATATTTATCATGGAGCAACATTTATAATGGAAGGCCATTTGGATATCGGGGCAGGAAAAAGGAATAAGACGAGGGAATTCGTGAATGAGATGGTGTCAAGGCTCGAATCAATAGGAGTCGAACCAAAGATTAAGCCGGATGCGTTCGTGGCCTCAAGCTATGCTAATCGTTACACAAGATAGATTGATAAAAGCGTATAAATAAAGCGGAAGACTCAAAACCAAAGTTCAGATAACACAACAAAATATTGTTGAGTGAATGAGTTAACTTCCACCACATACAGATAGAAAGTGAAGTCAGGCTTTTTGAGTCATCCTTTTCTTTATATGTTTTACAAGGATATTAGGGATTCGCGATATTCCGTCTAACGGAAGAATCTATTTCGAAATGTTAATGTTCGCGTGATACCCTTCTTCTATTTTTGCAGCGACCGCTTCTGTCAGTTCGGCTGTGATTTCAGGAAGTGACGTATTTAATATCGAATTCGCCATTTTTGCCATCAAGCCTTCTGCATTGATATCGAGGAAGCCGGTCATATTTGTATTAGTTTCATTTCGCACTTCCGCACGGAAATAGCCATTGCCTGTAAACTTTTCGTTCATCCCTATTAAATCAAATGTTACTTTTGTCGGTTCTTGCCAACTCGTAATATCCACTTTCAATTGAACTTTTTTCTTCATAATGCCAATATCGGTTTTAAAGCTCCAGGTTGATTCCTTTTCGCTTATAATATGGTGTTCCAAATAACCAGGTACGAGTGGTGCCCAATTATCGATCCTGCTTACAAATTCCCATACTGAACGAATGGGCATATTCACTTCAACTTGATGGCTATAACTCGGCATTCTTTTACCGCCCCTTTTGATAGAGTCTTTACATAAATATCTATTCAAATTATTAGGCTGGTATTCCATTCAAGTTTTTAGTGATAGGCGTCGTTCGTGAGTAGGTGTGAATTTTGAAATTAAATAATAAATTGGTAAAGGTCAGAGTTGAATTAAGGTAGGATCTAACTATCCACTTGAATCAGAGTTGTTATCGCTTGATTTCTTGTTTTATTTTGCTCAATTTACAAGTTCTACAATTTACTTTGGTTGGAATTTTAACTTATTTTACTAAGTGTACTTTTTCATTCAGTTGCATAAACCAAGCCCTCGTCAACTCTGGATCTTTATCATTAACAAAGATTTTCCTGTTTTTCAATTCAATATAGATGTAAGGTGAAGAGTCTTTCTGGATAAAAAGCAGACTGCTGCCATAATCCTTAACCTTAAAACGCCCTTTCGCCAAAGTTGGTAGCCCTACACCGTTCTGTTTCCACGTGATTTCGGGCATCCCCTCCATTAATTCAATCCGCTTAATATCCTCTATCGCCCATTCATTTCCATATATGCCTGTGATTTCAAAGCTGTCTTTTTTGATAATTAATTCATAACCCTGATAGCTAGACATAGAAAGAAAGATTAGGGTTCCCAATACGCCTACAAAGAGGACTGTACTGATCAAATAACTGCGCTTTCGTTTTTTTGGTACTTCATATTTAGACAAATAAATGAGTCCCCCAAGTAAAAAAACGAGCATGAATCCGAATTGA
The DNA here is from genome assembly GCF_019039215.1 of Bacillus sp. FJAT-29790. GTDB lineage: Bacteria > Bacillota > Bacilli > Bacillales > Cytobacillaceae > Cytobacillus. The sequence goes on from NZ_JAHNZZ010000002.1 coordinate 206,209, forward strand.
ACTTCCATTGCATATTTGAATTGTGTGAAAAGCAATGGCAGGAGGATCAGCATGCCGCCAGCAGTTGCAATCAGTAAGGCCCCAACCTTTTGCGGAAAACCATTTGCAATCAATTGCTGCTTTTCTTCCTCCGAACGTGAAGCAAGTCCAGAAATCAGCCAATAAGCTTCCTTTTTCCGAATGGCCCACCCAAACACGGAAAACAAGAGGATTAGAAATAATTGAGTACTTACAAGTGCCCACATAAAAAGGCCTCCTTTAAAAGTGTTAAATAACAAAACCATCTTAAGAGAGATTTTTACAGTTTAATCTATCTAAAAGAAAATGACAGAAGGGAAACGAAAAATAATTTTTTTAGAGTCTTTTGGCCTTTGGAGCTTAGAATATCTAAGGTTTTTTTGTGTCTTTTCTTTCAGGTAGTAAAATGATTGGCCTAGAAAAAATTTTCGCTTAAATCATTTGCCAGCTTCCTTTTTTCGCCCGAATCGGGGCAATTTCGCTTAATTATTGGATTTTAGCCTGATTAAGGGTTCCGAGTTTATTTTCATTCAGCTACCAATAAAAAAGAAAGTATTTCCGGCAACTAATTACTTCTCAATTGCCTGAAACCCTTTCCGTTTTTCTAGTTATTGCTTAATATTTCCTTTACCCGACCGACTTGTCCGTCTTCAAGCCTAACTTTTATTCCATGGGGGTGGGAGCTAGATTTAGTTAATATATCTTTTACGATCCCGCTAGTCAGTTTTCCTGTCCGTTGGTCCTGTTTCAATACGATATTCACCTGAATACCTGGAGAAATATTTGACCGATTTTGTCCGTTCATATTAAACGCCCGTCCGTCTTCGCTGATTATTCGTCTTTTTGGTTTGCTGGCTTTTCAAGGGCTGAGTCTTCTTAATGAGACCATTATTTGATTGACCTGCTGTTGCGTTTTGTTTTTTACTAGCTAGCTTTTGCATCATCGCATCCTTAAGATTAACCTTCTTTTTTATTTCTGTTTGCTGCTCATTTTTTTCTATATTAGTCATATGAGTGAATCTCCTTTTTCTAGTATCTCTTCATTATAATTGAATTGAAGTCATCATGATAGGGGAGAGAAAATAAGAGAAAATCCCTCACTTTAGTCGTGGTTTCGATTGATTCCCGTATTTTAATAGGAGAAAGTCAGAAGGGAAGCCAGACACTTTCCGAAACAATCGTTTTTAGAAAGTGTCTGGTTTTTCTTATTGCAAAGATTTTTCATAGATTTTTAAATTGGCATAGACGGTTTCCAAAGTAGGGGCTTTAATCCTTTTTGCCTGTGCTTGCTCTAATAAGTAGCCAAAGAAATGCTCAGCCTCAATTGGCAATTGTTTCTCCATATCCCTTTGGAGGGAGGACTTCATATCATAGCCGATTTCTTTTAGTTTATTCATTTGAACCCCTTCTATTTGGTCCATGATTGGTGCGCCGATAGCCCTCATGATTTCGGTTGCTTCATGAAGAACTCTTTGAATCGTTTGAAAACCAAATTCCAGATCACGAATAGGTCCTATTGGTGAGCGGAAAAGGGATGTAACACCAGATAGTGTCGAGATAAATAAGTATTTATGCCACATTTCCTGTTCAATATTTTCCGAAAGGCGGAAGTTTGCCTTTGTTCCTGAAAATACATCCATCAATTTCAAAATCCGTTCTGTTTTCTTTCTGTTTCTTTCCCCGAAAACAAAATCATGGATCGGACTTGTTTGAACGACTTTGCCGTTCTCATCAAGGGTCGTTTCAATAAAACACAACCCACCAAGAACCTGTTCTTCCCCAAACGTCTCAATTAGTTCATTAACATGGGCAATTCCATTAAGGAGAGGAAGGATCAGTGTATTCTCGCTGACATAAGGTCGGATACTTTCAATGGCGTCCTGCAGATGATAAGCCTTCGTTGAAAGAAGAATGACATCGAAAGGATCTGCTTCTTCCCCAGTTAAAAGGGTCTTCGGCTTCAATTTAATATCTCCATGAATACTTTCAACGATCAGTCCGTCCCGATTCAACTGCCGTTTTCTTTTTTCTCGAACAAGAAATGTAACATCCTCGCCCTTTTCTAAAAGGCGCCCGCCAAAATAGCCTCCAATGGCGCCTGCACCAATAACTAATATTCTCATTTCAATTTTCTCCTTTAGTCTGATTTGGTGGTGGAATAAAGGAAGGAGTAAAATTCTGTTGTCCACCCCCATTATAATATTGAGGCACTTCTCCAGGCAGAAACAAGTCACCGACTTTAACTGAATTAGAAATTTCAATTGGCTCCTTTTTTAGAGGAATAATGACATTCATTCGAACGGTCATATTGATATAGAGTTCTAGATAGGTGTTGTTAATTCCTGTCGGAACGATTTTTGTTTCCACATTTGAAGTGACAGCACCGAGAAATTCTAATTTAACTGGAATCTGGGGTCCTAAATTGGAAAGTAAAGTCATATTTGTCGCCATCCCTAAAGGAATTTGATAGACAACACCGTTTGTTTTTCGAGGATCGGCCTCTTTAACCTCTTTCCCTTCTTTGAACTTTTCTAATTCTTCTATTTCACCAGCTTCTACATAATCCAAGTATTTTTGTACCCAAATTGTTGCTTCAGAAATGACTTTATTATAATTTGGATTAAAACTATAACTTGTTTCCCCGGCATTTTCGTGTTTCACAATCAATTCATTAATATCAATGCTGTCAGAGATTTTTTTCGAAATCGCATCATTGATCGCTTGAGCTGCTAATTGACGTGATTTAGTTACGGCTATGCTCATTAATGACGGTTCAAGATTTTTGTTAATGATAATCAAACTGATCACCGTGAATATATTAAAAATAATAAACGTAATTAAAAATACATATTTAAATGGCAGAGGACCTTTGAAAGTCTTTCTCCTTTTTGAAATCACATAAAACCCTCCTGCTCCGAATGAATGCTTTCACTCTTTTTCATTTCAACTTGGTTTCTTTCGTGTTCATCAGGTGTTCTTAAAAGGGGATAAATGGTTTATATTTTAGGAGCTTAAGTTTAATTATTTCAGCGGGATTGGCCCCTTTGTACAAATATATGTTTGTAATAAGAAAATAAAACGGAGCGTTTTGTCTCTTTTTGTGGGATTTTGTTGAATATTATGGAGTGAATGTCACCATATAAAAAACACACGCATTCGCGGAGCAATTGCAATCAGCCTAACGAAGTGACATTGTCGCATAAGTATCCGGTATCGCCGCGTAAATTTCGGAAAAGCCCTGCATAAAGTTATAGAACTCCCGTATAAATTTTAGGGTGATTTACCTTTTGATAACTAAAGCGTAAGAGGTAAAATGTTAAAATTAATGCTAAGTGTGCTAAATATTAGGTAATAATATTGGATAAAAGGTACCGGATTGTGTTCATACTTTCATTTTTTCTTTAAAAAGTTGATTTTTATCATTCAATCGTTTGCTAATTTTTTTTTTATCTGTTATCATAAAGAGAATTATTTTTGTTCGCTATGTAAGGAAAGAATAAGTTTGATACTTTTCGCCTGAATATGTTTGAGCAAGAATAGTAATACATTGTGTGTTTATACACTGGGAGGCAACAAAAATGGCTACAGGTAAAGTTAAATGGTTTAACGCAGAAAAAGGATTTGGATTCATCGAAACATCTGAAGGACAAGATGTATTCGTTCACTTCTCAGCTATTCAAAGCGAAGGTTTCAAATCACTTGACGAAGGTCAAGAAGTTTCTTTTGATGTTGAAGAAGGCCAACGTGGACCTCAAGCATCTAACGTTGTTAAATTATAATAATAATTAGCAATGGAAAAACAGACTCTAAATTTTAGGGTCTGTTTTTTTTGCGTTCATCTTTTAGAAATTGCAATATATCTTGTCATTCATTTGTAATTCGTGTAAAGGGTTATTTCAGTTCTTTTCCCTAATTCCCTTTAAGTTCATCGAAATTAGAATATAATAAGAAAGATAAACATTTAACGTAAAAGGTAGGATATCAAAATGATTGTAAAAACAGAAGAAGATTTAAAAGCCCTTAAAGAAATTGGCAAAATCGTAGCAATAATACGTGATGAATTAATCCAGAAAGCCAAGCCTGGCATCACAACAAAGGAGCTGGATGATTACGCTGGCAAGCTTTTTGAAGAGCATGGAGCGATTTCGGGACCTAAAGGGGAATATGACTTTCCTGGTTTCACTTGTATTAGTGTTAATGAAGAAGTGGCACATGGGATTCCTGGGCAGCGGGTCATTCAGGAAGGTGACCTCGTAAATATTGATGTTTCCGGTTCGAAAAATGGCTATTTTGCTGATACCGGTCTTTCGATAGTTATCGGTGAAACGGACAAAAAACTAATGGATCTTTGTGAGATTGCTCAAAAGGCTTTTGAAGAAGGCTTGAAAAAAATAAAAGCAGGGTCAAAACTCAGCATGATTGGAAAAGCGGTCAACAGAACGGCCAATCAGCATGGGTATACAGTGATTAAAAATCTCACAGGCCATGGAGTTGGCAGATCTTTGCACGAGAAGCCAGATCACATATTAAATTACTTTGAACCATGGGACTCTCAATTGCTAAAGGATGGAATGGTAATTGCATTCGAACCCTTTATATCAACGGGAGGGGAAGAAGTCGTTCAACTTGATGATGGCTGGACATACGTCACACCTGAGAAAAGCTTCGTCGCACAGTGCGAACATACGATTATTGTCACAAAGGGAGAACCGATTATCCTTACTAGGTGATTCAGGCATCTATCGAGTATTTATACACGAAAGCCCTCTATTTTTTAAAAATAGAGGGCTTTTTTGTATGGATTATTTTTCAACCCATATTTCAAAAAGGGGGATATCCCTCTTTTGAAGATTCCTTATTAAAAACTTAGACGTGTAAAAATTTAACACAAACCGGATCTGGGACAATCACATCAGATTGTAATAATGTTAATTTACCTGTCGTTCCATCTCTCGAAAATAAGACAAGGTTACTTGAATTTTGATTGGATGCAATTAAAAACTTTTCAGTAGGGTCCAACACGAAGTCCCTAGGCCAATTTCCCTCAGTTGAAGTATGTTCTACAAAGCTGACCTTCCCTGAATCCTGATTGACACTAAATACAGCAATGCTGTCATGCCCGCGGTTTCCCGCATAAATAAAGCGACCGTCAGATGAGATGTGGATGGCGCTGCCTTGATTGTTGTCGTTAAAGTCTTCAGGAAGTGTAGAAATGGATTGAAGCTGAGTAAAACTGCCATCCACCGCATGATAGTTTAATACAATGACCTCTGAACTAAACTCAGTCATGACATAAGCGAATTTTCCATTCGGATGGAATACAAGATGTCTTGGTCCACTGCCTGGCTTCACCGACAAACTGCTTTTTTCTGTCAATACTCCCTCATTTACCAGATAGGTAAAAATTTTATCAATTCCAAGATCGACGACTGCTACGTACTTCTCATCTGGAGTAGGTCCAGCATAATGGGTATGCGGTTTCTCCTGCCTTTCATCCGGCCCTGAACCAGTATGTTCGATGACAGAGCTTGGTGGTTGAACCAATCCAATATCATGATTCACTAAAAAGGACTCGACCGTGCCTTTGTGATAATTTGAGCTAAAGATCACGCTGTTTTTGCTATCAACACTCACATGGCAAGGAGGAGCCCCTTTTGAAACTTGGCTACTTAAATCCTTTAAAGTACCATTTTGAGCATTAATTTCAAAAGCAGCAATCCCGCCTGCGTCACCTTCCTTCACAACCGAGTAAAGAAATTGGTTGTTCTTGCTAATCGTTAAGTATGTTGGATTATCAAGCTTTGCAGCCAATCTGACGTCAGTTATTTTTCCTGTTTCAGTATCTAAGGTAAACGTATAAATGCCCTCGCTGTTCCCCTTCGTATACGTTCCAACATATCCAATTAGTTTGCTTTTGACCATAAAATAATTCCCCCTTATTTCAAACTAGATGATAATTACTCTATCATAGAATTCCGCAAAACAAAAAATATCCATCGGCAAAGTGAATCGAATGATAGGTTTCTTAGTGAATTGATATATTTAGAGTTGAAAGTAAAACTAGCAAAGTCGATAATAAATCTGTGAAAAGGATAATAATAAAATTTATGCACGACTGTAAAATACCTCCATTTAACCAAGTATTGTTTGCCTTCCAACTCAGAAGTAAATAAATCCCCATCTTACATTCCGCCAACAAACTTAATGGTTTTAACTTTATTCAGCAGAAGTCTCTAAACGATATAAGTGGCGAGATGAATGCAAAAGGTATCCAATTCAGTGGGGGTTCAAACCCCAGCTGAATAAAGTTAAGCAGCTCGATAAAAATCTGGGCGCAAATACGCCAAGGCGAATTTGATATTACCTTTCAATATTTTCATATATTTTGGAACCTTATCATGTTAAAAAAGTCTAATGAACACAGGGAGGGGGATGATGGTGTTTTCAGAAAATGATGTTCTTCTGGCGCAAAGTGGTGATCAGGAGGCTTTTATGCGATTAATTAATAATTGCGAGAATTCCTTGTACCGGGTAGCTAAGGGGATTCTAAAGGGAGATATGGAATGCGCGGATGCCATTCAGGAATCCCTTTTAAAAAGCTATCAATCCATTTCCAAGCTTAAAAATCCGCATTATTTTAAAACATGGCTTATTCGGATATTGATCAATGAATGCAACGATATTTTGAAGAAAAAGAAAAGAAATCTTCCGCTAAAAGGTGTAGAAAGCATCGTGGATCAACAATCGGACAAAAAAGGATTTGATGAGCTATCTGCAGCCATATCTGAGCTAAATGATAAATACCGATCAGTCGTGGTTTTATTTTATTTCGAGGAGTGTTCGATAAAAGAAATTGCAGAGATTCTCAAAATAAGAGAGGGCACAGTTAAATCAAGATTAAATCGTGCTCGTTCAATGCTTGCAACCTGTCTTAATGAAGCCAATGAAGAAAGGGGAGCTGAAAATGGACCATTCAAGAATTGACATGGAAATAAAAAAAATGATCAAAAAAGAGGAACTTGAAATACCTGCCGCTGTCAAACAGAGAATGAATCAAACACTTTATAATCTCCCAAAGCAAAAAAAGGGTCATTATTTTGCCTCTCCATTGAAGTATTTATTAAGCGGTGCAGCCTGTATCCTGCTAACCTTGGCGGCAATTTCTTACTTTTTATCTAATGAAACGGCTTCTCCACCTCTTGATAAAAACCATACAAGCGGAGGAAAAGAGGATGGAAGTGAGGTAATTATCCACGATTATATGTATTCCGGTGAGAGTGAGCACTGGAGGGGATCGGTTGAGTTTTTTGGAAAAGGTGTGTTTTATAAGAGGGAAGATGGCAGTTTTTTGGACTATGACAGTGAATCGGAAAGCTTTTTTCTTATCGAGTATAAAGGGGATCTTGAAGAAATAGCAGGCATGGAGGTTTCCTACAATTATAAAACCGGTACAGGAGGAGGTAGCGGCACGATAGATGAGATGGATCAAAAAACGATTTCAGGCAGTTCAGGAGGAAACGGGGCGATGATGCAAAAAGATGAAGTCGTCGAAGTGACAGTCGAGTGGGAAGGAAAAAAAGAGTCCCTCTTCTTGAAACCGGACGATATTAAAAAAAGCGGAAATTGGGAGGTTACCCCAACTATTCCGTCACCGCCCATTCCTGCAGTAGACGGGGAGCATATCTATACTTTGAGAGGTTTGAAGGGAAAGGCGTTCTATCTTGATACTGGAGAATTAAAAGCAGGCGTTGCTTATAAAACAAGATGGTTCTTTTGGGGAGATGACCTGAAGGAAGACCCTGGTCAATGGCTCAGAATAACCGCTGTTCAAAAGGATACAGGTAAAAAAGAAAACATTGTCGTTTCTGATAATTGGGAAATAAACAATCCACAATATGTGGACATGAAAGATGTTCTTAAGGCTCAGGCCTCTCAGCATGTCATGATGACATTGCCGTCTCCGGGTTTATGGCGCCTTGATGCTTATATAGGAGATAAATATTATGCAAGTATTGTTGTAAAAGTGAAGAAGTAAGAATTTGAAAACCCCCACCAAATTAGATGTGTTGGTGGGGATTTCTTCTCTTATTACAAGGTATTATTGCGGTGCAAATGAGGCTTGTCATCATCAGTTAAAGATTGAATAATATTTCTTGCTGCTTCCAATAACCCATTGATAGTTGGCATAATATTCACTCATCCTCTTATGTCCAACTTCATTCATTTCATATCTCCTCTTTTTTTGCTTTGTTATTTTAAAAAAGGAATATACTATTTGGAAGGGCGGAGAAATCCATCTTTTTTAATAAAATGTCAGCATTTACTATATTATTGATGGTGAAAAAATAAGTGTTGTTTTGATCGTCGTAGGTCATTATATATGGACTTCCTTCAATGGGAAAGATAATGATCACTTCATCAATTAGGTCATTGATCCACTGGTTGTGTACCTTTATGGAAGGATCTAAAGGAATTTTAACCATAAACCCTTTCTTTGGTATTGGGTTAATGTTTTTGTAAAGATCTTTAATTTCAGATAGAAATTTTCCTGCTACTGATTGAATATCAGGATTTGTGGGAATCGTTTTTATGATAGTTCTTTTTTCAATATCAAAGATTTCGATTTGATTGTTATTTTGAGCCTGTGTGTGTGAAATAATGATAAAAAATCCAATAAATATGATGAAAATCTTCGGAAACATAATAAACCACCTCATAAATAATATTTCCGATGGATACATATTTTATCAAAACATGATCGTACGTTGTGATTGGCAGGACTAGACATCTTTACCTTCATAAGCTAGTATCATTAGCGATACTAGTTTTTTGCGATGATTGACCATACTAATAGTATGTTTAATCTGAAAAAACAGATGGAAAATGTAGTGCAAAAAAGTTAGGTTATTCCTATTTCAAAAATTCGATTATATACAAGGAGATACATATGACACATTCTCTTATTACTAGTATGAAGCCGTTTATACAAGAAGTCTGGAAAAAATACGAATTTGAACAACCGACAACGATACAGACAAGGGCGATTCCAGCCGCTTTAGAAGGAAAAGATCTTATTGCTGAATCACCGACTGGAACAGGAAAGACGCTAGCTTATTTGCTACCAGTTCTTGAGAAATTGGATGCTGATAAAAAAGCAGTACAGGCTGTGATCATTGCCCCGTCCCAGGAGCTAGTTATGCAAATCTTGGAGGAAGCCCAAAAATGGGCAGAAGGCAGCGGCATTCGGTCAGCATCCTTTATCGGCGGGGCGAACGTAAAAAGACAACTGGAAAAGTTGAAAAAGCACCCCCATATTGCCATTGGAACGCCGGGAAGAATGCTCGAATTAATCAAACAAAAAAAGCTGAAAATGCATGAAGTAAAAATGATTGTGCTTGATGAGGGCGACCAGCTGTTAGTTCCTGAGCACATGGAAACGGTCAGGAACATTGTCAAATCAACATTAAGTGAACGGCAGACCGTGCTTTTTTCTGCGACTCTCCCCGAAGCTACTGAGCAGCTTGCACAGGATCTGACAAAGAATGCTGAAGTGATAAGGATTGAAAAGGATGAAACGATTGATGCTTCGGCCGTCGATCATCTTTACTTTGTTGCGGAGCAAAGAGATAAGATAAAAATGCTCGAAAAAATCTCTAGACTTGAATCAATCAAAGCTTTAGTTTTTGTCAAAGATATTGGAAATCTAACGGTCATAGCTGAAAAATTAGCATACAACCATATTTTATCAAGCTCCCTTCACAGTGATTTAAATAAAATTGATAGGCAAAATGCCTTGAAGGACTTCCGTACCGGTAAAACGAATATGCTGCTTGCGACTGATGTGGCTGCAAGAGGGTTAGATATTAAAGGCGTAACCCATGTCGTTCATACTGATTTTCCGAAGGATCTCAAACAATATGTCCACCGCTCCGGAAGAACAGGCAGATTTGGCGCTAGCGGAACGGTCATTTCTCTTGTCACCGAAAGAGAAGAAAGAGAACTAAAAAAGTTTGCGAAAGAACTCGGAATCCAAGCTGAAAAGAAAGTGATGCGTGGCGGTAAAATAGTCAATGCAGACTAGCGGGTAAATATACTTGAATAAGGAATAATAAAAGGCAGATACTACTCATTGAACCAATCTTACTTTTCATGATATTTAACTTTATTCAGCAGAAGTCTCTAACGATATAAGTGGCGAGATGAATGCAAACAGGTATCCAATTCAGTTGGGATTCAAACCCTGGCTGAAAAAAGTTAAGCCTCCGGCGGATGCCTCAGATTTTTTAAAAGAATTTATCGAGCAAGCTAAGGTAAAAATCTGGGCGCAAATACGCCAAGGCGAATTTGATTATGAATAAAAGGAGTAGTGATTGCAATGGGCAGAAAAAAACTTGGAAATGCAAATGCACAACGAAACAATAATGTGAAAAAAGGCAATCGAACAAGCTCGGAATTGGTTGAATTTACAACTGGAAGCGAAAATCCTAGAAAGAACAAGCGGCAAGATTAGCAGCTGTCTAAAAGAAATTAAAAAATCCTCTTTCTTAATTGGAAGAGGATTTTTTGTTGTCATATTTACTCCATATCTACTTTCTTTAGCGGCTTTTTCGCCGGTCCGCTGAAAACTTCTCCATTATAAGAAAACCGTGATCCATGACAAGGGCAGTCCCAAGTTCTGTCACCGTGATTCCACTCGGTTTCACAGCCGAGATGTGTGCATGTCGTATCGACAAGATGAAGTTTGCCGTCCGTATCTTTGTAGGCACCGGTTCTTTTTCCGTTAACCATGACGACGGCGCCCTCATCAATTTCTAAGTCACTCGGTTCCTTCGGCGCTACTTCAAGTTTGCCTTTTATCAAATGCCCTGCCACATCAGTGTTAATCGAAATGAGTTTCTTAATGCCTGGATCGGCTTGAAATCTCGCCGGGTCGAATAGCTCCTGGTAAGGATTTTTCTTTTCTAAGATAATATCTTTTAGCAGCATGGCAGCTGCTGTTCCGTTTGTCATTCCCCATTTCCTGTAACCTGTTGCAACAAGGATGTTTGACCTTTTGGATGTAATCGGGCCGATATAAGCAACTTTATCAAGCGTAATTAAATCCTGAGCTGACCAACGGTATGGAAAATCAGTGATTCCAAAAACCTTTTCTGCAAAATTTTCAAGTGCTTCATAATGCTTTATTGTGTCAATTCCTTGGCCGGTCTTATGACTTTCACCGCCAACAAGGATTAACTTTTCCCCATTATAGGGCGTATACCGAAGTGAGCGGGTCGGCTCGTCAGCACTAATATACATTCCGCCTGGAAAATCCTTTTTCGCCTTTATGCCAAGAATGTATGATCGGTCAGCATGCATCCTCGCAAAGTAAAAGGCCATCATGTCGACAAAAGGGAAATGGGATGCGGCGATGACGTGTTTGCATTTAACCCGATGTCCGTCCCTTGTTATCACAACAGGATGATCGCCTTCCCCGATATCAGTAGCTGTCGTGTTTTCGTAAACAACCCCACCGAACTCGACAAAATCCTGCAATAACCGTTGTAAATATTTTAGAGGATGAAACTGTGCTTGATTCCTCATCATTAAAGTAGCCTTTGTGCTGATATCAAAAGGGATGCCATCTACTAAGCTGCCGTTAATGCCGATTTTTCGATAGGCGTCCAATTCTTTTTCGATCTTTTTTGCGTATTCGTCTGAGGTGGCATACATAAAGGCATCCTCATTACTAAAGTCACAGTCAATTTGCTTTTCCTTTGTTGTATTTCGAATAAAATCTAGTGCACCAGTGGATGCTTCGTAAAAAAGCTTTGCCTTTTCTAAGCCAAAATGGCTGATAAGCTCATCATAAATAAGACCATGCTGTGCGGTAACTTTTGCTGTTGTATGGCCAGTTGTACCACTTAATATTTGCCCTGCTTCCAAAATAGCGACTTTAAACCCTTCTTTAACAAGCAGATACCCGGCCGTAATTCCAGTAATCCCGCCTCCGACAATGACAATGTCAGCGGATATGTGTTCGGATAATTTCCCGAATGATGGAAGAGAGAGATCTCTCCAATAAGATTCCGGATATTGGGGCATTTTAAAATTCGATTTAGTCATATGTCTCCTCCTGTATCACTATACTCATACATAATTTTTCCAATAGGTGGCATTTGTATTCAAATATAGGTAGATTAACGCCCTATTTTTCGTTGACGTTAAAAAATGTTATTGATATAATTCCATCTAAATCAATTCAGACTATTGTGTTTTTTGTTAGGCTGTTTTTGTAAACTTTGTTGCTTTTTTAGTGTGATATTATTCAATTATCTAAGTTGATTGGAGCGGAGGGCACTTGACTCCTTGAAAATGCTATCGCATTTCCTTCGTGCGTGGGTAGATTCAAGGATGGAAATTCATTATCCTGCGGGAAATAGAGGGAAGCGGGAGACCCCGCAGGCGGTGACGCCGAGGAGGCTTCCGTCCCTCCCCGCGGAAAGCAAGTGCCCACAGCGACAAAAAACAACGGGCAAACTTTGAAGGCTAAAACAGGCTAGATTAACACAGCCAATAATAAAAGGGGATGGATAAGGAAATGAATTTTGAAACAGCTGTTTTACATAAAAACAAAAAGATAGATCGTGTGATTAAAAGTAAAGTAACACCAATTTATCAAACATCTGCATTCGCTTTTAATGATTTAGAAGAGCTAGAAGGTTTCTTTCAGGGAAATGGAAATTATCTGTATTCACGAGTAGGGAATCCCAACACAGATGAGCTTGGCGAAACGATCGCCCGGTTGGAGGGGGCGCCTGCTGGAGTGGCCGCTTCTTCAGGGCTTTCGGCAATTTTGGCCGGGGTATTAGCGGTCGTTAGTAACGGCGATCATATTGTTGCTGCAGATGATTTATACGGCGGAAGCTTCCACCTAATAAGAGAAGAATTAGGTCAAATGGGGATTGATGTAACGTTCGTTTCTTTCGCAGATATTAATAAAGTTGAAGAAGCGATCAGGGAAAATACGAAGCTTTTGTATACTGAATCCATTACGAACCCTCTTTTAAGGGTCGAGGATCTTGCCAATGTCGCAGAGCTTGGAAAAAAGCACAAGATTACTACATTAGTAGATAATACATTTGCAACGCCTTATCATTGTCAGCCTTTTCTTCAGGGGATTGATTTAGTTGTGCACAGTGCGACGAAATATATCGGCGGACATAGTGATATTACAGCCGGTGTCGTAGTCGGTTCTGAAGCGCTCATTGAAAAAGCAAGGGCCAAAATCGTCAATCTTGGGACAAATTTAAGTCCGTTTGAGGCGTGGTTAACATGCCGAGGGTCGAAAACACTGGCGCTAAGAATGAAATCACAATCATTAAATGCAAAATTATTAGCTGAAGCACTACTCGGCAACCGACATGTTGAGAAGGTATATTACCCGCTCTCTTTCCGCGATGAGGGCTTTGGCGCAATCGTTACGATCGAGTTAGCTGAAACGGTAGAGGTAAACGAATTCTTTAAAGGACTGGAATGGATAAAAATTGTTCCAACTCTTGCAGGAGTTGAAACATCTGTATCACATCCATTAATAACCTCTCATCGCGCTCTTCCGCCAGAAACTAGTAAAGAACTTGGTATTACTAATCATGTAGTCCGAATTTCAGTCGGGATTGAACATATAGAAGATATCATTCAACAATTTGAAAAGGCAATTGAAAAAGCTGTCAAATAAGAGGTTTCGTTAAATATATCTGCATTGTTGTAAAAATAAGGCTGATTTCGTAAAGTTTGCTTTTTTATAATGTGATTTTTATTTAATAATCTGAGTTGGTTGGAGCGGAGGGCACTTGACTCCT
>NZ_JAHNZZ010000002.1:220246-350964 GCF_019039215.1 Bacillus sp. FJAT-29790
CAAACAACAATATATGCGAAAAAAGCCAAAAATAATAATTAGAATTTCATAAATAAAAACAAAATTGAAAGCAAACTGATTCAATATTTAAGGGACGGCTTTATAAAAGGCCGTCCCTTTCATCATCTTTGAATGGTTCCGTTTGCTTAGGCTTTTCAGAATCTAAAGCATGTTTAATAAAGGAGATTAATACTGCGCCTACAAGACCCAAAGCAATCAGCAATCCAAGAGTAGTTATCCATAATAGAACCATCTAAAAAGCCTCCCTTTTTTCTTCTGAAGAACCTTCATCTTGCTTCAGCGAATATGTTTGGGATTGATAAAGCTAAATATGAAAGAAAATTCACTTAATAAAGATATATGCTGATAAAACATGATTCTTTACAGTTACTTCCCGATACAATTTGAAATTATGAAGGGATTATTGCTGTTTGTAGGGAATTAGAAATATATGTTTATCATCTAAATCTTAAAGGGGGATTGAAGATCATGAATTTTAAAACGGCTGATTTATGCGATGAGTTTGGGAATGAATTAGATGTTTGCCAGCAGGAATTTTATTCGTATGGAAAAAAGAATCAGTTTTATGGTCCTATTTCAACTGTGAAAGTGTTCGAAGATAATGTTTTGGTAAAAACGGCGTTAGAAACAATTCCTGAAGGGAATATTCTGGTTGTGGATGGAGGGGGCTCTAAAAAATGTGCTTTATTAGGAGACCGTCTTGGAGAAATCGCATCGTCCAGAAAGCTTGCAGGAGTCATTGTTAACGGTTGTGTCCGTGATACAGCGGATCTCGCTGAATTAGAAATAGGGATTCTCGCCCTTGGCAGTAATCCTTTGAAAAGCAAAAAGGAAGGAAAGGGCGAAGCGGATATAACAGTTACTTTCGGGGACATCAATTGGAACCCGGGGGCTTATGTATATGCAGATAAAGATGGCGTCATTGTCAGTGCTAAAAAGCTGATATAGAAAGCGAAGGGGGATTTAATTTCCTCCTTCGCTTTTATAGATTAACGGGTAAGGAAAGTTTCAGAGCGAAAATAGACTTTCTTAATCCAGCATCCTCAAGTCCGCATTCGCATCAAGCGGGATTTCCTGCGGAAGCATTTTTGAGGCACCTGGCACAGGTCGCGGTTCATAATCAATTTCATCTGAAGAAAAAATCCGGATGCTCATCTGGCCTCCCAGCACTTTTGCCCGAATAAGCAAAGGAAAGCTATAGACATTTTTAAAGCTGAAATCCGGGCCATACCAACTGACCGTAGCATCACGTCCAGGAGGAACGTACGGAACTCTTTTTGAGTGTGAGAAACGTTCAACCATCTTGACTCCCGCACGGTCGGCAGCGTTAAAAAGTGTGGAAGACACTTGGCAAATTCCCCCGCCAATATCCTCTGATAATTCTCCTCTCACAATTACAGGTGCGCGCAAATAGCCGCGCTCCTTCGTTCTTTTTCCAACGATTCGGTTAAAGGAAAATGTTTCACCGGGAAAAACGACATAGTTATTTATCGCTTCTGCAGCAAGTGAAATATTATGGGAGCGTGATTGATTATTTCGGTTAAAGTAGGTTACATATTGCCCGATTTGCTTTACCCGTATTTGCAAAAGCAAATCCTGATCCACCCTCGGATAAACAGGAAGCATTGGGATTTCGATTGTTGACGCACTTGTTTTATAAAAATATGTATAGAACAAGTCAGTAAAAGCTTTTCGATACAATTTACTGCCTAGTTGCCCTTCGATCACTTTTCCGGATTCATTAATATAGGCGTTAACAGGGGCTTTATATGTTTTTTTGTCCAAATCTTCAAGAAATTCTTTGAGTTTTGCTGAATCAACAAAAGGCGTTCCCGGAATGGGAATGGAAAAGTCCGTTCGGTTAATATTCATGACATTTTCTCCCTGACTTTCAATCGTTAAGCTATCAGGTTGATTGATAGGGTGAATCAATAGTAAGAGTCCATAAATCCAAGCAATCAATGTTCTTGCACCTCCCAAACATAGTATGGGTTTCGAGGATTGTTTTCATGTGAAGAAAATTGAAAAAGTCAGTCCTATTACCCTCTCCGTCTTAGGCCCTAGATGAAAATCAAGCGCAGGTTCGTTATAGGAAACCTTAAATCCAGGTAAGATGAAATCATGAAAGGAGGAAATGAACATGAAAAAATTTGGTTTACTGTTAGCGGGAGGAATTGCAGCGCTGGTGCTGGTGTCAAACCTTGGCCCGATGGTAGGTTTAGCGGTCAGCGTCGCAATTTTATACTTTGTATTTAAACAGTTTTTACAAGCAGATTCAATGCTAGGAAAAATCGGGTGGGTAATCATCGGGTTTGTTGCGCTGATGGCTGCTGCATCAAATGTTCCTGCTATTCTTGGAATCGCAGCTGCATACGTTTTGTTCCTTGTTTATAAAAAATGGAACAATACAAAATCAGCTGTAAAAGAAGATAATGATCCATTTACCAATTTCGAAAAGCAATGGTCTGAATTAAAACAAAACTAAAAACTACTTATTTAAGGAGAGATAAAAATGGCAAACTTATTTACACGAATGAAAAATACGGTATTAGCTGATATTCATGAGGCATTAGATCAAAAGGAGAAAAAGAATCCGATTACTTTATTAAACCAGTACTTACGTGAATGTGAATTGGAAACAGAAAAGGTTCGCAAGCTATTAGAACGTCAGTATTCGTTGAAAGAGGAATTTACTCGTGAACTCCGATATGCGCAGGAGTTAGCAGGGAAACGGAAACGCCAGGCGGAAATTGCCTCACAGGCGGGAGAGAATGAATTATATCTATTTGCAAGTGAGGAGCATACCCAATTTGAAGACCGTGCAGCCCGTTTGAAGGTTACGTTGAACCAGGTTGTTCAGCAGCTTGTCGAGCTGGAAAGAAAATACGAGGAAATGAAACATAAACTGAAAGATATGCATATCCGACGCATGGAATTAATGGGCCGTGAGAATATGACTCGTGCTCAAGCGAAAATGAATCAAGTGCTTGATAATAATACGTACTCGAATCAGTCATTTTCTAAATTTCAAGAAATCGAGTCCTATCTTGACCGCTTAGAGCATCAAGTGAATAGCTCATACCACCGGAACACAATCGATGCTCGTATCGCTCAACTAGAAAAAGACTTGAAAAAGGAAGAAACTCATTCTATTTCATAATGTAAACATGGTATGCTAAAAAGGCGTAGATAAGCTACGTCTTTTTAGCCATAGGATGGGGAATTAAGCATCATGTTTAGATGTCTGCATCAAAAGTGGAAATTGCCCATAAAGGTTTGCAATTGCCCTTATAAAATCGCGAGACTCGCGCAAAAGTTGTCGAGGTCGCCGTATGAGGTCTCTAAGCTCATGATTGTGACATTGAAATCTGAATTATATAGTAGAACTCTATAATCAAATTCGCCTTGGCGTATTTGCGCCCAGATTCGTTTAGAGAATTCTGCTGAATAAAGTTAAAAAAATGTTCATTCCAATCAAACTTAGAAGGGAGGATACCCGATGTTAAACAAAGTGAAAAGCGATTATATTAGTTGGATTTTATTACTGGGGATTGTTGTTCTATTATTGGAATTCTCCTTTTTTAACCGAGGTCTGATTTTCTCCCTTCTTGTGGATATCGGGATGATTTATATTGGAAGAAAAAGGATGCCGCGAACATCTGGAAAGATCTTATTTTGGCTCGGTCTTATCTTTTTAATTATTAGCATTTTTAGCATGATGACCTTTAAATTCTTTCTGCTTGCCATCTTGCTTCATTTCTTGATTCAATATGCACAATCAAAACGTAATCCAGCGCATATCCGGCCTATCGTAATGGAACCGAGTCTGTTCTCGGAAAAAGAGACCATCATCAAAAAAGAGCCGCTATTTTCCAATTTTTTATTTGGCCAGCAGAAAACGCCCGAACATGTATATAAATGGAGCGATATCAATATTCAAGCAGGAATTGGGGATTCTGTAATCGATTTAAGCTACACGGTTCTGCCAAAAGGCGAGACTGTTATCTTCATTCGGAACTTTGTCGGTAACATCCGAGTTCTAATTCCTTATGATGTGGAAATTAGTGTTAATCATTCCGTCATAGCAGGCACTAGCGAAATCTTTGAATTTCAAGAAACGAAAATATTTAACCAGACTTTACAAGTTCAGACGCCTGGATTTGAACAAGCTGAACAGAAAGTAAAAATCTTCACCTCTCTACTCGTTGGTGATCTTGAGGTGAAGCGCGTATGAGTATTGTTCAGCGTCAAATTGTTTGGGGAGCGGGCATGTCTATTTTTATTTGCGCCACCTTGGCCGTATCATTTCTTATCAGGGTTCCGTTTTCCGATTGGAGAGAATTATGGGATACGGATATCATGGATATTCCTTTCATTTTATTCATACCGAGTGTGAGTATTGCAATCGGAATCCTTTTTGGCTTTATTTCAGGCCTTTATTGGCGGAGGCAGCTTCAATCGATTGACAGCTGGCTTCATCATATTGAAGAAGGCCGTCAAATTGATGTTAAAAAACTAAATGCAGGAACTGAACTTTTATCTATTACAAACAGAGTTGGAAAAATCCAAAAACAAATTGCCGAACAGGCGAAGCTTTCCCAAAAGCTAGCTACCGAGAACGCAGAGGATATTGAAAGTCGAATGCAGGAAATTATTTCGCAGGAAAGAAACCGACTGGCCCGCGAACTCCATGATTCAGTCAGTCAGCAGCTCTTTGCCGCTTCCATGTTAATGTCTGCCATTAATGAAGCAAAGAATGAGACAAATGATCGGGAAACGAAGCAATTGAAAATGGTTGAGGAAATGATTCATCAATCCCAACTAGAAATGCGGGCTCTTCTTCTCCATTTAAGGCCGGCCGCATTAAAAGGCAAGACACTACAAGAAGGAATTAAGGAATTGCTAATCGAATTATCACAAAAAGTAACGATGCAGATAAAATGGAAGATAGAGGATTTTCCGCTCGATAAAGGAGTAGAGGACCATTTATTCCGAATCCTTCAAGAATCTGTTTCTAATACCCTTCGCCATGCAAAATCAACGACACTTGATGTGCTGCTGATCCAAAGGGATGAGTTTGTTATTTTACGAGTGGTAGATGATGGTATTGGATTTGATGTGGAAGAAACAAAGGCCGGCTCTTATGGATTGCAGAATATGTATGAGAGGGCAGTTGAAGTTGGGGGAACAATCAAGATTATTAGCTTGAAAAATAGCGGAACACGTCTTGAAGTGAAGGTTCCAGTTATATAGAAAAGAGGAGAGCGCCAGCCTTTAAGGAATGCGAAATAAAATCGCCACTTCCTCGCAAAAGCTATCACTTTTGGTCGAGCGATGTATCGCTGCCGCAACTAGACACGCTTATGAACTCGAGCCGCTGGCGCTCGGAGCCAGACAATATATATAGGGGATGAGGCCGATGATTAAAGTATTGTTTGTAGATGATCATGAGATGGTAAGAATAGGCGTTTCTTCTTATTTGTCGGCGCAAAAGGATATCGAGGTAATTGGGGAAGCAGACAATGGTAGAACGGCTATTGATCTTGCACTCAGTTTGCGACCGGATATTATTTTAATGGATTTGGTCATGAAGGAAATGGACGGAATCGAGGCAACAAGAAACATTATTGAAAAATGGCCTGAAGCAAAAATCATTATTGTAACAAGCTTCCTTGACGATGAAAAAGTCTATCCTGCACTTGAGGCAGGGGCAACGAGCTATATGCTGAAAACGTCTAAAGCCAGTGAAATTGCGGATGCTGTTCGCTCAACCTATCATGGCCAATCGGTTTTAGAGCCTGAAGTGACAGGGAAAATGATGGTGAAAATGAGACAGAAGCCGCAGCAACTTCTCCATGAAGAGTTGACAAGCAGAGAAATGGAAATACTTCTTCTAATGGCAGAAGGAAAAGCAAACCAGGAAATAGCCGATGAACTTTTTATTGCTTTAAAAACGGTCAAAACGCATGTAAGCAATATCCTTAGCAAGCTTCAAGTACAGGACCGTACTCAAGCTGTGATTTATGCGTTTAAGCATTCATTGGTGGAATAATCCGTTACGGTTGTAAAGAGCTAAAGGATAATGATTTAGCTCTTTTTATATTACTTGGAATGGGCGAAAAATTATGAAAGGTGTTTGAAATAGAAATGGATCAAGAACGCTGATTTTATTGTTAATGAAAAGCTGATCAGATTTGGATATCACAGCTTTTCGAATTTAGTTCGTTTGATTGGTCTGTACGAAAATACCGTCACCCTCTAGCCATTCAGCTAGGAAAACGTCCTTATAATTAGAAATATTGTGCGAAGATAGCTGCATTTTCAACCAAGATTCATCATACCCCAAATCTTTTATTTCGTCCCATAAAACTTTCCCGTCCCTGATGAGTGTAACGGGGATGTAAACAGCACTCCTAGGAAGATTAAAATCCTCCATTGTTGTTTTTTGGTAGCGTGCTTTTTTTAGAATGCTAAGCGCGCCATTGGCCTCTAAATAGCAAAACGCTACCTCTCGAATTGAAAAGGTTTCACTTTGACGAAGCAAGCTTTGCAGTTGATTTAGATTCATACGGCATTTCTTTAGCGCCTCGCGATCAACAACTCCATTTTTAATGAGTGCAGTAGGTTTCCCCTGGAAAATCCCTCTGAAAAATAATGACTTTCTTTCCAGGAATTCGACGATAAATAACAGCGCTCCCCATAAACACATTGAATAAATAATGTGGAAAACCCCAACCCTTTTCTCATACATCGCATTTCCAAGCATCTCACTTAACATGAGTGATGTTATAAAAGTAAAGGGGGAAATATGATTAATGATCTTCCTTCCCACCACTTTTACAATAATAAACATCAAAAAGAAGCCAGTAACTAAGTCAATGGTGATTTTTAAGAAACTCAATGTCAAATGCCCCAATCTGTCTTTATTGCTTTTATATTTAAGCTCTGTTAGTGGTTAATGTTGAAAAACTAAGACTAGCGGGGCGATTTTGCCTGGAGAGAACCTTTTGAGCGATAGCGAGAACCGCTTCTCGGAAGGTAAATCGAACACGCGGGTCTATCAACAACATTGTTTAACAAAGCCTATTTAAGTAAACAGTTTCTATATATCTTACCCAAAATCATACTGTTTCCATGTCCAAAAATTACATTTATAACGAGGGGTGACTCAATCGGTCGAACTCATTTCAATATGAATGCTTAAGGACCCAATTCAATGACGTTTATGCTTTACAATTAACCGCTTTAATCTCCAAAATACTTCCTAGCTAGAAAATGAAAATATTCTCCAGACTTGTCTCATATCATGTAAAGAATGTGGACGGCGGCTATTAAGGTCGAACACTCTTAAATGATGAGGAGAGGCATGGATGAATAAATTTTTCAAAGGAACATTATTATTGGCAGCAGCTGCTTTTGCGGCTGAGTGCATTGAGTTTATCGTGAATATGGTACTTGCAAGGGAATTGGGGGAGAGAGGCCTTGGCATGTATATGTCCATTCTTCCGACGATTTTTTTAATTGTTCTGATTGCGAGCTTTGAACTGCCTATTTCAATTTCAAAATTCATTGCTGAAAGGGACAAAAAATACCACAAAAGCATGCTCAACCATGTCATTAAATTGACGATCGTTTTTACAGCAATTATTCTGCCGCTAGCGATTTTTATCATGCCCATTGTGCCAATTTTTGATCAGTATCACCCTTTGCTAAGATGGGTTGTCATTGCCTTTATTCCGATTGTTTCTTTTTCCTCCATTGCAAGAGGGTTTTTTATGGGCAAGCAGCAGATGGGGAAAATTGCGACGTCTAATTTCTTGCGTAAAATGGTCCAGCTTTTATTATTGGTTACTTTGTATCAGTTCTTTCAATTCGACACAGTGACTGCGGTCTTTATTGCATTTTGTACGTTTGTAGGTAGTGAGATTGTTGTCTTCTTGTACTTGCTGCATATGTTTATTATTCAATACCAGCAAGTGAAAAAGGAGCCAAGTGAAGGCATGAGCGGAAGAATGGTACGCAAAAGTTTGATGGCAGTGTCGATTCCAACCACTGCGATGAGAGTATTCCATGCTCTGTCACACGCAGTAGAGCCATTTTTAATAAAAGCAGCCCTTTTAAAAGCAGGAGTAAGCGGCATTGTTGCGACAGAGCATTTTGGTATGCTTGCCGGTGTTGCATTAACCATTGGCTTTTTTCCTGCCTTCATCGCCCATTCATTCTTAATTATGTTAATCCCGACAGTGTCAGAAACCTATGCTGAGAGGAATATAGAGAAGCTGCAAAGCCTTCTCCAGCAAGTATTTATGATTACTTTTTTATACGGGATTCCGGCTGTTGTTTTTTTCTATTTCTATGCCGAGCCTTTAACTAATATTTTTTTCCATTCATCTGATTCTGCGGTTTATTTACAAATGCTTTGGCCGTTTTTCCTGCTTCATTATTTCATTATTCCGATGCAGGCCTTTTTAATCGGGCTCGGTCTAATGAAGGAAGCCCTTTTCCATTTTGTGTGGTCGACGGTTGTCTCTTTCTCCGTCATGTATGTGCTCGGTTCCATGCAAAGCTTTCAAATGGACGGTATTATAATTGGCATGAATACAGGAGCGGCCGTATTGACACTCATGCATTATTTAACGATTTGCAAAAAAATTGGCGTAAATCTGCTGCTTGCTCCTGTTAGGAGATTTAATTAATAATTTTGGATGTGTAAAACTTTATATTGATAATTGCACTTGTTGATTGTAGCGGAAGGCGAGTGCCTGCAGCGGAAATCAACAGCTACATTTAACGCAGCTATAAATTTAATAGGCGAAAAAGTTTGACGGTATAGACTACGAGAAATTAACTTCAGGCATCACAACTTTGTTAAAATAGTAAATAGAGAAAGTATTTTGAAAAAAGGGGTAAAACGAATTGAGTTTAAGATTAAGAGGACATCATTTACTTTGTGTGCACGGGTTTCGGGGAATGGGCTACAGCCCTGAATTTGTAGAAAAAATGAGTGGGGTTGTTGAGAAAATTAGAAATGACCATGATGATTTTCCAATCCAGGTCGTCGCTGCCCTTGATGATACATGCATGACTTGCCCCCATCATGGAATAACAACATGCGAAGCAAGCGAAGAGTCAAACGACCATGTTTTGTCTATGGATCGAAAAGTAATTAAACAACTTGGCTTACAAGAAGGAGAGACATACGAGAAATCCTTTTTAGTAGCCTTAACTTCAGCGAAAGTCAGACCTGATGATCTAGATGAATTGTGCAAGGGCTGTTCCTGGCTTTCTTATGGGGTATGCAAGGAAGGTATTGCAGACATTAGGGAAAAGTATTGTGACACGCTTTAACTTTATTCAGCAAAAGTCTCTAAACGATATAAGTGTCGATTTGAAGCAATGCACGAAGAAAAAGAGGAGCGGTGTATGATACTGTACGACCGGCCTCTTTATTAGAATTAAATTAGGAATTATGAGTCCCGTATAATTTCGCTCTGCTTTCACTGTCTTTTCTTCTTTTTTTGCGAATGTCAGCCCGTTCCTTTGCTGTGTTGTATAAGCTTTTCTCCTCTTCTGATTCTGGGATGACTGCTGGGACGGGAATCGGTTTTCCATTTTCATCGATTGCGACCATTGTCAGGAAAGACATCGCGCAAACATTTGTTTTTCCAGATAATAGATCCTCAGCGATGACCTTCACAAATATTTCCATGGACGATCTTCCTGTATAGGTGACGAATGCTTCTAGACAAACCGAGTTTCCCTGATAAATGGGATGAAGAAAATCTACGGAATCAGTTGAGGCTGTTACGACATTACTTCTTGCATGACGCATCGCCGAAATGCCGGCAACATCATCTATGTAGGCCATTAACTTTCCTCCAAATAACGTACCATGTGAATTCGTATCAGGCGGAAGTACGATACTTGTTTTTACAACAAAAGATTCCTTACATTGTTTTGATTCGTTCATAAAAATAATCCCCCTTAATTGTCCTGCTTTAAAACATTCCTTCTAAATGTAATAATAGCAAAGAAGCGGAAATTTAGTTAACCGATTAATTTGAAATTTTTTCAATAAAGGGATTGCGAAATAAAGGGAATTCAGCATATAATCTAATTGACCAGTGTTCAAAAATGAAAGGTGATTTGATTGACTCCGAGAAAATCAGCCAATGAAGAATTGACTAAAGATGCAATTATCGATGTCGCCCGTGATCTATTCGTTTCAGAAGGATATGCGTCTACGTCTATGCGCAAAATTGCCCAGATCCTTAATTGCAGTCACGGCGCTATTTATTATCATTTCAAAAATAAGGCAGAGCTGTTCTTTGAAATTGTTGAGGCAGATTTCAAGAAGCTTGATCAAGAATTGGATGATGTCATGGCAGATACTTTTGCATCAAATGATGAAAAAATCTTTGCCATATTGTACAGGTTTATTCAATTTGGACTTACCCATCAAAATCATTATGAAGTGATGTTCATGATCCGAAACGATGACCTTAAATGCTATGTGCAAGACGGTCCAAATCAGAGCTATTATCATTTTGCTCAGGCCATAGCATTTTTGAGCTCTAAACAACTGACGACTAATGAAATTTGGTCTCTTTTCCTTAGTATGCACGGTTTTGTTTCACATTATTGCGGGATGGAAATAACCTTCGAAGATGTAAGAGATCTTGTTTCGTCGCATGTACACTTTCTACTCAAAGCGATTAAATAAAGAAATGCCAGACATTTCTTTTATTTTTGAAGGGATTTGAACAGTGGTCAATTAAATAAAAAGGAGTTAATATTTATGAAAACAGCTGCAGTGCTAGGCGCAACTGGCGGAATGGGGTTTGCCTTGACGGAAGCGCTTATTAACAAGAATATAAAAACCATTGCCTTTGCGCGCTCTAAACAAAACTTACTTAAATACCAAAAAGAATGGGGACCATTGGCGGAAATCATGAAGGGTGATGCAATGGATCCTCAAGATATCGAATTGGTCGTGTCGAAAGCAGATATTATCTTTCACTCTATTAATATACCATATCAGGACTGGGATCCGGCTCTTACTGTCATGCTCTCTAACATTCTCAAGGAATGCCGCAAGCAGCAAAAGCGATTTATTTACGTTGACAATATTTATTCATACGGTTTACAAGATTCTAAAGTAAAAGAAGTAGCCAAGAAGAATCCTCACACAAAGAAGGGAAAGTTACGCCAAGGTCTGCTTGACCAAATTGAAGCTTCAGACGTTCCCTACATCATCGCTCATTTCCCGGACTTTTATGGCCCACACACCGGAAATACCCTATTGCAATATACATTTGATCAAATACTAGTGAATAAATCAGGCAAATTTGTTGGAAAAATGAACATACCAAGGGAGTTTATTTATATAAAAGATGGAGCCCGTGCATTGGTGGAATTAGCAATGAGGAAAGATGCCTACGGAGAAACATGGAATATTCCCGGAGCAGGGACAATTACCGGACAAGAAATTGAACAGTTAGCTGCCGCTCATCTCCAGAAGAAAGTTGTTTTGAAGCCTGTTCATAAATGGATGATAAATGCATTAGGGCTATTCAATTCTTTTATGAGAGAGTATGCTGAGTTGATGTATCTAAATGAAAGCCCAGTCATTTTGGACGGAAGTAAATATGAACAACGCATCGGAGCCATTCCAAAAACGCCTTATAAAGAGGGGATTGGAGTAACATTAGACTATTTAATGAAAGCCAATTAAGATGGTTAGATATGCGAGAAGTACAGCCAATTGTAAAAGAGGTTGTACTTCTCTACGATTGCCAGGAACTATCGAATTTAAAGAAACAAAACCATATGCTCATCATCATAATACGTATTGCCAATTTTCAACGCTCTTTTATCTTCTCCAAACACTTCAAACCCAAAAGAAGAATAAAGCTTCTTGGCTGATTCGTTCGCTGAAACGACGGATAAATAAACCTGCTCAATCCCTTTCACTTCTTTTGCCTTCTCGAGTGCAGCTGTGATTAATGCCTTGCCGGTACCCATCCTTCGTTTCTCAGCTGAAACGTACATGGCGACGATATTTGCCCGGTGTTTTAGTTTTAGCTTGTTTTCCTTAAGTAAAGTAACGGTACCAATTAGCTTTTCACTTTCGAAGGCACCAAATGTAAAAGAATCCACAGAGAGGAATCTGCTTTCATAAACTTCAGCTGAGGTTTCTACTTCCTCCTCATAGCTTGAAGCGAATGCCTCTGGATGATTCTTTAAAGCTTCTAATCTTACTTTTCGATAATCATTGGCATCACTTGGTTTCAAAAGTCGTATATTCATGAAATCCTCTCCATTCACTATTGGTTAAAGACGAATAGATTGTACCGGCTGAGTGTAATGATTTTCATTTATCGAAGTTTGACTGTCAGTACGACTTCCACAGATGGAGTTTCGTTTTGTTTCACATTATTTAACAAACCTTCTAGTGCCAGCAAATTCAGATTTATATGGCTGTGTATTAATCGATATGATTTCGATGCTTTTGCTTGAGTTAGGGGAATGGATCATTTGCCCATTTCCAATATACATACTGACGTGGTGAACACGTCCTTTTCCGTTGTTGTAGGCAAAAAACATTAAATCACCTGGTTGCATTTTACTTTTTTCTACCACTGTACCTTGTTGAAATTGAACGGAAGCATCCCTAGGGATCATGATTCCATGCCGTTTATAAACGGCATGCGTAAATCCGGAGCAATCAAATCCAAATCCAGATGTCCCAGCCCATAAATAGGGAAGGCCAATAAACTTTTTGGCAGTATTGACAATATCCTGTTGGCTTGGTTTAGGAATGCTTTTTTCATTACTAATTAGCATTGCATCTTGCTTCCGAATATATTTGACACCATTTGCAGGAGTTTGAATCTGAAGCCAATTTGTCTCTTCCTTAATGACTGGAAATCTAGTATTAAAGCTAACATCCAGAAACTTATCTTTCGTCGAAGCAGCGTTGTATAAAGTGACGGTTTGATCGTCTATTATTGCTATTTTACATGTTTCATAATTTGGGTAGGTTTCAGTAATATGGGATTTAGGAACCCAGCCTGCATAGCCATTTTTATTTTTAGGTGTATATTGATCTTTAACAGCAACTTGATGCCAATTACCTTTCGATTGTAAAATAACTACTTCTTGTCCGTATAGTGCTTGTGTTTCTAATTTTCCGACTAACCATGCCTTCTGGTTCACATTCATCCCTTTCGTCCATTTAGCTAAATCTACTGGGTTCGATAAAGCCGATTTGTCGAGTGTGCGTTGCTTGTCAGGCTCGGCCCAGAGAGTTGCAACCGCAACATTGATTACAAACTTTTTCGTATTATCAGGCTTGTAACATGCAATCGTCTGTTTAAAGCTTGGATTAAGGATACGAGCCAAAAAAACCGCAAATTGAGCTCGTGAAATATGCTCATTCGGCTTAAACGTGTTGTCGGAATAGCCAGTGGTAATATTGTTTGCGAATAAAATTTTAATTTCGCTAGAAGCCCAGTGGTCTTTGCCTACATCACGAAATGAATAGGCATCTGTTCCTTTTAAATCGTATGCTTTCACAAGGATCGCAGCCATTTGGGCTCTTGTTAGTTTGTCTTCAGGTTTAAATTCCCCTTGTTGATTCCCATTCATGATCCCTTCGTCAGCGATTGTAGCAATAATCGTGTATCCATTGTCATCTGGTGTAACATCTTTGAAATTTGGAGCAGGACGATTGCTCGTCTGTAAGTGCCTTGCTTTAATAATCATTTCAGCTGCTTGGATGCGTGTAATTTTATCGTTAGTGCTGAACCGCCCATTCGAATCATTATTAAGGATATCTCGTTTTGCTAAATATTCAATTTCGGAATATGCCCAGAAATTAGAATCTACATCCTTAAAAGATTGCGAAGCAAATGCGGATTCAATGTTAATAAATATGAATAGGACAGCTAATAATAATGTAATTATTTTTTTCGTCATAGCATTCACCACTTATATGTATTTTTAAAGGTTACTTTATCTTTCGTGTTTCTTGTAAAAAAGAGAAAGGGTTAGGAGGAATTTACTATAATTATACAATAATTGTTTCCACATTTAATAGATTCAGGAGGAAATCCTCATAAAATCCTTCAATAGATTCCGCCTTCGGTATTTAAAGTTTACTGCTTTTTGTTAAATGCAATTTATTTAGGAAAGGATATATTCTAAGTAAGGATGAAATTAAATGTTGGGAAGGTTGACATGAGAAAGCGCCGGATCGAGTTTATAATTGCCTTTATTTTAATCACATCACTGTACTTGATATTTTTTAGCCACTACAATATGGTGATAAAATCTGGGTTCATGTTTTTATATGTTTCCGCCATTATGGTTAGCATTTATTCGTTAATGCTTGAGAATCGTTCACCACAGCATACCCTTCTATGGATATATGTTCTTGTGTTTTTCCCAGTAGTGGGGTATTTGTTTTATTTATTTTCCGGTCAGCTTTATTTGAAGGGACATCTCTTCAAAAGCAAGCGGAAGAAGGATCGGGATGAATGGAAGAAATTGCTGAAACAGGAATCCGCGCCTGATCTTTCCTTTTTACAGGATAGTCAGCATTCTTTTGCTAAATTTGCCGAGAACGCTTCCCCGAGCGCGATTAGTACCGCCTCCCGTGCCTATATTTTAAAAAATGGAGAAGTAACTTTTTCAGAAATTAGGAAAAAGCTAAAAGAAGCTGAAGCATTTATTCATCTGGAATATTATATTTTCCGCTCAGACCCCCTTGGGAAGGAAATTATCGGCATCCTTATAGAAAAAGCGAGAAAAGGTGTTGAGGTCTTATTTATTTTCGATGCAGCAGGCAGCCGGAAAATTGCTTCGGAAGATATTGAAGCAATGGAGGCTGCGGGAGTGAAAGTGTTTCCGTTCTCGCCGCTGAAGTATGGATTCTTTAATCAGAAATTTAATTTTCGAAACCACCGGAAGATTATTATTATTGACGGGAAGATCGGTTTTGTAGGCGGGCTGAATGTAGGGATTGAATATCTCGGGAAAGATGAGAGGGTTGGATTTTGGCGGGACACGCATATGTTGCTGAAAGGTGAAGCTGTATATTCACTTCACATGGTTTTTTTGCTGGATTGGGAATATGTCAGTGGCGAAAAGGTTCTACAAAAGCATCCAATCGGCAAATCGGTTATTCAAGATGATGTACTGGATGGGGCTGTACAGGTTGTGGCGAGCGGACCAGATACCCAACAAGGAATTATGAGTGATTTTTATTATTCAATGATTTCATGCGCGACAAAGTCCATTTGGATTGCCAGCCCCTATTTTGTCCCGGATGAAGCGATTCGAACAGCATTAAGAGTGGCAGCGGCAAAAGGGATTGAGGTACGGATCATGGTCCCTGAAATTAATGATGGGTTCTTAACCCAATATGCCAGTCGATCCTATTTCTCGGAATTACTGCGGTACGGCGTAGAAATTTATTCATATAAAAAGGGCTTTCTTCATCAAAAGGTCATTATCGTTGATGGGAATCTGGCTTCGATTGGGACAGCAAATATGGACATGCGCAGTTTTCATCTGAATTTCGAAGTCAATGTTTTCCTTTACGGAACAAGTTCTATTCGTGATTTGGTCGCCCATTATGAAGAGGATATGGAAGAGAGCGAGATAATAAGTCCAGTTCAATATTATAAAAGAGGATTCGTGGAAAGATCGAAGGAATCGTTTGCGAGGCTGTTTTCAGGGATTCTATAGCATACACAGTTTCACTGCTTTTTTGTGTCAGTGGGCAAATTTCAAGGATAATAACAACAATATATGCGAAAATAGCCTAAATTAAAAAGAAGGGAAGGATCCCTTCTTTCATTTTAACATATAGGTTAATCTCTACTTCCCAGAATACCAAATATTCTCAGTATATTAATGAACAAATTAATAAAATCAAGGTATAAATTGAGAGCCATTAAAGGCACTTCCTCGGCTGTCACTCCATACTGCTTCATGCGGTTAAAATCAAAGAGAACATAGCCACTGAATACTAGCACACCAACAAAAGAGAAAGCGAGCATTCCAGTTGAGCTTAATGGCCAGAAAATATTAAAGATAGAGATTGCAATCAAGGCGAGCAATGCGGCCATCAGTATCCCGCCTAAGAAAGTTAAATCACGTTTTGTTGTTGATGCATAAACGGCGAGACCAGTAAATACGGTGGTCGTTGTCGCAAGTGCGAGCAATACAGGGTTTGGACCGATCGTAGTGAGATAATGCGAAACAATCGGATACGTCGTAATACCTGAAATAAAGGTGAAAACATACAGAAATGTGTAAGAGATCGCTTTTTTTCGGCGCAGGAGAAAGGCAAATAACAGCATCCCAATCTCAAGAATTACGAGTGGCAAAAACAGTGCGGGTGGAACAAAAACGCCTGCCATCGTTCCGAGAAAGGCAAATCCCAATGAGAAAGCAAAGGCTCTTAAAACGGATGGCAAATAGGTTCCATTAGCTGTTTGTTGTACATACATATAATAATTTCACCTCATAATAATTTATCTTACTTTTATATACGTAATTCGTAAAAAAGAGTTTCAATAAAAGTATTATTTTTCTTTTAATAAATCTCTAATTTCAGAAAGAAGCTCTACCTTCTTATCCACTTCAACTGCTGAGGGCTTTTCTTCTTCCTTCTTTTTAAACCGGTTATTAATAATTCGAATGAACATAAAAATTGAAAATGCTACGATGAGGAAGTCAACGACAGTTTGGATGAATGCTCCATATTTAACTTCAGCCTCTCCCAATTTGACGGAAAGCCGTGAAAAATCCACTCCACCTATAAGCAGCCCGACTAGTGGCATAATAATATCATCAACGAGCGAAGCAACAATTTTCCCAAATGCAGCTCCGATAATAACCCCGACGGCAAGATCCAATACATTTCCCTTAAGTGCAAACTTCTTAAATTCTTTCAACAAAACTTTGCAACACCTTTCACAAAAAAATTAATGTTATTATACTATGGAGGCTGTGAAGAAACTAGGTAATATTGTCATGATTAGTATTATTGTAATAGCAAGCCGATTTTACAGTTTTTCCAGCTATCTTCGTATGAAGTAGAAAGCAGATATATATTATTATCGAATATGATCTTATAAAACCTGAACGAAAGAGCTGTTTTTGAAAATGGGTATATTGGAAGATTTGTAGAATCCGATCCTATTTGTTACACTTTTAACATACTAATATTTTTTAACCGTTAACAATCTTTGAAACCAAAAATGTTTTAATAAACTAGGGAGACTTTAATGAAAAATTTTATATATAAATTATCTTTAATTGTGCTATCAGGAATTGTAACAGCTTGTACAAATGAAACGAATGCTTCGATTAATATAGAGAAAACAACTTATGAAAAAAACAGATTGGCAACTGCAAAGGATAAGCCAGCTGTCGTCCAAGAGGGAAAAGAAAAGAAAGATACGGTATGGCTAAAAGAAAAATCACTTTACCAATTTGAAGCCATGGACGGGATGCTTGAATACAATGTGTTTCTTTTTGCTGAAGATGAACAAAGTATTTTGAATGAAGAAGATCGTCCAGAAGGGAAAAAGGGCGATCCGATAAAAAAAGGCCATTATTCTGTATATCTTGCTGAAAAGGATTCAACCGTCGCCTTTAAACAGGATGTTTTCGATGATTTAGGCGCATTAATTTTTAATTCTAAGACTGAACAGGGCTTTTCATTAAATTTGGGGAATAAAATGCTAATTGCCATTATTCAGCATGAGGATCAAGGATATTCAACGCCCTATATAATTGCGATTAAAGATGGTGAAATAAAGAGGGTTCAATTAGAGGGAGATTTACCCTTCATTTTTGGAACACAAATAAAGATCATTAACCAGAAATACATGCAAACAGCCCATTTGCTTGAAGATCGCGATTTTGTATTTATAACCTGGGAATTTGACGCGGAAGCGATGACATTATTAAAGTTAGATGAATCATATTTGAAAGAGGGCAGTAAAGCCGAAAATTTAGGGGAGTATTGGTACAAACTTTGGAGTGAGAAGAGAGAGCATTATTTTCCATTCCTGAATCTCGAGCTTACTAAAGATGTCATTGAAAAAGCGAAGAAAGGCATCCCATTAGGAAGTCCTTATCCGATTGGAACGAATATTACTGAAATCAAAAAGACGGACCCTAATTTCATGGAAGAAGGCTTTCAGAATGGAGAGCCTTATTTGATGTACCCTGAAATTACCTATTATTATGAAGAGGCATCAGGCATCGTGACGGCTGTTTCTATCCCCGGTGAGCGGATGAAAACAACCTTAGAGGAAGTAAAGAAATTGTTTGGCGAACCCTTTCAAGAAGGCAAAGATGACTTAAATGACGGAATTCGTGCTGTTTACATGGCTGACAAATATATAATCGAAATTGTGACTGATGAAGACGGAAAAGTGACAAGTGTTTATCTGCGGAAAAAGTAAAGAGAAACTTCCATTTTGAAAGCTGCCTGTTAGTAAAATACGAAAAAAATCATGCGGTATAATTCCACATGATTTTTTCTCGTGTCAATAATTAGATTTAAAACGCCCAATCCCCACATAAATGCTGCTCTATTTTCAGCAAGGGCTTCCATTTCTTTCGCGCGCCATTCTGGATATTTATTAACTGCCTCATCTGAAGCTAAATCGTATTTGTGCGCATGACTCAAGAATCTTTATTGGCAAGCCTTTATTGTATGTTTTTTTATCATTTATAGCAGTTTTTAACCTTAATAAAATAATCAATAGAAATCTTGTTTCAGAAAAAAGTATAATAGTTACAATCTGAATATACTGAAAATTGCGAATCAACCTAGATGATTCAGTCGTTTTAACATTAAATAGTTTACTTTAAAGGGAGGCATTCATTTGGAAAATTTACACCATTAGTTTTTGTAAGGTAAATAAAGTATTTAATCCAAGGGGGGAATTCAATGAGAAAGTTTACACTTTTTACTTTAGTCATGATTTTCACACTAATTCTAGCAGCTTGTGGTTCAAGCCAGACTAGTAACGGAAGCAATAGTAATGGCGAAAAGCCGGCCAATAATGAAAGCAATGAATCAGATAAAGAAAAGAAAAAACTCAAGATTGGAACAGATGCGCATTATCCACCGTTTCAATCGATTGAAAATGGCGTGATTGTCGGATTCGATGCCGATTTATTAGTGGAGCTTGGAAAAGAAACAGGATATGAATATGAATACGTCAATCTAGGATGGGAACCATTATTTCTTGAGGTTAAAGACGGCATTTCAGATTTTGGATTGTCTGCTATTACAATCAGTGATGATCGGAAACAAACGTATGATTTTTCAGTTCCTTACTTTTTATCGACAAACAAGATCTTAGTTTCTGAAGGCAGTGATATTAAAAGTATAGCTGACCTAGAAGGCAAAGTAGTGGCCATTCAAAACGGAGCATCAGGTCAGGCAGCTCTTGACAAAGTTCTTGGCAAAAACAATCCAAATGTTAAAAAATTCGAAAATAATGGTCTCGTAATTATGGAATTGGCGAGCGGTGGGGCTGATGCGGCCGTTGCCGACAATGCTACACTCGAAGAGTATGTCAAAAAGAATCCAGATCAAAAACTTGTTGTTGTTGAAGATAAAGAAGGCTTTGACAATGAATTTTACGGAATGATGTTTCAAAAAGGCAGTCCACTAAAAGCTGAAATTGATGCAGCTCTTACGAAGCTTATCGACAATGGAACATATGCCGAAATATATGAGAAATGGTTTGGTGTACAGCCAGATTTAGAAACATTAAAAGAATAGAATTAATAAATAGAGAAATAAAATTGCGTAATTCTTAAAAAATAGTATTACGCAATTTTAGATTAATAAGGAGGTAGGTTAATGGGATTTCGCTTAGATCTCATCGCAGAATATATTCCATTCTTTTTGAAAGGGACGTTGTTGACAATCGGGTTATCGATCGTAGGGACTTTGCTTGGGACCGTATTGGGGTTAGGAATCGGACTAGGTAAAATGGCTAAGAAGAAGCCGATTGCATTTTTTTTCCATTGCTATATTACATTTTTCCGTGGAACACCTTTATTTGTGCAATTATTTTTAGTTCATTTTGGGGTAGTTCCTTTTTTTATTGGACATACCAATGGGATTTTGGCCACAATTATAGCTCTATCTTTAAATGCAGGAGCTTACATTGCTGAAATTTTCAGGGCCGGAATCCAATCCATTGATAAGGGTCAAATGGAAGCAGCCCGTTCTTTGGGTATGAATCATGTTCAAGCAATGAAAAATGTTATTTTGCCTCAGGCTTTTAAGAGAATGATCCCGCCTCTTGGGAACGAATTCGTTGTTCTTATAAAAGATTCTTCCCTTGCAGCAATTGTGGCAACTCCTGAACTTATGTACTGGGGACGGGCAATGGCTGGTAATTATTTCATCGTATGGGAGCCGTACATCACAGTCGCACTTATTTATCTTGTGTTAACTACTTCTATGAGTTTCTTATTAAATCGTCTTGAAAGAAGGTTGACAACAGAATGATTCAAGTGAAGAATTTAAAAAAATCTTTTGGCACTAATGAAATTTTAAAAGATATTAATGTAGATATTAAGCCTCGGGAAGTTGTGGTGGTTATTGGACCGTCAGGATCAGGAAAATCTACATTCTTAAGGTGCTTAAATATGCTTGAATCGATTACAGGCGGACATGTTTTGATAGAAGGCATTGATCTAACTGACAAGAAGACAGACATTAATAAAGTAAGAACCGAAGTAGGAATGGTCTTTCAGCAATTTAATTTATTTCCACATAAAACCGTAATTGAAAATATTATGCTTGCCCCAATGAAAGTAAGAAATATATCTGCGCATAAGGCAAGGGAAAAAGGCCTTGAACTTTTACGCAAAGTAGGGCTTGAAGAGAAAGCGAATGTATATCCGGATTCATTGTCTGGCGGGCAAAAGCAGCGTGTCGCCATAGCGAGGTCTCTTGCAATGGAGCCGAAAATTATGCTCTTTGATGAGCCGACATCAGCATTGGATCCAGAAATGGTCGGAGAAGTACTAGAAGTAATGAAACAACTAGCTAAAGAAGGAATGACAATGGTTGTAGTGACCCATGAAATGGGATTTGCTCGTGAAGTTGGCGACCGTGTCTTGTTTATGGACGGAGGCTACATAGTTGAGGAAAATCAACCTAAAGAGATATTTGAAAATCCGCAGGAAGAAAGAACAAAAGCCTTCTTAAGTAAGGTTTTATAAGACATTCGGTATTAGAAGTTTTTCTCAGATTAACGGACAGCAAAACCCCCACATCAAGACTTCTGAAGCCAAAAAAAAAAATCCTACCTTGAATATAACTTTACCAGAAAGAGTAAATGTTTAAATGACCGTATGGAATACTGAGGAA
Organism: Bacillus sp. FJAT-29790; assembly: GCF_019039215.1. GTDB lineage: Bacteria > Bacillota > Bacilli > Bacillales > Cytobacillaceae > Cytobacillus. The sequence goes on from NZ_JAHNZZ010000002.1 coordinate 241,695, forward strand.
ATTGATTACTTTCTTAAACACTCTCAAAATCACCGCTTTTACACAGTGTTTTTAATAGCAATAAATACAGCCACGTGTTACCTAGTATGCAAAAACACGTGGCTGAAGAATTATGATAAATTGCTTAATTTTTAATATAATGTGACCAATTTTGTGACCATGCAATAGAAGTAAAGCTCTAATTGGCTATATATCAAGGGAATTCTTAAAACGCCCAGTCTCCATTACGGAAGACAGGCTCAGTTGTTCCATCTTCTTTCACGCCGTCAATATCCATTTTGGCTGAGCCAATCATGAAGTCAACATGTGTTAAACTATCGTTTAAACCGTGCTCTTTTAGCTCATCGCTGGACATCTGCTTCCCGCCTTCAAGACAGAATGCATAGGCACTGCCAATCGCAAGGTGGTTTGAAGCATTTTCGTCAAATAATGTGTTATAGAAAAGAAGGTTTGACTGAGAAATCGGCGAATTGAACGGGACGAGGGCAACTTCTCCAAGATAATGAGAACCTTCATCTGTGCTCACTAGCTGTTTTAAGATTTCTTCACCTTCTTCTGCCTTTACATCGACAATGCGGCCATTTTCAAATGTCAGTGTGAAGTTATCGATTATATTTCCGCCGTAGCTCAAAGGTTTCGTACTTGAGACAGTACCATTGACGCCGGTTCTTAATGGAACAGTGAATACTTCTTCTGTCGGCATATTCGCCATAAATTCATGGCCCTTCTCATTCACACTGCCAGCCCCAACCCAAAGGTGTTTTTCAGGAAGCTCGATTGTTAAGTCTGTTCCAGGTGCTTTATAGTGAAGTTTTTTATATTTTTTACTGTTTAAGTAATCCACTTTTTCATGCAAGGCCTCGTCATGTTTTTTCCAGGCTTCAACAGGATTTTCTAAGTCAGTACGTGTTGCTTTAAAAATCGCTTCCCAGAGCTTTTGTACCCGTGTTTCTGCGGGCTCATTCGGAAATACTTTATCTGCCCAAGCTGCAGAAGGTGCTGCAATAACTGTCCAGCTAACTTTATCGGACATGACAAATTTGCGGTATTTAGAAAGAGCTGTCCCAGCTGCCTTTTGGAAGTTGCTAATCCGCTCCGATTTGACCCCTTTTAAAAGATCAGGGCTTGCGGAAACAATCGACATAAATGCTGCACCATTTTCAGCAAGGGCTTCCATTTCTTTAGCACGCCATTCTGGATATTCATTAAATGCTTCATCTGGAGCTAAATCGTATTTCGTCTTAGTGACGGCATCATCCGTCCAGTTAACAATCACATTATAAGCGCCTGCCTCATATGCCTTTTTGACAACAAGGCGGACTAATTCGGCTGAATCAAGAGTCGTATTAATAACAAGTGTCTGGCCCTTTTGGACATTAACACCTACCTGAACAGCTAAATCCGCATATTTCTCTAAGTTCTTATGAAAATCAGTCATTATGTAATCTCCTTTTCCAGAAACTTCATTAGTATTGTAGCTTTTCTGATTGAAAAAAGAAACTTTCTAAAGTAATTCGACCACCACTATCATAACTAAACCCATCTAAAAAAATAGAAGTTCTGTTAATTCCTAATGCCAGTGATATCGTTTATGGAAAAATGAGCTTCTCTTCTACACTTATGAAGCAAATTTACCTTATTTCTGGGTGCGAACCGGCTTTTCAAGGCCAAGCTTTTTTATATGATACTGCAGGCTTTGCCGGGTAATTCCAAGTGATTTTGCAGCCTTAGATATGTTCCAATCCATTTGTTCTAATGTCTTTTGGACATAGTGTTCCTGAGCGTTCGTAAATAAGGATTTAAGGGGCTTGTTATTGATTTTTTTTTGATCATTCGTTTGATCTGTAAGATCGGAAAGGATTTTTCTTCTCATATAAGCTGGAAGGTGATCAACTTCAATGGCATGATCGGATTCATTCGCTCGTATAATCAAATTTTCGATTAAATGCTCAAGTTCCCGCGTATTTCCAGGCCAATGATATTGGAGTAGAATTGAAAACAATGCTTTTGAAAGATCCGGAACGGATTTGGTGAATTTCTTCCGATAAAACTCGAGGAAGTATTCGACAAAAAAGTGAATATCTTCTGTACGCTCCCTTAAAGGCGGGATGTAGAGGCTTGTATGAGCAATTCTGTAAAATAGATCAAGACGCATTTTTCCTTCCGAGATCATTTCCTCTGGGTCCTCGTTTGAGGCACTGATGACAGTACACTCCACAGGCGTAACTTCATTGGATCCTACTCTTCGAACGAAACGATCCTGTAATACTCGCATTAACTTTGATTGTAATGTTATCGGCATTGAGTTAATTTCGTCGAGAAAGAGAGTGCCGTCTTTTGCATATTCAAACAGTCCAATTTGGTTCGTTGCCCCAGTAAAGGCTCCTTTCACCGTTCCAAATAAGGTGCTTTCCAATAGGTTTTCAGGAATTGCCGCGCAGTTAATCGCAACGAAAGGGCTCCCCGCTCGCGGACTGTGATTATGCATACTTTGCGCAAACAGTTCCTTTCCTGTTCCTGTTTCGCCAATTATTAGAACATCGGTATTATGAATAGAAATATTTTGCGCTTCTTTTATTAAATTTTTTAATGCGAGGCTTTTGCCTTTAATATGGTCAAACGTAAAGATCGTTCCGTTTTTCAAATCCAATTTATCCTTATCGTCCATTTCAACAATTTGTCTTTTTTGCTCAATTGTTTGATGGAGCCGATCCTTAAGCCTAGATTCATTTGTACTTAGTGAAAAAACAGCAATCGTTTCTCCATCCTTTTGAATTGGAAATGTGCTGTAATTTACATACTTAGGTTTTCCGTTAACTGTCGAGTGTGCTCTATATCTAGAGAAAATAGGTTTTCCAGTCTTAAATGTGTGCTTGTGCTCGGAATTTTGCGGTTTATAATTATAGGCTGACCATAGATGTTTACCAATAACCTCTTGGCTATTTAATCCTTCCATTTTTTCCTGCGCTATATTATATAAGACAATCTCTCCTTCAGGATTACTCATCATTACCCCTTCATCCAGTGATTCGATAATCTTTTCAAGACAATATAATCGGGCTTTCGAATTTGTTAATAAATTAGTTTTATCATCAATACATAAAACGATGTATTGATCGTCTGCAGGGAAAATTTTCACTTCAAATTGAAGCTTCTTTTGGCCAATTGTCATGCAAAATGTTTCATTATTTACAAAGCTTATTTCTTCGCAAGGGATAATTTCAGAAATATGTATGCCGGATATGACTTCTATTGGGATTTGTGTATTGATATCAGTCCATACAACCTCATGTAGTTCATTTAATACGATAACACCGTCTACAAAACTTCTAATTAATGACCCGATTGATGCTGCAATCAACTTTTTCCCCTCCTAAGTGACTCCCTTGCTCTGAATATATCACTAATTTACAATTTTTAAAATAGTCTGCGTGATGCAAATTCTGTCTGCACACTAATAATAAAAGCGTTTGCAGTAACTTGACCGGTGATTGATAAATTGAAATCAAATAACTGCAAGAAATATCTGCGATTTTTTTCACCGGAATTTTTTATTTTTGTTAGTAGAAGTGTTTATTTACGAATGGGGAATTGTCAATACCCTAGGTTAGAGACTAGATTTTAGCATATATATCTGAGAATTCTGCCTAATGTGATTCATTTGGCATAGTACTTGCAATATATAAAGTTAGGATCGAAAAATTCTTATTTAGGAGGAAACATAGATGTCAAAACCAGAAATCTTATATTCAGTTAAAGCGCAAAGAGGACCAGAACTTCGTTGTAAGGGCTGGAGACAAGAATCTATTTTGCGGATGCTTGAAAACAATATGGAGAATGCTGAAAAACCAGAAGAGCTAGTAATCTATGGTGGAATCGGAAAAGCGGCTCGTAACTGGGAATCCTACCATGCCATCGTCAAATCATTAAAAGAGCTTGAAGATAACGAAACACTTGTCGTGCAATCAGGGATGCCGGTTGCGGTATTTAAAACACATAAATATGCGCCAACAGTTGTAATGGCAACGACAAATATTATGAAGGCAGACTGGCCAACTTTCTATGATTTACAAGATAAGAACTTAACGATGTATGCCAACTATACGGCTGCTCCTTGGGAATACATAGGAACACAGGGTGTTATCCAAGGCACATTCGAAACATTATCAGCGATTGCACGCCTTTATTACAATGATTCCCTTGTTGGAAAAATCCTTTTAACAGCTGGTGCTGGTGGAATGGGCGGAAACCAAACGAGAGCGATGACAATGCATGGCGGCGTAGCGATTCTATGTGACTCGAATGTTGAAATTATCAACAGAAGAATTGAAAAAGGATTTATTGATTGTTTGGCAGATTCCTTGGATGATGCGATTGCGATGGCAAAACAACATGCAGCTGAAGGCAAACCACTTGGTGTAGCGGTTGTTGGAAATGCAGCTGATATTTTCGAAGAAGTTCTTGAAAAAGGATGGTTACCAGACATCTCAACTTCCATGACTCCAGGACACGATCCAATTTCCTACTTGCCAGCAGGTTATACGGTTGAAGAAGCGGAAAAGCTTCGTGATACAGATCGTGATCTTTATTTAGAAAAAGCACGCGAAACTATGGTTCGTGAGTTGAAAGCACTAATCAAATTTATGGACCTTGGTGTGCATTCATTTGAATACGGCACAAGCCACCGTAAAGAGTGTATCGATGCAGGCATGGATGAAAAAGAAGCAAAGCGTTTACCAGGTTTTGTAGCTGAATACCTGCGTCCGCTCTTCTGTGAAGGCCGCGGCCCATTCCGTTGGATCTGTCTATCAGGCGATGCAGAAGACTTAAGAAAAATTGATGATATGATTTTAGAGAAATTTAGTGATGACTATCTTGTAACGCGCTGGATTAAACTTGCGAAACAGCATATTCCAATTGAAGCATTGCCAGCTCGTATTTGTTACATGGGCTTTGGACAGCGTAAAGCATTTGCATTAGAAGTTAACGATATGATCCGCCGCGGCGAACTATCAGGTCCGGTTGCATTCTCACGTGATAACTTAGACTCTGGTTCGATCGTGAATCCGACTTTCGAATCTGAAAACATGAAAGACGGCAGTGACTTAATCTCTGACTGGCCGGTATTGAACGGACTTCTAAACGCTGTTGGCATGTGTGACCTGATCGCCCTTCAAGCGAACTACTCCATGGGCGAGGCTGTGCATACAGGTGTAACAATGATTGCGGATGGAACAGATGAGTCTGATATGAGATTAGAAGTCGCGATGACCGTTGACTCTGGAATCGGAGTTGTCCGCCACGCGCAAGCAGGTTATGAAATTGCCCAAGATGTGGCTAACGGGAAAGGGAAATTAACAAAAGAAAGCATTCAAATCCCATTATGGTGGTCACCGAAAGCGACATTTGGTCCGAAAGATTTAGAGAAAGAAGATGTGAAGGCGTAGGGACTCATGGATAGAATATAGAGATCCGAATAGTATTGGATCTCTACCATTCTTTTAACATTATTCCTGTAAAAAACATTTGAATCCCAGCTAAACCATAGCCAAAAAAGAGTAATTACTATTCTAGTAGTGTATAATCATGCGAAAAAAATTATATTAAATTATCCTTGCATAAAGAAAAGGATAAATGTAAAATAAATTTGAATCTGAATTTACAGAATATTTGGAACCCCACCTTGATTATTCAGGTTGTACTGTAATAAATATATTTAATCTAAAGGGGGCAATTAAATGAAAAAGTTCACACTTCTAGCTATTGTTATGATTTTCTCTCTTATTCTAGGAGCATGTGGGACAAGCCAGTCTAGCGGCGAAAGTCAGACAACTGGTGGAAATCAAACCGCGGATGAAAATGAGAGTAAAGACCCAGGGTCAGAAAAGAAAAAACTTAAAATCGTAACAGATGCAAACTATGCACCATTTGTATTTTTAGATAAAGGTGAAATGGTAGGATTTGATGTAGACTTTATGAATGCGGTTGCAAAAGAAGCGGGATATGAATTTGAAATGGTTAATGTTGGCTGGGACCCTTTATTTGTCGAGGTTAAAGGCAAGACTGCTGATCTAGGAATAAATGCGATTACGATAAATGATGATCGGAAACAAACATACGATTTTTCAGTTCCATACTATTTATCAACAAATGAAATTCTAGTTCCTGAAGGCAGTGATATAAAAAGTGCTGCTGACCTAAAGAACGACAAGATCGTATCAGTTCTAGGCGGAACGACAGGGCAGGAAGCAATTGAGGCCCTACTAGGCAAAAATCATAAGAATATTAAAAAATTCGATAATAATAATCTGGCAATTTTGGAGATGATTAGCGGCGGAGCTGATGCTGTTGTTGCGGACAACGCAGTAGTTGAAGAATACGCAAAAAATAATCCTAACCAAAAACTAGCTATAATTAAGGATGAGGAAGGCTTCGAGAATGAATTTTATGGCCTTATGTTTCCGAAAGGCAGTGAATATAAAGCCGATTTTGATGCAGCCGTTACGAAAGTTCTTGAAAACGGAACATATGCAGAAATTTATGAGAAATGGTTTGGTGTAGCACCTGACACAGATACGATACTAAAGCAACAGCAATAAGCAGCAAAACAAATTGCGTAACTCTTAGAGAATAGTTACGCAATTTTGGTTTAATTGGGGGGGAAATTAATGGACTTTAGACTGGACATCATAGTAGAATATGTTCCTTTCTTTTTGAAGGGGACGCTCTTGACAATCGGATTATCGATTGCAGGGATTTTGATAGGGACAGTACTTGGATTAATCATTGGATTAGGGAAAATGACGAAAAATAAACCTATTTCATTATTCTTCAATTGCTATATTATATTTTTCCGTGGAACGCCTTTATTTGTGCAATTATTATTAGTCCATTTTGGTGTAGTGCCCATGTTAATTGGACATACAAACGGGATCGTAGCTAGCATCATTGCTCTTTCCTTGATTGCGGGTGCATATATTGCTGAAATCTTCAGGGCAGGTATCCAATCCATTGATAAGGGTCAAATGGAAGCAGCCCGTTCCCTAGGCATGAATCATGTCCAAGCAATGAAAGATGTTATTTTGCCTCAAGCCTTTAAGCGAATGATTCCACCCCTTGGGAATGAATTCATTGTTCTTGTGAAAGAATCCTCACTGGCGGCAATTGTGGCAACCCCTGAACTTATGTATTACGGACGAGCACTAGCAAACACATATTACCGCGTATGGGAGCCGTACCTCACAGCAGCACTTATTTATCTCGTGTTGACTACTACTTTAAGCTTTTTATTAAATCGTCTTGAAAGAAGGTTGGCAACAGAATGATTCTAGTAAAGAATCTAAAGAAATCGTTTGGGGAAAACGAAATTTTAAAGGATATAAATGTAGCCATTAAGCCTCGGGAAGTCGTGGTAGTTATTGGACCATCGGGATCAGGAAAATCGACATTTTTGAGGTGTCTAAATTTGCTTGAGTCCATTACTGGCGGTCATGTTACGATCGAAGGCACTGATATTACGGACAAGAAAACAGACATTAATAAAGTAAGAACCGAAGTAGGCATGGTATTCCAGCAATTTAATTTATTTCCGCATAAAACCGTCATTGAGAATATTATGCTTGCTCCGATGAGAGTAAGAAATATCCCTGCGGAGAAGGCGAGGGCAAAAGGAATTGAACTCCTTCGTAAAGTAGGGCTTGAAGAGAAGGCAAATGCTTATCCGGATTCGTTATCAGGCGGGCAAAAACAGCGTGTCGCCATTGCGAGGGCCCTAGCGATGGAACCGAAAATTATGCTCTTTGATGAACCAACCTCTGCATTGGATCCAGAAATGGTTGGAGAAGTGCTTGAAGTAATGAAACAACTGGCCAAAGAGGGGATGACAATGGTTGTTGTGACCCATGAAATGGGATTTGCCCGTGAAGTCGGTGATCGTGTTTTATTTATGGATGGCGGTTTCATAGTAGAAGAAAATATCCCTAATGAATTATTTGAAAACCCGCAGCAAGAAAGGACGAAATCCTTCCTAAGTAAAGTATTATAGATTGTTAATATCTAACATCGACTGAAATTGGGTCGATGTTTTTTTGAAGGCTGTTTTCTAAAATTTGTTGTTGTTTGCATGAACTGCAATATCGCGCTTATAGATCCGCTTGAACATTTTTTACGTACCGGGCAAATAGAACGGCTCTATAAGCCCTTAACCACGGTATTTCTTCATAAGATGTCCAATAGAACGGCTCTATAAGCCCTTAACCATGGTATTTCTCTATAAGATGTCCAATAGAACGGCTCTATAAGCCCTTAACCATGGTATTTCTCTATAAGATGTCCAATAGAACGGCTCTATAAGCCCTTAACCATGATATTTCTCTATAAGTTGTCCAATAGAACCACTTAAGGAGTCTTGAAAGCGGAATACGCGAACATCAATAGTTGTTCATAATTAAAATCTCTATAGAATTAATACTTTGAAAACGGAATTCCCTTGAAAGATTAAAAGATCACAATTTAAGTTTTTTATTAAAAAAGTTTTTGAGGATATTGGATTAAGAAATTTAATAGTCTGCATGCAAAAATTATCTGCACCCTATTAATGAAATCGTTTACAACCTTTTAGACAATAATTGTCGGAATACTGGAAAAGGTGCAAAAAACACCTGCGATTAATTTTTTCTGAAATTATTTTTTTAGTAAAAGGAGAAGGAGTTTTTGCTGAGTGGTTTTCGAAAATAGTTATTAGAGGGCCCGTTTTTATATATTGTCAAAAAAATTGATTTAATTAGATAACATTGGCACGAGACTTGCAATATATAAAGTTAGAATCGCAATTACACTAATTTAGGAGGACAAATACATGTCAAAACCAGAAATCTTATATTCAGTGAAAGCACAGAGAGGCCCTGAACTTCGTTGTAAGGGCTGGAGACAAGAATCTATTTTGCGGATGCTTGAAAACAATATGGAAAATGCGGAGAAACCAGAAGAGCTAGTAATCTATGGTGGAATCGGAAAAGCGGCTCGTAACTGGGAATCCTACCATGCCATCGTCAAATCATTAAAAGAGCTTGAAGATAACGAAACACTTGTCGTGCAATCAGGGATGCCGGTTGCGGTATTTAAAACACATAAATATGCGCCAACAGTTGTAATGGCAACGACAAATATTATGAAGGCAGACTGGCCAACTTTCTATGATTTACAAGATAAGAACTTAACGATGTATGCCAACTATACAGCGGCTCCTTGGGAATACATAGGTACTCAGGGCGTTATCCAAGGCACATTCGAAACATTATCAGCGATTGCACGCCTTCATTACAATGATTCCCTTGTTGGAAAAATCCTTTTAACAGCTGGTGCTGGTGGAATGGGCGGAAACCAAACGAGAGCGATGACAATGCATGGTGGCGTGGCGATTCTATGTGACTCGAATGTAGAAATTATCAACAGAAGAATTGAAAAAGGATTCATTGATTGTTTAGCAGATTCCTTGGATGATGCGATTGCGATGGCAAAACAACATGCAGCTGAAGGCAAACCACTTGGTGTAGCGGTTGTTGGAAATGCAGCTGATATTTTCGAAGAAGTTCTTGAAAAAGGATGGTTACCAGACATCTCAACTTCTATGACACCAGGCCATGACCCAATTTCCTACTTACCAGCTGGCTATACAGTAGAAGAAGCAGAAAAGCTTCGTGATACTGATCGTGATCTTTATTTAGAAAAAGCACGCGAAACAATGGTTCGTGAGTTGAAAGCGTTGATTAAATTTATGGATTTGGGTGTGCATTCATTTGAATACGGCACAAGCCACCGTAAAGAGTGTATCGATGCAGGCATGGATGAAAAAGATGCGAAGCGTTTACCAGGTTTTGTAGCTGAATACCTGCGTCCGCTCTTCTGCGAAGGCCGCGGCCCATTCCGCTGGATCTGTCTATCAGGTGATGCAGAAGATTTAAGAAAAATCGATGATATGATCCTAGAGAAATTTAGTGACGATTACCTTGTAACGCGCTGGATTAAACTTGCGAAAGAGCATATTCCAATTGAAGCATTACCAGCTCGTATTTGTTACATGGGCTTTGGTCAACGTAAGGCATTTGCATTAGAAGTAAATGATATGATCCGCCGCGGCGAACTATCAGGTCCAGTTGCATTCTCACGTGATAACTTAGACTCTGGTTCGATCGTGAATCCGACTTTCGAATCTGAAAACATGAAAGACGGCAGTGACTTAATCTCTGACTGGCCGGTATTGAACGGACTTCTGAACGCTGTTGGCATGTGTGACCTGATCGCGCTTCAAGCGAACTACTCCATGGGTGAGGCTGTTCATACAGGTGTAACAATGATTGCGGACGGAACTGCCGAGTCTGACATGAGACTTGAAGTTGCGATGACCGTTGACTCTGGAATAGGGGTTGTCCGTCATGCACAAGCAGGTTATGAAATCGCACAAGATGTGGCCAACGGAAAAGGGAAGTTAACGAAAGAAAGCATCCAAATCCCATTATGGTGGTCACCGAAAGCGACGTTTGGCCCGAAAGATTTAGAGCCGGAAAACGTAAAGGCATAATACACATAGAACATTGCATGTAGAGATCCAAGTAAGTTGGGTCTCTACCGTTCTTTTAAATTGCTAGATTTATTACGATTTTTCGTATTATAAAAGAGTTCCCTCTTATTATTGGAATTCTTTAAAATAAAACGTGGTTTTGCACACGATTTTTCAAAAACTAAACTGTGCGCTTTCCTAAATGGAGGTATTGTAAAAATGTCTGAAACAAAAGTGAAGGTAAAGGTTGATTTAGTAATCAGCAATGCTGCAGAAGCAGTTACTTGTGTAGGAGAAAGCATGGAGGATATCGGCGTACTAACATATGCCTGGATAGCTATCAAAGATGACAAAATTGTTGGCGTTGGATCGGAAGATGAGGTCAAAAACAAATTTGACATTGAGCAATCGGATTTTATTGATGCAACCGGGAAAGTGGTTGCACCCGGGTTTGTAGACTCACATACCCATTTAGTTTTCTATGGGACTCGTGTCGAAGAGTATGCTGCTAAATTGACCGGAAAACCAGAAAAGTTAGAAAAGCTTGCTATAACAACAGGTCCGAATCGTACGGTTGAGCTTACTCGCAATACACCGGCTGAAGAATTATTTGAACAATCAAAAAAACGTGTCATGTCGATGCTAGAGCATGGAATAACCACTATTGAAAGTAAAAGCGGCTACGGATTGACGACAGAGAGTGAGATCAAAATTCTAGAAGTGGGCAGAAGGCTTGGGGAAGAGACACCACTTGATGTGTTAAATACATTTTTAGGAGCACATGGCTTTCCAGAAAATATGACAAAAAGTGAGTACCTTGACGTTATTATCAACGAAATGATCCCCCAAGTAGGTGAGCGCGGACTCGCAGAATTTTGCGATGTTTGGTGCGATGAAGGCTATTTTACGGCTGAAGAATCAGAATTAATTTTGAAGGCTGGCCTAAAGTACGGTATGAAGCCGAAAATTCATGCAGACGCCTACTCATATATTGGCGGAACCGATTTAGCGGCGGAAATGAAAATGGTGTCTGTTGACCATTTAAATTACACACCTGTGGAAGTAATGGAAAAACTGGCAGAGGCAAAAGTTACCGGCGTTCTAATGCCAGCATTAGATTTTGCTGTTGGCCATAAGCAGCCGTTTGATGCCCGGAAAATGCTTGATTTAGGTATGAACATCGCTTTGGCAACTGATCTCTGTCCAGCATGCTATACAGAATCGATGCAATTTGTTATCAACCTTGCCTGCCGATTGTATAAATTTTCAGTTGAGGAAGCCCTAAAGGCTGCTACATACGGCGGAGCAAAAGCGCTTGATTTAGATGACAGAGGCGTAATTCAAGAAGGAAAATTAGCAGACTTGCAAATATGGGATGTCCCTACGTATAAGCATATTGCTTATGAGCTAGGAACGAACATCGTAGAGACAGTAATTAAAAATGGAAAAGTCGTAGTAAATCGCTAGTTGAGTGAATTTCATAATGTATTAAACCAAACCGAAAACGAATGAGATTATAGTTATTATCGTATTATTCTAGTTTAAGTGAACATAAGAATATTAACCTAAATAAACTGTTCGTTTTCAGTAAAAAAGTGCTTTATTAAATTCATTCAGTTTAAAAGATATTTAGAAAATGGAGGGAATCCAATGGAAACAAAACAGGTTTCGACTGCCGCTGAAAAAGTAAATGCTGATCGCCTGCTAGATTTATTCCTTGAACTTGCAAAAATTAATGGTCCGAGTACGAAGGAGCAGCTCGTTGCAGATTATTTAATCAAAGCCTTGCCTGAACTTGGATTTACATTTGAGTTTGATGAAGCCCATAAAAATTTTGGCGGTGAAGTTGGAAATTTAATTGCTTGGCGTGAGGGAACAGACTCAACGATCCCGCCATTATTTTTTTCGACACATATGGATACCGTGCTGCCAACAGAAGGATTAAATCCTGTCATTAAAGATGGAGTGATTCATTCGGATGGAACGACAATTTTAGGAGCGGACGATCGTGCGGCATTGGCAGCTTACTTAGAAGCCATTCGGGCAATTATTGAAAGTGGCGTTCCACACGGCCCAATAGAATTCATTTTAACAGTCAATGAGCAGCCAGGACTTGTCGGAGCAACATATATGGATTACAGCAAGGCAAAAAGTAAAACGGGATATATTTTCGACAGCAGCGGCGATGTCGGACAAACCATTCTGAAAGGGCCATACAGCAGCCGGATTTGGATGGAAGTTGAAGGGAATGCTGCACATATTGCCCTAAATGCGGATGAAGGAAACAGTGCATTTCTTATTTCAGCTGAAGGATTGTTACAAATGCGACTCGGGACGATCGATGAAGAGACTCTTGCGAATATAGGGATTATTAATGGCGGGGAGCTGACATCAATTATACCTGGGCGTGTAACGGTTGCAGGAGAAGTTCGAAGTTTTTCAAAAGAGAAACTTGATCAGCAGCTGAAGCATATGGGAGAAGTAATGCAACAAGCTGCTGAAAAAAAGGGCGGCAAAGTGAACATCAGAATTGAAAAAAAATATAGCGGATTTAATATTCCTGAAGACCATATTTTAACGAAAACGGTTGAAGCGGCTGCTCACAAAATTAACGTTAAATCGTATTTAACAGAAACATTAGGCGGTGCCGATACAAATGTGCTAAACGAAAATGGCTTAACTTGTTTGACACTTGGACTTGGTTTCCAAAACATCCATTCTTTCAGAGAGTGTATCAGCATTGAAAACTTAATCAATACAGGCAGATTAACGGCTGCTCTTATTGAGCAATGGTATGTAAATCATAAAAAGGCATAATCAAATAATGAATGATAAGCATTAGAGCATTAGCGGAATTTATGCAGGCGGAACATGATCATATTGGGATACACTTGTTCTAGATATTTATTTACCTTAATATTCCGTAATTTATATTTGGCGTAATTTATGCACTAGTTTTATAATGTTTTAGAATGACGAAATATTCAGTCGAAAATCAAAGGGAGCTGGACATCATATGAAGAGCAGTGAAGCAGTCGATATAGAAATAGTTGAATTAGATGGATTTACATTAGACCGTCAAAAAGTACAAAATGTTGTTAATGGCAGTGCAAAGGTTTCTATCCCGGAAGAAAGCTTATTAAGGGTTCGGGCAAGCCGGAATCGAATTGAAAAACAAATTAATGATGGAAAAATCATATACGGTGTGAATACGGGGTTCGGAAAATTAAGTGACATTGAAATTGAAAAAGATGATATTGCAAAATTACAATTGAACTTATTGCGGGCAGATGCGGTTGGTGTCGGTGAACCACTTCCAATCCCTGTTGTAAGGGCAATGATGACGCTTCGTGCAAATGCACTCGCTAAGGGGTTTTCTGGAATTCGTGAAGAAACACTCACGTTGCTAGTTGAAATGATTAATAAAGGAATTCATCCCATCGTTCCTTGTAAAGGTTCGGTTGGTGCAAGTGGAGATTTAGCGCCTCTTTCTCATATTGCCATCGTGTTAATTGGCGAAGGAAAAGCAGAGTATAAGGGAGAAATTCTTTCAGGCGGAGAAGCATTAAAAAGGGCTGGCCTTACACCGGTAGCATTAGAAGCGAAGGAAGGTCTTGCGTTAATTAACGGAACACAGGCAATGTCTGGTGTCGGAGTCATTGCTCTTAATGAAGCAGAGCGTGTCGGCCTTGCAGCAGATATGGCAGCATGCTTAACGATGGAAGCACTTAACGGCATTATTACTGCCTTTGATAGCGAATTATTAGCCGTTCGTCCGCATCCTGAACTAGAATTTGTTGCATCAAGAATGAGAAAATGGCTCGAGGGCAGTAAACGAATCTCACATCAAGGAGAAATCCGTATGCAAGATGCGTATTCCATTCGTTGCATCCCGCAAGTGCATGGTGCATCTTGGCAAGCATTTAATTATGTAGAGGAACGACTAAAAGTAGAAATGAATTCTGCTACAGACAATCCGATTGTTTTGGAAAGCGGCGAAATTGTATCAGGAGGCCATTTCCATGGACAGCCGATTGCCCTTTCGATGGACTTTCTAAAAGTTGCAGCAGCAGAGTGGGCGAATATTTCAGAGCGAAGAACGGAACGTCTTGTTAACCCGCAATTAAGTGGCCTGTCGCCATTCTTAGCAGTAGATCCAGGTTTAGAATGTGGTTTGATGGTTCCTCAATATGCAGCGGCTGCTCTCGTTTCCGAGAATAAAGTTCTTGCCCATCCAGCAAGTGTTGACTCGATTCCAACATCTGCTAACCAAGAAGATCATGTCAGCATGGGAACGATCGCATCACGCCAAGCTCGAGAAATCATTCATAATTCTGCTCGCGTCATTGCGATTGAAATGATTTGTGCTTCGCAAGCAATCTACTTGGAAAAAGCGGAAAACCAATTAGCACCGGTAACAAGAGACTTTTTAGAGAAGGTCCGAGAAATTTGTCCCCCACTGGAAAGCGACCGCGCGATCTCTGATCAGATGGAAGAGTTGGCACAGTTTATCTTACGAGAAGATGTATTAAAATAATGGCTACCATTTTATATTAGGAAAAAAGGGGCTGTTCAAAAAGTCAGTGCTTGACTTTTTGGACAGCCCCCGTGATTTAAGTCGCGTTAGCGATTTAGTTTAAAGCTAAGAAAGTATAAGTTTTTTGAAGTTAGATGGTGGTCTAGCTCCAGGCACCATTGGCTCAAAGGTCATAAGCCAATCCGCCAAAAAGGTTAAAGAACAACCTTTCTGTCGGCTCGTCTTATGATTGTCGCTGATAGGCGGGCGCCCTGCACTTTTCTAATTTAACGTGAATTTCAAACGGACGAAAGCTTCACATTACGAAACGTTCTTTTTCTCTTTCTTTTCTGAACTTTGGTACCCATTTGCCCAGAAATCAGCATTCTTAATTCCATATTTAGTTGAATTGAATTCTGGATCTTTACCTTCCTTAAGCTGCTCTTCGTAATCCTTTAAAGCAATAGCCGCTGGTTTAAATAACAATAGAATCGCAATTAAGTTCAGCCATACCATAATTCCGAGTCCGATATCGCCCATTGCCCATGCTGTTGATGCAGTTTTTACTGATCCATAGAAAATGGAAGCTAAAAGGACGAGTTTTAGTCCAACAAAAGCAATTCCCCTGAATTTACCACGTACTAGATATGCAAGGTTTGTCTCTGCGATATAGTAATAAGCATAAATGGTCGTGAAGGCAAAGAAGAATAGGGCAATGGCAACAAATCCTGCACCGAATCCTGGAAGGAGCGTATCAACTGCCGCTTGAGTGTAACCAGCTCCTGGTTCAACTCCTGGAAGGTTTTCAGTTAGTACTCCCCCAGTTTTTTCATCGATAACATTGTATGATTGTGTAAATAAAATCATCATTGCAGTTGCTGTAACAACTAAGAATACATCCAAATAAATTGAAAACGCTTGCACAAGACCTTGCTTTGCAGGGTGAGATACCTCAGCTGCTGCCGCAGGGTGAGCACCAGTACCTTGCCCGGCTTCATTCGCATAAAGACCGCGTTTTACTCCCCACATAATAGCTGAACCAATAATACCACCAAACATTTCTTCAGTTCCGAAAGCGCTTTTAAAAATTAGAGCAAATACGGCTGGAACTTCTCCAATGTTAACCCCTATAATTGCAAGTGCAAGTAACACATAACCGGCTGCCATAAAAGGAACGACCAATTCTGCAACTTTAGCAATACGCTTAACACCGCCAAAAATAGTAAAACCAATAAGTGCGGCAACGATTAGACCAGTCATTTTATTGTCAAGACCAAAAGCGTTATTTACGCCATCTGCAATTGAATTTGCCTGTATTCCTGGCATCAAGACAGCCATAGCAAGCAGAGTTGCCACTGCGAAAACTACCGCAAACCATTTCCAGCCAAGTCCCTTTTCTATATAGAATGCAGGACCTCCTCGATACTCACCATCTTGCTTTTCTTTATAGATTTGAGCAAGAGTCGACTCCACAAAAGCTGATGATGCACCGATAAAGGTAATGACCCACATCCAAAATACGGCACCTGGTCCTCCAAAAGCAATACCTGTTGCGGTTCCAGCGATATTCCCTACGCCGATACGGCCGGATAAAGACATCGCTAATGCCTGAAACGAAGAAACCCCCGCATCGGAACCCTTCCCTGAGACCACGAGTTTAACCATTTCTTTGAAGTGACGAATTTGCAGGAATCTAGTGCGAAAACTAAAATACAAGCCACATAAAACAATGAATCCTACCAATACAGGGCTCCACAGCCACCCGTTAATAGTATTTACAATTTGATCAACCACAAAAATCCCCCTTTAAAATTTTTTGTATTGAATAGTAGATTTAGAATTTTAGTATAATTAAGATAGATCCAAATATCAATATTTTTTTTATTGTCGGAATATTATAATTAAAATATAAGTACCATTTGGGGAGAAAAAAACTCTAATAGAATAAGTAGAAAGCATTTTGTCAATATAGGATTGGAATTTTTGGAAATAACGGAATCCATTAGACACGTATGCTATATTTAACTTACGGAAATTCGAAAGGATGTTTTAAATATGGCAAAAAGTGTTGTAATTGCTGAAAAGCCTTCTGTCGCACGTGATATTGCACGTGTGCTAAATTGTAATAAAAAAGGAAATGGGTATCTTGAAGGTGATAAATATATCGTGACGTGGGCACTTGGTCATCTAGTCACACTTGCTGACCCAGAAAGTTACGATGTGAAATATAAAACATGGAATTTAGAAGATCTTCCTATGCTGCCTGATCGTTTGAAATTGACAGTCATTAAACAGACTGGAAAACAGTTCCATGCTGTTAAAAGTCAACTGACTAGAAATGATGTCAACGAAATAATCGTGGCTACAGACGCAGGGAGAGAAGGAGAATTAGTCGCACGTTGGATTATTGATAAAGTAAAAATCAATAAACCTATGAAACGTCTATGGATCTCATCTGTTACTGATAAAGCGATTAAAAACGGCTTTGCAAATTTGAAGCCTGGCAAGTCTTATGACAATTTATATGCTTCAGCTGTTGCCCGTTCAGAAGCTGACTGGTATATAGGTCTTAATGCAACACGTGCATTAACAACTAGGTTCAACGCCCAGTTAAACTGTGGCCGTGTACAAACACCAACTGTTGCAATGATTGCAGCACGTGAGGACGAAATCAAAAATTTCAAAGCACAAACTTATTACGGTATTGAAGCCCAAACAACAGACATATTAAAGCTGACTTGGCAAGATGCAAAGGGAAACAGCCGTAGTTTTGATAAAGAGAAAGTCGATGCGATTGTGAAAAAACTGGGCAAACAAAATGCCATTGTAACAGAAATAGAGAAAAAGCCGAAGAAGTCATTCTCACCAGGTCTTTATGATTTAACCGAACTGCAACGTGATGCGAATAAAATCTTTGGCTATTCTGCAAAGGAAACGTTAAACATTATGCAAAAGCTGTACGAGCAGCACAAAGTTTTAACGTATCCTCGTACTGATTCACGTTATATCTCTTCAGATATTGTAGGAACGCTACCAGAACGCTTAAAAGCTTGTGGAGTTGGAGAATACCGTTCGTTAGCAAACAAGGTCTTAAACAAACCTATAAAAAGTTCGAAAGCTTTTGTTGATGACAGTAAAGTATCAGATCACCATGCCATCATTCCAACCGAAAGCTTTGTAAACTTCTCAGCCTTTACAGATAAAGAGCGCAAAATTTATGACTTAGTTATAAAACGATTCTTAGCAGTATTATTCCCAGTATTCGAGTACGAGCAATTAACGCTCCGTGCGAAAATCGGTGATGAGAACTTTGTTGCTAGAGGAAAAACCATTTTATCGATTGGGTGGAAAGAAGTATACGATAATCGCTTTGAAGATGAGGATGCAGCAGACGATCTGAAAGAACAGATTTTACCTCGCATCGAAAAGAGCGATACATTAAACGTAAACTTTATCGCTCAAACATCAGGTCAAACTAATCCACCTGCACGCTTCAATGAGGCGACATTACTTTCGGCAATGGAAAACCCTACGAAGTATATGGAAACAAAAAATAAACAACTTGTAGACACATTAAAATCGACTGGTGGACTTGGCACAGTTGCTACACGTGCTGACATTATTGACAAGCTATTCAATTCGTTCTTAATTGAAAAGCGCGGTAAAGACATTCATATTACTTCTAAAGGTCGTCAATTGCTTGATTTAGTGCCAGAGGAGCTTAAATCTCCTACTTTAACAGCTGAGTGGGAACAAAAGCTTGATCAAATTGCTCATGGTAAGTTGAAAAAAGAAGTATTCATCGGTGAAATGAAAAGCTACACAAAAGAAATCGTTGCTGAAATTAAAGCAAGTAATAAAAAATACAAGCACGATAATATTTCCACAAAATCTTGTCCAGACTGTGGAAAACCAATGCTAGAAGTGAATGGCAAAAAAGGCAAAATGCTCGTGTGCCAAGATCGTGAATGTGGACATCGTAAAAATGTCGCACGGGTCACAAACGCACGTTGTCCACAATGCCATAAAAAACTGGAGCTGCGTGGCGAAGGTGAAGGCCAAATCTTTGCATGTAAATGTGGATATCGTGAAAAACTGTCTGCTTTCGAGGCACGCCGAAAAAAAGAATCTAAGGGCAAAGTGGATAAACGGACTGTACAAAAGTATTTGAAAAACCAGCACAAGGATGAGGAACCTGTGAATAATGCGTTTGCAGAAGCATTAAAAGGATTGAAGTTTGATTAATACAATAATTAAGGGGCTATTCACAAAGATTTAAGATCTTTATGAATAGTCCCTTTTTTTGTAGTTATTTAATTTCTTAGTATAACGTATTTTTATAGCGTAGGACAAATGAGTTTGAAGCTGGATACATCACTTTAGCCTACTAATGATCTAATAATCTAACGATCTAACTTGTTAAAAACTGGTAAATTATTATTGACAAGGCAGGTGGCCAGGAAATAGAATTATTATATTCAGAAAATTATTTAATTAGGAATAAAAAATTCTGGCTGTTTTCGCATATATTGTTGTTTTGGCCATCAAAGTTTGCCCGTTGATTTCCGCTGCGGGCACTTGCTTTCCTCGGGGAGGGACGGGAGCCTCCTCGGCGTTACCGCCTGTGGGGTCTCCCGTTCCCTCTATTTCCGCAGGAGTCAAGTGCCCTCCGCTCCAAATCAACTCAGATTATTAAATAAAAGTCATATTATAAAAGCAACAAACTTTACGAAAACAGCCTAAATTTTTGACATGTAAGAATTTTTAATTGTTGACTAGATTGCAGTAAGGCTGTATTTCAAAAATTAAGTTTGAAACAATGCCTTTTTTATATTGCGTTTATGTACAAGGAGGAACAAAATGTCTATTTTAACTGACAACACTTTAACATTACATGAAGACAATAACGTACCAAGGGGGAAGGAAATGGTTACTTTATCTGGTCACACGTTAACATTAAATGAAGTGAAGCGGGTTTTATTTGATAAGGAAAAAGTTCGTGCATCAGAGGAAAGTTTAGTTGCGGTAAAGGAGAGCCATAATGCTGTCAAAAAGATTGTCAGCGAAGGAAGGGTCATTTACGGCATTAATACCGGTTTTGGCAAGTTCAGCGACGTGCTTATTAATCAAGAGGATGTAAAAGACCTTCAGCTCAATCTAATCCGTTCACATGCTTGCGGAGTAGGGGAGCCATTTCCGGAGTCTGTCTCACGGGCCATGCTGCTATTAAGAGCAAACGCATTACTAAAAGGATTTTCAGGCGCACGTCCGGTTCTTATCGAGCGATTGCTTGAACTAGTTAATCGGGAAATTCACCCTGTGATTCCACAGCAGGGATCGTTAGGTGCAAGCGGGGATTTGGCGCCACTTTCTCATTTAGCATTGGTTCTCGTTGGAGAAGGAGAGGTTTTTTATAAAGGCGAAAGGAAGCCTGCGTTAGAAGTCCTTACGCAAGAAGGACTGGCACCTCTATCTCTTGAAGCTAAAGAAGGGCTTGCTTTAATTAATGGTACCCAAGCGATGACAGCAATGGGAGTAGTTGCTTATCTCGAAGCGGAGAAGCTTGCCTACCAAAGCGAGTTAATTGCTGCCATGACGATGGAAGGCTTGAATGGAATTATTGATGCCTTCGATGAAAAAATTCATTTAGCTAGAGGATATAAACAACAGGTTGATACGGCAAAAAGAATGAGAGAATATCTATCAGGCAGTGAATTGATCACGAAGCAAGGTAAAATCCGAGTTCAAGATGCCTATTCGCTCCGCTGTATTCCGCAAGTTCATGGGGCTTCTTGGCAGGCACTCGATTATGTAAAAGAAAAGCTTGAAATCGAAATGAATGCGGCAACAGATAATCCACTTATCTTTGATGAAGGAGATCGCGTCATCTCGGGTGGAAATTTCCATGGGCAGCCAATTGCATTTGCCGTGGACTTTATGAAAATTGCCATAGCCGAGCTGGCTAATATTTCTGAACGAAGAATCGAGCGGTTAGTAAATCCGCAGCTTAATGATTTACCGCCATTTTTAAGCCCGGAGCCTGGACTGCAATCAGGTGCCATGATCCTGCAATACAGCGCAGCTTCGCTTGTATCCGAGAATAAAACGTTAGCACACCCGGCAAGTGTCGACTCGATTCCTTCCTCTGCCAACCAGGAGGATCATGTCAGCATGGGAACGATTGGTTCGAGACATGCGTATCAAATTATTCAAAATGCGAATAATGTCCTAGCCATTGAGCTCATGTGCGCCCTTCAGGCTGTAGAGTATAGAGGGGTAGAAAAAATGGCAGAGAAAACGAAAAGCTTTTATTTAGAAGCGAGAAAAACGGTTCCTTCTATTAAAAAGGATCGCATTTTTTCGAAAGATATTGCTGCATGTTCAGCGTGGTTGAAAGGGCTGGATATAACATCTTTATAATTGGAACGGGTCTAAAGCATCTTTAGACCCTGTTTTTTCACCTGGGAAAGCATCGGAAAATACTTCATTTATTTCTAAATTCTGTTCCATCATGCCCCTCAATTCGATTTTTAAAAGCTTCCTGAACGACAAGAAATTCCTCGTCCTCCTGTGCTTCTGTCGCTTTCTTTTCTACGATCGAATTTTCAGGGAAATTACCTGGATGCTGTTTGTTTTTGTGATTAAAATGTTCACCTCGAGCCATTAAACCCACTCCTTTCTCTTTTCTTCCTGTATCATACCCCTTCTTGAAAATCCTATGTATTTTATTAGTTGTTTAACTAAGATCTTCTTATTGTCATACATACGATTAACTTCTCTTTATTGGATAGACAACCAACGATACTTAAAGATTTTCTAAAAAAATTTAAAAAAGAAGTGTATGTATTAGACGTTTGTCCATACCAATTTTGTTAAAAAACATAGTCTATATAAGAAATATAGAAAGGAGGGGTTAACATGGATGGAATGATGAGAAAAAGAACTGATCGCAGAAGTCATCGTAGAACTCGCAGAACTCGTAACAGATGTGGAAATGTATTTGTAAATTGTAGAAGCGGACGCAGAACTTTCAGAAGTACCCGTAGATCTTGCAGAAGTCGCCGTAGAACTAATCGTAGGTGCGGAGATATCTTTGTAAATTGTGGAAATCGCAGAAGCAGCCGTAGATCTTGTCGTAGAAGCTTCAGAAGAGGTTGCGGATGTGGATGTGGAGGCTTTTTCTTCTAATTAGTTATTAAAAGGAGACAGGGAGCTCAAATCCCTGTCTTTTTTTAATTTCTAGTCCTTTTTAACCGTGTGAAAGATATTTATGGAAACAAATAAGTGAATTTGCCTAAAGTTTATGTAGAATTTGTCGAAATAAGAATAGAGAATCCGTTTTTTAAGCTGTTTTTTTCTAAAGAACAAGTTTATCAACAAAATTCTGAATTTTACGGTGAAAAAGCAAAAATATCAGCGGAATCTAGATATATCCATGAAAAAAACTTAAAAAGTGTTATTAGAATTAAAGACATCGTTCGAATTTATTTGAGATGGGTGAGGCGCATATGGATAAAACATCGTTAATTGGCTTAATTTTAGGAGTAATTGCGGTCGGGGTTGGAATGGTTCTAAAAGGAGTTAGTCTTGCTGCTCTATTAAATCCGGCGGCCATACTGATCATCCTCCTTGGTACAGCGGCCACTGTTATAATTGCATTTCCGACAAGTGAAATTAAGCGGGTACCAAAGTTATTTGGGGTTATTTTCAAAGAACAGAAATTAATGAATCCAGTAGATTTAATTAAAATGATCTCAGATTGGGCACAGCTAGCAAGAAAAGAAGGTTTGCTTGCACTTGAAGCAAAGACAAATGAAGTGGACGATCCGTTCCTAAGAAACGGACTATCTTTGGCTGTTGACGGACAGAGTGCCGATTACATACGTGACATATTAACTGAAGAAATTGAAACAATGGAAGAAAGACATCTAGCAGGAGCACAGATTTTTTCACAGGCAGGGACTTATGCTCCGACTCTGGGTGTCTTGGGAGCTGTTGTCGGACTTATTGCTGCGCTTTCAAATATGAATGATACTGATAGCTTAGGATATGCAATTAGTGCGGCGTTTGTCGCAACCTTGCTAGGAATATTCACAGGTTATGTGCTTTGGCATCCGTTTGCAAACAAGCTAAAACGGAAATCTAAGCAGGAAGCTAAACTGAAATCAATGATGATAGAAGGAATTTTATCCGTTTTAGAGGGGGAGGCGCCAAGGATAATTGAGCAAAAATTAGCTTCTTATTTACCTGCAGGAGAAAGAAAGAAGTTTCTTGAAGAAAGCGGTGTGAAGACGGATGAGTAGACGTAAAAAGAAGGATAAGGGTGAGGAACACATCGATGAGTCATGGCTCCTTCCCTATGCTGATCTTTTAACATTGCTGTTAGCTTTGTTTATTGTTCTATACTCGTCTAGCTCAATAGATGCTCAAAAGTTCCAGGAAATATCAAGAGCCTTTAATAGCGCTTTTACCGGGGGAACAGGGATTTTTGAATTCCCAAGTCCAATGCCGGAGGGGCAAATGCAGACATCAGATGTTGATAAGAAAGATGAAGTGAACAAGGAAAATGAAGAAAAAGAGAAGGAATTTAAGCACCAAGCAGATCAGCAGGAGCTTGCCACTATACAAAATAAGGTGAACACATATATTGAGAAAAATCGTTTATCCGATAAATTAGAAACCTCCTTAACAGTAGAGGGTTTATTAGTATCAATTAGAGATAATGTTTTATTCTCTCCAGGAAGTGCAGATGTCAGACCAAATGATTTAAAAATTGCTAATGAAATTGCCGAGCTTCTAGTGATGGAACCACCGAGGAATATTATTATTAGCGGACATACCGATAATGTACCAATCGGGAATGCGCCTTTCGAATCGAACTGGGAATTAAGTGTCATGCGGGCAATCAATTTTATGAAAATTGTTTTGAAGAACGATAAGCTAGACCCGAGATGGTTTAGTGCAAAGGGATTTGGTGAATATCAGCCTGTAGCATCCAATGATTCAAGTCAAGGAAGAGCGAAAAATAGAAGGGTAGAAATTTTAATCTTACCAAGAATCGGAAGCTAGCCTAAATTGGGTTAGCTTCTTTTTCTATAATAAAAATAAAAGAAACCGGCTCATTCGCCGATTACCTCCAATCTTACCTCTCACTCTAACCTATAAAGGTAGATCTGCTTTCGAATATCCGGTTTTCCGGGCTGCCATTTGTTTGCCATGCAACAAGTAATATGCCAGCAGGGCAAGGAAAATCACTCCGACTAAAATAAGATATACGGATGAAAAGCTTGTAGATACAGCGATCATTCCAAGAACATAGGATCCAAGGCCAATTCCAACATCAAAAAATGTAAAAAATGTTGAAGTAGCTAAACCTCGTTTCGAAGGGTCAGAATTATTGATGGCAACTGTTTGCAAACAAGGCACAAGGCTTCCATAGCCTAAGCCAATGATGGCACCGGCAAGTAGAAATACAAAGGTAGTATTCGCCTGACTTAGCAAAAACATACCGAAGGCGAATAAAATTATCGCCGGGTAAACGATCTTATTTTCCCCATAGATGTCAAACCATCTTCCGGTAAACGGCCGGGAAATAAGCATAAAAGCAGCATAAACAACAAAAAAGAAGCTAGCCGCTTCAAATAAACCAAGTTCTTTTGCATAAACAGAGATAAACGCAAGAATTCCGGAGTAACTAACAGCAAGAATACCTGCCACAATTGCAACGGGCATCGCCTTTTTTTCAAAAAGACTGGCAAAAGAAAATGGTGGCTGCTGTGATTTCGGACTTGAGGATCCCCCTTTTGGCAAGCGGACAGCAAAAGATAGAAGCAATGCAAGGAATGCTAAAACTGCACATAAACCAAAAATCAAGTGAAAGCCTGAATACTGAATAATCGTCAGACCAGCAAAAGGGCCAATAACCATTGCTAGATTCATAAACATCGAATAATAGCCAAGTCCTTCGCCTTTTCTTTCATTCGGGACAATATCAGCTGCGATAGCACCTGCTGCTGTAGTCACCATTCCAAATCCGATCCCATGTATGAATCGTAACACAAGCAAGACGGCTATTGAATTAGCCCAAAAATAAAAAATAGTGGATACGGAAAATAAGATTAAAGAAATGAACAAAATCTTTTTCCGACCAATCTCGTCCAGCCATTTTCCTGTTAGGGGCCTGATAATTACAGCAGCAATAAGGAAAACAGATGTAATTAATCCAACTTCAGTCCCATCCCCCTTTAAATCGTCCAAAACATAAATCGGGAGCGTCGTCAGCAAAATATAAAACCCGATAAACATAAAAAAACTTGTAATCGAAATACTTAAAAATTCTTTTGTCCATAAACGCTGTTTCTTCATGATGACCTCCATAATTAGTAAAATTAGATTTCGTACGCTGCTGTGTTTGCGAACGAGTCAAATCACTTCGCGGGTAATTTAGATGCCTGAAATTGAGAGAATGGATGTGGGAATAGAAGCAATTGGCAAGCTAGCGAGAGCATTTAATGAAGCCAACATAATTGATCCATGCAAAATTCAAATTGAAAAGGGTCTATCGCAAAAGGCTTTCATTCATTTTTTTCACAACAGTGAGGATGGTGGTGATTTCTTCCTCACTTACATTCCTTAAAAGTTGTTTTTCATATGTGCGGACTGCATTTAGCCAATGATCGTATTCCTTGTTGGCATTCTCAGTGAGCATAATTCGTTTTTCCCGTTTATCAGAACCAGAGATTTTTGAAATCCAACCGGAGTTCTCCATTCTGGCCAATGTCCTAGTCATTGTAGGTGCCTCAACCCCAAGGTAGAGCGATAAATCCTTCTGGGTAGCAGGTCCATTTGTTTTCAGCAAGTAGATAATTGCCCATTGAGCCGAATATAAACCAAGCGGAACAAGAACCTCATTTAAAGATTTTGAAAAATGGCGTGAAAATTGATTAATAGAATGAAATAGTTCATTTTGTATAATTTGCATAATATCACCTGATTTGAATTAGTTACCTAGCTAATTATATTCCTATAATCTTGAATTGTCTAGGCGGCTATAAGAAAAAATAATTGTTTCCGATCCGCAATTATTTATTTCCCTCGTTATTTTTCTTGAATTTAATAAAATCTAAATAATAGGCAAAATCATCCTTCGTTATTCCTTGGTTAATGGCTTCGTGGACGAGTTGGATCCAATCACTATCGATTTTCCATATGTCTGATGACTTGCCATCCTTATTTGTATCTAAAAGATCCTCCACATTTGTGCCGAGTGTACTTGCCAATTTAGAGATTACTTGCAAGGAAGGGTTTCGTTGAATCCCTCTTTCGATATAGCTTAAATAAGACTTGGATACGCCTGCTTTTTCAGAAAGCTCATTAATGGAATATCCTTTTTCGAGCCGTAGCCGTTTAATTCGATTTCCAACCATAGGCATATTTCTCCTTATATTCAGTCTACATATACATTATAACGAACGAAATACTTAACGAAAAATTCAAAAAACTAAGAAAAATCAAGCTAGGGTGAGTATATTCACGAAAATTGTTCTTTAAAACGAAAAAACGGATAAATTTAGTTTTTTAAAAAACGGTACATATGAACTATACTGGTTTTAGGTGTTCTTTAAAAGAAACGGATTCGTTAATTCCGTTGAAGGAACGTGGTTATTCTAGAAGTAAAATCTGTTTACATCGTCCTGATAATAAAAGGGGTGGTAAACTATGTATCAAAAAAAATGTGATAAATGCGAGCGACCATCCTATAGCAGCAGTGAAATAGGTGAGTGGCTCTGTCCTGTTTGCGGAAATGATTTAACAAAGTTTCCGTTTTTTGATGCAATGACCATTGAAAGGATTCATATGAAGAAACCTATCTTTTATAGGGAGGAAAAAGGGGGGAGAAAGAAGGAAATAGTAATAAAAATAACATCTCTTGTTTACAGGAATCATTTAAGGAAAAAATAGGATTTAGAGCAGACTGCGATTTACTAGTTATTCCAAATAAGCTCGGCCTTTAACGAGCAATTGAATTCGAGCTGATTAATAATGGAGTTAGATTTAAAAAAGATTATCTATTTTCTTGCCTTTTTAAATATCTTCGATGGTGTTGTCACTTATGTGGGACTTCGTTATTCCCTTATCGAGGAGGGTAATCCTCTAATGAGCCTTTTATACAACAGTAATTCAGAAATTTTTATTGGCTATAAACTATTTCTCTCATTGCTTCTATGCGCTTTATTGCTTCTGAAGAAAATTCCAACGAAAGGATTAGTAAAAAATTTAGCCTTTTCAGCTTCGATTCTTTACATGATTGTTTGTGCATACCATGGTTTTTGGATCCTATTTTTTTTGTAACTCTTGTAAAATTAGTCTTAAAATGGTGTATCTCACGAGCAAGGTCATATTGTAAATGATGTTCAACTGATAAAACATAGAAAATGAACGATATATATTAACTAGAACGCAACTAATATTCAATGACTAAAGTTACAAGTTGTCCATAAATTTCGAAAAGAGTTCGACTGTTTATTACAACATAATGTATAAAGTAATGCTTCTTTTGGATCCTTTTACATGAAAAATGTTTCGGAATAAGTAGATTATGTTAGGATCATGCGGAAGTTGTCGTGTTTTGGGTTAATAAATTGATTGCTAAGTTTTCGGAGTAGACAAAAAGTAACATGGATAAATGACTGGAGCAATTATAATACAAATAGGTGAAATTAGTTGACAAAAAGAGGAAAACTAAAGGGGACAAAGCCAAAAGAAAAAGTATTTGGGGATCATATACTTCATTGGTGGATTATCTTGAATATGATTTGATTTTTTGGGGGGAAGAGAGTGATTAAGACGAAAGTAACCACCGAGGGGATAGACAGTGAATGGCTGCAATTAATACTTGAAGCTAAAAACATGGGCATGCAGAAAGAGGAAATACTGGCCTATCTTTCAAACAAAAGTGCTAAAGATCAATTGGTAAAAACTAATAAATAGACTCCCAAAAGTATTTCTAGGAAAGAAAAGTCTTTCTGAAGAAATGCTTTTTTATTTTTGCAAAAAAAGACGCGTAACTCAAATTTCTTATAGCTATTGCGTCTCTAGGTAATATAATTATTTGTTCTGTTCAATTCTCCACTTATTGAAGTCAAGGAACTCGCGGAACTGCTCTTTGGAGACGCCGGAATTCATCGCTGCTTGTACAATCTCAAGCCACTCCGAATCCAAATCGTCGGTATTCGGCTGTTCATGGATTAAATGATCGACAGGAACATGTAATACAGCAGCTATTTTCTCAAGAAATTGTATAGAAGGGTTTGTTTGCAGGTTTCTTTCTAGCGAGCTTAAATATGATTTAGCAACGCCAGCTTGTTCTGCAAGCTCGGATAACGACATCTTCTTTTCTAGGCGGAGTGTTTTAACGCGATTTCCGATCATCCAATCTCACACACCTTATCATAATATGTAATTTCTATCATAACAAAAACAAATTAGAAGTTCCATATTAAGAACAACTTGTTCAAAAAAATTCCTAATTTCTTACTATAAATATTCAATATATATATTAAATGTCCTTTAAATTTAGTGAATCTTCCCACGCACGAAGGAAATGCGATAGCATTTTCGAGGAGTCAAGTGCCCTCCGCTCCAATCAACTCAGATTATTAAATAAAAATCACATTATAAAGACAACAAATTTAAGAAAATAGCCTTTAAAAAAGAAAAAATGCTCATCTGACTAGAGCATTTTGGGATTGAATGATTTGAATGACTTCATCAACAGCTAAATCAGTATGATCGGCATCGACATGAAGGAAAGGCCCTTCATATTCAGACTGCTTATGTGCATATCGGGGATCATAATATGCTTCCAGTAGAATTTGAATAACCAATTTATAGTTTTGACCCTTAGCTGCCTCGTCCAGAAGGGAATTGATTTCTTGATTCTTTAAACGTTTTTTAATAAAAGCTAAGAGCTCAATTACTTTTTCTTGAAACCAATCATCTTTAAGGTATGGCATAACATAGTCATGATAAATTCGCTCTACTCTTGATGACATTGACGCTTGAAGATTAATATGGATTCCAAGCTGTTTTCTGTTTATTAGCTCTTCCGGTTGAACAATTTTACCTATTCGTTTGCTTTCTGCCTCTAGGATAAAAAATGGAGTACCCTCAATTTTAGTTAAAGTTTGAAACAGAAGCGCGTCGAATGTTTTCTGGTTATTGCCGGCGCCTCGCCCAATTGTTCCGAAAATAGACCCGCGATGGCCAGCCAATTCTTCTAAGTCAATAATCGGGAATCCTCTGTCGCTCAACTTTTTTAAAACATCTGTTTTACCTACGCCTGTCATGCCATGGAGAGTAATCGCTCTTGGAGGCAGAAAGCTTGGGATCTTCTCCAAAATAAACTGGCGGTACGCTCTGTACCCTCCGGTTAAACGAGGAGTAGAAATTCCTGCAAATGACAAAAAGGTCGCCACTGCTTTACTGCGCATTCCACCTCTCCAGCAATAGATAACAGGGTGATGATTATCCACTTGCAAATCTTTTATTTGTCCCAAAATAGAAGGGATCTTCGGAGATACAATCTCCATGGCCTGCCATTTAGCCGCATCCGAGCCTTCTTGCTTATAAAGCGTTCCAATAATGACGCGTTCTTCATCAGAAAATAATGGGATATTGACGGCTCCAGGAATTCTGAACTCGTTAAATTCACCGGGCGATCTAACATCAATAGGAATTGCTTTTTTTAATTCGATAAGTCCTTCAACGGTTATTTCTCTCATTCGATTCCTCCAAGTGAAATTGTATAAGCTTATTTTAGCGATAAATGGAAGGGGTGACTACTTTAGCTTTTTTAAATTTAGGGGTATTACCAGCTTTATTTCCATTCTTGAACACTAATATGCATTAGGAAGAGAGGCAACAAATAAAGCAGCCTTCGAAGGCTGCTTTATTTCACTATTTATTTTTTCTAAGATTCCCGAGCTCCTCAACTAATGCTTGCATTTCATTCGGACTGAATGAGTTTTTTTTCATGACGAGATCGTAAATATCCTTTAATTCCTCATACATTTCTTCATCAAAATGCGATGGTTTAATGGCACCGAAGTTTAATACTTTAAGTTTCTCTTTTATTGCTTCGATCATATATTCAACGTTTTCTACCGATTTTTCTGTTAAATTCATTTCGGATTTCTCCCCCCATTAGTATAGATTATATACATTTGCTTTAAGTATCCTCATCTTTCCATGTTCTTTATTAATTGTCAACCGATATTTAATGCAGAGAGATCCCGTTATGTTCCTTAAAAGTTGCATGAGGCATGGGGTATAGAAGAAAATGAAGGGAAGAAGGATTTGTTCAGATAATAACTAGGGTTGTGAACTGCTGTTAAAAGATCTTCGTCATGCACATAATATTTAGATAGAAGGAGAGATGAATATGGGGAAATCATTATTTTGGAAAGGTGTCATATACGGTGCACTTGCTGGCGGAGCTTTAAGCCTGCTTGATAAGAACACCCGGCAATCTGTTATGAAAAGTTGTAAAAAAACAACAAGTGAAATTTCTTTTTATGTGAAGCATCCTGATGAAGTAGTTAGTCATGTCAAAGAAGTGACAAATAAAATTAAAACCACGGTTGAGCAGGTAAGTGCAGATGTTTCGTTCATTACTGGGAAAGTGGGAGAATTAAGGGATGGAGCATCGCAAGTAGCCGAATTTGTTGAGGATACAAAGCATACGTTTTTACAAGAAGATCAGAATGAGGCTGATTCTGAAAAAAACAAGTCGTAAGCATAGAACGAAACGAGTGAGGTGTTGGAATGGGACGAGCTTTTTCAACTCTGGTTCCGCGATTATGGAAAAGGGTGATGGTAGACGATTTATTTGGCTTTGCTGCACAATTGGCTTATTTCTTCCTGCTTTCACTCTTTCCATTACTCCTGTTTTTAGTTACATTGCTACCCTATTTGCCAATTACACAGGAAGACATTCTTGGTGTGGTCCGTGACTTTGCGCCAGCAGAGAGCATGAATTTGATTGAGACGAACATCAAGGAGATTTCAACAAAAAACGGCAAGTTACTCTCATTTGGGATTATTGCAACGATTTGGTCTGCTTCAAATGGGATTGATGCCACTGTAAGGGCTTTTAACCGAGCTTATGAAGTGAAGGAAAGCCGTCCGTTCCTTGCTGCGAGGGGGATGGCCATTTTGTTTACTTTTGCTATGTTATTTGTTTTTATTGTTGCATTACTGCTGCCGGTTTTTGGTAAGCAGATTGGCGTCTATTTATTTGCTGAATTGGGCTTAACAGGGGAGTTTGTGGCCGCATGGAATATGCTGCGTTGGCTTGTTAGTTCTATCATTTTGTTTGTAGTGTTTACCGGTCTTTATTGGATGGCTCCTTATAAAAAGTTGACGTGCATAAGTGTTATTCCCGGGGCCATTTTTACCACGATAGGCTGGGTGCTGTCATCTCTCGCTTTCTCCTATTATGTCTCGAATTTCGGCAACTTTTCGGCTACATATGGAAGTATTGGTGCGATTATTGTACTTATGATCTGGTTTTATCTGACAGGAATCATTATCATCATCGGCGGAGAAATAAACGCGATATATAGTAAATATAAGAGTGCTGATTGTTGAATTATATGTTATAAGTTTCCTTTGATAATAAAAGGGATCTGTCAAAGAATAAGACAGGGGAAAAATTACTTTCATTGAAGGAGATATGGTATATGACGAAGCAAAAAAAAGACGGCGGAACGAAACAAAAAGGGAAAGGCTCGCCAAAAAATAAAACATCCGGCTCTGCAAACGGACAGAACGGGTATCATTAACTAAACGGGCTTTTTTTAAAACTAACTTAGATTGATTATTACCCAACAAAAATAGAAAAAGACGCTTAACTCAATCAGTTAAGCGTCTAAATGTAAAAACAGTTTATTTATAAACGTCACCGAGATTATCAATAAAAAGAAAGTCCTGCCTCAAAGAGAATCCAAAGATGAGATTATGATCGCAACAGCCTCAAACTGTTCAAAATAACTAAAATTGTACTTCCTTCATGACCGATGACCCCATATGGAAGGTCAAGAATCTGTAGGAAGTTTGAAGCGATCAGTAGCATAATTACGGTAATCGAAAAAATGACATTTTGCTTGATGATTCTGTTCATTTTTCGCGAAAGATTAATGGCTTCAGCAATGCGGGGCAGATCGTTTTTCATAAGAACGACGTCTGCAGTTTCGAGAGCAACATCGGATCCTTCACCCATTGCAATTCCTACATTGGCTGTCGCCAAAGCCGGGGCATCATTAATTCCGTCTCCAACCATTCCGACATTTTGATATTTTTCTTTTAATGCATGAAGTTGTTCGACTTTATTTTCAGGCAAGCATTCAGCGATATACTCATTAACATGGCATTGATTTGCAATGGCTGTTGCCGTGTATTGACTGTCGCCCGTAAGCATAATCGTATATATGCCTTGATTTTTCAATTGATCAATGGCTTTGATCGTTTCTTTTCGAACAACGTCCTGGAGGGCGATGATCGCAGCAATTTTTCCATTCTTTTGAACGAAAACAACCGTCTTACCTTCACTTGCCATTTTGGCAGCTGCTCCTTCAGCAAAGCTCGCGGCAGATTCAGCACCAACAAATTTTGCTTTCCCAATTTTCCATTCATCCGCATCAATGAAGGCTTTTACACCCCAGCCAGGCACATCTTCAATACTTTTAGGATCAATAAGGGATTCAGTCAAGTTTTCTTTTGTATATTTGACAATCGCATTAGCTAATGGATGTGTCGAGTGGCTTTCAACGGAAGCGGCTATTAATAATACTTCTTCCTTTGAAAGGCCTTGTTCGACGATGACATCTGTTACCTCAGGTTTTCCTTTTGTGAGCGTGCCCGTCTTGTCAAAGGCAATGGCTTTTAAATGACTTAAATTTTCTAAATGAACCCCGCCTTTAAATAGAATGCCGTGTTTGGCTCCGTTTGAAATCGCCGACAGGGTTGCAGGCATAATTGATGCAACAAGCGCACAGGGAGAGGCAACAACGAGTAAAATCATCGCCCGGTAAAAGCTTTCCGTCCAGCTCCATCCTAAAACGAAGTGAGGAACAAACATCATCAGAACAACAACGGCCAAGACAACTTTTACATACGTCCCTTCAAACCGTTCAATAAAAAGCTGGGAAGGGGATTTTTCACTTTGTGCTGATTGAACAAGCTGAATGATTTTTTGAAAAAGGGTTTCGCTGTTTGGTTTCGTAATCTCGACTGTGATCGAGCCATTTAAATTGACCGTTCCTGCAAAAACGACATCTTCAGCACCTTTTGATACAGGGATCGATTCACCGGTAATTGCGGCCTCATCCAAAGTCGTTTGCCCTCTTAAAATAGTTCCGTCAGAAGGGACTCGTTCACCAGGCTTAACTAAAATGAGGTCACTAACAGCAAGTTGGGATACATGTACTTTTTCTTCGATCCCTTTATTGATTCTTAAAGCTTCTTCTGGCTGGATTTCCATTAAAGCGGAGATTTCCTTATGGCTTTTATTCATTGTATATGTTTCTAATGCCCCGCTCACAGCAAAGATAAAAATCAGAATGGCTCCTTCTGTCCAGTAGCCGATTAGGCCAGAACCAACGGCTGCAAAAACCATTAACATTTCAACATTTAACTCTTTGTTGGCAATCGTTTCTTCAATGCCTTCTTTTGCTTTTGCAAATCCGCCGATGACGAAAGCTAAAATATAGGCAGAAACAGAGGCAGTGGCAAAATCATTCCTGTCTAAAATCCAGCCTGCGACAATCAGTGCACCGCTAAAAAGAGCAGCCACTAATTCTGCATGAGGTTTTATTTTTTCAATGAAGCTTTCATTTTCCTTCACACTTCCTAATAAAGCTTTTGCTTCCGCGCTCATTCCTTTTCCTCCTCTTAATGAGTTTTGTTTTCATTTAGATTTTACAATTGAGAAGAATAATCAGCATCAATACCCCTAATAAACGACGAAAGCTGCCGCCATATAGGCGACAGCAAAAAAACAATTACAATCAGCGTAATGCCGAGATGGAATATTTATTTAATTTAAGTTTACTATATAGCCTATGAAATGAAAAGCAATATGTTCTTGTTTTTTATAATTATTATAATTAGTTAAGAAATTCACAAAACCATCTAGTACGTTTCTTTTTTTACTAATTCTGGTTTACTTCCAAAGATAGCTACTGTTAAGAAAATAAGAAAAAGCATGAGACTAATAATATTAAAAAAGCTGATTGATTTGAAATGTTGGATAAAGACACCACCCAAAAAAGGACCAGCTAAGCTACCGATACTAAAAGCAACTCCGCATAGCAAATTCCCGGTTGGAAGCAAGTTCTTTGGCATTAAATCGGCCATATAGCTGATACCAAGGGAAAAGGTGGAGCCAACGACCATTCCGGCTACAAATAGGCAAATCGTTAAACCAATGAGAATATCTTCTAAGAAGCCGGCAGTTGTAAAGCTTAAAAACCCGGCAAATAGAATAGCCATGATTATATTTCGCCTGCCATATTTATCACTTAGGATGCCAAGCGGGAGTTGGAAAACAATCGCACCAACCGCAAAAGATGTTAGGAGCAGAGAAACATTCGATACCTCAAGGCCGATTCGCAGCCCGTAAACGGGAAAACTTCCATTTACTGAAGTTTCGAGGAAACCGTACCCAAATGGGGGCAGAAATGCGACCCACCCATACTTTGTCGCTTGCTTAAACCGTTTCAGTGTTTCTTTTAATGAGTTAATTTGGATCGTCTGCTCAGGAAAATCATTTTTCAATGTGAATAAAAACAACCACGCAATCAAACATAGACATGATGACAAAATAAAAGGAAGTGTCTCATTAATATTAATAAGCGGAGCCATCAAAGGGCCTACTGCGAAGCCTGCACCGAAAAATAATCCATATAGCGAGATGTTTCGGCCTCGTTGATGTTCCGGCGAAAAAGATGTAATCCATGTTTGCGTCCCAAAATGAAGGGCGTGATCACCAATTCCGATTAATAGACGTAAAAAGAACCAAAACCAAAATGATTTCCAAAATGGAAACAAGACAAGTGAAAGGACAACAAGCAATCCTCCGAAAATGATCACCGGTTTATAACCATATTTTCTTAATGGATATTCCATAAAGGGGGAAATAAGCAGGATGCCAATATACAATCCTGTTGCGTGCAGTCCATTTAAGCTTGATGAAACGCCATCATTTTCAAAAATAATTGCAATTAACGGGAGAAGCATCCCCTGGCTAAATCCAGAGATAGCAACGATACTAATTAAAATCCAAAATCGTATTTGTTCTTTATTCATTTACAAAACCTCTATTTCTTCTGCCAAACAATTCTGTTGGTTAAAGGCATTTTTCATAATCGCTACTAGTCGATGGTATCTAGAATTGACAACGTTGGCAAGATAAATAGTGTTTTTTATTCTTTAAGTCTGGGGAAGAATAGGGATCAATGAGAAAAAATAAACTAATGAGTAGTGAGAATTCGCAAAGGCCGATAAATTGCAAAAGTAGCTGATATATAGAAAGGGGTACTGATATATATATAATGTCACCGTTATATCGGAAAAAGTATTGATATATAGAATTGTGCCAAAGATGAATACAGAAAAATCATCTATGAAAGGAGTACCAATAATGAATAAAGTTTTTATAGTGCTTGTATTTGGAGGAGTTCCGCTGTCGGTGATTGGAACACTGATGCATTGGTCAAGTATTCTGCTTTTTATAATCTATTGCGTGACCATTATTGCGCTTGCTAGTTTTATGGGGAGAGCAACGGAAAGCCTGGCGATAATAGCAGGTCCAAGGATTGGCGGATTATTGAATGCCACTTTTGGTAATGCGGTCGAATTAATTATCTCGATCTTTGCCCTTAAAGCAGGCTTGATTGGCGTGGTACTAGCTTCATTAACAGGCTCTGTTATTGGAAATTTGTTATTAGTAGCTGGATTGTCATTCTTTATTGGGGGTATAAAATTTAAGCGTCAGTCATTCAACGTCTATGATGCAAGGCATAATTCAGGATTGCTTATGTTTGGAGTGATTGTTGCCTTTGTCATTCCGGAGGTATTTTCCAAATCGATGGATGCGAGCAAAACGTTAATTTTCAGTATCGGCATTTCGGTTATTTTGATTACGTTATATTTGGCGGCCTTATTTTTTAAACTTGTTACTCACCGTGGGGTTTATCAAACGAAAGATGAGAGTAGAGCGCTGCACGCTGACGAAGTCCCTGAGTGGAGCAAAGGGAAGGCGATAGCTGTCCTTTTCCTCGCAACAATTGCTGTTGCTTATATTTCTGAACATTTAGTACATACCTTTACAGAAGTAGGGAAAACATTTGGCTGGACAGAATTATTTATAGGGGTAGTCATTGTTGCCATTGTTGGAAATGCGGCAGAACATGCGTCAGCAATCATCATGGCCTATAAAAACAAAATGGATGTTGCCGTTGAAATTGCAGTCGGGTCTACGCTTCAAATAGCGATGTTTGTCGCACCATTGCTTGTATTAATTTCCTTGTTTTTCCCGACAACCATGCGGTTATTGTTTACTCTTCCAGAATTAATCGCAATGGTTACAGCCGCTTTACTCATGATCGTAATTTCGAACGATGGCGAATCGAACTGGTTTGAAGGAGCCACATTGCTTGCTGCCTACGTAATTATGGGGATTGGATTTTATTTATTATGAAGGCTCTTTTCGCATATATTGTTTTTTTTTCTTCAAAGTTTGCTCGTTGATTTCCGCTCCAATCAACTCAGATAGTTATATAAAAATCACACTAAAAAGCAACAAACTTTACGAAAATTGCTATTATGAAAAACAAAACGACTC
This sequence comes from Bacillus sp. FJAT-29790, assembly GCF_019039215.1. GTDB lineage: Bacteria > Bacillota > Bacilli > Bacillales > Cytobacillaceae > Cytobacillus. The sequence goes on from NZ_JAHNZZ010000002.1 coordinate 278,673, forward strand.
CGAATAATTCTCAGAGTCGTTTTTTATTGATAAGTATCTTTTATTGGAATTTACGCTTTAAAAAGGAAATAAATCTACTCGCTTTCAGGCATTGATCACCAACCTTTACGTTGTTATTTGACCACGAAACCTAATCCGGAATGATGACTTCTTAACAATAATTATTTCATCCTCCTTATTTTATATAAAAGCGAATCGACTTAACCGCCCTCCTTTTTATTGAAAGTAAATTAATTATACAATGTTTTTGAATGTTTGTAAATATTCTAATTTTTACAAAAGTATTACAAATATCAGTTTAATGAAATCATATTGTAAAAAATCACCGTACGATGATTTTCTTTCGTCGGATGGATAATATAACTGAACTACGAAAAAACTAAAAGCAAACTAAAAAGATAGTGAGTTGAAAGGAGTTCGACAGCATGAAAAAATTCGTTTCCATGTTCCTAATAGGTCTACTTTTCATGTTATCAATTCAACACCTAACATGGGCAGAAACGGGCCAGAAAAAGGAAGTGCCAGTCCCAAAGGGGATCACTGTGCCAAGCTCTGTTTTAAAAATCACGAAAGAAAACACATATCCAAATCCAACCCAGAATATGCCTACTCTCCAGCCAAGTGAATTAACCAAAAAGCTCATCGATTCGTCGAAAGTGAAAATTGAAAACCCTGACTTAATTCGAATGCTAAATGAATCATCGGTGAACAGCACTCCTTTTGCTGTTGGGTACCGAGCCATTATCTACCTTGGCCAATGGCCGCTGAATTATGAGTCATCAGAAACGTCACCAAACTGGGAATATCAAAAAATAAATACGAACTATTATGACAATCGGGGAGGGAAGGCAGCTTACCGAATCCATTACGTCCAAGAAGTACAAAAGGTTGTACGTGGCGGACTGACAGCAAAGGTTCCAAATATGGAAGATGTTAAAAAAATGATGTTATTAAAAGCGATGGAGAAATCAGGCTTACCGCTTGCTTTTGATACAGTGATCGGAGCCGGAACAAAAAAAGACCAAATCTATAACATCCATCCGAAAAATTTAGGCTATTTATACGGCTACGCTCCCGCCGTCAATGAAAAAGGAAAGGTAACCTATGGAGAAGTATATTTAATGCTGAAGGGAAACAAAAAAATGATTATTATTAAAAATGTAACATCCCAGGGCGTTGGAGCATGGATCCCGATTCAAGATCATGTATCATTTGGATTTTTAGTATCAGAACGTCCAAGATAAAAAACGCCAGATCTCTGGCGTTTTTATTTTGGACGTATAGAGCATGGAGTTAAATCGCTGGTTGTTGGATTTACAAGTTTGATTTCCCTTTTTGAAAATCTACATCCTTATAATAACTATTTTTTACTAGAACATTTGGACCTAGGCAGCGAACTTCAGGACAATGGCAATTCAATGATTCAGCAAGGCTGGATCCTATCCATTGATCAAATACATCTGAAAGCGCATCCTTCTTTATATTGCCTAGAGAAGGAGTGTCACCGAAATCGGTCACGATCACATCGCCTGTAAAAATATTTACATTTAAGCGGGAACGTCCATCCGGGTCGTTTCGCACCGTTACCTTTTTAGCAGAATATAATCGACTCAAAAGATTCAAGTCTTCCTCCTTTGAACCGCAAGCATAAAAAGGAAGCGTACCAAATAGCATCCATGTATTCTCATCCCGAATATCCAATAAATGATGAATGGCAGATCTGATTTCTTCTAAAGAAAGACTTTCTAAAGATGAGGCGAAATCTGAAGGGTACATAGGATGTATCTCGTGCCGCTGACAATTCATTTCGCTAACAATCTGCTTGTGAATCTTTTCAAGATGCGGCAATGTTCGTTTATTAAGCATCGTTTCAGCAGAAACCATTACTCCCGCTTTTACTAGTTCACGGCTGTTATCAATCATTCTTGTAAAAAGGCTTCTTCTTTGTTCAACTGTCGGTTTGCGTTCCATCATGGCGAAGCCGCCTTCGACAAAGTCTTCTTCCGTTCCCCAGTTATGAGAAATATGCAGAACATCCAAGTATGGAATTATCGCGTCATAGCGGCTAAGTTCCAAAGTCAAATTCGAATTCATCTGTGTTTTCACACCTCTGCTATGGGCGTACCTCAGTAAAGGAACTACATATTTCTCCACGGATTTCTTCGAAAGCATCGGTTCTCCGCCCGTGATACTTAAAGATCTTAAATGTGGAATCTCGTCAAGTCTGTTAAGTAAAAGTTCAACTGGAAGAGCATCCGGGTCCTTGGGCTGAAGCGTATAACCGACTGCACAATGCTCGCAGCGCATATTGCATAAAACGGTGGTCGTAAATTCAATATTAGACAAAGTTAGTTTTCCATATTGGTTCATATCCATATAAGCTTCCCATGGATCAAAGTCCGGGGTCATCTGTATTTTTTTAGAAATCATCCTATTCTCCTTTAAAAATTATTCTTTTGATATGTGAGTAAATTTCATCATATAATTAATGAAAATGAAAGGCTGTTTTCGTAATCTTTGTTACTATTTAACAAAAATGAGGTCTAGTTGATTTCCGCTCCAATCAACATACAAAATCTATTTAAAAACGACAATTTTAGAAAACAGTCAAATGAAAAAATGATAACACTATATAATACCACTATTATATATGGTATAAGTGAAATTATAGTAGGATCAAAAATAAGTGGGCAAATCGAGTTCGTAAATGGCACGCGGGCGCCCTTGTTGATAAGTCATTTCTTCACCGACGACACGAGCATATCCATGGTCGACTAATTTTTTAATTATGCGCTCTGTGGAACGTCTTGTCACTTGAAGATATTCAGCAAGTTCTTTAGAAGTAAATTGAAGTGACGGCCTAAATTTGCTGAATTGCATGATTTTCGAGAGATTAGCAGGACTTAATTTCGTTCGTTTGGCTATTTGCAAAAATTCAGGATGATCATTTTTCAATCGCAGTTGTTTACTTTCTTGTGGAAAAGGACCAAGAAGCTCTTTCTTTTCCGTTAAAATGTACCCGCACTTTTCAACTGCATTTTTTTCGGCAAACCGGAGGGCGTCTGTTGCGTTTTGGTCAGCTTCCATTATTGTAGTCCCATAGCCGAAGCCGATGGTGATAGTTTCTTCCCATTTATTAAGGAAATGCTGGAGCATATCCCGCTTCATTAACGTTTCGATATCGCCCCGAGTGCTGTAAAGGACAAAAAGGGCATCATCCACCTGCTGTACGGATGCATTGATGTTATGAGCGAATGAATCAACTATTTCCCGCTGCTGATTATCCCAATTGTTTAGAGAGACATAGGCAACTGCTACTTGAGCGGATTGACTTTTTACAAGCTCGGCTTGGTCTTTCGCATCCTGCAGCCCTCGAATTAATACACTTATTGGATCCGTCATCCTTAAGGCAGGTACGCCAAGAAGCTGTAGCTGATCAAAAACGGCATGAATACTCGTTAAGGCTAAATCGACAGAGCCTTGCTTCCAAAGTGAATAATGATAACTTGTGATTCGTTTCAAGTCGAACTCTTCTTTCTCAAGCATTTGATGATAATCCATTACATGAAAACGCTGCACATTAATATCTATCGACTCTAATACATTTGTTAAAAAAGAAGAATCGATTAAATCAATCGAAATGCGCTCCAACGGAACTTTTTTATGATAAAATATAGAGAGTAAAGATGTCGTGATGGTCATTTCATCTTGGACTAGGTAGAGCGTAGGAATAGGTAAAGTTTCCCGATGTTTTTTCGAAAAATAATAAGGCAAAGCACCTGAAAAAAAGACAGCATCGCAAGGCTTAATATTTTTTACAAGGTTAGCTGCTCCTTGTGGTTCTTGATAAATATAGGGAATCAATTCAATATTAGCAACATATGGCTCAACGGATTGGATACTTTGAAAAAAATCAGCAGAGCAAATGACAGCAATTTTCGTACTCATTAATTCAACTCCAAAAAAAGGGATTTACATTTTTAAATAGCGACTATTTAACGACAACTATATCAAATCATTCATTATTTTGTAAACGAAAGGAAGTCATACTAATGAAAATTACAGCTATTCATCTTTATGCCATTCATTTACCGCTTCATAACCCATTCGTCATCAGCTATGGTTCATACGACTATATGCCATCTATCATTGTGAAGATTGAAACGGACGAAGGCATTGTCGGCTACGGTGAAGGGGTGGCAGACGAACATGTGACAGGGGAATCATGGGAAGGCGTTTTTCATATATTGAAAAATACATTAGCACCTACTTTACTGGGTAAAAACCCGATGGAAATCGAGAAGATTCACGATTTCATGAATAAGGCAATTTACGGGGCGCCGACTGCCAAGGCTGCAATTGATATTGCATGTTTTGATATTATGGGGAAAAAACTGGAGCAGCCAGTGTATCAGTTGATCGGCGGACGGTATCATGACGAGTTTCCAATCACCCATGTGCTAAGTATTGCTGAGCCTGTAGAGATGGCAGATGAAGCTGCATCAATGGTCGAAAAGGGCTACCGATCTTTTAAAATGAAAGTAGGAACAAAGGTCAGCCAAGATGTGAAGCGAATCCAAGCTGTTCGTGAAAGAGTTGGAGAGGATATTGCGATTCGCGTAGATGTCAATCAAGGCTGGAGGAATAGTTCAACAACACTTGTGGCTTTAAACCAATTACGCGATTGCAATTTAGATTGGGTTGAACAGCCGGTAGTTGCTGATGATATTGACGGAATGGTTGAAGTAAAATCTAAGACTACTCTTCCTTTAATGATCGATGAAGGCTTAAAAGGTTCTCGTGAAATGCTCGAAATCATCCAAAAACGCGCATCTGATAAAGTCAATATTAAATTAATGAAGTGCGGGGGAATTTATCCTGCTGTGAAGCTTGCTCATCAAGCGGAGCTTGCAGGCATCGAATGCCAAGTTGGGTCGATGGTCGAATCTTCTGTTGGATCTGCAGCAGGATTCCATGTCGCTTTTTCCAAAAAGGTCATTACAAGTGTCGAATTAACGGGCCCCTTGAAGTTTTCAAAGGATATTGGTAATTTACACTATGATGTCCCGTTTATCCGGTTAACTGAAAAGCCGGGATTAGGTGTCGAGGTCGATGAAGAAATACTGAGCGAATTAACCGTATTTCAGGATATTGTCCGCTAAAAAGGAGGGAAATTTGTGAACCATATTTATGAAGGTACACTCAATAAAAACGGTCAGGAGGGGCCCCTTCCATTTAGAGTTCGCACTTTAAATAGCGATCATTTGCCTGCTATTTTAAACGTACAAGAAGAAGTTCTTCTTCAATTACAGGGCAAAGATACGCTGCAGCCACTTACGAAAGAAGAATTTGAATTTATTTTAACAGGAAAGGGACTAATGATAGGTGCATTTGATGAGGAGAAGCTCATTGCATTTCGAGCGTTATTAGTTCCTCCGATCGATGAAGAACACTTAGGGATAGATATCGGGCTACCAGAGGAGGAATTATCCAGGGTAATCTACCAGGAAATTTCGAATGTCCTCCCAGCCTACCGGGGAAATCAGCTGCAAAAGATCCTTGCGACCCTTATTATGCAGGAATTAGCTAAGAGTAATCACGGCTACCGATATGTTTGCTGTACAGTTGCACCATTTAATATGCCGAGCTTAAAAGATAAGTTTGCTCAAGGGATGGAAATCGGTGCGTTAAAGGAGAAATATGGCGGAAGCCTGCGCTATGTTTTTATGAAGGATTTGAAAGAATCCGAGCCTCAAGAATTCGGAGAAATCACGTCTATCCTAATGAGTGACACAGCCGCCCAACAAGCCAAACTCACCGAGGGCTGGCGCGGTGTAACAATGGAAGAACGTGAAGGCACAATGTGGGTTGTATTTGGACGGTAAGGGGTATTTAATCAGTTAGAACGCTAAAAAGCGTTATGCATTCTTCCATGCGTAACGCTTTTTTTCTTCGTTTCCGGGGTTAATTTTTCAAGATAGAATATGAAGTTTATCTATTTTTCGGTATAACGTGCGAAGACTTATGCCTAAGTCTAGCTGCCCCTTTTGTTTAGTAACTGTTATTAACTAATTATTTGAATAATGTTTTATATCAGGAATGGAGGGTATTACATTTACTATACAAAATTAGTAATGAAGAAAAGGGGATAGGTAGAATGATTATGAACGAAATGATGACAGGATGGTACTCGTACTTTCACCAACTTCCAAGCTTTTTATTGGCACTTCTCGTATTATTGATTGGCTGGCTTATCGCTAAAAGTATCGGAAAAGGTGCAGAAGCTGCTTTAAAGAAAACTAGTTTTGATGATCAGCTGTTTTCAAACTTTGGAAAGAGAAAGTACTCATCTGAATTAATTATTGGAAAAATTGTTTACTATCTTCTGCTGGTTTTTGTGTGGATTATCTTTTTTAATATGCTGAGCTTAAGCTTTATTGCAACACCGCTCATTCAAATGTTATCCACCATCACAGCAGCCATTCCAAACCTATTAAAAGCTGCTCTGATTTTACTGCTTGCCTGGGTGGCAGCATTTCTCCTTCGTATGCTGTTTAAAAAGGGAACAGCACTGTTCCACTTAGAACGCCGTTTAGTAAAATGGAATATCGCAAATAGTGAAGTTGACGCGATGAACAAGGTTAACAGTATTGCCAAAGCCCTCTTCTATTTTGTTCTGGTGCTATTCTTACCTGGGGTATTAGATGCATTACAAATTAAAGGGATTTCAGAACCATTCGCACAATCTCTTACAATCCTTCTAGCATTTATACCTAAGTTATTTGCTGCAGCTCTGATTGTTTTTGTCGGCTGGCTTATAGCTAAAATTGTTCGTGATATATTAACGAACTTTCTAATAAGTATTGGTACGGAAAGACTCGGTCAGCGTTTGGGATTAATAGAAAAAATAGAAGGTACAGGTCTTTCAAGTATCATTGGAAATATTGTGTTTATTTTAATCTTAATTCCTACGATTATAACTGCCCTAGAAAAACTTGAACTAAAAGGAATTTCTGATCCAGCAATAGCAATGCTCCATGATGTGCTAGCACTCATTCCAAACATCGCTGTTGCTGTTATTCTGATCTTAGTTGGCTTAGAGCTTGGAAAATGGGTGGAGAGAATCGTCGCTCAAATGCTTGGGCGTTTAGGGTTTAACGGTATATTTCAGCATATGGGTATTGGCTCATTAAATCCAGAGCAATCCAAGTACACTCTTTCTCAAATTGTTGGTTTGTTTGTAAAAGTTGTTCTCGTTTTAATGTTTACAGTTGAAGCATTACAGATTGTCCAACTAGGGTTCTTAGTAACTCTCGCAACAGGTGTAATTGCTTATTTACCGATGCTGTTTGCGGCACTTGTTATTTTAGGAGTTGGATTATATTTAGGCAATTTAGTAGAACGTATTCTGCAAAATATTTTAAAGAACAGATACTCCCGTACCTTCGCATCTGTTGCAAAGTATGCAATATTATCCATTACAGTCTTTATGGCATTAGATCAACTTGGTGTTGCGCACTCCATCGTAAATGCCGCATTTATCCTTATACTGGGAGGATTAGCGTTAGCATTTGGACTTGCATTCGGCCTGGGTGGAAAAGATTTTGCTTCAAAATATTTACGTAAACTAGATAATAAAATAGATGAAGAAAATAATAGCATATAAAACCAAAAAATAGAGAAGAAGGGCAAATCTTTCCCGATCGAATGAAATTTAAAAATAACAATCCGAAACTTACATGATTTCGGATTGTTATTTTTGTAGATAGATAGGAGGTGTAGGCCTTACTTATGAAGTAAAAAGAATAAATTCATTTTTTCACCTTACAAAAAAATGGTTGGGGTAATAATCTGCCCCAACTCTTCTATCACTGGATTTTCTCATTATAAAATTGCACTGAATACATAGCCCCTTCACTAACCATATTGTTATCTTCCAGATCATGCGGATGAGGATTTCCTCCCTTTTCGATCGGCAGATTTTTACTTTTATCGAAAATGGTAGGCTTAATTTTCCGTTTCCATTCTCTAAGTAAATTTTCAGCCTTTATTCTGTTCGGTTTTGAAGATAACCAAATCACGGCAGATACTCCTATTCCTGCGGCCATTATTGTTTTCATAGGGGAAATTTGTCTCATAACAGGACCTCCTTTAGATTTTAACAATCTTATAAAATAGCAGTTATTTCGACTTAAGTTCTATTTATCTTATGATTACCCGATTCGTTTCTTTTAAAACATTTTTTTCAAAGTTTCATTTATTCAACAATCGGGGATTTAGATAAAAGAACTTTCCATTATTGAGCCGGGTCAGGAATTAGATTTTCTTCCAGCAGCTCGCTCCCAGTTTTAGCATTCTTCATTTCTTTGCCAAGCCTTTTCATTTCGTCGAAATCCTGTGCCATAGAGCTATTGTTGGATTCCTCTAATGATTGGGGTGCTGAATCAAGGAACAGCCGCTCTAACTCAATCAGCTTATCGAGGGCAGATCTGTGAACATGAAGCGGCACAGTTTCATTTTCTTTAAAGGCGGCTTCCTCGAAATGAACAACCGTATGGCCTTGTTCGTAAGCTGACGTATTTATATACAGAGGATAAGAGGCCCCTGTCACATCACTAATGATATTCAATCGATACGTTGATTTCTCTAAAAATTCCACTCGTTCCAACCCATGATCGGCAAAATGCTGATTTAGTGTTTCTTTATCCATTACTATCTCCTCCTAAAAATGATTTCTTTTAGTATGTAACCCTATTTTAGGGGTTTGAAACAAAAGGAGATTCTTTTTTTTAGCTAGTGGAAAGTTTAACTTTTTGTGCAAGCTAAAGTAAGTTTCGACAAAATATAAAAATTCAAGTTTATTCATCGCATAAAAATAACTAAGCCATTCGCCAAAGGACTTGGGTAGTATCAAGTTTGTCCTAATATCACAAAGAAAACAGCTTATATAATTGGGTCTAAATGACTAGGTCATCGTATTTATATGTTTAGATAGTATAAATTGGTATAATACTGGCAAGAAAATAGTCATTTGAATAAATGTTTAGGAGAGGAGAATTTAGATGGATAAAACAAATTATTTTGTCGACTATATTCAAACAAACCGAGAACAGCTTTTAAATGAATGGACGGAAAAACTTATAAATATAGATGAGCAAAAAGTATCAAGTGTGCTATCAGACCAAGTCTATATTAATATTTGTAATGAATATATAAATATATTAGTTAATAATTTTATGAATCAAGATAAAAACCTTATCAGCAAGATGAGTGCTTTCTCTCAAAAAATGGTTCAATTAAGCTGGACTTTAGCTTTTATTATGGAAAGTTTAACTGAATTTGGAAAGGTTCTATTCTTTCAGATGACTAAGGATGCTTCTGAAAAGGAAAAAATTGAATTTGTTTGGGCTTATGATAAATGGATTAGTCCTATTAATAATGAAGTGTTTAATCAGTATGCATCATCTTGGCAAAAAACAGTCTCCTTACAGAAAATTGCGCTTCAGGAGCTATCCGCACCACTTATCCCCATTTTTGATAATATTACGGTAATGCCTTTAGTTGGAACAATTGATACAGAAAGAGCAAAATGCATTATGGAAAATTTATTACAAGGTGTTGTTAAGCATCGGGCACAGGTTGTATTAATTGATATTACAGGAGTTCCAGTGGTAGATACGATGGTGGCCCACCATATTATTCAGGCTTCTGAGGCTGTAAGGCTAGTGGGAGCAAAATGTTTGATCGTTGGGATTCGGCCGGAGATTGCACAAACAATTGTTAATTTAGGAATAAATTTAAATCAAGTCATTACAAAAAACAGTTTGCAAAAAGGGATTGAAGCTGCCTTGGAAATGACAAATCGAAAGATCATATCAATGGGGGAATAATACATGGTTGCCAGAATACCAATCCTAAAGTTATATAACTGCCTGCTTGTCTCTATTCAGTGGGAGCTTGATGATCAAACAGCATTACAATTTCAAGAAGAACTGCTTCACAAAATTCATGAAACAGAAGCGAACGGTGTAGTGATCGATTTAACGTCTGTTGATGTCATTGATTCGTTTATTGCAAAAGTTCTTGGTGATGTCATTAGTATGTCCAAACTGATGGGGGTGAAAGTGGTTTTGACTGGTATCCAGCCAGCTGTAGCGATTACACTAGTTGAACTAGGAATTCACCTTCAAGATGTCCAAACCGCACTAGATTTAGAAAAGGGGCTGGAAAAATTACAGCGGGAGTTGGGGGAGTAACGCATGGAGAACGAATCCTATGTAAAAATTATAACAGAATGGGATATCGTTGCAGCTAGGCAACTGGGAAGAAACATCGCCAAAGAGCTTGGATTTGGTACAGTTGACCAAGCAAGAATCACGACATCGATTTCTGAGCTTGCACGTAATATTTATTTATATGCCGGACAAGGTGAGATATGGATTGAACGCATAAATGAATTTGGTAAACGTGGTTTAATTGTTGTAGCTGTTGATAATGGACCAGGAATTCAGGATATTAGAAGAGTGATGGAGGATGGATTTTCAACATCAGGTGGTTTAGGGGCAGGATTACCAGGGGTTAAACGCTTAATGGATGAATTTGATATTACATCATCAACAGGGGAAGGTACGAATATCCAGGTAGTGAAATGGCTTCGATAGGAGGATGTTAGTGCATGGATTTTAAAGATGTTTTAGAAGCAAGTTACCGGGAAATACTTCGCAGCTATCTTAAAGAATCATCCGAAACAGCTTTGTACCAAGGACAAAAATTTAGCAGAAAATCAATTGAACACCAAATACCCCCAGAAGAAATCATCAGTTTACATTGTAAAGTTTTGAAAGAACTTTTTCCTGATATTCAAAAAGAGGTTTTATCTTCCTTCGACTTTCTCTTAGAGTTTATGATGGACTATGGCTTAGCCTACCAGGAACATCAAAGCTTACGAGATCAGCAGTTTGAAATGAAATCAGAAATTCAAATTGCGGCAAGCATCCAAGAAAATCTATTAGAAACCCCAATTCCTCAAATTGACGATTTAGATATTGGAGCGATAAGTGTTCCTGCAAAGCAAATGAATGGAGATTATCACCACTTTATTCATGATGGACAAATTATTAATATAGCCATTGCAGATGTAATAGGAAAAGGAATACCTGCAGCTATTTGTATGTCAATGATAAAATATGCGATGGATAGTTTACCAGAGTCTAGGAAAAACCCTCACCATGTTTTAGAAAATTTAAATAGTGTCGTAGAAAATAATGTTGATTCAGGAATGTTTATTACCATGTTTTATGGAATGTACGATACAGTAAAACATTCATTTGCTTATGCTTCAGCAGGGCATGAGCAAGGGTTTTATTATCATTCCTTAACAAATTCCTATGAGGACCTCATTACAAAAGGTCTCGTGTTAGGTGTTGATCAAAACATAAAATATGATCAATATGAAAAACAGGTGGAACCTGGGGATATGATTGTTTTATTATCGGACGGAGTGACTGAATCAAGGACAGATGATGGTTTTATGGAACGTTCGTTTATAACAGATTTAATCCAGAAGTATAAGCAATTGTCCGCCCAAGAAATGGTTGAAAAAATCTATCGTGATATTGAAAAAATGCAGAATTTTGAAATGAGTGATGATTTTACACTTATTATTATAAAACGAAAGGTTTAATATTCAATTGGTGCGGGTAAGTATTTCAATAGATTGATATTATTTTCCTGAGGTGAATCAATGAATATAAAAGTAGATAAAAATCATAATAATGAGGAAACATTCGTTTTTGTTGCAGGGGAAATAGATGCATTTACTGCTCCGAAGCTAAGGGAGGAATTATTACCACTTGCTGAAGGGCAAAATAAATCCCTCATAGTCAGTCTAAAAGATGTGTCATATATAGATAGTACTGGTCTAGGTGTATTTATTGGTTTAATCAAATTAGTAAAGAAAAATGATGGTGAATTAAAGCTAGTTAACTTGTCGGGTCGATTAGAACGACTCTTCCAAATTACAGGTTTAAGTAACATCATTGATATTTCTTCTAACTCAGAGGTGGGGGACAATGAAACAATTGGTTGATTACATTGAAATGAAGATACCTGCTAAGCCGGAATATATTGGGGTAATCAGATTAACGCTATCAGGAATTGCCAGCAGAATGGGATATGCATACGATGATATTGAGGATTTGAAAATTGCTATAAGTGAAGCTTGTACGAATGCTGTTCAGCATGCTTACAAAAATGACGAAGGCGGAGAAATTATTGTAGGATTTGGCCTTTATGAAAACAAATTAGAAATGATGATAGCTGATAGCGGAAAGAGCTTTAATTTTGAACAAACAAAGAGCGAACTAGGTCCATACTCTGCTTCAAGTTCTATCGACCAACTTTCAGAGGGAGGGTTGGGTCTATATTTGATAGAAACGCTCATGGATGAAGTCCGTGTATTAAATAATTCCGGAGTAACGGTCTTCATGGTCAAGTATTTAAGTGGGGAGCGTGTAAATCATGACACAACCATCTCGAGTTATGAGGCGAACTAAGGAAGAAATTAATGCCCTTATCTTAGACTTTCAGCGTATTGAGTGTAATTCAGCTCAAACGATATTAGTGGAAAACTACTCGGCGCTAGTTGGGAGTCTTGTTAAAAAATATTCAAGAGGAAGAAACTCCCATGAAGATTTAATGCAAGTAGGAATGATTGGGTTATTGGGTGCAATAAGAAGATATGATCCGGATGTTGGAGGGTCATTTGAATCTTTTTTAATACCTACAGTTATTGGAGAAATCAAGCGTTTCCTAAGAGATAAAACTTGGGATGTCCATGTACCTAGACGGATCAAAGAATTACTGCCGAAAATAAAGAAAGTAGTGGATGAACTGACAAATAAAAATCAAAGGTCACCGAAGATACATGAAATTGCGGAGTATTTAGACGTTTCAGAAGAAGAAGTTTTAGAAGCAATGGAAATGGGTAAAAGTTATCAAGCATTATCTGTGGATCAATCAATAGAAACGGGCTCAGATGGCAGCACGGTTACTATTCTTGACACTGTTGGCTCTCAAGAAGAGGGCTTCAAACAAGTCGATCAAAAGCTTTTGCTTCAGAGCGTACTTCATGTTTTATCTGAAAAGGAAAAAGAGATCATTCATTACACATTTATAGAGAATAAAAGTCAAAAAGAAACAGGTGAGTTTTTGGGGATATCACAGATGCATGTATCTCGTCTTCAAAGAAGAGCTATTCAAAAATTACGAAAGGCACTCGCTGCGGATGCCAATGCAGGATTAAACAATGCTACAACTTGAATCTAATGGGTATATTCAGTCATTAGCCTATCAAATTCAAAAAGAAGGTAATGTATGTAACGGAGATAGTTTTTTTATTAAGGCAACGGAAGATTACTTTATTTGTTTGGTTGCCGACGGTTTGGGAAGCGGATTGAACGCACACGCTTCGTCAAACGCTATTCGTGAAGTGGTTAAGCAATACCATCATGAAGAAGTAGAAGTATTAATAGACATTTGTAATAAAGAACTTAAGAATAAAAGAGGTGCAACAGTATCTATTTTAAAGGTCAATTTTTTACATAAGAAATTCACCTATAGCTCTGTTGGAAACATACGATTCATTCTTTATTCCCCCTCAGATCAATTCATTTATCCACTCCCTGTCTTTGGATTTTTATCTGGAAAGCCACAAAAATATCGAATTGATACTTTTTCTTATGAAAAAGGTTCTAAATTTATTATTCATACAGATGGGATTTACATTCCTGCAGTTAAACAATTATTAAGAAGCGTTAGAACGATCGAAGATATGTCAAATTATTTAAAAATGTATACGAAAACAAGAAATGATGACTTAACCTATATTATCGGTCAACTATTTTAACCTAAATTATCGACACTACATTACATAGTGAGTGACTTTTTATTCTTGAACTCTATTATTTAATGGCTGTTTTCGTAAACTTTGTTGATTTAATAAATTGGACTGGGTATCTATTGCTTTATAAAAGAAAGGCTGACCTCAAAAAGTCATTTTTCAACGACCTTTTGAGACAGCCTCTTCTTACCTAGTTTCATGAAGACTTCCGTCTGACACTTTTCATAATGAAGCTTATGATTAAAATAGCTCCAATTAAAGCTGGAATAAGATAAAAATCTCCAATTACAGGTCCCCAATCTCCTAATACTAAAGAACCTAGCCAAGCACCAATAAATCCAGCGATGATATTTCCAATTATGCCTCCTGGTATATCACGTCCAAGGACTAGACCGGCTAACCAGCCAATTATTCCTCCGATAATTAAAGACCAAATAAATCCCATGAAACCTCACCCTTTCAATAGTAAAAATGAACTATAGTAATATAAGTACCCAAAAATTCAGCTCGTAAACCCATTGCTAAATTCCAATAAAACATTCAACCTAATAGGTTTCGAATCTTAATCAAAGGGTTATATATCTAATAGAAAGACAAGTTGCATTTTAACTTACTTATGAAATCAATTTGAATCTGCTAGTTTTGATTCTACAATTCAAGGAGGCCGTTAAAATGAAGTAGGTAAAAATGGTAGAAAATGGCGTTGGGTCAAAAAAGACAATTGAACAATTTCCTGTTGATCATATGGCTTCGAAATAAAAATATACGAGGAGAATAGATATGAAATTTTCAAGAGTAAGCTTAAGCAATTTATTAGAAGCAGGCCCTAGAGCGAAACGTAAAAATAAAGCGGGTCGTTGTTCAGGCAATTACTTTGAAAATCCGATCATACACAGACAGATTTATGGGGATAAAATATATGTTCCATTAAATCTAGATAGGGTCTGGAATCAGATAAATTAGTATAATTACTACCTTTATCATCGTTTTTTCTTGGCCCGCCAATCGGCGGGTTTTCATTTTCGACTTTGAATTCACAGGTACCACCTGAATTTTGTCGAAAATAAACAGTGATAAACCACTTGAATTTCGTTGCTAAAGTTACCTGATAAATGGAAAGTATTCCAATCCGGAAATAATTTTTAAAATCCATTTGCGAATCCATGAAATTTTCGGTAGGATGGTAACGAGACGAAAGGGGAGAACAAATTGGGAAGTCCGATACAAGATAAAAACAGCCAAGTTTCTTTCTTAAAACAAAGGTTAAATATGTTTCTCGATGTACTTGAAGCCATTGAACCGGAAGATACGGATCTTGACGACATAGATCGTTTAATCGAAATGATCGATGACCTCGAATCCAAATGCCGTGAATTTAATAATCGCGATATTTAAGAGAGCCTTTTAAAAGGGCTCTTTTCTCATTTACTCGAATTTTTTATGGAAATTGGGGTAGTATCTTTATGTGAAAAGGTAGGGCTCAAATAATTCAAAAATGGGACCAATTAAATTAAAAATGGGCTCAATTATTCTCATAATGGGGTCAATAATGAAAAATACAAATACTTTCGCAATCTCTAGATACTGTAACCGATTCCAAGCTTGGTCTTTCAATCGAATCGCAATAGGAGTATAATCAATATCGATAATAATTATAAAATTCATAATAGATCAGTACATTAGGGGAGCAAAGGGAAAGGGGAATTCATCAATGAACATCGAAAAATTCCAAGAAAGCATGTACAAGCTAATTGTTGAAACATCCACGAAATTGCCACGTGATGTTCGACGTGCGATTAAAGCTGCCAAAGAAAGAGAAAGTGCTGGCACTAGATCAGCGATGAGTCTAGCGACGATTACGAATAATATTAAAATGGCTGATGACAATGTATCACCAATCTGTCAGGATACAGGCCTTCCAACATTCAAAATTAAAACGCCTGTCGGTGCAAATCAGTTAATTATGAAAGAAGCAATCAAAAACGCGATTGCTCTTGCGACAAAAGATGGAAAGCTTCGTCCAAATTCCGTCGATTCGCTGACAGGGGATAACAGCGGAGACAATCTTGGGGATGGAACACCAGTAATCAAATTTGAGCAATGGGAAAAAGATTATATCGATGCCCGCCTCATTCTAAAAGGCGGCGGCTGCGAAAATAAAAACATCCAGTATAGCCTGCCAACGGAACTTGAAGGTTTAGGACGAGCAGGCCGTGATCTTGATGGAATTCGCAAATGCATCATGCATTCTGTTTATCAGGCTCAAGGACAAGGGTGTAGCGCTGGCTTTATCGGCGTTGGAATTGGAGGAGATCGTTCTTCTGGATATGACCTTGCGAAAGAGCAATTATTCCGTTCGAATGATGATGTGAACCCAAATGAAGATTTACGTAAAGTCGAAGAATACGTCATGGAAAATGCCAATAAACTTGGAATCGGAACAATGGGTTTTGGTGGGGAAACAACCCTTTTAGGCTGTAAAATTGGCGTTATGAACCGAATCCCAGCAAGCTTCTTCGTGTCAGTTGCTTATAACTGTTGGGCTTTCCGTCGTCTAGGTGTGGCTGTTAACCCGGAAACAGGGGAAATCAATGAGTGGATGTATCAAGAGGGCGAGAACATCGATTTCGGTGCAACAGAAGCGGAAAAGCAAACAGCAGCAGCTTCTGAGCCAACAAGTGAAGTCATTACTTTACAAGCTCCAATTACAGAAGAGCAAATCCGCAGCTTGAAGGTAGGAGATGTTGTTCAAATTAACGGCAGGATGTACACTGGACGTGATGCGATCCACCATCACTTAATGGATAATGATGCACCAGTTGATTTAAACGGCCAGGTTATCTACCATTGTGGCCCTGTGATGCTTAAGGATGCTGAAGGACAATGGCATGTAAAAGCAGCGGGCCCTACGACTAGTGCACGTGAAGAACCATATCAAGGCGACATCATGAAGAAATTCGGTATCCGCGCTGTTATCGGAAAAGGCGGAATGGGACCGAAAACATTAGCGGCACTTAAAGAGCATGGTGGTGTTTACTTAAACGCGATCGGCGGAGCAGCACAATATTATGCGGATTGTATTAAAGCTGTTGAGGGTGTCGATTTAATGGAATTCGGTATCCCGGAAGCAATGTGGCATCTGAAGGTTAAAGGCTTTACAGCCGTGGTCACAATGGATTCTCACGGAAACAGCCTTCATGCGGATGTAGATAAATCATCATTAGAGAAATTAGCGCAATTTAAAGATCGGGTTTTTTAATCGGGAAATCTTCTTCGCTCTAGTCAAACGGCTAGGGCGTTTTTATTGTTAAAATTTTAAAAGGGCTTCATTCACCGTAAAGCAAGAAAATAAGTTAACATGTTGAATGAACACCTACAGTCATTACCCGAAGAACGAAAAATTGGTTCGCGCGGTAAATGAAAGGCGGGTTCATTGCCCAATGAGCGAAAAAATCTGTACGCGTGGTAAATGAAAGAGGATTTCATTACCCAAAGAGCGAAAAAATCTGCTCACAAGGTAAATGAAAGACCAATTCATTTACCGAAATAAGAATAAATTAGTCGCACGGTAAATGAACTCCCAATTTCGTTGATATAAAAAAACTTCCAATTTCGGCGAAGTTAACAAATACCCGTGGAGAATTTTGGCATCATCAGCTGCGAATGTTTTCTTCCCGTTCACAAACAATATGAAAAAAGGAGGAGCGCCAATGCAACTAGTGAGATATCTTATCATTTTATGTGTAATTTTTGTCCTTTCTTCTACAAATACATTTGCTGAATATGCTAATTCCCCGATTCACTGGGGGTTCAACAAAGGAAAGAACGAAAAGCCTGCTGAAGCTGGAAAGCCTTTGGATGAACTTTTAGCAAGACATGATGCTTATTATAAAGGTGACACGAGTAAAAAAGAAATTTATTTAACCTTTGATAATGGATATGAAAACGGCTATACCGCAAAAATTTTAGACGTATTAAAAAAAGAAAAAGTTCCAGCAGCGTTTTTTATAACCGGCCATTATATTAAAACAGCACCGGATCTTATTAAGCGAATGGCAGCAGAGGGCCACATCATTGGCAACCACTCATGGCATCACCCGGATATGACCACGATAAGCAATGAAAAATTTGTAAAAGAACTAGAAATGGTCCGAGAAGGAACAGAAAAGCTAACAGGAATCAAGAATATGATGTACTTGCGACCGCCACGTGGGATTTTCAGCGAGCGAACACTTGCCCTAGCCAAAAAAGAAGGCTATACCCATGTTTTCTGGTCATTAGCTTTTAAAGATTGGATTACGGATCAGCAAAAAGGCTGGCAATATTCATATGATAATATCATGCGCCAAATCCATCCCGGAGCCATTTTATTGCTCCATACCGTTTCGAAGGATAATGCCGATGCACTTGAAAAAGCAATTCAAGATTTAAAAAAGAAGGGATATACTTTTAAAAATCTAGATGATCTGATGATGAGTATGGCGTTTGAAGAAAGAATGTTGTATTAAAAGTGGGAAACAGGGAAACTCGCCGATATATCCGAAAAGTCGCTGATAAAGATGCAAAAGTCGCTGATAAAATCGAAAAGTCGCTGATAAAGATCCGAAAGTCGCTGATATAATCAAATTCCCTTTGATATAATTTCAAATGCAGTCAGAAAGTTGATCAAAATAGATTGCATATCAAAGTCTAACCCGATCTTCTCAGGAATTTCGGGTCTCTTTTTGTTTTACATGCTACTCATTTAGTAAAAACATCGTAAAAAATGCTATAATACGGGAAAATGCTAAAAGGACGGATCATTTTTGGAAACAATACAAATAAAAGGGCCATACAATTTTGATTTAGTTCTAGACAGACTATCTCTGGACCCGCTAAATCAGGTTGATCTTGAAAATCGAACAGTAAAAGTACCGTTATATCGCGTAAATACGCCTATTGTTGCAAGGGTACAGGCAACTGGAACGACACAAGCTCCTGAATTTGTCATTGAAGTTACAGATGATGCATATACGGAGCAAGCAATTGAGAGATTAAATGAAATTTTCCAATGGAATATTTCCCTTGAAAATATTCATTCGCATTTCCAGAAAACAGATCTTAAAAGCATATTTGCCCAGAATTATGGCACACCGCTTGTACTAGACTTTGACCCATATAACTGCCTAATGAAATGCATCATCCACCAACAATTAAATTTAAAGTTTGCTCACACGCTAACAGAGAGATTCGTTAAAACATATGGATTTGAAAAAGACAGTGCCTGGTTCTATCCATTGCCAGAGAGGGTCGCAGCCATAAAGGTTGAAGAACTTCGGGAGCTGCAGTTTAGCGGGCGCAAGGCGGAATATATTATCGGGATTGCAAAGGCAGCGGTCGATGGCGATCTAAAGTTGGCAGAACTAAAAAGTAAATCAGATAAAGAAATAATGGAACAACTAATTAAACTGCGCGGGGTAGGTCCATGGACCGTCCAAAATTTCCTTATGTTCGGTCTAGGGAGGCCCAATTTGTTTCCCTTTGCAGATATTGGAATTCAAAATGCATTAAAAAAATTATACAATTTAGAAGCGAAACCAGCCTTAGAAGAAATGGAGCAATTCTCAAAAAGCTGGGATCCTTACTTGAGCTATGCTTCCTTATATTTATGGAGAAGCATCGAATAATCTGGAGTGATTAAACATCATGAAACAAGAGCAAACCGTGAAAATAAATCTTAACCAAACGTTTCCTCTAACAATCAAAAGACTGGGCATTAATGGAGAAGGCGTCGGTTATTTTAAAAAGCAAGTTGTCTTCGTACCGGGAGCTCTGCCTGGCGAAGAGGTAGTTGTTGAAGCAACAAAAGTACACCCGAAATTTGCAGAGGCAAAAATTAAGAAGATCCGCAAAAAATCGGAGCACCGCGTTCAGCCACCATGTTCAATTTACGAAGAATGCGGAGGTTGCCAGCTTCAGCATCTCAGCTATAATCAGCAGCTAAAGGAAAAGCGGGATATTATTATCCAAGCCCTCGAACGCCATACAAAGCTTAAAGTAGATCAATTAAATATAAAAGAAACAATTGGTATGGACGACCCGTGGAACTACCGCAATAAAAGCCAGTTCCAAGTCGGTCAACAAGATGGAAAAGTGCTAGCGGGATTATACGGAATGAACTCCCATCGTCTCATCAATATTGAACAATGTGCTGTCCAGCATCCGCAAACAACGAAGGCTACAGAAACGGTTAAACGCATTCTTCAAAAACTGCAAATCCCAATTTATAATGAGCGCTCCCGTAAAGGGCTAGTCCGGACAATTGTAGCAAGAGTAGGAATTCAAACAGGCGAGCTGCAAATCGTATTAATTACAGCCAAGAAAGAACTACCAAAAAAAGAGCAAATCATACAAGAAATCAAGAAAAGACTTCCAGAAGTCAAATCCATTATCCAAAACATCAACGGGCAAAAAACGTCACTTATCTTTGGAGAAGAAACAGTAAGGCTCGAAGGAAATGATTTCATTCAAGAAACGCTAGGGGACTTATCCTTTGAACTCTCTGCCCGGACATTCTTCCAGCTGAATCCAGAACAAACAATAAAGCTATATAATGAAGTCAAACAGGCCGCCGCACTAACTGGCAAGGAAAAAGTAGTCGATGCTTATTGCGGTGTCGGAACAATCGGCCTTTGGGTTGCTGACCAAGCTGCTGAAATCCGAGGAATGGACATCATTCCAGAATCCATCGAAGACGCCAAGAAAAATGCCGCCCGTCACGGAATCAAACACGCCAAATACGTAACAGGCAAAGCCGAAGAATGTCTGCCAAGGTGGGTAAAAGAAGGCTGGAAACCAGACGTTATCATCGTCGACCCACCAAGAACCGGCCTTGACCAGCAGCTGCTGAACACGATTTTAAAAGTAAAGCCGAAAAAGGTTGTGTATGTATCGTGCAATCCGTCAACGCTGGCGAAGGATATTAGTGTCCTTAGTTCTAAATATAATGTGAATGCAATTCAGCCTGTGGACATGTTTCCGCAGACGGCACATGTGGAGTGCTGTTCACTACTCGTAAGGAAAGAGAAATAAAGAAATGTAGTAGTTGGCATAAGCCTCCCCTTATCAGGGGGGCTTATTTTTTATAGTAAATTGAAGGTTATTCATCTGTTCACATCTAATATAGTCCTTTAAAAATAAAATAGTTGTTAAAAAAGTAGGCACGAATATAAACATAGAATAATATATTTTTAAGTTATGCTAAAATGAATATAAAGTTATAGGAGGAAAGGGTGGTACATCCCTTGCGTAAAGCCATCATTATTCTTAGTTTCGTTTGTGTCGTCCTTTTTTACTTTACGATCGTATCTGGAAGTAAAGTGTTTAAATCAGAATGGGAGTTGCCTCGAGCAACAGAACAAGGGAATTCGAAGCATCGTATCGTACTAATCACACAGGAGCTAGAGACTCCTTTTTGGGACAAGGTAGCAAAAGCAGCAATGGAACAGGCAAAGAAGGAATCTGCTAGTCTTGAAGTATGGGGAAGCTATGGTAACAACAGAGAGGACTTTTTAAAGAAAATTGAAATCGCTATCTATTCGCAAGTGGATGGTATTATCGTTCAGGGGTTAGACACCGATGAGTTTAAAGCCCTTACAAAAATAAAAGCTGCTTCTTATGGAATACCCATTATTACTGTTGCAAACGATGTTCCTATGGGGGATAGTCTTAGAAAGTCGTATGTTGGTTCAGATCAATACTTAGCTGGGAAAATGATTGGTGAACAGTTACTCGATGATATGGGAACCGCAGGAGAAGTAGCGATCATGATTGACAAACAATATCAATATTTTCAAAAACAACGATTGGAAGGAATTAAAGATGTATTAATTGAATATCCGAATATTAAAATCATTGATATAGAGATGAAAGATGCGAGGGAACAGGTTATGGCAACAACGAGAGACGTATTAAACCGGAATCCGAATATAGACGCTTTTATTGCCATTAATGCGGATATACTTGCTGCTATGGTACAAGAGATTGAAAGCAGATCACAAATTGAGCGTTATTATATTTATTCATGTGATGATGATTATGAATCAATATCATTACTTAATCAGGGGAAGATTAATGGAATCATTGAGCAGTCTCCAGAAGAAATGGGAACAAAGAGTGTTGAATTGATTTTAAAATGGCTTAATAATGAGAAAGTACCACTGGATTTAAATGGATATCGAACGGATATTCAAGTTGTAAAGGCGTCAGATGTAAGATGAACAGTATTGAGAAAAAAATATTAGTGCTCGTCATCGCTGTTCTATTTATTATGGTAGCCATTTGGATTTCACTTACCTACTATAATCAAAAAATGCAAAACCAATATAACGACATATTAGAACGATATTTAATTATGAATGAAGTTACAAGTGAAAGCCAGCAAATTGTTGCCGCCCTTAATAACTACTTAATTGAACCATCAGAATCTAATTTAAATGAGCTCGATCTCAATAAGAATCAGATTCAAAAAACAAAAGGGGAAGTTTCAAAATTCAGAAATACCGATAATGATTATGCGTTGACAAACTATGAAAACTTAATCGACAGTCTTGTTGAAATAACCAATCAATCCGTTCTGGCTCGTATGGGGCAACAAACGGATGATTACTTGAGTGCCTTTTCAGAAGCGAGTCGTATTTCGAAATATATTTCTGAAATGACGCTTACCTTAATTGACATGGAACTCAAGACGTATGATCGTTTCTATCGTAGCATCATCGACAGTTCAGGAGAGTTGAGAATGTTGGGAATCTGGCTATTGCTGTTGATTACGTTGCTGGTACTGTTATTAGCACATTGGTTTGCGAAAAGAATCACAAGTCCGGTCAATCAGCTGACGCAAGCGGCACATGAGTTATCATTGGGGCGTTTTGATTTAAAAATAGAAGTGGATTCTAATGATGAGATCTCATTTCTCGCTAAAATGTTTGATAAAATGCGTATCAATATTAATAACTATTTATCTGAAATAAAACAGAAGGCACAACTTGAACATGAGCTTCAAGAAAGTAAGCTATTATTACAAGAAAGTCAGCTTCGTAGTCTGCAAAGTCAGATCAATCCTCATTTCCTTTATAACACACTAGACATCCTATCGAAAAAGGCATATTTAGAAGGATCAGAAGAAACAAGTGATCTTTTAGTAAGTGTTGCGGGACTTTTGCGTTATAACCTTAAACATCTAGAAAATTCCGCTACACTATTTGAAGAAGTACAAGTTCTTAAGCAATACATTGATATTCAACATGCAAGGTTTACAGATCGGCTTCAATTTCACATGGAGGTGGAAGAATCTTGTTTGGACATCAAAATTCCGCGTTTAACATTGCAGCCTATAGTGGAAAATGCCGTTATTTATGCAATTGAACCGGATGAGAATGGTGGAAGTATCTATTTTCGCGTTAAAAATGACGTTGACTACGTGAGAATAGAGATAGAAGATAATGGACCAGGGATGACAGAAGAGAAAGTAAAACAAATACTCCATGTGAATACGAAAGAAGCGGGAGGTCACTTCACAGGAATTGGTATAAATAATGTCGTGAAGCGCTTAAGTTTATTTTACAGCTGTAATGACGTATTTGATATGGAAAGCACACTTGGATTCGGCACAAAGGTTATTTTAAAAATACCAAAAACAAGGAGAGTTGAATGAGATGAAGCGACTCCTAATCGTCGATGATGAGCAGATTGTAAGGGAAGGCTTACAAGCGATACTATTAAAGAGCTTTCCAGAAATGGAGATAGAAGAAGCGAGAAACGGAAAAATGGCAATAGAGAAGGCTGAGTCATTTATGCCTGATTTGGTATTAATGGATATAAAGATGCCGGGAATGAATGGACTCGAAGCCGTACAGAAAATAAATGAAAAGAATCCTCATATTAAGTTTATAATGATTACTGCATATGCCGAGTTTGACTATGCCAAAGAAGCGCTAAAGCTAGGTGTGAAGGACTATCTTCTTAAACCGAGTAAAGCAAGTGAGGTTGTACAAACTGTTCGTAAAGTAATCAGTCAAATTTATGAAGAAAAAAAGTCGCAACAAGAGCGTATCCTTCAGAAAACTGTATTGCAAAAAGCCTTAACAATCGTAGAAACGGATGTGGTTACACAGTTATTATTTGATCACGTTCACGAAGTTCATTTGGATGAGTTAGTGGGGATGTTAAATACGCCGGTGACAAGTGAAAAGTTTGTCATGAGTATTTTACTGCCACAGGATTCTGAAGGTTTGTATGCAGAAATTAAACAAAGGGTTAGAAAAATAGGAAGTGCGTGGGTGGGTACATTATATGGCCGCCAAATTTCAATTATCGTGTTTAG
Source organism: Bacillus sp. FJAT-29790 (assembly GCF_019039215.1). Classification (GTDB taxonomy): domain Bacteria; phylum Bacillota; class Bacilli; order Bacillales; family Cytobacillaceae; genus Cytobacillus. The sequence continues at coordinate 302,936 of NZ_JAHNZZ010000002.1, forward strand.
GCAACATAGTCAATCTTTTCGCACCCAAGCGATTACTCTTGCAAAGGATATTTTATCTGCATCTAATACGGAGGATAAGGCGGGCTGGTTCATTGGGATTGGAAACGTCTGCAATTCCTTGGACATGGTCCGACAATCATACCAGGAATCGCTGATTGCGACGAAGGATAGCTCCCTTCCTGTTAAATATCGTTTTTATTCAGATATACCAGTGGCTAACTCAAGAATAGATGGTTATCAAACAAAGAAATTAGAAAATCAATTGTTTGATCAGATTCGAAATGGACAATGGCAGGAAATCAGGAAAGGGATATCTGAGTTAATTGAGTTTTTTGAGGAAAAGGGCGTTCATCTTATCGAAACACAGCAACGTGTCTTGGAGTTACTTTGGATTTCATCTCGGGTATTAAATGAGATCGGAGTTGAACCAGATACGCCCCTGTATCCTTTTCAAATAAAAGATTTCAGGCAATTACGTACGGAAACCAATCATTTACTCGACCAGATGATGCAGTCTTATACCGATTATCAAAAACAGGTAGAGGATGACACGATTAAACAGATTAAGCAATACATCATTGAACACTCGCATGAAGAAATATCGTTAGATGGGATTGCGCAAAAATTTGAACTAAGTCCGATTTATATTAGTAAGCTTTTTAAAGAACAGTTGGGTGTGAATTATATCGCCTTCTTAACGAAATGCCGATTAGAAAAGGCAAAGAAATTGATGTTAAATCTTGATAAAAGCTTAAAAGAAATTACCTTTGATGTTGGATATCAAGATCCCAACTATTTCAGTAAAGTTTTCAAAAAAATGTATGGTGCGTCGCCAACAGAATATAGAAAATCATTGCTAAGAACAAAGGCATAACAAGATAAAAAAGGTGTTTTCGTAAAGTTTGTTGCTTTTATAATTTGATTTTAATTTAATAGTCTGAGTTGATTGGAGCGGAGGGCACTTGACTCCTGCGGGAAATAGAGGAAACGGGAGACCCCACAGGCGGTAACGCCGAGGAGGCTCCCGTCCTTCCCCGCGGAAAGCAAGTGCCCGCAGCGGAAATCAACGGGCAAACTTTGAAGGCTAAAACAACAATATATGCGAAAATAGCAGATATAAAAGGTGTGAAATTGAATGAAACAGACCTTTATGAAGGTGCATATCCTATTGTTTATGCTTGTTTTCATCCTTGTTGTCCCTGCCTGCCAACAAAACAAAAGTCAATTAGATCATCAAGATATGCACGAAGATTCCTTATTAAATAAAGGAACCAGTGAGGGCGATATAGAGGCAGATGATAAAATCATTATTGGCTTTTCCATGGATACATTAGCTGAGGAGAGATGGTTAAGGGATCGAGAGCTATTTAAAGCAGCGGTAGAAGCATTAGGTGCTGAAGTGAAAATACTCACATCAAGGGGAGATGATGCATTACAAATCTTACATGCAGAAAATCTAATTAATGAAGGCATTGATATATTGGTCATCGTCCCACATAACGCAGAGTCAACAGCCATGATTGTCAAAAAGGCTCACGCATCAGGGATTAAAGTACTTTCTTATGATCGCTTAGTTCGAAATTCTGAAATTGATTTGTATGTTTCTTACGACAATGAAATGGTGGGGGAACTTCAAGCAAAGGCGATCACGAAATTAGTCCCTAAAGGAAAGTATGTGTATATCGGTGGTGCTGAAACAGATTACAATGCCCATTTACTAAAAAAAGGAGTGTTTAACATACTCCGACCGCTCATTGATAAGGGGGATATTACCATTGTCTATGACCAATGGACAAAGGAATGGAACCCTGAATATGCCTTTACGAATATGGTAGAGGCTTTAAAGGCAAACGATAATGAAGTGGATGCTGTTATTTCTGCAAATGATGCAACGGCGGGCCAAGTTATTCAAGCATTAGCTAAACAGGGGCTTGCGGGGAAAATACCTGTTGTTGGACAGGATGCTGACCTTGCTGCAGCACAGCGAATTGTTGAAGGTACGCAAACGATGACGGTATATAAGCCATTAAAGGAATTAGCTGACCAAACGGCTGAACTTGCGGTAAAGCTTGCTAAAGGAGAAGAAATAAAGGTAGAGAGAATCATTAACAACGGAAAATCAGAGGTGCCATCCATGCTTCTTTCTCCTATCGCTGTTGATCAAAGAAATATTGATGAAACGATCATCGCAGATGGGTTTCATTCTCGAGAAGAAGTATATAGGAAAAAAGAAAAATAACTCTAATTATACCGCCGAGAATTGCCGGCGTACTGCAAATCTATTCATTTGCAGCATGAACATAGACCCCATATCTGCTTTTGGATATGAGGGTCTTCTTTGTTAAAGATCATTTTGAATTTTAAACACTGTAAATTGAAGTGCAATCAATAACCTTGTTTATTAATTCACGCTGTTATTTTAAAAACTGCCATAATAGAAATCTTATGAAATATTAAAAAAAGACAGATGATACTAAAATATTACTATAAGAAAGCGTTCTCAAAGCCTAGATGCGTTGATATAGTTAAATAGAAGTAAGAAAATGCAGAAAAGAAAGGGGTTTCAATATGAAAAATATTAAAAAGATTTCTTCTGCTTTACTCGTTGCTATGCTAATGGTATTCCTTGTAGTTGGCTGTAGTAATGGTAGTAATAACGCTTCAACAACGAATAGCGAAGAAGGAAATAACAGCGGGAAAAAAGCTAATGGCGGCAAGGTAAACGTTGGGATTGTTTTACCTACTAAAGACGAACCAAGATGGGTACAAGACGAAACACGTTTTCATGATGCGTTAAAAGATTCTGAGTATACGACAGAGATCTTGTTTAGCCAAGGTTCATCTGCTAAAGAAAAAGAAAATGTAGAAACACTTCTTAATAAAGGTATTGATGTATTAATTATTGCGCCTCATGATGGGCCAGCAGCCGGTGCTGCGGTAGAAGCTGCGAAAAAAGATGGCGTAACTGTCATTGCATATGATCGTCTCATTACAGATACAAAAGGAATCGATTATTATGTAACATTTGACAGTGTTGCTGTAGGTGAAGCACAAGGGCAATACTTAATTGATCATGCTGGTGATAAAAAAGGCATCCCATTATATCTTTATGCTGGGGCTGCTTCTGACAATAATGCCTTCTTATTCTTTGAAGGTGCATGGAATGTATTACAACCAAAAATTGCGGATGGGACTTTTGTCATTGTAAACTCAAGTGAAGCAGTAGCTTTAAAAGATAAAGCAGAACTTTCACGTGATGAATTAGGTAAAATTCTTGGGCAAGTAACAACAAACTGGGATCCAAATGAAGCGAAAAATAAAGCTCAAACACATTTAACAGCTGCTAAGGCAGAGCTCAAAGGTGAAGTCGTCGTTCTTGCTCCAAATGATGGCACATCCCGTGCAATTGCCGATGTATTTGCTACTGACCCTGAGGTTTCAAAATATGTTATAACTGGTCAAGATGCGGAAAAAGCCTCTATTCAATACATTATTGATGGCAAACAATCTATGACAGTATTTAAAGATGTTCGTACACTTGTTGCGGATGCAATGGGAATGGCCATTGATATACTTGATGGTAAAACACCTGAAACAACTGGTTCTTATGATAATGGAAGTATCGATGTACCAGCAAAACAAACAGATGTTATTGTTGTTGAGCAAAAGAATGTGAAGAGTGAACTTGTTGACTCCGGCTACTATAAAGAGAGTGATTTCACTGGACTATAAAAACGTAAACAACTAAAGCAAGGCTTAAGAAATAGTGGTAGACGTTCATCTATCACTATTTCTTAATTGTATAGTTGTTTTTGTTGAGGAGGAAAAACATGAGCGAATATATTCTGGAAATGAAGCAGATTACGAAGGAGTTTACAGGAGTCAAAGCGCTCAGTAATGTTAATTTTAAAGTGAAAAAGGGTGAAATTCACTTCCTTGTTGGTGAAAATGGAGCTGGTAAGTCTACACTTATGAAAATACTTAGCGGTGTTTATCCTTACGGTTCGTATGAGGGAGATATCGTTTTTAATGGCAAGGTTCAACAATTCAACAAAATTAATGACAGTGTTGAAACAGGGATCGTTATTATTTATCAAGAGCTTGCCTTATTTCCTGATCTTCCCGTTTATGAAAATATATTTATCGGCAATGAAGTGAACCATGGTGGCGTACTAGACTTTAACAAAACCATTGTTGAATCTAAAAAATTGCTGAATAAGGTGAATCTGAAGGTCAATCCGGAAACGTTAATTAAAGATTTAGGAGTAGGTAAACAGCAGCTAGTTGAAATTGCGAAAGCGTTAAGTAAAGATGTAAAATTGCTTATTTTAGACGAACCAACTGCTGCGCTTAATGAAGACGATAGTGAGAACTTGTTACAATTGTTGCGTGAATTAAAGAAACAAGGCATCACTTGTATTATGATTTCACATAAGTTGAAAGAAGTTACTGCCATTGCCGATAAGGCAACGGTTATCCGCGATGGAGAAACGATTTGCACGTTAGACGCGTCTAAAGGTGAAATTAATGAAGCGACGATTATTAAAAATATGGTTGGTCGAGAAATTGATGATATTTACCCGAAAAGAGAGAAAAAATCATTTGGTGATAAAGTTCTCGAGTTAACTAACTGGACTGCCCTTGATCCACAATTAGGCCGCAACGTCTCTAAAAATGTTGATTTACATGTGAGAAAAGGTGAAATTGTTGGAATTGCAGGGTTGATGGGATCTGGTCGAACAGAACTTGCGCTCAGTATTTTTGGGAACTCTAAGTCGTACAAAATACAGGGGGATCTCTTCGTGGACGGACGTCCCGTCAGCTTTAAACATACGAGTCAGGCTATTAAAGCTGGGATCGCATATGTTACGGAAGATCGTAAGGGGGACGGGTTGTTTTTATTACAGGATATAAAGAACAATATCACCGCTTCCAACTTGATGGGAATCTCATCGAATGGCATGATTAATGAAAATGAAGAAGTCAAAGTTGCTGATCATTACAAAAATTCATTAGGTATTAAAGCCTCGTCATTACAACAGCTCGTTGGAAAATTGAGTGGCGGCAACCAACAAAAAGTATCACTAGGTAAATGGCTATTTGTAGGTCCAAAACTACTTATTTTAGACGAACCAACGCGAGGAATCGACGTTGGTGCTAAGTTTGAAATTTATTCCGTTATGAATGAATTAATTGAACAAGGTATGAGTATTATTATGATTTCTTCAGAACTTGGCGAGGTCCTTGGAATGAGTGACCGTATCTATGTGATGGCTGAAGGAAAAATCAAAGGCGAATTGACATCTGAAGAAGCTGATCAAGAAAAAATCATGCAGCTTGCTACGCAATAGGAGGTTAATATTATGAAACTATTGAATGAAGCGAAGCATTTAATTAAAGATAATATTCGTGATTACGGTATGTACATTGCTTTAATCGTTATTATGGTGACCTTCACCATTCTAACAGATGGTCTCTTTATGACTTCAAGAAATATAAGTAATTTACTAGATTCTGCTGGGTATATTGCCGTTTTAGCAGTAGGTGTCATGCTCGTTATTGTCATTAGGCATATTGACTTATCTATAGGCTTCCTAGCCGGATTTCTGGGTGCGATTACAGCGATATTACTTATGCATGTAGGTTTGCCGATCTATATCGTCATCCCAATTATATTAATCCTTGGATTATTTGCTGGATCGATTACAGGTTTTCTAGTAGCCAAGATCGGAATTCCTGCTTTCGTTGCTACATTAGCTGGATGGCTGATTTATAGAGGGGCTATTCTTCTAGCAACAGAGAAGACAGGGACGATTATCATTAATAATGATGCATTTAATGCGATAGGGAATGGATATATTCCAGCGCTCAATGTCATTAATGGTGTGCATCTATCAACATTGATCGTTGGAGCATTGGCGATTGTGTTCTACATTTACAGAACAATCTCTAACCGAAGAAATAAAGTAAAATACAATTTTGAAGTTGTATCGAAAGAAATTTTTATTATGCAGTTAATTTTTGTATCGGCTATTATTGCATATATTACATGGATTTTATCTAGTTATAACGGATTATCTTGGACAGTTATGATTATGCTTTTTGTTGTAACAGTATACCACTTTATTACGACGAAGACAGTGGTTGGACGACATATTTATGCGGTAGGTAGTAACCCTGAGGCAGCACATCTAAGTGGGATTAATGTGAGTAAAATTACATTCCTCGTATTTGGTTCTATGGGGATGCTATCCGCGTTATCTGGTATTTTGTTTACCTCTCGATTACAATCGGCAACAACCACTGCTGGTACTTTATTCGAACTTGATGCCATTGCAGCCGCATTCGTTGGTGGTGTATCCGCTGCAGGTGGAGTTGGTAAAGTAACGGGAGCTGTGATTGGTGCACTCGTTATGGCGACGTTAACAAATGGTATGAACTTGATGGGTGTAGGAATTGCACCTCAATATATCATCCGTGGTGGTGTTTTGGCCCTAGCGGTTATTTTTGACGTATTCACTCGCAAACAAAGAGCGTAAAATCATGTATGAATTATGAATAATGGGAGAATGGCCAGCTACATTTAGTAGCTGGCCATTTATTTATAAATCAATATGTAAAGATCGAATTTTAGATAAGTTCCAACTTTGTGATTTTACCATACAGCTCGGTGATGTTAAAGGAATGCATGGATTTGACGGGATCATAGGTAGCGATTTTTTTCTAGCAAATAAATTAATTATCGACTTTGAAAATATGGAAGTACGAAATATCAAGGTTAAGGTAAACACTGCTACATCTTTGAAATCAGCCATCACCATCTAAGCCATGTTGCGTATATAGGCAACCCAATTAAAGGAAGTCAACTAACTCCTTGGGCCTTGCCTTTTATATAAACTTAAGATGATTGAATATTTTACCATATTCTTGTACGATAATAGAGAGGAAAATTGAAAGCGAACAAATGTGTGATATAAGAAAAAGTTTTTCATAAAAGTCAGGAGGGTAAATATGGGAAGATTAATTCATTTCGAAATTCATGTAAATGATATGGAACGGGCAAAGCAGTTTTATGGAGAGGTATTCGGATGGTCATTTCAAGATTGGAGTGATTATGCAGGAATGCCTTACTTTGGAGCAGTGACTGGTGATGAAAAGGAACCTGGAATCAATGGTGCTTTGATGCAGCGCCAAAGTGCCCCGCCAGAAACAAATCAAGCTTTAAATTCATTCTGCTGTACAATGGGAGTGGAAAACTACGATTTAACGGAAACTAAAATTTTGGAGAATGGCGGCAAGGTCGCATTGGCCAAACATGCCCTGCCTGGAATGGCGTGGCAAGGATACTATTTGGATACTGAAGGGAATATATTTGGAATTCATCAACCAGATTTAAATGCAAAATAGAATTCAGGAGAGATGAATAAAAGCATTAATTCACATGAGGCGGTGCCCGAAGCCGATGAACACATCGATGGTTTCGGGCATAATGCTTTTAAAATTTAAAGGAAGAGATTGTGAATGATGATGAAAATCTATACGAAACGATTTTTGATTCACACAAAGAAGGATTAGAAATGAACTGGAGGATAATTTTCAAATGATTCATATTCTTTTTTCTAGGACAATTAGACCAACATCTGGGTGACTCATTTTTAGATTAGCGGCTTAGAATGCTAATAGATGCGGGGATATTTGAGTCCGAAGGAAGTCTTAAGGCCATGCGATTTTATAGTGATTGAAATAATGATGCTTAGGCGGGAATATAGTGAGAACAGTAATTTTAGTTTTATCAATCTTAGGAATGACTCTTTTAACAGGTTGTCAAACACAAACAGTAGAAACGATAGAAACAATGGTTCTTTTAGATGAAAAGATTTCAGAAATGAAAATTTCAAAATCAAACGGATTTGGCGGAATGAATGAAGACATTATCCAATCCTTTACCGATGCCGAATCAATTAATACGTTTAAAAATGCGATAATAACCTCCCAAAAACAAATGGGAAAAGTCGATGTTTCTGAACCAGAATATGATGTGATGGTCAAATATACATCAGCAGATGGCCAATTACCAACACACGGAATTCATTTGTGGCTGGGAAAGGAAAATGAAAAAAGTATGTTCATGTACATCGGGGATGATGAAGTTTATCTTACCTCGGCAATAAATACCCAGAAATTAAGAGAGTTAATACAATCTGGTAATTGAAAGCTATAATTTTTACTTGAATAACTCCCCTGGTTTTTCCAATTCCCCTTTTTTGGAGGCGTTTCTATGGATAAAAAAACAAAATTGATTGAAAATTTCGATATAAAACGTCGAGCTGGGTGCAAACACCTGCTAATATTAGAAAACTTGGCGGGGCTATCTTTTGTGATCGTCGCTATGACACTGTCTTTGTGTACCACAATGGAGCAGAATCCTACTATGCTTCAAGGGGTTTTCGTGGCTCGCTAAGGGTCTAAATTTTGGTGTGCTAAGCGCCCGATGATGGGACTTATGTGGAATATACCTCAAGGGGATCGATTTCACTGTAAGGTCATATGATTAATACTCCATTGTTATTTTGTATAAGTGTTATGTGATATCGCATTTAGACGCAGTCACGAAGCTTGCGTTGTTATAGCAACGGTATGGAAGATCAATTCCTTTGTCCGTTTGTAGATACGAATACTGAAAGAGGAATTCTTGAGTTCTCTAAATCACAATTTGCGAAGCTCCATCTGAAAAGGATGGGCTTTTTCTTTTTTGATTAGCTTGTGGAATATTTTGGTGAAACAAGAAAATCCAGGTTATGCCTGGAACCGTTGCCGATTTATGGATACATAATATATTTAATAATAAAGATAATAATCCCATAAATGAATTGGACCCAATTCTGAGATTTAAAACCCTGCAGAGCAAATGTTCTTACATTCCAATCAATCGTAAATTTGAAATTTTAATTTTAGGGGGATATACATACATATGTCTTCAGAACAAAATGAACAAAAACTCAGTCCCTTTAGATGGGTAGTTTGGGGAACTCTCATAGCTGTTTATCTTACAGTATTCTTTCATAGGGTTTCAGTTGGGGTTATCACAGGTGATCTAGAGGAAACATTTGGAATGAGTGCCACGCAAATCGCAAATTTAGGTGCTATGTACTTTTATGCATATACTGTCATGCAAATCCCAACAGGTATTTTGGCTGATCATTTAGGTCCTAAGAAAACAGTAATAATGGGTTCCATAGTTGCAGCTATTGGTTCCATAACCTTCTCGATGGCTGGCAGTATTTCAATCGCGTATTTCGGCAGACTTCTAGTTGGTATTGGTGTATCCGTTGTATTCCTATCCGTACTAAAGATTCAGGCTAACTGGTTTCCAGCTAAGAACTTTGCTTCAATGAGTGGACTTACAAGTTTTACAGGTACGATGGGAGGTGTTTTGGCGCAGGCGCCTCTTATAGCAATGGTTGGTCTTATAGGATGGAGAGGTTCTTTTCTTGCTATAGGTATCATTACAATTGTTTTTGCAATTCTAGTTGGGATCCTTGTTAAAAACACACCTACTGAGAAGGGATTGCCAGAGGTTAATCCCCAACAAACTCAGCCAATTGAAGAAAAAACTAGCATTATGTCCCAATTATTAGGTATTGTTAAAAATCCCAGAATTTGGTTTCCTGCCCTTGCATTTGGGGGAATAAATGGAGGTTTCATGCTCTTTGCAGGAACATTTGGGGTTTCATACATTGTGACTGTATATGGTTTAAGTAAAACCATTGCAGCCAACTATATTTCAATATTACTAATAGTTGGAGGAATTGCATGTTTGATTATTGGTAAAGTATCGGACTCCTTAAAGAGAAGAAAATTACCTATGGTAATTCTTTCAGTTCTTGCAGTTGTTGCATGGGGAATTTTAATTTTCGCAAACCCGCCTGTATGGTTTATTCCTGTATTTGTAACATTAATAGGTGTTTCGGGATCCTTAGGAGTTGTATGTTGGTCTGTAGGTAAAGAAGTGAGTGATCCAAAGCTTGCTGGAATGTCAATGTCCATAGTAAATGTATGCGGATTCTTTTTTGCGGCACTTCTTCCAGTTATATGTGGAAAATTAATTGATACGAATATAGCAGCTGGACTCACTCCTGCTATGGCTTATCCAAAAGCTTTCAGTGTTCCTACAATTGCTTCCATTCTTGCCTTAGGTTTTGCACTATTTTCAACTGAAACGAAGTGTGAAAATGTTTATACAAAAAAGGATAAAAATGCTTAGGGGTATTTTAAAGTAATCCCGATGGAAGAAAGAAAACTAAGCCAAGAAAAGATCAATAATCGGCTTAAGCAAGCAATTTGCGGTTATAATTACGCGACATTTGTATAAGAAGATATGGGGAGGACGTGGGACAGGCTCCTTGTCCCACAAACTACTCCTGATACTAGGTTAATAAAAATTTAAAAATTCACGTTATTTGAAAAACGGTAGAGACCTAGAGTAGAATAATAGGAAGGGAGAGTGATAACAAATGAAAGCACAGGTGATTAAAAGATTTGGAGATCCATCTGTTTTCGAGATTGCTGAGGTTCCTAAGCCTGAAGCAATTCCCGGGCATGTTATTATTCAAGTAAAAGCAACAAGTGTAAATCCGATTGATACAAAGATTCGTGGCGGAGTGGTGCCAGCAGTTGCACCAGAGTTTCCGGCCGTGTTACATGCCGATGTAGCAGGAGTTGTTGTGGAGGTCGGAGAAGATGTAACAGAGTTCAAGATAGGTGATGAAGTTTTTGGCTGCGCTGGTGGTGTTAAAGGAACAGGCGGTGCTCTTGCTGAATATATGCTTGCGGATGTGAAGCTTCTAGCTCCTAAGCCAAAAAATGCAACGATGGCACAAGCGGCGGCTCTTCCTCTCGTAACCATTACTGCATGGGAGTCACTTTATAACCGCGCAAATGTTCAAAAGGGACAAACAGTACTTATTCACGGTGCTACAGGCGGAGTAGGACATGTTGCTATTCAACTAGCAAAGCTAGCTGGTGCAAAAGTATTCACTACTGCTTCATCTGAGGAAAAATTACGCATTGGAAAGCATTTGGGTGCAGATGTGGCCATTAATTATCGAGAACAGTCAGTGGAGGAGTACGTAAAGGAACATACAGATGGCGAAGGGTTTGACATTGTGTTTGATACGGTCGGTGGCGAAAACCTCGATCGATCTTTCCAAGCTGCTGCCACTTACGGAACTGTATTAGCAATCGCGACACGCTCAACGCATGATTTGTCACCTCTACATGCTAAGGCACTATCCTTACATATTACCTTCATGATTTTAAAAATTTTGAATAAGGCAAAAAGGCAGGAATATGGGAACATATTACGAGAAGTAACGAAGCTTGTAGAGGAAGGGAAACTTCAGCCGTTAGTAGATGAAAGGGTTTTCGATTTTGATCAAATTAATGAAGCACATACTTTATTGGAATCCAATAAAGTAATTGGAAAGGTCGTATTGACAAATGAATGGTAAGTAGTGGGGAACGGGCCCCTTCATGAGTAGAGACGAATGTATTATTGATTCGTCTCTACTCTTTTTTTGTGGTAATACCCTAAGGTTGAATGGATCCCAAATTATAACACCATCATTTTTCTAATGGTATTCCATATCTTGACTTATGGAAACAGGAATAGAGAAATCTGGATTTGAAAAATATTAAAAAAGTGGTATATATATATAGAAGAAAAATGGCTTAAATTAGTTTGTAAGGAATTTCTTCGTTAAGACCTCATGGGAGTTCTTAAATAGGACAAAAGATGATAAAGCGGCTATGTAAATAGGTATGTTATAGGAGGACTTTTGATTGGAAAATAATGATATATTAATTAGATTAAGATATGCTCTAGATATCAAAAATACAGATATGGTAGAGATTTTTAAACTTGGTGGCATTGAAGTAACAAAAGCTGAAGTGCTGGAGATGCTCACAAAACAAGATGATATTAACGAAAATGAAGAGCACTTAAAATGCAATAATATGATGTTAGAGTCATTTTTAAATGGCTTTATTATTTTTAAAAGAGGAAAACAAGATCCAAAACCAGGACAACCTAATAGCTCCGAACCGTCTTTAAAGAATACTGAAAGTGTTAATAATCTTCTACTAAAGAAATTAAAAATAGCATTAACATTAACAAGTGAAGATATGCTTGATATCTTAGAAGATGCAGGAGTTAGGATAACAAAGGGAGAATTAAGCGCTTTATTAAGAAAAAAAGGTCATAAAAATTATAAAGAATGCCTGGATAGATTCGCTAGGAATTTCTTAAAAGGATTAGCTATAAAATATAGGGGATAAAAATAGTAAAGGATCCCTACAGGTGATGAAATGATACATACCTATTCAAGTGAGACAATACGTTTTGAGATAAAGTACAAAAAGCGAACATCCATGGGCATTTATGTAGATATCTATGGGAATGTTGAAGTCCAGGCTCCGAAAGGGACACCTGATGAAAGTGTGCTTCAATTATTAGAGGGAAAATGGGATTGGATTCAGGAAAAATCAAAAGAAATGAAGGATAGAATGCTTGGGCCAAAGGAGAAGGTCTATGACCATGATGAGAGCTTTCTTTATTTAGGACATACCTATCCCATACAGATTTCACAAGATATAAATATCAAGCAAGACCATGTAGTGTTTGACGGAAATAAGTTATATATATATGTGAAGCAACTTGAGGATGAAAAAATTAAACAAGCTTTAAAACGGTTTTATTATCAGCAGTGTAAAAAGTTAGTTGAGAAGAGTATCCAGTCCTTTCAAAGCAATTTTAAAACAAAACCACGTTCTATTCGAATTTCTGATAGTAAAAGTACATGGGGAACCTGTGATTCAAAACTGCAGTTAACTTTTAATTGGAGGCTGTCAATGGCACCACTTGAGGTGATTGACTATGTAGTCGTTCACGAAATGTGCCACATGGTCCATTTGAATCACGACCGATCCTTTTGGCGCCTTGTTGGAAAAATAATACCCGATTATAAGGAACAGGAAAACTGGTTAGCATTATCCAGTTGGAAAATGACTATATAGCAGAATCATCCTAGAAAAGCAGTTGATATAGAAAAAATCTATACCATCTGCTTTTTTGTTTATAAAAATACCATTCTGGACCGATTTTCGATTAAAATAAACATTGCCGATTTTCACAAATTATAAATGTCCATATACTTGTGTTTGATAATAAGTTATTAAGCATGATATAAGTGTAAAAGAAGTGGAACATTTGGCTTTATATTTTTTGACCGAGAGTTTGAAGTTGTATCCATAGTGAGAGGATTTGATGTTTGAAATGATAGATAATTTTTGGCGTGATTTACCACGGCCATTTTTTGTACTTGCACCAATGGAAGATGTGACAGATGTTGTTTTTCGTCACGTAGTAAGTGAAGCCGGTCGACCGGATGTATTTTTCACAGAGTTTACAAACTCGGATAGCTATTGTCATCCAGAGGGCATGAAAAGTGTGCGTGGCCGTTTGATTTTTACAGAAGATGAACAGCCAATGGTGGCACATATTTGGGGGGATAATCCCGAATATTTCCGTCAAATGAGTATTGGCATGGCAGAGCTAGGATTTAAAGGCATCGATATTAATATGGGCTGCCCTGTACCGAATGTGGCATCGAGAGGGAAAGGTAGTGGCCTTATTCTGCGTCCAGACGTTGCGGCAGAACTTATTCAAGCAGCAAAAGCGGGTGGACTGCCTGTCAGCGTGAAAACACGACTTGGCTATAACGATGTAAATGAGTGGGAGGAGTGGCTAACGCATATTTTAAAACAGGATATTGCGAACCTTTCTATTCATCTACGTACAAGAAAGGAAATGAGCCAAGTAGATGCGCATTGGGAGCTAATTCCGGAAATCAAAAAATTACGTGACCGTATCGCACCAAATACGCTACTAACAATCAATGGAGACATTCCTGACCGTCAAACTGGGCTGCAGCTTGCTGAACAATATGGTATTGATGGCGTTATGATCGGGCGAGGTATTTTTAAAAATCCTTTTGCTTTTGAAAAAGAGCCAAAAGAGCATAGCAGTAAAGAGTACCTTGATCTTTTAAGACTGCAGCTTGATCTTCAAGATCAATATGCGGAAGCACTACCACGTTCAATTACAGGGCTTCATCGTTTTTTCAAAATTTATGTCAAAGGATTCCGTGGAGCTGGTGAATTAAGAAATCAATTGATGAACACGAAATCAACAGATGAAGTGCGTGCAATGCTTGATAACTTTGGAAAAGAATGTTGATGGGACGGAAAAGCATGGAAAATCCCTGTCCTATCATGGGTTGGGAGAAACTATAACATTTTATCGCTGAACAAAAAGCGTAGCTCTATAAAAAACCTTTCCGAAATATAAATATAAATATGAAAATCTAAATACTAGAAACAAAAAATACTTCAAAAGTAACTATTAAATAGTAGTCAGAATTGTTAATCTATTAATAACATCACGGGTCGGCTTCAATTTAATCCTATAGGAGGGAATAAAAATGGAGCGAAAAGTAAGTTTGATTCCGTATCAAGTAATTGCACAAGTAGAAAAGGTCAATGAAGTTCCCAATGGGGTAGAAATGATTCAGGCCCCAAGAATTTGGGAGCAAACAAAAGGAAAAGGAATAACAGTTGCCATATTGGACACTGGCTGTGATTTGACCCATCCTGACTTAAAAGAGCAAATTGTCGGCGGAAGAAATTTTACAAAGGATGATAACGGAAACCCTGATGTATACAAGGATTACAATGGCCATGGTACTCATGTTGCAGGAACGATTGCTGCAATACAAAACAATATCGGTGTTGTAGGTGTAGCCCCTGAAGCAAAACTGCTTATTATTAAGGTGCTTGGCAAAAATGGTTCTGGCCAATACGAATGGATTATTAATGGGCTTAACTATGCAATAGAACAAAAGGCTGATATTATTTCTATGTCGCTTGGCGGTCCAGTGGATGTTCCTGAACTACATGAAGCAATTCAAAAAGCTGTTAATAACAACATTCTTGTTGTCTGTGCAGCAGGGAATGAAGGGGATGGCGATGATTCAACGGATGAATTTGCTTATCCGGGGGCATATAATGAAGTGATCGGCGTAGGCGCAATTGACTTGGAAAGAAATTCTTCAAGGTTTTCAAATTCAAATAATGAAGTAGACTTAGTGGCTCCTGGTGAGAAAATTTTATCAACCTATTTAAATGGAAAATATGCTACATTAAGTGGAACCTCAATGGCAACACCGCATGTTTCCGGAGCGATGGCTCTGATAAAAGTTCTTGCCAATTTAAGCTTTGAACGGAATCTCTCAGAGGCTGAACTTTATGCCCAATTAATAAAAAGAACAGTGCCATTAGGAAATTCTCCAAAACTTGAAGGCAATGGATTAATTTATTTAACTGTAACGGAATTATTGTCACAGATCTTTAATGAGCAATTGATCCCTGAAAAAGTGAGGTTATGATGAATAATCTGGAATTGCTGACAAATGAACGGGAGAACGCAAAGGCAGCCTATTTGGAAAACAGCAATAACCGCAGCTACTATGAGGAACAAAGGGATATAGAAATCCAACAAAATTATTATAAAAATACTAAACTTGAGAGAAGTGGTATTCATTATTTATTAGAAAAAACACATATGAATAGGCTGGATTACTCTCCTCATCGTTATGTTTACCCATGGGTTGATCTTCATGAGAATGGGAAACTGAAAAGCTTATATTCCGGGAAAGGAATGGATCCGCTTGCTGTCATTGAGGAAGATATTCGTATTCTTGAAAACACAGTTAGTTTAACTGATGAAATTACTTTAAATTGTGAGCATGTGGTACCTCAGTCATGGTTTGATAAACAAGAGCCAATGAAGGGAGACTTGCATCATTTATTTTCCTGTGATCCCGAATGCAACAGCAGACGCGGAAACAGGTCCTATTATGATTTTGCTGACTATGTTCCGGAGAACCTTACTTTAGGAGTTAAGGAAGGCTGCGGAAAGGCAGATAAAGGAAAGTTTGAGCCTGAATATGGAAAGGGAATTGTTGCAAGGGCCACTTTTTATTTTTTAACCCGGTACCACGGGATAGTAAATAACAATCTTGTGAACCTGCAGGTTTTACTGAAGTGGCATAAGCAATTTCCAGTGACTCTTTATGAAAAACACCGGAACTTAGCCATCTTTGAATTGCAAGGGAACCGGAATCCGTTTATTGACTTTCCGGATATGGCTGAGAAATTGATATGTGAATAAGAAGTTTTTAGTAGAAAAAAATATTTTTTTTGTAATTTCCCATTATCTAGATTTTTCGGAATGGTTAAATGAAAAAACAGCACATATTTTTAAGTGCTGTTTTTTCATTTAACCATTTTGACTTTTTCTAATTGCCGATATACTCACATTACCCTTAAGATTGCTCAGAGGGGCAATCCCATTACCATTTGTCCCTTTAACAATAGCCCCGTTTCGCTTTATAGTAGAGGAACCTATGGTGTTTGATTTGACAGTTCTCGCCATAAAAGTCGTCTCCTAATTTCCTGCATTCTTTTTCCTTTTGAATTGTCTCAAAAATCTGTTATTCGTTCCTAATAAGATCATTTTCGATGTGTAGTAGGTAAATTCCTTCAAGTTTTCATTAGTAAATATGTTATCTTTGAGGATAAATACGGCTAGTCCTAATTTCAAATTACCATAATTTCGAACTGTAATGAACTGCTTTATTGGACTTTCTCGTAATTCCATTCTGCTGTTGACAGCAGATTCTTGTACCCGAACATTAGGCATATCTAGTGCAGAGTTTATTAATTTAGCTGCACCTTCGATATCTGTCGGTGTTTTTAAATAAACTAATTTAATGTCGTTGTTTTTTCCTTCAAAGTACCAAACAAATTCAATTTGGCGTTCAGGAAGATCGAATATTCTTTTGATTTCTGCTTGATTACTCATCATGAATATCGTGACTTTTTCGTCAATTACTCTAAGAGAAGATTGTTGATCAAATGCTGTTAATACATCTCCTAACTTGTCCTCAAGATCTAAGTATGAATCGTAATCATCGATCTTACGTAAAAGAAGTGCAGTAGATTTTTTCATAATTACATTTTTAACTATTAAAACAGCATTTACAAAACCCACAAGAAATAAACCGTAAATCAAAATTAAAAGTATAAATTGCAAAGCTTGTAATAATGGACTTTCATTTTCATGGTATTTTAAAAAATCAGCAGTAATAAACTTGGACATTTCTTTATGGAGATCTTTCAGTAGTTCGGTGTCATTGGAGATTAAATAAAAGGAAAATAAAGATATAATTAGAAGCAAAATGAGACCTGGCACTCCAAATTGTTTAAATCTCTCTTTCCAAGCCAAATAAGCACCGCCCTCCTTATTTGGCTTAATTTTACAAAAATAATAGTCAACTTACAAGGTGTTGAAGAGTAATTGATTATTATTTACCAGGAGTAATAGGTCGAGTTCTTCTTAAAGTAGTACAGAATACCTTGGTCCCATTTTTAAGGGTTTTTTCCCTCTCGTTAGAAATTGTAACTTGTAAGTCAATTTTCAAAAGATGTTTAATGTAGAATTGAATAATAATAACATCTCCTTCCCCTTGGCTATATTATTTATCATTTTCCCTAGATAGAACATATTATATGTAAAAGGTAAACAATGTGATTTCAATATATCTGCGATCACTACTTAATTTTGGGG
Source organism: Bacillus sp. FJAT-29790 (assembly GCF_019039215.1). GTDB lineage: Bacteria > Bacillota > Bacilli > Bacillales > Cytobacillaceae > Cytobacillus. Next base: position 320,682 of record NZ_JAHNZZ010000002.1, read on the forward strand.
TCAGTGGAATAACATCATGGTTTTTTCCTCATCTTTATTTTTATTTTACGCTCTTTTCCAAAAGATTGTTGCTATTCTTTAACTCTTTTAATTGGAAATATTTCCTTGCTCTCCATTGTAGCCATTGAATGCCTAATGCTGAGAGGAGTCCTGCAAGAGTACAAATAATCCAATTCACGTGTGGCATATGCTCAAACATCCATCCACCAGCACCTTGACTAATGCTGCCGCCGATTGCCATTGCGAGCAGCGAAAAACCAAAATAGCTGGCAGAAAATTGTGGAGGAGCAATTTCCGAAGTATATTCGTATGAGGTTGGTTCCACTAGCATAATGCCAACAGCATATGTACAGAAACCACCCCAAAAGATTAGGAAGCTATCAGAGATACCAATTAGTAACATTCCTGTTCCCATGATAACCATCCCAACTTTAATGACCGATAACCGCGAAAACCTTTTCGTCCATTTTTGCAAAGGATACTGGAGAAAAACGACAATTAATCCATAGACGATAAACAGGCTCGACACGAATGTTGAACTGTTAAACACCTTGGCAGCATGCAAAGGAATGGTCAAATACAATTGCATAAACATAAACCAAAATCCAATCATGCAAATCGTAAAATAGATAAAAAGCCGATCAGATTTGACCTTCTGCCAAGAGTCCTTAAAGGACTGCTTCGGTACATTTACATTTTCTTTAGGTAAAATAAAAAAGGTGATCAACCCGCTGAAAACAAAAATCCCACCGCAAACTAAGGAAGAATAGAAAAAGTCGAGCTGCAATAAAATTCCACCTAATATCCCAGCACAAATAATCCCAGAATGGCGAACAATTTTATCTAGTGCAAAAATATCACCTCGTTTAGAAGGGTGACTAAAAATGGACATAGCAGCTTTACTTGTGGGCTCAAATAAGGAACCGCCTATACCGGCAATGATAGCAGCTACAATTAATTCCTTCGAAGTTGTGCAAAATGAAAATAGCAAGAAGCCTGCTCCTCGTAAAATCATCCCTGTACTAATCAATATTCGATAATCAAACCGATCCCCGAGCATCCCTGATAAAAATGAAGTGCCTTGCTGTGTTAACTGGCGAATCATAAGAACAACTCCAGCAATACCTGCAGAAAGTGCTAAACTTCCAGTAATATAGGAAGATAAAAACGGTATAAATGCAAAGAAGCTGACGTTCATAAGAAATGAATTTACTAATAACAATCGTATGGCCCTCATCATCAAGTTATCACCTTTCATCCGTAACGAATCTATTAAAAGTGTATCAGCGCAATTGCCATTTGTATAACGCATAATTATAATTGCATTAATTAATAAAATGAATTATAAGGATGAATAAAGTGGAAATTCAACAGCTACGTGCTTTCTTGTCTGTAGCTCAGACGAAAAATTTTACGAAATCTGCGGAATTAATGTTTATATCACAATCAACCGTTACCATGCGCATCAAAGCATTAGAACAAGCGCTAGGGAAAAAAATATTTGAGCGAGATAATCGACAAGTTCTTCTTACTCCCGCAGGTAAAGAGTTGCTTGATTATGCAAAGAGAATTATTGACCTTGTTGATGAAGGGTCAAGAAAATTGAGTATGGAAGAAACCTTTGAAGACTCATTAGTCGTAGGAAGCTTGCATTCATTGTGGGATTATCTGCTGTTTCCGATAATGACAGAGTTTCAAGCAAAGCACCCAAGAACAGCACTTCGTTTCATTACGGGACATTCATGGGATATTGTTCAGCATATTCTTGATGGGGTCATTGATTTTGGAATCGTCCTAATTCCACCTACACATTCAGAGATCGAGGTTCTTCCATTTATGACAGAAGAAATTAAACTTGTTACAAATGTAGATACCTATTTTACAGATGAAATCGATTTAGCTAACTTAAGTAACTTACCCTATATACATATGGATTGGGGACCAATCTATAACCGCTGGTTTGAAAAGAACGTTGGAAAGCAAATACTTTCTTTAATGGTCGATCACGCTTCCCTATATGTCCAATATTTACGAAGTGGCCACTATCTGGGACTATTGCCATCTGCTATAGCGGATACTTTCATACAAAGAGGTGAGCTCGTGTCACTACCCTTTCGCTCAAAAACGAAGCCGCCAATCATTCAAAGCTATATCATTTATCCAAAACGCAAAGTAGAATCGATTAAACGATTGCTTGAACATATGCTACAAGCCTGATCCTAAAATTAAATAAACATGATATTAGACAACAACCAAATAGTAAGGATTACTTATTCTAAACTAGTGGAATAATTTTTTAAAATTAAACTTTACAATTCATTTGTTCAAGTATAGAATTTCTATATACCTAAAAATTCTAGGTAGGTGAAATTATGTTTAATCGCGAATTGGTAAAAGGAAGTACATCCCTTTTGATGCTTCAGTTGCTGGAGGAGCGGGACATGTACGGATACGAGCTTGTAAAAGAACTGGAGAAGCGCAGCGGTAATGAGTTTTCTGTAAAGGAAGGAACGCTGTATCCGGCGCTCCATAAGCTAGAAAAGCAGGAATATATTGAATGCTATTGGCAGGAACAGGAGAAGGGGCCGGCCAGGAAGTATTATCGAATGACAAAGGCCGGGAAAGAAATGCTTCTTGAAAAAACCCGTGAATGGAACGACTTTGTTTCTGTAATGAACAAGTTGATGGGGAGAAAAAAACATGGAACGGCTGAAGAATGAGTTTTTAGCAGAACTTGCACAGGGTCTCGAAAATCATCGGGAAAAAGAATCGATACTAAGGGAATATGATGCACATCTTGATGAACTCCTTGTGGGCCTTTATAAGCTGGAGGATGAATCTGAGGTGCGGGATCAAGTCTATTCCAGGTTCGGGACACCTGAAGAGATTGCCGCAATGTGGAGGGAAGAGCTTTCCGTTACGCCCAGCAATATGAAATTGCTATTCATCGCAGTTAATATTGTTTTTTTTGCTGGGGGATCCGCTCTTACTCTTGCACATAATCTGCTTGATTGGAACTGGCTGACGATCTTATGGGTTCGGCTGACTTCCTTTCCGATATTAATTGCATTGATTTATTTGTCTTTTTGGGCGCTGCTAGGCTATGAAATTGGCAGGGGCTTTGGACATAAAGGCAAGAAGGTGATGAAAATGACTTTCGTCTTGGCATTGATACCGAATATAATGCTAATGGTGTTAACGGTTTTCCGAATCATTCCCCGTGAATGGTTTAGCCCGTTGTTGACAGAAACCTTTATAGGAATCTGCATCCTATTCACCCTTCTTTTATACCCGGTATGCCTCATTAGCTACAGGTGGGGGAAAAAAGCTTCTGTATAAGCTTTTTTTTAACCATATACATAGAAATTCTATGTATATGAAAAAATATAATGTGGAGGAATTGAAGATGGAATTAAAAATTGAAAAGATTGACTGGCTCTTTTTACTCTTGTGCCTTTTTGTAGGGATCATTGCAGAAGAAGCGTTCTTTCGTAATCAGATCGGCGTCTCCTATTTTGTTTTCATCGCTATATTTTATATGTTATTTTTCTGGAGGTTTCGAACCTTTTCGTTCACGCATCAGCGGCTTGGATATTTGGTATTGATTTCAATATGGCTATTGGCAGCAGGCTACTACCTATATGACACAACTCTTTTTTATACGTTGAATATCCTTGTCATTCCGGCACTTGTCATCTTCCATCTGGCATTGATTACTTCACCGAAAAAAATTGAATGGAATAATCTGTTTTTCATCGTTTATACCATACTGCGCCTTGTTGACGGAATCCGCTATAGTGCCATTTTTACCATCCATTTTGCCAGGCTATTAAAGCGGAGCAGCAACGAAAAGCATTATAACGTTTGGAAAAAGATCTTGATTGGCATGGCTATCTCAGTGCCGTTTTTGTTTGTCGTTCTAAATCTGTTAATTTCGGCTGATACTCAATTTGAAAGGCTTTTAGGCAGTCTCCCTGAATTGTTAAGCTTTAGGGCAGATAATATCTTCCGTTTGGTCATCGTTCTTATTTACACATTCGGCTTTTTTGGTTTCATGCAGGTTCTTTTGCAAAAAAATATTCATTTCTACAAGAGGGAAGGTACCCTTAAGCCAATTGCAATGGATGGAATTATTACGTTGACTGTACTGCTGCTCCTAGATTTAGTGTATGTATTATTCGTTGCTGTCCAGTTCAGGTACTTCTTCAGCGGGACACTTGATAATGGCTTCACTTATGCGGAATATGCACGCCGCGGTTTTTTTGAATTGCTTTTTGTCAGCCTGATTAACCTGACCGTAACAACCGTGGTTATACACTTTACGAAAAGCGTTCAGGGATTTTTGCAAAAAACAATCCGCTTGGCCTTAACAGTACTTGTCTTATCGAGCGGCATCCTTCTTGTATCAGCTTTCATGCGAATGACGATGTATGAAGATGCGTATGGCTTCACTTTTACGCGGGTCCTAGTGCACTCCTTCATGATTTTCCTGATGGTCATCTTTGCATACACCCTTGTTAAAATTTGGCTTCAGAAGCTATCCTTGTTCCATTTTTATTTCATTGCTTCGCTTATTTATTATGCAGGCATCAATATCGTAAACATCGACAAGATTGTTGTTGACCAAAATATTGCTCGTTTTGAGCTGACAGGAAATATCGATATCCACTATTTAAACCACTTATCATCAACAGGAATCCTTGGACTTATTGACCTTTATGAAAATAAGCCTGATGTTGCAGGATTGCACGAATTGCTGAAACAGCGCAAAGCGGAAAGAGAGAATCTAAAAAGCGATTCATGGCAGTCACATAATCTTGAAAGGAAAAAAGCTTATGAAAAGCTGGGGGAGTTGAATTTGTAAAAATGAAGATTGCCATAGGACTTTACTTTTGGTTATAGTTAGGTTGCCTGTCATTAACACTTTCATGCAGTGGGGGACGGGATAAATAGATGAGGTGTGATAAAAATTGGATTCAATCAGTTTTGAAGAAATAACAGAAGAAACCTTATATATAGCCCTTGAAATCATCAATTCAAATCCAGAGTACAATCAGCTAGAACATGGGAAGGAGAGAAGAACGCTTGAAGAGGTAAAAGAAGAGTTTATAAATGATAAAACAATGAGTCAATTTATTAAACTTGATGATACATATATTGGTGTTATGGACTATCTGCCATTGAATGAAAAAGACCAGTATCCGTGGCTGGGGTTACTAATGATCCATGCTGATTACCAAAGGTTTGGATTTGGAAAACAAGCCTATTTCATTTTTGAAAAAGATATGGTTGAAAAAGGATTGGAAGTTATACGTATTGGTGTTCTCAAAAAGAACGATAGAGCTCAAAAATTTTGGGTATCTGTTGGTTTTGAGTACTTTAAAACAGCTATATCGAATAACTCGAATGAAGTGGACTGTTTTGAAAAAATTTTATATTAAAAAGGCAATCTGACTTGGAGGCTATGATATAAGGAAAAGAATGTAATTAATAACAGGTGCCTGGCACTGTTATTAGTTGTTGAAACTAAAGCGATATCCGAGTATAATGGGGTGATTCTAAGGCACGTATATTGGGGATTATAAAGGGTGGTAGGCGATGAAAAAAAGGGTAATAGATATTGTTTTTATTATAATCGGGTCTTTTTTATTTGCATTAGGGGTTAATCTTTTTATTATTCCAAACGAGCTTGGAGAAGGTGGCGTAACAGGGATAACCATTATCGCCTATTATCTCTTTAAATGGTCTCCAGGCCTAGTAAACTTAGTTCTGAATTCGATTTTGTTGCTTGTTGGTTATAAATTTTTAAGTAAATTGACAACAGTTTACACGATTATTGCTGTTATATTTAATTCTTTGTTTTTGCATTTAACTGAAGGATGGTCGATTTCATCGAATGAAATCGTAGTTAATTCAATATTTGGCGGAGTTATTATTGGGGTAGGGATTGGATTGATTATTCGAGTAGGCGGTACATCTGCTGGTTCAGTGATCTTAGCAAAACTTACTCATAAATATCTTGGCTGGAATTTAAGCTATGGATTGTTATTTTTTGATTTAATTGTCGTGTTTTCTTCCTATTTTATTATTGGTGCCGAGAAGCTGATGCTTACGATTATGATGCTTTATATTGCGACAAAAGTTATGCAATTCATCATAGAAGGCATAAATTCAAAAAAAGCGATTACCATTATTTCTAATGAGCCGGATAAGATCGCCCAGCAAGTGAATAATGAGATGCATCGAGGAGTGACCGTTTTTTCCGGCAGTGGCTATTATACAAAAGCTCAAAAGGACATTCTTTATATTGTCATTAGCAGCCAAGAGGTCGTAAAACTCAAGAATATTGTAAAGGAAGTCGACAAAGACGCTTTTATTGCCATTCATGATGTCCGGGATGTGTTTGGTTTAGGTTTTGGGGAAATTGTAAAAGCTGATTAATGAAAGAAGGATGTTTGAAATTGAGAATCTATCACAATTTCAAACATCCTTTTTCTGTAATTATAAAGAATTTTGGGTCAAGTCCCACTCAGCGAGAATAGATTAAGGAATGGACCTCTATTTTATTGGTAAAATAATCCCATTTGTTTGGCAGCCTTATCGTATTAATTTTTTAAAATAATGCACATTTAACGTTGTCAATCTTCTAGCAACATCTCCAGAAAATCTATAGATACATAGGTTTTCTTCTCCTTCAATTCAGGAGCTTCTTCGAAATACCTTAAACTGCGGTTGTAGCCATATTCTTTGTTTCCGCGAACCACGGTGAACGAGCGATTCTGTTTCGTAACGAGAGCGCCTGAAAGTTTTGGCTGCGACTCAACATGATATCCGAGATGTTCAGCCACTTTTCTAAGTGGAATCATCTTTGTTCCATTTTTCATGTAATGATCATTGTCGATGATTTCTTGCAATTTTGCCATTTCTTCTGTTACATAATCCAAAGCAATGATTTTGGACGGTGTCGTTTGTGCTGGAATACTTCTTGTAGTTGTAGTGTAGAAAACGGCTAAGTCCTTACCTTGCAAATCCTTCTCTTCAATTTCTTCTCCTTGTTCATTCACAAGAATCGTATCTTCGTTAATGTTCAATTTCAATTCGTTATCGAAGCTAGTAAGCTCTTTGTTGAATTTGGAGATTTTCACCTCACCGAATAGATCGTCGTTTTTTACAATGACGATTTCAGGTGTCACCTGTGCCGGATAAATCAGGATCATCGGCTTGTTTTTATCGTAGTAAGCTGTGACGGTTTCCCCTTTTTTTAAGTCTGTTTTTTGAAGCTGTTCGGTTGATCCGCTATTAAACAAAAGGGATTCATCATTGATGCTTAAAATCATAATCATTTCATCTTGGTTTTCAACCGTTAATTTGATTGCTTTCTCGTCGTTTTCAATTTCCGTGATGACACCGGTAAAATTAATGTAATTTGTCGTGTCTTCTTCTTGGGTGCTTGAAACTTGTCCTGATTCTTCCTGCGCAAGTGCCGGATAGCTACTAACAACACTGCCCGTTAACAATGCAGTCAATATGACTGTGCCTATCTTCTTCATGTTCTCTCTCCTCACTTTTGGTTACTCGATGAATTTGACGAGGATTAATGGAAAAGGTTGCACTTTTATACAATTTTTATTTTTATAATCCGAATAAGTAGTTAGGCATTCAATTATATACAACAGATCGGTACAATTTTGCAGTTATCCGCCATAATGCGGACAAGCAGACATGGAAAATCTCTGATGAAAATTTAATGAGGTGGTGCGAAATTGTCGCAAATTCAGATCAATTCCAAACACTAGTTGATCGCCAGGAAAAATCAAATTCAATTCTGATCAATCTTACATCTACGAACTTCCTTCAAAACATGTGGATTGTATCATGAAGCTGTATAGAAATATTTTTGTAGCTAAATAAAAATGAATAAGAGAGAGTTTTAGTACACTCTCTTGTTCATTTTTTTCATCTGATACTTCTATTGCTGTTGCATCTACTTCTTCGTTTACTTTATCGTTTGTCACTTTCTTAAAGTCAAAAAAATGAGATCTTTATTTCCCTATGGAAAAGAGTTGAATATCCTGCAAAGCTTGATGCAGGTCAGACCTCGTTTTTAATTCATTATCTATTTCGATACCAAGTTCAATCATAGTGTCGGCAATTTCAGGGCTGATGCCTGTTAAGATTGTCGAACAGCCTAATAATTTTATGCCTTTTACAATTTTAAATAAATGGTTGATAACCGCTGTATCGACAAAAGGTACACCTGAAATATCTATAATTAATTGCTGGGCTTTTAGTTCCTTTACCCGAAAGAGTGTTTTTTCGCGAATTTTTTTTGCACGATACGTATCCACATTGCCCATAACTGGAAGAATACAAACCTTATCGGCGAGAGGGATGATTGGAACGGACAATTCATCTACGGTTTCACGATGGCTTTTTAATAATTCATCTTTATAATTAACATAATAAGCTGTATAAGAATCAATATATAAATCAATAATATCGTTTACATAGCGTTCTAGTTTAAAAAAGTCCTCCATATTAAGAGCGTTACTGGATTCAAGATAAAATGCTTTTATGGCATTCCAAATGATTCCGCGGGCTGATTGGAAGTGTTCCAAGGACAAATGAATTGGAAAGTCAATTTTTGCCCCTCTTAAGCCTCTTTCTTTCGCTTGCTCCATAATTTCTTCCGTTTTTAAGTCTAGAATGCTATCAGCAACAATTTTTATTATAGGATTACCGTCTTTTTCATACTCATCTAGAATCCCATTTTCCTTCATTAAAGTAGTAAGATAGCTTTTATTTTGATATAAATATTGAATCCATTCTTTTGTATAGAAATCTAAATTATCCCTCAAAAACTGTGATAGAGCTACTTTTGAATCAACTGTTTGTATCATGGAATGACCCCCTGTATATGAGTTGGTATGTTGGAGTGTTTTTGCGAATGAAAGAAAAAAAGTGGTCCCTTGTCCAGCCTCACTTGTGACACGTATTTTGCCATGATTATTTTGTAAAGCATTAAAAGCCTGTGCGAGGCCCATTCCTTTTCCATCCTGTTTCAATGTGAAGAATGGAGTGCCAAGCAAACGTAACTTATCTTTGGGAATACCAATACCAGAATCAGAAATATTGAGGTGAATTTCATGAGCATTTTCATATTGTTCAATCATCAGCGTCCCATTTTCAGGCATGGCTTCGATCGCATTTTTAATTAAATTAAACAGTGCTTTTTTAATTTGATCTTTTCTGCCAACAATCATTGCATTTTCATGTTCAAACTTCTTGATTAATTCAATATGATAAAGTTGATTTTGAAATAGAAGCAAAATGGATTCGATTTCTGAGCATATACTAAATGTAGTATATTTTTCCTGGAAAAACTCAGGTTTTGATACACTCATTAAATCATTTAATGTATGTATGGCTCTGTCTAATTCACTTTGTGCAATTTGGATATATTCTTGATTCAAATTTTGTTCCATTAATTGAAGAAATCCTTTCACGGAAGTCAGAGGATTTCGAACCTCATGTGCAATTCCGGCTGCCATTTCTCCAATGGAGGATAATAAATGGTTATTCCAGTTGTTATGTTCATGAGAGCTTTGTATATGATTGACATTAAACATGTAGACATGAATCTTGTTTAGTCTTTGCTCTATAAATGTTCGGTGGAATAAAAAAAAGTACGGTTGTGTATCAATGGTTACGATAAACTCACTAGATTTCCCCATGAAGCATTCGTGTAGCTTTGTCTTAATTTCGTTGTTTTTAATTCGTTGAAAAAGGTACTTACTATCACCTTCCGCCATAATTAGCAGTTTTTTTCCCTCATTGTTTATTTTTTGAATTGTTCCATCGGGATTAAGTTCAAGCAAACCGTATGAAATTTCATCAGTGATGGGAGTTGTGAACATCGCTTCAAACCTGCCTTTCGTTGAGCCACTTTACGGCTCTAACCCTTGTTCCTAGGTGAATGGTACTTGTGATTTCGAATTCGTCCATTAATCTTTGTACACCTGATAATCCCAATCCTAAACCAGTTTTCGAAGTAACTGTATTATTCAAAATTTGATCAAGATTAGGAATGCCAGGACCTTGGTCAATGGCGATTATTTCTATCACATAGGGTGGATCTGGTTTTATTAAAAGCTCACCTTTTCCAGCGTAAAAGACAATGTTACGGGTTAATTCCATTATCGATACAACTAATTTGGTTTGTTGGCTTTTATTCAAACCGCAATCTTCAGCAACTCTTTTCCCTATCGTACTCGCCATGTATACATCATCTTCTCGTTCAATTACAATCCTGTACAAAGTTTTTCTCAAATCCTTCACAATCATTAGAATATTTATATTACACTGAATATTTTATCATATCAATAACGGATATGATAAAATATTCGAATAGTATAGAAAAAAATTTATTGTAGTATCAAAAAAGGGAGAAATTGTGGGGGATAGTTGGAATAGAAGAATTACGTAGATCCATAGATAAATTATCCCGAAGTGAAGGCAAGAGCTTATTCTTTAGAGCAATCTTCCCTATTCGCTAAAAATTGCTTTAAAGTGATGGAATGGAAAATCCAATGATCACGAAAATTTTTAAAAAACGAAAGGGGATGATTAAATGTAACAGATGAGTCGAACAAAGAAAAATATTTACTTCAGTTGTTCTTGTATTTATTTTAATACTGATATGCCTTAGTTTCGGAAGTAAAAGGATTTATACGGAAATAGAAATTAATGCATCAGAAGCTCATGTTTGGGGTAAATTTACTGGCCCTTTACTCAAATATTTGTTTCTATCTTATTGAAATAGGTTTCATAAGCTAAATTAAAAAGGAGATATGAGATGGAAATTTTTTCGGTTTTTAGAATGCTCCATATCATTGGAGGATTTACGGCATTATTAGTATTTTGGGTTCCAATGATCACGAAAAAGGGCGGCAAGATCCATAACTTTATTGGCTGGGTTTATGTATGGGCAATGGCAATTGTCTCCATCTCTGCTTTTTATATGGGCATTTATCGTGTGCTATTTGATGAAAATGCGAATACTGAACGAATTTCATTTTCCTGGTTTTTAATTTTTATTGCTATTTTAAGCGGGGCATCGGCATGGTATGGAATTCGTGTTCTTTGTTTTAAAAAGAGAACGAAAGCGCATCGAAATATAATAGATATTTTTGTTAGTATCTTATTACTAACTTCAGGAATGGCCATTGGAATTTATGGCGTGATGATAAAATCACCGTTAATTACCTATTTTCCGCTTCTCGGTCTTTTCCTTGGATCAATTCAATTAAACTACTGGCTAAGAAAACCAGTGAAAAGAATGCACTGGCTTTTCGAACATTTCGGAGGGATGATTTCCTGTTGTATTTCAACAGTTACAGCATTTGCCACTTTTGGGGCACCTAGGCTATTAAATATTCAATCTTCCAATTTGCTGCTCTGGTTATTACCAACGTTTATTCTTGTTCCAGTGTTGATCGGGTTCAGTATGTTTTATGGAAAAAAATATTCCGGAAAAAAGCAGGCTGGAATTAGAAGCGAAAAAATGTGAAAATACAAAAGCCAAAAAGTGTGACATAGTGATTGGCTATATTCACGAGGTCTATTTTTTTACACTTTTTTGCATTTGATTTAAAAAACGAATAAGGATCCAGCCTCTGTTTATCGGATGTGTCGATTATTCGACGTTCATTCATCTAGGGGATCGGGTATAAAGAATAAATAGTAATACCAACATGATAATGTCCAATCTACTAATGAAAGCAAATTGCATAAAACCTGTGTTTAAGGTTGGAATCTTTGTTAATAGAATGGCTGCAATCATGATGGCTATTAAAGGGATCGCTGCATTTTTAACACTTTTATTAACCAGTATAAAAATCCCGCAAATCATCTCAAGATAGGCGATAACATACATCGTAATATGAGGGTAAGGCAATCCTAAATTGATAAAATAATTTCCTAAATCAGTACTTATTAATTTCATGAATCCAGAAGTAATAAAAACATAGGCTACTACATATCGTATAAGGTTTATCGTTGTTTGCGGAGTATTCATGTTAATTCCCCCCTTTTAATAAAACTGTATGTATAAAGGGGACAAACAAGCACAGAAAATCGAAATTAGGATGTTTTAAAGTTTTTTTGCATATACAAAGAATCCCCTCCTACGCAATCGTAGAAGAGGATTTTTTTATGCCTTGCCGATTTTTTTGCAATACGTACTGATTACGACCTGCCCCAACACCTGCTATTGTAAATAAAACCGAAACGATAACAAGCATGATTAACGGGATTGTCCAAGACTGAAACAGATCAAATAGAAATCCGATGACAAAGGGGCCAAGAGCAGCCAATAAGTAACCAACTGATTGCGCCATCCCTGAAAGGTCAGATGCTTGCTTGGCGTTTTCAGCTCGCAATCCGATGAGAGTCAGGGAATGACTGATGGCGGCCCCGAGTGCAATGCCAATTAATATGATACTGACCGTCAATACTAGTGTGTTTCCGCCTGAGAGAATTCCAGCTAAACCTGTTAATATGAAAGCACCGATACCAATGGCAATTCCTTTTTGATTAGGAAGCCGATCAGCTAGAATAGGGATGATAAAATTTGCAGGGAGGCCTGAGAACTGCAGGAGAGTGACCATCCAGCCTGCTGCTCCGATATTCATTCCATGGCTATGAAGGATTTCAGGGAGCCAGGTAGTAAAGCTGAAATAAACCATTGATTGTAAGCCCATGAAAAGCGTGACTTGCCAGGCGATTGTTGAATTCCAAAGAGATGCTCTCGTCGCGTTTAAATTAGGCCCACTCCCTGATGGTCTTTTTCCTTTTAGTTGTGGAACCCAAAAAGCGATCGCTACGATTATGAGAATCGTCCATATGCCAAGTGACATTCTCCAGCCTAAATGTAAATTTTCGGCAAGCGGAATACTAAGTCCTGGTGCCATCCCCGCCCATACTCCCATTGAAAAAGTGTAAATCCCCGTTAGGAAACCTACTTTTTTAGGAAACTTCTCCTTGACAATACCAGGAAGAAGGACATTGCAAATGGCAATCCCTAAGCCAATTAATGCGGTTCCAGTATATAAGGGGAAAAGCATCCCAATGGAGCGAATGACAATCCCAGACCCTAAAATGCTTAATCCGATTAACACGCTTAATTCATTCCCGAACCTTCGAGCGATTTTGGGCACAAATGGCGAAATAAGTGCAAAAGTAACGAGCGGGAGAGTTGTTAGTAATCCCGCTACCCCATTCGATATCCCGATGTCAGCGCGAATCGAGCTTATTAAGGGTCCTACAGAAGTGATTGCGGGTCTTAAAGTGAATGCGACAAAGATTATCCCTATCATTAAAAGTGTATTCCCCGAATACGTCCCATTTGTTTTTATTGCTGTATTGCTTTTCATTTATAAATTCCCCCAGCTCCGTGTATTGCGCGAAATTTGAAAGTTAAGCCTTCAGTGTATATATATTTGTTGACGCTGAGTTAAAGTAGGATATTTTTGGTAATTAACTCTATTTTTAAAATATTCGATATTCGGATAATTATAAGGGAATTTCACTATATTGTACATAGCAAAAGGGCTTTATTTCGCCCCGCTAGTTTACATATATCAACATTAATCACTAATAAAGCCTTCCAAAAAATATTAGTTTAAAAATAAAAGAGTACATGATGGATAACCTATAATTTTGTGAAAAATGGGTATATATGCTCCAATTTGAAAGGCATAGGCGATCAAGTTCTAATTGCTATTAAGTGTGGCCAAGTGTCACGGCTAGTCAATTGTCGCAAAATACTCGATCACAAACGCTTTAAATCTTTTCGCTATTGGAGATAAGAATTCATCAGATAAAGTGGATAGGGCCATTGTTCGTTTGCAAGGGTAGTCCGAAATTTCTAAAAAACGAAGCGAATCATGCTTAATTTCACTGATTTTCGGTAACACGGCAATTCCAAGCCCTTTGTCAACAAATCCCGCAACTGTTGTAGTCTCTTCGCCTTCAAATGTAATTTTTGGTTTCACATTCAACTGAAAGCACATTTCATCGAAAATATAACGAAGCCCGTATCCCTTTTTAAAACAGATAAACTCTTCATCTTTCAAACTTTGAAATGAAACAGTAGAGAGGTTCGCAAGTCGATGATTAATTGGGACAACTAAATAAAGTGATTCCGTTTTTAATGTCGTCCATTCGAGCCGTCCTTTTCGAACGAGTGGGGAAGATAGGCATAAATCAGCAAGCCCTTGTTCCACTTGATTAATGACATAATCATTCGCACCTTGATAAAGCTGGAAAGTGACATTTGGATACAGCTTGCGGTAATTAGCAATTAAATGAGGAATTAGATTTGGACCAAGCGTATGTAGAAATGCAACTGTTATTTCCCCGGTATCTGCTGAGGTTTTTTCTTGGATCTCCGCAATTCCATCCTGTATGGCTGATTGAGCTTGTTTCGCTTTTTTTAGAAAAAGTTCTCCATATTTCGTCAGCTGAACAGTCCTTCCCTCACGAAAAAATAATTGAACACCTAATTCTTGCTCTAGTTTCATGATAGAACGGCTTAAGGCCGGCTGTGAAATCGATTGTTGCTGTGCTGCTTTTGTAAAATGCTTATGTTTTGCTACGGCAATAAAATTTTCCAGTTGGTGCCATTCCATTCAAACTCCTCCTTTCATTCTGGGCGCTGTTAAAAAATATTATTGGTCTAGTCGCGGGTTCGATTTACCTTCCGAAAGGCGGGTTTTGCATTCGCAAAAAAGGCTCTCTACGACGCACAGGACGTGCTAGTGTCGACAATGCCACAGGACAAGGAAAGCTTCGGCAGCATTAACATCGCTAATATCTATTAATCTGCATTGTCCATTGTAAAGTTCAATTATAACAAAAAGGTATCATACTCATAATTATTATAAATTAGACGCATTTATAGGTACAGAGTATAGTAGAAAACAAAGGAAAAAGGAAATGAGGAGTTAGATGACTACTATTCAATCAGGGACAAAGGAATATAAGCGGGCAAAGCTCGCATTATTTATCGGGGGCTTCGTCACGTTTGCCACGGTTTACACCACCCAGCCGTTAATGCCAGTCTTTGCTGAAGAGTTTAATGTTTCGGCTCCGGCTGCTAGCTTAACTTTATCTTTAACAACTGGTTTCCTCGCGATTATTATGCTCGGCTCAGCCTCACTATCCGAACGTATCGGGATGAAAAACATAATGGTTTTTTCGATGATCATTACTTCTTGTCTGGGGCTGTTATCATCATTTAGCCCCAATTTTATTTCACTGTTAATTTTCCGGGCGTTAATCGGAATATTTGTTGCGGGCGTGCCTTCGATTGCTATGGCTTTTATCGGAGAAGAATTTCATTTAAAGGCTCGTGCGATCATTATGGGATTTTATATCTCGGGCTCAAGTATTGGCGGGATGACTGGAAGGATATTAACCGGTTTATTAACCGATTTATTCACATGGCGAACCGCTTTCATCATCATTGGCGTGGGTGCATTAATACTAAGTTTTTCCTTTTGGTATTTGCTACCTAAGCCGCAGCCCCAATTAAAGAAAAAAGAATGGGCTACGGGGTGGCGATCTTATAAGCTACATCTAACGAATAAACAATTACTTTTCCTTTTTATCCTTAGTTTCTTACTGATGGGTAGTTTCGCAACAATGTATAATTATATCGGCTTTTTACTGACAGAGCCTCCTTATAAGCTTAGCCAAACGGTGATCGGATTTATTTTTATCGTTTATTTATTTGGTTCATTTAGTTCAATCTATATGGGAGCGAAGGCTGCACAATATGGGAAATCGTTTATTTTGAAATTATCAATCATCCTTACGATCTGCGGTGCAGCCTTAACTCTTCTTCCAACTTTGATTTTCAAAATTATCGGAATTTCCCTTTTTACATTTGGCTTTTTCGGAAGCCACTCAATTGCAAGTACCCTTGTTGCAGAGCGAGCCAAAGTGAATAAAACGCAAGCTTCGTCACTTTATTTACTTTGTTATTATTTAGGATCATCTTTTGTCGGGTCATTTAGCGGCTATTTTTGGGAGCACTTTCATTGGATCGGGGTAATTGCTTTTATATGCAGCTTATTGGCCATAGGATTTGTACTTGTTTTAGTATTTGGGTCTGCTAAATTCCATCAAATTCAACGGAGACAAAGTATGTAAATCAGGTGAAGTAATACCCAGAAAAGATAACAGGACTCAAGATTACGTTTGAATCCTGTTTTTTTAAAGGCTGTTTTCGTAAAGTTTGTTGCTTTAATAATGTGATTTTTATTTAATAATCTGAGTTGATTGGAGCGGAGGACACTTGACTCCTCGAAAATGCTATCGCATTTCCTTCGTGCGCGGGCAGATTCAAGGATGTAAATACAGTATCCTGCGGGAATAGAGGGAAGCGGGAGACCCCGTTGGCGGTAACGCCGAGGAGGCTCCCGTCCCTCCCTGCGGAAAGCAAGTGTCCGCAGCGGAAATCAACGGGCAAACTTTATAGGCAATAACAACAATATATGCGAAAACAGCCTTTTTTAAAAAGCAATAAGCATAAGCATAATCATTTTTCTCGATGCGGAAAACTTTCATGTAAATGACATGCTAATAAAATTTGCAAAAAATCATCGGGATTATGGAATTCAAGCTGCAGCAGTTCTTCAATCTTTTTAATTCGATGGTACAGCGTGTTTTTATGAATATGAAGCTTTTCCGCAGTTTCGACGATGGACTTATTCAATTTAACATACGTAAATAGTGTCTTCTCTAAATCATTATTTTGAGCCTTTTCTGAACGCAATGGCGATAAAATGTCATCTGCGAAACCCTCAATTTCAGGAGAGGGCTGTGACAAAAATAAACGGTTAATCCCAATTTTTTTATAATTCATGATGCCTGTCTTTTGGCGGCTGATAAGATAAGAAAGAGATTTATTTGCTTCATCATAGCATTTAGAAATCGACTGGATTCCTTGATAGGGAGTACTTAGGCCAGCATGAAGCGGCAGCTCTTCTTGATTTCCCCACTTCAATAAAAGTGAATGAAGCCCCAATATTACTTCATCGATTTCATTCGGATTATTTGTTGAGAAAAGGATGGTCACTTTATTATGAAATCCGAAAATAAGTGTTCCCTTTTCAGGAATGCGCCGTTTAATTCTTGAGATTAATCGGTGAATAATAGCTTCTAAAGTTTGCAATTCTGTATAAGAAACGACTTCCAGTAATAAAACAGAGAAAAATGAATTTGAACTAAGTCCTAAAGATTCTCCAATTTCCTCTAATAAACGAGGATCTTTATATTGCAGTAAATCATTAAATAGCTCCTGTGTTTTTTTATAATAAACTTCTGCTTGGGTTTTACGCTTTGTCATCTCCAGAGCCAGGACGGAACTGGCTTGTTCAATTGTCATTTTATCCTGCGATGAAATTGGCTTGTTAAGTGGAAGAATAAAACATCCAAGAGAGACACGGTCCGATAGGATTGGGTAAACATAATAGTGCATTTGGTTTTGATCAATGATATCAATGTAAAAGGGCATTTTCTTTGTTGAGAGAATTCTGGAATACTCATCATTGCTTAAGTATGGATAGCTAACTGCCTTTCTCGGAAAAAGCCATGTATCAAGATTATCATAGAAGTAAATATCCCTGTTCATCATGTGATTTACTTCCCGGATAATGAACTCAACACTTTTATTTTGTAATGAGAGACGAGTAAGTGTTTCGTGTATTTCTGCTCTTCTCGAAAGAAGTTTATTTTTTTCTCTTAACTGCTTTGTTAATTCAGTGATCTCCTCTAACCGCTCATTCGCTTTTTTATAAAGCTTAGCGTTGTGGATCGTAATAGCTGCCTGTGCCGCAAAGCCCTCTAATAAACGCAAATCATCTATACTTAATTTGCCTGCCGCATCATATTGATGAACGGTCATTACCCCAATTGTATTGTTTTCCATTAGAAGAGGCACAGAAATCAGTGATTTTAATCGAGTATTATCAAATGAACCTTGAATTTTCTCGAAATTTTCCTCTGAAATATCTCCCATACCTTCATAGATTTCTGCCCTTGAATAATAGATGACCGGTTTGCCATCTCTAAACACTTTTCCAGTAATGGATTCGCCGCTTTTTATTTTAATAGCTTGAAGTTTTTCATTAAAACCAACAGCTGCCCTTGAAGTTAACTCTTTTGTTTTTTCATCATAAAGCTGTAAGAATCCGACATCGGCCGCCGGAATGACGCTAAGCGCCTGGGTAATGATTTTATTCAATACGTCATCTAGTTCAAGGGAAGAAGTGATTGAGCGAATACTCTCGATCATACTGGAGAGCTCAGCCTCTTTTGCTTTCATTTTGTTTTCCATGCCAATAAAAGAAAAAATGACATACATAGACTCTAGCTCATCTTCGGATAGAGCTATGTTTGGATTGGAAAGATAGAGAAGAACTTGATTATTCTCTGAATAAAAAAAGGTAATAAGCATTTTTTCTTCATCCGATTGAATGGTGAATTTTTCACCGTTTGGAGCAAGGTTGATCGGGAAATCATCTATCTCCATTTCTCTATGCGAATAAATTAAATAGGATTGCAGATTTATGTTTTGAGAATAGTAAATTCGAAAAGGATTATGATCAAATTTATTGCACAGAAATGAGTAAAGTTGTTGGTTGTTTATCAAGGAAACACCTCCATATAGACTATTATACAACAAGAAAGAGTTTTTATTGTGCATGTGTACATTGATTTAGTGTTTTCAGATATTTTATTATATTCCGTATAGAGAAAACTTTATTGAATAGACAGAATGTTAATATAATTAAATTTCCAAAGGGAGACGATTGTAATGGAAAAGCTATATGAATTATTAGATCAAGCTTACGATGAAATGGTTGAAGTTCGCCGTTATTTGCATCAGCACCCTGAACTATCATTTCAAGAGGTGGAAACACCCAAATATATTGCCGAATATCACGAGAAATTAGGCCATGAGGTTCGAACTGGTGTAGGCGGACGTGGAGTTGTAGCTACTTTACGAGGCGGGAAACCCGGGAAGACCGTTGCATTACGAGCGGATTTTGATGCCCTGCCAATTCAAGAAGAGACAGACATGCCGTATAAGTCAAAAGTGGACGGCGTCATGCATGCCTGTGGACATGATAGTCATACCGCAACACTTCTAGTACTTGCAAAAGTGTTAAACAATATGAGGGATGAAATGGAAGGAAATGTTGTATTCATTCATCAGCACGCTGAAGAAGTGCTGCCGGGTGGAGCAATTGCCATGATTGAGGACGGCTGTTTAGAAGGAGTAGATGTCATCTTCGGCCAGCATATTTGGTCCACTGCTTCTGTAGGAACAATTGAGTACTGTCCAGGTCCAATAATGGCAGCCGCTGACTTTTTTAATGTGAAAATTCATGGCCGTGGCGGACATGGCGCACAGCCGCACCGAACAAAAGACAGTGTTGTTATAGGAGCTCAGCTTATTGGGTATCTTCAGCAAATTGTTTCGCGCAGGGTCGATCCGCTTGATTCAGCTGTACTCTCTATAGGTTCATTCGAAGCGAAAAATGCACCGAACGTCATTGCTGACACAGCCTCACTCGCGGGTACTGTGAGAACGTTCAAAGAAAGTACCCGTGAATATGTAGAAAAAGAAATTGAACGCGTTATTAAAGGCACATGTCTTGCTGGTGATGTCGAGTATACCTATTCATATCAGAAGGGATACCCTGCCACTACCAATCCGAAAGAAGAAATTGAATTTGTTATGGAACTGGCGAAATCCGTACCTGGGGTAACAGCGGTCAATGAATGTGAACCACAAATGGGCGGAGAAGATTTTGCATACTATCTGCAGCATGTCAAAGGTGCATTTTTCTTTACTGGCGCACAAAATCCTGAATGGGATACTACTTATCCTCATCATCACCCGAAATTTAATATTGATGAAAAAGGGATGTTGATTGCGGCAAAGACACTAGGAGTGGCTACATTAACTTTTCTGGAGCAAAACAAATGATAAGGAATAGGTAATGCTATTTAAATAGATAAAAAGAGAATCTAATCTTTTTAATGTATTACTATTAAACATTCCCCGTGTAACGAAGTGCCTAATCGCGTGTAGGGAAAGACTTTTTAAATTTATAAATATTTTTTTAAAAATAGTAATTTTATTACTATAGTTAAGAGATTTAGAGAAAATCTATTTAGTAAGTAACTTACAATTATTGTTACATTCGAAAATAGTCTAATTAAACAAAATTATCTTTATATTTATTTAATTCCATGTTATTATATCGAAATAATAAAAAGAAAGAAAGGAAGGGATTCTCATGTCTCAAATGCTAGCTCTAGTTATTCTTTTACTTATCTTATTTATTGGAGACTTCGTGGCTGTTCGAACAAAAGCCTGGGTACCTTCCGTTTTCGTCTGTGCAGTACTATTTCTCCTAGGATATTGGACATTCTTCCCGCAGGACATCGTAGCGGTTGCAGGAGTACCGCCGGTTGTTGCGGTTATGATGATCTACTTATTAATTACAAATATGGGTACTTTGCTGTCAGTTAAAGAATTGATAAATCAATGGAAGACCATTTTAATTGCTTTATCAGGAATTTTGGGGATTATTGTTTTACTATTTGGAATCGGAACGTTTATTTTCGGCTTTGAAACAATCGTTGTTGCTATTCCGCCATTAGTAGGTGGGTTAGTTTCTGCATTAATCATGTCAGAAGGAGCAAAAGAAGCGGGTTTCTTATCTTTATCTGTGTTTGCAATCGTCATCTACGTTGTGCAAGGATTTGCAGGCTATCCATTAACATCAATCGTTTTGAAAAAAGAAGGGAAAAGACTTCTTAAGAAATACCGAAATGGAGAGCTGTCATTAAAAGAATCGGATAATTCAATAGAAGGAAAAGATCAAACTGAACTTAAACTATTCAAAAAAATGCCTGAGAAATATAATACAGAATATTTTAAATTTTTTAGACTTGCATTTGTTGGCTTTCTTGCCTATCTGGTGTCCACTGTATTGGCACCAATCGTGGAGATCAGTCCGTTTGTCCTATGTTTATTGTTCGGGGTCATCGCAAGAAGTGTCGGTTTCCTAGAAAAGCATCCTTTACAAAGAGCGAATGGTTTTGGAATGGCCATCATGGCTCTCATGCTCTATATTTTTGATGGATTAAAACATGCGACTCCAAGCATGATGCTTGAGATCCTCTACCCGCTTATTGGCTGTATTGTTTTAGGAGTTATCGGCATGTACCTATTCTCCTTCTTCATGGGTAAAGTTTTGAAAGTTAGCAAAGAAATGGCATTCGCCGTATCGTTGACAGCTTTATATGGATTTCCCGCTGATTACATCATCACAGTTGAAGTCATCAAGTCTTTAACAAATGATGAAAAAGAACAGGAAGTATTGACGAGCCACATGCTTCCGCCAATGCTTGTCGGCGGTTTTATAACCGTAACAATCGTATCGGTCATTTTAGCAGGAATATTCGTAGGATTTTTGTAAAATAATACTGTGCAATTTGGAACTCTTGTGTGATGGACCTTCAGCTAATTCGTGTCAAGCTGCTGGATGCTCATCACACAGGATTTTTTTACAATCGGCTGTTTTCACATAATTCTACTTATCCACGAGAAATAGGCATTAAAGTTGAAGAAATCAACAAATCTTTAGAAAAGAGCCTAACAATAAAATGCAAAGCATTGTAAAAAACGGAGGGATTCTATGAAAAAGTCTCAGCAACGAATAGAAAGCCATATAAGCGCCTTGAGTAAATTTACATCAACACCAGATAAAGGAGTTACCCGGTTAACTTATAGCCAAGAAGATTTACACGCGCGTAATTATTTAAAAGAAAAAATGATGGAATACGGTCTAAACGTCCAGGAAGATGGATTTGGTAATATCTACGGCAAGCTTGAAGGCACTTTGAAAGATGTGCCAAGTGTTCTGATTGGTTCTCATTTTGATTCCGTTCCTAACGGGGGAGCTTATGATGGCACGGCTGGAGTCGTTGCAGCTCTAGAAGTGGCCGCTCTATTCTCAGAAAATAAATTAACCCCGAAGTACCCTCTTGAAATCATTGCAATGATCGAAGAAGAAGGTTCGAGATTTAGCGGCGGACTAATGGGGTCAAGAGGAATTGTCGGATCACTTACTGAGGAAGATTTTAAAAATCTAAAAGATAAAGACGGCATCTCTACAGTAGAAGCGATGTCAAGGATTGGACTAGACCCTTCACTAGTTAAGCAGAGAGATCAAAAGACAATGAAGGCATTTTTGGAATTGCATATTGAGCAAGGACCGATCCTTGAAGAAAAAAACATCCCGATTGGTGTTGTCGAAGCCATCGTTGGTTTGGCGCAATTGGAAATAACAGTGGAAGGTCAAGCTGGACATGCAGGCACAACCCCGATGGATCGCCGAGCGGACGCCTTAGTTACCGCTGCAAAAATCATTGCTCAATTGCCGGACTTAGCAATAGACGATGGCGAGGGATCAGTGATTACCACCGGACGTCTCAATGTATTTCCAAATGGAGCAAATGTTATCCCGGAAAAAACCGTATTTACCGTGGACATCAGATCCGGAAATGAAGAAAATGTTTGTAACATAATTCGGAAAACGAAGGAATTGATTCAATCTCATAGCAGCAACAGAATTCATATATCAATTGAACAGCTTTTGTATATTCAGCCAAAAGCATTAAATGAAGACATTCGTTCTCTATTGAAGGAAAAAAGCAGTGCATTGGATATCCGCTACTGTTCCATCAATAGTGGTGCAGGTCACGATGCCATGGTTTTTTCCGATTTTACAGATGTAGGCATGATTTTCGTTCCAAGTAAAGGTGGACTTAGCCACTGCCAGGAAGAATGGTCGGATTCACATCATTTAGCGCAGGGTGTGCAAATACTTTACGAAGCAGCCAAGAGCTTAACACAGGTAGAATCGTAGAAAATTTGGTGCCAGTTCTCAAGAGATTACGGATAGAGGGACTGGCATATTTAATTTAGTATGATTAGTAATGCTTATTCCTTGTTATGTTTTATTTGTTCATTATACAATTCTGTTCTTTTAATATTTACCCCAACAAACGTTTCCAATATGGCTTGTCCACCAGCAATAGCAAGAATAAAAATGATATATTTAGTAATAAAGGGAAGAAATATGTACATCGTACCGAGAATGATAGCGGACCAAATTCCCGTGCACCAGTAGCAAGTTAACAGGTAACCAAACATTGACTTAGGCACTTTTTTGATTTCATGATCCTTGGTTTCCTTTTTCTTCAAAAAATGATTCCTCAAAGGCTCAGCTATTTTATCAAAAACAATTAGATGTGTTAACCGATAACTTGCTAATATAATCATAATAAATGCCATCCACGATAAATCCACAAGGATAATCCTCCTTATTACTTTTTTTCATTATCACCGGAAAGCAATTATATTATGTTCGGATTAGAAATCTTCACAAATTTTTATTCTAAGGAAAAATGGGTCTTACATCTTTGTTTAAAGTTGATGCTGTTTATTGGTGTTTTATGTATCGTAATCTTTTTAGTCTATTGACTGCATTTTTTTATTTAGAGGACCTAAATACTTTTTTACAAAAAACTAGGAAAGTCTACAATTCTAATACCCTTTTTCCTATAAGAATAAGGGGTTTTGTCAATAAATGTAGATTTATGTGGGGAGGTCATCAGAAACAGGGGATATCTACCTGAAATGAAATCTGCTAAAAATGCATTTTGTCCTATGAAATTTTGAATTCAATTTAAATCCTGGTGAAAAATAGCTATACTTGCATTTCTCTCCCAATTTTTCAACAAATTTATTCGACAATAAGTTATCGATTCAAAGTTTTATCCCCATTTTACGGCACTATATTTGTAGAAATAACCCGAACGATAGTTTAAGGCTCGTCTAAAATATTACAAAAAATGCACATTTCCCTTTCTATAATGAGTTTGTTCAACAATTTATGTTGGATAAAATTAGTGGGGGTGCATTAATTGGAAATGCGAAGAAAAAGGAAATGGACAAGACATGTACTCGTTTTGTCGACTGTAGCCGGATTAGGTTTTTCAATCTTATATTCAGGATTGAACTCACCAACATTTGCTTCACCACAGGATGACCTTCCAATCCCGAAGGAAGAATCAGTATCAGTTGTTCAATTGAAAGTACCCAATCAAGCGGCAATGAAGTGGCTTGAGGAGCTTGACATTGATCTAGCACATCGAATTCATGAACATGATGGAGAGCTCGAGGTTGATGCAGTTGTTACCCCGTCTGAAATGGCAGCTCTAAAACAACATGGGATTACAGTAAAGGATACATTAATTACGGAAAAGCAATGGAATGCAAGGGTAGCTGAAAGACAAGCTGCTGTTCAACAAGAAGCAAGCTTAACTGCGGCCGAGGACACGATTCAGGTCCTAAGAGCAGATCATTTTACAAATCAATCGGATACTTTCCTTTATGTTGAGGCTAAATCGAGTGCTGGTACTGTTGCTTCAACTGCCTTAACAGCAAGTTGGAATGAAGGGGGAGTAGAAAAATCAGCTTCATTAAGCCGAAAGGTTGATTATGGGGAATACCTTTATCACTATCTTCTATTGCCTGTAAGCTCTATCCCTTCAACTGTGAATATTAAAAGTAATGTAGGTGGAGCCACATCTGTAGCCGTATCCGAGTGGCTAGGTGCTAATCCAGACAAGTCGAAGAAACATTATGTCACAGATTTTGTTGACCATTATATGGATCCAACTGAAGTAACTGAAAGAATTGAGAAGCTGGTTGCTGAATTCCCTGACCTTGCAGAAATTGTTGAACTCCCTAACCAAACAAATGGCTACCGCCGCCACGCACAGGCAACAATCGGCGCTACTACAAACACATCTGTGGTTGTTACTTCAAATGCATGGGGTCATGAAGGCGGAAATGACATTGAGGTAATGCTAATTAATCCCGGAACTGATAGTGCCCCCCTTTCCATAACAACTGAAGGAAATAAAATTTCTGTTCAACTAGCAACAAATGAGTCTGGAAATATTGTTAGTACAGCAAAGCAAGTTGTAGATGCATTAAATACTGAAGCAAGAGATCTTGTATCCGCGACTACATACCGTGGTAACGGAGGGGCAGGAACAGTATCCGCAGCATCAGCAAAGTTAGCTGATAACCTAAATGCTCCTGATAGCATATCTCGCGATCCTTGGACAGTAAAAGCGATCCGGATTGGGAAACAACGTGACGGCTCTAAACCGGGTGTTCTCGGATATTCTCAAGAACATGCTCGTGAATGGGTGACACCACTCGTTGCCGTGGAAGCAGCAGAACGACTTCTTAGAAACTATGCCCATGACGCTGAAACGAAAAAACTAGTTAATAACCTTGATATTTTCCTTGTTCCGTCTGTTAATCCAGATGGCGGGCATTACAGTTTTTACGATTATAATATGCAAAGGAAAAGCATGACAAATCATTGTGGTCCAACTTCTTCGGATCCTGGTAATCGTAACAGCTGGGGAGTAGATTTAAACCGTAACCATTCTGTTGGTTCTGTATTTGATGGTTTTATTGGCGGATCTACTAGCTGTACGAGCAGCACATATGCTGGACCTGAAGAGCTTTCTGAGCCTGAAAGCAAAAATCTAGTTTGGTTAGCTGATCAAAATCCAAATATTAAGTTCGCGATGAACATCCATAGCTACGGTGGATACTTTATGTGGTCCCCTGGTGCCTATGATTCAAATCGTGTAACATTACCACGTCCGTCAGCTGGTGAAGAAGCATATTACTGGGTTGCATCAGATCATATTTTAAATAAAATTCAAGATCACCGTGGGACAGTTATTCTGCCTAGCCGTACAGGTCCGATTCCAGATGTTCTTTATTCTGCAGGAGGTAACTCAGCCGATTATCTATGGTATGAAAAAGGGATTTATGCATGGAACTTTGAGGTGGGTGCTGATTTATGGGATAAGGAAAGAAGCAGATGGGTGGCAGCCGGTTTCCAACCATCATTTGAAGAAGGCCATGAAGAGGCGTTGGAATTTGCAAACGGTCTAATAGGGTTAATGGAGGTTGCATACATGAATGATAAAGACCATCAGCCACCATCAACAAAAGTAGTCCCCGGTGCAGGTAAATATGATGGCCCGGTAGAAGTTAAGTTTGATCTAAGCGAGCCTGCCACTATCTATTATACTCTTGACGGAAGCCGCCCAACTTATGAATCTGCAAGAATTGCGCTTAGCGGCACTCGCGAATCTGCTGAAAGTATTACAATTACTAAGTCGACAACGATTAACTGGTTTGCAGTAGATGCAAGCGGAAATGCTGAGAAGAATTACAAACCAGAAGGAAATGGAAAGAATTACAACTCAGCAACATTCACAATTAAGTAATAGAATTTGAGAGAGTTGAGCTACTTTTTTCAACTCTCTTTTCTATGTGAATAATTAATTGTCGGTCGACCTACGAAGAACTTGCCCTTTATGACGTAAGGAATAACCGGCACAGTGAAAGGAGGTTGAACGACATTTACATACTGGGTTGGGAGCATACGCTCATGAATGTTTTCATTGTGAAAAATTAACTATAAATTCCCTAGGGAGGCTCTCTTTTATTTGAGCAAAAATAAAATCCTCTAATTTGTACAAAATAATACTGAAACTAATTGAGGAGGTTTAAATTATGACAAACAAAAATGATAATCGAGAACGAAAAAATAAATACCCAAATAACAAAAAGAAACAGGACTCGGAATTTTCTAAAGAAATCAATGTCCGAAGTGAAATGACGAAACAAGATTTGCAGAAAAAACAGGATTAAAAAAAGATGCCTAATCTTCGCTTTGTTTAATAAAGCGAAGATTAGGCTTTTTATTTCAAACTAAATATGCTTTCAAGCTCTGCTGATAATCCGGAAAAAATATAGGAATGCACCATTTCATTATTTTTATAGATTATATTACTGGTAATGTTTTGATTTTCAATAACGGAATGTCCAATCCTGTAAAGTCAATATTTTTCTCCGTTTTTTGGTTGTTTCTCTCTTTAAATAATCTTTTGTAAAGTTCTAAAAATGGCGTATTCCTTTATTTTACACCTAAAGAGTTAAAAGGTGTATTATAGCTATAGGCATAACTACTCGGAAAGCAGTGAAGAAAAATGTGTTTAATCCTTTTTGCTTATAAAAAGCATCCAAAATACAAGCTCATTGTTGCTGCCAATCGTGATGAATTTTATGAAAGACCAACGGCTTCTGCTTATTTTTGGGAAGATCATCCGCATATTCTCGCAGGTAGGGACTTGGAGAAAATGGGCACTTGGATGGGAGTCACTTCAGGTGGACGGTTTGCTGCATTAACGAATTACCGTGACCCAAAGGAGATAACAGCCGAAAAACGTTCCCGTGGAGAATTGGTCGCAGGTTATTTAAAAGGCAGCCTTCAACCTAGAGAATATTTGCAGGAGGCGGCGAAAAGCCGCATAATCTATCCCGGGTATAATTTATTAGCAGGAAATACTGATGAGCTTTACTACTATTCCAATATTGAAGATAAGATTCAAAAGGTGGAACCGGGGATTTATGGTGTGAGCAATCATTTATTAAATACAGACTGGCCAAAGGTAAAGAGAGGTAAGGAAGGCTTATCAACTGTAATGAATGGAGAAAGTGAAGTCAACGTAGAGCAGCTTTTCGCTCTTCTCCAAAACGCGGATCCTGCCCCGGATGAAGCTCTTCCTAGCACTGGCGTTTCCTTAGAATGGGAACGAATTCTCTCTCCAATGTTTATCAAAAGCGAAGGGTATGGGACAAGAAGCTCAGCTGTGTTATTGATGACGGATGAGGAGATTTATTATAAGGAACGCGTCTTTTCAAAGGAAGGTAATGTCGATCAGGAATACAAGCTCAGTTTTTAGTAGTGACAATCACCCTGAAAAATTAAGAAACATCTGTTTTGGTACACCACTTTTTGGTTAAATAGCAACAAAGTTTATGAAAACAGCCATTATTTTTTATTTAATTAGGAAGGAAAGCGGGCCAAGCATGAGAATCAATAAATACATAAGTGAAACGGGTTATTGTTCAAGACGAGAGACGGATCGATTAATCACGGCAAATCGAATTACGATAAATGGGGTTGTTTGTAAACCGGGAGATACGGTTGGACCAAATGATGTCGTCCTTATTGATGGAAAAGCGATACCGGAAAAAGCAGAATCAGTGTATATTGCCCTTAATAAACCAATTGGAATTACCTGTACTGCGGCAAAAGAGGTAAATGGAAATATTATTAATTTCGTTAATTATCCTTCTCGGATTTTTCCAATTGGGAGATTGGATAAAGATTCAGAAGGATTAATTTTATTAACGAATGATGGGGATATCGTCAATAAAATCATGCGTTCCGAGAATGGGCACGGGAAAGAATATGTGGTAACTGTGGACAGGCCAATTACAGACAAATTCATTCAAGCAATGTCTAGTGGGGTCGAAATTCTTGGAGTAACAACAAAACCTTGTAAAGTGTACCGTATAAATGAGTACGAGTTTCGAATAATCCTTACACAAGGCCTCAACCGGCAAATTCGCCGAATGTGCAAGGCTCTTGGAAATAAAGTGGTGCGGCTTGAACGGATTAGAATTATGAACATTCACTTAGAAGGCATAGGTAAAGGGCAGTGGAGAGATCTCACTAATGAAGAATTACAAATGCTTCTCGCCCAGTTAAAATAAAAAATTGGAAGGATCCCCCAAAATACAGATATGGGAAATTGAAGTATAGACCAGAGATGGAAACCCGTTCTTCTTTGACGTAAATTCGAAGAAATTGGGACCACTTGAGAGTAGAATATAAATGCTTATTTTTATAGCATCATAAGTTGAGAGTTAGACTGATATGAACCGCTGTAATTATTGTATCTAGCGGCTAAAAAAGGTAAGATGAAAAAATAGGAAGGACGAGAATGTCCTTGATTGCAACAACAGGAGGGGAAAAATGATGAGTAAGCAAATAAAGGTGGGAATCGTTGGTTATGGCAACCTTGGCAGAGGAGTAGTGGCAGCAATTGAGCAATGTCCGGATATGGAATTGGTCGCCATTTTTACAAGAAGAACACCTGATAGTATTTCTGTAAATAATCCGAAAGTGAATGTTTTACATATTTCTAAAGCAGAAGATTATAAAAGTAAGATTGATGTCATGATCTTATGTGGGGGATCAGCGACGGATTTACCTGAACAGGGCCCTCAATTTGCTCAAATGTTTAATACAGTTGACAGCTTTGATACACATGCGAAAATTCCCGAATATTTCGATTCTGTTGATAAAGCAGCAAAAGAAAGTGGGAAGACATGCATTATTTCAGTTGGCTGGGACCCGGGGCTATTCTCCATCAATCGCTTAATGGCGGAAGCGATTTTGCCTGTTGGTGAGAATTATACCTTCTGGGGCAAAGGGCTCAGCCAAGGACACTCAGATGCTGTTCGAAGAATTGATGGGGTACAAGGAGCGGTTCAATACACAATACCGATTGATGAAGCGATGCAAAAGGTGAGAAGTGGAGAGAACCCTCAGCTTTCTACTGCGGAAAAACATAAGCGTGTTTGTTATGTGGTTGCGGAGGAAGGGTACGATCAAGCAAAAATTGAACAAAAGATTAAAACGATGCCGAACTATTTTGCTGACTATGAAACAGAAGTCAACTTTATTACCGCAGAAGAATTGCAAGCAAATCATTCAAAATCGCCACATGGCGGATTTGTTATTCGTGGCGGAAAAACAGGATTAGATAATAAACAGATTATCGAATTTTCGCTCAAACTCGACAGCAATCCCGAATTCACTTCTAGTGTACTGGTAGCCTACGCGCGAGCAGCTTTCCGATTAAACCAAGAGGGACAAGCGGGTGCGAAATCTGTTTTCGAAGTTGCGCCTGTATACTTATCTCCAAGGCCTGCAGGAGATCTGAGAAGAGATTTGCTGTAGAGATGAAATTCATTTTGTGTGATATTAGCAGTTGTTGCAGCATTAGATCTGTAACAACTGTTTTTTTATAGACCGTTTTCGTAAAGTTTGTTGCTTCAATAATGTGATTTTAATTTATTAATCTGATTTGATTGGAGCGGAGGGCACTTGACTCCAGCGGGAAATAGAGGGAACGGGAGACCCCACAGGCGGTAACGCCGAGGAGGCTCCCGTCACTC
>NZ_JAHNZZ010000002.1:350974-379902 GCF_019039215.1 Bacillus sp. FJAT-29790
ACCCGCAGCGGAAATCGACGGGCAAAATATCAAGGCTAAAAACAACAATATATGCGAAAACAACCTAAATTTTTAAGTACGTGAAAAAGGCCAGACTCAGCATAGAATGCTAAAGTCTGGCCTTTTAAATCGTTATTTTTCACGCTTCATCAGCTGCAAATCAATATACAGTTGGCATCTTGTATTAAAATCTTCAAGATCAATTGCAGTTAAGTCAGTAATTTGCTTGATCCGATATTTTAATGTATTGATATGGATGAAAAGCTGTTCCGCTGTCGGTTTAAGTCGGCAGTTGTTTAATAGAAGAACTTCTAAGGTTGTCAGCAAATTCGTTTGGCTTTCAAGATCTTTCTTTTGCAGGATTAAAATATCTTCATTTATATAGCTTGTTTCACTTTGCTGCCGGGAGATCGTTTCAAGGTAACGGAAAACGCCAAGCCGTTTATATTCGTAGGTAGGTTGTTTAGGTGAGCCGATAAATTTCGCGGCAGTAATCACTTCTAGTGCTTCTGTGTAGCTTTTACTTAGCTGAAGTATAGATGAATAGGCACTTCCGATTCCAGCAAAAACGGTATGCTTTTTAAATTGGCTTAAAACTGTGTTGGTCAGTTCATTGGCGCTTTCAGATAATCGACTCGGATCCTGCGAAGTGCTGCCGATGATGACAATGATCTTCAGTTGGTCAGTAATGAGGTGGGATGGCTGGTTAAGCGCGTTGGCAAATAGCCGAACCGTTTCTGTGAGCTCTTCAAAAATATCTTCATCGATTTGCGCTACTGTAAAGACATTAATAATAAAAGCATCAGGAATAATCACCTTAATATTAGCAGCTTCCCATTTTATTTGATTTTCTGTTAGATACGATTTCTCGATTATTTTTTTGTAAAATTGATCTTTTTCTTCATCTTTTTTAAGCTTTAATTGGTTCTTTTGATAAAGGAGCTTCCCAATATGAAAGGACACGTTATGCAGGAATTCAAATTCATAATCTGTTAGGATCCTATCCGTTTCCTGAACCCAAATATATCCGAAAATTTGATCTTTATATTTAGCGCTTACGACAACGCGCGGATTTAAGCCAATATCTATTATTTGATTGACTCGAAAAGGCATAGGGATGGTTTTTAGCTGTTCAACGATTCCTTCATCCATAAACTTTTCTAAAATTGGAATGGGCCAACGCTTCGTAAAAATGGTTTGTTGATTTGCTTGATCAAACTGATCGATATAATATGAGCTGTAGGAAAGCAGGGAAAACTGATCACTCTCGATTACGATTGGCTTTTTTAAAAAGGCACTGACCATATCGGTAATTTCGTTTATATCGGTCATGGTAATTATCTTTTCCAATGGCTGACTCATACAGCTCCTCCAATCTCTTTTTGGGTGAATTATACTATAAAAAAATGGTAGTCAACCATTATCATACTTTCATTAGAGACTATTGTATAGTCAATATTATTCAACCAAATGGTTAAAAAGCCTGCAGCATACACCGCAGGCTTTTTAACTTTATTCAGCTGAAGTCTCTAAACGATATAAGTGTCGAAATAAATGCAAACAAGTTTCCAATTCAGTTTGGGTTTAAACTCCGGCTGAATAAAGTTAAGCCTCCGGCGGATGCCTCAGATTTTTATCGAGTAAGATCGATCAAAAATCTAGGCGCAAATACGCCAAGGCAAATTGATTTAACTTTCTTTTTTTAGAATTACAAGTGCTTCTGTGAATTCCTTATCAATCTCGGCATTCGGTCGATACGTTGCCATACTTACAAAGTACGTAACAATCCAGCAAATGATGAAACCGGGAACAATTTCATAAAGCGTACCCGACAATGAATCAACATTACCCCAAATCATAACGGTGATCGCACCTGCAACCATTCCCCAAAGGGCACCTTTAGTCGTAATCTTCCGCCAGTATAAGGAAAGTAAGATGACTGGACCGAATGAAGCACCGAATCCTGCCCACGCGAACGATACGATTTTCAAAATGGACTCGTTATTTGGCCAAGCGAGCGCCATTGCGATAACCGATACGATAAGGACGGCCATTCTTCCTAAAAATACGTATTGTTTATCTGATGCGTCTGTTTTAAGGACCGCTTTATACAAGTCTTCAATAAGCGCTGATGACGTGACGATCAGCTGCGAAGAAATCGTACTCATAACAGCAGCAAGTACAGCAGCAAGCATAATTCCTGCGATAAATGGGTGGAAAATAATCTGCCCGAGAACAATGAAAACCGTTTCTGGATCATCGAGCGTAGCGTTATTTTGCTGATAATAAGCAACCCCGATTAGTGCCGTTGCAACAGCTCCAAAAAGGCTGAGGAACATCCAGCCGATTCCGATACGACGTGCGCTTTTCACCTCTTTAACCGAATTGATCGCCATGAATCGGACAATAATATGTGGTTGACCGAAATAGCCAAGCCCCCATGCAACGGCTGACAAAATTCCAAGGAAGGAAGCACCGGAAACGAAGTTCAACAATTGCGGATTAACTTCCCGAATGCTCGTTGCTGTTTCAGAGAGACCACCTGTAAGAAATAACCCGACAATCGGTACGAGAAGAAGTGCGAAAAACATAATAAGCCCTTGGACAACATCTGTATAACTAACCGCCAAAAACCCACCAAATAAAGTGTAGAAAATAACGACTGCTGAAACTATTAAAAGACCAGCGTGATAGTCAAGTCCGAAGGAGCTAAGGAAAAACTTTCCGCCCGCAACCATTCCAGAAGATACGTAGAAAGTAAAGAAAATAAGAATAATGATACTTGAAGCAATACGTAAAATACGCGATTTATCTTTTAGACGACTTTCCAAGTAACTCGGAATCGTAATGGAATCATTGGACACTTGCGTATAGACGCGAAGACGTGGTGCAACGAGTACATAGTTCAAATACGCACCGACTGTCAGACCAATAGCAATCCAAGCTTCAACAAGACCGCTCACATAGATTGCACCCGGAAGACCCATGAGTAACCAGCCGGACATGTCTGCAGCTCCAGCACTTAAAGCCGTAACCGCTGGCCCGAGTGAACGTCCGCCAAGCATGTAGTCCGTCAAGTTGGATGTACGTCTAAATGCATACCAACCGATGAAAACCATTGCAGCCATATAAATAATAATTGCTAATAATTGATACATTTCATTGGACATCGTAATTCCTCCCTTTTATTTTATTCAGCAGAGGTCTTTCACTTCTAAAAGAAGAGAGATGAATGCAAATAGGTACCCAATACAGTGGGGGTCAAACTCTGGCTGAATAAAATTAAGCCTCCGGCGGATGCCTCAGATTTTTTAAAGGAATTTATCAAGCTAGATCGATAAAAATCTGGGCGCAAATACGCCAAGGCGAATTTGATAATAGTATTTTATCATAATATTATATTTTTCATAATATTATTTCAACAAAATAATAACGCTTCCATTTTCCGACAACAGAAAATGGAAGCGTTATTTTCACATAGTATCATAAATTGCAATTTTGAAGGGAGATAACTGACAAGCTCAAGAAGCAATCGGCTCTTTAGTCTAGTGCTAATCTGTCCAAAAGGTTAAAGAGCACCCTTTTGGACGGATTGGCTAATGCTTGATGCCCGCAGGACAAGGGAGACTTCGTCTGTTTTTGTAGACGTTGCCACAGAACGGGGCATTATTAGAATACGCTAAGCGTCTTTACTTTTCTTAGTACATCTCAGAAGTCGTTTTTGCTTGCATATGAAGTTGTAAGTAATCCGGTCCACCTGCTTTAGAATCGGTTCCCGACATATTAAAGCCGCCGAATGGCTGGTATCCCACGATTGCACCGGTACAGCCACGATTGAAGTAGAGGTTTCCAACATGGAAGTCTTCACGTGCTTTGGCGATGTTCGCACGATTTGTTGTAATCACTGCACCAGTTAGTCCGTACTCTGTGTTGTTAGCAATTTCGAGCGCATGATCGAAATCTCGTGCTTTTGCGAACGCGACGACTGGACCAAAAATTTCTTCCTGCATTAAGCGGGCGTTCGGATCGACATCTGCTACAATTGTTGGCTGAACGAAATAGCCTTTAGAGCTGTCACCTTCACCGCCAGCAAGGATGCGGCCTTCTTCTTTGCCAATCTCTACATAACTCATAATCTTATCAAATGCTGCTTGATCGATGACCGGACCCATGAAATGATTATCCACTGGATTACCAACTGTCAGTTCTTTCGTTAATTCTACAGCACGATTTAATACCTCATCATAAACATCTTCCACAATTACGGCACGTGAACAGGCAGAACATTTTTGACCGGAGAAGCCGAAAGCAGATCGAACAATAGATTGTGCCGCTAATTCCAAGTCTGCCTCTTTGTCTACAACGATCGTATCTTTTCCGCCCATTTCTGCGATAACGCGTTTCATCCAGATCTGGCCGTCATTAAGCTTTGATGCACGTTCAAAAATACGAAGGCCGACGTCACGAGAACCTGTGAAGGAGACAAAACGAGTTTTCGGATGGTCAACAAGATAATCGCCAACTTCTGCGCCACTTCCTGGTACAAAGTTTAAAACGCCTGCTGGAAGGCCAGCTTCTTCCATTACTTCTACAAATTTCGCAGCTACAACTGGTGTTGTTGAAGCTGGCTTCAATAAGACTGTGTTCCCTGTAACGATAGCAGCAACAGCTGTTCCAGCCATAATCGCAAACGGGAAGTTCCACGGCGAAATGATAATGCCAACACCTAGAGGAATATAATCGTAGCGGTTGAATTCACCTGGACGGCTTTCAACCGGTACACCGTCTTTGATTTTTAGCATTTGACGCGCATAAAACTCAAGAAAATCGATTGCTTCTGCTGTGTCCGCGTCTGCTTCATTCCAAGGCTTGCCTGCTTCTTTTGTTAAAAGAGCAGAAAATTCATGTTTACGGCGACGGATGATGGCCGAGGCTTTGAATAGTACGTCCGCACGAATTTCCGGTTTTGTTTTTCTCCATGTTTCAAATGCAGTAACAGCGGCCTGCATCGCTTTTTCTGCTAGTTCCTTGCTTGCTTTTGACACACTTCCAATGACTTCCTGTTTATCAGCAGGATTGTAAGAAACAATTTTATCATTTGTCGTAACTTTTTCGTTTCCAATGACTAACGGGTAGTGTTGTCCTAAGTAGCCTTCTACAAGTTGAAGCGCTTCTTCATATGCTTTTTTGTTTTCTTCTTTTGAAAAATCAGTAAATGGTTCATGTTTGTATGGAATCATAATTTTAAACTCTCCCTTTTTTTTATATGTGTGAAAAAACCCCTGCGTAATGTGCTTTCAGTGTTAATTAAGAGAGACACATTGTGCATGGATTTTTAAGCCCCTTAAATAATAAAAGCAGGTAATATTTAGCTTTTGACCATCCCTTTGAAAGCAAAAGCAATATTCGCTGGTCTTTCGGCTAATCTTCGCATGAAGTAACCATACCAATCCATGCCGTATGGGACATAGACGCGAAATTTATAACCTTGTTTAACCAACTCTAATTGTGACTTGTTTCTCATGCCATAAAGCATTTGAAATTCAAATTGGTCATTTGGAATATTATGCTTTTTTGCTAGCTCTTTTGTATATTCGATCATCGCATCATCATGTGAAGCTATGGCCGTATAGTTCCCATTTAGCAAGCTTTGCTCAATCAATCTTTTATAATTTTCGTCTACATCCTTCTTTTCTGGAAAAGCCACCTCTGGAGACTCCTTATAGGCTCCTTTTACAAGACGTAAAAACGGTTGAAAAGAACTAAGATCTCTCAAATCCTGTTCAGTTCGGTATAAATAAGCTTGCAAAACAGTGCTGACACAGCTGTATTTTTCTCTAAATTGCTTGAACAGATCGATCGTAGACTGACAACGCGGCACATCTTCCATATCAATCGTTACCATAATATTATGTTTTTCGGCTGTGTCGAGAATTCTCGTCATATTTTTAATAACAAGTTCACGGTCAATATCAAGTCCTAAAGAAGTCATCTTTACTGAAACTTGGGAATCAAGGTTCTCTTTACTTATCATTTCGATCGTCTGCATGCATTCCAATGTTCGTTCATTGGCAACATCAACTGAATCAACGAATTCTCCAAGATGATCAACGGTTACAGATAATCCTTGACGGTTCAGCTCGCGAATAAATCGAATTGAGCTTTGGAAATCTGTGCCACCAATAATTTTCCCAGCTGCAAAATTGCCGCCTCGTTTCTGCGCAAATTTATTCAGTAACTCGTTTTTTGATAAAAACAAGAAGAAGTCTCTTGTAATCGCTTCCATACCTAGAGGGCACCTCCGAAAAATATCTATCTTTAAACTAATCTTACAATTCTGTGACAACTCTCTACAATGTTCGAAGGAACCAATAATTCTGACATCCTTTTGTAGGTTAGGGACAATGGGAGACCTTACATCGAAATACTTTTATAAAAAAAGACAACCTCCCTTAGGAAAGTTGTGCGTATTTATCCTTCTCATGCTAAAAAATTCGAATGATTCCTATGCACACTTCTCCTTAAAAAAGGCGTCATAGGTCCGATTCCATTTCTAAAAAGGAGAAAATTTCATGTATGGAAAATCTTATGTCAGGGAAAATAGTTGAGGTGGAGGTTAGGTTCTCTTGATCATAAATTTCTTCCAGACGATAAGAGCTGGCGCCTGAATCTAAAAACATTTCGGGCTGTACTTAGGGAGAATAACACCCTCTGCTTTAAAGGGATTTAATAAGTTGCATATAATATCCACATAGTTGTGAATAACTATCGTTCACAGGTTAGTCAAATACTGAATGATATTTATGAAAAAATGGTGAAGTTAGTTGCCAAATTATATGAAAAAGCGTATATTAAAAGTGAAGAAAGATAGTGAAGGATTTCACAAAAACTCACAGACTTTCTTCCAAAAAGCTGGCCGGCTTAGTACCCGCAGAATGGGTAAAAAATTTTTAAATAGGTTTGTGAATAATTTCACAATATGATTGAAATTAGGAGAGGATTATTATGAAATGGTGGAAAACTCCACTAGCGGCGATAGCATGGACAATATTAAGAATTTGGCTTGGACTACAATGGATAGAAGCAGGTATGCATAAAGTGAATAGTGGTTTTGATGCAAGTGGTTTTATGCAAGGAGCAATTGCGAAGGCAGCCGGAGATCACCCAGCCGTTCAAGGCTGGTACGCAGCCTTTTTAGAAGGAGTTGCTTTACCAAACGCAGGTCTGTTCAGTACTTTAGTAGCATGGGGTGAAGTTCTAGTAGGTTTAGGTCTCATTTTCGGAATTGCAACGATCCCGGCATTAATAGCAGCGGCATTCATGAACTTAAACTTCCTATTAGCGGGTACAACTAGCACTAACCCAATCTTATATACAGTAGCAATTATCCTCCTCTTTGCAGGGAACGGAGCATACTACTGGGGAATTGACCGGTTTGCTATCCGGTATATTAAGAACCATCTTGGCAAAGGCGGACATGGAATTGGAAATCGTCCCGCAGCCAGTCATTAACCCAGAAATGAAGACTTGAAATTTGATAATATTTTTAAAAAATTCAGAGGAAAAATTAGAAGCAGGAATTTATAAATTCCTGCTTCTAATGATTACTTATTACCTTTCTTTAGCTGTACTCGTTGATTAGCAGCATTGGCACGAGCTTGAGCCTCAAGATCCTCCTGATCTGCAAGCTCTTGTGAATACTCTACGTCGATCCCATCAGATTTCATGTTTTTCGGAACTTGAGGAAGTTTCGCTTTGTTCTTACCACTAGATCTCTGTCCACGTGAACGGCCCATTGCAAAAACCCCTTTCAACATAGAAGTACGGAAACGTTTGTGTTTCCGTACTTCTATGTTTTACATTCCCGCAACGTACTATAAGTGGAAATTAATGCTTCGAATTTCTGTTAACATAGCCGCCTGCCCGATCAGCCCTATGAAATTCACGTGCATAGAGTACTTCCTGTGTGCTTGATAAAGATCGTTTCTTTTTATCCTTCGTTCTTTTATCCATTCCATTCATCCTTTCAAGTATAGGTTCACACTTACCTTATTTTTCCCTTAAAAGAAAAGAATGATACCATCATGTTATTAAATGGCTTGATATATTTTTTCGTAAAAAAATCAGTAGATGTCCTTTAAAGCAGATCTTATATCTTCAAAAAGGAATGGATACCCGTTCGATACCAACTTGCCAGGTATCACTTTTTGTCCTTCTAATACAAGTATGCTCATTTCCC
This sequence comes from Bacillus sp. FJAT-29790, assembly GCF_019039215.1. Classification (GTDB taxonomy): domain Bacteria; phylum Bacillota; class Bacilli; order Bacillales; family Cytobacillaceae; genus Cytobacillus. Next base: position 359,214 of record NZ_JAHNZZ010000002.1, read on the forward strand.
CTAGTGCAGCTTTTAAAGCGAAAGCAGGAGCAGGCATCCAATGGGGACGGTGCAGAACCTCCCCAAGCGTCTGTCCAAATTCTCTCATTGTTACCGGATTCGGAGCCGTGAAATTAACGGGCCCTTCAACAAGTTCTTCTTTTATCGCAAACATGATTCCTTTTATAACATCCTTCAAATGAATCCATGAAACCCATTGATTCCCGGTTCCTACTGTACCACCTGTAAACAGTTTGTAAGGAAGGGCGATTCGCGGAAGTGCTCCGTTATTTTTATCAAGGATGATTCCGAATCGGCATAAAACTGTCCGAATACCAATTTCCTGAGCTTTATGAGCCTCAATCTCCCATTTTTGTACCGTTTTTGCAAGATAGTCTAGCCCAGCTTCTATTGATTCCTCCGTATAGGTTTTTGTAACTGATGTCCCATAAAATCCCACTGCACTTGCATTAATAAACGTGTCTGGCTTTTTATTTAAGTTTTTGAATATCCGCAAAACTTCTCTTGTTGCTGAAATCCGGCTATCTAAAATGATTCCTTTTCGTTCGTCCGTCCATCTTCCGCTATTAATGGATTCCCCTGCAAGATTGATTAATACATCAATTCCTTCTAATGTTTCTTCAGGTTTGTCATCCTCATTTAGCCATTGAACATAGGAAAGCTGCTTGGAGTTTGTTTTATTTTTAATATTTCTTGTCAGAACTAAAACCTCGTGTCCTTTGTTTATTAATTCATTTGTTAATGAGCGCCCGACAAAACCTGTTCCGCCAGTCACTGCAATTTTCATTTCGCATCTCCTTTCAAAGTTTACGGTTTATTAAATCTTCTTTATTCGTTCAATATTATCAAAAACCTTTAATTGATGTGTTAAATTAAGATGGAGGTGATAAAAATGCCTATTATAACGAAAATTACGGTTCAGCAAAAAAAGAGAGATCGATATAATATTTTTACCGATGACGGCAATGGAGAAAAATATGCATTCAGTGTTGACGAGGATGTATTAATTAAGCATCAGCTCAAAAAAGGAATGGAACTTGATGAGTTCTCCCTCACAGAAATTGATTATCAAGATTCTATTCGAAAAGCATATAACATGGCTATTCAGTATTTATCTAGAAGAATGCGCTCGGAAGCAGAAGTCCGAAATAATCTTCGAGAAAAAGAAATCGATGATGTTATTATTCAAGAAGTTATTCACAAATTATACGAGTATAGCTTCTTAAATGATGAGGAATTTGCAATTGCCTATGTGCGCACACAAATGAATACGACGGACAAAGGGTCTGGTTTAATTCGCAAAGAATTAAAAGAGAAGGGCATTTCTGAAAATCTAATTGATCAGGCAATGAAAGAATATCCAGACGAAGAGGAGTTCAACAAGGCTTTAGCGATGTGTGAAAAATATGTTCAAAAAAATACGCGTGATTCTTCGAGGGGAATGAAGCAAAAGCTTGAACAAATGCTTAAACGGAAAGGTTTTCAGTTTGGAACGATTCAAGCGGCTATTGCCGAAACAGAGATGGAAAAAGCCGAAGACGATGAGATGTCTGCACTTAGGTCTCATGCCGAAAAGGCTCACCGCAAATTCTCCGTGCTAACTGATTTTGAATACGAGCAAAAAATGAAACTGACATTATTTCGCAAAGGATTTTCGATGGAATTAATCGATCAGATATTACATGAATTTAAGGACATATAAGAAACACTTGGAAAAAAGGCTTAGAAGCTTTAGTACTCATTCTTAACGATATTTGTATAAAGTGAAACTTCCATCAGTGGGGGTTTTACTGTCCGTTAATCTGCGATAAAAATAAATATACGATTGGGATTAAAGCTTTTCCACTTTCCTAACAGATTATTTTTCAATATACTAGTAAGGATTAATTTACTGAAAAATTAGGCTACTGCGAAGGAACTACTTTTGGGAGGATGAAAGAAGTGCAGCAGGAAAAAAGATATAGTGAAATGACGACATATGAGCTTCAACAGGAAATAGCTCAACTCCATGAAAAAGCAAGGAAGGCTGAGCAAATGGGGATGGTTAATGAATTTGCTGTTTTGGAACGAAAAGCAGTAATGGCAAAGTCTTATTTATTGAATCCTGATGACTTTAAAGCGGGGGAGCTTTATCAAATTGAAGGTGATCCAGGGTCATATTTTAAAATTGATTATATGAATGGTGTCTTTGCATGGGGTTTTCGTTTAAATGGCAATAAAGCAGAAGAAGCAATCCCTATTTCGATGTTGAAAAAGTAGCAGAAAGAGGATGATATCCATCCTCTTCCAACTGAATAATAAAATATTACTTTTCTCAAGTTAGATAACTGTCTAGCTCCAAAAGGGAAGCTCCCTAGAATAAACATCGCGGGAACAATCTTCCCTTTGATTGTTCCGAAGGCGCTTGCGCTTTTCCTACCCTTAGGGAGTTCTTTTGACTACGGTCTCTAATATGATAAGGTCTTGAGTTTGTTGGGTCTGGCCATTTACCTGTTTGTAGGCATGCTTTGGGTTAGCCCATGGAGAAGCAAGGGACCTGGAATACGGGTTTCTTTCAAAATTTCTGTTTTTTGATTTTCCCATCATTAAGCCCTCCTCAAGTAATCAAATTCGCCTTGGCGTATTTGCGCCCAGATTTTTATCGAGCGTGCTCGATAAATTCCTTTAAAAAATCTGAGGCATCCGCCGGAGGCTTAACTTTATTCAGCTAAGGTTTGAACCCCCACTGAAATGGATACCTGTTTGCATTCATCTCGCCAAATATAGAAGTGGGACACTACTGCTGAATAAAGTTAAAATTCAGGATTATCATTATCGTCACGGTTTGTTGAAGCCCTCATTCGCTCTTGAGGATGTGTATTAATCGTACCATCCGCCCTTTTGGAAGCATATTCTGATTTCGCAAATGGTCCCTCGTCGTCAAATTTATTTTTGTTTTCGTACGGGAAATTTGTTACTTTATTCCTCATAAGCAACCTCCTAGTTCGGGGTGAAAAGCGCGTAAACAAACGTGATCACAAAAGTTTAGGCAAATTGTAATCACGTACACCTATTATTTGTTGTTTTCCACACGCTATGAGGAATTGATCCATTCAATTAATGGAAATAGCGGATTAGTGAACTTTATGATGGAGGTGAAAGGAATGAACAGTTATCAAAAAAGGCTATTTGAACGGTTGCTGGAAATAAATGAACAGCTCTCAGCCGGACAAGCACAAACTTGGGTGGAATTGCTTTGGGATGACTTTGAAACCACATATGCAAGAGCGGGAATGGAGTATAAAGGCAGTGAAATGACTGAAAAGGTTGTCAGCCAATGGATCGAGTATTATGGAGACAAGCTCCATGAATTTGTCGCCCACAACCCTAAATATAAACATTTATTGGAGCTAGATATAAATAAGCTTCATTAAAAACAGGCTGACTCATGAGGCAGCCTGTTTAAATTTAAGACTGCCAAATTGCTGGTTAATATAACTTCACCCCGGGATAATATCCAGCTTTTTTCTCAGTTTTTCTTCACTAAAAATCCAGCCGGTGTAAGAAGTCAAGATATTTAAATTAAGGTCGAGATGTACGACAGCAACAAAGGGATAATAGTCATTGCTTCGATAACGCAGATCAATGAAACGTACTTCGGAATAATCATCATATTCATCGATTTCCCAGCGGTAAACAGGCGAAAATGATAAAAAAGCAGATAGGTTTTTATCTTTTTTTGCAGCTTCTAAAATCGGTGTTTCAGGCACGGGGACTCGGTTAAATTGATCTAGTATTTTCACGTCATTATTAACCGCACGTCCGACAAAAAATTGATGATTATTCATGACTGCAATCCGCCATTGATTATACTTCATTGTTGGTGCAATAATGATGTCTGTAGCATCGGGAATCATCGTTTTAACAATATTCAGAACTGTTCGCTGCGCTTGAAATCGAAACAAGTAATAGATGATCAATATTGCGTATATGACAAGGAAGGTATAACCAGGATGTGCACCGAAAGCCCAAATGAACAGGCCGACAACATGAATTCCGAAAATATAAGGATCAAAAGTGTTTATTACTCCTAATGCAACCCATTTCGATGAAAAGGGCCTTAGTGCCTGTGTTCCATACGCATTAAATATGTCGACAAACACATGTAGAAAGACAGCAAGGAATGTCCAAACCCATAAATGAAACAAATTTGCCCCGGAAAAGAAAGGATATATGACAGCGATTATGGCTAGCGGCCAAAGAAGTACCGCAGGAACAGAATGAGTAATCCCACGATGGTTACGAATATAGACAGCGTTATTTCTAAGCTTTAAGACAGTGTCAATATCAGGAATATTTGAACCGACAATCGCACCAATCATGACGCTTGTCGCTGTTACTGAATTTTCTGCAACAACCGGGTCAAGAGTGGCAATGCCACCAAGTGCGAGTCCCATAACAATATGTGTACCTGTATCCAAGAGGACAAGCCCCCTTTCTTGATATTAGACTTTGTTAAATCATACACTTTTTATCCACAGGAGAATATAGTCTTCCTGGTGGCTAAGTTAGCTTCTCATTTTTCTTGTGTTAACTACAAATTACCGTTACCTTTAAAGAGGCGGATGCCTCAGATTTTTTAAAGGAATTTATCGAGCAAGCTCGATAAAAATCTGGGCGCAAATACGCCAAGGCGAATTTGATTATTATTACCGGAATTGCTGGGCATTAAAAATGTAATTGTATTAGTATATTCCCATCTTTCTGGTTGTTTATCATCTTGGAGGAACTAAAATTGAATATAAAAGGTTTAGAACAGATAGAAAATGTTAATATTACTGCATTTCAGCAAGATTTAATTGGATGGTTTGAAGTTGAACAAAGGGATTTGCCATGGAGAAAAGACAAGGATCCTTATAAAGTTTGGGTATCCGAAATTATGCTTCAGCAAACACGAGTAGACACGGTCATCCCTTATTTTCACAGATTTATTGAGCAATTTCCAACAATTACAGCTCTTTCAGAAGCTGAAGAAGATAAAGTTTTGAAAGCATGGGAAGGACTAGGTTATTATTCACGGGCAAGGAACCTGCAATCTGCCGTCAAGGAAGTCCATGAAAAATATGGCGGCAAAGTTCCGGACAATCCGCAGGAGATTTCTTCTTTAAAAGGAGTGGGTCCTTACACAGCTGGTGCTATATTAAGTATTGCTTACGGAATTCCCGAACCGGCTGTTGATGGCAATGTTATGCGGGTATTATCGAGAATATTATCGATATGGGAAGATATTGCAAAGGCTTCAACTCGGAAAATTTTCGAAGAAGCGGTGAGAAAACTAATTGCCCGCGATAATCCTTCCTTTTTCAATCAGGCCCTAATGGAATTAGGTGCGTTAATATGCACACCGACATCGCCAAGCTGCCTCCTATGTCCCGTCCGTGAACATTGTCATTCCTTTCATGAAGGAACACAGTCCGATCTTCCTGTCAAAACAAAAAATAAGAAACATCGGCATATTCGAATAGCGGCGGCGGTATTAAAGAACGATCAAGGCAAACTGCTCATTCATAAAAGGCCTGAAAAAGGGTTGCTTGCAAACTTATGGGAATTCCCTAATATAGAGATTATTTTACCCTATGAAAATGAAAATGTTCAATTAAAGGAAGCAGCAAAAACCCTTTATAAAGCTGATGTGCAAATAGGAGAGATAATCGGACAAATAGAACATGTTTTTTCCCATTTGACTTGGAATATTAATGCATATAAAGGCAAGCTCCATTCAATTGCAAAAGAAACACATGGCTTGAAATTAGTAACGTTGGAGGAACTGAAGGAATTTACCTTTTCAGTTTCTCATCAGAAAATACTAAAGCAGTATTTGGAAAGTGAGTAACAGAAAACTCGAAAGGGTCTTTTCCTATATACCTAGGATTCTGACCCTTTAAGATTATTCTTTAGTTGTGTATCGCAATCCTCCACGGTTTTGGATTTCCTCAATAATTTCTCTTTGAATGGATTGCCCTTCCGCATTCAAATATGGAACGATCTGCTGGAAAGAATGGTGAAAGTAGGAAAGCTCGTTGTCATTCCAATCAGTTTTCGACATCATTGAGAGTTCAGTCATATCTCGGCCATCATACATTAGTATCTTCCTTTCAACATCTATTTCATGACGGTACATAATGTATTGTTTTAATCAAGATTGCCAGATATACATGAAAAAGCTAAAATTAGAAGCAATAGAAGAAAAAGGCGGCATTTTTTGCCATAAAAGCAGGTCAGTTATTTTAAAAAAAGGCTGTTTTCGTAAAGTTTGTTGCTATTTAACCCAAAAGTGGTCTAGTTGATTTCCGCTTCAGGAGCTCGCTTTCCGCGGGGCGGGCGGTGAGCCTCCTCGGCGTTACCGCCTGTGGGGTCTCACCTGTCCCGCTACTCCCGCAGGAGTCTCGCACCTTCCGCTCCAATCAACCTTGTACTAATCCTATTTAAAAACAACAATCATTTTAAAAAGGAGCCTTAAAAATGATCAGCTTTTCTTACCCCATAAAAGAAAGGAATTTTTGACAATGACACAAAAAGTAGCACTAATAACAGGCAGCAGCAGAGGAATTGGAAAAGCAACTGCCATTAGACTGGCAAAAGAAGGTTATGATATCGTCATCAACTATGCGAGAAGCAAAACAGCGGCTTTAGAAGTGGCTGCTGAAATTGAAGCACTTGGAAGAAAAGTTTTAACAGTTAAAGCAAATGTTGGGGATGTTGAAAAGATTAAAATATTATTTCAGGAAATTGACCAGGAATTCGGCAGGCTTGATGTATTTGTCAGCAATGCGGCATCAGGAGTTCAAAGGCCAGCCTTGGAATTGCAAGAATCTCATTGGGATTGGACAATGAATATTAATAGTAAAGCTCTTTTGTTCTGTGCTCAAGAAGCGGCTAAACTAATGGAAAAAAACAATGGCGGGAAAATTGTTAGCATTAGCTCCCTAGGTTCAATCCGGTATTTAGAAAATTACACAACTGTGGGGGTATCTAAAGCAGCTTTGGAGGCATTAACACGATATTTAGCGGTAGAATTAGCACCAAAGAATATTACTGTTAATGCTGTTTCAGGCGGAGCTGTGGATACAGAAGCATTAAAACATTTTCCAAATAGGGACGAAATGCTTGCTGATGCAAAATTAAAAACGCCGGCCGGAAGAATGGTCGAAATCGAGGATATGGTGAATGCAATTATGTTTTTATTGGCGGATGAATCAAGTATGATACGAGGCCAGACGATTATTGTTGACGGTGGAATTTCATTACTAGTATAAGGTATAAAACTTTTTATTTTTTGTTTTTAAAAACTAAGGATATTTCTTCTGCGCTTGGTTAAATTAATGAGCGTGGAGGTGATTACATTGGCAAAACAACCAAACCAATCTCAAGCTGGAACTAACATTCAAGAAGTAAGACAACAAAACGCTCAATCTGCTGGCGCAGGTCAAGCTGCAGGTCAAGGTGGATTTGGCACAGAGTTTGCTAGCGAAACAAATGCTCAAGAAGTAAGACAGCAAAACCAACAAGCTGAAGCAAAAAAAGCACAAAACGCTGGAAAACAACAAGGCTAATTGCATTGAAGGCGCTCTTCATTCGGAAGGGTGCCTTCTTTTATTTTTCGTAATAATGCTGCTTTTTTGAAAAATCCCCCATGACTGACTTAAAGTAAACTCTGATTAAGCGAGCTGGTATATTTAAGGGAGTTTTAGAGAATAAATGCAAAGACTAAGGAATTATCATCGCAAGAACAGCTTGCTCTGTACTTGTTTCACGGCGCTTGCGCTTTTCTTTTTATTCGACAAAACTTCCATAAAGTCAACAGAAGTTGTCAAAGGAATGATTTGGTCAAAAGCGAATACATAGATAAAGAAAGTTAAATTGGGACGGTGACTCTCACATGATGAAGACTTTTGATCTATTAGTATCAGAACAATTGGAAACAATGGATAAGCTATTATTTTTACAGGGCGAACTAGAACGCTGTGAGGAAATTGAAGCTCAGCTTAAATCCTTGCAGCAGGAAACAATGTTAGAGAGTGTCCAAATTGAAATCGCCAAAATGAAAAAGGAATTAAGGGAAATTCATCAAATATTCGAAAGACAGACAGAAGAAGTCATTCGTTCTTATCAAGATGTTAAGGTAACATCCTGAAAGGAATTTCAAACTTCTCACATTTGGTATGAAGGAAATGGGACATGAGCTTAACTAACTGTCACCCATGTACAGCCAAAGCTTCAAAGGATTACGTAATTCTTCCAGCCATTGATGAATTTCAATGGCTCTTTGTTTTAAATTCGGTCTTAAACCGTTATAATAAAAGAAAATAGGATTCGTTCTTTGTTGCCTTTTGAAATTATTTACAAGAGAATCAAGTTGAGATAATAAAACCGGCTAATTTCCACCAATCTCAGCTCTGACCTCTCAACACTAGAAAGAATAGGTTGCAAAGCCCGGGAAAATGAAAGTAGGGGAGAAGAATGGCGGTACCCATAGAAGGAGAACCAATACAAATCCATAGCTATAAACACAATGGGCACATCCATCGCGTCTGGGATGAAACAACCGTATTAAAAGGGACTCAAAATTTAGTGATCGGTGGGAATGACCGGACGGTTGTAACAGAATCGGACGGAAGAACATGGATTACTCGAGAGCCGGCTATCTGTTATTTTCATTCCCAATATTGGTTTAATATCATTGGGATGATTCGGGAAGATGGGGTTTATTATTATTGTAATATTAGCTCTCCATTTATATTTGACGGAGAGGCTGTGAAATATATTGATTATGACCTCGATATTAAAGTTTTTCCAGATATGACTTTCAATTTGCTAGATGAAGATGAATATGAACGCCATCGTCAGGAAATGAATTATCCCCAGCCAATAGATAGCATTCTGAAAGCCAATGTGGATCAGCTTATTCACTGGATCCGCCAGAGAAAAGGTCCGTTTGCACCAGATTTTATTGATATTTGGTATGAAAGGTATCTTACATACAGACGCTGATGGAAAAGATATAGATGCCAATTGTGATGCCTGTTGAACGATGTATCAACAGGCTTTTATATGGGCTGTTTCACTTGATTCAAAGGAGGAAAGTAGGTTGGGAAGTATTTGGCGTTATATGAAATTTGTTAAACCTTACCGCCTTCAGATTATTGTTACAATCATAATCGGGATTATTAAGTTTGCGATTCCGCTGCTTATTCCGTTATTAATAAAATATGTCATTGACGATATTGCGGGAAATCCGGACTTAAACAATGCCGATAAAACAAGTAGCCTATTGACGATCATGGGAATAATGATTGTTCTCTTTGTGATCGTTCGTCCGCCTATTGAATATTACAGGCAGTATTTTGCTCAGTGGGTTGCAAGCAAAATTTTGTATGATATTCGGGACAAGCTATTTACCCATATTCAAAAGCTAAGCTTTAAATATTATGCAAACACACGAGCTGGGGAAGTCATTTCGAGAGTTATTAATGATGTGGAGCAAACGAAGACATTTGTTATTACTGGTTTAATGAACTTGTGGCTTGATGTCGCAACCATTGTCATTGCGGTAATTATCATGTTAAAAATGGACGTGACGTTAACGATTGTGTCGTTAATTTTATTCCCGTTTTATGCCTTCTCGGTCAAATATTTTTTTGGGAATTTAAGAAAATTGACGAGAGCCCGCTCACAGGCACTTGCAGAAGTACAGGGGTACCTACATGAAAGGGTACAAGGGATGGCTGTTATCAAAAGCTTTGCCATTGAAGATTATGAGCAAACTCAGTTTGACAGGCAAAATGGAAACTTTTTAGCGAAAGCGATTGATCATACGAAATGGAATGCAAAAGCATTTGCGGTTGTAAATACAATTACTGATATCGCACCTTTAATCGTTATCGGCTATTCGGGTTACCAGTTCATCCAAGGAGATCTCTCCATGGGCACGATGATGGCATTTATTGCTTATATAGACAGATTATACAATCCACTTAGAAGGCTCGTAAATTCATCGACCACGATGACCCAGTCGATTGCTTCAATGGACAGGGTCTTCGAATTAATTGATGAGGAATACGATATTGATGACTCTCCTGATGCTGTTGAATGCAAGGATGTTAAAGGAGATATTCAATTTAAAAAAGTAAGTTTTTCCTATAGTGAAGAGGAGGAGCCAGTGCTTAACAACATCTCCTTGGATGTGAAAAAAGGAGAAACCATTGCGCTTGTTGGGATGAGCGGTGGCGGAAAGTCTTCTCTAGTCGGATTAATTCCCCGTTTCTATGATGTAACAGATGGGAGGATCCTGCTTGACGGCAAGGATATCCGTTCCTTCAAAGTCAGGACGTTAAGGGATAAGATTGGGATGGTTCTTCAGGATAATATTCTCTTCAGTGAATCAGTGAAATCGAATATTCTATTAGGAAAACCGGGGGCATCTGATGCTGAGGTTATTGAGGCAGCTAAGGCAGCAAATGCGCATGATTTCATTATGAACTTGCCTGATGGGTATGATACGAAGGTTGGGGAACGAGGCGTCAAATTATCGGGAGGTCAAAAGCAGCGGGTAGCTATCGCTAGAATCTTTATAAAGAACCCGCCAATTCTGATTTTCGATGAAGCAACGTCAGCTTTAGATTTAGAAAGTGAACATTTGATCCAAGAGGCGCTCGAACATCTTGCTAAAGAGCGGACAACCTTTATTGTCGCTCACCGCTTATCGACGATCACGCATGCGGACAGGATTATATTGATCGAGCATGGGATGATCACAGAAGAAGGCAGCCATGAAGAATTGATGAAAAAACAAGGCAATTATTATAAATTATTTCAAGTTCAACAGCTTGAACAATAAAATTTTAACTTTATTCAGCAGAAGTCTCTTAACAATATAAGGCGCGTGATAATGCAAATAGGTATCTAATTCATGTGGTTCAAGCTCCGGCTGAATAAAGTTAAGCCTCCGGCGGATGCCTCAGATTTTTTAAAGGAATTTATCGAGCAAGCTGAGGTGAAAATCTGGGCACAAATACGCCAAGCGAATTTGATTTACAATAAGAAAAGCAGCTGAACATTCAGCTGCTTTTACTCTTCAATCGACACTTCATTCGTCTTTTTATGGTATGTTTGAAAACTTGTGATCAGCTTATCGAGATGTTCAACCTGTTCATTATAGTCGATAATCGCAGATATGATTTGCATTGTATGGGATAAAATTGCTTCATCTTCTACTTTCGCTTCTTTTTGCTGCGAGTAAAAGAGGTTAAAAAGCTCTTTCCCGTTTAGAAAAATATCTCCTTCTTCAAAAATGACGTGTGAGCGTACTTTTCCAATGAACTTTAACATCGCATGCTCGTGATAATGAATGAGACAATCAAGCTGCTGTTGAACTGCATGTTGAAATTCAGCAGGCATTTCCTGAAGATCATTTTCAAAGCGGTGCAATCTTCGCAGCGTTTCAAGGGATCTTTTCACCGTTGAAATCATTTGCCTGTATATGACGAGCTTCCGTGATTTCGCAATCGTATTCTTTTTTAAATAATTGCGCTCCTCTTTGTACATAGCATATACCTGATCAAGATTCCTAACCGCTGCTTTCATTTTTCCAATATCATTTTGCAGCAATTTGTGCTCGGAAGCATGCCTGATCGTAAGTCTGATCCATTTTGTTGTTTCCTCGGTAATATCTGAGATTTGAAAATAGAGTTTTTTCTCATATTTAGGCGGCAAAAACACTAAGTTCACGATAAAGGCAGAAAAAACCCCTAACATAATCGTAGAAAACCGAATAAGCGCAAATTGGATAAAGGTGTCACCAGAAGCTTCCATAATAACGAGCAAAGTAACCAGTGATAAAGCAATCGTATTTTCAATTTTAAGTTTCAGGTTAATGGTGATGACAATAATGGCAGCTAGCCCGATAATGAATAAATCATTTCCGAAAATTAATACAAAAATAACGGCGATAGCTGCACCAATGGCATTCCCTTGTACTTGTTCAATAATCGATAAAAATGATCGGTAAATGGTCGGCTGCAGAGCGAAAATAGCAGCAATGCCTGCAAAGACAGGTGATGGGAGTTGAAATAACTCCGATAAAAACAATGATAAAATAATTGCGATTCCCGTTTTGAGTACTCGGGCACCAAGCTTCATACGAACTAATTTCCTTTCTTTCAGAAGATGAATCCTTCTGGTTGTTTTTACGCCATCCTTAATAGTAAGCAAGATGAGGTAGAACAGCAACAAATATGAGCGGCATTCAAGCTCCTTGTTATGTAGCTTTTGATATTAATGTACTATACAGGGATATTGGGAGAAGTACAATGGGCATTTTTTTGATTTTTTCGGGTTGAATATTTTCCTCTGCAAAATGTTCCACGTCCCTCGGCAACGACCGCACTCTTCGCCCGAAACTTCGGTAGACCCGCACAAATGGAAGTTCTAACACACAATACTTGCTGAAATAAAAAAGGAGCGTAAAATCGCTCCTTTAATTAATTATGTGCAAAATGAAGAACTATTCCTCTTTTAATGCTTGAAATGCATTTTGAACGGCTTGGATGGTTGCTTGGATGTCATCTTCTGTATGGGCTATTGTCACGAACCATGCCTCGTATTTAGAAGGTGCTAGATTGATTCCTTGTTTCAGCATCAGTTTGAAAAACTTCGCAAACATCTCTCCATCCGTGTTTTCAGCTTGTTCGTAGTTAACCACTTTTTCATTCGTAAAGTAGATCGTCAATGCCCCTTTTAAGCGGTTGATTGTAATTGGAATGTTGAATTCGGTTGCAGCTGCTATAATTCCATCCTCGAGAATAGCGCCAAGGCGGTCTAAATAATCATAGACACCTTTTTGATTCAGGACTTCAAGGCAAGCAATTCCCGAGAGAATGGAAGCTGGATTTCCTGCCATTGTTCCTGCCTGATAGGCTGGGCCTAATGGAGCGACTGTTTCCATAATTTTTTTCTTTCCTCCATACGCCCCGATTGGCAAACCGCCGCCAATGATTTTTCCCATCGCCGTTAAGTCAGGTGTGACCCCGAGCATATCTTGCGCGCCGCCATACATAAAACGGAAAGCAGTGATGACTTCATCATAAATAACGAGAGCTCCCGCGGCATGTGTTAATTCATTTATTTCCTCGAGGAATCCAGGTTTCGGCTCGACAATCCCGAAGTTCCCGACGATGGGTTCAACGAGAACGGCGGCGATTTGGTCACCCCATTTTTCTAAAGCTTCTTTATAAGGTTCAATATCGTTGAACGGTACGGTAATAACTTCCTGTGCAATGCTCTTCGGAACTCCTGCGGAATCTGGTGTTCCTAGAGTAGAAGGACCAGAACCTGCAGCAACAAGAACAAGATCAGAGTGCCCATGATAGCAGCCGGCGAACTTAATAATTTTATCTCTGCCTGTATACGCACGTGCTACCCGGATCGTCGTCATGACCGCTTCAGTACCGGAATTGACGAAACGGATTTTTTCTAATCCTGGCATCGCCTCTTGCAGCATTTTGGCAAATGTAACTTCATGGGGAGTAGGTGTTCCGTAAAGGACCCCTTTTTCAGCTGCTGTTTTAATGGCTTCTGTAATATGCGGGTGGGCATGGCCAGTAATGATTGGACCATAGGCAGCTAAATAATCGATGTACTGATTTCCGTCCACGTCCCAGAAATAGGCACCTTGCGCACGTTCCATGACGACCGGCGCTCCACCGCCAACTGCTTTATAAGAGCGGGAAGGACTGTTCACTCCCCCGACGATATGTTCAAGTGCCTCTTTATGTATACGTTCAGAATTTGTAAATTGCATATAAATCCTCCTATTAATAATTTGGAATTTCTCGTGATTTAAGCCTATACTATTTTAGCATGTTTAATGTTTGGAAGCTTGATTTCATTATTGCGATTATTCTATATTGCATATGGGCTTCTTAGTTGTATTCTAATGTTTGATTGCTTAAACTTATTCTTTTAAGGTATTGAAACAGCAGGAGGAGAAATAGATGAAGGATGCAATTGCCGTACGGGATTTGCGAAAAGAATTTAAGTCATATTCGAGCCGATCTGGATTAAAAGGGGCTTTCCGTGACCTTTTTACTCGGAATTACAAAATTGTCCCGGCTGTTAACGATATAAGCTTTCATGTGAAGCAAGGAGAGATGGTCGGCTATATTGGCGAAAATGGGGCTGGGAAATCAACGACGATAAAAATGCTTACGGGGATTTTAACACCGACAAGCGGTGATGTGATAGTAAATGGGATGAACCCGCATAAAGAAAGAGAAAAATTTGTTCAGACTATAGGTGTTGTTTTTGGCCAGAGATCCCAGCTTTGGTGGGATATCGCTGTTCAGGAGTCTTTCAGATTGCTAAAAAAAGTATATAAAGTACCTGATAAGCAATATGACGAGCATATGTCCCATGTTATTAAAACACTTGATATTGAACCTCTATTAGATAAACCTGTTCGAAAACTGTCGCTTGGTCAAAGAATGCGATGCGAGCTTGCTGCGGCACTCATTCATAATCCGCCATTGTTATTTCTTGATGAGCCGACAATTGGACTGGATGTTCTAGTAAAGCTGAAAATTCGCGAATTTTTAAAGGAAATGAATGAAAAATACAATACGACCATTTTATTAACAACCCATGATTTATCCGACATCGAAGCCTTATGTGAGCGGGTCGTCATGCTTGATGACGGAAAAATTATCTACGATGGGGCACTTAAAAGTCTGAAGGAAAAATGGGGAGAAGGGAAAGAAATCGAATTTCAATTTTTAGAGGAAGTGAATTTGACTGACTTAAACCGTCTAACAGCAACACCAGCGATTAAATGGGAAAAAGACGAAAATGAACCTGTTTTCACTGCAGTAATCGAAGATAATGATGAGCTTATTTCCCTCTTAATAGCGAAAGTGGTAGCGACTTATAAAATTAAAGACATTAACATTAAAGAAACGTCTACAGAAGAAATCATCCGCAATATTTATGACCGGGGGATTTCTTAATGGTTTTCTGTGTGGATGCTCCGCTTAAGGAGGGGATTTGATGGACAAGTATATTGAAATGATCCGAATTCGGTTCTTAATGATGTTAGCTTACAGGACAAATTATTATACGGGAATTCTCATTTATAGTATTAATATTGGTGCCTATTATTTTCTATGGTCTGCTATTTATGGAGGAAAAGAAACGATTGAGGGAATGTCAGTCGTGCAAATGTCTACATATGTGGCAGTTGCGTGGATGGCGAGAGCGTTTTATTTTAATAATATTGACCGTGAGATGGCAATGGAAATCAAAGAAGGAAAGGTAGCTGTTGAATTAATCCGTCCTTATAATTATCTTGGCATGAAGACTATGCAAGGGTTGGGCGAAGGGATATTCAGATTGTTTTTCTTTTCGGTTCCGGGAATGGTGATCGTCTCTTTCATCTTTCCGATACAGTTTTCAGTTGATTTAACTACATGGCTGTTTTTTGCCGTTTCAATCATCTTAAGCTTTTTCATTAATACCCAAATTAATTTAATTACAGGGATTACGACCTTTTTCCTCTATAACAATACAGGTCTAATTCGGGCAAAAAGAGTGGTTATTGATCTGTTTTCAGGGTTGCTGCTGCCTATTAGCTTTTTTCCAATTTGGGCTCAAGGACTGCTGAAATTCTTGCCATTTCAAGGTATAAGCTATGTTCCAAGCATGATCTTTACAAACGGATTTTCAAATAGCGAAGCAATTGAAGCGATTATTCTTCAAGGTGTATGGGTTGTTATTTTAATTATTCCCATCCGAATTTTATGGGTCATCGCAAAAAAACAGCTTATTATTCAAGGAGGGTGACGAATGTTTTATATTAAGATATTTTTTCAATACGTCGCCCAGTATTTGAAGACGAGAATGCAATATCGAGCAGATTTGTTTGTAGAAATTTTTTCAGACCTATTATTTCAAGCGGTCAATTTAATATTTATTCTTGTTGTATTTGGGCATACAAACTTGCTCGGGGGATGGTCTAGAGATGAAATCATTTTTATCTATGGATTTTTTCTAGTCCCATTTGCCTTGTTTTCTTCTTTCTTTAATATTTGGGATTTCAATGAACGGTATATTGTAAAGGGAGAGATGGACCGGATTCTCACAAGGCCTATCCACAGCTTGTTCCAAATTATTTTAGAAAGAATGGAATTGGAGTCATTATTCGGTGCTGTAACAGGGCTGGCGATTATGATTTATGCTGGAATCAAGCTTCAGCTCGACATTTCGTGGGCTTTGGATCCGTTCTTGTTTATCCTGTTTGTTTCTGGCGGGATGTTCGTCTATGGCGGGATTTTTGTTATGATAGCCTGCATCAGCTTTTGGGCGGATGCGCGAACATCGATTATGCCGATGATGTACAATATCGGGAATTATGGTCGGTATCCAGTCGATATATATAATAATGTGATCCGTTTTGTACTTACTTGGGTATTGCCGTTTGCTTTTGTAGGCGTATATCCAGCAGCCTATTTTTTAGGGAAAGAAGAATGGTTTACCTATTCATTCTTAACTCCGGTAATCGGTATCGTGTTTTTTGGAGCATCCATTTTTATCTGGAATTCAGGTGTAAAAAGATATAGGGGTGCTGGGAATTAATGAAGCTAGGGGAAATGTCCTCTAGTTTCTTTTATTTTGGCTCATTTCGCTTTTAGTGTTGTTTTTTAACATGAAAGTTTGCCCGTTGATTTCCGCGGGGAGGGATGGGAGCCTCCTCGGCGTACCGCCTGCCGGGGTCTCCCGCTTCCCTCTATTCTCGTAGGATACTGAATTTACATCGTTGAACCTGCCCACGCACGAAGAAAATGCGATAGCATTTTCGAGAGTCAAGTACCCTCCACTCCAATCAACTCAGATAATTAAAAAATCACATTATAAAAGCAACCAATTTTATGAAAACAGCCTTTATTTTTTAGGCCGAGCAGTCATATAGATTGTGTGGAAAGCGTATAAATTATCAGAGTTAGTATGTTGAAAAGAGGGAGCGTTATGGCTTTTTATATATCCCTAGTATGTATTGTTTTCTGTATGGTTATGAGCTTGCGTACCCTATTCTTACCCCATCGAATCAAGGGGAAGAAAGTGTCCTTTGAGAATTTTATGTATTTAGCTTTTATATATGTAACTGTAATGATCGGGTTTGGATTAATATATGTGCTGCTTGAATTACATGGATTTGCTGTTTGGGCGGAAGGGACAGAAGGAAGTGACGGTGGTTTCTTCGTTCGTCTTGAGACGGGCTTTTATTTTAGTGCGGTCACGTTATTTTCCGTTGGCTATGGGGATATTGCGCCAATTGGGATTGGTAGGATGATTGCTGTGTTGGAGGCTTTAATTGGTTACACAATTCCTGCTGCTTTCGTTTTCAGGGCTGTTTTTGAAATGGAAAAGAAATATTAAAGCTGCTTTTAGAGTAGATTGTTTGTTTTTCAGAATCAAATTGGATAGGCTTATAATAAAAACGTTTGGAGGGATTTAAATGGCAGTCGTAACAGGAGAGTTTGCTCCAGATTTTGCATTGGAGGCAAGTAACGGGGAAATAATCAGGTTGTCGGATTACCGCGGGAAAAATATTGTCCTTTATTTTTATCCGAAAGATATGACACCAGGGTGTACGACCCAGGCTTGTGATTTCAGGGACTATCACGAGAGCTTTGAAGGGTTAAATGCAGTTATATTAGGCGTAAGTCCTGATCCGATCATTCGCCATGAAAAATTTATTGGGAAATATGAATTGCCATTTATCTTGCTTGCGGACGAAGAAAATAAGGCGGCAGAGGCTTATGGTGTCTGGAAGCTAAAGAAAATGTTCGGAAAAGAATATATGGGGATTGAACGTTCTACTTTCATTATTGATAAAGAAGGCAAGTTAGTAAAGGAATGGCGCAAGGTGAAGGTCAAAGGGCATGTGGAGGAAGCGCTCGAATTTATTAAGGAAAATCTGTCCTGAAAAATAAGGGGCGAGTATCAAAGAACGGTATAATTTTAGACAAAGAGGTGTAATTCTCTGCCTATTTTTCTATTTCAAGGCTTTTGTCCATTCATCTGAACGAGTTTTGAATATCATTTTATTAGGGCATACCTCCTCAGATATTTTTTAAAGCGGATCTTATCAGGTTCGCTTTTTTTTTATTTTATGAAATTACGCGTTGTCCATAAACGAAGAGAATTACAGTCATATGAGGTTGTTAATCATAATCATTGTACATATATTAAAAATAAGAATAATTGTATGGCGGAAAGGAGGTTAAAGTGAAGAGCTAAGAAAAAAGGGTGGATCGAAATAATCTCTGTTTTCTTTCTGTAGCTTAGTTTGTTATGTTGACAAAAGGAGTAATAAATTAGTACACTATTTATAAAGATTATAAAATAAGAATTCCTTTTAGAAAAGAGGTGCATGGCCGTGGCGCAAATTCAATTAAAGGAAGCATTGGATACCTTAAAGGAAACCGGAGTACGCATTACACCACAGCGTCATGCGATACTTGAATATTTAATAAGCTCAATGTCGCACCCAACTGCAGATGATATTTATAAAGCATTAGAAGGTAAGTTTCCAAATATGAGTGTGGCAACAGTTTACAATAATTTAAGAGTATTTCGTGAGGTTGGCTTAGTTAAAGAGTTGACATACGGGGATGCTTCAAGTCGTTTTGATTTCGTGACAACTCATCATTATCATGTTATTTGTGAAAAATGCGGAAAAATTGTCGACTTTCATTATCCAGGACTTGATGAGGTTGAGCATTTAGCATCGCACGTAACAGGCTTTAAAATTAGCCATCATCGTATGGAAATTTACGGAATGTGCCCTGATTGTGCAAGCAAAGAATTGCATTAATAAAATTTCTCCATCGGTGTTATAAAAAGCTCGGCTTCTGCAGCCGAG
The DNA here is from genome assembly GCF_019039215.1 of Bacillus sp. FJAT-29790. Taxonomy (GTDB): domain Bacteria; phylum Bacillota; class Bacilli; order Bacillales; family Cytobacillaceae; genus Cytobacillus. The sequence continues at coordinate 378,166 of NZ_JAHNZZ010000002.1, forward strand.
CTTTTTATTTTTTCCTATTATATTTTTCGTCGAACTCTTTGCCCTCAAGATTTTGATCAAGTGTTAACGGCTCTTTACAATACATACACATATCCACACGGCCAAGTATTTTTGTATGTTTTCCGCAATTAGGGCAAACAACTTGCACAGTTTTAGTTGAAAGCATCCCAATCCAAAAATAAACACCTGTACTTGCAATAATGAATAGCATTCCAAAAAGCATAAATATTGTCATTAGAAGTGGGGAATTCCTAAAGAAGATTCCAAGATACATAACAATAAGTCCAACGAAGATTAAACTAAGAGCAAATGTTCGGATTTTATTAATTTTACTTGAATATTTAGCCATTCTTGTCCCTCCTAAAGAATAACTATATCACATCAAATGAAAGAAGATAAATATAAAAGAAAACTGATAAAAGGTTATTTCTTTATTTCTTCATTAGAAGGATTAATTAAAAAAATTGTCGAAGTTATACTCTATCAATAAAATGGAGGAATGAGTATGGAAGACATTCTCCGCCCCATCTATCAAGAACGGGCAAGTCAGACGAATACACTTGGAGTGTTAATGATAAAGAAACGGCAAAACGACATTCCTGCTACAGACACATTTGATACAATCCTGCTTATTTTAGTAAAAGAGGCAGAATCACCGGTGTTTGTTAAACATTATACTTATAATGAAAAAAAAGCTGCTTTATTTATGGTTACTGATCAACAGCTAAATGAATGGCTATTACTTGGGACTAATAAGAAAATCTTCGATTGGTTATATAACGGAATGGTTATTTTTGACCGCAATGAATATGTTTCTAATATTAAAACAGAATTAAAGGAGTTTCCGTTTAATGGGCGTAAATTAAAGATGGGCTTAGAGTTTGCAAAATTAATCCGCCGTTATATGGATGGAAAAGCTTTTTTTGAAAACGACCATTATCTGGACGCCTATAATCATGTTGTTCATTCCCTGCACCATCTTGCAAGATTAGCGATTATTGAGAACGGATTTCATCCGGAAGTGACTGTCTGGCAGCAAGTTAAACAAATAGAGCCCGAAATAATTAAGTTGTACGAAGAATTGGTCAGCAGTCAAGAGTCTTTGGATAAAAGACTGGGATTGCTTTTCTTGGCAAGTGAGTTTTTAATAAATTCAAAAATGAAGAGCGGAATTAATCACCTAGTAGATGTACTTGCAGGAAAAGATTATTGGTCCATTAATGAGATTATGAATCATGAAGAGTTGGAGTTATACTCTGTGGATTTAGGTATGCTCCTTGAATACCTAATTGATAAGAATATAATAGAAGTTGTCACGAAAGAAACTAAAGGACATGGGGTTTTCCATAGATATTATAAGCTTAGGAAAAAAATATCCTAAAAAAATAATATTATCTATTGACCAATTTAAAAATCCTTGTTATATTAATATCCGTCGCTGCAATTAGTAGTTAAAACGAATTTAGCAGATGACGGATAATATTCTAAAATAAAGTGTTGACAATAAAAACAACACATGTTATATTAGAAAAGTCGCTTCTAAGCGATAATGAAAGTAGTTGCACATTGCTCCTGCGCCGTAGTGTATTTGAGGAAGTAACTTCTCAGCTCGTCGCAAAGCAACATAAAGCCTACTCGCTGATGATTGATCACGATGTGATTGAAGTCAGTAGCATTGCTCTTTGAAAACTGAACGAACAAAAACGTCAACGTTTAAATTTTTATTTTCGAGCTAAT
>NZ_JAHNZZ010000003.1:0-101304 GCF_019039215.1 Bacillus sp. FJAT-29790
AGCTCGAAAATAAAAATTTAAACGTTGACGTTTTTGTTCGTTCAGTTTTCAAAGAGCAAGACATCCAATTAATCCGTGTCGCCCCGAAGCGACTTTATTAATTTACCACATATCCTCAATCTTAGTCAATAACTTTTTCGAAAAACTTTTTTCATGATTTAAGTTATTCGGTGAGGACGAGATTTAATATATCATGTTCTAAAAGTGTTTGCAATATAATTTTGCAAAATAAGTTTATTTTATTTTAAATATAAAAAGATCCTTTGATTAAATAAGCGAACCTTTAACTCAGACATTCGTTAAGTCGTGTCTTAGTCATCCATGAGCTAGAAGTTTGGGACATAACCAACCTGTTAGGACAAACCTTCCTCTGGCTCGTTTTAAACTTGTTGCTTATAGGCGGGGCGACCTTCATTTCTCGAATAGAATCTACCATCATCAACTTTTCTTGAGTATTGCGGTGAATAAATTCACCAGCCTGCTCGAAGAACGGAATACCATTCGAAGACTAGAACCTTCTATAATATAAGCCCATTATATGAAACATCGAATCCCTTCAAAAATACTCCACATATCCACATGTTTATCCACAGTAATTTCATTTAAACGACATAATTCGTCAGAGTTTTACACAGGGTTGTTGATATTTTCATTCGTTTTATCCACAATAAAAACTTTTAGGTTAGTTAATAACATTCTGTTTCTGAATTACGCAGTTTATTTAGCATAGTATTTATTTTTACTTCATAAAAATCTATTAACTCGAACTTAAATGGAAGGTGTTTATATGCTAGAGAATTTTGCGTTATATATATCATTAATCACGGCAATATTATTATTCGCTTATTCGTATGTTGAAGGACTAAGAATAGCGAATTCAGAAGGAAAGGTACATGGAGGTACATTTATCCTTTCAGTTACTGCCGCATTTCTTTTCTCGGGTTTTACTTATGTTTTTATTTAAAAAAGAAATCCCCCTGTATAGTTTAAAATGTCCTTTACAAAGGGTACATTTTAAGTTCGCAGGAGGATTTCTTTTTTAAGCTTACTTAATTTCAATAATATCTCACGAATCTCTTTCATTTTTCACAGCAAATTCTTCACATTGCCTCCATCTATTGTGAAATTGTTTTGTTCTTCAATTCCTTCATTCGAACTCTTCGTTCATCAAGTAAGAATAGAGACACACCACCAATTACAACAACTCCCCCAAGCAACTGAGTCCAGACTACATACTCTTGTAAAAGAAAATACGCTAAAAGAGCTGCACCGATCGGCTCAAATAGAATCGCCATTGAAATGGTGGAGGTGCTAAGCCATTTTATCGACCAATTAAATAAAGTGTGGCCCAGTAATGTTGGAACAAGGGCAAGAAGGATAAAATAAACCCAATCACTCGTTCCATAAGGAATTAACGGTTCCTGCATAATAAGTACATATATAAATAGTGTGATTGTGCTGATGCTATATACAACAAATGTGTAGGTAACTAGTGATAATCTTTTTCTGACTGTTTGCCCAAACATTAGATACGCTGTAATTAACGCACAAGCAATTAAGGCCAAAATATCTCCAAATAAAGCAGAGCCGCTAATCTGAAAATCTCCCCAGCTGATAATCACACTTCCGAAAATGGCTATCAACCCGCTTAGAATTGCTTTCCATGAGAATTTTTCTTTGAAGAAAAAATAGGTTCCTAGAAAGGCAAACAACGGCTGAAGAGTTACCAGAACAGTAGAACTTGCTACAGATGTGTAATTTAAAGATTCAAACCAGAGAATAAAGTGAAATGCGAGGAAAACCCCAGCAACAATAGAGAAGATCCAGTCCCGCTTTGTAATAGAACGGAGCTCTGGAACATACTTTATTAGAAATACAGGCAACATGAATAAGACGGAAAAAAACAACCGATAAAAAGCAATAACTCCAGATGGAGCAGTTGATACCTTTACAAGTATAGCTGACGTTGACACCGAAATGACGCCAATGGCAAGTGCTGCATAAGGATTTATTTTTGTGTCTGACATGTATGCATTCTCCTTGTTTCGTAATACGATATTTAAGTGTACACACCATTTTACTACGAAAGTAGCTCTTTTTTCTATTCTTAAATAGTTTTCTTAAAATTAGATCTTGCCGAATATTTCAGGTAAACAAATATATAAATAAGTCTCAACGTCAATAAGTAACATAAAGCATTGTTATGTTAAAATAACAGAAACTATTTTTATGCAGATAAAGAGACTAAGAACAGTTCTTTTTTCAAATCTATTTTTCCAATCTTACCTTCGGATTGAACCAACTTCTTTTCTCCAAAACAATAACATGATAAGTGGGAGATGAAATGAATAATTTAGAAATGGAAATAATAATGAAACTTGGAATTTCCGCCGTACTCGGCCTCGTTATCGGCATCGAACGTGAGCTGAAAAGAAAGCCTGTAGGATTAAAGACTAGCCTTGTTATCTCAATTGTCAGCTGTCTATTAACGATCGTATCGATCGAGTCTGCATACACGTTTCCAGGGAAAGAAGATATTAATATAACGATGGATCCCCTGCGTTTAGCAGCACAGATCGTTTCAGGGATAGGATTTTTAGGTGCAGGTGTTATTTTAAGAAGGGGTAATGACAGTATTTCAGGTCTTACTACTGCCGCTTTAATTTGGGGAGCTGCGGGAATCGGAATTGCAGTTGGGGCCGGCTTCTATATCGAAGCAATGGCGGGCGTAGCATTGTTAATTATTAGTGTCGAAGTCGTTCCATTTTTAATGGGGGTAATTGGACCAAAACAGCTGAGAGAGAAAGAAGTTAACTTGCAGCTTAAAGTAAATAATAAAGAAAATATAGCTGACATCATCTCAGCCATCAAAGAATTAAATATTTCAATCCGGCGTGTCCGTATTAAGGACTTAGAAGACGGACAACATCTCATTCAATTAATCGTATCTGTCGATAATAAAAAAAGTATCACTGACGTCTATTACAGCGTTTCCAAATTGAAAGGCATTAAAAGCGTTGAAATTGAAAGCCAATAGCTCACCCACAATTTTTAATTTTTTAGCTTTTTTCTAATTTACTCTTGAATAAACTCCCGGTTGTGTATATAATATTTCTTGTACCCATTAACTGGGGAATTAGCTCAGCTGGGAGAGCGCTACGCTGGCAGCGTAGAGGTCAGGGGTTCGAGCCCCCTATTCTCCATACTTGGAACCCTTAGAGCCACATAGGTTCTAGGGGTTTTTTTATTTTTATCTTCACATGGAAATGAAGCTATTAATCCTCATTGGTGCCATTTTAGTGCCGAAAAGTTATTTTGCGGATGACAGTAAGTTATCAATCTGCTTTACTGCCTCCTCCTGCATGGTAGGCAATACATGGGAATATACATCGAGAGTAACCTTTATATTGCTATGACCAAGCCGCTCGGAAATAACCTTTACGTTCACCCCCTTAGACAAAAGCAGTGTTGCATGCGTATGTCTTAAGGCATGGAATTTTATTTCAGGAATATTTGCTTGTGATATTAAGCGGCGAAAGGTTCTTCTTAGGTTAGCTGGGTTTAATGGTGTCCCATGCTCCGTGCATACTACCAAATCATGATCCTCATAGCCCCCACCCTTTGATAACTTCTCCTTCGCTATCATAGCTCTATGCCTTTTAAGTAAGACAATTGTTTCAGAAGTTAGTGCTACAGTTCGGTTACTAGACTTCGTTTTTCCGCCCACTAAAAACCCTTTTCCATCATGTTTAAGAGTCTGCTTGATACATAAGGACTGATCAATAAAATCAATATCTTTCCAACATACTCCTAAAATTTCTCCTTGCCTCATCCCTGTTGAAATAGCTAAATAAAAAGCCATGAAGTAACGATTATTCTTAGCCACTTCAAAAAACTTCTTTATTTCCTCTTCACCCCAAACTTCCATTTCTTTTTTCGGGTCTTTTGGAAGTTTTATCTTTTCAGCTACATTCTTAGGGATAATATCCAAGTCTTTAGCATGTGCAAGTGAGTTACGAATAACCTCGAATATCTTTTTCACTGTTGCACTTGCTAATCCTTCCTCTTTAAGGCTATTAATATACTTTTGTATATACATAGCGTTGATTTTTGAAAGCGAAAAATGCCCAAGTGAAGGGATGATTCTGCTGTTCAGGATATTCTCATACACTACTACAGTTTGCTCCCCTATACTATTCCGTTTACCTTTAAACCATTCTAATAGATAGTCTTTATACAACATATTCGATGGTTCAACATAACTTCCATGGGATACTTCCGTTTCAATTTGTGCAAGTGCTAATTCAGCTTCCCGCTTTGTTTTAAAACCGCTCTTTTTCTTCCTCTTACGGTTCCCTGTCACAGGATTTATTCCTACTTCTGCAACATAATACCATGATGCATTACCTTTTTTTACATAACCCATAGGTAACATCCTCCTTAGAAAGATGTCCTCTAAAGGTATAACAAGCTTCTATATCAAAAATGTAGCAAAAATAGCTCAAAATAACAATCATTTACTTAATCCCCTTTTCATTTTTAGTTGGTATATCCGCTATATACGCATTTAAAGATAGGGAGTTAAGTAAGGCTTTTTGTAAAATCTTGTGAGCCGAGAATGGTAAAAAAACGGCTCAAAATATAACAATATATGAAACTAGCATTAACTGAGAAAATCGGTATCATACATTAATATCTTTTTCAAATAATGTTTTATTGCTATAAGCAAAGCTGCTCTAAACTTTAGAACACGCATTTTATGTCAGATAATATTTGAAAATATTTATCTACATTGGATGTTATGGGTTTTCATAATAGTCAATAAGCAAGAAATAAAAATCCATGGTTTCCTAAATTTTTTTTATTCCCCCCCCGGTGCCTACGAATTCAACTATTGAAGCGGCATTGTGCGGGTGCTAGATGATACCTACGGGAAATTTTCCGTGAAAAGTGGTGCGGATTTTTGTTTAACTAACAATTGATTGTTACGTATATAGAGGAGTAACACAAACTTACATTGATGGGGAGATAAATAATGTCTAAAGAAAAAAATGAAAGCTCAGGTATTCCATACCAACTTGCAACTTTTGCTACAGGTAATGGAAGTATAAGAATGGTGGCAAATAGAGGATATGTTATTGCCCCACAAAAGATATTAAGATGCTACAGATTAAATGATATTGAAAAAATATTATTACTTGAAGTGATATCTTATATGGGAGTAAACAATTATGCTTTTCCAAGCCATAAACGTCTAGCTTTTAAGCTGGGTAAAAAAAGTACCGCATCAATAAAGAATGGATTAAAATCTCTTAAAGAAAAAGGTTTTATTCATTGGTCTAAAGGAGGGGGCGATCTAGGAACTAATCATTATAGACTTAGTGACCTATATTCAAATCCATACATTATTATGAGTGAATTTACTCATTTTTTTGTAGAAGAAATATTAGATGCTCATCGAGGTGAAATCTCGTATGAGGATATCTATTCAACTGTTCTACAAATAGTTGAAAAGACCAAAAGTATAGGAGATGCAGATGATCCTTATGGTATATGCATTGATTGGTTATTCAAAGATATTAACCTCAGAGACAGATTAGATATGTATTGGTTATTTGGGGATATCTTGATGTATAATATTTCATTGCGCTCAAATATATCAATTCAAATCGATACCTTTCATTTGGTTGATTAATATTTTGAAAAACATCACCCTGATATTGCTATCAATTATAAAAATGATCATCCTATTCATGAAGACTTGAAAAGCCCGTATTTTGAACAGCCTTTTGAAGTTAGAGCTACCGGAATAAGTGATGCTAAAATGGAGGTGCTTCGCAACTATTATGCCGAGGTCAGTGATCATCTGGACACATTGGATGAAAGGGAAATGTATAAAATCTTAATTGAAGAGATTATAATGTCTTGTCCATCCGCGCATTTAGGTAAAGAATTCAATGCATTTATGGAGACGACAGACCTAGACAGTCGTATTGATATGATAAAGGAGAAATTTCCTTCTCATTGGCTGAAAACCTTTATCCGTGGTTATTACCTAGAATTGAAGCAGTATGAATTAAGTAATATTTAAAAGTTCATATTGCAGGTTTTTTTTGTAGCCCCCCTTGGATACTATTCTGTCTAAGGGGGGTTCTTAAATTAACTATGCGGTAGCTAATATTCTGACTAGCTATGTATAACGTGATAGCTACAAATAATATAAGTATAATAATAAAAGGATATTATAAGTTCTTTTCTATAAGTCTCTCTCCATTTTTACAAAATGGAGGGCATGGAGAGGAGAAAACCTAAAGAAATACTTTCTCATAGAACATAATGTGTTTAGATTGTTTAGATTTGTTGTTTGTCTTAGGTTCACTTCCTTACCGCTACTCCTATAGTGATACGTGAAACGGATATAGCATACCAATGCAACAAATGGCAACAAGTATTCCTCTGGTGTGTTAGTGCCTAATAATGTATCACAAAAGAATCTTTCATTGGTGAAGGACGTGTAGTTTCCTGGGAATCGCAAATTACATGATTACGCAGACGAACGTATCTCGGATAAGCAGTTAGAAAATCATCTACAAGGCGGTTTTTTTTTACATGCGTCTGAACCGAGAAATGTGGGTGGGAAATCTACTCGGTGCTATGTGATTGACACTCGGGTAATTTAGAAGGTATTAGATATTTTCATAGAAGTTTTGGGAAAATGCGAGAGATTTTAATATTGTGAGTTGATATGAAAAAGCTGTAGTTCGTTTTATACAATAAATGTACTTACTGTCCATACATAACTATCGTATGCTATGCGTCAAATACTATAGATTTTTATTGTAAATACCCTAGCGTCGTTCTCCCTGCCGCATGTAATCTTAGAGGTGTGGTGCGTTCTAGTCTTTGGTAACGCACCAACACGCAACAAGAGCGGCCCCTCCTGGTAACAATTATTCGATATCCATCCATGCGATTAAAGATTCAATAACCGCCAAAGTGTTCAGCTCGTGTAACATCTACTGCTGCACAAACTTTAGCAAGGATTTCAATTCTAGCATACATTTCAAATATAGGTGTTGTGCAATTAAGCACAATAAGCTAATTCTTCTTGGCTTAAACCACGTTCTTTACGAAAGGAGCGAATTCTTCAGCCGCCTATTTTTACCAAATTTATTATTAAAATACAGAGGGATAGAAGCTGTGTTTACCCCAAATGTGAGTCGACACAGCCTTTATAGTATAGATAAATCATGATTAATCAATCATTGCCCTTCCAATCGATAAGTAGTTCGAGTAACCCTAGAATCGTACGTTGATCTATACTTGATCTATCTTCGAGTAAAGTGATAATTTGAGTGATTTCCAAACTATTTGTTTTTGGACCAGTTTGAGTATTGCTGAATAATTCTTCTAATGTAATTCCTAGTGCATTAGTAATTTTTAACAGGCTCTCAATTGTTGCATTTTTTTCCCCACGCTCCAATTGACCGATGTATGTGTTATGTAAGGAAGCATTATGTTGCTTGCCCTTGCTTCCCATTTTAGATGTGATGCATCGGAATAGCTTCCTGATTTGAATGGAAAAAGCATTTCTTTGAACATAAAAATCCTTAGCTTCCCATTCACTCAAACTGTTTTAGGGTGATGTGTGGTGCAGAGTAACCCTATAATGCGACAAACAGCATCAATTGGCTCCCTGGTGCACAATTAAACTATAGGAATTGTGGAAATAAAAGAATGGCTTACCCAAAAAGGATAAGCCATTCTTAGGTGGTTACTAAAAAAGTAACCTCCCTGCCCCCCAGCATTTTTAGTTTATATCATCAGAAAGCAACTGTCAATAATTGGTTATCTTGAATTTATATGTGAATTAATTGCTCATAATATCTATTATGGGCTATTTATCTTTCTTATTTATCTAGGCCTAATTAAGCAATTATAGTACATTCGAATAATGTTTATTATTAGCCGTGAGTGCTTTTTTGTTCAAATCCATTACGACGGATGATACGAACTTGCAAATTAATCCTCCTAAGGAAATCTTTCAACAGCATTAAAGTGGTGTTTATTTTTTAGGGTGAGGTATAAAATAAGCTCAACTAAAAGAAACTTGAGTATATAATAATATTCCATAAATGGTAAGATGAAGTAGGTGTATGTAAAAAGGCTTATATATTTTTAAAAATATTAGGGGACTGCTTTCATGTTAAAAAAATGGCTAAAGAAAAATAGTGAAGATTTTAAAACTTATAGTTTTTCAAAGGTTGAATTTATAGAAGCTACAAAGATTAGCGATGAATTAATGGATTACATTGGAAGTAGTTTATTGGAGGCTTTTAGAGATATAAATCTACTTAAAGATTCCTATAAGGATGAGCCCAAAGAAAGTTTAATTAGATATCTTAAAAACTATGCATTTTCAAATATAGAGGAACCAACTAGGGAACAAAACATAAGGAAAAATGTAAGGCAAGGTGATTTTGGAGAAACAATAGCTATGGAAGTGGTAAGAAAATTTGATAACTTTGATATTCCTATTTACAAAGTAAGATGGAAATTTAATAATAATAGATCTGTTTTTTGTACAGATATGATCTCCCATAACATTGGTAATACAATAACTGATTTAAGATACTATGAAATAAAGTCACGTGTAACTATGAAAAAGGAAAAAGTAAAAATAAAAGACGAAGATAAAAGTCATTATGTTGGAGTTGTTGCTCATCAGAGTCTACTTAAAGATGAACTCTCTCCTAATACAGAATCAATAGCAGACTTCCTGTTTAGATATTCTTATAACTTGGCTGTGGAATTTGAAAAACATGGAGTTGATATAGTGGCTCAAGAGTACTATGCAGCCGCTGCAAAATATTGTGATATTGTGAAGCATCCTGAGAAATATAATAGATCCTTTGAAATAATTATTATTGTAGAAAAATCTTTGTACAACGAGGATATATTAAAGGAGTTACATGATTTGCCAATTCAATTAAATCCTCTTGAAGTGAAGATAATACTAATAGACAATCTTAAAGATCTTTTTGAAAAAAGTTACGAACGTGCTATTGAAATAGCTGTAAAGAAGGTGTTCGAAGTTGAAGAAAATAGAATTCTATAAAAAGATCGAGGAAGATATTAAAGATTTATTAAGTGAGAGTGAGTCAGGGAGCTCATTCTTAAAAGATAAAGAGAAGTTAATTAACAATCGATTAGGAACAAATATTATTATGGAATTTGATGAGACTAGGTTATGGAGAAAGTCTTTATTCTTGTCAACTAACGCAATAATGTTGCTAAATTATGATTCTAAAAACACTCTTGCAAATAGGGCAATAAGGGAGTGTGCAGAATCTATGAAAATTTTTATAGATTAACAAAAGAGCTTGATAAAGAATATTGTGGGATTCTAGCGGCTCTTTGTTATGATATAGCAGGATACCAGGCAAATGCTTTATGTTTAATAAGAGAGATTCCAGACTATAAATTATTAGATACAAATAATATGCATAGTGATGTTATCCTTACAGACAATTATATTTTGGGAAACATTACAAAACTTTTAAATAAAAAATTATTCTATGCTTACGAAGAAGTAAAATTTGATACACAAAATGAGACTGATGGTAAAAGGTTATATAATAATGCAATGCATACATTTTATAATGCAGCTCTATACGGTATAGATAATGAATTCCTACCTATCATGAATGAGACTTATAATTATTTTTTACAACAAGGTAATACTCATATTTCCCATTTGCTTTTCCTTTTAATGCATAGATTAACAGCATTTAATAAAAGATCTATATGGAAAAAGCTTGAACAAGAGATCGATGTCAGTAAGCCACAATGGAGAAGTTATCTTAAACTATTAACTACTAACCCTTTTAAAGATAACGAAGTACAAAGTTCTAAAAATAGAATCTCATTATTTGAATTTTGGATGTCTCAAATTGAAGCAATAGATTCTGGGTATCTATCAAATAATCAAAATTATGTAATTCAAATGCCGACTAGTGCAGGGAAAACATTGATAGCAGAGTTAGCCATATTAAATGCACTTGTAAAATATCCTAATAAAAAGTGTATATATGTTGCTCCTTACAGGGCACTTGCAAATGAAAAAGAACAGGAATTATCAAAAACATTTTCGTTGCTAGGTTATTCTGTCACATCTTTAAATGGTAGTTATGAACTGGATGACTTACAAGTAGTTATTATGGACGAAGCAGACGTATTATTAGCTACTCCTGAGAAATTAGATATTCTATTTAGGGTAAGGCCAGAGTTTTTTGACGAACTATCCTTAGTCGTTATAGACGAGGGCCATATGATTGGTGACTTTTCTGAACGTTCTGCACTGCTAGAGTTTATATTGATTAAATTAAAGATGAAATTTCCTTATTTAAATACGCTGTTCATTTCAGCAGTACTGTCCGAACATAGTATATCAGAGCTATCTAGGTGGCTTAGTGGCAAAAGTGATAATGTTATTAGTTCTCCTATTATTGATGGTGTCTCTTGGGAGCCTACTCGAAGATTTATAAGTAAGTTTTACTGGGAAAACGAAATAGGAAAGTTGGAGTATATTAATCTACCTTTTAATGTTAATGGAAAAAATACCAAAAATATCCTTTATGTTCATAAGATTGGAAGTAGAAAATTTCCTAAGATGACTAATGGGGGTTATAACAAATCTCAGACTGCAGCTATAATCTCTTATAATTTATCAAATAGCGGTAGTACACTAATATTTTGTTCAAGACCAGATTGGTCTTACTCAGTTGCTTCTAGCTTATTTGAATATATAGAGTATTTGGATAGTAAAAATCAATCAATAATATCTTATTTCACATTAAATGAAAAAAGTAGTTCATATAAATTGGCGCTCAGATGGTATGGGGATGATTCTATCATAACTAAATGCCTAAAGAGAGGCATAGGAATCCACAATGGGATTATGTTTGAACCAGTAAAAAGAGCTGTTGAAGAGGACTATCGTAGTGGTGTTTTAAGAGTACTAGTATCTACAAATACAATTGGTCAAGGAATAAATTTCCCAATAAAAAACTTAATAATACATTCTTTAGTGATGAATCATACAAAAAAAGATTTTAAAGCTATTTCTGTCAGAGATTTTTGGAACATTATTGGTAGAACAGGCAGAGCAGGGTTAGAAACCGAAGGACAGGTTATCTTTCTTTCAAATGGTGATAAGGATAACGAAATATTTGAAAAATATATTAAGAAGGAAAACTTAGAGGATATAAAAAGTTATTTTACTGTTCTAATTGAGAAACTTGTTTCAAATAGAATAACTCAGGAATATTCGGGTCTTTTAGAAATTGGATCCGAGTCGCATTTAATTAATATACTAGCTGAGGAGTTATTTGAAGAAAAAGGTTTGGATGAAATAATTAATTTAGTGAGTGACAATAGTTTATTTAAGTTCCAGAGAAATTCAGAAGATGTAAAAGCCCTTGCAACAGAATTCAAGAATATAGCAAGTAACATAAATAGTAGAAAAACAAAGAATGAAATAGTGGCATTTTCAAAAACTGGGTTATCTTTAGCAAGTAATGAAATCATCTTGGAGTACATACAGGAGAATATTGATAATTTAAAAGTGATTGTAGAAAAAGATGATTATTTACAGCTTATTAAATTAATCTTTTCCTTTTTAGATGACCATTATTTAAGAGAAATGAATTCAAACCATACTATGAAGTTTAAAAATTTATCATTTGAAAAAAGCTTTAAGTTTATAGAAGCATGGATCAATGGATGTAAAATAAGTGACTTAAAACAGCATTGGGTTGACGCAGATAGTAAATATCGTCCAGGTTCTAATAGAATGGAATTATTTATACAAGAATGTTTATATTTTAGATACCCATGGGGTATAAGTGCTTTTATCACATTAATATCTTATAGGTTAGAAATGGACTGGGACAATATTCCTAAAAATATTAAAAGCCTATCTATGTTTTTAAGATACGGGGTAAGTTCTCAAAATGCTTGTATGGCGATGGCGCTTGGAATCAGGGATAGAGGGCTAGCAACAAAGTTATCTGAATCATTCTCATCACAGACAATGAGAGGGTTTATTTTAGCACTAATTAATTCAACAAAAGAAAGCTTAGAGAGAAAAGAATTCAATTCTCAGGAAATTGGGGAGATTATTCAAATAGGTTTAAAATTTAATTTGAAAAAATATTACAACAGAGGTAATAATAGTACATTTGTCTTTGAAGTAAGGGGAATTCGCTTTGATGAGTCTAGAAAATTAACATCAAAAGACATTATTAAATACCAGAATTTAAAATATAAAAGAGAAATAACTAATGAATATGATCCGTTTGCTATTGCTATTTACAATAATGATAAACAGGTTGGGTATGTACCTAGAGATGTTGCGAAAATAATTGCAACGGATATTGAATTGAATGATACTGTTTACAACATTAAAGTATTAAATGTTATCCCTTTTGGAAAGAAATCAACAGCATGGAATCGAATTAAAGTTATTATGAAGAAAGTGAAATAGTTTTTTATACGGACTAATAATAAGAATTATTACCTTATCATGTAAGAATTAAATCAACCGAGAGTAGTTGTTAAGAAATATTGAATAATAAATAACTTAAGCTTTCCCTATCTTAAAACCGCTTATAACACTGATTATGAGCGTTTTTTACGGTCAAATATTAACCTTGTAGAATATCTATTATGAGCTGTAGATTTTCCGAAGCAAAAAAATTTAAAAATAACAAACAAAAAACGGAATATTTGTTATTATTCCCTTTGGGGTATTTTGGTAATGTTGGCACCAAATAGATAATAATTAGCTAATTCAAATTGATAGGTTGAAAATGAATTACTTATTTTAAGAAAGAGGGGAAAATACCATCAATGTTAAAAATAAAACAACTATATATTCGGGGAATAAATGGTGTTGATGAGTTGTATCTTAGTTTTAATTCAGGCTTTAATTTTATTAGTGGTGCTAATGGTGTAGGGAAAACAACGATACTAGATTGCATTGCAAGTTCCTTTAACAGACATTCAAAAAATGTGAGAACAAATGTAAAGCATAATTATGGATTTTGGAATATTACAGTAGAAAAAGGCAATTACTCCCATTTTGAAGAATTTATTGTTGATAAATTTGTGGAAAATACAAACAAAAAAAGATTTGATAATACTATAAGATCTAAAGAAATTATAAACTTTTCTATCAATAGGACCAGTCACAATAAAATATATTACGGTAATCAGTTTGACTATATACAGAGCTGGTTTTATAAAAATTATTATGCTGAGAGTAGATTAACAGAAAAACAATATTATAATCTTAAAATTGCTCAAAAATGTTTTACAATGTTAGATCCAAATATATATTTTAGCAAAGTAGTAGTGAGAAAAGAAAATGATTCAACTAAAAACAACAGATTTAGATCTGTGCCTACATTTGCCGACATATATGTGGAATCCACTCATGGAGAGATTCCGTTAGAATATTTGTCTTCAGGATATAGATCGTGTCTAACTATATTGCTAGGAGTAATTAAACAGACAGAAGTTACGAGCTCAATTAATGATATTCACTCTTATGAAGGAGTGATACTAATAGACGAATTAGATTTACATTTACATCCAGAATGGCAGGCAAAACTAATTGACATATTAAGATGGTTAGTTCCTAACGCACAAATAATAGCAACTACACATAGTCCTCATATAATTCAAGTTGCTAATCCGAATGAAATTATCCCTCTTGGATATACAAATAAAGGGCAAGTATCAATTAGGAATGTAGCATCTAATGAGTATGGGTTCCAAGGATGGTCTGTTGAAGAAATTTTGATAGATGTAATGGGATTAAGAGACACCCATACTGAAGTTTACCATGAGACATTAAATGCATTCGATAAATCCTTGTCAAGTTTTGATAGTAGGAATGCTAAGATTTTATATAATCAAATTGATAAAATGCTTCATCCAGAAAATCACTTAAGAAAAGTATTGAAAATACAGATGGCATCTTTGGAGAGAATTAATAATGATTAAAATTAATAAAAAAGAATGTCCTGTAGAACTAACAGCTGATTTAAAAAGAATATTAACAGAAGAGTTTATTAAAACAGGAAAATCAGTTTGGAAAAAGCAATTTATTGAAAAAGCTCTTTTAGAAAGTTCATATAATAAGTGTTGCTACTGTGAATGTAAAATAGATAGAGAGTCAAAATACATGGAAGTTGAACATTTCCACGATAAGAATAGTAACCCACATTTGGTAGTTGAATGGGAGAATCTTTTACCAAGTTGCAAAAGGTGTAATGGCCATAAGTCTACATATAATACTGTTATCAATCCTTTTATTAATCCTGCAAAGATGAATCCCAAAGAACATCTTAGCATTTCTACATATAGATTTTATCCAAAGACATTGGCTGGTAAGAATACAATTGATCAATTAATGTTAAACGATCCAAAAAGATTAGTATTACCTAGATTTGAAATTACAGATGCTTTATTAACGCAAATTGATGAGTTATTTGAAAAAGCAGTAGAATATAACGATGGAACACGAAAGACAATTCAGAATAAAAATAAAATATTAGGTACTTTAGAAAATTTAATGTGCGAGGGATTGCCAGACTCTGAATACTCTGGAACAGTTGCAACAGAACTAATAAAGAATGTGAAATTCTTTAGAATAATTCATATAATAAAAATAGAGGGTCTTTGGAATGCTGATTTAGAGAACCTATTACAACAATTGGAAGGAAATGCACTGGATTTTGATAATAATTCAGCTAAGCAATTCATGGAGAGTGTAACCTAATATTAAATGTTTAACAGATTTGAGATTAAATATATTTTACTAAAATGTAAAAAGTTATATTTCTATAAATAGCTTATTCCTATAAAGCCGCTCATAACATCAATTATGGGCGGTTTAATTTTTACCCTATATTTATAATGGAAAGAAAAATTAGATTGGCTATTTTCATTACAAGTGTATGTTTAATTTTACCATGGGATAATATGTTATAATGGCATTATTAATTATCTTTTAGGGGGTACAAAGGCCAATGACTATGTCAATAGGTAAATATGAAATCATTGAACCACTAGGACAGGGTACATTTGGTAATACTTTTTTGGTTAGAAAAGATGAAAAAGATTTTGCATTAAAACTATTTAAAAATGAAATGATACGTTCAAAAAATGATATTAAAAGAATTGAAAGAGAAATAGATGCAATAAAAAAGGTTAATCATCCAAATGTTGTAAAATACGTTGATGATGGTTTTCATACAGAAGGTTTTAATAAGTTCAGATTTCTGGTGATGGAGTACACGGCTGGCGAACCATTAAGCAATTTTATAGAAAAAAACAAAAGGTTAACCATTGCACAAACCCAAAGAATCGGTATTCAAATTTTAGAAGGACTTAAAGCAATTCATGATAATGATTTATTTCACAGAGATTTAAAACCAGATAATATATTTATTACTAGATTAGGTGATGTTAGGATACTTGATTTTGGATTGGTCAAGCTATTAGACGCAAGTACTCTAACCGCAATGGGTGTACCTATGGGTACTTACGCATATATGGCTCCAGAACAGTTATTAGATAGTAAAAATATTGATTTTAGATCTGATTTATATAGTTTTGGTGCAATCCTTTTTCATATGATTACAGGGCAAATCGCTTTAGAAATCCATAGTTTGGTAGAAGCACCGTATAAAATACTTAATGAAGTCCCACCTTTTGCTAGTAGCATAAACCCTGCTGTGTCCAACAAACTCGATAACATAATATCCACATTATTAGAAAAACAAATCCACCGAAGAAGCTTCACTGTTGACTCACTTTATAATGAATTTCGAAATCTTGAAGATCGGACTCTTCAAGTTACATCCTCTGATTTAACCTTACGATTCCTTCCTAGATTACTACACAATGAGAGATCCTTAGTAGAAGAATACAATAATATGTTTGGAATAGACGGAATTGTTTTCCCAGCTAACTTCTTTCCAAAATACAGTGCTGTATATAACTCAATTAGAGAAAGTGGACGATTTACGCTTATTGATCCGATTGTTTACCGACTTGCTTATTCAAAGTTCAGTAATACACAATCGCTAGTTAATTTACCATATGTACTTTCCACATTCCATAAAGAAAAACCGGAGGATTTTGGTAATTTAGCCACTTTTCAAAAGAGAGCCAAAGAAGTATTAGATTGGCAAATTTCTCAAAACCCAAGTGTATTAGTTGCTCCGTTCCACTTTTATGCAAATGAAAATGATCCATGGGTAGATATTGATACTAAGGTGTTTCATGAATGTAGAAAATATTTAAATGAAATTAAAGATAACCGTCCTGTATATGCAGGTATTTCCATCCAAATAGAGAGTTTAACTGATGATTTAAGTGCATTACGTTTAGTAAATAAATTTACAAGAACTCAAGCTGATGGTTATATACTAATGTTCGATATTAAACTTGATTCATTCAACAGAGCTCACTACTATGCCTTCGGACGTATAATAAGTATGTTAGCTGAGCTTTCAAAACCGATAGTATTATCTAGAGTTAATGACTTTGGATTAGGATTAATGGGGTTGGGGGCAACTTCTATATCATCTGGAATTGGTTTTATAGAGGATTTCAAAGAGTCTATTTTAATTGAGGATGCTCAAGGATTTAACGTCAAACCTAGATACTATATTCCACAACTGTTAACTTCATATAATCAATCCGCTTTAAAAGATGTATTCGAACCTGCTATAGGGAAAGAATTACGATGTGACTGCCCTTATTGTCAAGGAAGTACGGACGTAAATTATTTGTTTACATCAAGGGTGACAAAAGGGCATTATTTATGGCATAAACAAAAACAGGTTGGTATTCTTAATGAGATGCAACAGGAGGAAAGAATTAGATGGTTTCTTAACAAGGCGGAGAGTGCAAAAGAGTTAGCTAAATTATTAAAAAAGGCAACTAAAAGTAAGTATATATCATATGAACATTTTAATGTATGGCAAGAAGTAATAAATCAATTAGCACAAGAAAAACAACAAGCATTTACTGCAACATTAAAATCAGTTGCTCCATTTAAATAAAAATAATAAAAACAACGTAGTTATGAATGTTAGAAAAAAGGAATTAGACCAAGGAGGCATTTTTTTCATCTCAGTGTCCTTCCCTTCGAGGAAATAATTAATTTGCATTACTATCTTTTTAAACCCTAATGATTTAGCCTATACTAAAAAAACAGAGAAGCCGACAATTTAATGTCGGCTTCTTCCTTATTACTCCCATTCCTCTTTAAAAAATCCATTAATGCTAAAAATCTCATTCTTATAATTCCTGATATTTTGCTTTCTAAAATTAATCTCCTGTTGTTGAAAAAATAGCTTGTGTAGCTTCTCTTGAATCCGTGTGTTGCTATGGTGAGTAATTATTTCACTTGTGGTATTTTCACTGCTTTTTTTCATATTTTGTAATTCTTCAATTAATTCATCTACTAAAATTGATACATTCTCAGAATCCTTAATAATAAAGTGTTTTTCATCACGTATTTGCTTTATTAGGTAATTTAGATACCTTCCAAAATTATAGTAATCCAATTTTGTTCCACTCCTCTTTTATAAATTGATAATGTCTAGAAGCTTGCCATATCAACCTTTTAAAGGACTTTTTTGGTGCCATAATTAGTGCCAAGGCAGTGCCTCATTTAGTGCCGAAAAAGTGCCATTCGATATATCAGGTATAACCTATCATATTTGAAATCTAATAAAACCTTAATATATCAACGTTTTTAATAAATGATGGTCTTACCTATCATATTTGAAATTAAGAAAATCCCCCTTCGAACTATGGCAGCGTAGAGGTCAGGGGTTCGAGCCCCCTATTCTCCATACACGAAAACCCTTGCGTCGCAAGGGTTTTTCTTATTGTTGTATTCCTTTATACTACCACTTTCTTAAAAACTTCCCCGAAACGTTCACAAACCGTTCTCAAAAATCCGTCCTTTGTCCAACCATCCTGTTTTAATTTCATGAACTCCTTTAGTTGATCCGCCGCCTGTTGCATTCCCGGTAAAACATGAGAGTAAATCGTTTGTGTAGTCGAAATATCTTCATGCCCCAAACATTCCAGCACATTTTTAGGGTTGCCTCCGTTTAGTAAAAGCAAAGTCGTATGAGTATGTCTTAGATCATGAAAACTTATACGTGGCACTTTGGCTTGCCTCATTTGATTATAAAAATTCTCAATACATTTCTTGGTAACCATTTTTCAGACAATAAATGGAGAATAAAAACTGTTTTCCCCAACACTACAGGGAAATAAGACATATCTATATATTTTTTTAACGTAAGTAATTCATTTAAGGTAAGACCTTTTCCAATTCAAATGTATATTCCCCAAGTAAGTTGATATGTCACCAATCAAATGGGGAAATGTGAGGTAATAACTTCTCTTTTAATAATCCTTTTGCTTTTGTTTAAATATACGCCTTTATTGTCCATACTGCTCTTATCATGACCGATAGGAGAAAATGAAAATATTCCCAAGCGTGTGGCAGCCATTTGTCTTGTTTAGGAAGGATACATGGGCTTACAAGTAGCGAAACTCTCAAACATCCATCGCTAATCTATATACAATATTTTCTTATGTTAAGAAGCTATGGGTCATAGATTAATGGGGGATTCATAACTCTGAAAAGAATCGGTTGTATCGAATTCTAATAAACACTATAGAAGGGTAAAATTGTAATGAAAAATAACAAAAGTAAGTCATTAATGGTGGGGATGATTTTTCCCTTCATGTCAGCTTTATTTAAATCAATCTCTCAAGTTATATTGATTGAAAATGCTGTCACTGGATTCATTATATTAATAGCTATTACGATTGACTCTTATTTTGTGGGAACCATGACCCTGTTATCAGCGTTAATAGGTACTCTAACCGGAAAATTAGGAGGTGTAGATGAAAAGAGTCTGAATCAAGGTGTCTTCGGATGTAATTCAGTGCTAACAGGAATTGCGCTTAGTTTGTATTTAAGCGGACCTTATCAGTGGGTAATTGCACTCGTTGCTTCTGCCATAGCAGGGATCTTTACAGCTACTATGATGTACGTTAAGAAAATGACGAATATTCCATTTCTTACACTCCCTTTTATCATACTGACATGGTTAATGCTACTTGCTTCTTACCGATTAAAAATTTTTATATTAAATCCTAAACTAGAGCCTCAAAGTATAACTAAATCCCTTGAAAAACTAAGCTTAGAGGAAAAAGTAGATTGGCTGGATGGAAGTGTTGATGGAATTGGGCAAATCTTTTTTCTGGATAATACTTTATCGGGAGTTCTGATTTTTATTGCAGTTTTTTGGGCCGGATGGAAAATTGGCTACTTGGCTATAGTAGGGAATTTGGTTGCTTTGTTAACTGCCTACTGGTTAGGGGGAGAAAACACATTGATTTTTATGGGTCTTTATGGATATAACGGGATATTAGCCACTTTAGCAGTATCTAAAGTATTTAATACAGACCATCATCAGGTTGCGATATTACCAGGTATCATTGCTGCTTGTTTGACAGTACTACTTATGGCAGGTATGTCTACTTTGCTTTTACCATATGGACTTCCAGCTTTGACCATGCCTTTTGTTCTCAGCACATGGATTCTCCTGGGTGCAAGGAAAGCTCTACCTAGACTGTAACAAAAAAAAGATTTTCAAAAGAGAAGTCATTAGATCCAAAATTCAAACACAACTGCAAAAGTAATTCCACACTCGCTTTCCCATTTGAAAAATATACGAGATTTTGATATTTATGATTAGAAAATTATTTGGCTATGTTTAGCTTGAATTATTCAGAGTAAAATCCGGAACGTTATGAGGCCTTAATTAATGAGCAGTACTTAAAACTTAATATTCCTTTACTACAATGTTTTAAAAATACTTTAAAGATGATATATTTTAATTTATGAATATTTTTTCTGAAAACTTATAATTGTTTTAAGAGAAGGGAAATTATAAATGGTCGTAGAAACTATATTGCCTTTTGATACTGCTTTGGTAGAAGTACTCGTGGATATGGTGTTTATCGTGAAAGTTGAAGAAGATTCTACCTTTACCTATGCGTATTTTAATCACGTGGTTATTGAGAAAACCAACTTGGATCAGAATGCAATCGGCAAAAGATTTAGTGCAGTGCATGATGCAGAGCTTAGCGCTTTATTGAACGATGAATATGGAAAAGTGTTGAAAACCAACAAATCGACAACTTATGAAGACTCCTATAAATCTCCATCAGGAATCAGATTTTCAAAGGCTAGGTTGACACCCTTATTCGACGAGAAAGGTGCATACACATATATTATTGGTGTTGTGAAAGACGTGACAAATGAAAGAATCGCACAATTGGAAAGTGAAGATTCGTGGAATAAGCTTGTTGAAAGCAAATCACGTTACCGCTCTTTGTTCGAAAATAATACGGATGCCGTCTTTACGACCGATCTAAGTGGAATTATTCTGAGCGGAAATACGGGTGTTGAAAAAATAAGCGGCTATTCGCTAGATGAAATGAAAGGTAGAGCGCTTTTTCAATTCCTCGATCCAAGTGACTCCACTTCTGCCATTAAATCATTTCAACAAGCATTGGAGCAAGGCTCTAATGACTATCGAACAATCTTTCTTGGAAAATCAGGCGTAAGTATCAGCTGTCTAGTTAACTTCACACCGATTGAAGTACGGGATGAAATCGTAGGTATTTATGCAATTGTGAAGGATTTGAGAGAACTGGAAGATATGAGCAATAAACTCGTTGAAAGTGAAAAACATTTTCGGATCATTGCAGAAAATGCCCAGGATGTCATTGTGCTAATAGATGACAAGCAGGAGTATCTCTACATCTCCCCTTCAAGTAACCAAGTCTACGGGTACGATTCGACTGAATATATTGGAAAACCAGCGTTATGGAACGTTCATCCCGAGGATTTGTCCCGCTTGGAACAGAACTTCATGCAAGCACTTCGAGAAGCAAAAACATGCAGTTTACGTTTGAGGATAAAACATAAGTTGAATGGATGGCTTTGGTCTGAATTGAAAGCCACCCCCGTTTATGACGAGCGGAATAAATTTAAACATATGGTAATGATTGTTCGTGATATCACGCTACAAAAAAAGCATGAGGAGCAACTTGAATATTTTGCGTACCATGATTCTCTGACGAACTTGCCCAATCGTCGCTTTTTCACAGACCGGCTACTAACGGAATTGGATCATTTTCGGAGGAAGGGGAAGAGTTTTGCGGTTTTTCTTCTTGATATCGATCATTTCAAAAGTATAAATGATCAATTCGGCCATGAAATAGGTGACTGCGTAATCGAGGAATTTGGTAGAAGATTATGTGAAAACACACGTAAAGATGCTATTACTGCACGTCTTGGTGGTGACGAATTCGTCCTCCTATTACCAGAAGTAGAGACAGAAGAAAATGTAAAGGAAACTGCGATTAAGATCCTGCGTGCCATGGAAATGCCATGGTCAATCAAGCACACTACGTTAGACGTTACCGCTAGTATAGGGATTTCTCTAGTTTCATCCATTGAGGCAACTGTATCCTCTATACTGAAAAGTGCCGATTTAGCGATGTATGAGGCTAAAAAGTCAGGAAGGAACTCCTTCCAATTATTCCACTTTAATTAAATTGTCAATATGTACGATTTGAAAAGAATCTCGAAAAGGCGAAAGTTCTTTTAGACAGGGACTATGCTAAGTGGAATAATATAGGAAAAAGAAGATGGTATTATATCTCTCCATTGGGCGAAAAAAATTTGAATGTTTAACCAATTGAAAAAATAAAACGATGTTAGGCACAATTATTGACGTTATTAAAATAAACATGGGTAATGTGGAACTCAATATGTAAATTGAATTCAACACTTTTGTAGATAAATGAGGTAGTGAAACTGGATACAGCGGTAGAGCGCTACGCCAGCAGCGACAAGGTCAAAGGTTCGATCCCCCTATTCTCCATACTTAGATAAGCATAGCTATAAAGCCATTTCCGAATTTATCGGAAATGGCTTTTATCTTTTATTTGATATTGAAAGTAAATTTCAAGTTAAATCCTTTGGGGTAAAATATTCACATTTAAGTTTTTTAAATCTTTCCTAGCCCATGTTAATATATGGATGTTATTTTTAGATTCAATAATATCAATTAAATACTTACCTAATCTTAATTTCATTTCCTTACTTACTTCTGTAAATCCTAGCTGCATATCCTGGTTTGGACCAAACTTGACCAATTATGAGTAATTACAAGTAATTTTGCTCATAATACCATTAAAAAACAGTGATACTCCTGCTGGATCTTTTGATTGTAATTTAGTGAGGAGTGTTAAATTATGGGATCATTTTCTCCAATGATATCCACCGTCTGAAGGGCATATTTACCAAATATATTGAATTACATTTAGGAACGAAATACGTGGAGACTAGTACTAATATTTGATTTTATGTAAATATTTCTGGATCCATTCTAATTACTTGGGAGTTTATTCCTATCTAAAATCAAGGCTGTTTTCGTAAAGTTTGTTGCTTTTATAATGTGATTTTTATTTAATAATCCTAGTTGATTGGAGCGGAGGGTCTTGACTCCTCGAAAATGCTATCGCATTTCCTTCGTGCGTGGGCAGATTCAAGGATGTAAATTCAGTATCCTGCGGGAATAGAGGGAAGCGGAAGACCCCACAGGCGGTAACGCCGAGGAGGCTCCCGTCCCTCCCCGCGGAAAGCAAGTATCCATAGCGGAATCAACGGGCAAACTTTGAAGGCTAAAACAACAATATATGCGAAAATAGCCAAAATCAAAAAACACCCAATAGAGCTTGTCAAACGAATCCTTTGGGGCCGAAAAGCACTAGGGATAACGAAAACATGACTGTCAAATAAACAAACATAGAGTACAGAGAAGGCGGATTTCTCTTATGGATAGAATCATTTTATGGGCATTGTTTATTATTGGAATTGTTCTAATAATTTTTGGTTTGAGAAAACCTTTCATCAAGGACTGGATTTTAGTCTTTTTAATAAAGGCTTATTTTTCAACGTTTATTGGTAATCTTGTTGTAGAAAACGAAATGCTGAAATATCCGGTAAGATTTTTAAGTGAATACTTCAAATCCAGTATTCTTTATGAATATATTCTCCTTCCAGTTGTCTGTATTTATTTTTATCAAACAACTTATCATTCTAGATTTGTAAACATTATTCTACAATGTGTATTGTACTCCGCCGCTTTAACGATTACGGAGGTTATATTAGAGAAATATACCAATTTAATTGAATATCTTACATGGACATGGATTCACACTTTTTTAAGCACTTTTTTTATAATGATTTTTGTCAGGACCTTAATGTATTTGATCAACAAGAGAGATAATCAATCCTCAGGGACCTTTATATAAAGATCAGACAATATGATGGAGTACTATTTACATAATTGTTAAACTAAGCTTATCAAATTACTGAGGTGACGATAATGTGCGGAAGGTTTACGTTACATGCTGAATTTAACGATATTATTGAGCGATTTGACATTGAGGCAGCCATTCAAGAAGAATTGTATAACCCGAACTATAATGTGGCCCCTTCTCACTCTGTTTTATCTGTTATCAACGATGGGAGCAGAAACAGATTAGGCTATTTAAGATGGGGCTTAATCCCGCCTTGGGCCAAAGATGCGAAAATCGGTTATAAAATGATTAACGCTCGAGCTGAGACTTTAACTGAAAAGCCAAGTTATCGTAGCGCTTATCAGAAAAAGCGCTGCTTAGTATTAGCGGATAGTTTCTACGAATGGAAGCGTCATGATGATAAAACGAAAACGCCAATGCGAATTAAACTCAAATCTGATGAAATGTTTGCTATGGCTGGCCTGTGGGAACATTGGAAATCACCTGAAGGTAAATCCATTTATACCTGTACTGTTATTACCACTACCCCTAATGAGATTGTTAAAGATATACATGATCGAATGCCTGCGATTCTTAGACCCGAAGATGAAAAGGTTTGGTTAGATCCATCCATTCATGATACCAATTTATTGAGTAATTTATTAAAACCTCTTTCGGAAGATTTAATAGAAGCTTATGAAGTTTCTTCATTAGTTAATTCAACAAAGAATAATGCTCCTAGTTTAATTCAACAAATTTAATAGGGAGTAGAGACTACATACCCTTAAAAGTATTTTCTATACTTTTTTATGAAATGAAGGTTCTTGATTATCTACTAAATCAATATTGACAATTTAGAAGGCTGAAGAGGCAACAATCATCGGATTAATTGTTGGTCTTATTGTAACCTTTACGGTGTACGCAACTGGAAATTCATTCGGTATTTATGAAGGTTTCTGGGATTACTTGCAAACATCTTTGCACTTGTTATTATAAATCCTTTATTTGTTAAGAATACAAAGCACAAAACTAACCCAATTATCGATCAAATATTTTCTAAACAACAAGGCTCAGAAATAGAAGCAAGAAAAGGGGCTTAAACAAACAATCGCATTAACAACACGCAAAAAGACGTCTTTTAGACGTCTTTTTGCGTACTCCTATTTCTAAAGAAAAGGATTCATTCAATGTAACATTCCCTCAGTTATTCACTTCTTTTGATTGCTACGTACTTAATTGCTTCAATAGATCCATCCATTCACTAAGGTTACGTTTATGTTCGGTCGGTTTACATTATTTGCTGAATTTAATGATATTATTGAAGATTTAACGTTGAGGCATTCAGCTTAATACAGCAATTTTAATTGGAAGTGAGGGGTTTACTGCCCCTTAATCTGCGATAAATATGATTTCAGCCTATAACAATTAATTATTTCAAACTGCGCTTCAAGAAGGCTTTCGTACGTTCGTGCTGAGGATTCGTAAACAACTCGGCCGGATGACCGGATTCGATGATCTCTCCGTTATCCATAAAAATAGCCCGATTTGCCACTTCCTTGGCAAATTCCATCTCATGCGTCACCACAATCATCGTCATTTGTTCTTCAGCTAGGTGCTTCATTACTTGCAATACTTCCCCAGTCAATTCCGGATCCAAAGCAGAAGTAGGCTCATCAAACAGCAAGATTTCAGGGTTCATCATAAGTGCCCTAGCAATAGCTACTCGTTGTTTTTGGCCGCCCGAGAGCATTGCAGGGTAAGCTGTTGCCCGGTCAGAGAGCCCAATTTTTTCAAGAAGTTCAGTGCTGTGTCGCCCAATTTCTTCGGCTGGCTCCTTCTTGGCCATTCTAGGAGCGAGCTCCAGATTCTCTTTAACCGTGAGGTGCGGGAAAAGATTAAAATGTTGGAAAACCATTCCCATTTTAGAGGTAATCCGCTTGATCTCCTGCGGTTTCGAGTAGATTCCATCCTTAACCAGATTATCGCCGGAAACACTTATGCTGCCTCCATCAATTTCCTCGAGATGGACAAGACTGCGAAGCATCGTGCTTTTTCCAGAGCCGGAAGGTCCGATCACGGCAACCACATCGTTTTTATTCACATCAAAAGTAATTTGTTTTAGTACATCCAACTCACCATATGATTTTTTAAGATTGGATACTTCAATGAGAGCCATATTAACCACTCCTTCTTAGTTAAATTTGAAACGTTTTTCGAGCCATTTAAAGAAAATGGTTAATAAAAGCGTCATAATTAGATAAATGATACCTGCTACAAAAAACGGCACAATCGTAAAGTCACGGTTCACAGCTGTCTGTGCAAAGTGTAACAATTCTGGTACGGCAACAGCATAGAGCAATGCGGTATCCTTAACCAGTGTCACCGATTCGTTAGCAACGGAAGGAAGTGCGATGCGGAACATTTGAGGCAGGATAACCCTCGTCGTGGTTTGCCATTTATTCAAGCCCAGCACTTGCGAGGCCTCATATTGGCCTTTATCAATCGCCAGAATACCACCACGGAAGATCTCAGCAAAATAGGCCGCATAATTCAAAATAAAGCCTAAACATGCAGCAACAAATCGATCCAGAACCAAATATTCTCCAATTACAGGAAGTAGCGGTAGACCGAATACGATAAACAGAAGCTGCAACAACAGCGGTGTTCCGCGCATCAAATAGATGTAAGCTTGAGCGAGCCAGGATATAGGTTTGATGCTGCTTTTCACAGCAAGTGTGAGTACGAAGCCCAGCGGAATCGACACCACAATGGCAATCAAAAATAATATGACAGTCATTTGTGCCCCTTCAAGCATAGGCTTAAGTATTGAATTAATATAATCTAAAGACATGAAAGGATTCCTCCAAAAACAAAACAGGGTTTCCAAAGGAAATCCTGTTTGCCTTATATTTGTTCACTTTATTTATTTTGACTGTGTTAAACGAGTCTGTTGATTTGCGCTCCAGGTGCTTCGCTCCAATCAACATATTTATAAATCAACAATAACCATTTACTTTAATACCTTATCTTCACCAAACCATTTTTGCGAGATTTTAGCGGCTGTACCATCTTCATTTATCTCATCAAGTGCTTTTTGAAGCTGCTCAAGCAGTTTCTCGTTTCCTTTTTTCACACCTACCCCATATTCTTCCGGTTCGAGTGATTCATCGAGTACTTTAAAGACACCCTTCTCTTTAGACATATAATAATTAATGACAACCTCATCAATGACAACTGCATCCAAACGGCCTGTCTTTAGGTCAGTTAAGGCAAGAACATTGTCAGCAAACTCTGTAACTGACTTGATCTTGGAATTGACAGGATTTTCATTCAAGGCATCTGCAGCTGAAGAAAGAGACTGAAGGCCAACAACTTTGCCCTCTAAATCATCAAGTTTCGAAATATCTGATTTAGCCAGGGTGGCTATGACTTGTGCATTTTTTAAATAAGGCTTAGTGAAAAGAACCATCTCTTTACGCTTATCAGTTATCGTATATCCATTCCAAATGAGATCAATTCGGCCACTTTTTAGTTCTGTTTCTTTTGTTTTCCAATCAATCGGTTGGAACTTTGCTGTTTTCCCCATTTTTTCGACAGCTGCTTTAGCATATTCAATATCAAAACCAACAAGTTCATTATTCTCATCCCGGAATCCCATTGGTGCAAATTTATCATCCACACCTATGACCAACGTATCCTTCTTTTCTATTTCCTCTGATTTGGATCCCGACGTATTTTCTTTCTCTCCTGATTTGGAGCATCCTGTAAAAAGCATAGTTAATGCTGCGAGTACTAGAATAGTAATTGCTAGACGTTTCATATTGAAAAAAACCCCTTTATCTAAGTGTAATTTCGCTTTAGTACGTTACCATGTTATTATGATAACATAACTTTCGAAGGTTGAGAACCACAATAAAGTATTTTTATTCTATTAAACATCTGCTAATCAGCTATTCTATTTTTCTACAAGATGGATTTATAGCAGTCTATAGTACGCTAATTTTTCCAAAGGAAATCATAATTGATACATTAGGCGGAAAAAGCCTAGATTCCACAAAAACAAATTAGTTCTGTAGATGGCTATTTTCCCCCACAAAAAAATAAACGCTTAGATAGTTATGATATCTAAGCGTTTATTAATAGATTAACTAAAATAATATGAAGGCCCATTTATTTCCCTTTTGTCTCGATACTTTAAAGTGCCCACATAGGACATATCTTATTAATTTACTTTTACGCCAAATAGGCTTCACGAACTTCTTCATTCTTAATCAAGTCATTGCCGTTTCCTTGAAGTTTAATTTCTCCTGTTTGAATAACATAGCCCCTATGTGCAATTTGCAGTGCTTGATAGGCATTTTGTTCGACAAGTAAGATGGTTATCCCTTCTTGATTCAGTTCTTTGATGATTTCAAAAATTTGTTCCACAATGATGGGAGCAAGTCCCATTGAAGGCTCGTCTAACATTAATAAATCCGGTTCCATCATCAAAGCTCGCCCAATCGCAAGCATCTGCTGTTCCCCACCGCTCATCGTACCGCCCTTTTGCTCGAGGCGATCTTTGAGTTTAGGGAAATATCGAAATGCCCTTTCCATTCTTTCATTAATCACATTTTTATTTTTCACAGAGAATGCACCCATGATTAAATTTTCCTTAACCGTAAGTCTCGGAAAAATTCTCCTGCCCTCGGGAACATGAGCAATTCCCAACAAGGTCGTTTCATGGGCAGGCTTGTTTGAAATTTCCGTTCCATTATAGATGATATTCCCAGTCTTTACTTTCGCCAATCCGCTTATCGATTTTAGAGTAGTTGATTTACCAGCACCATTACTGCCGATAAGCGTGACGATTTCTCCTTTATCCACTGAAACGTCAATCCCCTTTAAGGCCTGTATCCCGCCATAGTAGGTTTCAACATTTTTTATTTGCAGCATATTTTGTCCCCCTATCCCGCCTGAACAGCTCCTGATCCTAGGTATGCTTCGATGACCTTCGGGTTATTTCTAATGTCTTCTGGCTTTCCTTCTGCAATTTTTTCACCATGGTCCAATACAAAGATATGTTCAGATATCTCCATCACAAGCTTCATATCATGTTCAATTAAGATAACGGTTAGATTGAATTCATGTCTCATTCTTTGAATAAGCTGAGTTAGATCCGTTGTCTCTTTTGGATTCATCCCAGCTGCAGGCTCGTCTAATAAGAGGACCTTTGGACTTGCTGCAAGGGCCCTCGCAATTTCCAGTCTTCTTTGGGCACCGTAGCTTAGATTGCATGCTTTTTCATTTAACAAAGAGGCTAGTCCAACATATTCCAATAATTGATACGCTTTAATTTCCGAATCTTTCTCTTCCTTCCGAATGGCAGGAAGATTAAATAAAATCCCCATAAGTCCCGCTTTCAAATGTGTGTGCATACCAACAAGAACGTTTTCAAGCACGGACATTTCATTAAACAAGCGAATATTTTGAAAGGTTCGCGATATCCCTTTTTTGGAAACCTCATCGGGCTTTAACCCGTTTACTTTTTCATTTTCAAGCAAAATTACCCCAGAAGTTGGCTGATACACACCTGTAATCATATTAAAGAAGGTAGTTTTTCCGGCTCCATTCGGTCCGATAACTGCTGTAATTGAGTTTTTTTCAACTGTCATCGAAATATCCTGATTCGCGGTAAGACCGCCAAATGTTTTCGTGAGATTTTGCACCTCTAAAATAGACATTTAACTACACCTCCTTCGCTTTAAGATTCTCATTTTGCTGGAGTTCAGGTGCAATACCTAAACTAGCTTGACCGCTTCCTTCTTGTAAGGCTTTCTCATCATAGACGCGATTTTTTGCTGGCAAGAGTCCTTTGGGTCTATATAAAGCAAATGAAATTAACAGCAAGCCGAATATTAATCTTTGCATTTTAGCCGGAGAGAGCGCATCTGGAATTGAAATTACCCCAGACAAACTTAGTTGATTCAACCAATTTGAAACTTCAGTTAGGACCTGTAGATTTAGAATGGTCATAACGGCTGCACCGAGAACAACACCCGGGACACTGCCCATTCCCCCTAAGAGGACCATGACTAAAATCGTAATTGACTCAAGTAGTGTGAAGCTTGTAGGATCGACAAATGCTTGTTTGGCAGCGAAGACGACACCCATCATCCCCGAGAAGGAAGCACCGATCGCAAATGCCATTAATTTTGTTCGAACTAACGGGACACCCATCGCTTGAGCCGCGATTTCATTTTCCCTAACCGCTTTCCATGAACGGCCGATTTTTGAATACTCAAAACGACGAACGGTAAAAATCGTGAATAATAATATGGCAAGTACAATGTAATAAAATTGGCTTGGAAAAAGAAAATCGATTCCGAACAGGCGGGGTGGTGTAACAGAGGGAATTCCCATTGCACCGTTTGTAATATTAATCGGGCGGTCAAGGTTATTAAAAATAATCCTAATAATCTCGCCAAATCCTAACGTAACAATGGCTAAATAATCGCCTTTCACCCGAAGGACTGGTATGCCAAGGAGAACGCCAAACAATGCAGCGACTAAGCAGCCAATTAAGATAAAGATCCAAAAGCTCTCTCCTGAAAGCGGGAAAGTCCCAAATGGCATGAATTTCGATGCTTGGGCTGTTGCAAAAATACCATATGTGTATGCGCCAACAGCAAAGAATGCGACAAATCCCAAATCAAGAAGACCGGCCATCCCAACGACAATATTTAATCCAAGTGCCATCGAAATATAGATTCCAACAAGTGTAGCCACTTCCATATAAGATTGATAAGCATCTCCATTGCTAGCAGTGAACGGCAGTAAAAATACAAGTACAATTCCCGCAATCAACCATTTCGTGAGATTTTTGAAATTTGTAAAATATAGTAGTAACAGAGAAGATAATAATAGTAGAAACGCGGTAACTGATCGTTGTGCCATAAATAAACTTAGTGATGTAACACCGATGTAAATTAGAAGAAAGATTCCATGCGCGAATTTGTTTTGTTTATATTTATTCCATAGAGTTTTCATTCTTCTCACCTACACTTTCTCTGCGACCGGTTTGCCGAGCAGGCCCTCTGGTTTGAAAAGTAACACAATGATTAGGATTGCAAATGCAAATACATCTTTGTATTCAGCACCAAATACGCCACCAGTTAATAATGTTAAATTGGCTGATGCAAACATTTCCATTACGCCAAGCAGTAAACCACCCAGCATGGCACCCCGGATATTTCCAATGCCGCCTAATACCGCTGCTGTAAATGCCTTTAACCCAAGAATAAACCCAATATAAGGGTCAATCGTTCCGTATTGTACGGCAAATAGGA
This sequence comes from Bacillus sp. FJAT-29790, assembly GCF_019039215.1. Classification (GTDB taxonomy): domain Bacteria; phylum Bacillota; class Bacilli; order Bacillales; family Cytobacillaceae; genus Cytobacillus. The sequence continues at coordinate 30,819 of NZ_JAHNZZ010000003.1, forward strand.
CCCCTGTTGCTCCGCCAAGAGCGGATCCAATAAAAAAAGTAATAGAAATAACCTTATTTACATTGACTGACATTAAGGAAGCAGTCTCCCGATCTTGTGCGACAGCACGCATCGCCATTCCCCATTTTGTGCGATTGACGAATAAATCAAGGCCAACCATCATGATAACCGCTGTGACTAGCACAATCACAAATGATGTTTTAATCGAAGCATCGTTAAAAGTGGAGCTTATAGAGGAAGCTTTAATCAATAGTTGATCTGTAAAAAGACTAGGCCCTGTGACGATAAAGTTCCCTTTTTTTAATTCAGCTATAAATCTCACAATATCTTGTAATAAAAAAGAAATACCGATCGCTGTGATTAGAGGGATTAGTCTAGGTGCATTTCGCAAAGGTCGATAGGCTACTCGTTCAATCCCCATCCCAATTAAACCAGTCAGGATAGCAGTTAATAAAAGCACAGTTATTAGCATTATAATTGCCGGCACCGCTGAAACCCATCCGATTCCCGTCAAAACGATTAATATTGCTGTACCAATAAAAGCACCTGTCATAAAGATCTCACCATGTGCAAAGTTGATTAATTCCAATATTCCATAAACCATTGTGTACCCTAAAGCAATGACGGCATACACCGTTCCTAACGTAAGACCATCAATCAAGACTTGCGGGATTGTTTGTATTACTTCGTTCAGCATACGTTACCTCCTTGTCCTAATTGGATAATTGAACATTGGGATTACTCTATTAAACTTTAACTATCTAAAAAAGAGGGTATATCCCCCATTAAGAGGGGGATACCCTTCTTTAGGTCATCACTTATTCTAGCCCGACCTCACCTACGGATTCAGCAGGATAGGCCGCTTCTTTGAAGCTATAAATAAACACTTTAGCAAATTCATTATCCCCTATATCATTAAAGCTCGCTTTCGTTAATACTCCTTCGTAGTTTTTCACGCCACGGATCGTATCTCTCACTTGCTCACGACTTGGCAATTTATTGTCATTTGCCTTAATCGCATCTTCAATTCCTTTTAAAATAAGGCCCATCGTATCATAGCCATACACAGAATAAGATTCCGTGTTTTTATTAAAGGTAGCTTTATATTTATCGATAAACTTTTGACCTTCTTCTGTTTTTGTAGAGTCACCTGCTAGAGAAGTAATGTACGTGTTTTTAATCGCATCTCCAGCAATTTCAACAAGTGTGGAAGAATCCATTCCATCCCCACCTACGAACGGAATATCGATCCCTTTTTCACGGGCTTGTTTAATCAACAATCCTGCTTCCGAATATAAACCGCCGAAATAGACTAAATCTGGCTTCTTGGAAAGAACTTGGTTTAGAACGCCGTTGAAATCTTTTTCACCTACCGTAATTCCCTCAAAGCCTAGAATATCCGCTCCTTTTTCTTCTGCTGCTTTTTTGAACGCTTCAGCTAGGCCAGATCCGTATGCCGTTTTATCTTGAATGATGAATATCTTTTTCGCATTTAATGTATTCACCGCAAATTCAGCGCCTGCCGGACCTTGGAAGTCATCACGTGCACAGATTCGGTTCACTGTTTTCAATCCGCGATCTGTTACATCTGTCGCTGAGACAGCCGGTGACACCATTGGAATGGCATATTTTTCATATACTTCTGAAGAAGGGATGGCAACACCTGAGTTGAAATGACCGACAATGGCAAGTATGTCTTTATCGGAGCCGATTAATTGCGCATTCGCTACTCCTTTTTTCGGGTCGGCTTGGTCATCAAAAGGGACGAGCTGAAGCTCAAAGCCCATTTCTTTAAACTTGTCTTTTTGCTCATCTAAATTAAGTTGAGCTCCAAGTTTGATTGCTTCCCCAATCGTTGCAGCTCCACCTGAAAGCGGTGACTGTGTAGCGATTTTAATAACGGTCGAACCCTTTTGCTCACCCGTGCTTTCTGTTGTTTCCGACTTTTCACTACCACAGCCAGCTAAAATACCTGCCATTAAACCACCCGTTAACAATAATGCTAAAGATTTTTTAAACTTCATGTTGACCCTCCCTATTTTCTATTTAATTTAATTTAATATACAAGCCCTATATATATATATTTACTTGCAACAAAAAGTAGGACATATTATTTGCTTTATTTTTTGAATTTCGGTTTGAAATGTAAGTCATAAGATCTAGCTGCTAATCGTAATTTCCCCTACCTAATCATATGTAAATAGGTAGTGTACTCTATAAAATATTATCAAAAATCACCCCCCTTACAAGGAATTTATTCTGAAAATTTTATCTATTTAGAATTATATGATATATTCATCTATAAAACAATCTTTTTTTAGACAACCATTTAGAATATTCAGTCATAAACATGTCATAATACCTAATTTTTTTATCAAATTTCCATTCCCCCGTATAACTTATAGGGCAATATAACGGTATAATATTCCTATTTCTTTTGAAGAATAATATTTTTATTTAAATAGATTTGTGTTATATTGTTAATTGCACGCTAATTATTAATAATCTGAAAATGGAGTGATTTGAATGAAGAAATTTGGCTTACTTAGTTTGTTTTTGATTATCGGCCTACTTTTAGCAGCATGTGGCACAGACAAGAGTACAAGTGACACTAGCAAAAGTACAGGTGGAGCAAGTGATGACGGAAAGGTATATAAAGTTGGCGTTGATACAACTTATCCTCCTTTTGAATTCGAAGAGGGCGGACAATATAAAGGAATCGATATTGAATTAATTAATGCAATTGCTGAAAATCAAGGCTTTAAGATCGATTTAAATCCGATGGACTTCGGTGGTATTATCCCAGCAATGCAAGCTAACCAGCTGGATATAGGAATTGCCGGAATGAGCATAACCGATGAAAGAAAAAAAATCGTAGATTTCTCAGAGCCGTATTTTGATGCAGGTATAACATTGGTTGCTAAAAAGGATAATAGTGAGATAAATACATTGGATGATTTAAAAGGGAAAACCGTGGCTGTTAAAAAAGGGACTTCAGGTGCTACATTTGCCCAGGATAATGCTGATAGCAAAGGATTTGAAGTAGTTCAATTTAATGATAGCCCAGCCATGTTCCAAGAAGTAGCGAATGGGAATGCGGATGTTCTAATCGAAGATTATCCTGTTATCGCATACGCTATTGCGCAAAAGGACCTTGGATTAAAAATAGTTGGTGACCGTCTGAATGGCGATCAATACGGCATAGCTGTATTAAAAGGAAAAAATCAGGATTTGTTAGAAAAAATCGATAAAGGACTTGCGGAACTTAAGGCAAATGGAAAATATGATGAAATACTAAAAACATATCTTGGTGAATAATCGAGCTTTGCAATTACAGAATGCAAGAGTAGTAGTTAAAAACTAAATTTATTTCAAAATGCAGACCTTTAAGGCGCGCTACTAGCGCGCCTTCTGTATGAAAGGAGATGACGTCAGTGGATACAATTATTTCAGTCTTGCCTTATTTATTGAAGGGGCTACAAGTAACCATTTATATCTTTGTAATAGCAATAATACTAGGTTTTTTAATTGGTTTAGTTGTAGCGTTATTAAGACTATCACCACTAAAAATCCTAAATTGGATTGCAAAGATTTTTGTTGATGCCATTCGTGGAACGCCATTCATTGTTCAGTTATTTTTTATTTATTTCGGATTAAATTCCTTTGAATTTATCTCATTTGATAGGACTACTGCTGGTATCATTACCGTTGCTATTAATGCGGGTGCCTATTTTTCTGAAATCATAAGAGCAGGAATACAATCTATTGATAAGGGACAAACCGAAGCAGCAAGATCAATTGGTTTAACTGGCTCTCAAGCCATGCGTTTTATTGTACTGCCCCAAGCATTTAGAAGAATGCTTCCTACGATCACAAACCAATCAATTATTAGTTTAAAGGATACTTCGCTTCTATCTATTATTGGAATTGCCGATTTAACACAGCAAGGTCAGATTCAATCCGCGGCTACTTTCGAGCATTTTAATATTTGGCTTGCTGTTGGTGTCATTTATTTTGTTGTTATTTATTTAATTTCCTTGCTTGCTAGTTTCCTCGAAAGGAGATTTAAACTGCGATGAGTATTATACAAGTGAAAAATCTAAAAAAATCATTTGGGCATGTAGAAGTATTAAAAGATATTAATGCAGAAATCAAAGAGAAAGAAGTAGTTTGTGTAATAGGCCCTTCCGGATCTGGGAAAAGTACATTTTTACGCTGCATGAATCGTCTTGAAGATATTACTGGTGGCCAAGTAATCATTAACGGTCACGATATTACTGACGCAAAAATTAATATTAATAAAGTGAGACAAGATGTTGGGATGGTTTTTCAACAGTTCAACCTTTTTCCTCATAAAACAGTATTGGAAAACATAACCCTCGGACCAATAAAGATTCATGCGATGGAAAAAGATGCGGCTCAAAAAATGGCATTAGAGCTACTTGATAAAGTAGGACTTAAAGAAAAGGCCACCAGCTATCCAGGGGAATTATCTGGTGGGCAGAAACAGCGTGTTGCGATTGCTAGGGCCTTGGCAATGAAGCCAAAAATCATGCTTTTTGATGAGCCGACATCAGCACTCGATCCTGAGATGGTCGGGGATGTGTTAGAGGTAATGAAGCAACTTGCTAAAGAGGGAATGACCATGGTAGTTGTCACACATGAAATGGGATTTGCTCGTGAAGTTGGTGATCGGGTGATTTTCATGGATGGTGGTTACATCGTGGAAGAAAATGAACCGAATGAATTATTCGGTAACCCGCAGCATGAACGAACAATCGCATTTTTAAGTAAAGTTTTATAATAAGTATAGAACGGGCTGTATTCTCCAATGCCCGCTAGTCTACAGTAACAGGATGAGGCACTAACAATTTTATTGTTAGTGCCTTAGTATTTCTATAAATCTTAAATTTGTTGGGGATTTTTCATATAGAAAATACATGGGATTGCAGTAAATTTTGATACTAGAAAATGCTAACTCTATCTATTTTCTAGGAATTCAATTAACTATACTTTGAAATTACTTATAGCTTCTTGTAGGTTTTGAGCCATTTTACTTAAAGCTTCAGCGGAAGAAGCTATTTCCTCCATTAAGGCATTTTGTTCCTCTGTCGAAGTTGCCACGTTCTGTGTATTCCCTGCCGATTTTTCAGCAATGTTGGCTACACCTTCCATCGTTGCTACCATATTTTGTGAGCTTGAATTAACTTGTTCTACGATAGCGGAAACCTCCTGGGCTTCAGCAGTTACCTGTTCAATTGACTGTACAATATCTCTAAAGGCTTCACCCGTCTGATGAACCATATTAATTCCCTCTTCGACGATGGATGCACCATGATTCATAGATAGAACAGCTTTCTCCGCTTCTGCTTGGACCTCTTGGATGATATCACGAATTTGCCTGGCTGCATCACCAGATTGTTCAGCTAACATTCGTACTTCATCTGCGACTACAGCAAACCCTCGACCATGTTCTCCTGCCCGTGCAGCTTCTATCGCAGCATTTAAAGCTAATAGATTCGTTTGATTAGCAATCTTGGTAATCAATTCAACAATTCGCCCAATTTCCCCCGACTTTTCACCAAGGGCGTTAACAACTTCACCGGTTTCACTGACGGAATTTTGTACAAGATTGATTTGTTCAACAGTCTTGTTGACCACTGTATTTCCAACGGTTGCCTTATCGTTTGCAATCATCGTTAAATCTGCAACGGATTGAATAGAGGCCGCTGCCTGATTCATACCATTTGAAATTTCAGCTACCGCTTGATTAGCCTCTGTAGCATTAGTAACTTGCTTTTCTGACCCTAATGCCACCTCTTGTATAGCGATTGTAATTTGTTCTGTCGCTCTACTAGTCTGTTCAGCACCTGACGAAAGCTCTTTAGAAGTAACTGCTACTCGTTCTACATCTAAGCTAACTTCACGAATCAAATCGCGAAGGTTCATCTTCATTTTGTTAAAGGCTTCCGCCAGATTCCTCAATTCATCACGATTTTTCACCTTAATATCCTCTTGAGTGAGATCTCCGGATGCAATTGCCCCTGCCACTTTTTCCAAAGAAAAAATGGGTATTGTAATCATTCTAGTAATTGCTATTCCGATAAAAATGGCCAAAACAAAAGAAATTACGCTTAGGATAAGGATCGTTTTAATAACATTTTTGACCAATATAGAGCTATCTTTACTTCCTTCCTGCATATATTTTGCTTGGTCTAGTGCAATTTTGTCTGCTAGATCTCTTATTTCTCTTGCTAATGGAATGACTTCCTGGAAGGCGATTCGCTGGGCTTCTAATTTATTGGAATCCATCAACTTAACGACTTCATCTGATTGTATTTTAAATTCTTTGTTCAATGTTTCAAGTTTTGTTAGCAAATCTTTATGCTTTTGACTTTGAACCAGGTTGAACGTATTTTGGATATTATTATCAAGTTCGGTAATAGAGCTTTCAACAACAAATGCAGAACCTACTTCCTGTAATAAGACACCTCTTAAACCACTGACTTCTAATGAAGCACTAGTTTGCATACTCTTTGCATTTAATAAAACAGCTGCCTGACGATCAACTAAATTGGAAAATGACTTGTCTACCTTCTGTAAATTGTAATACGATATAGAACTAATCGCTCCAAGAAGAATGGCGACGCTTAAGAATCCTGCCATTAATTTTTTTCCAATTGTAATTTTCATTCATAGTACCCCATTCTTAATAATTTGTTCGCTTCATTAATTTTCCCAACTGATTTGAAAAGGGATTTTGTGAATTCATTTTTCATTTTGTACTACCACCCTAAATCTTTGCCTTTTGCTATAAACAAAAAACGCTGTGTTCGAAAAGTATGTTGTTATCGGGAATAAACAATGACCGTTCCTTTCCGCTACAGGCACTTGCTTTCCGCGGGGAGGAAGTCGAGCCTCCTCGACGTTCCGTCTGCGGGGTCTCGACCTTTCCTCTATCTCCCGCAGGAGTCAAGTGCCTTCCGCTTCAATCCACTCACCGTTTTCAATGTTGATAAAAGCAACAATCTATTAGAATACAGCCAAATAAAAAAATGGCTGTTTCCGATAAAATAGAACAACCACCACTTTATTATAAAAAAACTACTAGGCAGTATGACAATCATAGTTGAGTAGGTAATTGGAGAAGCAGATTCATAGCTTTGTACCCTCATCTTTCAATTAGATTTCCTTTATATTGATGTTTTACACTAAATTACCTATTATCTTTTAACCATTTACATAATAATTTTAAAAGGTTGAATTGTCAATAAAATTATGCGATATTGCGACATGTTTCGAGCCTATTAAGAAAATTCATTTTTTTCACATGCTCCGACATATAGGACATATAAATAGAAGCCATCGGATGATGAATTCCAAAAATATATTTTGCTAGGTTTTCTTTTCCATACAAAAAGGATTAGTCCTCGCTACCTTTATGTAGTGAGGACTAATCCTAGATTTTCGTTAGGACAAAATATTTTTTATTCGCCTAAGTTCTGTTTTGTGATTACTTCAGAAAGAGCAGCGATTGCTTCATTTTCATCTGTTCCAGTAGATACGATTTTAATTTCTGCACCCTTTGGAATTCCAAGAGACATAACGCCCATAATAGATTTTAAGTTTACGCTTCTCCCCTTATACTCAAGGTTTACCTCTGCTTCAAATTTCGATGCTGCTTGAACTAAAACAGTTGCCGGACGGGCATGAATGCCAGTCTCATCAATAATTGTAAATGTTTTTTCTGCCATGTTAATCAATCTCCTTTTTCATTAAGGCTTTGTATTTATTAACTACATTCTCTATTGTAAACCCATATTCTTTAAATAGTCTAGCCGCTGGAGCAGAAGCACCAAAGTGATCGATCGTTATTTTTTCCCCAGCATCGCCGATATATTCTCTCCAGCCAAGTGAAGAACCTAGCTCAATCGCAAGGCGGGCTTTTAAATGGGTAGGGAGGACACTTTCTTTATATTCAGCTGATTGTTTTTCAAAACGATCCCAGCTAGGCATACTCACAACAGCAACAAAAATACCCTCTTTTTCAAGTTCCTTTTGCGCATTAATTGCAAGTGACACTTCAGAGCCAGAAGCAAGCAGCAATCCTTCTGCCTCATCTTTAGCATGTGATACTATATAGGCTCCCTTACTAACGCCTTCATATACCTCTTGTTTTTCGTTAGCCAATGTCGGTAAATCTTGGCGAGTAAGGACTAAAGCAGTCGGTGTGTCCGTGCTTTCGAGTGCCAATTGCCATGCAGCATCCGTTTCTTTCGCATCTGCCGTGCGAATAACGGACATTCCTGGCATTGCACGTAAAGAAGCTAATTGTTCAATTGGTTCATGTGTCGGACCATCTTCACCAACTGCGATACTATCATGGGTAAATACATAAGTTACTGGAAGCTTCATTAGAGCAGCAAGACGCATAGCAGGTCTTAAGTAATCAGAGAATACGAAGAAGGTTGCTCCAAAAACCTTTACTCCCCCATGAAGTGCCATTCCATTAAGCGCTGCTCCCATTGCAAATTCACGGACGCCAAACCAAATATTTCGTGCAGCATAACCATCTTGACCATAATTTTTCTCAGATGATAAAAGTGTTTTATTCGAGCTAGCCAAGTCGGCAGAACCGCCAATTAACTGGGGAATCGCATTTGCAGCTGCATTCAGCGTTTTTCCTGAAGAAGTTCGTGTCGCTAGTGCTTCTCCAGTTTGATAATCCGGTAAACTATCTTTCCAGTTTTCAGGGAGTTCACCTTTTAAAGCTGCATCAAATTGACTAGCCAACTCAGGGTATTCTTTCTTATAGGAATCATAAAGTTCATTCCATGCAGCCTCTTTTTGTTGCCCTAAATCAGAAAACTGTTTATAGTAATCTACCACTTCTTCAGGTACAAAGAATGGCTCTTCATAGTCCCAGTTGTATGAGGATTTTGTCAGTTTAATTTCTTCACTGCCAAGCGGTGCACCATGGGAAGCTGATTTTCCAGATTTATTCGGTGAACCATAACCAATGGTTGTTTTCACTTCGATTAATGTTGGATGATCTAAGTCTGATTTAGCCTCTTGAATAGCCTTTTGAATCTCTTCGATATCGTTGCCGTCTTCGACACGAATTACTTGCCATCCATAGGCTTTAAAGCGGTTTTCTACACTCTCTGAAAATGAAAGATTTAGATCTCCGTCTAGTGAAATATCATTCGAGTCATACATGACAACGAGGCGTCCAAGTTTAAGATGCCCGGCAAGGGACGCTGCTTCAGCAGAAACTCCTTCCATTAAATCGCCATCACCACAAATGCTAAATGTAAAGTGGTCGACGATTGCATGATTTTCTTTGTTATATGTTTCTGCTAAATGACGCTCTGCCATTGCCATACCGACAGCCATCGCCACTCCTTGCCCAAGTGGTCCAGTTGTTGCTTCTACACCAGCCGTATGCCCAACTTCAGGATGACCAGGCGTTCTGCTTCCCCATTGGCGGAAGTTTTTCAAGTCTTCAATTGTTACGTCATAGCCGAATAAATGTAACATACTGTATAAAAGCATAGAACCATGGCCCGCTGATAATACAAAGCGGTCACGATTAAACCAATTCGGGTTATTTGGATTATGGTTCATTTCTTTTGCCCACAATGTGTACGCCATCGGTGCTGCACCCATCGGCATCCCAGGATGTCCAGAGTTCGCTTTTTCGATTGCGTCAATTGATAATGTTCGAATGGCATTGATAGCTAATTGAGAAATCTCTTCTTTTACTTCAGTACTCAAGTAAAACACTCCTCGTGATGTATATTTGATCCCTTTTTCAAGGGGAGCTTTCGGTATTTAATGTTATTTTTCAGAAAAAATAACAGAGAAGTAAAGCTTCTTAGGAACCTATTATTCTTTTGTTTCTGGTGAAGAAGTTAGTTGAGCTTCCTTTTTCCCCTTCTTAAAGAAGAGCTTATACATGGCAAATCCGACGATGATCGTATTAATTGGAAGTTGATTATTTAAATAAATATCCCTTAGAAATCTTCCATGGGGGCCGAGTGCATAATCTACAAATGTTTCTACCATTTGATCACCTTATTTCTTTTAAGATTGGTTGATTTAGCTGTTATGGCAGGCATAACAGCTTCTTTCCTTGGCAGCCAATTGAATAGATAATTCTCTGTTGTTAATGAAATCAGCTCCAGCCGAACGACTAGAGCTCCTTCCAGCTCAAAATCAGAAGAGATCTTGATTCGTTACACTTATTAATTAAACAAGGCAAATAATTTATAAATTGCATAGTTAATAATGTTTCCACCTTGGTCAAGACTTGATACTAAGCTTGTCCCTTCTGGCATTTTAAAATGTCCGTCAACCGCAATTTGTGTATGTATGACTGCCAAATCTGTAGCCATATATAAAGTTAAAGCAATAGCGATTGTTCCAACAATAACAGAATGAACAATGTTTCCTCTTGAAGCACCGACAATAAACGCAACAATAAACGGAATTGTCGCTAGGTCACCAAACGGCAGGACATTGTTTCCTGGTAATATTACCGCTAAGGCAACTGTAATCGGAACTAATATTAATGCAGTTGAGATGACAGACGGATGTCCAATTGCTACAGCTGCATCTAAACCAATGTAAATATCTCTATCTCCGAATCGTTTATTTAAAAACGCACGCGCTGATTCGGATACAGGTGTAAGACCTTCCATAAGGATTTTAACCATCCTTGGCATTAGAACCATAACCCCCGCCATGGCCATACCAATTTTAATAACATCACCAATGGAATAACCTGCTAGTAAACCTAAACCAATTCCAAGGATTAATCCCATGAAAATCGATTCTCCAAACACACCAAATCTTTTTTGAATGGATTCTGGGTCCGCATTCCAATTCTTAATGACAGGTGTTTTTTGAAGTAGCTTAACAAGCGGGATAAATACTGCATAGGAAACTGTACTTCCTGTTGCAACAGAAATACCTGGTAATTCAAAATAATTTTCTAACATCGGTGCGGTCCAGTCTGCAATTTTCAAAGCAACAATTTGGAAGAGTACTGCACCGATTAAGCCTTGAATCATACTTCCTGAAATCGTATAAACAAGCGCTCCCATAAATGTATAATGCCAAAAATTCCAAATGTCCACATTCATCGTTTTTGTCGTTTTTGTAGCAAGCATAAGTACGTTAACTAATAATCCTAATGGTATAACAAATGCGGCGATAGGTGAAGCCCATGCCATGGAAGCAGCTCCCGGCCACCCAACATCAATAACGTTTAATTCAATTCCAAATCTATCAACCATTCCGTTTGCTGCAGGTCCTAAGTTGCTTACTAGTAAATCAACTACTAGGAAAATACCAACAAAGGCAACACCAATTGTTAAACCAGAACGGAAAGCCCTTCCAATTTTTTGCCCGAAAGCAATACCAATTAAGAAAATCGCCACTGGTAAAATAACAGTAGGCCCTAGCGCTAAGAATGATTGCAAAGCCTCAACGAAGCCATTCATAATGGATCCCCTTTCAACCTATTTTCTATATAAGATTTTTCTCGATCCCTTGTTGGAATCGAGAATGTTTGTTTAGAAAAACGTGTTATTTTATTAATTCCTCTAAAATTTGAGCTTTCACTTCATCAAGTCCGATTCCTGTTAAAAATGCACGCGCATTAATGACTGGGAATGGATATTCTTGTTTCACAATAGTTGTGCTAATTAAAAGGCTAGCAGTGTCAACATATCCACCAACCTCAGTAATTTTAATTTGAACTAGGTTTGCACTAATACCATTCTCTTTACAGATTTCTTCAACGGCATTATTAACAACTGTAGAAGTTGCAATACCAGCTCCACAAGCGATCAAAATTTGCTTTTTCATCCTATTCACCCCCTTTCAGGGAAGGGTTTAATTGATTTAATAATAAATCTTTAATTTTTGTCTTCGAACCCTCATTAGCGATTGTTTCCAATGTCTCAACGTTTTGGAAAATCTGCATTAAGCGTTGAAGTAGTTCCAATTGTGAATGGCTCTGGTCCATTGCCAGCATAAATACTAATTTAACAGGCGTTGTTTCACTGTCATCTCCCATAATTCCAAAATCAACCGTATTTTTTAATATTCCTACACTGATTGCCTTTTTATTTACATGTTCGATATCCGTATGCGGGATGGCAACAGACATTCCCATTGTCGGTAGTCCAGTTGCATAGTTTTTCTCTCTTTCAATAATTGCATCTATATAACTTTCCTTTACGATTCCCTGTTCGAATAGGTTACTTGCCATTATTTTTAATATATCTTCATTGCTCTCGCCTTCAATGTCTCTTAAGATGAGTGTTTCATCAAAATACATATTCATCTTCCTCCGTTGTTTTTCCATGTGGTGAATTTTACTATTTAAACATACCGTATTTTACTAAATTGAAAGATTCTATTATTATGGACCTCACGATTGCTTCCAACGTGATCAATTTCTTTTCCTGAACCAATCATAACATCTGTTAAAGCCTTATTGTATGCGGTTTCATCCCCATTCATTGATTGCGGGTTGTACAACATTGTGATGATCTTTGGTCTCACCTGTCCCGCTTCTCCCGTAGGACACTGAATTTACATCCTTGAATCTGCCCACGCACGAAGGAAATGTGATAGCATTTTCGAGGAGTCTCGCACCTCCCGCTCCAATCAACTTCATACAAAACCTATTTAATAACTACATTAGACGGAACAAATCCAGAAAGCATAGTATTTTATTATAAAAAAACCACTTTGCCGTGATTAGCAAAATGGTTTTTCAGGTGAAATAATGATAAATCAATAATTAACCGGATACTAGGATTCGATGATCACTTTAATTTCGTTTCCACCCATGACTGCTTCAAATCCTCGACGCCACTCATCTAATGGGACAATCTTCGTGATCATCTTATCTGCATCGATTTTTTGATCTTCTAATAGTTTTAATGCCAAGTGCCAAGAACTTGGTTTTTGCGAACGTGTCCCAACATACGTCAGTTCTCGTTGGACGATCGATTCTTGGTCGAGAGGATTCATTTTACTAGCAAAAATACCTACTTGCACGAATGTTCCTTTTTTCTTCACTAAAGGCAAACCTTGATTAAGTGCTGGCACTGCCCCTGAGCATTCGAATACCTTATCGACGCCATACCCATTTGTATGTTTTAAAACAACCTCTTCTAAATTTTCTTCAAGAACATCGACGATTACATCAACACCTAAAGATTTAGCTAGTTCTAAACGAGGTTTATCTTTTGTGATCCCAGCAAGAATGACAAAAGCCCCTTGTGCTTTTACGACCTGGGCTTGAAGTAATCCAATGGGGCCCGGTCCGAAGATAAGTACTTTATCCTCTTTGCTGATTGATGTTTTTTCTAATGCTGCATGGACACAACAAGCGAGCGGCTCTGTTAATGCTGCAGCCTTGAGACTAATAGAGTCTGATAATACATGGACACTTTCTTCACGGGAAACCACATATTCAGCCATGCTCCCATTCACTTGCGTTCCAATACCTTTCCGGTTCGAACATAAATTATAATCTTTCTCTAAACAATATTCACATTCCCCGCAAGTTGTAAATGTTGTTTCACTTGTTACTCGGTCTCCTACTTTAACCTTTTTAACACCACTTCCAACTTCAACAACGACACCAGAAAACTCATGCCCTAATACGACTGGCGTTTTAGCGTTCCTGTACTCTCCTGTAAAAGTATGGATGTCCGTTCCGCATATTCCGGTATAGGCAACTTTAATTTTCACTAAATCACCTGTTACTTCGGGTACAGGGATATTTTCTAATGACATATTGTCATGGCCTGGTTGTAATTTCATTACTGCTTTCATTTTTTCACTCCTCATTTGGTAGAATTAGAACTTTGCCGTACGTTTCTTCCCGATTAATAATCATGTTGAAGGCTTTTTGCGTATCTTCTAATTGGTAGCGATGGGAGATCATTTCTTTTAATTTGATTCTTCCGTTATTAATAAAGGCGATACTCTTTGTCCATTCTTCACCTGGGAATGGTGCAGAATAAGAGTTCCAGAAACCTTTCAATGTCAATTCTCTTCTAAAAATACTTTCAAAGGCTTTTTCAGAAAGAGTAACATCTGAATAGGCAATGCCTAAATAGCCAACTTTTCCTTTTTTGCGTGTCACTAATAAGCATTGTTCTTGTGTTATTTTCGAACCCGCACACTCAAACGCGATATCAACACCCATATTATTTGTATACTCATTTATTTTTTCGAATAGATCTTCATTGAGTGGGTTGATGGTTCTTTCACAGCCCAGCGCTTTTGCCTCTTCTAGTTTTCCATCAGAAATATCAATCGCAATAATTTCTTTTGCCCCCGCAATTTTTAACCATTGAATGGCTAAAAGCCCGATTGTGCCCGCACCAAAAACAGCCACTGTATCCCCGATTCGCGGTTCAATATTCAATACACCGTGTAAGGCAACTGCTAGGGGTTCGATCATTGCGGCTTCTTCGTAGTCCATATCACCAACTGGCAGCACATTCGTCGCTTTAATATTGACGTATTCTGCAAATCCGCCAAATGATTTCGAACCAATCATTCCATGATCTTCACATAACGAAAATTGACCGCGTAAGCAATATTCACATTCGTGACAAGGCAGGAAAGGGATCGCTACAACACGTTCACCGATCTCTACATTTGTCACAGCGCTTCCTTTTTCAACAATATAGCCTGAGAATTCATGGCCCATGACTGCTGGCAATAGGTATTTCCAATTACTTGTCATCTTATGTGTATCCGATCCGCAGATACCCGCTGCCATGACTTTAATTTTGACCTCATCTTCTTGGCATTTATCTATTTTAATATCTTCATATACAAAGTTATTTTCTGAATATAGCACTGCTGCTTTCATCATTTTCCTCCTATTGCAATTCACCAATTAATGGAGATTTGCGTCGTTTTATTCAGAATAGGTTTGAATCACATCAAAAATATCATTTTGATTATCCATATGAGCCATCAAATTAATCACTTTATTCATCTCAGCGATCTTCATCAACTGCAATAGTGCATTCAAATGTTGATTTTTATCTACTGCTGCGATGACTACTACAAAATGCACCTTACATTCATCATCAAATGAAAGACCATCTCTTATTCTTAATAAACTCATGCCTGTCGAATGAACCCCATCTTCTGGACTAGCATGTGGAATAGCAATATTCATTCTTAAAACAATATGTGGGGACATATCTGGATACTGATTTTGCATCGTTTCAATATAACTCTCCGTAATGATCCCTTTGCTAAGCAATGGCTGGGATGCTATTTTAATCGCTTCTTGCCAGCTTTCGACTTGATCTCTCAAAACAATCGTTTCCGGGGTAATAAAGTCAGACAAATTTTTATCTTGCTTCTGTTTCCTCTCATTTGACACTTGGAAAGAGAAATAATCTTGCAATGCTTTTTCCAGTGATTGCTTGTCTTCTATCTTTGCATGTTTTTCTATTAGATTAATGATTTGATCGATATTGACGATGGTAGAATTTAGCCCAAACAATCCTTGCATAACTCGCTGACGCAATTGTATTTTTTCAAAATCAGTAATAAATTGATCAACGATGAATAAATGTTTATCTGTTTGTAATGGAACTGGTGAAAAGACAATGTCGAAGTCTACATCCAACTGTTCAAATTCCCTAATTGAAAACGCTTTGTAAAAGTAAAATTCCGGAAAAAGGTCACGCAATGTATTTTCCATTAACCTAGAGATCGATACACCATTTGGACAAACGACAATTGCCCTTTTCTTCACCGGAAGTGCTTCACCGCTGTTTATTAAATGGCCGCCAATAAAGATTGTGATAAACATAACTTCACTCTCTGGAATCTCACATCCCATGTATTCTTCAAATGGCTTGATTGATTTTTTCACCATATAATGAATCGCTTCGAATTCCTCGCTTACTTTCTCTAGCATTGTATAATTCGTTGTTAAATGGTACTTGATTCGATAATAAGCAGGTTTCATATGTAATACTAACTTTTCTAGTAATACCTCTTTCTCTTTAAACGTTACAACAGCTTTTAACTCAAAAAGGTCCAGGCTTTCTCGCAATGACTTTTTTAATTGCGGCAGCTCTTTATCTGTTAAGAACTGGGATGATAATACGTTTGATGCGAGAAGCTGTAATGTAATAAACAAACGCTCGCGTTTAGGAATAATGCCCACATCTTGAATTAAGATTTCAGCCGCTTCAAACTCCTTCGTATCGGATAATGCTTCATAATCGATATGATAAGATTCTGAAATCATTCGACCCTTCTTAATTCTTTTTAAAAGAACAGCAATAATATATGGTAACAGCCGAATCCTCTCGTCGATAAACTTCAGATCCAGTCGCTTTTCAACTTCTTCCATCTGCAATTTGAGCTTTTCAATTTCTTCAATTGATATTTGCGCAAGCTGATGAATGTATGACTCACCTTTATAAATATCAAAAATATTACGTAATACATCGATTAATAGCCTTCTTTTATCCCACTCATTCCCAACAATGTCATATCCGTGCATTCGCGAATAAACGATTTCCAACTTACAGTCGTTTACAACATTGTGAGCTAATTTCATATCCCTAAGCACCGTATTTTTACTCACATCTAATGCACTCGTAAAATGAATTAATGAAAGTTCTTCTTCACTGCTTAATAACATGAAAAGGATTAGCTGCACCCTTTCTTTTTCAGAGGGGATGTATTTAGCAGAAGAAGAGTACTCTTCTTTTTCAGCAAATAAATCAATTAAAAACGGGCTAATAATAATCTTACCGCCATTAGTCCTTTTAATTGCTGGATAATTATTATCTGCTAGCCAGTCGTTTATTTTTGTAAAACTATAGCTAATCTGTCTGCGGGATAAATTAAATTTGGCTTCTAGTTCTGTATTGGAAATTTCCGGATTACTTAATATCGCATTAAAGATTAAGCTGCTCCTTTCATCTAAATACACGATTGTTCACCTCTTGCGTTCATTTTATCAGCAATCCTTATATATATGGCTGCGTTTTCATACCCAATTAGAGTTTACCGATTGTTCAACTTGATGATTAGTTAATTGGCGTAACAAAAAAATAATCCTTATTCAGATGATAAGGATTATTTTTACGAGTATTTCCTATATGAATATGAAAATATTATACTATCAAATGCGCCTACCAAATAAAATTAAGCCAATAAAAACCCTTGTTTTAGCGGATCTCTCGGATCAATAACAAATTGATGGAATCCTGTAATGAATGCATCCCCTGTGACTTTTGGGATAACAGCTTCATATTTGCCAACCTTAGTCAATGATAGCAGTTCTCCAATAAATTGCCCGTCAGTTATACTCTCATGAACAAAGCTTCCACCTTCTTTTAGAACGCCACGTTCATAGAGAGCGGCAACCCTTGCGGCTGTACCTGAACCACACGGTGAGCGATCGACCTGTTTATCAGCAAAAATGGTTACATTTCGTAAGTCGGCATTGCTGCTATTAGGTTCGTCTGAAAAAATCACCCCGTAGATCCCTGATATATCCTCATTCGGATGCTTCACTTCCATTTTGCTTTCAATGTAATGTTTAATTTTGTCACCCCATATTTGCAGGTTCCATAAATCATCGTAATTTACTTTTAATCCAACTTCTTTACTATTAACAATTGCATAAAAAGCGCCGCCATAAGAAATATCTGCATTAAACTCGTAGTCATCAATTTTAATCGAAACATCTTTTTTATAAACAAAAGAAGCTACATTTTCAAAGGAAACTGATTCTACTGCATTCCCGTTACATTTCGCATATGCAATTACTGGTCCGCACGGACAATCAATCGTTAATTTCTGGTTGTTATCTTTAACCTCGATCATGCCTGTTTCAATTGCCATAGTAACTACCGCTATTACACCATGGCCGCACATCGTACTCCAACCTTCATTATGCATAAACAATACACCTAGATCAGCTTCAGGGCTTGCCGGTGGAGTAATAATACATCCGTACATGCCATGGTGCCCACGAGGCTCATACATAAGCACCTCTCGTAGATGGTCCAAATGCTCCATACAGTATGCTCTTCTTTCTAATTGAGTGCTCCCTTTTATTTCTGGTAATCCTCCTGTAATAATACGTAAAGGTTCTCCCGATACATGCATATCAATTGTTGTATACATTTTACTAAAGTTCATTTTTTTACCCCCCCATTTACTGTTTTTCGATAACAATATTTTACTTTGAAAGATCTATTTTTAGTAATGCAAATACTGTGCCACTTTCTTAATACCTTTAATCTATTAATTTTCAATTTATATTTGTTCAACACCTTAAAAAGCTGTCTACTTTTGTTTACATAATTGTCTACTTTGTATATTTCTTTCACAACATTGCTGTTCGAGGGAAATTTCAGCTCAAAAAAAACCAAGTGCTGCTTCGCCCTTGGTTTTCAATTTAATATCTTTTTTTGTCACTAACCTTGTAGCAGATTCAAAATGTCCTGATACACTCAGATTTTTTTTTGATTTTATAATTGAATTCCAAACCTTTTTATTTTCTTGTACAAGGTTGCTCGTGAAATTCCTAATTCTTTTGCTGTAATACTTTTATTTCCATATGTATTGCGGAGAACTTGGATAATTCTCTCCTTTTCTAACTGTTCTCTCTCATCAATGAGTGAAAGAGGTGTTGAATCGATTGGCTTATTAAGTGAGCTTATTTGAGGTAAAGCATCGGCAACATCTGCGGTTGAAATATCACTTCGATCGTTTATCACAAAAAGTCTTTCTAACAGATTATGAAGCTCCCTGATATTACCAGGCCAGTGGTAACTGCATAGTAAATTCAAAGCATCTTGGCTAATGGCAGGAGCAGGTCTGTTATATCTTAGGGATAGCTCCTTAAAATGATCATCAACTAATTCTGGAATATCTCGTACCCGCTCCTTTAGTGGCGGAATTTGAATCGAAAATACATTCAAACGATAAAATAAGTCCGAACGGAAGGTTCCATTTGCTACCATATCCTCAAGTATTCGGTTCGTGGCGGCTACAATTCTAATATTAACTTTTTTCGGTTTTTGTCCGCCAATTCGATATATTTCTTTTTCTTGTAATGCCCTTAATAGTTTCACTTGCATTTCGAGGGGAAGTTCACCTACTTCATCCAAGAATAAGGTACCTCCATCCGCTAATTCCATTTTTCCAGGTTTGCCCGCCTTTGATGCTCCTGTATATGCGCCCGCTTCATAGCCAAATAATTCGCTTTCAAACAATGCTTGGGGAATAGCGCCGCAGTTTACCGGGATAAATGGTTTTTCACGGCGTAAACTCTCTTCATGGACAGCTTGAGCAAAAAGTTCTTTGCCAACGCCACTTTCCCCGACAATAAGGACAGTTGCATCCGATTTCGCTACTTTTTTCGTAAGCAAAATAATGCGCTCAAGGCTTTTACTGTTTCCTTTCACCTTGTAAAATGGATCATCAAACTCTTTTTGCTTCATTTTTTGCTTTAATCGTTGAAGCTCGTTCGTTGTCGTCGACAATTTTTCATTCAATATGATAGTAGCAGTAATATCTTTTTCAACTGACATCGAACCAATCAACCTATTTTGTTCATCAAAAATTGGGGTTGTACTTACTAATACATGCTTATCCGGCCTTGGCAGGTGATACACATCCCGAACTGGTGTAAGGCTTTTGAGGACTTTCAAATTCATAATATCTTCTTCTCGAAAAAACGCCCGAACATTCTTTCCAAGAATCTCTTCTTTTTTAATATGAAAGGTTTTCTCCGCTGCCTCGTTCCAATAAACCATTTCACCTTCTGTATTTACAATTGATATAGCTTCATCAAGGGATGATAATAAAGTATTTAATGTATGGGTAGCAAAATCACTGAATCGATTCATGAAGTCACCTCAAATAAATGATAAATCCGAAGACTGAGAATTTAATATAAAAATTTTAGACACTAACTAAACAATTATGTATTTAAAAGGATACACTTTTTAAGACATACTGTAAATATATTTTACAGAATAATACTAATATTCAACATTATTAAACTTGGCACAATATTTGCAAATATATTGATAGATGCTTTTTAGAATTGGGGGAATTATTAATTGATAACATATTTAATCCGATTGAGGATAAAAAACGAACCTGAAAAACATCCATGGGGGGATTTTCATGTCACTTGAAGTTGAAGTTAAAAATGTTGAAAAAAATTATGGTAATTATAAAGCTCTTAACTCCGTTTCACTCCATGTCAATAATGGGGAGTTTTTAACCATTTTAGGCCCGAGCGGCTCTGGTAAAACAACGCTTCTTAAAATTATTTCAGGTTTTGAATTTCCCTCATCCGGGAGTGTATGGATAGGAAATAAAGAAGTGACAAATACTCCACCACACTTAAGAGGAATAGGAATGGTATTTCAAAATTATGCTTTGTTTCCTCATATGACTGTATATGAAAATATACAGTTCCCATTAAGCATGCGGAAGATACCGAAAAAAGAGGTTCATGAAAAGGTTCTACATGCATTAGAGCTTATTCAATTATCAGATTTTAAAAATTACTATCCAGGTCAATTAAGCGGTGGACAAAAACAAAGAGTAGCATTAGCACGTGCGATCGTATTCGACCCTCCTGTCCTGCTGCTGGATGAACCTTTAGGTGCATTAGATAAACAGCTCCGAACACAAATGCAATTAGAGATAAAAAAATTACAGGAAAAGTTAAAGATTACAACCATTTCGGTTACACATGATCAAGAAGAAGCATTAACGATGTCAACACGAATTTGCATCATAAACAAAGGCCAAATTGAACAGGTAGGAACTCCGATTGAAATTTATGAGAATCCTGTTAATAGGTTCATAGCTAACTTTATAGGGGAAACAAACTTAATAGACGGACAAGTTATGGAAGTGACGAAGGATGAAGTACTTGTTAAAAGTAATCGAGGAGAATTAATCCGTATCATTCAGCCGAATCAAAATTTAAAACATAACCATAAAGCGACTTTAGCAATTCGTCCGGAAGTGATTAATATAGATTCTTCTAATATCCCTGTGGAGAATCAATTTCATGGAGTTGTAAAAGAGGTTGTTTACATGGGGGACTCTGTTAGATGTAAAGTTTTAACAGAGAAAGGGGATTCGCTAAATATAAAAGTAAACTCTATGGAAAATTCGTCTATTCAAACAGGACAAAAATTACTGATCGGATGGGGAAAAAATAACGGTACGCTGTTAACGAGGGAGGAAGCAATATGAAAAAGAATTTTAAAAAGGCAATGTATGGGTTGGCAGCTTCATCTTTGTTATTTATATCTGGCTGCGGTGGATCAAGTACAAGTTCTTCAGACTCGGAATCGAAAAAACTTATCGTTGTAAGCTGGGGTGGCGATTACCAGCAAGCTCAAAAAGATGCCATATTTGATCCATATGTTAAAGAAACAGGAGTAAAGCTAATTGAAGATAGTCCAGTAGATATTGGAAAATTAAAGGCAATGGTTAAAAATAATAATGTCGAATGGGATGTTGTTGATGTACTAGGTACAGATATACCTATCTTAGCTTCAGAAGGATTATTAGAACCCATCGATTATTCAATTGTAAATAAAAGTGAAATGTTAGATGGAACTGTCCAAGAATTTGCAGTGTCAGTCGATTTGTACGCAAATGTTTTATCTTATAACGAAGAAAATTTACCAAATGGAAAAGCTCCGGAAGATTGGAAAGACTTTTTTGATGAATCGAAATTTCCAGGGAGACGAGCGATGGAAAAAACACCGGTTCAAACATTAGAATTTGCATTAATGGCTGATGGGGTTGATCCTAAGGGTTTATACCCGCTCGATGTTGATCGTGCATTCAATAAATTAGATACAATAAAAAAAGAGATTATTTGGTGGGACCAAAGAGCTCAGGTCATTCAACTACTTGCAGACAAAGAAGTCATACTAGCTGCAGCTCCTAATGGAAGAATTGCGGCGGCTGCAGAAAAAGGACAACCGTTGGCTTTTACTTTTAATCAAGGGATTTTGGATCATGAAGCGTGGGTAGTACCTAAAGGAAGTAAAAATAAGGAAGAAGCGATGAAGTTTATTGCCTTCGCTTCCAAAGCAGAACAACAAGCTAACTTATTAAAAGTAATTCCATATGGACCAGCAAATAAAAACACATTTGAGTTAATGTCAGAGGACTACGCAATTAAATTACCTACTCATCCTGACAATGTTGATAAACAAGTAATGGTAGATGCACAGTGGTGGTTTGAAAACTTTGATAAAGTGAATGATCGTTTTCAACAATGGTTACTTGAATAGATAGGTGGGGATGATTGTCCCCACTCTATTTATATATCAGGAAAGGGGAATTTGTTATGGATTTTGAGCAAGTACCTAATAGATTATCAATCCCAAAACAGTTAGATGTTAAAAATAACAAAAAAAAATTCGATAAAATCTGGTTACTAATGCTCCCAGCATTTTTGTTTTTACTAATCTTCCTCGTCTATCCATTATTAAAAATTTTTATTTATAGCCTGTTTGATCCATCCTTTACTTTTGAGCATTATAAGCGATTTTTTAATGAACCTGCTTACTTAAATGTTCTATGGTCAACCTTAAAAACAGGACTTTTAGTGACCGTGACCTGTATCTTATTAGGGTATCCTGTAGCGTATATGTTGGCTTCAGTAACAGATCGAGTCCGCAATATTTTATTTATTTTCGTATTGCTCCCTTTCTGGACTAGCTTTCTAGTTAGAACATATGCATGGATTGTTATTTTACAAAAGGAGGGAATATTGAATAAGATCCTTTTAAGCATAGGAATTATTAGTGAACCATTAAAAATGGTTCATAATACCCCTGGAGTAATTATTGGCCTAACGCATGTTCTGCTGCCTTTCATGATTTTACCCCTGTACAGTATCATGAAAAGTATTGATATGGATTTAGTTAAATCAGCCCAAAGCTTGGGGGCTTCACCGTTCAAATCATTTACTAGGATTTTTTTGCCTTTATCAATTCCCGGTATTGCTGCTGGTTCCATTCTTGTATTCATTATCTCAATTGGATATTATGTTACACCCGCTCTATTAGGTGGGGAAAAAGATACAATGATATCCCAGTTAATTGCACAACAGATTAGCGGTCAATTAAATTGGGGATTCGGGTCAGCAATTGCCTTGATTTTATTATTACTAATATTACTTTTGTTATATGTATTTAATCGCTTTTTTAGTCTAAATAAAATGACAAACGGTTCTTAAGGGGAGGGATTACCATGGTTAACTGGCGGAAAAATCTGATCTATTCCTTTTCCATGCTTGTTTTACTATTTTTGATGATACCAACGTTTATCGTCATTCCTATGTCTTTTAGCTCTTCTCAGTATTTGCAGTTTCCACCACCTGGCTATTCAACAAAGTGGTATGAAAACTTTTTTAATAGCCCAACGTGGACGGAATCTTTTATTTTCAGCCTCAAAGTTGGATTCGCTACGATGATTTTGTCTACAGTTCTCGGGACACTTGCTTCATTAGTTTTATCAAGAGTAAAGTCAAGGTGGACGAATTTCATTTACTATATCATTATGACACCAATGATCGTACCTTTAATTATCATTGCTGTAGCAATTTACAGCTTTTTTGTACAAAGTAAACTACAGGGCTCATTTATTGGATTAGTCATCGCTCATACAGTGATTGCCCTTCCATATGTCGTTACAACAGTACTAGGATCACTAAAAAGTTTTGATATTCAGTTAGAACAAGCGGCACAAAGTCTTGGTGCTCGTCCTTTCACTGCTTTTTTGAAAGTAACCGTTCCAATTATTTCTCCAGCCTTAATATCGGGTGCATTATTTGCGTTTATTGCTTCCTTTGATGAATTAATCGTTTCTATATTTGTATCAAGTGCCGAGTCAAAAACATTACCAGTGAGAATGTGGGAAGGTGTTCGACTTGAAATTGATCCAACTATTACTGCCATTTCATCGATATTAATTCTCATTTCTATTACCCTATTTGTATGCATGCAGCTATTACAGTATTTAAGTCGTAAAAAGGGAATTTCATAAAGTTCATTCACTCTGTCTACCAGCTGGAGTTAAAATAATCATAATCCCCGCTTATATTAAGAGCGGGGATTTTCCATACAATCAATTTTTACAATATAAAAGCAACCACATAGTTATTTAATCAGCATGTAACAATATACTTTTCAAAAATCTCCTCATTCAACTCAACTCCAAACCCTGGACCATTAGGTACTTTTACACATCCATCTTCAATCTCGATTGAATGTTTTAATATATTTGCCTTTAGAAGAGTGAGTTCAGTAAATTCACTAGCTAGCGGATGTACTTTTATTGATGCCGCAAAATGCAGCTTTGCTATTAATGAGAAGCCAGGCTCAATCTCTGTACCTGCAATGCAGGGAATTCCAAAGGATTCTGCCACTGCTTCAATCTTTTTCCCCAAAGCTAATCCGCATGATTTTGCAATTTTTATGTTGATAATATCAGCCGCCCCATATTCAGCAATTTTAATGACATCTTGAGGTGTCCATATACTTTCATCAGCCATGAGAGGAATACCTATTGAGTTACGAATATGTGCCATTCCCTTTAAATCCCAACCTGGTATGGGCTGTTCTAGTAATTGAAGTTTACAATCTTCTAGCTCCTTCATGGTTTTGATCGTACCGATCGTTGTCCAAGCAGCATTCGGGTCTAAACGTAAATCAATTTGGTTACCAACAGCTTCACGAACAGCATGAATCCTTTTAATATCTAGATTCATGTCATGAGAACCCTTAATTTTGATAACTTTTATCCCCATATCAGCAACTCGCAATGCACTTTTTGCCATGATTTCTGGCGTATCTATACCAATCTCAGAGGCGACAGGAATCTTATCCCGAAAACACCCGCCTAACAATACATACACCGGAATTCCTAGAAGTTTCCCAACCAAATCGTGCAACGCAAGATCAATACCTTCTTTTACACAAGTTATTCTTGCAAGATTAGCATCGATAATAGACATAATGCGATTGATATTATACGGATTTTGACCAATAATATGCGGAGCTACATATTTCTCTATTGTTGAACTAATCGATTCCATTGTTTCACCATAGAACTCCGGTTCCCAAGCACAAGCTTCCCCGAATCCAATTGTTCCGTCTTCCGCATGTAGTTTGACCAAAACTGCGTTGGAAGTCGAAAAGCCTGTGTAGGCATCTGCAAAACTATTAATTGGTACACTAAATGGGATAACTTCAACTTTGGTAATTTCCATTTTGACCTCCAATAATTAGTTATTCACTCATACTATAAATAGTTCATTAATGAGTGTTTCACCTTTATTTATGCAAGTGTTGTACCAATTTAATAGCTTCCTAATTTTATTGATATTCGGTTTTTTTTCTCGCATTCCCTTATAACATTCTGATCTTTTTATATACACATTTGTCTATTATGTTTAATTTCTTCACATTGATGTTTACATATTATTAATTAATGTAGATAAATCTCAGGTAATTGCATCGAATGTCATTTTGCTCAAAAAAAAACAGACAGCCTTATCATTGATAAGCTGTCCATTCTATCACTTTTTCAATTCGGACTCTCCGAAATTATTTTTTACTGTTTCATTTTTGGATCAAGAACATCACGAAGTCCGTCACCCATTAGGTTGAAGCCGAGGACAGTCAACATAATAGCAAGTCCCGGGAAGAATAAAGTCCATGGTGCTTGAACGAGATATTGCTTGCTGTCCGCAAGCATTTTTCCCCATTCAGGTGTTGGGGCCTGGGCACCGAGTCCAAGGAATCCAAGAGCTGCTGCTTCAATGATCGCCGTCGCAATCGCCAGCGTTGATTGGACGATGATTGGTGTCATGCTATTCGGCAGGATATGGCGCAATAGAATTCTCGCGTCCTTCATCCCTACCGCCCGTGCCGCCATTATATATTCTTCCTGCTTTACGCTAAGAACTTTTGATCTGACCAATCTGCCAAAATTCGGAATATTAATAATCGCAATCGCAATCAGGGCGTTTTGCAAAGAAGGCCCGAGGATCGCGACAACCGCGATTGCCAGTAAAATACTTGGAAAAGCGAGCATAATATCAAAAGTTCTGGAGATAATCGTATCCACCCATCGCCCATAATAGCCAGCAACAATTCCCAATAGAGTCCCGAGCCCTGCTGATCCTAAAACGGCAAAAAATCCAACCCACAAGGAAATGCGGGAGCCATAGACGATACGGGAGAATATATCACGGCCAAAGTCGTCAGTACCGAACCAGTGTTCACTTGAAGGGGCGAGCAGCCTTTTGGACAGCTCCTGATCCTTAAAGCTATACGGGGCAATGACTGGAGCAAAGATGGCCACAATGATAAAAAAGATGACGATCCCTAAACCGACAAGTGCCAGCCTGTTTCTGCAAAAAGATTGCCATGTTTCCTTCCATACTGGTGTCAGTTCTTCATCTGGGTTGACCTTTGGTATGTCTGATGTGTTTTTCGCTAGTTCAGCCACTTTGAGCCCTCCTCATTAATTATTGTATTTAATCCGCGGGTCGACTAGGGCATATAAGAGGTCCACAATCAGGTTAATAAACACAAAGATGGCTGCGATGATCAAAATACCTGACTGAATAACTGGATAATCGCGATACCCGATTGCTTCGTATAAATAGCGGCCAATTCCGGGCCAGCCAAAAATCGTCTCAGTCAAAATCGCTCCACCTAATAATAGCCCTGTTTGTAATCCGATGATCGTCAAGACTGGGATAATGGCATTTTTTAAAGAGTGCTTGTAAACAACCCAGAACATTCTCAAACCTTTTGCCCGTGCGGTACGGATATAATCGGATTTCATCACCTCAAGCATCGATGACCGCGTCATCCGCGCAATGATCGCCATTGGGATCGTAGCAAGGGCAAGACTTGGTAAAATTAGATGCTTTACAACTTGGATAAATTGATCCGATCTGCCCTGTATCAAAGTATCAATTAGATAAAGATTCGTAATCGCCGTAACTGGATCTCTGACATCTTCCCTTCCTGTTGTTGGCAGCCAGCCGAGCTGGATGGAAAAAGCCCATTGCTCCATTAGACCTAGCCAGAAGATTGGCATCGAAACGCCGATTAGCGCAAGAATCATCGCCGTATAGTCAAACCAAGAATTTGAAAACCAAGCGCTGATAATTCCAGCATTCACCCCAATAAAAACAGCAATTAACATCGCGACGATTGTTAATTCCATCGTTGCAGCAAGGTACGGCCAAATCTCTTCGTTGATTGGGCCTCTTGTCCTTAAGGAGTTTCCTAAATCGCCAGAAAACAGTGATTTAATATAATCAAAATATTGTATGTATAATGGCCTGTCCAATCCGAGTTCCCGTGTTAAAGTTGCGATTGCTTCTTTTGTTGCTTTTTGACCAAGTATTACTTGGGCCGGATCACCCGGAATCGCATGAATGATAGCAAATACAACAAGCGTCATGCCAGCCAAAACTGGAATCATTGAAAGAATACGGCGAATTGTATAATTAAACAAGCTTCTCACCTCTTTTTTTTGAAAAAATCCCCTTTTAAACCACGATTAAGCTCTTATATTAAGCCTTTTTAAGGTAACAAAAGGGAGACAGAGCCTCCCTTTTGGCAATGATTATTTAAATTCTACTTTCGTTAGTGTCTCAGAATTAGTTGGATGCGGTAAGTAGTTTTGCAAATTTTTTGATGCTGCTAACAGTGGAGTAGAGTGAACGAGCGGTACCCAAGGCGCATCTTCTTTGATGATTTCTTGAGCTTTCTTGTATAGCTCGTTACGCTTTTCTTGATCTGTTTCAGTTTGTGCTTCAATTAAGATGTCATGTAATTCGTCGTTACTGTAGTATGAGTAATTGTTACTTCCAATACTATCTTTATCTAGTAATGTGTAAATGAAGTTATCAGGGTCTCCATTATCACCCGTCCATCCTAACATGAAGGTATCAAACTCGCCTTTTGCTGCTTTGTCTAAATAGGTAGCCCAGTCAACAGTCTGGATGTTGGCTTTTACGCCGATTTTGCTGAAGCTTTCCTGGATTACTTCTGCAACTTTCATTGCTTCAGGCATGTACGGACGTGCTACAGGCATTGCCCATAAATCCATTTCAAATCCATTTGAAAAGCCTGCTTCAGCCAATAATTCTTTTGCTTTATCTAAATCATACGGATAATCTTGAATTGCATCATTGTAACCCTCGATAGATGGAGGCATTGGGTTTACTGCAGCCTGCGCTTTCCCTCCGTAGAAAGAATCAATAATCGACTTTTTATCAATCGCATGGCTCAATGCCTGGCGGACAAGCTTATTATCAAATGGAGGGCGATTCACTGTAAAAGCAATATACCCTACGTTCATAGATGGACGTTCGATGATTTGCAGGTTGGCATTGCTCAATACACTTTCTTCATCTGAATTGTTTAGACCATCCATCAAATCAATCTCGCCATTCGCAAGTGCATTCAATCGTGATGTATTTTCAGGAATTACGCGGAAAATAACTTTATTCAGCTTTGGATAACCTTCCTGCCAATATTCTGGATTTTTTTCAAGTACGATTCGGTCATTCTGTTTCCATTCAACAAATTTGAACGGACCTGTTCCAACTGGATTTTGCCTAAATTTGTCGCCATCTTTTTCAATAGCTGTTGGGCTTGCAATACCGAAAGGAGACATCGCTATGTTCTTCAGGAACGGAGCCTGAGGTCTGTTCAAGACAAATTGTACGGTGTGTTCGTCTAAAGCCTTTACTTCATCGATTACATGACCTTCTTCTCCCTTAAAGCCGCCAAACATAGTGTAGTAAGGGTACTTATCGGCATCGCCATTCATCCAGCGCTCGAAATTAAAAACGACTGCATCTGCGTTAAAATCAGTGCCATCATGGAATTTAACACCTTTACGCAGCTTAAATGTATATGTCAGATTATCATCAGATACTTCCCAATCCTCTGCAAGAGCAGGATGTACAGACGTATCACTCTCACCATATACTAGCAATTTCTCAAAGATATTTTCTGTTACTTTAAAGGTTTCCCCTTCTGTTGTAGTAATTGGATCAAGCGAAGTAGAATCTCCCCCGCGGCCAAAAACCAATGTATCATTTTTCTTGTCGCTATTTGAAGATGTGCCAGTTGAGCCATTTTCACCAGTTGTCTGGTTAGACTTGCCGCTGCATCCAACAAGGAACAAGCTTACAGCCAATAATGAAACAAGCAATAGTTTGAGTGTCTTTTTCATCTGAATTGTATCCCCCTATTTTTATATTTTTATCATAAATGAGGCTTTCACTCGTTATACAAGTGGCATGCCACATAATGACCATTCATATTTTGACCCTCTGGTCTCGTGGTTTTGCAAATATCCATGCACTCTGAACATCTTGTATGAAATGCGCATCCTTTCGGCGGGTTTGCCGGGCTTGGCAGTTCTCCTTGAATTAAAATCGTTTCACGCTTTATGTCCGGATCAGGTATTGGCACAGCAGAAAGAAGCACTTTTGTATACGGGTGTTTAGGATTTTCGTATAGCTCTTCACTATCAGCCAGTTCAATTAGCCTGCCTAAATACATGACGCCAACCCGATCACTAATGTGACGGACTACACCGAGATCGTGCGCAATGAATATGTATGTAAGCCCAAATTCCTTTTGGATGTCCTTCATTAAATTCAAGACTTGAGCCTGAATGGAAACGTCGAGTGCCGACACAGGCTCATCAGCGATAATCAGCTTCGGCTTTGTCATCAATGCTTTTGCGATTCCGATCCGCTGGCGCTGACCGCCACTGAACTGGTGTGGGTATCTTCGGGCATGGTAACTGCTTAATCCTACAACCTCGAGCATTTCAAGAACACGCTTTTTTCTTTCCTCTTTTGTGCCGATTCCATGGACAATCAGTGGTTCTTCAAGAATCTTTTCCACCGTATGCCTTGGGTTTAAGGAAGCATAAGGATCCTGGAATACCATTTGGATATCCCGGCGGATTTTTCTAAGCCCACTTGTGGACATACTAGTAATCTCTTTGTCTTCAAAGACGATTTTTCCGTCGCTTGCCTCAATTAGGCGCATTAGCAGGCGGCCGGTCGTTGATTTTCCACAACCGCTTTCACCGACGATTCCCAATGTTTCCCCTCTTTTAACATAGAAGGAGACATCGTCGACTGCTTTTACTTCACCTTTAACACGTCCAAGAAGCCCACCTGTAATCGGGAAGTATTTTTTTAGGCCTGAAACCTCAAGAAGTAACTCTGACATGTTCGTCACTCCTCTCTTTATCTATATTCAGGAAGCATCGAACTTCATGTCCATCATTTTCTGATTTATATAATTCAGGTGCTTCTTCAAGGCATTTTCCAAACACTTCGGAGCATCTCGCGGCAAACCTACAGCCTTGAAGAATGCTACCTGGGATTGGGACATTACCCGGAATACTGTAAAGTCTGTCTTTCTTCCCTCTTAAATCAGGTACCGACTTAAGGAGCCCTTTTGTATACGGATGCTGTGGATTTTTCAGGATTGTACGGACATCACCCTGTTCGACGATTTGACCCGAATACATAACGATTACGCGTTCACAAATTTCTGCGACCACCCCTAAATCATGCGTGATCAGAATGATCGATGTGTTCGTCTTTTCATTTAAGTCTTTCATCAACGCAAGGATCTGTGCCTGGATCGTCACGTCTAGCGCAGTCGTAGGCTCGTCTGCAATGAGTATCTTCGGTTTGCATGCCATCGCCATTGCGATCATGACCCTCTGTCTCATCCCGCCTGAAAGCTGATGTGGATACTCCTTAAGAATTTCTTCCGCCCTTGGAATACCGACAAGACGAAGCAATTCTACACATCGCGCTTTCGCCTCTGTCTTTGAAAGGTCTGTGTGCAGCCGGATCCCTTCCATCAATTGGTTCCCAATCGTAAAAAGGGGATTTAGTGAAGTCATCGGTTCTTGGAAGATCATCGAGATCTGATTTCCTCGGACTTTTCTCCACTCCTTTTCCGATAATGTGGTCAAATCTTTTCCTTCAAAAAAGATTTCGCCATTCTCTATTTTTCCCGGCGGACAAGGGATCAGCCCCATCGTTGCCAGTGAGGTCACACTCTTCCCACTCCCGGATTCTCCGACAATTCCAAGAATTTCTCCATCTTTTAATGAAAAACTAATTCCATGAACTGCTGGTACAAGTTTTTTACCGGAGTAAAAGGAAACTTTCAAATCGTTTATTTCAAGAATCGATTGCTTACCCACTTTGTCACCTGCCTACTAAACATTTAAACTGAAAATACAATGATTTTATAACTTTTTTAAAATAGCGAATTCAGACATTATTATGACACATACAAATGTATTTTACTATTAAAATTTGACAAATTAACAAACTTTTTCGAGTTATTTGCTTTTAGTTTAGTACCGCAAAGCATAAACACGTTAAACCAAGTAAGCGCTTTCAGTAGATGTTTCGCCCAAACACAAAAACAACCGAAAAGCGAGACAGCTTCATATTTAATAGCTGTCCATTTGCTCTTCGGTTCAGTGAATTCCCTTCAACGGAAAGTATGTTAGTATACTTTTTTATAGATTAATCAAATTCGCCTTGGCGTATTTGCGCCCAGATTCTCAAAGCTTGCTCGATAAATTCCTTTATAAAATTTGAGGCATCCGCTGAAAGAGGCTTAACTTTATTCAGCCGGGATTTGACCCTTCACTGAATTGGATACATGTTTGCATTCATCTCACCTCTTAAGAAGTGGGAGATTTCTGCTGAATAAAGTTAAACAAATGACCAAAATTGATAAAACATTTCGTTTGAAATTATTAGCACTTATCCGGCAGACCTTTTCTCTTTGGAAGACTTTCTTTCCATTTCTTTGCACTTTTCTTCCCAGAAATCGGCACCGCTGATTCCTACTTTAATCGGATTGAAAACAGGGTCTTTTCCTGCTTTTTTCTGGTTTTCATAATCATTATATACTTTTAAAGCCGGTTTTGTTAGAAGTAAGATCGCAACAAGATTGAGCCAAGCCATGCTTCCTATCCCTAAATCTCCTAGTGCCCACAATAAAGATGCTGATTCGACACTGCCAATATACACCATGACTAAAAATGCAATTTTCAGGACTGTTTTCAGCCAATACAACTTTAGCTTTTTATCAAGATAGACGAGGGTCGTTTCGGCAATATAGTAATAAGCAAATAGGGTGGTAAACGCAAAGAAGAAGATGGCGATGGAAACAAACATTGAACCAAAGCCAGGTAAAACAGTTTCTACTGCTTCCTGAGTATAGATTGGTCCAGCTTCAATATTTCCCATCGTTTCAACGATTGGATCTTTTCCTACTGGAGTAACGCTATACATCCCAGTTACGAGAATCATAAGTGCTGTCGCCGTACATACAACAATTGTATCGATGTAGACCGAAAAAGCTTGGACTAATCCTTGCTTAGCAGGATGAGAAACTTCAGCTGCTGCCGAACTATATGTTCCCTCACCGACACCAGCAACGTTTGAAAACACTGCTCTCTTAACCCCCCAGGCAATTGCTGCACCGACAATCCCTCCGAAGGCCTCATTTACACCAAATGCACTTGAGAAGATAAGCGCGAACATTGCAGGTACTTCCGTAAAATTTGCAAATAAAACGATGAATGTAACGATTACATATCCTAATGCCATAAAAGGAACAACTTTTTCAGCGACATTTGCTATTCGCTTCACACCGCCAAAAATGATCACTGCAAGCAAGGTAACTAGTAAAACTCCGGTGATGCTCTTATTTATGCCAGATGTATTTTCAAATCCAACCGCAATCGTGCTTGATTGAATACCAGGCAATAAAATTCCATAGGAAATGGTAACAACGATGGCTACCAATACAGCGAACCACTTGATCTTTAAACCTTTTTCGATAAAGTAAGGTGTACCTCCCCGGTATTCATTTCCTACTTTACTTTTATATACTTGGGCAAGAGTCGATTCTACAAAGGCACTGGCTCCGCCTAATAATGCCATTATCCACATCCAAAATACAGCTCCAGGGCCTCCAAACGCAATGGCCGTAGCTACACCAGCAATATTTCCGATCCCCACACGTCCGGCCAAAGCCATACAAAAAGCCTGAAAGGATGATACGCCTGATTCTGAACTCTTTCCTTCGAACAGCAATTTAATCATTTCTTTAAAATACCTGATTTGAACAAACCGAGTGACAAACGAGAAAAACAACCCTGCTCCTAGTGCAAAGACGACCAATCCGATACTCCATACTTGTCCAACTAACCAATCTACTAAATTCTGCATCGTATCCCCCCAGATGTTGTGAGTAATTCAATAATTCACACTTATAGTAATGTAGATAATTTTCAGTTAAATCAACTAATAAGAAAACGGGCAGCTTTTTCAATGAAGCTGCCCGTTCCTTCTTTAACATTATCTTTTAAGTAAGGAAGCTCTGACAGATGTATTATTTCAATTTAGAAGCGTCTCTTTGCTTCCCTCCACAATGATATAAAGTGAAACTTCCATCAGCGGGGGTTTTCTTCATCCCCCGCTGATGGTTAGTTGAACCAATCGGGCTTTTACTGGCAGTTTATCCCCCGCTTATCCTTCTTCGATTTCTCTAAGTCTTGAAGCGAGGGTTTTACTGCCAGTTAATCTGCGATAAACTATTAGTATTGATCATTCTGCTTGATATTAACAAAAACACTTTTCACTTCTGTATAGTTTTGTAAACCGTATTCTCCACCCATTTCACGGCCAATTCCTGATTGTTTGTATCCGCCGAAAGGCATTGTTTCCCATTCGAGACCAAAATCATTAATCCAGACTGTACCTGTTTGCAACTTGCTAGCAATGTAGTGACCCTTTTTCATATTTTCAGTCCAAATACTTGCAGCTAAGCCGTAATCACTATCATTTGCACGTTTAATTACTTCTTCAATCGTGTCAAAAACGAAAATCGACATGACTGGACCAAAGATTTCTTCACGAGCAATGACCATATGATCTTCCACATCGGCAAAAATAGTTGGCTGTACAAAATATCCTGTTTCATATACTTTTTCTCCACCCGCGACAAGTCGTGCTCCTTCTTTTTTCCCTTGCTCGATGTAACCAAGTACGGTTTGTTGCTGTTTAGCTGAAACAAGTGGACCCATATCCGTTTCAGGATCCATTCCAGGACCAACCTTCATAGCGTTCGCACGCTCTGCTAAAGCCTCTACGACACGTTCATATTGACTCCGCTGTACAAATACACGTGTACAAGCACTGCAGTTTTGCCCATGGTTGTACATTGTTCCGTTAAATGCCCCTTCAATGGCTTCTTGAAGATTAGCATCCTCTAAAATAATGGCAGGTGATTTACCCCCAAGTTCTAGTGTAACCCCCTTGATTTGTTCAGCAGCTTTTTTCATTACTTCTTTTCCGACTGCCGTTGAACCAGTGAATGCAACTTTATCTACATCTTTATGCGTGATGATCGCTTCTCCTGCAATTCGGCCTGATCCTGGCACAATATTCACAACACCGTCTGGAAAACCAGCTTCTTTAAACAACTTTCCTACATAAAGAAGGGATAAAGGTGTTTCGCTTGCCGGCTTAATGACAACCGTACATCCGACAGCAAGTGCGGATCCGAGCTTCCAAGCTGCCATTGCAAGCGGGAAATTCCATGGAATAATTTGGCCTACAACCCCAACTGGCTCATGAACGGTATAAGTTACATAATCCTTTGAAATTGGAGTTGTCTTACCAAATAATTTTGTCGCCCAACCCGCATAGTATCTGAAATGCTGAATTGTTCCATCAATATCATCCGAAAGCGCGACTTTGTATGGTTTCCCGTTATCCAATGACTCAAGCTGTGCAAGCTCTTCACGGTTCTCTTCTAAGAGATCAGCAAACTTATAGATTAGATGGGAACGTTCAGCCGCATCTATTTTTGTCCATTCCCCTTCATCAAATGCCTTTCTTGCTGCAGCTACTGCAACATCGATGTCATCTTCTTGCGCTTCACTTACTTCAGCAATGACTTCTTCATTTGCTGGATTAACGACGGCAAATGTTTTACCACTGATCGCCGGAACATAAGCACCGTTGATATATAGTCCTTTAACGCCTTCTAAGAATTCTTGCACTTTGGGTTTCAAATTGTAATTTGTCGCTTGCATGTTCTCTCTCCTTCAATATCTTAGTTATTGGCTTTGTTAATCTTGCCTGTTGATTTCCGCTCCAGCCGCTCGCTTTCCGCGGGAGTCTCGCACCTTCCGCTACAATCAACAAAGTACAAATATCAACATTGAGCTTTAAAACAGCCTAGTTATTTACTGTTTCCATACTTGCAAGAAGTTCTTTTAGTTTTGCTTCTTCTTTTTCATTTAATGAAAGTCTCGGTGATCGGCATGGCCCACCCGCTAATCCTTTCAAATCCATTGCTCTCTTCACGATTTGTACATATTTTCCTGATCCCTCCAAAAATGCACAAAGTGGAAGGATATGGTCATTGATTGCCCATGCTTCTTCGATTTCTCCATTTTGGTAATGGTTGAACATGTCTGTTACAAGCTTTGGCACGATATTTCCGGCAACAGAAATCCACCCAGTAGCTCCAACGAAATATGATTCCATAACAAGCTCTTCCGCACCGCAGAATACTTCGAAATTGCCTTTTGCTTTTCTTGCAAGGTCTCTTACTTTGCCAATTTCACCGCTAGATTCTTTAATGTGTGTTACATTTTTACAATCTTTTCCGATTTGCAGCATTAGCTCTGTGCTCATATTCACACCAGAAGTGAATGGATTGTTATAAAGCATGATTGGAATATCTACATTGTCGGAGATTTCTTTAAAATGGTAATAAATCTCATTTTCCTTTGGCTTCATGTAGTATGGATTAATGATTAATGCACAGTCTGCCCCGTGTGCTTCAGCCTGCTTTGTGTACTCAATCGTTTCTTTCGTTGTTTCGGCAGCTGTTCCAACAATAACTGGAAGACGGCCGTTTACTTCTTTTATTACGGTTTCAACCATTTGGAACTTCTCTTCTTTTGATAAACTGACAAATTCACCAGTACTTCCATTGATCACAATCCCTGCTACATTCTGGTCCACAAAGTAATTCACATTATTTTTTACGCCGCCCCAATCAATCTCTTGTGCCTCAGTCATTGGTGTAATTAATACAGGGTAAGCTCCTCTAATTGTTGTCATTATATTTCCTCCTAAAAGTTAATTTTGGTCTAAAAGTCCGATTATTTTTTTCAA
This sequence comes from Bacillus sp. FJAT-29790, assembly GCF_019039215.1. GTDB lineage: Bacteria > Bacillota > Bacilli > Bacillales > Cytobacillaceae > Cytobacillus. The sequence continues at coordinate 67,192 of NZ_JAHNZZ010000003.1, forward strand.
TTGGCTCTTTTCGTAAACCTTGTTGCAATTTAACTGAGTTGAGGTCTAGTTGATTTCCGCTTCAGGAGCTCGCTTTCCGCGGGGCGGGCGGTGAGCCTCCTCGGCGTTACCGCCTGTGGGGTCTCACCTGTCCCGCTACTCCCGCAGGAGTCTCGCACCTTCCGCTCCAATCAACTACATACAATACCTATTTAAAACAATGATCATTTATAAAAATGCCTTTCGATTACACTTCTGCTATTTTTCGAAATATGCTTTGCTATTTTAATAGAAATCCAGCTGCTAAAGGATCTGTTGGATCTAGTACGAATGTCTGCAATCCGGTAATGAATCCCCGGCTTTTCAACGTAAACTGATAACCACTCTCTGTTTGTCTTGCAGCTTCTACTTCCAATCGGCTACCGAAAATACTTTCATTTACGTATGGCTTATCGATACACATTCCTCCTTTAGAAAATAGACTTGTATAACAAGCAAGTGTCGTTCCAAAGCCAGGTGAACGTACAATAAACTCGTCTTCACGGAAAGTGAGCGTTTTAATTCTCCCCTCTTCAAGAGTAGTAGCATCCAATAAAATGGCACCGTTTACGGACGTCTTTGAATCGAGAGCTTGAAGCACCGTCTGCCCCCATCTCTTCAATTCGGAAAGATCTTCAACTCGAATCTCTGCAGGTATATCATGCTTTTCAAACACTGCATATAATTGATCCGCTTGTACGAGGGAGAGTTTTGTATTTAATCTCGGATGGGAAAGTTGAACTTCTTTTTCAATTACCTGACAAGGTTCGCTTTCAAGCTTTACCAAAACGACTTCTTCCTTCTCCATGATGGCTGTGACAGAAATTAATCCACTAACTGTTTCAATCTTATATTCACCTGAAGCCCTTGCTGGCAAATGACCGCATTCCAGTAACGCTGTCATCACAGCAACAATGCCGCCATAATGAAGAGGCACCGTTCCATCATGGTTGAAAAATACGACGGCGGCGTCCGCTTCTCGGCTAAACGGCGGAACAACAAGGCAGCCATTTAAACCAGCGAATCCCCGGGGCTCATTCAATAAAAGATTAATCTCGTCGGCAAATACATGGGGAAATTGCTCATTTAGCTGTTCCAAGCTCTGATAATGAATGAACGGAACATCCTTTATAATACGGAACGCCTCGCCGGCTACGTGTACATCTGTTGCCTGGTAAACCTTTTGAATGATCATTTCACGTCCTCCGTTTCATGTTCCTCCATCGGGGGAATGAGCAGAAACCCTTCTTTAAGCGGATCTTCTTCGTTGTAAAAGAACTTATGCATTCCCATTAGCCATGCCGATCCTGCGATTTTCGTCACTACAGCCTCTACGCCTTTCACATCTGTTGTTTCTAACACGCATCCGCGAAATAGCGAACCAACAATACTTTCATGAACGAATTCTTCACCAATCGCAATTTCTTTATTGGCATAGAGTACAGCCAACTTAGCAGATGTACCTGTTCCACATGGGGAACGGTCAATTCCTCCCGGAGGAACAATGACTGTATTTTTCACATCTGCTTTTTCATGGCTTGGTTCAGTAAAAAATTCAACATGGGTCAACCCTTGAATAAATGGATATTGCGGGTGAACAATGTCTGTTTTTTCATTGATGGCATTTCTAATGTCAATCGCTTTATCGATAATGAGGGAAGCATTTTCAGGGATTAATTCCAACCCTACTGTTTTCGCATCAATGATTGCGTAAAAATTCCCGCCATACGCGATGTCAGCATCTACTTGCCCAACCCCATCGACATACACCGAAACTCTTTTTAATAGAAAAGCAGGGATATTACAAAATGACACTTCCTTCGCTTTGCCGCCTTCTACAGTAATATCTACCTCTACAAGCCCAGCCGGTGTATCTAATATTAATGAAGTGACTGGCTCCTGAACGGGGATCAGCCCGGATTCTATTAAAGCGGTACACACACCAATTGTGTCATGGCCGCACATCGGTAAATAACCGCCTGTTTCTATGTATATCACTCCGATATCCGCATCAGGATGGCACGGATCTGTGAGCAAAGCACCTGACATCACATCATGGCCCCGCGGTTCATTCATTAATAGTTTACGAATCCAGTCATATTCCTTTTTCATATGAAGCATTTTTTCAGACATCGTTTCTCCTCTGAGTTCTGGAAGACCGCTAATCAATGTTCTCGTTGGATTCCCGCCTGTATGTGTATCTATCGTTGTAAATACTCTGTGTGCCCTCATCAGCTCAACACCCTTTCTGTAAAACGGCTATAGCGCAACGGTTCAACGGGGATCGAAGTTTCTTTTTCGTTTATGAGTTCTTCGACGACTTTCCCAGTCACTGCTGCGAGACTAATTCCGTCCCCCTCATGACCAGCCGCAATATAGTAATTTGGAATGCCTTCCACCCGTGAAACAATTGGTAAATGGTCTTCTGTCCAAGGACGCAAACCTGCATATGAACGAATCACCATCATATCTGCCATTTTCGGATAAAAACGGATAGCCCGGTTCGCAATGCATTTGATGATTTCATTGTTTACTTTCGTATTGAAGCCAACGAACTCCCTGCTGCTTCCGATCAGAAAGTTTTGACTTTCCGTTGGTTCAAAAACGAGTGCCACTCCATATTTTTCAGTTAGTGGATCGACACGACGCTGTCCACCGAACTTGGAAATTAAATAACCAAACTCCATCACTTTTCTGTGCCCTACATGTTCCTGTCTGGAGGCAACGATTATATGACCTTTTCTCGGTTCGATTGGTATTGAGAGATCGAGCATTTCACCGATGCGGGGCGCCCATACCCCAGCGGCATTGACAACATGATCGGCGGTAAAAATACCATTTGATGTCTCCACCGTAAATGTTCCGTTTGTTTCTTTTTTCATTGTTTTTACTTCAGTATGCTTCAAGGCTTTAGCGCCGAGCTTTTTTGCATCCTCTAAAAGTGAAAAGGCAAGCATATATGGATTGACCGTGGAATCCGTAGCACATTCCAAGCCGCCTAATAAGTCATCCGCAAAAAACTTGGAATCCTGGCGAATATCCTGCCTGTCGAGCATTCGAAAAGGCAATCCCACTGCTTTTTGACGGTCAACCCATTGCTTCGCCGCTTCCATTTCCTCTTCTGACTCACAAACGAGAATGCTTCCGGGGGCGCGATATTCAAAAGAGTGTTCCAACTCTCTGCTTAATTCATCCACTAAATTCTGACTAACCAATGACATTTGGCTATCAAAACCTGGGTCTTTATCAATTGCCAAAATATTGCCGTCACATCTTGATGATGTGCCACTGACAAATTCCCCTTTTTCAATAATCGTTACATCTCTGCCATATTTAGAAGCATAATAGGCTATCGAGCAGCCAATAATTCCTCCGCCAATGACTAAAACGTCACAATGCTTCACATAACATTCCACCCTTCGCTGAAACGATCGTTAACTTATCATTGCAATTATTGTGCCAATTCAAAAAATAGAGGTAGATTGGAGGAATTCGGTGAGATAGCAGATTTCTAATTACTTAAGTTGCTAATTCTTTCAATTTTTAAATATATCAGCGGGTTTTGATATTTTATCAGCGAATTTTCGAATATATCGGCGACTTTTCAAATATATCAGCGACAGTCCATGTCTCAAATCCCTCCCTATGATTCACTAGTAAAAATATTTTAAATATTTTTACTAGTAGTGTATAATTATTTTTACAGTGTTAATATTTTTTTACACACTAGGAGGATGTTATGGTCTTTTCATTACCGTCAATGAAAGAAATGCTGAAACTTCATCTTACGAATACATCGCTCGAAGAATATATGATTGAACAAATTAATGGAGAATACTATGATCGTTCGTCAGGAAAAACATGCCGAATATTATTTGAGGATGATACCTTCGATACTTTAATTCAGTCGTTTAAATATCATTCTACGGCTGTTATTATCGATACAAACAAACACCCTGTCGGCTGTATAACAGCTGAACAACTGATCCATTTTCTTAATAATTCATACACACAATTAAAAGCATTTTATGAAACCGTCATTCAAACGACCGATGCCTCAGTTACGGTCATTGATGAGAGCGAGCTTGTTTGTTCATGGACTGAAGGCGCAGAAAAAATATTTTCAGTCAAGCGCCAAGATATAATCGGCCGGCCAATTACTGAATTTTTCGACCGCAAAAACTTAGAAATCTTACAATCACTTCATAATGGAAAAAGCATTTTAGGCCAGCACCATCAGCCGCGGTCTGATTTATTTGTCCTAATTAACTCCAATCCCGTTTACTTTAACAACCGGATTATCGGCGCTGTCGTTTCTGAGACAGATGTTACGAGTCAAGTTGTCCTTAATGAAAAATTATTTAACATGTCCACAGAGGTTCATCGTTTAGAACAAGAAGTCGCGAAATACAAAGATTCTGTCGATCCGTTTACGACGATTAAAGGGAAAAGTGTCGCTCTACAGAGAACCGTGCAATTAGCAAGAAAGGTTTGTTCTGTAAAATCAACAGTACTGATTTTAGGCGAAAGCGGCGTCGGAAAAGAAGTGTTTGCCAAAGCGATTCATGAAGCAAGCGAAGAGCCAAACGCACCGTTTATTTCGATTAATTGCGGTGCGATCCCAGCGTCTTTATTTGAAAGTGAATTATTTGGGTATGAACGGGGTGCTTTTTCCGGCGCAGATCTGAAAGGGAAAAAGGGAAAGATCGAACTAGCTAAAGGCGGTACACTGTTTCTTGATGAAATCGGGGAAATGCCACTCGAAATGCAAGTTAAGCTATTGCGAGTGCTGCAGGAGCGGAAATATTACCGTGTTGGCGGTGTGAAAGAACTCGATACCGACTTCCGGATCATTGCTGCTACGAATCGTGATTTGCAAGAATTAATGAAAGATGGGCAGTTTCGTGAAGATTTATATTACCGCTTAAACGTTGTTAGTCTACATATTCCGCCTTTAAGGGAGCGTCGAGAAGATATTATCGAGTTAACCCATTATTTTTTAAATGATTTTTCATTAAGTTATCAGCGTCCCATTCATGAATTTTCACCTGAAGTGATGCAGGAATTGCTTCGTTATGATTGGCCTGGCAATATTCGTGAACTTCGTAATGTCGCTGAACGTCTCGTCGTGTTTGCAACTGATGGTGTGATTAAAAAGGATTATTTGCCCTTCGATGCAAGCAATCTTAACCAGGATAACAACTTGATGATTGTACCTAATCTTCTTAAAGAAAAGGACGACACCATCCTATCGCTACAGGAAGAAATGGACCAACACGAGAAAATGGTGATTTCAAGAGCATTAAAGATTTTAGATGGAAACAAATTGGAATGTGCGAAACATCTCGGCATTACAAGGGCTACTTTATACAACCGTCTGAAGCGCCTCGGCTTAAAGTGAAACTTCCATCAGTGGGGACGCCATGGTTCTCGGGGTTCCCACTGATGGCTAGTTGCGGCCCACAGGAAGTGGGTCACACAGACGTTGCCACAGGATAAGGAAAGCTTCGTTAGCATAATCATCGCACGAAGAAAAAGTGCTTTTCTTTTTCGAGGACGTGGCGCTCTTAGTCTATGATTCCATTTCGGTCCTTACGGGCAGTAAGACCCTCCACTTATCCTGCCTCGATTTCTATCGGGCCTTAAAGTGAGGGTCTTACTGCCCGTTAATCTGCGATAAATTAATCCTCCTCCTATTAAGTTGGTACGTTTTTTGCATAGTATCTTACTAGAAGAAACTCGAGGAGGAAACCAAATGGCTAACAATGAGAGCATTGTTATTTGCCGTTGTGAAGAAGTGACTTATGGACAACTTCAGACAACGGCAGATGAACATAAATGCACAGCAAGAGAGTTAAAATTAAGAACAAGGGCCGGTATGGGCTTCTGTGGTGGACGTACATGCAGACCAACATTAGATCGAATTATTGAAAATGTCATCCCTAACATATCCGCTGGTGATATTCCGTTAAAATACCAGCCTCCCATTCGGCCAGTGACGTTTGGAACAGTAGGTGAAATGAATGACTAGAATTATAGATCACCCGATTCTAGGGAAATTAAATGATAGAGAAAAGATTTCCTTTCAGTATGATGGAAAGATATATGAAGCGTATGAAAATGAAACGATTGCCGCTGCTCTTTTAGCGAACGGGATTAGAAAACTGCGTGTTCACGAGGAAAGCGGAACACCTCGAGGCATTTATTGCAACATCGGTCACTGCATGGAGTGCCGAGTTATGGTCAATGATCAAGCAAACATAAGAGCCTGTCTAACGGTTGTAAAAAAAGATATGGTCGTTGAAAGCGGTAAGCAGCTCCCGAACCCTGTAAAAAGGATGGTGGAACAGCGATGATTGATGTAATCGTAATCGGAAGCGGGCCAGCAGGACTTGCAGGGGCCATAGCCTGTGCAGGTTTAGGCCTTAAGGTGACAGTCATTGATGAATTTATCAAACCGGGCGGCAGATTGCTGGGACAACTTCATGAGGAACCATCTGGTGAATGGTGGAATGGCATTAAAGAATCAGAACGCCTTCATCACGAAGCAAAAAAGTTATCGGTCGATATCCGCTGCGGTGTATCGGTTTATAACCTAGAAAAAGAAGATCATTTATGGAACGTGCATACGAGTTCAGGTACGCTAGAAGCGCCCTATGTGCTTGTTGCGACCGGGGCTGCTGAATATCCAATCCCTCTTCCCGGCTGGACACTTCCTGGCGTTATGTCTATCGGAGCAGCACAAGTAATGACAAATGTCCACCGCGTTCAGGTCGGAAAAAAAGGGATCATTATCGGAGCAAATATTTTAGCATTTGCGATTTTAAACGAATTACAGTTAGCGGGGATAAACGTTGATCGGGTTGTCCTTCCTGAAAAAAATGCCATTAGTCAAAAAGCGGGTGAACCAGAAGAAGTCATGAAATCGCTCTTAAATGCGGCTCACCTCGCTCCATCCCCGTTATTGCGGTTTGGAAGCCGCTTCATGAAAAATGACTGGATGAGAAAAATGGCATTAAACTTTTATCCGAAAAGCGGCATGAAAGTGAATGGTACGCCCCTTCAACTGCGCAAAGCAGCCATCGAAATCCTTGGCAAAGAACAAGTAGAAGGAGTTCGGGTAGCCGATATCGATTCTAGTGGAAACATTGTTTCTGGATCTGAAACGATCTATGAGGCAGACTTCGTTTGCATTGCAGGCGGTTTGTATCCATTAGCTGAGCTTGCTGCTGTTGCCGGTTGCCCATTCCAATACATTCCTGAGCTTGGCGGTCATGTCCCTCATCATTCTGAAACGATGGAAACACCCCTTTCTGGACTTTTTGTCGCTGGCAATATTACCGGAATTGAGAGCGGAAAAATTGCGATGGCACAGGGGACAACCGCAGGACTATCAATCGCTAAACATGCTGGAAAAGGAGAGGGCACTATCGGCGATCAATTACAGCAAGCCATACAAAACGTCCGCACCGTCCGCCAGCAAGCCGCTATTCAATTCAATCCTGACATCGACAGCGGCAGAAGTAAAATGAATGAGCTTTGGGAAAGCCTTTATGCCAATAATTCTAGTAAAGGTTCCCAGAAAAAAATTGGGTAAATAGAAAACAATCCAGCATCGAAGTCAAAGGCTGGATCTGCACGTAAATTGATAACTTCACCTAGAATTAAAAAATCCGCGGCTGCCGTGGTTGCGGATTTTTTATCTTTTGTTCTGATTTCTTCCTATACACATTTCACTTCTTAGTATCACTTCATACATATTAGGATCAAGTACTCAATTCCCAAATTACTAAAATTTTCCTGGTAATAAAATCATATCCAGATATAAAATAAATAGTCAATATTATCGGAATATTGTATACTTTCAAAAACATTTCCTTTAACATAAATGAAAGGAGGTGAATAAATAGGGGTTAAAAAAACGATGATCAAGCTATTGTTACAAGATTTGATTTGGATTTTAAGAAAAAGTAAACATTTACGAGGGGGATTAATTTGAAAAAGTATTCTATTTTCACAATTGGTTTTGTGCTAATCTTTTCAATTTTTCTAAGTGCTTGTTCTAAGGAAAGTAGCTCCGGTGGCTCCGGTGGCGGCAGTAGTAGCGGTGGTGGTAAAAACAGCGATGAGATTTTAGTCGGGGTCCTTCTTCCTGTCACAGGAAATAATGCAACAGACGGGAAAGACATGTTAAATGCGATGAAAATGTCCGTTGAAAAAATTAATGATGACGGCGGAGTTCTAGGAAAGAAACTAAAACTTGAAGTTGCAGATGATGCGTGTGACCCGCAAATGGCTACGACCGCTGCAAACAAGCTCGTTTCAATGGAAGTAACTGCGGTTGTAGGAGGCTATTGCTCGGGATCGACATTGCCTGCATCCGGCGTTTTCCAAAATGCAAACATTCCAATGGTTGTTGCTGCAGCTAACTCATCTGAATTACCTTCACAAGGATATGACAGTTTATTTTTAATTAATGGACTTGTACCTGACCAAGCGCAAACAGGTGCTGATTATTTCAATGACACTGGTGCAAAAAATATTGCAATCATCCACGATAACTCTGCCTATGCAAAAGATTTAGCCGATTTTGCTAAAAAGTCTGTTGAAGGGAATGGCGGGAAAGTGATCGCCTTTGAAGCAATTAATCCAGAAGAGAAGGATTTCGGATCCTTAATGACTAAGCTAAAATCACTAAATCCCGACGGCACATATTTTACAGGGTATTACGCAGCTGGCGGCCTTATGCTTAAACAATTTAAAGAAAAGGGCGTCTCAGGCTCATTTATGGTCGGTGATGGCAGTTATTCACCGGATATTATCGATATTGCAGGCCCGGACAATGCAAACGATCTATTAGTAACAGCGACACCAACAGCCAATTTCATCCCTGGTGCAGACGAATTTGTAAGCGAATACAAAAGCAAATATAATAACTTGTCCCCTGGACCATTCTCTGCCCTTTCTTACAATGGTATGAATTTATTGGCGGATGCGCTGAAAAGAGCAAACTCTACAGATCGTGATGAACTGAAAAAGGCTTTAAAGGAGACAAAGGAATTCCAAGGTATTGGACAAGTCATTGAATTTAATGAGCAAAACTCTTTAAATCAATCAAACTTCCATGTTATGAAAGTAGCCGGTGGCGAATTTACTTTAGAAAAATAGTGTGATTCAGTTGTTGGAGCTGTTTAATTATTTTCAGTAAACAGCTCCAATGAGACTTCACTCAGTGGGGATTACTACCCTTTAATCTGCGATAAAATACCTCAGAAAAGAGTGATAAGCAAATGGATGTTTTTTTTCAAATTTTAATCGATGGACTTGTGATCGGTGCTTTTTACAGTTTGATTGCTTTAGGATATACGATGGTTTACGGAATTATTAAGCTATTAAACTTTGCCCATGGTGATTTATATATGATTGGGGCTTTTATAGGGTATACGCTGCTCTCTATTTTTACAGGTGATGGCGGCATGAATACAGGCATATTAGGAATTGGCATGGTTTTTATCATCACGATGGTTATTGTTGGATTCCTCGGCATGGGAATAGAGAGAATTGCTTATCGTCCCCTACTTCTAGCACCGAGGCTTTCGATCCTAATTACCGCTATTGGCGTTTCTTTATCACTAGAATATACATCCATGATCGGATGGGGTGCTTCCTATAAAGTCTACCCGATTAAATTACCAAATGATGGTTTACAACTATTAGGAACACAAATCTCTTTTGCGCAAATTGGCATGATTGCACTATCTGCAATGTTAATGCTTGGACTTCGTATATTTATCGATAAAACGATTTATGGAAAGGCAATGCGTGCCATTGCATTAGACCAAACAGCTTGTAGCTTAATGGGGATTAATGTGTACAGAATCATTGCGCTTACATTTTTTATCGGTGCATTCTTGGCTGCGGGAGCGGGAATCATGTCGGGCGTTTATTACGGAACAATTAACTTCATGATGGGTTTTATTATTGGATTAAAAGCATTTACAGCAGCTGTTTTAGGGGGAATAGGAAATATTACCGGTGCCATGCTTGGCGGGTTTGTTCTAGGGATTGTAGAAGCATATGGAACCTTTTACTTAGGTGGCTCATGGAAGGATGTACTTGCTTTCGGTATTCTCATTTTGTTTTTAGTATTTAAGCCCACTGGCATTCTAGGAGCAAAAGAAATGGAGAGGATGTAAAGATGAAAAAGTATAAGAAACCTTCCCTTTTGCTGCTAGTCATCGTTATGTTCCTTCTTCCGCTTTTTCTAAATATATATTGGTTAGATGTTTTAACACTTGTTCTATTTTATGTTGTGCTCACACAAGGATTAAATATCGTCGTAGGTTATACAGGATTACTAGATTTGGGGTATGCAGCATTTTTTGCCGTTGGCGCCTATACGACAGCAATATTAATGACAACCTTCCATTGGTCCTTCTGGTTGACCCTTCCTGTCGCCTTTGTATTTGCTGCAATCTCAGGAATCATTGTTGGTACACCAACCCTTCGACTAAGAAGCGATTATTTGGCCATTGTTACTCTTGGTTTCGGTGAAATCGTTAAAATATTGGCAACAAATTTAGAGATTACTGGCTCAGCATCAGGGATTTATGGAATTCCTAGACCGTCGATTGGCAGTTATATCATGTCATCACAAAAGGATTTTTATTATTTAATTCTGATTGTCGCCCTCATTTCTATTATCGCTGTTTATCGGTTAGGTCACTCGAGAATTGGCCGTGCATGGATTTATATTCGTGAAGATGAGGATGCCGCTGAAGCAATGGGAATTAATCGAATTCGGCTTAAATTACTGTCATATGCTTCGGGTGCCGTTATTGGCAGCTTTGCAGGATCGATATTTGCAGTCAAAATGAGTGCCATCGCCCCATTAAGCTTTAGCTTCTTGCAATCAGTTATGATTCTACTTGCTGTTGTATTAGGGGGACTGGGCAGTATTCCCGGGGTTGTTATTGGTGCTGCATTAGTCATTGTGCTTCCTGAAATGTTACGTGGAGCCGACGATTGGCGCTATTTAATATTCGGTATTTCCTTAGTTGCGATGATGATTTTCCGTCCTCAAGGGATTTGGCCAACGAAAAATGAAACAGAGGATGTTTCCGATCTTGAAGAGATGGATGAAGATAATGATAAGAATCATTCCATACCCGTTTAACTTTAAGCAATCCAAGGTAAATATCTGGGCGCAAATACGCCAAGGCGAATTTGATTTTTTTAAACTACTCCGGAAAAGAGGGTAACGTATGTCTATTTTAACTGTAAATAATCTTAAGCTTCAATTCGGAGGATTACTTGCTGTCAATGATTTATCCTTTACTGTTGAAAAAAACTCAATCTCCAGTATTATCGGTCCAAATGGAGCGGGAAAAACCTCCGTATTCAACATGATTACAGGATTTTATCGGCCAACGAGCGGAGAAATTCAATTAGACGGGATTAGTCTAATTAATAAAAAGCCTAGTCACATCACAACATTAGGAATGGCCCGCACATTTCAGAATCTCCGCTTATTTCCCAATTTATCCGTATTGGATAATGTAAAATCAGGGATGCATTGCCGAACGAAACAGGCAGTATGGGGCGCTTTATTTCGTACAAAGAGCCAGAAAGAAGAAGAAAGATTAATAGAAGAAGTTGCACAAGAGTGCATTGATTTTGTCGGGATACGAAAGTATATGAAAAGATCAGCGAAAAATTTACCCTATGGTGCACAAAGGTATTTGGAAATTGCCCGTGCATTAGCTACAAAACCAAAAATAATTCTGCTTGATGAGCCAGCTGCAGGGCTGAACTTTGAAGAAAAACAATACTTGATTGAGCTTATTCGGCGGATTCGCGATGATTTCAATATTACTGTATTAATGATTGAACATGATATGGCGTTAATCAAACAAATTTCTGAACATATTACCGTGATTGATTATGGTTATAAGATTGCGGAAGGAACGCCAGAGGAAGTGCTGAATAACGAAAAGGTAATCGAAGCATATTTAGGCAAGGAGGATGTCAGTTGAAACCTCTATTAAAACTTACGAATGTTAATTCTTACTATGGAAAAATTCGTGCACTCAATGATGTGAGTGTGGAAATAAACGAAGGGGAAATCGTTGCCTTGCTTGGCAGTAACGGGGCGGGTAAAAGCACTACTTTAAAAACAATCTCAGGGATTATTACACCTAAATCCGGAGAAATTGAATGGAATGGCCAAAGTATCGTCGGGGTCCCTCCGCATAAAATTGTTGAATCAGGGATTATTCATGTTCCGGAAGGAAGACGAATCTTTGGCGGGTTAACAATTACTGAGAACCTGGAGTTAGGAGCATTTACATTTAGGAAAGACAAAAAGTGGATAAAAGAAGGAATTGAACGTTCATTCGATTTGTTTCCACGATTAAAGGAGCGGGCAAAACAATTAGCCGGTACGCTAAGCGGAGGAGAACAGCAAATGCTTGCGATCAGCCGAGGGCTTATGGGTAATCCAAAGCTCCTCATGCTGGATGAACCATCCATGGGACTCGCCCCAATCATCGTCCAAGAAATTATGAAAATCATCCAAGAAATTAACAAACAAGGGACAACAATCTTGTTAATTGAGCAGAATGCCAAAGCTGCACTTCGTTTAGCTGATAGAGGATATTTAATTGAAATCGGAAATATCGTCATGCATGATACGGCCGACGTATTGCGTGAGGATGATAAGATTATTAAGGCTTATTTGGGCGCTTAAACCACGATAACTTCGAAAGGAAAATAATTTAAAAACGATTGTTTTTGACAGCCCTCTTTAGTATGAATTAAAAAAAACGCACAACTTTAGATTGATAAAGAAAAACAGCACAGATTTATTGTGCTGTTTTGTTTCCTTTTTTTAACCTATCCGAATTAACTCCGTCGGGAATGTTGTAAGCAAATTTGCTTTTCCATCTTCTCCAATATAGACATTTTCCTCGATACGGACGCCGCCAAATCCAGGAATATAAATCCCCGGTTCAATCGTAAACAATAATCCGCTTTCTGCTATTAATTGATTGTTTTCATGGATTGAAGGCTCTTCATGCACATCGATCCCTAAGCCATGCCCAACACGGTTATTAAAATATTGTCCATATCCGGCTTCCTTGATCACATTGCGGGCTGCGATATCAAATGTACCAATTGGGACACCCGCTTTTGATGCGTTCACTCCTTCTTGCGTTGCTTTACGGACGATTTCATAAATCTCCCTCTGTTTTTCTGTTTCCTCGCCGATCACGAAGGTACGTGTGATATCTGAACAGTATCCATCAACGATGACTCCCATATCAATTAATAAAAAGTCACCTTTAATCATTTTCTTTCTATTAGGACTTCCATGCGGCAAAGACGCTTTTGCCCCTGAAAGAACTGTTGTAGAAAACGATGGTCCCTCAGCACCAAATTTTCTCATTAAGTATTCAAATTCAGCCACTAAATCCAGTTCAGTCATCCCATCTCTAACGGTTTTGATTCCTTCACCTAATACTTTTTCTATCACCTGAATTGCATGCTGAACCTTGCTGCACTCTTCCGGAGTCTTTCTCATTCGTTGACCGGAAATAAAATCACCAATATTTTTGTAGCTGAAGTCCGAAAAATAATGATTCAATTGTTCTTGTTGAAACAACGAAACATTTTTTGTTTCTAACCCAATAACCTTGACGCTTTCCCCTACTGTCTTTTTTAGAATTTGATACGGATTTAATTCATCTGAAACAGTGACAATCCGTTTGATATATGAATGTTCCTCTGCCACCTCTTGATCAAGCGCGGGAACAAATAAATATTGATTTTGCTTTTTCAGATCGATCACCACAGCCATAAACCGTTCATAAGGTTCAGAATTAAAACCAGTATAATAGAAGACATTTTTCGGTGAAGTGATGATTGCTAGGTCAATTTGCTGATTTTCTAAATGCCGGATTAAAGAATCTATTCTATTTTTATATTGAGATTGCATAAATACACGCCCTTCGATTGTTTTTTCCTATATTGTAAATTAGTTTTTCTCCCCCGTATATTCTTATGGCACTCTTTCTATTATTTTTTGCCGAATTAAGGAAATAGCCAACAAAAAACAAAATAAAAACGAGGCTGTTCTTTTAGAGACAGCCCCGTTTTTCTATTTCAAGTCTTCGATTGAATTAATATCAACATACTTCGGCACAACTAATCCATTCTTCGTTCCATGAAGATTAGGTCCAAGATCAATGAATTTGTCCTTATAGGTTTTATAATATTCGAGATGTGTACCCGGAAGCCATGCACTAACCATTGCATCTGCACTACCGTTGGCAATCCCGGCAAACATCGGGCCAACTTCAACCTGACTCAATGTCACATTGTAGCCTTGCTGCTCAAGAACCTTGCCAATTACATTTGTGCTGGCTATTTCTGTATCCCATGCAACATAGACAAGACTGATACGTTCACCATTCGATGCTTTGGCACCATTTGTCCACTTCGCGACTTTGTCCGGATTTGCATCTATCCATTTTTCGGCAGCTTCAGATGGGTCCATCCCCTTTGTCACATTAACCATCACATCTTCCATATCCTTTGTTTCCCAGAAGAATTGATCGAGAATTGTATAAGCACCAGGTGCATCCTGTTCCAATCCTTTCCGAACGATTGTGTGAATATCTTCAGCCCCGCCAAAGGATTTATTTGGATCTTCGAGATATTTCAAATCATAAGTGGCGAACATCCAATGCGGTGACCATCCAGTGATAATAATTGGCTTTTGTTTATCATAAGCTTTCTTCAATTCAGCAACCATGGCTGCCGAAGATCCTTCAACAAGATGCCAATTAGGCAATTTGTAATCTTCTATTGCCTTATTAGTCAACTTCATAATTCCTGCTCCTGGTTCAATCCCAATGATTTTATAATCGATTTGGGCACCGATACTGTTTGGATCCCCTTTCACAGCATTTTCTTTCGTCACTGTACCAAATATCGCCATAATCACTACAAGCACAGCAAAAATTAACATAAAAATTTTTCTGCTAACGATATGCTCATACGCTGGTTTACGCAGGTTTTGCGAAATACGGTCAAGAATAATCGCGATAAAGACAATTGATAATCCTGCTTCAAAGCCTTGCCCTACATTAATTTGACTGACAGCTCGGTAAACATCTGCTCCAAGCCCAGGTGCGCCAACTAATGAAGCAGTTACAACCATCGACAAAGCCAGCATGATGCTTTGGTTAATCCCAGCCAAAATCGTTGGAGTTGCCAAAGGTAATTGGACTTTGAACAATTTTTGGCTATTCGTTGAGCCAAAAGCATCTGCCGCTTCAATTAATTCTTTAGACACTTCCTGAATGCCAAGATTCGTCATGCGGATTGTCGGTGCGATTGCAAAAATAAATGAAGCAATTATCCCTGGTACGACTCCGATTCCAAAAAATAAAATGGACGGAATTAAATAAACAAATGCAGGCATTGTTTGCATAAAATCCAAAATGGGCGTAACGATTTTTCTTACAGAGTTTCTTTGTGCACACCATATTCCGATTGGTATACCTATTATTATTGTGAGCAATCCCGATAAGATTACGATTGCAAGTGTTTGAATACTTGATTCCCAATAACCAAGATTATCAATCAATAGTAAGCTAATTAATGTAAATATTCCTAATGGCCATCGGCTCGTATATGTAACCAATAGTGTTAAGATAATGATTAATACGATAGGGGGGCCTACACTTAATACGTCAATTAGGAAATTTAATAGCCCCTCGATCATCGTGGTTAAAAATGAAAATAATCCAGCAAACGCAATGGTTACCCATTCCACTAGCGAATCTATCCATTTTCCCAGTGGGATTTTTGGCATATTCATTTAATCAATCACTTCCCATCTCGTTCAAAGCATCTTTATTACCTGCTAAAGCACCAATGACTGCACCGCGAATAACAATTCCTTTTATTCTGTTCTCTGCATCTATAACTGGTAATGGCAGACTTGAGGTTGCCATCACTTCCATAACATCACTAAGTAATGCATCCTCTGTAACGTTTGGGATATCGGTCGTCATCGTTTCAGACATAGATTGGTTCTGATCGATTGCCTGTCGCGCTTGTTCAGCGGTTAGAACGCCCAATAACTTCTGTTTACGATCCACGACAAAAATGCTGGAATATCCTTGTTTCCGCATAATTTCCAATGCGACCCTTGGGCCTCGGTCTACACCGATTTTCTCTGGACGCTTCATTACGTGTGAAGCTGTCAATACTTTTGATAAATCAACATCTTCAACGAACTTTTCGACAAATTCATTGGCTGGATTCATCATAATTTGTTCAGGACTTCCCAGTTGAATCACACTGCCATCTTTCATCAGTGCAATTCTGTCTCCAATCCGCAATGCTTCATCTAAATCGTGGGTAATAAAAATAATTGTTTTTTTATATTGATCTTGGATTTCAAGTAATTCATCCTGCATATCTTTTCGGATTAACGGATCAAGGGCACTAAAGGCCTCATCCATCAATAAAATATTGGTATCACTCGCTAGGGCCCGTGCGAGGCCTACCCTCTGCTGCATGCCGCCGCTTAACTGGGACGGCAGTTGGTGTTCATAGCCTTTTAAACCAACGATTTCAAGTGCATTCATCGCTTTTTCCCGACGTTCATCAGCAGGAACTTTCTGGATTTCAAGACCAAACTCGGTGTTCTCCAAAATTGTTTTATGAGGAAATAAAGCAAAATTCTGAAAGACCATGCTAATTTTCTTCTGTCTAACCTCCCTAAGTCTTGCGGCATTCATCTTCACAATATCTTCATTTTCTATTAGAATCTCTCCAATTGTAGGATCAATCAGCCGATTAAACATGCGGATTAAGGTTGATTTCCCACTCCCCGATAAACCCATAATTACAAAAATTTCGCCAGGGAAAATCTCAAAACTTACATTATTAACGCCAACTGTTTGCCCCGTTTCTTTCAAAATTTCGTTCTTTTTTTTACCTTTTTTCAATAAATGAATTGCAGCTTCAGGAGATTTCCCAAAAACCTTTGAGACATTCCTGACTTCTACATTTGGCTCCATTCATTCACCTCATTCTTTTAATTAGGCTTATTTCTAAATTACTTGAAGAGAATTCGGGCACGAATAAACTCTTTGCGTGATTATACTTCTACCTATTTTTCAAAAAATCATATAAGCAAATTTAGTATTTGTTGGAGCGACCAAGTTTATGACTCTAACATTAAATTTAAAATATTCCGTCTACTTGATATAAATTCGACACCTTTCGATAAAAGCTAGGTATTATTCATTGTATAATCAGTTAAAACAGTTCACAAAGTTAGTGATAAATATCTATTTTCAATTTATATAATTAAGTAGAAAGGTGGGATCCTTATGAAAATATCATCAATGATTAAACGTATTACTTTTGTGATGATCGCTTTATCCCTTGTCGGTTTTACTAGTTTAATTTTACTTTTCGAGGGGATTAAAGACCGCGAAAAAGCGATTGTGAAACAAATGGAATATAAGGAATTAGCTGATGAATTAATTGCGGCTAATGAGTTTTTAACAAATACAATAAGAATTTACGTGCAATTTGGAGAAAAGAAATATTATGACGACTATTTTTATGAGGTAGATGAATTAAAAACAAGAGACAAGGCAGTCTCAAGATTAAATGATCTCGATGCGCCAAAGGACTTACTTGCATTAATTAATAAGGCAAAAACATACTCGGATGCATTAATCCAACTCGAAGATTCTGCAATAACTGCAGTTGACAATGGTGATTTTGGAAAAGCGCGAAACTTTGTATTTGGAGGTACATACGAACAAAATCGCTTAAAAATCGCGGACACATTAGAGGAATTTAATAATAAATTAGAAATGTTTACGCAAGCTGAGGCTGATAAATCCTTAACCAAAATGCACCTCAATTTAAATGTAACGATTGCTGCCATTATTATTATGGTCATAAGCATAGTCGGTTCGTTGATGCTTTTGCAAAGAAGAATTCGACCACTCCAGCAATTAACACGAGTGGCTAATAAAGTGGCTGAAGGCGACCTAACGACGAAACCGCTTCAATATAAATCAAAGAAGGACGAAGTTGCCCAATTGAACACGTCCATTAATGCCATGGTGCAAAACCTGCAATCGCTTATTCAGCAAGTTCAACTGACATCAGAGCAAGTCGCCTCATCTTCTGATGAATTATCTGCCAGCGCTGAACAAAGCAGTATCGCAAGTGAGGATGTTACGAAAACCATTCAAGAACTATCGGTTGGCGCGGATCGGCAAGCCAATAGCATTGAAGAAACATCAGCTATTATTCATCAACTTGCTGTTAGCACACAACAAATTGAAGCCACTACAGATTCTGTATTAAAATCATCAAACACAGCCGCAAATAAAGCACTTGAGGGAAATAAATCAGTTCAAATAACAATCCAACAAATGAATTCGATTAATCATTCCGTTACTGAATTATCTGAAGTAATTATTGGACTCGGGGAACACTCGAAGGAAATCGGACAAATTGTAGAAGTGATTACTAGTATTGCCGAACAAACAAATCTATTAGCTTTAAATGCTGCAATTGAAGCGGCTAGAGCAGGAGAGCACGGAAAAGGTTTCGCAGTTGTAGCTGATGAAGTTCGTAAATTGGCTGAGCAGTCTGGCAAATCGGCTAAACAAATTTCCAATCTAGTTTCTGTCATCCAATCCAAAACAGGTCAAGCAGTACATTCAATGGAATCAACTTCAAAAGAAGTTGATCAAGGAATTTTCCTGGTCAATTCTGCGGGAGAATCATTCAAAACCATCCAAGATGCGATAAGTGAAGTAACAGAGCAAATTGAGAAAGTAACAATGTCTGTTGAGCAAGTATCGGCCGGAACCGAACAAATGATACAATCCGTAGAACTTGTAAAAACAGTTGCAAACGAAGCGGCAGCAGGTACCCAAACCGTTTCGGCAGCATCAGAAGAACAACTAGCCTCTATGGAGGAAATAACTTCCTCAGCATTTTCATTATCGAAATTAGCGGAAGAATTACAAACACAAGTTGGAAGATTTAAATATTAAAAGACCATAGAACCCAGGTTAGCTATACCTTGGTTCTTTTATAAAAACACTAAAAAACATTCATGGGCGTATGCTCCAAACCCTGTATGTAATTATTCACAAAGAATAAGAGATATCTACTCTGGATATCTCTTCGTTCTCATTATATTTAATGCACATTATCTTCTTCAAACTTTTTCAACACCGGTACTATTCTCGCACCAATTTGTTCCCTTCTAGGCGCCTCCGCTTTTCTTGATATCTCTGAAAGAAATAAATGGCAAGTGCAAGCCAACATCCGCTAGCTAAATAGCCGCCGATAACGTCACTAGGATAATGCACTCCGAGATAAATACGACTTATTCCAATTGCAAGAATCATGACCGTACTGAAGATGATCAGAATCGTGCGTCCTATGCGCGTTGGTATATGGCGCCATAATAAAAATGCGAGAGTAGCATATAGAGCGAATGCGTTCATCGAATGGCCGCTCGGAAAGCTGTAGCCACCAACCTCAATAAGTCGATGTAAGTCAGGACGGGCACGATGGAAGAACCACTTTAAAATTTGATTAAGGACTGCTGACCCGGCAATAACTGAAAAAAACAATATGGTTTCTGATCGATGTTTTAAAACCTTGTACATGAATAATGAAGCAAGAAGAATGATAATTACCGCGCATTTAGTAGACCCTACAAAAGTAAAAAACTTCATAATATTCGTCAAGAACGGTGTTTCCCTTCCTTGAATAAAGGAAATAACCGTACTATCAAATTGAACAATGTTCTGTCCGCTGACAAGGATAGCTATAAAACTAAAACCAATCAGCGATACAATGCTTAAAAGAAATGCAAATGAGAGTTGAAACTTTAAGTTCATTCTTAAATAACCGCCTTTGTTCCACAAATAGATTTTGATATCAGAAAGAGATGAATATTATGATCATCAAATTCCTAGTTACTGTTAATGACTCGAGTTATAAAGCATAAGGTAGAAGAAGAATAACGGCGGTCCCTTCGCCAAGTATACTTTTTACCTTAATTTCACCATTATTTTCCTCCACCATATTTTTTACAATCGATAATCCTAGTCCATTTCCACCCTTACTTCTGCTTCGCGCTTTATCGACGCGATAAAACCGGTCAAATATATATGGCAAGTCCTCTTCACTGATGCCATATCCATTATCACTAATTTCAATTTTACACTTCCCGTTTTCATCACTCATATTTAGAGTAATCTCCTTTTGATCGCCACTATACTTTATCGCATTATCAATAATATTGATAAGAATTTGTTTCAATTGCACCGGAGGAATAGAAAGCAAGATGTCTGTACCACTTTGATTTTGGCACACTATTATTAAATCCCTATGAATTAGTTTATAATTGCAAAGAACATCCTCTATTGTTTCTAAAGCATAACAAGGGTTTGGATGGCTAATTTCATTTTCCTTCTGCTCTAACTGGCTGAGCTGCAACAATTCATTCGTTAATTCGATCATTCGATTTGTTTCTTTAATACTAATGTTTAATGATCGTTCAAGAATTTCTTTATTATCCTTTCCCCATCTTATTAACAGAGATAGATGGCCATGAATAACCGCTAATGGCGTTCGAAGTTCATGGGATGCATCTTCTATAAACCTTCTTTGTTTTAAAATCGAACCCTCAACTTTATCCATCATCGAATTAAAGATCGAGCTTAATTGAGAAAATTCATCTTTTGTTTCCAAAACCGGTACACGTTCTTGAAATTGCTGATCATCAATTTTTCTCATTGTATTAGCCAAGATCCTGATGGGCGATAATAATTTCCTTGCTAAGATAAGACCACTAACTAGACTTAATACTAGTGATAGTAACGTACCTAACATCAAAACCCAGAAAACCTTTTCGATAAAGGTATCGAACGTTTCAACGTTTTTGCCAATTTCAAGCGTTCCGCTAAATGATTCCAATTTCAATGGCTCTTTTAATAATAGTAAATCCTCGCCCTCAACTTTCGTACGAACAATCCTATTTGGTTGTTGGAGCATTTCTTTTTGAATATCTGGAAAATCCTCTGAGATATCATACAGTTCGTTTCCTGCTTCATCTACAATCCTGATCATTTCATGTTTTTCGATAATTTTGTCAAAAAAAATTTCAGTACCTGATAAATTCTGCTCTTTTAATTTCAATTGCTCAGAAATATAGGTTTGAACTTCCTTTGCTCGTTTATACAATAATTCCTCTTCTTGTTTAAGAGTAAAGGTATGGATAAGAATGAGTTGAATAATATTACAGATGATAAAAATGAAAAAAATAAAAACAGCTGAAAAAATGGTCATTTTCCATTTTACGGATAAATTATTCAACATTCTACGTTCTCCTTTACTTTCTCAATACATACCCTGACCCCCTAACGGTTCGGATATAGGATTCATCTCCATTATCATCCAATTTCGTTCTAAGATAGCTAATATAAACATCGACAATATTCGTTTCGACAGAGGTATCGTATCCCCATACTTCCTCTAAAAGGATCTCTCTTGTTAATACTCTATTTATGTTTTTCATTAACAGTAAAAGTAAATCAAATTCAGTTTTCGTTAGTTCGATCGTTTCATTTCCTCGTTTTACAACCCTTGCTTCTGTATCCATTTCCAAATCTCGATAGGTTAATTTACGATTTCTCTGAACACTTTCTACTCTTCGAAAGACGGATCTCATTCTCGCCAAAAGCTCTTCAATTTGGAAAGGCTTTGATATATAATCATCTGCACCGCTATCTAATCCTGAAATGCGATCTAACACACTATCGCGAGCGGTAATCATTATAATCGGGGTATTTTTACTAGAACGAATTCTTCTGCACACTTCAATTCCATTTAGGCTAGGAAGCATTAAGTCTAATAAAACAAGATCAATCTCCTCATTCAGCGCAATCGCTAAACCCACTCTCCCGTCAAAGGCAACGATAACCTCGTATCCCTCGTATTCTAGCTCTAATCGGATAAATTCTGACAGATCGGCTTCATCTTCAATGATCAGTATTTTCTTCATTAATACTCCCTACTTTTATTAAAATTCATTAATGAAAATACCTGTGTGTTATGTGCTAACAAGGAGCCACAACACACAGGAGGTTTATGCAGCAACGGTATTATTTATACATAACCTAGATTGAAAAAGGTGTCACTAACAAAATAGAAATTTGTCGGACACCTTTTTCATGGTATTATTCTTCCTCGCCACTTTCTCCTTCATCATCTTTTTCAACATTTATTACTTTACCTGTTTGTGCATCTACTTTTACGTCTTGTTGACTTCCGTCTTTCGCTTTAATTTCGACGCCGTATACAATCGTTCCATCTTCATCCTCTAATTCAACATCTTTTAAGGTTCCAGGCACTTTTTCTAGGGCGATTTTAATGCTTTCTGCTTCTTTAATTTTTACTTTTTTCACTAAATCAGCTTGTTCCAGCTGTTCATTTTGTTCCCTTGGTTCATTTGGTTCATTTTGTTCATTTTGTTCCCTTTGCTCTATAGGCTTTTCCTTAGAAGCGGCTGATGCCATAGCAGCACTTGTTGCTCCACCAGTAATAATTGTCGCTGCTAATGCAGGAATGATAAATTTTTTAAATTTGTTATTCATTTTATTTTCCCTCCAAAATATTATTTGCTACAAAAATGATTTTACTCAATAGAAATAAAAATCGGATGAAGGGACAATAAAAATTTGATTAATGTTTCATTAGAATTTTCTAATCTTGTATTTTAGATGAGAAATGAATTTTTTCATACTGCTAATAATACTGAAATAAACTGTAATCAAATTCACCTTGGCGTATTTGCGCCCAGATTTTTATCGAGCTTGCTGCCCCCAAAACTGGATACCTATTTGCATTCACACTTATATCAGTTAGTGACTTCTGCTTGAATAAAGTTAAAACGCTGTTTTTCATTCAAACTTATACTTGCTCTACTGGTGCCACTGTAAACTTCCCATATTCGACACCTTTTAAACTTGTCATTTTATTGCTTAGCTGCTGGATGGCTCTTGCTTTTCCCTTTACGATGATAAGCTCAAGGCAGCTGGCATGATCCAGATGAAAATGTGTAGTGGCGAGGATATTGTCATGCATATCATGCTGGATTTTCGTAAGCTCATCTAGCAGATTTCTCTGATGATGATTGTAAAATAAAAGGATGCTTCCCGCCACGATTTGTTCATCCTCTTCCCATGACTGTTGGATAAGGGCATCACGCACAAGATCCCGAACAGCTTCAGAGCGGTTTTCATATCCTCTTTGTTTAACTAAATGGTCAAACTTTCGAAGCAAATGGCCTTCCATTGATACGCCAAATCTTTTTAACGTAGAATCCTCCACTACATCCTCCCCCTTTATTGTTTATCCCATTCTTCAATATTCCATAACACGCCAAATCCATGATGACCTAGCGTGCGTGTACTAATGCCGCTCACTTTTTTATTAACACCATATAAAGCATCTAAATAAACAAGAAAATTAAAGGCGGGATCCATTGCCAACTCTTGCTGAAACTGCTCATAAAACTTTTTCCGCTGATCTTGATCTGTATTTATCCGCGCTTCTGTTAATAGCTGATCGACTTTTGTATTTTGATAAGCATTTAAATTATAAAGTCCATCACCAATTTGACTGCTGTGGAAAATGCGGTACGTGTGATCATCAGGATCAAACTCACTGCCCCATCCAATGACAAAAGCATCTGCCTCTTCAATGTTTATTGCTGACCAATCCAACGGCTTTAAGATAACTGAAATCCCGAGTGGCTTCAGTTGTTCTGCTACAACATTAGCTAGCGCTACTCGGACAGGATCACTTATCGGAGAAACAAGATCAAACTCCAATCGTTTGCCATCCTTAACAAGTACACCGTCGCTACCTTTTTTCCAGCCAGCGTCTTCTAGTAATTTATTTGCTTTTTCAGGCTGATAGGAATACATGTCTTTTTGTGGTGCATTTGCCCATGATTTTTGCAGTGGGCCGTATGCAGCCTCTCCTTTACCAGCCAGCATGCCTTTTACGATTGCTTCGCGATCAATCGCAAGATTCATCGCTTGGCGGACTTTTGCATCTTTGAATAAAGGGTTTCGGAAATTATACATGACTGCCCGGTAATCTGCTGTCGACATCGTATTTACGGTAAAGTTATCTGCTTCTTTCACACTTGCAAGTTGATTAGGTTCCATGAGAGCAAGGTCAATCTCTCCTGTCTTTAATTGCAGCGCACGAGTATTAACATCTGGAACTGGTTTAAAAACGATTTCATCAAGCTTGGGCCTCGGTCCATAATAAGTGTCGCTGCGCTCGATAATAATCGTATGATCATTCCCCCACTCTTTCAGCTTAAAAGGTCCGTTCCCAACTGGTTTCTGGTTAAAATCAGTATTGTTAATATCTTCATCTTGCAAAATATGTTTCGGAACAATGCCGATTTTCAGCTTCTCAAGTAAAGGCGGGAACGGGTTATTCAATGTAATCTGCACTTGATTATCATTTAAGACACTCACTTCTTTTATCTCAATAAAATCGCCTGCATTCGGTGTATTCGCCTTTGGATCTAATATTTTGTCTAACGTAAATTTAACATCTTCTGCTGTAACAGGTTTTCCATCTTCCCATTTTGCATCATCACGAAGAGTAAATGTGTACGTCAGCTGATCGGGCGAGATTTCCCAATCTGCAGCTAAGTCACCAACCATTTCATTATTCACTGTCGGCTTAGTAAGCCCTCGGAAAAGTAAGCTATCAATCTCACTATGACCTGCTTCATCTAATACAGGATTCACTTGTTCAATTTCTGATTCCATTCCATAGATGAGCTGCTTCGTTGTTGGGGTTGAACTATTTTCCGTTTTTTCTACAGAATTATCCCCAGCACATCCACTTAGTAGCAGTATACTTGATACCATTGTTGATAAAAATACCGCTTTAGCTTTTTTGAATTGCATATTCCTTCTCCTCCATTTTGTTTTTTTCTTGTAATCGATCGTTCGGATGCAAGGCTAGCATCGACGATAATAAACGATTCGTATAGAAGTTTGTTGAGTAGCTTAGCTCATTTGCATTTGCCTCTTCGACTATTTCTCCTTTTTCCATCACAAGAATCCGATGGCACAGTGCCATTGCGGCCCGAATATCATGAGAGATAAACAGAATCGCTGTCTTTTCTCTTTGGTTAATTTCTTGCAAAAGAGACAGCATCCTTGCCTGCGAACTCATATCCAGACTGGCAAACGGCTCATCTAAGATGAGAAGCTCAGGCTTTAGCAGAAGTGCCCTTGCAATCGCAACTCGTTGCTTCATGCCACCTGAAAGCTCATAAGGGTAAAGGGACCTGATATCCTCATGCAGTCCGACTTTTCGTAATACCTCTTTGACTTGCTCCTGTTTGTTTTTGCTTTTCTCTTTCCAATAATCAAGCCCTTCTCCAACAATCTTCTCCACATTCCATCGGGGATCAAATGATGCGAGCGGATCCTGGTGCACCCATTGGACACCTTTTCGAAATGGCGGAGCCCCGTGCCAAAGGATTTTCCCTTTTTCGCTAGTTTCTAGTTGGAGCAATAAGCGGGAGAGCGTACTTTTTCCGCTGCCACTTTCGCCAATTAACCCAACAATTTCACCTTTTTGAATCTGAAAGCTTACATCACTCACTGCATTTATTAATTGTTTGCGAAACCATTTCTTTTTGGAGAAAGCTTTACTCACATTTTCTACCGTAACGAGCAGCTCACTTACATCTGCACTTTGTTGTTCGCGTATATTTGTCAGCTCCCGATAATGATGAAGCAATTGCTTTGTATGCTCATGAACAGGCTGATCAAATAATTTCAGCACAGATGCAGATTCAACAATTGTTCCATTTTTCATAACCACAACGGAATCCGCCAGCTCTGCCACTACTCCGAGGTCATGCGTAATAAATAGAACGCTTCCCCCTGTGCGAATGCTCCATTCCTTGATTAAATACAGGACATCCGCCTGAATACGCGTATCTAAGGCTGTTGTTGGTTCATCGGCAATTAATAATGCTGGATCAAGTGCCAATGCTAATGCAAGCTGCACACGTTGTCTCATCCCGCCGGAAAGTTCATAAGGATATGATTCATATACACGCTCCGGATTTGACAACTGCATATTGTACAATAAGCGAATCGCCCGCTTTTTTGCATCTTGCTTTGAAACTTTCGTATGGGTAGAAAACAACTCACTAAAATGCTGCCCAACCGTACGCAAAGCATCAAAGGTCGCATATGTATCCTGATAAACAAATCCTACTTGCGTTCCGCGATAAATCTGCTTTTGATTTTTACTCATTGTAAGTACGTTTTCATTTAAAAATTGTACCTTTCCGGAAGTAATGGTGATTCCGTTAGGCAATAAATCAAGCATGGCTTTTGCTGTCATGCTTTTTCCAGAGCCGCTTTCACCAATAATGGCAACAATTTCTCCAGCGGGTACAACAAATGACATATTATCCAAAAGCTGTTGTTCCTCTTTATTTGTCTGAATCCTTACGGAGAGATTTTCCACTGTTAAGACGTGTTCCTTCACCATCTTCCACCTCTCTTTAATTGCGGCAATGCAAAACGGTCCTGAAGCACATCACCGAGAAAGGTAACGGCCAAAACGGTACACGTGATCAGCAGGCCCGGAAACAGCGCAATCCACCATGCCCCTGATAATAAATAACTTTGCGCCCCCATTAACATATTTCCCCACGATGGTTCATGAGGAGGAATACCAATCCCAAAAAAGCTCAAAGTTGCCTCTGATAGAATGGCGTGACTCATTCCACTAATGGACATCACAATAATCGTAGGCAAGCATTGCGGCAGTAAATGCCGGGTTAACAGCTGGTGCGATGAAGCGCCAACAACGACAGAGGCTTGGATGAAAATCTCCCCTTTTAAAGACAGAATTTCTGTACGGATCAAACGGGCAATCGGCATCCAACTTGTCATGCCGATAATAACAACTACTGTCAGAAAGCTTGATGGGATGAATACTTGAATGCCAATCATAAGCAAGATGCTTGGAATGCTTAGTAAGGCATCTAATACCCTCATCATGATGCGATCAGCCATTCCGCCCAAAAATCCGCTGACAACACCATAGCCAGCACCAAGCGCAACGGCTATCAACATGGCTGCCGCACCGACAGAAAGTGATACACGCCCCCCATACAACAACCGCGTCAATACATCACGGCCAAGTTCATCCGTTCCAAATAAATGAGTAGCGCTTGGGGGCTGTAAAATTTTCATTAACCCTACAGACTGAGGGTCATAAGGCGTTAGTACCGGCGCCAGCACGGTTACAAAGAGCAAGAATAAAAGAAACAAAAGAAGTCCATTTATAAACCACTTATTTTTTTTCCTCATCTGCCTTCCTCCTTCAATAGATGCTGCCGCATCCTCGGGTCAATCGAAGCGCAAATGAGATCGATGATTAAGCTGCCAATGATAACAATACTCATACTTAACAAAATCGTTGCCAGCAAAACGGGATAGTCATGGGCAAGTGCTGATTTTAATGAAAGTCTTCCTAGACCTGGCCATGAAAACAACGTCTCTACGACAACTGAGCCAGCGAAAGTGAGTGAAAGGGACATCCCCATAAAGGAGAGGTAGGGGAGTGAGGCATTTGGAAATATATGCTTCCAAAGAATCGCCCTTTCTGAAATTCCACGCGCCCTTAGAGCCCATACAAATTCGTTTTCTTGTGTAACGGCGATGTGATTGCGCAAGATACGAATATAATAGCCAATATGTGACAAGCCAAGAACAAAAGCCGGCATAATAAGATGCTTCAACCAAGCGCCAACTCCTCCTTGACCCATGCCTGATGTGGGCAGTATTCCTAAATAAACAGAGAAGAATAGCATGAGCATTAAAGCAAACCAAAAAGACGGAAGTGACATGAAGATAAAAGAAGTGACGGTAACAGCATGATCAAATAATGAGTAGCGCCGGAGACCTGTGATAACGCCCAAAAATAGAGATAAGATTAATGTAAGAACCGCAGCCGCTAACATGAGGGTCATTGTTGGTCCAATCGCATGAGCTATAATCGTTTTCACTTCTTCACCTGTAATGTATGACCGCCCCCATTCTCCATGCAGCACACCCATGAACCACTTGGAATATTGAGTATAAAATGGCTCATTCAAACCAAGATTTTCAGCAATTCTGATCTGGTCAGCTTTGCTCATTTTTTGAATTTGATCTCCATACATGGCAGCTGCTGGATCGCCCGGCAGCATTCGAATAAACGCAAAGCAAAGCATACTTCCAATCAGAAGCACCACGGTTGTCTCACACAGCCTTGAAACAATAAATCTAGCCATATACCCTCCTTATTTCTCTGCACACAATAATACAACTGCTTTATATTCGTATTACGAGATTCATTAGTAACACGACTTTTTAAATACGTAACACCATAATACCTATTTTTATTAGCAGATTATCATTATCTAATTTAATAATCAATAAAAAAGTTTTATGAGAAAAGTTAAAAAGATGAACCTCACTGACAAACAGCTGCTGCTTAACCGCTCAAAATGGGAAATATCTAATCATTACCGTTCTACGTGTTACTTAGTTATAAAATCGTAACACCCCCCTCCAAAAAAATAGTTTTATTTAACCCATTACAGTTTATTCCCATAGGTCTGTTAGTAGAACAGCTACCGTTTACAAAATACCGTTGGAAAGTAATGAAATAAAAATAATGCGTATTAAGTATCTTAGAATTCTCTATGGGCAGAATGAAAAAGAATCTGCAATCTAAAGTGATTATTACTAATATTATCTGAAATAAGTAAAAAACAAGGAGAAAAAACTGTTTCTTGGAAGGTAAATCGACTTTACGGTATTAAAAAAGGAGAAAAATAGATGAA
This sequence comes from Bacillus sp. FJAT-29790, assembly GCF_019039215.1. Classification (GTDB taxonomy): domain Bacteria; phylum Bacillota; class Bacilli; order Bacillales; family Cytobacillaceae; genus Cytobacillus. The sequence continues at coordinate 96,233 of NZ_JAHNZZ010000003.1, forward strand.
AATCCGTTTTGGGTATGTAGCCAATGCTTTAGGTTTATGGGACGCAAGCCCTTCCAAAACTTTAACTTTTGCTCGCTATTCAGCTCTTTCTAAAAGCGAACGAATGGACAAACTCAAAATTATAACAGCACAAAATTTACAGCATACGAAAAGAATTTTACATTCTAATATCGCCCACGAAATCGGCTTATATCGCTTTTCAAGCTCTCTTGTCCCTTTGGCACCCACCAGGAAGTGATGTGGGATTTCGTTACTCCATTCAGAACCCAGTGGGAAGAACTTGGGCAGCTAATACAACAATTTGAGCTTCGTCCGAGCTTTCATCCTAACCAATTTACCCTTTTTACGAGTCCAAGGGCAGAAGTGACCATGAATGCAGTGAAGGATATGGAATATCATTTTAAAATGCTCGAAGCGATGAATGCACTAGAAAGGGGTATGATTAATATTCATATTGGCGGAGCGTATGGGGATAAAGATACCTCCTTAAAGCGTTTCCATCAGAATTTAAAAAAATTGCCCAATACTATAAAAAAACATATGACACTTGAAAATGATGATAAAGCCTTTGATGTAGAGGAAACACTGATTACTTGTGAAAAAGAAAAGGTTCCGATGGTTCTTGATTACCATCACTATTTGGCGAATAAAGGAAAGGATGACCTCTCACATTATTTACCACGGATATTTAATACATGGAATAGCTTTGATACAGTACCGAAAGTCCACATTTCCTCACCAAAATCAGATCAATCTTATCGTTCACATGCTGATTTTGTCTCTTTAGATTTTATCCTCCCCTTCTTAAAAATGGCAAAGGTGCTTGATCGGGACTTTGACATTATGATCGAAGCCAAGCAGAAAAACCTCGCTATGTTGAAACTTATAGAAGAAATTGCTTCTATTAGGGGAGCAGTCAAACGTACATCAGGCGGTGAGGTGGTATGGTGAATAAGAGAATAACTAATTGGGAAAGAGGTGGAAAAGATGACGATTGTACGTCTTGGTTATGTGGCAATGAGCATGGAGTTAAAAAACGCTTCTCCTTCCCAAACGATGACATATGCGCAATTTCAAAAAATTGATAATCGTGAAGCAGCTATTCGCAAATTGGAACGGATCTCACTTTCAAATTTACAAAACACACTTAGAATTCTTAAACATAATGCAGTATCTGATATCCATTTTTATCGATTATCTTCTCGTCTAATCCCTCTGGCCAACCATGAAGAGCTTCTTGATTGGAATTATCTGAAGCCACTGCATAATCTGCTGCATGAGATTGGTGATTTTGCCAATGAACACGAAATAAGAATTGATTTTCATCCGGATCACTTTGTTCTCATTAATTCCATGAAGAAAGAGATTTTAATAAATTCTATCCAAACGTTGAAGATGCATTATTTATTATTAAAAGGGATGGGAATTGAACCTACTCATCGCTGTGTCATGCATGTGGGTGGTAATTATAAGGAGACGGATATATCGCTTGAACGTTTTATAGATAATTGGATGGTCGTCCCGAGATCGATTCAAAAAATGATTATGCTTGAAAATGACGATACTTCATTTACGCTAGAGGATACTCTATATTTATGTGAAAAACTGGATATTCCTCTTGTTTTTGATTATCATCATCATCTTGCTCACCATCAAAATGCTGATTGGGAAGTTCATTGGAACCGAGTCATCCAAACGTGGAGTCATTCTCCACTTCCCGTAAAAATGCATATTTCCAGTCCAAAAAGCCAAAAAGCATTTCGACATCATGCGGATTTTGTTGATATAAATATGTTTTTTCAGTTTCTAAAAGAAATTAAGGACAGCGTTTTGCAAATTGACTGCATGATTGAAGCGAAAAGGAAAGACGAAGCCCTGTTTCATTTAATGGAAGAGATTAAAGCGAGGGAGGATGTGAAAATCATTGATGGCTCTTCGTTTCATTTAAAATGATAGGAAGAGCTAAAGCATGGTAAATAAACTGAAAAAAATTAATTGAGGGGACTCTTACATAAATAGACTCTCCGCCATCACGCCATAACAATGCGTCGAATTTCCCTCTTTTAATCATGCTTCGAATAACTTCAACAATGTAACAAATCCTATTGAACAAAGGAGGTGCTTATATTGTCAAACCAGCAACGTACTAATGGTGAGATACAAAGAGGACAATCCGGCAACCAACCGGGTTCAGGATCAAAATACCATGAGGAACATGCAGGAAAGGTTACCGGTTATGGACAACCTGATCCGAACGCGAAGAGGCTTACAAAAATAGTTGATAAGTCTTCATTATAATCTTTCAAGCCCTTTACGGCGTTTTACCCGTTATAAATAAGGACATTTAAAGGATGCAATGGAAGTAAACAATAAGTATACCGCCCATAATCCGGAAGGAAACAGATGTATCAAATCCAAAACTAAATCAACTTCAATAATGCATAAGAGCCAAGCATTTGCATGGCTCTTATGTTTCCTAATGCAATTATTTAATAAATTACTTTGCTAGTCCATTCCATAAAAAAACAACAATTTGTTCTGTCATTTCATCTATTGAAAGAAAAATAAGTTTTTTATCCGAATCAATTTTAAAGTGTTACTTTTTCATAATTTTGTAGCACCCATCCCCAAAAGAAAAAAATATCGATTAGATATTATATCAAATGTCGGGGGTGAATTATTCAGTTTTACATCCAAAGATGAAATAGACCCTCATTTACACCTAAATCATACATATAATAAATACCAAAAACGGCGCTGATTGCACCCGTTGTTAATATAAGTGTGTACCTTGTTTCCACACGCTTTTTACTTATTACAAATGGAATGCCGATAACCGTCGTGAACATTAACATTCCCGCGATGGTACCTACCCCAAATACAATAATAAATAATGCACCTTGCCAAACGGTATGAACAGTGCTCATTGTCAACAAAACCATTGCTCCACTTCCAGCAAGGCCGTGGATGAGACCTATAATTAATGATCTGAAATAAGATCTTTTTTTGCTAAAACTAGTAGATTCCTGGTTATCTGAATGCTGATGAATATGTTTCTTTCTCTTTTTAATAGAAAGTATACTTGCTAATCCTAGATAGACAAGCATAATTCCTACTAAAAATTCCAACGACAATGACCATTTATCCGAAATATCGTTTTTAAAGATAATTAAGATCAGCCCAATGATAAATAACGTTGCTGTATGCCCAATTCCCCAAAACACTCCGGCAAGAGAGGCTTGCCACAATTTTTTGCTCTCGCTTGCAATCGTTGATACCGCAATCACATGGTCAGGTTCGATCGCATGCTTGATCCCTAAAATAAAACCTAGTGCTAATACTGAAAATAATGTAAACTCCAAAAAATCCCTCCCCAAACTTTTTTCTCTTTCTCCAAAAAACTTCATTTAAATGATTTTATTTAATTGTACAGGACACACAGGATTTGTTGTTGCAAAAAAAGTCGACATTTTCAGCTAAAAACCCAGCAATCTTGTGGATTGCTAGGTTTAAAACACTTAATATTTTCTCAAGAAATGTGGTTTGGTGCCAAACCATTCCTCACTAATTATATGGTGACATTCTGTAAATATTCTTTCAATTGTTTGCGTTAAGTTAGCAAGTACGCGAATAGTAAAACCCGGTACCGGTAACATTGAAATACCTGCTGTAAATTGATCCGTTTTCTTATCAAGCACCTGATATATTTGGTCAATCAAGTCTTCATTTGTCTTATCCCCAATTACAATCATTGAACCTAAATGAGAATAGCCTTCCATAAGCCCCATACCAGTCATCCCTTGTGACCCTGGAGTCAATTTAATATGATCAAAGACAGCTAATTGATTATCCACATAAATTTCATTGATTAACTGGAGCATATCATAACTGAATTGATCGCCTTCTGGAGACCACCCTGGAGTGATGATATCGGAATAAAGTAATGTTGCGCTTTTATCCATATGAATGACATTTTTTTGTTTATATCTTGCATCTCGATAGCCAATAAGCGGATCAGGAATATACTCGAGGTAACTGCCTGCATTCAGGATCATCTCTGTTTCCTGATAGGCATAACTTTTCGGTGTTTTATAAACTTTTGTTGCAGATTGAGTCGTTAAAGTCATTCTTGCATTTTCTTTTAGAGCGATTTTCATTTTATACCGATCGCCATCTAAATAGCCGCCACCTGGATTTAATATGTAATAGCATACTTGTCCCGAATCATCGTGATAAACTGGGCGCATAATTTTCAGCGCGCCCTGAAAATAGATATTCTTTGCAACTGTTTTTCCAAATCGCTCTTCTGCCTCTAGCTGAAGAGTTCCAGTCCAATTTTCCATGTTATTCTAGACCTTTTAGAAGTGCATTCTTTTTAATCCAGTCAATCACTTTGTCAAGACCCGTATTATCTTTTAAGTTTGTAAAAATAAACGGCTTATCCCCACGGAAGATTTTTGTATCAGATTCCATTACTTCAAGACTGGCACCAACATAAGGGGCTAAATCTGTTTTATTGATAATAAATAAATCAGATTTGATCATTCCTTGTCCACCTTTACGTGGAATTTTTTCTCCTTGGGCTACGTCAATAATATAAATTGAAAAATCAACAAGTTCAGGGCTGAAAGTTGCTGCCAGATTATCTCCGCCGCTTTCGACAAAAATCAGCTCAACTTCCGGATGCTTTTCAACAAGTTCATCTATTGCTGCAAAGTTCATGGAAGCATCTTCACGGATTGCTGTATGTGGACAACCACCCGTTTCTACGCCAATGATCCGATCTTCAGGCAAAATTCCGTTTTGCATTAAGAATTTTGCATCTTCTTTCGTATAAATATCATTAGTAACGACCGCCATACTAAGTTCGTCATTTAATTGACGAGTCAATTTCTCAATTAACAAAGTTTTCCCTGCTCCAACAGGTCCTCCAACACCAATTTTAATTGGTCCCATAATAAACACTCCCTTTTATTCATTGGCTGTTTTCGCATATATTGTTGTTTTTATCCTACAAAGTTTGCCCGTTGATTTCCGCTGCGGGCACTTGCTTTCCGCGGGGAGGGACGGGA
>NZ_JAHNZZ010000003.1:101573-119813 GCF_019039215.1 Bacillus sp. FJAT-29790
CATTTGACTAATTTTGAATCAAAATGGCTTGAAATATAAGTGAAGAGATCATGAATGAAAGGCAATCAGTGAATCGCCGATTGGTTTCATTCCTTTCTGACCTCTTCCCTTATACTTTAAGACATAAAAATTCTAATATTTACACGCTCATGTTTCATTTGTGATAACTCTAGACCTGGTGAGACAATACCGAAATCTTCTTCATCCAACTGTTGAATAGCTGAAACAGCACTAGCTAATACATCCTGAAATTCGTGAATGACTTGCTGCCCGGCTGTCTGGCCTAAAGGAATGGCACGTACTCCATTTTGAACAAGGCTTGTAATAGCTGAATACAAATAATATAAAGTCGCAGTTGATGTATCTACACCCAGTTCATACGCTAACATTGTGAAAACAATAGCTGGATGTCCAAAGGATTGCTTATCGTTAATTCTTTGCTTATATAATGAGATGGAAGGAATCTGATACAAGTTCTCCACTATATTAAGCATCGTTCTGCCAATTCTCTGTGTACCTTCTCTTGATTCACGCGGCAAATTTTGTACGATTAGCATACGATCCAGCTTCCAAATTTTTTCGTAATCATTGTTTTCCAATGCTTCGTAAACAAGACGACAAGCAAGCCCATCTGTATAGACGAGCTGCTCATTCAAATAGATACGGAGCCATTCAAAGAATGATTTTTTGTCATGTACTTTATTTTCTTGGATATAGCTCTCAAGACCAAAAGAATGACTAAATGCTCCGGTTGGAAGGTTAGAGTCGCAAAACTGAAATAAAGCAAGAGTTTTATTCACCATGACTATGCCCTATATGACGGAATGCCTGCCTAACTTTCCTGTCTTCCCGTTTATAAGGGATTTGCAATTCTTGCAGCAGTTCTTCGACAAGATAATCATACTGAACAAGCATTTCACTCTCTTCAAATTGGGCAGGAAGATGGCGGTTCCCTAATTGATGCGCAATAGTCCCCATTTCATGGAGGCTGCGTGGGCTGATGACGATCAAATCATCAGCCAACACATCGATCATAATTAAATTTTTCTCATCCATGAATAAAATATCGCCAGCCAATAGGTCACGTTGTTCTTTTAAACGAATGCCAATTTCATGGCCATGGTCTGTTTTCACCCGTTGAATTCTTTTTACTAAAAGGGCGCTTTCGAGATAAACTTTTTCGATATGGCGTTTCTCGATCTCTGCTTTATCCATATCAGCAATATTCGCTACTACTTTTTCGATAATCAATGGTTTCACCTCAGAATAGGAAGTATCTTTGTCCCATAGGTACTACATCTACAGGGTCACAAGTTAGTAACTCCCCGTTTACTCTCACCTCATATGTTTGAGGATCTACTGTGATTTCAGGAGTTTCTGCGTTTAATTTCATATCTTTCTTCGTTAAAGTACGAATTCCTTTAACAGGTAGAACGATTTTATCTAGTCCAAGTTTCTCTTGAATACCAGCATCATAAGCAGCTTGAGATACAAATGTAATTGAACTGTTAGCAATCCCTTTTCCTACTGCTCCATACATTGGACGATAAATAATTGGTTGCGGAGTAGGGATTGTTGCGTTTGCATCTCCCATTAAACTTTGAACAACAATACCATTTTTCATAACTAGTTCAGGTTTTACGCCAAAGAATCTTGGTGACCAAAGAACAAGGTCAGCATATTTCCCAACTTCGATAGATCCAATATAATCGCCCATTCCTTGAGCAATTGCTGGGTTGATCGTATATTTTGCTACATAGCGTTTTACACGATTATTGTCAGATAGCGCGCTATCGCCTTCCATTGTTCCTCTTTGTTTTTTCATTTTATCGGCTACTTGCCAAGTACGAGTAACAACTTCACCAATACGTCCCATCGCTTGTGAATCCGAGCTTACGATACTGAAAATTCCCATATCTTGAAGAATATCTTCTGCTGCGATTGTTTCTTTTCTAATCCGCGAATCAGCAAACGCAATGTCTTCAGGAACAGATGGATTTAAATGGTGACAAACCATAAGCATGTCTAAGTGCTCGTCAACTGTATTCACTGTATATGGAAGCGTCGGGTTTGTTGATGCTGGAAGCACATTCATATAGCCTGCAGATTTAATTAAATCAGGAGCATGTCCTCCGCCAGCACCTTCCGTATGGTACATATGAATAACTCGATCATTGATGGCAGCCATTGTATTTTCAAGGAATCCACCTTCATTTAATGTGTCAGCATGCAGGGCAACTTGTACATCATATTTATCAGCAACTCTTAGTGAATGATCAATAGATGAAGCCGTTGCTCCCCAGTCTTCATGCACTTTTACACCAATTGCACCAGCTCTAATTTGTTCTGCGATTGGTTCTTCTGCTGCAGCATGACCTTTTCCGATAAGACCAACGTTAATTGCGAATCCTTCTACAGATTGAAGCATGCGGTGGATATTCCACTCTCCTGGCGTAACTGTTGTTGCTTTAGAAGCTGCTGAAGGACCTGTTCCCCCACCAACTAAAGTTGTTAATCCAGCTGTAAGTGCTACATCAACTTGAGCAGGGTTACAGAAGTGAACGTGCGTATCAACCCCACCAGCAGTAAGGATCAGACCTTCTCCAGCAATAATATCTGTTGCTGCACCGATAACAATGGTTACACCATTTTGAACTAATGGATTTCCAGCTTTACCGATAGCAAAGATTTTCCCATCACGAAGAGCAACGTCAGCTTTGTAAATTCCAGTGTAGTCTAGAACAATGACGTTTGTAATTACCGTATCAGGTACATCGTCTCCGCGAGTGATTAATGGATGTTGTCCCATTCCTTCACGAATAACTTTTCCGCCGCCAAAAACTACTTCTTCACCATATGTTGTATAGTCTTTCTCAATCTCAATGATTAAGTCAGTATCCGCTAAGCGGACTGAATCTCCAGTTGTTGGTCCAAACATTTGTGCATATTGTTTTTTTGGCATTTTAAAGCTCATCGATCTAACCCTCTTTCTACAGATCCATCGGTTTTGTTATTAAGTCCATAAACCTTCTGCTCTCCAGCAATCATTATTAATTCGATTTCTTTTTCATCACCTGGTTCGAAACGAACAGCCGCACCAGCTGGAACATTTAAACGTTTTCCAAAAGCCTCTGATCTTTCAAATTGAAGCGCTTCATTTACTTCAAAAAAGTGAAAATGAGAACCAACCTGAATTGGACGATCTCCTACGTTCTTTACAGCTAGTTTAAAAACTTCTTTACCCTCATTAATAATAATGTCTCCGTCTTTTACAAAATATTGACCCGGTTCCATTTATGTATACCTCCTTAATAGTAGTTAGAGTTAGCCTTGTTCACTTAATGTCATTATTGATTTCTCCGATAGCTCTATGACATAAGCAAATACAAGGTAAATTTGACATAATTCAGATACTCCCTGATTGTTCTAAATAATTGTACTCATTCCCAATTAACAAGATTCTCTTATCGAACTGGATTATGAACAGTTACTAATTTCGTACCGTCAGGAAACGTTGCTTCTACTTGAATATCATCAATCATCTCTGGAATACCATCCATAACATCTTCACGAGATAAAATTGTAGCACCATATTCCATTAGATCTGCTACTGTTCTTCCATCACGTGCACCCTCAATTACTTCATATGTTATTAATGCTACCGTTTCAGGATAGTTTAACTTCAAACCTCGTTCTTTTCTTCTTTTAGCTAGATCTGCTGCAACCACAATTAATAGTTTATCGGTCTCACGCGGCAATAATTGCATAATAATACCTCCTCATTTTTATATAATTTCCCCAAAAAACGAAATACTACTAGTTAAATCAAGAAGTAAAGATATTTTGGGCATTCAGAGCTCTATAACATTATCTCTACGCTATTCATTTTTATACTTAATCAAGAAATTTTTATGACAAAAAGAGAACAACTTTAGGTCATTTTTCATTTTCAGACAAAACTCGACAAATATCTCTGTCGATTACGTAGAGTAAATATTATTTATAAAAAAGATAATAATGAAATACAGCTTATATATCAACTAAAACACTATGTTTATGTTTAAAAATGTGAACTTTTTTTGAAGGAAGTTTTTTGACAATCGCTGTCGATCCTTGTCGAATTTTACAAACCGGACAAAAAAGTGCTAAAATAAAAACCTAATAAAATGGGAACACTAAAATTGTTTTGATGATATAACTTTTTTAAAATTTTAATGAAGAGACAAAGCAGTAAAAAGGTGGGGTTCAGATGGAAAAAAACAGGAACTATACAAAAGAGGCACTTTGGCCTTTCCTCCTAGCATCTTTGAAGGGAATCTCACAAGTAATATTGATTGAAAATGCGGTCACTGGTTTGATTATATTACTTGCTATATCAATCGTTTCTATTCCCACAGGAATAATTACATTAGCTTCATCTATGATTGGTACTTTAATTGGGAAAGTGGGGAAGGCTGATGAAACTATTGTAAGTCAAGGGATATTCGGTTATAACTCCGTCTTAGCAGGATTAGCCTTATCATTGTTATTAATGGGCAGCCATCGATGGTCAGTCGCTTTAGCAGGGGCAGCACTCGTCGCTATATTTACTGCTGCATGTATGCATTTGATGAAAAGCTTCAAACTTCCTGTTCTTACATTCCCTTACATTATCATGACATGGTTTCTTTTAATTGATTCTTATCGCTTGACATTTTTTAAATTGAGCCCTGAACTTGCTCCCCTTATTTTATCTGAATGGTCAATAGATACAGCGGGGACTCTCGAATGGACAAACGGATTTTTTCGTTCATTCGCCCAAGTATTTTTCCAAGAGGATGTTCTTTCAGGGATTTTGATTTTGATCGGAGTTTTTTGGGCTGGGTGGAGGTTTGGACTTTATGCCGTCTTAGGTGCAGTCGTTGCTATTTTGACAACCTTATCACTTGGAGGTGAAATATCGTTAATTAATTGGGGACTTTACGGATACAATGCCATTCTTACTATTATCGCAGTAGGAATGATTTTTGACGCCGAAAGTCGCTTTGCACCATTGACAGGGATTATCGCCGCTGCTATTAGTGTCATCATTACTGCAAGCTTAGATACTTGGTTGTTGCCTTTTGGACTTCCTGTTTTAACTATGCCTTTTGTTCTTACCACATGGCTGTTTCTTGGCGCAAGGAAGGTATTAAGTGGATTTTAAAATGTTGCTTTCTAAGCCTAAAACAACAATTTATACGAAAACAGCTTAATAATATTTCATTAAAAAAGCATCCCGTTTTAAAATCGACGGGATGCTTTTTTATTATATCAATGCTCTAAATGATCTGATAATAAGTCATGTACCCTCGATTCAACATCTTCTAGATGCCCTTCTTCCAGTTGCCGCTTTGGATGTGGATGAAACCAATGAATTTCTCCTTCATGGAAAAGACCTTGGAATTCATTGCCTTGAACGTTTAATGTAAATTGGTGTCGCTCATGAAATTGATCTTCAAACAATGGTTTTACTTCAAAATTGTCAAACAATTGTATTTGGTGTTCATCCATTAATTCATGAATCTTTGATTCAACTGCTTTAAGATGTTCTTCTTTCAATTGCTGCTTTGGGTGTGGATGTAACCAATGAATTTCCCCATCATGGTAAAGACCCTGATACTCATCCTCTTGAATGTTTAGTGAAAATTGGTGTCGCGCATGAATTTGGCCTTCGAACAATGGTTTTACTTCAAAGTTCTCCACCTTTTGTACTTGTTGTTCTTCCATTAATTCATGGACCTTTGATTCAACTGCTTTGAAATGCTCATCTTCAAGATGCTTCTGAGGATGCGGGTGAAACCAATGAATTTCTCCTTCGTGGAAAAGGCCTTGAAATTCATTTCCTTCAATATTTAGAGTAAATTGGTGACGCTCATGAAATTGGTCTTCAAACAAAGGTTTTACTTCAAAATTATCAAACATTAGGGAGCCTCCTTACATGATTACTTCAATTATTTTTCCCGAAATACCAATAAATATGTTTCTTCTTATACAAGATTTTTAAAGAATAAATCATTCGCTTAAGATTCGCATAGAGCTTTGATCATGGTATAAATAACCATGGTTGTCAGACAAAAAAACAGCCATTCTAAAAAGTAGAATCGCTGTTTTTGACCAAAGGTTTATTAGACAATCGTGAAAGCTCCAAATGGATTTTTACTTCTCAAATATCACATTTGAAAGAAGCCGGAAAAGATAATCGGTATGGTCACGGAAACCTGCCTCTAGACCAATTAAAGTTACATCCTTATCATGTTCCCTCACCATGACTGCTTGTCCCTGGGCAGCTGTCCGATTTCTCCAGTGTCCTGCCACGAAAAAGTCCGGAGAGTCTGCGAATGTTGCTAAGATCACATCATTATCTGCACCGGTATACCAGGTTGGGCGGTAAACAAATCCAAGGTCATCCTGATCATACCCTCCTGTAGCACCCATACCCAAATAATTTACTTTTACAATCCCATTGCTATTAGAACCGCCTACATTAATGGTGACATCAGTCAGACCAAGAGTCTTTGTTGCTCTAGAAGCACCAGCTCCTATAGCAATATATTTTCCGCCTTGATTGATATAGCTTGTTACATTCGATTTAAATGCATTTAATTGCGCTGTATTTTGCAGACCAAATTCTTTGTTTGCATCACTCAAGTTCGTGGAAATTAAGCTTTCAGAGCCACTGTATACAAAAACATCAAAATTACTTAGCCCATTCTCAGCCACTTCGGATGGAGTAAGTTCCGTTACTCCGAAGCCAAGTCTTTTAAGGGCCAGCTTAGTTCCGGCATGTGATTGAACTTTCCCCATGCCTCCATCTTTTAAAATCGCCACATTTACAGTTTTAATTACCGTCGCTTCTGCAGATACTTTTCCAGATTCAATATGCAGACCTGAAGCCTTCACAGCAGATGATATTGCATTTGCTGCTGAATCCGTATAAAAGTTTCCTTGCGTATCACGTTTTACAGAAACACCTTGCTGAAGAAGAGTATTAACCAATTGTACAGCTTTCACAGAACTATTAGGAATCACAAAAGGACCTTTACCAGAAATAGATCCATGTTCTGAAACTTTATTTACTTTCGAAGTAATTACATTTACTTCACTTTGGACTGCGATTGCCTCAAATCCCCAAAGCTCAGGCAAGCTCCAAGCAGAAATATCATACATGGCAGCAATGTCATTAGATATGTCCTCTCCGTCCCATAACATCGTATTGGCGAGACCAGCTTTGGCTTGATCCATTTTTACAATATACGTTCCCTTTGGATAGGACTTGCCTTCTGCTTCAAATGCTTTCGAAGCTTGTACGACTTCAATATCATTGGTCATTAAATGATTAACAGCCTTGTTTGTAACGGTTGGATCTTTCGGATCAACCGGAAGGATATAGGCATTAGGGAAGAACCCTTCTTGATGGAACGGATGATCAAAATTAATTCCTCGTTTGAACATTTCGATTTGATCAGTAATCATTTCCTCCTTATTTTCAGTCGCGAATTTCAAGGCTCCCATGATAGCATCATACATCCAACGGACACCGTCGAGATCATTGGTCGGTGTCTCTAGCGTATGCCCGTAAGCTCCATGGTACATCGCATACATTGGAGTGAAGATAGGCGGATAATCATCCCATCCATCAGAATCATCACGCTGCGGTATGTAAGTTCCTTTCATATTCTGATATAAGCTTCCTGTATAGTCTCCTTTATTTCCCATGATTTCTGCTTCCATTGCTTCCGCTTGTTTGAAGGCCCATTTATTATAAAGGTCGTATTCATAATTGGGATTATGCGGTGGCGTACATGGCTCAATTAATCCCTGTTGATTTGGCGCATAATTTTTCACATATCCATGTGTGTCCAGAAACACCATCGGATTCCATTCTTTAAGGAGGTCAACTGTTTCTCTTGTCTCAGGCTGAGATTGTGTGATAAAATCACGATTCAAATCAATTCCTTCGCCGTTGAAGCGAGTGGCATCAATCCGGCCGTCAGGATTTTGCACAACGTTAAAGATCAAGATATTATTTTTTAATATCTCCTTTGTTTCTTGATCTTCCTGTGTGGCAAAACGCTCAATTAACTGCATAACAGCATCACTGCCGACGAACTCTGTTCCATGAATTGAGCCATTTATCATAATCGGCACTTTAAAGTCTGGATTGTTCGCAATAAAATCCTGTGCTTTTTGCGGGTTTTTGAACATCTGCTTTCTTAATGCCTGGAACTTCCCATACTTCCCCTGCGTTGAAGGGTCCGCAATTGTAACTACATATAGAGGATGGCCTTGAGCCGATTTCCCTCTCACTTCTACCTTTACCCTGTTTGATTGTTTCTCAATTTGAGCCAATTTGGGCCCTATTTGAGAGAATTTCATAAAGTCATAGTTTTCGCTATTAAACTTGCTTTCATCCTGTTCTTCATAAACATTCACATTTATCCATTTATTAGATTCCGCCTGAACAGCTGTCCAAGGGGTAGACGCTAATATACCGACTGCAAGAATACTTGAAATTGCTCTTTTTTTGTTCATCTAAATACCTCCTTGTATTAAAAACATAGATTAATATTGGATTGTTTGGAATTTTTTGTAATTCCTGCTAGTTTGCTAGATTCAGTACATTTCTAGTTGTTGCTGAAGAAACACTCCTTCCAAAACAAATGGGATTGTTAGGGCAGAAGACAGTAATATCTTTAATGTTGTTTTTTCATTGATTTCCCCCTAAATATAATATTGTAGACTCCCTTAAAATTCATTATATTTCAAATAGGCAAAAAATTCGGTAGCCGAAAGACTCATTTTCTTTTCCTATGAATGCATCTAAAGTAATCCATTGGTGGAATTCGGTAAGGTAAATGGAATTGTATTTATTAATAGGAAATAAAATAGGAAGAAGATTTTAATGCAGGAAAAGCTAGGATATCGCTCTTATTTCTAGAGGAGAAAGGATATCTTTTAAAACGGAAGGCGTAAAACAGATATTTAAGCAGACTAGTGGAACTACTTCTACAATCCCTCTCTGTATTTTTTTTAGCTTTATTTATGAAACCCCATCATTTCGTCAATAATTAAGAAAGAGGAAGCGCCTACGGGATAAAAGAGCTTATTCCAAAAAGGGTTTGTTATTTCCCTAAAGGGAGAAGGAGCTAGATCTAGACAACCGTCTAACGAGAGAATCAATTTCAGGGGTGTAACGTGTGCCACATAATTTATTTGCAAGCTTCATTCGATTACCGCTAGTTTTTAGGGTCCTTATTATTTCACTTATTATGATTTTTTCATTTGGATTGATTGTTCATTTATTGGAGCCCGAGCAATTCACCACTTGGTTCGAAGGAATTTGGTGGGCTGTCATCACTGCAGCAACGGTTGGATATGGCGATTTTGCTCCGAAAACTTTTTTAGGGAGATTAGCCGGAATCGCATTAGTTCTAACCGGAGCAGGCTTTTTAGCCACATATTTCGTGACCCTCGCTACTGTCGCCGTAACGAAGCAAAACGATTTTCTAGAAGGGAAGGTTGCATTCAAAGGAAAAAATCACCTTATTGTCATTGGCTGGAATGAACGTTCACGTGAAATCCTCCATACACTCAGCAAAAAGGATAAGGCAATATCAATCACGTTAATTGATGAAACACTTGAAACGAATCCTTTGCCAAATAAGAATGTCCATTTTATTCAAGGGCGCTCCAATCTAGATCACATTCTCATCAAAGCAAATATTTTTGATGCGAGCAAAGTAATTATTACCGCAGATCCAAACAAAGGTGAACTCCAAGCTGACATGGGCTCCATTTTAACGTTATTAGCTATCAAGGGATTAAATCCAGGGGTACAATGTATCGTTGAAATCTTAACTTCTGAACAAGTCGCCAATGCCAAAAGAGCAGGAGCCGATGAAATTGTGCAAACGAATATCCTGACAAGTTTTATCATGATTAATAGCATTTCATCACAGGAATTAGTTACATCTTTTTTAGATTTATTAGGTCAGCTTGATAAACGGAATTTAACCTTTAAGCCGGCTGATCCCGAAATTACCGGTCTGCCATTTTTGGAACTAAGCCAGCTACTTATGAATGAAGGAATTCTATTATTGGGCATAAAAAGAGAAGAAGGAACATTTCTGAATCCTCCTCATCCATTTAATATCGAGCATCATGATCAACTGATTGTCATCATGAATTAGGAACATCTTTATGTTAAGAATCGACAGTACTTTGCAATGAACACCAAAAACGTAAAAAGGAGTGTTCGCCATATTGACGAATACTCCTTTCTAGTTATTTAAGTCTTTTTTCAAGCTCTGCTTTCTTCTCTTCGAATCCTGGTTTGCCTAGAAGTGCAAACATGTTCACTTTATATGCTTCGACACCAGGCTGATCGAATGGATTAACACCTAACAAGTATCCGCTCATTGCACATGCTTTTTCAAAGAAATAGGCAAGGTAGCCAAATGTATAAGCATCTAATTTAGGTATGGATACAATCAGGTTTGGCACTCCGCCATCTGTATGAGCAAGCATCGTGCCTTCGAATGCTTTATTATTAACAAAATCTACTGTTTCACCAGCTAAATAATTTAATCCGTCAAGGTCATTTTCTGCTTTTTCAATCGTCAATTCATGGCGTGATTCTTCCACTTTAATAATCGTTTCGAATAAGTCACGGCGTCCCTCTTGAACGTATTGACCTAGAGAGTGAAGATCAGTCGAGAAATTGGCAGATGAAGGGAAAATTCCCTTTTGGTCTTTCCCTTCACTTTCACCAAATAATTGCTTCCACCATTCAGCAAAGTATTGAAGTCCCGGCTCATAGTTAATTAGCATTTCAATCGTTTTGCCTTTGTTGTATAAAACATTGCGCACAGCCGCATATTGATAAGCAGCATTTTCGTGAAGTTCTGATTTGCTGAAATCTTCACGTGCCTTAGCTGCACCTTTCATCATTGCTTCAATATCAGCACCGCTGACAGCAATCGGCAATAAACCTACCGCTGTTAAAACAGAATAGCGTCCGCCAACATCATCTGGGATCACAAAAGACTCATAGCCTTCATCAGTAGCTAATGTTTTTAATGCGCCTCTTGCTTTATCTGTTGTCGTATAAATGCGTCCCTTTGCCTCTTCTTTTCCATACTTTTCTTCTAAAAGCTTGCGGAAGATCCGGAAAGCGATGGCTGGCTCTGTCGTTGTCCCTGATTTGGAAATGACATTGATCGAGAAATCCTTCCCATCAAGCAGGTCCATCACATCTTTCATATAAGTGGAGCTAATATTATTTCCGACAAATAAAACTTGCGGCGTACTGCGCTTTTCTTTAGGTAGGGCATTATAAAAACTATGACCTAGCATTTCTATAGCTGCACGGGCTCCTAAATATGACCCGCCAATTCCAATGACCAGTAATACATCAGAATCACTCTTTATCTTCTCTGCCGATTTTTGAATGCGAGAAAATTCGTCTTTATCATAATCAACCGGTAAGTCAATCCAACCTAAAAAGTCATTTCCTGCGCCTGTTTGTTCATGTAAGGAATGGTGTGCCACCTTTACTGCATCTTGCAAATATGTAAGTTCATGTTCACCAAAGAATGGAAGCGCTTTTGAGTAATCAAAACGAATATGTGTCATGCATGATCCTCCGTTTGCCTATTTTTTAATGAAGCTATCCAGCGACGCGCAGATTTGATGTTGCTGTATCTTACTGATAGAAGCTTCACTTTATACCACTCTACCGAATGGTGTTGCCAAAATCAAGAAAACCATATAATGAAAGCGGGTACAAATTCGAGGTTTTTTGCGGGGCAAAAAAATGCTGTGATTAGAGTGAATTTCATTGATAAGAGCTTATTTCACAAACAAACTTCTAAAAACTAAAAACCCTCGCAAGGCGAGGGCTTCCTTAAGATGATATTTCATGCTATTAGTCAAGATCAATGGAGAAATACTGCATTGCATTGTTGTACGAAATATCCTGCACCATTTGACCGATAAACGCATAGTCCCTTGGCAGTTCTCCGTCTTCAATCCATTTTCCTAGCATCTGACACAGAATTCTTCGGAAATATTCATGTCTTGTGTAGGAAAGGAAGCTGCGCGAATCTGTAAGCATTCCAACGAATTGGCTTAATAATCCTGCATTAGCTAGTTCCTTCATTTGCCTAATCATTCCATCTTTCGTATCATTATACCACCAGCCAGATCCAAACTGAATTTTCCCCTTCATCTCGCTTGATTGGAAATTTCCGATCGTACTGGCAATTACTTCATTATGAATCGGATTTAACGTATAAATGATCGTTCTCGGTAAGGAACTGTTGCTCTCAAGGCTGTCCAAAAACTTGTTTAACGGACGTGCCAGTTCAAAATCATTGATCGAATCAAATCCAGCATCAGGACCTAATAGCTCAAACTTCCGTGTGTTATTATTACGAATTGGCCCAATATGTAACTGCATCGCCCAGCCATATTTATGGTATAACTCACCTAAGAACTGCATCGTGAATGTTTTATGCTTATCCTCATCCATTTTTGTTACTATTTCTCCGTTAAGAGCCTTTTGGAAAATCCCTTTCACTTCCTCCTTGGAAGCTTCATTATATGGCAAGTATTCGAAGCCATGATCCGAAACTCGACAGCCGCGCTCATTAAAATAGTCTACTCTACTTTCCAAAGCCTTTAAAAAGTCTTCAAAGCAGTTGATTTCAATATTTGCAGCCTTTGCAAGTTTTTGAATATAATCCCTGAAACTAGGCTTCGAAATATCAAGTCCTTTATCCGGACGGAAAGTAGGGAGTACTTTAGCCTCCACATTGTTAGTAGATGCAATCTTTACATGATGTTCTAATGTATCGATAGGATCATCTGTTGTACAAATCACTTTTACATTGCTCTCTTTAATTAAGTTTACAGCGGAAAAAGCAGGTGATTTTACAACCTCGTTACAGTGATCCCATAACTCTTCCCAATTCTCTTCCTTTACCGCCTTGTCGTATTGGAAATATCGATTAAGTTCAAGATGTGACCAATGATACAAAGGGTTTCCCATTGTATAAGGAACGGTTTTTATCCATGCATGAAATTTTTCTTTATCCGGTGCATCTCCAGTAATCAATCTTTCCTCGATTCCGAAAGCCCTCATTGCCCGCCATTTATAATGGTCCCCGCCAAGCCATACGTCCGTAATATTAGTAAAACGATGATCTTCAGCAATTTCCTTTGGATTTAAATGACAGTGGTAATCATATAATGGCATTTCTTTCGCGTAATCATGATATAAAACCTTCGCACTTTCCGTGTTTAATAAGAAATCTTCATTCATAAATTTCACTGTTGCACCTCCGTGAATTGTTAATTTAAGTTCAATATCCCTAATTAATAGGATAGCTGTTCCTAATAACTACCGGCTTTATTTTCGTCCCAAACATTCTCATACTTATATCCAGTAAGCGCCTCAACGACTTCTTTCGTTTTTGGATCAACATCTTGTTTGGAGCCGTTATTTTTCAAGCGCTCAATTTCACTTACTAAGATAGCATGTGTTTGTTTATTTAATTTGAATGTGAAGGCAATGAGTAATGCAATAAGAAGTAACGCAATTGTTCCAATCACTAACGTATAGACGATCGTTTGGATCGCTTCTGGTGACTGGGTTGTTGCACCCTTTTCAAATCCACCCCACTCTAATAGAAGTCCAACAATGAATGTTGCAACTGCGACGGAAGTTTTTCTAAAAAATGTCATAACTGCCGCAAAGAGACCTTCTCGTCTTTCTTTAGTAACAATTTCATCCACATCTGGAATAAAAGGATACACATTCCATGGAGTAAACTCCAACATACTTCTACCAATTTGATAAATTCCAGCGATCACAAATAAAGTAATGACCATTGAGCTCGGTTGAATCAAATAAACAGCCCAAAATCCTAACAAACAAACAATCATTGTAGAATAAGCGATTTTAAATAAATTTCCAGGACCGATTTTAGCAAACAAAAATCCAGATACGATGGTCGTAGGTATACCGATAATACTTAATGAAAGTAAATTCGCACCAAGAGTCGTTGAAGTATTTAATGCGAACACACAGAAGAAGATGAACACTGCATTATATACATCTTTTGCTGTAAATGAGAAAATATAAATGGCTAAATGCTTTCGGAAACTTTTGATTTTAAATGTTGATACATACCCACGCAATACTTCTGTAATGGATTTGACTGTGCCGCCAAAACCTTTATGTTCATTTGCTTTGGCCAATAATGCTTTCTCCTCTTCAGGAGTAAGCTTGTCTTCCCAAGTTGATTTATAAGAAATAAACACACAGATCGCAAATAACACCGCAAAAAATGCGCCATTAATAAAGTAAGCATACGCATTGTCTTGTCCAAATGCTGCAATTAATTGGCCTGGAATAAAAGTAGCTAAAAATGTACCTGTGGCAGAAAGAAACATTCTTGCAGTTGACATTTTCGTTCTTTCATTAAAATCTTTTGTCATTTCAGATGGCAATGTTTCCCACGGAATTAAAACCATCGCCGCAACAATTTCAAATAGTAAATAGGTTCCTAGATAATACCAGTAATTCATTCCTGTAAACCACAGTAATACATAAGTAAGCATTAAAGGTGAACCAATTAATAAGAAAAATCGACGTCTACCAAATTTTCTTCCTAATTTATTTTTGAAAAAATTATCTGTTAACCCACCGATAAACAAACTAATGACTGCATCTACAATACGAGCAATAGCAATAATAGAAGCTGCTTCAACTGGTGATAGACCAACAAAAGTCGTATAGAAAAATAGTAGCCAAGCTCCGATAACGGTGAACGCCCCACCGCCCATAATGTCTGTTAATCCAAACCCTATACTAGTGCGAAGTGTAATTTTCTTATCTCTCTTTGCCATGATTTAATCCCTTCTTTATCAAAATTACTTTTAAAATCGATACCTAAAACGCTTACACAAATCCTCGGAAATTACTGTATTTCGATGAAAAATTAAAACCCGCCGTAAATTTTGTTGATCATTTTCATAAAAAATCTTTTAATCAAATTCGCCTTGGCGTATTTGCGCCCAGATTTTTATCGAGCTTGCTCGATAAATTCCTTTAAAAAATCTGAGGCATCCGCCGGAGGTTTAACTTTATTCAGCCAAGGCTTGAACCCCCACTAAATTGGATACCTATTTGCATTCATCTCGCAACTTATAGAAGTGAAAAACTTCTGGTGAATAAAGTTAAACAAATTATTATTTTATGAATATGTTAATGATGTTCCTACCAAGAGTAAAAAGAAGACGTATAACCTTAATATTTACTAGCAATCGCTTTCATTTCACTAAAAATTGATCCTTTTATGATATCCCCTTTCTCCGTTACAAAATAACAACGTTATTATTATTAATTTTCATATTACTATACTCGTTAAAAAACTTCAATATCTTTATAATAATCTATTAATATCAGAGATAAAAACCTTAATACCTTTCATATTAATCATTATTCATGGACAAATTCACCTTTTTTATTTTCTTCTTTTTGTTTTTATAATAACGTTGTTAAAATGTTATAATAGAATTAATCAAAAAAACTAAAATATTAGGTGAACAAGAATGACAATAACTATTAAGGATATCGCTCACAAGGCTGGGGTCAGCTATTCAACCGTTTCTAAAGCGTTAAATGACAGTCCTCTTGTCAAACCGGAAACGAAAAATAAAATCATCAAGATCGCTAAAGAAATGGGCTATGAACCAAACTACGCAGCCCAACGGCTCGTATCAAAGCAATCAAGGGTGATTGGCGTTATTTGGCCTACTTTAGAACGGATCGCACCTTCTTCATTAGTAACGAAAATAAACGAGGAAATAAGCAAACACTCGTATTCTATGATTCTATCAATAGATTCTATTAAAACCTCCATTGAATTATTCAAACGTTTTCAAGTCGATGGAGTAATCGTTTTTGACGAACACAACCAGGAAATGCTTAAATATTTATCCACTTTTCTTCCAACTGTTACCTATGGGGTCAGTAAAGATAAGGCTTACCCTGTAATTGATGTAAATTATCAGGAGGCTATGAATATCGCCGTTGAATACTTATTTCATCTTGGTCATGAGAAAATCTCTTTCGTAGGTGACTTTTCTCCCATTGATGATCGGCAAATTGAAAAATATTACGGATTTCAAAAGGCGATGAGTAAGTTCGGTCTTCCTATCACTAGCCATAATTTGATAAACACAACTGGCCTAGGTTGGTATGACGGCTATACGGCAACAAACAAGATCTTGAACTCTTCCTTTAAGCCTACTGCCATTATCGGTTCAAGTTTTGATATTAGCGCTGGTGTCGTTCGTGCATTAAGGGATGCAAACTATATCATCCCAAAAGACATTTCTGTGATTAGTTATGATAATATACCTCAGATGGCAAATATGGAAATTCCATTGACAAGCGTCGGAGTTCCAGTTGCGGAAATGGCTCATCATATGGTGCATACATTACTTGCGTATATAGAAGACAAACATTCGGTTCCACTTGCCCAAACGTTAACACCCACTTTTACTGAACGTAACTCTTGTGCGCAAGCGAATATTATTACAGGTAAGTAATCTTATCTTAACGAGCGATATTTCTTAGCTAAAGCTGATTCGCAATGTTGAATCAGTTTTTGTTTTTCTAGGTTCGAATTATATGTAGCAGGAGACTATTATGATATTCTTGTACAACTTACTATTTCTATGTTTTTTTATTAATCTAATCATTGACTCAGCATCATTGTCTTATGTAATTGGGATATTAGCGTTATTTGCTTGGCTTTTTTCGATCAAAGGAGCATCACGGTTATTTAAAGTAATCAGCATTCTCTTTATCATTGTTGGAGTTTTTATTTTTTTCGGACAGCAGCGGTCATTTACTGAAATACCGCTTTATATGACTTCAACGATCTCGTTGCTTGCTGTATTTTTTGTCCTTCCCTTTATTAATAGCATTATTATCGTTGGTCGATACGACCAACAGGTGAATAAACTATTTAAAGTACGAATCCAACATTTAGGGCAATTATTTGGGCGAACTTCATTTGCAGCTTTTGTATTAGGCGGATTTTTAAATATAGCTACTCTCCCCCTCATTAAAGCAGTTGTGGACAAAAGTTTAGTTGGACAAAAAGAAACACTTAAACATAAATTTATCTCACAAGCCATGCTTAGGGGGTACACGTTGAGCCTTGTCTTAAGCCCAATGGAACTCCTTGTCGTATTAACAATAGAGTATACACATGTTTCCTATTTAACATTTCTGCCATGGCTAGTCGTTTTTACAGGGCTCTTATTTATTTTCAATTGGATAATCGGATTTAAATCGTATCAACGCTTTCCTTTGGAGAAAACAGAAGGTACAGAAGATTTGAATGGGGAAATGAATGCTGAAACAAAAAGGTTCATGATTCGAAAGATCAGCTCCTTGCTGCTTTATTTGTTACTTTTTATGTTGGCCATTATTCTAATCAATAAGACACTGAGTTTAGGTTTTATGCAGACGATCGCCATTATTATTATTCCATTTTCGTTCCTTTGGGCTATATCGATTAAACGGCTTAAGTCGTATATCACCTATTCCTTGCCGTTATGGAAAAATCGGACATTGGGTTTAAAAGACAATATGGCTCTTTTCCTTGCTGTCGGATTCTTTACAAGTAATTTAAATGATTCTATTTTTATGAGCTATATTCAGGAACCTTTTAGCATCTTAACTGAAACGCCGATTCTTTTGTTCGTGTGCATTCAATTTCTATTTCTTGGGCTTACGATGATCGGGTTCCACCCATTAGTAACAATGAGTATTCTCGGTGGCGTAATTGATCCAATTATTCACACATTGAATCCAGTTAGTATAGGGATCGTTATGATTTCCTCGGCCCTATCAACCGTTATGTCCGGTCCTTTTAACATATCTGTATCATTAACAGCGACACTCTTAAATAATATTAATTCATATAAAATATCATTTTGGAATTTGGGCTTTGCCCTATTATTTAGCAGTATCGGAACAATTATTGCTATTTGCCTGTTATGACATAGATTATGGCTCTTTTCGCATATATTGTTGTTTTTAGCCTTGAAATTTTGCCCGTTGATTTCCGCTACAGGCACTTGCTTTCCGCGGGGAGGGACGGGAGCCTCCTCGGCGTTACCGCCTGTGGGGTCTCC
>NZ_JAHNZZ010000003.1:119823-166626 GCF_019039215.1 Bacillus sp. FJAT-29790
GGTTATATAAAATCATACTTAAAAAGCAACAAAGTTTATGAAAATAACCTAGATTATAAACAACGAAAAGGTGGCAGATTCTAACGCAATTCATAATCGCGTTGGAGTCTGCCACCTTTTTCAATTCCACAATGTAATACTTTTCTTATTTCGTAAACCATTCCAATGGAACTAAGACTAGTGAAGGGAACATTATAAGGACAAAGACAACTATGACTTCTGCTAGTAAAAATGGCCAAACGCCTTTCACAATATCGTCTATTCCAATTTTCCCAACACCAGCGGCGACGTTTAAGACCGTTCCTACAGGTGGAGTCAATAGCCCGATACAAGTAGTTAACACAAAAATTAACCCAAAGTAGACTGGATCGATTCCTGCTGAAATAACAACTGGCATAAGTACAGGTGTAAGAATTAAGATTGTAGGCGTTACGTCCATCGATGTTCCTATAATAAGTACAATAAATACGATGATGATCAGTAATAACGTTTGATTATGCATAAAAGGTTCAAGTATTCCTGTTAATTGCCCAGGTATATTTGCAACTGTAATTAACCAGCCTGACACCATCGCTGCTGCAGCCAATAACATAACAACGCTCGTAGTTTTTGCAGCCGCTACAAGTACCTCATAAAGCTGCGCGAACTTTAATTCTCGGTAAATAACCAAACCAACAAATAAAGCATAGAACGCTGCTACTGCAGCAGCTTCCGTTGGTGTAAAGATCCCTCCGCGTAAACCACCAATAATGATAACAGGTAATAGTAATGCCCAAAATGCGGAGATCGTAGCTTTTAATATTTCTTTACCAGATTTACGCGGCTTAGACTCCATTTTTTCTTTTCTTACAACAATTGTCCAAGTAATTGTTAGGAAAACTGCGAGAATCAGGCCAGGTACGATCCCAGCCATAAATAATTTTGTAATGGAAACGCCAGCCGTCACCCCAAAGACGATCATCGGAATACTCGGTGGAATAATTGGAGCGATGATCCCGCCAGCTGCAATCAATCCTGCTGAACGATTTCGATTATACCCTTGACTTACCATCATCGGAATTAGAATAGCACCAAGTGCTGCCGTATCCGCAACAGCTGAGCCAGATAAACCCGCAAACAAAACACTCGCCATAATTGCTACATAGCCTAAACCGCCACGAACATGTCCCACACAGGCCATCGCAAAATTAATAATTCGTTTGGAGATTCCCCCTGCATTCATCAACTCTCCAGCAAGAATAAAGAAAGGAATAGCCATAAGAGGGAAATTATCAGCACCTTGAATTAAGTTAGAGGCTAGAATTTGGGTATCAAAAATGCCCATTGCTAACATAAGTCCAATACCGCTAATTATTAATGCAAAGGCGATCGGAATTCCCAAAGCCATGGCACCTAGCAAGAATATAATAAAGACTGCTAATGTCATTTCTTCTTCGCCTCCGTTTTGTCTTTGACATTTTCAAGCTCTGCTAATTCTACAATTTCCTCAGAACCTGTCGTCATTATTAATTGGCTCATATCCTTTTTAAAAATAAATCTAAATAACTTAAATAGAATAATAAGTATCATTGCGCCGCTCATGATTACACCGAATACGTAAATATATGCGTAAGACATTCCAGTAGCTGGTGCTGATAAATCCACATTAAGTAATGTTAATTTCCAACTTCCATCAAAAAGGAATACTAGTGTTATAAGCAATATAATATTACTAATGGTATAAACTACTTTTTTGCCTGCTAATGGCAGCTTTTTAACGAATGAATCTACTCCCAAATGCTCATTATCTTTAAATGCAAGGATCGCACCTAAAAAAATTAACCAAACAAACAAGAACCGTGATACTTCTTCAGACCAGGTGATTCCTGAATTAAAAGCATATCGCAAGACAACATTTGTGAATACAAAGATTGCCATCAGTGACAAGCAAATCACGATTACGAGTTTTAAAAGAGCATCAATCTTGTATACTAATCCTTTCATCGGTGACAACTCCTTACAAAAGTAGAGAAGGGTTCTTCATATAGAACCCAAAATCTCTACTAAATGATTATTTTCCCGCTTCTTTAATCTTTTCGACCATTTCTTTAGCCCATGGATATTCACTGTAGTAATCTGCGTAAATTGGTTGAACTGCATCTTTCATTTGCTGCTTGAATTGATCATCTGGAGTAATAAATTTCATCCCTTTTTCAATAAGGAACTTCTTATCATCTTCATAGCTTTCTTCTGATAATTGCCACTCATAATCTGAGTATTCTTTTGACGCTTCTTCAATAGCCTTCCTTTGATCGTCGGATAATTTTTCCCAGAATTTCTGATTAATGATTAATACGTTTGGAGTAAATCCGTGACGTGACTCTAGAATATGCGATTGAACTTCATTAAATCCTGAAGATTTAACAACCCCGATCGGGTTATCTTGTCCATCAACAACCTTTTGCTCAAGTGCTGTAAATACTTCTGAAAGAGGCATCGGAGAAACGTTCGCTCCTAATAATTGACCTAATTTAACAAATACAGGTGTATTTGGCATACGAAGTCTCAGACCATTAAAATCATCCATACTTGCAACTTCTTTACTAGAGGAAACCATTCTAAATCCATTCGCGCTCCATACTAATGGATGAACACCATGTGTACTTGCAAGTTCATCAGTTAGTTCTTTTCCTATCGGTCCATCTAACACTGCTTTCGCATGTGTGAAATCATTTAACAAAAATGGCCATTCAATAACGCCCATTTTCGGAACATCCGCTTGCATGATCATGCCTGGAAGTCCCATTTCAATTGTTCCGTTACGAACAGCAGTGTAGAAATCCTTTTCTCCACCAAGTTTATTGTTTTCGTAAATTTCAACTTTCAATGTACCGCCTGATTTTTCTTCAACTAGCGGTTTGAATTTCTCAAGCAATGCAATGTTTTGCGGATGATCTGGTGCATAATAATTCGCTAATTTAATCGTGTACGTTTGATCTTTTCCATCTGCTTCATTTGAAGCTGTTTCTTGCTTATTTCCGCAAGCTGATAAAATGGATGCGACTACAAGAAATAACGCAAAAACGAGTCCTAATTTTTTCATTTTCTTAAACTCCCCTTTTTGTTTTTGGCTGTTTTTCGTAAACTTTGTTGCTATTGAACCAAATAGTGGTGAAGTTGATTTCCGCTCCTGGATGCTCGCTTTCCGCGGGGCGGGCGGTGAGCCTCCTCGGCGCTCTGCGCCTGTGGGGTCTCACCTGTCCCGCTATTCCCGCAGGAGTCTCGCACCTTCCGCTCCAATCAACTTCATATAAAAATCTATTTAAAAACAACAATCATTTAGAAAGCAGCCTTTGTTTTTTATATAGTGATCATGGCCTTGATTGTATTTGATTCCGGTTCCATGAACATTTCAAATTTCTCAATAATTTCGTAAAATGGTGTTTTAGAAGTAATGAATTCATCTGTGTTAATTTGCCCTTGCTTAATCGTCTGTACGACATATTCTAGATCTTCTCTCGTCGCATTTCGGCTTGATAATAACGTTAGTTCTCTTTTGTGAAACTCCGGATCTGGGAAGGTAATATCTGCTTGGACAAGTCCTACATAGATCAGACGTCCGCCATGAGCGGCAAATGTATACGCATTATTCATAGAATTCGCATTTCCGGTAACATCAAAGACAGCGGTTGCAAATTCACCATTCGTTATTTTCTTAATTTCTTCAAAGGCATCTTCATTCGCTGCGTTTACAGTATAATCGACTTCTGCCCATTTGCGGCAAAAATTTAGACGCTGTTCATTCATATCAACAGCAATCACTTGAGCACCTGCGAGTTTCGCATATTTCATGACCCCTAATCCAATTGGACCTGCCCCAATCACAACTGCAAACTCTGCCTTTTTTATATCTGCACGTCTTACAGCATGTGCACCAATACTAAGACATTCAACAATTGCTGCCTGATCTAAAGTAATATCATTTGTTTTCATGAGATGTGTAATTGGAACTGCAAGATATTCCTGCATCCCGCCATCAATATGAACGCCAATCAGCTTTAACTCCGTACAACAATTTGTCTTTCCACTGCGGCAGGCGATACATTTTCCACACTCGAGGTAAGGGATGATTGCAACATTATCCCCAACCTTGAAATCGTTCCCATTTGTCGGAATACTCACAATCTCTCCAGACAATTCATGACCTAAAATGCGTGGATAAGTGAAAAACGGCTGCCGGCCTCGAAAAGCATGGAAATCAGTTCCGCAAATGCCGATCCGACGAATTCGAATTAAAGCTTCACCTTCTTTTAATGAAGGTATTTCTATATCTGTCATGATAAAATTATTTGGCTCTTTTAAAACTAGACTGTTCATGGTGATAATCTCCTTAAGATTTTTAAAAAAATTGATGCAATGTCTCATTTACCGGTAAATCTATGGATAACGATAGATTTGTCCCGACTGCCCCTTATTTACCGAAAATAGCAACGATCAATTTACTTTAATGGTGGCGCTTTCTTTTCTATAAAATTGATATGTGAAATGTTACATATCACATTTATAGAATACTATCTTTTCTTTTCTCTCGTCAATACTTTTTTTATATTTTGAAAACTTTCTCCTTATTTAGTGATAGCAGTTGTTTTCTTTTTACAAAAGAAACGATATAATTAAACTTATTAAACTTAAATTTGATTTTGTCTAATCTCCCCATGACATGTTTCATGTTAGATTTGTTAAGGGCTATTATCCCATCTGATTAGATAAATGATCATTGGATAAACAGGAGGAATACTCAACTTGTCTAAAATTGAAACTTCACTTTTGACTAAACAAGTGTACGATGTTTTGCGCGGAAAAATTATTGGGCGAAAATATACACCTGGTGAAAAACTAGATATTCATAAATTAGCCGATGAGTTCGGGGTCAGCCGTTCTCCAGTAAAAGATGCAATTAATCATCTTGTTCATGAGGGGTTAATTGAGATCATTCCACGTAAAGGAACTTATGTGACTCAATTAAATTTTACTGAGTTTATTGAAGTAATTGATGCACGTTTAATGATAGAAATGTGGGCAGCAAAACGAATCATCAACATAATAACTGATGAAAAAATAGATGAATGGGGACGAATTGTTCAAGAGATGGATTCTTTGCTTGAAGTTACGCCCTTTCCGTTTGAGATGTATAGTAAATTAGACATGCAATTTCATAAAATGTTAATTGATTTGGCAGAAAATACAAAAATAACGGAAATCTACTCCTCATTAAACACACACGTATCCCTGTCCCGAATCGTCCACTCCACTTCACTAGAGAGTACAATAACAAGACATAAGGATCATCGACGATTATATGAAGCTATGCTGGAACGAGACTTGCCTAGTATTTTAGGAACATTAACACTGCATATTGAAAGTTTAAAAAAGGAAGCTGAATTGCGGTGGAATGAGGTAATGAACTAAGTTAAATGGATAACACAACTTCGGTGTAGATGACATAATTCGCTTGCTTTAACTAAATGGATAAAAAGAATAACAGAAAAAGTGCATAATAAAAGGCTCATCCCAAAACGGATGAACCTTTTTTATTGGACAGCTTTCCAAACTTGCTCATAAACTTTTTTTAGAGGGATGCCATGCTGCTCTGCAATTTGACGGCAATCCTCGTATTCCGGCGCTCGCTGGACAATTTGTCCTTCATGGATGCCTTCTTTGATCGTTACAGGACCCCACTCCGTCTCAATTTTCACAAACGACCGCTCTAATCGATGAACGGTTAATGGAAAATAACGCAATCCTAAAGTCGTTGTTTCTTTAAAAAGGATTTCTTTCATCCGGCTCACTTTTTTTTTGCTGCAAAGGAGCTGAAGCAAGATGCCTGGCCGATTTTTTTTCATATAAATAGGTGTATAAAACACATCATTGGCCCCTGCCTCGAAGAGCAAATCCATTACATAGCCAAGCCATTCACCAGAGATATCGTCAAGGTTGACTTCCATTTTGACCATTTGATTATCGAAATGTTCATGATTTGGTGGATGAGAGACCATCAGGCAGTCTCCTTTCACTTTAAGATAATATAGTCTTTTCCTGCTCCCATTCCATAAGGCTGTTTTGGTAAAGTTTATGTTATCGGACCGTTCCTTTTCGCTACTGGCACTTGCCTTCCGCTCCAATCCACTCATCGTTTTCAATGGTAACAAAAGCAACAATCTATTATAAAACAGCCTTCCACAAACACACACAAAACCCTACTCTCCAATAATGACTCGGAGGACGTTAGGATGGTTTTTAAAGGTTTTTGTACCAGCTCCATAGCCAATTGCCTTAATCCTCATAGAGGGAATCGAACAAAATTCTTCTGCAAGTACGGAGACAATCGCTGCCCCTGTCGGTGTCGTAAGTTCGGCTCTAATATTCGACTGGTCAATCGGTACTCCTTTTAAAATTTCAAGTGTCGCAGGAGCAGGTACCGGATAAATACCGTGGTCGATGTGTATTCTCCCTGTTCCCACAGGAATTGGTGATGACTTGATGACGGATATTTCTAATTGATGAATTAAGATGGCTGCACCGATAATATCAATAATCGAATCTACGGCTCCCACTTCATGAAAATGAACTTGCTCGAATGGGATGCCATGGATAAGCCCTTCCGCTTCGGCAATTTTTTTAAAGATTTTAAGAGCTGTTTCCTTCACCTGATCGGAAAAACTAGCACCCTCTATTAACCTGACTATATCTTTGTAGGCCCGATGGTCATGGTCATGATGATGGTGATGCTCCTTTTCATGATCATGATAATGAACGTGATTATGTTCGTGATTATGATGATGGTCAAGCCCATGTTGGTGATCATGACTATGCTCA
The DNA here is from genome assembly GCF_019039215.1 of Bacillus sp. FJAT-29790. Taxonomy (GTDB): domain Bacteria; phylum Bacillota; class Bacilli; order Bacillales; family Cytobacillaceae; genus Cytobacillus. Next base: position 126,679 of record NZ_JAHNZZ010000003.1, read on the forward strand.
TGACTAGGCCCATTCAGCACCACATCAAACTTTGTGCTGGTAATCCCATTCTTTACAATCTTTTTCCACTTCAATTCATATTCATCCTCAATCTGAAGCTTTTTTAATTCTTCTACTAACAGATTAGGATCGGCTCCCGCATCAATAAGCGCACCAATGACCATATCTCCACTAATTCCAGAAAAACAATCAAAATAAAGTGTCTTCATTTTTTCCTGCCCCTTTTTGTGCAAGCTGATGAATTAAGACCGCGTTATATCCCCCGCCAAACCCATTATCAATATTTACCACACTAATACCAGAAGCACATGAGTTTAACATCGTAAGCAAGGCGGATAATCCATTGAAATTTGCTCCATAACCAATACTCGTCGGGACCGCAATAACAGGATGGGAAACAAGTCCGCCTACCACACTTGGGAGCGCCCCTTCCATTCCAGCAACAACAACGGAAACCGTCGCATTTTGAATTTCTTCCAGATGATTCAAAAGCCGATGAATCCCCGCTACACCAACATCATAAATACGGTGAACCTTGCTTCCTAATACTTCTGCGGTGACCGCCGCTTCCTCTGCAACTTTTAAATCAGATGTACCAGCGCAAATCACAGCAATGTACCCTTGAGAGTCTTGGACATTTTTGTTATGCTCTTTCCAAAATAAAATGCTAGCAATTTCATTATATATGAAATCAGGATATACGCTTTGGATCATTTCCGCCTTTTCTTTTGAAACTCTTGTCACGAGCACTTGGTTATTTCGTGCTCTCAACACTTGAATAATCGAAATGATTTGTTCCGCCGTCTTCCCTTCCCCGTAAACCACCTCGGGGAAGCCTTGTCGTTTCTTTCGATGGTGGTCAACCTTTGCAAAGCCTAAATTTTCGAATGTTGCTAATTCTGCTTTTGCTTCTGCTATACTAAGGGTCCCTTTTTGAACTTTCTCTAAAATTTCCTCAAGCATTCGATTCCCCCCTTACTTACCCTAAAAATACTTAGCCATGTCATTTGCAAAGTTTTCATAGTTCTCATAAATCTTCTTATAAATTTCACTGCTCTCCTTATTCGGTACAATCGCTTCGCCCATTGGGATATTCTTTTTAATGTCCTCAAAGGAATTTACTTTACCAATGGCAACTAAAGCCGTCCATGCTGCTCCCCATGCTGCACTATGGTGGCTTTCCGGAACATAAATTTCCGCTTCAAATACATCTGCCATCATTTGCAGCCATAATGGGGATCTAGCTAAGCCGCCATTAACATAAATTTTTTGGGGTTCCCCAGCTAGCTTCTCTAAAGCCTTCCCGATTTGATAGAGATTAAAAGTAATTCCTTCTAAAACTGCACGGATAAAATGTTCTTTTTTATGTGTAACCGATAACCCATAAAAGTTCCCTTTTGCACGCTGATTCCAAATCGGTGCTCTTTCACCATTTATATAAGGGAGGAAAATGATCCCATCCGCTCCAGGAGGAACCTGCTCTGCCTCTGCTAGGAATTCTTCATAGCCTCCTTGGTCATTTAAGAGATCTTTTAACCATTGTAAGGCAATCCCCCCATTATTCGTCGGGCCGCCAATGATAGAAGAATCCTCAGTAAAAGAGTAGCAAAAGGTTTCTTGATTTTCGCTAATTTTATCTCCCTTTGTAATTTGCCTGATGGCTCCGCTAGTGCCAACTGAAACAGCGACTTCACCTGGGAGTATCGCACCAATCCCTAAATTAGCCAATTGGCCGTCAGCAGCCCCAACTACAAAAGGCAATTCCGGAATAATTCCCATTTCGTCAGCAATATGACGATTGATTCCTGTTAATGTTCTAGTCGGAGGAACAATTTCCGATAGCTGCTCTTCTCTTATTCCAGTTAGCTCTAATAATTCTTGGTCCCATTTATGCTTTGTCGGATTAAATAACCCTGTTGCTGATGCCATCGAATAATCGATTACTCGCTCATTAAACCAGCATTGAAGTAAATACTCCTTAATCGACATAAAGTATTTTGCCTCTTTGTATGGTTCATAATGTGTTTCTTTCATCCATAATAACTTTACAAATGGTGTCATCGGATGAATGGGTGTTCCTGTCTTCGAATAAATGTTCTTGCGTATTGTTTCTGATAATTCTTCAGCTTGTTTATTGCTTCTTCCATCGGCCCAAATGAGTGCAGGTGAAATTGGCCTGCCCTCCTCATTCACACAAATAAGGGAATGCATCGCAGCAGAAAAACCGAGCGAAATCAACTCATCTTTCTCGATAGCGGCTTTCTGGATCGCTTCCTTAATAGCTAATACAGCAGATCGCTCGATTTCAATTGGATCTTGCTCCACCCAGCCTGACTGCGGGTAATAAAATGTGTTCATTTTTTCCGCTTCTGCAATTATCTTTCCATTCGTGTTAAAAATACATGCTTTAACACTTGTCGTTCCGATATCAAGTCCCATTACAAACTCTCTTGACATGATTCATCTTCCTTTTTTCCAATAATAGAGAATAATGTTATTAATAATGCTGCTTTATCGTTAATATAAAAGGCCTTGGATCTTTCCAAAGCCTTTTGTACTTTTTTTAACCTAATTTAACTAAGAACCTTGTTCATACTGCCGCTCTGATAGCCAATTAAATCTAAAGTTATATATTTATATCCGTAATCTTGGAGTTCTCTAACAATAGAGGCATGGTTTTCAAGAACAGTTTTCATATCATTTGGTTCGACCTCAATCCTGGCAATATCCTGATGAGTTCGGACCCGTACTTGACGGATATGAAGGGATTTTAAAAAGCTTTCCGCTTTCTCAACCTTGGTTAGTTTTTCTTTAGTAATATAGTCACCATAGGCAATCCTGGAAGATAGACAGGCAAATGAGGGTTTATCCCATGTTGGCAAATGAAGTTCACGTGAAAGCTCCCTGATTTCTTGTTTAAATAAATCAGCCTCTTGAAGCGGACCGCGAATCCCCTTTTCCTTCGCGGCTTGCATGCCTGGTCGAAATTCATTCATATCATCGGCGATAACTCCATAAATTACATTTTGAAAGCCCTTTTCTTCCATGACTGGGATTAAATGATCAAATAAACTACCTTTACAAAAGTAGCATCGATTTTTATCATTCACAGCATAACCAGGAATCGCTAATTCGGACGTTTCAATCACTTGATGTTTAACACCGATTTGCCCTGCTAATACTTTTGCCTCTTCTAGCTCACTTGAGGGATATGTTTCAGAGCAGCTGTTACAGCAAGAACATGATCAGCACCTAATGTGTCGTAAGCCGCCTTTAAAAGGAACGTACTATCGACTCCTCCTGAGAATGCAACAACTACTGATTCCATTTCTCGGAGAATAGATGTTAATTTCTTGTATTTCTCTGCTAACATTGTCTCATCTCCCTTTATTTACTTTCTCTATTCTAAATCCAACCAATGTTAACTTATTTTATAATGGCGTTACTGTGTGAGTATCTAGATTAAATAGTCATGCTTCCAAATCCACCATCGACACGGATCAGTGTCCCTGTAACAAAGCTTGACGCTTTTTCAGATGCAAGCCAAACGGTAGCACCTTGTAGTTCTTCCGGTGAACCAAATCGATTCATTGGTGTATGGTTCATGATCGACTCAATTCTTTCTGGGCTTAAAATTTTCTTATTTTGTTCCGCCGGGAAAAATCCTGGAATAATTGCATTAACACGGATGCCATTTGGTGCGAATTCACGCGCTAAAAACTGTGTCACACTATTGAGCCCTGCCTTTGAGACAGAATACGTAAATACCCTTGACAATGGTGTGGTCGAAGAAACAGAAGAGATATTAATAATGCTTCCTTTTCGTTCCTGCTCAATCATTTTCTTCGCAAAAATCTGGCATGTTAACACGATTCCTTTTAAATTAATATCCATTATTTTGTCCCATTCGTCCATTTCAAGTTCAAAAAACGGGGTCGCACTATTCGTACCTGGTGCATTCAAAAGAATGTCCCATCCGCCGGACCACTGTTCAATTTCACTAGCAGCTTGAACTAAAGAGTCGCGTGAGCTAACATCTGCTTGAAATGCCTTTGCTACTCCGCCATTATTTTCGATTTCCTTAACAACTTCCTCTGCTTTTTCTAAATTACGGCCAACAATTGCAATTTTTGCTCCGTGTTCTGCCAACCCTATTGCCATTGATGATCCTAATACACCGTTTCCGCCAATTGCAACCGCTGTTTTTCCGCTTAAATCGAATAATTGTGTCATGTCTCTACTCTCCCTAAATTATCAAATTCACCTTGGCGTATTTGCGCCCAGATTTTTACCTTAGTTGCTCGATAAATTCCTTTAAAAAATCTGAGGCATCCGCTGGAGGCTTAACTTTATTAAGCCAAGGTTTGAACCCCCACTAAATTGGATACCTATTTGCATTCATCTCCCCACTTATAGAAGTGGCGACTTTTACTGAATAAAGTTAAAATAAGTTCCCTTTTTCGTCGAACGGGAAATCGAAAAGATCTGAACTCTGTTCCATATTCGGATGTTTTGCCACATATTCGAGCAAAGCTTCAGATACTTCAATCTCACTTAGCTCTAAAGTATTCTTAATCCGAACCATCTTTACATTTTTAAAATCTAAGATATTGCTTGTTTTAATCGCTGCTTGAATCGTTTCGCGATCATTAGGCAATGTTGTTGCTATTTTGGTCGGCGCCACAACAGTAGATGTCAACCCATTTGCATATGTCGCCTCTAAATCCATCTTGTCTACAAGTCTTTGCGTAGTGAAATCAGCTGTTCCTACCCCGTTCGCATTCCCTTCAGTTTGGGGAGTTAAATCGAGTACGACCATTTTGTTGACATCTGGCCCTCCGTAAGCATAAGGGGTTGGATAGCGGCCTGTAATATTCGGATCCATTCCATCTCCACTGATGTTTTTCCCGATTTGATCAATCACAAGAACTTCCAATTGTTCAAAGAAAAGCTTTGGTAATAATTCTTTTGCTTTTATTTGCAGGCTCGCTTCTTTTTCATTAATTTCTTCTGGCGTAAGCACTTCCACAATCGCCACTTTATCAAAAGCATTTTCAACCGTTGCCACACCAAAAAGCACCGGCTGCTTCTCCATAATCATCTGTGCCATTGCTGGGACGTTTTCCGCCATATATTTAAAACCCAATTGATGACAGGCTTCTGCCCCTTTTTGCTTCCCTAAACCAATACTGATCATTTTCATAATTCCGCTTTCAACCGGTCCCCGGAAGGCGGTGTGTGGCTTCACTCGATTAATGACGACAATGCCATCTGCTTTGGTTGCGAATTTATCGACATAAACAGGCAATCCATTTGGCAACTCACCAATCTTAACTACCTCCATCGAGGAGCGAATCTCACAACCGACGCTTTCCTCGGTAACGCCAAGATGCGCTAAAACTTCGGTCTGCCCCTCGGCTGTTGCACCTCCATGGCTTCCCATACTCGGTACGATAAATGGCTTTGCTCCTAATTCTTTTAGAAATTGCACCGTTACCGCAGTTAATTCCACGAGACGATCAAGACCCCTGCTTCCAACTGCAATTGCGATTTCCATTCCAGGCTGAACTTTTTTCTGAATATGTACTTGCTGTAATTTTTCATTCAGCGCATGCCCAAGATCATCGATCATCTTATCATCAAACTTCACTTTAACTTTTGCCATTTTTGGCACTGGAATATCTTTTACTAATTCTTGAAGAATACCCATGATCTCCCTCACCCCTTCTTATCAAATTCGCCTTGGCGTATTTGCGCCCAGATTTTTATCGTGCTTGCTCGATAAATTCCTTTAAAAAATCTGAGGCATCCGCCGGAGGCTTAACTTTATTCAGCCAGAGTTTGAACCCCCCACTGAATTGGATCCTTTTCCCATTAATCCCGCCACTTATATCGTTTAGACTTTTGCTGAATAAAGTTAAAATGTTCCTCATGAGATCACATTACATGTAATATAAGACCGCTCCAAACCATTTCCCTAAAAAAAAGAGGCAATTCCAAGCTGAACTAAGCTGATTGCCTCTTATATTTATGGAAGAATACTTTTATTTATTAAATCAATCTCTTACTCCATCCAGTTCGTATGGAAATCTCCTTCTTTATCCACTCGGCGATAAGTATGCGCTCCAAAGTAGTCCCGTTGTGCCTGCAACAGATTTGCTGGAAGAGTTTCTGTCCGATAGCTATCATAGTAAGCAATAGCGCTTGCGAACGAAGGCACTGGAATCCCACGCTCAATTGCCACTGCAAGAACTTGACGTAACGCTTGCTGATAGCTTTCAACAATTTCTTTAAAGTAAGGATCTAATAAAAGATTCGCTAATGCTGGATCTCGGTCGTAAGCTTCTTTTATTTTTTGTAAGAATTGTGCACGAATGATACAGCCGCCCCGGAAAATCATCGCAATATCACCATATTGAAGATTCCAATCGTATTCTTCGGACGCAGCACGCATTTGCGCAAATCCTTGTGCGTATGAACAAATTTTACTCATATATAATGCTTTGCGGACTGCTTCTATTAATTCTTCTTTATTTCCTTCATAAGTTTCCGCTTCTGGACCATGAAGCACTTTACTAGCCTTCACACGCTCATCTTTCATTGCTGAAATACAGCGGGCAAATACAGATTCAGTGATCAATGGAAGCGGAACACCTAAGTCCAATGCATTTTGGCTTGTCCACATGCCTGTGCCTTTTTGTCCAGCTTTATCTAAAATCAGATCAACGATTGGTTTACCTGTTTCCTCGTCTACTTTTGTAAAAATGTCTGCGGTAATCTCAATTAAGTAGCTATCTAGTTCACCTTTATTCCACTCAGCGAATACATTATGAAGCTCAGCTGCACCTAAGCCAAGTACATTCTTCAGAATGAAATACGCCTCTGAAATTAATTGCATATCTCCGTATTCAATCCCATTATGAACCATTTTCACGTAATGTCCGGCACCGTTTGGCCCAATATATGTACAACATGGATCCCCTTCAACCTTAGCTGAAATAGCTTCTAAAATTGGCTTTACAAGATCATAGGCTTCTTTTTTACCGCCTGGCATGATAGAAGGACCTTTTAATGCGCCTTCTTCACCACCGGAAACACCTGTACCAATAAAATGGAATCCAGCAGTTTCTAGCTCCTTATTTCTTCTGATTGTATCTTGGAAGAAGGTATTGCCACCATCAATAAGGATATCGCCTTCTTCAAGATATGGCTTTAATGAATCGATTGTAGCATCTGTTGCCTTACCTGCTTGAACCATTAATAGTATTTTTCGTGGCTTTTCTAGAGAATTCACAAATTCTTCAATTGTTTGTGCGCCGACAAAGTTTTTCCCCTCTGCCTCGTTTTTAAGAAATGCTTCTGTTTTATCGTATGAACGATTATAAACAGCAACAGAATAGCCTCGACTTTCAATATTCATTGCCAAGTTCTTTCCCATCACCGCTAAACCGATAACACCAATTTGTTGCTTAGACATAACTTAATCCCATTCCTTTCTAAATGAACATAATTTTATAAATATCAATATTTCACATAGTACCATTATCGTTCCAAAAAAGCATATTTCTTTATTATGATTACCAATATCCCCTGTTGTTTGTTCAAGAAACTTCCTTCATAATGTGCTAATCCTTTTTCTACCTAGTTAATATCACGGCCTACTGTAAACCTTTTCAAAAATAATAAAATGTAAACGAAAGTTTTATTATTTTAATTTGTTTATTAAACTAATTAATTATATACTTAATTTATCACTTTTATAATAATTCGTCAATTGAACTCATTGGTAAGTAAATACGAATCAGCAAGCCCTTATCATTTAAGGTACTGTTATAAGAGAGACGCATGAATGATGCTCGAATGGAGGATATAAATGGTTACCGGTGATGCGGCTTATATAAAAAAAATCAATCGGTCTTTAATCATCAGTGAAATTGTAAAGGAAGGGATGATTTCAAGGGCAGATTTATCCAAGGTTACAGCATTAACGAGAGCGACCGTCTCAGCACAAGTTGCAGACTTAATCGATGAAGGACTGTTAGTAGAGACACAACTTGAGCATAATTCTGTCGGAAGAAAACCGATCATGCTTTCTTTAAACAGGCAAGCAGGCTATGTGATCGGTATTGACCTTGATTATGGTGAAATTTCTTTTACACTTTCAGATCTTATCGGTGTACCCGTTTCGTCAACAGTTATTGAAATAAATACGACCGACTATTCGGAGATTCTTCGTCTATTAATTGAACAGATTAACAAATACAAAGAAGGTTTCATAGAAAGCCGCTACGGAATTGCTGGAATTGTTATTGGTATCCATGGGCTGATATCAAAAGATGAAGTCATTCACTATGTCCCTCGTTTTCAGTGGCATAATATTAACCTAAAGCAAGATTTAGAAAAAGAAATCGATATCGCAATTTCTCTCGAAAACAATGCGAATTTATGCTCTTTTGCCGAGCGAGTATTTGCACACCATGATACAGATAACCTATTATGTGTAACCCTCTATTCTGGCATAGGTCTCGGGATGATGATGAACAGTGAGTTTTTTCGGGGGAATGATGGATATGCAGGTGAAATTGGCCATATGATTGTTGAACCTAGAGGGAAGCAATGTGAATGTGGAAACAAAGGATGCTGGGAGAAGTACGCGTCCGAATCCATTATATTAAAACTACTCGCCGAAAAAAAGGAAGTTAAGAGTCTGACTTATGAGCATATTCAAAGCTGGTTTGATGAAGGCGATAAAGTTGTATACGAACAGATGGAAGAATTTATTTACTACCTTTCCATTGGCTTGAATAATATTATTAACATGTACAATCCAGACGTGCTAGTACTTGATAGTGAACTGCTTCGTATGTTTCCAGAATCCGTAAATAAAATTAACAAAAATCTGAATTCCTCCATCAGTCATTATCGAGAATTGTTAATTTCTTCAATCGGCAACAGTGCGTGCAGTATGGGTGCTTGTGCACTTGCAATTAAACAGTTCTTAGATGTTCCAATGCTAAATCTACCACTCGAAGGCTAAGATGTTCAAATGGCTATATGAATATCCCAATGGCTACCTGGAACAAAAGTAGCTAAAAATATACCTGTAACAGAAAGAATCATTTTTGCAGTCGACAATTTCGTTCTTTCATTAAACACTTTTGAAAGGATTTAAAATACTAGAAAAAAGCAGTGAATTGGAAGCGTTACAAAAATTCCATTTAAGTATATCAGTCGTCACGAATGATATTTCACCCAACCTTTTTGAGGAAAATTCAAGTAATAATACGCAAAAAATCCTTGCACCGTGCAAGGATTTTTTCGCTTTTTTGGATCGTTACCCTAAAACTTTTTTTATGCGTTCAATTGCCCAATCTAATTCTTCTTCACTGATAATTAGTGGAGGAGCAAAACGAATGACTGTATCATGCGTCTCTTTACATAATAAGCCTTCTTCTTTTAATGCCTCACAATATTTACGTGCAGGTTCCGTAAGTTCAACACCAATAAATAAGCCGCGACCACGAATTACTTTGATAAGAGGGTTATTGATTTCTTTTAATTTATCCACAAAATATTCACCAAGCTTAAGTGAGCGATCTGCAAGGTTTTCCTCAACTAGGACATTCATGGATGCAATGGAGACCGCACATGCCATCGGATTCCCGCCAAAAGTTGAGCCATGTGAACCAGGATTGAATACGCCAAGCACACTTTTGTTCGCAACTACGCAAGAAATTGGGAATACTCCCCCGCCAAGCGCCTTTCCTAAAATGTACATATCCGGTTCTACATCTTCCCATTCACATGCAAACATCTTACCCGAACGCGCAAGACCAGCTTGGATTTCATCTGCAATAAATAAAACATTGTTTTCTTTACAAGCCTCATAAGCCTTTTTCATGAATCCTTCAGGGGGAATGATAATTCCTGCTTCACCTTGAATTGGCTCAATTAAGAAGGCAGCCGTGTTTTCGGTAATCGCATTCTTCAACGCTTCAAGATCGCCGTAAGGGATTAGCTTAATGCCTGGAAGCATTGGGCCGAATCCGCGTTTGTATTCTTCCTCCGAAGAAAGGGAAACAGCTGTCATAGTACGGCCGTGGAAGTTGCCCACACAAGCAATGATTTCTGCTTGGTTATCCGCTACTCCTTTTACTTCATATGCCCAGCGGCGCGCAGCTTTGATCGCTGTTTCAACTGCTTCTGCCCCTGTGTTCATCGGAAGAGCCATTTCTTTATTTGTTAATTTACAGATCATTTCATACCATGGGCCAAGCTGGTCATTATGGAACGCACGAGAAGTTAATGTTACACGGTCAGCCTGATCTTTTAATGCCTGAATAATCTTAGGATGGCGATGCCCCTGGTTAACTGCAGAATAGGCGCTTAACATATCCATGTATTTATTTCCCTCAGGATCCTCTACCCATACACCTTCTGCTTTCGAAATTACGATCGGCAGCGGGTGATAGTTATTAGCACCGTACTTTTCAGTCTGTTCAATTAATGAATTGGATTTAGTCATTTCAGTCTTCATTATATATTCCTCCTACTTCCGGGTTAATCTCCCTTATTGTAACGTAAGCGCCAATAATTTAAACCCCCGGAGATTTTTTGATATTTATTTAACTTGCAAGAAGTATGCCATTTTTCAAAAAATGAATAAATATAGTTTTTTAATTTGGATCTTTTCACAAACTTTGTTGCTTTTAAATACGATCAATCAATTTGAAAAGGTGAAAAGTTTCACCAATAGAGCTTCATGAGGACCGAAATCCACTCAAAAAAGGAAAAACGGGTCTCACGAAGGCGTTATGAGGGCCAAATTCTACTCGCAAAAGGAAAAATAGTCCTCATGAAGGCGTCATGAGGACCAAATTCTACTCGAAAACAGAAAAACGAGCCTCATAATGGCCTCATGAGGACCAAATTCTACTCAAAAACAGAAAAACGAGCCTCATGAAGGCGTTATGAGGACCAAATTCTACTCGAAAACAGAAAAACGAGCCTCATAAAGGCCTCATGAGGACCAAATTCTACTCAAAAACAGAAAAACGAGCCTCATAATGGCGTCACGAGGACCAAATTCTACTCAAAAACAGAAAAACGAGCCTCATAAAGGCGTTATGAGGACCAAATTCTACTCAAAAAGAGAAAAACGAGCCTCATAATGGCGTCATGAGGGCCAAATTCTACTCGAAAACAGAAAAACGAGCCTCATAAAGGCGTTATGAGGACCAAATTCTACTCAAAAAAGAGAAAAACGATCCTCATAATGGGGGGATGAGGATCGAAAAATCATTTGGTGCTATGAAGTAACAATCTATTAGAAATGAGCCTTTAATTTTTACACGCAAATAATATTTGCCTTTTAATCGTTTTATTTTTCAGAAGAGCAAAATTTAATTGCACCTCAGTATTCATCTGTATACACTTAAGGGAAGAATCAAATAAGGAGCATGTGTATGCACAAGAAAGAAATCGCTCAGCTTCAGTTGAAAAATGAGATTTTCCAGCAAATCCTTAAAGAAATCGATATTGGCGTCCATGTCATCGATCATGAAGGGAAAACCATCATCTATAATAAAAAAATGGCTGAAATCGAGGGAATGGAGTTTGAAGATGTTCTCGATAAAGACCTCTTAGACGTTTTTTCTTTTCACACGAATGAAGATAGTACACTTATTAAGGCCCTGGCAAAAGGGGACGAGATCAAAAATGCCAAACAAACCTATTTTAATAATAAGGGCCAGGAAATCACAACAATTAACAATACATTTCCGATTACGGAAGATGGCGTCCGCATTGGAGCGATGGAAATTGCCCGCGACGTGACAAAATTAGAAAAACTCATTCGCGAGAATATGAATAAAAAAGGGGATACCCGCTTTACATTCGACAGTATTATTGGGAGCAGCAGCCAGCTTAAGGATGTTATCGAAGCCAGCAAACGTGCAACCCGTACGAGCTCTTCAGTTCTGATCATCGGGGATACAGGCACAGGAAAAGAACTATTTGCCCAGAGTATTCATAATGGCAGCAGCCGCACGTCAAAACCATTCATCTCGCAAAATTGTGCTGCCATGCCTGATAGCTTAATCGAAGGATTGCTTTTCGGAACAAAAAAAGGGGCATTTACTGGTGCGATAGAGCGGCCGGGGCTTTTTGAACAGGCAGAAGGCGGCACATTGCTGCTCGATGAACTTAATTCGCTTAATCCCGCTCTCCAGGCGAAGCTTTTACGAGTATTGCAAGAAAAATCCGTCCGGCGAATTGGTGATACGAAGGATCGAAAGGTGGATGTCAGATTTATCGCGACGATAAATGAAGACCCTATCGATGCGATTTCCGAGGGCAGACTCCGCAAGGATTTATATTACCGGCTAAGTGTCGTTTCTCTGTTCATTCCTCCGTTAAAAGAAAGAAAAAAAGATATTAAAGATCTTGTACAATATTTCATTGTGAAATATAACCAATTATTCGGGATGGGTGTTAAAGGAATGGATGAGGGTGTTCTCGATAAGTTTGAACAATATGAGTGGCCCGGAAATGTCCGTGAATTAGAGCATGTTGTTGAGGGAGCAATGAACTTAATTGATCATGAGGAGGTAATTGACTATTCCCATTTGCCGATTCATTTCCGAAATAAGCCGCAATTCAAGTCGGAAGAAATTATATCGGACGGAATTGAGAATCACCTACATATTGTAAAAGGCTGCCAAATCAAACCTTTGGATCAATATATTGAAGAAACAGAAGTATATTATTTACAAAAAATATTAAAACATCATCATCATAATATAACCAAAGCCGCAAAATCCCTTGGCATGAGCCGGCAAAACCTTCAATATCGTCTCAAGAAATATCAGATCAGCAGACAGAATTGATATAGTAATTATAAGTTTTATGAGAAGAACTTATCCCCCGCCTGCTCAATGGGGGATATATTTGGATTTTCGCTGATATATTAAATTTCCGTTGATCATACTAAATTTTTCTATAATATAAGTTTCCACTAATCTTTTTCCCATATATTTTTACTAATTTTATATTTATGCTTATCCTATCGTTTAATCATTTTGACCAGTGTTTCTAGCCTATTTCTTCTTTCTGCACGTGCTTGAATGGCCTGATCAATGGTCACTGCAATAAAGTGGCATTTCGAAGATGGTCTTGATTGAGCAATTCGATCTAAATCCTGGCTGATGACGGTGCCAATTGTGACAAAGCCTCCACCTGTCGTTGCATCATTTTGTAAAACAATTAGTTCTTCCTCGTTTGGAAACATAATCGAGCCAATGGGGTATGCGAAATCAACAACATTTGAAAAACTGTTTCCTGCACCGAATGGCGGGTGTTGCCCAGTTAATGACACCCTTGCACCTGTATATCGATAGGCAACTCGATTAGATTCGTGCGAAACCGTCCATTCCGAATTGAGGAATGTTTTCAACCCGTGGTCACTCATTAAGTAACCAGATAACCCCATCGTGACGCGTATTTCCTGAAAATGATTAAAGGACGGGACAAATTCTAATGGAATTGATTTTCCAATCTGTTTTGAAGCCCCTGGCAATGGTTCATTTATCTGAAGCTTATCGCCTGCAGCCAACTTTCTGCCATGGAAACCCCCAATCTGGCTTAGTTCATAAGTAGACTTGCTACCCAAGACATCCTGAACCTTGACTCCTCCAGAGATACACAGATAACTTTTTACCCCTTTCTGGCAAGCTTTTATCGTTAGAATATCTCCCTCTTTTACCTGGCGTGATACCCAGAAAGGTAACGGTTTATTATTTAAGTATGCTTCCATTGGTGCACCTGTTAAGACAATAATTAAATTTCTATGAAACTCAAACGTTCCCCCTATTAAGGTCATCTCAAGCGCCGCAAATTCAACCGGGTTCCCTACAAGAAGATTTCCAATCATAAATGAATATTTATCAGCTGCTCCTGAGGGTGGCACGCCCAGATGATACTTTCCGAAACGTCCCATGTCCTGTACCGTTGTCCATAACCCAGGCTCCTTAATTTCAATCATTTAAAAGTCCCCCATTAGCTCATGGATGTATTTTTTACCTTTTTCAACATATTCAAGTGGAGAAAGGTCAATATCTTTCGTTTTATAACGATACTTTCCAGCTCTTACGTCACTTGTAATCTCATTATATTGGGATTCATTAATAGGACGATATTTCCAAATATCTCCTGGCCTAGCCAAAAAAGAAGTCTCTTGTAGTTCTTCTAAATGATTTGTTCGCTCTACTACAGAGATGGCAGATCGGCCAATTAACTGATAGCTTCCTGGCCCATTGACAGGATAAATCACGTTGAATGCTCCGCCAATCCCAATGCTTCTTTCGGGCGTATCTATTCGGGGACTATTGTATTTCGGTGCTTGAATAATTTCATCTGGCTGCAAGCCGAGCGGAAAATGCCAGGCCGTACCTGGGAGAAACCCGACCATCGTGATTAAATAGGGTGTCTCTGAATGAGATTGTATGAATGATTCTTTATCTATAAATCCATTTAATTTCATTACATACTCGAAATTAGTTAAGTCAGGTTCGGGGTGTCTATTCTTAAAGCGGCGGGAATATTCTCTCGTCACAGGGTCATCATACCAAGCAGGAATTTCTACGATGCGAACGGATAAATTCAACTCTGCTGGATCGCTTTTCGTTAAATCAATTTTTTTTATATAATCGAGTAAATCTCTCGCTGCGATGATGTCCGGATTATAACGAACTAAATAGGACGCATTAGATGAAACAATATCAGTAATACCTGGGATCTCCCTTTTTCTTAGTTCCTCTGTGACCGCAAGCGCTTTAAAATTACTTTCAACTCTCATATCACGGGAAATTTCTGCATATATGTATTCATCGCCGCCGAAATTAAATTTAGTTTCAGGTAAATTAAACAATAGAAGTCACCCCCTTTATTATTTCAGCTTTTTCATCCGCCTGCTGATTGTAGCTGGACTAACACCTAGTATTTTAGATAATTTATCGGCCGTTCGATAGGTTTGCATCCCTCGTTCAATTAGTTGGGTTTCTAATTCTTCTACGGCTTCCTTAAGTGGCATCAGTTCTAAAACATACAGTTGTTTTTTCTTTCTTTGTACTTCTCCGTAAATAAATTTCAATGCATGCTCCCGTTGAATCCATTCATCTTCGGTCAATAAGATTAATCGCTCCACAATATTTTGGAGTTCCCTTACATTTCCCGGCCATGAATACGTCTCAAAAACTTCAATTGCTTCTGGGGTAAAACTTTTCTTGATTTCATACATTTGCTTAAATTGCTCCAAAAAATAAATAGACAAAGGAAGGATATCTTCTTTTCGCTCACGTAATGATGGAATTCGAAAAGGTATAACATATAATCGATAGAATAAATCCTCCCTAAATTCTCCTCGATTCACCATCTCTCGTAAATCTTTATTCGTTGCCGTTATGATCCGAACATCGATAGAAATTGGATGAACTCCGCCAATTCTAGTCACTTCCCTTTCCTGCAGCACTCGCAATAGCTTCACCTGCATATTTAAAGGAAGTTCGCCTATTTCATCGAGAAAAAGCGTTCCATTATGAGCAATCTCAAATAAGCCTGCTTTTCCACTTTTGTCCGCTCCCGTAAATGAACCTTTCTCATAACCAAACAATTCACTTTCAATGAGTGTTTCTGGAATAGCACCACAGTTAATTCGGACAAACTGCTGCTTACTTCGAGGACTGGCTGAATGAATTTGATGAGCGAATACTTCTTTCCCAACACCAGATTCGCCTTCGAGTAATATGGTTGAATTAAATTGAGCAACTCGTTTTATCTCTGCTACTAACCGCTCTATTTTTTTCGAACGGTAAACAAGCTGTTTTTCTTTATTGTTTATATCATCACGTTCTTGCAATGAATGGTTGAAACCTTCGTCAGAATGATTTGGAATGGAGGAATTTTCCTGGGTTATGTCCCTTGAAAGTACAACTACTTTTTCTAACTTCCCTTCGTGATAAACAGGGGTTGCGACAGACCAGACTCTCCTATTCCCCATTGAATCCTGAATGGCCGTAACCTTTTTCTTCTGTTTCTGACATAATTCAAAAACATTAGGCTGAAAAATGTTTTTTTTCGTATATTCGCTTATATGTTTACCAATAATTTGTTCGGGCCTATCCACTTTCCAAAAATGACTAAGGAACATACCCGCTACACGAATAATTTTACCATTTTCGTCAATGACCAGTATTTGCTCCTGGGAAGAGGCATATACCGCTTGTAAATCCGAGTTCAGATTACGAACAAAATCTAATTCTTGCACGGATTCTTCGAAATCTTCTCGTAAGAAAAAAATATGTATAAGGCCAGTTATTTTCCCATCAATTCTTAGGGGATAAAAATTTCCAATTATATGTTTAAAATTAAAGGAAGAGTTCACACTTACAAGTGTTTCCCCATTCATGACTCTATCAAGATTCTTATTGAAATTTAATAGTGTTTTAAAATTTCGAAACAGCAAAAACGAACTTGGGAAACCTAAAATATTCTCTGCCGTTTCATTCATATATTCAATTTTGTAATCGATATTTGTTCGGATAATCCCTACTCCAGCTCCATGCAAAAGTAGATTTAAATCCTTCAATTTCAGTTCACTAATTTTATGCTGCGCCTGCTCAATTGTAGTGTAGCCGATGACTTCTCCATTATCATTTTTCCCGATAATAAGTGAAACGTTATGGAAAAATTCCACATGCGAAGACTGTGGTACTTGTAAAATATCATTTTTATAACTAATCAGCTGCGTTAAATCTTCCTTCTGCGTAATTTGATTCATTAGAAGCTCTATTGTACAATAGCCAATTAATGATCCCTTATCCTTCACAAATACAATATCTGTGTTATGATCTGCTAATTTTTGAACGACCGCTCCTACAGTGCTATGTATATCAACGAAGACAGAAATCGGTTTAAGAATATCTTGCCAAATAATCAAGTTAGCCGATCCCTCCTATAAAAAAAACCTCATTTTTACTTATTATAATTTTTCTAACAATGAATAGGTATACAAAAATTTTAAAAAATAGAAATATTCCTATTTTTTAGTATATTGTTTCGCCTTTTCATATGCATCTGGGGTATCAATATCAAACAAAATACCCTCGTCCTCCACTATAAGATGTATGCGATGTGCGATTTTATCCATTACTTTCCTTGCACCATGGTCACCCTGAAGTTGTGTAAATAGGTTTTTATCCATATGCCCAAAAAAGACCGGATGCCCCGGTGCCCCATGATACTTAGGTTGAATAATAAAACTCTCCTCGTATTCTAGTAACATTTCGTTACCTAATTGAAAAATGGACTGAACGGTTCTTTCTGAAATAAAAGGCAGATCGCCAAGAAAAACCATTACGCCAGCGTGATGCTTTCTAATGTTTGAAATTCCCATTTTTAATGAAGAACTTTGACCCACTAAGTAATCCTTATTCACGATCCAGCGAAAGCGAGGATCATCAATTGTAATGGCTTTTTGTATATTGGATGCTTCATAGCCGATTACAGCAATTATTTCAGAAAATCCCCCCGCTATTACACTTCGAATTACATGTTCTAAAAGCGGTCGCCCATTTAATAAAAGCAATTGCTTTGATTTTCCCATCCTAGTAGATGTACCAGCAGCAAGAATGATTGAACATATTGATGAACTCATTCTGTTCCCTCTCATACTGGCGTTTTTGAGTTCGCTGCATGATGAATAAATTCAGACCCTTGTAAGAATCCTCCCGTATGGCCACTTTTTTTCGCGATTACTTCCGCTAGAATGCTGATAGCTATTTCTTCGGATGAAACTGCGCCAATGTCTAGACCAATCGGGCTGTACATTCTTTCCAGTTCTTTGACACTAAAGAAGATTCCTTCATCTTCAAGCGCTTTCAGCATACGGTCACGGCGAGAGCGCGGACCAAGAACACCGATATAGGGAGATGAGGAACGCAATACGAATTTTAATGTTTCCTTATCTTTCTCTATGTGGTGATTCATTACAACGATATAGGTTCGGCGGCCAATCTTAATGTTCTCATGAAAGTCACTCGTATTCACAATAAGCCTGTTTGTTCCTGGAAACCGTTGCTCGCTATTATAAAATTCTCTTTGGTCAACAACTGTTGTTTTAAACCCTAGAGAAACCGCATATTTTGCCACCGGGATTGCATCATGACCTGCACCAAAAATCATCAATTCGGCTGGTGGAAAATACACATCAATGAAAACATTAATTTCTTTTCCATCTGGGAGTGTAAATGTACGTGTTTCAGACTTCGGGTTTGTTTCATTCAATTTTCTCCTCGCAATTTCCGTCACACGTAAATTGATTTCCTCATCGCCAAGATCACCGATCGAAACGTTTTCTCTAGAAATAAATAGACGCACTGGTTCATTTCCAGCCTGCGATTGATCTAGTTGCAGGATGGTCGCCATCACACTCTCCTGCTCTTCTTTGAAACTCCTTATCCATGCATCAAATGGTGATAGGTTACTCATTTTATCCCTCCATCTTTTTTCAGGTCTATCTAGTCACTGGTTCGACAGGTTCTATGTAAATTTTTACAGTACCAGGACAACCGAGTCCAAGTCCCCAGACAAGATCCTCATCAAGATCATACGTCTTTAAAATTGGCTGTCCGGATTCAATCACGGATTTTGCAATTTCAGCGACATCCCCCTCAAGGCAGCCTCCAGAAATCATCCCAATAATGTTTTCTTCCTCATCAACAAGCATTTTCGACCCTTCTCGACGATAAGCGGAACCACCAACACTCACTACCGTAGCTAATGCAGATCTTCGACCTGATTTTCGTGTTCGATCCATCGCTTCAAAAATTAATTCATTATCAGTCATATCCTTTACCTCCTAAAATTCAAAAGAAATAAGAGGCCTTGCTACTGAAAGAAGGGCCCCTATTCTTACTAACCAAATTCACCTTGGCGTATTTGTGCCCAGATTTTTACCTTAGCTTGCTCGATAAATTCCTTTCAAAAATCTGAGGCATCAGCCAGAGGCTTAACCTTTATTCAGCATCCTTTAATAAAATACCGATTTTAACGCACGCTCTGTATACACCTTACATAAGTTTTCTCGATAATTTTCAGAAGCGAATAGATCACTTGCCATTTCACCATCTTCTGCCGCCAATTTGGCTGCTTCCTTAATCACGGTTTCAGATAGCTTTTGCCCTAAAAGCTTTTCTTCTACAGAAGTTGCCCGATAAGCGACATCCCCTACACCAGTAACGCCGATTCTAATGTAATCAATCACATCTTGTTCCCCTACTCCCGCAACTACCGCAACACCAATAACTGGATACCCTGACGCCGGATGATAAAATTTGAGGTACGTTGATTTTGTATGGGCTGGTGGAATCGCAAATGAAATGTTTGTCAAAACACTATTTTCAGGCAACATAGTAATTAGTGGTCCAATAATAAAGCTATCGATATTCATCGTTTCTGGACCTTCTTCTCCTTGAATGGCTATTTCAGCATCAAGAACAAAAGCAGCAGCTGGCAAATCAGCAGCTGGATCAGCGTGAGCAATATTCCCGCCAATGGTGCCTCGATTGCGGACTTGTAAGTCTCCAATTTGGCGGACAGTTTCAGATAGCACCGGAAGATATTTTTTTACAATTGGATCATTCGCAACTTGGTGATGGGTTGTCAATGCCCCGATAACGATTCGATCCCCTTCTTTTCGAACGCCGCTCAGTTCTGTAATACAACTAATATCAATCAATGTGCCAGGCTCCGATAATCTGAATTTTAAAAGCGGAACTAAGCTGTGACCGCCAGCAATCAGCTTTCCTTCGCCGTTATTCTGCTTTAATTTTTGGATCGCCTCGTCAATAGAATTTACGCGAACATAATCAAATTTAGAAGGTATCAAATCACTTGCCCTCGCTTTCTGAAATGGCCTGCCATACTTTTTGAGGTGTGAGCGGCATTTCAATATCTTTAATCCCATATGGCTCTAACGCATCCATCACGGCATTCATAATCGCTGGAATGGATGCCGTTGTTCCTGTTTCCCCTACACCCTTTGCGCCAAGCGGATTAACAGGAGATAAGGTTTCTGTAAACGCTGTTTCGATTTTAGGGAAGAAACGTGCTTTTGGCATGGCGTAATCCATAAATGTACCGGATAAAAGCTGTCCCTCTTCGCTGTAAACAGCACCTTCCCATAGTGCCTGGCCTACTCCTTGAGCAATCCCCCCATGGACCTGACCTTCTGCTGTCATTGGATTGATAACTCGACCAACATCATCGACGGCCACATAACGATTGATGGTAATTTCCCCTGTGTCTTTATCAACTTCAACAACCGCAATATGTGTGCCAAACGGATACACAAAATTTTCAGGGTCAAAAAAGGATTGGCCTTCAAGCGATGGTTCAAGTCCCGGAGGCAAGTTCCATGCCATATTTGCAGACTTTGCCACTTCCTGAAAAGTGCGTTTCTGTTCTTGAGCCCCTTCCACATAAAAGATCCCATTCTCAAATGTTAAATCTTCTACAGCTACTTCAAGTTCATGAGCAGCAATTTTCTTTGCTTTTTCGATGACACGATCACATGCGATCGATACAGCCGCTCCCCCTACAGCCGTTGAGCGAGAACCGTATGTCCCCCACCCCATGGAAACAGATTTTGTATCGCTGAATACAAATTCAATATCATCCATTGGAACCCCCAGCTTCTCCGCAACAATTTGACCAAACGTTGTCGCATGTCCCTGGCCATGAGGGGATGTTCCAGAAAAGACAGTAACCTTTCCAGAAGGATGAACCCTGACTGTAGAGTTTTCCCATACACCACCTTGGAATCCGATGGCCCCAGCCACTGCTGATGGCCCAAAACCGCAAAGTTCCACATATGTGGAGAACCCGATTCCAATTAATTTCCCCTGCTTGCGCAATTCTTCCTGTGTTTCCCGCAGCTTTTGATAATCGACGATTTCCAATGCTTTTTTCAACGGCTTTTCATAATCGCCGCTGTCATATACGAGTCCCTGCGCATTTGTGTAAGGAAACTCTTCTTTTTGCGCAAAGTTTTTCCTTCTCAGTTCAACTGGGTCCATCCCAATTTCTCTTGCAAATAAATCAATTACTCGTTCAATCTGATAGGTTGCTTCAGGTTTACCTGCACCGCGATAGGCATCAGTTGGTGTTGTATTTGTATACACGCCAAACGTTTCGCAAGAAGCATACGGAATCTTGTATGGACCTGTTAGCATCAAACCAAAGTCAATCGTCGGGACCCCAGGGCCCATCGTTGATAAATATGCGCCCATATTCGCTGTATTTTTCACACGAATAGCACTCAGCGTCCCATCCCTTTTTCCAAATAACTCTACATCAATGATTTCATCGCGCCCATGATTCGATGCAATAAAATGCTCGTTTCGTTCCTCAATCCATTTCACAGGACGCCCTAAATCACGCGCTGCATAACCAACAAGTGCTTCATCAGGATAAACGCCGATTTTGCCGCCAAAACCGCCACCCATATCTGGAGCAATAACGCGCAATTTCGCTTCTGATATGCTAAGCACTTCAGATACAACCATCCGATGAATATGAGGATTTTGGGAAGTACACCATAGAGTTAGTTCCCCGCTTCCAGGATTATACTGCCCAACTGCTGCGCGTGTCTCCATTGGGCTAGGGGCTACCCTTTGTACATTAAAGCATTGCCGAATAGCCACTTCCGCATTTTCGCAAACCTCATCCGGTACCGCTCCCGCCATCCAATGGAAGGCAATATTATTCTCGATATCATCATGCACAAGAGGCGCATGATCTTGCATGGACTTTTTCTGCCCGATAGCCGGAAGAAGCGTTTCATATTCTACATCGATTAGATACATGGCATCACGAACAGCATAGCGCTCTTCTGCAATGACAAGCGCGACACCATCTCCGACATACCTCACTCGATCAATCGCTAGCGGATATTGAGGCGCTTCTTTCAGATTAGCGCCAGGAACAAGCCACGATGAAGGTACTGGGCCAATTTTTCCTTCTAGATCTTTTCCTGTATAAATAGCAATTACTCCAGGTGACTTTAACGCTTCTTCCACATTGATGCTCTTAATTACTGCATGTGCATGCGGGCTTCGCAAAATTGCTGCGTGCAGCATCCCTGGTAATTGAATGTCATCTGAAAAGTAACCGTTCCCCGTTATTAGCTTAGGATCTTCTTTTCTCTTCAACCGAGCACCTACAATATTCGTCATTATGAGCGCTCCTCCCCTACTAATTGCATTTCCGATTCTGCCATTAGCTTCGCTGCGTGTTTGACAGCATCAACGATAAATTGATAGCCTGTACAACGACAAATCACACCTTCAAGACCGACACGGATTTCCTCGTCACTAGGATTTGGGTTTTCTTTTAAAAGGCCAACCATTGCAATCATGACACCAGGTGTACAGTAACCGCATTGCAGTCCGTGTTTTTCCCAAAAGCTTTGCTGGATCGGGTGCAGGTTATCAATTGTGCCGAGGCCTTCTACTGTAGTAATTTCTGTCTCATCCGCTTGCACAGCAAGCATCGTGCATGATTTCACTACTTCACCATTCACCATAATCGAACAAGCTCCGCACTGACTTGTATCACAGCCAATATGCGTACCCGTCAAACCGAGATCATCACGAATATAGTGCACGAGCAGAGTACGAGGCTCTACTTCAGCACTTCTTTCTTTTCCGTTGATTTTTACTTTCACTTTTACATTTTCAATTGCCATATACCGCACCTCCTAAATGATTTCTTGATAATGCTAGACTAGTTGTTTTGCCTCTTTTTCAACATCTTTAAAAAACTGACCTAATATAACTTTTGCAACTCCACCCATGACCCGTTGTCCGACAGACGCTAGAATACCAGTCACTTTTACTTCTGCACGACATGTAAGTTTCGTTCCATTCTCTGTTTCCGATAAACCCATTTCAGCATTCGCATCGATCTCACCTGGCCTGCCTTTACCAGTAACGAGCAGACGGTAATATTCTGGTTCCTTCAGATCAACTTGGCGAACGCTCCCGGTAAAGACCCCTTTTACTGGACCAATATTGATGCCGAGCTCTGACTCAAAAACATTGTCTCCCACTTCAATAAATGACTTACAACCTGGTAATGATCTTTTTAACACCTCCTTATCCTGAATTGTTTTCCACAGCACTTCTCTGGAGATGTTCTCGAAAGTATATGAATACTCAATATTCAAGGTAAAACTCCTCCTTGTTGGAACTTTTTTTATCTCAACTGAAACATGTATGATTCATTAATATCGCAATTACTATTTTCATTTAAACTATTGTTTAGAGATAACAGAGGGTTTTTATGAAACTAGTAAAATGAAATTTGGGTAATTTATCCAATCGCATTTTTACGATAAACATTACATTGTTCTAAATTTTCTATAAACAGTAAATATTCAGATTAATTATAGCAGACTTATTTTCAAATTTGTGGACGAACAAATTGTTAAATAATATTTTTAATGGATACAATCTCAACACCGCTCATTTTTAATGCCGATACAATATGTTTAGCCAAAATAGGAGCTCCCGGAGTATCTCCATGAATACAAATCGTTTCTGCTTTAATGGAAGCATCTTTTCCATCATGAGTGATAACTTTTTCTTCTTTTACCATTCGTACCACTCGCTGCGCCATGGCTTCATAATCGTTGATTTGTGAACCTCTTCTTGTTAGCACAATCGATCCATTTTCAGTATGTTCTCGGTCAGCATAAGCTTCTTTCGCTACAGGAACGCCCATCTTTATCGCTTCTTCCATCACTTCAGAGTGGTTAAGTGCAAAGATGATCATGTTCGGATCGATGGCATGAATCGTTTCTAATATCGCCCGTGCTAATGCTTTATCTTCCGCCGCTTTCATAAATAAGGCTCCGTGCGGTTTACAATGTTGGATTTTGACGTCAACTGCTGATGCGAATTCTCGTAATGCGCCTACTTGATACATCACATAGTCTTTTATTTCTCCTGGCGTACAAGTCATGTAGCGGCGGCCGAAGCCCAATAAATCAGGGAATCCCGGATGTGCCCCAATCCCGACATCATATTTCTTTGCCAGCTCCACTGTCTTCCTCATAACATGTGGATCTCCCGCATGGAATCCACATGCAATATTGGCTGAAGTAATGTATTGCATCATTTCTTCATCATTGCCTAGTTCATAAAGGCCGAAGCTTTCGCCCATATCACAGTTTAAATCTACTTTATACAAATATGTCACCTCTCAAGTAATTGAGCTTTATTTTCTGCCAAAAATTCAGTTGTGTAATTCCCACTAATAAACGAGCTATTTTTCATTATTTGTTTGAGAAGCGGGATGTTTGTTTTTATTCCCTGTATGTCTATCTCTTTAAGCACTCGCTGCATTTTGGTAATTGCATGATCACGGGTTAAACCATGAACAATAACTTTTCCAATCATTGGATCATAAAATGGGGTAACCGCACTGCCTTCAATGATCGCCAAATCTAATCTCACATCGTTTTCGGGTAATATTAAACGAGAAATGACTCCTGGACTAGGGAAGAACGTATCCGGATCTTCCGCATAAAGTCTGCATTCAATGGCGTGTCCTGTTTTGTTTATATCTTCTTGAGTGATAGACAATTTTTCTTTAGCAGCGATTTTCAATTGCAACTCAACTAAATCAAGTCCAGTTATTTCTTCCGTTACTGGATGTTCTACTTGCAGACGAGTATTCATTTCAAGAAAATAAAATTTTTCATTTTCATCAAAGATGAATTCCATTGTGCCCACATTTGTATAACCGATTTGTTTTACACCAAGAATGGCTGCTTCCAACAGCTCATTTCTGAGTGCATCATTAAGAAATGGAGAAGGGCTTTCTTCTAACACCTTTTGATTTCTTCGTTGTACCGAACATTCTCTTTCAAATAAATGCAAGACATTTCCATATGCATCAGCCACTATCTGCACTTCAATATGGCGAGGTTTTGAAATCCATTTTTCTAAAAAGACAGTGCCATCATTAAAGAACGAATTCGCTTTTTGCCTCGTTTCATCAAACACCTTCATTAGCTCGGACTGATCTTGAACAAGCTGCATCCCGATCCCGCCACCCCCGGCGCTCGCTTTTAACATGAGCGGGTAGCCAAGTTCATCTGCAATCTCTAATGCTTCTTCGACCGACTCAAGACTTTTATCCGTGCCTGGCACAACTCTTACACCCGCTTTTTGCATTTGAGCGCGTGCTTCAAGCTTACTGCCCATTATGCGCATCGTTTCCGCGGAAGGACCGATAAAGACAATGTTTTCTTCCTCACAACGGCGAGCAAAATCCGGATTTTCAGATAAGAATCCATAACCAGGATGAATGGCATCGGCATGAGTTTCTTTTGCTACTTGGATCACTTTCTCAATGTTAAGATAGCTTTTTTTTGCATGAGCCGGACCGATGCATACTGCCTCGGTTGCCTCGCTGACATGAGGCGCCTCTGCATCGGCTTCGGAATAGACAGCGACTGTTTTAATGTCGAGCTTATTGCATGTACGAATAATTCTTCTTGCAATTTCCCCTCTGTTTGCAATTAGCACTTTACTAAAATACCCCATCTGTTTTCTCACCCTTCGCAAAACTTTTAAATAATTACCGCAATTTCCTGACCTGCATCTAGAAGTTCTTCGTCCTCAACCAAGAATCTCTCAATAACTCCAACCGTTTCTGCTTTAATTTCATAAAAATTTTTCATTACTTCCACAATCGCTATTACGTCTCCTACTTTCACTGTATCTCCTTCTTTTACGTACACATCCTTATCAGGAGCTGGTTTACGATAAAAAACGCCTGGAATCGGTGTTAGAATTCTTTTTTGTTCAGCCATTTTTTCTCCTCCTCAATTACCCTAATACTTGCTGCTTCATTTGATTGATTTTATCTTGGTATTCTTTTCTAGCCTTCAGCGCTTCGTGAATATCAACAGCCATAAATCGGACCTTTTCGTTCGTTTTGATTTGAGCCATTTTGTTCAAGTCAGTACTAATAATTGTACAAATTGTCGCATACCCGCCACCTGTCACGGCATCGTTTAACAAGGCAATCGGTTCCACACCATCTGGAACTTGAATAGATCCAATTGGATAGCCAAGGTCCACAACATTAGATGGGTTGCTGCCAGCTCCAAATGGTTGTTCACGTGGGGCAAAATTCAGACGCTCGCCTTTAAAACGATAGCCAACACGGTTCGCTTCCGGCGTAACCGTCCAATCGATTGAGAAAAAGCGGTCTTTACTTTCCTCAGTCAGACGATAGCTGCATAATCCCATGACAACACGAATCACATGCGTCTTTGAAAACACTGGAATCAATTCGTCACTAATGCGCGTGCCAATTGCTATGTTTGACCTTTGATCACTGCCGATTTTCAATTCATCCCCTGCTTGAAGAGCCCGTCCTTGGTAACCTCCGATGCCACACAATGTATAGGTAGACCTGGATTCCATAATAAGTGGCACATCGAAGCCGCCAGCTACCGCTAAATATACCCGTGCTCCTTGTTTAACAAAATCAAATGAAAGCACATCTCCAGCCTTGACCGACAACGTTTCCCACATCGGAACAGACTGTCCATTGATTTTCGGAGGCATCTCTCCTCCCGTTATGGCAATAAGTAAATCTTGATGAAATTCTAAAACAGGACCCATATAGGTGACCTCGAGAACAGCGGCATTCTCGTCGTTCCCGACAAGTAAATTGCTTGCCTGGTATGAGTATTTATCCATTGCTCCTGATGGAGGCATCCCCACTTCATAATGGCCAATTCTGCCGTAATCTTGAACAGTCGTTTGAAGACCAGGTTGAATAACTTTAATCATGCATACAACCTCCTTAACACAGAATCTGAAAACGCTTTCGGATTTTCGAGCACTTGTCTAGGTTTAAAGGTAATATCCTTCGTCAAATAACGAAAACTCCCATCTTCAACTTCTTTTCGAATGCCTTCATATTCTTCCAGCGTAATGCTTCGATATCTAAAAACATCCCCCTGTCTCGGGAAGGTCATTGAATCTTTGAAATCATGCAATCGCTGCTCTTTTTCAAAAATCGGCGCCGCCGCAATACCAAACAATTGATAGCCACCTGCACCTTGTACCGGGTAAATAACGGCAAATGCACCCCCAAATCCGAATGCTCGCTCTGGTGTATAGGTCCGAGGACGGACATATTTAGGTGCTTCAATTTGCTGTTCTCTTGGTACCATTTGATAGCACCATGGCAGCCCAGGTACAAAGCCTATCATCGACACAAGGTAAGGAGCATCAGTGATCGCTTTAATTAAATCTTCTTTCGATTGAAAGCCATTTGTACGTGCCACATATTCGAGGTCTGTTGCTGCTGGGTCCTGATGCCGATCTCTAAAGCGCATTAACGCCTCATGTGTCCAAGGATCCTCGAATAAAATGGGTACATCAACCACACGGGCTGTGATTTCGAAATTTTCCAATGAAACATCTTCTTCAAGTTCTTTCAATTTTGAAATTAATTCGTCAGGATGAATCAGGTCTGGGTTAAAACGAATCATGTAGGAAGCATTCGAGGGGCATATATCAAGTATTCCTGGTAACTTTTCCTCTCTTAGTGTCTTAGTAATTGCCATCGCTTGAAAATTCGTTTCTAGACTCATTGCCTCAGCTAATTCAACGAAAATAAACTCATCGCCGCCGTATTCGTAACGGGTCAATAGACTTCACCTCAATTTTTGTATTTACACTGAATATAGTTGCAAGATATGTGCCAAGAATAAAAATTATATAAGTTAGTGATTTTTCAGACAATTAAATCATTAAACGTCTTGATTACTCTTGTATTATTTCAGAATTGAAATTTAATCTTTCAAATCTGAAATAATATCCGCGATTCTATCGATTAAAAAGACTAAGCCAAAAATGCAAAAAAGACCGCAAAGCTTTATTAAAGCATGTTGCAGTCTTTCATATTTCAATTTCTTACATTGCTTAGACAAAATAAAACTACCATATCTGCAATAAAATTAAACATGACTTTCTTCAAAAACCATTAATAATTTAGCCCAAACAAATAAAACCGCTTAGCAGGGGCGTTATTTATACAAAATATCATCTTTAAGTGTGGCAATTTTACTTAAAGCTTGATCAATTTCCCTTTTATTCACTCCAAAATGGGCAAGGGCGTCTTGGAGATGCTGGGCAATCGCGTTGAAATGTTCGGGCTTTAAATTCATGCCTTCCGAATAAAATAATCCACAACCTTTTCAATCGATTGTTCCCCGCCAACTTTTTCAAAAACTGTTTGTTCCGCCATGTATCATTCACTCCTTAGCATTTTAATGAACAGGGATTATTGTTTGGAATATAAACCGATTGTATTCTACTCTTTCCCATCCAAAAAATACAAAAAACCGGGCCTAAGCCCGGTTCAGATCTTACTTTTTAATTAAGTCATTACGTTGAGATTGGTCAATCCACTCTTGAAGCTTATCTTTAAGAGTATTGAACCCTTGTGCTGAGTCATCTTCCATTTTAATTGGAGCCGCTTGACGTTTGCGTGGTTTTTTCACTTTTGCTTCAGCTGCAGCAGCTGGGGCTTCTTCTGTTGCACGAATCGATAAACCGATTTTACCCGCTTTTTCATCGATAGATAAAACCTTAACGTTTACTTCATCTCCTACTTTAAGATGCTCGTTAATATCTTTTACAAATCCGTGAGTTACCTCAGAAATATGAACAAGACCCTGTGTGTTTTCATCCAATGCAACAAATGCACCGTATGGTTGAACACCAGTAACCTTTCCTGTAATAACACTGCCTATTTCGATTTTTTCCGACATGAAAACACTCCTAATTTTTTTAATATTTATCCCTTTATTCGCAATTAAAAATTATACCATAGTTTAACTAAATTATCAAAAATTCTTTTTAAGGGTTATCTCTATTTTGCTCCTTTTTATCATTATTATTGAAAGGATCATTCCCTTTCCTTCCATTTAAACGCAATTATATTAGGATTCTTATAAATAGAATGTTTTTCAATCTTTTTTAGAAATAGCTTGTATGAAAAAGGGAATACTGGATATCCTTATATAATAAAGGCTTTCGAGTATTCCCCCTTTCTTGAAGTGGACAATCCGTTTTGGATTGTCCCTTTTTTACTTTTTCAGGATCATCCTTCTTATTGCTTCCTTCAGCTTCTCCATTGATGTCGCATAGGAGCAGCGGACATGCCCCTCCCCGCTTCACCAAAAACATTCCCGGGTCATTAATAGCGAATAAAAAGGGCAATATACCAATAACACTACTATAATTAGGGATGAATTTCTTTTTTTGTGCAAATAATAAATTGTCAGTCGGCCGACATTTACATACTGGATTGAGAGTAGACGCTCATGACTGTTTTATAGCTGAGTTATAATTTTCGTATGAATAAGGAGGTACGGATGAAAATGAAACAAGGTATCATAACAGGAAATGCGACAATAAACGGTACTAAAGTATACTATGAGCACTACCGGCATGAATCTTCCCAGGAGACTGTTGTTCTGCTGCACGGTTTCCTTTCATCCACTTTCAGTTATCGGCGCCTAATCCCATTACTAATAAATGAATTTAATGTGATATCCGTTGACCTGCCCCCTTTTGGAAAAAGCGGGAAATCCAAGAGCTTTATTTACTCTTACGAAAATCTCGCACATACCGTGATTCAGCTTGTAGAAAAACTAGGTGGGCAAAATATCATCTTGATTGGACATTCCATGGGCGGGCAAATCACCTTGAACATTCTGCACTTCCGGCCCGATTTTGTAAAATTAGCCGTGTTATTATGCAGCTCCTCTTATCTGAAAAAGTCTAAGCTGCCGCTCATTTTTTCGAGTTATATCCCCTTTTTTCACTTGTATGTAAAACTGTGGCTTAAGCGATCTGGAGTAAAGAATAATTTAAGACAAGTTGTCTATGATCATTCTTTGATTGACGAAGATATGGAGCAAGGCTATTTAGTTCCATTTCTAGAAGATGATATTTTTCACGCCCTTACAAGGATGATTAGGGACCGGGAAGGGGACTTGTCTGTGGAAACGCTGAATGGAATTGAAACACCGTGTCTATTAATTTGGGGAGAGCATGACAAGGTTGTACCATTATCCATCGGTGAACGGTTAAATAAAGACTTAAAAAATTCAGAGCTTATTGTGTTGAAGGAAACAGGTCATCTCGTGCCTGAAGAACGGCCAGAAGAGGTTTTGATGTATATTAAGCAATTTATGGACTGAAACTGTTGCAGAGATATTGAAAAAAGCGGCAATCCTTTAAGGTTGCCGTTTTTTTCGTATTTACGGCCGGAATCCTTCTAGCTGGAAATTCCCTTTTATAAGGCGCAGGCCCCGCTATCTTTAATGGCTAATAGCTTCCCTGCGATCTCTTTGCATGTTTCAAGCGGAATAAGTTCTTCAAAGGAAAACTCATAGATCGCTTGAATTTTCCGAGCCAGTTTTTCTTGATCATCCAATCCATGGATTGCTTGTACGATATCCGCGATTTCTGTATCATAATTTCCCGGACCTATTCCGAATGGGTCCCATTCATTTAACATATACACAAGTTGAAGGTTCATTTCCTGTAATTGCATCCAATCACCTTTTTTATTTTTACTTTATATTTTCATCACTTATCATAGAATAAGATTAAACAAATGAAAAGGAGGAGAGGAGACGAAATGAATGAATATAATTATAATTGGCCCGTGTTGAATAGAGTTCTGATATATCCAGAATTTCGCTGATATAATACTCGAAATCGCGATATATTCGAAAATCCGCTGATATTGGTTCTAAAATGGTCTTTATTTTGTTAGATGGATAAAATCCCCATTAAGAACTTCTCAATTTCTAAATAAAATTACGCTGTTATCTTCTTAATTTGGAAAAGCCGCCTTCTCAGGCTGCCTTTCTCATTTTATTCACCACTATTTTTTATCATCCTGTGCCTTTTTCTGTCCCTGGCCCTTTTTAACTTTTGAAATGGAACCACATGCAATCCGCTCTCCTGAATCGCCGGCAGGCTGGGTCATGCCGTCATCCGATGATTTGTGGATGATAATGGATGTCCCTTTTTTCGTAAATAATGAGTTTTTTGCCTCATTTAACGTAACATTAGGTGCCATCAAATCAATCTTTACCTTGCCATCTCCCTTTACAATCAGATTTGGAAGATCTCCAGCATGGGCTCCTTTCGGATGCAGCAGTCCGTGTTCTTTATCTTCGGGATTGAAATGGTTTCCTGCCGATTTAAAATCAGGGGGGTCACATTTTCCGGTATCATGGAGATGGATGGCATGTTCTCCGGGAGATAGCCCCTTTAGATTAATTTTCATTTTTACACCCTTTGCTTGTTGTTCTAATTTAATAGTGCCTAACGAATCGTTGACAGAATTAAACATTTTAACATCAACGTTTTTAACGTTTTCTTCTCCACACCCTGTAAGAAAAAGAAATAATACGAACACCCAAACTTTTTTCATTATGATAAATCCTCCATCTAATTATATGGCTCTATTGTTTCCAAATTTATCATTGAATAAACGAAATTCATAATGACTGTTTTAGCCTTCAAAGTTTGCCCGATGATTTCCGCTGCGGGCACTTGCTTTCCGCGGGGAGGGACGGAAGCCTCCTCGGCGTTACCGCCTTTGGGGTCTCCGCTTCCTCTATTCCCGCAGGATACTGAATTTACATCCTTGAATCTGCCCACGCACGAAGGAAATGTGATAGCATTTTCGAGGAGTCAAGTACCCTCTGCTCCAATCAACTCAGATTATTAAATAAAAATCAAATAATAAAAGCAACAATCTTTATAAATGAGCCTAAAAAAAGAGAACAGCCCAGTTTAGCTGTTCTCACCACCATTATTCATTTCTTGCTTTAAACGTTCTTCTAATTCTTTTGCCTTTTCAGCTTGGCGTTTGGATATGCGAAGAATAAAGCGAAAGGTCAAAATACACGCAATAAAAAAAACTGCAAAACTAATGGCCGCCGGAAAATATTCTGATTTATCTTGTGGAAAATATAAAAACAAAGACAGTACATACCATTGCAACATAACATTCGATCCTTTCTGTTAGAAAAGCGAAAACGCCTTCGGAACAACCAAAGCAGTCGTTCAGTGAATAATTATATCAACAATGGAGAGACTATCCAATCAATATGCTGTAGGAAAAAACTCCTCATCTCCATATTGATTACATGAATCCCTTTATTTTACGACCTTTATCTTTTTAATTACAACATCTTTAACCGGTTTGTCATTTGGACCAGTCTCTATATTTGCCATACTATCAACGATCTCCATGCCTTCAATGACCTGACCAAAAACCGTATGCTTGAAATCTAGCCATGGCGTACCACCATTGCCATATGCTTCTATTATTTCTTTCGGATAGCCAGCCTTCTCCATTTGATCCGCCAAACTGGGATCAACGGAACTGTTTTGCACGATGAAAAACTGGCTCCCATTTGTATTCGCTCCAGAGTTAGCCATCGAAAGTGCTCCACGAAGATTAAATAATTTGTCGGAAAACTCATCTTCAAAAGGTTTTCCGTAAATACTTTCTCCACCAAAACCCGTACCTTGCGGATCCCCACCCTGGATCATAAAATCCTTGATGACCCGGTGAAATATCAAACCGTCATAATAGCCGTTCTCACTGTGAGTAATAAAGTTTTCAACGGCCTTTGGCGCATATTCAGGAAACAACTTAATTTTTATCGTTCCCATTGACGTTTCCATTTCGACTAACTTCTCGCCTTTTTGAACTTCATTCGTCAATTGTGGATAATTTGTGTTTTTATTGTCGTTCTCTTTTCCACATGCCGCTAACAATAGCATGATTGCCAAAATCGGGACAAATAATCTTAATTTCATCAGGTTACTCCTCCATAATACAAAGGTTCTTTAGTTCGCGGTAATTTTTCAATGCATTTCCCATACAAAGCCTGTATATCCCCTCTTAGCTTACCTGATTTCGTGAAATTTTGCACTTTGTTTTTCCAAAATTCTCCGTCATAATAGTATTAAGTAATCAAATTCGCCTTGGCGTATTTTCGCCCAGATTTTTACCTTAGCTTGCTCATAAATTCCTTTAAAAAATCTGAAGCATCCGCCGGAGGCTTAACTTTATTCAGCCGGAGTTTGATCCCCCACTGAATTGGATCCTATTTGCATTCATCTCGCCACTTATATCATTTAGAGACTTCTGCTGAATAAAGTTAAAGAAAGGGGACGAATTTCATGTCAGAATTTAAAATTGGTGACAAGGTAACAGCTATTTATAAAACAGGGAAATATGTTGGAGAGATAACGGACATTCGCCCACAGCATTATTTAGTCCGTGTATTAGGGGTCATAAAGCATCCGATGCAAGGGGATTTGCATAGCCCAAAGGATGCCGAAGTTATGTTCTTTCACGAGCGCAGGGCATTGGCATTCAGAGAACAAACAAATGTGCCAAAACAAATGGTTAAACATTATGAGGAAGAAATTCCCGATTATAAGGATTCTTTAAAAGCTGCTTTAGAAAAAATGAAGCAGGAACTAAAAGAAACTTCTACCCCATGGGCAGACCAAAGCCTAAAAAATATCGAATCACTTGAACAGGATTATTTCAAATAAGAACAAAAGCCAAATCACATCGAATGCGATTTGGCTTTTTTATGCAAATTTATTCAGTAGTTTTGAAAAATCGACCCGCTCCCCAATGGTTGTTGGTTCAGGTCGCTGAAGGTATCTTTTATCCTTTTCAACCAATCTGAAAATATTATACGTAGTCATTGCATCATCTAAAGCTCGATGATGTTTGCCCGTTCCTTCTTTCCCATATTCCTGGACGGCTTTCCATAAGCCTGTTTGGTTCTGATCTCCAAAAAAGCGCTTGTATTCCATCGACAGGTCTACTTCGTTTCCCTTAAAAGGAAATGGGAGCCCAGCTTGGTGACAATTATTCCGCAGCACCTTCATATCCATATTTCCCCAAGTGATAATCGTGCAGGATTGATTGCCGCTGAACTCCTTTAGCTTTTTGACAAGTTCAAGAAAGGAAATCCCTTGGTCTACCTGTTCCTGTGAAATATGAAGAAACGACTTGCAGCGCTCAGACAATTTCGGGAAACGAACAGGAGCAATATATGACGAGAACTGGTCACATATCCGTTCCTTTGCCACAGAAACGACCCCAGCTTCAATGATTTCCGGATAAAACCCCTTGAAACGTCCTCCCTTTTCCGGCATCGTAAATTCAAAATCAATGAATAAATAGCGATGCTCCTCCCCCATGTTTTCACCTTCTTTCGTTAAAAATTTGCCGATCACTTCTAGACTCCCTTTAGATTCCCATCCTATATAAGATATGAATTTCGAAGTCATTTAATCTATTTAAAGTACAGGAATGTTAGCAAAAATCAATAAATAGTAAGGCACACATTTTTTCTTTTATTATACCATGAAATATTTTAATTTTTCTGTGTAATTTCATTTTTTTATCTTTATTTAATGATAAATGGCTCCACTGTATATTTCCAAGACTTTCAGCATAGATTTAGTACTAGAAAAATCAAATTCGCCTTGGCGTATTTGTGCCCAGATTTTTAACTTAGCTTGCTCGATAAATTCCTAAAAAAAATCTAAAGGCTCGCCGGAGGCTTAACTTTATTCAGCCGGGTTTGAACCCCCACTGAATTGGATACCTTTTTGCATTCATCTCGCCACTTATATCGTTTAGAGACTTCTGCTGAATAAAGTTAAAACATTTCCAGAGAAAGGGGGGATTGTCTACTTTTTGCTGAAACCTTACCCGTTCACAGGTGCATACAGAATAAACAAAGATTAATATGATTGAAGAAAGGAAAATCAAATGAAAAAACTAGTGATGATTTTTGCTTTCTGTATGGTTCTGACATTGTCCACCTCATTGAAACCGGCTTTTATTCATGCAAATAGTATGGATGCAAATAGTAAGGTTGAATTCTTAAATGCACTAAATAAACAGCTAAGCAATACCGTACACTATTATCGTCAAGATTCAGTACAGTTGATTGACGGACTTGATTTACAAGGAAAAGTAGTAAAGGTTGTTAAAAAAGATAATCCCGGTACGAAAGAAAATGAAGAAGTCACTGAAGAATATACCTCTCATCTTGCTGTTGCTTTCGTTGAGCTTGAACAAGTACGTGACAGCCTCTGGGCATTCAAAAAAACCGATTTTTACTATTATGATTTAGACAAGAAAGAATTTTTAACTTCTAGCAATGTACTGATGAATGGTGAAGTAAAAAGCTTCTTTGATTCTTATGTCCAAAATATTGACAAATCGATGACCCCCTTCTCCCAAGTCCTGTTTATGTTTTTCCTCTCATTGATTATCATTGTGCCATTATTGATCATGATTTTCCATAATAAAGGAAGAAGCACAAGCACGAACATTTATTATTAAAGCGGCTTAGGAGGATGAGAATGACTCATCCTCTTTTTCATTTGACTCACTTAATTTATCCATAATCAATCAGTACAAAATGTTTGTTTTTTCGATCAAAATAGCTATTTAAAAAATATTTTTTTAAAAAAATTGTCTCTTTTTTACGTGTTTCTACCTATTTATTATAAAAGTCCACAAAAAAAACGTTAATTCGACATCATTGAAAAAAAATTCAGTTTTCATGATATAATATAAAAAAAAAGTAAAGGAACGAGAATAATGATTTTAGGATTAACTGTAATCTTAGTATTAGTTTTATTTTTACCATTCACTGTTCGAGCTGTAGAACATAATTTGGAAGCGTTTTTATTTTTAATGGGAATTGCAGCAGCGTATATTAGCGGAGTTCTTGACGGTTCTTTATTTATCAAGGCACTGGAGGATCCAATACATATTACATTGGCTGTATTAATTGCCGGTCTGTTGTTTAGATGGTGTCAAACGCCAATGGAAAAAGGAATACTCGGAATGAGTAAAGCGATGCCCTTCCGGTTATTTTTAGCACTTGTCGTTATTATCCTCGGAATTATTTCAAGCGTAATCACGGCCATTATCGCCGCTATTGTTCTAGTCGTCGTTGTTAGCGTCTTGCGCCTTGACCGTAAATCTGAAATCCGACTTGTTGTCTTGGCTTGTTTCTCAATTGGACTTGGAGCTGCTTTAACACCGATTGGAGAGCCATTATCAACGATTGCCATCAGCAAGTTGAATGAAGACTTTTTCTATTTGCTTAGACTAATTGGTGCAGATGTTATCATAGCAGTCATTGCCTTTGGGATACTAACTGCAATCTTAATTAACCCGAAAGAAAATGATAATGGGCTTTCTACAAATCTTCAAACGGAAAGCTATAAAGAGATTTTTATCCGTTCTCTAAAAATCTATCTTTTCGTCATGGGATTAACATTACTAGGTGCAGGCTTTGAACCTTTCATTGAAAAGTATTTACTTGGACTTAGTCCACTTATTCTATACTGGATCAATATGATTTCCGCAATATTGGATAACGCAACACTTGCTGCAGCAGAAATTAGCCCAGCAATGGATGCACCTACAATTAGAGCGATTTTACTCGGACTAATGATCAGTGGCGGTATGCTTATCCCCGGAAATATTCCAAATATCATTGCTGCAGGCAAACTGAACATTACAAGTAAAGAATGGGCACGTTTCGGAGTTCCAGTTGGTTTAATTACAATGGTAGTGTACTTCATCGTCATTCTTTTGTTTCACTAAGCCGTTTTTAAATCTGATTTCCGGCTTCTGATCTCCGTCATCTAGAATAAGAGGCACCGCCTGAATTTTGTCGAAATCCACACACAAAGAAGGGTCCGCTTTCAACTTAGGAAAGCAGACCTTTCTTTATTTTTGGCTGTTTTCGTAAACTTTGTTGCTATTTAATCAAAATGTGGTCTAGTTGATTTCCGTTCCAGGTTGCTCACTTTCCGCTCCAATCAACTTCTTAAAAAGTCTATTTAAATAGCAATCATTTAGAAAATAGCATTATTTCTTTTTTATCACTGCCATTGTACATCTTGAGACGCAAATAAGCTTCTCATCCTCATCTACAATCTTAATATCCCATACCATCGTTGTTCTTCCTTGGTGGAGTACGGTTCCAATCGCTGTGACAACCCCATCCCGCTTAGCTTTAATATGATTCGCATTAATCTCAAGTCCTGCGACAGATTCTTTCTCTTTATCTACAAGTTCAAATGCCCCAACACTTGCAACTGTTTCCGCGAGGGCAACTGATGCTCCCCCATGCAGCAGGCCAAATGGCTGCCTTGTTCGTTCGTCTACAGGCATTGTTGCAACAACCTTGCCTTTTTCAACGGTGATCATTTCAATACCTAGTGCATGGATTAATGTATTTTGCAATTCCAACCTAATTTCCCCTTTCATCATCAACTATTTACACTATAACAGTATATTCTTTCACTTTCACATAATATGGAAACCCTCTCCATTTTTGTTTTTTAATAAGTGATTGGACGATATATTCTTTGTACAAATATGGACAGACTTGAGTTAAATACGAGAAAAACCCCCTTGACCAAAGGGCCAAAGGGGAAATGATTAATTCGATACTTTTGCGTTTTCAAATGCTTGTTCAACCGGTACATATTCATAGCCTAGGTCTCTTGCAACTGCTTCATATGTGATGCTTCCGTTAATCACGTTCACACCTAGTTTCAAAGCAGCGTTATCCTCAACCGCTTTCTTCACACCCTTATTAGCAATTTGCAGCGCATAAGGAATTGTTACATTTGTAAGGGCGATCGTAGATGTTCTTGGAACCGCACCAGGCATGTTTGCAACCGCATAGTGAACAACGCCATGCTTTTCATATGTCGGGTTATCATGAGTAGTAATACGGTCAACAGTTTCGAAAATTCCGCCTTGGTCAACAGCCACATCGATAACAACGGAACCTGGAGACATTTCCTTGACCATCTCTTCTGTCACTAGTTTCGGAGCCTTTGCACCTGGGATGAGAACGGCGCCTACAACTAGATCACTTTCTTTAACAGCTTGAGCAATATTGAATGGATTTGACATTAATGTTTGAATGCTGTTTCCAAAAATATCATCAAGCTGGCGCAGACGCTCAGGGCTTAAATCAATAATCGTTACAGATGCACCAAGTCCAATAGCCATTTTCGCTGCATTAATTCCAACTGCGCCTCCGCCAACAATTGTTACTTTGCCGCGCCCAACGCCAGGAACACCTGCTAGCAATATTCCTTTACCGCCATTCGTTTTTTGTAAGAATTGAGCCCCAATTTGCGTAGCCATACGGCCAGCTACTTCACTCATCGGTGAAAGCAACGGCAATGTACGATTTACCTCGACTGTTTCATAAGCAATTGCGGTAACGCCTTTATCCGTCAGCGCCTTAGCTAATTCAGGCTCCGCAGCTAAGTGTAAATATGTGAATAAGATTAATCCTTCACGGAAATATGTATATTCTGAAGCAAGTGGTTCTTTTACTTTCATGACCATCTCAGCTGCCCACGCATCTGCTGCTGAAGGAACGATTTTCGCCCCAACTTCTTGATAATCCTCATTGGAGAAACCGCTTCCAAGACCAGCGTCAAATTCAACTAATACCTCATGACCTGCCGTTACAAGGGTATACACACTAGCCGGTGTCATTGCCACCCGGTTTTCATTATTTTTAATTTCCTTTGGAACTCCGATAATCATGCAAAACTTCCTCCTTCATTTAATCTGATTATTATTAAAACTAACCTAAGTATAATAATTGCAAAAAAATTAAGCAACTGCAATTTTTAAGTAGAATAAATAAATTAACTAAACTACTGCAATAAGTCGCCTTTTCTACAATAACCGACAAAATTTGGTTGGTGCCTGTCACCGAACCACTTTCTTTGCCGAATGGGAACTTGTTTTGTCAACTGTGAAGGAATCCTATTTTTAATAAAGAATTCTCTTTTATATTACTGTTTTCGTAAACTTTGTTGCTTTTTAGTGTGATTTTATTTAACTATCTGAGTTGATTGGAGCGGAAATCAACGGGCAAACTTTTAAGGCTAAAACAACAATATTTGCGAATTGAGCCTTATATATAAAGTGAGATAGTAGATATTTTTAAGGAGGGATCAGGTTGAATACAAGTGTCGTCGCAAAGATGTTAGGAGTCTCACAAAGTACGGTTCAGCGTTGGGTAAAGCAACTGGAGCTTGAGATGGAACGGAACGAACTTGGCCATTATATATTTACCGAAGAAGATATTCAATTACTTAGGCAGGTTCAGGATCAGCTGAATAAAGGAATCATTTTGCAAGACGTAACTGTAGGAAAAAGAAAAATCCGTAAAGGGGCAACTAACACTGCGTTGAACGAACAAGCCTTTGATAAGCTTCTCGAAAAAATAAATGTTTTAGAACAAAAATTAAATGGAAAAGCAGATGATGTGGTGTCCTACCAGCTTTTACAGCATCGTCGGGAAATTGAAGACCTGCAAAACGAGGTAAAGAAGCTAAATGTGCGGATTGAAAAGCTTGAAGCAAATCAAAATGGCATGAAGAAAAGCAACACTACAGATCATTTGTTGGTTTTTGACAATCAGATGCCTAGTAAAAAGACAAAAAAGAGAAAACTGATTACCACGCTGTTTGGCTTTTAACTTTATTCAGCAGAAGTTCCCCATTTCTATAAGTTGCGAGATGGATGCAAATAGGTATCCAAATCAATTTGGGTTCAAACCCCGGCTGAATTAAGTTAAGCCTCCGGCGGATGCCTCAGATTTTTCAAAGGAATTTATCGAGCAAGCTCGATAAAAATCTGGGCGCAAATACGCCAAGGCGAATTTGA
>NZ_JAHNZZ010000003.1:166636-289764 GCF_019039215.1 Bacillus sp. FJAT-29790
CCTTTTTCTCCATCACTCCATGTCCCTTGGAAATAAGGATTCTATTTTTCCTATCTATTTTTCTCCATTTCGAATAATCTTGTAGCGAATTTTTTCACAACTTGGTCCTAATTCCGGAAAATGAAAACCAAACATATAAAAGCTCCGGAATGATCCGGAGCTTTTATTATTATTTCGATTCAGTTACCTCAAATCTTTCAACAAGCAATGCAAGCGTACGAACCATTACGCCTGTTGCGCCTGATGGGCCCAGTTCATGGTCTTTGCGAGTCGTTGCCGTTCCAGCAATATCAAGATGCACCCATGGGGTATCCTCGGCAAATTCTCCTACAAAGGCTCCCCCCATGATGGCATGGCCTTCACGTCCTGGCGAATTATTCAAGTCAGCAATTTTACTGTTTCTGACTCTTTGTTTATCTTTTTCAAAGATAGGCAAGCGCCAAATCGGTTCTCCCGCTTCATAAGATGCTTCCAGCACTTGCTCAAATAAAGCCTCATTGTTTGTTAAAGCGCCAGTCGTGTCGTTTCCAAGGGCGACAATTACACCGCCTGTTAATGTAGCAACATCCACAAGATAATTAGCTCCATTATGCTTTGCATATGTCACAGCATCAGCAAGAACGAGGCGTCCTTCTGCATCTGTGTTCAAAACTTCGATTGTTTTCCCGCTCAGCGAAGTAATTACATCATCAGGTTTTAAAGCTGTTCCGCTTACCATATTATCTGTTGATGGAATAACTGCGACTACGTTTTGCTCTGGTCTTAATTCACCGATGATTTCCATTGCACCGAGAACAGCCGCGGCTCCGCCCATGTCGGCCTTCATCCCCACAATCCCATCTTTTGTTTTTATAGAATAGCCACCTGTATCAAAGGTAATTCCTTTTCCAACTAATCCAATGACATCCTTCCATTCATCTTTCCCCTGATATTTTAGGACAATCATTTTTGGCGGTTCAGCCGAGCCTTGGTTTACCGCTAATAATGCGCCCATTCCGAGCTTGAGCATGTCTTCTTTCTCTAGGACTTCCGTTTCGAAATCATATTTCCAGGCCAATTCGAGTGCATAGTTTGCCATATCTGTTGCTGTTAACATATTCCCTGGCAAATTGACAAGAGTACGAGCCGAGTTCGTGCCTTTTCCATAAGCAAATCCAACCGTTAATGAAGCCTTCACATCCTCTTCATCTGCCGATTCACAGTAAATCGCAATGTTCCCCAGTTCTATTTCAGGTTCGTTTGATTTTTGTTTATATCCTTCGAAACGATAGGTTGATAAAGCAAACGCTTCACTAACTGCATGAGCCGCATCTAGCGCATCCACATTTTCATTTATAAAAGAATCAAGAAAAACAGCCGCATCTTTGAGTTTGGCTGTTTTGATCGTTTTAAATGATTTCCCAATCGCTTCACGCAATACTTCGAAAGAGTAATCCTTCTCCCGGCCAAGCCCGACGACAAATAATCGTTTTGCACCAATTTTTCCAAATGTATGTACTTTCGACAACGCCTTTTTCTTTGCTAAAAGATCACCGCTCCTTACAAGCTCGGTTAACTGTCCATCAAAAAGTTTATCAACATCAGCAAGAACACCCGCAAATTTATTCGGCTTTTCGAATAAACCGATGATCAAGCATTCATGATCTGCCGAATAGTTCATTTCTTTGTTAACTTTAAACATTCATTCACCCCCATAATTATTGCTTTTATTATATCGGAAAGGAGAAAATCTTTCGAATAACTAATCACTTAGATACAAAATTAATTTCGGCAATTGCGGAAGTGTATCCACTTCCTCAAAAGGGATACGGTCAATATCACCCGGAAATATAATTAAACATTTTTCAATAAATGAATATACATGCTCAAGGTCAAGTCCCCAATGCTCTGGCCGGTAGGACTGCAAATAGTCATGGGCTGCTTTCATCATTAATCTGGCACCCTTTACATTTCCATATTCATAATGATAGATAGCCACACTCATTTGCAGTAAACCCTTTAGAAATAGATTCCCTTTATCTGTCATCCACATTTCTTCGAGAAGATCGTGGCAAGTGTAATAATCCCCTTCATTAAATTTAACGAAAAAATTGTAATATTCGAGCGGATATTCTCCCAACCTATTCAACTCCTCTTGAAAAAACATTTGCACTCTTACTGAATTATTATTATCATCTTAACAAAGGGGCTTCAATTGAGCATGTTTTTGCAAACTTTTCGAAAAGTGCAAGGCGCCTGGTCGACTAAGAACGCCACGTCCTCGAAAAAGAAGAGCACTTTTTCTTCATGCGATGATTATTCTGACGAAGCTTTCCTTATCCTGTGGCAACGTCGACACTAGTACGTCCTGTACGTCGAAGCTAGACATTTAAAGGTGGTTTCTAAATGGAATTATTGATGAATTTTCCTCTTTGGTCTGCAATTGCAGCTATCTTCTTTGCCCAATTTGTAAAAGTCCCAATTCAATTTATCGCTACGGGAAAGCTAAATTGGTCCTTGCTTACAAGTACAGGGGGAATGCCTAGTTCCCACTCCGCAGCTGTAACCGCGCTTTCAACAGGGGTTGCCTTGGAAACAGGGATGAATTCAGCTGTGTTTGCCGTGTCCGCTGTATTTGCGATCATTACAATGTTTGACGCAACCGGAGTACGCAGGCAGGCGGGTGAACAAGCCATCGTGTTAAATCAGTTAGTATCAGACTTTAACCGCTTTGTTGAAGAAGCAAAGGTGTGGCAGAAGAAAGCTGAACAGGAAAAACGGAAAGAGCTGAAAGAACTGCTCGGGCACAAGCCAATTGAGGTTTTTTTTGGCGGGTTAACCGGGATTCTTCTAACTCTTAGTCTTCATTATATATTTTCTTAATAGGTGTGATATGATTGAGAATTATCTCTATTTGCCCAAGCAATACCGAAATAGTCGAATATCTAGGGCTTACAAACATGCTAGTTGGCATTGATGATTATTCTGACTGGCCTGAACAAATCAAGAACCTTCCGCGATTAGGGCCGGACTTATCCATTCATATGGACAAAGTGGAAGAGTTAAAACCTGATTTAGTGCTTGCTTCACTAAGCGTACCTGGAATGGAAAAAAACGTGGATGAGTTGGTTAGACGGAAAATCCCCCATATTATTTTAAATCCGCAAAGCTTAGCTGACATTGAAAATGATTTAATAATTACAGCGAAAGCGTTGGGTCAACCTGAAGCTGGCCAAAAAGCAGCGCATCATTTCCGCACGCAAATGGAAGAGTTAAAGCAAATTGCCGCAAAAATAGAGAAAAAGCCTTCGCTTTACTGGGAATGGTGGCCAAAGCCAGTCTTTACCCCTGGTAAAATCAATTGGCTGACGGAAATAAGCGAGCTAGCAGGTGCGAGCAATCTATTTCATGATCTTGAACTGGCAAGTGTTCAAACGGATTGGGACGATGTGTATAAGCGCAAGCCTGATTATATCTGTCTTGCCTGGGTCGGGGTGAGAAAAGAGAAAGTCAATCCAGAGGTTGTGTTAAAGCGACCAAACTGGGCGGGGTTGGAAGCTGTCAAACAGAACCGGATTCTTGTTCTAGAAGAAGAACTATATTGCAGACCTTCTCCTCGTTTGCTCAAGGGAGCCGTCAGACTCGCAAAGCAAATTCATCCAGAAGAATTTGCTTTAATTCATTAAGTAAAAAAGAGGACAATCCAAAATAATCGGAATGGTCCTCTTTTTTCTATCCTGATG
Source organism: Bacillus sp. FJAT-29790 (assembly GCF_019039215.1). Taxonomy (GTDB): domain Bacteria; phylum Bacillota; class Bacilli; order Bacillales; family Cytobacillaceae; genus Cytobacillus. Next base: position 170,359 of record NZ_JAHNZZ010000003.1, read on the forward strand.
TTTCCCGCCCCTTCATCATCTCGACTCTAAAGTTTATTCAACAAAATTCGAGTGGTACCTGTCACCTCGACTATTTCCGTTCGGACTTAGTATACTGCTGACGGAAAACCTGCATGGATTCGTTTTCGTTTAAGGCATGTAATTCATCTTCTGTCAGCGAGCCGTCGCCCATTTCCACAACATAGACATCCAGTGTTTTCTTACCCCATAGGTTATATACATCATCAACTGTTTCATAATAAAGATCTACTTTATTTCCTTTAATAGCCCCACCCTTGTCAGCGACTACACCATACCCATAACCAGGCACAAAAAGAATGGTTCCAATTGGAAATACATTCAAATCGGCAGCTACCGTCGAATATAAGTCTCTTTTTACCTTCACGCCTGAATATGTAATGCCGAATCCAGGATGATCCGGATTTTTGCCTGTTGATTCATAAAAAGCAGTATAGCCTGTTGCAATCACCTGTTTAGCCGGATATTTCGTCCAATCAATTGATTCCTCTAACGTTTTTGGCTGTCCCACAACCGCTTTACTAGAAGAGATCTGCTCCAATTTAGCCACGCGCTTTAAATTTTTAAATGCGATCCCAACGGACTTGAATGTATGTTCAAATCTATTTGGATCCGATTGTTTACTTATGTTTATTTCATCATGGTTAAAATAATAATTCACGAGTGATTTTGCCTCTACTCCGGAAATAGACTGAAAGGTTGTTAATAGCGCTGCTAAAAATAAAGCTGACATGATTGTTCGTTTTGTCCAATTTTTTATTCTTCTCATATTATCTACCACTCCTCCCAAGAATATTCATTTCCCAACTTTCAAAGAAATATTCATGGGTAGAATAGCAATCGGATACAGAAAGTCCCAAATTGAATTCTTTTCCGAGTAAAAACCCTTTATTCTCTAGGGCTGTAGACATTTAAGGTAATATTTCAAAAAAATAAAAAAAATCCCTGCTAAAAGCAGAGATTCCAGTTTTTTAAAACATTTGATACCCTTTTTTGCGGAGGAATTTAATCGTAATTCCCGCTACAATAGCTCCTGCCATGCCGCTGCTTAAAATAAGCACATCTGCAATCGCAAGACTTGATAACTCAGTGCCCAGGCTTGAAAAGGATTCCTTACTATTTGTAAAATATTCGATAAACCGGACCTTATCAATAATTAAAATCGCAATAATCGGATAAATGATTGCCATAATCCAAGACATTCTTAGTAGCATATTTAATATAAAACCAATTCCAAAAAATAACACAAAGAAAAGCAGCATGGAAATCGGTAATACGAAAATAGTCATTTGCATCATTAATTCCCCCTTAACATCAATATTTAGTGTACTGAATGTATATTAGGGAGTCAATTATTTAAATAGGCTCTTTTCGCATATATTGTTGATTTTAACCTTGAAAGTTTGCCCGTTGATTTCTACTACGGGCACTTGCTTTCCGCGGGGAGGGACGGGAGCCTCCTCGGCGTTACCGCCTGTGGGGTCTCTCGTTCCCTCTATTTCCCGCAGGATACTGCATTTACATCCTTGAATCTGCCCACGCACGAAGGAAATGCGATAGCATTTTCGAGGAGTCAAGTGCCCTCCGCTCCAATCAACTCAGATTTTCAAATAAAATCATACTAAAAAAAGCAACAAAGTTTACGAAAACAGCCTTTATATAAAAGGCTTTTTCAATAAATATTGTTAGCGTTTAAGCTGCTTTATGTATAACAGCACTCTACATTATTCGTTCCGAATAAAACCCTTTCGCATGCAAAAGGCTAATAATCAACATTAATCGCTTAATATAGGCAAATGAAAAAAGGCCAGAGCTAAAAAAGCCTGACCCATTTCCGCAATTCCCACATGTGAAAGTGCCCCAAAATTAAATTAGATTGAATTTCCCTTTTTTCATAACGAGGGATGGTCCGCCAATCATATAAAGAGCACGGTTATCAACCATTTTCTTCATAAAGGAAGCTTTTGAACCGTACATTTTTTTACCAAAAGCAACACCAATAGCATCGTCTTCACCAAGCGAACAAACTGTTCCTTTAATATCCGGTGTAAACGTTTCAAGTTCAGTTTTATTGCGAATTAACGCAACAAGGTTTCGCGCACATACTTCTCCTTGCTGCATTGCAATTTGTGCTGTTGGAGGATACGGACGGTTAATCTCTTCATTAATAATTAGCGAGCAGTCACCAATGATGAAGATATTGTCATGACCTGGCGCTCTTAAATCCGGCTGTACTTTCACACGGCCGCGCATCGCTTCCAAGCCTGATTTCTCAATAATTGCATTTCCGCGTACACCAGCAGCCCATACAACCGTTCCTGCCTTGATTTCTTCTACCTCTTCATCACCTTTGCCAACGATAATTCCGTCAGGTGTAGCTTCTTTAATTGCCGTACCGATGCGGAATTCAACGCCTTTTTTCTCTAAGTGAGCAACAGCATAATTGACAAGCTCAGGATCAAATCCTGGAAGTACCATTGGTGCCGCTTCCACACAAATAACTTTTACTTTTTGGAAATCAACATCATATTCACGGCATAGTTCCGGAATACGGTTTCCTAATTCACCAAGGAATTCAATTCCTGTAAATCCAGCGCCACCAACAACAATCGTGAGACGCTCATCTTTTTTCTCAATTTCTGTATTATAAATAGCAAATTGATATTCGATATGCTCACGAATTTGACGAGCTGCATTGACATTCGCAATCGCAAACGCATATTCTTTCAATCCTTTAATTCCAAACGTTTCTGACTCTCCACCAAGGGAAACAACTAAATAGTCATAATCAACTTCGCCATTCTCTAGAATGACCTTTTTCTCATCCGCCTTAATTTCGACTGCTATATCTTGAATAAAATCGACCTTATTCCGGTCAATTACATCTTTAATATCATATCGAACCCGGTCATGGTGCAACGTTCCAGCAGACGCCTCATGTAACCAAGTTGTTTCGTAATGGTATTCATTCTTATTCACTAAAACGATATCAGCTTCATTAACTCCTGCAGCTTTTTGTAAACGAGTCGCAGTCATAAGTCCACCGTAACCTGCACCTAAAATAACGATTTTTGGCTTTCTCACCGTGATCACTTCCACCTTTTTATAAGTATTTTCAAATGTTTTCAACAGTTCTGATTCCGCCGCTTTTTACTTTATATTTTATTTGGCAAAATATAAATAGATTGTGATGCACTTCACTAGAAGCGACAAAAAATTGTTATAAATTTGTCACATAATATTAACATTATACCTACAGTACATGATATTCTTTTTCCAAATGTTTTTCAAGCTTAAAAGTGTGTTTAATATGTTTTTAAAATTCAAACTTTTCTCTCCGTCTTATCCCCGACGAAAAAATGCATGTTTAGATATCTTTTTCTCCTTATTATCTTTCTATGAAAGAGTGAGCTTTATGTGAATTTATGTTATTATAAATTGTGGGATTGAACAATATTATTGGGGGGATAACGAGTGAAAGAAGATCAAAAGATTTATGATATAACCATCATTGGCGGGGGGCCTACTGGTTTATTTACCGCTTTCTACGGAGGAATGAGACAAGCTTCGGTAAAAATTATTGAAAGCCTGCCGCAACTCGGAGGCCAATTATCTGCGTTATATCCAGAAAAATACATATATGATGTAGCTGGTTTTCCTAAGGTCCGTGCTCAAGAGTTAGTTAACAATCTAAAGCAACAAATGGCTAAATTCGAGCCTGCTACAGCTCTAGAACAATCTGTAGAAAAGGTTGAAAAACAAGCCGATGGCATCTTCAAGCTAACGACAAATAAAGAAATTCATTACTCGAAAACAGTCATTATTACAGCTGGTAACGGTGCATTCCAACCGCGTCGACTCGAACTGGATAGTGCAGTACAATATGAAAGCAAAAATCTTCATTACTTTATCGACGACTTAAATCAATTTGCCGGACAGAAAGTAGTTGTTTTTGGCGGCGGCGATTCTGCTGTTGACTGGGCGTTAATGCTTGAGCCAATCGCTGAAAAAGTGACTATTATTCACCGCCGTGACAAATTCCGCGCCCATGAACACAGCGTCGAGAATTTGCAAAATTCAAAAGTTGACATTAAGACACCATATGTTCCTGCAGAATTAGTAGGCGACAATGACGGGATCAAGCAAGTTGTCATTGAAGGCGTAAACGACAAAGAAAAAGTAGTAATCGACGTCGATGCTGTAATTGTTAACTATGGCTTTGTTTCTTCTCTTGGTCCTATTAAAGAATGGGGCTTCGAAATTGAAAAGAACTCAATCGTTGTCAATTCGAAAATGGAAACAGCGGTCCCTGGGATTTATGCGGCAGGCGACATTTGCACATATGAAGGAAAAGTTAAGTTAATCGCTTGTGGCTTTGGTGAAGCGCCTACTGCTATTAATAATGCAAAGGCTTACATTGACCCTAAAGCAAAAGTTCAGCCTCTTCATAGTACTTCTTTATTTAACTAGGCTCTTTTCTTAAATTTAGACCAATTCTATTCGAAAACAGTCTTTATTAATAAGTGTGTACCAAAGGCCAAACCTTTGGCACACACTTTTTGTTTGTAATATTTGAGTATCGGTTAGTATTGCTGGTTTATCGGGGAACTTTTCAATTTATCAGCCAGTTATACCAATTTATCAGCCAAATTTTCGATTTGTCAGCCAGTTTTACTACTTTATCAGCCAAATCTTCAATTTGTCAGCCAGTTCAACTAATTGATGTTAACAATCTTCTGGTGTTCCAGTATTTGTAGCTGTACGGAAGGATGAACCACATCCGCAAGACGCAATCGCATTTGGGTTATCGATCGTAAATCCGCCACCCATCATGGATTGTTTATAGTCAATGTTTGTTCCTTGAAGGATCGCTGCATCCTCTTTGCTGACAAGAATATGGATTCCATGCTGCTCGAATTGGTCATCATTCTCTTCTTTTTCATGTGCAAAACCCATTCCATATGATAAGCCGCTGCATCCGCCGCCTTTTACAGAAACACGTAAAAAGGAATTCTCCTCTTCGTTTGCTTTCATCATTTCTTTAATTTGTAATGCAGCTGCTTCAGTCAGGATAACAACCTCTTTCATCTTATTTCCCTCCTTGCTTTTTAAGCCTGCTTAATGCCAATCACATAAAGTGAAACTTTCAAATCGTCGATTTCTTAATCTCCATCTTTCGCCCCTCACCTTGAAGTGATAACGAGTTTTGAGTACAGAGATTGAAAAATTAACATCTCCTCATTCCAGTATATACACTAACACCGCCATCCTCAACTAATCGGAATCACACAATTTTCACTTAAGATTCATAATCTATAACAACACATTAGTGCTTTTATCATATAATCGAGTATAATAATAGTATAAATGCATTATGTATTCCTTCTGTAAAAATAAATCTTTATACCTAGGAGGTGGGTTCGGTGACTCAAATTGAAGCCAACTACGACAAAAAGTGTGAGTGCCGAATGTGCAAAAAGTCCTTTACTACAAATAAACTCCGTTCCAGATTTATTAAAGTTTCTAGCTACGATACAGACTTTTGCCCAGTTTACTCCCTTAGTGAGAACAATCCAATTTTGTATCATGTGAACGTCTGCCCTCAATGCGGTTTTTCTTCGACAGATGATTTTACACCCTATTTCCCACCCGGAGCTTTAGAAGTGATTGATTCAAAAGTATGTTCCCAATGGGTTCCGCATGACTTCGGTCAAAAACGAAGTATTGCCGATGCGATTAAAACGTATAAATTAGCCGTTTATTGCGGGTTGTTAAAAAAAGAAAAGCATATCACTCTAGCAGGAATGTATTTACGGATCGCATGGCTTTATCGAAGCATTGAGAATGAAAATCAGGAACAGCGGTTTATGAAACTAGCCATTAAGGATTATTTAGAATCATATATGGCTGACGATTTTAAAGGAACCCAAGTATCAGAAGTAAGATTGCTTTATTTGATTGGAGAGCTATCACGACGGACCAATCAAATTGAACAAGCAGTCAAGTTCTTTTCGAAGGTGATCGAGCAGCAAAGCCGGACGATTGAATCGGGAATCATTGATATGGCAAGAGATCGATGGTACGACATTCGTGAAGGTCAAAAAGCGGCACAGGAAGTACAGGAAATTATCTAAAAAATCCCCTGCCAATGAACTGCACCCCAATTGTTAGACACCATCTAACAATTGGAGTGCTTTTCACAAAGGGGATTTTTTAAATTTAATACATCGGATTTTCTTCTAAAAATTGATATATATTTTCGACCAGTTCATCTGGTGTACTACCAGTAACCACTTCCCCATTTACGAGTGCGAAATGGGATTCTGCACACTTTCCGCAATAGCCGAGACAGCCGTACTCAATCACATCAAGATCATAGTCCTTTTCTAAAATCTCCAATGCCTTTTGCGATCCGCTAGCTAGGTTGCTGAAACAAAATTCGATGATTGGCTTTATCACTACTATCACCTCTTTACTAAGAAAAGCGCAAGGCGCCCGATTATCGGCGACAAGCATAAGACGAGCCGGCTAAAAGGTTGTTCTTTAACCTTTTGGACGGATTGACCGAAATGAGAGGCGACTGTTCAGGGACGACAGCATAAGACAAGCCCTGCAGGAAGGCGTCCTTTGCCTTCTGGAGGGTTTGGCTTATGACTCGAGTCCCTAGGAGCCGCAACTAGACACCCTTATGACCTCGAGCCGATGGCGCCTGGAGCTAGACAGTTATCTAACTTCAAAAAGCTTATACTTTCTTTTAAAATAATGCTACCTTTTTTCATTGAAATCCGCAATAATATTTACCTCTGCAGGGCGAACCTTTTTCCCGTTTTTCCATTACGATTCTTTTGCCATTGGAACTGGGCTTTTAACACGTTCTGTCGAAACTTGTCAAGTTCTTACCTTATAAGTGTTGTGGTTTGGTCACAATTTAGTTATACTTTTTAGTGGATTAGGGTTAATTGTTTTACATTTATCGAAATAATGTTACAATATTTTATTTTTCAAATAATCTTTTTTTAGAATCGATATAAAGGGGAATTACAAAATGAAGAATCTCGTGATACTCGGCGGAGGCTATGGAGGAATGAGAGCGCTTGCCCGCCTTTTGCCAAATCACCTTCCGGAAGATGTATCAATTACATTAATTGACCGCGTACCTTACCATTGTTTAAAAACTGAATATTACGCCTTAGTAGCAGGTACGATATCTGATCAGGATGTGCGGGTAACTTATCCAGAGCATCCTAGACTGAATATTAAGTATGGGGAGATTTCCGGAGTTAATCTTGAAGAAAAAAAAGTGCTGCTGGAAGACGAAAGTCCAGTCTCATACGATGACTTAATCATTGGTCTAGGCTGTGAAGATAAATACCATAATGTTCCTGGTGCAGATATCCATACCCACAGTATCCAGACGATTGAAAAATCACGTGCCACCTATCAGGCATTAAATAACTTAATTCCTGGCTCAGTCGTAGCGATCGTCGGAGCTGGTTTAAGCGGTGTTGAATTGGCGTCAGAACTATATGAAAGCCGACCGGATTTAAAAATAAAATTATTTGACAGGGGCAGTCATATCCTATCTGCATTCCCTGAAAGACTAAGCTTGTATGTAGAAAACTGGTTTAATACCCATGGTGTTGAAATTATAAGTCATTCCAATGTTACCCGTGTAGAAGAGAACGTTCTTTATAACCACGATGAGCCTGTACCATGCGATGCCATCGTTTGGACTGCAGGAATTCAGCCGAATCAAGTTGTTCGCGATATGGAAGTCGAAAAGGATCCACAAGGCCGAGTCATTCTTACTAAACACCATAACATTCCTAATAATGAACATGTATATGTTGTCGGTGACTGTGCAAGCTTGCCCCATGCACCTAGTGCCCAGCTTGCAGAAGGCCAGGCCGAGCAAATTGTTCAAATCCTATTAAAACGTTGGAAAGGTGAAGAACTACCAGAGTCTTTACCGCAAATTAAACTTAAAGGAGTACTTGGATCTTTAGGCAAAAGGCATGGATTCGGAATGGTTGCTGACCGAGCAATCACCGGCCGTGTAGCACGTATTCTAAAATCAGGTATATTGTGGATGTATAAACATCATAGAGGGTAAAGATAAAAGAAAAAACGGGTCTGGATTCTACATCCAGACCCATTTTTAGTCTAAGGGATTAGCTATTTTCTTATTCTGGTTTATACCCATGCTTCTCCATTTCGGCATAAACCGTTTTCAATTTAGGATTTCCTTCTCCTACCACTTCATCTTCAATTAATACGACCGGATAAAACATGTCCTCATCAATTACTCTTTGAGCATAGCTTTTCTTATCAGCATCCTCCGGTGGATTATGGATGTCAACATATGAAATTTGAAATGGTTGGTTTGGATATTTTCTAGTAAGAGCTGCTCCTAGCCATTCGTAGGTTTCTTTTGAAGAAGGCAGGTTTACACAACTTGGGCAAAGCACCTCTGCTCCATAAATAGTTATTTCTACTTGTCTATTCATCATCTTTTCCCCCTTTTTTTCTGAAAATGAATCAAACAGTACCTAAATTTCATTTTACAACATTATGATACTAAAAACTTAAGAAAGTTCTTCCGTTAGAAGGAAATCGGTCTCTTTAAATAGATTTTTATAACCAAAATGATTATAATAAGGATAAAGAAAGGAGTAGATTTCAATGGCAGAACAAACAACAATGATCGAACAAGTTCAAGAAGTATTAGATAAATTGCGCCCATTCCTTCTACGCGATGGAGGAGACTGTGAATTAGTTGACGTAGAAGACGGGATTGTTAAACTTCGCTTATTAGGAGCTTGCGGTACTTGCCCGAGTTCAACCATCACTTTAAAAGCCGGTATTGAGCGCGCCCTTTTAGAAGAAGTGCCAGGCGTAGTAGAAGTGGAGCAAGTATTCTAATTAGAATAGCGTATAAAGCTTGGAGCAATGTAAAAGCGATGTCTTGTGGACATCGCTTTTTTTCTTTATTGAATATATTGACTGAACCTTCATGAGGACCACTTTTTCCCATGGGAGGTGTTTTCGGGCTTTATAAACATGCTAAGCATGGACACCTTTCATCCCGTTTGTCTGTGATGAATAAACCCTACTGCCGATCTGGTCAATTTCTAAACAAAGGTATTCCATTTCCGGGAGGATATTGCGCAAGCCTGCTGCAATCCCGGGTGCCTTGCCTGCTTCCGCCAAACAAAGTACAGTTGGACCCGCGCCGCTTAGAGCCACCCCAAATGCACCAAGGTTTGGTGCTTTCTCTTCAATTACAGCAAGATGGGGGACCATTTTTTTCCGATAAGGATGATGATATAAATCGGCCTTCATCATTTTCCCTGCTAAAGTAAAGTTGCTGTTTAATAAGGACGCAATAAGGACATTCGCAACAGCCCCTGCTTGAACAGCCTCTTTATATGAAAAATTGTCAGGCAATACGCCCCTTGATTCTTTCGTCAAAAGTTCTTCTTTAGGAACGACGGCAACGACGTCCATTGCAAGATGGTGGAAGGCTTCTGCACTAACTTCAGTTTCAGATTGGCAGCCGATGACCAAGCCCCCCAATAAGGAGGCTCCTACATTATCCGGGTGTCCCTCGATCCTAGATGCTAATTCTAGCTTCTCCTGCTTCGTCAATTCAAGCCCGCACAATGCATCCGCTAATTCAATTCCTGCTACAATCGCTGCAGCGCTGGAACCGAGCCCTCTTGCAAGGGGAATATCGCTTGTTACCTGGATTCTGCAGCCCGGGAGCTTTTGATTATATTTCTTAGCCGTTTTGATTGCAATTTGAAAGATAAAATTCGTTTCATCCTTCGGGTAGATCGCTAAATGCTTTGATAAAGGGACGATCTCCCAGTTTTCCGCTCTGACTACCTCTAAGGTTAAATAGACATTCAATGCTAATCCAATTGAATCGAAGCCAGGCCCTAGATTGGCAGAACTTCCGGGAACTTTGATGATGAGCATTTCACCCTCGCTCATACATGGACAACTCCCTTTATGTGTTCAGCAACAGCAAGCTCATCATTTGGCAATGAAACTGGCTTAATCGGGCTGCAATCAATCGCTACGTTCGGATCCTTCAGACCATTTCCAGTCAAAATAGCGACAACTCTTGTTTTATGCGGGATATCTCCATTGCGAAGCTGTTTATAGATTCCTGCCAACGAAGCACATGAAGCCGGCTCAGCAAAAATCCCCTCTGTGGACGCTAATTTACGGTACATGCTAATAATTTCCTCATCGCTTACTTCATCAATTCTGCCACCTGATTCCTCCAAGGCTGCCGTCGCTAAATGCCAGCTTGCAGGGTTGCCGATTCGGATCGCAGTAGCGATCGTTTCAGGGTTTTCAAATACTTTCCCATGGACGATCGCTGCTGAGCCTTCTGCCTCAAATCCATGCATCTTCGGAAGTCCAGTATCCTTCCCTTCATGGTATTCTTTAAAACCTTTCCAATAAGCACTAATATTCCCGGCATTCCCGACTGGAAGAGCAAGAATATCCGGTGCGCCCCCCAACTGGTCGCAAATTTCAAAAGCACCTGTTTTTTGACCCTCAAGGCGGTAAGGATTAACCGAGTTTACTAGCGTAATAGGCTCTGTCTCGCTTATCTTTCTAACCATTGCTAATGCATCGTCAAAGTTCCCTTCAATGGAAATGACTTCTGCACCGTACATGACTGCCTGAGCAAGCTTACCCATGGCAATTTTCCCTTCTGGAATAACGACAATGCATCTCATCCCTGCTCTTGCAGCATAAGCCGCTGCCGCTGCAGAGGTATTCCCTGTAGAAGCACAGATGACCGTCTCGCTGCCTTCTTCCTTTGCCTTCGCTACAGCCATAACCATTCCCCGATCTTTAAAAGAACCAGTTGGATTCGTACCCTCCGTTTTTACATAAAGGTCAATTCCCCATTCTGTTGATAATTTATCGAGTCTGATTAAAGGCGTATTTCCTTCATTTAACGTAAGTAATGGCGTATTTTCATTTATAGGCAAAAATTCTTTATATGTTTTTAATAATCCTTCCCATCTCATACGTTTGCACTTCCTTCCACTCTGTAAGAACTCTCGATTGTCTTAACGGCATGCAAATCTCTTAATTTTACTAAAATATCCTCGTAATCTTGTAGAGATGCTTGATGAGTAACCAGAACAATCTCAGCAAGGTCTTTATCTTTCAGTGGTAATTGAAGAATCTTTTCAAAACTAACATGGTGCTCAGAGAAGATAGAAGTAATATTGGCAAACACACCGACTTCATCTCTGACATGCAACCTTAAGAAATATTTTGAATAGCTTTCATTTGCCGCTTTTAATTTCTTTTCATATTGTGGAGTCGCAGCACTTGTTCCATTTACACCAAGACGCATGTTTTTCATGACCGCGACGAGATCAGAAACAACGGCTGTGGCTGTTGGCAGGCTTCCAGCTCCTGGTCCATAAAACATCGTTTCACCAACCGCTTCACCGTGTACATAAACCGCATTATATTCATCATTGACAGATGCAAGCGGATGAGATTCTGCCAATAGCGTAGGCTGTACGCTAACCTCCACTTTTTCACCTTCTCTGTCGGCAATCCCGATTAGCTTCATCACATAGCCTAGTTGTTTCCCATATTGTAAATCTTCTTCCGTAATCCCCGTAATCCCCTTTACTTTCACATCATCCAAATCAATTTTCATCGAAAATCCTAGTGTGGATAGGATTGCCATTTTTCTCGCTGCATCGAGTCCCTCCACATCAGCTGTCGGATCTGATTCTGCATAACCAAGCTCTTGCGCTTCCTTCAATACTTCCTCATAGGCGCTTCCTTGTTTGCTCATCTTAGTTAAAATAAAATTGGTCGTTCCATTGACGATTCCCATCATTTTTGTAATCCGGTCAGATGCTAGTCCATCTGCAAGACTTCTTAAGATCGGAATTCCGCCCCCAACACTCGCATCATAGAAAAGATCACAGCCATTCTCTGAAGCAATTGTCAGTAACTCCGCGCCGTGGACAGCCATTAAATCCTTATTAGCCGTTACCACATGTTTTCGATTAATTAATGCCTTTTTTATATATTGTTTTGTCTCGTTTACGCCTCCAATTACTTCAATGACTACATCGATTTCCGGATCACTGATAATATCTTCTGGATCGGTTGTTAGCATCGCCTGATCTACATGAACAGCCCGACCTTTATCTAAGTCCTTTACAAGGATCTTTTTCACTTTCACTGAACATCCTACTTGGTGCATAAGCTTATCCTGATGATTCTCAATGATTTTCACGACTCCTGAACCTACTGTTCCTAACCCTAATAAGCCGATTGAGATTGACTCCATTTTTTATTCCCCTCTCACATTGTTCTTCCTATATGTACATTTGTATTTATATAGTAGACATTATAATGCTAATTTTTAGTTATTACAATAGTTATTTTTAGCCCAATTTTGTGAAATCGCTTTCTTGCATGCTCTGACCAACTTTTTTAAAGGCTCTGTTAATCTTGACTGTTGATTTCCGCTCCAGGTGCTCGCTTTCCGCGGGCGATCCGAAAGCCTCCTCGTTGCTATCTCTCCTGCGGGGTCTCTTAGACTCACTTTCCCGCAGGAGTCTCGCACCTTCCGCTCCAATCAACAAAGTGCAAAAATCAACAGTATGCTTTAACACAGCCTTTTTAAAAAAAGTAGATTTTTAAAGCTTCACAACAAATAAATGCACCCATTTTAAAGGGTGCATCGTCATACCTAAATAATGAAGTCTTTACTTTTTCAGCCAACCAAGTGTCGGGATTTTCCATTTATGAACTGGGACTTTCGCAAACTCAAAAAAACCACTTAAAAAACGCTCATGGTCATCTGATTGCTGCAAAAATTTTTCTAGTCTTTCTTCGAGCATTTTTTTCTGCTGCTCCGAGTTTGTACTATAATAAGATTCAATACAATTAAAATAATGAAGCGGACAAAGAATCCGAGCATAATAAAGCCGCCATGAAAAAGAAGACAGAGGGACAAGACTTTGATAATCAGTGATCAATTGCAGGAGCTCTGGCTCGTAAGTTCGAATGTTTTGAAAATATTTCTCTCTCGTCCACTCCGCGAGATCCCTTGAAGCATGATCAAAAACCCAGTCGAATGGATTTTTCAAATAATATGATTCCCCCCATGTATCGGCGGTGAACCTTTCATGGCAGATCGTGCCGCTATCGGTTATGGCAGGCTCATCATCAAGCTCTGTATCGACAAGGTATTGGATCGCATTCTCAGCGATTCCCATATAATATGGGAATGATTCGATAAACATCCGTTCAAAATCATTATCTGGCTGACCGAAAAGCATGCCATTCCAAACCTTCTCCATTTGATCGAGTCTCGTTTCCCATAATTGCTTCCACTGGCCAATCCTGCTCATCTTTTTCACGGGAAAGGAAACAGATCTGCCCCGATAATGAAATCTTGCCAGCTTCCTTCCAATACGATTTAATTTCCGATTCTGAACATGCTGGTTCATTAACACACAATATCGCTCATTTTCCCATTCGCTAATTTGCTTTCCATCCTTCGTTTTCAAAAAAGTACTGCTATATTTTTCGCCGCTGTTAGTTAGATGATCAGCCATTTGTTCTAATTCAGACAGTTCTTCATCATCTACCCCACCGGCAGGTACAAGGAAATAGATTTGTCCCTGTTTCATACAAGCATGATATTTTCCCGCCTGGACCTCTTCCTCTGCCTGTATCCCATATTGACTTCTCAGTATTTTCTTTAACATCTCCACACCTCTTTCAAAAAGGTCTCCATAGGCATATATATGAAGGTCTGAGGCAAAACTTGTATTTTTCTTGAATAAGTCTATTCGCTCAGGATAAGATGAAGAGGAATGATTGTCGCGATCAGACAGCTTACAATGGCATTTTCCGAATGATCAGCGTATATATATAATGAAAATAAACAGAAAAAGGTGAAGCCAATGAACGAAGGAAAACCAGTAGATTTAACGGAGCAAACAGCGCGGAAATGGCTAAAAGAGCGGGGGGTAGAAATTCAGGATATAGCGGACCTAGTCTTCTTTCTTCAGGAAAAATACCATCCAAATTTACAAATGGAGGATTGTATTCAAAACGTTGAGCGCGTCCTATCCAAAAGGGAAGTGCAAAACGCCGTCTTAACAGGCATTCAACTTGATGTGTTAGCCGAAGAAAAAAAACTCCTTGAACCTTTACAGTCGATCATCGAATCGGATGAGGGATTATACGGGGCGGATGAAGTGTTAGCCTTATCGATTGTAAACGTTTATGGATCAATTGGGTTCACAAACTTCGGTTATATTGATAAATTGAAGCCTGGGATTTTAAAGGATCTTAATGATAAAAATTCAGGCAAGTGCCATACATTCTTAGATGACATTGTCGGGGCGATCGCAGCAGCTGCTTCTAGTCGGTTGGCTCATAGGGCGCATGGGGTGAAGTAAGCAAGTAAAAACGGATGGAGCGCCTTCCTTTCCATCCGTTTTCTATGTGAATCATTCATTGTCGATCGGCTTACCCAGAACTTGGCCTTTTATGACAGAGGAATAACAAGCGCAGTGAAAGTAGGCCGAGCGACATTTACATACTGGAATCATGAATGTTTGATGATACTTTTAATCCTCTAGCACTGCTTGTATATATTTATTCAAATGAGTGGATTTTCGTGTGGGACAATCAGCAAACATACGAAAATATGATGTCTTCCCATCAAAAACAAAACGAAGTTTAAAAGTAGAAAGGATGCTGGGTACTTGCCCAAAAAGTACAAAACAAAAAGGGCGCCTCAAAATCAAAGTCTGGATTAAGAACCGCCCATTATTTTTAAAAAATATGCCAAGCATTAGCTTTCCTTAGTATCCATTTTGATTGTTCATTTGCCATTGCCAAGAATCGTTACACATATCGTCAATGCCCCTTCCAGCAGACCAATTTAGTTCTCTTTTCGCTTTCATCGTATCAGCAAAGCTAATAGCAATATCACCAGCCCTTCTACTCACCATTTTATACGGAATCTTCCGTCCCGAGGCTTGTTCAAATGCATGAATCATCTCTAAGACACTATAACCTTTACCCGTGCCAAGATTATACGTATGAACCCCCGTGTGCTTCATTATCCTTTCGAGTGCTTTCAAATGACCGCATGCTAAATCAACGACATGAATATAATCCCTTACCCCAGTGCCATCATGCGTATCATAATCATTTCCGAACACATTTAATTCAGCTAATTTCCCAACCGCCACTTGACTCATATAAGGAAAAAGATTGTTCGGAATCCCATTTGGAACTTCCCCAATCAGCCCGCTGCTATGCGCCCCAACGGGATTAAAATAACGCAATAAAGCGATGCGCCAATTAGGATCAGCATCAGCGAAATCTTGAAGCATTTTTTCACAGACTAATTTCGTCTGCCCGTACGGATTTGTCGCTTGAAGCGGATCGCTTTCACAAAATGGAACCCGATCCGAAAATCCGTAAACAGTGGCTGACGAGCTAAACACAAGCTTCTTCACGTTAAATTGATCCATCACTTCACACAGGTTAATTGTTCCCGCAACATTGTTCTGATAGTAGCGAAGAGGGACGGCCACTGATTCGCCCACCGCCTTTAGACCAGCGAAATGAATGACGGCTTCAATTTCCTGTTCAGAAAAAATCGTGGATATTGACTGCTTATCTTTTAAATCCACATCATACGTGATGAAGTCATTACCTGTAATCTCCCTTACCCGCTCTAACGCTGCCGGCTGACTATTAGAGAAATTATCAGCGACAACGATGTTATATCCCACCTGCAACAGCTCAACACATGTATGTGTGCCGATATAACCAGCGCCGCCGGTAACTAGGATTGTCATATTTCTTTCCTCCCATTTATGAATGTCCTAGTTTAATAAATATGTAGATAGCAAAAAAAAATCACGATATCTGGGGATATCGTGACTTTTTTAAAAAAGGGAAAATATATGAAGGGACTATCCAATATAATTGGTGTAAATTTCAGCCATTTGATGCCCGATATTTTTTAGTGAATATTTTTCAACAATACTTAAATTCCTTTGTCCGCATTCCTTTCTAAGATTGGATGATTCATAAAGCATCAAGACCCTTTCAGTAAATGCCTCGACATCATCAATGGCTGTCACAAATCCGTTCACACCGTCTACAACAAAATCGCGATTGCCGCGACAATCGGTTACAATCAAAGCTAACCCCGTCGCCATAGCCTCCATTACATTCAGCGGCAACCCCTCGCGTCTAGACGATGAAACCGAAAGATCGGACAACATCATTAAATTAGCAATATCTTTACGGTATCCAAGGAATTCCACGCATTCCAGAACTTATAGTTTGATAGCTTGTTCCTTATACTTTTCAGTACAATTCCCATCGCCGACAATAATATTTTAGATTGGGTATTTTTCCTTGTAATAAACTAACTGCTTCTATTAAAAGATCCTGGTGCTTATTTTCATTCAATTCCTCAACAAACAGCAAAATAAAATCGTCAAGCTGGTATTGATATGTCTTTCGTAATTCTGTTTTTAGTTCTTCCGTCTGGGGGGTGAATATTTTCAAATTGATCCCGACCCCATTTACCAGCTTTGTCGATTTTAACATGAACTTCTTTGCCCTAGCATAGTCTTCTTCATTAATGGTGATTAAACAGTCCGTGAAAGTTGCCAGCCATTTTTTAAGGGGATAATAAAGTAGCCAATTGGTGAATGGTGCTCCCTTAAAAAAGTGGAATCCATGGGCAGTGTAGAGTACCTTCGTACCCCTTTTCCTAGCCTTTTTCGCTGCAAGTCTCGTCAAGACCCCGCCCGTTGGGGTATGCCAATGAATGATTTGATAGTTGTGTTTTTTAATTAATTGCTTAAGTACCATATAAACCTTAACATTACCTAGTTTGAAAGGCGATCGTTCAAAAGGAATATTGTGCTTCACATCGGCAAATGGGATGTTTGCATTTCCGTTAGTTGCGACATGAACTTCGAAGTTTTGATCCTTGAACCATTTGAGATATGGTAGGTAGAAATGTAGGATATGGCTGTCGACAGCTGCAGTATATAATACCTTTTTTAATAATGACCGATTGAACATGATTCATTTATTCCTCCGGTGTAACGATAGTAAGCTCTGGGCATTTTCTTTTAATGTATGCCTTATGTGCGAATTTGTAACCTTAGAAAATTACTAGCGATCCCTTATAGTAGCAATTATGTTGAGCTCTTATCCTCCTACTACTATTTCATAATAGAAATAAAATGTTCTGCTAACTTTTTATAATCATGTTTGCTAATAATATATTCATACCCATTTTGCCCCATTTGCTTTCGCTCTTCTTCCGTTAGTTTCATTAATTTCAGTATTCCATCAGCAATTGCCTGAGGATTTTCTGGTTCAACAGAAACACCAGATTTACTTTCAGCTACTAAGTCATTTCCTGCTTCTATCGAATGTAGTACAGGCTTTTGAGACATCATATAATCAAATAGTTTATTAGGACTAACACCAAAACGATAAAGAGGTTGCCTTTGTAATCCTATATATAACACGTCCATTTTACTCAGAAAGTCTGGAATTGTATTTTTAGGAATCTCCTCAAAAAAATGAATGTTTTCCAAATTGTATTTTTTTGCCAGCCCTTTTAAATTTATTTTTTCAGGTCCTTTCCCAACCATTATCAAACTAATTGGATTTACTTTTAATAAGTTCACTGATTCTATTAAAATTTCCAATGAATTAGCAACCCCGTGTGCTCCTGCATAGCCAATTAAAAATTGCCCTTTTTCCTTCATTTCATTAATAAAAGCAGACATTTCTTTTGGTATTTTATTCAAGGGGCTGTTCCATTCATCAATATCAATACCGTTAGGAATATAATAAAATTTAACTGGATCTAATCCATGTTCAACCATATGCCCTTTCGCTTTTGGAAGAAGAGACACCACTAAATCACAATGTTTATATGCGAAATTTTCTGCTTGTTGCATAACCATTATGAAGGGATGATAACGTGACATTCCACCTAATTCCTTTGGAGAGAGTGGCCATAAATCATGTACCTCATAAATTAGTTTTGCTTTGGAAGCTTTAGCTATTGCTTTGGCCGGATAAATATCTAAAGGATAGGTAGAAGAAGCAATGACCACATTAGGATTAATTTCTTGTAATATTTTTGTTTTATATCGATAAATACTTTTTACAAAAGTCACCATATTCTTAATTCTTCCTAAACCATTTCCCTCATAGCTTGGAGTATTTATCCACACATAACGGATTCCATCAACTATTTCTGCCGTCCAATTTTGATCAATCTTTGGTTGTACATTTCTAACATGAGAATAAGAAGCCGCAATGATTGTTACATTGTGTCCTAATTTTACCCATTCACGTGCTAAGTAATAAGGACGATATTCCATTCCATGGTATTTAGATCCGGCATAGTGATTTATTAGCAAAATATTCATTTCATAAAACTCCTGTTTAATCCTAAGATTTATTGATTCATAATAATTTGATCATCTGGAACCTTCCGGTGTTTCTTAGCAGGGGATCCAACCACCCTAACGTCCCCTTCCCAGTTATTATAACGATATGTGGCATTGTCATTAATGACCTAAATAATTCCTATACTTTCTAGCGATATGAGCATAATTAATTAAAAAGGATATTTTATATTCATCATGTTTTCTAGGAGGCTCATTCATAATTTTGTTAAAATCTTTTCTTTTCATTTCCAAATATGATAAAATATACTCTATATCTTTATCCATTTCTTCATCGTCATAAAGAGGTTTCTCTAGCTCTTTTAATGCATCTTCTCTTGTGATTTGACCTGATATAATTAAGCTTGAAAGATGAGAAGTTCGTTTATCTATATTAAACTTTTTTGGTAAATAGTAAGTTTGAAAAAATTTTGTGAAGATATTTTCATAATGTTTTCCGCCATAATAATTAAAACCACAAAGTTCATTCAATTCATTAATGGCTCTTTCGCGATTATAATCAATAAAATTTAAAGGTAAAAGAATGTTTAAGTTTTTAAAGTACTTATTTGCAATATACTTTTCAAAGTACGAAGTTAAATGTAGTTTATTAATCCCTTTATCTCCAAATTCATTACTAATTGCTTTTATATGCGTTTTGTCCGCTGCATTATGCGCATTTCCCCTTTGGAGGATGGATTCAAGAGCAAAATTCGCCCCCGATAAAAAATATTTAATTTTATTACGCTTCGCATGATTATATAAACACGCCAATAAAATATTATCCTGCGGAATGGCAATATTCGGCACTCCAGCCTGGATAAACGCGCGCGTCAAATCCATGTATTGTTCTTTATCTGGTTTTTCAATAATAAGGTCAATGTTACAAAATTTAGTCAGCTTATTGATATTTTCCTCTGCTAAGATTGTATTGAAACCATCATCAATATGAATAGCAAGTATTCTCAGATTATATTTAGCAATCAAATATGCCAAGTATGACGAATCTAAACCTCCTGAAAGACCCATCATACAATCGTACTTTTTCCCCTCACCTTCTTTTTTTAACATTTTAATCATATTGTCTAATTTATTTTTCCCATGTTCATTCGGGAAATAAACATTCTTCATTCGCTCTAGACTATAATTACAATAATTGCAATTTCCATATTCATCAAAAGTAATTGTATCATCAGATCGATTATCCATTACACATCGATTACAAACTGTTCTTTTAGACATTAATAAGATCCCCTTATCATATCTTTAAAAATCTTCAATTTAATCCATAAAAATATTTAAATCAGATTTGCTTAATATATTTAGGATATTTAGGATTTACAAATTTTTACCAAAAGCGCCGATTATAGGAAAATATATCCAATTCCTTTCTTTGATCATAAAAAAAAGACCTCTTTCCTTTCCCAGCGAGTTCTAACAATTTAAAGCTTATTATAGTTTTTTCGCATCAATAATTCAGTGACGTTTCTCGTGTCTAATATTGCTGGAGCAATTTCACCAATTAGCTTGTAATCAAACACACTATGATTTGTAGCAATCATCGTTATATCAGCCTGCTTTATTAGTTCTTTTCTTAAAGTCTCAGTTTGATGGACTCCGTTATTCAATCTAAATTTTTCAATATACGGATCGACGACTGTCCACTCGGCTCCTAACTTTGTAAGTTTCTCTAATATCGGTAATACCGGCGACTCTCTATAATCATCAATATCTTTTTTATATGCGACTCCCAACACTAGGATTTTCGATCCTTTCATCGCCTTCCCCTGCTCATTTAATATATCAAAACACCGCTGCACCACAAAGTCTGGCATACTATCATTAATTTCTCCGGCAGTTTCAATCAACTTTGTGTGGTAATTATATTCTCGTGCTTTCCATGTAAGGTACCACGGATCAATCGGTATACAGTGACCTCCTAGTCCTGGCCCTGGATAAAAAGGCATAAATCCGTATGGCTTTGTTGCAGCTGCATCGATCACCTCCCATACATCAATTCCCATCTTATTACAAAGAATGGCCATTTCATTTGCTAAGGCAATGTTGATATTTCTAAATGTGTTTTCAAGAATTTTTTCCATTTCAGCAACCGCCGGGCTTGAGACTTTATGAACAGTTCCTTCTAAGACACTTTCATATAAAGCTGCAGCCACAGCCGTACAATTTGGTGTCATACCCCCAACTACTTTTGGCGTATTTTTTGTATTAAAAGTTTTATTTCCAGGATCGACACGTTCTGGAGAATAAGCAAGAAAAAAATCTTCTCCACAAACTAATCCTGATTCTTCCAATATTGGCTTTATTAATTCTTCAGTTGTTCCAGGATATGTCGTACTTTCTAAGACCACTAATTTTCCTTTTTGAAGATAATTTGCAATCGCCTTTGTCGAGCTTTCGATATGTTTCATGTTTGGTTGTTTGTAAATGTCCAATGGCGTTGGCACGCATATTGCCACAGCGTCAATATCTCTAATAAATGAAAAATCTGATGTAGCCATCAACTTTCCACTTTTAACCAAAGATTGAAGATCTGTAGGAATAACATCTCCTATATAATTTTCACCTTTATTAACTTTTTTCACTTTTTCTTCCTGTACATCGAAGCCGATTACTGTATAACCAGCTTTTGCTTTTTCAACCGCAAGCGGCAGACCTACGTACCCTAACCCGACTACTCCAACCCGGGCTGTTCTATTACTTAACTTTTCAATTAGTCGAACGGCTGCGTGACTCTCAATCATTTTTTCTGTCATAACATATCTCCTCGTAGAAAACTAGTTTGTTTTTCTCTGCTGATTCATAAAATGCCAGAACTAATTCAAGCACTTTTTTACCATCCTCATCTGTAACTGCTGGCGTTTTATTTTCATTAATTGCTTCGATTAAATCCTCAATAATTCTCTGGTGACCTGGTGTTCCCAACGGATCATTTTTTATTTTTTCTTTTAATCTCTCAGCTTCCCCTTCCGGCATTCCTTCAATTTGGATATGTTCAAAGTAGATTGCATTCGTCCCTCCGATTTTAACTGTTCCTTTTTCTCCAAAGATGGTAATTGATTCTTCAAAATTATGTGGATAAACGGTTGTGGATGCTTCGACTGTTCCAAGTGCGCCGGACTGAAAGCGAATCACACCAATTGATACATCCTCAGCTTCGATATTTCGCAACCGTGTTGCTTTCATACTGAAAATTTCTTTAGGCTTTCCCATAAACCACAATAGTAAATCAAGCGTATGAATTGCTTGATTCATTAACACTCCACCATCTTGCTGCTTCGTACCTCGCCACGGAGCTTGATTATAGTATTCCTGGTTTCGATGCCAATTTACTTTTGCACTAACATGGCTTATTTTCCCTAGAAGTCCTTGGTCGATTATTTTTTTCAACTCTTGTACCACTGGGCGAAAACGATTTGGATGCACCACCGATATTTTAATCTCGTTCACTTCAACCGCTTTAATGATCCGATTCGTTTCTTCAAGTGTCATTGCAATCGGTTTTTCTACTATAATATGCTTTTTAGTAGCGGCTACTTCTTCTACAAGTGCTGCGCGAAGACTGCTTGGCGTGCAAATGCAAATTACATCAATCGATGAATCTTTAAGCATCTCAGTTAAATCTGTATACGGCGTTGCTTGATATTGATACACATACGGTTCCATCGCCGATTCTATTTTGTCACAAATAGCTATTAATCTAGCATTCTGAATATTATTAATCGCAACAGCATGTTTCTTTGCAATAAATCCACAACCTACAATCGCAAAATTCATGATGGATGACCTTCCTTCTTAATCCTTAATTTATTAGCCCTTTATATAAATCAATGAGCTTCCTTTCTTCAATATTCCAATTGTACTTTTCTCGGATCGCTTTTACTCCATTTTCCCCCATTCGCTGTGCGATTGTGGGATTATTTAATAAAAAAGTTATTTGGTCTGCAACATCATCTATGTTTTCTGGGTCAACACAAATACCGAACTCATATTCTTCCATCACTTTTCTAGCATACGTATAGTCTGAAATAATAACAGGTAATCCCATCGACATATATTCGTATACTTTGGTGTTGAGAGTATCAACCTTAGGATATTGTCCTACGTCTAATATCGTTGATATACCTACATAACTTTCACTTAAAATAGCTGCAATTTCATTTCTAGAAATAACCCCTCGATAGTCTACTTTTGTATATTCAGGATAGCTTTTAATTTCCTCATAATACTCTTTTGAGCTAAATGGGCCGCACAATATAAGGTTAGCGGGAGTTTGGGCTATTGCCTTAACGAGATGAGTTATTCCTCTTACGTGCGCCAATGTTCCTACATAAACCGCAGTGTTTGATTTATTATCATTTTTAGAAAAATCTTTATTAAATACATTATTATCAGGTAAATTTTCGATAAAAATGGTGTGGTTTGAACGATTTTCAAAATAATTCACATTATTGATTGTGCAAACTGCAATCACTGCATCAAGCTTCTTACATATATAAGCCTCATAACTCATATACAATTTTGCAATTAATTTTCTGATCATCTTAGGAATATATTCTTTTATTTCAATCTGAATCCCATAAAACTCATGACTATCAAAAATAACTACTTTGCCTTTCTTTTTTAACTTCGCCGCATATGGCAGCAGTTCCGGGTCATGAATCTGGTAAATATCGGCACCTATTTTCACTGCCTCTTTATACAACTTTTTACTTGTAAAGATCATTCGATGCAGCCTGCTTTTAGCACTCTCCATCCCAATATATGTTACTCCATCTTTTTCAAAGCTTTCCCCCTGTGAAACAATATAAGGTTTCATTCCTATTTTAATTGCACTTGATGCTTCTCTTAGTAGCCGTGGAATGGCATTTTGAGGCGTACTTGTTATATGACATATTTTTACCATTTCCAACAGTTCCCCCCAAATATCGCTCGAATTTTTTCTCCTTACCTATTTCTATAAAAAACCGATTCTTTCATTGGATCTTGAAAGCCTTTAATATTTTTAACAAGCTCAGCTATAATTTTTTCGTTTAATTCATCTTTAAACACGTTTAATTTATCATTTTGAGTACTCAAATGATTGTAGTTCCACCAAATTGGGTGCGTTAATATATGCAATTTGTTATTTTTAATATGATTACATGCACAATCTTCACTCCAGTTATGATTTGAGTCAGATATATATTTAAATTCTTTAAAAAAGGTCTTGTCGTATGCATTAAATAAACCTTTTATTTTGAGACTTTTATTTAATAGATTTTTACCGGGACGATGAAAAGAGAAAGAAGAAATGTTGTGGTTTAATATTTTTGCTAAAATTTCAATCTCAATTTGAAGCTTTTCAACAATATCATTTGACTCAGGATAAGCCGTTGGGTCAAAATGTAGTCCTATATCATGACCCAAATCCAGAATATTTAGAAGTAATTTTGTTTGAGAGGGATCTAAAATATTATAAAATGGAGACGTTATCCAAACAAAATAAGTTGATTTAACCGCTAGATTGTTCTCAATTTGTGCAATATGATATGCAGCATCTATACTTTGATCAATATCATGCCTTAATATTACTAATTGTCCATTTGTCTGACTGTTGTTACGATAATTCTTATAAAAAAGAAAATTATACCCATTATTTTTTAGTAAATTTAGGATTTCCATGTAATGCTTGCTTGAAAAATCACATTTTTTCACATCTAACCCCCTCCCTATTTGATTAATTTTTCATCAAAAGAAACGTAATGAGTAAATACTTTATTAAATGCCTTGTTGTTTAAAGTAATTAATCGTTTCGTTGATCCCTTATTTTAAACTATAGGCTAGTTCCCAGTTCAACTTCATACTTATCCACGATTCCCAGCCTCTCTATTACAGTCACTATGATTCCCCCTATTATTAGCATGAGCAAAGTAGCCTACCTAATCTAACTAAGAAGTTTTGGCTATTCAGAAAAATCCATGAAAATAGGATTTAATCTATTCTTTTGTTCTAACCCATTGGATGCTCATATATCGATAATTTTATTCGTTCTAAAGAACGAATAGTCATAACTAAAGACGCCGCTCAAAAAAAGAGCGACTCTCCTATTTCATAATTTACAAAAATGAAGCCATTTATTTATTTTAATATTTTAATTCTGGTAGGTCCTTCTTTATATATTCTTTTTCCATTTTTTACGAAAGGGCATCTAACCCGTCCTCACAGCATGATCGAGTACCTCCATTAATATTGTTAAGGAGACATCACCATTAAAAACTTATATGTTTTTAATAAAAAGTAGTCAAGTAAAAAAATGGCCTTGCAATTACAACAAAGAAAACAGCTATATCTACCTAATTCATTTGGAACCAATTGGGAAATACCACCTAAATTGGAATACGACTTCACTTCACATGCTCTACGATACTCGTATTATGATCACGACTATACGAATTACTGTATGTCCCGTCTTCGCATGTTTTTTACATATTTATTTGGAATTCCCCTCCAGAATTTCTCTTACTGCTTCCATGACACGTCGTTGATCCATTTCTGTCATTTTTGTGTAAATTGGTAAACTCACTGCTTGTTCATAGATTTTGAGAGAACGGGGATAATCGGACGGTTTAAGCTTATACTCATTTCTCCAAAAAGGATGGAGATGAAGGGGAATAAAATGAACACTGCATCCAATTCCTTTCTCAGCCATTTTTTCAATGAATTCGTTACGCGTAATAGTCAAAGGTTCACCCAACCTGAGAACATACAAATGCCAGGAATGGACATCGCCAGCTATGGGTTTCGGAGGCAAAATAACAGGTTGATCGGCCAATTCCTCATCATAGTAGGCAGCGATTTGAGTTCTTTTTTCTTTAAAAGTCCAAATCTTTTTCAATTGATGAATTCCTAAAGATGCAGCAACATCTGTCATATTATACTTAAAACCTGGGGCTATGACTTCGTAATACCAAGAAGGTGTTTTTGATACATATCGATTAAACACATCCCGGCTGATTCCATGTAGACGCATAACCTTGCACCGTCTGGCTATATCAGCATTATTAGTGACAATCATACCGCCTTCGCCGGTCGCTAACGTTTTTGTAGCGTAAAAACTAAATACCGTTGCATCGCTTTCAAGCGAGCCGATCAAAGAACCGTTACAAACCGCAGGGAGAGCGTGGGCAGCATCTTCTACTACCCGAATGCTATATTTACGGGCAATTGCCAAAATTTCTCCCATTTCACATGGAAGACCGGCAAAATGTACTGGAATAATCGCTTTTGTACGAGGTGTGATCGCCTGTTCAATTTTTAAAGGGTCAATATTGAAAGTATTTTCATCTATATCGACAAAAATGGGATTGGCTCCTAAATATCGGATTACTTCAGCAGTTGCCGTAAAAGTGTAAGGTGTGGTTATGACTTCATCGCCTGGTCCCACTCCAATTGCCTCCAACACCAGATGGAGACCCGCAGTCGCCGAATTGACGGCGATTGCTTCACTTCCGCTTTTCCCAATAAATTGGGAAAACTCTTCCTCAAATCGTTTCGTTTTCGGGCCCGTTGTCAGCCAGCCTGAACGGAGAGAATCAACCACCTCATTTATTTCATTTTCATCAATATCAGGCAGGGCAAAAGGTAGAAATTGATCCACTTATTTTCTCCCCCTTCGTCTTCATTGGTTAATCAGCAATTGTTCTGCAGGAACGGCTTTAAGTTCTTTTGCAGGTATGCCAGCTACTATTTGTTTGGCCTTTACATCCTTTGTTACCACACTTCCAGCTGCAACCGCTCCATCCTCGTGGATGACTTTACCTGGAAGAATTGTTGCATTTGCCCCAACCCGGCCGCCTTTCTTAATGGTAACCCCTTTGATTTCGTTAAGCCTTTCCTTTGTTCGAGACATGTAATTATCATTTGTTGTCACGACATTTGGAGCAATGAAGACAAAATCCTCTATATCTGAATAGGCAGTAATGTAACAATTTGTTTCAAGCTTACACTTAGAGCCAATTTTACAATCATTCTCGACTGCTACTCCACGGCCAATTATCGTTTTTTCACCGATAGAAACCCTTTCTCGAACAGTCGCTAAATCGGCAATAAATACATCGTTTGCGATAATTGCATTTGCATAGATAATAGCGGATGTCCCGATTGTACAACCTGCGCCAATAACAGTTGGTTTTAAGTTCATTTCTGCACGGCGAATTGAATTCTTGGCTGCAGTCGGCTGTTTCCCTATGACAGCATTATCTAAAATAACCGTATCGTTTCCAATCTCACATCCTTCATAAATAACAACATTATTCCCAATGGTAACACCCCTTCCAAATTTTACATTTTCACCAATCACAACGTTGTTCCCAATATTATATTTTTTAGACATTATTCCCTACCTCCCCTATAAAAAGGATAAAATCCCACTTACAATTCTTTCAGATGCACAACCATCTCCGTAGATTTGTACTGTTTTATCTGGGATATGACTGCGGTTAAGAAGCATTGAGAGATCTTCAGCCAGAGGATCAATCAATTGATTCCAGCCGCTATTAATCGTTTCTATCCACTCAGTCTCGTCCCGGAGCGTAAAGCAAGGTACTTGGGCAAAATACGCTTCTTTCTGGACACCACCTGAATTAGTAATAATCCCTTTTGCTTGATTTTCCAATAACAGCATTTCTAAATATGAAACCGGCTCTATTAGTTTAATATTTTTCGAATTTCGTAGAAAATTATACAATCCAAACTTTTTCAACATTTCTGCTATTCTTGGATGAATGGGAAAATAACTTTTTCCTGTATATCTAGAAGCCCCTTAACAATTGCTTTCATTCTGCCAGGATTGTCGGTATTTTCAGCCCGATGAATAGTAGCTAAATAATATCCTTTTTCCTTCAAAGTGAATTTGTCCAAACCAAACCATTCTTGAGCTTTTTTGGAATTTAAAGGGAAGTCGTCGTACATTACATCTCCAACTAAATATACATTTTTTCAAAATTTTCCACTCTTAAATTTTCAATCGCAGTTTGTGTTGGAGCAAAAAGCAGCGATGACATGTGATCTGTTAGAACACGATTTATTTCTTCTGGCATTTTCTTATTGAAACTTCTAAGACCGGATTCTATATGTATGACTGGAATGTGCAGTTTGCTGGCTGCCACTGCCCCTGCCAATGTTGAGTTTGTATCCCCATATAAGATTACAGCTTCCGGTCTTTCAATTAGTAAAACCTTCTCTAATTTTATTAACATCTGCCCCGTCTGCTCTCCGTGAAAGCCGGAACCTACCTCAAGGTCATAGTCTGGCTTTGGAATATTTACTGATCAAAAAAACTTCAGACAATGTATAATCGTAATGTTGACCTGTATTAATCAAAATCTCTTTAAATGATTGGCGTAGAACCCGAGAAACTGGAGCAAGTATAATAAAATGGGGTCTTGCCCCAACAACTGTTACAATTTTCCTCATAAATTTTCTCCTATTAAATGCGACGTTCATAAAAATCACTTATTTTTTCCACAATAAAAATCTGTTGCCCTTCTGTTAATTCTGGAAAAATTGGCAATGATAAAACTTCAATAGCTGCCTTCTCAGCCAGAGGAAAATCACCCTTTTTATAACCGAGGTCAGCAAATACAGGTTGAAGATGTAAGGGTATCGGATAGTAGACGATTGTATCAATACCATGTTCGGATAAATAGGCTTTCAGTTCATTACGTCTTTCCGCTTTAATTGTATATTGATGGTAGATATGATGATTTCCTTCTGATTCTATTGGCAGAACCACTTTATCGGGACACACTTTTGACAGTAAATTTGTATACAAATGGGCCTTTTCTCTCCGTAAATTGTTCCATGAATCCAAGTACAGGAATTTCACATTTAAAATGGCGGCCTGAATTTCATCTAATCGGCTGTTATATCCTAAAATTTGATGGTTATACCTCTCCTTGGCACCATGTACACGGATAAGTTTCATTTTCTCAGCCTGATTTTCATTATTTGTGACAATCATGCCACCATCCCCATACGCTCCTAAATTTTTCGTTGGAAAAAAGCTAAAACAAGCGGCGTCCCCAAGCCCCCCCACTTTTCTTCCTTTATATTTAGCACCAATGGCTTGAGCAGCATCTTCAATAACAAATAGGCCGTATTTATCCGCGACTTTTAAAATTGAATCCATATCCGCAGGCTGGCCATATAAGTGAACGGCGATAATTGCCTTGGTTTTACTCGTAATCTTTTGTTCTATTAAATTGGAATTGATGTTGAAAGTGTGAGGCTCTATATCTGCAAAAACAGGTATTGCTCCTGCCCTGGAAATCGCACCTGCCGTTGCAAAAAAAGTAAAAGGGGTGGTAATCACTTCATCACCAGGTCCAATACCGATGGCTGTTAAAGAAATATGGAGAGCATCACTTCCGTTCGCAACTCCAATCCCATACCTTACATTACTGTAAGCTGCAATATCTTCTTCCAACCTTCTAACATTTTCACCTAAAATGAAATGGGAGGCATTTAAGACAGACTGTATTTTTTCGTTTAACTCCCTCTTTATTTGCTCATATTGAACGGTTAGGTCTAACATCGGAATCTTCATGTTTTGTATCCTCCATTTTAAAAATATGAATAAAGGTTAGAAACAGTATTTTTAAGTCGATTACAAAAGAAAGATTCTCTACATATTGAAGATTAATTACCAATTTATCTGCCATTATTTCTTCAATATATGTTTTTTCAGGGTCACGACTTTTGGATAATTTCCTGCTTTCATTTCGGTACTTAATAGAAGCATAGTCGGTTATCCCTGGACGGATAAGGAAAACCTTTCTCTGTCCCTCATTGTATAATTTCGTATAGCGGGGGACCTCGGGGCGGGGGCCAACAAAGCTCATATCTCCTTTCAATACGTTATACAACTGCGGAAATTCATCTAATTTGTATTTTCTTAATGTCATCCCGACTTTTGTTATGCGCCGGTCATCTCCTACCGTAATTTGTTTTCCTGACTTTTCAGCATCTTTAACCATCGTCCGAAATTTATAAATGTAAAATTCCTTTTCGTTTCTGCCTATCCTAACTTGTTTAAAAAAGACAGGTCCTTTTGAATTCACCTTTACAGCGATACCAAGCAAAAGAAATAACCAGCAAAAACTAATTAAAAGAAAAAGGCTGCATACAATATCGAAAATTCTTTTTACAGATAATGTTATCTTTAGACGTTGCAATTGAACCTCTTTCATCAAAAGCACCTGGCTTTTGTCTGAAAAGTTTGGTTCTCCGTTTTATTTGTATGGAATCCATTGTAAGCATTAAGCACTTTTCTCCCTCCTTCACTTTAGTTTAAGTATGATTCCTTTTTCTGTAATGGGGATTCAAATGCATTCCCTCCAACTTTCCGATATACCTCCAATAAAACTTTTTCTTGTGTACCCCAATTATAGGTTTTCGCCAGATTTTGCGAATTTCGCGAAAGGTCTTGCAGATCCAGTTCCAGCATACATTCGATTGCCTGCTGGATAGAATCGGCAGTCCCCTCCTCAACTGTCATTCCGCACTTATATAGTTGAACGAATCGCCTTATTTCCGGTAAATTTCCTGTTAGTACTGGCAGGCCTGCCATAGTATATTCAAAAAACTTGTTAGGCAATGAGTAATAGTGATTTAAACAAGTATTTTCTGTAATTACGATCCCTATGTCCGCTGATGACGTATAATTCAATAGGTCTAGAGGGGAAACTGCCGCATGGTAAAAGATGCTCCCGCATGATGAAGCTGCAGATCTAACTTTTTCTTCCAAAGGTCCATTTCCCATCACAACCAGTACAATATCATCCCTTTGAATTTTTGAAAAAACTTCTAATAACAGTTCCAACCCCCTTTCTTCATATAATCCACCTTGGTATAGTAAAACTTTTTGGTCCTCCCGGATTGGGAAGCACTCCCGAAATTCATTATTTCTTCCTATTTTTTGGGGAATAGGACAATTCATCACTAAATATGGCTTTTGAACGTTATACCTTTTCGCATATTCATCAGCGATAGAATCGCACACGGTAATGACCGCATCTGCATAACGGATAAGCCGCCTTTCCAAAGCACACACAGCCAAGTATTTCCACCCTGTTAGTCCGAGTTCAGTTTCAAACTCGTGTGCATCGTAAATGATTTTTATTCTCCCTTTCGATACCAATTTAAAGAGGACAGCAATTGGCAGCGGTTCTAAATCATTGCAGTGAATAATATCGACATTACGATAGTCCTTCATGATACGAATGGCAAATTCTAAATATTTAACCCCCTGAACAAGCAAATGCTTTGACCACCTCCTTGTTTTTAATCGTATCCTGTGAACAGGAATTTCCTGAATGATTTCTTTTTCTTTCAAATCCGACTCATGTAAAGCTAAAACTTGAATGTCATAACCCGCCTTTTTGGTTGAAATGCATTCTTTTAATACTCTGGAATCATTTACAAAGTTGTTTAAGACAATCGACAGGACTTTTTTAATGACAATTCACCCCATTTTTCAATTCGTTTCCGAGTTGTCTTGAAAACCTCTTGTAATTCCTATTGGCGTTCGAAAGCTCATACCAGGTTTTATACGCATTTTCCCTTAAGTTATTTTTAAAGGAAGCCTCTAACCGGTAAAAGTTTTCAATATACCCGGCAAGTTCGATTGCAGTAATATCTTTTTTTACAAGCAGCCCATTTGAACCATTCACCAACTCCCCCGTCCCCCCTACATCTGTTCCGATAACCGGTACGCCAAAACTAAAAGCCTCCATAATGGAAACCGGTACTCCTTCACTCACACTTACATTCATAAATAAGTCAATTGGATTTTCATGATAGTACTGAATCACTTGTATGTTTGGCATACGCCCCAAAAAGCGGTAACTGATATTTCCTGGCAACCCCTTTGCAGATTCTAGCAATTCGTTTCTAAGAACTCCATCTCCTATATGGGTCCATTCAATATTAATTTTGCAATAGGACAAAGCAGCTATAAGAAGTTCCAACCTTTTAATGCGCCCTATATCCGAGCATGTAATAATTCTCAACACTCCATCGTTAGACTGCCCTGCTTTCTTTTTACTGCCTAAAACACCAAGACGGCTTATCGCCAAATTGTTTAACTGTGCATCTTTATCCTTTAAATACCTATAGCCGTCTGATGAAACCAAATACAACCGATCAAGTCTCTTGATTGCTTTTAGCTGCAAGGGGATATACGGTGGAACTTTTCGACAGGAATATAAGTCTCCTCCGTGGGCTCTTGCAACCGCCACCAGACTTGGAACTTTCTCTTTCAACATTGCCAATGATATAGCGCTCGGGTTGAACCAATAGGAATATAGTAAAATACTTTTCTCCTTATCCATTACATGCTTGAGCAAATAATTACGAATTTCAAATGCGGAAAGAACCCAACTAAGTAAGACTCTGAAACCTTTCCCATCAGCAAGGATGGCAGCTTTTATATCAGAAAAGATCCATTTTATACTTTGAGGGTCAAAACAAATCCGCAATAATCCCAAAAATCTTTTTAATTTCCAAAGCTTATGGGTAAAGTTGGGGATTGTATGCAATTTTGCATTAGCCGGCAATTTCCTTGGCTCGGTTTTCACTTTCCCAAA
The DNA here is from genome assembly GCF_019039215.1 of Bacillus sp. FJAT-29790. Lineage (GTDB taxonomy): Bacteria > Bacillota > Bacilli > Bacillales > Cytobacillaceae > Cytobacillus. Next base: position 202,550 of record NZ_JAHNZZ010000003.1, read on the forward strand.
ACAGCCGATAGGTATGATGACAATTTCATAAAAATGCTCCGCCAAATATTTAATCTCCGTTTCCAAAAACTCCTCACCTGGAGGGTAAGGGAAATGATGCGTTAATAAAACTAATGTATCGGCATCCTTATTCATATTTCCCCCTCTTTATATGTTTATATGACTCTTTATCTGCTATTCTACTTATGCCATGACGCAATTCCCGTATTCCATTCTTCTATATTTCTAGCGGCATAAATAAATCCAATAACAAGCCATGTCGGATAAATGACAAATAAATCAATGAAAAAAAATTCAATCATAAAGGAAAGAAAAGTAAGCAAAAGAACATCGGAGATCCCCGGTTTTTTTTGAATCATTTTGATAAGCGGCCTAACCATATCCACTATCAGGAAATATACAAAGGCTAAAAATCCGAATAACCCCAATTCAGCAAAAGTCATAAGATAAAGATTATGGGCACCCATACCTTCCCTGATATACCAAGTGCGGGCCGATTCGAAGTATTGATTAAAAACGATTCTAAAATTATCAAACCCGACCCCAAATAGGAAGTTTTCTGAAATCATGGCTAAACCAATCTTCCAAATATCCAATCTGCCAGCACCCCTGTCAGATAAGGTTACAATTGAAAGGGCACGGTCACCGAAATGACTCGGCATTATCATCAGGAGGAAAGCTATCATTGCAGAAAAAAACAAAATGAGGTGCCATTGCCGTCTATAAACAATATATACGAGGACAGTGATGATTAATGCAACGATAAAACTCCTTGTTTGTGTTGTTAAGGCAGCAAGCACTTGTAAAAAGACCCCAAGATAAAAGAACCATCTATACTTTATTCTTTTCACTTTCTGGGACAGTATGAGACATGTATAAATCCCCAAGTAAATATAGAAACCGACCACTGCGGGATTTTGAATTGGATTGACCGCTGCCCTTTCCTCAGGATTCTGTATGAATGATGCAAGAACAAAAATCGCACTTATCAAACTTCCAACAGTATAGCCGGCCAGCAAAAACCAAAAATCATATTCCTTTTTTACTAAGATAATAATGCAGATAGCAAATAGTAGCATTTGCAGTATTGAACCGATCCGGTTTAAAGACGCCATTTGGTCTGCTGCCCAAAAAGAGGACATAGCCGCATAAAAAAGAATAATATATAAAGAGGTATATTTTTGATACCCTCTCTGGCCAATCATCTCATTTCCTATCAGAATCCTTATTAAAATCCCCAATAATAGGACAGCTAACATTTTGTTCAAGCTGATAAAAAAGTGATTTGCTTCGAACTCCTCTGCTAAAGGTGTTATTACCATGATAATAAATAACACCCACAAAGGTTTTTTAATCACTAGAATAGCGGAGGCGAACAGAATTGATATAAACAAAAGTTTTATATTATAACCGAGATAGCCAATTAACGGTGCAAGCAATAGAAAGATAAAGAGGAACTTCGACTGGTCTTTTGTAAAACGGGATAACACCTTTTGCATACACTATCGATCCTTTTCTCCATAATGAAAAAAGTGGCCTTGCGCATCATTTATATAGATTCCACGGATTTCCCCATTTTTTTATTTTTTGCTAAATTAACGATCCAAAAGCCGTATACTAGTGTATAAAGGAATCCCATCCCTCCCATGATCGCTAAACCGATATATATATGCTGTACTACCTTGCTAATGATGAAAAATATTACAAGTACAAATAAATTAAAAGTTACACTCAAATAAAAGGCAGTCTTTTGCCTATTTAAGATGATTGGGATATGGCTCGTTGGTGAAACAACAAAATTTGCAAGCATCCATGGTGAAATTAGTTGGGCATATACTCCCGCCTCTCTCCAACTTTCACCAAATGTCCACTCAAAAAGCATAGGAGCAAATAAGATAATGATCAAAAAAACAGGTGTACCAAATAGAGCTAAAAGAATCATCGTCTTTCTGATAAAAATCTGCAAATCACCGTTGCTATTATAAATTTCGGTTGATTTTTGATAAATAACTTGTGAAACGGATGAACTGATCAAACCTGCGGGGAGTTTTAACATTCTCATTGTGAATGAATAGTAGCCTAGTATCGTGCTGCCAAAGATGGATGCAATAATGAACACAACCCCATTCTCCTTAATCATGTCAAGAAAAGCATGGAAAGAATTGATTTTAGGAAAATCCTTGTATTTTTTTGCATTTTTTATCATTTGTTCCTTGTTTAATAGATTTTTGTATGGATGATCTTCTTTCCAAAGTTGCCTGGCAAAAATGCCTGTTGCCAACAATTGTCCGATAATGAGAGAACCAATGAGCCCTGAAAATTTTACGCCTGTTGACCCAAACAACAAATTACATAAAGCTGTTAAACCTGATTGATTTATTTTGGAGGCTGTCATTCTTTTATATTGCTTACGACGGTTAGCCCAATAGGTCAATGCTTGATAAACTCCCGTACATAGGATAGATAGAGGAATAAAATACAGCAACGACGAAATATCAGGTTCATTTAATAGTCCCACAATTTTTGAGTGGAACAGCATCACTATCACCAAAGAGATAAGACTGATAATTGATGCTATAACTATGGATAATCCAAAAAGGTTAACTGCATCTTCTTCGTTATCCGGCAGCATAATAGCCAGTTCATAACGCGCGGTCGCAACTACAGAAATAATCGAAAAAATTGATACATACAACGCAAAAACACCAAATTCTTTTGGAGAATATAAACGTGTAATAATAGGGGAAACCGCAATGGGAATAGCTTGAGACAAAATGCTTCCTGTTAAAAGGACAAATATATTACGAGAAAACTCTCCTACACTAAACATATTCATGAGTTTATTGAACAAAACAATGCGATCCCCCCTTGCGATTTTTAATTGCATTCCCTACCCATAAATGCTTATAGATTCTTCAAGACTGGCAGGATTGTTACAGCCACTTCAATTACTCCCAAAGTCCCAGATCACCACTTTTGCAGAAGAAAGTATGTCGTTTAATGATTCCCTTATATCTTCATCTCCTAAATCCAAAGTGAATTCTAATTTTGATAACTTTCTATTAAACTCTTCCGTCCCCTGCTTCCCAGAACATTACCAAAGCGTGCAGCTGTATATTTAGTATCACTATTCAAATTGAAGTCTTGAATTAACATTTCTTCTACACGCTTGGTAGTGCCCATAATGCTCATAGGATTAACTGCTTTGTCTGTTGAAATCAATACAAATCTTTCTCCCTTCTGTGCACATCGCTAAATTTTTGGTCCAAAAATATTATTCTTAACTGCTTCTGAAGAATTTTTTTCCATAAGGGGTAAATGCTTATGGGCAGCCGCATGAAAAATAACCTGTGGACGAAAAGTTTGAAATAGCCGTTCTAATCTTTTCAGATCCTTAATATCAGCGATAAGCGGCTCAATATTTATGTCTGAATATTTTTGTTTAAGCTCCAATTCGATTGAGTAAATACTATTTTCTCCATAACCAAGCAATAACACGGAGCGAGGATAAAACGTACATATTTGTTGGCAAAGCTCAGAGCCTATTGACCCTACAGCACCAGTAACAAGAACAACCTTATCATCTATATAACCTGTAATATTTGGTAAACTTATCCTGACTGGTTCACATCCGAGTAAATCTTTTATATTTACATCTCTGATCTCCTTAATGGAGACTTTCCCATCAATTAAATCTTGTACTCGAGGAAGTATTTGTAATTTTGCAGTTGTTTGCTTACGTAGAATAATAATTTCTGTTATTTGTGTCTTAGACGCGGTAGGCATAGCGATTACAATATTATCAATTTTTTCCCTTTCTACGATCTGGAGAATTTTATCTCTTGTGACCCATAACGAAAATCCCCGAAAGCCCCAAATTTTGTTTATTCGGATCATCATCAACAAATGCAATCGGATAGAATTCTGCTTCTTTTTGATGCTGGAGCTGATTGACCACCATTCTGCCGGACCCTCCCGCACCAACGATTAATGCCCTGCGTTGATGCGGTTACCTTTTTATATAAAGAGACATGTACAACCTTCTTATGAAACGAGAAAATCCTATCAGAGGAGCAAACTCCCCATTGTGATAGCTTTTAAAATGGAGATTAACTCATTTACACTTGCAAAACGCCAAATTCTCTTATAAAATTTTGAAAAATACAGGACCATCAAATTAAGACATAAACCTACACCAATAAAAACTATGATATTACTTGTAAACCTTTCCCCTTTTCATTATTTGACCTTCAAAATCCAGTACAATGGCAGCTAATAAGCTAAAAATGATAATACACCCATCAATTGTGGTCAAAAAGAAAGACGCGCCATGCATACATCATAGGGCCTCATATGGAGTTTTCCAACAATTTCATCATTAAGGCAATTCTGTCACTAAATTCAGTTGTCAATTAAGGCAGAACCAATAATCTCTATACTTAAACGCTTCAAAACTTTTCCGGCTTTTACTACTTGTTGATTATTAACCACCCCTTTATTTACAATTAGGACAGCAGCGTCCACAGCTCTTAAAAACTTTTTTTGCAAAAGTTTACTGCTTAATGCCGGTCCATTGATCAGTAAAATGTCAAACTGACTTTTTACCTTAGTTAGGACATCATTGAACCTTTCTTCTTTTAATAGCTTTTTTGGCAGTATTGTTCTAGTGCCAGCAGGCAATATCGATAAATTCTCTTTATGTGGATGCAAGGATATCACATCGTAAATATCTAGGCCTTGAACTAAAATGTCCGTTAATCCTGGTGAGTTGGGTATGGAAAAGGAGCTGTGAATCGTCGGCCGGTCCATATTCGCATCGATCACTAACACCTTCTCTCCTTGACTTGCAAATAGGTGTGCAACATGTGGTACAGTTAACTTAGTTTTGGGCGACTCTCTTATAGGGATACATATAACGGTCTTGAATTTCTTAGACACTCTTATGTGTTGTAGGTTTCTTGATAAAGCTTCGAGCGGATTAGATCGATCTGCGCCCGTCTCAGAAATAAACATCCTGCCCGCTAACTCATCTTCCGTTACATTCCCTAACCAGTCGTTTTTCATTCATCTCATCCTCATTTATGATTTCATGGAAACCTGGATTGGACTTTCTCTCCCAAGATATTCGGAAGTCAAAACCGGGACACCCAGCAACTCTTCCAGCTGTTCTTCTGAATCAATGATTTTATTTAGAGATTCCATAAGAAACGCGATAAGAGAGGATGTAATCGCCCCCAATAAAAAAGAGATCGCTATATTCATAGTTCTATTTGGGAAGACCCGTAACGGGTTTTCTGAATTGACAGCATTTTCAAGTATCTGTAAATTATTTGCTTGAGTAAGTGAAACAACCTGTTTCATAAATGAATCGATAAAAGCATTGGTTATTTTAACAGCTTCATTATAATCATAGTCAGTCACTGTTATTGAGATAACTTGAGTATCGTTCAATACTTTTATGTCAATCATCTTCTCTAATTGATTTACATCCATTTTAAGATTTAGTGCAGATTTCACATCTTCCAAGATAGGGCGGCTTTTGGCAATCTCTTGGTATGTTTTAATAAGGGCTGAGCTTGCCAAAATGTTTGTATATTCCAGATTAATTGATTCTGACTGGGGCAATTGTTTATAAACCAAAATAGATGCCTTTGCTTCATATAATGGAGTCAGTACAAAAAAACTGATTATCGCACTTGTTAACGTTGCAATTAGAGTAAATATGACAATAAACCACACTCTTCTCCGAACAATTTCTAGTAATAATTTCAAATTTAAATCGCCCATTCCTTACCCTCCTTTTCGGGCTAAGCGGCTTCCCTTCTTCTTTCCGGCATTATGGACCCAAAGATTACGATTAATCCTTCCCGGCAGTCAGTCGCTACCAAATGGGTTTCATAACCGGCTGAAGAAAGATACTGGCACTCTTTAATAAAAGTCCTGATATCATAATATGGATGTACAGAAGTGAGGTGGCAAACCTTCATATATTCAAGCCCCCTCTTCCGATAGATAAATTTCTATCCACTCAAACCAAACCTTTTAATCCAATAATGGACTGATAATAACCTCCATAAAAAAAATTGCTTAAATGGGTTGTTTGGATGTTCAAACCATTCTCTAAATTTATCTCGATCAATCCACTCGTATAAATGAGAATCCTGACATAATAGTTCTTCTTTAATTTTTTGATAGTTTTCCCGATACCATAATATTTCCGGAGTCTCAAACCCTTTCTTATCTGTTCTTAAACGAACAGAATTCGGTAAGCTCCCCTTCATGGCTTCTCTTAAAAACGGCTTTGTCCATCCGTCACGAATTTTGTATTCACCAGGCATATTTAAAAATAGCTCTACTAATCTATAATCTAAAAAGGGAGTCCTTGCCTCGACAGAAAAAGTCATTGAATTTCGGTCTTCATGCCTTAGTAATGATTGTAATCTACCGAATATATCATGATATGTGTATGATTGGAAATCCAGAGACGAATTAAACCTCTCCACATTTTGATATTTACTGTTTAATAAGCTTTTAATCGGAACTACTCTTAATTGTTTTAACCCTGATAGGTAATAACCTGTTTTCATCAGAATTCGCAAAGAAGATTCGGTTGCTGAAAGAATCCCTGTCCTTTTCATACTTGATAAAGAGGAAAGGAAATTCGGAACATTCCCTGTTTTTAGAGTACTTGCAAGGTACATCGGAATGTAGTAATGATAACCTGACATAACTTCGTCAGCACCTTGACCGTCCAGTAGAACCTTTATTCCTTTTTCATGTGCTAACCTCATCACGTTCCATTGGGCAAAGATGGATGTCGATCGAAATGGCTCTTCCTGATACCAGATTAAATCCTCGATTTCTTGAAAAAGATTATTCATGTTTGGGAATACCCGATGCGCTTCTACATTTGTTGAATTTACAACTTCCTCAGCAAATTGCCACTCATCAAATCTTGGATCCTCAAAACAGGATGTAAAGGTTTTTTGTGAGTTTCCGGCACCTTGTTGCGTAATAAGTTTTTTTGTCATCGTCACAATAGAGGACGAATCCATTCCTCCACTTAAACAGGAGCCTACTTCCACATCACTTCTTAGCCGTAAGCGTACGGAATCTTCAAATAGAAAATTAAACTTTTCTTGATAGTACGACAGTTCTTTCTTTCCTTTCATAGAGCGTTCAAACTCAGGATCATAGTATTTCCAAATCCTAATATTTTCCGTTCCCTCATGGATATTCCACATCAGCGCTTCACCATTTAGTAACTGGAATACTCCATCAAAGCAAGTTTTTCGGGATAGATTTACATCGCCATATAATAAAAATTTTGCAACTTCTGCTTTCTCATATCGTTTTCCAAAACCAATTTCACATAGCTGCTTAATTTCCGAAGCAAACCCAACCAATTGCTCTTTAACACCATAGTAAAATGGTTTTGCACCAAAGCGATCCCGGGCAGCAAACACTTTCTTTTCTTGTGTATCAAGAATCACAAATGCCCACGCCCCATTAAACCGCTGTAAGCAGTGTTCTCCCCATTGAGCATAAGCAGCCAAAACCACCTCTGTATCAGTTTTGGAATAAAATACATGCCCTAACGACTCTAATTCGGACCTTAACTCAATATAGTTATAAACCCCTCCATTATATGTAATCCAATATCGTTCGTTTCGATAGCTCATTGGTTGATGACCTGCAGATGATAAATCAACAATTGACAAACGCCGATGGCCCATCCAAAAATGATTTTCAAAGAAACACATATGTCCCTCGCCATCTGGCCCCCGGTGTTTTATAATGTCAGTCATCCTAGTAATAAAGCTCATATCAATTGGTTTTTGACTATAAATTGCTGCAATTCCACACATAAAATCCCCCATTTATCAAGATTGTATAGGAGCCTTCTTCACTTTCATGCGAACCACTCCTCGTCTATCGAACTAGTCTGGATACTGCTTTTTCTTTTATTCGTTTCCTGTTAGCTAAGCTTACTAATAGGGAGGATAATTCTTCCTGCTGCAGATTCATGTACGTTAAAAGAATGTCCTCAATTTCATCCATAAATAAGTCCGATGTTTTCCCGATATATATCTTCGGATGAATTTGTTGCTCGTAAATTTCGTTTTCATTTAATAATTCCTCGAATAATTTTTCACCTGGTCGAATACTAGTAAATTCAATGCCGATCTCATCTTCGGTGAATCCCGATAATTTGATCAAATTTCTTGCGAGATCAACAATCTTAACGGGAGAGCCCATATCCAGTACAAATGTTTCACCGCCCCGAGCTAGGCTACCGGCTTGAATGACTAAACGTGATGCTTCTGGAATTGTCATAAAATAACGTTGCATGTCTGGATGCGTGACCGTCACGGGGCCACCTTTTTGAATTTGCTTTTTAAATAACGGGATAACACTCCCTCTGCTACCTAAGACATTACCAAACCTAACCGTCACAAATTTCGTTTGGCTTTTTTTGTCCATGTCTTGAATAATCATTTCAGCTAATCGTTTTGTTGCGCCCATGACACTTGTTGGATTGACTGCTTTATCCGAAGAAATCATGACGAACGTTTTTACCCCATTGTTATTCGCTGCAATCGCTACGTTAAAAGTACCGATCATATTATTTTTTACAGCTTCTTCCGGGTTTCTTTCCATTAAGGGAACATGCTTATGAGCAGCTGCATGATAAACAACATCCGGCTTATATGTTTCCATTAGAATACTTATTTTCGGTTTATCTTGAATATCCGCAATTTCAGTAACTAAACGAATATCGTTCTTTTTACATAAATGGCGAAGTTCCATTTCAATCGCATAAATACTGTTCTCTCCATGACCTAATAAAATGAGTGTTTCAGGATTAAAGTTTACAACTTGCCGGCATATTTCCGAGCCGATGGATCCACCTGCACCAGTAACTAAAACGACTTTATTGGTAACTGAATTGGAAATGCTATCCATATCCAATTCAACTTGCTCTCGCCCTAATAAATCCTCCACTAGAACATCACGGAATTGATTTACAGTAACTTTTCCAGATACTAAATCTTCCAGCATCGGCAATATTTGTGTCTTTGCCTTCGTTTTTGCGCATTCTCGAAAAATTCGATTTAGGTCTTTTTTACTTAAAGAGGGAATAGCGATCACGACATTTTCAATATTCAGCTCTTGCACAATACGTACAATTTGATTACTTCCTCCAATGACTGGAATGCCAAGAATATCAAGACTATGCATCCTGACATTATCATCAACAAAGGCTATGGGGAGTAAATTAGACTGATTACTTTTTTGCAGTTGTCTGGCAACCATTGTACCAGCAGAACCCGCTCCAATTATCAATGCTCTTTTTTTATTTTCTGTCTTTTTCATATAAAGATCACGAGCGACTCTCCACCAAAATCGTGAGCCCCCAATGAAGAGGATAAGCAGCAACCATTTCACGATGTATAGGCGTGGCTGAATCGTTTGCAAAACAATAAGCTCTGCACTTATTGTTATGACGATTGAAAGACTGACAATCTGTAGAATCATGATTAATTCACGAATACTTGCATATTCCCAAACCTTTTTATAAAGTTTATATTTGTATGAAAAGTAATGAAAACTAATGAATAAGGCGACTGCAGTCACGATAAGCTCTGAATTAAAGGTTATTTGGTAGTTAAATAAGAAATAACAGACAAATACCGACGTCATGATCAATATCGAGTCAATCACGAGTAAAATAACTAATCTTTGGGGATAGGGCACATCCCCCCCTCCTTTCATATAGAAAAGATGCAAGCATATCCTTTCTTCATTTTTGAAAACTTTCATGAAACGATTTCAATCAATCATTTCATGAAAACTTTCAAAATTGGGCATCTAACCCATCCTCACACCACACTACCGACGACTAGCATCTAAGGTCTTCCAACCCACAGCATGACCGAGTGCCTCCATTGATAAAGGTAAGGAGGCATCACCAACGATAAAACAAACAGGTTCTTAATAAAGAACAAAATGAATAAAAAAATAGTTTTACTGCATTTGAATAGGGATAACTTCATATGCTTGAGCAATATGTGGAATCAATCGGATAATAGCTAGGAATTGTTACCTAAATTAGAATATGGTTTTATTTCTTATTTAAGAACAGTTTTTTCGTTTTAACATAATTTACAAAAGTATCCTAATCGAATCGTTCATTTGAATTAGTGAGGGGGAAAAATAAATACAAAAAAAGGGAAAAGGATGGAGAATTTCCCCCATCCTTTTTTTGCGTCGAATTAAGATTTCCGGAAACAACGTTACTTATCCTTCTACAAAAACTCCCACTGATCAAGCGTCTCAACAACATATGTCGGCTTCTTCTCGTATTTGGCAAGTAGTTCCTTTGTCGTTACACCTGTATGAACAAGTAAAGTATCAAGCCCAGCATTCATACCAGCTAATATATCGGTATCATAGTTATCACCGACCATGAGTGTTTCTTCCTTTTTCGTTCCCAGCACCTGCAAAGCTTGTTCCATTATGATCGATTCCGGTTTCCCGATAAATATTGGCTTTGTTTGCGTTGATACGGTAATAACCGATGTTAATGAACCATTCCCCGGAACGAGTCCTCTTTCGGTTGGAATGGCAATATCCCCGTTTGTTGAAATAAAGACTGCTCCATTTCGAACTGCCAGACAGGCAATAGAAAGCTTCTCATAACTGATTGAACGGTCAATGCCTGTGACAACATAGTCTGTATGCTCTTCAGCGAACGTTAGTCCTTTTTCTGATAGAGCGGTTCTGAGGCCTTCCTCACCGATCACATAAGCGGAAGCATCCTTTTTTTGTTCAGCGATATAATTGGCGGTTGCTTGGCTTGATGTAAAAACTTGAGACTCTTCTGCATGTATGCTAAATCCACGAAGCTTTGCCGCTACATGGGCCGGTGTTCTTGAAGAGTTATTTGTGACAAAAAGGTATGGCAAATCAAGATCACGGAGTTTTTTTACAAAATCAGCTGCTTCATGGATCTGCTCTGTCCCCCGATACATCGTTCCATCCAAATCAATTAAATATCCTTTATATTTTTTCATCTGTATCACTCCCGAGTATTCATTGCTTATATTATAGGGGCGCATTCCTCATATTTATTATATACAAGTATTTAAATTGTGTAATTATTCACGTACTAAAAATTCCTTAGGCGGCATAAAGATGAAAACAAAAAGGTAATGCTTTTTCCTTTTATGAGCCTTTTTACGGATGAAACTTAAACGGAGGGGAGTGGTCTCATCACCGATATGACAGATATATCGTTTCAGGAAATTTTTCCAATTGACCAAAAATTTTATTACTTTTGGTCAATAACATAATGACAACAGTGGTCTCCTGCAGCCATGCAGGATTCTACCTTAACTGCGTCCGTTTCGAGGAGTTCTTTTATTAGCACTTTTTCTGAAGCACAAATTTGCCGAAATTCCTTAGCCGCTTCTACATAGGGACAATTAAATTCTTTAAAGTGAATCACGCCGTTTTTGACGGATATTTCGGGCATAAAACCTTCTGAAGCCTGGATTTCTTTCAAGGCTTCTAGTTTTTCCATAATGGATTTTCCTAATGTTTCTGTCTTATACTGTTCTACAAGACCATTCTTTTTTCTTGTGAATATATTTGTTATTACCGATTCCTGCCCTATTTCCTTCAGCTCTTTTAATAGTTCAATGCTTAATTGCTTATATCTTTTCGGAAATAACTCCTCTCCTTTTGGAGAAAGCTGATATACCTTTGAGGGACGGCCCTTCGTTTGTTTTTGAGTAATCGATTCGACAAGACCCTCTAGCTCAAGTGAATGAATATGCCTCCTCACAGCCATATCTGTTATCTGCAATTCGTTTGCAATATCTGTAATAGAGAGGCGTCCGGATTTCTTGAAGAATCCTAATATTTGATCCTTTGTGGATTTTGGATGCATAAGCATGAATTTCACCGCTCTCTGATTATTTCTTTTAAAAAAAGATCGGAATTCATTCCGATCTTTGAAATCAAATTCGCCTTGGCGTACTTGCGCCCAGATTTTCACCTTAGCTTGCTAGGTAAGTTCCATTAAAAAATCTGTGGCTTAACTTTATTCATCCGGGGGTTGAACCCCCACTAAATTGGATTCCTATCTAATTCATTCACCACTTATAGAAGTGGAAGACTGCTGAATAAAGTTAAACCCCTGTCTAATTTCGAAATGCCGTTACAGGTCCAAGTTCGTTCAGTAAGTATTCTCTTACTTTCGCTGGAAACTGCTTGATGACCGGTAAATGGTCGCTAAATACTGCCTTTATTTCCGCATGGTTTATTTCCGTATACGTTTGAACTAACATTTTACGGTATTGAATGATTTGTTTGCAGCTCTTGCTTAGTTCATCATCAATGACTTTTTCATCGTCAAGAATGTCGACGATATCTTCATAACTTCCGGGATCACGCATAATAAACCCGTCTATCATCGCATTGCCGACATCGAGAATTGCCTCAATCATAGTATGGGTTGTCCGCTCTAGGGCTGCCTTTTCTATCGACGACATAACATCTTTCAATTCCTCAAAAAGAGCGATTTGCTGCTCAAGAAACACAAGAATTTCTTCGATTTTTTCCCTATCAATGAAATACATATCTCTCATCCTTTTCAAAAAATTCTAGGTTGTTTTTGCAAAGATTCGATTCGCAATTGTATCTGTTTGCATCGTCTCGAAGCAAATTATTGGGCTATTGATTAATAATAAAATTATGTATAAAGGCTAGATTTAAGATGATTTTAAACCCTTTTTAAGAGTATCAGGGCGTGCGTAATAATATCCTTGGGCTAAATCAACTTTATTTCTAGTTAGAACGGATGCCTCTTCCTTACTCTCAATTCCTTCAGCAACAACTAATGAACCAGCTGCCCTTGCGATTAACAGCAAACCTTTAAGCATCGATTCTTTAACCAAATTCTTATCAATATCATGGATGACCGAACGATCAATCTTAATGATATCAGGCATTATTTCACTAATTGAGTGCAAACTCGCATAGCCAGCACCAGTATCATCTATTGCCACTCGAAACCCTAACGATCTTAATATCTTTATATTGTATATAAAGTTCTCCATGCCTTCAATGGAATCCCTTTCCGTAATTTCTAGGATCATCTGATAGGGAGAGATATTTTTATGCTTAGCCAGCATTTTTTTGATATCCCTTACAAATTGTTCGTTCCCTAATGAAATAGGTGTAAAGTTAATAAAAATCTCTTGCGAGCATCCTGTGTCATGAATTTGTTCCAGTATTTTTTCAAATACAATAAGCTCAAGATCGTATAGCAGGCCTGTTTGCCTAGCCACCGAAAAGAGCTGCAGCGGGCTTTCCAAAACCGTGCCCTCTGGACCTCGGGTAAGCATCTCCCAAGCTCTTACTTCCCCTGTAGCAACATTTATGATCGGTTGCGCAAGAAGACGGATATTTTTCTTGGCAACAACTTTGCTTACTGAATATAGCATCTCATTAAATTCAGACTGAACACGCTTTTCGGCCATTGCGATTGCTTGCTGATGGGCTCTTTGTACGGCTTCCTGAATGGAATAATGCTGTTTTTCAATAAACATATAACCAGTATCTAAAATGGGCTGTGCCAATGGTATTTTAAGTGCAAGGCTTTTTTCTAAATCTCTCGCTACTTTTTTCATCTTTTTGTCGAGTTCTGTTACGCAATGACGATTATGATCCATTCTTATAAATAATGTCAGTCCGTCACTAGAATAATCATGGAGTACAATGATGTCTTCATTTTCTACCTCTTGCTCAATGACCAAACGGAAGGTTTTCTTGAGAGTAGCAATGAAATAGTTATACCCCTGCTGGCCTAATACATCCAGCAGCTCACGTAAATTTTTAATGTTAAAAACAACCACTGCCACTTCAAAGCCCTGATCAAAAACCCTTTTCACCCCATCTGTGATTGGGTCACGAACAATAAATTGAGGTGGATAAAAGCGTATTTTTTTTAATGGAAGGAGAATCTTCATCCATTTGAGGAAATGCGTAATTTTCTGTATGTGTCGACGGATCATATGTTTCATTCCTCTCAGGTGCAGCGTTCATTATCTATCTATATTTTATCACAAAGATTGAGCATATTTTCCTTAACTAGAAAGATTTATAATGAGAATATAATGTAACAAATGGCGAAATCAGTGAGATTTGTCCTTGATTCTGTTAAGATAGAGTAGATTACGAATCACAAGTCGGATAATTCCGCCAATGGGACTACACAACCGTTAATCTGCATTTAAAGATCAAACAAGTTAAAGGAGAACGAATAAATGGCTGAGCGTTTTTATTTATATGATGATATTGTGGAAACAAAGACACGCTTTGTTAGCTTCATGGGAGAAAATCAGCGTTTTGACTTGGCGATCATCCAATCAGACCGTTACTATGGGAAGCAGATCGTACTTGATATTCAAGGCAACCGCTTTGCTATTATCGGCACGGATGATTTAAATGAAGAGGGATATTTGGAATATGCGTTTAATTTATCAGAGGCAGACGCGGAAGAATTGCGTTCCTTCTTATTCGAGTTAATTTAGCTTTTGTTTATTATTAGCATAAACACAAATAATAGAGGAGAACCTTTCATAAATAGGGGTTCTCCTTTTTCCATTCAGATGGAATTGAAAGATGCGGGATAACGACAACGAGGTGATCGCATTGGATGATAAAGAGCAAGGCTACACAGATTTCTCTAACGTCGAAACACAGAGGAATTTTCTAACTGCTGAAGAATTACCCGAGGGGCCTTTTGGTTCTCCACGTAAAAAGGATGAGCCAGTTGAAAATAAAAATACTCCTTGGCAAGAAGGACAGCGGCAATACAGTGCCTATAATTATGAAAACAAAACTTTACACCAACATTTACCACGACAAATGGAAGGGGCACATCCTACACATGATGACCCTGACAAAAGTAAAGAACCTCCATACTTAGATGTATGAGGTCTGAAGTGAGTTTGGAGGAAATCGGCGAAATGGCCGATTTCTTTTTTCTCCATATCAAATTCGCCTTGGCGTATTTGCGCCCAGATTTTTATCGAGCTTGCTCGATAAATTCCTTTAAAAAATCTGAGGCATCCGCCGGAGGCTTAACTTTATTCAGTCCGGTTTGAAACCCCACTTAAATGGATACCTTTTTGCATTCATCTCGCTACTTATAGAAGTGGGACACTTCTGCTGAATAAAGTTAAAACTCTTTTGTCATTCTCAATTATTCACTTTTTTTACCACAAAATAGGCGCAGCCAAAATTACAGAATTCATATAGATATTCCGTTAATGTACTGATCTTCGTATCGAAGGTTGCTTTTTGGTTTTGATCGTCAAAAAATCCCCGCAAGCGTAATTGCCCATAACCCCAATCACCAACAATATAATCATATCGCGTCAAAATATCGCTGTACCTGCCACGGAACGCCTCTTCATTAAAACCGTCTCGTTTTTCTTCAATGATTTCATAGCATACATTGTTAACACAAATCAAAACTTTCACCTCGACTTCAAACAATATCTTGTATCTCTTAGGATCATTTATTAGAAGGCTGTTTTCGTAAAGTTTGTCGCTTTTATTATGCGGTTTTTATTTAATAATCTGAGTTGATTGGAGCGGAGGGCACTTGACTCCTGCGGGAATAGAGGGAAGCGGGAGACCCCACAGGCAGTTAACGCCGAGGAGGCTCCCGTCCCTCCCCGCGGAAAGCAAGTGCCCGCAGCGGAAATCAACGGGAAAACTTTGTATGCTAAAACAACAATATAGCGAAAACAGCCTATTAGAAATATTTGTCTCTAAAAACCGTGCATTCTTGAGCGGAAACTAACTACACACCTATTTGGAAAAAAAGCAAAGCTTAAATTAAATTATAACTGATTCTCCATCAATTACTAAGAGAAAAAAATATTTACCTGGTCATTCTATAAAAGAGGAGGTGTTTTCAATAAAAAAATCACTAATAATTATTGGGATTTGCGGTCTCACCGCTTTAACAGCTTGCCAAAGTAATATCGCAAGAGATGGCATTTATGAAAAAAGCGGCAATACCATTAATGTAAATACCCAGCGTGCTGACATATATAATAAAGATAGGGGACTTAACAATAAAAACGCGAACTTTGGATATGTACGTCATCAAAAAAGTCCTATCTTAGGTGAGAATGTTGCCTATAATCACTATGCGGCAATTGATCGCGAACAGATTGCCGATATTATTTCAAAATATTGTACAGAAATTCCGAATGTCCACGACGTCTCTACCCTTGTGACTGACAAAGAGGTATTAATCATTTATGATACCGATACAGCTAATTCCAATCGAACGGCAGACCAAGTAAAGAGAATGGCGATGTCTGTTGTTCCACGATGGTATCATGTTTATGTAAGTGATAACACAAATTTAAGAAAAAATGTCGAAAGCTATGCGACGCTCGATTCGAACAGCCGGAATGCTCATTTTGGCATCAATAAATTAATAAAAGATATGCAAAAGTCCCCTCAAGGATATAAAATGGGCGAGGGCGAAAATGCAAATGGAGAAATGCCTTGGGAAACCAAAAACGCGGGAAATAGAAAATAACATGACAAAAGAGTTCAGCTTCAGACGCTGAACTCTTCCTTTTAATTATGCTTCTTTTACTTCCTGCTCGCCTAGCTGTTGTTTTCTCTTCGTTGCAGCATTTACTTGTTCATCTGCATGGTAAGAAGAACGTACAAGAGGACCTGCCTCGCAGTGGCTGAAGCCTTTGCTTAATGCAATTTCTTTTAATTCTTGGAATTCCTCTGGACTGTAATATTTCACTACTTTTAAATGACTCTTTGAAGGCTGCAAATACTGGCCAATGGTCATAATATCTACATGATTGGCTCTTAAGTCATCCATCGTTGCGATGATTTCTTCTTTTGTTTCACCAAGGCCAATCATTAAGCTGGATTTTGTTGGGATATCCGGTTGCATTTCTTTCGCACGTCGTAAGAATTCTAATGAACGGTGATATTTTGCACGTGCTCTTACTCTTGGAGTAAGGCGCTCTACTGTTTCGATATTATGATTCAAAATATCTGGACGCGCATCCATAAGCATTTTGAGATTGTCCGAAATCCCACCCATATCTGATGGTAATACTTCGATGCCTGTTAATGGGTTCTTTCTTCTGATAGCCCTTACAGTTTCCGCAAAAACAGCTGCACCGCCATCTCTCAAGTCATCCCGTGCAACTGCTGTAACAACGACATGTTTTAAATTCATTAATGTAACTGAGTCCGCCACTCTTTCTGGCTCTTGCAGATCCAACTCATTTGGCAATCCCGTTTTTACAGCACAAAAACGGCATGCTCTCGTACATGTATCTCCAAGGATCATGAAAGTTGCCGTTCTTCTTTCCGCCCAGCATTCATGAATGTTGGGACATTTTGCTTCTTCACAGACTGTATGAAGGTTGTTTTCCCTCATCATTTTCTTTAAAGCGTTATAGTTTTCATTCGTGTTTAATTTTATTTTTAGCCATTCCGGCTTTCGTAAATATTCCTCTTTTTTGCTCATAGTACCCCACTCCATTCTAAGAAAGCACAAGCACCTGTGGCGCTGGAGCTAGACATTAATCTATATTCTTATCAAAAAACTCTCATAATTGTGCTCCCAACCCAGTATGAAAAAAAATGTAGTTCAGCCAACTTTCACTGCGCTAGTTATGGCACAGGTCGACCGATAATTTATTATTCACACAGAAAAAGTCAAGAAATCATTTACAAGAGAATTGATAAATCTTCACCTATTGTCACTTTATCATAAGGAATTAACAAGGACAAGTCGAATTTATTTGGGATTACCAATAATTGATACAGATTAATTTGTGGGAATTTCACAAACTAAAAAAGCAGACCAACTAGGAAGGGAGGAATTTTGTGCGGCTCTTTTTCATTGTCTTTTTCACATTGCTTTTTTTGCTTCCACTTCAATGGAAGGCAGATGCGCAGGCGCCTGATCCTTATACACTAAGAATGGAATTATATAAAAAAATTGAAACAGTGACGAATATCCCCTGGTACTATCTTGCAGGGATTGATCAGTATGAACGGAACGTCAGGAAAGCGAGAAGAGATATTCCAAAAGCAGAAGGAATTACAGGCATATACTTTAAGCCAGAAGAATGGGCTGGCATCTTAAATCCCAATCCAAATGATGACAATCCCATGTCCATTCAACTCTTTGGTGGATTAGGAATCGATGGGGATGGAGATGGAAAAGCTACCCTTTCAAGTGATGAAGATGTTCTTTATACCTTTGCACAATTTCTTCTTTCCTATGGAACGGATCACGATAATTTAAAAATCGGGTTATGGGATTATTATAAGCGTGATAAAACAGTTGGAATTATCATTGGGAATGCAAATATTTATAAAAAATTCGGACGGCTGAACTTAGATGATCATGCCTTCCCGCTTCCTTTACGAAGTAATTACAGTTATAAAAACACATGGGGGGCTGCCCGTGGGTGGGGTGGCAGAAGAATGCACGAAGGAACCGATATTTTTGCTGGTCATGGTGTTCCTGTCCGGGCAACCGCATACGGAATTGTCGAAATGAAGGGCTGGAATCGGTTTGGTGGATGGAGAATAGGGATACGGGATATCAATAATAACTATCATTATTTTGCACACTTGAGCGGCTTCGCTAAAGATGTAAAGCTCGGGCAAATTGTAGAACCTGGTATGCTCATTGGCGGAGTAGGGAGCTCTGGTTATGGCCCACCCGGTACTTCCGGTAAATTCCCTCCGCACCTCCATTATGGCCTCTACAAAGATAATGGGTATACAGAATGGTCGTATGATCCGTATCCTCATTTAAGTTTGTGGGAAAGGCAGGAGCGTGCGAAAGCAAGGAAAAAGTAAAGCCAAATAATTGCTTTCTCTTAAAATGTAAAGGGCTTCCGATTTATCGGAAGCTCTTTATCGAAGACCGCTTTTCCCTTTTCAAAGGCGTTCGGGGCACAAATAACCCTTTTTCATGACCGTTTTCAACTTTTCGGGGAGGGTTAGGACACAAAACACTTGACGGTTGTAAATTTCACGAAAACAGCCTATTATTTAACACACGTGCGGTGCCTGACACTTTAAAAAGCGGTGTCGCAGCCCGTTATTGTAATGCTTAGCTCTGTTTTCAAATCTATACTATAAGGAGCCACCTTTTCCCCATTATGCTGGAGTATTCTAATAATAGGCCGATCTCCGAGACCTATATTTTGTTCGGAAACAATCCCTTTTCTGCCGTCATTCAATTCAACGGTTATCCCAACCGGATAAATAGCAACGGCAAGCCGAAAAGCTTCAACCACTTTCTGTTCAAATAATGTGCCCGACCCTGCATATAGAATCTCGAGCCCTTCATGCGGAAGCATTGCTTTTCGGTACACACGGTTCGATGTAACCGCATCAAATACATCTGCCACAGCAATTATTTTGGCAAACTTGTGAATATCGCAGTCAGTTATTCCTCGTGGATAACCCGATCCATTCATCCTTTCATGGTGCTGGTATGCACAATGAGCGACTAAAAGCGGAATGGTTTGCACCTTTTTCAAAATTTGAAAGCCATCTTCAGCATGCTTTTTTATTGCTAAATATTCGTCTTCTGTTAACCTTCCTGGCTTTAATAAAACTTCTAAAGGTACATTCAATTTACCCACATCATGGAATATCGCACCCAGCCCAAGTATTTCAATCTCTTTCGGCGAAAGTTTCAACTCCATACCAATCGCAAGAGAATATAGGGTGACATTTAACGAATGGGTAAAAATATAATGATCATATGTATACGCATCTGAAAGCAGGTTTAATAATTCTTTGTTCTCTTTCAATTCTGCCAGAAGATTACGGATTAATTCAGAAAATCTTCTTGAAGCTTTTTCGATTACGAATGAACTCGTCAGCTTTGGATCCTTTTGGAGTTGCTGGAAGGTTGAATTAATCGTCTGAATCGCTTCTCTGCGAAGAGAATCTGTTAGTGTTCCGATATATTCGATATCGTCAGTTTGGCTATCTTTAATATAAATATAGCTTACCCCTAAAGTTTGAAGCCGCTGGATCATTCCTTCCTTTAGCTCGATACCTTCATTAAGTAATATTTGCCCTGTTTCATTATAAATGGCTTTAGCAAGAATCGTACCGGCTTCTACCGATGTGGTCGTCACTAATCTCATGAGTAACTCCTATTTCTTGTTTTTTCTTTGCTGCTTGCATTATAACTTACTATATTAAAGAAGATTTCATTTAAAAATAACTTTCTTCATTTTACGACATTTTCCCTATTGTTTCTACATTAACCTTTTTCACTTATGTATTTCAACCCGCTATAGACCTAGTTTTGTGGATACTTTATGGAGGATTGAAATAACGGACTGCCTATCCATTTGGGATTCCCTTGTAAACTTTAGATCCTACGATTCCTTTAAAAAACGAAAAAGGCAGCCGTCGAGGCATACCTTTCCATTATCTATAGAGTGGCTCTGTTTAATGTGAAACTTCCATCAGTGGGGGCTTTACTGCCCGTTAATCTGCGATAAATTCCCAACAACATCCCTTTATATCATCTTTAGAAGTGCTTCTCTTCCAATCATTCCTTTATGAATCCCAATTGCTTCCGCTTCATAGGTGACTGATTCGAGGGGAGCTTCAAGTAGTTGCTCAATTGTCTTGACACCTACTGCCCTTCCTGCAATAACTTTTCGATCCTTTAGCTTTTCGTTTAGCAATGCGACATCCAATGCACCGCACATGATATAACCTTTATCATTAGTGACAACGAGCAAATTCGTTTTCGGCAATTGTACTGATACGCACAGAAATGTATGGTTTTGGATGTCAATCGGTTTCAAATCAATCAATTTTCAAACACACTCCTTCCATTCTCCACTACACAGTATGTAGAAATGAGGAAAAGCGTGTATTTTTAACCATTGCTTGCTAAATTTTCACTTAAAAAATCCGCTCACCTATAAAGGTAAGCGGATTTTTTCAACAATCATTATCCGATACTGCCTTCCATCTCGAACTTGATCAGACGGTTCATTTCTACTGCGTATTCCATTGGAAGTTCTTTCGTAAATGGCTCGATAAAGCCCATAACGATCATTTCAGTTGCTTCTTCCTCAGAAATTCCGCGGCTCATTAGATAGAATAATTGTTCTTCAGAAACCTTCGAAACTTTCGCTTCGTGCTCTAAGGAGATGTTGTCGTTCATGATTTCGTTGTATGGAATTGTATCTGAAGTCGATTGGTTATCCATAATTAACGTATCACATTCGATATTTGCACGGGCGCCATCTGCTTTGCGTCCGAATTGAACGATTCCACGGTATGTTACTTTCCCGCCCTGTTTAGAGATCGATTTCGAAACGATTGTCGAAGAAGTGTTTGGAGCAAGGTGAATCATTTTCGCTCCCGCATCTTGGTGCTGCCCTTTTCCTGCTAATGCAATAGAAAGAGTCATCCCGCGTGCGCCTTCTCCTTTTAAAATAACTGCTGGATATTTCATCGTTAATTTCGAACCGATGTTACCGTCAATCCATTCCATTGTAGCATTCGCTTCACAAACGGCACGTTTTGTCACAAGGTTATAAACGTTGTTTGCCCAGTTCTGGATCGTTGTATAGCGGCAGTAAGCATCTTTCTTAATGATGATCTCAACAACAGCACTATGCAATGAGTTCGTTGTATAAACTGGAGCTGTACAGCCCTCTACATAATGAACATGTGCACCTTCGTCAACAATGATCAATGTACGCTCGAATTGACCCATGTTCTCTGAGTTGATGCGGAAATATGCCTGTAAAGGTGTCTCCACTTTGATTCCTTTTGGAACATAAATGAATGATCCACCAGACCAAACTGCTGAGTTTAATGCTGCAAATTTATTATCGGTTGGAGGAATAACCTTCGCCCAATGCTCACGGAAAATGTCTTCATTTTCACGTAAAGCGGAATCTGTATCTTTAAAAACGATCCCTTGTGCGACAAGATCTTCCTGCATATTGTGATAAACAACCTCTGATTCGTATTGAGCAGAAACCCCTGCTAAATACTTTTGCTCAGCTTCTGGAATCCCGAGTTTATCAAATGTTTGTTTAATTTCCTCAGGTACTTCATCCCATGAACGCTCTGTTTTTTCAGAAGGTTTAACATAATACGTAATTTCATCAAAGTTTAATGACGCTAAATCTCCGCCCCACTGCGGCATTGGCATATTGTAGAAATGCTCCAAAGATTTTAAACGGAAGTCGAGCATCCATTGAGGCTCATCTTTCAATTTTGAAATCTCTTCAACAATTTCTTTCGTCAAACCGCGTTTTGATCGGAAAATGGAAACGTCTTTATCGGCAAAGCCATATTTATAATCGCCGATCTCAGGCATCTTTTTTGCCATCGTCGTATTCCTCCATTCATATCGAAAGGGCTTCCCCAATCGTCTGTTCATATTTTGGCACAGGTTTGCAGATGGTTGGAAGTATTAATCAAACGTTGATTAATTGTCCTGTTCCTCTACCTTCAGACCCTTCTCCATCGCCTTCCATGCTAATGTCGCACACTTAATTCGTGCCGGAAATTTCGCCACTCCTTGAAGGGCTTCAATATCTCCAAGATCGATATCATCTTCATATTCTTTTCCTTGCATAATGTCAGAGAAAATTTTTGAAAGCTTCAAAGCATCCTCAATATTCTTCCCTTTTATTGCTTGAGTCATCATCGAGGCAGAAGATAATGAAATAGAACATCCTTCGCCATCAAATTTTGCATCAACGACTATGCCGTCTTCAAGCTTTAGCGTCAATTGAATCCGATCCCCACAAGTAGGATTATTCATATTAATCGTTAAGCTATCTTCCCCAAGCACCCCTTTATTACGGGGGTTTTTATAGTGATCCATAATTACTTGCCGGTAAAGCGTATCTAAATTATTAGAAGACATCGCTGAAATACTCCTTTGTTTTTACAAGTCCGGCGGCCAGCTTATCAATATCTTCCTCAGTATTGTAGAGATAGAAGCTTGCCCTTGCTGTTGCTGAGGCTTTGAGCCATTTCATTAGCGGCTGGGCACAATGGTGACCCGCACGAACGGCAATTCCTTCTGCATCCAATACTGTAGCCACATCATGAGGATGGACATCATCCAGATTAAAGGTGACAAGTCCAGCCCGCTTTGATGCGTCTTTCGGACCGTAGATCGTCATTCCTTCAATCGTAGACATTCTTTCCATCGCATAGGCAGCGAGTCTATGTTCATGAGCTTCGATATTGTCTAGGCCTATTTCTTCTAGAAAATCAATTGCAGCCCCGAGTCCAATGGCACCGGCGATAATTGGCGTTCCACCTTCAAATTTCCAAGGGAGCTCTTTCCAGGTAGATTCATACAAGCCAACAAAGTCAATCATTTCTCCGCCAAATTCAACCGGGTCCATGCTTTCAAGATGCTTCTTCTTGCCATAAAGCACGCCAATTCCGGTCGGTCCGCACATCTTATGTCCGGAAAAGGCGAAGAAATCGCAATCAAGGTCTTGAACATCGATTTTTAGGTGGGGAGCACTTTGAGCGCCATCTACCATCATTACTGCACCGTTTTCATGGGCAATTTTCGCAATCTCTTTCACTGGATTCATGACACCAAGCACATTCGAAACATGCATGACCGAAACAATCTTCGTATTGCTTGTGATCGTTTCTTTCACGTCATCAAGAGAAATCGATCCATCCTCTTGAAGCGGCAAATATTTCAGTGTTGCGCCAGTTTGCTTCGCCACCTGTTGCCACGGAATGATGTTACTGTGATGTTCCATATAGGAAATCACAATCTCATCGCCTTCCTGAAGATTTGCCCGGCCATAGCTCGCAGCAACCGTGTTAATTGCAGTTGTCGTACCTCTTGTAAAGATAATTTCTTCTGTCGATTTCGCGTTAATAAATTTACGAACCTTTTCTCTCGCACCTTCATACCCGTCCGTTGCCCTTGTGCCAAGTGTATGCACACCTCTATGCACATTCGAGTTGTATTCGCGATAGTATTTATCGATCGCTTCAATTACTTGAATGGGCTTTTGGGAGGTTGCAGCACTATCCAAGTATACAAGCGGTTTTCCGTTGACTTCTTGATTTAAGATCGGAAACAGTTGACGAATATCTTGGACATTCATTATCTTACTTTCCTTTCAATCACTGCAACAAGCTGCTTTTTAACCCCTTCGATTGGAAGTGCATTTACAACAGGCGCAAGGAAGCCATGGATAACAAGTCTTTCCGCTTCCGCCTTCGGAATACCGCGGCTCATCAAGTAATAAAGCTGAAGCGGATCTACGCGCCCAACAGATGCAGCATGCCCTGCTGTTACATCATCTTCATCAATAAGCAAAATTGGATTCGCATCCCCACGCGCTTTTTCGTTCAGCATTAGAACGCGAGATTCCTGCACTGCATTTGACTTCGAAGCGCCATGCATAATTTTTCCAATCCCATTAAAGATGGAAGTTGCAGAGTCTTTCATTACCCCATGCTTAAGGATGTATCCTTCTGTATTCTTACCAAAATGGACAACACTTGTTGTAAAGTTTTGCGTTTGATCTCCGCGACCAACGACAACTGTTTTTGTATCTCCGAACGAGCCGTCACCAACTAAATTTGTGACATTTTCATAAACAGTGTTGCCATCATTCATTAATCCAAGTGCCCATTCAATTCGGGCATCTCTGTCTGCAACACCGCGGCGATTCACATATGCCGTAATTCCTTTGGCTAGTGTATCAACTGCTCCGTATTGTACTTTTGCATTCGCTTTTGCGAATACTTCTGTCACAATATTGAATACACCGTTTGCAGATTCCATTGTTGAAACATAGTTTTCCACGTATGTGACAGAGCTATTATCTTCAGCAACAACAATCACATGGTTGAAAAGAGTAGTCTCTTCATCATCGTGGATATAAATAGCCTGAATTGGCTCTGAAATCTCTGTATTTTTCGGAACATATAAGAAGGCTCCACCATTTAATAATGCAGCATGTAAAGCTGTTAAGCGATGCTCATCAGCTTGTACTCCTTCTTTCATGAAATACTTTTGAAGTAAGTCGCCGTGTTCCCTTGCTGCTGTAAAGATGTCTGTAAAAATAACACCTTTTTCCTGAAGCTCTTTCGTTACAGATATATAGGTTGGTCGGTTATTGCGCTGGATATATAAATTCTGTTCAGCAGCTTCTAGGTCAATCAGCGTTTTCACTTCTTCGGGAAGCTCAGCTAATGATGAAAAATCCTCGCTGCCTACGATATGCTTATCAAATTGTGTAAAGTTCCATTTATCAATTCTAGTTTTATCAGGCTTAGGCATTGGGAGGTTATCCGCATTTGCAAGCGCATTTAAGCGAACCTCTGTCAGCCATGCCGGCTCGCCCATATCTTTTGAAAAGGAGCTTACGTATTCCTTATCAAATGGTAATTTTATTTCTGTCGACATAATGATCCTCCTAACAATTACGCTTCTTGACCAACTGTTTCGTCTTCGATACCAAGCTCTTGTTTAATCCAGTCATATCCTTCTGCCTCTAAACGTTGTGCAAGCTCAGGACCGCCTGATTTCACAATGCGTCCTTGCATCATGACATGTACAAAGTCAGGTTTAATATAGTTTAGAAGACGTTGGTAGTGAGTAATGATTAAGCAGCCGAAATCTTCGCCGCGCATTTCATTAATCCCTTTTGAAACGACTTTCAAAGCATCAATATCAAGACCTGAGTCGATTTCATCCAAAATCGCAATCTTCGGTTCAATCATCATCAGCTGAAGAATTTCGTTACGTTTTTTCTCTCCGCCTGAAAATCCTTCATTCAAATAACGCTGAGCCATATCTTGGTCCATTTCAAGGTATTCCATTTTGTTGTCCATTTTGCGGATGAATTTCATTAAAGAAATTTCATTTCCTTCTTCTAGACGGCTATTGATTGCAGAACGTAAAAAGTCTGCATTTGTCACGCCGCTAATTTCACTTGGATATTGCATAGCTAGAAACAGCCCAGCACGAGCACGTTCGTCAACTTCCATTTCTAGAACATCGTCTCCATCTAAAGAAACACTTCCTTGTGTTACTTCATATTTCGGATGGCCCATGATCGCAGATGATAATGTAGACTTACCTGTTCCATTTGGCCCCATGATTGCATGGATTTCTCCGCCTTTAATTTCAAGGTTTACACCTTTTAATATTTCTTTGCCTTCAATTGCAACATGAAGATCATTAATTGTTAATTTAGATCCTGCCATTATAATACCTCCATCAATAAAAGAAGATTTTTATCCTTCGGCAATTGCCGGAACCCTCTATTCTCATTTTATTCTCATTACAATCTTATAACAAATGAAAATTGTTAGCAACTCTTTCAGTCCATTATCAAACTTTTCATACAAAAATATATAAAAAGGTAGAAAGGGCCCCTTTCCTGTATTTCAATTTCACTCATATAATTCCATATACTAAATTTAGACATGTCCTATTTTTTACCGCAGTTACTTAATTCATGTACACAAATACCGCTTTGCAAATATATGGGGTTTTTCGCAAATAAATTATATTTGACCACGATCTCTGCGGGCACAAAAAAGGGAAACTAACAGTTTCCCTTTTCCTTCCTTATTAATAAGAGTGTATTCTTCTTCTTTCTAAATTGGCTAGTACCTGCTGGCTTTTAAGATATTCTTCTTGGCGCTTTTTTTCAACCTGCATTCTTACATCATGCTTCATGCTATACACTGCATAGCTGACACCATGAGCTCCTTGCATCGCTTTCTCCATCTCACTCGTATAATTCAGCTGTAACCGGTTGATACAAACCAATCCTTTCGACAATGCGAATTTATTTCATATAGGAATTTTACCATCTCCTATTTTTCAAACACAAAGTCGAAAAATCCCGATTATTTTTGGAGAGAATTCAAATACCGCCATTAAAGCGCTTACATATTTGTCATACTTAAAATATTAATAATATTCTTTTGACAATAACAGAACAAACGGAATTGCATAAAAAAAGCAGGCTAATTGCGTGCCTGCTTTTTCCAAAGTTTTATTCAGTTACCGAAATTACGGCACCTTGGTATTTTTCTTTAATAAAGTCTTGGATTTCCTTTGATCTAAGAACTTCTACTAATGTTTTAATTTCTTCTCGGTCTTTGTCCTCTGAACGAACAACAATTAAGTTAGCTGGAACAACATCTGCACCCTCGAATGCAATGCCTTCATCTTTGATGTTAACTCCACCTTCAAGCGCGTAATTTGTGTTGATTACTACTGCATCACCTTCTCCACTTTCAAAAGATGTAGCTAATAGTTTGGCTTCAATTAATTTAGAGAAGTCAAGGTTCTTTGGATTTTCAATAATATCTTCAACCCTTGCTGAAGCGCCAACGCCCTCTTTAAGTTTAATGACACCTTCTCTTTCAAAAATAGGCAAAATACGGCCATGGTCACTAAAAGAATCACTCATAATAATTTTGGCTCCATCTGGAAGGTCCTTAAGGCTTTTATATTTCTTTGAATAAACCCCAATCGGTTCTTGATGAATTCCGCCAACGCTAACAAAGTCATAATCCTTGTTTTCCTTCATTTGAAGCTCAAGATACCCAGGTGTTTGGAAGTAATTCGCATCAAGGTCTTTATCTCTTAATGTAACATTTGGCAAAATGTAGTCAGTAAATACTTGAATCTCTAAGTCAATGCCCTTTTCTGCTAATAGAGGTTTTGCTTCCTCAAGAATTTCTGCATGAGGCACCGCTGATGCTCCAACAACTAATTTTTTATTTCCACCTTCATCTGCGGCCTCTTCTTTCTTACTGCCACCGCATGCAACTAATGATAAAGAAAGTAAAGCTACAATTAAAAAACCAAGAACTTTTTTCATTTTTTTCTCCCCCTCTGTCATCGTTTGTCTGTTTTGTTTGTAAAATAATCTCCAATTAATTGGATGATAAATACTATAATTATGATTGCTATCGTTGCAGCAAATGTAACAACTGGATTATTGCGCTGAAAGCCTTCAAGATAGGCGAAATGACCCAGACCTCCAGCACCAATGACCCCTGCCATTGCCGTAAAACTTACCAATGAGATGGCGGTAACTGTGATACCTGATATTAATGCTGGCAGTGATTCTGGGATTAATAATTTAAAAATAATTTGACTGTGGCTGGCACCCATCGATTGCGATGCTTCAATAACGCCTTTATCAATCTCTCTTAGGGCAATTTCTACCATCCTTGCGTAAAAAGGAGCAGCTCCAATAATAAGAGCAGGTAAAGCTGCATTTGCACCAAGTATCGTTCCAAGCAATAATTTCGTAAAAGGAATTAATAACAAGATTAAGATTATAAATGGAATAGATCTAAAAACATTCACTATGACTGCAATAATCGAATTGAAAAATGCATTTTCCCACATATTCCCTTTATCTGTCAAAAACAAGAGCAAACCAAGTGTTAATCCTAAAATAAAAGTCGCAAGAACCGAAATCGTTGTCATATAGATGGTTTCTTGCGTAGCAATGATTAATTTTTCCCATTTAATCATCTCAATGAAATCAGCCATTTGCGATCACCTCCACACCCACCTGCTGCGAGCTAATAAACTTTATCGCTTCTGCAACTTCTGATTCGGCACCTTCCAAATGAATAAAAAGGGTGCCATATGAACCATTTTGTGTATGTGAAATTTTCCCCTGCAAAATATTCACTGTTATATCATACTTTCGAATTAGTTCGGTGATTAAAGGCTGTCCTGTTGAATCTCCTATAAAAGTAAGCTGAACTACTTGACCTTTAGGAAATGTTTCTAGGAGATGTTCAATCGTTTCTTTCGTTTCCTCTGGTTCGGTAACTTGCTGCACAAAACGCTTTGTAATAGGCTCCTGCGGGTTTTTAAATACTTCTAAAACCGAGCCCATTTCGACTACTTTTCCGCCTTCCATTACAGCAACCCGGTGACAAATCTTCCGGATAACATGCATTTCATGTGTAATCAGTACAATCGTTAAACCTAATCGTTCATTAATATCTACTAAAAGGTCGAGAATGGAATCGGTCGTTTGCGGATCCAGTGCTGAGGTTGCTTCATCACATAACAATACTTTCGGATTGTTAGCTAGTGCCCTTGCAATACCGACCCGTTGTTTTTGACCACCGCTTAGCTGTGACGGATAGGCGTCTTCTCGACCGTCAAGGCCTACAAGTTTAATTAATTCATTGACACGTTTTGTTCGCTCATCTTTTGACACACCAGCAATTTCAAGCGGAAATGCGATATTCTGCCTGACCGTCCTAGACCAAAGTAAATTGAAGTGTTGGAAAATCATACTGATTTCTTGCCGAGCTTTTCTTAACTGGCTACCTTTTATTTTTGATACTTCATTATTTGCGACGACTACTGTTCCTTCAGTTGGTATTTCAAGTCCGTTTAACATCCGGATTAAAGTACTTTTACCTGCACCGCTATATCCAATGACACCAAAGATTTCTCCTTCATTAATCTCCAGATTAACGTCATCTACTGCTCTTACTTCTTGACCTTGTTTCGATGGATAAATCTTTTGTACATTTTTGATTGTGATCAATGTCTATTTCACCCTCTTTATATCCTATTATTCACTTTTTTACGAACCTCTATCGTAATAACTGCTCTTATAGCTTTTTTGCATTCACTTATTTACGGATAAAAGAATATGCCCTTCTGACATGAGCAGAAAGGCATACTAATTTATAGTCCTTTCTCTCATCTTCCAAAGCAATTCTGCTTTGTGTGAATTGGCACCATTTCATTTTCATGACGGTTGCCGGGTTTCATCGGGCACTTCCCTCCACCTCTCTTAATAAGAGCGTAACATCTATATTCAATTAACACTTTACATTTAATAAGCAGTTATAATTACGATTGATATCGTATCATGGATATAAAGAGAGTGTCAACGACAATATTTTGAAATTTCCATTTAACAATTGGTTTTTAATTAAGGCGCTTTTCGCATATATTGTTGATTTTAGCCCCGTTAATTTCCGCTGCGGGCACTTGCTTTCCGCGGGGAGGGACTGGAGCCTCCTCGGCGTTACCGCATGTGGGGTCTCCAGTTCCCTCTATTAAGCTTTAGCTGTTAAAGATGATATTCCTGTGGCAGCCTCGATCGCCTGTTCTAAGTCGGCGATAAGGTCTTCGGCATTTTCGATCCCTACTGAGATACGGATCAAATCCTCCGGTACGCCTGCAGACTTTAATCCCTCTGCATCTAATTGCTGATGCGTTGTGCTAGCAGGATGGATAATTAAACTTTTTGCATCGCCTACATTTGCAACGTGAGCCCAAAGCTCAAGGCTATTAATTAACTTGGCACCCGCTTCTCTGCCGCCCGCAATTCCAAATACAACGACAGAACCTGCGCCTTTTGGCAAATACTTATCAGCCAATGCTTTATCAGGATGTTTCTCATTACCTGGGTAAAGAACCCAATTAATAGCAGGATGTGCTTCTAAATATTCGACAATTGTCTTTGTATTTGCCACATGCTCTTTCATTCTCACATGAAGAGTTTCTAGTCCAAGTGTAAATTGGAAGGCACTTTGTGCGCTTAATGCAGGACCTAAATCTCTGAGGAGCTGAACACGTGCTTTAATGATATAAGCAATCGGTCCAAGGGCCTCGCTGTATACTAGATTATGATAGCTTGGATCTGGCTCAGTGAAACCTGGGAATTTTGGAGAATTCCAATCGAATTTTCCTCCATCGACGATTACTCCGCCCATTGTCGTTCCATTTCCTAAAAGCCATTTCGTCGCAGAGTGGATCACAATATCCGCTCCATGCTCAATTGGTCTGCAGAGATATGGGGAAGCGAATGTGTTGTCAACGATTAGAGGAATCCCATTCTCGTGGGCAATTTCCGCAACCTTTTCAATATCCAATACCTTTAAGCTTGGATTTCCGATTGTTTCAGCAAAAACAGCTTTCGTTTTCTCTGTAATCGCTTCTCGGAAGTTTTCTGGATTTTCAGGGTCTACAAGATGAACCT
This sequence comes from Bacillus sp. FJAT-29790, assembly GCF_019039215.1. GTDB lineage: Bacteria > Bacillota > Bacilli > Bacillales > Cytobacillaceae > Cytobacillus. Next base: position 233,686 of record NZ_JAHNZZ010000003.1, read on the forward strand.
TAATTCCGTATTTCGGAAGAGTTACAGCAAATAGATTATAGGTACCGCCATATAAATTGGAAGCTGCAACAATTTCATCTCCGGCCTGAGCAAGATTCAGAATAGCCAATGTGATCGCAGACTGGCCGCTGGCAAGTGCTAAGGCACCAACACCGCCCTCCAAGAGAGCAATTCTTTCTTCAAATACCGTCACTGTTGGATTATGAATTCGGCTATAAATATAGCCTGTTTCCTTTAAGCCAAAAAGATTTGCCGCATGCTCCGTGTTTTTAAATTGGTACGCATTATTTTGATAGATTGGTACAGCTCTAGCACCTGTAACAGGGTCCGGCTGTAATCCTCCATGGACACTTAGTGTTTCAAATCGATAGTTTTTTTGTTTTTCAGTCATTTTCCATCTCTCCTTTTTTAATGTGCAATAATTGGGCCTGCAGATACGGTCATCTTTAATATTTGATGAAACGGCTACAAAGGAGTGAACATTTTCATGTTCTAGTACTCCACTTTTTAAACTCCACTTAAATTAGAAGAGCTGAAAAAACCCTCTTCACAAGAAGAGGGTTGATCATCTCTTCTTATCTTCCAGAGCAAATACTCTGCTGGATTTAGCACCGCGTAAATTACCGGTTGCCGGGTTTCATAGGGCCAGTCCCTCCACCTCTCTTGATAAGAATATTCAATTTTTTTACTCGAGTAATTAAAATGATACTACCATACGCTGGATTGAAAGGTCAAGATTATTTTTGAACTTTCTGATTAAATAATTTTTAATTTTATCTGATTAACGGGCAGTAATCCCATACTGATGGAACTTTCACTGATCATGCGGCTTTGAAAGAAGAAACAGGGATTCCAAGAGGAGGGTCTTTCGAAATGTTGAAACAATTATAATTTCCTCATCCTTAACCGCGTCTCTTAATTTCCTTTTTCCCGTAAAAAGGGATTGAATAACCGCTTTAGATCCGGATATTACAGCATCAAAGTCATTAAATTGAGCACCATTAATGATAGAAATATCCCCCTTTTGAAAATTCAAATGGGTCTCTTCGTTATTCGACTTAATACACAATGATATTGAAGAATCCCTAAATAGCTGAGTTATATGCCCTCTGGACTTTACTTCCTCAATAAATGCAGCAGCTAGTTTTTCTATCACCCTCACCTCGAAAATAATGATCCTCTAATCAGACGTTCCCTATATGATAATTAATTTATATCCACTCATTTATATTTCGCAAAATCAAATGACAGTCCTTCTGCATTTGTTCGACAAAATAAGCAATTCCGCAGAAAACAAACAATTATCTCGATCAATTTCGTCATTGTCTTTATATTTCCCGAGAAATATGTCGAAGTAAAAGATGCCAGGTGCTTACCACCTGGCATCTTAAGATAATACTGTTTCTTGTATCTTATCTAACAAATATGGAACTGAGTGAAATGCATATATTTTCTCTTCAAGCCTACCCTTTTTAATTATCAGAAGACAGGGAACACTTTCAACTCCCCAATTTTCTGCAATTTTTGGCATAAAGTTCAGATCAACCTTCCCTATCGCTAGATTCGGGAGAAGTTCCGCTGTTACATCAAGCATTTTTCCCGCCATCTGACATGTTCCGCATAATGGAGTATATAAATAAAGCAAGCCCGACTTATTCTCTTTTAAAGTATTATCAATCTCTTCCCGTGACCATTCCTGCAACAATTCATATCATCCTCTATCCAAAAACTTTGTATAAACGTCAATATTGGCTCCTAGCAAAACAGTTGCCAAATGATGCTCAGGTGCCGTAGCAACCTCCCGATACATTCGATCAATATAAAGATGCTCAGCCTCAGGGAACTCTCTTTTAAATTGTTTTCGAAGCTTATCTCCTGCAGCATCAGCATCCACCAATATATAAACATCCTTATCAAACAGCATGTCTATTAATTCATCCAGTCGAGTAATGCTAATCGTTCCATTTGTGCAAATAATCTCAATAGGCTCACTTACGATCGTTTCCACTTTTCTTTTATCTGATGTGCCTTCTACTATAATTACTTTTTCTGAAATTTCCTCATCCATAATCATCACCTGAACGGAGTGTAGTTTAATAATTGTTTTGTTATTTTTTATCTTATTATATTCATTATTCGAGATATTGGTGTGAACTCCTGCCTTATTCGGTAACCGGCTTCGAAATTTATTCACTCTTAATATTTGATTTAATTAGTATTTTTACTAGTTACCTAAAAATCATATTCATAAAGCCGTTCATTTTTTATATAATCAGACATTTTTTCTTTTTTATCGGCCAATTCTGCTGGTTTAATGGCCAAGCCATTTATTCGGTTGTATTCTTTAATAAGAAAAAAGAAGCTAACTCTTTAATAAAGAGCCAGCTTCCTATTTCATCGAATTAGTCTTCTTTGACCATTTCTTCATATTGCTCTGCAGACATTAAGTTGTCCAGTTCGCCAGCGTTGGAAGGCTCAACAAGAATCATCCATGCTTTCTCATATGGAGACTCATTAACAAACTCAGGACTATCGCTTAAGTCTTCATTTACTGCTACAACTTTTCCGCTGATTGGTGCATAAAGCTCAGAAACTGTTTTAACAGATTCAACGCTTCCGAAAGGCTCGTCCGCTGTAATTTCGTCCCCTACTTCAGGAAGTTCAACGAAAACGATGTCTCCTAATTCAGATTGGGCAAAGTCTGTGATCCCGATGCGAACTTGCTCGCCTTCTGTTTTGATCCACTCATGCTCTTCTGAATAACGTAGTTCTTTAGGTGTGTTCATTCCAAATCCCTCCATTTTTTCATTTCAATCTATGATCGTTTGCATCGATCTCATTATTCATCATGGCATGAAAGAATTATTCAATTCCTCGTTATGTAAGCCATGTTTTTTCGTAATCCTCTTCTTTAAAGCCAACAGACACCTTCTGGCCATCCGTTAAGATTGGACGTTTCATCAGCATCCCATCGGTTGCCAGCAAATCAAGCAGTTCATCATCTGATGATGTTTTAACTTTATCCTTTAAACCAAGTTCCCGATATTTAAGGCCGCTCGTATTAAAGAATTTCTTAATGTCTAAACCGCTTTCATTATACATGTGTTCAAGCTCGCTCCGTGAAGGGGGATTTTCAACAATATGTACTTCTTCATAAGCTAATCGATGTTCATCTAGCCATTTCTTAGCTTTTCGGCAAGTCCCACATTTCGGGTACCAATAAAAAGTAAATGCCATCTTCCCACCACCTATGTTATCATGTCCATAATAAAAAATAAACTTACAATTTACAAAATAAATACTATCATATATTAATGATAACTAAAAGCATTGACTGTAAACTTATACATTGGCTGTTTTCGCAAACTTTGTTGCTCCTTAACAGAATTTTTTTTTCGAAAAGGAAAACTGGTCGCCATGAAGGGCGCATGACGATCGAAAACGACTCGATAATGGAAAAACGGTCGCCATAATGGGCGCATGACGATCGAAAACGACTCGATAATGGAAAAACGGTCGCCATAATGGGCTCATGACAATCGAAAACGACTCGATAAAAGAAAAACGGTCGCCATGAAGGGCGCATGACGATCGAAAACGACTCGATAATGGAAAAACGGTCGCCATAGGGGAGTTTATGGTGAATGAATAAACTTTAGTTAATTAGTTTTATTAAGCAACAATCTCTTAGAAATGAAACATTCAACATTTTTTAAAAATTCCTGTGTTTTATTAAACTATTTTTTTCATCATCACTAAGACTCCCTGCATAAATGAAGGGAGTCTATTTAAAAGGCATTTATCTAAGTGTGAATAATTTATAGAACAAATCGTTCTGCATCGATTAATTTTTCGGCCGCTTCACGTTTTTTCGCAATAACATTTATTGGTGTATGGCGTGTGAATTTACGCAGCGCCGAAATCATCATTCTTAATGCATCTCCAGTTTCAACGGCAACAAGTGTTTCTTTTGCATCTTGTTCGATTTTATTGAATGCTTCCTGGCAGAAAATTTGTGTATAAAGAAGCTTCTGCTTACTCTTTTCCAGACCGTCTTTTACGATCGCCTTTTCTGTCCGGAGAACAACAGATTCCATTGAATAAGCATTTGAAATGATATCAGCAATATTGACTAAAACTTCTTGCTCTTTTTCTAAAGCTTTTCCGTACTTCTGAGCAGCGAGACCTGCAGCAAGCAAACCGATTTTCTTCGCATTTTTCACTAAATATTTTTCTTGGGCTAATGGCTCGTCACCTGGCTCTTCTGGCATTAGCATCATAAGCTCTTCCTGCAAAGCCTGCGCCTTTTGGAATAGTGGCAACTCACCTTTAAACGCCTTACGAAGATACGTTCCAGGAACTAATAGGCGGTTTATTTCATTGGTGCCTTCAAAGATGCGGTTGATACGGGAATCACGATAAGCTCTTTCAATTTCATACTCAGCCATGAAGCCGTATCCGCCATGGATTTGAACGCCTTCATCGACAACATAATCAAGTACTTCAGTATTGAAAAATTTATTTAACGAGCACTCAATAGCATATTCAGCAATCGATTTCGCTACTTCTTTTCCGTCCTTTACCTCTTCGTCAGATAGCTGACTCATTCGGTCTTCAAATAACCCGACAGTGCGGTATACAGAGCTTTCCGCAGCATAGATCTTCGACGCCATTGTTCCAAATTTCTCTTTCGTTAAATTGAACTGGGAAATCGGCGTTTTAAACTGCTGGCGTTGGTTTGCGTATTGCACTGTAATTTCAAAAGCGCGTTTTGAACCGCCAACAGCTCCGACCCCAAGCTTATAACGTCCGATATTCAGAATATTAAAAGCAATGATATGCCCTTTTCCGAATTCCCCTAATAAATTCTCTTTTGGCACAAGTGCATCTTCAAAAATCAATGTACGGGTTGACGAGCTCTTAATCCCCATTTTCTTTTCTTCCGGACCAACGGATACGCCTTGGAATTCCCTTTCAACGATAAAAGTAGAGAAATGCTCACCGTCTATTTTTGCATAGACAACAAAGATATCTGCAAAGCCTGCATTTGTAATCCATTGTTTTTCTCCATTTAATATATAATGGGTGCCTTCCGCATTTAACCTTGCAGTTGTTTTGGCGCCAAGCGCATCAGAACCTGAGCCCGGCTCTGTCAAAGCATATGCAGCAAGCTTTTCACCTGTCGCTAAGTCAGGCAAATACTTTTGCTTTTGCTCCTCGTTACCGAATAGTACGATTGGAAGTGAGCCGATTCCCACATGTGCACCGTGAGAGATCGAGTAACCGCCAGCACGGGCCATTTTTTCCGCAATAAGGGCCGAACTTACTTTATCTAATGCAAGGCCGCCATACTCTTCAGGAACGTCAGCTCCTAGCAGCCCCAATTCCCCTGCCTGTTTTAAAAGCTTTACAGAACGGTCAAATTCATGGTTTTCCAGGTGCTCTACTTCAGGTAAAACTTCATTTACAACATACTCTTCTGTTGTTTTTGCGATCATTTTCTGTTCATCTGTATAATCTTCCGGCGTAAATACACGGTCATATGAAACATCTTCAATTAAAAAGCTTCCACCTTTAATTAACTTATCTGTTTGATTTGTCATCGCCTTTTCCTCCATTCTATTGGTTCTAAAAAAACTAATCGGATTTCTCCCCCTGATTTATAAAAATTGGCTATTTTACTTAGTAGTGCGGAGTAGTTGATTTCCGCTCCAGATGCTCGCTTTCCGCGGGGCGGGCGGTGAGCCTCCTCGGCGCTCTGCGCCTGTGGGGTCTCACCTGTCCCGCTGCTCCCGCAGGACATTGAATAAACATCCGTGAATTAACACCGCACGAAAAAATGCGTATGCATTTTGAGGATCTCGCACCTTCCGCTCCAATCAACTTTATATAAAACCTAGTTAACAACAATCATTTAGAAAACGGCCTAAAAATTAAAGTAATTCAAAAACTCCTGCAGCACCCATTCCTCCGCCGATACACATGGTTACGATACCAAATTGCTGGTTTTGCCTTTTCATTTCATGAATTAGCGACAATGTCAGCTTTGCACCTGTACATCCAAGCGGATGTCCTAAAGCAATAGCGCCACCGTTCACATTGACTTTTTCTTCATCAAGCCCAAGCTCCCGGATAATCTGAATGGATTGCGAGGCAAATGCTTCATTTAGTTCAAATAAGCCGATATCTGAAAGCTCCAATCCTGCAAGCTTTAAGGCTTTTGGGATTGCGACAATGGGGCCGATGCCCATAATTTCAGGCGGAACCCCACCTACTGCGAATGACCGGAATTTCGCCATTGGCTTCAGACCTGAAGATTCTGCTTTTTCGCGGTCCATCACCATCACTGCTGCAGCTCCATCACTTGTTTGAGAGGCATTTCCTGCCGTTACTGAACCGGTTACAGAGAATGCCGGGCGAAGCTTCGCAAGTGTCTCTACAGTTGAATCAGCACGTACTCCTTCGTCTTGAGTGAATTGGATTGTACCCTCGAATAATTTATTATCTTTGCCAACAGATCGTAAGGTAACATCTACTGGAACGATTTCATCAACAAACTTGCCTCCTTGGAGAGCTTTGGCAGCTTTTTGATGGCTTCTAACAGCAAATGCATCCTGATCCTCGCGGGTTATTCCGTACTTTTTCGCTACCTCTTCTGCTGTATGGCCCATACTCATATAATATTGAGGTGCTGTTTCAGCTAGCTTTACATTCGGGCGAACAACATGCCCCATCATTGGTACAAGGCTCATTGATTCTGCACCGCCAGCGATGATCGTGTTAGCATGGCCGATCATAATTTTTTCTGCTGCATATGCGATAGATTGTAATCCTGATGAACAGTACCTGTTAATTGTAATGGCCGGAACTGTATGCGGCAGTCCCGCTAAAGCACCAATATTCCGAGCCATATTCATTCCCTGTTCAGCTTCTGGCATCGCACACCCAATGATTAAATCATCAATATTGCCTTCATAATTTCCTGCTCGCTTTATCGTTTCCCGAACAACAAGGGCACCTAGATCATCCGGCCTCACATTCGCTAAAGTGCCTTTTTTCGCTTTGCCGACCGGCGTTCGGGCACCTGCAACGATTACTGCTTCTCTCATTTTATTCCCTCACTTTCCTTCAATGCTTAGTATTCATAGTCTATTATTCTATGATTGTATAAAAAAATATTGTAAATCTGGGTAGGGTTTACGTTCTGAGTGATGGATTTTGCCCTGCAAAAAGGGCACACTTCAAACAAATCCGAACCACAAATCTTCCGTTTTTCTACTATAGCTATTCCATTAATTACGCAATGGCTTTCCCTTTAAAAGCATATGCTGCATGCGTGCTTGAGATTTCGGCTCTGCCACCAAGCTTAAAAACGCTTCCCTTTCTAAATCGAGAAGGTATTGTTCATCCACTTCTGTTCCGTATGGCACTTTTCCACCGGCAATCACGTAAGCAAGCTTCTTCGCAATTTTTAGATCATGTGCTGAAATATAGCCTGAGTGCATCATTGCCTGTGCTCCTAATAACATCATTGCGTACCCGGTTTCGCCAACGACCGGAACTTTTTTACGGACAGGAGGCTTATAACCTTTTTGAAAAAGTGAGAGGACAGCCTGTTTTGCATCATAAATCAGGTGGTCTCCATTTACGCTAATCCCATCGGCTAAATGAAGGAAATTATTATCCCGTGCTTCGTCCCCTGAAGTTGAAACTTTGGCCATTGCAATCGATTCAAATACTTTATTAGCAACCTTTTGGAGGTCGAATTCTACCCCATTTGGCATGTTTTCGAGATGTTTTAAATAAAGCTCCTTGTTGCCGCTTCCGCCAGGGATCAAGCCTACACCCACTTCAACAAGGCCCATATATGTTTCACTCGAAGCTTGAATATGTGCTGCTGGCAGACAAACCTCTGTCCCGCCGCCTAGCGTCATTCCAAACGGTGCAGCCACGACTGGTTTTGAACTGTATTTTATTTTCATCATCGCCTGCTGGAAGTGCCGAACGACCATATCAAGTTCATAAATATTATCATCCTGAGCTTCCATTAAGATCATCGCAAGGTTGGCACCTACACAGAAGTTTTTCCCCTGGTTGCCAATGACAAGCCCTTTGTAATTCCTTTCCACTTCATCGATAGCAAAGTTAATCATTTGAATAATATCAAGACCAATTGCGTTACTTTGGGAATGGAATTCAAGAAGTGCGACCCCATCGCCAAGATCAATTAAGCTCGCCCCGCTGTTCTTTTTTATCACACCGTTTTGTTTTTTCAGACGCGTTAAATTAATCACTTTTGGATTCTCTTTAATTAATTGATATTCGCCATTTTGATAGAAGTAGAGATTGCCAGCTTCTTCTTTATAAAAGGTTGTGAATCCTTTTTCGAGCATTTCCTTTACCCAAGCAGGGACCTCTACACCTTCCTCTTTCATCCTGCTGATCGATTTCTCCACCCCGATCGCATCCCATGTTTCAAATGGTCCAAGCTCCCAGCCGAAGCCCCATTTCATCGCACGGTCAATTGCAACGACATCATCTGCAATTGAACCGAGTAATTGAGCCGAATAAATTAAAGCTGGACTTAATATATTCCATAATAGCTGGCCTGCGCGGTCATCCGCATAAACAAGCCCTTTCATTTTATTCCCTGTTCCTTTTTCCGGCTTGCTCAGTTCAATTGCCGGTGTATTCAGCTTTTTGCGCTCGCCGTATTCCAATGTTTGCGGGTTTAACTCTAAGATTTCTTTTCCCTTTTTCAAAAAGAAGCCTTGCCCTGATTTGCTTCCAAGCCAACCTTTTTCCAGCATTCCTTTCATAAAATCAGGGACTGCAAATACTTCTTTTTCTTTGCCTTCTACTTGTTCAAACACGTTGCCCGCAACATTTACAAATGTATCAAGGCCTACAACGTCAAGCGTTCTGAAAGTTGCACTTTTAGATCTGCCAATAAGCGGACCTGTAATAGAATCAACCTCACCAACACTGTATCCGCCTTTCAGCATTTCCTGAACAGTCACTAAAAGCCCATAAGTACCGATGCGGTTGGCAATAAAGTTAGGCGTGTCCTTCGCTTCAACGACACCTTTTCCTAGCACATCTTCACCAAATTGTTTCATATAGGCCAATACTTCTGGAGCTGTATGTTTCGTAGGGATAATCTCTAAAAGTTTCAAATAACGCGGTGGGTTAAAGAAGTGCGTTCCAAGAAAGTGCTTTTGGAAATCTTCCGAGCGTCCTTCCGCCATTGCTTCAACTGAAATGCCTGAAGTGTTCGAGCTCACGATGCTTCCCGGTTTCCGGAACTCGTCAACCTTTTCAAACACTTGTTTTTTTACAGCGAGGTTTTCGACTACGACCTCAATCACCCAATCGACATCTTTCACGCGTTCCATATCATCTTCAAAATTTCCGGCTTCGATTAAAGCGAGATTCGTTTTTTTCGTTAGCGGAGCTGGCTTTTGTTTCAAAAGCTTTTGTCTTCCCGCTTCACTGATGCGGTTGCGGACACTTTTATCTTCAAGGGTTAATCCTTTTGACTTTTCGGATTCTGTTAATTCGCGAGGTACAATATCTAGCAGCAAGGTTGGAATTCCAATGTTCGCTAAGTGGGCTGCAATGCCAGAGCCCATTACCCCGGAACCGAGAACTGCTACCTTTTTGATTTGTTGGATCAACTTTATTTCCCCCTTTTACCTTTTGAATGAATACTCATTCATTTTTAGTCCAAAAAAAATTCATCTGTGAATATGTCTTGTTATTTATAACTATAGAATATTTGAAAAATTTACGCAATGGTTTTTGAGGCTGAAATTAGAAAATTTTAAAAACTGACGATTGTCTAAACTCGAATATGCGGATACAAGACCTTACGGGCAACTTGCATGCTCCATCTTAAAATCTCTTTCTGAATTTACCCTTTTTCCTAGTGAAAAAAACAATAATGGACATTCTATTAGTGGAGGTGAAGAATCAATGGCGAGAAGAAAAAGGAACCCTTCGAAAGCAGGGGTAAGCGCAGCAAGTGTGAAAGGCAATGCAGGCCCAACTGTTGAAGCAGATGGCGGCGGGAAAGTGAACAGTCAAAATAATCAATATAAAAAATAATCATTCATTACGGAGGGATTGCTTATGCAACAGCAAAATATGAATATGCAAAATCAGCAAGGAGTAATGCAACAGCCGCCTGCTGTCATTTCTACGAAAGACTCTATGTATTTAACAGACATGCTTTCCTGGAATTTACTAGCTGTGAAAAAGGCCCATTTCTATGCTCAGCAATGCCAATGCCAGGAATTAAAGGCGGAGTTTGAAAGATGCGGTCAGATGCATCAGCGCCATTATGATCAAATTCTTACTCATTTAAATCCGCAAAACCAATCCTTTACAGGGGTTCAATAAGAAAGGCGGGACCGCCGAATCTCAAAATAACAAAGTAAATCATTATCATTTCACGAGGAGGCACTTAACATGTATCAAAATCCGATCCAGAATCAGAACCAACAAAATGCAATCCAAAACCCTGAAACTCAAATCCCGAAAACGCCACAAATGAATGACCGTGATTTCACAAACGATCTATTAGCGATGGAAAAATATATGACGTCTTCTTACTGTACCTATTTGCACGAAGCCAGTCATCAGGCGCTTTATCAAGATATGTTAAACATTTTTACTGAAACACAAAATGAACAGCGCGAATTCTATAACATGATGTTCAAAAAAGGCTGGTACAAAGTCGAAGCCGCCGAACAGCAAAAACTGCAGCAATCATACCAACAGTTCCAAGGTTATACAAACCAGTTGCCGTATCAGTGAGGTACAATATCCTGCACACCAAAAAGCCGTTTTCCTAACTGGAAGCCGGCTTTCGTTTTACTTACTTAGGTCTATCCTATTATCTATTCGCTTTTCTCCGATCTGCAGATTTATTTCCCCATCTATTCATAATCCTTCCAAAATCGGTAACAATAAGCACAATGCTAGAAATGACGGTGATTGATGATGAAAAAATGGTTACAAAAGAAGAGTGTACAAAAGGATATAGAGAAAAAAGACTGGGAAAAAACATTATTAAAATCGAAGGACTTTAAAAAATCATTTTATTTCAATCGAAAAACAAATGTGCGGTTTTGCCTTACATTTATGACTACTTTAATTGATGACGCCATTATACAGCAAAGTATACTCCCAGATTTACTCGAGGGGGACCTTCTATCGATTGAAGATATCAAAAAAATCCTCCCTATTACAGACGTGGAAATAAGCGAAGATCCTTCTGGAATAGAAGAGAAACTGTTCGATGGCTGTGTCATGCTGACAATTGAAACAGAGGAAAAAAAATTCGGCTTTATTCCTGCCCGAAAAGAAATTATTCGTGCTTTATCACCACCCGAGGTAGAGTTTTCCGTAATCGGCCCAAAAGAATCCTTTGTAGAATCAATCGGCGTAAATTTAAACTTAATTCGAAGAAGATTACCTGTAAAAGAATTAATCGTAGACGAGTTTACGGTTGGAACTATATCGAAAACACAAATTGCTGTCTTACATATTGAGGGAATTACGAATCAAGAGAATGTGAATACGGTCAAGCAACGTATAAAAGAAATTGAAATCGATACGATTATAGATAGTTCTTATATTGTTCAAATCATATCGGATAACTCCAATTCGCCATTTCCACAGTTATTGGATACAGAAAGGCCAGATAGGATAGCAGCGGTTTTGGCTGAAGGGAAGGTAGCGATTTGTGTAGACGGCTCCCCTCATGTTTTACTTGGACCAACTACTCTAGTTGAATTTTTCAGTGCTTTTGATGATTATTTCCTAAATTGGGGTTTAGCAACATTTTTTAGGTTACTTCGGGTATTTGCGGTTGCCTTCTCCGTCCTAATTACACCCATTTATGTAGCAGCACTAACCTATCATTATGAGATGATTCCAAAGGAATTATTAAGTACTTTAATTACATCGAGGAGAGATGTCCCCTTTCCTCCCATTCTAGAAGCTTTAATACTGGAAATGACGATTGAATTATTAAGAGAGGCTGGAGCAAGACTGCCGACAAAAGTCGGTCAAACAATCGGTATCGTAGGCGGAATCGTCATAGGTACTGCTTCAGTTGATGCAGGCCTTACAAGTAATGTTCTCCTTATCATTATCGCACTTGCTGCTCTCGCTTCCTTTACAACACCTGTCTACAAGATGGGTAATGCAATCCGTATTCTTCGCTTTCCTTTTTTACTTTTTGCACAGTTATGGGGGCTCCTCGGGATTCTTTTTTGTTTTTGTATTTTATTAGCCCACTTAATCCGTCTTACCTCGCTTGGCAGGCCATTTTTAGAGCCGTTTTATCCGCCACGGGTGACAGACTTAAAGGATTCTATAGTCAGCCTTCCGCTTCAAAAGCTGGCTTCGCGTCCAGAACTTTTAAAGACAGAAAAGCAATATCGCTTTAATAAGAAAAAAGCAAATATAAAGAAAGATATTGATGAATAAGAAAAGCGAAGGAGCCTTGATCAGAGGCGACAAGCATAAGCCGAGACGGCTGTTGGCTGCACTTTAACCTTCTTTACGGATTGGCTTATGACCTCCGACGTACAGGACGTACTAATACCGACGTTGCAATGGTAGTAGGAAAGTTTCGGCAGTATTAACATCGCACGAAGAAAAAAGCGTATTTCTTTTTCGAGTATGGCGCTCTTAGTCGGCCAACCCCTAGGCTCCGCATCTAGACAGATCTATCTGATTTTTCGCTACGAGTGGTACAATGCATTTCGTTGTGAATCATTATGTTGCTAAAGCAAAAAGAGTTCGAAAACTACCCGAATAAACTGGATGTGAACCATTTATGCAGGAACATACGATACCTGAGAGATTGAAAATCTCCCCATTTTTAGTTCTTCATATGATTATGTCCATGCAAATCGGAATCGGTATTCTCGGTTATCAGCGTGAAATTGCCAAATATGCCGGCTATGACGCCTGGATTTCAATCTTGTTCGCAGGAGCATGCATTCATATCATTCTCTGGATGATCTACAAAATTGCTGAAACAGTTAATGGGGATCTTGTATCGGCTCATATCTATATAGCCGGGAATTTTGGCGGGAAGCTATTAAGCTTCCCATTCATTCTCTATTTTACTGTATATGCTTTGTCGATTCTTCGTTCATTTATTGAAATCGTCCAAGTTTGGATGTTTCCTGAAATGAGTGTATTCTGGTTCACCTTTGCTTTTATGCTGCTTAGTATGTATATCGTGTTTGGCGGATTCCGAACTGTCGTGGGAATAACTGTCTTTGGGCTTCTCCTGCCTGCCTATTTATATTTTACTTTTACTCCTAATGTACAGTTTTCCAACATTAATAATCTTTTACCCATCTGGGACCATTCTGTAAAGGATTTGCTTTTAAGCGCTTATAAAATGTCACTTTCTTATGCCGGCTTTGAAATTGTATTGTTTTTTTATCCTTTTATTAAAAACCCTAAACAATCGAAAAAATGGGGACATCTTGCCTTACTATCCACTACATTCGTCTATTTTAGCTTTGCGATATTATCCTTTGCTTATTTTTCGGAGGAACAGCTCGCAAAAGAGGTTTGGCCAACCTTGACGATGTGGAAAATTTTTAAATTGTCGTTTGTAGAAAGATTCGAATATGTAGGAATTGCCAATTGGAATTTAATCATCCTTCCTAATGTCTGTATCGCGATTTGGGTTGCCTCTAGACTCATTAAAAGAATTTTTAATATCAAACAGAAAAAAGGTATTTATTTCATCGTTATTGTCAACTTGATTGTCATTAATTTTTTTGATTCCCGAGAAAAAATTAAAATGCTTGAGGATTTTACCAGCAAAATGAGTTTTGGGTTTATTTTCTTTTATATTCCCTTATTATTCATTGCCACATTGATTACGAAGAAGGTGAAAAAGAAATGAGAAGGATACCCCTCTTACTCTTAGTAGTGGTGTTCTTGTCGGGATGTGTTCAACCGCTAATTCTTGATGATCTTAATGTCGAAGTTGGCGTCGGATATGATCTATTAAAGGAAAAAAAATTTCGCGGCACAGTTCTCCTGCAAGAATTCAATCCCGATAAATCCATTCTAAACAAAACGTATGTAGCCAATGGGGATTTAAGGAGAGATATTCTTGCAAATGTTCAAAAGCAAACCAATAACCCTCTTGTTACAGGTGGAATTTTAGTGTCTGTCTTTGGAGAGAAGCTTGCAAAAGAAGGAATTATTGAATTTGTAGATGCTTACCAAAGAGATGCGAGCATTGGGGCAAGAAATTTACTAGCAACCACAGAAGGCTTGTCTCAAGATTTGATGCAAGGAAATTACGGAACGCAAGGAACTGCGGTCTACTTATTCGATCTTATTGACCATAATATGAATAGAAGAGATGTACCTAAACAAAATCTTCACGTCGTTCTGCGTGATTATTATCAAGAAGGAAAAGATATTTACCTCCCAAGATTGAAAATGGTAAATTCAGATGTCGTTAAAATTAGCGGGATTAGCCTGTTTAAATTGGACAAAGAAGTAGATGTTATACCTGCAAATAAAATGTTCTTTTTTAAATTATTAGTTGACAAGTATAGTACTGGTAGCTATAAAGTCCATTTGAAAAATGGCAAGGAAACCGATGTCGAAAGCATCAAGTCAAAGCAAAAAGTTACAATTTCGAAAAAAGACCCTTCAAAAGTCACTATTGACATAAAAATTAAAGGTGTGATCCGCGAATATACTGGAACAAGATTAAACTCAAAAATAATTAAAGAAATTGGAGATAATTTAGAAAAAGAAGTGGAAAGGGAATGCTTGAAATTGGTTAAACAATTTCAGGAAAAAGATATCGATCCGATTGGATTGGGTCATATTTACAAAACCAAAAATCGGGGTTTCGATTTTAAAAAATGGAAAGATAATTACAAAAACCTTGAAATTAAGATAATATGCAATGTCACAATTGTGGAAACAGGCGGCGTTGAATAAATACAGAGCGAAGGTAATTTGCCCTTCGCTCTTTAATCATTACTCGAAAACATATATTTTTTATAATGATAGCGAATCGAAAAGATTAAGCTAATCGCAAGCATATTTCCCATTAGCGAGCTTCCTCCGTAACTAATAAAAGGGAGAGGTATTCCTGTAATAGGTAACACGCCAATGGTCATACCAATATTTTGGAAAACATGAAAAGTGATCATGCTAATGACTCCTACACAAATATATGAATAAAAGTCATTTTTCGTTTCCATCCCAACTTTAGTAATTTGGTAAATGAGCATAAAGAATATACTAATGACAATACTTGCCCCGATAAAACCAAATTCTTCGCCAACAATACTGAATATGAAGTCTGTATGGCTTTCTGGCAAATAAACTTCCCTTGTCCCATAGCCCTTCCCGCTCGTTTCACCTGAACCGATAGCAAGAAGAGACCTTGTTAATTGGAATCCAGTCGAGCTTTGGTAATTATAAGGGTCAATCCATGAGTAAATACGGCCAAACTGGTATTCTTTCACCCCTAAATACTTTTCTAATATCTCCGGATGCCAGATGACAAAGTAGAAAATAACAGAGACAAGTGTTATACCTGTTCCGAAAATAGGGGCAAGCAGCTTCCATGTAATTCCGGAAATAAAAATCATCCCTAGCATAATGGCGATAAATACTAAGCCTGTTCCAAGATCAGGCTGCTGCATAACAAGCAAGAGAGGGATCATTGTAAATATCCCAAGCTTAACCAATAGCCATAAATCAGTTTGGACTGTTTTTAACCGATTCTTTTGATGATGTTCTTCGATCACTTTTGCAAGAACAAGGATGAGAAAGACCTTTACAAGCTCAGATGGCTGAAGCGAGCCCATTCCAGGCACAATGAACCAAGATTTGGCGCCATTGATTACCGGAGCAATGCTACTAGGAGCGACAATTAAAAATCCAAGTAAGAGTAACCCAAAACCATATGCATACCAAGATAATTTTTTTAACTGGTCCGAATCAAGGGTAATAACAGCCATGATGATCCCAGTTCCAACCAAATACCAAACAAATTGCTTTAAAAGAAAATTTTCCTTATATTGACCAGTCGTCTGAGCGCTGTAAATCGAAATACAGCTCACTAAGAATAATAAAATCATTATGAAAACTAAGCTAAAATCAAGCCTAGAAGGTGTCGTTTTATTAGAAGTCATATCATTCTCCTTCATAGAAAAAACAAAACTAAGTATTCTGCAATACTTCATTATATTTTTTATCAGAGCAAATCACAACTTCTTAAAGGCGATTGGAAATTATTTCAGTTATACATGTTATTCAAAAGCTAGTTATCCGAAATACTTTTCCTGCACGTCATTCTTCATCCATTCGATATTATTTGGAACCTGCGGAATAAAATACCCTATAAATATCGGTGATGTAACAGACCGCGGGACAACTTTCGCATAAATTTGATCATCAAGCTTGTAGAAAAATAAATTATAGCTGCTGCAATGAAAAGGAAAAACATTCAAAATATAATGCGCGGCCGTCTGTATGTATCTCGCAAAAGAAGTGATATCGTTCATGTCTGCCAATTTAATGTTAAACTCATAAAAACCTATTCTAGGGGCTGTGGAAATAGAAAATATCGTTCCATCCTTTTCATGAATGGTCAATCCTTCAAAATCTTGCGGCTGTACCTTATCAACATAATTGATCTCCTTAAGCCCGACAATTTGCATATGAGGATGGGCAATGGAACCACCAGATAGCGGACCATGATTTTTAAAGAAAATAACGGAACGGTATTCTCCGGTTTCCGTCATTAGTAGCCAATGCTTTAGACCAAATCCAATGAGTTTGATTAAGTGATCCTCCTGATAAGTGGATAGTTCCCCATGACAATCATCCGTTTCTATTAAAACCGTTTGATACGTATTCGCTAAAACAGGATATTTATTTTTTAGAAGGATGATGGAACCATCCACTGCCAATATATCTGTAAGCTTGTCCTTTTCACAAAAGGGACAACTTTGCTCCTTATTTTTTATACTATTAGGTTTCTTAGCTCCAATTCCAGCATTAAAGTATAAATGAGTATTATTATTCAATGTTCCTGCACCTGCTTTTCTATCTTTTCTAGCTTTATTTTATTGAATTTTTTAGGAATTGGCGAGAAGAAGTTTTAAAAAAGGGGCACCCGTTTAGGTGCACCTTAAAAATGATTATTAATGAACAGTTACTTTAACTTCTGTATGTTCATGGAGGCCTTCGTCATTTTCAACATGAATTCTCACTGTGTATTCCCCGCTAGCTGGGAATTGGTACTCTGTTTTATACTCTCCTTTTGCACCTTCTGCCGTATCAACCCATGCCGGATTTGCTCCTTGCTGGAAAATTTCCAGTCTAACGGCTGCATTGCTAAGTGGCTGCTCATCTTTTTCCAAATGAACAACTAAATCCGTTTGTTTATTGGCTTGAACATGATCTGGCATATCCAAGTTTATGGATACATCCCCATGGTGAGAATGACCATGATCATCGCTATCCTCTTTATGTTCATGGTGCTCCTCTTCTAAATGGCCGATTTGGATCGTTTTCGTCGGCATCGTATGCATGTCCCTTGCCGTTACATGAGATTGAACAGAGAATACTCCATCTTCAGGGAATTTATAGTTAGCGATATACTTTCCCTTTTCAGAATGTTCGGCTACAACCATTTCACTTGCTTCCTTTTGTCCTTCTTTCCAAATTTCGAACTTCACTTCGTTGGCGTCATCTACAAATTCTTCCACCTGCGTAACAGTGACAGCTAAAGCTACTTCTTGCCCTGGATCTGCCTTTTCAGGAATATCTAGAACAGCTTCAATAGCGACCGGAGCCACTTCTTGGCTTGTATCATTATCTTTATTCCCAGTTTCGCCGCACCCCGCTAAGGTTATAGCACTTACAATTATCGCATACATCCATTTTTTCAAATTGGTTCCCTCTTCTTTCAATTAAAAGATTTGTTAATTTAAATATAAAGCGTAAATGTGATAAAAGGATGAAATTCTTTAAACAACTTTCCTATTATCGCATCCATTTATTTTGGTCAAATGGTAGGATTCCCAAACATGAACGATTCACTGTCTTGGAAAAGAGAATTTCTAATTGGCTCAGTCAAAGTATTTTCCAAATTCATTGATTAAAAGATTTCAACATTGACCATACTAGTCTTACAAGTGTATATCCCCCTTTTTAAATGCTTCCATTTGGAGGCATTTTTTCTTAATCGGCATAACCATCGCAATTATTTACCAGTAATTCGTTAATAGGCAGTAAAAAACCCGCTGTAATTCAAGCGGGTTTCTTCGTTATTATTGAATTAATCTCAAAAACTGTTTCGTCCGCTCTTCCTTAGGAGCGGAAAAAATCTCTTCAGGCCTTCCTCTTTCAATAATCACTCCGCCATCCATAAAGATGACTTCGTCAGCAACTTCCCTTGCAAAGCGCATTTCATGTGTGACTACAACCATCGTCATTCCTTCATTTGCAAGATCCTTCATTACTTTTAATACTTCACCAACAAGCTCCGGATCTAAGGCAGAGGTTGGCTCATCGAAGAGCATAACCTTCGGCTCCATTGCAAGTGCACGCGCAATTCCTACACGCTGCTGCTGGCCACCTGAAAGCTGATGCGGGTATTCATCCAGCTTCTCACCCAATCCGACTTTTTCCAAAAGCTGTCCGGCTTTTTTCCTAGCTGTTTCTTTTGATTCTTTCTTAACCGTAATTGGCCCTTCCATGACATTTTCAAGGGCTGTCATATGCGGGAAAAGATTGTAGCTTTGAAACACCATCCCCGTTAAGCGCCGGAATGGAGGGATATTCTTTTTGGATACTATCTTTGAAAAATCAAGAGCCTGGTCCTCGATGGCTACAGTACCTGAAGTTGGCGTCTCCAAGATATTAAGGCATCTGAGCAGCGTCGTTTTACCTGACCCAGATGGCCCAATCACGACAACTACTTTTCCTCTTTCTACCTCTAAATCGATTCCCTTTAACACTTCCAGCTGATCAAATTGCTTGTGTAAGCCCTGTATACTAATCATTTATAAACTCCTTCGTTATTTGGCACCGTCAAAGAAAGGTATTTCTTAGTTACATTGCCCGAAAAAGGGGCAAAAGCTCGTCCTCGGTAAATGCAAAACTAGCTAATGACATCGTTAGTTGATTTTTAAACCGTGAATCGCCGATTGCTAGCTCACATACCGATCCAACCTATTTTCAACTCTCTGCTGAACAATCGACAGAAGAAAGCAAATAATCCAATAGATAAGGGCTACTTCCGTATACAAAAGTAAGAATTCGTAATTGGAAGCTGCTATTTCCTGTGCTTTCCTAAATACTTCAGCCACTAAAATCATCGAAGCGAGAGACGTGTCCTTTACTAAGCTAATAAAAGTATTCGAGAGCGGTGGAACCGAAACCCTTGAAGCCTGCGGAAGAATAATCCGAGTTAAAGTTTGAGGATAGGACATTCCAATCGAATAACCGGCCTCCCATTGACCCTTATGAATCGATAAAATCGCTGCACGAATGACTTCTGAAGCATATGCCCCAACATTTAATGAGAATCCGATAACCGCAGATGGAAATGGGTCAATGATAATCCCAATTGTCGGCAGCCCATAAAAAATGATAAATAATTGCACAAGCAATGGCGTTCCTCTTATTGCTGAAACATATACTCTAGCTATGATGTTAAGAATTTTTACTGTTGAAATACGTGCAAGTGCAGTCAATACGGCCAAAATAAGTCCACAAATAAAAGTGATCAATGTTAATGGAATCGTATATAAAATAGCTCCCTTCAGCAGAGGCTGAAGGGAATTTTGCGCAATTTCAATTAGTCGGGATACCCGCTCTGGATCGGACATAATACTATTTAAGAACATCTTCACCAAACCATTTCTCTGATATTTTCAAATATGTGCCGTCATCGATCATGTCTTTTAATACTTTATTCACTTCTTCAACTAGCGGCTGACTTCCTCTTCTAAACATTAATCCGCTCTTTGAAGCATCTTCTGATGTAGCAACAATTTTAACTGGTGCATCCGGCTTATGCTTTTTGAAGTCAAGGAAGGATAATTTGTCATTAAATGTTACATCTGCACGCTTCGAGTTGATTAATTCGATTGCTTGGTTAAACCCTTCAACACCGACAATTTCTGCCCCATTGGCTTTAGCAATATCAGCATAGTTACTTGTCATCGATTGAGCTGATTTCAATCCTTTTACATCTTCAAAACTTGATACTTTATCATTGTCTTGATGTGTGATCAAAACGGCTGCAGAAGAAATATATGGATCTGAAAAATCATACTTTTCCTGACGGTCTGGACGAATTCCCACTTGGTTCGCAATCATATCAAAACGCTTCGCATCTAATCCAGCAAAAATAGCATCCCATTGGGTTTCCATAAATACTGGCTCAACATCAAGACGTTTTGCAATCTCTCTTGCAATTTCCACATCAAACCCAGTTAATTCCCCTTTATCATCATGGTACGTAAAAGGAGGGTATGTACCTTCTGTTCCGATTAATAACTTACCTTCATCTTTTACTTTTGTTAAAAGGTCTTCACTCTTAGCTACTTCCTTCTCAGCAGCTTTGTTCTCTGCAGGTTTTGGAGCCTTATCCGTTCCACAGCCTGCAAGAATAAGCATAAAACTAAATAATAGCATGAATAGAATAGAAAACTTCTTCATCTTTACCCCTCAATTCCTATGTGTTTTATCGGCATTGATAATCATATTACAAGGGCAGCCAACTGTCAAAAGAAATATATTCATCCACTTTATCTTGTCCAATTACGTTCGTATTACTACAATGATTGTTCTTGTCAATGCACATAAAAAAGACGCAAACGATAGAAAATATAATGTGGAAATTAGAAAGGATCCTTAGAATGACGAAAAAATATAACAAAGGCAGCAAAAATCAAAATTCACCTAGAGGAAATACGTCAGATATCGTGAGTGGCGACAACAGCAAAGGAAATAAAAGAAACAAGGATCAAAGTAATAAGATCGAATAACACATAGATAGAGCTGGCTTACTCATGAAGCCAGCTCTATTATTTAATTTAAAGCAAGGCTTTTTAGGAGAGAGCTAAACCTCATTTTTTTAGCTATTTTCGTAAAGTTTGTTGCTTTTATAATGTAAAATTTATCTAGTAAATCTGAGTTGATTGGAGCGGAGGGCACTTGACTCCTGCGGGAAATAGAGGGAAGCGGGAGACCCCGCAGGCGGTAACGCCGAGGAGGCTCCCGTCCCTCCCGCGGAAAGCAAGTGCCCGTAGTGGAAATCAACGGGCAAACTTTGTAGGCTAAAGCAACAATATATGCGAAAACAGCCTTTATTTAGTTTTCCAATATATCGGCGACTTTAGCTATTTTATCAGCAACTTTTTCAATATATCAGTGACATTGACCATTTTATCGGCGACTTCTTCTATTTATCAGCGACCCGTGTATCACTCTTCGAATAAGCCTCAAGTCTGAGCTGCATTTCATGCTGTGGCTCAATGTTCTTTTATTATTTGTTTCATAAAATAGGTGTAAGGAAGCAATAGAAAGCAGGGATACCATTTGAAAAGAATAATTTTCATTTTTTTAGTCTTGGTTGGTTTATATTTATTATGGTCGTCAAATCTTACGAGTTGGCTGTCGTTTGGGAAAGGCGGCGCAGAAGCAAGTTTGTCAAAAACTATTAATATGATTGAGGTTGATGTCTCAGGCATCCGTACAGCAATTATCCCGGAAAACAGAACAAATATAAAAGCAGATCTCGATGGAAAAGGTAAGGTAACAGTAAAGACTAGCGGAGATAAAATTATCGTTGAATATAAACGAAGCTTTCTAAATGGATTTCAATTTTTTAAAAACAAATCACAGCTGAATATTTATATTCCCGAGGATTACCATCGCAGCATGGCCATTGATATTGGTTCGGGACATTTAACCTTTGCTGGACATTCGAAGAAACAGCCGATGAAGCTTGAGAAGCTCACACTTGATTTAAGTTCAGGCAAGGCGGATTTAAAAAACTTAAAGACTGCTGAATTTAAACAGGATGGCTCTTCTGGCATGTTAACCATTGATCATCTTATCACGAAAACAGGGACAGTTGAAATGAGTTCGGGTTATGTCAAAATTAAGCATTATGAAGGGAAACTCGATGCCGAGGTTACATCAGGCAAATTGGACATTCAGATGGATGAACTGACAGACAGATTAGATGTAAGAGTGAGTTCAGGCCATGTAAAGCTTGATCTGCCAAAGAACGCTGATTTTTCTTTAAAAGGGAAAGTCAACAGCGGCATGATTAATTGTAATCTCCCTCTTTCAGGGAAGATTCAGACCAAACATGGGATTGAGGGAGTCCACGGATCCGGAAAGCACATGTTAGATTTATCCGTTTCGAGCGGAATTATTGATCTTCATTAAAAACAAATCCGGATGGTGTTAATACTATCCGGATTTGTTAAAAAAATATACAGAAAACGTAGCTGTAAATTGCCGGCATTTTCTTCTTGAGCCACTACAATCGAGTCCAATCATCGAAACTCCAAACTGTCAAATCATTAGTCGGAACACAGCCCTCATTTTTATTGTTCTGCAGAAAAAGAAGGAAATTCTTAATATCTTTGACTACTTGGACAAAGGGTATTATTTCAAAACTGATTGAGCGATGATATTTCAGATAATCAAGCATTCACATTACTTCCTCTTCAAAAGAATATCGTCTTCTCACCGAATAGGGCGAGTAAAATCTTTTATATTCTTATCCGTACTAAACTTTGAATTTACCTACCACTTCTTGTAAATTTAAAGCCATTTTACTTAATGCTTCAGCTGATACGGATATTTCCACCATGGAGGCATTTTGTTCTTCTGCTGAAGCTGCCACATTCTGTGTATTCCCAGCTGATTTTTCAGCAATATCGGCAACCCCCTCCATTGTTTCTACCATGTTTTGTGCACTTGAATTCACTTGTTCAACAATTGTGGATACCTCTTGAGCTTCGGCTGTTACTTGTTCAATTGACTGAACAATCTCTCGGAAGGCTTCACCTGTTTCATGAACCAATTTAATTCCGTCTCCGACAACTAATGCCCCATGATTCATGGATTGTACAGCCTTCTCCGCTTCTGATTGTATCTCTTGAATGAGTTCGTGGATTTGCCCCGCGGCTTGGCCAGACTGTTCTGCCAACTTGCGAACTTCATCCGCAACGACAGCGAATCCACGCCCATGCTCCCCTGCCCTCGCAGCCTCAATTGCGGCATTTAGTGCTAATAAATTAGTTTGGTTCGCAATCTGGGTAATCAAATCAACAATTTGCCCAATTTCACCCGACTTTTTACCAAGCGCATTCACAACTTCACCAGTTTCACTTACGGAATGCTGGACAAGATTGATTTGTTCTACCGTCTTTGCAACCACCGTATTTCCAATCGTTGCTTTTTCATTTGCGGTATTCGTTAAATCTGCAACGGTTTGAATGGAGGTTGCCGCCTGATTCATTCCATCTGAAATGTCAGCAACCGTTTGAGTAGCATTAGCTGCACTAGAAACTTGCTTTTCAGAACCCCTCGCCACCTCTTGAATAGCAAGTGTAATTTGTTCTGTTGCTGCGCTCGTCTGCTCCGCACTACCCGATAGTTCTTTGGAAGTCGCCGCTACTTGTTCTGCATCGACGCTGACCTTCCGAATCAATTGAAGAAGATTCACCTTCATTCCGTTGAAGGCTTTTGCTAGATTCCCAAGTTCATCCCGATTTTTCACATGAACATCCTCTTGTGTAAGATCACCAGCTGCAATGGCTCCTGCTGCTTTTTCCAATAATAAAATTGGTTTTTTAATCATTTGAGTCATCACTATTCCAATTGAAACGGCCAAAATAAAAGCGACGATACTGAGATAACTGACCGTTTTAATAACTTTTTCTACCTTTTCAGAGTTAGCTATACTTTCTTCTATCATTTTCTTTTCTTGAAATTCGGCCATGCTGTCTGCAATATCCCTAATTTCTCTTGCTAATGGCATTGCTACTTCATGAGAAAGTCTTGCCGCTTCATTAGGATTCGTTTGCACCAAGGAAATGACTTGATCTGATATTTCTTTGAAGTCGTCATTCATTGTTTCCAGCTTTTTTAGTGACTCAAGATTTTCCTTGCTAGTTACTAAATCGAATGAAGCTTTAATATCCTGATTCAAATCATCAATAGCTTGTGAAATCCCATCTATTGAACCTTTTTCCTGTAATAAGATACCTCTTAAATTACTGATTTCTTGGTAAGCGCTATTTTGCATTTTCATAGAATTTTTTAAAATTTGAGTACTGTGATCAACTAAACCAGAAAAAGATTTGTCTACCTCTTGTATATTGTAAAACGAGATAAAGCTAATCGCTCCGAGAAGAATGGCTACACTTAGGAATCCCGCCATTAGCTTTTTACCAATTGTCATCCTCATCTTCATTCTCATCCCTCATTTTCATTTTTAACTTTCCATATACAAAAAAATGCCTGATTCCTATAAAATAGATCAGCCATCACTTTATGATTATGCCTTGTTAATGAACAGCATTGTTAATAGTAAACGAGCGGGACGAATATCATTCCTTATGCTTACAAAAAGGAATGGAAATCTAACCCGCAGGTAGTCAACAATACGAATAAACAAAGCAAATTATTAAAGTTATTTAGTAGCTTGGCGAACATAGTTCAATAGTGAATCAGAACCACAGACCCATAGCTTTGCGTCCCCATCTTTCAATGAGTTTGTCTTTATTAGGAAGTTTTACCTATTAATATCAATTTAAGGATAATTAAAATTAAATAGGTAGTCAACAATTTTTAAAAATAATCTAATATTTCGACAAATGGGCAAATGTTTATCGGCTTTAAGCATAACAGTTCACAATTCTAAAAAAAGAAACCCGAATGGTACAACCATCCGGATTTCTTTTACAGTTGGAAATATAGCGCATTATACACTGTTGCTAAGGATTTAAATCATGCAGCTGCTTTTTTTATAGATAACCTACAATCGAGTCCAGTCATCGAAATTCCAAACTGTCAAATCAATAGTCGGAACACGGCCCTCATTTTTATTGTTCTGCAGGAAAAAGAGAAAATTTTTAATGTCTTTGACTACTCGGACAAAGGGTATTATTTCAAAACTGATTGAGCGATGATATTTCAAATAATCAAGCAACGTCTTTTCATTAACAAACGACAAATAATAAATATTTGTATGGTGATATAGGAACAAGCAGATTCTTTCTAACGATTGTTCCATATTGCTCTCAATATATTCATGTTGAAATTGACTCTTCAGCACGTTGTAGCGCTGATCCTTTACTAAAGCAAGCATTCACATTACTTCCTCTTCAAAATAATATCGTCTTCTCGCCGAATGAGGCGAGTAAAAATTTTGTATTCTTATCTATACTAAACCTTGAATTTACTTACCACTTCTTGTAAATTCAAAGCCATTTTACTTAATGCTTCGGCTGATACGGATATTTCTTCCATGGAGGCATTTTGTTCTTCTGCTGAAGCTGCCACGTTCTGTGTATTTCCAGCGGATTGCTCGGCAATATTTGCAACACCTTCCATTGTTTCCACCATGTTTTGTGCACTTGAATTCACTTGTTCAACAATTGCGGATACCTCTTGAGCTTCGGCTGTTACTTGTTCAATTGACAGAACAATCTCTCTGAAGGCTTCACCTGTTTGATGAACCATTTTAATTCCGTCTCCGACAACTGATGCCCCATGATTCATGGATTGTACAGCTTTCTCTGCCTCTAATTGTACTTCTTGAATGAGTTCGCGGATTTGACCCGCTGCTTGACCAGACTGTTCCGCTAACTTCCGAACTTCATCGGCAACAACAGCAAACCCTCGGCCATGTTCACCTGCTCGTGCTGCTTCGATTGCAGCATTTAAAGCTAAAAGGTTCGTTTGATCAGCAATTTGAGTGATCAATTCAACAATTTGTCCAATTTCACCCGATTTTTTCCCAAGCGCGTTAACAACCATACCGGTTTCACTTACAGAATGCTGGACAAGATTGATTTGTTCAACTGTCTTTTCAACCACCGTATTTCCAATAGTTGCTTTATCATTTGCGGTATTCGTTAAATCCGCAACAGTTTGAATGGAGATTGCAGCCTGATTCATACCACCTGAAATTTCAGCAACCGCTTGAGTAGCATCTGTTGCACTAGAAACTTGCTTTTCAGAACCAATTGACACCTCTTGCATGGCAATTGTAATTTGTTCTGTTGCTGCACTCGTCTGCTCCGCACTAGCTGATAATTCTTCCGAAGTTGCTGCTACTTGATCCGCATTGATGCTAACCTCACGAATCAATTGGTGAAGATTCTTCTTCATATCATTGAAGGAGTTTGCTAGATTCCTAAGTTCATCCCGATTTTTCACTTTAACGTCCTCTTGAGTGAGATCACCCGCTGCGATCGTCCCAGCTGCATTTTCCAACAATAATAATGGTTTTGTAATCATTCGCATAATTACGATACCGATTGAAATAGCCATAATAAAGGCAACGATACTTAGGAAACGGACCGTATTAATTACTTTATCCACTTTTTCAGAAGTAGCTAAACTTCCTTCATTCATATTTTTCTCTTGAATGCCTGCCATGCTGTCTGCAATATCCCTAATTTCCCTTGATAACGGAATTGCCACATCAACCGCAAGCCTTGCCGCTTCTTCTGGATTTGTTTCCATCAAGGAAATGACTTCATCTGACTTCCCTTTAAATTCTTCATTCAATGTTTCAAGTTTTATTAGTAAATCCATATTTGCTTCGGTTGTCACTAATTCAACTGAATCTTTAATATTTTGATTCAGATCAGATATAGATTGAGATAACATATCTGATTGACCTTCTTCCTGTAATAGCACACCTCGCAAGCTAGCGATTTCTCGTGAAGCGTTGTTTTGCATTTTCATTGCATTTTTTAATATTGGAGACCGACGATCAACCAAATCGCTATAGGTTTTGTCTATTTCCTGAATGTTGTATAACGAGATAAAACTAATCGCTCCGAGAAGAATAGCTACACTTAAGAATCCCGTCATTAACTTTTTTCCAATTGTAAACCTCATTCTCATCCCTCATTTTCTCCTTTAATTTTCCCTAGGCAAAAAAAAAATGCCTGATTCCAATACAACAGAACAGCCATCACTTTATGATTAGGTTTTGTTAATGCACAGTATTGCTCATAGTAAATGAGCGGGACGAAAATCATTCCTTGTGCGCACAAAAAGGAATGTACATCGAACCCGCGGGTAGTCAACAATACAAATTAACAAAGCATATATTAAAGTTATTTGGCAACCTGGCGATCATAGTTCAATTGTGAAATGAAACCACAGACCCATGGCTTTGCGTCCCCATCTTTCAATGAGTTTGCCTTTATCAGGTAGTTTTACCTATTAACATCTATTTAAGGATAATTAATATTACGTAAGTAGTCAATATATTATTGCAAATACCTTAATATTTCGACAAAGATTGCGTTGAAAAAGTCATCATTCCTCTGACCATTCGACATGTTTCGTCAAATAAATGGCATACTTTTAGTTTTCATACCTGAAATTATTATTTTAAAATAATTTTACGAAGGAAACATAATTTGATAACCCATCTTTTTTCCATAAAAAAAAGAACTCGCTAATACAGCAAGTCCGTAAAAAATTATTATAGTCCAAATATTTGATAGCTCAAACAATATGAGCCCCCAGTTACCGAATAAATTGAAATTTTTCCCCTGCTGCACCTTTTTCCGCTATTAACGGACACATTGTGATGCTATTGTCACAAATAGCTTCAACATCATTGCGGTCATGGGTCACGATCAAACAGGTCATATTTGCTTTTTTCAAAATCTGAAGTAGGTCTTCACGAATTGACGCTTTTAAATCTGCATCTAAATTACTAAACGGTTCATCCATTAGTAATACTTTTGGCTTCGGTGCAAGGGCTCTGGCAAGTGCCACCCTTTGCTGCTGGCCTCCGCTTAATTCATGTGGATACCGATTCTCGAATTCTTCCATTTTTACAAGTTCCAGCATTTCTTTCAGACGCGGCTTTCGTTCTTTCCTAGGCATCCGTGACAGGCCAAACAGAATATTTTCCTTCACTGACATATGTGGAAATAGTGCATAATCTTGAAAAACCATTCCCACACCCCTGTCTTCAGGCTGAATAAATAACCCCTCATTCACAACAGGCGAACCGGCAATTTCAATTGTGCCTTTCCTTGGTATTTCTAGACCTGATATTAATCGAAGCAGAGTGCTTTTACCACTTCCGCTTTGTCCCAAAACACCAACAATTTCTCCTGTATTCATCGAAAATGAAAAGTCTTCAATTATGGGTGTACCAGAACGCCCAAAGGAAAAAGTGAGATTTTGAATTTCGACGATTTTCATTGCTGCACCTTCTTATCTATCATTTGAAACACGACGACAGACAAAACACTAATACCAATAATCATCAAAGATGAAATGGAGGCTTCGTAAATTTGCTCGTCTTTTGCAAATTGATAGGTTTTTGTAGCTAAAGTATCAAAATTAAACGGTCTTAATAATAATGCCAATGGCAATTCCTTGATGATTTCAACAAATGTCAAAATAAACCCGCTGATTAACGCGCCTTTTATTAAAGGAAGATCGACTTTAAAAAACGTTTTTGTCATGCTAAGTCCTAGCATTCTTGATGCTTCCGAATATTTTGTCCCCACTTTTTCAAAGCCGACTTCTACCGCATTAAATCCTGTAGCCATAAAACGGATCGTATAGCCGACGATTAACATCACTAATGATAAGCTTAAAATAAGCGGAGCTTTTCCCAATCCCATATAAGCGTACAGCGGTGCCAGCCATTTATCAAGTGAAATAAACATGGCAAGAACCCCGATCGCAATAATTGCCCCTGGAATCGAATAGCCGGAGGTTGTTAATTTTGCTAATACATAGGAACCCGCGGAGTGTGAACGGCAAACATTGGCGACAACAACCGAAATAACAAGAATGAGCAAAGTAGCGATTGCAGCAACATAAACCGTTTGGAAAAACAATGTGAAAAAAGTATCATTCCAGACTTTGCTAAACGTTAACTTGGCCCAGGACAATAACTGAATCAACGGGATAAAAAAACCTAATAGAAATACACTTGAGCAATATATGAAAGCTGCCGCTGCCGAAAAGCCTTTCAGCTTCATTGGTACAAGCGGTCTCGACTTATTATTCAAATGATAACGTCTTCTTTGTCTAAGCAGTCTTTCTAAAAAGAACATGCCAACAATGATAATCATCAGCCAGGCCGCAAGTCTCATTGCTGAGTCCACATCATACATACCAAACCATGTCTGAAAAATCGCTGTCGTAATTGTGTGAATGCCAAAATAGCTGGTGACCCCATAGTCACTCAGCACTTCATAAATCACTAATACTGCTCCTGCTACGATCGCAGGTCTTGAAAGCGGTAAAACAACTTTGATAAAAATCGCAAAAGGTTTCCTTCCAAGCAATCTCGCATTTTCAAAAAATGATGAGCTTTGGCTCTCAAGAAATGCTTTTGTCATAATATAGACGTAAGGAAAAAGAAAAATCGTAAAAATAAAAATGGCGCCCCGCAAAGATGAAATTGATAACCATTCAGGATTGATTTGATAATCAAATTGATTCCGGAATGTTGTTTGAATCACACCTGTATAACTAAGCATTGTCCGGTAAGTATAGGCAGCAATATAAGGCGGTATGGCAAGCGGTAATAATAATCCCCAACGAAAAAAACGTTTGAGAGGGAAATCATAGGCAGCAATTAACCATGCAAGTGAAACCCCTAAAATGGCTGTAAAGATTCCTGTGAGCGATACAAGGATGACTGTGTTTGTCACATAGTTTTTTAATAGATACTGGCGGATTTGAAACCAGTTTTGATTTGGCTCCTGAAATAAGGAAAAGAAAACAAACAGGATGGGCAGCAGAATCACTGCCGCCCCAATCATACTGATCATCCACCACCCATTAATTTCTTTTTGGATGAAGCGTTTCACAATATTGATTCCCATTTTACTTCCAACCTGTTTTATTAAATATTTCGATTGCCTTTTGATTATATTTCCCTAAAGTATCAAAGTTAAGCTCCTGTGCTTTGAATTCGCCCCATGACTTCAGGATTTCTGGTTTTGCAGCTTCAGGGTTAACAGGGAATTCGTAATTATTTGCAGATAAATATTCCTGAGCCTCTTTACCTGTTATATATTCAATCAGTTTTGTTGCATTTTCAGGATTTTTGCTATACTTCGTTAGACCAATTCCACTAATATTAACGTGTGTTCCGTTTGTTTCTTGGTTAGGGAAGAAAACACCGATACTTTCTCCTACTTTTGCTTCTTCAGCATCTGATGAATTCACAAGTAGTCCAACATAGTACGTGTTCATAATCGCCACATCACCGATGCCTGCAGCAATCGCTTTCGCCTGATCACGGTCACCGCCATCTGGCTGGCGAGCAAAGTTATTTACGATTCCTTTTGCCCATTGCTCAGCCTTCTCTTCGCCATTTAACTCAATAAAAGAAGCAAGCAGTGATTGATTGTACATACTTGTTGATGAACGAGCTAACACTTTTCCTTTCCATTTCGCATCTGTTAAAGCTTCATATGTAGAAAGCTCATCTGGATTTACTCTGTCCTTTGAGTAAACGATTACACGTGCTCTTGTTGCCATTCCAATCCAATTATCATCCGCATCCCGTAAGTTAGCAGGAACATTTTTATCAATTACATCGGATTTAACAGACTGAAGAATGTCATTATTCTTCGCATTAGCAAGGATTCCGCCGTCAACCGTAATAAATAAATCGGCTTCTGTGCTTTCACCTTCACGCTTTAAACGCTCGATTAATTCTTCCGCTTCCCCTTTGACAACATTCACTTTAATGCCTGTTTCTTCTGTGAATTTCTTGTAAACTTCCTCATCTGCTTCATAATGTCTTGCCGTATAAATATTTACGACCTGGTTTTCTGCTTTTTCAGGTGGTTTTGAGGCTGTTTTTTCCCCATCTGTGTTATTACCAGTTGCACCACATCCGGCTAGACCTATTGTTAGCAAAGCACTAGCAATGACAGGCTTAAGTAATTTTGTGAATTTCATCCTCTGTTTCTCCCTTTTTGTCTATTTTGTGATAATGATAATTATTATCAGTTGCTTCGTTTTTTATTCTACTAGGCATCTATCCTTACGTCAACAGGAAAATTGCATCTTTTTTATTTTTTTGTGAATTCAGGGGAATTTATACAAAAAAATAATGCGCATTTCAAAGTTAAGATCCTAAGAATCCCCTCTAATGAATAATTTAAGCAAGCATAAAGAATAACTAATAGAGTATATAATTCAATTTGATGTTTTGCGGGTAGGGGGAAAAAGAATGGTTCGCCACATAAGAAGCCTATTTAAAAAAAACAATCCAACCAAAGAAAATACCAATGCTAGGCAACAGGCTTCAGATGCCCAAGTTTCCCTTTCCATCCAACTAGATCAAAATATCGAATATTTTCGCTCACTCTATTTAAATAGCTTCGATGTTATGTTTCGGTCTTTTTTAATCGGAGAAAAATTTCAAGGTTATCTCATTTATATTGATGGGCTCACAGATGTTCAAAAAATGGATGAACAAGTCCTTACACCGCTTATGAAGAATAAAATTGAAACGGCAAGTGAATTAACAAATTTTCTTGTTAACAAAACGCCTGTTTCAAGCGTTCAAAAAATGACAAGCTTTTCCGAATGCGTTGATTCAATTTCGAATGGGAATCCCATTCTGCTATGTCATGGAATCAATCTTGGCTTCTCTTTCGGTTTAGCCAAATGGGAAAAACGAAGTATTGAAGAGCCTGCTGCGGAATCAGGCATTCGCGGCCCTAGGGAAGGATTTACGGAAACAATAGGTGTTAATACATCTTTAATACGACGGATTATAAAAAGCCCTGCTCTCAAAATGAAGACTTTGCATGTCGGGGAATATACGAAAACAAAAATTTTTCTTTCCTATATTGAAGGTATTGCAGATCAAACATTAATTGAAGAAGTTGAAAATCGCATAAAACGGATTAAAATCGACGGCATATTAGAAAGTAACTACATCGAGGAATTTATTGAAGATAACACCTACTCGCCTTTTCCACAAATTTTGAGTACAGAGCGTCCAGATGTTGTCAGTGCTAATTTATTAGAGGGGCGAGTTGCCATCCTGATTGATGGCACCCCATTTGTTTTAATTGCACCAACAAGCTTATTTTCATTATTTCAATCACAAGAAGATTACTATGGCCGTTATCTGATTAGTTCAGTAATCCGTATGCTGCGTTTTTTGTTCTTAACAATATCACTATTACTTCCATCCCTATATGTTGCCATTCTTACATACCACCAAGAAATGGTGCCAACTGCTTTATTGCTCAGTATTGCATCTGCTCGGGAATCGGTCCCTTTCCCGGCGCTGGTCGAAGCAATTATGATGGAACTAACATTCGAAGCTCTTCGCGAGGCTGGTGTTCGATTGCCTAAGCAAATTGGTTCGGCTGTCAGTATTGTAGGGGCTTTAGTCATCGGACAAGCAGCCGTTCAAGCTGGACTTGTATCAGCACCAATGGTCATTGTTGTCGCCGTTACCGGAATCGCATCGTTCATGATCCCTCGATATGCAATAGGGATAGGCATCCGAATGCTGCGTTTTCCAATTATCTTATTGGCAGGGTCTTTAGGGCTTATTGGCGTCATGATGGGAATTATAGCGATCATCATTCATTTAGCAACACTCCGTTCATTCGGTGTACCTTATTTAAGCCCAATCGCTCCATTAAAAATAAAAGAATTAAAAGATTCATTCATTAGAGCTCCTTTGTGGAAAATGAACACCCGCCCACATTTTACAGGGAATTTTAATCAATATCGCCAGTCCCCTGATTTGAAGCCCGGCCCTGAAAAAGGAGGGGAATGATAAAGGACATATTCTCTTATCTAACTATTGCTCTAATTCGAATGACAAAGGAGAAAATACATAATGAAACCAACTTTCCTCTCTCTCTCTTTTTGTATTTTCATTCCATTGTTAAGCGGCTGCTGGGATCGTGTGGAAGTTAACGATTTAGCTATTGTAACGGCTACAGCAATTGACCATACAGAAGATGACCAGATCAAAGTTTCTGTTCAAGTGTTTATTCCCCGTGCCCTCGGCAGCGGGGGAGGAACGGGGGGAGGAGGCGAAGAATCAACATTGGTTAGAAGCGGCATCGGTTCGAATTTGGCTGATGCTGTCTCTAAACTCCAAATGCATCTGCCGCGGAAACTTTTTTGGGGACAATGTAAGGTATTTATTTTCGGAAAAGACTTGGCTAAAAAAGGGATCCAAGAACAGCTCGATTATTTAACTCGCTTTCCGCAGCCAAGAGATCGAGCTTATATGTATGTTAGTAAAGATGCAGAAAAAGTGCTTGAATTACTTCCTCCTTTAGAACGTTATTCAGGTGAAGTGCTTAAAGAACTATCAGATTTCCAAATTGGAATGCGAATAACGATGAAGGATTTAACATTAATGCTAACAAATGAAGCGCAAAATGCCGCACTTCCAGATGTGAAAATTTTGCCGCCTGAAGAAGGGAAAAAAGAAACTGAAACCATTCCTTTTATTTCAGGAACTGCGGTATTTAAGAAGGATAAAATGATAGGCCGAATGAATGCAAATCATACACGAGGGATATTATGGCTTAGGAATGAAATGAAGGAATATACCATTTCCTTTAGGCCTGCGGGTGAAAGCGGCGAAATCTCGCTTAGTCCAGTCACATCAGATGTTAAGCTAATCCCGAGCGTAATGGATGGTCAGTGGAAAATGACTGTTAAAGTACGTACAGAGGGGAATGTCGTCCAAAATGAAACAAAGCTCGCTCTTTTGAACCCTGTTATCATTCAAAGACTTGAAAAGGATTTCCAGAAAAAAATCAAAAATCGGATCGAATTAGCGGTAAAACAACTTCAAGAAGAGTTCAATGCAGATATTATCGGTTTTGCAGAAAAATTCCATCGACATTACCCGAAAGAATGGAAAAAGGTGAAAAACAGATGGGATGAGGTGTTCCCTCAAGTAGAAGTAAAGGTGAATGTTGAAGCCTATATCCATAGACCAGGATTTACCGGTGCACCTACTAGCATACCTGAAGATGAGGTGAAAAAGGAATGAAATGGGGCATTTTTTTAGGAGTTCTCCTTTTTATTGGTTTAATCGGAGTCTATGAACGGCCGAAAATGAAAAAGTACCCTAGAAAAGATAAAATCGCATTTTTTACATTATTGACCATGGCTGGTATTCTTTCTTTATTTGATCTTCCTAACATGCCTGGACCAGTAACATTCCTCGAAAGTATTTTTAAACCGATTAGAAGATTTATGGAGGGATAACTTATTATCTTCGTATTTTAATTTTAAATAAAAGGATGGTTTGTTTATGGAGAAAGGAAAAATTGTTGCTTTGCAAATGTGCATGATGATGTATCCCGCCATTATCGCGACAGCCATTCTTGCAGTTCCAGGAATTACAGCAAGATTCGCAAAACAAGATTTATGGCTTTCACCAATTTGGGCTTCTCTCATAGGTATATTAACACTGTTTATTGTGATTCGGCTATACAAGCTATTCCCGCAGCAATCGTTTTTTCAAATATGTGAACAAACCATTGGAAAGTTTACTGGAAAACTGCTAGGGCTTATCTATTTTTACTTTCTTATTTTAAATACTGGGTCCATGACTAGAACGTACGGGGAATTTATCGCGGGGGCTTTTTTTGCCAAAACACCCAAAAGTGTCATTATGGTCTCCATTCTCATTCTCTCTGCCTTTGCGGTTCTCGGGGGTATAGAAGTAGTAGGTAGACTTGCTCAAATATTCTTTCCAATTTTTTCATTTTCAATTTTTATTATTTTCATATTATTAATTCCAGCATATCAACCAGGGAATATCATGCCGATTTTAGAAAATGGATTACTCCCTTCTTTAAAAGGAGCGATGGTTCCGCAAGCATGGTTTGGGGAAACTTTCATCATTATCTTTCTCCTTCCCTTCTTAACAGATGCAAAAAAAGGGCTGAAATGGGGAATGATCACCGTTTTTATTGTGTTGTTAACGATGGTAACAACTAATATCGCCGTCCTTTTCATCTTGGGACACAATACTGCCGAAAATGTTTATCCGATGTTGGTCGCTACTCGGTTTGTTAACTTAGGTGAATTTATTGAAAATTTGGATCCTGTAATCATTGCTGTGTGGGTATTGGGGGAGTTTGTAAAAATCACCGTATTTTATTATGTGACAGCCTTAGCAACAGCACAATGGCTGAATTTATCCGGCTATAAACCACTTGTATGGCCACTTGGCATTCTAATCATGGAAATGAGCTTTTGGTCATTGCCAAATTTAATGAGTAAAAATAATTTTGATATGTTTATATTTCCATTTTTTTCATTTGTTTCACAAACATTAGT
Organism: Bacillus sp. FJAT-29790; assembly: GCF_019039215.1. GTDB lineage: Bacteria > Bacillota > Bacilli > Bacillales > Cytobacillaceae > Cytobacillus. Next base: position 269,317 of record NZ_JAHNZZ010000003.1, read on the forward strand.
CCCGGCTTTTTTATTAGTAATTGCAAGTATGAAGAAAAAAGTGAAAGGAAATGCAGTTAAAGGAAATCGCTAAATTCATTTCAACCATGGTTCAATCATTTTTGTCTATTCGATATTCCAGACGTACTAAATAGTGTATTTTCATCATTTGCTGCTTCGCCCGATACATGATTCTAGGATCTCCCCGCTACTAGAATCGATATTTATTACAACATCATGACTGAATTTGTTTATTTCTATTTCATAATATCCTTTTTCAGGTTGTAAATTTACATTGATTACTTTTCCTTTTGCATATTTTGTGGCAATCGCCATTGCTTCTACTTTAGATATATTTACATTCACATCCACTTTATTCGCTGGGATTACACTCACATTATTCACTGAAATCACGCTGTCTCTATTCTCAAATGCTTGATCATTTATTGTTTTATCTGAAACGGCACCCACGCCAATTGCTTTTCCCATAAAAACCAAACCAATTATACCTGCTAAGAATATTTTACGTATCATCTGTACCGTCCTCCTCTGTTTTGCTGTTACTTATATAATAGCTAGCGAAAATGAGGACAGTCGGATAACAAACTGAGAATTCCATGAGAATCATCTGAGTGGATAATAATGCTGGTTTTCTTCACTAAAAACACCTATAAACGTGTGCATGTAAATGACGACCGCCCCACTTTCACTGCGCTGGTTATGGTGCGTCTAAGGCTTGTTCAAGTAAGCAGACCGTCAATCTATTATTTTCATACAAAATAAAGCTCCCAACTTCAAGGCCCTATTGAAGTCGGAAGCTTCTCGCAAATTTGGATAGCATTCATTTTTAATCTTCCCAAGTAATCGACATGACCTCTCCTGAAATTGAGTTTATTTGGACAGTTGCATCATTATCATCTTTGCGATCAATTTCAACAAGATAATAGGTTAAACCGTTTGATTGTTCAATACTAACGTCATCTACTTCACCGCTGACATTTTTTAAAGCAATTTTTATTGCGTCTTCTTTCGTCAAACTCTTTACAGACTCTTTAGGCTCCGTAATTTCTTTTATAGTTGAATTAACAGTTTCCCCGTTTAAAGCATTGATTTTATAGGTTATCTGTCTTGTCTGATCTTGGACAAGAGCGTAATAATAGGTCCCGTCAGCTTCTGTTTTCTTTTCCAGCTTCTTTATTTCACCTTGTTGCTGCTGATGAATAAGTGCATTAATTTCAGCTTCGGTTAATTCCTTCCTGCTATTTGCCTGATTCTCATGACCCGTTCTTGTTAAACTGCTAATATCACCAGTATCTCGATTAATTTCAACCACATATGTTCCAGTTTCTAATTCAATCGTAATCTGATATTGATTTTCCTGTTCGTTTATTTGAACGACATTGCCGTTGTATCTATCTTGAACGAGCTTACTTGCTTCATCAGCTGTCAGGGGTTTAGCAGATGTAACTATTCTAGTCATTTGCCAGCCTGCTACAACAATGAAACTTAAAGCAGCTATTGCAAAAATTAATTTCCGCAGATTTCTTTGTCTCATTATATTCACCCCATAATAATTTGAGTAAGGCTAACCTAAGAATAAGGCTCTTTTCGCATATATTGTCGTTTTTAGCCTTCTAAGTTTACCCGTTGAATTCCGCTGCGGGCACTTGCTTTCCGCGGGGAGGGACGGGAGCTTCCTCGGCGTTACCGCCTGTGGGGTCTCCCGCTTCCCTCTATTCCCGCAGGAGTCAAGTGCCCTCCGCTCCAATCAACTCAGATGTTAATATAAAATCATACTAAAAAAGCAACAAAGTTTACGAAAACAGCCAAAAATAACAATCATTCTAAATGTATAATTTATGATAATAATTAGCCTTATTAAAACAATACACGATCATTATGAGATTTTAATGAGAATCCACTAACTCAAGCCATATTTGAGCTGTCGTGCCTTGACCTTCAACACTTTCTAGACGAATTTCAGCACCCATCGCTTCTGCAATATCTTTGGCAAGCGGCAAGCCGAGACCAAATCCCCCTGACTTTCTTGTTCTCGCCTTATCTACTCGGAAAAGGCGGTCAAACACTTTATCAATTTCGGAAGATGGGATACCTATCCCCCTGTCGATAACCTCAATGACAGCTTTATTGTGATTAGTCTTGATTCTGACTGTTATCGCTGCCTCACTGTATTTATGGGCATTTTCGATTAATATAAAAAGCAATTGTTTTAGTTTTTGTAGATCAGCTTTAACGGTGACTTGTTGATCCACCAAGAGCTCAATTTCCCGTTTAAATCCTTCTCGAAATGAACGTATCGTTTCTTCAACTAATCCAGTTAAAGTTATATTTTTTAAATCAATCTTCCATTTTTCATCATGCTTAGCAAGTAGTAACAATTGTTGGGTCATATCTTTCATTCTGATTGCCTCAGAATGAATGGCTTCCACTGATTCCTCAAACAGCTCTGGTTCTTCTCTTCCTCTGCGCTTTAAAAGGCTCGCATAAGCTTCGATTACCGTTAGCGGTGTTTTTAACTCATGCGAAGCATTTGACACAAACTGTTCCTGCTTCTCATAATTTGCCTCGAGAAGATCCATCATATCGTTGAATGTTTCTCCCATTTGATAAAGCTCGTCCTTTGATTGTTTTGGTAAAGGAATTCGTTTGTATTGGCCGCTTCTCCGAATATCACGCATTGTATTTATCATTGAAGAAATGGGCCGGATAATAAAATTACTCAACAGCCGAGCTGATAAAAGAACGGGAATTGTTGCTATCAATGAGACAACAATTAATACAACTCGCAGTGTTTTTAATATATTTGCGGTTGGTGCCAGGTTTTCTGTTATTTGGATATCCACAACTTCACCGCCAGCCCAAATAATCGGAATCGAAACGAATGCATAAGGTACCCCTTTATATTCTATGATTTCGCGCATTTCCCCTTGATTAAATTTTATGGGACGTTTAAGGAGTCTTTGTTGCTCTGGAGCTGTAACGGATGCGACAGCTTTGCCATCCGCAGTGACGATACGGATCATCCCATTAATCGGTACATAAGCTCTCAGCAAGTCATGAGATGGAATCGTTGTCCCCGTTTGATTAATTCCTTTACTTGTTTGTGTTGCTTCTGCTTCAGCCCGATCTAATTCACTTTTATAAATCATTCTATCAAATGATAAATAGATGGCTCCATTAACGACAAGCAGCAGACATATAAATACGACCGTTGTATATAGATTAATTTTACTTCGAAGATTCATCGCGAATCCTTTAGTACATAGCCGACGCCGCGGACGGTATGTATTAATGCTTGATCATAGCCTTTATCGATTTTATTGCGTAAATAGCGAATATACACATCAACGATATTCGTATCTCCATAATAATCGAAGCCCCAAACCCCATTTAAGAGTTGCTCCCTATTAAGAACTTGGCGGGAATTCTTCATTAAATAAGCAAGCAGATCAAATTCACGAGGAGTCAACTCAATTTGATCGTCCCTCCTCATAACCTCCCGTGTCACTTCACTCATTTTTAAATCAGAAACCTGGAGCCATTCTTGATCGACTTCAACATTTTCTTGCTTTCGGTTTAATCTTAATGTTGCCCGAATTCTTGCTAAAAGTTCCTCAATTTGAAATGGTTTAGTAATATAATCGTTTGCTCCCAAGTCCAGCCCTGACACCTTATCCTCAACTGAATCTTTTGCCGTAAGCAAAATTACCGGCGTTGCCTGATCACCGGAACGAATCCGGCGAAGCACCTCAATCCCGCTTTTACCCGGGAGCATCACATCAAGGAGAATTAAATCCCACGATTGGTCATGAAATAACCGTAATCCCTCTAGACCATCTAATGCTTTTCCGACTTGATATCCTTCATATGTGAGCTCCAATTCCAGCACGCGCGCAATCTTCTCTTCATCTTCAACGATTAATATCTTTTGCTTTTCCATCTTCATCCCTCATTCTAAAAAATTACATATGTAAAAAAACCTTGCACTATTCTTTATATTTATTAACATACGCCTTCTTGCTCAAAAAAATTTATTTACTGATAAATTTAAAATGTAAACAGGACCAATCCTTTTCGATTGGTCCTGTTTACATTATTTTATTTCATCATCTGCTTGATAAGTTTTTTATTCCCTTTGTTTAAAATATTCTCATAGTCGATGTATTCATAGATGTCATCTGTGATGCTGCTACTGAACTTAGCTAACTCTTCGATTGTTAAATCTTCAATCGCCTTTTTTTGCTCTTCACAATAAATGATGAGCTTACCAACGATTTCGTGGGCATCTCTGAATGCTGTTCCTTTACTCACTAAATAATCGGCTACTTCGGTTGCGTTCAAGAAGCCTGCTTTAATGGCAGCTTTCATGTTTTCTTCCTTCACATGCAGCGTATCGATCATTTTTGACATAATTTCAAGGCAATCCATCACTGTATCGATGGCATCAAAGAATTGTTCTTTATCTTCCTGCATGTCTTTATTATATGTGAGCGGCAAGCCTTTTAGCGTCGTCAACAATGAGAAGAGAGACCCGTATACTCTGCCTGCTTTGCCTCTTATAAGTTCAGCTGCATCCGGATTTTTCTTTTGAGGCATAATGCTGCTGCCCGTTGAATAGGCATCATCCATATCGATGAATTTGAATTCCTGGCTGCTCCAGAGAATGAGTTCTTCACTTAATCGACTCAAGTGCATCATTGCTATTGAAAAACTAGACATGAGTTCAAGCAAGTAATCCCGATCACTTACTCCGTCTAAAAAATTGTCTACCGGTTTAGAAAATCCTAAAAGGTCAGTCGTAATTTGACGGTCAATGTTATGGGTCGTACCCGCCAATGCACCGCATCCGAGCGGGTTTTCATCCAAAATATCAATGGCATTTCCGACCCTTTTTTTGTCACGACTAAACATTTGTGCATATGCACCGAGATGATGGCCGAAAGTTACGACTTGTGCCCGTTGCAAATGTGTGTATCCTGGCATGATGACATTATTATTTGCTGCTTTTTCATTTAACGAGTCGATCAATTGTTGAAGAGCAGTCATCACTTCTCCAGCTTTATTTTTTGCGTAAAGCCTCATGTCTACCGCCACTTGGTCATTCCTGCTTCTAGCCGTATGAAGTTTCTTCCCTGTTTCACCAATTCTCTTCGTCAAATTCATTTCCACAAAAGAATGGATATCTTCATATTCGCCTTCCACTTTCAAAACACCTGACTCAATGTCACTCAAAATTGATTCAAGTCCGCTAATAAGCAGATTCCCTTCAGACTCTGTCAGCAACTCACATTTAACGAGCATCGTAACATGTGCAATGCTTCCTGTAATATCCTCGTAATATAGTCGATGATCTACAGGCAAAGATGTATTGAATTTCTCCATAATTTCATCTTCACGCTTTGTAAATCGTCCGCCCCATAGTTTCACTTACACTTCAACCCCTTATCTATACTTCCTTGCTTGCATCTTCGATAATACAAAAACAAGTTTTCTAATAATAAAATTTATTACTTTTAATTTATTTTAGATATACTTTCTTGTAATTCTTCAATATTCCCCTTTTTACGCATATACCACACACCGTTATAAACAGCGAAATTGTAAAAGATAAATCCTAGGATTGCCGCAATAATAGACATAAATGGCTCAGGAATAATCCCATGACCGCCAAAGTTTCCTAAATAGGACATTGCTACAAGCATTAAAATATAAATAACAAGATATAGACCACCAATAATTTCTATCGTTTTATATTTATTGATAAAATGAGTGACTAAATAAGCGCCAATTCCGATAATCAATCCTGTAATTGCAAGTTGTACCCTGCTCCAGTTTGTCCAATAAATAAGAAGCGTAGCAAAAACAAAGGCTAACGGTGCGATAATATGCATACCTGGAAGACCATTGTTTTTCGTAAGACCAACCTTACGGAAAACCATGACCGTTACACACGCAGAAGCATATTTAAAAATACCGATTGCTCCAACAATGGCAACAATTGCCGTCCAACTTTTCAATGGAAATAAGAAGAGCAAACCGATAAAGAAATTAAGAGCTAGTGCACGAGTTGGTACACCAAATCTTTTATTAATTGTTCCAAAGAATGAAGGTAAAAACCTACTTTTCGCCATTCCAAAGACATGTCTTGAAGTTCCAGCTGTATAAGTAAGCGCCGAACCAGTTGGCGAAACCATTGCATCAGCTGTAATGATCCATGATAACCAAACCATATTGGCCATAAGTGCTAAATTAGCAAACGGAGAATCAAACTTAATTCCACTCCAGCCATTAGTAAGCATTTCTGGTGGGACCGCTCCAATAAAAACGATTTGGAGTAACACATATAATATGGCTGCAACTACAAGAGAAGTAATGAGAGCTAGTGGAATATTACGTCTAGGGTTGACAACCTCACCACTCATCATTACCACATTACCAAATCCTGTATATGCAAAAAAGATACCGCTAGTTAAAATCGCGCTTAATCCAGCACCATAACCATTCGGTGCAAACCCTTGACTTGTAAAGTTTTCTGCATGAAAACCTGACATAAAAAACGCAATGATTGTTAGGACAGGAACAATAAATTTAATAGTAGTAATGACTGTATTCGTAACGGCAAATAATTTTACACCAAAATAGTTGAAAACCACAAAGAATACCATCAAAAGGACCGAAGCTAACATACCTGTTGCAGTTAGTTGCTCTTTCGTCATATCATACAGACCTGGCCAGAATTGATTAGCATATTGTATAACTCCTGCGGATTCCACAGGTGCGGTTGCACAATATCCAAGCCAAATGGAGTAACTAGTTACTGTAGCAAGCATCGTACCATGGGAATAAAGGGGATAACGACCTAGACCACCTGTTTCAGGCTTAACTCTTCCTAATTCAGCATAAATAAGAGCGATAAGTGTAATGGCAATTGCACCAATTACCCAAGACATAATAGCCGCTGGACCAGCCAATTTTGCCGCTGCCCACGGCCCAAAAAGCCAGCTTGATCCAATAATTCCACCAAGAGACAGTGCAGTAAGTGACCAAAATCCCATTCTCTTTTTCAAATATTGTTCTTGATTCATGAAGTTCCCTCTCTCTTAACGTTGTATAAATATTTGAATAAATTCCATAAGGCCTTTATTTAATCAAAAATTATTCGTTTTCGGTTCAGCTAAATACATTATGAAATTTACTCATTTATCTATTAAATCCCCTTATTTACCCTACATAGTATTTTAAAATACTCCATAACTTATTATTAATTTTTCTTTTTCCTTATTTGCCCCCAAACGTAATATTCTCGAACCTTTCAAAGTACTCAAACTTTATATAGGGGTATATAATTCGAATTTACCCTAAAATGAATTATATTTAACGTTTTTATGAAATGCAATAATTTTTTAAAATTGTTAGTTAATTTTGTATTATTATTATTTTAATAAAAAGACTGTTGAGATATAATTCCCAACAGTCTTAAACAATTTTATATAAAGGAAATGGGGACGGAGTAACGTTAAAACTCAATAAGCCTATCTAGGCTAATTAGTAAATAGACTAGATTCGCTTGATTAAGTAGGGAAATTCCTCTTCGCTCACGCCGCCATATTATGTTAGTGTAGCTTAAATATTTATATATTTAAATGGTTGCGCTAGTACGCCATATTGGTTTTATATGGCGAGTTTATCAGTTTGTATACCCGTCTCGGCCTTCCTCTTGTCGGGTATTCTTCCACTCCGATACATTCAGCTAAACCAGCCTCACATAAACCTTCTATAAATCTTCTTGTATTTCTTTCATCCTTGGAAAGTTGCATTGAAATGTCCTTGATTGTAAAATCTTTTATTCCCGCATTCCTAATTAAAGAAAATATTTCGATATAATGTTTAACACTGATTTTTGCATTTTGGAGATTCGTCATAAAGTTTTTATCGTTAAAGTAGGGATAATCAAACATTTCGATGTTTTCACTTTCTGCCTCAACCACTTCGCCATTTTCCTGGACAATGATAATGGAGCCAAATCTCTCTTTAGATAATCTTAGCGCATTGTTTGCATTCAGTTCCGCTGAAAATACCGTTTCACCAAATCCTATACCGACGCCCACCTTCAATCCAGACTCCAAGATCATATTGTTTACGGTCTCTTCAATCTTTTGTATTTCTCTTTCACTGTCGCCACGTGAACTAAAAATTAAATATCGTCCAAGTCCTTTTTCTACGAGTGATCCATTTAAATGTTCACTTAGATTTATTAGAATCTCTTTTAACTTTAATTCCATAAATTGCAGCTGATAGGTTTGTTTCGAACTTTTGAAATGGTTTTCTAAATGATCCATTTCAAATAATTGGACAGCAACTTGAGAATCCATAAAGTAAAATGTCTTTATTTTTTCGGAAAGGATATTTAATGTATGCTGGATTTCAATATCACTTGTTGAAATTCTGAATGCAGGAACACCCTTTTCTTTAAGTTGTAAATATACTTCTTCAAAGCAAGTAATCGCCCCTCTTGTATCGCCTTTATCCCATAATTGCAGATGAAAATCGATTAACTCTTCTGTAGACGTTTTTTCAGAAAAGGTTTTCACAAAAATATTTTTAGGTTGGATATTGAGCTGGTTTAAAGCAGTCTCCAAATGACTTTTTGAAATCTCATCTATACTCACATGATCTAAAAAAGAACCAGTTTTGAATGAGAACTCTAATAACCCTTTGAAAATACCAGCTTCGGTATGTTCGATATAAATTTGTTTTTCTGTATTTCCTTCTGCTTCACATGCTATGTTATAGGAAATTCTCCCTGAAAAAATCCAAAAATCGACATTGTTACTATTGTTTTTAATAATATCCTCTGTTTCCTTCACTTCTTTGTAAGGATACGTTAAAAAAATCACATCTAACTTTAAACCTTGTGCAATATGTATAATTCTTTCGACAGTGGATTGTGGACCAACTATTCCCACTCTAAGCATGGTCAAGCACTCCTTTATCTGTAACTGCTTTCTTCGATTCTGCCTTAATAATACACATTATTTAGGAAAATATTAAGTTCATATTTTAAATTGGCAATATGTTAGAATCCGTTCTTTCTTATGCAGTCTACATTTTCATACGCAAAAAATAAGCCTGCTTAAATGCATGCCTATTTTAGCTATCCATAACTTCAATCTAGTGAATCCGAAAACTTTTAGCGATTAAATCTCGCTTTTTAAATGGGGGCGGGCTAAATGTGTCTTCTCGGTCTTAATCTCCTTATTTCCCTTAATGAATTCCCTGACTTCACTCGGTGTAAGTCCAATCTGCTTAGCAGTCAATATAAGAGCAATCCACTCCTCTTCGAGCTTCCCCCACTGTTTTCCCACGGTCGAATTCACTATCATCATCTCCCTCGCTTTTCAAAATACGTGAGGAATTCTAAAAAAATTATCAGATTACAATTCAAAGACTTAGATATTCGTTCACAGACCTTTTTGAAAATGATTCTATGGTAGTCTATGCGACGAAAAACAGGAAAATTCCCCTACTTCCTTAATACCAGTTTATAGATATTTCAGCATCTGCATGGATATTTGGAAAGGGCTGACAAAGACCCACCGTTTTGAATCTGGCATAATAAATAAAAAAGGCACTGGGGCAAAATAAGCCACAATGTCCTTTAATTTACGTGAACAAAACTCAAATTATTTTCTGTTATTATCCGCGAAAACAGCCATGGCATCTTTCATAAATTCCGCTAAGCCTTCACCAAATTTATCGATATTCTTAGTAAATCGCTCATCATCCACATACATTTGGCCTAGTCCTTTGAATGCATCAAGTGAGTATTCGCCCATTTCATTCAAAAAATCAAACCATTCTTTAATACCCATTTGTGCCTCTTCTGATTTTGGCGATGTGTGACGAATTGCAGCTAACTTTCGATAAATAACATTAAAATCTTCAGCAAAATCCTTTTGTTCGTCCTTAGACATGTTCCCTACCTTTGCGTTTGCCTTATCGACGGCTTTATCTCCCCAACGTTCCCTTGCCTCTTGCTCATATGGATTGTGACTAAAGTCAAATCCCGCAAATTTCTCTTCGTTCGACATTTGAATTTCTCCTTTCGAGTGTTGAATTGTTTTCACAACCGTCGTGATCATTTGATCAAGTCGCCTTCTTCTCTCAAGCAACATTTTACGATGAAGCTTGAGTGCCTCCTCTCGATCAAATGATGGACTATTGATAATCTCTTTAATTTTCTTTAAAGGGAAGCCAAGCTCTCTAAAAAATAAGATTTGTTGCAAAACCTCGAGATTTGCATCTGAGTACAACCGATAACCGGATTCGGTTGTCTTCTCCGGGATTAATAACCCGATCTCATCGTAATGATGTAATGTACGCACACTTATCCCAACTAAATCCGCCACTTCTTTCACTTTCATTATCCTTTGCCTCCCTTCAATCGTTACTATAAAGTATAACGTAACGTGAGAGTCAATCGGAATTTAGACTATTTTTCGAGCTTCATAAAAAAAGCCTTCACCTAAATAATTTTCAGGTAAAGGCTTTTCATTGACTAAACATATTTTTGTTTCTCGTTATATTTGCATCACTAAATAAAAAACCACCAAATGGTTATCTCTGGTGGGGATGGGCTTGTTAGCTTGATAATTTCAATAAATCAGCAGCTTGGTTTTCAGTGATATCTTTAACTAAGATCAGCTCACTAATCATATTTCTTCGTGCTTGATTTAACATTTGTTTCTCGCTTGAATTAAGCGCTTTTTCCTTCCCGCGATGTAAGAGATCCTTAACTACTTCTGCTGAATCATGCATGTCGCCTGTCTTCATTTTTTCCATATTCGAATTAAATCTTTCTTTCCAAGGAAGAGAGCAATTTGATTCTACATTGTGAAAATCAAATAATATATCGTTCATTGTCTTCCGATCAACGATTGAACGCACCCCAGATTTCTGCATCTTTTTTGTAGGGATCATGATGTCCATCTTATTAAGAGGTATGGTAATCACACAATATTCCTGTGTTTTCCCTAAGATTTCCTTTTCTTCTATGGCTTCGATAATACCTGCCCCATGCATGGGATAAAAAACTTTGTCGCCAATTTGAAACAAATCATCCACCCCCATATGTTCTTATCTATAGGGTATCATATATATTTATTTTAATCAAATTTTTTATTTTACCACGAATAAAGTGAATGTGTCAATATATTTTTCTCGTTTTCCAATGCTAAAAAAGGGGAAAATGGTAAAATTTAATTTTCTAGAAATACCCAAAAAAATTCACTCAATCTGTATAATCCCTATTTAGCAAATATGGCACTTTAAGTGCTTATCGCAGATTGCATAAAGGATATTGGTAACCCAATAAATAAGAAAAGCTGACTCTAAAAAGTCATTATTAATGACATTTGAGTCAGCTTCTTCCCGATTAAACTTTAAATTTCATAATTAAATATTGAAGGTCTTCCGCCATATGGGCAAGGGAAGTTGCCGAAGCAGCAATCTCCTGCATAGAGGCTAGCTGCTCTTCTGTGGCTGCAGAAACTCCTTGAATTTCTGCAGTTGTATTTGTAGCAATTCCTTCGATTCCATTGACAATTTGAACCACTTCTTCTGCTTCCTGTGTTATTTCTTGTATGGATGATGATACTTCCTGAATTTGAGTAGTGACCCGATCGACGAATTGTTGAATTTGCAGGAATGCTTCTCCAGCATCTTTTACAAGACTAATTCCTTTCTCAACCTCTATCGTTCCTTTACTCATGGATGTAACGGCATGATCAGTATCGGTTTGGATCGATGTGATTAAATGTCGAATATTTTCCGTAGACTTAGCGGACTGCTCGGCCAATTTCCTAACTTCTTCTGCGACCACCGCAAAGCCTTTCCCTTGTTCGCCTGCTCTTGCGGCTTCAATGGCTGCATTTAATGCTAATAGATTCGTTTGTGAAGCGATATCCGAAATAACATCAATGATTTGATAAATTTCACCGGAGCGTTCACCGAGCGCCTGAATCACAATTCCGAGATTATTGACGGTTTCATTAATATTCATCATTTGTTTTGCAGATAATTGAATAGCATCATTTCCTTTAATAACCACTTCAGCAGCCTCAATTGAAGTATTTGTAACGGTTTGGGAACTTTTCATAATCTGTTCAATTTCAGTGTTCAACCCTCTAATGACATCATTGCCATCCTTTACCATTATCGTTTGTTTCTCTGTGCCAGCAGCAACCTCTTCGACTGCATTGGCAACCTGTTCCGACGCTTGATTATTTTGTTCTGAACTTGCCATCAGTTGTTGAGACGAAGCAGCAAGCTGGTCCGCTTTTTCCCCGACATGTCGAATGACTTCTTGAAGTGAAGCGACCATTTTATTAAAGCTTATCCCTAACTTACTGATCTCATCATTGTTTTTAACTTCAAATTTCTGAGTAAGATCGCCATCAATAACCTTCTCCGTGACAGAGATCAATTGGTTTAGTGGCCGAGTGATTGATCGAACGATTAAATAGGCGAAAACGCTTCCAATGAAGATGAAAATGATGACAACATAGAAAGTTGTTAATAAAATGGGCCTTGAATCCTGATTTGCTTCATCTAGCGCCATGATTCCAGCGATCTTAAACCCAGTCAAATCATTCGTTACGAAATCCATCTTATCCGTTTTATCAATAAGCTGCCCGCTCTTCTTTTCCAAAAGCGGCTGCACCCAGCTGCCTTCTGCCTTTGCTCCTGTTTCCTCAGTCGGATGAACCAGGTAGTTTCCTTCTGCACTTAAAACAATGGGGTATCCATCCTTGCCAATTTTGATCCCGCTTGTTACTTCTGTTACCGCATCGAGATTGAGGTCAATGCCAATCACCCCTGAGCCATCTTTTAACTCTTGAGCAATCGTAACAAGAACATTCCCTGTAAAAGCATCCACATATGGTTCAGTAATAATCGCTTTTCCTTTCATCGGTTTAGCCTCGATATACCACGGACGTTTTCTAGCATCATACCCTTCCGGAAGATCAGTCGGCGGGTAAACCATAAACTCGCCCATTTCCGTTCCAGCATAAACAGAAACAACTTCCGGATGCAGTGATTGATACTGATTTAAAGCATTCAATGAACTTTGAACTTCATCATCAGAAAATGAGGTTTGACTTAATTTATTTGCAAAATAAGAAGCATCATTTACCTTGGATTTCATTTGATTGGTTAGGAACCGATCAATAATCCGCACATTTTCTTTTGAACCGATTTCAATCTTTTCCTCTACCTTTTTTTGAGCATTAATAAAGGAAAAGAACCCGATCGTGATGGATGGAATTAATAAAATTAATAAAAATGAAAATAGTAATTTCCGTCTGATACTAAGGGTAAAAACCTTTTTTTCGTTCATTGTGAATACGCCCTCTTTCTATATAGTTATACAAAAGATGTGTAAAACTACTAAAAATATACATTTGAAGAATTTCACTCCAACTATCCAATTATAACAATTTAATAATCGAAATTATATAAAAACTAAGTAGGGATTTCGGACGTATAGGATTGAAAAGAACGCTTAATTGTACCAACATTTAATAAGAAGGATTTAGAAAAAGCAGGAATTAACAATCAACCAATTTAAACACAAAAAAAGCAGAGATTTACATCTCTGCTTTTTAAATCTCAGCACCTAACTGTTTATTATTCCTCTGTACCCAAAGCTTCCAGCTTCGGTTCCGCTTTCTGATTGTATAAAGGCAAAATGAAAAACATGCCGATAAGAAACACGATTGCCGCAGTTTCAAAAATGGCGACCAAGGAGAATTGCTGTTTTAAGATCCCTGCCGCACTCATCGTCAGCACCATCGAACCCATGAACAGAGGGGTTAAGATTCCATTGACCCGGCCGATATAAGCCCCTTCTGTTCTTTGCAAAATCATCGTATTAATACCGATCTGAATACATGGCAACATAAGCCCATTGAAAAACTCAGCTGTTAATGTAAGCCAAAGGTTTGTTGATAAACCCATTACAGCAATGCCAATACCATTAACAAGCATGCCAAATGTGAGTAGCCTTTGCGGAGCTACCGTTTTGGCGAAAATCATCACACCTGCTCCCCCTAAGATCATTCCCGTTCCATTCACCATAAACAGCCATTGGAGGTTTTCCTTCGGCAAGCCTAATTGTTCTGTTACAAGGAAAATCGAAAGCGGATGAATGAAGCCTAATCCAAGCCCCGCTGCCAAGAAACATAAACCTAAAAGACGTAATTCTTTCTTCTCCAAAACATATTTAACCCCACTTTTCATTTCTTGTAATAATGAGGTATCCCCGTTCTCTCCTTCCATTTTGTGATCTGGAGGAAGGAAACCAAGTGCAGCAGCTGATAGTAAAAAGGCGATGCCAGTAATCGCAATGGAAATATCGATCCCAAAGGATTGGAAGGCGAATGTTCCAAGGATTGGACCCAAAACCATAAAAATGGCGAACATGGTTTGATAGACTGACATCCCCGCCTGAATTTGTTCCTCCGGTAAATGCATTTTAAATAGCTTCATACCGGAAGGCTGAGAGAATTGTGAAAGAATGGCTGATACTAAAGTGGCAAAAAACACGACATGCCAAGATCCAAATATAAGCGTGATAAGCACAGCAAATACAGATAAGGCACTTAAAATATCGCACCATACCATTGTTCTTTTCGGACGCCAACGGTCAGCAAATGTTCCGCCAATAAATGAAAATATAAAGATCGGTGCGAATTCTGCAACAGAAATCATCGAAACCGCAAACGGATCCCCATTTGTCTGTTCCATGACAAAGAGCAGAACAGCAAAATTCCGCACCCAAATGCCGATTTGTAAAAACAATCCGGAAACAATAATTGCTTGAAAAACACGATTGCCAAACAAGTTAGATGACTTCTTTCCTGATAAACTTTCTTCCAAAATAAAAACCTCCTGCGAAATTTCTGGACAGGAGGAAGTACAATACAACAGCAAAAATGGCACAACATCCCTAACAGAAGGGACACAATGATCATATTGGTTTGTATATAAATGTACAGACTAATCCTATCCAGAAAAAAAGAATCGTATATATTTAACGAATTTTTCTTTAAAATAGGATTAATTGATCATTGTTCCACGGACACCCTTCCGTTTTTTGTTAATTACATAATAAATGAACCTATAGAATAAATCAAGATTTTTTCATTGACAGTTAAATTTTACAAGCTTAGTTCATTGAATTTGATTAAACAGATATTCAATTGAAAACGAACAACTCCTGAAGAAACCAACATATCTTCAACTTGATTTTTCCTGATTATACCCGATGTCTCCATATGGCTGCAGCTTATTTAACCATTTCTCTTCAAGCTTTTTGAGTTCATTTTTTTCATCAAAATAACCATCTTTTTTCTTTTTGAGGATCTCAAGCACCTCAAATACAAATGCATCTTTACCATATTGGTTCCATTCTTCCTGCAGACGCTTATTTGTACTCGTACCCATTTCCAATTCGAATTTCTTCCCATTTAAGGTCTTCAAATTCCTCGTGCTTCCAACAAAAGTCATTTGATTTTTAATATTTTTTATCTGATAGACTCCAGCTTTAATTTCCGTTTCTTTGTAAAGCTGCTTTAATTCTTTTTTTCGTTCCATATAATTTCGAACCTCTTTCCAACATTATTTTTTCAGCCAATACTCGCTGCCATCAGGTTTTCGATCTAAAAAACCGTATTCAATTAAGTATCTCCTTAACAAAACATAATCATGATATACTTCTTCCAATATTTGATTAATTTCCTTTTCTCCATAAATCGTTTCATACGTAAAGCGTTCTGCAACAGCCCGAAGAACAACAAGCCTTTGTTTTTCTTTCGGCGGGAAGGTTTTCAACTGTCCTTTTGTACCTTCTGGAAAAAACTTCATTAATAACTTTTCATTTTCTTCTTTCGTTACATTGTAACGGTCATCAACCATCTTGGCCGTTTTGTGATAGTCGATAAACACTGGCGCATAATTGTCCTTTTCTTTTAACAATTCCATCATTGTCAAAAACACCTTCGCTTGCCTTTCTTTTTCCTTTAAGATAAAACGATGATTTCGAATCGTGGAAGCACTTCCGATCCCCATTTCTTTTTGTACGTCCGCATCGCTTTTTCCCTCATAAAAAAGCCGAAGGAGACGATTTTGGTGATCTGTAAGTCCAGTAAGCTTTTTATCAAGATCAATTAAGTAATCGAACACCGATTGATGGGTGTTTTCAATATGCAGACGCATAAATCTTTCAGCTTCGTAATAAACGCCATCCTCATGAAAGACAATCCCTTTTTCCATTGCCTTTCCGCAAAGAAGGCAAACATAATGTTCTCCCTGTTGAATATATCCCCGCTTAATTTCCTCGACTGAAGCACCCCAAAAGAGCTCAGATTCACGCATAACATAGTCACAACCTTAATTTGTTTGTATTATAATAGACATTATATAATTTTGTTTATAATTTGTGAACTCAACATCAATAACTAAATGCCTGAAATTAAGTATAAGAAATGCGATCTTTGTATTAAGACATGAATTTGTTATTATTGAATGCATAGAACAAGCAGCAGTGAAGCCAATTAAAGAGCTACCATCTCGAAAGGAGTTGTTTTTATGGAAAGAAAGAAAAGATATCAAGCATTGCTTGATAATATCAATCAATATAACTCTGGGGATGTGGGGATTACTAGAGTTGCCTATACAAATCTTGAACAGTCTTGTACCCACGCATTTATGCGTATGTGTAAAGCAGAGGGGCTAGAAATCCGCTTGGATAATTGCGGAAACCTAATTGCAAGACGAAAAGGGAAAATGGATAAGCTGGCACCTGTCGTTATGGGCTCCCATTTGGATACGGTTTACCAAGGTGGAAAATATGATGGTGTTGTGGGAGTAACCGCGGCTTTAGAAGTAATCAAACGGCTAAATGAAAAAGGAATTGTCACAGATCATCCTATTGAGGTTATTTCATTTGCATGTGAAGAATCTTCTCGCTTTGGCGTCTCTACAGTGGGCAGCAAAGCAATGGCTGGTCTATTTGAGAAGGAGAAATACAGACATTTAAAAGACCGGGATGGCATTTCGATGGAAAAGGCATTTTCCCTATGTGCTCTA
The DNA here is from genome assembly GCF_019039215.1 of Bacillus sp. FJAT-29790. Lineage (GTDB taxonomy): Bacteria > Bacillota > Bacilli > Bacillales > Cytobacillaceae > Cytobacillus. The sequence goes on from NZ_JAHNZZ010000003.1 coordinate 286,468, forward strand.
GATTTTAATAATGTCGATGAGGCAAGCAGGGTAAATGAAAAGTTTAAAGCATTTTTCGAGTTACACATTGAACAAGGACCAGTGCTTGAAAACATTGGCAAAAAGATTGGTATCGTTACAGGTATTGCCGCGCCTGCGAGATTTCTAATTAAAATAGCCGGAAAAGCATCGCATTCCGGAACAACGCCGATGAATATGAGAAGAGACGCCCTTCTTGGAGCATCCGAGATCGCCCTCGAGCTTGAAAAAGCAGCTAACGAAGAGCAAGCTCATGGCACCGTTGCTACAGTAGGTGTCTTAGATGTATTTTCCGGAGCAATGAACGTGGTGCCTGGTGAGGTTGAGCTCAAAGTCGATATTCGATCCTCCTCCCTTGAATCGAGACAGCGAGTCATAGACCATTTATATCAAACAATTTCATCCGTGCAGAAAAAAAGAAAGCTTGATTTTGAAACTAAACAAATCAGTTCAGAAAACCCCGTATTGCTGTCTAATGAACTAATGGATGTTCTCGAAACCATTTGTAAAGAAAAAGACCTTTCCCATCAAATGATGCAAAGCGGTGCAGGGCATGACGCCATGAACATGACAAGACTCGGTCCAGTCGGCCTCATTTTTATTCCTTCAGTAGACGGACTTAGTCATCATCCAGAGGAGTTTACCGAACTAGATGACATAATAAATGGGATTGATGTATTGGAAGAAGCTGTTCTACACTATGCAAAAGTAAGTTCATCTTTTTTCGGATGAATAAGAAATTGCTACAAAGTGTCCACAGTAAAACCCGTCCTAGAGACGGGTTTTATAAATTTACAATTTAATATTATGTTCAGCTTATGTCTCAAGGATTAGATATTTATCTTACCAAGGTTTTTCTACCAAGACTCCTATTTATGCTGACAATCTTACCCTTTATAATTTAATAAAGTTTTTCTGATTTCCTGTATCGGTTTTTCCAAATTAATATCCATTTGGATAAGTTCAATCCAATCTTTATTAAGTTCTTCTACTGTATCATTCCAATAATTCTTCACGATATTGCTTTTGTACTACTATTTCCATACATATCCATACTCTGGATAAATTTTTTACTCTTAATATTCAAAATAAATGTCGGTATGTTTTTCCAGTACACTAGGGTAACATCTTGGGCAATATTTCCGGTTAAGAAAAGGTAAGTTATCCCTTGGTAATGATGAAAGTTGACTTTGCCAAAAGTACATTTCACAAAAGGCGCATACCCCTTTATCTTTCACAAAAACATCTCCTTTAGTGTTTTTTATACTTATTTGTTAACCACAATTTCATATTATGTTCCGCGAATGTCCTATGGCTAGACGTTTACCTAATCATTTCAATCAATAAGCACAAAAAAGAGCCCTTTGGCTCTTTTCTTGTGCTTTACAGATGTATAAAAAACTTAAATTTGCAATTAAAACATTTGCTGCCATGGAACTTATGCCATCTATTGCTTGTAAAAATGACAGTTTTTTTCATGTATAATTTGTTATGAAAGGAGTGATTAAATTTGAAGATTTTATTCATTGCTGCACTAGCCATTTTCCTTTTATATTTAATAAAAAAAGCCTACAAAAACACGAAGGATATCGTGATAAATAAAGTTAAAATTAATAAAGAATTTTTAAGCGGACATAGTCCGAAATTAAATATTCTTCAACTTTCTGATTTGCATCTCGAAAATATTTCGATTTCCCCTGAAGAACTGTATGAAAAGTTAAAAGAGGAGCCAGTTGATTTGATTGCACTCACTGGGGATTTCCTAGACCGTAAACGTACCATCCCTAAGCTTATCCCATATTTAGAAGCACTGAACCAATTAAATGCAAAACATGGCATCTATGCCGTTCTAGGGAATCATGACTATGTCCTGCGCGATAATAACTTGCAAACATTAATAGAAACGCTTGAACTATATAACTGCAAGGTTTTGCAAAATGAAAATGACACGATTCTTGTACAGGGATATCCAGTTAACATCATTGGCATTGATGACTTTAGCACAAAACGAAGCAAACTTGAAGCATCTTACAAAGGGATTAAACCAGGAACAAACCTTGTATTAACCCATGATCCAAATGTTGTCCTGCATATGAAGAAATACCATTTTGATTATTTGCTTGCCGGCCATTTCCACGGAGGGCAAATCTGCTATCCAAAAGCATATCACCTTGTAAAAATGGGAAAGCTTGCAAGGATGAATATTATAAAAGGATTCCATATGCAGGATGGGAAACCTTTTTATATCAGTGAAGGTCTTGGTCAAACAGGTGTAAATATCCGTATTGGGAGCCGGCCTGAAATTACTCTGCATGAGTTATCATTGGCAGTTGCTGATAAAGAAGCACTTTCAGCCATTTAGGGAGAATGCTGTAATTTTTAACAGCATTCTCTTTTTAAATCATAATTAAAAATATTGTTAAGAACTTAGCATTAAATAAAGTAATTGGCTCACTCGCCGATTACCTCCGTTCAAACCTCTGACTTCCTACCTCTAGAATCATACATATTTGATAATTTATTTGTTGACATCACTAAATAATTTGGCTTTTGATGCTTAAAGATATGCCAGATAGACCTATTTGGGCTGGTAAGAAGCCCTATTGGCAAAAAAGCAAACCATTTAAACCATTTATAAATGGGATGAGAGATGTCAAAAATCTCAAACCCAAGCCTTTTACATCCTTTATTTAACAGCGTAATTCCTATAATTCCCTTTATCTCATTTGAAGTGCAACATTTCCGAATGTAAGTTTCTACACCTGGCAAAGATTTTTGAACGTATCGATAAATAATTTTCGCTTTTTTAAGTTCACTTTTTATGTCTTTTAATTCATTCAATAGTCTGACATTGTGAAGGTGAATCTTTACTAAAGTATCATTTTTGTTTATTGGTGTTCCATCAGAAAGGACGATATTCCGCCCTTTATATTTTGTCAGTTTAATCCTGAAAATATTATCTTCCTTTTTAACACATGGAGGGTATTTAAGATTTGAGCAGAAATAGTAAATGGGGTCGATTAGTCTCCAAATCGAAAGAACATAACCTCTCATGCCTCCTGCCTCTCTTTCTCTTTCCTTTTTTCACTTTATTTTTTATTAAAGTACAAAGTTTTATTTAAGGAAAAATTTTCACTTAAAATTAATAGAGAAAAATGGTTACTGTTCTTGGCAGTTTTTTCGAAAAAATATTATGGAAGTGTTGTTTCTTTAGGCAGTTTTCGCATATATTGTTGTTTTAGCCTACAAAGTTTGCCCGTTGATTTCCGCTGCGGGCAC
>NZ_JAHNZZ010000003.1:289774-319996 GCF_019039215.1 Bacillus sp. FJAT-29790
TCCGCCTGCGGGGTCTCCCGCTTCCCTCTATTCCCGCAGGAGTCAAGTGCCCTCCGCTCCAATCAACTCAGAGTTTTAAATAAAAATCGCATTATAAAAGCAACAAACTTTACGGAAACAGCCTTTCTTTAAAAGCATGAAGGAATGAAAAGGTTGCTTTTATTTATTTTTCATCCTTCATTTTGGATAAACTGATTAATCATCTCATTTAATTTAACCGCAGCCTTTGTAGGAATCTGATGCTTTTCATTTTCGAAAAACCTTAATTCATTACATAGCAATTTTTCGTGCAAAAGGTTGGCATAATTAAGAAATGATTTATCTTTCGTGCCGTAGACCAGTAAAATAGGGTGATCAATATTTTGGAGCTGACCGGTACAATTATATTGCAAGCTATACTGGTAATACTGCTTGATATTCCTTGCATCTCCTTTTAGTGCCTCTTTATGCAGCTTTCTAAACGCCTCTTTTGTATTGGCATTGCTCCATGAAATGGATAACGACAGAATAGGAAGTGTTCTAGCTTTCGCAAGTTTAACTGCTAAAGAAATCTTCTGTCTTAGTTTCCGATCATTCACTTCAGACATTCCACTAATGATAATGCCCCCGAATGCCCTTCCTGGGTAAGTAAGCAAATATTCCAATACAATCGTTCCCCCGGTAGAATAACCGCAAATGAAGGCTTTATTAATTCCCAGTTCATCCAACAGCTGTCGAATATCTTCGGCAATTAGCCGATAAGTTATTGCTTTATTTGAGTACTGGCTCCTTCCATGACCTCTCATATCAAAGGCAATAACTTTAAAATTTCGAGATAATTCTTCTATTTGGTACATAAAATTGGCGCTTGTGAGTAATGGCGGATGAATAAAAACAATAGGGATCCCCTCGCCCTTAACGGTATAATACAAGCTTATACCGTCCACATCCAATATAGGCATGTTTCTAATCACCTCAATAATATAATTTTCAGGTTTAAATTGGCGCTCTATTCTATGAGGATAGCTTTTAAAAAAATCCTATATTTTGTATGTATTTTTCCTCTTTGTTAAATGACGATTTCGGCATTCACCCTCTGAATAAGAAAAGCACAAAGCGCCCGCTAGAGCTAATTAAACTTGCTTATTTTTCCTTCTTACTTCTTCCATTAAATAGCTAACAAAAGTATCGTCTCTTACAAGCCAAGCTGCATAATTTCTCTTTAGGAAACTTTCCCCTTCTTCAAAACTTGTAAAGGTTCGTTCCATTTTTGTTTTATTTTTTTCAATCACCCAATCACGATCATTTTCTTGGTAAAGCAGAAAAGTCTCTTCCTGGTTTTTATACAAGGAACCGAATAAAGAATGTTTCAAGTTATAACGATTTCGCTTCGCATCTTCCCGTAGTGGTTCTAAGTGAAATGTCTCCACCACAAAACGCTTGTATGCTTCATTTGATAAGGAGCAACCGGAAGCTTTTGCATGCCCGCCTCCACCGAAATGACCAGCTACTTCAGACACGTCAATATGATCGTGGATCGTTCGAAATCCTACTCGCTTTCCCCCTATATTTAAAATTACAATATAATCAAGATGAGGATATTCTTTCCCGAGCTCATTTCCAAGCTCCGAGTGATACGATTCCGCATAAATAATACCAGCAAAATAACCGTCCACTTGAGTCTGAACAATCTCCCTCCTTTTCCTTCGGATGTATCGCTCGATTTTATCCTCTTCCATATCCAGTATTTTCATTTCAAACTCATCAAAGTGGAAGTGATTGCTTGTTTTCAGCCGGTTGATCATTTTTTCTTCAAATTCTTCAATCGAAACTAGAAAAAAGAGAGCATTGAGCCGATGAGCTTGTTGATTATCATTTTTCTCCCACTCCCATGTATCATACTGTCTTACAAGCTCCACAAATTCTGCTGTTGCATTCGATGGCTCCATTAATTGATGAGTAACGAGATATTCGTACAATAAGGAAGTGGCTGACGTTAATTTTCCTTCATCGTCCTCCACTAAGACATGCCCCCACTCATATTCATTAAAATGAAGAGCTGTTTTATGATGATCAAGCAGCTGGACTTTCCCCTCCGCCTGATAAAATGCATCAAGTCTCTTTTCATTCTCTTCATTTACAGACAAATCTGTAATAATTAAAAATGTATCTTTATGATCATTTTCTAAAAACCATTCAACTTCTCGGTCAAGACCAGAAACAGAATTATACCTGACCTTTACTTGCTCACCAAAAGCGAGCTTCGCTAAAATCCCACATCCGACTCCATCCAAATCATTATGAGACAACAGCTTATACATGTTTTTCACCTCAGAAAGTAGTATGGTTTCAAAAGGTGAAAATTATTGATAATCAAAGAGTATTTCTTTCTAAGTGATGAAAATATTCTTCCTAATCCTGCAAATAATCGTTATGGAACTTCCATTTTTTCTTACGCAATGATCCTTTATGATAAATTGCATTTAATATTGCTATACTAATCCTAAACTATTAAACGGAGGATTATTGATGTCCAGCGAAGAGGAAATACAAAAAGTTCTACAACGATTGGCTGAATCGGAACAATTAATAAATTTCCACACCCCCATCAAAATAACGCCTGACCTTAAAACCTACCTGAATTACTATAGATTTAATATTGAAAATGTGGATTATCATTTTGGAAAGATTGAAATTGACGCGACCAAAGTCATGGTCCAAATGTTTTCACCGGAACAAAGTATCGGAACTGTCATATTACTACACGGTTACTTAGATCATGTTGGTATTTTAAAAAATATCATACAACATTTAATTGATCATCAATACCGGGTTATCAGTTATGATTTACTAGGTCATGGTCTATCGGAAGGAGAAAAGGCTTCGGTAAATAGCTTTTCCGATTATGTTTTGACGCTTGAAAAGCTGATGAAAAAGACAAGAAGAGAAATATCCGGTCCTTTCTATGGGATTGGTCATAGTACAGGCGGGGCAATATTGATTAATTATGTTTTAAAGCTGGAAGAATTTCATTTTGACAAAGTTATTTTGATTGCCCCTTTAATCAGATCAAACTTTTGGCTTTTTTCTAAAGTAAGTTATTATCTTATGAAACCTTTCCCATTCATTAAGGAGATACGTAGACATTTTCGCGAAAACTCCTCAGATGAACAATTTCTGGACTTCATCAAAAATGATCCATTGCAGTCAAAAGCCATTCCTATAAACTGGTTACATTCGCTTATCCACTGGAATAAGGAAATTCAAACCTATAATCCGACAAACAAAAAAACCTTATTAATTCAGGGAACGAAAGACAAGACAGTGGAATGGGAATATAACCTTAACTTTATAAAAAAAAGGTTTCCTAATTTACATATCACTCTTATCAACAATGGTAGACATCAATTATTTAATGAGAAACCTGAAATTCGAGATGAAGTTTTTAGAAATATAGTGTCATTTTTAATAAGTACATAGCAAAAACACTATAAATGCCCTAACATCCATGCGCTAAACGCAATTTTTTGAGAATACTGTGTGCTTGCTTCGAAATTATCAAAACATTGCCAGCATCTTTATTCCCCTGAAAGCAAATATTAGATGGTGGAAGGTGAAAAACATTGCTTTCCAAATTCTCTTAGGGAAGTGTATAAAATTGAATAACTGGATACCATTGCTTTTCAGGATAGGAAGAAAACAAAACATTTTAAATATGTTTGGCAGAAGAAGAAACAATAAAGGAATGATGTGGGCGTCCTTGTTAGGTCTAGGAGTTAGTGCAGCTGCTTATGGCTTTGGAAGAAATCGAAACAAAAATAAGCAGAATCCTGTTCAAAACTTAATGAACAATTTTCAATTTAAAAATGCTGGACAAATTCCAAAAATGGCCAATTTAACGGAGTTTGCAAAGGAATTAGTACCTAACAAAAGCTCAGATACAAACAAATAGAGTTTCTTTTTGTTTGGCTCTTTTCGCATATATTGTTGATTTTAGCCTTGAAAGTTTGCCCGTTGATTTCCATATAAAATCACACTAAAAAAAGCAACAAAGTTTACGAAAACAGCCTTTTGTTTAAATTGCCCACTGAAATGTGGGCATTTATTAATTTTGCGAAATAAAAAGTGCCCGATTATGAAAAGGAGAGTTTTCATCGGACACTTTTGAACGTTCTAATGACATAAAAAAAAAGAATACAGAAACCACTTGGAATTCATAGTAATCGTAAGTATCTTCATTATAGTTGATTTTTATACCTTTTTTTATTATTGCTTGTATTGTGGTTCTTCCTGTTCGACTTGCTGAATACGTGGAGATAGTTGGTCAATGATAAGTTGTGTTTGTTGGGCCGTATTTTGATACAGCTGTTTTGCCCTCTGGTTGTCAGTTTCAAGTGCAAATCCTTCTAAGCTTGCTTGCGCAGTTTTTAATCCTGATAACGTTTGTTTAAGGTTATTGATTACTGTCATTTGGGATTCCTCCTTGTAATGTATATAGCGCACATCCATTAATTTCACCTTAATATTTCAATATATGAAAGGTAATAAAATCCTTATCAACGATTGGAAAAATGTTAAGTCCTTATAGCCATATCCTGTTATACATATTTACATTTATATATGGAAAAACTATTTTTGATATTAGGAGAAAAATGGAGGAGGACATTCTTATGGACTACAGAGTATTTAGAGCGATTAACCAGTTTGCTGGTCGTTATCGGCTTTTAGATATGATTATGATAACTATTTCTCAAAAAGTTCGTTATTTGTTTGTCCTTATATTAATCCTAATGTGGTTTCGTAATCACTATCATAAAAAGATTACTTTGTTTACAGGAATTTCAGTCGGGATAACATTCCTTCTGAATAAAATAATCAAACAATTCTATTTTAAACCTCGTCCATTTTTGAATCTTTGGGTACATTTGTTACCCCCGTCTCCATCAAAAAGAGATTCTTCATTTCCAAGTAAACACACCACTCTTGCATTTGCAGCAGCAACTTCTGTCACTTTTTATAAGCGTGTCTTAGGTTGTATCATGTATCTTTTAGCTTTCTTTGCAGGATTCTCTCGTATTTGGATGGGACAGCATTATCCATCTGATATCATCTGCAGCGCTTTACTAGGAAGTTTGATCAGTGTAGTTGTTAAGATTACTGAACGAGTATGGAATCCAGTTATTAAAAGATTTAAACATTCTATATTAAAAAACACGTAATAAGGGAACTCCATTATTTGCCCGTTGATTTCCGCTGCGGGCACTTGCTTTCCGCGGGGAGGGACGGGAGCCTCCTCGGCGTTACCGCCTGTGGGGTCTCCCGTTCCCTCTATCTCCCGCTGGAGTCAAGTGCCCTCCGCTCCAATCAACTCAGATTATTAAATAAAAATCGCATTATATAAAAGCAACAAACTTTACGAAAACAGCCTTTAATTAAAACCCTGTTAATTTTATAAATTCATTTTCGAACTAACTGTTCTATATAATCATAATCAATTAAATTATCTACTGAAGTGTAGAAAAATCCTTTATACCTTATCGTATCATTAGAGTTTATTATTAACTCTTTAATCGTTTTTCCTTTTTTATCAAAAATAGTTGTTCTAAAGCTATAACCCATATATCCAACTGAAGGTTTCCCCTTTTGGAATGTTACTTCATTCAGATTATTGATAATATAATTAATATCGGTTTCATCAGTAATTTCTATGTCATATCCTGTGTTCCCGTCGAAAACAGCTACTTTAGAAACATTGGATGTGTCTACGCTCATGACTTTATGAGGAATATAAGTCAAAGAAAAAATCAAAAGTAAAATTAATGGGATGGCTATTATAATCCATTTTATTTTTTTCAAAGCAAACACTCCTCTCTACACACTTTCTTAACACTTGCTATTGAATTGCCTTTTTACGAATTATTAAATAATCACGCTTTTTTACTTTACTATTTATTTTAACATAAATTTACAATGGTCTTTCTCTTTTTAAAAAGCAAGTTGGAAATATATAGCGAATAACCTTGAAATTAACATCATAATTCGAGTAATGACAATAATTGTTATCAATCAACTATTTGGTATCTATTTACATTGTTAATTTGGATTAATTTTTGATAAGAATATTATTATAACAACGAAAAGAGCATATCAATTTTACTATGTTAATTGATATGCTCATTCGTATGCTATTTACAATGTTTCTCCACAAAAACAGAACTACTTATCTTTTAGAAATGAGCCTTTTTTTATCCCGCTCGTTGTACGTTTTTCTATCTTTTGTTTAAGGCTCATAGAATTTTTATTCCTTGACTCTTATTAACCTCAAGGAATTTATAACCACAATAAGTGTAGCTCCCATATCCGCAAAGATCGCCATCCATAAGGTTAACCAGCCTGGAACAATTAAAATTAACGCTAGAAGCTTCAGCCCCAGAGCAAATGTGATGTTTTGCATAATAATTCCTAATGTTCTTCGGCTTAATTGAATCGTATAAGGGAGTTTATTTAAGTCATCTGCCATTAATGCGATATCCGCTGTTTCTATGGCTGTATCAGTTCCTGCACCACCCATCGCAATCCCAACTGTTGCAGCTGATAACGCTGGCGCATCGTTTACTCCATCCCCAACCATCGCTACTTTACCATATTGTTCTTTAAGTGATTTAATGGTTTCTAATTTATCCTGTGGCAGCAATTCGGCCTTAACTTCACTTAATCCAACTTGTTTACCAATTGCTTGACCTGTTGCTTGATTATCCCCGGTCAACATAATCGTTTTTTGAATACCGATATCAAGTAATTTGCGAATGACTTTAGAACTGCTGTCTCGCACTTGATCGGCAACAGCAATCAGCCCGATGATATCTTGTTTTGTTCCTAGTAACATCACCGTTTTCCCCTGATTTTGCAATGTTTTGACTTCCTCTTGAACAGAAGATGGAAGACTAACCATTTCGTTGAATAACTTCGGATTTCCAATGTAATACATTGTATCTTTTACGGTTGCTCTTGCGCCCTTACCCGTAATGGATTGGAAATCTTCAGCAGAGTAATCGTTTAACGAAATCCCTTTTTCTTCTGCTTTTCTAATGATTGCGGATGCTAATGGATGCTGAGAAAACCTTTCAATCGCCATTGAAATGCCTAATACTTCGCTTTCATCCATATTATTAAAAACTTTGATTTCCGTAACTTCTGGTGTTCCTTTCGTTAATGTGCCGGTTTTATCAAAAGCAATGACCTTTAAACGACCTGCTTCTTCTAAATGGATTCCACCTTTGATTAATACGCCTTTTTTTGCAGCATTCCCTATCGCAGTAACAATCGCAACGGGTGTTGATATAACTAGCGCACAAGGGCATCCTACTACAAGAACAGCTAACCCTCGATAGATCCATTCTGACCAAGCTCCACCCATAAATAAAGGAGGGACAATCGCTATTAAAAGAGCAATTGCGATAATGGCCGGTGTATAGTATTTCGCAAACTTATCTACAAACGCTTGCGAAGGTGCACGTTCCGCCTGTGCTTCTTCAACTAAGTGGATGATTTTTGAAATCGTCGTATCTTCGACTCGTTTTGTAACTTTCACCTCTAATGATCCTTCTTCATTCAAGGTACCTGCGAATACTTCATCACCAACAGTTTTTAAAACAGGAATAGATTCCCCCGTAATGGCCGCTTGATTGATAGACGATTGTCCTTGCACAACTTCCCCATCCATCGCCAGCTTTTGACCGGGCTTAATAATTAAGATATCCTCCACTAAAATATCTTCAACATCCAATTCCATTTCTTGATCGCCCCGTCTAACGAATGCCCTTTTCGGAGCGATTTCCATGAGAGAACGAATGGACCTGCGGGCTTTATCCATTGAGTAACTTTCTAAGGCTTCACTTAATGCGAATAAAAAGACAACAACAGCCCCCTCACTCCACTCGCCTATAATGGCAGCACCGATAATGGCAATTGTCATTAGCGTTTTCATATCAAATTGCAGTTTCGTAAGGTTTTTTAAGCCTACTTTAAAAAGATCAAACCCGCCAATCAAAATAGATAAAGCAAAAATGAGGATTGTTGTCAGGTGGTTATCTCCTAAAGAATACATCGACACATATCCAAAAATAAGGAAGACAAGAGAAGTCATCGTATTTTTGTTTTCAGCTTTCTTCCAGAATGGAATTTTTATCTCTTCTATCCTTTGATGCTCTGGCAGCACTTTAATTCCATCAAAAGCTCCTGCTTCTTCTATTTGTTCAACCGTTGCTTCCCCGATTACGGTTAATTTTGACGCTCCAAAATTTAATTGCACATCATTTACCGTCTGAATTTCACGAATATTCTTTTCGAATTTCGCCGCACAATTGGTGCAAGAAAGACCTTGTAAACGGTATGTTTGTTTGCTATCTTCCAGTGCTTCCCCCATGATTTACACCTTCTTTTGAATGAATTAAAGCAATGGAAACTAATTGATGAACATGTTCATCCTCCAATGAATAAAAGACAAGTTTTCCTTCTTTGCGATATTTAGCTAAACCCATATTCCTTAATAAACGTAAATGGTGGGAGGCGGTTGCTGTTGAAGATCCAATAATATTCGCAACATCACATACACATAATTCTTCCTCTAAAGTTAAGGCATATGCAATTTTAATTCTGGTTGAATCAGACAAAGCTTTAAAAAGTAATTCAACCCCATTCACCTCATCCACTTGCTTCTTCAGACGATTCACTTTCTCTTCATCAAAGCAAAATGTCTCACATGTGTCATTACGGATTGCGCTTACGATCTTCTCACTCATAAAATCCACCTCATTCAAATAACTGTTTGATTGTAATTATATTTTTATTCTATGCAAGGTTTTCAAATATGTCAAAACTTTATTCAAATGATTTTTTGAATATGATTATTACTCAGTTACCTTTATCTTGCTTTTGGCTCTCTTTAGTCATGAGATTCAAACCCAATGTTAAGGAGTTTACATCGTTTACAAATATTTAGTTAGTTATGTCTTATTATTTGGTGGTATAGTGGAATAAACTTGAACTTGAATAGTTAATAATTGCCATGATTTTGTTAGATACAAACGCCTAAACATTGAGAGGAAGATGTATAATTGGGGAAGTTTTTTACAAAATCTAATGTTGCACTTTTACTTTTAATCATTATCTGGGGTGTTAGCTGGCCAATATATAAACTAGCTGTGCCATATACGCCTCCGTTATTATTTGCAGGCATGCGTGCATTGATTGGCGGTCTTTTATTAGCGGCCTTTTTATTTAATATGCGAAGCAAAATCAATTGGCGTGAAAAATGGCCGAAATACTGTATTTCGGCATTATTAAATTCGGTTCTCTTTTTCGGGTTACAGACATTCGGGCTTATCTATTTGCCAGGAGGACTACTTTCAGTTCTCGTTTATTTTCAGCCAGTGCTACTTGGCCTGTTTGCTTGGATTTGGCTTGGAGAAAAAATGTCACCTATTAAAATAATGGGTCTGCTTATCGGATTTCTCGGAATAGTAGTTGTCAGTGTGGACGGATTAACCATTCATATATCTGCCATTGGTGTTATTTTAGGTTTGCTTACAGCTTTGAGCTGGGCACTCGGGGTCACATATGTGAAGTTGGTAAGCTCTGAAGTCGACGCTTTTTGGATGGTGGCTCTACAGTCTATCATCGGCGGAGTTATTCTTACAGCAACTGGTACAATATTTGAGAGCTGGACCGATATTGTTTGGAATGACGCATATCTTTTCGGACTCGGATATGGCGCAATTTTTGGAACCGCATTAGCATTTGTTATTTACTATAAACTTGTCAATGCAGGAGAAGCGAGCAAAATAGCTTCTTTCACATTTCTTGTTCCAATTATTTCAGTATTTACGGGGACTGTATTTTTAGGTGAGTCAGCTACATACACACTAATTATTGGATTGCTGTTAGTCGTCATTAGTATTTATTTTGTGAACTATCCCAAAAAGATGATAGACACTTCATTATTCAATAAAGCTAAAGGCAATTATAAAATGTAACAGCTTCAGGCTTCAGATCCCCAAATGGGAGATTAGTCACCCGTTACTATTTTGAGTAGCGAGCTAAAAATAAATTTTACCCTTCTCGTCAGTTAGTTTAATAAAGGAGATTTGGTTCTCTTATGAAAAAGACTATTTCCCTTCCTGCGGATTGTAAACCGAACCCATGAATAATATTGTACTTGTTTCATTATCTGTAATCGCAATGAAAAATGGTCGGTTTACTTCCATAAAGAATGGCGCCTCGGGACAAGGGGTACAGTTTACCGTCCCCACGTCCCCTCTCTTCAATACATTCCAACACTTTATTGATATGTTTGTTGTTCTTTTCGATAAATCACTATATAAACCCCCTTCTAATATTCTTTAATTAGTCCAAAAAAATCGTTTAGATTTTAATAAGCAAAATCTCCATCTTCAAGTATCTCCTTAATTTTTTTCAAGTCTTTCTTATTTGCCTGCATCATCATTGTGGACATAAACGGAGCAAATAACTTTGAAAAACCTGTCGGATTCCCCTTGTTCCGTAAAGTCATTCGTGTAATATTGTCATCGATCGCTTCCCATGTGTATGTTGTCTCCATCGGAAATGGTCCGTCTGCAGTTCTCATGACAAGTTTTTGACCTTGTATAAACTCTGCAATTTCGTAAACATATGCAAGTTGCCGCCCCAGAAAATGTGCCTTAAATGCGATACGTGAACCAATTGTCATTGGTTTTTGAGTTTGCCATTCTGCTGAATGAATATTTACATACCATTTAGGCGCATTATCAGGATTAGCTGCATACTCCGAAACTTTATCAAGTGGGCATTGAATTTTTATTTCCGTTATAACATCTACCATTTTTATTCCCTCCAAATTTTTTAGCAAGGTTCGAAACATTAATATGGTAATCTATAATCGTTCCCAAAATTGAACCTATTGGACTCGATTATTGTAGAATGTTCTATAAATTAGTAAAAACAGTAGCAATAGGTTGATTGCTACTGTTTTTAGAAGTAATAATATTGAAAGCTTTTATTCCTATTTTCTCAACTTTCATGATCATCTCGAATTTGATTATTAATTTTGTTCTACATAGTTTTTTAGCAATGTGCAAACCTAAACCAGTACCACCAGTTTCTCTGCTCCTTCCCCTTACAAAAAGGTTACTAGCTTTTTGTAAATGGATAATTAGAATTAAGGTTTTTTAAACCTTATTGGACTTACCATTAAGAGTGCGAGGATTAAAGTAATCCATGCATTGCTGTATAAAAAAAATCCCATACCAGCCAACGGTAATCCGGCAGCTGGAATTGGTAATCCTTTAAAATAACCAATAGTTGGTTTAACACTAAATTTCGCTAATCTTAATGCCCCCATCGTTGGGAAAAGGAGAAATGCTAAAGAAGTTAATAATGATGGTGCTGCTATTGAATGAAATAGAAGTGCTGGAGCAACTCCAAAACTTACAATATCAGCTAAGGAATCCAACTCCACACCAAATTCGCTGTTCACCTTTAACTTTCTTGCAATCCTTCCATCAAGAAGATCAAAAACAGCTGATAGGAAAATAAAAATGGCAGCTACCTCCAAAAAGCCACTCATATTAAAGGTAATCGAAAGAACACCGCATAATAAATTTCCGAGCGTAAATAAATTAGGAACAACTTTTACTATATGATTAAACAAGGTAGCCCCCCTCCCGACGTTAAAGTCATCCTCCTCATCTATTTAGCATTTTCTATTTACTCTTTCGTTATTCTTTATTTAGCCCTCTTTCAATTCTTGTTGCGCACGCTGCGCAAGTCATCCCAGTAAGGACACACTCGCTAGTATTAATTGAATTTTTGACAAATATAAACAAAAAATCAGGAAATAATATCTTGATAAAAACCTCAAGTTATCATTTTAATTAACTGGATATACTGATTTATGGTCCGCAATAATAGTAATTGTAGACTTCTTCTTATTAAACTCAACGTTTGCACCTGATGTATAATACCAAGTCTTTTTGTTCTTCTCGGCATCAAATAAATTTAATTCCTCTTTAAATTTGATGATTTCTTTAGCATCTTCTTCAGAAATTTTGATAGAAATGACCCACTTATCTTGTTCTGGATGAATATCATATTCATCTGTTTGATAAAATAGTCTGCTTCCAATCGAATGACGAATCAACAACATATTAGACACCACCCAAATCTATCAATAAAAAGAAGGTTTCTTTTGTTGACTTTAAAGTAAGTTCGTTTAGTTCGGTTATACGCGCACTGTCTCTTTTTCCAACAACAACATCTTCTTCTAAAATAAGCTCTCCCTCAATTACAAAAACATACATCTTTCTTCCTTGTTCTTGTTGATAGATGATCTGTTCTCCCGCATCTAATTTGGATAAGTATAATGTAACATCACTATGAATCTTCGCAGCTCCCTTGGTTGGCGTTGAAGAAACAAGTGGTAACAACTTATTCTTCATTTCATCAGGATTATAAGAAATATCCTCATATGAAGGAGGTAACTGCTTTTTGGTAGGTTTAAACCATAGCTGTAAAAAGCTTACTTCCTCTTCTAAAGAAGAATTCATTTCAGAATGGAGTAAACCTGTTCCAGCAGTCATACGCTGAACATTTCCAAATTGTAATACGCCATTATTTCCTAAACTATCCTCATGCTTTAATTGACCATGCAATACAATCGATACAATTTCCGCTTCCCTATGCGGGTGTATGCCAAATCCTTTTCCTGCTTGTACTGTGTCATCATTAAAAACACGAAGTGGACCAAATTGGATATTTTCCTCATCATAGTACTCACCAAATGAAAAACTAAGATTGCTCTCCAACCAATCATTTTTTACTGAGTAACGAGATGCTGCCGGAAATCTCTGAATCATTTATCTCACCCCTAAATATCTCGAATCCAAGATAAATATATATATAAAAAGCCCAACCTGTCAATTTTCACCTACTATCAATAAGGAGGAAAATTTAACGAGTATCCTATGACAGTAAAAACTACAATGTTTTTTCTTAGTTAGGGATGCATCCCTATTCTTTGCCTATTTTCCTGAACAACTATTAAACAATACTTCCATAAAATCGGAATTCGTTTCGCGTACTCTTAGCTACGTATAATGCTTTATCGGCATTTTTAAGGGGCTCTTTGCTGAAATCTCCTTGAATGTAATCATACTGCAATTAATTTCCCCGCTTTATCATATAGATTTTTACATGCTTACAACGCAAAAAAAAATTTTAGTTTGAAATAAATGTTTTTTGGTCACGATATTTACCAACATCATCTTCAAGTTGGAAGACTTTTGTAACTAAATCTATCTCTTGATCTGCATCATTTAAAACTGCTATTTCCTTAATATAAGATAAAGGAGCTTTTAAAAATTGGTTTGCAATACTATTTAAATGTTTGGTTATTACCTTTTTATCACGATTTGATAGGTCTGGTAGCTTTCGATTAATACTTTCCAATGTTTCATTTTTTACACTTGATATTTTATGATTAAGTGCAGAGATAAGAGGAACAACATCTAATAGATTAACCCAATTCATAAATTCATCGATTTCTCCATTAATTAGAGTTAGTATTTTCTTAGCTGCTTTTTTACGCTCCAATAGATTAGTATTAATTATGTCATGTAGATCATCGATATTAAATAAACGAACATTTCCAATATCCTTTATTGCTTCGTCTATACTTCTTGGGACAGAAATATCCATAAAAACAAGTGCTTTATCATTTTGTATTTTTTGAATCATGTCTTGAGTAATTATGAATTTTTCTGCCGAAGTCGCACTAATAACTAAATCAGACTCATTCATTTTAGATTGAAGTTGACCAAATGGTAGGGCCTCGATTGAATAACGTTGCGCTAGTATCCTAGCATTTTCGTAAGTTCTATTAATAACAGAAACTTTATTTGCTCCACTGCCAAGTAAATCTTTTACTAGTAATTCAGACATTTCTCCTGCTCCAAGAACGAGTATAGAAATATCTTTTAGAGTTGTAAAAGTCTCCCTTGCTACCTCTACTGCAGCATAACTCACTGAAACTGTTCTAGACCCTATTTCTGTTTCACTATGCGCCCTCTTTCCAATGGTAACTGCTTTTTTAAACGAATGATTAAGTATAGTCCCAGTTGTATGTTCCTTTTGGGCTAGTAAAAAGCTCGTTCGAACTTGTCCTAAAATTTGCGTTTCCCCTAAAACCTTTGAATTTAAACCACATGTAACTTTAAATAAATGTTTAATTGCAAACTCTTGAATATAGAAAAACAAATATTTAAAGAAATCGACTTTTTCAATTTGAAACCATTCTGCTAGAAAATTTTCAAGTTGAGCTTTTCCAGTTTCAATATCATCAGTTACTGCATAAACTTCAGTTCGATTACACGTTGATAAAATTACATTTTCGTTAATTCCGTTTTTAGATTGTATCCCCTAGTTGGGAAGGACTAAAAGTAAATTTTTCTCGTATTTCAACAGGGGCTGTTTCATGGTTTAGTCCAACAACTATAATATGCATAGATTTCTTAGACGGCTCTTTATATTTCATTTGAATTTTGATTGAACAGTACACTATTTAGTGATAATAACTTACTTCCATTAATCGCAAGATAAACTGCTATTGCTAAAAATGCTAAATCTAATTCATATCCTGCCATTTGGCCATTCCCTAGTAAACCAACTGGAAGTTTAGCTATAATTGTTGCTCCGACCATTAATAGAGCAAATAAAATAGATACAAGTTTAGTAGCAAATCCAATGATAAGCGCTATACCCCCAATTACTTCAAGTAAAGCAACTACATATGCCATAAATCCAGGTATATTAATACTCTCAAACCATCCGACAGTATTCTCAATTCCTCCTTGGAATTTAACTACCCCATGTATAAGAAAGAGTATTCCCAGTGTAATTCGTAAAATAAGTGCTCCAATTTCGTTTTTTTGTACCATTTTTTCTTCCTCCATAAATCTATTTTAGTCATAAATTTTTATACCATTGTGCAGCAGCCTCTACTTCTGTCACATTCAACTGATGACCTCTATTTTCCCTTAATATCTATAACATTTCCAATTGAAGCATCGGACTTGAATCGAAGAAAACCCTTTTCGTCACCAATGTAAGTAAGACCTAATACATTTTCAAGTACATCAGCAGTCTTATTGGGTTGTGCGGAAAATAAAGTTGCCCCAGCAAAACCTTTTATTGCATTCTCCGTTTTAATCCCACCAAAGCTCCAATTATTTATTGGTCCTTCGCTTCTTTCTATTAGTTCAAGTTCAAGACCGTCTAGATCTTTAAATGTTACATATCTTTCTCCAAACCGGATGGAAGACGTGAAATCAACACCCTACTTTTGCAAACGTTCTTCCCAAAATTCTAACGACCCGGGAGGAATGGAGTAGCTTGTGACCCCTACTTGTCCCATTCCAATTCGGCCTTTTAGCTGTTTAAGCCATGAAAAAAAGGTAATAACAGTTCCTGGTTCACCAGTTTCATTTCCAAAATAAAGATGATAGACTTCTGGGCGATCAAAATTTATGGTTTTTTTAATAAGTCTAAGCCCAAGTACACCTGCATAAAAATCAATATTTCTTTGGGCATCGTTGACCATTGCCGTTATATGATGGATACCAGATGTTTTTTGCATCTCATTCTCTCCATTCATTTGGGACAGAGTGACAGGTCCTCGTCCCCTTAAATTTTACTTAAAAATGGTGGGACAAGACACCTGTCCCCTTGACCCTACTTAGGTCGTTCAATCTCAAAAGTTTCTCCGATTTTCGCATAATAGGCACCAGCCAATCGGCTCACGGCAGCTAACCCTCTAGGATCAATTCTCCCGTTTTCGTAGATGTCATCTTCAATATGATATTGAACAACTCTTCCTATGATAAAATCACAACCAGGAGAATTAACTCCTCCCAATTCTAAAGATTGTTCTAGTACACATTCCATTCGAACCTTTGCTTCTTTCACTCCAGGAACTGAGATTCTAACACTTTCAACCGAAGTTAAACCCGCTATCTCTATCTCACTTTGATTTCGAGGTAAAGTTGCAGCTGTTTTATTAATCTTTTCAACATTTTGTTCATCCACAATATGGACTACAAATTCGTTGTTTTTCAAAATATTTTTTGCTGTATCCTTTTGTTTCCCTTGGGACCTTTGTATTGACAATGAAATCATCGGAGGATTTGAGGATACAATATTAAAATAACTAAAAGGTGCTCCATTTAAGACTCCCTCTTCAGAAAGAGTTGTAACGAATGCAATAGGCCTCGGAATAATACTTCCAATTAGAAATTTATAATTTTCTCTTTCTGAAATGGAAGTAGGGTCAATTGAAAGCATCGGATTCATTCCTTTACAAATTAATCTAGTTTTCTCACCTTAATAGGTATTAAACTACGTTCGAGTTGCTCTCTGTATTGCTCATACTGTGCAGGTAACATTAATTGTTCTCCCATTGTTTCGTGTGATTCATCATGTGCGAATCCTGGAGGATCTGTTGCAATTTCAAATAAAATTTCTCCGTGTTCTCTAAAGTAAATCGCATTAAAATAATTTCTGTCTTGTACAGGAGTTACACCATATCCATTTTCTGCAACGTATTTTTGCCAATCCATTTGATCGTTGTCATCAATTGCTCTCCATGCGATGTGATGAACTGTTCCAACACCCATTTGTCCTCTTCCAGTTGGAACTACCTTTAGGTCTATGATATTTCCAATATCAGCAGAAGAACGATAGCGGACAAAATCTCCTTCCTTATCTACGTATTCAAGACCCATCACTTTTTCTAGTAATTCTGCTGTTTTATCTGGATGGGATGAAAATAAAGTTGCTCCACCAAAACCCTTTATAGCTACTTCTGGCGTTACTTCTCCGAATGTCCAAGTATTCATTTCACCTTCTTCTCTCTCAACAATTTCTAGGTGAAGTCCATGTGGATCATCAAATTCCAAATATGTTTCTCCAAATCGTGTGATTTTAGTGTAAGCAATATCAAACTTTTCTAATCTTGATTCCCAAAAATCCAATGCTCCTTTAGGAACAGCATAAGAAGTAACACCTACCTGACCATCACCAATTCTTCCTTGATAGGCACCTGCCCAAGGGAAAAATGTAATAATTGTCCCAGGTTTTCCACCTGCATTCCCAAAATATAAATGATACGTTCCTGGATCATCAAAATTTACGGTTTGTTTAACTAAACGTAATCCTAATACTCCAGCATAGAAATCTACATTCTCTTGTGGATGACCTACTATTGCTGTAATATGATGAATACCCATTGTCTTTTTACTCATTTTTGACTCACTCCTATTTGTGTTTTTTTATATTTGACAAATTTACTTTCAGGTTTTACAAAATAAATAAAATCATTCAAATTTCATATTAAGCCTTTAATTAAAGTATCTCTAATTCAAGATATATTACCAAAAAAACGTCAATACTTAATTGACCTAGACCGAGGAAAGCTTTTGTTCCCTCCCATTTTTATTAATTATCTACCTTTTCTTTTACTCTTTTTAATAGGTCTACCAGATTATCTACGTCATGGGAATTTAGTGAATCAAAAATATTATCAACAAAACTCTCATGTTCAGGCATAATTCTATTCATCAATTCTCTTCCAGCAACAGTCAACGATACATGTATAGCTCGTCGATCATCTGGACAAGCACTTCGCTTTAGTAATCCTTTTTGTTCTAATTTATCGATTACATATGTCATAGAACCACTTGTAATCAATACGCTCTTACCAATTTGATGAATAGTTTGTTTACCCTTATGAAAAAGTACTTCTAGTACTGAAAAGTCAGTTATGCTTAAGTTGTTTTTCAACATATCATCTCTAATTCTATCTTGGATAGCTCTCGATGTTTGCATTAAAATCAAAAACGGTTGGTTTGTGCATTTTCTTTCCACACTGACATCTCCTAAAAAACATCTCTAATTAAATTATCTCAATTTCAAGATAATGATATTACATAAAAAAGCATGTGTCAATAACTTTTTTACATTTATCCACTATACTCCCTTTTTACTTTTTACTCTTTGGTGGAATCCCTTTTGGTAACTAATATAAGTTTTTTATTCTTTTCCTTTTATCTCCTATCTTTTATTTTTTTAATTTCGAATATTTTTTTATGAATAATGGAAAACTATTTAATTGCTAGAATACTAATAATTAGGTGTATCTAGTGATACAAAATAATTGAGACGTTTCCCAGATTGTGAGTAATATCAAGTTTTAAATTAAAGCATTTCTTTTGCCAATTTATCTTGAATTCAATATAATTACCTTGAATTCAAGATAAATATATTGAATTCAAAATAAAAAAGAAGGATGGATGAATAGTATGACGAAAGTTGGTATTATCCTTGGTAGTCTTCGTAAAAATTCTTTTTCAAAACAAGTTGCTGATAACGTAGTACCTTTATTCCCAAAAGGATATGTAACAGAGTTTGTTGAAATTGGCAACCTACCATTTTTTAACCAAGATTTTGAAGGAGACCTAGGAACTCCTGCAGAATATACTGCATTCCGTAATACAATCAAAGAATTAGACGCGGTATTATTTGTAACACCTGAATATAACCGTTCTATCCCAGCTGTATTAAAGAATGCACTTGATGTAGCATCTCGCCCTTATGGAGAAAGTGTTTGGAGTGGAAAACCTGCAGCAATCATTAGCCAATCTCCAGGTGCTCTTGCTGGATTCGGTTCAAACCATCACTTACGTCAAGTACTTTCATTTTTAAATATGCCCGTTGTTCAACAACCAGAAGCATATATCGGTTCTGTACATGAATTATTAGATGAAAATGATAAGCTGAATGAAGGAACAGTAGAATTCCTACAAGGTTTCGTTAATGAATTCGTTGAATTAATCAAGAAATATCAATAAGCTAAATCATTAATAAATGAATTTCCTCCATATCAAATGATATGGAGGAAATTTATTATCTTTTTAAACTACCTTCCTTGATTACTTTCGCTATTAATGATGTCTCATATTTAATTACTGTATTGGTATCCACTTCTTCCCATTACACCTCACTCCAGTCAATTTTGTTATTTTTTTGATTGTAACATGCTTTTGAGGTATTTTATTCGAGCTGAGATCATAATTAATCCCCAAGTCTTTGCTGATCCTCCACAATCTGGCTCTATTACTGAAATGGCACAATTCCTCTTCAAGAATTGCGCCCGATTGCGGAAGATCAAGATAATGATTATGATTGCTGCCTTTAGCTTGTCTAACTAACGTACCAGTTAGCTGAAGAAGATTCTACTTATTCAACAGGTATCCAAATTTCCATTTCATATTCATCTGTTTCTTCTTTCCCGTACATATTAGTGTCTACTATTTCAATTTCGGGCATTCCTTCTTTTATTCTATATCCTTCCTTATCAAATTTCTTCCATAATTCCCCGTAAGTATTTGGAATTTCTTTAACGTGACCATGTTTGAATACAACATATTTTTGTGTAGGAAAGGTATGTAAAGTCATTCCTTGTTCAACTTTGTGGAAATCAACAGACTCTATCTCAATTCCACAGGTATAGAAATAATGGTCACTTCTTGGAGGAAGGCATACTCCTACTATTTTATCTACATTGTTTTCACTGATAAATTTATACGATTTTTCCCATAGTTCTGGAATTGGATGAACAATATCACCACTCCATTTTCCTGCCGCACTAAAACCTACTAACACAAATGAACTCTTTATAATTTCTTTAAATTCCATATTTAACGCCCTATAGCAAGGACCATTAAATTTTGTACTCTAGCTGCTTCTTTTACCCCAAATAAATTGGCTAAATAAAATATGGTCAGAACTACAGCAGCGATTAATTTTGAACTTAGTCCAGGAACAAGTGCTAAGAAATAATCAGCAAAGGATAAGGCATACATGGCTATGGAAATGTTAGTTACAATAAAGATAATAGTATAGAACCCGGCAAATCGCTTCCCAACCAGCAATGCTCCTGCTGTATAAAATCCACCCCTCATTCGGACGGTTCCACTAAGGACAATCTGAGTTAAAGACATCAAAACAACCAATAGTGCAGCAACCATAAACGCAATGTTTACAGACTTACCAGTCATACCAATTGCTATCCCAGCTAATGCAAAAATCCCAGCTCCGATAATTTGTCCAACGGCAATGGACATTAAGTCTCCTCTGCCTAAAACTCTCTTTAAATCTTTGGTTGAAGACTTTTTGTGTTCTACCACCGGAGCAGTTACTGTCGTTATTTTTTCTTCCATACCCTTTCCCCCCTCGATTGACCCTATTTAGATTCTTTATTTATGGGATAGACAACTTTTCTAGGCTTTTAATAGACTTTTAGATTCAACATCCTGAAATTCCACGGCAATTCTTTCAAGTGCTTCTTTAATGAGTGGTCGAGGAGATGGAATGCAAATTCTTTGGTATTGTAAACCTTCTTCCCCAAACATCCATCCATCTTCTAATAAAACATTTGCTTTGTTATAAATACGATCATGAACTTCTTCTGGCGAAATACCATATCCACTAAAGTCCATCCACATCACATAAGTTCCCTCTGGAATTCTCACTTTAACTTGAGGCATTTTTTCAGCTAAGAAATTGACTACCCATTCCATTGTGCCGTCGATGTATTCTTTCAATTGGTCTAACCAATCTTCCCCCTCATTGTATACAGCGATAAGTGTAGATATCGTAAATGGCGATGGTAATTGCATGCCCATAGTATCACTGAATATTTTTCTAAGCTCTGGATTCGATATAATCATATTTGTACAATGAAGCCCTGCTACATTAAATGTTTTGTTAATAGCTGTACAAGTGAGAATATGGTCTGTATTGTTCACTGCTTTTGCGATTGGATAAAACGTTTGGTCTTTCCTGATCAAATCTCCATGAATTTCGTCTGCGACTATGAGAACATTATGTTCTGCACAAATATCTGAAAGCCTTTTCAATTCTTCTTGAGTAAAAATTCTTCCGGTCGGATTATGTGGATTGCAAAGAATGAACATCGTTGTCGTTTCTTCTTTGGCTTTTGCTTCAAAATCTTCAAAGTCAATTGTGTAATATCCTTCTGAATCACATTTCAGTGCATTGTTTCGAACAACTCTTCCATTTCCTTCGACGGCAGCTGTGAACGGTGGATAGACAGGGCGTTGAATAATGACACCGTCTGCAGGATTGGTCAATGCTCTTACAGCTACATTTAAGGCATGGACTGTTCCCGGACTGTAGACAATTTCTTCTCTTTTGATTGTCCAATCATGCCTTTTTTTAAACCAATGCTGAATCGATTCATAGTACTCATCTGGGAAAACAGAATATCCAAAAATCCGATGATCCACTGTTTTATGTAGTGCATCGATTAATGGCTGTGGTACAGGCAAATCCATATCAGCAGTAAATAAAGGAATTGTCTCACTATCATACTTTTCCGTATAGCCAACAGCTTTAATTAATTCCTCCCCATCCCATTTTAAGGAATAAGTATTGCGGCGATTGATAATTTCATCAAAATTATATTTCACCATGTTTCTCCTCCTTTTAATAGATTAAAACGCTCACATAATATCCAATAAAAATAGTTTAGCACCTAAACAGTTTATCGTCAACGAAAATTTAAAATATTAAAAAATACTTTTAAACCCCAAGTAAAATGCCTAACTTAGCCATTGGTGATGAGGTTGAAGTGCAACTGAATATGGTATAATACTGGTAGCCAAATAATAAAAATGATTAAAGGTGAAATAAAATGAAAAGAGAAGAAGTTGTTTATCAGCTGATGGAATCCATTTACGAAGTTTCTCGTAATCAGAGTCAATATGAAAGCATACCTAGGAAGTACGGTACGGACGATGAACTGTATATGGTTGAAGTACATACAATTAATTTAATTGGAGAAAAGATAAAAACAAATACCTCAGAGCTTGCCAAGCTTACTAATAAAACAAAAGGTGCTATTTCCCAAATGGTCGATAAACTTGTAAAAAAAGACTTGGTATTAAAATATAAAAACCCAACTAATAGTCGAGAAGTCATTATAGAATTATCGGAAAAAGGCAACCAAGTTTTTCAATATCATAAGAAATTAGATAAAATGGAATATACGAAAATATTAAATCAACTTGAAGAATTTTCAACAGAGGACTTTATAAAGTTTATAAAAATTTCCTCCATAGTTAGCGATATTACTAGGAAATCGATTAAAAATAAATATAGTTAGTACTGTTGCTTAAAGAATAATGTTTGATCAAATTGATACTAATAACCTTGATAAACGAACAAAAAGAAAGAGCGTGTTTTGAAAAAAAGATTGATCAAAACACGCTCTTAATATATTCAATTGAATCATTCTTTTATAAAAAAGATTTGTCATTTCTGTGATCCTTCCTCAATTAAATGGCCCTTTACATGAAGAAAGACACTTTCCTTATATCAGAAAAGCGCCCTATTCTGGAAGATCATCATACAGTCATTTAGTGCTACTCTCTTCTTAAATTACTTTATTGAACGTCACTCGATAATTAGAAAATACAACGATTTTTTATTCTATTTAGCATTCAAACTAAACAGTCTACATACTATGAGTTTTGTCTATTGCTTCACGTAGTGCTTTAGCTAATTTGATTGGATCGTCATTTGCCCAAAAATGCATAAAAAATAGTCGGGGATTCTCGGTTAACATATGATTATGTAAAGCAGTTACTTCAATACCATGATTACGTAACGTACTAGCAACAGGATTTACCTCTTCTGCAGTAAGTACAAAATCACCAGTTATTGCTGCTGTCCCATTTTTCGTGAGCTGAAAATTGATCCCTGTTGATACCCCCATAGCAGGAGGTA
Organism: Bacillus sp. FJAT-29790; assembly: GCF_019039215.1. Classification (GTDB taxonomy): domain Bacteria; phylum Bacillota; class Bacilli; order Bacillales; family Cytobacillaceae; genus Cytobacillus. Next base: position 312,671 of record NZ_JAHNZZ010000003.1, read on the forward strand.
TTTCCATGCCATTTTCCATGATTTTTTCTAACCTAGGAATACTTATATGATAAACGCCACCACTAACTGTACCTTTATGTCTAAATATTTTATCAAGCTTTTGTTTATCAATGGAAAAGACATGCGAATCATCTGGTAGTTTGTCGTTCCATGGTATTTTTGTTAGTTTCAATGCGCTTTAGCTAATTGAACTGGATTACCTTGCCCTTCAATATGTAAATACATAATCCGAGGTGACTCACCTAGTAAATGATTGTGTAGTGCAGAAACCTGAATTCCTTCATGAAAAAGTTGATTCATGACAGGCTGAATTTCGTTTTCTGTAAGAACTAAATCACCCATAACCATTGTTTGATTATCAATTTGTTTAAAAGCTATCCAGCCCCCTAAGGCTAAACCAGTCTGAATTGGTATTCCTTTGACTGTTACTTTCAAATCACTACGTGGAAGGCTGATATAAAAAACTTCACCTGGCTTCATCACACCTGATTTTCCCAGCGCTTCCTCAACTAGTTTCCAATTTCCTTTCTGTGGTAAATGATTTGTTGAATCGATGTGATTAGGAGAGGAAGAGTTTTTCATCGCATGAATCAAGGGATTCGATGTAAAATTATAGATCAAAACAACAACTAAAAAAGCAACTATAGTATATTTCCATTTGTACATAGAGTAACTCTCCTTTAGAGTATAGTGAAATATTAGGAAACGATATTATAATTCCCCATTCATCCTTTTTCTTGCACATAACACTCATTAGTCAAGAAGAGTTAAAGAAAAATAGCAAAGGACTATTTTTTTAAAAGCAACAATTACTCAATTAAATGGCCCGATAACAAAAAGACACGCCCTTTTATATGCGCGCCTCGATTTTTCGATTAAAGTTTAACTTATATAACTTTCAAAAATATTTACAGTAAAAATCGTGTCTCAATTTTCCACTTAGCTGAGCATATATTTTGGTGGTCTCACTCTTCTCATGACCAAGTAAGCTCTGAATCACTTCAAGTGGCGCACCATTGTTAATCATATGTGTAGCATAGCTGTGTCGTAATTGATGAGGATGTATTCTCTTTTTTATCCCAGCTCGATTTGATATACGTTTAATAATATATCTCAGATTATCAATACTCATTCGCCTATTTGGCCTTCTTTCCGTAATAAACAAACAGGAATCCTCATCATCTCGCTCGTCTAGATACCTTTTTAACCATATGGAGCAACGGGTATTAAAGTATACTTCCCTTTCTTTATCGCCTTTCCCATGTACAATGACTGAATTCGTTAAAAAACTAATATCATCACGATTTAATTTTACAACTTCTCCAATACGGCAGCCAGTCGAATACATAAATTCAAATAACGCATTCTCCATTGAAGTATGACAAGCTTCCCTTAGATGTTCAATCTCTCGTTCTGAAAGGAATTTTGGAATCCTTTTGCCTAATTTCGGCTCTTTTAATTTAACAGCAGGATTTTTGGGAATATGTCCTTCATCGTGTGTCCATTTGAATAGTGATTTAATGCAACGAACTCTATGTCCTAAACTAGATGGTTTTAAGTGGTCTCCCGCCTGTATTAGATACCCTTTTAGTTTCTCTGTAGTAAGATCTCTCATTTCAATATCACCGAAAAATCGTAATAAGAGATTATATTGAAAAAAATATGTTTTTAGTGTAAGAGGAGAATATCCCTCAATTTTTTTATCTAGTTGATACTTTTCCCACGCTTCTGATAATAACATTATTCTTTCACTCTCCTACTTTTTAAATCAATTAAACTAGATTCTATTATGTTCAAGGAGAGTCTTATTCATACGCAGGTTTTTCAACAATCGCAGACAATAACAAATTACCGAACCATGAGAATCCTTGAAATACAAGAAAAAGGACACTTTCTTTACTCAAGAAAAGCGCCCTATCGTTGAATAAGATTACATTACTGTGTATCGTCTGCCTACTAAGATAAAAGCCAGCATTATTCCTGACTTTTCACTTTTCACTTTTCACTTATTTAAATATTATTTCCGTTCACATCATTTTTTTGAGGTATGGAATCTTTAGCCATACAAAATGACTTAGCAAAAAACTTAAAACAATTCCCAAAAATGCTGTTATAAGGAATTTAGCCCAGACTGATATTGGCAGGTCATTCAATGTATATTGGAGGGATACAACTACTGGGACATGGATGAAATAAACAACAAATACATTGTTTGATAATATCTTTGACCAACGACTAGTGCCGTTAATTTTTTCTCTAAATAAAATTAGAAGACCAATTATTAGCGAAATACACAGTAACGTCTCAATAAATGATCGAGCCAACGAACCGAAGTTTTGGCCACCCTTTAAAAGAAAAGGATATACTGTAGTCCCTCCAAAATACAAAATAGTTACAATAAAAATTCCAATAGCAAGCCAGATGTATCCTGCTCTCACACTTAAAGTTAATAACCATTTGCGATGATAAGCCATAATGCCTAAACAAAAGAAACTCACATACTGTGGTACATGTGCAAATTCTGTTTGAATAAACCCTAAGAAAGCTGACCAATGATCAATAGGAAACCATATCCTTGTAATGAAAGTCACTAAACTAACGACCAACCACAAGGAGAGAATCTGATAAACCTTAATTTTTCCATCAGACTTTTTTGTGGATTTCTTACATGTAAAGAAGGTCCAGACCGAAAACACAACCGCATACACAAGTAAATGCTCTAAAAACCATAAATGGCCAAATTGCATATCAGGCCATGATGGCCCAGTCCAATTGGTTGGTTCATTGCCAAGTCCAAAAAATATATTAACATAGTAAGAAAAAAATGAGATGGGTTCATACTCTCTGAAATTAATGTAATATAAATACATCAGAATAGGAATTATCACGAGAAATCCCAGTAGTAATGGAATACCGATTCTAATAAATCGTTCTTTTAAAAATCGTTTCGGCCCTTTTCTCGCGATTGATTGAGGGAGAAAATAGGCTGATAAAAAGAAAAACATACTCATAAAAAATGCTGCATTTACAGAGAAAAATCTACCCAACCAGTTGATTGATTCATCATCCAAAAAATACCACCAACCACCTGGTCCATAGGCTTGCCCAGCATGGTGAGCTACTACAAGCATAATTAAAGCTATTTTTATATTATCGATGAAATATAAATGATCACTCTCTTTTTTCACTTTTAAACCCCATTTCCATTAAAAAATTACACTTAAACAATGTCGTATTTTTACCATTATAGTAAAAAAATTCAAATATAGTAAATAATTTTATTAATTATACATCTATGTAATTTATAGACGCTAATCCTTGTAAGGGAATAGCACCCGATAGCTAAGGATCGGTAGAACGAGATATAAGTACATGGATTACCTCCTTAATTTTTACGAAGTACTCCTTATTCCCTTTTTTGATATGCAATAATACCCTAGATCAAAAAGCTGTTGTATGTTATTGTCTTGCTTCGTTAGCATAGGGAGAACTACTATGAAGAATGCTTACCGTTGCCTGAGATGAAGGTGCATCGTCAGAGATTTTGCACAATCTGAATTGGATTACCATCCGGATTTGCAACCCAAGCAATGAGCAGCGACCGAGCCATTCGTGCGGTGATACCAGGGCTTTGGTGCCATTCGAGGTGACGGTTTCAAAGGCAGCAGCAGTGTTATCCGTCCACAAAATCACTGCAATACGCTGCCCATGAGACACGGGGGAGAGGCCGTGATCATCGCGCGTAGAGGAAACAGATGCGAAGCCTATTCTATAGTCATCGAGAACCAAATCAATATGATCGGTTCGCCATCATTTGGCACTCGAAAGGACTCGTGAATCCCAGACTCTTGTAGAACGCAGCTGCTCTAACTACATCTGAACTGAACAGAATAACTTGGGGATTACGGAAGATCGACAATTTGTTATACCTCCTATTGTTCAAGTTGGAGTGTGGGCCATATATTATTAGTTCAATTGTTTCGTGAAAATTCCTTTTTTATTCAATTATATGGCACTATTACTGAAAAAGGCACAATTCCTCTTCAAGAATTGCGCCCGATAATGGAATAACACATTTTATTAATCTTCTTGAATCATACCTTTAGCCATTTTCTCAAACAGATCCACCTTTGTTGTGAATTTGGTTGTTTTCTCATTGCGCCAATATGTAACTATTTCAATCTGATTTCCCTTTTTTTCTACTTCCAATAGGGGTACCTTCTGGAAAATGCGGATTTACAACGTTAAGGAATTTCCATTATAAAAAGCCCAAGTTCTCTGCAAATTATAATAGAGAAATTGGACTTTCCATTAATTCGTTAAAGCAGCCGATTGCGGAATGTAGTAACTGGAGTTTTAAGCTTTACTACTTTTTTATCATTTAGAATTCCTTGTGCAATCACCTTAACAAAAACGATCTATTTAGTTACAACTACGCCAAGTAACAAAATATTGTCACATAGTTTGTATGTTATAAGATTAATTGAACCGCTTTTGATACAACTAATTATTTTTAATGTCTACTTATTGCGTGGTAACGGCTTTTTCCGGTACTAACCCACACAGTAAGGCATGATGCTAGCCCAACCCGATTTTAACCTGTAATCACTCTCTCTTTTGGATAATGATAGTTGTCTTCCGGATTGTTTTTTCCTCCGATGATAAGAAAGAAAGAAGTTAAGCCAATTCTTCCAATAAACATTAAAATCATAAGAATACACTTGGCAAGAATACTGAGATCAGGGGTAATCCCCATAGATAAGCCTACTGTACCGAAGGCAGAGCAAACTTCAAAAAAAATAGCAATAAGTTTCTGCTGTGGATCAGAAATACTTATAATAATAACCGATACTAAGCACATGACAGTAGCTAATAGCGTAATGGCTAGTGATTTCATAATATCATCCTGATGAAGCTCACGATTAAAGATTTTGATATAACGCTTTCCTTTCGCAAAATTATAAATAAATAACAGATTTAAAGCTAATGTAGTCGTCCTGATCCCACCACCCATAGAGTTAGGAGATCCGCCTAAAAACATAAAAACACCCATAACCAAGAGCGTTGGAATTGAAAATTCTGTAATATCCATTGTAGTAAATCCAGTGCTTCTTGTTGTCGCAGACTGGAAAAAAGCATAAAAAAATGATTTATGCCATGCCATATCCTTAAAATAATGCTGAAATTCAAGTAGTAAGATAAGGATTGTCCCAATAATAAGAAGAATTCCATATGTAACTGTCGCTAGCTTTGTAAATAATGAAAAACGGAAAGGGTATCCAAGTTCCGTCTTTCCCTTCGATAAATATTCCTTTACTTCGATTAATACAGGAAACCCAATTGCTCCAATGATAATTTGTATAATCGTCAACAGTTGTACAAAATAATCACTTGCGTAAGGAGAATAAGACTCACCGGTTATATCCATACCAGCGTTTGTCGTCGCAGCAACTGATGCAAATAGGCCTTGAAGAAATGCTTCCTTCCAAGTAGGATAATAATTCAAGAAATAAAATCCATAAATGAGTCCCCCGATCAATTCAATCAAGAGGATCATCTTCAGAATATCTCGAACTAATCGAACGAGTCCCGATAATGAAAATTGATTATTATCAATCATTATTAATTTCCGTCCGCGCAATCCAATTTTCCGGCCTAAAAACAACCAAAAAAATGTGCTCATGGCCATCACGCCAATGCCCGCGAATTGCAATATGAGGATAATAATAAAATACCCAAATACACTATAAGTCTCTGATATATTAAAAATGGTCATACCTGTGTCACTCACTACACTGACAGCCATGAAAACTGTATCAAAAAAAGGCATTTCTACCCCAGGTTTATAAACTGCGGGAAGGTTAAATAATAGAATAGATATAATGACTGCTATTAAATAATAGCCAGTAATAATTTGGGCAGGCGAACGATTTTCCAGCCAGACTCGTACTTTTCTCACATGGCACCCCTTCAATTTTCGTATCCCTTTTATCACTTGATACTTTTGTTAAAAGCTACCTTGCTCTCACCTTTATTTATTATGTAAAAAGCTTTTAAATTTATTCATGTACAAAAGACAAACACGGTCAGGTAGTTTTATATGAAGAATTATTGCAACATATGTCACCTCTAGGTTGGGAACATATTAATTTACTAGGAGAATACCATTTTAATTCGGAGAAAGTGATCTCATTAGATTCATTAAGACCACTAAAACTTTCTTAACGTTGTTAAAAAAGGGGGAATCGTCTTGAAAATGGGCTTAGCGTTGTAAATCCGTATTTTCCTGACGGTATCCCCAATAAGGAATTCTCACCCTTATCCCTGATTGAAACAAATTGGTTACCGTTTTTCTTTTCTTTCTCTTTATACTCATAATTCATAACAGCCCCTCCTGTTTTTTATTTGTTTATTTTTCTTCAAATCAATGATGCAATCAGCAGTAAAACACCAACCGAAGCCCCAATTATTTGGTCTAGTAAAAGTTCGCCGGTTCTAAAACAGCAAATAATAAAAATTCCTTCGAAAATAACTATTATCGTAATTGTTAATTGAATAAGATATGAGTTAATTTTCATCATCTATCTCCCCTATATCACATTACCATAAAATCACATATCCTTTATTACACAAAATGGCCCTTTTCAGGAAGTATGACGCTTTCCTTTTTCAGAAAAGCGCCCTATTGTTGAATATAGCTTAACTCTTATTAAGAGTAGCCTCGTTATTTATTCAAGGTTAAATACATTACTTCATATCCATCTGGCGACTTTAATATTAAATGGGAATATGTAATTAAACTCAAGCCAATATACTCTTCTTCATCCTTTTGATTAAATTTATTTGCATCAAATTGCACTGGCAAAAATAAAAGGTAGTTGCCTGCAATTCTTTCCCACAAATTATGCAAGAATTTAATATCTTCAACGCTGATGATTTTCGTAGATGGATTTGATTGAATATCCCGATCCCACCAAAGAATAGTACACTTTTCCGTTCCATATATCTTTTTTATAAACTCAAATATGTTTAACAAGATTTCCTTATTAGGTTCTCCTGAAGGATTTTCAATTAAGACTTTTAATTTAGCTAATTCTCTTGTATTTTCCTCTAAACCAATTATATTTAGAAAATCATCGCTTGAATTTGTCACATTTATCACCTCGGTTTAATTTTAACCGAACATTGTTTAACTATCCTGCCCAATTATTTAAGTGTAAAGCTTACAATTTCCACTTTACTTTAAAATTTTATTCAACAATCCGGCCCGTTCGTAATATAAGGTTAGCCAGATTTTTCTGGTTGACCTTTTTCTTTATGGTCTTA
>NZ_JAHNZZ010000003.1:320510-343956 GCF_019039215.1 Bacillus sp. FJAT-29790
GTATATCATGTACGTTTTACATTTTTTATTGAAAAATCTTGACAAACTATTAGCTGGTTTTATGGCATAACTGACCATGAATATAAACATCTTTTTTCCATGAGCGCAAAGCTTACTTTCTAGTTAACCTAGAAGGGTAGATACTGGAACGCTGCACGGAGTAATAAGAAAGCTAAAACAACCATAATTACTCCCTTTGATAGTTTCTTTAGTTTTTCACTTTCAAATGTTTTATTTAACAAATAAAAGAAACCTACAACCCATATTCCTTCTCTAAAGAAATCATAAAAGACACTTCCAAACATGCCTAAAATTCCCCTCAAATAAGCAAATATAATCAAAGTCTCCCCCCTACTCACCGATCTCCAATTTTCATTAACTTAATAAGAATTATTTCAAATTCCAACCATTTTCACAATATTTTACTTAAGAAACTGATCCTTATACCTAATAAGGGCACAGGATCTTATTTCATTATCGCGCCCATTAGCCATCCATGCAGCACAAAATCAGTGCTGCACCACAGAGTATGAAAAAAATTAGGAAGCGCCAACACTGATACTGACCTTAATCCAGTCAACCCATTACATATATCAATGTATTGTAGCTCTTTCTATTTTTTAACAATGGATAAAGAGGCTCATTGATATTGCCTTTTTTCGAAGTTAGAGAAGTTTATTATCAGGGTAGTTGAATATCACTAACCCTGAATTTTATCATTTAACTTCTTTAATAATTCAATTATTTCATTATTTTGTTCAACCTGTTTTTGATTTGTCTTTTTTAATGTAAATATCCACCCAATAATAACGATTATTGCGATTAAATATAAAAACGGAATCAATGAAGTAATTAGCGTTATCATCAAATCTGTCTCCTCCATATTTATCCACCCCCCATTTTTGCACTTCATACTGATTATTTCAAATTCCCTTTATTTTCACAATAAGTTCCTCCATTAAATGGCCCTTTCATGAAGAAAGGCGCTTTCCATTTCGGAAAAGGGCCCTTTAATGAAAAATTATACAACAGTAATTTTAGCTTTTAGATGCATATGATTTCTCTCAAATGCACCACTTATAAAAAACATTTGCTATTATCCTACACATGTAATAAAATACTTACATATGATACATTTTAATTACGGCGATGAATTACTTTTGGTTTTAGAAGCTTTATCGAATCCACACAGATTAAAAATTATTGCGGTTTTATCAGAAGGACGACAATATGTAAGTGAGTTAGCACGTGAGTTAGGTATAAGTAGACCTTTACTATATCTTCACTTACAAAAGCTAGAGGAGGCGAATTTAGTTTCAAGTAGCTTGGAAATTTTAGAAAGTGGAAAAACAGCGAAATACTATATGCTTAATTCATTTCAGTTAGAAATCAACGAAGTAATGATTTCCAGATTGGCATCAACATTAACATTTAAAAAGAAAGATACGTAAGTATAAAGGAGAAGTGAATAATGAATGGAATACTTGGGTTAGTTACGTTATTAGTCCCCATCGCATTGGTTGTTTTTGTTATTTATTTTATCTTTAAAACTATTAAAGGGTATGAAAAAAGAGCAAATGAAAAACTAATGCTTGAACGTGAAAATACATTAACGCTTCAAAAGAGAGTAGATGATTTAAACGAGAGATTAGTGAACATCGAAAAAATGCTAAAAGAAGTCGAATGATAAAAAAGACGAACTCTGACTAATAACGGGTTCGGTAGTTGGGGAGAAAAGTGCTAAAAACAATGTAATTAACAACCTAATTAGCACATATATCAGCAGTAAATTAGCAGAATAAACGGCAAGGAAAAACGCTCAGAAAAAATCTGAGCGTTTTTTTGCATAATTTTTTCTAACCTAATTGAACTAAAACACCTTGATATTTAAATAAGCCAATCTTATTCTATTACCTCGATTTTTATCGCTCCTGCTTGGGCGGGATAGGATGTAAACATTTTGCCATTAAACCATATTCTCACCTTGTTACCGACCTGTAAGCTATCTTTATCAACATCACTAAAATAAATAAGGGAAATCCCTTCTTTATTTAAATCTGAGATTGATTTTTCTTTAATTGCTTTAAAATCTTTTGCTGTAACGACCTCTGCAACTAATACCTTGTTTTCCTCCATTTCGAGAATATAACCCTCTATTTTTTCCTGTGTGCCTGAGCAACCAACTAAACTAAAGAAAAGAAAAAAGACGATAAGCAAAATTCTCATTATCTCCTATCCCCCTTTCATCCACATCATTTCACAATCAACAAATTTATTTTAACATAAAATTTCCAATTTCCTTCAAAAAAATAAATTCGCTTCTTATTAAACTCTACCTTCTGTGTAAAATTGGCTATCATTTGGAAATCAAATCCGCAACCCTTTTAACACGTATTTTAACGATACCCCATAAATTTTTATATTTAGGTTAGATATTTAAGACAGTTGATAATAAAAGGACCACACATATTAGATATGTCTAATATGTGTGGTCCTTTTATTAATTCTTTATTCGACTAACGCACCCGTTAGTTGAAGAACGAAGTATTCAAAGTTTAAAGTTTCTTACCACACCACGGACAAAAATCTATTCCAATACTTGAGGTTCCGCCATCACGAATTATTATTCCATAGTGCTTATCCTTTTCATAGAATATGATGAGTTTGTCGGGACATTCAAAAGGGTTTCCATGTATATCGCACTTGAAATTAGCATGATAGTTCATATCCTCACAACAATGTTTTTTCATAATTGTTTTCTCCTTTATTAATTAAAGCCCCGTTAGTAAGATTTAATCCCAATAATTAAATACGACTTTTCCTACTGTTTTTGATTGCCAATAGATAAGTTGTTCCAATTCATCTTGGTGTAAAATGTTTTCATTTTTGATGGTAATCTTTTTACTTTCCTGATTATATCTTAAAGGTTCATTCAGTTGATTAGGACTTAATACTTTATAATACTGATCAACTATTCTTGATAGTTCAGGTTCGTCAATGAATGAATGGTAATGTACATCTAATTCACAAGTAGAAGTAAATGCCATAAAGGGATAATGACTATTAAGCAAGACTTGAACCTTCTTACCCTTCACTTTAATAATACACTCGTAAAAATTTTTCGCTGCTACTCCATCTTCATCTGTTAGTAACCAGCAGATACTGCCTTTGCAAATATATTATTTAATAGTAATTTGTCTTTCGAATAAATTATGAATGTATTCAGCTTAAAACAAAGCTGACGCCGCTTGAAAAACGGCGTCAGGCTTCGTAATTCTTCCTATTTCTACAACAGGCTCTATTATTTCTGTCTATTTGCTCGGGTTCACTTCATTCCCGCGAGACAGCCTTTTTTACTCGCATTATTATTATGTGCTAACAACGGGAGCTGGCTGGCTATCATCACCACACAATATAGCATTCACGAATCTGGTCGTTGCCCTTAGTATCCACATAAACCTTATATGGTCCCACCTGGTAGACGTCTGCCGCGTTATTACTGATTAGTATCTCTTCAGTGAAATCCTCCGTCGAACCATCGGAGTATGATTCCGTAACGATAACTGTCAGTCTGTTCTGATTACCATTGAGTCTCTCTACCGTAGCCAACGGCGTCGCGCTGTCGACAGTGACTACCGGGAGAATTACCGCTCCATGTATTTCAGAACCATCATAGACAACGACTGCATAATTCGCGCCGGCATCAACATCGCTGCCTTTAACACTAATCATCGCCTTGCCGTTTGTGAATGTCGCGGAAGCCACTGAAACGCCGTCTTTTTCTAATACCGCTTGGTAACCGTCAGGGACATCCGCCGTTACGGGGATATTGGCGTCACGATTACTCTCGATACGCTCTACCGGAGCGAGGCTTATTTCCGCGCCCAGACTCGTTAAGTCTTCGTATGAATAGTCGGACACGTACTCATACAGCTTAACACGGCTATCAGCTGCAAAGCCCTCCAGAGGATCCGTGCCTCCTTGGCCGACAAAACCGTTTGCGTTTCCGTGCAGCGCATAAGTGTAATTGCTAGAACCAGTATGAAGAAATAGCGTCGTCTCGCCCGTATCGGGGTCTATACCCGTGTTAAACCATACCGCTCGATCTAATGCACTATCTCCAATAGTTGTGTCTGTGCGTAAAGGTGCTGTCATGTCATTGCTCAAATCCCGCCACAAAATAGAGGGGGCGACAAGGCCGCCGTGAACCAGACTTAACATTGTGTATCCAGTGTATCCGTTCGCACTTGTGTATGGTCCCGGATCGGGGCTGGTGCTCTCTGTAAAGATAAATCTCATATTATCCTGGATCTGCTCCGGCGCTATAATAATGTCGTCAACTATGGTGACAGCAGTACCCGCAAGCCCTCGTTTGGCGTTGGTTACACCGCCGGTTGCCGGGACGGTTGCTACGTTCATATTGGTCAGAGCTAGACCTGAGTTGGCGGAGACAACAATATAAGTCTTACCGGATTCAATAGTTTTGGCCAATCTCCAAAAATTTTCCGGAGCATTGAAGTCAGTAACACGCGCCGGAATAATCGGAGTCCAGTTCTGATCCCACAGAGATTTCTTTAACGTCAATGTTTTCAATTCATCAGCGTCTATACTACTTTCTGTATTAATAGTGAGCGTGCCACTTGTATGTTTTGGTAAGGGCTTAAATTCCTTACTGTTGAGCATTGCCAATTTACCGTCGTCCAGATTATAGAACGCCTGAAACAGTTTGGGTTCGGTCTCCCCATCGCTGAAGCGGATACTGACGGATGAGCGGTAGCCCGAATCCGTATAGTTTTGGTCATTCTCCCATTCGGCGGTCATATGCCCGAAGTTCACCGTATATGTTGTCGATATATTCGGCGATTCTTTCCAGGTTATTTTCACCGTCGCCACAGCTGGCTCCCCAGCATTCACCGCACCCCTTGCCGGATCGAGCGTAACGCTAATATTAACAGAATCGTCGGGGTATTGGTGTGCAACGTTCGCGGCAGAAAAGTCAATGTTTGAGACGTCCCTAGGCACGTTTACATCAAATTCAGTTTTGCCCCCGACATTGAAAACATCACCACCGAAGTTAAACGACGTAAGCTTTGGTGGCATCTTATCAAGCCCGAGATAGACCTCTGGATTAATGATGGCCCAATATGCTTCTTTTGGTGCACGATTGGAGTCGAACGGCAGCGGGTAACCCGTACTGCGCCAGCTGTTGTTATCGGCTACTCCCCAGAAAGTAACTCGTTCTATAGAATCGGAGTACTTCTTATACAGCATGAACAGCTTGGCGTACAATACCGCCTGCTCTTTCAATTGCTCCTCGGTTGGTTGAACGTTAGCTGAAGTACCGTTGAATTGTACGTCAAGTTCGGTAATGCTGATCTCCAACCCAGTTTCACTATATATCTTTAAAACTTCCTCTAAATTATCTACATTGAGTCTGAGGTTGTAATGCCCTTGTATTCCGATACCCTCGATCAATTTCCTGCCGTTTGCCTCAGGGTGTTCTTTTGCGTATCTTTCGTTTAGCTCATTGACCATTGAGGCAATTGCGATTGCTTTGTTGGGAAGTTCTTCGTCGTTAAAGTCATTGTAATACAGTGTTGCGTCCGGGGCGGCCTCACGCGCGAACAAGAAGGCATCATAGATATAATCCCATCCGTTTCCGCCGTTAGCGTAAGCTTCAAACCATCTGGACGGCCGTTCTGTTGGATTAGTGCCGGAGCGAAGCGCGTTCCGCCAGTCGGTCGGATTTTCCGGATTATCCCTCATTGCCTCGTTAACAACGTCCCATGCGTCGAGCTTATAAGGACCCTGACTGTAGTGTCCGGCGATTGTCGAAATATACCTTTTCAAGCTGGCCCTTGCCTCGGTATAATTCAAACCGCTCGGCGGCCAGCCAGCCGATTGATTATGCCAAGCAAGCGCATGTCCAATCGTATAGAAACCGTCGGCATTGACTTGAGTTAACATGTTGTCGGCTGATGTGAATGACGGATCGCTAGTTGCGTTTCGCCATATGGAGTCTGGCTTCGTAGCGTTTTCGGGAGTAAGCGCGTTATAGTGGAACTTCATAAAATCATACTTCGCTGCATTGTTTAAATCGGCCGGGCTAACAGTATTGCCGATAAGGAAATAGTCCTTGTATACTTCTTTCAGCGACACAACCTCTTCCGACGAAGCATCGACAACCTCTGCTGCTGAAGCATTGATAGCCGGGATTGAGGTATCGGTTAAAAAAACCAAGGTAAAAACCAGCACTAAAAAATACGTCAGTAGGTTTCTAGCTTTTTTCTTCAATAAAATCATTCCTTTCATAACTTTGATTCCTTGTGTTTTTGTTAAATTAATTTGTTTTTGTTTTTTTGATGGACATCACTAATTGATACAATAAATTCATTTCGATGGTCCCATCATATTTTGGATTTATACGAATAAACCTTTATTTTACTGGCTTTCACCAGTTGTTTCTATATCCCCCCTCCGGTTCTGCGTGGTGTTGTTTTGATTTTTTGGAGTGCTTTTTTCCTTGCCTTGTCCAATGTAAGCAACAAGTTCCTACATGACATGTCCTTTGTCTTTCCGCCTGAAACTGCCATCCTTCATTTCGCACAGCATCACTGACAGCCTTGATTACAGGATTTCAGAGTCTTCTGATATATCTCTTCAGATAAACTCAGTCTCCTCTGTAATTTCCGGTCTATCTTGCTTGTTACATTCGAAATTAAAAGGTTGATTCCTGCTCTATTTCTCAAATCAAAAAAAATAGGCTTTTATGTTTAGTTCGAATTGCCTAATTTTGCCTTTTTTTAAGTCTACGCCGAAACCAATTATTTTTTAGGGTTACTTGAATAGTCACAGGATAAATTTAAGGTGGCTAAATATTAGACATATCTAATATTTAGCCACCCTATTTTTTATGGTTTATTGAACTGAACTATCCACTTAGTAAGCCTTATCCATTTTTAATGCATTGTATGCTTTTTAATACAGTAACGAGAGATTTGGTGTGAACTTTTTTCAATCTCCATTTAGTTAATTGAACTAACCTGCCCGTTAGTGGAAGTACATTTCTTCACAATCTTAATAACACCATTATAATAATTATCCAATTAAAAAATCATCTCCCATCAAAATATCATTAGAGGGGAGCCGATTCTAATAAACTTTATTATAAATTTGCGACCTTCATTTTAATTAATATAAATTGAGGAAGCTATTTCAAAGATACCGTTTATTCAAACAGGCATGAAATGGTATTTTTTGCTTTCTTTGATTTAATAAATAGAAATGGAATAATGGTAAAAGGCATTAAAAATATAAATAGTAATTACTGAAAAGGTAATACTTTTAATTATAAAATATAAAGAAACTACGCACTCTCGTTACATTTTAAAGTATAAGTTTGTCATCTATCCTTTTAAAGCATAAGCATGTCATAGTGACATTTTTATGCTTTAAGTAACAAAAAAAATCTATAAGAGAAATGATTAAGTAAAGTAAAGCATAAATCTTCCTAAAATAAAATAAAGCATAAGCTTTCCAAACGGAAAACTTATGCTTTACGTCACAACAAAAAACAAAAAACCACCAAATATGTATTTGGTGGAGACGGTGGGAGTTGAACCCACGTCCAGAAACATCGGCACTTAAGCTTCTACGAGTGTAGTCGACATATTCGTGTTTCGCTGATCCATCTGCCTATCGACAGGCGTTAGGGCAGCTAGTCTGGTTGTTCTCTTCCTTCATCCTCAGACGGTGGAATCCGGCGTAGCCCACTTAGAGTGAGTCCCTTACCCTACCACATGGGCAATGGAGGGAGGAACCGCTAAGCGCTATTAAGCAGCTAAAGCGAAGTTGTTTTGTTGTTTGCCAGTTATAGGCTTTGACGTTTTAACGAGGCCGATCCCCTCGACTCGCAACCTAAGCTCGAACTATCCCTGTCGAATCCGTAGCGTCCCCATTATAAAAGGCCTGCACCGAATCTTATTCTGCATGCTGACGACATCCGGAATGCTCGAGAAGCTTGAGCAAAAGTTTGTGTCACTCTCTGTGACAATTATTATTATAACATATCCTGCTATAATTTCAATTGTAAGTTTTTAGGAACTACATTTTCTGTCTTTCTCGGAAAGCACGTTCTACTTCACGCTTGGCTTCTTTCTTTTTCAGATCTTCACGCTTGTCGTATTTCTTTTTACCTTTCGCAAGACCGATTAGAACTTTTGCGTACCCATTTTTTAGATAAAGCTTTAATGGGACAAGCGAATAACCGATTTCTTTCGTATCTCCAATTAATTTGCTAATTTCCTTATTATGAAGAAGTAGCTTTCTTTCACGGAGCGGATCATGATTATACCGGTTTCCCTGTTCATAAGGGCTGATATGCATACCGATCAAAAAGACTTCACCACTTTGAATTCTTGCATAAGAATCCTTCAGATTAACTCTGCCTCCGCGGATCGATTTAATCTCTGTCCCCTGCAGAACAATCCCTGCTTCATATGTTTCTTCGATTGAATAATCATGATACGCCTTTTTATTTTGCGCGATCATTTTACCTACGCCCTTCGGCATTGTATTTCCCCCTCTAATCCTACTGCCGAAAAGCCTTTATTTGTTAGGCTCTTTTCGCATAGTTTGTTGTTTTTGGCTTTAAAAGTTTACCCGTTGATTTCCGCTACGGGCACTTGCTTTCCGCGGGGAGGGACGGGAGCCTCCTCGGCGTAACCGCCTGCGGGGTCTCCCGTTCCCTCTATGCCCGCAGGAGTCAAGTACCCTCCGCTCCAATCAACTCAGATTGATATATAAAATCACACTAATAAAGCAACAAAGTTTACGAAAACAGCCATTTATTAAGACGCTGACCGACAGGAAAAAATTTGATTCATTTATTTAAGCTGTAACAGACACATTCAGATGGTTCCTTCATTGTATCAAATTTCCACAATCCGCTCAACGTACAAGGGGAAAGAGAGCCTTGAATAGGAAAGGCTCTCCAAAGTTTATCTTAAATTGACTGCAGACCGTTTTAAATTCGCCACGTCCTCCCAAAAGCTGCGTTTTTAGTCGTGCGGTGATTACGCTTCTTTTAGCTTTCCTAGTCTTGCGGCGTCCCTTCATTAACGGAAGCTTTACCTAACGCTTCTTATTCTTCCGCTTCACTTTTGGTGCATTTTCGTAATGCTTTTTATTCTTTTTCGGCTTTTTCTTAGAGGTATCGTCTTTTTTCCCCGGTTCAGTCTTGCCTTTACGAGGCTTTCTCTCACTGCTTCTCGTTTTAAAAATCTTCGGCATATCTCTTGTTTCCCGTCTGCGACCTTTCATGCCAACGATTTCAAAATCAATCGACCGCTCTTCCTTATTTACTTTAACGACCCTGACCGTAATTTCATCCCCGATTCGGAACACATTTCCGGTCCGTTCGCCAATCATCGCTAAATGACGCTCATCATAACGATAATAATCATCCGTCATATAGCTAACATGGATTAGTCCTTCGATGGTATTCGGAAGCTCAACAAACATACCGAAGTTTGTTACAGAGCTAATAATTCCATCGTATTCCTCACCAATTTTGTCTTCCATATATTCAGCTTTTTTTAGTTCATCGGTTTCACGCTCAGCTTCAACCGATCTTCTCTCCATATTGGAAGAATGCTCCGCAATATCAGGGAGGAGGGCATTCCACTTTTCTCTAGTCGCCTGATCAAGCTTTCCTTCAATCAAGTAAGTCCGGATTAAACGGTGGACGATTAAATCTGGATATCTGCGGATCGGTGAAGTAAAGTGAGTATAAAACTCAGTCGACAGCCCAAAGTGGCCAAGACTGTCAGGATTATATTTCGCCTGTTGCATGGAGCGTAACATGACGGTTGAAACAACCATCTCTTCCGGCTTCCCTTGCACTTCCTCAATAATTTCCTGCAACGCACGGGGATGAACAGAATTAGCTGTTCCCCTAACGAATAACCCAAAGTTCGTGATAAACTCAAAAAACCTTCTTAGCTTATCCTCTTTCGGATCTTCATGGATACGGTAAATGAAAGGAACATCCATCCAATGGAAATGCTCTGCAACTGTTTCATTGGCCGCGAGCATAAACTCTTCAATCAGCCGTTCACCTACGGAACGCTCACGAATAACAACATCGTTCGGTTTCCCTTCTTCATCAACGATCACCTTGGCTTCCTTAAAGTCAAAGTCAATCGCTCCACGCTTCATCCGCTTTTCACGTAAAATCTGCGCCAGCTCTTCCATTAGCTGAAACATTGGTACAAGCGGTTCGTAACGCTGTAATAATTCCTCGTCTTTATCCTCTAGAATTTTATTTACATCGGTATAAGTCATTCGCTCGGTTGTTTTAATAACGCTTTGAAAAATTTCATGTGATACGACTTCTCCACCAGGAGCAATCTCCATTTCACATGATAAAGTTAAGCGATCTACCTGCGGATTCAATGAACAAATCCCATTGGACAGGCGGTGAGGAATCATCGGAATAACTCGGTCCACTAAATAGACACTTGTTCCCCGATCCTCTGCTTCACGGTCGATATGCGAATCTTCCCGGACATAGTGGGTAACGTCTGCGATATGTACGCCAAGCTTATAGTTGCCGTTTTCCAGTTTAGTAACTGTAACTGCATCATCCAAATCCTTCGCATCTGCACCGTCAATTGTGACGATTATATCATTTCTTAAATCCCGGCGATTCTCTAGTTCACTTTCATGAATCGTTTCAGGTGTCTCATTCGCTTGTTCAAGAACTTCATCCGGAAAAGCCATCGGAAGATTATGCTTATGAATGATAGAAAGAATATCAACCCCTGGGTCATTTTTATGACCAAGAATTTGGATGACTTCCCCTTCCGCACTTTTTCTGCCTTCCGGATATGTTGTTAGCTTAACAACAACTTTATGCCCTTCGATCGCTCCTTTTGAGGCTGCTTTTGGGATAAAGATATCGCTTGTAAATTTCTTATCATCTGGCAGGACAAATCCAAAATGCTTACTTTCCGTATATGTTCCGACAATTTGCTTAACCCCACGCTCAAGAATACGAACAATTGTCCCTTCTCTTCTTTGCCCTGAATTTTCAGTTGTCACACGGGCGAGTACGATATCCCCATGCATCGCGTTGTTTGTTTCGTTTGGCGGAATAAAAATATCATCCATCCCGGTCTCCTCGGGAATGACAAAAGCAAAGCCCTTTGCATGTCCAGTAAGCTTTCCACGGATAAGATTCATTTTTTCAGGGAGACCGTAGCGGTTGCTTCTCGTCCGAACAACAAGTCCCTTTTCCTCCATCATGACAAGCGCCTTGACAAAATCTTTAAATTCGGACGAATCCTCAATACCGAACGCCGCCTCCATTTCTTGCACTGTCAGCGGCTTATATGCCTCGTCCTTCATATAAATTAAGAGTTTATCCATTATATTTCTAATATTATTTTCCATTAAATATATCCCTCCTATCTAAGAATGTTTCTCTACTATTCTTCCCAATCAAGCTTTTCTAAAAACTGATAAACGTCCTCGTGAAGCCGTTCCCGTTCTTTATCAAGCGTAATGACATGACCGGATTCTTCATACCATTTCAATTCCTTCAGATTTGTTTCCACTTCATTATAAATAATATTGGCGCTTTTCGTATTAATCATATGATCGTGTCGGGCTTGAACAACGAAGGTTGGCGAGTATATCATATCAACATGATTGCGAACATCGGCAATTAGATCTTGAAGGGCTTTCAATGTTTTCATTGGTGTTTGCTGAAAAGCATTCATTTCCTGTTCAATTTGCTCCTCGCTTTTCCCTTCAAGTCTCTTATATTCCCTGGCATATTGTAAAATTCCTTCGTACATCACTTCTTCGCTTTTTATATGCATGGGCGCACACATCGGGACAATGCCCTTTATAGGTACAGTGTAACCTAATTTCAAGGAAAATACGCCGCCAAGCGAAAGGCCGGCTACGGCAATTTCATCATGCCCTTTATTTTTCAAAAAATCGTACCCGTCCATGACATCTTTCCACCAGTCTTCCGGCCCTGTGTAAACTAGTTCTTCTGGCGGCACTCCATGTCCTTTGTATTGAGGCGCATGGCATGTATAGCCCTTACTTTCCAAGAAGCGGCCAAGCATTCTTACGTCAGCTGTATTGCCAGTAAATCCATGCAGCAATAATACGGCTCTTTTTCCGTCCCCGAAGGTAAACGGTTTTGGCGCGATTATTTTCATCTATAAAACCCCTTTAACTTGTAAAATTCTCTTAATCTTTTTGCATTTTTATTAACCCTTCTTATTTTTAGCAAACTGAAGAGCAACATTCCATTAAAAAGCTTTCAAATGAACAAATAAAAAACCTGACCCATTGAAGGCCAGGCATAGTGGATATCTTATAATGAAAAATATGAAACACCGATTGTCAGTACAAAGAAAAGTACAGCAAGAACAACGGTTATGCGATGAAGAATTAGATCAAGACCGCGTGCCTTTTGTTTTCCAAAAAGCTGCTCCGCTCCCCCAGAAATCGCACCAGAAAGACCAGCACTTTTACCTGATTGAAGTAGGACAACAACAATAAGTCCGATAGATACAATAACCAATAGCGTTACTAATAATGTGTGCATAAAGCCACCTCCTGAAAACGCACATTCACAGTATTATAAATTTATCATATTTTCTTTCTGTAAACAATAGATGTCAATATTTTTCAAAAAAGAAGTTGATATGGTGATTCAATTACTCCCTTTAGGCAGGACTTTCTTCATTAAAGTAGAATCAATCCTTAAACTATGTAAAGGAGTGAAAATCTTGATTGCAAAAGAACGGTTAATTCCTCTAAGAATGCTAAAAAACGAAGCACTATTAAGAAGAATTCCCAAACACCATGTAAAACGTACGATTATTGAAAAAGATCAAACAAGAAGGAAAGCGGGCTACCGTGGAGAAGAAGCTTCTGATTACTACGTTAACCAACTCCCCGATAAAGAATACACGATCTTTCATGATCTCCGTCTTCTGAATGAGCAAAACTACTTCCAAATGGATACATTGATCCTTTCCCCTAAGTTCGCACTCATCCTAGAAATAAAGAATATATCAGGCACGATTTATTTTGATTCTTCGTTTAAACACTTTTTTAATTTATCGGCCACTCCGCAAATTTTTAAGGGGGACTGCCATAAATAGCAGCCCCCCTCTCTATTACTTACTCAAATTATAAAAAGATTTCAATCCATCATATACAGCTAATTCACCAAGCTCGTCTTCGATGCGAAGAAGTTGGTTGTATTTAGCGATACGATCAGTACGGGACATAGATCCAGTTTTGATTTGACCAGCATTTGTTGCAACTGCAATGTCTGCGATTGTTGCATCTTCTGTTTCACCAGAACGGTGAGAAACAACAGCAGTGTAGCCCGCACGCTTCGCCATTTCGATTGCTTCAAATGTTTCAGTTAATGTACCAATTTGGTTCACTTTGATCAGGATAGAGTTTCCAACGCCTTGCTCGATTCCTTGAGCAAGTTTTTTCGTATTTGTAACGAATAGGTCATCACCGACAAGTTGAACTTTGCTGCCGATACGTTCTGTTAACAGCTTATGACCAGCCCAATCATTTTCATCCAATCCGTCTTCAATTGAGATGATTGGGAATTCATTTACAAGCTCTTCGTAGAAGTTAACCATGTCTTCTGAAGTTAAGCCTGTACGTCCTTCACCTGCAAGATCGTATTTGCCTGTTTCTTTGTTATAGAACTCAGAAGAAGCAACGTCCATTGCAAGATAGATGTCTTTTCCAGCTTCGTAGCCAGCGTTAGAAATCGCTTCGATAATAACTTCTAATGCTTCGCGGTTGGATCCAAGGTTTGGAGCGAATCCACCTTCGTCACCAACAGCAGTATTCAAGCCTTTTCCAGAAAGAACTTTTTTCAATGAATGGAAAATTTCCGCACCCATGCGGATTGCTTCTTTAAATGTAGGAGCTCCTACAGGCATGATCATAAATTCTTGGAAATCAACGTTGTTATCAGCATGTGATCCGCCATTGATAATGTTCATCATTGGAGTCGGAAGTTGTTTTGCGTTGAATCCGCCAAGGTAACGGTATAATGGAAGGCCAACCGATTCAGCAGCTGCATGAGCAGCAGCCATTGAAACGCCAAGGATCGCATTTGCACCTAGCTTACCTTTATTATCAGAACCATCTAATTCAATCATCGCACGGTCGATACCAACTTGGTCAGTTACATCCATACCGATAATTGCTTCAGCAATAATATCATTTACATTATCAACCGCTTTTTGAACACCTTTACCAAGGTAACGGGATTTGTCGCCGTCACGGAGTTCAACAGCTTCATGTTCACCAGTGGAAGCTCCTGAAGGAACAATCGCACGGCCAAAGAAGCCGGAATCTGTTAAAATTTCTACTTCAACTGTTGGATTCCCACGGGAGTCTAAAACTTCACGAGCGTATACGTTTTGAATAAATGGCATATTAATTCTCTCCTTTAATTTTCGATGTTAATCTTTTTGTAAGATTTTTCGACATAATTCGGGCAGTGCCTGTCTTTTTAGATGCAAGTCTAATTGGAATAAATCGGCGAATGAGCCGATTTACTTATTAAGCAATGATTTTCCTGTCATTTCTGCAGGCTTTTCGAGACCTAAGAGATCAAGCATCGTTGGCGCAAGATCACCAAGAATTCCATCTTCGCGAAGCTCTGCACCTTTTTGTGTGATAATCACTGGTACAGGATTGGTTGTATGAGCAGTCATCGGGCTGCCTTCAAGGGTAATCACTTCATCAGCATTGCCATGGTCGGCTGTGATGATTGCTTTTCCGCCTTTTTGAATGATCAAATCCACGATCTTGCCTAAACATTCATCGACTGTTTCAACCGCTTTAATCGTTGGCTCAAGCATACCGGAATGTCCGACCATGTCAGGATTCGCAAAGTTTAAAATGATCGCATCGAAATGATCTGCTTCTATTTCTTTCAGTAACGCGTCCGTTACTTCATAAGCGCTCATTTCTGGCTGCAAATCATAGGTTGCTACCTTTGGCGAATTAATTAGGATCCGCTTTTCGCCGGGGAATTCTGCCTCGCGACCACCACTCATAAAAAATGTAACATGAGGATATTTCTCCGTTTCAGCAATCCGAAGCTGCTTCAAGCCATTTTGTGATAAAACCTCACCAAGCGTATTATCCAAGTTGCTTGGTTCAAAAGCTACATACCCTTCAACCGTTTCACTAAAATGAGTCAAACATACAAAGAATAAATTCTCAGGATGCTTTGAACCCCTGTCAAAAGAACGGAAATCTTTGTTTGTAAAAGTATTTGAAATTTGTATTGCACGATCTGGACGGAAGTTATAGAAAATGACTGCATCATTATCTTGAATCGTCGCAACTGGCTCCCCATTTTCCTTCGTAATAACGGAAGGAAGAACAAACTCGTCAAAAATCCCATTCTTATAATTATCTTCAACTAAATCAATAGCATTCGTGTAAGAAGGCCCTTCTCCATAGACCATTGAACGGTAGGATTTTTCGACCCGTTCCCAGCGCTTATCCCTGTCCATGGAATAGTATCGACCAGAAATCGTGGCAAATTCGCCAACTCCGTATTCCTTCATCTTTTCTTCCGCTGCTTTGATAAAGCCTTCAGCTGTTTTTGGTCCAACATCCCGGCCATCTAAAAACCCGTGAACATAGACATTTTCAACGCCTTCTTCCGCAGCAAGATGAAGAAGAGCATACAAATGATTAATATGGCTGTGTACCCCGCCATCTGAAAGCAAACCCATCAGATGTAGATTGGTACCATTTTTTTTCACATGTTCAATTGCCTTTAAAAAGGTTTCGTTTTTCTCAAATTGACCTTCACGAATGGATACATTCACTCTTGTCAGACTTTGATAAACGACTCGGCCGGCACCAATATTTAAGTGTCCGACTTCCGAATTTCCCATCTGTCCTTCTGGCAATCCAACCGCTTCTCCGCTCGCTACTAACGATGCGTGCGGATAAGTGTTCCAGAATCGCTCAAAATTAGGTTTCTTTGCTTGAGCAACAGCATTACCCATTTGCTCTCCTCTTAACGCAAACCCATCTAAGATGATTAATGCAACAGGGGATTTACTCATTCTTCCCTGCCTCCAGTAATTGGAGGAATGATTGTGGCTCTAAGCTGGCTCCGCCAACTAAAGCGCCATCGATATCAGGCTGAGACATATATTCCTTAATATTACCTGGTTTCACGCTGCCGCCATATTGAATGCGAAGTGCTTCTGCAGCATCTTGTGAAAATTGCTCACCAACCACTTGGCGAATATGAGCACATACTTCATTTGCATCTTCAGCAGTGGAAGATTTACCTGTTCCAATCGCCCAAATCGGCTCGTAAGCAATAACCGTTTGCTTTACTTGCTCATCTGTCAGGCCTTGTAATGCCTTCTCGACTTGAGAGCCAACTAGAGCTTTTGTTTCGCCATTTTCGCGCTGTTCAAGCGTTTCACCACAGCATACGATTGGAATTAGATTGTTTTTGAAGGCAGCCAAAGTTTTCTTATTTACAGCTTCATCTGTTTCATTAAACATTTCACGGCGCTCTGAATGGCCAAGAATCACATATTTCACGCCGATATCTTCTAGTGCTACAGGACTGATTTCACCTGTAAAAGCACCACTTTCCTCGAAATGCATATTCTGTGCGCCAATTGCAACGTTAGACCCTTTTGCATCTTCTACTAAACGTTCTAAGAATAAGGCTGGAGCACATACGACTGTTTCTACCTTTTCAATTCCTGGTACGACATTTTTAATTTCCTCAAGAAATGCTTTTGCCTCAGGAAGAGTCTTTTGCATTTTCCAGTTTCCAGCAATAATTGGTTTACGCATGTTGTACATCCTTTCATGCTTATGATTATAAGTTATTTATCGTTTAAAGCTACAACGCCAGGTAGGACTTTCCCTTCCATAAATTCAAGAGAAGCACCGCCCCCGGTTGAAATATGGCTCATACGGTCGGCAAGATGGAATTTCTCTACTGCTGCTGCAGAGTCTCCGCCACCAATAACGGAATATGTATCGTTTGCTTCAGCTAGGGCCTCAGCAACCGCTCTCGTTCCACCAGCAAATTTTGATATTTCAAAAACACCCATCGGTCCGTTCCAAATAACAAGCTTTGAATTTTGAATGACATCACTATATATTTCAGCTGTTTTGGGGCCAATATCAAGGGCTTCCCAGTCAGCAGGAATTTCTTCAATTGCAACTGTTTTTATATTCGCTTCAGCAGAAAAATCATCGGCAACAATCACATCGACTGGCATGTAGAAATTAACACCTTTTTCTTCTGCCATTTTCATAAATGATTTTGCTAAATCGATTTTATCTTCTTCTAAAAGTGATTTTCCTATTTCATGACCTTGTGCTTTTACAAACGTATAGGCCAATCCACCGCCGATGATTAAGTTATCCACTTTTTCAAGGAGGTTTTCAATCACGCCGATTTTATCCTTAACCTTTGCTCCACCGATGATTGCTGTGAACGGGCGTTCTGGATTCGAAAGTGCTTTCCCGAGAACTTCCAGCTCTTTTTCCATTAAAAGGCCTGATACAGCTGGCAGATGATGGGCAATTCCCTCTGTTGACGCATGCGCACGGTGTGCAGCACCAAATGCATCATTTACATAAAGATCAGCTAATTCAGCAAATGCTTTCGCCAATTCTGGATCGTTTTTCTCCTCACCAGCATAGAAACGAACGTTTTCAAGGAGAAGAATGTCTCCCTCAACCATTGTTTCAATTGTCCCTTTAACAGCGTCGCCAAAAGCTTCATCCGCTTTTTTAACTTCTTTTCCAAGAAGCTCTGATAAGCGTTTCGCTACAGGTGTTAGGCGCAATTCCTCAACTACTTGTCCTTTTGGACGTCCAAGATGGCTAGCTAAAATGACTTTAGCTCCCTTGTCAGTTAGGAATTTAATAGTAGGAAGTGCAGCACGAATGCGAGTTTCATCTGTTACTTGTCCGTCTTGCATCGGCACATTGAAATCAACACGGCAAAATACTCGCTTACCTTTTAACTCTACATCTTTTACGCTCATTTTGTTCATAGCCAAAGGACCTCCAATATCAAAAATAAAGAGGAGAGGGAATTGTTCCCTTCTCCCCTTATACACTCTATCATTATAGACGTTCACACATTTAATATCCATTCAGACAGGTCATATTTCAAAGTTTTTTATCATTTGAGATATGGCTGAGTCTGGGTCATTGTGAACACTTATTCCTTGTAAAAAACGGGGCTTATAGTCCTTTTTGAGCAATGTAATCAACAAGGTCAACGACACGGTTAGAGTATCCTGTTTCGTTGTCATACCAAGAGATTACTTTTACCATGCTGCCTTCCATAACCATTGTTGAAAGGGCATCAATTGTAGAAGAACTTGCATTTCCGTTATAGTCGCTAGATACAAGCGGCTCTTCGCTGTAAGCTAAAATGCCTTTTAATTCGCCTTCTGCTGCTTCTTTTAATGCTGCATTAACTTCTTCTGCCGTTACATCTTTATCAAGTTCTGCAACTAAGTCAACTAAAGAAACGTTTGGAGTCGGAACACGCATAGCTCCACCATTTAATTTTCCTTTTAACTCAGGTAATACTAGTGATACTGCTTTCGCTGCTCCAGTTGAAGTTGGAATGATATTCTCAGCAGCTGCGCGAGCACGACGGTAGTCCTTGTGCGGTAAATCAAGGATTTGTTGGTCGTTAGTATATGAGTGAACAGTTGTCATCATTCCGCGTCTAATGCCGAACTTATCATTCAATACTTTCGCAAATGGCGCTAAACAGTTAGTCGTACAAGATGCGTTTGAGATAACATGGTGGTTTGCTGGGTCATATTTATCATGGTTTACTCCCATAACCACTGTGATATCTTCATCTGAGGCAGGAGCAGAGATAATTACTTTCTTTGCACCAGCTTCTAAATGTTTCGCAGCATCTGCGCGTTTTGTGAAGCGGCCTGTAGATTCAACAACTACCTCTACACCAAGATCTCCCCAGCCAAGTTGAGCAGGGTCACGCTCAGCAAGAACCTTTACTTTATGTCCGCCAACTACTAAGTAATCACCATCCACTTTTACTTCTTCATTTAAAGTTCCGTGAACAGTATCATATTTTAAAAGGTGTGCAAGCATGTTTGCATCAGTTAAGTCATTAACTGCAACGATCTCTACGTTTGGGTTATTTAGTGCTGCGCGTAATACATTACGTCCAATTCTTCCAAATCCATTAATACCAATTTTTACTGCCATTATTTTTTCCTCCCTAAAAGGATTTAGTTTTATGTTTATATATAAAAGGGATTACCCCTTTAATAACTGTTTTGCGGCTCCTTCATCAGTAACGAGAATCGTTGATGTAGGTGCTTGTTTCATGTATGCAGCGATTGCCTTTGCTTTCGATGCCCCTCCCGCCACTGCGATTACATGCGGGATACGTGATAAGTTTTGAAGTTGAAGCCCAATGGTCTGAACT
Source organism: Bacillus sp. FJAT-29790 (assembly GCF_019039215.1). Lineage (GTDB taxonomy): Bacteria > Bacillota > Bacilli > Bacillales > Cytobacillaceae > Cytobacillus. The sequence continues at coordinate 340,063 of NZ_JAHNZZ010000003.1, forward strand.
TTATGAACAACCTCGCCAGCTTCATTGAAATAGTAGCCAAATGCTTCTCCTACAGCTTCCGCTTTGTGGATTTTCACAAGGTCTTCACTGCTCGTTTTCCGCCGTTCGGCCATTGTTATAGCGTCCCCAATCCCATGTAAAACCATGCTTGCAGACTTAATTAAGCTTAAGACCTCATTAATTTCAGGCTCCTTAATCATCGATTCATACATTTCCCTGCTAACTTGGTCGGGTATATAAAGGACACGATGCCTGGAGTCCGTATGAGAAGCCATTGCTGCACAGATCGTGTTGGCCTGGTTTTTCACATCCTCACCTAGTCCACCTCGCGCAGGAACAAATAACGCATCCTGCTTGACAAGATCTGGTGTTAACATATCAGCTACAGCCGCCATCGTTGAACCGCCAGTTACGGCGATAATATTATTTCCTTTGAGGCTTGCTTTCATGCTGCATGCTGCCGCTCTTCCAAGTTCATTTTTTACCCATGGGGATGCTTCGCTGTCTCCGGAAACGATGATGGCTTTCTGAATCCCAAGCTTCCTTTGTAATTCTCGCTCCATGACACTAATACCAGTTATGTCGCGCATCACACTGCCAAGTTTTTCGAGTAAATCCTTCCCATCAATGGTAAGACTCATTCCCGAGCTTGTTATCGAAATAAGATTCTGGCTCTTTAAAAACTCAACCTCGCTCCTCAATACTCTTTCTGTCAAACTGAGGCTGACGGAAAGACTCCTTCTTCCTACTGGCTCCATTAAGCCAATGTAATGAAGGATATCGTAGCGTTTTTGCATAACAGCTAACAAATCAGGTAATAATCTTTTTTGTATATCAATTAGTGAGTACATCCGAAGTGCTCCTTCATTAGGTGGTCATTTTTCGTCCCGCACAGACATATTATGTCCCGCTGACACCAAAAAAAATCACTCCGTCTTCAAATTCATTCTAGCAGGAGTGATAAATAAATTCAACTCAAAAAGATTTGTTTTTTTCAGACAGCGCTTCCTTAATGGACCAATAATCAATTTGCCCATATTGAATTTCCTCTCCATCAATTTCAACAACAGGAATCATCAATCCATACTTTTCCGTCAACGCGTCACTTTTTTCGATATCTTCTTCTTTATAAATAAAATCACACTCTTCTTGTAGTTCCAGAATGACTTTCTTGGCTTTATCACATAACGGACAGCGGCTGCGAGTATATAGAACAAGAGTACTTTCCACTAACTTTCTCCCTTTCAATCATATCTTTTTCGCTTAGAGGATGACGGAATTCCGAGCTGATCTCGATATTTCGCAATCGTTCTTCTTGAAACGACCATGCCCTCTTTTTCTTTCAGCAAATGAACGAGCTCTTGATCTGACAAGGGCTTTTGTTTATTTTCGTCAGCCACCATTTTGCTAATAATGGTTTTTACTTGTTTGGATGAAGTATTCTCATCTGATGTCGTCTTAATTGTACTTGAAAAAAATGATCTCAATTCCAGCGTTCCATATGGCGTTTGGGCATATTTTTCCCGGACAGCCCTGCTGACAGTGGATTCATGAATATCGAGCTCCTCCGAAATTTCCTTCATCGTCATTGGCCGTAAATAGGAGGGCCCATTTTTGAAGAATTCTTGCTGTTTCTCTACGATCTTTAAAGAAACCTTTGTCAATGTTTCTTTTCTTTGCTCAATACTCCTTATAATCCACTGGTAGTCTTGATTATTCTCCTGTAAAAATCGGCTAACCTGCTTATCCTTGTACGAAGAAAATTTTTGATAATACTCATTATTAAAACTAACTTTCGGAAGCGCTTCATCAAAAATACTGACAGAAAATGATTCACCATCCCATTTAATCACTACGTCAGGAACGATATAGGAAGATTTTTCGTTCTGAAAAGATGAAGCAGGCCTTGGATTTAGCTTTTGTACGAAATCAAAAACCTCTTGAATGTCTTTCATTTTTACACCGAGATGTTTGGATATGTCCTTCCATTTCTTTTCTGCAAAGGAGTGAAAGTGATTTTCGATTATTTCTTCGGCTAGATCATTCCTCTTCTCTATCCTTTTTAATTGCAAAAGAAGACATTCTTGCAAATTACGAGCACCAATGCCCGCAGGCTCTAGCTCCTGTAAAAGTTTAAGACTTTCATTGACTTCTTCTTCCGATATTTGAAAGCGAACAGCAATTTCATTTAGCTCCGCTCGCAAGTAACCGTTTTCATCCAAGCATTCAATAAGGTAGTCAAAAACCTTTTCCCCTTCAGCAGTTACAGTTTCGAAGTCTAGTTGTGACTTAATATACTCATCTAGATAGGTCACCTTCGCACCGATCTGTTCGATCCAATTTTGTTTATCTTTATCAGTCTTTTTCTTAGTTGGTTTTGTACGATCTTTGCGGGGATCCATTGCCTGAACGTTGCCCGATTCAATTTGTAATAAGGGATTTTCCAAAGCTTTATCTTCAAGGAATGCAGAAAGCTCCTGCGTATTATATTGCAACAAGGCGATCGCCTGAGTCAACTCCTGCGTCATCGTTAACTTTAATGTCTGCTGCTGCCATAACCCGGCTTGTAAATTCATCATACATCCCCCCTGTCTCCATTTTACAACAAGGAAGTCAAATGGTGTATGGAAAAATAATGGGTTTGGTCGCCTATCTTCAGCAAGGACAAACCTCTTAGGGAGATTGAGAGCTACTATTCGAATGATATGAGGAATTACTCTAAAAGGGGGGAAGATCTTCTAAAAAATAAAAACCCCCTGCCTAGATTAGACAAGAGGTTGGCATTAGCGCCCTCGGCAGGAATCGAACCCACATTTTAAGAACCGGAATCTTACGTGCTATCCGTTGCACCACGAGGGCAAATTTAAAAAGCTGTAACGACTACATTATTATAGGACAACTTTTTATACTTTGCAAGTAAACTTTTGTTTAAAAACTGAAGTAGCGGGTATGATGGAAACTGTGGATCAATTAAAAATAGATGTCGAACGATTTCGCAAGCGATTTGTTTGACCTATATTGACCATCAGTGTATCATTATAATACATACATTCATATGAAATCTTTTTACTTACGTATGTTTACCCTTACTTTAAAGGAGGAATTGGAAAATGAACTTAATCCCTACAGTAATTGAACAAACAAACCGGGGGGAACGCGCTTATGATATTTACTCCCGCCTTTTAAAAGACCGGATTATCATGCTTGGCAGCGGGATCGATGATCATGTATCCAACTCGATTGTTGCTCAATTATTATTCTTGGAAGCCGAGAATCCCGAAAAGGACATATCCATCTACATCAACAGCCCTGGGGGAAGCATTACTGCTGGGATGGCGATCTACGATACGATGCAATTTATTAAGCCAGATGTTCAAACAATTTGTATCGGTATGGCCGCATCAATGGGAGCTTTCTTGCTTGCAGCTGGAACAAAAGGCAAACGCTACGCGCTTCCAAACAGCGAGGTCATGATTCATCAGCCTCTTGGCGGAGCACAGGGCCAAGCAACTGAAATCGAAATTGCCGCGAAGCGTATTTTATTCCTTCGTGATAAACTAAACACGATCCTTTCAGAGCGCACTGGACAGCCGCTAGAAGTAATTGCCAAGGATACAGACCGCGATAACTTCATGACAGCTGAAAGAGCAGTTGAATATGGATTAGTCGACCAAATTATCACTCGTAATCTTTTAGAGAAAAAGAAAGAAAAAGAATAAAATTAAAAACAACTCGCATGTTTCTACAATGCGAGTTGTTTTTTTCTAGTTGGCATAATCGAATGGATATGTGATTCATTGAAGGAGCCTGGATGTGAATGTTATGCCGTTAAATTTTTTAAAGGAATTTATCGAGCAAGCTCGATAAAAATCTGGGCGCAAATACGCCAAGGCG
>NZ_JAHNZZ010000003.1:343966-393169 GCF_019039215.1 Bacillus sp. FJAT-29790
TAATTCACCTGCTGAATATATTCGGATAGTTCTTCGAGAGCTTCCGTCTCGTCTTTTCCATCTACGATTAAGGTGATGACGGAGCCTGTGCTAACTGCTAGGCTCATCAAACCCATGATGCTTTTCGCATTTACTTTCTTTCCGTCCTTTTCGAGAAAGACATCCGATGAAAACCGGTTTGCTTCTTGAACAAATAACGCAGCCGGGCGTGCCTGTAAACCCGTCTTTAACCTGACTTCAACCTGTTTTTCGACCATTCTCTCTTTCCTCCCTATAAAATCGTTTTGTATTATAAAACTGACTCGCCGGCTCGCAGCTTATCTGCGATTTCATCTATCTTTCTTAAACGATGGTTAATTCCCGACTTACTGATGTTTCCGCCCGAGACCATTTCCCCAAGCTCTTTTAATGTGACATCCTGATAGGCAACGCGCAGCTCTGCTATTTCCTTCAATTTATCAGGTAAAACATGCAGACCCACCGTTTGGTCAATAAAACGGATGTTTTCAACTTGACGCAATGCCGCCCCAATCGTTTTGTTTAAGTTCGCTGTTTCACAATTAACTAGCCGGTTAACAGAATTCCTCATGTCACGGACAATCCGGATATCTTCAAATCGAAGCAGGGCGTTATGGGCACCGATCACACTTAAAAAATCTGTAATCTTTTCTGCTTCCTTTAAGTACGTAATAAATCCCTTTTTCCGCTCAAGCGTCTTACTATTTAATGCAAATGTATTCATTAATTCACATAGAGAGTCATTATGTTCCTTATAAAGTGAAAAAACTTCAAGATGGTAAGAAGAGGTTTCAGGATTATTAACCGAACCCCCAGCCAAAAATGCCCCTCGCAAATAAGAGCGCTTACAACATTTCTTTTTGATTAATTCCTCCGAAATATTGTGAGTAAAAACAAAGCCTTCACTTAGTATTTTCAAATCATCCAGAATTTCGCTTGCTTGCTCCGACAATCTGACAATATACACATTGTTCTTCTTTAATCTCATTTTTTTTCTGACAAGAAGCTCCACTTGTACACTGTAATTCTTTTTAATTAAGATATAAATCCTTCTTGCAATCGCTGCATTTTCAGTTTGAATATCGACAACTAACTTTCTGTTGGAAAAAGAAACAGACCCATTCATCCGAATAAGCGCCGACAATTCCGCTTTCCCACAGCAATCCTTTACCTCAAGATTCGTTAATTCCTTTTTCGTTTCTGAAGCGAAAGACATTCCTTCACCCCCTTAATAGAAAAGCGCTGATAAATTAGGCTCATTTCGCATAATTATTATTTTTGGCTATAAAAAGGTTGCCCGTTGATTTCCGCTGCGGGCACTTGCTTTCCGTGGGGAGTGACGGGAGCCTCCTCGGCGTTACCGCCTGTGGGGTCTCCCGTTCCCTCTATTTCCCACAGGAGTCAAGTGCCCTCCGCTTCAATCAACTCAGATTTTTATAAAAAATCATACTTTAATATCAACAACATTCACTAATTACATCCAATAAAAAAGCGCAAGCGCCTTCGGAACAATCCAAAAGCAGATTGTTCCTAATATATATTCTAAGAGTTCACCTTAATAATCACTTTCTAAAGGTGCACGCATCTAGTCCTTACTCTTCATTCGTTTATTCATTTCATCGATGAGTAAAGAATGTAGCATTGCTGCAACCTCTTGTGTATCATGACGAATCTTACCATCTTTAAGACTAACAATTTCTCCGTGAATGACTTCTAGTCCTAGTTCATGAAGGCGCTCGGTATCAAAGTAGACCGGTTGAGCCATTTCTTCCTTGTACCGTTCCTGAACATGTGCAGGGATATCCTCATTATTAACAAGAATCGTGTTAATAAAAGAACAATTCATGTGATCATAAATAGCTTTTACATGATCACTAGCTGTAAAGTTGTGAGTTTCACCTGCTTGTGTCATTAAATTGCAAATATACACCTTTTTAGCCCTTGATCGGCAAACTTCCGCCCCAAGTTTAGGGACGAGAAGATTTGGTAAAATGCTCGTATACAAACTTCCCGGACCAATAATGATCAAATCAGCCCTTCTGATCGCGGAAATGGTTTCAGGTAGAGGTTTAATATTTTGCGGTGTCAAAAATACCTTTTTAATTTTTTTCCCCGAGTATGGAATTTTAGATTCTCCTGAAACAACTGTACCATCTTCCATCTCAGCGTGTAAAATAACGCTTTGGTTTGCTGCCGGCAGCACTTTGCCTCTGACGTTCAGAACTTTGCTCATTTCTTGAATCGCATGAACAAAATTACCAGTAATTGAGGTCATCGCTGCAAGAATTAAGTTGCCCAGCGAATGCCCCGATAACTCATTCGATGTTGTAAAACGATGCTGAAACATTTCCTCGATCAGCGGCTCCACATCAGACAAAGCCGCCAGCACATTCCGAATATCACCTGGAGGCGGGATGTGCAAGTCGTTTCTTAGTCTTCCGGAGCTGCCTCCATCATCGGCTACAGTCACGATAGCTGTGATATCAACAGGATATTGTTTTAACCCGCGTAATAGAACTGGTAATCCAGTTCCGCCACCGATTGTGACTATTCTTGGTTGTCTGGTCCTGTTCATGTTTCTTTATCCTTTCTCCTCTCGATATCACGGTGTGTAATTTGCGTATGATAATCATTCTTAAAATGATCACCAATATATTCAGCTAAAGCGACAGAACGATGCTGCCCGCCCGTACACCCGATTGCAACAACAAGCTGGGCTTTGCCCTCTCTTTTATAATGAGGGAGCATAAAGCTTAACAGCTCTGTTACCTTCTCAAGGAATTTATTCGTTTCTGTCCATTTAAGCACATAGGTGGAAACTTCTTCGTCCAACCCCGTTTTTGGCCGCATGTGGTCGATATAGTGAGGATTTGGCAGAAACCGCACATCAAAAACAAGATCGGCATCAATCGGGAGTCCATGCTTAAAACCAAAGGACATGACATTAATCGTAAACATCGTAGTTTTATTTAAAGAAAATTCCGTTAAGATTTTTTCCCTGAGTTCTCTTGGTTTCAATTTAGTTGTATGATAAATGAGCTGGGCTCTCCCCTTTAGCTCTTCCAAAAGCTCACGCTCGTGTTTTATCCCTTCCAAAGGGAGACCTGAAGGAGCAAGGGGATGGCGTCTCCTCGTCTCTTTGTATCTACGCACTAATGTCGAATCATCCGCATCTAAAAAAAGAATTTGCGGCGTTACCCATGAAGTTTCCGAAAGGTCATCAAGTGCTTTAAACAGGTGATCAAAAAACTCACGGCCCCTAAGGTCCATAACTAAAGCAACCTTATTCATCTTATTCCCTGATTCCTTCATCAGTTCAAGAAATTTGGGCAACAGAGTAGGCGGGAGATTATCGACACAGAAAAAACCAAGATCCTCAAAGCTTTGAATGGCAACTGTTTTTCCCGCACCTGACATACCAGTAATAATGACTATTTGCGTTTCATTCACTGCACCCGTACTCATATTCGTTTTCCCCCTGTATCTAAGAAATTAGCTGTTTCCAAACTTTGTTGCTATTTAAGTAAAAAGTGGTATAGTAGATTTCCGCTCGAGGAAGCTCGCTTTCCGCGGGGCAGGCGGTGAGCCTCCTCGGCGCACTGCGCCTGTGGGGTCTCACCTGTCCCGCTTCTCCCGTAGGAGTCTCGCACCTTCTGCTTCAATCAACTTCAAACACAACTTTAGAATATAAAAGATCCTAAATTCAGCTTGGATCTAGTCGATAACTGATTAGCTCAAAATTTGGCGTGTAGGTGAAGGTTCCGTATATAATTCCTTTTCCATGAATCATATATTCTAGAATATGATAATCCCCGGCGGCCATCGGGAGATTTTTTATGTCCGCAAACGGATGCCAAAGAATTTTCCCCTCTTCCGTCTCATCCTGGTTTAATCCATCGGCCTCCGTTGCAAAAAAGGTAAACATCATCCATTCTGAAACAACCCGGTCTTTATCTTTCATAATAAAGGTGAAAATCCCCTTTATATTCGGATTGCGCAAATAAATCCCCGTTTCCTCCCTGAATTCACGGATGCATGAGTCCCTAACTGACTCTCCAGGCTCCATCTTGCCGCCAGGAGCTACCCACCAGCCCCGGCTTGGCTTTTGTAAAAGCAAAACTTGATCATCTTTCAATAATACACAGTTAGTGACTCGCTGCAACATCCTTCACCTCAGTTTTCTAGACTGACCTGCATTAATTCATTTCATTATACTATTTTTGTCATAGGGTCACAATGAATTGAATTTTCAACTTTTCGAAAGAAAAACATTGTTCAGTCTGAGGATCATTTTTACGGATGAAGGCAAAAAAAAGAGCACAGGTTCTCTGTGCTTTACTAAAGAATATATCTTTAAAAGGGGGTCAATTTCTATTTCTATCATACCCGAATTTTATTTCATTAAGGTTACAGGAAAATTAAAACAAAATTACTTTTTGTGAGTTTAGAGTAAAGACGCACATTCTAGGATTGAACTTTCGTTTTTAAGCTTTCTTTTAATTCTTCAATATAATGTTGGGCACTTTGTGCAGCAATGCTTCCATCTCCGGTTGCTGTCACAATTTGGCGCAGCAATTTTTCGCGAATGTCCCCAGCTGCAAAAATACCTGGAACTTTCGTTTCCATCACTTCATTCGTCACAATATACCCATTTTCGTTCGTGATCCCTAGGCTTTCAAACGGCTTTGATAGTGGGACCATCCCGATATAAACGAAGACGCCATCTGTTGCGAAATCCCGTTCTTCGCCTGTTTCAGTAGATGCGATGGTTACACTTCCTACTTTGCCGTCTTTGTCGTTAATTTGCTTTACAGTATGATTCCAGATGAAATCCATTTTTTCATTATCAAATGCACGTTTCTGCAAGATAGCTTGAGCGCGCAGCTCATCGCGGCGATGCACGACTGTTACCTTAGTCGCAAAGCGAGTTAAATAAACGCCTTCTTCAACAGCCGAATCCCCGCCGCCGATAACAACAAGCTCTTTTCCTTTAAAGAATGCTCCGTCACAAACTGCACAATAAGAAACACCCCGACCGCCTAGCTCTTTCTCTCCAGGAGCGCCAAGTTTCTTATATTCGGCACCTGTGGAAATAATGACAGCACGGGCTTTATATTGCTTGGAACCAGCAATAATTGTCTTATATTCTTCCCCGTCAATTACTTCCTTTATATCACCGTAAGCGTATTCTGCGCCAAATTTTTTCGCATGGTCAAACATTTTCGTTGATAAATCAGGACCTAAAATATGCTCAAATCCCGGATAGTTTTCAACTTCTTCGGTATTAGCCATTTGCCCGCCTGGAACCCCGCGTTCAATCATTAATGTTGATAAATTGGCACGGGATGTATATACAGCAGCTGTCATTCCAGCTGGCCCGGCACCTGCAATAATGACATCATAAATTTTTTCTTCAGTCATGTTGCACCACTCCTTCTATCAGTGAACGTATTCTATAGTATAACCTTCCTACATTCATCCTATAAAAATAAGAACCTTTCGTCCAAATATCTGCTTACTCAATGAAATTGTTCACCAATTTCACATATTTCTGTAAGGTCGAAGAAGACATTTCGTACTTGCCGGCGATGAGTTGCTGAGATATTTTTTCCCCTCTCAGTTTCATCCAGACATACTCAATTGCAGCCGCGCATGCTTTATGATTCTTTATCGATTGATTATTTTTAACGATTTCAGCAACAACCGTAAACCACATTAAAAATAAACCGGCTTCTACGGTTCCAATCGGGTGATAGGTTTGATATAGCAGTGCCGCGGTTTCATGCACTGGTCTCATTTTCAGCTGTTTTGCATCGTTGCCAGATCGAACGAAAGCCAAATACTCCCTTTCAAAATGGGACAATTTATCGTTTTGACTGATTTCTTTAGAGGCTAATATCTTTTCCTTCCCATTGGACATAGCAGTTAAAAATATGGCAAAAAGGCGTTCCTCCATATAATCACTGTCAAATTTTTTTAAAATGGTTGAATGATGGTTCTCAAACCCGTCATAAGGAGATTTTTCATCATTCCACGGCTCAGATCCCTCTTTTTCAGGATTCATTTCAACAGCTTTTTTCCAGGCTGACCTTGCAATATTTTCTTTGCCTGTAAAATAGGCCGCATAGGAGAGCCAATAATAATAGGCACCGTCTCCGTCAAATCCTTTTTTCTGCAGCTTGCGAAGCCATGAATAGGCTTCATCATATTCGCCCGTCAACGCTAGTGTTGCTCCGAGCTTAAATTGATGCTCGGTCGATATCGGCTTAATCTTTTTCAAGATTTCCTTCATTTCCTTTACTTCTTTAAACTCGCGTTGATAAAAGGCAAAAACGAGTTTGTTGCAGAGTGCATGCAGATTTCCTGGATTTTCTTCGAAGACCTTATCTAAAATATCAGAAGCCCTTTGGATTTCACCTAGGTAAAAGTATGCAAGTGCCAGATTGTTGTAGGCAGACCAGTATTCAGGATACTCCTCAATGACGGAATTGAGAACTTCAACGGCTTTCGGAAAATGACCAGATTCAAGCAGCTCCCGAGCTTGCTCCTGCTTCGTAATGAGATCATCCTGTTCATAAAGTTCCTCGTTAAACTCTTCCGCTTCCATCGTTAACAATTCAAGAAGATCTTCCGTATCTTCAAGAAATTCCCCATCCTGTTCTAGCTCCATGTATAAGTTCGCATGATGATAAGCATCCTTAAAAAACCCTAAATGGGCGTAATTATTAGCGAGAAAGTAATGACATTCCACCATTTCTTCATCAAGTTCGTCAAGAATCAGATGCAAATATTGATTCGCTTGTTGATATTCGGCCATTTCCGAACAAATAATCGCTAATTGGCAGACGATCATCGGTTCGCCTGGCTCAAGCTGCATCGCACGCTGTAAATATTTTTTTGCTTTATAAAGATCCCTTCTATGGTAAGCCTTTATTCCTTTTGAAAAATAATACTCACCAGTCGGGTTAAATGACAATAATTTTCCTTTTGGTTGTCTAGCTTTAGAGTCTTTGCTCATGAAATCCTCCACCATTCTTAATTAACTCCAGTAGTATATCATATGAGCAAGCTTCTCGAGAAGGGATTGGAGAATAATAAGAAGTTACCAATTGAACCGCTTTTTTATTATCTTTTTAAAACATGTATTTTCAGTCATTCTGTTAGGCTATTTTCGCACATATTGTTGTTTTAGCTCTCAAAGTTTTCCCGTTGATTTCCGCTGCGGGCACTTGCTTTCCGTGGGGAGTGACGGGAGCCTCCTCGGCGTTACCGCCTGTGGGGTCTCCCGTTCCCTCTATTTCCCGCAGGATCAAGTGCCCTCCGCTCCAATCAACTCAGATTATTAAATAAAAATCACATTATAAAAGCAATAAACTTAACAAAACAACCTTCTGTTAAAAATAGGTTCATAATATCTGATACCTTTTCATTAAGAATATACTTTATCAACGAATTCGAAAATTGAGTAGTAACTCAACAAAAAACCGGCCGTTATTCAGCCGGATTTTCGCTTTTATCATGTCTGATTTTCAATACTTTCAGAACTTCTTTAAAAGGAAGTTCCTGTTCTCTTAATAGAACGAGGAGGTGATACAACAAATCAGCAGACTCCCATTTAAGCTCTTCCTGATCACGGTTTTTAGCCGCTATGATGACTTCAGCTGATTCTTCGCCGACCTTTTTTAAAATTTTATCTACGCCTTTTTCAAATAAATAGGTCGTATAGGCCCCTTCTGGACGTTCTTGTTCTCGCTCCTTGATGACCTTTTCAAGATTGAGAAGGATCTGGTAGTCTGACAGATTAGCATCAACAACCGCTTTTCCTTCGTAAAAACTTTCCGCGAAACAGCTTGTCGTCCCTGTATGACAGGCTGGCCCCGCTGGATCCACCAACACTACAATTGCATCCTTATCGCAGTCGAATTTCATTTCAACAATTTTCTGTGTGTTCCCGCTCGTCGCACCTTTATGCCAAAGCTCTTGTCTTGAACGGCTGAAGAACCATGTTTCACCGGTTTCTTCAGATTTCACAAGGGATTCCCGGTTCATATACGCGAGTGTCAGGACTTCTTTTGTTCCCGCATCTTGAACAATAGCAGGGATAAAGCCCTTTTCATCAAATTTGATTGCTTCAATATTCATCGGACAGTCACCCCTTTTTCTTTTAAAAAAGCTTTGACTTCCGAAACGGATGTTTCTTTATAATGAAAAATCGAAGCAGCCAGAGCAGCATCCGCTTTTCCTTCGATAAAGGCTTCCGCAAAATGTTCCGCATTTCCTGCTCCTCCGGAAGCAATAACCGGAACAGAAACGGCTTCGCTTACAGCTTTCGTCAAGGCAATATCAAAGCCATTTTTCTCGCCATCGGAATCCATGCTCGTAAGTAAAATCTCTCCCGCTCCACGCTCGACTGCTTCTTTCGCCCATTCAATGACTTCAAGATCAGCTGGCGTGCGGCCTCCATGTGTATACACCCGCCAAGATCCAAGTTCCTCATCGTATTTTGCATCAATCGCCACAACAATACACTGTGAACCAAAAAATTTGGCACCTTCTGTTATTACATCCGGATTCGTTACAGCAGCCGTATTAAGAGAAACCTTATCAGCCCCAGCTCTTAAAATCCGCTTCATATCTTCGAGCGTATTAATTCCACCGCCAACTGTGAATGGGATGGCTAGTTCAGAAGCGACCGCCTTGACCACTTCGACCATCGTTTTTCGGCCTTCAAGCGAGGCAGAGATATCAAGAAAAACAAGCTCATCAGCACCCTGCTCGTCATAAAAACGCGCAAGCTCAACCGGATCGCCAGCATCTCTTAGCTGAACAAATTGAACTCCTTTTACAACCCGCCCTTCTTTTACATCCAGACAGGGAATGATCCGTTTCGTTAACATGATGTGTCCACCTCTCTTAATGCTTCTGTTACCGAAAAGCGCCCTTCGTAAATGGCTTTCCCGACGATCACTCCGGCAACTCCTTCTTTTGAGAATCCTTTTAATCGCGTTAAATCAGCAAGCTCACTAACTCCCCCTGAAGCGATTACACTTTTTCCTGTTTCCTTTGCCAGTAGACGTACAGCTTCAACATTCGGACCGGAAAGCATTCCATCTGTAGCTATATCTGTAAAAATAAACGTTTCCGCTCCTGCATCAGCAAACCGCTTTCCTAAATCTACCGCCTTTACTTCAGATGTATTCAGCCAACCATGTGTAGCTACATATCCGTTTTTTGCATCAAGCCCCACGGCGATTTTACTGCCATATTTTTTAATCATTTCGATTGCAAACGCCGGATTAGAAACAGCAATACTTCCAATGATGACACGGGAAATTCCGTTTTCAAGATAATGAACAATATCCTCTTCTATACGGATTCCGCCGCCGATTTGTACCTTAGCCTTTAGCTCTTTAGCAGCCTGTATAACAGAAGCATCATTCACTCTTTTTCCATCCTTCGCCCCGTCCAGATCAACCATATGAATCCATTCGGCTCCCTCATCAGCAAACTTCTTTGCCATTTTAAAAGGAGAATCTCCGTAAACCGTTTCCTGATCGTAATCCCCTTGCAACAGACGAACACATTTGCCGCCCCTCATATCAATTGCTGGATAAATGGTAAAGCTCATCGACTATTCATCCTTTCCCCTGCCAACTCTGTAAAATTACGTAAAAGCTCCATGCCGATCATTTATAACAACCCTTTCGATGACGGAACTCCTTTAACCCGTGGATCAATTGTCGTCGCCTCGTCTAATGCACGGGCGAGTGCTTTAAAAATTGCCTCAATCATATGGTGCGTGTTTTTTCCATAATGAACAATGACATGCAAATTCATCCTTGCTTCAAGTGCAAGCTTCCAAAGAAACTCATGCACAAGCTCCGTATCGAAAGTGCCAACCTTCTGGCTCGGGAAATCAGCTCTTATTTCCAAATGAGGACGATTGCTTAAATCCACTACCACTTGAGCAAGAGTCTCATCCATTGGAACAAAAGCGTTCCCATAGCGCTTAATTCCCTTCTTGTCACCCAACGCTTCCTTCAGAACTTGTCCAAGGCAAATGCCGATATCCTCTGTTGTATGGTGATCATCAATATCTGTGTCGCCGTTTGCATTTACAGTCAGATCAAACTGACCGTGCTTGGCAAACAGGTCAAGCATATGTGATAAAAATGGCACCCCTGTCTCCAATTGGCTTTTGCCTTCCCCATCTATATTTAATGAAAGCTGTATTTGCGTTTCACTTGTTTTTCGTGTTACTTCAGAAGTTCTTGTCATTTGACATCCTCCATCACTTATTTTCTTATTCTTGTTTCAATCGCACGTGCATGTGCTTCAAGCCCTTCTAAGCGGGCAAAAGCAGCTATTTTTTCCCCGTTCTGCATAAGCGCTTTTTCACTGTAAAAAAGGATACTCGATTTTTTTTGAAAATCTTCTACATTTAACGGACTTGAAAAACGAGCCGTTCCGTTTGTAGGAAGGACGTGATTCGGCCCCGCAAAGTAATCTCCCACAGGCTCAGGACTATAACGGCCGATAAAAATCGCTCCAGCATGGCGGATTTGCCCGAGCAGCTCCATCGCATTCTCCGTTATGATTTCTAAATGTTCTGGAGCGAGGCGATTGATGATATCAACAGCTTCTTCCATTGTATTGCTAACATAAATGGCACCGAAGTTTTCAATCGATTGTCTAGCGATTTCCTGACGGGGAAGCTCTGCCAGCTGCTTTTCAACCTCCTCCGCAACTGCCCTAGCCAATTCCTCTGAAGGAGTGACAAGGACACTGCTTGCCATCGTGTCATGTTCAGCCTGAGATAATAGATCTGCCGCGACCTCATCCGGCTTTGCCGTTTCATCTGCTAAAATAGCTATTTCACTTGGTCCTGCAATCATATCAATATCAACATCACCGAAAACTTCCCGTTTTGCGAGTGCAACATAAATATTTCCGGGACCTGTAATTTTATCAACAGGAGCAATTGATTCTGTTCCATATGCAAGTGCGGCGATCGCCTGGGCACCGCCGACCTTGTAGATTTCTTTAGCACCAGCTTCATTGGCCGCCACTAAAACAGCGGGAGGGATTTTTCCTGTCTTTTTATCAACTGGGGAAGTAATCACAATTCTTTTGACCCCTGCTACTTTAGCAGGAATCACATTCATTAAAACCGATGAAGGATAAGCAGCCGTTCCCCCCGGCACATACAGTCCTACTGAATCAAGCGGTGTTACCTTTTGACCAAGAATTGTACCGTTCTCATCTGTTGTCATCCATGAAGGACGAAGCTGTTTTTCATGGAAAAAGCGAATATTATCTGCCGCCTCCTTGATCACAGATTGTATTTCATCATCAATTTCTTGATAGGCTTCTTTTATTTCTTCAGCTGTTACGGCTAAATCGACTAAAGAAATTCCATCAAATTTTTCCGTATAGTCTTTTACAGCCTGATCGCCGTCACGGCGGACAGTCTCAATGATCTTTTTAACAACGATCCGCTGCTCTTCCGTGCCGTTATCAACCGATCGCTTAATCGAAATCTGATCACTTATTTTTAAAATCCTCACCCGCTGTTCACCCTCTCAAAAGCATTAAGGCTCTATCGTAACCCCAGCATTTATTACTTCGCTTAGGCGATCGACAAGTTCACTAATGCGCTCATCCTTCATCCTGTAGCTGACAGGATTTACGATCAATCTTGACGTGATCTCCGCAATTTGTTCGTATTCGATTAAACCGTTCTCTTTTAATGTTCGTCCAGTCGAAACAATATCAACAATTCGGTCTGCAAGGCCGATTAAAGGAGCTAGCTCAATTGAACCATTTAGCTTAATAATTTCGACCTGCTCTCCTTGCTCCCGAAAATAAGCTGCCGCGACATTTGGATATTTTGATGCAACCTTTGGAGCCACATCGTTCATTTTTGTATTAGGCAAGCCCGCAACTGCAAGATAACAGGCACTTATTTTTAAATCCAGTAATTCATATACATCCCGCTCTTCCTCAAGCATGACGTCCTTTCCGGCAATTCCAAGGTCAGCAACGCCATGTTCGACATATGTCGGAACATCCATTGGCTTCGCTAAAATAAACTGGAACTTTTCTTCTGGAACATCAATAATTAACTTTCTTGAATCATCGAATTCGGGCGGCAATTGAAAGCCTGCTTTGCGAAGTAAATCGGCCGCTTCATTAAATATACGCCCCTTTGGCATAGCGATCGTTATTAAACCATTCATCTGACAGGCTCCTTTCCAGCTTTGCCGACTAAAAAGACGATATCTTCGTATTGGCTCGTACAAGCATCAATATCCTTAACCCCGCTAATATCCTGGAGGACAACCTTTTTACCGGATTTCCGCTGCTCTATTGCATATCGGAATGCTTCTTGTCTTCGCTCCTGGCTAAATAAAATACAATAAGATGGCTCATTTTCCCCTATATCCCCGAGTGCTTCTAGAAGGCGGTCAACCCGGATCGCAAATCCAGTTGCCGCCGCTGATTTACCGAACTTCTCAAGCAATAAGTCATACCTGCCTCCGTTTCCAATCGGAAAGCCTACATTGCCTGCATATACTTCAAATAAAATCCCTGTATAGTAGCTCATATGACTCACGAGTGTTAAATCAAATTTCACCTTTTCCTCTTGCCCATAATCAGTCATAATTTCCCAAAGTTGCTGCAGCTGAATCAACGCCTCTTTTCCTAAACCGTTTTCTAATAGACTATAGGCCTGGCCTATGATTTCTTCCCCGCCACGAAGCTTTAGAAAATCTAGAAGGCGCTGCTTATCAATAGAGGAAAGGGCTAGACTCTTAACATGCTCTCGGTAGCCTACATAGTTCTTTTCATATAGATATCTTGTCAGGGCATCGACTCTTTCTTCCGTTCCAAGAACATGCAGGAAAAATTCACGGACAAATCCAATATGCCCTACTGAAAGCTGAAAATCTTCCAGTCCTGCTTCTTTTAAAGAAGAAATCATTAAAGCGATTCCTTCGCCATCAGCACTAATCGTATGATCGCCAATGCATTCGACTCCGATCTGTTCAAATTCAGCCGGACGCCCACCTTCCCTTTGCTGGGCGCGGTATACTTTTGCGGAATAAGCTAGCCTTAGCGGTAATTCATCCTTTAACAAGTGCGAAGCCGCCACCCGGGCAATCGGCGCAGTCATATCAGGGCGCAGCACAAGCGTTTTCCCTTGCTGATCAAGCAGCTTAAATAATTTCTGATCTAAAATCGCTGATGCTGTACCAATCGTTTCGTAATATTCAAGTGTAGGTGTCTCAATAAACTGATATCCCCACAGCTTCATCTCTCCTTCAATCAAAGACCTGACCGTGCTTTTCATTTCAAATAAGTCTGGTAATGTATCCCTCATGCCTAACGGCTTTTCAAACATAAATAAACGGCTCAATGAAATTCACCTCATAACTAAAAGTTCCGAATCCTTTAGTTCGCTAATATGGTAGTAAATTAAAGATATATGTAGTTTAACGCGCATCTTAAATTTCGTCAACAAAAAAGATGCCGAAAATAATAGGTAGAAGGTATTTTATTTAGTGTGTCCTTTTACGGAATTGGTTATTTCAAATGGTAACAGACTGTACGCTATTGAGATTTCCGTTCAATCCATTGGAATTTTAACACAATTCTGTTTTCACTCTGACGAAAATTGAATCCAAAAAAGCTCCGTCTGCAAAATGCAAACAGAGCTTCAATCGCTATTCCTTGATTACGCCATAAATCGGGTCATCTGCCCAGCGTTCAGCCATTTCTTCTTTTGTATAGATTACCTTCATCGGGTTGCCGCCAACAAAGGCTCCAGGCTGAACATTTTTATGAACGAGCGTACCCGCAGACACAATCGCACCGTCCCCGATCGACACCCCAGGCAAGATCGTGGAGTTGGCACCAATCATCACTTCACTGCCAATTTCCACTTTTCCAAGCCGATACTCCTTAATTAAGTATTCATGTGCAAGAATCGTTGTATTATAGCCAATGACCGTATTACGTCCAACGCTAATTTTTTCAGGAAACATGACATCAAGCATAACCATAAGCGCAAAAGATGTTCGCTCCCCAACCTTCATACCTAAAAAAGTCCGGTACAGCCAATTTTTCATCCCTAGAAATGGGGTATACCGAGCCATTTGAATAACAGCGAAATTCTTCACCACTTTCCAGAAGGGAACAGTTTTGTACACATGCCAGAGAGAATTGCCCCCTTCTACCGGAAATCGCTCGGTATTCCTCATTTTCCTTCAACCTTGAAGATATCAAGCAAGTCAGCCATGTTCTCAAGCATATAATCCGGCTCAAAGCCCAGTAAAAACTCTTTTCCTTTCGCACTCCAAGCAACACCCGCTGTTTTCGTACCCGCATTTCTGCCGCCGAGAATATCATGTGAATTATCGCCGACCATAATCGCTTCTTCAGGCTTTGATCCCAAAAGCTC
Organism: Bacillus sp. FJAT-29790; assembly: GCF_019039215.1. Classification (GTDB taxonomy): domain Bacteria; phylum Bacillota; class Bacilli; order Bacillales; family Cytobacillaceae; genus Cytobacillus. The sequence continues at coordinate 358,449 of NZ_JAHNZZ010000003.1, forward strand.
CAATGCTTTAAAAATTGGTTCCGGATCTGGCTTCGGTTTCTGAACATCATCCAAGGTGACAACGACATCAAAAAATTGATCCAGCTTTGTCAGCTTCAATCCCATCTCAGTAACATGAGAAACCTTCGTCGTCACAATGCCTATTTTATAACCAGATTCCTTTAATGTACGAACCGTTTCAAAAACACCCTCAAATTCCGTCACAAGAAGATCATGATTTTCAATATTGAATTTTCGGTAAGTCGCAATCATTTCGTTTACCTTTTCCGGATCAATTGACTCAAATGTTTCAGTAAGAGTCGGACCCATAAAAGGCAGAATATCCTCCCGTTTGTAGCGATTAGGACAGTAACTATCAAATGTGTGTAAAAATGAAGAAATAATCAATTCATTTGTATCTATTAACGTGCCATCTAAATCGAATAAAAACGTATTAATTTGAGTGCTCATAAGCTGCTTCCTTTCTTTTACCAAAATCAATCCGGTTCCAAATAAATGCGACAATCAGTGTCAGCAGAATCGCTACGCCTAAACGGATCAGTAGCAGCGGAAGAACCGGAATACCTAATGGGACAAATATCAGTGTATCTTCAACAACCGCATGGCATGCCACGAGAAAAATAAAAGCAATGGTCACATCTTTTTTGCTGACCCCGTCCTCTTTCACAGCCTGAATCATAACCCCTGCGCCGAATGCCAAGCCAAATAATAAACCTGCCGCCAGAGTCGTGGAAGTGTTCTCTTTCATCCCTAAAACTCTTGTCACCGGCGCCATCCATTTTGAAAAAACAGCCAGCCATTTCAAATCCTTTAGGATCTGAATCACGATCATTAGTGGAATAACGATGATCGCTAGCTGAAAAATGCCAAGTCCCGCTTTTTGCAAGGCGTTTATTAAAATAGGGGTCCAGCCCGTAACCTCTTCCACTTTTGCTGGAATAATCCCATACTTCGCAATTTCAGAACCACCATGCCAAACAAGATTAATAATAGCGGCAGAAATAACAGCCAAACCGATTCTTACTGCGAGAATGATCCAAATCTTAACACCAACTTTTACAGCCACACTCGATTCAATTAACAAGTTATGCGAGAATGAAAGCATGACCGCGGTAATGAAAACTTCTTTTACAGTCAAGTCAAGCGATAATATCGCTCCGATTGCTGCATATATATTTAGGAAATTCCCTAATACAATCGGGATGGCCGCATCCCCTGACAAGCCAATTAAATTCATAAGCGGAGTGATTAAATTGATAACCCATGGCAGCACAGGTGTATGTTGAAGCATGGCAACGATTAGCGTCACAGGGAATATAATTTTTCCGAGCGCCCAAGTCGTTTTTAAGCCAACCATGATCCCCCTCTTTGACGATTCTAACAACATTTTTCTTTCTCCCTTTGTAAAAAATTTGACTATTTTCGTTAAGTTTCTTTTTTAGTGTGATTTTATATAACAATCTGAGTTGATTGGAGCGGAGGGCACTTGACTCCCGGGAAAAAGAGGGAAGCGGGAGACCCCACAGACGGTAACGCCGAGGAGGCTCCCGTCCCTCCCCGCGGAAATCAAGTGCCCGTAGCGGAAACAACGGGCAAACTTTGAAGGATAATGACAATATATACGAAAATTGCCTAAAAGTTAAACACTTCTATCTAAGTAACGTATATCTGCATAGCCCTTCATCCTTCTTACAGCAAGAAGAATCAACGCTCCAATAATCAGCACGATCGAAATCGTCTGGGCAACTCTTAGGTGTTCAGTCAGCATTAAGCTATCTGTCCGCAGCCCCTCAACGAAAAAGCGGCCCACAGAATACCAAATCACGTACGTAAGGAACATCTCGCCACGACGTAAATTTACCCTTCTTAATAAAATCAGAATGAAAAAACCAACGATATTCCAGATGGATTCATATAAAAACGTAGGATGATAATAAGTTCCATTGATATACATCTGATTAATAATGAACTCTGGAAGATGTAGATTCTCTAAAAACGCTCGACTTACTTCCCCGCCGTGCGCTTCCTGATTCATAAAGTTCCCCCATCTGCCAATTGCCTGCCCTAATATAATACTTGGGGCCGCGATATCTGCCATTTTCCAGAAAGAAACGTTTTTCTTTTTCGCAAATACATAAGTGGTGATCACAGAACCGATCAAGGCGCCATGAATGGCAATTCCGCCTTCCCATATTTTCGGAATCTCCATTGGGTTTTGTGAATAATAGTCCCATTGAAAAATAACATAATAAATTCGGGCTGAGATAATCGCGATCGGAATGGCCCAAAGCATCAAATCAGCAAATAAATCCTTTTCAAGTCCCCGTCTTTCTGCTTCCCGCATAACAAGCATCAATGCTAAAGCAATGCCAATACCGATAATTAACCCATACCACCGGATTTCGATCGGGCCGAGGGCAATGGCAATCGGGTTAAGCGGCTGAATAGTCGATTCCATAATCACTGCTCCTTCTTTTTCTCTTTTTTCAACAATTTTTACCGATCTTCGTGGTCCCCATCCTCGATGACATCAGAGAGACGGCTCGAAAATTGCTCAGCTGCATTCATGCCCATTTTTTTCAAGCGGAAATTCATGGCCGCTACTTCAATAATGACAGCCAAGTTCCGGCCTGGACGAACCGGAATTGTCAGCTTTGTTATATCCGTATCGATAATCCTCATCTTTTCTTCATCAAGTCCAAGTCGGTCATATTGCTTGTTCTGATCCCATAGCTCCAAATTCATGACAATAGAAATCCGCTTAAAGCTGCGAATAGCACCAGCACCGAACAATGTCATCACATTGATGATCCCTAAACCGCGAATCTCTAATAAATGCTCGATCAGTTCTGGTGAAGTTCCGACAAGAGTATTTTCATCTTCTTGTCTTATTTCTACACAATCATCGGCAACTAACCGATGCCCACGCTTCACAAGCTCTAAAGCTGCCTCACTTTTACCGACGCCGCTTTTTCCTGTAATCAGCACCCCTACCCCATAAATATCAACAAGCACGCCATGGACGGCTGTTGTTGGCGCAAGCTTGCTTTCAAGAAAGTTCGTTAACAAACTCGAAAAACGGGTTGTTTTTTGCTTCGTTCTTATAACTGGAACTGCTTCTCTTTCTGAAGCCTCGATTAATTCATATGGAACTTCCAAACCCCTTGTAATAATAATTCCAGGAGTAATATCTGAACATAAGCGTTCAAGTCGGATTTGCCGATCGATGTCGTTTAATTTCTCTGTAAATGTAAGCTCTGTTTTTCCGATTAACTGAATTCTTTCAGCCGGATAATAATCAAAAAAGCCCGCCAATTCAATCCCTGGTCTAGAAATATCACTAGTAATAATCGGGCGGTTAATGCCATCCTCTCCGCTGACAAGCTCCAGATCAAATTTTTCCAAAATGTCTTTCGTGCGTACCTTAGCCAACTTCATTTCCTCCTTTTATACGGGAACTGCCTATTCTTAAAGCTTAACACTATTGGAAACACTTCATAAATTATTATGGCGGCCATGGAAGTATATTGATTTTCAGAAGAAAATACCTCTCAAAATAAGTTTCACTTTATTTTAGCACTTTTTAAGCCAGAACCAAATTTCTAAGAAAAACTAAAGGATCGTTCTGAACCAGGACTAGGAGGTGTCATCTTTTCTTTCGCGCTTAAAACTTCGCAAATTATGGTAAAATACCGTATAATTGTTTATATAATAAAAAAATGATCGAGTGCGGGAACACTCGATCAAAGCAACTACATGCCGCATGAAGTGCGGCTGATCATGTTTTAAAAACAGTAACTACCTTACTCTTCGGTTGGAGGCGGCGGTTACTTTTTTCTGTTTCTTTGACGATGAGAACAGCAGGTGCTAGTTCATTTACAAGTACTTAACGTCATTTTTCCCACCTCCCCTCTTTCGGAAGATGGTCAACCGCCCATCCGCTTATGTAGCTGCTATAATAATTGTAGAAATCCAAAATGGAAAAATCCATGAAAACATCTAAAAAAAAGCCAAATCATAGATTATACAGCCTTCTCTTTTTTCCCCGTGTCCATGTCCTTTTTGAAGCTCCGCTCATATGATAAAAAATGAATAGAATTTTCGTCGAAATTTCACCGCTGTTTAATAAAAAACACGGGAACAATTTTTTATCCAATTTAATGAGGCGGAAATAGACAACATTATTTTCGAAAGGAGTGGAAGTATGAAAATCATGCTGGACGCTGGACACGGGTACAATACAGCAGGGAAGCGTACCCCGGATGGCATGCCTGAATACGAATTTAACAGGGGTGCTGCAAATTACGCAAAGAATTTTCTTGAAAACTATCAAAACGTAACTGTGTATTTTGCACATTCAGATGAACGGGACGTCCCTTTGAAAGAACGAACAGACAAAGCGAATCAGCTTAAGGTCGACTGTTATGTGTCCATCCATGCAAACGCCTACGGTTCAGGCTGGAACAATGCCGGCGGAATCGAAACCTATGTACACCCTCCAAAACCAAAGGAAGCCTACGAGCTTGCCCAAAAAATCCAAAAAAACTTAGTTATTTCAACAGGTTTAAGTGATCGCGGAGTCAAGACCGCTGATTTCCACGTTTTAAGGGAAACGCGCATGACAGCTGTATTGGCTGAATGCGGCTTTATGACAAATCCCAATGAAGCAAAGCTTATGCGGTCAGATACTTTCCAAAAAACATGCGCTGAAGCCATTGTTAAAGCGATTGTCGATCAATACAAACTAATTAGAAAAAATACAAATCCAGAAACGATGCCTTCCAATTCAACCTCACAACCACTTTCAAAGAAAGGGCTTTACAAAGTCCAAGTAGGTGCATTTAATGATAGAAAAAGTGCAGAAAATCTGGCTAATGCCCTAAAATCGCTTGGATATGATGCATTTATTCATTTTGAATAGCAAAAAAGCGGGCCCTATAAGATGTGCTGGCTCGCTTTTCTGTGTAGATTATTTTTTCTTTGCCGGTTCAAAAACTGCTTTCTGAATGATCATGTTACCAAAAGACAAAATGATCGCCACAAGAAAAGCTGTACCGAATCCTGCAATTTCAAAAGAACTCCCCATCATTCGATCCGTAATTAATAACGTAATCGCATTAATGACGAACAAAAATAAGCCCAACGTCACTAAAGTGATCGGCAGTGTGAGGATAATTAATATCGGCCTAACAAGGATGTTTAATATCGAAAGAATCGCACTTGCCCCCACGGCTGCTCCGAAGCCCGATATATAAAAGGCATCTCCAAAGAAGCCGGCAATTGCGACGAACAAGATTGCATTGATTAATATTCCGATTATCCATCTCATTTTCGAGACACCTCTTCTTTTCGTACAACAAATATATCAACATTCGATTCCGATTATTGGGCGATACCGCCTTGTCACAAGAGCAAGCTTTTTTACTTAGCTTTCCTCCTTAAAATGACACCGATTTTCCTTTACCTACATGGATAGTCCCCGTCTTCGTATCCGCAATAAGCCTTAGTCCTTTGTCTGCATCTTTCACAGATTTAAAGCGAAGCACCTTTTGAATCACTTCACTTTTTTCTTCTAAGATTTGAATTCCATCAAGCTCTACATTAAACCCGCCAAGATTTGTTTTAAGCTCACCATTAACAGCCACATAATGCGGTAACTGTAACTCGATCCCACCGGTAGCTGCTTTTGTTTCCAAGAATTCGCATCTATCCCCGCTGACAGCGCAGAAAACATCCCCATTAAAAGACTGAAGATCTATTTTTCGATAATCCCCATCAACAGTAATGGCACCGTTAAGCGTCTCTGCTTCAAGATTATCGATCATGCTTTTTTGAATAGTGATTTGCCCATTCGCTGTTTCCACTTCCACATATTTGCTTCTTATATCCTGAAAAGTGATCTTTCCATTGGCTGTTTTCGCTTTATAGCTTTCTATCATTAAGCCTTTACTTTCAATCGAGCCGTTAAACATACGAATTTTCACATTTTCATATTCCGTTTGTGGAATATAAATGACTGCCTCGAGCTTCATCCATTTTTGCTGTGTAGCAAATCGAAGCTTCGGACCCTCAATTGTGAGTATAACATCCTTTAAAAATTGGCTCCTTGCCTCTTCCTGTGTTTCAACTCGAAAAATCTTTGCCTGGCATTCAATTCGGACGTCCTTTTGGTCCCATGGAAGAACTTTAACCGCCCCATTAGCCACATCAATATCAATATCTCTCATATACACATCTGCATGTTGGAAAATATGTGAGATCTCAACGGATTTGCCAAAATTGAGATCCAAATCGAAATCCTTTATTTTTTTTAAAGCAGAATCAACAAAATCAATGATTTTATCTTTTGCGGATTGAAATTTATAGTTAAAAGGTTCTTCCTTTTTTGCCTCTTCAAAATGGACAGCCGTTGAAAGCTCTTGGATCAGTTCTTGCTGCTTCTCTTCTACTGTCTTACTTGTTTTATCGAGCTCCTCCATTAATAACAAGGCTTCGTCCACAGTCAGCTTCCCGTCTTCAACCATTTTAAGGATCCGTTTACGTTCATCCTTCATTCTAATCCCTCCAGATAAAATTAATTTGATTCTTTCGCGAGGACTTTGACTCCTTTTATAATATTCCAAATTAGCACAAATAAGCTTAAAAGAATATAAAGGACAATGCCGACGATAAAAAAGATCGGTATTTCTCTGTGATTCATTCCATTTTGAAAAATAAATGGAATGAAAACAAACGGAACTGAAAAGAGTGGAATCAGATGCGACAAGAATGCCTTTTTCGCATGATCCTTTGTTACTTTATCCTCTGTCACAAGGAAAACCACTAATGGAAAAATAAATCCCGCAAACAAAATACTAAAATAGCTTAAAGCTGAAAGCACCTTACTTGTTTCCATTTCCATCGGCTCCTTTAGCTTTATTTACGGAGAAGGAGCGATAAGGTTTCAATTTTTAATACAAAAAAACCGTCTTTTTATATAGACGGCATTTGTTAAAGTTTCATTCAGTTTACTTAAAGTCATCCGCAAGGCTAGTCCTTGGAGATTCTTTTCTTTTTACTTCATCAATCTTATTTACGAACATTTGAAACACTTTTCTTTTTTCATCAAGATCGCGTATGTACTCTTTCAGGTCCGTATACTTTTCTTCAAATGGCTTATGATACATTTCCCGAATATTTTCGATGATTTCTTCATTCACTGTCGATTGGATCACTTGCTTTGTTATTCCGTATTTATATGTATAAACCTTTAATTCCCGCGCCACTTCTTCATATTCATGATTGATCTGGGCAAGGACTTCTGAAATATCCTCTTTCCATTCTTCCAAAGACTTTTCTAAATATGCTTCCATTTGAGCCTCCTTAACTCGATTGCTACACCAAAAACAAACGGTCCTTTGCGACATTATAGCTTACTTGGTTTACACCTAGGTTTCTATAAAGTTACAATGTGTTTTCATTGCTTTTACAACGCATAAAGGGGGATACCCTAACAGGGATTTTCATTACCAAGTGAAAAAATTAGAATTTTAGCGAAAAAAAAAGGAAGCAGCACCGATCGGCACTGCTTCCAAGCTAGTTAAGTATTCGCTACACTAGCCTCTTTTTCTTCAATATGCTTTTGCATGCGCAGGCGGTCGCGCTCTAATATTGGTTTCAAATATTTTCCTGTGTAGGATTCAGGCACTTCGGCGATTTTTTCAGGGGTGCCGGCAGCGATGATCATTCCGCCTTTATCCCCGCCTTCAGGGCCGAGGTCAACGATATAGTCTGAGGCCTTAATGACATCCAGATTATGTTCGATGACTAAAACAGTATCCCCATTTTCCACGAGCCGCTGAAGGACGATAAGTAATCTTGATATATCATCAACATGTAATCCAGTAGTCGGCTCATCCAAAATATAGAGCGAGCGGCCATTCGAACGCCGGTGTAGCTCAGAGGCAAGCTTCACACGCTGCGCTTCTCCGCCAGATAGGGTTGTAGCCGGTTGCCCTAGCTTGATATACCCAAGTCCGACATCAAAAATCGTCTGAAGCTTACGGCTAATTTTTGGGATGTTTTCGAAATACTCCACCGCGTCCTCTACGGTCATATCGAGAATGTCAGCAATGTTTTTTCCTTTATATTTAACTTCAAGGGTTTCTCTGTTATAGCGTTTTCCATGACACACTTCACACGGGACATAAACGTCTGGCAAAAAGTGCATTTCAATTTTGATAATTCCATCTCCACGGCATGCTTCACAGCGCCCGCCCTTTACGTTAAAACTGAAGCGGCCCTTTTTGTAACCGCGCACCTTCGCTTCATTCGTCGACGCAAAGACATCGCGAATATCATCAAACACCCCCGTATAAGTAGCAGGGTTAGAACGCGGCGTCCTTCCGATCGGGGACTGATCAATATCGATGACTTTATCTAAATACTCAATCCCCTTTATCTCTTTATGCTCCCCAGGCCTGCTTTTTGATTTATAAAGTTTTTGCGCTAAGGCTTTATGGAGAATTTCATTAATTAAAGTGCTTTTACCTGATCCGGAAACCCCTGTGACGGAAATGAAAGTACCAAGCGGGAATTTTGCACTCACATTTTTCAGGTTATTTTCCTTTGCTCCTTTAATTTCAATAAAACGACCGTCATTTTTTCTGCGTTCAATTGGCAACGGAATAAACTTTTTCCCAGAAAGATATTGCCCCGTTAAAGAATTCGGGTCATCCATTACTTCCTTTGGAGTGCCTGCCGAGACAATTTCACCGCCATGCACACCAGCTCCAGGACCAATATCAATTAAATAATCAGCAGCAAGCATCGTATCTTCGTCATGTTCAACAACAATGAGCGTATTTCCGATCTCACGCATATTCTTTAGCGTTTCAATTAAGCGGTCATTGTCCCGTTGATGCAGGCCAATCGATGGCTCGTCAAGAATATAAAGAACGCCTGTCAGCCTGGAACCAATCTGGGTCGCAAGCCGAATGCGCTGCGCTTCCCCTCCAGAAAGCGTTCCAGCCGCACGGCTTAATGTTAAATAATCAAGCCCAACATTCACTAAGAAGCCTAGCCGCTCTTTTATTTCACGAAAAATAAGATTCGCGATTTGCATCTCTTTTTCAGATAAAGAAAGGTCATCAAAAAATTGATGGGCTTCAGCAATCGATAAAGCGGTCACCCTCCCGATATGCTGACCTGATACTAAAACAGCGAGGCTTTCCGTTTTGAGCCTATAGCCTTTACATGCAGGGCATGGCTGCTGGGCCATATACTTTTCCATTTGCTCGCGAATATAGTCAGAGCTTGTTTCCTTATAACGGCGCTCTACATTTCGAATAACGCCTTCGAATTCAATCAAGTTCTCCCTTACTTGACCGAAATCATTTTCATAATGGAAGAAGATTTTTTCTCCTTTTGAACCGTATAAAATTTTGTCGAGGAAATGCTCTGGTATGTCTTTAACGGGAACATCCATATCAATCCCATAATGGCTGCAAACTGCCTCTAGAAGCTGAGGATAATATTGGGAACTAGTTGGCTCCCATGGAGCAATGGCGTGCTCCTTTAACGAAAGGTCGTAATTTGGAATCACTAAATCCACGTCCACTTCCAATTTAGAGCCAAGTCCATCACAATCCGGACAGGCACCGAATGGACTATTAAATGAAAACATCCTCGGCTCGAGCTCCCCTATGGAAAAACCACAATGTGGACAGGCATGATTTTCACTGAAAAGCAGCTCCTCCTCGCCAATTACGTCAACAAGTACTTTTCCATTCCCAAGCTTCAAGGCTGTTTCCATTGAATCTGCCAGGCGTGAAGCGGCGCCTTCTTTGACAACAATCCGGTCGACGATCACTTCTATGGAGTGCTTTTTATTCTTTTCAAGCTCGATTTCTTCTCCAAGATCATGCATTTCTCCATCTATTCGGACACGCACATACCCTTGTTTTTTTATATCCTCAAGAACTTTTACATGCGTTCCCTTTCTTCCAGAAACGAGCGGCGCGAGCACTTGCAGCTTTGTCCGTTCAGGGTATTCGAGAATTCGATCGACCATTTGCTCAATCGTTTGCGATGTAATCTCAATATGATGAATAGGGCATGTTGGTCGCCCGACTCTAGCGAATAATAGTCGCAAATAATCGTATATTTCCGTCACTGTTCCTACTGTGGAACGGGGATTTCGGCTCGTTGTTTTTTGGTCAATCGAGATCGCTGGAGATAAGCCTTCGATCGCATCCACATCCGGCTTATCCATTTGGCCAAGGAATTGGCGAGCATATGCAGATAAAGATTCTACATATCTTCGTTGTCCTTCAGCATAGATCGTGTCAAAGGCAAGCGATGATTTTCCTGAGCCGGAAAGACCCGTCAGCACAACGAGCTTATCCCTCGGAATGGTGACATCAATATTCTTTAAATTATGGGCTCTGGCGCCTTTTACAATTAATTTATCCATCGCCATTTGTTCGTCATCCTTCCGCTTTCAACTCTAAAATTAAGTCACGCAGCTCGGCCGCCCGTTCGAAATTGAGCGCTTTTGCCGCTTCCTTCATTTCTTTTTCCATATTGCCGATCAGCTTTTCGCGTTCTTTCTTGTTCAGCTTGCCAATCTTGAAAGAAGTCTTGTATTCTTCCTGTTCCTCTGCTGCATGCGTAGCACGTATGACATCGCGAATTTCTTTTTGGATCGTTTGTGGCGTAATACCATGTTTTTGATTGTACTCTTCCTGAATGGTGCGGCGGCGTTTCGTCTCACTTATCGCCAATTCCATTGAATTGGTCATCCGATCAGCGTATAAAATCACATGACCGTTCGCGTTTCTTGCAGCACGCCCAATTGTCTGAATTAGTGACCGTTCCGAGCGAAGAAACCCTTCCTTATCCGCATCAAGAATCGTCACGAGTGATACTTCAGGAATATCAAGCCCTTCTCTTAAAAGATTGATCCCGATTAACACATCGTATGTACCCATGCGCAACTCACGGATAATTTCAATTCGCTCCAGTGTTTTAACCTCAGAATGTAAATATTGAACTTTAATGCCGATTTCCTTTAAATAATCCGTCAAATCCTCAGACATTTTTTTTGTTAAGGTCGTGACAAGCACCCGTTCATTTTTCTTAATCCGATCTTGAATTTCACCGATCAAATCATCAATTTGTCCTTCAATTGGTCGGACTTCAATGGTCGGATCAAGCAGCCCTGTCGGACGAATGATTTGTTGAACCGTCTCTGGCGTATGCTCTAACTCATATGGACCAGGGGTTGCGGAAACGTAGACAATTTGATTAATATGCTTTTCAAATTCTGGGAACGTTAGTGGCCGATTATCTAATGCAGAAGGCAGACGGAATCCATGGTCAACAAGGACCGCTTTCCTCGCTTGGTCACCATTATACATTCCGCGTATTTGCGGCAATGTAGCATGGGACTCATCAATAACAATAAGGAAATCCTCAGGGAAAAAGTCCATAAGTGTATACGGAGTAGAGCCTGCAGGTCTTAATGTTAAATGCCTTGAGTAATTTTCAATCCCCGAGCAAAAGCCCATTTCCCTCATCATTTCCAGATCATAACGGGTCCGCTGTTCCAGGCGCTGGGCCTCTAGAAGCTTATTTTGGGATCTTAATTCCGTCAGTTGTACTTCCAGTTCTTTTTCAATGTTTTGAATGGCCACAAGCATCTTTTCTTCACGTGTAACGAAGTGGGATCTCGGAAAAATGGCTACATGATCACGATCCCCGATAATTTCACCAGTAAGTGAATCTACCTCTCGAATACGGTCAATTTCATCCCCGAAAAATTCCACACGTATACAGCGTTCATCCCGTGAAGCAGGGATAATTTCTACGACATCTCCCCGAACCCGGAATGTACCACGCTGAAAATCAATATCATTTCGCTCATATTGAATATCAACTAGTCTATGAAGCAATTGGTTTCTTTCCATTTCCATTCCTGTTCTAAGGGATAAAACAAGCTCCCTGTATTCCTCTGGAGAACCCAACCCATATATACATGAAACACTGGCAATAATAATGACATCATTGCGTTCAAACAATGAGGACGTTGCCGAGTGGCGAAGCTTATCGATCTCATCATTAATACTTGCATCTTTTTCAATAAATGTATCTGTAGAAGGAACATAGGCTTCCGGCTGGTAGTAGTCATAATAACTCACAAAGTATTCGACCGCATTATCCGGAAAAAAGTCTTTAAACTCGCTGTAAAGCTGGCCGGCAAGCGTTTTATTATGGGCAATGACAAGTGTCGGCCGATTCACTTCTTTTATTACGTTTGAGATCGTGAAGGTCTTCCCAGTTCCCGTCGCGCCCAAAAGCGTTTGATGCCGCTTACCGGATTGAATCCCCTCAACAATTTGTCTAATTGCCTCAGGCTGATCACCCTGAGGTGTGTACTTTGAGACTAGTTTAAATTGGTCGTTCACTGAAAAGCCTCCCGTTCAATTTTTCCCTATATGATCAATCAGCAAAGACTGTAATATCATGACCAGAAGGATGCTGATTTGTAAGTTTTTAACTTAAATCCTTATTACCATTCTACCACAAAGACAATAAAACAAACCACTAATATGCGAACGAGTATTCGTTTTGTTTTTTCAGTGAATCTAATTTACAAACATTTTCAAATGGGCCTATGTTGAAAATTGTAATTAAATTGCGCTTTTGTAATGTAAGAAAGGGAATCTAGTCGAATATTGTTAATTAAACGTTTGATTGAATCCTTACGGAAGCAGCTATTTCTGTAATTGCATGAAAAAAACCTGTCGAATCGCTCGGCAGGTTTTTTATCTCATGTCTTTTGTAATTAAATATGGGTATTTTCGTAAAGTGTTTTGCTTTTATAATGTGATTTTTATTTAATAATCTGAGTTGATTGGAGCGGAGGGCACTTGACTCCTGCGGGAATAGAGGGAAGCGGGAGACCCCACAGGCAGTTAACGCCGAGGAGGCTCCCGTCCCTCCCCGCGGAAGCAAGTCCCGCAGCGCAAATCAACGGGCAAAATTTCAAGGCTAAAACAACAATAATTTGCGCAAACAGCCTTAAATATAGAGAAGCGATTACTAATTTTTTTCTAGTCCTTGTTCGGCATAGAATAATTCAATCGCTCGAAGCCAATTCGTTCGTGAAATACTCGCTGCTTTTTCTTTATTTTTTTCCTCAAATGCCTGGAGAATTGCCTCGTGTTCTTCTATTGAATCCGGCGTCATAATGATTGAGTTATGAAAATTAAGCCGGCGAACATGCGATTGAAGTGTTGAAACTGTATTTGCGATATATGGGTTCTGAATAATGTCTACAATGTTTTGATGGAATTCCTCATCTAGCTTTAAAGATAAATAAGAATCGCCATTCTTAATAGCTTGGGCAAATTTCGAGTTAAGTTCCCGCAGCGAATCAATCGTTTCTTGGCTAATGATCGGTGTGGCAAGTTCTGCAGCCAATGCTTGTAATGCACCTAGCGGCGGCAAGATTTTGGAAATATCCTCTTTTTTTATAGAAGTAACTTGAGTACCCACGCCTGGATACATTTCAACAAAGCCTTGGAAATTAAGTAATTGCAAAGCCTCCCTAATAGGTGTCCGACTTACTCCTAAGGCTTGGGCAAGATCCGCATCATTCAGCTTTTCCTTCGGATGAAGGGTGCCGTCAATGATCCATTCGAGAATTTGTGAAAAAGCACGTTTCTTTGCACTCATACGAGTTGGTGTTGAAAAATTGGAAGGTACGGGCATTATCTGACCTCCTGTAATATGTATACTTGTTTTCCGATTAAGAATCCTTGAACCGGTAACGATACAACAACATTTTGTTTGATAATGAATTTATTATATTGTTTCAATATAATAATCGCAATATATTGCATTTTACCACAATATATTTATTATTGTGAATTATTATTTTAATAATATTTCCATATAACTTTATTTTCAGAAATATATTGCATAAATATAATTACTATGGTACTTTTAACTTAGTAATATATTGCATACTTATAATTTAAGTTAATTCTAAAAATTATATTAATATTATTTATGTTTAGAGGAGGTAGCTTTAGAAAAAGGCGCTTTTATTATTTTATTATAGTTAATCTTCTGATTATTCCATATATTTCTAGAATGGTAGAAATATAGAAGAAATAACACATATTAAGCAGAATAATTTTTGGAGGGATTTATTATGTCGTCGAAAGGTTCATTTTCATATACCATTGCAGTAGGTTTTATGTTATTCGCCCTATTCTTTGGAGCTGGTAACTTAATTTTCCCAGTTATGCTTGGGCAAACGGCTGGAACGAATATTTGGGCCGCCAATGCCGGATTTATCGTAACTGGAGTCGGACTTCCATTACTCGGGATTTTAGCATTAGGATTTTCAGGTAAAAGTGATTTACAATCATTAGCAAGCCGGGTCCATCCAGTTTTTGGTGTTGTCTTTACAGTTGCACTTTATTTAGCAATTGGCCCTTTATTTGCGATTCCTAGAACGGGCACAGTTTCTTATGAAATTGGACTTAAACCATTCTTAGGTGAAACAAATAGCTTTTTGCCGTTGCTCGTCTTTACGTTAATCTTTTTCGGAGTTACATTATTTTTTTCATTAAAGTCTTCGAAACTTGTCGATATTGTTGGAAAAGTATTAACGCCATTATTGTTAATTTTTATCGGTATTCTTATTGTAACAGCGTTTGTTAATCCGATTGGACAAATTCAAGCACCTACTGAAAGCTATGTAAATGATTCATTTTTCAAAGGGTTCCAAGAGGGTTACTTAACAATGGATGCACTCGCTGCATTCGTATTTGGAATTCTTATTATCAACGCAATGAAAGATAGAGGAGCAACAACTAAGAAACAAATTATGGCTTCAAGTATGAAGGTTGGGCTTATTGCTGCAGGACTTTTAGCTGTCATTTACACAGCACTTGGCTATATTGGGGCTTCGAGTGTTGCTGGACTTGGTCATTTAGAAAATGGCGGTCAAATTCTTGCTGCGGTGTCTGATTATTATTTCGGATCATATGGCAAGGTTTTACTTGCACTAATTGTTATCGCTGCTTGTTTAACAACAAGTATTGGGCTAATTACTTCATGTGCTGCCTATTTCAACAAGCTTTTTCCAAGCATTTCTTACACAAAATGGGCGATCATTTTCTCTATTTTTAGCACAGTGTTTGCAAACTTTGGCTTAACAACATTAATAGCTATTTCAATTCCTGTTTTAGTCGCCATTTATCCACTTGCTATTTGTTTAATGTTTTTAACATTCTTGCATCCTCTATTTAAAGGGAAATCAGAGGTTTATCAAATTAGTTTATTACTTACCTTTGTTGTCAGTTTATTTGACGGATTAGGTGCAGCAGGCATTCAGGTCCAAGCAATCAATGACCTATTCACAGCACTTCCACTATATTCAGTAGGATTAGGCTGGGTCGTGCCAGCAATCGTCGGTGGTTTGCTAGGATATCCTTTAAGTATGTTAAAAAAAGGAAGCTATTCTAATCCGCAAGTGAAGGAAAAATTCTAATCATATAAAAAAGGCGTTTCTTCTACTTAAGAAGAGACGCCTTTTTTTAGTATTTTCACTCATTAATCAAACGTTTGATTGATTTTGCTGATGCCTTATTAAGAAAAGGCTTTGTTAAACAATGTTGTTGATAGACACGCTGGTTCGATTTACCTTCCGAGAAGCGGTTCTCGCTATCGCTCAAAAGGTTCTCTCCGACGCACAGGACGTGCTAGTGTCGACAATGCCACAGGACGTGGCGTTTTTGTCGACCAGGCAAAATCGCCCCGCTAGTCTTAGTTTATCAACATTATCACTAACGGAGCCAAGAAAAAAAGGAAATTACCACCCTCCTATTAAATCTGTAGACTCCGTATCGTTCACTTTTAAATATATCGGCGTTTTATCGGCGACATTTCAGATATATCAGCCACTTTCAGTGTTTATCAGCGACTTCCTACTTTATCAGTGAATTATTCACAGAACGGGACAACATTATCAATTCTAATTATCTGATCTATTTTTCGTGAACTTGCTGTGATTTCTGTTTCATTCCTTGAGCGTACCAAAAGCCAACTGTTAATGAAAAAGCATCCACAATAATAAGCCATATCGAATCTGTATAGCCTTTATAAACAGAAGCTGCAATTAAGGCTACCGTCAAAACAAGACCTATCACTCGATTGTAAGCCACTCTCGTAAACAGCACTACCAACAAACCAGGAATCAGTAGAGCCGATAAGTATTTTAACAACAAAGACTACACCTACTTTTTCCTTTTAATCAAAAACAATCACCTTTAGCCTACCACAAAAATGAGTGACAGCGTACTAATCAAGTAAGAACATTTGAACGTTCGCATGATAATGTTAAATATTGGCGCTAAACGGAATCCTAGGGGAAAAGCGCTTGATTGGGATGGTACTAATAATAAAATTTTCCTTTGCATATAGTATATGAGTTTGAGTTTTTTATCTTTTCGCGGATTGTGGCCTCATCGATGGGATTGAGGTCTAAAATGGAGGAATGCAAATGAATCATAATGATCCGTTTGATAATAAAATGAAACAAATGAAAGTCGGTTTTGGGAATTTGCCTAATGCGAAAAAGATTGTGTATGTTGCTCTCTTAAGCAGTTTGGCAGCTTTATTTCAATCGGCAGGGGGCTTTTTACCAGGGGTCGGCTATTTTATTAGCCCTTTGTCAACCGCCCCAATAATCGTTTGTGCGATTTTCTCGATTCGATTTGGCTTTTTCGCCTATGTGTTAACAGCCCTCCTACTTTTGATTTTACAGCCGAGTGAACTGATTGTTTTTCCTTTTACAACAGGGCTTTTAGGGTTAGCTATTGGTGTTTCTTTTCATCTGCTGCACAAAAAATTGAGTATTATTGTGAGTGGTGGCGTGGGATTAGCCATTGGTATTTACGTTTTACTATATGGTTTTAATTTTCCGGTGTTAGGTCCTACTGTATCTCAAACCTTGAGTTTTTCTGTTGTCGTGTGTGTGTTCGTATTCTCTATTTTTTACAGTTGGCTTTGGGTTGGATTAAGCAAAATTCTGATAAAAAGATTCGTCAAATTTATCTTTTAATTACTTTCCAGATGACGCCCGTTTCGAGATAAGATTCTCTACCCTAAAATCAGTGATATACATTTCATTTTGCTTGCCAAAAGTAATATCAATCGGTCTTTCAAGTCTGCCCCCGTCCGTAGCTGAAGCAGGCTTCCTTGTTTTATTGACAACGAATGTTCGGATGGTGCGATTTTCGACATTGATTATTGACACACGGTGACCGATATTCGGAATAGATTTTCCGCCCCTCTGCTACTACTTTTAATCTAGATCTAGTGAGCATTAATACCCTGCCATTCCCAGTTGTAATTCCCGCATCAGCAATCAGCATTTCTCCATCATCCGTAAAATGGTATTGATCGGTGTCGTTAATCCTTCTGCAAAAACTTCTATCTGATAACCTAGTTGAAGACTGATCCTTCCGAGTTCGTTTTTCGCTTGAATGTTTCAGGTCGTGCCATGCAGTCCCCCTCATTAGTAAATGTTTTAGGTTCTCTTCTTATATATTCTATGAGGGGTCGTCATAATGACAGGCTGGCCATTCTTATTCTTCAAGCTGAACGTCAATAAGCGTCATTTTATTTGGATGATTTAGCGCATCTTCCAGCATTCCTTCGAATTCAAGTAAATTTGCAGGTTTCACGCCACGTATACCAAAGCTTTTCGCAAGCTGGACAAAGTCAGGGTTTCCAAAAGCTGTTCCATAGCTTTTTCCAAACTCCGTCATCATCATTTCTTCTTCCAATTTCAACTTAGAATCATTTAGGATAATCATGACAAACGAGAGCCCTAACCGGTTCGCAGTCTCTATTTCAGCGATGTTCATTAAAGCCCCTCCATCCCCTGTAATACAAATAACCGGGTCATTCGGGCAAGCCAATTTGGCCCCAACTGCGCCTGGCAAAGCAATTCCCATTGAGGCAAGTCCGTTTGACATAATAAGTCTATTCGGTTGTTTCGGCTGATACGTACGGGCAATCGAAACCTTATGAGCGCCAACATCAGAGATTACAATTGTTTGATTGGTAGAAAGCTTTTCAATGCTATGCAAAATAGGTGTGATTGCTAAATTGCCGCTATTTCCTTCATTTATTTGATAAGCATGTTCGATCTGTGCTTTCAGATTCCCTGAAGGGGCCCATGGTTTTACAGGTATATCTAGTTTATTGAGCATTTGCAAAGACCTATTAATACTTCCTACCAACTCGATTTGGACGGGGTAATATTCATCAGCTTCCGCCGGAGCCGCATCAATATGCAGAACGGGAACTTTCTTACGGTTCCATTCCTTTGGCAATTTTTCAACAAAATCAAATCCAATGACAATGAGCAGGTCGGATTCGTTGATTCCTGGTAATACCTCATCTTCCTTATTGAACCCAAACGTGAAAAAGTTAAGCCGGTGGTCTTTCGGCAAGATGCCTTTGGCCTTGAAACTATGGATAACAGGTGATTGCAGCTGCTCAATAAACGTTTGGAGCGCTTCTGCCGCCTCTTCTCTGACTGCCCCATTGCCGACAATGATAAACGGCTTGCTGCATTTGCTAATTAGAGTATGTGCGGCCTGGAGTGCAGCACCTTCAGGGACACTTATTGGCATTGGCGTGACCTGCAGCGGGTGAGCCGGAATCATTTGTGCAGCTAAATTTTCCGGTAACTCGATTAAAACAGATCCCGGCTTCTCCATTTTCGCCACTCTAAATGCTTTGCGAATAATCTCTGCCATCGTTTGTGAATCTTTGATTTGCACGCACCATTTCGTTGCCGGTTCAAATATTTTCACAATGTCCAAATATTGATGTGATTCTTTATGCTGCCGCTCAAATCCAGCCTGTCCCGTAAACGCTACAACCGGTGAATGATCCAGCTTCGAACTTGCTATGCCCGTCAATAAATTCGTCGCCCCAGGCCCCAATGTCGCTAAACATACGCCTGCCTTATTCGATAATCTTCCATAAACATCTGCCATAAAAGCTGCCCCTTGCTCGTGGCGGACATTGACAAACTGGATTTGCTCCGATTTCTCTAAGGAATCAACAAGATCTAGGGTTTCTTTCCCCATGATTCCAAACACATACTCAACCCCTTCATTTTCCAAGTATTGAACAAGCACGTCTGTGACTTTCATATGATCCTCCTTTGGAACTTTGTATTTTTTAAAAATTGCTCCTTACTATGTGTTACCTGAAGAGAGATTTTAAGTACCATGAGCCCCTTGCGTGAACGGTTTCAACTTTTCGGGAGCTTTCGGGTACTAATAACCCCTTTTAATAACCTTTTTTCAAAATGATTAATTCTATTGCAAAAACAATAGTGTTTCCTAAAAATGTCTTTAAGAACAAAATAAAAACGTTATACACACCTTAGTTTTAGCCAAATTAGTTAAAAAAATAAAAATTCCACAATCACGCGCGATTGTGGAATTTTTAAAACGATTATTCACTATGACTGCACCTTTTGAAACGCAGGATCCAGCCTATGCATACTAGCCCTAAGCTATTAGTTGTACTTGAGCCCAACTGTCTGTGTGTTCAACTAGTTCTTCTTGTGCCCTTTATCTCAATAATATGAGTTTATTTTGGGGAAGTGCCAGGAAAACCGGATCATCTCATCATTACTTTGACACTTTTTGCTGATACGATAATTTGTAAAGCGGAAATAACGCCTTGAACGTATCTTCGACAAATGAAAGGAACTTGTCACCGTCTTTTAATATTGGATCATTTGAGTGAACATGACGACCGACAAGAAACTCTGCCTTTTTCACGTCACGGAAGCGTTCAAGCGCTTTTTTCAATCCTTCTTTACCTAAACTTTCGATGGATTCGGATTCCTTTTTCATGTGGTCAAGTGAAATGACAAAATCACTTGGAATCAGCTTCCATACATTGTCAATTTCTTCAAGGAAATTCTTTGCAATTTCCTTCTTATCTGGCAATTCATAAATGAATGCAAGCCAAATAAAAACATGGTCATCAAATAGGCCGACTTGAAAGTGCGGAAGCATTTTGTATCCCCGTTTGCTTGCCGCTATTGCAAGCCAAGTATCTTTCGGGGCATTAACGGTTCGACGAGCGTGTTTTGCAATATGCAAAAACAATTCATTTCCTGCTAATATAGAAAGTTCCCCCGTCAACTTATCGCCGATTGCTTGAAACTTCGGACGAATCCGTTCTTGTATCGCTTCCATTCTTGCGTCAAGTCCTTCTATTGTGAACGTCTCAAAATCCGATTGATCGAATCCTTCAAATTGCAATTATTAAACCTCCTTATTCAAATCAAATTCGCCTTGGCGTATTTACTCCCAGATTTTCTCCTTAGCTTGCTCGATAAATTCCTTTAAAAAATCTGAGACATCCGCCGGAGGCTTAACTTTATTCAGCTGGGGTTTGAACCCCACTGAATTGGATAACTGTTTGAATTAAATCTCGCAACTTATATCGTTTAGAGACTTCTGCTGAATAAAGGTAAAATTGTACTAAGTATAAGCGGAAAACGGGCACGATGTCGAGTTCTATCGCAATATATAAAAAGCTTTTTTATGAATTGAGATTAATTTATTAAAATTTTATTATAGCAATTCAAAAAATTAGGAGTTTACAATTACCCCTCCCAACCCCTAAATGATTAAAATTCACATCTGTGACTATTCATAATTAGCTAGAATAGGATGTTGACTTATCAACCTTAATCATTATATATTTTTCAAAATTAATTAGAATGATTGGTACTTTTTTCATCAGGGGAATTTTTCAAAATTAATTTTCCCACTTAAAAAATCCCTATCAGGTTGAAGAGACCCCACTGACAATAAATGAGTTTCTCGAATTCGCTCGTACACTCCTTTATAAATGAGAAAATAATTGTTCATCCGGCACAGCTTCAACCATTTCTTGGTTTGGCCACTTACATTTTACTAGATAGGACGATTTTTTTTGTATGATTTTTTAATTATAAATAAAGAAGGGACTCCAAAAAGTCAGTTAGTCTGACTTTTTGGACAGCCCCTTTAGATTATTTATTAAACTTCTCAGGAAATTGCTTTACAACTCCCGTAGAGATAGTATCTGCCATTCTAATTATATGTGAGATCCCATCATCAATCGAAACAATTCTTGCATTCCAATCTTTTGCTAAGCTTGAAGATAAATCATTTGTCACAAATTTCAAGTGTATATAAAGCAATTTTTTTAGATTTTCATTTTTCAAATAAGGGTTGGCACTACTAAGGAGCGCAGCTATATCATCAGCATTTCTATACCATTTTTTGTTTAGCTGATTCACCAAGGCTTTCTTTCCCGTTTTAGCCGCATCTACAATCTTGCCGGCAAGAATTATATGTTCCTTAAGCAAATCTGTTAGTTTGTTCCCAGCTTTCTCTCCGTATAATGGCTTCACAGCATTACCAATATCCTCTTGATTTTTCAGAAGTCTTGATAACACCTGTTTTTGGTCTTTTGCTCCTGCTGTTGTTGCACTTGTAATATAATTACTTGTCCACAATACATGATCAATCCAAAGTCTCCTGAATTCATTTTCAAACTTTACCTCAGATTGGCTAATACGATGTTCTTGTGTTTCAGCGACAACACTAATTGATCCAACCAACATGTTTAGCGGAAATAACAAAATAAATCCCATCAATAATAATTTTTTCATAAAAACTACTCCTTCCAAATTTAATCCTTTTTATTATTTGTATATGGGATTTCCTCCATTCGTCATAATTTGAGTTCCAATAACACTGATTTATTGATTTTTAACCAAAACAAAAAGACCGAATCAATTCCCGAATAATAATTCAAATATTCTTTTCTGAAGTCTATTCACATACCCAATTGTTCTGGTACAAACTCTTAAACTCCCTCAGTTTAAGAGATAACGCTCACGCATACCCGCTTATCCGCAAGATTTAAAACCGAATGGTAGGTTGCTGTTAGATGAAAAGAGGTAAGAGCGTTTTGATAAGATGAGGGTAGATTGAAATTCGGATCTAGTCATTAAGATGTATAATAAAAACTAAAAATTTATATTGATATAATAATTTTATCTAGTTATAATATGTTGGCATCATAGATATTTAACTCTTGCATAATTTTCTGAAGATTTAACGCTTTTCTAAAATAGTAAATTTTAGTTATTTTATGGAGGTTTAAACTTGTCTAATAAAGTACCGTTTTCATTTATAGTAGTTATTGGTTTAATGCTATTTGCTCTATTCTTTGGGGCAGGAAATTTAATTTTTCCACCAATGCTTGGTCAATCGGCAGGTATGAATATCTGGTCAGCTAATGCAGGGTTTTTAGTAACAGGAGTTGGATTACCGTTACTTGGTGTGTTAGCACTTGGTTTTTCGGGGAAAGATGATTTACAGTCGTTAGCAAGTCGTGTACATCCTGTTTTTGGTATTGTATTCACAACCGTTCTTTATTTAGCAATTGGTCCTTTATTTGCTATACCAAGAACAGGAAACGTTTCTTTTGAGATTGGTGTCAAACCTTTTTTATCCGAAAATTCCGGCTCTATACCTTTACTTATTTTTTCAATCATCTTTTTTAGCATTACGTGCCTTTTTTCGCTAAACCCCGCGAAAATTGTCGAAATTGTAGGGAAAATATTAACTCCAATCAAGTTAACGTTTATTGGAATCCTAATAGTAGTTGCTTTTATTCATCCAATTGGTGATTTGCAAGCACCTGTTAAGAATTATACAATTCAACCATTTTTTAATGGGTTTAGAGAAGGTTATTTAACAATGGATACGCTTGCATCTTTTGTTTTTGGCATCATTATCATTAACGCTATTAAAGAAAAAGGTGCAAAAACAAAAAAGCAAATTATGATTGTTTGTGGAAAAGCAGCTGGAATTGCTGCCGTTATCCTTGCAATCATTTATACAGCTCTTTCTTACATGGGTGCTTCAAGTGTAGAAAAACTTGGACACTTAGATAATGGAGGTATTTTCTTAGCAAAAGTCTCGGAATACTATTTTGGAACTTATGGTGGGATATTATTAGGATTAATGATTACAGTAGCTTGTTTAACAACGAGCATAGGGCTTGTTACAGCTTGTTCTTCATTCTTCAATAAACTACTTCCAAAAGTTCCTTACAAAACAATTGCTATTAGTTTAACTATTTTTAGTGCAATAGTTGCTAATATTGGACTAACACAGTTAATTGCTATTTCTGTACCTGTATTAACAGCTATTTACCCATTAGCTATTGTATTAATTTTCTTAACATTTTTTCATTCTTTATTTAAAGGGAAAGCTGAAGTTTATCAAGGAAGCTTACTTTTAACATTTATTATTAGTTTCTTTGATGGATTAAACGGAGCTGGTATACACCTTTCATCTATTAATAATTTCTTTAATGCAATTCTTCCTATGTACGACGTCGGACTAGGGTGGATTATTCCTGCTATTATTGGAGGATTCATAGGGTATGGCAGTAGCATATTACGAGTGAAATTCAGCCTTAACCATCCAACTAGATTAATTAAATAAATAAAAAATAATCTATTTTAAAAAGCGGTCTAGGAATAATGCCTAGACTTCTTTTTTATGAATATGGAGATAATGGTTGATCATATAAAAATTTAATAAGTTACATTCTGGATTTGAGTCAATATTTTATACATATAATATCCAATTTTATTTAAATGCGTTGTTCAACAATCTTACCCATGAATGAAACTAGACGCATTCTTTATTAAAGAAATGCGTCCGTTAGTGGAAGATCAAAGTGTGTTGAAAACGGTTCACACTTATTGAAGAACCCGTTCAACAATATTTTATATGGTATTAAATTATTACGTTAGCTGCGGCAGAACGTACCTATCCGTGAGGCTTAGGCAAAGAATATTAGATTTATGGCTGTATTCACGCCTTTAGTCTCCTTATTTTTCTCCTAAAATAGCGACTGGACTAAATACCTCGTAATGGATATGGTCTTTTGAAACACCCCATTGACTTAAGGCCTTATTGATTGCTTCCATAAAAGGAATAGGTCCGCAGAAATAAAAATTGGCTTCTTTTGATGGAATTTTAGATTGAAGGAAGTCTAAATCTACATATCCTTCTTTATCGAAGTGTCGAGAGCTTCGATCAGCTTCGGTTGGTGCATCATAGACAACAAATGATTTTATATTTTCATGATTATTAGCTAATTATTTCACATGCTCTTTAAAAGCGTGTGTTTGACTGTTGGTCGTTGCATGGATAAACGCAACCTGTCGCTGTGGCTGCTTTTCCGCTATGGTATTTAACATGCTTAGTAATGGAGTAACTCCAATTCCCCCACTAATAAGAACGACAGGCATATCTGTGTTATCAAGTACGAAGTCACCTGCCGGAGCAGAAAATTTAAGGGTATCTCCAGTTTTCATTTGTTGATGTAAAAAGTTAGAGACAATTCCAGGGGGAGCATCACCATGTGCATCTTCCCGTTTAACACTAATTCGGTAGTAGTCTTTTCCTGGTGAATCCGATAGACTGTAGTGACGAATATGTGTATATTTCTCTCCTGGAATTTCAGCATTTAGTGTTAAATATTGTCCTGCTTGATAGGAAGAAATGTTTTTATTATCTTTCGGTTTCAAATAAAAAGAAGTAACAACATCACTTTCTTCTACCTTTTTATCGATGGTAAAGCTTCGGTAACCTTCCCAACCACCAGCTTGATGCTCTGCTTCAGCATAGAGTTTCTTTTCAATGTCAATAAAGGCGTCCGCGATATAACCATATGCCTTTCCCCATGCATCTATAATCTCATCAGTAGCTGCATCACCAAGCACATCTTTCACTGCTTGAAGTAGCGTTTCTCCTACAATCGGATACTGTTCAGGAACGATCCCTATGGCACGATGTTTCTCGGTAATTCTTGTAATTACTGGCATAATCGCTTCTAGATTCGTAATATGTTCACCTGTGGCATAGACAGCATAGCCCAATGCTTCCTGCTGAATTCCTCTCTTTTGGTTGGTTTGATTAAAAAGATTGTACAAATCAGGAGCTTTCGAAAAAAGTAATTCATAAAATCTTTTTCCTATTGGTTTACTATGCTCCTTCAGTACAGGTACTGTTGATTGAACAATTTCAATCGTTTAGTCATCTAGCATGTTAATAAATTCACCTCAGGTTTTGATTATTTACTAAATTTAACAGCTCCAACTAAATTGGGAAATAAACATATTTATTAAATGAGAAAAGGGAATTCAAAGTTTCTTTGTAAAATACCAATGAAGCCTTACTCAACAAACTGGCCCTTAAATTGAATAACAGCAGAGCTTCTATTAATTGGTTTAGTTGAATATGCCCGTATGAATTTGCCATATATTCACTTAAGAAAATGTTAAAAGCAGTGAGATTTCGGTTGTGAAATCCACTGCTTTATGCTTCTTTTTAAATTTGATTTTTCCTATGCCGGTACTCCAAAAGAGAATGCCTATTAAAAAAAGGATTTTACATTATTTTATTGTCCTTTGATTTTTATTTATATAGCTTTCAATTTCTAACTTATTGTATAGAAACTCATTTAGTTTTCCTTTATCTGAGTTGATAGGATAAATCCCAAATGTGGATAGAATATTAAATCATCTAATGTGGCTCACCTCTATCCCGTCAGCCACCCTCAGCTCGGCTCCGTCGATGACGTTTTCAACCACGCTGAAGTCCTCCCCGGCATCAATCCTGATGCCGTTAGCGGCCTGTCGAATAACGTTGTACTCGATCCTGATGCCTGAGGGGATTCCTGTGCCCCGTCCGTCAGTACCGCGGTCCTCACTGAGCCGGATGGCCCAGAACCCGTCAGTCCCTCCAGTGATGTAGTTACCGTGCAACTCTGTGCCCGGCGCATTGCGAACCTCGATGCCGGCCTTCGAATCCTCCCCGGCGTTGATCCAGTTGTCCTCGATGAGGGTGTCAGGAGTTCCCAGGATGACGAGTACTCCCTGACGGTTTCCAATCAGGTCGTTGGAATGCACCCAGTTTCCACGTCCTGAGGCGTCGTGCTTATTCTTGGATCCGCCAGGATTGCCCAGCGCGATGCCCGCCTGCTGCCCGCCGATAACCGTGTTGTCCCGGATCTCGTTTAGGTATTCACCCTCGCCATGCAAGTCGATGGCGTCGAGAAGGCTGCCGACGATGGTGTTCTCTGCCACGAGATTGTTGTGCGTGGGGAACTGCAGCAGAATGGCGTGCCGCAGATGCCTGCCATCGAAGGTATTGCCGATGACGAGGTTGTGCCGGGAATCGTTGGTGGCATCCGGGTCGTGCTGGTCCGCTGAGCCCTCGATAGCGATGCCGTAGCCCTGTCCGCCGGGACCGACGGCAGTTGCCTCACTGATGTAGTTTCCAGAGAGGGTCACTTCACGGCTGGCCTTGACGGAGATGCCGTGGCGCTCGAACCTGCGGATACCCAGGTTCTTCACCAGGACCCGGGAGCTAGCCTGCCCTTCGTTGGCTCCGAGGTAGATCCCGTACATCGGGCCGCCAGTCGCGTCGCCAAGTGGACCCTTATGACGGGAGGTGATGGTGAAGTCAGCGACGATGACGTCGTGGACGCCGGAGCCGCGGATCACCCGGCTGTCATCCTCGCCGTCGAGGGAGGTCAGCAGTACGGTGCGCTCCTGGCCCTCGCCGCGCAGATTCACGCCGCTGCGCAACACGATGTTCGCCGACTCGTCGGCCGGATCAGTGGAGCGCAGGTCATACGTGCCGGCCGGCAGCACGACCTCGTCACCTGGTTTGGCCGCGTCCAGGGCCGCCCGGATGGCTGGTGCGTCGTCGTGTGAGTTCGGATCCGGATCTGCCCCGAAGTCCGTGACGTCCAAGGTCCTGCCCGTGGTCGGACCCGGCGCCGGTACCTCGATCGGCGCGCCGGACCGATCCACCAAGCCCGGGACCTGCCAGTCGCCGTGCCCGGACGGGGCGGGTTCCACGACGTCATCGCTCCCGACCGGCCCGTCGGATTCCTCGACAGTGCATGCGGTCAAGAGGACCACCAGGCCAAGGGCCACCCACCACGAATGCGCCGGACCTCGCCGGCTGTTCCGAACGAATCCCTTCATCAGACTTCTCACGTCCTTCCTTGACTCTTTCCGTCACTCTCGTCACCCTTGGAGGCGTCGAGAAAAGCAGTGAGCCCGCAGGCCTCGGCTTATTTCACCGAGCCCGCGGGCTCACTACTTTCGGGATGCCTGACGACCCCTACCGGGTTGCCGATGTCATCCCATGGCCCTAAGGCCTAACGTTGGGAGTTGTTGTTCCCGTTGTTTCCATTGTTTCCATTGTTTCCGTTATTCCCGTTGTTTCCGTTGCCCTTGCTGAGTTTGAAGTTCAACGGGACGTCCTTTTCCAGCGGGGTGTCTGCCGAGGAACCACCGACATGCACGCGGTACTTTCCGTCAACGGTTGCCCAATCGCCATGAGCCCAGTTCTCCAGGTTGTCCGGGTCTTCCGGAATGAAATAGGAGAACGGGTGGTTGGAGTCGGCCTGGTTAATCTTTAGTGTCACCTGCTTGCTCTCACCTGGCTCAAGGTAAACCTTATCGAAGTTGACGAGTCGCTTGGTCGGCTCTCCCGCCTCGTTCGGCAGGGTCAGGTAGACCTGTGCCGCTTCGGCGCCGGCAACGTCACCGGTGTTCGTGATGGTGAAGGACACGTCAATACCAGACAACGAGCCTTTGTTCTGGATCTTCTTCACCTTCAGGTCGTCATACTTGAAGGTCGTGTACGACAGGCCGTACCCGAATGGGAAGACCGGCTTCACATTGTTGGCCTCGTACCAGCGGTAGCCCATCTCTAGGCCCTCGGAGTACTTGGCGATTAGCTGGTCGGAACCGTTACCGTACGGGCCCGGGCCACCTGGCTTGCCAGTGTCTTGACGGGTTCCAGGGTACTGCTCCTTGGTCGCAAAGGCGGCCTCATGCTCCGTGGCACCGAACGTCATAGGCAGCTTGCCGGAAGGATTGACCTTCCCGTAGAGCAGATTAGCGACGGCATTGCCATCCTCCATGCCCGGGAACCATGCCTCTAGGACGGCAGGGACCTTATCCAGCCACGGCATGAGCACCATACCGGAGGTCTTCAGGACCACAGCGGTGTTCTTCGCGTTGGCCTTCATAACCGCGTCGATCAGCGGCTCCTGCTCCACCCATTTCGTTCGGACCGGATCCGGGTCGAGGTCGATGGCCGGGAAGCCGAGAGTCTTGCGGTCCACGGTCTCATGTGGGTTGTCGCCGACCATGAGTAGTACGACGTCGGACTCAGCGGCCAGCTTGGCTGCAGCCTCTGGGTCACGGCCATCGTTGTAAGTCACTTTTGTGTCGTAGCCTAGCTCCTTGATGACATTCTCTAAGCCCTTCTGCGGAGTGACCGTGTATTTAGTCACGACGTTCTCATTGTTGTCCCGAATGGAGCGCGGGGACATCTTGGCCTTACCGGCGAACCAATCTACGCCGATCAGCGCGATCGACTTCGTCTTGCCGTTCAGCGGCAGGAAGCCGTCACTGTTCTTCAACAGCACGGAGCCTTCCTCGGCCATTTTCCGTGCGTTGGCACCGTTGACCATCGGATCGACAATCTCCGGCAAGAACTTGTCGTAAGGCTTATCCATTTGGCCGAACTCGATCATCTTAACGTACCGCGGACGAAGCAGATTGTCGATATCGTCCTCGGTCACCTGACCCGAGTCGAGGGCCTCCTGGATCTTCTTCTGGGTGTAGTACTGTGGTGCCCAGTCGAGCTCGACATTCGTACCCGCCTTAATGGCAGAGACCGTGTCGTGAATCGCGCGACGGTCACTCATGACGTAACCATCGAAGCCCCACTTGTTCCGCAGAGCTTCTTGGAGCAGTTCAGAGCTGTCACAGGCAAAGGTACCGTTGACATCCGGGAACGAGCACATCACGGAGGCCGGGTAAGCATCCTTTACGGTCATCTCGAACGGCAGCATGTACAGCTCGTTCATGGCCTTTGAGGGAACCTGGACACCCATCGTCCAGCGCTCGGTCTCCTGCTCATTGCCGGCAAGGTGCTTAAGCTGGGCCTGGACCCCTTGCTCTTGGATGCCCTTGACTTGCTCAGTCGCAAGGGTACCCGTCAGGTAAGGGTCCTCGCTGAAGTACTCATAGTTCCGGCCATTGTACGGGTGACGCACGAGGTTTAAGCCTGGTCCGAGCAGCACGTGATGTGCGAAGGCCCGGGTCTCCTCGCCGAGGATCCGGCCGGCCTCATGGTTCAGCTCGCGGTTGAAGGTCGCGGCCATGGACAGTGTGGACGGCAAGCCCGTCGCCTCCGGGTCCTTGCCACACGATCCGCCCTTCACACCCGTACCACCGTTGGTCATGCGGATTGTGGGGATGCCCAGATCCTCGATCCCACGGATCTGCCGGCCGGTGTCCTGATACTCACACCCGGGCAGGGTACCCTGGGGCGCGAATTCGCCACTCATGTACTTGTTATTACCGCCATATTTCATGACGAACGTCTCACCGGTGTCATTCTCATTGAAACGCGAGATAGCGATTTGCTGGATCTTCTGTTCCATCGTCATCTCATCGAGAAGCATCTCGGTGCGCTCCTCAGCAGGGAGCTGGGTGTTCATCCAGGGTCTAGTCCCTTCCGTTCCACCGTTCATCGCATTAGCAGGAATTACTAACGTAGACATGGAGATCGTTGCTGTCAAAAAAATTGAACTAATTCGTTTTATCATCTTATCTCTCCCTTACTAACTATTAGGTTTATTAGTATAGAGAAAAACTATTACACTAGTATTATCCGTTAATTACGGAGTATTAACTGTTAATTACAGAGCAGCAACAAAAACTACGAGATTAGCAACGGTCCTAAAGTCACGAAATAGTATTCAAGCACTGTAGCAGCAATGTTTTGCCAAATAAACAATCAAAATAAATTAATTTAAACGAGCATTATACTTCATTATTCTAAATATACTGAAACAGGATAGAAGAACTTCTATTTATTAAAAAATATTTTTTTACTATAATATTTAGAAATCCAGTCGAAGGTCGCATGTAATGAATGAAATAATAGTTCCCGAAGAAGCAGAAATAATTCAAATGATATTTGACATATATGTTAATGAAAACTGGGGCACAAAGAAAAAAGAAGAGATTTATCATCCCTCCTTTTTAATTCCGCTCATCAATGAAGTTTTAATTCCAAAAAAATAATAATTTGATTCCGGATAATTTCGAATAGCCTTCCGTAAGATTTTGGTGCTATTCTAGATGTTTATAAAAATTTACATCACACTGCCTCACTATCCTTCTTTCTCTCATCCTGAACAAAAAGGATACCAAGTTCATGGTGATCTCCTTCGTACAGAGCTCTTTGTGTAAAGCGAATTTGGTTATTTACATCAATTACCTCAAGTTTGCAATGAGCCCGATTTTTTAGGAGTGCCTCATAGAAGCTCTTTTTATTATGGACATTCATGCCATTTACTTTTGTAATAAGTTCACCAACCTGTAAGGCCATGCCGCTTGCCGGGGAATCTGGGATGACACCCAAAATCATGACCCCCTCGTTTCTTTTCGAAAAATAAAAAGGAAGATTCTCGTCTGCCAGGCTTTGCCTAAAAGTAATGATCTCTCTGCCGATAATGGCGATTGTGATTACTGCAATGGATGCAAGCGGGTACCAATAACTTGAAACAGACAGAAGTAAAACCAAAATCCCCAGTCCGATTACCCTTTGCCCCACCGTTTCCACTGCTTCTTTCGGCAGTTTTCCTTGGATCTGCTGGTAAAAGCCAACGGAAAAAGGGACAAGTATGATCGAATATTTGTTTCCAGCCATCGAGAAAACAGGCCACCATTCAAAAGGAGTCTGCAAGACTTCTCCTGGAATAATTAAAAACAACGGGAGCATCCACAGCCGTTTCACTTCGTGTACGCCTATATTTTGCCCACGCTTACTTTTGACCAATTTCGGGGAAGTTCCCTTTCTTCCATTTCGGAAAATAAGTATGCCCTCACCAATTACTAACAGCCCAAGCAAAACTGCGATCGAAGGAAATATCGTTTGTTCCGATGTGGATACCGTTTTCAGAAAGGCAGGCAACGGCCACTTTTGCTCGATGGCAAATATGGTCGCAAAAAAGGCAAAGCCTAGTGTATAAACCGGTGACATTAATCGGATTCTCGTCGTTAAACTCCATAAAAATGTAAAGATTGCGGTGAACAGGATCGTTTCCATCGGAATAACAAGTCCTGCCGCGATTGAAATAAGAGACAGGCTTAACCCAATTAGTATTCCGAGCGGGAGTAACTGTCGCAGTTCAAAGTAAGCATTCTCTGCCCGGACATGGAAATGACTTCTCTCCCGTTTCACACGGGAAACACCCAATACGGCAACGATAAAGAAGAGATAATAGAACACCGGATGGAGGAAAAACTTACCCGTTCCCTTTAAAAATTCAAACAACCAATCGTAAGCCACTTTAGCCACCAACCCTCTATCAATAAAGTTTCATTAGAAATTATGAATCTTAAAAAACGAAAACCGCGTATTTATACTACTATTTTCTATTAATGATTCAGCTTCAAAACCGAACCAACCGAATATGGAGCAAGCGAATGATCTATTCGCGAACGTTTGGACTATCTTTAATATGTAAAATCGCCCTATTCTTCATATTACAATCTATTACTCTTTATTTTACCAAAACCGCCACCCAAAACCTATTGCTATATTTTTGAAAATAAAAAATAGCAGAGAATCCATAGATTCACTGCTTATTTTTGGGGACAGGCATCATGAGTGAGATTTGTATCACCCCGATAATTCGACTAAATTCGAGTGGGGTCTGTGTCACCGAGCGAGAAAGCGTAAGGCAGTTTGCAGTTGGATATCGTTTTCTTCTTTTTTCATTTCGGCTAGGATTTCCTGTTCGAGAAAGGATGCCGTTTTTTGATCAATTTCTCCACTTGGATTGAGCCCATTTTGCTGTTGGAAAGCTCTTACTGCGATCGTCGTTGATTCACTGAAATAGCCGTCAGTCCGCCCTGGTGAATAGCCTAACCCGTCTAGGATATCCTGGGCATTTTTCACCTGTTCGCTATTCATATCTTTCACTAATACCTTTTCAATTTGAAGCGGATGAGTTCGATAGATTGCAGGCTGTTTAACTTCAATCGTCGGTTTAATGCCCTCTTTATGAATCCAATTCCCATCTGGTGTCAGCCATTTGTACAAGGTCAATTTAATATTGCTGCCATCGCCCATCGGCACTGGCTGCTGAACCGTCCCTTTTCCAAAGGTCTTCTCTCCGATAAGTGTATACCCCTGCGCTTCATTTAAGGCACCAGCCAAGATCTCGGAAGCAGATGCACTTCCATTATCAATGAGAACTACTATCGGGTATCCCTTCGTTTTCGTCAAACTAGAAAAATGTCTTTTCTTTTCTCCATTTCGCTTTTCAATTTGTATATAAGGCTTTTCATTCGTGACAAATTCCTTCAAGATTTCTTCGACGGATAAGAGGAATCCTCCAGGATTTCCACGGACGTCGATCACCAAGCCTTCCATCCCTTTTTTCTCCAATGCGGTCAGTTGCCCCTTAAATTCATTGGCTGTATCTTCTGAAAAAGAAGTAACCTCTATATAGCCGATTGCCTTCCCGCTCGTTCTTTTCAAATCAGAGTAAACGGTAATTTGGGGAATTTCATCCCGTTTAACTTCAACAGTAAGCGGAGCGGTCAAACCGTGACGAGCTATTTCAAGTTTCACCTTCGTTCCTTTTTTCCCTCTGATTTTTAAGGTCGCCTCTAATAAATCTAAACCTTCAACATTTTCACCATCCACCTTAAGAATCTGATCTCTTGGCTTTAGACCTGCTTTTTCGGCAGGCGAATCTTTAAACGGTGAAATGATCACAATTTTCCCATCCACCTTGCCCACTTCTGCCCCAATTCCCTCAAAAGTGGATTCCAGCGTTTCATTAAATTGTTTAACTGTGTCTTTATCCATGTATACTGAATAGGGATCAGCAAGAGTAGCAAGCATTCCTTGAATAGCACCCTCGACTAACTGATTTTCTTCCACTGCTTCAACATAACTGTTTAAAATGAGTCTGTATGCCTGTTCAACCTTTACTAATTCTCCGTCTCTTGTCGTAACAGGTAATTTTCCTGCTTCTGTTTGGGCCGGCGCACTGTCATTTACCCATTGCATTCCTGCATAAGTGCCACCAGCACCGGCTAGCAGAGAACCGGTCATTAACAGGGGAATCCATTTCCTGCTCATCTGCATCTTCCTTTCTACCCGCTGTACACCGGTATCTATTACTTCTTCAACTTACTTTATTTTCCTCTTAGAAACCAAAAAAACATCCCGCAATTTAGAGATGCCTTTGCCTAATTCAATATATGAAAAAAGGGGACGAGTTATGAAGAATATTTATAGGAACAAAAAGATGCCCTAAGACCATAATCTATTGCCTTCAGGACGATTATCCATTTTTGCTCATGAAAATAACACCGTGTGTCTTTGAAAGTGGAACGCTCAAGTCATTCGGCTGCTGAACATTGCAGGAAAACCACCTGCAATCACCATATCACCGTGAACCTCCTCCCAAGTAAGTCGGGAGATCACTTCCGAATCACTTGCAGCTCTACTTTCGAAATTGGTGATCATCTTTGAATAAAGTTAAAAACAATCAGCAATCAGAGTGCGTATCTGAATACGAAGTGAAAACTATCACCCTTTGGCCTACTAGATCGGCAGAATGTGGGAAAGGATATTTTAGATATAACATAAAAGAAGGAATCAACGTTTCTTCTTAGAAATGTTGATTCCTTCTTTGCAATGACGCATAGCTTTTGATTACCATCTAACCTTACCAATTCGCTTTTTTATAGGTATGCTGTAACAATCATCACAAACACCTTTGTTATCAATATACTCATTCTCATCCATAATTACTTGCTTGCATTTAGAGCATTGCCATTGCTGAACTGTAATAGATTCCTCAACGTACTCCATATTCTCATCTCCTTATTACCACTACTATTCGATAAAAGGATATGATTTCCTGCAAATAAACAAGCATCCCGAAGGATGCTTGATAATCGTTATATTTTAAATTTTTTACGCGCCTTAGAGGATTCGAACCTCTGACCGACGGCTTAGAAGGCCGTTGCTCTATCCTGCTGAGCTAAAGGCGCATTACATTATATGTACGGAGGAGGAGGGATTTGAACCGTCGCGCCGTTTACACGACCAATACCCTTAGCAGGGGCGCCTCTTCAGCCTCTTGAGTACTTCCCCATAAACATAAAAATGGCTCCGCAGGTAGGATTCGAACCTACGACCGATCGGTTAACAGCCGATTGCTCTACCACTGAGCTACTGCGGAATAGTTAGTATTATTTACGGATATTTAGTGTAATTTTTAAGATTGGTTGTGGTCAAACTGTGCTGCAAATCCCTGAGTGATTTGTTGCAGATTACTACAGCTTTATTCGGGGATGTAATGCTTTGGACTGCAAGCTTCCGCAATCTATTGCAGAACAAAAGAAATTATTTATATATGGTGGGCCTAAGTGGACTCGAACCACCGACCTCACGCTTATCAGGCGTGCGCTCTAACCA
>NZ_JAHNZZ010000003.1:393179-393594 GCF_019039215.1 Bacillus sp. FJAT-29790
TCAATTTGGAGCGGGTGAAGGGAATCGAACCCTCATCATCAGCTTGGAAGGCTGAGGTTTTACCACTAAACTACACCCGCATTTTAAATACATTTCTGTTGAATTTCAATTGTGGTCATATATTGCTGCAAATTTCAAAAATACCATTCGAGGAGTAAAGCTACAATGCTGTATTTTTGAAATTGACTGGGCTAGCTGGATTCGAACCAACGCATGTCGCAGTCAAAGTGCGATGCCTTACCGCTTGGCTATAGCCCATTGAATTAACTTCTGTAGTTAAATGTGTCGACACCTACTATATATGAGTCCATATCATTTTGACATGGTCTAATATATTTTAGATTATATATTAAATGGGGCGGCTGATGGGAATCGAACCCACGAATGTCGGAACCACAATCCGATGCGTTAACCA
>NZ_JAHNZZ010000003.1:393604-393671 GCF_019039215.1 Bacillus sp. FJAT-29790
AATTATGGCGGAGAAGGAGGGATTTGAACCCTCGCGCCGCTTACGCGACCTACACCCTTAGCAGGGG
>NZ_JAHNZZ010000003.1:393931-395832 GCF_019039215.1 Bacillus sp. FJAT-29790
CTTTATGGAGCGGGTGAAGGGAATCGAACCCTCATCATCAGCTTGGAAGGCTGAGGTTTTACCACTAAACTACACCCGCAATATTGAAAAAAATTATGGGGCGGCTGATGGGAATCGAACCCACGAATGTCGGAACCACAATCCGATGCGTTAACCACTTCGCCACAACCGCCATCATTGAAAAAATATTCAGTCGATGGAAGAATAAAATGGTGGCTCAGGACGGAATCGAACCGCCGACACAAGGATTTTCAGTCCTTTGCTCTACCGACTGAGCTACTGAGCCTTATACAAAAAATATGGCGGTCCGGACGGGACTCGAACCCGCGACCTCCTGCGTGACAGGCAGGCATTCTAACCAACTGAACTACCGGACCATATTGCGGGGACAGGATTTGAACCTGCGACCTTCGGGTTATGAGCCCGACGAGCTACCGGACTGCTCCACCCCGCGATAATAGTATTTTAAAAATAGATGGAGGAGGAAGAGGGATTCGAACCCCCGCGCGGTATGACCCGCCTGTCGGTTTTCAAGACCGATCCCTTCAGCCAGACTTGGGTATTCCTCCGTAAAAACAAATATGGTGGACCTTGTAGGACTCGAACCTACGACCGGACGGTTATGAGCCGTCTGCTCTAACCAGCTGAGCTAAAGGTCCTTCATTTGGTAGCGGCGGAGGGGATCGAACCCCCGACCTCACGGGTATGAACCGTACGCTCTAGCCAGCTGAGCTACACCGCCAAATCAAGTGAATGATATTTTAAATAATGGTGGAGCCTAGCGGGATCGAACCGCTGACCTCCTGCGTGCAAGGCAGGCGCTCTCCCAGCTGAGCTAAGGCCCCATTTTATAATCTATCGGTTGGTCGGGAAGACAGGATTCGAACCTGC
Source organism: Bacillus sp. FJAT-29790 (assembly GCF_019039215.1). Taxonomy (GTDB): domain Bacteria; phylum Bacillota; class Bacilli; order Bacillales; family Cytobacillaceae; genus Cytobacillus. The sequence goes on from NZ_JAHNZZ010000003.1 coordinate 394,823, forward strand.
GACCCCTTGGTCCCAAACCAAGTGCTCTACCAAGCTGAGCTACTTCCCGTTAATATATGGCGCGCCCGAAAGGAGTCGAACCCATAACCTTCTGATCCGTAGTCAGACGCTCTATCCAATTGAGCTACGGGCGCGTATTGAGAGTTATTTTGCTGTCGCAAAAAACTTTAATGCCGAGAACCGGAATCGAACCGGTACGGTAGTCACCTACCGCAGGATTTTAAGTCCTGTGCGTCTGCCAGTTCCGCCACCCCGGCATATATATGGAGCGGAAGACGGGATTCGAACCCGCGACCCCCACCTTGGCAAGGTGGTGTTCTACCACTGAACTACTTCCGCAAATTGCATATTATTTTTCTTGTTAAATGAAATTTGTAGTCTAATGAATGCTTTAAATGCCTTTGGCATTTATCGCAGATTGAGTCTCTTCGAGACAGTCAATCTGGTGCGGGTGAAGGGAGTCGAACCCCCACGCCTCGCGGCACTAGATCCTAAGTCTAGCGTGTCTGCCAGTTCCACCACACCCGCAAAAAATGGTGAGCCATGCAGGATTCGAACCTGCGACCCTCTGATTAAAAGTCAGATGCTCTACCGACTGAGCTAATGGCTCGTACAAAAAAGTGCCGGCGATAGGAGTCGAACCCACGACCTACTGATTACAAGTCAGTTGCTCTACCAACTGAGCTACACCGGCGTATTTAAAAAAGTTATTCTATACAATGATTATAATCATACTGTGTTCCAAATCCCTGCGTGATTTGTTACAGATTGCTGTTCGATGATATAACGCTCTAGACTGAAAGCTTCCGCAATCCTCTACCAATTGAGCTACACCGTCAAAAAATGCTTGTCCTATATTATAATGGTGGAGGATGACGGGATCGAACCGCCGACCCTCTGCTTGTAAGGCAGATGCTCTCCCAGCTGAGCTAATCCTCCGTTATAGATGCCTGGCGACGTCCTACTCTCACAGGGGGAGAGCCCCCAACTACCATCGGCGCTGAGAAGCT
>NZ_JAHNZZ010000004.1:0-497 GCF_019039215.1 Bacillus sp. FJAT-29790
TTGGCCCGTTGGTCAAGCGGTTAAGACACCGCCCTTTCACGGCGGTAACACGGGTTCGAATCCCGTACGGGTCACCAATTTAGAGTATTAGCTCTGCTAGCTAATGCGTATAGGTCATACCTGTCTGGTCGTAGTTTAGTGTTCTACAATTTCAATTGCTTATTATTCGGAGGAATACCCAAGTCTGGCTGAAGGGATCGGTCTTGAAAACCGACAGGCGGGTCAAACCGCGCGGGGGTTCGAATCCCTCTTCCTCCTCCATTTATCTTTTAAATATTATTATCGCGGGGTGGAGCACGATCGAATACGCTTCGAAGAATCATCTTCAGCGCACCGATAGCTGCTGCTTGAATAGACATCCTGAAATCGGGGCGGTCTTACGCATAATAAGAGCATGGAAAAACTTTATCATTACTATTATCGCGGGGTGGAGCAGCACGGTAGCTCGTCGGGCTCATAACCCGAAGGTCACAGGTTCAAATCCTGTCCCCGCAATC
>NZ_JAHNZZ010000004.1:822-1376 GCF_019039215.1 Bacillus sp. FJAT-29790
GAGCAAAGGACTGAAAATCCTTGTGTCGGCGGTTCGATTCCGTCCTGAGCCACCATTTTATATACTCCTTGGAGGGGTAGCGAAGTGGCTAAACGCGGCGGACTGTAAATCCGCTCCTTCGGGTTCGGCAGTTCGAATCTGCCCCCCTCCACCATCTAAATAGGGGTATAGTTTAATGGTAAAACGAAGGTCTCCAAAACCTTTGATGTGGGTTCAATNGTGGAGCTGACAAATACTAATCGGTCGAGGACTTAACCACAATATTTTCAATGATGATTGTCAGTTATCTAGTTTTGAGGGAATAATCCTCTAACAAAAAATAGTTTGGTGGCGATAGCGAGAAGGTCACACCCGTTCCCATCCCGAACACGGAAGTTAAGCTTCTCAGCGCCGATGGTAGTTGGGGGCTCTCCCCCTGTGAGAGTAGGACGTCGCCAGGCTAGCCCCAATTAGGGGCTATTATTTTTGTCTAAATATAACGAAATGTATAAATTGGCCCGTTGGTCAAGCGGTTAAGACACCGCCCTTTCACGGCGGTAACACGGGTTCGAATC
>NZ_JAHNZZ010000004.1:1561-46331 GCF_019039215.1 Bacillus sp. FJAT-29790
AAAGAATCATCTTCAGCGCACCGATTGAGCAGCTACTTGAATAGACTTTCCGAAATTGGGGCGGTCTTACGCATAATAAAAGCATGAGAAAACTTAATAAATTATTATTATCGCGGGGTGGAGCAGTACGGTAGCTCGTCGGGCTCATAACCCGAAGGTCGCAGGTTCAAATCCTGTCCCCGCAACTAATGTAAGTTATTTTCAAGCAAACTTGAAAAAACTTAGGTCCGGTAGTTCAGTTGGTTAGAATGCCTGCCTGTCACGCAGGAGGTCGCGGGTTCGAGTCCCGTCCGGACCGCCATTTTTATTTACATAGTGGCTCAGTAGCTGATTTTAAAAGCTTGCAGTCCAGCGCATTACCTCCTCGAATAGCAAGTTGTAGCAATCTGCGACAAAGACCGAAGGACTTTGAAGCACAGTATGACCTCAATCAAAATTTAGGAAATAACATTTTATATGGCTCAGTAGCTCAGTCGGTAGAGCAAAGGACTGAAAATCCTTGTGTCGGCGGTTCGATTCCGTCCTGAGCCATCATTTATTATTCATGCTCCATTAGGCTTTATTCATATTCTCCTCCTCAATAATTGATATATTTATAAGCTTTGAAGGATTTTACTCATCTATTCCCACTATTAATTTATTAAAAGATTTCCTCAAGATTAATATTTTATTTCCACTTTTTATTCCGCACAATAAACTTTATCTCACTTATCTAAATTAAACATTATTAATTCGTTTTTTTATTATCAAAAGTAATAAATGCCTTTTTTACTTATATGTTAAGATTTATTTCTCCACTGTCCTAGTGCTATACTGTCTATATTAGGCGCATTATTATGAATTAAGGAATGGGCCAAGTGAGCTTATCCGGGGCTCTCATTAGAGTGATTAGGAGAATTCAATCTAAATTGTTCATATTCAGCAGGTGAGTGGAACGTTAAATCTTGATTGCAGAATCAAGGCGATTGCTTTGGTAATTGAATCTAAATAGAGCAGGAGGATTATACATGTTATTTGATTTGAATGAATTTAATTACATCGCTATTATCACTGGCGGATTGTTATATATGATTTATGGAGCGATATATTATTCGATATTGCTATCTAAGAAAAAGGATAATCAAGACAGCGGGCCATTCAAGTATATCGTTTCAGTTATCGTCGCATTTATAAGTTCATTTATAATGGCCATAATTGTCCAAGCAACTGGATCTGATGGTATTTTAGAAGGTTTGGCAGTAGGTTTCATGGTTGGAATTATCATTGCACTTGTCTATTTGAAAAACACATTATTTGGACTAATAAATAAAAAGTCATTTATGATTGCTATTGGAGATCATCTTATTATCTTTACATTATTAGGTGGATTGCACGGAATGATGATTTAAGTAACAAATAAAGGATACCGTTGATATACGGTATCCTTTTTGTATTTTAAGCCTATAGTACAGCTTTATTTAATTCCTAAGTATTACCGAACACCTTTCATAAAGATTTGGATTTTTGGCGCGATTATGAATAGGAAAATACCAAGAACGATCGATATTCCGCCAATTATTCCAAAGTAAGCCATTTCAGTTTCAGGTGTGTAAAATTTAACGATTTGCGCATTAAGTGCCTGGGCAGCAGCATTTGATAAGAACCATAGGCTCATCGTTTGTGCTGAGAAGGCAGCAGGCGCTAATTTAGTTGTAGCTGAAAGTCCTACAGGCGATAGGCATAATTCGCCAAGGACGGCAATGAAATAACTAAGGACAAGCCATAATGGATTGACCAATGAAGTGGTACCGCCAAAGTATGCTGGTAAAAGAATAACAAGGAATGATAAGCCAGCGAACAATAATCCTAACGAAAACTTTTGTGGTACAGATGGCTGGCGTTTCCCTAACTTTACCCATAACCAGGCAAATACAGGTGCTAAAACAATAATAAATAGCGGGTTTAATGATTGGAACCAAGCTGGTGAAATTTTAATACCTGCAAAGTTTAACTGTGTGCGAGTATCCGCATAAGCTGCAAGAATGGTTGAACCTTGCTCTTGAATTGACCAGAACATAACAGCAGCAATAAATAGCGGAATATAGGCGATAATACGTGAACGCTCCACTTCCGTTGTTTTCGGACTGCGATACATCATAATAAAATAGGCAGTTGGAATTAAGAACCCAAATATCCCCACAAGGGCAATAAAGTTATTAAATGTTAGAAGTCCATTTGGAATCGCAATAGCACATAGGGCTGCAATAAGAGCTGCCCCCAATCCAAACCTAGTGAATACTTTTTTCCTCTCAGTTGGTGATAGCGGGTTTGCTACAAATGTACCAGCAAGACCAAGATTTTTTTTCTTTGTAAAAATAAAAACCATTAATCCTAAAAACATACCGACAGCGGCAATACCGAAACCTAAGTGGAAATTATATTTCATTCCAACAGTTCCGACAATTAATGGGGCAAGGAATCCACCAAGGTTAATCCCCATATAAAAAATACTGAATCCGGCATCACGACGGCCGTCTTCTTCACTGTAAATTTCACCGACAACACTAGAAACGTTTGGTTTCAGCAATCCCGTACCAAGCACAATCAATATCATGGATATAAAGAACATGGTTATACTTCCAGGAATAGCTAAAGCAATATGACCAAACATAATCAATATTCCACCGTAAAATACGGCTTTTGATGTTCCGAAGAGCCTATCAGCTAACCAGCCTCCAATAATTCCAGACATATATACTAAAGAGCCATAAATAGACATGATTGCAAGAGCAGTGCTTTGATCCAGCCCCAATCCGCCTTTTGAGACTTCATAGTACATATAGTATACAAGGATTGCCCTCATTCCATAATAAGAGAAGCGCTCCCAAAATTCAGTAAAGAAAAGAGTGAATAATCCTTTAGGGTGCCCGAAAAATCCCATTTGCGGGACACTTTCCACAATTTTCTGCTTATTTGAATCCGCCATATAACAACCTCCTTAATTATATTATAATACCTTTTATAGTTTTGTGTTGTCAAAAATTTTTAGTAAAATAGGGGGATAATCCGCATTAATTAGCAAAAGTAGTAACAATTGGGTGATCTATTAAATATATATTCATTTTTTTAAAATAATAAATAATTTCGAAATATCGGCACTTTGTCCTCGTCAATTTATGAGGAAAAGGAGGAAGGCACTGGATGTATTAAAAGACCCCATCCATTCGTAAAGAATGCTGGGGTCTTTTATATGAAATATTATGCGTGTGATGTAAGAGGGAGTAAGAAATGTTTTGGCAGCTCTTTTAATAGGGGACGAACAAACAGCGTTGCATCATTTTCTTTTATTAATTCGGTATGAATGTCATTGCTTTTGAAATCAGGTGTGAAATAGAAACTTATTGTTTCCGTTTCATCGGCGCTTATCCTGGAAAGGATTGCGTCGATATCAACCCTATTTTTGCCGATTATATCAAATAGATGAAGATGCTTGTCTTCATGTTTAAAGATGATGATCGTATCCTCATCCTCGATATAATAAATGGCATCATTAAACACGAGGATAAAGTAAAACATTAACAGGTGCTGATTGTTTGTTACGCCTACTATCGATGAAACAGGGATTCTTTCCTTCGCCAATCTTTCCATAATATTAAAATCAGCGGAGTCCAGAGTATTTAATAGACGCATAGGAGGATATGATTTCCTATGTTGTTTAAATAATTCCGATGATTTTAATGAAAAATTACTTTCTTGTATACTTTTAAAACCGAACTTAGGATAAAAGTTTAAAACTGTTTGATTTGCAAATAAATAGAGAAAATCATATTCCTTTTCATACTTTTGAATAATATGATTCATTAAATTTCCAGACAAACCTTTGTTGCGATAGTTGGGATGTGTCATCACAGTCCCGATTTGAATGGCTTTATATTCTTCCCCGCCAAGAACAACGCCCATTTTATTAATTGAAGCATTAGCAATCACTTGATCTTTATCGACGTATGAATAGCAAATATAATTTTCATCCCAGCATCCTCTTTCATACCAGTCCGAAAAATCCAATTGAAAGACTATTTTAGCTAATTCATTAAAACTTTCCTTATATTTCACATTTTCTTTATAGCTGCTTATTAATTGATATTGACTCATAATGGCCCCCATAATAAGTTAAATGCCCGCATAAAACAAATGTAGATTCAGCTTCTTATAGAAGGTAGGTAATGGTATACACCAATCCCTCGGCTCTCATACAAGAGCTGGGGGATTGTTTTTTTTATACCCTATGTAAACACTTTCTAGTTATTTTATTACAAAAGTGATGAATTTGGGAAAAATGTATGATTACACAAAATTAATAATTTCTTAATATAGTATATGGTTCCTTAAAACAGTTTTAATAATATCCTACTATACTAAAATAGGAATGAAAAAGAGTAGGAAATAGCTAATAAATAGTTTCACTCACATCAAGCAATTGCTAAGTTCTTTCAAGATTTCCACATATATACCTCAACTTATTTTAGGAAATAATTTCAAATTAACAAATTATCAATTTAACTAGTAAGAGTGAATGGCATTCTTAGCTTTTGAAGCGTTTACAATAGTTAGAACGAATCGACATAGCGTTATTTTCTATCATATTGGATTTTTCGTACAAGTAAAGGGGTTGATGCGTATATAAGCCTATCTGAGATTTCTAAAGATGATTTGATAGAGGGAATTACTTTTTTTCAAAAGTAACATTTATTTCTAGTTTACTAGCTTTTCCATTTATCGTCAATTATTTTAAGTTAGGCTTGTTAAACAATATTGTTGATAGACATGCGGGTTCGATTTACCTTCCGTGAAGCGGAAAAAACAATGCTCCTATGATAAATCATAATCATGAAAGTATTGTTCAGCTCTTCTTAATGCAGCACAAAGTAACTCAAGTCGAAGGAAAACAAAGCTGCGATTGAAGTCAGTTGCCTTGCTCCGCAAAAAAGAATCTCGGAAGGACTATAGCTCCACTGATCTTCATTTATCAATATTAATCACTAATAGAGCCTTAAAGGGGTGTACGCGTTAGATGCATAATTTTATTCGTAAGCATAAGAAGTGGTTCAACATTGCCTTGACGGTGCTCATGTTGTTTACTCTTGTAATGCCACCAAGCTTGATGGCTAATTTGCCTAAAGCAGAAGCGGCTGAGGCTTTACCGCAGAGTAGTGTGGCTGATCATGTTGTTATCAGTCAGGTTTATGGATATGGTGGCAGTGGGCCGAATGAATATCTTTATAAATTTGTGGAGCTTTATAATCCCACTGATGCAGATGTTGATTTAAAGGATTGGTCGCTTCAATACGCTGCGGCAGGTGCGACTTCAGCTTATTCACAAAAAATCGCTTTAACAGGCGTTATTAAAGCAAGAGGTTATTATCTAATACAAGCAGGTTCGAACGCAAACCCACCTGTAGAGCCAGCAAATGGAAAACCTTTGCCAACACCAGATGATAAATCTGCAGGTTCAGGATCTTTCAATTTTAGTGCGACAACAGGCGGAAAAATCGCACTATCAAACCAAAAAGCAAACAGTATTACCGGCAGTGCAGATCCAAGCGTTGTTGATTTTGTCGGTTACGGGACCGCTTCTGATTCTTTAGGTAAACCAGCAGTTTTACCTGCATCAAGAACATTCGCGCGTAAAACAAATACAGGGTTAGATCCGAGTGTTTTAGGAGACGGGAATGGATTTAGTTCTAATAGCAACTTAGAAGATTTTGCTGCAGCAAGTCCATTTCCAAGAAACTCTTCTTATCAATCGGAGCCTGGAAACATTGACTTAGGTGCAAAAAATATTTCTGATATACGTATAAATGATGATAATGGAATTCCAACCACTCTTGGGAACAAAGCTACGATCGAAGGTATTGTGACGGCTGTTAAACTAGGAACGGATAAAACGAGCTTTTTTATCCAAGATTCTACAGGCGGAATCAATGTCATTAGTACGAAAGAGTCGTCTTTTTCAATTAAAGAGGGTCAAAAGTTAAAAGTTACCGGACATGTAGCCTTTAATAAGGGATTTACGCAATTAGTTCTGGAAAGCATGGTAAACATTGAAACTGGAAATGTGCTTAGCCCAGAGGAAATTAATATTGCAGATTTAGGAAGCTATGACACAGCTGAACCTCTTGAAGGGAAGCTTGTTTCTTTTACGGGTCAAGTAAGCAATATCCCTTCCAATGGTACTGACCTAAATATCACTGTTGCAGATGGTGAAAACACAGCAGTTGTCAAAATTCTAGGCATGACTGGTATTGATGTAAAAAGTGCTCTTGAGGTTAGTGATACCTATACATTTGTAGGAATTGTAGGTCAATCGAAATCCGTTGCTCCTTACACGAACGGCTATTATTTGACGTTAAGAACTTCCGATGACATAAAGGGAGAGTTAACTTTAAGTCATGAGCCAATAACGGAAACCTATCCAGGAATGGACGTTTCTTTCACGGCAATCGCAAAATATGCTGATTCAGTTACTCTTTATTACAGAGACATTCAAAAAACAGAGTATCAGTCGATTGATATGATTAAAGATGGGTTTAGCTTCAACGGAAAAATTTTGGAGAAAGATGTTCCTGAAAACTTCCAATACTACATTGAAGCCCAATCAGGCAGTAAAACGAAATTCGTTGGAACTTCTGAAAAGCCTTTTGATGTTGTAGTTGTAACTAAACAGACAGGACCGTCTTTTTATGATGAACAGCCTCAAGGGAAGATCGAAACACAACACCCGGTCATTTCTGTGAAAATGTCCGATCCATATGGTGTTGATACTTCAAAAGTAACGATTAAAATTGATGGATCAGATTTAACGAAAAAAGCGGTTATTACAGACAGCGAAATTAAGCTTGCTCTAACTCCAAATGATGATCTGAATATGGGCTCTCATACGGTTATTGTTGAGGCTGCAGACAAGCTTGGGAACCTCTCAACTTATACTTGGTCTTTTGAAGTAATGGAAAGATTTAAGGGTGGACATCATTATCTTGGTACTACACATAACCATACGAGGATTTCTCATGATGCTGTAGGTGAGCCTGAGGATGCGCTCAAAGCGGCGATTGAACATGAGTATGATTGGTTTGCATTCTCTGATCATTCCCACGACATTGATGCTGAATTAGTCGGTCAAGATTCTGTTGATCACAATGGCATGCAGGAACGTAAAGGTGGGGAAGATTGGCAATTAACAAAAAAATTAGCAAAAGATTATACAAAAAACGATGAGTTTGTTGTTTTTCCAGCATTCGAAATGACTTCCACTACATGGGGACACTCAAATGTTTTTGGAACTGAAAACTTTATCGATCGTAAACAAAGTGGTGGTATTTACCAGAATTTAAAGGATTATTATGCATGGGTTTTAACTTATGACGACATTGTTGCACAGTTCAATCACCCAGCCATGTCGAAAGATGCGTTTGATAACTTTATTCCGTATGACAAAAATCTCGACAAACTTTTCACAATGCTGGAAGTAGGAAATGGTTCGGGTAAATATTCATATGTGAATACGGAGAATAAATTTTTCAACGCACTTGATTTAGGATGGCATGTTGCGCCAACATACGGCGAAGACAACCATGACGCTACATGGGGTAAAACGAACAAAAGAACGGTAATCGTAGCAAATGATCTTTCTCAAGATTCCTTGCTTGATGCCATGAAAAAAATGAGGGTTTATTTTACTGAAGATAAGGATTTCACAATGGATGTTCTGGCAAGCGGATTCTATATGGGATCTACGACAGACACGAAACAGCTGAATTTTGACATTAAAGGAACATCGCCAAACAGAACTATTTCCCAAGTAGAGATCGTAACGAATGGCGCAACAGTTGTAAAATCAATTACTCCTAATTCAAAAGAACTTGATTGGAAGCCAGAACCGATTAATGTAGTAGGCGGACAACAATGGTATGTCGTTCGCGTAACACTTGATAATGGAGACAGAGCTTATTCTGCCCCTATCTGGTCACCAGAAGAGGAATTGTCCGTAAAGGTAAGCAATTTAGAGACAGTTGAAGGAGCGATCATCGCGAACTCCCCTGCGAAATTGAAAGCAGGCATCTCTAACCTCGGAGTGAAAAATGTAGGCAACTTGGTAGCACATTTTTATTATGACAGTGTGGACCAAGCACATTTCATTGGAGATGCATCAATTGAAACGCTTGCTGCTAATTCGTCAACTTCAGTAAATATGACATGGGCAAATCCGGTTGCAGGTGAACACAATATAATTGTCGTTCTCGAAGCGAAAGACGGAAATAATCTTGGCGAAAATCAGTATGTAAAACCTTTTAAAGTGAAAGAAGCTCTCAATATTAAAGTCATGCTTGACGCTTCACATAAAAATGAGAATTCGTCAACTGATGCAGGCACGTATAAAGATAATATGAAGGAATTAACCACTAAGATGCGACAAGAAGCGTACACAGTGGTGGAAAACGTCGGAACGATTACCGCAGAGATATTAAAAGATGTGAAAGTTTTAGTAATTACCCATCCAGCAACGGATTACAGTGCCAGCGAAATTAAGGTTATTAGTGATTTTGTTCATACAGGTGGTTCCATCCTTTTAACAGGAAAAAGCAACTATAAAGTGAACCAAAGTCCGAATAGCTTGTTAGATGGTATCGGTTCGAGCATTTTAATTAATAATGATGGTGTTTTTGATGAATCGAAGAGCGGAAACTTTTGGTCCAATCCATTAACTTCGAATTTCTCAGTTAGGGCTCATCCGAAAGCGATGCTGAATGACTATCGTCTAGACTTTGTTACGAAACTAGATTATTACAGCGGAGCAAGCTTAGCGCAAAATGATGGAAATGGAAATAAAATTCCACTTACAGATGAAGATGCCAATGTAACGATTCTTGTCCGCGGGAACGAAACGACGTTCCAAGATAACATTAAACCGGATACGGCTATTTACAACAGCTACAAAGCTGGCGCTCAACCTGGAAATGAAGTGACAGGTGGTACAAGTATCCCGCTAGCAGCTGCTGAACTGGTTGGTAAAGGGCGAATTTTTGTAACAGCTATGAACATCTTCAATGATAAGCAAATGGATCAATCTTTCGAGCCGAAAGGGAATGTGCCATTCGCGCTTAATATTGTGAATTGGTTAGCCGAACGAGAAGTAACAAAAGTAACCCAAATTGGTGACGCTCGCCATTTACCTGAAGACAAGGATGTAGTCGTTCAAGGGAAAGTTACGAGTGCAGCAGGTGTTTTCTTTGATGCCTTCTATGTGCAAGATGAAACAGGAGGAATCATGGCATTTAACGAAGTACCAGACAATTCCTTACAAGAAGGTGACATCGTAAGGGTTTACGGTCATATTAAAACATTCGAAAATAACTTAGAAGTTGAGTTTGGCAATTTTAACGAGAGTGTAGTGAAAGTTAGCTCAGGTGAACCGCTCCAGCCTAAAACGATGACGACGAAAGAGGCAACGAGCGATAGTAACCAAGGCCAATTGATTAAGGTAGCTGGTAAAGTGAAGGATAATAGTCAAGCTGAAGCTGATTCTCCTTCTTATATCATTAATGACGGTAGCGGTGATGTGTTAGTCTTTGTTGACGGTTATATCATTAACCAAAGTGGCCCAATCCCGAAACTTAAAGTTGGAGAGACGCTTGAAGTAGTTGGTTACACGGCTAAAACGGCATCTGGTCCGCAAGTTCGCGTTGGTAATACAAAGTTAATGCAGAAAACGGCAGATGTTGTCGATGAAGGTCCTGGTATTCCAGAGGACAAAGAGGAAATGATTTCTGTTACGATTACGCCTGATCAGTTAACAAAAGGCAATAAAGGAAAGGTTTCCGTACAAGTTCCTAATCATACGTCGGAAATTATATTGCCATATAATACGGTCGATCTTCTTGGAAAGAATGACTTTGAAGTGAAGACAGATGATATTACAATGAACGTACCTTTGAAATTGCTGAAGGATATTACAAGCAAGCTCCTAACAAAGGAATTAAAAGATAGTACGATTTCATTGCAAATGAAGCAGCTATCCACATCTGAGGAAAAGGATCTTATTTCCAACATGGAGGCTATTTCTCAGACGAAAATTAAGCAAATGAGTAAAATTTACGATTTCGCACTATCCATCACAACAAAAAATGGGAAGAGCGTGAGTCTAACTAAATTCAATCATCCGTTTATGATGGAATTAGAGGTTGATCCAATTACAAATCCAAAATTAGCTACGCTTTACAAAATTTCTGATGAAGGAAAGCTTGAATATGAGCCGATCGAAGGAAAGATTGTAAGTGGAAAAATGGTGGCTGAGATTGGTTATTTCGGTAAATATGTTGTTCTTGATCAAAAGATCGTGAACCAAGATTCAAAGAAGAAAAAATAATTGATTAAGTTTAAACAAACAAAGGATGCCATTCGTAAGAATGGCATTCCTATTGTCAATGAGGAGGGAGCCGTCATATTTAGGCTGCAATCCAAGAAGCGTTTTACTATAAGTATTGCGATCATGTTATTCGTTTTATTATTTCCGGCAATGCAATTCGTTGATGCGCATCCTTACAGTGCTAGTTACACAACGTTAAACCTTACTAAATCGTATACTAAGATGATTTATACGCTTGATGAACTGTCTGTCATTGAGTTAACGAATGGTGATCTTAATCATAATGGAATGCTAGAACAAGAAGAATTTGATGCTGTTAAGGATCGATTGATAGAGATAATCAAAGAAAACATCATGTTGAAGATAAATGGGGAAGAGAAATCGTGGATAAGTATAGAAAGTATCATACTGGATCGAAAAGGCAATGATTCGAAACTTATTTTAAGTGTCATTTACTCTCCAGTATCTGAATCTCAATCGATTTCTTTGAAAGATCACCTGTATTTAGGCGATACAAAAACGAATTACGCTAACCTACTTACCATTCATTATGGTTCGCAAACAAGCACGGCAGCAATATCTGGCAATCATCGGACTTGGGCTATGCAGCTCACTGAAGAAGATTATGCAGGTTTAAAGCAAGATGACCTAGCCCAGCCAAAAATGGAAACAAATGAGTTAGAAAAGACAGCACAAGATATGGAAAACTCAACTTCTGGCTGGCTTTCCTTCTTTAAACTGGGGATGAATCATATTCTTGAAGGTTTTGATCATTTGTTATTTCTATTTTCATTGCTAATTGCACGACAAACATTCAAACAATATGCTGCAGTCATTACATCCTTCACTATTGCACATAGCTTAACTTTAACTCTAACGGTATTGGGCTGGATTGACCTCTCTCCTAAAATTGTTGAGCCTCTGATTGCGCTTAGTATTTGTTATGTAGCGATTGATAATCTGATTCGAAAAGAAGTATCCCATCGCTGGATTCTGACCTTTGTATTCGGATTGGTACATGGGATGGGATTTGCTGATATTTTAAAAGAGATGGACATCCCGAAGAGTGAGCTAGCTGTAGATTTAGTTAGTTTTAACATTGGTATTGAAACTGTTCAGCTTGCGATTGTTATTGTCCTATTGCCTCTCGTTGGACTATTACATCGCTGGAAGTATTCTAGGAGAGCAGTCTTTATCGGATCAATAATGACTCTCGTTTTGGGCGCTATTTGGTTGGTAGAACGTGTATTATATGCATAATTAACATGCCTTTTACTTTTAAACATGAAGGGTATGATGCTCTGAAAAAAGCAGAAAGTAGGGGGAAGCTTCTTGAAACATACCACTCAGCAAAAAATATCGACACAATGGAATAGCAGCTTCCTTGCGCTCTTATGTCTATCCTTTATTTTTCTCTTATATTTCTTTTCAACGAATGAGCCCGGATCGATCTTGAATAATCCGATGCTCCAAATTTTTAAAACGATCTTCATCAGTATTATTTTAGAAGCAATGCCCTTTATATTAATCGGTGTGTTTATCTCTGCATTGCTGCAAGTTTTTGTTTCTGAACAAACGATTAAGAGGATGATCCCGAAAAATCCCGTTTTGGGTATTATTACGGCAAGCGTCATTGGAATTATTTTTCCCATTTGTGAATGTGGGATGGTGCCAGCTATTCGAAAGTTAATTAAAAAAGGCATGCCATTATATGCTGCTGTCACGTTTATTCTAGTTGGCCCAATATTAAACCCAATCGTATTCTGGTCAACGTGGACTGCTTTTCGAAATCGTCCAGAAATTACGTATTCCCGAATGGGACTTGCCTTTTTAGTAGCACTTGTTGTTGGTCTTATTGTCTATCGGTTTGTGAAAGCGAATCAGTTAAGAGACGGTGAGGAAATCAAACAATCGATTGTTAATAAGAATAAAGAGAAATTCAAGCATTCAGAGCACCATCATGATCATTCAGCACACCTTCATAATCATACGGGGCACTCTAGTAAACGCCCTAGCAAAATAATTGAAGTCATGGGCCATGCAACAAGTGAGTTTTTTGAGATGGGGAAATATTTGGTGTTTGGTGCGATGCTCGTCGGACTGTTGCAAACGGTCGTTGCTCAAAGTACATTGTTCTCTCTCGGACAAGGTCAGGTAAGCTCTAATTTATTAATGATGGGCCTAGGCTTTATCCTGTCTCTTTGTTCAACTTCAGATGCCTTTGTCGCACAGTCTTTCACGAGTACCTTTTCTAAAAGTTCACTCGTTGTCTTTATGGTATTTGGCCCGATGATCAATTTAAAAGGAATTTTAATGATGTTGGCTGTTTTCAAACCTAGATTTGTAGTTTTACTCAGCTCATTAGTGTTTTTCTTTGTTTTGGTAGGCGCATTGCTTCTTGAGTGGTTCATCTTGTAGGGAATAGCTATCGAATTGGATTGGGGGCACTGAACAATGAAAAAAATCGATTCCACTGTCGTACACAATTTTTTAAGGGCTTCGATTTTGCTTAGTTTTTTCATATTAATTGTTTATCTATTGGTAACTGGTGACATCCTTTACTATATATCACCGGAACTTAAAATTTATGCTGAATTGGCTGCAGCAGGATTGTTAGTTGTTACGGGATTTCAATATTATATTGCCTTTTGTTCGATTAAACGGCCTTTGATTGTTTGTGATTGTGGGCATGATCATGGTCATAGCCATGAGCCATCCCGAAGTATTGGAAAAAATATCATCATATATGGATTATTTCTATTTCCGCTTCTGCTAGGTTTTTGCCTTCCGAATTCAGCATTATCTAGTTCCTTAGTCGATAAGAAAGGAATTAATCTAGGTGGAGGTTCATTCGGTAAGCAATCTGGAGAACTCGTTCAAGTAGATGGAAATGAAGATCCAGTCCTTAAGGAAATGTTTAAAACTGATAAGTATAATCGAGATTACGCGAAGCTAGGGATAAAGCTATTTAAGCAAGATGTAATCGAATTGAAGGAAGAATGGTTCATGGAGAAAATTCTATCATTAGATACCTTTTCTGATAATTTTGTCGGGAAAAAAATTCAAATGAAAGGATTTATCTATCGTGAGCCAGGTATGGATCAGTCGCAGTTTATTTTGAACAGACTAGTTATGACCCACTGTATTGCAGATGTTGCCCCTTTCGGAATCATTTCTGAATTTCCTTTTGCGAGTGAATACGCTGACGATACATGGGTGATTGTGACAGGCACGATTGGGAAAACGATGTATAATGACAAATCAGTTATGAAAATTGAAGTAAAAACGATTGAACCCATCGAAGCTCCAAAAGATGCATACGTCTATCCTGATTGGGAATTTGCTTCTAAATTGTAAGATTTGATTGGATGGGGAGGTGTTTGTTGTGCTGTTCAATTACGGCAGTATGATCGTGATACTACTAATTACTACTTATCAAATTATTTATAATTCTCAACGATCGGACAAGTTGAAGGAATCTGCTGGTATGACCATCTCTATGGCGGTTTGCTTACTTGCAAGTGCCGCTATGGGGATTGTATCTGCACAAACCTTTGAACATAATCTAAAGTTGTCTTTATTTATTGCGGCCGTTTTTGCGAGCTGTATCGGTTATTTCATGGGAAAACGATTCAGCTTGGTTGTCTTAATAAACAGTGTGTTAGCTGGATGGTTAGGAGCAATGGCAGGTTCGATTTTTGGTTTCATACTTTTTCTATCGAATAAAATTGTACTCATAACTGATATAACATTTGTTATTGTCATGTTTTTATTGCAACAGGTGATTGATAGACAGTTAGGTGAAATGAGTAAAAAAACATCTAAGAAAATGACAGGAAAACCTAAGGTGCAGAAATTTGAAACCATCGTTACACTTACACTATCTATCAGCATTATTACGTTAGCATTCTTCACTTTTTTGAATAAAAATCATTTAAGCACTGCTCAAATTGGTCAGCCGCAAACACAGTATGCGATTCTTGACGAAGAGAATGATCTTCAGGAAGCAACGATTGATGTGACTGCTTCCGGATTTAGCCCTAAAACCACGATTTTTTCAGAAGGTACGGTTATGAAAGTCATTATTCATGTGGGGCCAAATCTTGCAGATGGCCTAAAGCTTATTTCAAGTGATCTAGGCATTGACGCTGACTTAAGTGAAGGCGACAATTTATTTATCATAAATAAACCCAATCGTGGAACATATGAATTTGAATTGGGTTCAGTCTCTTTTAAGGGATTATTAATTGTAGAGTAAACCAATATCATTAATGAATGGCGAAATATAGCGTTTAATGAAAACTGTTTATGAAGAAGTTAGTGGATTCAACTTTGTAAGATAAAAAAAACAAAGGCTCAGCGTTCAAACCGCTGAGCCTTTGAATATAAGGAATCTATCTTATGATACAGCCTAATCTTTCTTTAACCGAGCGGACAAGCGGTTACCAGCTGATTGTAGGCCTTGGACGAGGATGATGAGTAAGATGACTGTTACATACATGACATCTACTTCATATCGAAGATGGCCAAAGCGGTAAGCAAGGTCGCCGAGTCCGCCTCCGCCGACAAGTCCTGCCATCGCTGTTGCGCCAATCAGTCCGATCGTAGCAATGGTTAAGCCAAGAACAATGGATGAACGGGATTCTCTTACAAGCACATGCCAAATGATATGCCTTGTTTTAATACCCATCGCCTCGTAAGCTTCAATCACTCCGCGGTCTACTTCTAACAGAGCCGTTTCCATTAATCTGGCAATATAAGGGGCGGTATATACAACTAACGGAACGATTACCCCTTTTACACCAATCGATGTTCCAACAATCATTTTTGTAAAGGGAAGGATGAAAAACAACAAGATAATAAACGGGATTGAACGAATGATGTTAATAATGACATTTAATAGGGAAAAAACAAACTTATTATCTAATGCTTTCCCAGGCCTGGTTAGAACGAGCATGATTCCTAATGGAAGGCCGATCAATATCGAAACGCCTAGAGACATGCCTACCATCTGAAAGGTTTGGATAATCGCTTGCCAAACATCACTGCCCCAGAGGTCAAGAAACTCTTTGATTCTTGCTGTCACTGATCTTCACTCCTTCCACGTGCACCTGACGCTGTTCCAAAAATTGTACAGCCTTTTCAATCTCATCTTGATCGCCTTTCAAATGGACGACAAGCTGCCCAAATGATTCTTCCTTTAATTGAGTAATGCTGCCCGATAAGATATTCGGATAAATATTAAACTGTTTACTTACTAAAGCAAGAGCCGGCTCGCCTGACGATTCTCCAAAGAAGGAAAGGGTGGCTACTTGGCCTGTTGCATTTAAGCTAGTCAGGATTTCATCAGGGATTTTATGTGAAAATAGACTGCTAACAAATCTCTTTGTCGTTGGATGCTTTGGTGAAGTGAAAAGGGCTTTCGTTTCTCCCTCTTCAATCACTTCTCCATTTTCCATGACAGCGACGCGGTCACAAATTCGTTGAATGACATTCATTTCATGGGTAATGAGTAGAATGGTAATCCCAAGCTCCTTGTTAATTTTTAATAATAAATCAAGAATCGCTTCTGTTGTATCAGGATCAAGCGCACTTGTTGCTTCATCACTTAGAAGAACTTCTGGTTCATGAGCTAATGCGCGGGCAATAGCTACTCTTTGCTTTTGTCCGCCTGACAGTTCGGAGGGGTAGGCATGATGCTTTTCCTCCAGGCCAACAATTTTTAAATATTTTATAACACGTTCCTCGACTGTCTGCTTGCTTAAGCCAGTTAGCTTTAGTGGAAGAGCGATGTTTTCATATACAGTAGCCGTTTTTAATAGATTAAAGCCTTGAAAAATCATCCCGATGTTTCCTCTGGCTTCACGGAGTTTTCCAGTTGAAAGTTTCGTTAAATCTACATCCTTCACTTTTACAGATCCAGTATCAGGCTTTTCTAAAAGGTTTACACAGCGGATAAGGGTGCTTTTTCCAGCGCCGCTATACCCGATCACACCATAAATCTCACCTTTTTTTACTGATAGGGATACATCCTTCAAAGCGTGAATCGAACCTTTTTTACCTGTAAAAGTTTTTGAGATTCCCACTAGTTCAATCATTTGTAAAACTCCTCTCATTTCCAGCTTTCTTACCAAGAAGGAATAACAGAATTTTCGAATGCTTCCTCAACGAATTTCTTCACTTCTTCTGAATGATATAAATCAATAAATTTCTGAACAGCTTCATCATCTTTGTTTTCAATTCTTACAGCAATCAGGTTTGCAAACGGTGAATCCTTTGACTCGATAAAAATTGCATCTTTAGATGGCACAAAGCCATACTCCATTGCGAAGTTAGTATTAATCGCTGCGGCATCAAGCTCATCAAGCTGACGGGCAATTTGTGCAGAATCAAGCTCAATAAATTTATAGTCATTGCTGTTTTCTTCGATATCTTTTAACGTTGAATTTAATTCAGTACCTTCTTTTAACTTAATTAATCCCGCTTTTTCAAAAAGCATCAGTGCACGAGCGTTGTTAGTCGGATCACTAGGCAAGCCGATTTTCGCTCCTTTTTTAAGGTCTTTAATTTCCTTTACATCTAGAGAATAAATGCCCATTGGGAATGTTACTGTATCTGCTACTTTAATAAGACCCAATTTACGCTCTTCATTCATATGATCAAAGTAAGGCTCAGTTTGGAAACTATTAATGTCGATTTCTTTTTCAGATAAAGCGACATTTGGCATGACATAGTCAGTGAATGGCTTAATTTCAATCGGTAAACCTTCTTTTGCTCCAAGCTCTTTTACTTTTTCAAGAATTTGTTCGTGAGGACCCGCTGTTACCCCAACGACTAGCTTGCCGTCATTTAATAAACCTTCTGCTTTTTCATCTTTGGAACCGCTCGTTTCATTACTGCTTCCACAAGCTGTAAGAGCTGATAAAACGAAAATAAATAAACTTGCTAATAACCACTTTTTCATGTTTTTTCCCCTTTTCATAGTATATTTACCTCTTTTGTCGGAATTGGAAGTATTGATATTTCCAGCTTCCTATCTCTCCTTTTTTAATCGATTTTCGCAAATCCCAAGAAAACAAAAATGCCTCTCAAAATGAGAGGCATTAATATACTTAAAAAGTATATACCTCTCTTATTTGTCAAAATACAATTTGTATTTTGCAGGATTTAGCACCTTTTCATGTTTGTTAAAACATGAATGGTTGCCGGGCTTCACAGGGCCAGTCCCTCCGCCACTCTCAATAAGAGATTCGCTTATTAAATTTGTATATTCATACTATTCCCTTTTGAGGGAAAAGTCAACACCTTAATTTTCTGTTAGTCAAAATTATCTTGGAATAGAAAGAAGCTTAGTCTGCATGGGTCATTACCATTCCTTTGGTTCATAGTTTAGCTCTGCGAATAGTTGATTGCGTTCTTTCTTTGTTAAGTCTCTCCATTGTCCGACCGGCAAATTATTTAAATGGATATTCATGATGCGAATGCGCTGCAATCTGTAAACTTCGTATCCGAGCACTTCACACATGCGGCGAATTTGCCGATTTAATCCTTGTGTCAAAATGATTCGAAAATCAAATTTTGATAGTTGCTCTAGCTTACAAGGAAGCGTCTTTGTACCAAGAATTCTTACTCCTTCTTCCATCTGTTTTAAGAAGGAGGGGGTGATAGGTTTGTCGACGGAAACGATATATTCCTTTTCGTGTTTATTCTCGGAGCGTAAAATTTCATTTACAATATCTCCATCGTTCGTAAGGAGGATTAAGCCCTCTGAATCTTTATCAAGCCGGCCGATATGAAAAACGCGCAAAGGATGGTTCACTAAATCAACAATATTTCCTTTTACACTTTTTTCCGTCGTGCTCGTAATGCCTACTGGTTTATTTAAGGCAAGATAGACATTGTTTCTTGCAACCCTAATGGGATCTCCGCTTACTCGAACATCGTCCCCTGGATTGACTTGGCTTCCAATTTTCGCAATGGATCCATTTATCGTTACTCTTCCTTCACTGATTAATTTATCTGCACCGCGCCTGGATGTTTTTCCAGACTCGCTTATAAATTTATTAATTCGCAAATTAAACACATCCCTTATGTGAGATCAGATTCTGCATGATTAGATGTAAAAAGGTACATGGCTTAACAATACAATAAACAAATGCTTGCATGCAAGATCATTGAAGGATGCTTCTTAGAAACTATGAAAATGGTAAAAGAATCTCTACATTCGTTCCATTCGCGGAGCTATTGATATTGATCTTCCCTTGATGCTCCTCAATAATATTTTTAGAAATCATCAGGCCTAAACCTGTTCCCTTTTCTTTTGTTGTGAAGAAGGGCTCGCCGATCCGATTTAATAAATGTTCCGGAATACCAGATCCTTGATCGACAATCCGGATGACGATCGAGTCTGCATTTTGCTTCCGAACATCAATGGTTATTTTTCCACCTTGTGACATTGCTTCGATTGCATTTTTTAAAAAGTTGATAAACACTTGCTTTAGCTGGTTTTCATCGCATTCAATCAGTGGCAAGTTCGATTCGATATTTTTAACGATTTCGATACTATTTAGATTCGTTTGCGTTTCTAATAAAGTGATGACATGATTTAAGATCATTTCAAGGCTTTTTCGTTCAAATTTAGCTTCTTGCGGTTTGGCAAGGACTAATAATTCATTAAGAATCGTCTCAATCCGGTTGATTTCTGAGGCGATAACGTCAAAGTACATTTTGTTGCCCTTTAAATCACCTTGCATCATTTGAAAAAATCCTTTGATCGCGGTGAGCGGATTTCTTACTTCATGTGCAATACCCGCGGCTAGCTGTCCAGCTACCTTCAGTTTTTCTGAATTAATAATCAGTTCTTGTGCTTGTTTTCTTTCACTAATGTCCCTCATAATAACATGGGTCGCGGTCTGATCCTGATAAATTGTAGGCATTGTCTTCAATTCGACATCGATGACTTTCCCATCCATGCGGATAAACCTTTTTACAAAAGGCCCGGCTGATTCGCCACGAATATCAATCTGCTTAAATCGTTTAAGATCCCTTGGGTGAACGAAGTCATATATAGGTCTCCCAATTATACTTTGTTTATTTTCTGCACCAAGGAGCTCAACCCCTGTTTCATTAATAAAAAAGCATTTCCCATCTCTTATAATGATTACCCCATCAGGGGATTCCTCAACTAAGCGTTGATATCTGTCCTCTTTTTCTCGAAGCTTTTTTTCAGTTAGTTTTTCTTTTGTAATATCTTGTACCTGGCTGACAATGAACAGAGGTTCATCTTGTTCATTCTTTACTAAAGAAACACTTAAGGAGACCCAGATTTCATGTTTGTCTTTATGAATGTAACGCTTTTCGATATGGTATGAGTTTATTTTTCTTTCTAACAAGAGGTGGAAATGGTATAAATCCTTTTCTAAATCATCTGGGTGCGTGATTTCTTGAAAGGTCAGTTCTAGTAATTCCTGTTTCTCATATCCAAGGCTATTGCATAAATAATGATTCACTTTTAATAGTTTCCCGTCAACCCCGACAATGGCCATCCCAATCGCAGCATGATCCAAAGCATGGACTAATAATGGGTTTCCTAAATCGATTTTATCCATCATTCTTAAAAGCCCCTCATACTAGTAATTAATTTTGCGAAAAATAGTTTTATCTCCAAAACAAAAAGCCAAATAAGAAGCCCATTTCTTCTTATTTGGCTTATGTCCAACTCTAATTGTTTAGTTCATTTCCGCCAATTATGTTGTAGGGCTTCATTGTAAAGATGATAGCACTCTTATTTTTATTAAAATTCCAATCAACAAATATATCGTCCACTTTAGTCTTAAGAATGGCTTCAAAGTGGTTATTGTTATGTAAGTATTTCTTTTCTAAGTTTCTTTTTGTATTCTGTAATATTTCTTGATATCCCTGTTTAATTAATTCTTTTTCAATTGTAACTAAAATATCGTTCCGGATGATTAACAGTGTTCTAGTATTTAATTGACAAGAGTAAATTGTTGGCTTGGCTTTTTCAACTTTTTGACTAATATTGCTAATTTCTAGATGGATTTGTTCTTTTCCTTCATATTGGTCAGTTAGCCAAAGATCTTTTTCATTTAAATTGGCACTTATCCCAACAAGTATTCCGGATCTATTATGTAATCCCCAGTCATAGTAAAATTCACCGATATTAATTTCCGTTACAGCCTTAACAAAAGCCTTTATCTCCGGGAAAAGGGTCCTCATGATGACATCTCTTGTTTGCCGAAAAATTTCTTCTTGATTTTGGTCAATTAAAATTTTTTCAGCTGGAGTCATAAAGGATCTTAAATAAATTGAAATAACAGACTTCTCAATTGTAACAAAAATGGATTCTGGACCTTTTCCAAAGCTATCACGTAATAGTTTGCCAATAAAGCTTGCCAATTCTTTTTGTGAAGAACTGTTCGTCATCAATCCAAATCATTCCTTATTTAGATAAAAGCTTTATTTCTTTTATCCTAATTTTTAGTTTAGCGTATATAGGTATATTTTCAACTGAAATTATAGAGAAATATACATTTTATCCTTAAAAAGGGTTGAATGGTTAAGCGTGGGGAATTTTATGGCATTATCGAGCAAGCACGATAAAAATCTGGGCGCAAATACGCCAAGACGAATTTGACTTACTAGTGCTTTCTTATAATTATGTAAATCAGAGCCCCCGATTATTGCTGGAGGCTCTTATTAATTGGATAAACCAAAAGGAAGTAAAAGCCATTTTGAAAGCCTTAAGAGAATGATAATAAGGTTCCCCATTCTTCGGCTAACGAATCGCTCGAAAAACCCGGTAGCCTAGTTTTTTTTGAAACTTGGCAAGAAGCTTTTGATGTTCTAGTATTTTTTCTGCCATGAGAGGGTGGTATTCATTGTTCTCTATTTCAGGTTCCTCGAATGATGATGAACCTGACAGCTGTGAATGAACCGATTTGGCGACAATGATTTTCGTTGAGTGAAAGCCGGATTTTATGAAATGGCTTAGCCATTCCTCTTCCGTCAATACTTTTGGCACACCATATACTGCGATGATCTGTTGTATTTCGTTTGGTGTTAATGGATGCTCGGCTGTCATATCCATATTAAGCAAAATTCCACCGGGCTTTAGTACACGATAATATTCCTTCATTGTGTGTTCAATCCGAGTGAAAGCTGTCACAGATTCCGCAATCACCATGTCAAACGAATGGTCTGGAAATGGCAATTTTTCAATGCTTCCTTTTAAAATCGTAATTGGAAGGTGTTCTTTCATAAACCTTTGTTTAGCTCTATCCACCATAATAGGGTTATGATCAAGGGCGGTAACTTGGCACTGGTACGTTTTCTTCAAAAAAACGGATGTTAGGCCAGTTCCGCATCCGGCATCAAGGATTTTCATGCCCTGATGAATGTGTTCCCGGCTTAAGACTTTCTTTGTTAAAGTAAGGCCACCCGGATGCGCTCCACCAACACCGTAATAAGCAAGTGCGTCTTGGTAAGTTGGTTTCATTCGTTTTCCTCCTCCTTTTAATATCTTATGGAAAGGGAGAGGGAAGGCCACTTTTTTCCAAAAAAATCGTGGACTTTTCCTAATAATTGATTGCAAAATAATTTGCTTATGAGTGCACATCAATTATGCGAAAAGCAATGAAAACTACCACTCGCTTTAACAGAAATAAACAAATTCGCCTTTGCGTATTTGCGCCCAGATTTTTACCTTAGCTTGCTCGATAAATTCCTTAAAAAATCTGAGGCATCCGCGGGAGGCTAACATTATTTAGCCTAGGCTTAAACCCCCACTGAATTGGATATCTGTTTGCATTCATCTCGCTACTTATTGAAGTGGAAGACTTCTGCTGAATAATGTTAAAATAAAGGAAAATCTCGTTAGGGGTAAGGACATGGCTCAAGGGAAAACAAATGCAATGCGCATGCTTGATTCGAAAAAAGTCGATTATGAATTAATCACCTATAATAGTCTTGATGGGAAAATTGATGGGATATCTGTTGCAGAAAAAATAAATAAAGATCCTAAAGCGGTTTATAAAACACTTGTTGCCCAGGGAAATAGCAAACAGGTATATGTGTTCATCATTCCTGTAGAAGATGAATTGGATTTAAAGAAAGCGGCAAAAGCAGCTGCCGAAAAGAAAATAGAGATGATTCCCGTCAAGGATATTCAAAAGCTTACAGGCTACATCCGGGGCGGCTGTTCGCCTATTGGAATGAAAAAACAGTATTCTTCATTTATTGATGCACAAGCTTCTGACTTGCAGAAAATTGTCGTAAGCGGCGGCAAAATCGGCGTTCAGATTGAAATGGAGACGGAGAGTTTAAAGCAAGT
The DNA here is from genome assembly GCF_019039215.1 of Bacillus sp. FJAT-29790. Lineage (GTDB taxonomy): Bacteria > Bacillota > Bacilli > Bacillales > Cytobacillaceae > Cytobacillus. Next base: position 24,313 of record NZ_JAHNZZ010000004.1, read on the forward strand.
TATTCAAGCCAAACTGAAGGACATCATTAAATCTTAGAAAAAAGGCAATTTGGAGTGATGAATCGCAATGATTCGATCACTCTTTTTTATTGGCTAATTTCGTAAAGTTTGTTGCTTTTATAATGTGAAATTTATCTAGTAAATCAACGGGTAAACTTTGTAGGCTAAAGCAACAATATATGCGAAAACAGCCTTTTTATTATGTTTAGGCTTTCACCCAACGGTTCTTTCGCGCATATGGTAAAGGTGAAAGCATATTCAGGCAATGAACGGGAAGGACGTGTAATAGTGGCTGGGAAAATAAAAAATTACTTTGCCGGCGGAAATACGGCTCGCGGATTTTACAGCTTGTACGATTCCAACCTGCAAGGATTAGAACGCTTATTCATTTTAAAAGGCGGCCCGGGAACAGGGAAATCTTCACTCATGAAAGCAATCGGCTCGGAATGGGTGGATAAAGGATATGACCTGGAATTCTTGCACTGTTCCTCTGACAATGCATCAATTGACGGTATAATTATTCCCGCCCTAAAAGTAGGGATCGTTGATGGTACGGCCCCTCATGTTATTGAACCGAAGGCACCAGGAGCGATTGAAGAATATGTCAATCTTGGTGTGGCATGGGATTCTGAGGCGCTTTCCGAGGAAAAAGAGAAAATTCTACAGTTAAATCAGGAAATAAGCCAGAAGTTTGAAACTGCGTACAGCAAACTGGCTGACGCACTGAAAATTCATGATATATGGGAAAAAATCTATATTGAAAACATGGATTTTCGGAAGGCGGATCAATTAACAAACAAATTTTTACAAACTTTTTTCGGAAATATGAATCTGAACAAACAGTCAGATATCCGGCATCGTTTTTTAGGAGCCGCGACTCCGGTTGGTGCGGTGGATTTTGTGCCCAATCTGACAGAAGGGATTCCAAAGCGGTATTTTATAAAAGGCCGAGCGGGTTCAGGCAAATCAACCATGCTGAAAAAAATAGCCGCTGAGGCGGAGAAACGCGGATTTGATCTTGAGGTTTATCACTGTGGGTTTGACCCTCACAGTCTTGATATGCTTATCATTCGTGAACTTGGCCTTGCGATATTTGATAGCACCAGCCCTCATGAATATTTTCCGGATCGAGACGGGGATGAAATTATCGATATGTATGAAATCATCGTTACACCGGGAACGGATGAGATTTTTGCTGAACAGATTCATGAGATCAGTCAGCAGTATAAAGCAAAAATGCAAGAGGCGATTTCCTATCTGGCACAGGCAAAAGCCCAGCGTGCTGAATTAGAAAAAATCTATATAAACACAATGGATTTTGAATTGGTCGACCGCTTGAAAAACGAAATCCGAGCGGAAATTTCCCGAATGTCAGAACAAACACCAAAATAGGCGACAGGCATGCATTAGATGGAACTGCATAATGAGAGGAGATTAAAATCGATGGATTTTAGATATTTTCCGTATTCATTCCCTTCAAATGGAGAGGGGTCTATATTTGATGAGAGGGTTTTCCCAGGTGGAGGTTTTGGTCCGCCGGGTCAGCCTTCAGGAAGCCCTTTAGGAGGTCCTCCAGGTTTTCCGCCGGGTCAGCCTTCAGGAAGCCCTTTAGGAGGTCCTCCAGGTTTTCCACCGGGTCAGCCTTCAGGAAGTCCTTTAGGAGGTCCTCCAGGTTTTCCGCCAAGCGGGGTCGAAGGTCCGCCGTCTTCACCGCCACCATCCTTTACCCCACAGCTGCAGCAACAATCGGTCTCCATGTTCGCAATAGATCCAGGGGCAATCAGGGGCTGTTTGTACCGTAATACTTTTGTCTGGCTCGAAAATGGCCGCAGCTTCTGGTTCTACCCGACATTTGTCGGAAGAAGCTCCGTAGCTGGCTGGCGCTGGAGAGGCTTTCGCTGGGCTTACTACGGGACGGACCTGCGAAGAATTCGTTCTTTCCGATGCTTTTAATTAAAGGAAAATAAAAGGCGGCCTCTTTGGCTGTCTTTTTACCTCCAATAGATCTGAAATAGAAACTAGTTGGGCACACCTTTCACCCTTATGATTCATTGTCTAAGTCAAAATCATTTTGTCTTAATGAAGACAACCACTATGGAAAAAGATCAATAGCTTTATTTTGAATAAAATGGTAATATTATGGTGAAGGAGAGATGCATTTAATAGGGTATGTGCTCATCTTTTGTGGCGTTTTACTTGGATTTGGCTTCCTGATCGACTGATGGGAATAAAAAAAATGGTCACGGAAATTGTGATCCAGAAGAAAGTGCAAAGCATGTTTCAGAGTCAGAAAAGAGTGTACATCGAATCACATATGCATAACATTAAAAATGACTACACCAATGATCCATTTTAAATAAGACGCATGACTGCAATAAGGACAGTGATGCTTTTTTGACATGAAAGAAGGAGTAGAAAAAAATGAATCTAAACTTAATCACTGAATTATTTGAGCAGCATCGTGATAAAGAAAAGGCTATTCCGATGGAAAACTACATGAAAAACCATTTTCCTTTTCTCGGAATAAAGTCTCCTGAAAGAAAGAACCTCATGAAGCAGTTTTTTCAGGAGAGCGGGATTTTAAAGGAGGCTTTCCATCAGGATTTCGTACTCGCCTTATGGGATAAGGAAGAAAGAGAGTATCAATACGCAGCGCTTGATTATATCGAAAGGTCTTTAAAGAAATTGGACAAGCAGCATCTTGCGCTAATGGAAAAGCTAGTTAGCACAAAATCTTGGTGGGACACGGTTGATTTGCTTGCTTCGAAAGCAGTAGGGACAATTGCTTCAAACCATCCGGAGGTTATCGGGGAATCGATAGGGGGCTGGGCTTACGGAGATCATATGTGGCTGAGCAGAACGGCCATCCTTTTTCAGCTGAAATACAAAGAGCGAACAGATGAAGAGATCCTTTACCGCTATATTTTACAGAATAAAGTGAGTAAAGAGTTTTTTATCCAAAAGGCAATTGGCTGGGCACTAAGGGAGTATTCCAAAACAAATCCAGATTCTGTAAAGAGATTTATTAAGTCTAACTCACTCCCGAGTTTAAGCGTGAGGGAAGGCAGCAAATATATTAACTAAAATCTTTTATTAATTAGGATGGGAGGATCTAAATGAAACTCGCTTTAGGGGTAATTTGTCTGGCCTTTAGTTTTATCTCGGGATGTTCGGGTAAGAAGGAAATGGAGAATATGGAAGCAAGCATTCCATATTCACAACCGGAAGTTATCGTAGATGAGCTAGAAGTCCCTTGGTCCATCGTTCAAGCAGACGGCACCTATTATATCACTGAAAGACCTGGCCATATTGTGAAAATAGAAGAGGGCAAAAAAGAACGCCAGAAAGTCATTCTTGAAAAGGAGCTTGCTACTGCAGCGGAGGCGGGACTACTCGGCTTTGTACTTGCGCCTGATTTTTCGAAAACAAATGAAGCTTTTGCCTATTACACATATAAGGACAGCTCTGGGCAGTTTAACCGTATTGTCGTCCTTCAGCTTGATCATGGTGTTTGGAAAGAAAAGAGACTGCTGCTAGATCGAATTCCTAGCGGTCAGTATCACCACGGCGGAAGGCTTGAAATTGGGCCGGACAGTAAGCTTTATGCGACAACGGGAGACGCCTCATTTGAACCGGATATTGCACAAGATGTTAAATCTTTAGGCGGAAAAATTTTAAGAATGAATCTAGATGGATCTGTTCCAAAAGACAATCCTTTTCCTGGCTTATATGTGTATAGTTACGGCCATCGCAATCCACAAGGTTTGGCTTGGGGACCAGACGGGAATTTATATGAAAGCGAGCACGGTCCGTCCGCAAATGACGAAATCAATCAAATTCAAGCTGGCCATAATTACGGCTGGCCTGTTATTAAAGGGAAGGAAAAACAGGGTGGTATGGAAGTTCCGCTATTTACCTCAGGGGATGCTCAGACATGGGCTCCGTCAGGTATGGTGTTTCATGAAGGTAAGCTGTATGTGGCAGCATTAAGGGGGTCCATGGTTATCGAATTCAACCTGAAAACTGGCGAAACAAGAGAGGCTATTACAGGCTTAGGGCGAATAAGGGATGTTTTTATTAATGGAGAGTATCTGTATTTCATCAGCAATAACACCGATGGACGCGGGAATCCGCTGAAAAGGGACGACAAGCTTTATCGAATTCCTTTAGATATTTTCTAAATGATTGTTGTTTTTAAATAGGTTTTATATGAAGTTGATTGGAGCGGAAATCAACTACACCTCTTTTGGGTTAAATAGCAACAAAGTTTACGAAAAAAGCCTAGACTTTAGTAGACGGATGATCAGGCAGGTGTGAAAAAAATCACATTCCCCTGTGGAAGCCTCCGATAGAATATAAATATGGGGTGAAATACTAATGAGGTGGGGGAAAAGCATGAGCAGCCAAAAAGTAGATCTGCAGCCGCATATAGAGGAGTTTTTAGGGAAAATAGAAGTATTTAAAAATCTTCCAAAATCATCTATACAGTTACTCGATAAACGAATCGTAAAAAAGGATTATAAGAAGGGCGATCAAGTTATTTCGGAGTATGAAGAGGCAAAAGGAGTATACTTTGTTCATTCAGGCATCGTGAAGCTTACGAAACAGGATGATCAAGGGAATGAAATTATCGTTTGTATTAAGAAAACAGGTGAAATCTTTGCGGAAGCATGCTTGTTCAATGCCGAAGCGAAATGCTATCCAGCAACAGCCACCATGCTTCAGGAAGGAGAAATTTACTTTTTAAATACGGATGATTTGGAACAGGAGCTCCTATTGTCCCCGGAAATGGCTGTTCAGATTATCCGCTATATGAGTGCATCGCTTCGTGATATGACTTCGATTTTGCGGGATATTGCGCTTCTCGATGTTTATATGAAAACGGTTCGAACGCTAGAACGGCTAGCTGACAAATTTGGAGCGAACCGCTGCAATAAAATGTATATCGAGCTTCCCATCACAGTTCAAGAATTCGCTACTTTAGTAGGAACCTCCCGCGAAAGTGTCAGCAGAGTTTTTTCAAAGCTAAGAAAAGATGGAATTATCGAAATAAACGGCAAGACCATCATCATTAAAGACTGGTGTAAATTTTGTTCGTTGTTCAATCAAAAACCATAAACCTGAAAAACAGAATTCCGGTTGGGCGAATTCTGTTTTTTTAATATAATATGGCACAGGCACCACTCGAATTTTATCGAATGTAAATGAATGGGTGGCTTTTTGCCGAAAAAATACATGAGGTGCAAAGAATGGCTGATTTTCGTTCAAGTGTCATTATTTATAAACCAGTTAAGGAAGTATTTAAGTATCTGGCCGGTATGGAAAATGCGCATGAGATAATGCCGAATGTCGTCGAAATGGAAAAGGAAACAGCAGGTGAAATTGGTAAAGGGACTAAATTTAGGGAAACGAGAATGGTAAGAGGCAAGAAAATAAACGCAGAAATTGAATATGTGCAATATAAACAGGATCAATCCTTTACATCGAGAAGCAACTCGAACGGATTAATCGTCGAGTATCAATATGTGTTCCATGAAATTGAGGAGGGGACACAGGTAGAGCTGGCGGCATATATCAAAACAAGCGGCCTAGTAATGAAATTAACAAAGGGCCTGATCGTGAAAATGATCAAGCGGGAAGACGGGAACCAGCTTCAGTATTTAAAGGAAATGCTTGAAGAGGATGAAAATTAAGGATTTGCAAATAAAAGCAGTTTTTCGCATATATAAGAGAAAAACTGCTTTCTATTTCTATCAAATTCCACGTCAAAATTCAAAAAGAATTCGAATTTCTCCCTTAGGAACTAATTAGAACGGATAAACCCAAAAACGTTCATTATGAATACGTGCCATAACCCCGGGATCTTGGTTTCTAAGCTTTTCTGCCATTTCCGTAACCATAAGCTGGGTTTGGGAAACATGCGCCTTAATTGCGGCGATTTTTTGATCTGCGACAGCACTGACGTTATTGACAATATCTGCTTGGCCAATCTCTTCCTCACAGTTATTAGAAAAGGCCACACAATGAACCTTCGGGCGCCTTGCTTCCGACATTTCCTTGACAGCTCTAATCACGGCTGCACCACATGCGTCATGGTCGGGATGTACGGAATAGCCCGGGTAAAACGTGATAATTAATGAAGGATTTACTTCTTCTATAATCGAGCGAAAATGGGCGGCAACTGCAGCCTCATTCTCAAATTCCACAGTTTTATCGCGGTAGCCCAGCATTCTTAAATCGTCTATTCCAAGGATGTTTGCGGCATCCTGCAATTCCTTTTTACGAATGAGCGGCAATGTTTCTCGGGTAGCAAAAGGAGGATTACCCATATTTCGCCCCATTTCTCCTAATGTCATGCAGGCGTATGTGACAGGTGTCCCATTTTGTGTATATAAAGCAATCGTTCCCGAGACGCCAAACGCTTCGTCATCGGGATGGGGGAAGATGACAAGTACATGTCTTTCTTTTTCCATGGGGGTTTCTCCTTTCATGATTAAAATTTCACCAAGTTTTGATTAAAAGAAAACGCTGGTAAATAATTGTTGGGCTAATTGCGGAAACGGTTTACCCGCTAAAACGCTGTTTCACTTATTTGCAGTGCGACTGCAAGCTTGCCGTTAAAATCATGACCGGCTAAAAGCAGCCGTCCTTTATCATCAACTTCAAAATGAGTAATCCCTTCCGCATAAACCCAGCCAAAACTCATTTTAAGGCCTACTCTAAAAGGGCCGTTCCCAGTTATTTTTCCATGCTCGTATTGGAGGATGGCATTCCGAATATAAGCACCTGATGAGAAAAAGGATTCATCGAAATGAGAGGCATAAGCCCCGTTTGTTGTCTCCAGATGGATGTATACCTCTTTATTTGCAAGGCGATCCAGCTCTTTTTGTACGTGTTCTTTATTTACAAGCTCCATATTGAACCTCGCCTCCTCTCTGTTAATATTCCCGCTTAGTATTCGAACTTCTATCTTTATCAATATGATTTTACTAAAAAAGGAGACTAAAAGCGAAACTGGCGTTTTAAAAAAGATTATCCTGATGAAAAAACAGAGCCGTGGGGCCCTGTTCAAAATGAATAATTATTATTGAACCTGTTCCGTTTCTAATCGGCCTGTGCCAAATTGGCGATAAGCCCCGTGCATAGCTGGTCCAACATATTGGTTTAATTTAAAGCCATGCTTAATTGCAGCAGTAATGAGAATCTTCGCTGTCTCTACAGCTTCCAATACCGTTTTACCTTTCGCGAGCTCAGCTGTGATTGCTGCAGCATACGTGCATCCTGCTCCATGAGTATAAGTCGTTTCAATACGATCGCTTTCGAGCAATTTGAAATCCTGACCATTAAACAGCAAATCAACTGCTTTCTCATGCTGTAGCTTGCTGCCGCCTTTAATGAGAACATTTTTTGCACCAAGCTCATGGATCTTAACCGCGGCTTCCTTCATATCCTCAACTGTCTTAATCGGTCCAGTTTTGGCTAATTGCCACGCTTCAAATAGGTTAGGCGTCACGACGGTGGCACGCGGAACTAGGATTTCTCTTAGGGCATCAGCTGTTTCAGGATGTAGGACTTCATCCTCCCCTTTACAAACCAATACCGGGTCGATGACCACTCGATCAAGCTTATTTTCATCGATTACCTTGGCGGCTAGTTCGATGATTTCAACCGAACCAAGCATGCCCGTTTTTAGAGCATCAATACCGACTGATAGGGCTGTTTCCAACTGTGCCTCAAGAGTTTCGATCGCAATTGGAAAAACGTTGTGGTTCCAGTTGTTTTTAGGATCCATCGTTACGATCGTTGTAAGAGCAGTCATTCCATATACCCCAAGCTCCTGGAATGTTTTTAAGTCAGCTTGAATGCCTGCGCCTCCGCTTGTGTCTGAACCAGCGATTGTTAAGACCTTCTTCATTGTCATGTACAAGTTCCTCCTCGACGTTTTGCTTATAAATTAGATAGGATTGTCTACTTTTTTAAATTATATCAAGAAACACTTTATGTACAAACTTTAATTTTCAGCTATTTCATATGCAATAATAGTGGTTGATGGAAAATGGAGAGAATTGACAAGATGAAGATGATTGGGTAATTAAGATTAATAAAAGTGGCGATGTATATATTAATAACAAATTTTTGTTTCAGGTGCTTAACTTATTGAGTTAAGCGCCTTTATTTTTTCTGTTTAATTATGGGCACACCGTAAATCGCAAAGCTTAAATATTTTAGGAGGTTTTGAACTTATATCCGATTCCCCTGACCGTTTGGATAAAGGGGAAATCTGAATAAAAGGCAATTTTCTCCCTTAAATGCTTTATATGGACGTCGATGGTTCTTTCGTTAATTATTTTTTCTTCATTATTGTAAATGGTAGTGATAATCTGTTCTCTTGTTAAAACTTGATCGGGGTGAGTCATGAATAAGTAAAGTAATTTATATTCAAACAGGGTCAAGGCAAGCTCTGCATCCTGGTATTTTGCGATGCCTACGATCGGTTTTAGAGTCAGCCCTCTGTAGCTGATTTTACTGCATCTGTTTGCTGTTCTCCTTAACACAGTTTCTACTCTCACAATCAATTCTTCAATACCAAAAGGCTTTGTCACATAGTCATCTGCACCCAATTTTAACCCTTCAATTCTATCTTTTTCTGAATGGTTTCCTGATACGATAATGATCGGTACATTGCTAATTAATTCATTTCGAAGCCATAAGCAAATTTCTTTCCCGCTTATACCGGGTAGCATGATATCTAGAATAATAAAGCAAGGATCATGTTTTAAATATTGCTCTTTTGCCTCAAAACCATCAGCCGCTTCTAAAACCTCAAAACCTATTTTCGAAAAAGACATTTTAATAAGTTTCCTGATTCGTTCTTCATCTTCTATGATAAGAATCGTTTTACCTCGTAATTTCCCAATCAAAAGTACCACAATCCTTTATGTGAAATTTTAGAGCAATAAATAACCTGATAGCTGGTTATTATTATATAGAATATAGTTGCTGAATTCCGTTTTTTAAAGATCATTTCACTAAAAAGACAAAAACCCGGATTGACCGGGCTTTTGATAAAGGCTGTTTTCGCATATACTGTTGTTTTAGCCTTGAAAGTTTGCCCGTTGATTTCCGCTGCGGGCACTTGCTTTCCGCGGGGAGCGACGGGAGCCTCCTCGGCGTTACCGCCTGTGGGGTCTCCCGCTTCCCTCTAGTCCCGCTGGAGTCAAGTGCCCTCCGCTCCAATCAACTCAGATTATTAAATAAAAATCACATTATAAAAGCAACAAACGTTACGAAAACAGCCTTGTTAAAAAACTTATTTTTTCGCTGGATCCCCATTTTTCTTTCCTGCAAGTGTTTCATATGCTGCATCATCAGGAGCGTCTCCATTAGGCCAGTCATAGATTTTATCAGGGAAATCAGGTCGTTCCTGGGAGTTGATATAGGCTGCAATATTCATGGCTTCTTCATCGGTTAGCTCTCCAGGTGAATACCCGCCCATTGGAACTTTTGGCATATACTCTTTTATAAACCCGGCAGATGTTCTCAAACGTGACATCCCAGCTCCTATGTTGTAGGACCCGTCTCCCCAAAGTGCTAAACCATCGGCTGCATCAGATCCATTCGCATGGCAGGTTACACATGATTTATTATAAATTTCTCTTCCATTTTCAATATCAACATTCATAATATCGGCTTCTGACCTTTTTAATTTCGCCCAAGGCCTTTCTGTTGTTCCATCAGGTACATTTTGCGAAATATATTCATAAAAGGCGACCATTGCTTCCATTTCCTTTGAATCTTCAGGTAATGGTTTTCCATTCATACTTCTTCGAAAACAACCATTAATCCGATTTTCAAGTGTAACTTCTTTTCCGGCTCTAGGGTTATACTGTGGATAGGTTTTTGAAATTCCGACAAGGTCCAGAGGCGCTTCATACCCGCCATTTGCATGACAGCTTGCACAGCTTAATTTATTTCCTACATATCCATCTAATGCTGAGCTCGTTTCAGTAGCATATTTATAACCAAGTTTAATCAAATCTCCTTCTTCTCCATCAGGTACCTCATCTAAACTCGGAGGAGGATAAGGATGGTTAGAGGTTTCTTTTATTTGCTCTTGTTTAATTGGTGATGGTTTCTCTTTGTCTAAAGAAATCTCTTTTTCTGGACCTGAAACGAATAAATAAGTAATCCCGAATCCGACTATCAAAGTGGAAACAATTGCGAGAATAGATAATAGATAAAATTTCCTCATTTTAATCTCCCTTCCTGTGTCAAAAATGACAATCACTCATTTCCGTCCTCAGTATAAAAGGAGATTGTTAAGATTTGATTAAAAACCCACGCTATTAATTCGAACAATCTGTGAACACCTTATTTTATTAATTAGGTTTGAACCTTTTGTGAAAAATCTGTCGTTTTCTTGGATTCACCTGTCTATGAGTGATAATTATTACTGCTTAATCACTGCCGCTGGATTCATTCTAAATATTAGAAGGGAAGAGTGTGTTCAAGTACATGCTTGTCACAGTTAAAAGAGGTATACTTATGTTATCGAAGTGTGAAAAATATTTTAACAGGATCTCTATTTTTACTTAATTTAAATAGTATCCATTCTGGTTTTTTTAAAAGGCTATTTTCGTAAAGTTTGTTGCTTTTATAATGTGATTTATTAATCTGAGTTGATTGGAGCGGAGGGTACTTGACTCCTCGAAAATGCTATCGCATTTCCTTCGTGCGTGGGCAGATTCAAGGATGTAAATTCAGTATCCTGCGGGAATAGAGGGAAGCGGGAGACCCCACAGGTGGTAACGCCGAGGAGGCTCCCGTCCCTCCCCGCGGAAAGCAAGTGCCCGCAGCGGAAATCAACGGGCAAACTTTTAAAGCTAAAACAACAATATATGCGAATACACTCTTTTTAAAAAAAGGGCTTTGGAATTCTGGAGTAATGGAGAGGCCCACTATGATTCGGGCAGGTGAAAAAATTGCGGGCAACAGGAATTATTATCGCTGGCGGCAAGTCAAGCAGGATGGGGACAAATAAAGCATTACTTAAAATAAACGGCAAAACAGTTATTGAAATAATAGCTAAAGAGCTTGAAAAAACAGTCTCTGACATAATCATTGTTACGAATACATTTGAAGATTATCAATTTCTTGGTCTTCGTATGGTTGAAGATCAATGGAAGGGTATGGGTCCGCTTGCAGGCATTCACGCGGGGTTAGAATTATCAAGCACTGATAAAAACCTTATAGTCGCCTGTGATATGCCTTTTATATCTTCAGAGATAGGAAAAGACTTACTCAAACTTTTAGAAGATTACCAGGCTGCTGTACCGCGAATCTCTGGACAGCTTCACCCTTTGTTTGCGGCCTATCGAAAAGAAGTACAAGGTGAAATTTGCAAATCCTTAGAAAGACAGCAGTTGCAAATATGGAAGTTCTTGCAAAGTGTGGATACTAAGATTGTCACGGAAGATGATCTTAGAAAGTTGGATCTTCCTTATAAAGATCATCACTTCTTCAACATGAATCATCCGGAGGAATTCGAAGCGGCATTAAAGATGAATTCCGATATTCAAAATAAATAGGGTTATAGATTTATACCCGATCGTGAAGGAATGGCCTGGAAAAAAGTAGAAGCTATTGGAAGTGGCTAAACAAATTTGATATCGTAGTTATTAACATAGGCTCTTTAGCGGGGCTAAAAAGATTAGGCGGGGTGATAAAATGTACTACGGAATTTCAAAGGAACCTATTGTTATCCAAGAAGTGATTGATAAGGTCGTGCAGCGTGAGGCAGGGGCGATTACGACGTTTATTGGGACAGTTAGAGAACTAACGCATGGCAAGAAGACGTTATACTTAATTTATGAGGCATATGAGTCCATGGCAGTAAAAAAGCTTGAACAAATCGGAAATGAAATTAAGGAACGTTGGCAAGGGGCTGAAGTGGCGATTACTCACCGCGTAGGGAAGCTTGATATTACGGATATTGCGGTTGTCATCGCTGTTTCCACTCCACATCGTCCAGATGCATATGAAGCCAATCGATATGCGATCGAGCGTATTAAGGAAATTGTTCCGATTTGGAAAAAGGAGCATTGGGAAGACGGACAAGAATGGATTGGAAACCAACTGGAAACAATTGCATATCCAAATGGAAAACCGGAGGAGAGTGACTTAAATGAATAAGATTTTATTTTTTGCTCATTTGCGGGACGCGGTCGGTGAAGAATCAATCATGTTAGATGTAAAAGGCAAAACGGTCGCTGAACTTAAACAAATCATTTCGGAAAAGTTTGCAGCATTTAATCTCGAAAATGTCATGACAGCTATTAATGAGGAATTTGCCGAAAATGAAGAAGTAATTCAAGAAGGGGATGCAATTGCTTTTATTCCTCCAGTCAGTGGCGGTTAATAAGGAAGAAAGGGTTTAATTTCTTCCAAGGAAGAAAGGATAAAATTCTTCCGTAAGGGGGTTTTTCTATGTATGAAAGGTATTCCCGACAAATTTTGTTTCCGCTTATCGGAAAAGAGGGTCAGGAAAAAATTCGGTCTAAGCATGTTTTAATGATCGGAGCCGGAGCCCTTGGATCAGGAAGCGCTGATATCATTACTAGGGCAGGAATTGGCAAACTGACCATCGTTGACCGTGACTATGTGGAGGAAAGCAACCTTCAGCGGCAGCAGCTTTATACGGAGCAGGATGTCGAAGAGAAAATGCCCAAGGCGGCTGCGGCGGCAAAACGGTTGCGAACCATTAATTCTGAGGTCGATATTCAATCTGTTATTACGGATGCTACGCCGGAAAAGCTAGAAGAACTCGTTCAGGGCGTTGATTTAATCATGGATTCAACGGATAATTTTGAAACGAGAATGGCGATCAACGATATTTCGCAAAAACATCATATCCCATGGATCTATGGCGCTTGTGTTGGCAGTTTTGGCATGAGTCTCACCATTATCCCAGGGAAAACACCATGCTTGAACTGCTTGCTCAAGAAAATCCCGATTCAGGGAATGACTTGCGATACTGGAGGAATAATCGCTCCTACGGCTCATATGGTGATTTCCCATCAAACGGCAGAAGCTTTGAAAATACTAGTTGAGGACTGGGATGCTGTTAGAACCTCTTTTGTTAGCTTTGATTTATGGAGAAATCAATATACTAGTATGAAGGTATCGAGAGCAAAGGATGAAGGCTGTTTATCATGCGGAGAGAATAGGACTTATCCATACCTTGATAGTGAGAATATGGTGAAATCTACTGTTCTATGCGGAAGGGATACTGTTCAGATTCGTCCGCCTAGCCAGCAGGAGATTCAACTAAGTGAACTCTCCAGGCAATTAAAATCACTTGGCTATAAAGTAAAAGGAAACCCGTATTTAATCTCTGTTGAAATGGAAGAACAGCGACTCGTCATATTCAACGATGGGCGGGCATTGATTCACGGGACGAAAGATATGATGCAAGCGAAAACCATTTATCAGCGTCTGCTTGGATAAAAATTTAGCCTCGACCATTTTTTAATAGGTCGGGGCATTTTTTGCTTTTACTTTCGTATTTTTTATACAGGAATAGACCCAATTCGCTAGAAAACGCTATGTTTCACGTGAAACAGTCATCAATTGGCAAAATGCGCGTTAGTAAGAAAGGAAGTGAATCGCTTGAATCGAATTTTCTGGCAGATTCATGTATAATGATACGGAATAAATAGGGGAATGATTAGAAAATGGTGTCAAAACGAATCGACTGTTTTAAGTGTAAATTTTTTTACGTTACATGGGATAATAGACTTCCGAAAGGCTGTAGAGCCTTTGGGTTTAAAACCGCTCGGATGCCTTCTGCAGAAGTATTACGGGCATCTGGTCAGCCTTGTTTGCGTTTTGAGAAAAAAGGCGATTAAAAGAAGTTATTTTAGTCATATCAGAATTTATCGCTTTGCAGTTAGATAACTGTCTAGCTACAGTGCCTGTGCAAGGCGCTTACGCTTTTCTAATTAGAGGTGAAAGTGTTGAACATTTCCGTACAGAAATTGCTAGGGAAAATCGAGATGGAGCTAAAGGAAGCAAAGGATAGCACAACAGCTGCGCGAATGCGAGAGAGAGTCCATGCGATCAAGTCAATGTGTGAACTCATTCTGGAGGAGCAGGTGACCGAAAGCGGATTGAAAACCACCGCTTCAATGGATACATATACTCCCCCAACCATTCAACAAATTCAGCCTGCAAGTATCCAGCAGCCAAAGCGCTTGCAAATGGAGAATGAGGCGAATGGGGATTCATTGTTTGATTTTTAATAAGGAAATGAGAGGGAAACTTAAATGAAGATCTTTATCATTCTAGGGGCTGTGAATGCCTTTTTATCTGTAGCTTTGGGCGCATTTGGGGCTCATGGGCTTGAAAAGTCAGTTGAACCGAAATATTTGGAAATCTGGAAAACAGGTGTCAATTATCAAATGTTTCATGCCATAGGCCTGTTAATCATTGGGGTGTTGCTTGGCAAATTGCCGGCAAGCACTTTATTATCTTGGTCGGGCTGGTGTATGTTAATTGGCATCATCCTGTTCTCCGGCAGTTTATATGCGCTAACTTTAACCAAAGTCGGAGTACTTGGAGCGATTACCCCACTTGGCGGCATCTCCTTTTTAGCTGCGTGGGTATTATTAATCATTGCATCTGTTAAATATTTATAGCATCAAAAAGAGCTTTGACGATTTCATTTGTCAAAGCTCTTTTTGAAGAATGCCATTATTAGCGCGGTGAATACTGCGAAAGTCCAGCTCCTCCGACAAAACCTGGATATTCATATTCAATTTCTTCCTCAAAGGTTACATAGTCCACATAGACCATTGGAATTAAGTATCTCATACCTGATTGCGGATCACTTAAAATCAAATGATCCCTGCCTGCCGCTTCAATGAGGCCTTTAAATATTTTTGCATTCCACTCTCGATTATTTTCGAAGGTTGTGTATACTGTAACAAGCTTTCCTTTGTTTAAGCGAAGGATGTTCTCAATATAGGACTGCTCGATTGGAAGCATACCGGGGATTTGCGGGCCAGATGAAGTGGTTCCAGCTGTCGGCATCGTGGCGCCAGGTGGTGGCATTGTTGTAAAGGCAGGCTGGGTCCCATATGGTGCCGTTGCGCCAGCTCCCCCTGTATATGGCTGCTGCTGATAACCATAATAAGGTGTCGTTCTGTAATCAATATACTGATTATTATAATTAGGTTGACTCACTTTTTTCCCTCCTAAAAATCAAAATAATAGCGAAAAGCTATCTTACAAAAATGATATGACCTAAAAGAAGTGGATAATAACTCGCTATTTCATAAGTATGTAAGGGCCTGTTCTTTTATGACTTTTGCATAAAGAAAAAACTCCCAGCCTTAAGAGGGATGGGAGTTTTGAAAAAATTAGTTCACATGTAAAAATTGGTTTACTCGGTCTTCTTCAAGCAGGTTTCCAACAAAGAATGATCCGAATTCACCGTAGCGGGCGCTTACTTCATCAAAGCGCATTTCATAGACAAGCTTTTTAAATTGAAGAACATCATCAGAGAATAATGTAACGCCCCATTCGTAATCATCGAAACCAACTGATCCGGTAATGATTTGTTTAACTTTCCCTGCGTATTGGCGGCCGATCATGCCATGACTGCGCATCATATTACGGCGGTCTTCCATCGGAAGCATATACCAGTTGTCATTGCCTTGGCGGCGTTTGTCCATTGGATAGAAGCAGACATGCTTTGCTTTAGGCAAAATCGGGTAAAGACGAGCAAGAATTTCTGGGCTTTGGTATGGATCCTGATCGGATGGCAAGTAGTTGCTTAACTCAACAACAGACACATAGGAATAAGCAGGAACGGTATATTCTGCTAATTTCGTTTTATTGAATTCGTTTTCAATTTCGTTTAGTTCTTCCAATGTTGGTCTTAAAATCATCATCATAAAATCAGCTTTTTGGCCAACGACTGTATATAATGCATGGCTGCCTTTTTTCTCGCTTTGAGCCGAGTTCCACTTTTCAACAAGGGATAAGAATTCATGGATGGCTGCTTGGCGCTCATCGCTCGATAACATCTTCCATGTCGTCCAATCAATTGCGCGGAAATCATGTAAACAATACCAGCCCTCGAGCGTTTTTGCTGCTTCACTCATTACGATCACTCCTAATATGTACTAAAAATCACACCATTACTATAACATAGTTTCTCCTATTAACGTCTGAATAACACTTGAAAAATGGAAATGAAATCCGTTTAATATGGCGAAATTATGGATAAATTGTTACATGATCCACAACAACCATATAGAGTTTTACGTCACTATCTACTAAAGCTAAACTATAAAGGTTAACTAGTCTATTTTAAAAATAGGTTGGTTATACTGACTGCGTTGGTATAGCTCTGTCCTCATTTCCTTCATGCAAGAAGTCGAATTATTGCTTGAAAATTGGAAAAAACCGAAAAGAAAAACATTTCTGCTGGAAACGTTGTCAATGATTTAATTCCTTGAATTTTTAACTAGGTGGGGTATTCTAAGAATGCATAAGCTCGAGGTAAAATCGAGAAAATCGTATATAAAAACACGTAACTTAGAGGAGGATATGTATGAGTGATTTATTTTCAGTATTAAAAGAAAAGGTGAATGGCCAAAATTTAAAAATTGTCTTTCCAGAAGGAATGGACGAGCGTATTCTTGCAGCGGCAGGGAGATTAGCTGCTGAAAAAATAATTACCCCTATTCTAATCGGAAATAGTCAAGCGATTGAAGCAAAAGCAAAAGAAATGGATATTTCCTTAGAAGCTGCTGAAATTTTCGATCCAAGCAATTTTGCCATGATCGATGAATTGGTTGCTGCTTTTGTAGAAAGACGAAAAGGGAAAGCGACAGAAGAAGACGCCCGAAAGATTTTGCTTGATGAGAACTATTTCGGAACGATGTTAGTTTACACGAATAAAGCTGATGGGCTTGTGAGCGGTGCTGCTCATTCCACAGCAGATACCGTACGCCCGGCGCTTCAAATTATTAAAACAAAAGAAGGCGTTCGTAAAACATCTGGTGTCTTTATCATGGTTCGAGAAGACGAAAAATACGTCTTTGCCGATTGTGCGATTAACATCTCTCCTGATAGCCAAGATCTCGCCGAAATTGCGATCGAAAGTGCGAAAACAGCGAAAATGTTTGATATTGATCCGCGGGTTGCCATGCTAAGCTTCTCAACGAAAGGATCGGCCAAATCTCCGGAGACAGAGAAGGTCAGCGCTGCTGTTCAAGAGGCTAAATTAAGAGATCCTCACTTAACTCTAGATGGAGAATTTCAATTTGATGCGGCATTTGTTCCTTCGGTTGCTGAGACGAAAGCGCCAGATTCTCCGATTAAAGGAGATGCCAATGTATTTATTTTTCCGAGCCTCGAAGCCGGAAATATTGGGTATAAAATTGCCCAGCGACTCGGTAACTTTGAAGCAGTAGGACCGATTTTACAAGGATTGAACCGTCCTGTAAACGATCTATCTCGCGGATGTAATGAAGAGGATGTTTATAAATTAGCATTAATTACTGCTGCACAGGCATTAGAAAAATAAGATCTATTTCAGAGAGTCAGTCATCCTAATGTCTGGCTCTTTTTTTTCGTTTTTTTAATTGCTATAATTATTTTTGAACTGAAGTCGCTGATATAAAGCAAAATTCGCTGATATATTTAAAATATCGCTGATATAAGCAAAATTCCGCTGATATATTTAAAAATACGCTGATACGGCTACAAAAGTCGCCGTTAAAATAGCTAAACTGGTCAATACATTGAAAATGAATCACTAAAAAGTTGAAATTAAATTAATTTGGTCCGAAAAAAGGATGATTTTCACCTTTTTTTACAAAGGGGATTAAAAAATGAACGTGGTACCTGATTTATTACAGCAAGATCAATGGAGAGTCATCGATCAATCCGCATTAGCCGTTCATCTGTCTGCTTTGCACTCATTCGGGATGGACGATACGTTATGTGCGTCAGTCGGAGGCGGCACGGCTTCGCCGACAGCGCGAGCCTGGGTTCATCATGACACCATTGTTTTAGGAATCCAAGATACGAAGCTCCCTTTTTTGGAGGAGGGGCTGAATTATATAAAAAGTCAGGGCTATCAGGTCATCGTTCGGAATTCCGGAGGCTTGGCAGTTGTGCTTGATGAAGGGGTACTCAATCTGACGCTTATCTTCCCTGAGCGTGAAAAAGGCATTGATATAAATCGCGGATATGATGCCATGTGGATGCTGATTAAAGAAATGTTTTCCGATTTTAATAAAGAAATAGAAGCGAAAGAGATTGTCGGATCTTATTGTCCGGGAAGCTATGATTTAAGTATTGGTGACAAAAAGTTTGCAGGAATCTCGCAAAGACGGCTTCGCGCTGGTGTTGCAGTGCAAATCTATCTCTGCGTAAATGGAAGCGGGAGTACTCGGGCAGAATTGATCGAGCGGTTTTATTCACTTTCAAAGAAAAATGCAGAAACGAAATTTGACTACCCTGATATCAATCCAGCTGTGATGGCCTCCTTATCTGAATTATTGCAGATAGACCTTTCTATTCAGGACGTCATGTTTCGCTTTTTACATGCTTTAAAAAATAAATGCAATCATCTATTTACTGGAGAGCTATCCTCGGATGAAGCTGCTTTATTTGAGGCTTATTATGATCGCATCACAGAGCGGAATGAAAAGATATTAGGTGATTAAGAAAAGCGGAAGTGCCTTAGGAACAATCAAAAAGCAGATTGTTCCTGTGATGATTATGCTGCCGAATCGTTCCTTGTGGAGCTAGGCAGTGAACAATAACGAAAAGCCGATAACCCAATGGTTACGGCTTTTCTTAATCGAGGATTGTTGCCTTCTCCTTCTCCCATTTAGGGAGTTTTTATTTATATTTGCCTGTGATCCGTTTGTCCTGTTACTCTGCTACTTTCTCTAAGTTCCCGTTTCTGTCCATTTTAAATTTAGTGGCTGGTCTTTCCTCTTCTTCAAATAGTACAAGTTTGCGGGCGCGGTTCATGATTTTCATCAAGGTCTCGTAATCTTCCTGAATGGTTTCGGTATTTTGTTCTAAATGCCCAATTTTTCCTTCTAACTCTTCGTTTCGGCTCTTAATCTGCGCATTTTCACGTTTCAATCTTTCATTCTCATGTTTTAATATATCCAATTGAATACTCGAGTGATTTAAAGTTTGTAAGTATGAAATAACACGGTTAAGCGTTAAATCTGTGCCACCAGTATAAACTGGCTCCTCCTGATATACTAGAAGTGCTTCAGTTTCGATGATTTCTTCATTGTTTGCTGGTTCCTCAAATGGAAGGGCAGGTGCATCCAAAGCAATAGCTACGGATTCAACTTCCTTAATGGTTGGTACGGGTGGTGAATATAATAGCTTTTTCTTTCCACCCTGATCTTTTCCGAGGATTCTCTGCCTTTGCTTGCGCTGCTTTTTAGCTAGTGAAAGTGCTTTTTCATATTGATGCCTGACAACGGCATTCCAGCGAAATCCGCAGGCTGCAGAAGTGCGATCCAGCTTATCTCCTACCTCTTCGAAAGCGTTTAATTGGGTACTGCCTTCTCTGACATGTCTCAAAACGGTTTCTGCTAGTAATAAATCATTTTCATCAGTCCATGCATCTTGACGAACTTTCATTTTCTCAACCCCTTATTTAATTTACATTTTTATGCCTTAGTCAAAGGATGGACAATTAGGGAGAAATTTATACAAAATGATTAAAAGGATAGTAGATTTTTTATTCTTCTTTTATTTTCAGTAGATAGGTATTGTCATTCATCAAGATTCGTAACATGTACATGATATGTTTAGACTTCGGCTTGCATTAGACGCAAAGAAGCTGTAAAATACAGCAAGAGTCGACTGTATAGGAATTGTAAGCATCGGCCAAACTTTAACACGCATTTTAAGGAAAATAGATAATATAGACCGCAGAAAGGGTTGTAATCATATATGGCAAACGAATTTCGTGTTTGCGACGATTGTCAGGCCGTTAATTTAAAGACATTAATCCCTCGTTTAAAGGAAATTGATCCAGAGGCGAAGGTGGAAATAGGATGCCAGTCTTATTGTGGGCCGGGCAGAAAGAAAACATTCGCATTTGTGAATAATCGTCCATTAGCCGGCTTAACAGAAGAGGAATTAGTAGAGAAAATTAATAAAAAGCTGAAAAAGTAAAATCACCTTTGATCGTTGTCCTAAGGTGATTTTTTATTTGCGCAAAGGAGTGGTGCTTAGCTATGTTGAAACGGAGCACGCCAATTAAGTGAAAGCACCCCTTAATCAAGTGAAAAAAAACGATATTTGAGCGAGAATTCTCTAGAATCAAGCGGAAAAAATGATAATTAAGCGGAAAGTACCTTTGTTAAAGCCTTCATACAACGCTGTTTCTGTCGAAGTGTCGGAATTTCTATAGTGAATTGAGTCGAAAATCGGGATATAATAGGGAGAAGAAAGAAAATCGGAGGAAAAAGGTGGCATATCCGGTGAAGAAGTTACGTGAAGAGAAAGTATTTAAAGATCCCGTTCACCGTTATATTCATGTGAGGGACAAAGTAATCTGGGATTTAATCGGCACGAAAGAGTTTCAGCGGCTTAGAAGAATAAAGCAGCTTGGAACAACCTATTTAACCTTCCACGGGGCAGAACATAGCCGCTTTAATCATTCGCTCGGTGTTTATGAGATTATTAGGCGAATTGCCGACGATGTTTTTAATGGAAGGCCAGAATGGAATGAAGAAGACCGACTCCTCTCCTTATGCGCCGCGCTACTCCACGATTTAGGACATGGTCCTTTCTCACATTCCTTCGAAAAAGTTTTTGATTTGGATCACGAGCATTATACAAGGGCTATTATTCTCGGAGAAACAGAAGTTAACAAAGTACTTCTTACAGTAAGTAAGGATTTTCCTATAAAAGTAGCTGAAGTGATAGCGAAGACTTCGAAAAATAAACTGGTAGTTAGCCTTATTTCAAGTCAAATCGATGCGGACCGGATGGATTACCTGCAAAGAGACGCCTATTTTACAGGAGTTAGCTACGGTCACTTTGATATGGAACGAATTCTGCGTGTTATGCGACCGCGGGAAGATCAGGTTGTCATTAAGCAGAGCGGAATGCACGCTGTTGAGGATTATATTATGAGCAGGTACCAGATGTATTGGCAAGTTTATTTCCATCCAGTTACCCGAAGTGCGGAAGTGATTCTGACGAAGATATTGCACCGGGCTAAGCATCTGCATGAACAGAACTATTCATTTAAATCCCATCCTATTCATTTTTATTCCTTGTTCAACGGTGCAATTACACTGGAGGACTATATTCAGCTCGATGAAGCAATTATTCTTTATTATTTTCAAATGTGGCAGGAGGAGAAGGACACGATCCTTCGAGATCTTTGCCGCCGATTTATGAACCGGAATCTTTTTAAATATGCGGAGTTTGATCCTGCTAAGGAGTACAAGAAACTTGCTGAGCTTTCTATTTTGTTTCAAAAAGCTGGTATTGATCCTGAATATTATTTAGTTGTCGATTCTTCTTCAGATCTTCCCTATGATTTTTACAGGCCGGGAGAAGAGGAGGAGCGGCTGCCCATTCATTTGCTTATGAAAACTGGGGAGCTTCGTGAACTCTCACGAGAATCACAAATTGTTGATGCGATTTCAGGAAAAAGGAGAACGGACCATAAACTGTATTACCCAGCCGATTTTCTGAAGGATGCTACATCCGGGCCGAAAAAGGAAATACGGAAGCTATTGGAGATTTAGTGCTGTGTTTGAACACAAAGCGATTCCACGTGTCTATCAACAACACTATTTAACACAGCCTTTTATTTAGACTGTTTTCGTAAGCTTTGTTGCTTTTTTAGTATGAATTTATATAACTATCTGAGTTGACCTACGCTGCGGGCACTTGACTCCTCGAAAATGCTATCGCATTTCCTTCGTGCGTGGGCAGATTCAAGGATG
>NZ_JAHNZZ010000004.1:46464-69478 GCF_019039215.1 Bacillus sp. FJAT-29790
TCGTCCCTCCCCGTGGAAAGCGAGTGCCCGCAGCGGAAATCAACAGGCAAACTTTGAAGGCTAAAGTCAACAATATATGCAAAAAGAGCCTTTAGTTAAGATGAGAGACGGTATTAAACGGAGTAGGAGATGACGAATCTTGTTAAAAGATCATGCTAAAATTATCCATGCTATTGCGGCTTCAGAGGAAATTGTCGGACGGAAAAAGCTGCAGAAAATGGTTTATATCGCAAAAAAAATTGCCTTTCCTTTTCAGGAGAGATTCCAATTTCATTTTTATGGTCCTTATTCAGAGGAATTAACACTTAGAGTTGAAGAACTATGCAATATGGGCTTTTTAAATGAAGTGAAGGAAAAAAAGGGTGGATACTATCAATACCGCTATACTTTAACGGAAAATGGCAAGGAATTCTTGAGTTTGAATGAAGTTGCCATGCCAAATATAGAAGACTGCCTGACAGATATGAACGACCAAAATGCGAGATTCCTCGAGCTTGTCTCGACCGTCTTGTATTTCGATAACCTGCCGAAAGAAGAAGTGCAGGAAAAGATTTTTACGTTAAAAAGCAAGCAGCGCTATACAGAGGAAGAGGTAGAGACTGCTTATCAGTATATAGAAAGCTTAAGAGAAAAAGCCGGACAGTAAAATGCCCGGCTTTTTCTCAGCCAATATTCCTTTACAAGAAAGGAGTAAGCTTATTCGTCACTCAAACGTTTTCCAGCGATCGCATAATGATTCTTAGACATTTCCTCAATAAAAACCACGATCTTGTCTTTTGAAGCACCTGTTGTTTCATTTACAGCGTCTGTTACCTTTTCAACGAGCGCTCTTTTTTGTTCGTCTGAACGGCCTTCGAGCATTTTGACAGTTACGTATGGCATATTCATTTCCTCCTTCTCTGTATATGTAGTATTTACTATTTTAAGCTAGAGAACTATCTAGCTCCGGACGCCACCGGACAAGGAAGGCTCCGGCAGCATATGCATCGCACGAAGGAAAAGCGATAGCTTTTCCGAGGACGTGGCGATTTTAGTCCTGCGTTCTTTAATAATGGGGCGCCCTACGCTTTTCTTTAGTAGTTTTTCATATTTTTCCGAAAAGTGCAAGCAGTTCTTCCTTTTCACTTTACTGGTGGAATCATGTATACTTTTAGATAAGAAATGACACGACATGAACAAATAAAATATCATGTGCTTGAATTCTATCTTCAACTTTATTCAGCAGAAGTCTCTAAACGAATACAAGTGGCGAGACGAATGCAAACAGGATCCAATTCAGTGGGGGTTAAACCCCGACTGAATAAAGTTAAGCCTCCGGAGGATGCCTCAGATTTTTTAAAGGAGTTTTTCGAGCAAGCTAAGGTAAAAATCTGGGCGCAAATACGCCAAGGCGAATTTGATTAAATCTAAATGAGGGGATTTCATCATCCCGGTGGAATACCTTTTTGAAAAAGGGGTTTTGGTGTTTGGAACAATTTTTGGCCTTTTCATTAAAGGAAATTCCATATGTTGCGATTACGTTAATGATTGCCTTTACGGTTCATGAGTTTTCTCATGCCTTTGTTGCCTATAAATTTGGCGATCCTACGGCTAAGAACCAGGGAAGAATCACTTTAAATCCGATTCAGCATCTCGATCCGATCGGGACGATTCTCATTTTTATCGCTGGATTCGGGTGGGCTCGGCCTGTGCCGGTAAACAGGTTCTTTTTTAAGAATCCGAGATTAGCGGGAATTTCCGTTTCAATTGCAGGCCCGATCAGCAATTTTGTGATGGCGGTTCTAGGGTATTTTATTTGGTATATGCTCATGAGACTAGGCGCTACAGCCGGACTGCCTTCATTTGTACCTGAATTCTTGAATATTTTTATCCATCTGAATCTAGTGTTATTTGTATTTAATCTGCTCCCGCTTCCGCCGCTGGATGGATATCGGATTATTGAGGACTTGGTGCCGAAAAATATGAGACCAAAGCTAACTCAATTTGAGACATATGGCTCCGTCATTTTTCTGATTCTTGTTATTACACCACTTGATCAATACACAATCCGGCCGATTTTTAATACTGTTTTGCCTGTAATCGCAGACGGTTTAAATGCTTTCTTTTATCTATTGTTTTTGTAGGCTGTTTTCGTAAAGTTTGTTGCTTTTATAATGTGATTTTTATTTAATAATCTGAGTTGATTGGAGCGGAGGGCACTTGACTCCAGCGGGAAATAGATGGAAGCGGGAGACCCCGCAGGCGGTAACGCCGAGGAGGCTCCCGTCACTCCCCGCGGAAAGCGAGTGCCCGCAGCGGAAATCAACGGGCAAATTTTGTAGGCTAAAAACAACAAAATATGCGAAAACAACCTTGTAAAATAACTTTAGACGGCAGAACTAATTGAATGAGTGATAGGGAGGAATAAAAAATGGAAGAGAAAAAGAAGAAAAATATTGGTTTCAATATTATTAAGAGTGATCCGACTGACGGGCATGGTGGATTCGGCTCTGGCTCCCTAACCTTGGATAATGTATCTCCGGTCATTATCGATGTAGACGCAGGTGAGGCATCCATTGAAGTTGGGGCTATGCATGCTCGCAGCCCAGTTGAAAAAGGGATCAAATTTTTAAAGAACAAAGAAGAGGTTCCGAACGGAAAGCCTTACTGGCTTATCTGGGTGACGATTGATCGAAAAGAAGATGGGCCATACTATGCGGGTGTGACAGCATGTGAAATGACCGTTGACAGAGAAATCCGCAGAGGCTATAAGTCTTTGCCAGAGCATGTGAACCATATGGATAAGTCGATCAAAAGGAAGATAATTGTTGATCATATGGATGACAAATCGAAAGGGATTCTTTCCAAGTTTTTAATAAATCATGATGCTGGCATGTGGGAACGTTCCTTAGAACAGCTAAAAAATGATTTACAAGTAAATTAGAGGAAAACGCTTATATTTTTGACGAAATTGTGACAGTTTACCGACTTACTTTTCTAACTACTTGCCCAAACTCAATAAAAAAAGTAAACTATTTAACAGTGTGAACACACTATAGAGCTAGGACACGAAAAACCTCGAGGGAATTCCCTCGAGGTTTTTCACTTGTGCCGCCTAGTTGCTCCGGCTGAGTGATCCACATCTTCGCTTTTCCAACGTGTAATGCAAATGCTCCCGAAGGCTTTATTGTCCAGTGCCTGTTGTTACACTTAGTCGGGAATGAAAGATGCTTCGATTCATGGTCCCCAATCAAATATTTTCTTGTACCACGGCTTATGTGGCTCTTTCTGTTTTTTCACAGTATCTTCTTCATGGTAGAGTAAATGGTCTGTACAATATTCGGTTGGCTCCGTACCCGCAGCGAAATATGTGAGCCGCTTGATCGGACAATGATCAGAGGCTAATTTGCCGTTTGCCGGATTGACATAGACGCCTATTGTTCCCTTTGGCGCTTTAAAGTTTTTTACCGGTATTTCTTTATGTGCGTCCTCCATAAAGCGGATCCAAATATTTTTCGCGTATGATTTGTCCGCAATTAAATGGATCGTCTTTCCTTTATCATATCCAGTCCAAACGGCTGATACGAGTTGAGGAGAAAAGCCGATCATCCAGCTGTCCGTTTCAGTTGAGCCTGATTTTCCTGCATATGAGCGAGTCATGTCATTGATGACTGTGCTACCAGTGACACTTGTGTATCCGTTTAACTTCGGATCAAAAATGCCTGTCATCATTTGTGTCATTACATACGCCAGTTCAGGTCGCAAAATCGGAATGGCTTCTTTGTTTTGTTCGTAAATGATCTCTCCCTTCTGATTTTCAACCCGTTTGATCATGACAGGGGAGACTTTTTTTCCTCCGTTCGCAAACATGCTGTATGCATTTGCCATTTCGATGACTCGGACGCCTGACGTGCCAAGGGCAAGAGAAGGCACTTTTGCCATTTTCGTTTTAATTCCAAACTTTTTAGCTGTGTTAATGAGCGCATCCTCGCCTAAAAACAAATGCGTTTTCACAGCGTAGATATTATCTGAGAGGGCGAGTGCCTGAGCCATCGTTATATCTCCGTTTGCATAATGACTGTTAAAATTTTTGGGCGTATAATTAGGCCTTCCGTCTTCGAAACGAAAGATCGTCGGTTCGCTGCGCATACTTGTGGAAGGAGTAAATCCTTGCTCTAAAGCAGCGTAATAGAGCAGTGGTTTCATTGTTGACCCAGGCTGGCGAACCGCTTGAACCGACCGATTAAATGGACTTTCTTCGTAATTTCTTCCCCCGACCATTGCTTTCACGTACCCGTTTTTAGGATTCATTGCTACAAAACCAACTTGTATCTCTGATTCTTTTGAGATCAATTTTCCTACGGTTTGTTCGGCGATTTCTTGCTGCTTCAGATCGAGAGTGGTATATACTTTTAATCCGCCCAATTCAATCGTTCGGTCGTCTAAGTTCAGCTCCGTTTTTAAAGCGTGCCGCATCGCATCTTGAAAATATGGAGCTGTTTTCGACTTTGTATGGAGATGTTTGCCAATGATGACTAACGGCTCATTCAGGGCAGCCTCCATCTCTTTTTTGTGGATATAGCCGTTTTCGACCATCGTCCGCAAAATAATTTTCTGCCGTCCCTCTGCATTTTTAAGTGAAACCAATGGGGAATAAATGCCGACTCCCTTCGGAATACCAGCCAGCATCGATGCTTCTCCCAGGGTTAATTCTTTTGCATTTTTGCCAAAATAGAACTGGCTCGCCGCTTGTGCCCCATAGGCGCCCTGTCCGTAATAAATGGTATTTAAATAGCCCTCTAAAATCTCTTTTTTCGAATAATTCATTTCTAGACGAATCGTATAAAAGGCTTCTAGTAATTTGCGCTTCCATGTCTTCTCATGTTCTAGGAATAGATTTCGTGCGTATTGCTGGGTGATAGTACTTGCTCCTTGAACCTTCGCCATCGCTTTTATGTCTGCAAGTATGGCGCCTGCAATTCTCTTATAATCAAAGCCATTATGTGTATAGAAATTTTTATCTTCAATGGAAATGGTAGCATTCACGAGATCGGGGCTAATTTCGCTAAGATCCACCCAGTACCGTTTTTGTCCATTATTACTCTCACCGATAACCGTTCCGTCATCTGCGTAAAATAAAGTTGATTGCGAGACAGCTAGCGGCGGCGGTCCAAGGATCTTTGCATAGAGCAAAATACCGGCACCAATAAGCACGGCTAACGCGAGTCCAATTAGGCTCATAATGAATAATGCCCGTAAATACTTCCCAGCTTTTCGAAAACGCTGATTTGTCATAATCTCCATTCGAATCACTCGCCGCCTTTCTGGTAAAAATTGCACCTACCCTTAGTATTGAAAAAACAGCGGTGTTTTAAACATTTTTATCTAGCAAAAAGCAAGTTTTTCTTGCAATTTTGCTAGATTCATCTATACTTTTTCTCATGTTTGTAATTAAGTAGTTGGGGAAATATAAAAAAGGCTTCTTAATTTTGCAATAATTGAACGTTTTTTTAATGAAAGGGATGATTAATTAATGGGACTTTGGTTTACTGAAAAACAGACTGAGAATTTTGGAATTACGATGAAAGTGAAACGTACTTTACATACAGAGCAGACAGATTTTCAAATGCTAGAAATGGTTGAAACGGAAGAATGGGGAAATATGCTTTTATTAGATGGCATGGTGATGACCTCTGTAAAGGATGAGTTTGTTTATCATGAAATGGTGGCACATGTGCCGTTATTTACGCATCCTAACCCGGAAAATGTCCTTGTCGTAGGCGGCGGTGATGGCGGTGTGATCCGTGAAGTTCTTAAACATCCAAGCGTGAAGAAAGCGACGCTCGTTGATATTGATGGGAAAGTAATCGAGTATTCTAAACAGTATCTCCCGGAAATCGCTGGCATGCTAGACGACGCACGCGTTGATGTGCAGGTGGGCGATGGCTTTATGCATATTGCCGAAAGTGAAAACGAATATGATGTAATCATGGTTGACTCTACTGAACCAGTTGGCCCTGCCGTAAATCTGTTTTCGAAAGGGTTTTATGCGGGAATTTCCAAAGCGTTGAAAGAAGACGGTATTTTCGTGGCTCAATCGGACAACCCGTGGTTTAAGGCAGACTTAATCCGTAACGTTCAAAAAGACGTAAAGGAAATTTTCCCGATCACTCGTCTATACGTTGCGAACATTCCTACTTACCCAAGCGGCATGTGGGCATTCACACTTGGATCGAAAAAGTACGACCCGTTAGAAGTAAGTGAAGAGCGTTTCCATGAAATCGAGACGAAATATTATACAAAAGAACTTCATAAGGCAGCATTTGTATTGCCGAAATTTGTTCAGGATTTAGTGAAGTAATTCGGCCGCAAACTTCGATTGGCTGATAAAACCGGTAAAGTGGCTGATAAATCGAAAATTTGGCTGATAAAACAGGTAAACTGGCTGATAAATTAATAAAATTGGCTGATAAAATGTTTTTAAGATTAAAAAGCGAGGGATGACAGTGGTGCGTTTTGATGAAGCATACTCTGGCAATGTTTTTATAAAAAGCCATCCGAATTACGAAGAAAGTGAAGCAGTTATCTACGGCATGCCGATGGATTGGACGGTCAGCTATCGTCCGGGCTCCCGTTTTGGCCCTGCTCGCATTCGAGAAGTGTCGGTCGGGCTAGAAGAGTATAGTGCCTATTTAGACCGGGAATTAGAAGAAGTGAAGTACTATGATGCGGGGGATATTCCGCTTCCGTTCGGGAATGCACAAAAAAGCCTTGATCTGATTGAGGAATTTATCGATAAGCTTTTAGCCGAGGATAAATTCCCTTTAGGGATGGGCGGAGAGCATTTAGTTTCTTGGCCTGTTATTAAGGCGATGTATAAAAAATACCCTGATCTTGCGGTGATCCATATGGATGCCCACACAGATTTACGTGAAAATTACGAGGGGGAGCCATTGTCCCATTCAACTCCGATCCGCAAAGCAGCTGGATTAATTGGACCTGCGAACATTTTTTCATTCGGGATCCGTTCCGGTATGAAGGAGGAATTTCAATGGGCAAAGGAAGTTGGACTTCATATTTCGAAATTTGAAGTGCTAGAACCATTGAAAGAAATTCTACCGAAACTAGCTGGGCGCCCTGTCTATGTCACAATTGATATCGATGTGCTCGATCCTGCACACGCACCGGGAACGGGAACGGTTGACGCTGGGGGCATTACATCAAAAGAGCTTTTAGCTTCTATCCATGAAATCGCCCATTCGGACGTGAAAGTAGTTGGCGCGGACCTCGTAGAAGTAGCGCCGATTTATGACCCATCCGAGCAAACAGCCAACACAGCAAGCAAACTCATCCGCGAA
The DNA here is from genome assembly GCF_019039215.1 of Bacillus sp. FJAT-29790. Taxonomy (GTDB): domain Bacteria; phylum Bacillota; class Bacilli; order Bacillales; family Cytobacillaceae; genus Cytobacillus. Next base: position 53,802 of record NZ_JAHNZZ010000004.1, read on the forward strand.
ATGATCCTCGGCTGGGTTAAATAAAAAATGACGGAGACTAGGTCTCCGTCATTTTTGGTGAAGTATAAAGTTTCCAGGGAATTAAGGTTAGGAACTAGAATAACTCGCTGATTTCCTCCAATCATGCTTCTGGCTCCGACGTCTATAAATATGCGAAGCGTTTTCCGAGGTGACAGGCACCAATTTTTTGCATTATAATGAAATAAAAAGGATGTGTTCCGGTTGTCTATTCGTTCAGGGGAACAAGTCCCTGTGAAGATAAAGGTGAAAACGGACATTCGCGATGGAAGTAACAAAGATACTTTTGAATTGACTGCGTTTGGCCGATACTATATTAAAGAGAATGCCCGCTTTCTTCAGTATGATGAGGTCGTGGAAGAGGGGACCGCAAAAACCATCATTAAAATGTCTGATCAAGAAGGTCTAATTTTACGAAGTGGAGCTGTTAGAATGAAGCTTCCTTTTAAAATGAACAAAAAGCTTAAAGGAACGTATCATACGCCATATGGTGTGTTTGATATGGATACCTTGACGAAGAGGCTGGATCACCAATTTGATGAACAAACGGGATTTGGGTCGATTGACTTATTATATGAATTAAAGATGCAAGGTGCGCAATCAGGTACATATCACTTAGCAATAACGTTTGAGGAGGAGGAAGAGTTATGAATATTGTCGAGCAAATTCAAAGTAAATTGAAACAGGAAATTAAAGATGCTGTCCTTAAAGCAGATTTAGCAGCAGAAGATCAAATTCCTGATGTTATTCTGGAAATTCCAAAGGAAAAGGCGCATGGAGATTATTCCACGAACATGGCTATGCAGCTTGCCCGAGTTGCCAAAAAGGCGCCGAAAATGATCGCGGAAGAATTGGTCGCGAATATTAACCAATCCAAAGCCTCCATTGAGAAAATTGAAATTGCAGGTCCTGGATTTATCAATTTTTATTTGGATAATCGTTATTTGACGAGTCTAATTCCGACGATTCTTGAAGCAGGAGCCGGGTACGGGGAAACAACAACCGGGGGCGGCCAGAAAGTTCAGGTTGAGTTTGTATCTGCGAACCCAACAGGCGATCTCCACCTAGGGCATGCCCGCGGTGCAGCGGTTGGGGATTCCTTATGTAATATTCTTGCGAAAGCGGGATATGATGTTTCCCGCGAATATTATATCAACGATGCCGGCAATCAAATTAATAATCTCGCCACTTCCGTCGAAGCCCGTTATTTCCAAGCTTTAGGGATGGAAAAAGAAATGCCTGTAGACGGCTATCATGGGGAAGATATTATTGGAATCGGCAAAAAACTTGCTGATGAATTCGGGGACAAATATGTCAACGTAGATGAAAAAGAGCGTTTCGACTTCTTCCGCGAATACGGATTAAAGGTCGAAATGGCGAAGTTAAAAGCCGACCTTGAAGATTTCCGTGTGCCATTTGATGTTTGGTACTCAGAAACGTCTCTTTACGAAAACGGCAAAATTGATCCAGCATTAAAGAAGCTGAAAGACAATGGCCACATCTATGAAGAAGACGGTGCTACATGGTTCCGTTCCACAACATTTGGTGATGACAAAGACCGTGTGCTCATTAAAAACGATGGTTCTTATACGTACTTAGCACCAGATATTGCATACCATAAGGACAAGCTTGAACGCGGCTTTGAAAAGCTGATTAATATTTGGGGAGCAGACCATCATGGCTATATCCCGCGTATGAAAGCAGCGATTCAGGCACTTGGCTATGACCGCGAAGCACTTGAAGTAGAGATTATCCAGCTTGTTCATTTATATAAAAACGGCGAAAAAATGAAGATGAGCAAACGGACAGGGAAAGCTGTGACGATGCGTGACCTTGTCGAAGAAGTAGGACTTGATGCGGTTCGGTATTTCTTTGCGATGAGAAGTGCTGACACGCATATGGACTTTGATTTGGATTTAGCCGTTTCGGAGTCAAACGAAAACCCTGTCTACTATGCCCAATATGCCCATGCGCGTATTTCAAGCATCCTTCGTCAAGGTGAAGAGCAGGGGATGACTGTTGAAAGCAACGCGGATTTCTCATTAATCAATGCTGAGAAAGAAATAGACGTCCTGAAAAAACTGGGCGAATTCCCGCAAGCAGTAGGAGAAGCTGCTGGGAAACGGATGCCGCACCGCATTACTAATTATATTTTCGAATTGGCATCTGTCTTCCACAGCTTCTATAATGCTGAAAAGGTATTAGATACAGAAAATCCAGAACGAACAAAAGCACGGTTAGCATTAATTAAAGCAGTTCAAACCACATTGAAAAATGCACTCGCTTTAATCGGAGTTTCTGCGCCGGAAAAAATGTAATACATGATGAGGCTGACTCTTATCGGAGTACCTCCCTTAAAGGGGGAGTAAATTCCGTTATTGAGTCAGCCTTCTTTCATTTTTTTGTTGGAATTGGGGAAGCTAACTTCATGTATTTTCACGTTTAATGAAACTGGCATACAATAAGGGATTTATATAAAGGAGGATACCATGAAAATTGTTATTTTATCGATCTTCACAGGCTTTCTGGTCGGTTTCATATTTGCGTTTTTGAAGCTGCCAATCCCAGCCCCGCCAGCATTTGCAGGAATCATGGGGATTGTCGGCATCTATCTCGGCTTTAAAGCGTTTGAAATGATCACACCGTGGTTGCAAAATATAGTGAAATAATAATAAAAAGCGGCCAACAGCCGCTTTTTATTATTATTTAGGTTCAATTCGAATATTGATTTACAGAAAGATAGCAACCGATCGAGCTACTAATTCCTTCAATACCCGAAAAGGATTCAGACGGTTTAACTCTTGTAACGTTAATTGCTTTGATTCGTGAATATCTGTTTCAATCACCTTGAGCACTTTATGAGTGAATGCTTGGTCATAAATATAACAGTTAATTTCATAATTGAGAAAAAGGCTTCGTTTATCGAAGTTTGCGGTCCCAATATCGCATATGTCATCATCGATGATGATCGTTTTAGCATGGTAGAAACCATTTAGAAATTCATACACATTTGCCCCTTGCTTTAACAGTTTCCTTAAATAGCGGAAGGATGCTTCCTTTACAAGGATATGGTCCGTTTTAAATGGAACAAGAAGGGTCAGAGTGACGCCCCTTGCCTGCGCAGCGGATAAATCATTAAGTAATCTTTTGCTCGGAATAAAATAAGGCGTTCCAATGATAATTCTCGTTTTGGCATTTCGAATAAGAGTGGAAAAAGTATCTTCTAAAAACGGCCCTTTAGAGGGAATGATCTTATGCTGGATACCGCCTTTAGGCTGTACGGGAAAATAAATTTCATTCATTAATAAATCCAGTTTCGTCGCTTCATGCCAATCAGTTAGGAATTCTTTTTGTAAATCCTCGACACCTTCGCCAATTATTTTCAGATGATAGTCTCGCCATGGGCTTAATTTAGGATCTAAATTAATATACTCCTTGGCAATATTGAATCCTCCAATATAGCCAATCTTTCCGTCAATGATCGTGATTTTGCGATGATTTCTAACTTGAGAGGAGTAAAAGAGAAACGGGAGCCGGGGAGGATTGGCAAATGCAAATTGAACTCCATGACTCCTAAGCGATTTGATCGTCTTTTTTTTAATAAGAAAGCTCCCGATCCAGTCAAGAAGGAGACGGACTTCGACTCCTTTACTTGCTTTATCCTTCAATATGGACAAGAACTCCTTACTTATTTTGTCATTTTTTACAATGTAAAATAAAATGTGGATATGGTGCTCCGCCTTTTTTAACTCGGAAAATAAGTCAGTAAATAAATCGGGCCCTTCGGAAAAGACATCAATGCTGCTTTCTCGAATAGAGTCGTTCTCACGTTTCACTTTTTTTAATTGTTTCTTCTTCCCGAGGATAAAATCAAGCGTTAACCATAGAGTGATAAGCAATATAATGGTCGCTATTGTCATGATAATTGTCAATGCTATTGGCTCCCCGAAATCGTTTTTCGTTAGTATTTCCTGGATGGATATTTCTATAAGGAATTATGTCGAAAAATTAAAAACAGAAAAGTATTAAAATTGATTTGACTGAATGCTCATTCATTATATAATAGAGATAAGTATAAATATCTGAAAATTCCGTTGTATAAAAATTTTCAATGAAATGGTGAGCGGGTGTTCAACCTATTTGATACCTGAATAATATGTATGAAAGGAGCACTAAACCTCATGACCCCATTATTATGGATTAACTTAATCGCATTTCTCGTTGTAACCGTTTACGCTGTTAGTCTGTTTATTTACGTGATTAAAACAAGAATTGAATATATCAGACTCGGTAAAAAGGTAGAATTCGATAATAATGTGAAAGAACGGCTCGGGAAAATTTGGGTCAATGTTTTTGGACAGAAAAAGCTTTTAAAAGATAAGAAAAGCGGAATCATTCATGTCCTGTTTTTCTACGGTTTCATTCTTGTTCAGTTCGGTGCGATTGATTTTATTATTAAGGGAATAAAGCCAGGTGCACACTTGCCGCTAGGCCCATTATACCCAGGTTTCACGTTTTTTCAGGAGCTCGTGACACTGACAATTTTAGTGGCTGTCATCTGGGCATTCCATCGCCGGTATGTTGAAAAGCTCGTAAGGTTAAAAAGAGGCTTTAAGTCAGGTCTTGTTCTCATTTTCATCGGCGGATTAATGCTGTCTGTTCTGCTCGGAAATGGTATGAGCATGATTTGGCATGGCCATGAAGGGGCATGGACGGAGCCAGTTGCTTCTCTTATTGCGGGTGCTCTCTCGTGGATGGGCGAAACGGCCTCAATCGTTGTCTTCTATTTTTCCTGGTGGATTCATTTATTATTCCTGCTGGCCTTCCTTGTATATGTCCCGCAATCTAAGCACGCACACTTAATTGCCGGGCCAGCAAACGTTTATTTCAACCGTCTTGAAAACCCAGGGAAATTAACGAAAATCGACTTTGAAGATGAGACACAGGAAGCCTTTGGCGTCGGAAAAATTGAGGATTTCAGCCAGCATCAAATGATTGATTTCTATGCATGTGTGGAATGTGGACGCTGTACGAATATGTGCCCGGCTACAGGAACAGGTAAGATGCTCTCACCAATGGATTTAATCTTAAAGCTTCGCGATCATTTAACAAACCATGGGGCAGCTGTCACATCGAAGCAGCCATGGGTACCGACTTTCGCATTTTCACATACAAGAGGTAATCAGATTGCTCTATCTGCTGCCGGCAAAGCAGCAGAAGAAGTGGCTGCTGGTTTTGCCTATAGTCCGAGCTTAATCGGCGATGTCATTACGGAAGAAGAAATTTGGGCGTGTACGACATGCCGGAATTGTGAAGATCAATGTCCAGTTATGAATGAACATGTGGATAAAATTATTGATCTTCGCCGTTATCTTGTTTTGACAGAAGGAAAAATGGATGCAGATGCACAGCGCGCGATGACGAATATCGAACGCCAGGGCAATCCATGGGGACTAAATCGTAAGGAGCGTGAGGACTGGAGAGAAGCACGTGAGGATGTTCATGTACCGACCGTGAAGGAAATGAAAAAAGCTGGTGAAGAATTTGAATATCTTTTCTGGGTCGGCTCCATGGGTTCTTATGATAACCGCAGCCAGAAAATTGCCCTTTCTTTTGCAAAACTATTAAACGAAGCGGGCGTGAAGTTTGCCATTCTTGGTAATAAAGAAAAGAACTCCGGTGATACACCAAGACGCCTTGGAAATGAGTTTCTTTTTCAGGAGCTTGCTACGAAAAATATTGAAGAATTCGAGAAAAATGAAGTAAAGAAAATCGTTACGATTGATCCGCATGCCTATAACATTTTTAAAAATGAATATCCGGACTTCGGGTTAGAGGCAGAGGTGTACCACCATACAGAGATTTTGGCTCAGCTTGTCGAGGAAGGTAAGCTTAAGCCACAGCATGATGTAAACGAAACAATTACATTCCATGATTCTTGTTATTTAGGGCGCTACAACGAAGTGTATGATCCGCCGCGTGAAATCTTAAAAGCTATTCCTGGTGTTAAGCTTGTGGAAATGGAGAGAAGCCGTGAAACAGGCATGTGCTGTGGAGCAGGTGGGGGCTTAATGTGGATGGAAGAAGAAACCGGCCATCGCATCAATGTATCCCGGACGGAACAAGCTTTAGCAGTCAATCCATCAGTGATCAGCTCCGGCTGTCCATACTGCTTAACAATGCTTTCCGATGGAACGAAAGCAAAAGAAGTGGAAGAAACCGTTCACACTTATGATGTCGCTGAAATTCTGGAAAAGGCGATTTTCGGTTAGTTCTAAAACTTTAGGCTTTGTTGTTGATAAATGGATATTAGCGTGGCGATTTTGCTTAGCCAACAGGAGGGACATGGGGACAGGTACAATGTCCCTCGCTGATATTTTACTAAATTAATGGATAATCCACGATTTTGCCGAAAAGTTATACTTTTGGGGATGGAGATTCCTCCTTATTTCAGAAGATCTCCTTTCTCCTTCCTTATGTCTCGAGCGAGCGTTCAGTCAACTGCTACACAATCAGCTACTTTAAAACAGATATTTTTTCGGAATCAATATTTGGATAATTTCTAATTAATAAACTTTAAGGGGAGCGATTCTTATGGGGAAAACGGTCATTTTAGGCGGGGCAAGAACACCTTTTGGAAAATTCGCGGGCGGATTAAGCAGTTTTTCTGCATCTGATCTTGGAGGTTTTGCGGTAAAAGAGGCTTTAAATCGTGCAGGGATCAAACCCGAGGAAGTAGATGAGGTGATTCTTGGAACTGTCCTTCAGGGGGGACAGGGTCAAATCCCTTCCCGCCAAGCAGCGAGAAAAGCTGGCTTGCCTTGGGATATTAAAACGGAAACAGTCAATAAAGTGTGTGCCTCAGGGATGCGCAGTCTCACATTAGGCGATCAGATCATCCGTGCAGGTGATGAGGAAGTAATTGTAGCAGGCGGCATGGAGTCGATGAGCAATGCACCATATATTTTGCCAACGGCGCGCTGGGGTTTCAGAATGGGCGACGCTGACGTAAAAGATTTAATGACATATGATGGCCTAAGCTGCAGCTTTACTGGTGTTCATATGGGCACCTATGGAAATGAGACAGCGAAGGAATTAGAGATTAGCAGAGAAGAGCAGGATCGATGGGCGCTTAGAAGTCATGAGCTTACGACTGTAGCAATGGAAACAAGCAAACTGGCAGAGGAAATCGTTCCGGTAGTGGTTCCGCAAAGAAAAGGGGATCCAATTATTATCGCTAAAGATGAGTCACCACGTAGGGATACTACATTAGAAAAACTCGCCAAGCTACGTCCTGTGTTTGGCGCAGATGGCACGATTACAGCAGGAAATGCGCCTGGAGTCAACGATGGTGCAGCCGCATTAGTTCTAATGAGTGAGGAACGAGCCGTCCGTGAAGGGAGAAATCCAGAAGCGTTCATTTTAGGCCACGCAGCGATTGCGATCGAAGCGAAGGACTTTCCAAAAACACCAGGCCTTGTCATCAATGAACTACTGAGAAAGACAGGAAAATCCGTTGATGAAATTGACCTATTTGAAATTAACGAAGCATTCGCGGCAGTTGCTTTAGCTAGTAATAAGATTGCTCATCTGGATGAAAATAAAGTCAATGTAAATGGGGGTGCCGTCGCACTTGGACATCCAATTGGAGCAAGCGGTGCGAGGATTATTTTGACATTAATGTATGAACTAAAGCGCAGAGGCGGCGGAATCGGAATTGCGGCAATTTGCAGCGGCGGGGGCCAAGGCGATGCCATTATGATCGAAGTACCGAAAAGTTCAAATTAAGAGCGATATCCATAAATATGGAGTCAGAATTTCATTTAACGGCCAAAAGTGGCAGTTTATCGGCCAAATAAATCAGTTTATCGGCCAATTTCACACTTTTATCGGCCAATATTGAATGATCCGCCAAGCTAGTAGGAGAAATGGAAATTTGGATCGGGGGAATCGAAAATGAATGTTAAAAAAATTATGGTAATCGGAGCAGGCCAGATGGGCTCCGGGATCGCACAAGTATGTGCACAAGCAGGGTACAGCGTATTATTAAATGATCTCAAGCAGGAGTTTGTTCAGCGCGGACTTAGTGTTATTAAAAAAAATCTCTCCCGTCAAGTGGAAAAAGAGCGGATGACGCCTCAGCAAATGGAGGAGGTAATGAGCAATTTAACCACGTCCACAGATTTAAATGATGCAAAATCGGTTGATTTGATCATTGAAGCGGCAGTCGAAAATATGGAAATTAAAACGAAGATATTCAGCCAGCTAGATGAAATTGCCCAAGAGCATACCATACTGGCAAGTAATACATCATCCCTGCCAATCACAGAAATTGCTGCTGCTACAAAGCGACCTGAAAAAGTAATTGGCATGCATTTTATGAACCCGGTACCGGTTATGAAACTAGTTGAAATTATCCGCGGTCTTGCTACAACTGATGAAGTTTACGAAACGATAGAAGAGATAACGAAGACCTTGAAGAAGGTTCCCGTAGAAGTAAATGACTTCCCTGGTTTTGTGTCAAATAGGGTGCTAATGCCAATGATTAATGAAGCGGTTTTTACCTTATATGAAGGGGTTGCCTCCAAAGAAGCGATTGATGAAGTCATGAAGCTTGGAATGAATCATCCTATGGGGCCGCTAACGTTGGCGGACTTTATTGGTCTTGACACTTGCCTTTATATTATGGAAACGCTTCATGAAGGATTCGGTGATGATAAATACCGCCCATGTCCCCTTTTAAGAAAATATGTGAAGGCAGGCTGGTTAGGAAGAAAATCAGGCAGAGGCTTTTACGAATACAATTAATCGATTTTCGAAAGAATCCGAATGTATTGAGTGCAACCGCTTTGTCACTGCTTGCTTTAGTTTTAGTGGTAATAACCTTTTTCGAGACGTTGATCGTAATGCTAAACAAGCAAAAATTCACAAAAAACAACCTAGAGAATGCTAGGAGGAGAAGGGTATGAACCTGAGATTCACGGAAGAGCAGGATATGATGAGAAAAATGGTCCGGGATTTTGCACAAACGGAAATTGCGCCCTTTGTTGAAAAAATGGAGCAGGGAGTGTTTCCACGTGAGATATTGCGCAAAATGGGAGAACTCGGTTTAATGGGGATTCCGATTCCCGAAAAATATGGCGGTTCAGGAATGGATTTTACCTCTTATATTATTGCAATCAATGAGTTATCGAAAGTAAGTGCAACTGTTGGGGTCATTCTATCTGTTCATACATCCGTAGGGACAAACCCAATTCTCTACTTCGGGACAGAAGAACAAAAACAAAAATACATTCCCAAACTAGCTTCGGGGGAGTTTCTTGGTGCGTTTTGCCTGACAGAACCGAGTGCAGGATCAGATGCCGGTAGCTTGAAATCAAAAGCAAAAAAAGATGGGAATCATTACATTATTAACGGCTCGAAAGTGTTTATTACAAACGGGGGCGAGGCTGATGTTTATATTGTTTTTGCTTCGACAAACCCTGAACTTGGCGGCAAAGGAATTTCTGCCTTTATTGTCGAGAAAGATTCGCCAGGTCTTGTCATTGGCAAAGATGAACGCAAAATGGGGCTGCACGGCTCAAGGACATTGCAGATCAGCTTTGAAGATATGAGAATCCCTAAAGAAAATCTCCTAGGTGCGGAAGGAGACGGATTTAAGATTGCGATGGCTAACCTCGAGGTCGGCCGCATTGGAATCGCTGCCCAGGCACTCGGAATTGCGGAAGCCGCACTTGAGGCTGCAACAGCGTATGCAATGGAGCGCATCCAATTTGGTAAACCGATTGCCGCTCAGCAAGGTATCGGCTTTAAGCTTGCTGATATGGCTACAGGCGTCGAAGCTTCCAAACTATTAATCTATCGTGCGGCAGACCTTCGTCAAAGAGGAATTTACTGCGGGAAAGAAGCTTCCATGGCCAAGCTTTTTGCTTCAAAAACAGCAGTAGAGGTGTCAACAGAAGCCATCCAAGTATTCGGGGGCTACGGCTATACAGAAGACTATCCAGTGGAGCGTTACTTCCGCGATGCAAAAATTACTGAGATTTACGAAGGCACCAGTGAAATTCAGCGCATTGTCATAAGCAAGCAGCTCTAAACGGTGCGTCATTGAAATTAATAACCAAATATGGGGGATATCCAAAATGAACTTTCAATTAACCGAAGAGCACGAAATGATCAGAAAAATGGTGCGCGATTTCGCCAAAAATGAAGTGGCCCCGACTGCAGCTGAGCGCGATGAAGAAGAGCGATTTGACCGTGAAATTTTCGATAAAATGGCTGAGCTCGGGCTAACCGGAATTCCTTGGCCTGAAGAGTACGGCGGCATTGGAAGCGATTACCTCGCTTACTGTATTGCAGTGGAGGAACTGTCAAGGGTATGTGCTTCAACAGGTGTGACGCTATCAGCACATACGTCCCTAGCAGGTTGGCCAATTTACAAATTTGGAAGTGAAGAGCAGAAACAAAAATATTTACGGCCAATGGCTGAAGGGAAGAAAATCGGTGGTTACGGTTTAACAGAGCCGGGAAGCGGATCAGATGCTGGAGGAATGAAAACGACAGCTCGTCTTGAAGGGGACCATTATGTATTGAACGGTTCTAAAATTTTTATTACAAATGGCGGAATTGCTGATATTTATGTCGTTTTCGCCCTTACTGATCCTGCTGAAAAACAAAGAGGAACGACGGCGTTCATCGTTGAGGCTGGATTTGAAGGCTTTTCTGTTGGCAAAAAGGAGAAAAAATTAGGGATCCGTTCATCTCCGACAACAGAAATAATGTTTGAAAATTGTAAAGTTCCAAAGGAAAATGTGTTAGGCGAATTGGGCGAAGGTTTCAAAATCGCAATGATGACACTCGATGGCGGCCGCAACGGCATTGCCGCTCAGGCAGTGGGGATTGCTCAAGGGGCATTAGATGCTTCAATTGATTATTCGAAAGAGCGCCACCAATTCGGCAAACCAATTGCTGCCCAGCAAGGGATTGGCTTCAAACTGGCAGATATGGCAACAAGTGTGGAAGCTTCTAGACTATTAACATACCAGGCGGCTTGGCTTGAATCTGCTGGTCTTCCATACGGAAAAGAGTCTGCGATGTCTAAATTAATGGCTGGGGATACAGCAATGAAGGTGACGACAGAGGCTGTACAAATTTTTGGCGGCTACGGTTACACGAAGGATTATCCGGTTGAGCGCTATATGCGTGATGCGAAAATCACCCAGATCTATGAAGGAACACAAGAAATCCAGCGTCTCGTTATTTCTCGGATGCTGACAAAATAAGATTGAACGGTAAGAGATTTAAAAAGGCGGTTGAAAAAATGGAAAAACGTGAAGTCCAGGCTTCTGTTAAAGATGAACGCCTCGTTAAAAAGAGGCGTGACCAAATGATTAAAGGGGCGGTCACCCTCTTTATCCAAAAAGGGTTCCATCGGACAACAACGAGAGAAATCGCGAAGGCGTCTGGTTTTAGTATCGGAACATTATATGAATATATCCGGACAAAGGAGGATGTATTATACCTTGTCTGTGACAGCATCTATGACGAGGTCAGTGATCGTCTCCAAAAGGATCTTGATCTAAGATTAGGGACGCTAGAAAGCTTAAGGCTAGGAATTGCTGATTATTTCCGGGTTGTCAATGAAATGCAGGATGAGGTACTCGTGATGTATCAGGAAGTGAAATCACTCTCAAAGGACGCCCTGCCATATGTGCTGAAGAAAGAAATTGAAATGGTTGGGATGTTTGAACAAATCGTTAATCAATGTGTAGAAAACGGAGAATTAGATTTAACGGAAGAACAAATCAAGATGATTGCTCATAACATCTTTGTACAGGGACAGATGTGGGCCTTCCGCCGCTGGTCCCTGCAAAAGATGTACACAATTGAAGAGTATATAAAGCTGCAAATTGACTTACTATTCGAAGGAATGAAGGGATCTATTCTAACGGGAAAGAGAGTATAAGCTAATTGGAGAACAAGTCGGGCGCATTTCACTTTATTCAGTGGAAGCCTCTAAACGATATAAGTGGGGGTTCAAATCCCGGTTGATTAAAGTTAAGTCTCCGGCGGATGCCTCAGATTTTTTAAAGGAATTTATCGAGCAAGCTAAGGTAAAAATCTGGGCGCAAATACGCCACGGCGAATTTGATTAGAGGAGGAGAAGAATGAGTAATCTAGCAGAATACAAGCCAAAGAATCATATTCGATTTGTGACGGCATCCAGCTTGTTTGATGGTCATGATGCTTCCATAAATATCATGAGAAGAATTATTCAAGCGAGCGGGGCAGAGGTTATTCATCTTGGCCATAACCGCTCAGTGGAAGAAGTCGTTAATGCAGCCATCCAGGAAGATGTGCAGGGAATTGCAATTTCTTCTTATCAAGGAGGGCATGTTGAATATTTTAAGTATATGTATGACTTGCTGAAAGAAAAGGGTGCCTCACATATCCGTATTTATGGAGGCGGCGGAGGGGTAATCATCCCGAGGGAAATAAAAGAGCTTCAGGATTACGGGATAGCAAGAATTTTCTCGCCTGAGGATGGTCGCCAGCACGGGCTGCAGGGCATGATTGAAATGATGATTAAAGAGTGTGATTTCGCCACGTTTACCTCAGAAGCAACCGAGGAAATTGAAAAGCTTCAGGATGGGCACGTGAATGCCATTGCAAAACTAATCACGCTTGCAGAGCACCAGGTCAATGTCGATAAAGAAGCGGCAGCAGCACTTGAATCAGTGATGGAAAAAGTAAAATCCTTGGAAAAATCAGTTCCAGTCCTGGGGATTACTGGTACCGGAGGGGCGGGAAAGAGCTCATTGACAGATGAGCTGATCCGCCGATTTATTAATGAAATACCGGAAAAGAAGGTAGCTATTTTATCGGTAGATCCAACGAAGCAAAAAACAGGTGGCGCCCTTCTAGGTGACCGCATCCGGATGAATGCGATTTTCACACCACGAGTTTATATGAGGAGCTTAGCAACTAGGAAGTCTAAGAGTGAACTTTCACTCGCGATTAAAGATGCGATTTCGGTCGTAAAAGCGGCGGGCTTCGATTTGATCGTAGTAGAAACAAGCGGGATTGGCCAAGGGGATGCTGAAATTACAGAAATTTGCGACGTTTCCATGTATGTAATGACAAGCGAATTTGGCGCACCTACCCAGCTTGAAAAAATCGATATGATCGATTACGCCGATTTAATTGTCATTAATAAATTTGAGCGCAAAGGCTCTGAAGATGCAAAGCGCCAAGTTCAAAAGCAATACCAAAGAAGCCATCTGCTATTTGAAAAAGAATTAAGTGAAATGCCTGTTTATGGAACAATTGCAAGCCAGTTCAATGACCCAGGTACGAATGCGGTATTTGCCGTTCTAATTGAAAAATTGAATCATAAGGCGGGGACAGATTGGCAAACTAATTTTTCAAAGAATGCCGTTGTGGAAAAACAAAATGTCATTATCCCGAATGAGCAGCGCTACTACTTAAGGGAAGTGTCAGAAACGGTTCGCGGCTATCATAAAAAAGCGGAGAAACAGGCTGATCTTGCACGGAAATTGTTCCAGCTTGAAGGAGCGATTCTTGCAGTTAAGGAGCAAGAGGCTAACGAGGAAGTTGTGGCTTCTCTTGAAGCGATTAAAGCAAATACTGAATCCAAGCTTTCGCCTGAAACAAAGAAAATCCTTGAAGGCTGGAACGAATTAAAAGAAAAATATGCAGGCGATCAATTTGTCACGAAAATCCGCGATAAAGAAATTGTGACAGTTTTAAAAACAAAAAGTTTATCTGGCCTAGCGATTCCAAAAGTTGCTCTGCCGAAATATAAGGATTACGGAGAAATTATCCGTTGGGTGTATAGAGAAAATGTTCCCGGTGCGTTTCCATATACGGCAGGGGTTTTCCCGTTTAAGCGTGAGGGAGAAGATCCAAAAAGGCAGTTTGCAGGAGAAGGAACGCCCGAGAGAACAAATCGCCGTTTTCACTACTTATCAAAGGATGACTCAGCAAAGCGGTTAAGTACTGCTTTTGATTCGGTTACACTTTATGGAGAAGATCCTGACTACCGCCCAGATATTTTTGGGAAGGTTGGAGAGAGTGGAGTAAACGTCTGTACTTTGGATGATATGAAAAAGCTCTATGCTGGCTTTGATCTTTGCCATCCATCGACATCTGTATCGATGACGATCAACGGACCTGCACCGATTATTTTAGCGATGTTTATGAATACGGCGATCGCACAGCAAATTGAGGCGAAGGAGCAAGAGCTCGGACGCATTTTAACAGCAACTGAATTTACGGAAGTAAAGGCACGTACTTTACAGACAGTCAGAGGAACCGTTCAGGCTGATATCTTAAAAGAAGATCAAGGCCAAAATACATGTATTTTCTCAACGGAGTTTGCTCTGCGGATGATGGGGGATATTCAGCAGTATTTTATAGATCAAAAGGTCCGTAATTATTACTCTGTTTCCATTTCCGGCTACCATATCGCCGAAGCTGGAGCAAATCCGATTTCACAACTTGCCTTCACACTCTCAAATGGCTTTACATTTGTTGAGTATTATTTGAGCAGAGGGATGGATATTAACGATTTCGCACCGAATTTATCGTTCTTTTTCTCGAACGGGCTTGATCCGGAATATACGGTGCTTGGCCGTGTTGCCCGCCGTATCTGGGCAACGGTGATGAGGGATAAGTATGGGGCTAATGAGCGAAGCCAGAAGCTGAAATATCATGTTCAAACGTCAGGCCGTTCCCTTCATGCCCAGGAAATTGATTTCAACGATATTCGTACGACACTGCAAGCGCTTATGGCACTTCAGGATAACTGTAATTCCCTTCATACGAACGCTTATGATGAAGCGATTACGACTCCGACAGAGGAATCTGTCCGTCGTGCGATGGCGATTCAGATGATCATTACGAAAGAACATGGATTAGCGAAAAACGAAAACCCGCTGCAAGGCGCATTCATAATAGATGAATTAACAGACCTTGTTGAAGAGCACGTCCTGCAGGAATTCGAGCGGATCGATGACCGTGGCGGTGTTCTTGGGGCAATGGAAACGCAATATCAACGCGGAAAAATCCAAGATGAATCGATGTATTATGAAATGAAAAAACATACAGGTGAACTGCCGATCATCGGGGTGAACACATATTTAAATCCAAATCCGCCTTCCGAAGAGGATATGAATAATATGGAGCTGGCAAGGGCAACAACAGAAGAAAAAGAAACGCAAATCAAGAATTTGCGCAGTTTCCAGGATCGCAATAAGGAAAAAACAGAAGATGCGCTCAAACGCTTAAAGGAAACAGCTGTAACAGGCGGAAACATCTTTGCTGCATTAATGGAAACCGTTCAAGTGGCAAGTCTTGGCCAAATCACACATGCGCTTTATGAAGTAGGCGGGCAATATCGCCGTAATATGTAAACCGCTAAAAGGCTTGTAGCATATGCTATAAGCCTTTTTTGAAGGAAAAGGATAACTTTCTTATAGTAGGGATATAAGTCGCATTATCGCTTTTTTTGTCGAGAAATCAAAGTTGATAATATAATAGGTAAAGTTGATAATTAATTAGCAGAAGTTGATAATAAAGGCTGTTTTCTAAATGATTGTTGTTTTTAAATAGGTTTTGTATGACGTTGATTGGAGCGG
>NZ_JAHNZZ010000004.1:69612-105419 GCF_019039215.1 Bacillus sp. FJAT-29790
ATCACCGCCCGCCCCGCGGAAAGCGAGCATCCTGGAGAGGAAATCAACTATACCACTTTTGGGTAAAAAGCAAAAAAAGTTAACGAAAACAGCCATAATAAAAAACTTAAACTAGCATAATTCGAGGATTTTGAATGCAGGATGTGAAAAAATGAGAAGGTTTTTTCTTTTTGCTGCCATAATGGGGATTATGACAGGGATGTATTACCTTTATCAAAAGCAACTCGGTGCCATACCATTCCTTTTGTTATCCATTTATTTCTTTGTTTTAGCGTATAGCCAGCTTTTAAAAAAAACAAACCAAAATGATAGAGAAGAAAAAGCGAATGATAACGATAAATATAGCTAGCATAAACCTAAAAAATTTGTTTATAATGAGGAATATGTATTTCTAAGATTATCTAAAGAACCTGAATATTATAACGATATTTTACCTGCATTAAGCGGTTACATAGGGAAGGGAAGTGCTAATATTGAGTTTAAAAGAATACTCAAAAGAGCAATTGCAAGAAATGTCTTTAATTGAAATGGCTTTTGAATTATTAAAAAGCAGAAAAGAAGCGGTTTCATTCAAAGAGATTATGGACGAGTTGACAAGCCTTCTTGGGCTATCAGATGCGGAAGTAAAGCAGAGAATTGCTCAATTCTATACGGATTTAAATATTGATGGACGTTTCTTAGGTTTAGGAGATAACCGCTGGGGACTTCGTGTTTGGTATCCAATTGATCAAGTCGAAGAAGAAGTAGTGACAGACATAAAGCCGAAGAAGAAAAAAGCGAAAAAGGCTAAGGAAGAAGATTTAGACCTTGATGATTACGATGAGTTAGATGAAGAAGACATCGACTATGATGATATCGATGGATTAGAAGATGAAGAAGATGAGCTGATCGATGAGGATGACGATTTGCTAGAGGAAGACGATGAAGAACTAGATGATGACGATTTGATTGAGAAAGACGAAGAGTATGATCTCGGCGATGACGACGAAGTACTAGAAGAAGATGAACTCGATTTAGACGAAGATGAGGAAGAATTATAATCTTGACTTTTCTAGCACGGGCTTGTAGAATCATTTTTGGGCTCCTTTAACAAGGAACGATTCTGTACCAATACATTGGTACTTATTAGACGCGAAGTAGCGCTCCCTTACTTTTTTAAGTAAGCGGAGCGCTTTTTTATTTTATGGCTGCTATATGAATGTAACTACGAAAAACAGCCAATCTCCGACCAAGTCGGACAATAAAATGATTTCATCATTATGTCTTTAAATAAAGGCTAATATGTACAAACTGTTTAAGAGGAGGAATTAAGATGACAAAGTATATTTTTGTTACTGGCGGCGTAGTGTCGTCTTTAGGAAAGGGTATTGTTGCGGCTTCACTCGGACGTCTTTTGAAAAATAGAGGCCTGAGTGTTACGATTCAAAAATTTGACCCATATATAAATGTGGACCCGGGAACAATGAGCCCATACCAGCACGGCGAGGTTTTCGTAACCGGTGACGGAGCGGAAACAGATTTAGATTTAGGCCATTATGAGCGGTTTGTTGATATTAATTTAACGAAGTATAGCAGCGTAACGACGGGTAAAATTTATTCAACCGTACTGAAAAAAGAACGCCGCGGTGATTACAATGGCGGAACCGTTCAAGTCATTCCGCATATTACGAATGAAATCAAAGATAAAGTTTTCCGTGCCGGTCATGAAACCAATTCAGATGTTGTAATTACAGAAATTGGCGGTACAGTCGGTGATATCGAATCACTGCCATTTTTAGAAGCCATTCGCCAAATTAAAAGCGATATGGGACGCGAGAATGTCATGTATATCCACTGTACATTAGTTCCATATATTAAAGCTGCCGGAGAAATGAAAACAAAGCCGACCCAGCACAGTGTAAAAGAGTTAAGAAGCCTAGGTATTCAGCCAAATGTAGTTGTCGTTCGTACGGAAATGCCGATTTCTCAAGAGATGAAAGACAAACTTGCATTATTTTGTGATATTGATAAAGAAGCGGTTATTGAATGCCAAGATGCTGAAACATTATATTCTATTCCTCTTGCACTTCAGGAACAAAATCTTGATACCATTGCTTGCGAGCATTTAAAGCTTAATTGCGGTGAAGCGGACATGACTGAATGGAAGCAGCTAGTGGATAAAGTATTAAACTTATCGAAGAAAACGAAAATCGCTCTTGTCGGTAAATATGTAGAGCTTCAAGATGCTTATATTTCTGTAGTTGAGGCATTAAAGCATGCAGGCTATGCCTTTGACTCCGATATCGAAATTAATTGGATTAATGCTGAAGAAGTGACGGCAGGAAATGTATCTGATTTGCTAAATGATGCGGATGGAATTCTTGTCCCTGGTGGATTTGGTGACCGTGGGATCGACGGCAAAATTCTAGCGATTCAATTTGCACGCGAACAGAAAAAGCCATTCCTTGGCATCTGCTTAGGCATGCAATTAGCATCTATTGAATTTGCTAGAAACGTACTAGGTTTGAAAGATGCTCATACAGCCGAAATCGACCCGTCTACAAAGCATCCAATTATCGATCTGCTTCCTGAGCAAAAGGATGTCGAAGTCCTTGGTGGAACGCTCAGATTGGGTATTCAGCCTTGTAAACTAGAGGAAGATACAAATGCATACAATGCTTATCAAGATGAAGTGGTTTATGAGCGCCACCGTCATCGTTACGAGTTCAACAATCATTACCGCCAGGAGATGGAAGAAGCAGGATTTGTTTTTTCCGGGACAAGTCCTGATGGCCGCCTCGTAGAAATTATCGAAATTAAAGATCATCCTTGGTTCGTTGCGTCTCAATTCCATCCGGAGTTCGTCTCAAGACCAACACGCCCACAGCCATTATTCCGTGACTTTATTGGAGCTTCAGTAAGATTCAGTGGAAAATAAGATAAAAACCCCTCTAGATTAATTAAATTCTTCTAGAGGGTTTTTTTCGCCCTTTTCGCATACTTTTTGCTTTTGGAATACCAAAAAGTGGAAAAAGACATCAATAGAGACTCAAGAGGACCGAAATTCACTCGAAAGGAGAAAACCGGGCTTCATGCGGATCCTTATATCAGGAACATTCCCCATCTTCTACTCATATTCCGCTAAAATTTCTTCAATTGTAAATTTAATGCCGTAGTACACAAATAAACCTGCCATCGATGCTGGGTACCCAAACCGGTTTCCCTCCTCATCGGGCAGAAGTCCTTTCGTAAGCTTTAAATCAATATGGATGTCGGCCAGATTAGCCAGAGAATCTTCATCATCCGCTTGATTATCGGTAGAGATGGCAGCAAATGGGATGCTTTTTTCAGAAAGGAATTTTCCAAGTTCGATGGCTTCTGCATCGGTAGAATATCTAGAAACAATCAGAAATCTGTCCGTTTCAAGGATATCATCCAGCTGATTACTGGCTGTCCAAACGGAGGCGTTTATTAAAGGTTCCTGACTTTCTGTTGCCTCGTAAGCGACAGCATTCATTTCCTTCGTTGCAAATATATATATCCTTCCGCTTCCGAAAGCGGCCTGGGAGAGAAGCCGAGCACTATCCTCCATTGCTAATTCTTCTTTGTCCTGTATCCTTTTAAACAATCCAGAAAGCTGGGTTGAAAACATTTTTAGCATAATCTCTCTCCTTTAACTTCATTACAAAACGTATATGGCGTACAAGTGCCACCATTTACTATGAAGTGTTAATTAGATTTCTAAGCCAAACCAACACAATATGGTGGCGTGAGCAGAGCTAAACTTCGCATAATTACTAAGCCTAACCAGTCTATTTACAGATCAGGTTGAATATACTTATTAAGTTAGCGGCGCTCCGTCCCCATTTCCTTTATAAAATCCTTCTCATGTAAATTCCACTTCATTATATTAAAAGAAAACTAAAAGGTAAAATTCCAAAAGGAGGCAGGAATTTACAGCTTGTAAATAGAACTTAAAAGAGGGATGAATAATAATGAGCAGCCGGCAACAAAATCAGCATGTATTAAAAAAGAATGATCGTTTTGTACAAAGGGAAGAGGTGGCTTGATGAAGGAGAAAATATTAATTGTAGATGATCAATTTGGAATTCGTATTTTACTTAATGAGGTACTGCAGAAAGAAGGGTACGATACCTACCAGGCTGCCAATGGCATCCAGGCGCTCGAAATTGTCTCCAAGCATTCACCAGATTTAGTTTTGCTCGATATGAAAATCCCAGGAATGGATGGAATTGAGATATTAAAGCGCATGAGGGTTATTGACAAGGAAATTCGCGTCATTATTATGACAGCGTATGGAGAATTAGATATGATTCAGGAAGCAAGAGATCTTGGCGCGTTAACACATTTTGCGAAGCCATTTGATATTGATGATATTCGGACGGCAGTTAAGAAATACCTTCCAGCGGCCAACTCGTTTTAAGCGAAATTTTTTTTGGAAAAACCGCCATTATGAGTCAAAAATAAATGAATGCGCTTGCTTTATTGCAATTCCGTGTCAGCATGAAAAAGTGTATTAGATTAATGGCAATTCTTTTTCCGTTTTGGTATGATACAAATGAATTCCAAAGGGATCGAATTCGTTTGACAGGAATATTGAAGATACATATTCAGTAGTTTTCAGGAAAGACTTTAAAATGAAATATCCTGTGGAATGGAAGCGATTATCAATAAGGAGGAAGAATAATGCCTTTAGTATCAATGACTGAAATGCTCAATAAAGGAAAATCCGAAGGGTATGCAGTTGGACAATTTAACTTAAATAATCTTGAGTTTACCCAAGCGATTCTTCAAGCAGCAGAGGAAGAAAAGTCCCCTGTTATTCTTGGTGTCTCTGAAGGCGCTGCACGTTACATGGGCGGGTTTAAAACAGTTGTAAAAATGGTAGAAGGTTTGCTTGAAGATTATAAAATTACTGTTCCAGTAGCTATTCACCTAGATCACGGTTCAAGCTTTGATAAATGTAAAGAAGCGATTGATGCTGGTTTTACTTCTGTCATGATTGATGCTTCACATGATCCTTTTGAGGAAAATGTAGCGACTACTTCAAAAGTTGTTGAATATGCACATTCAAAAGGTGTTTCAGTTGAAGCTGAATTAGGGGTTGTCGGCGGGCAAGAAGACGATGTTGTGGCTGATGGCGTTATCTATGCAGATCCAAAAGAGTGTGAAGAACTTGTTAAACGCACAAAGATTGATTGCTTAGCACCTGCTTTAGGCTCTGTGCATGGACCATATAAAGGTGAGCCAAACTTAGGATTTGCTGAAATGGAAGAAATAGGTAAGATCACTGGATCACCTCTTGTTCTTCATGGAGGAACTGGAATTCCGACGAAAGATATTCAAAGAGCAATTTCTTTAGGAACAGCAAAAATCAATGTAAATACAGAAAACCAAATTGCTTCTGCAAAACGTGTTCGTGAAGTATTGGCAGCAGATTCAGAAGTGTACGATCCGCGCAAATACTTAGGACCTGCTCGTGAAGTGATTAAAGAAACAGTTATCGGCAAAATGCGCGAATTCGGTTCTTCTGGTAGAGCTTAAACAATTATTAATGGCTATGTTCAATGATCATGTTGATACTTATTAGTGTTGCAATTTTTTGAATATCAACAACGTTGGTTAACATGGCTATTTAAAAATGAATGGAAACCGCCTTCTATATTAAGAGGCGGTTTCCATTCATTTGCAAACTTTTTAAAAATATGGGGAGGGAATATGTTATGAAATTCTTTATTGATACTGCGAATATGGAAGAGATAAGAGAGGCCTTTGCGTTAGGTGTTGTTGCAGGTGTGACAACTAATCCATCATTAGTTGCGAAAGAGAAAAACGTTTCTTTCACTGATCGCCTTCGAGAGATTACGGATCTTGTTCCTGGCTCAGTCAGTGCGGAAGTAATCGCGCTTGATGCTGAAGGGATGATTAGAGAAGGAAAAGAATTAGCAGCAATCGCACCGAATATTACGATTAAAGTACCAATGACTCCGGATGGATTAAAAGCTGTTCATGCTTTTTCAAAAGAAGGCATTAAAACAAATGTTACGCTTATCTTCAGTGCAAATCAGGCGTTACTTGCAGCAAGAGCCGGGGCGACATATGTTTCTCCTTTCCTTGGTAGACTTGATGACATCGGACATAACGGTCTTGACCTAATTTCAACAATTGCTGATATTTTTGCTATCCATGAAATTCAAACTGAAATTATTGCAGCTTCTATTAGACATCCACAGCATGTAACTGATGCAGCCTTAAGAGGTGCCCATATCGCCACAGTTCCTTTTAAAGTGATCCAGCAATTATTTAATCATCCATTAACAGATAAGGGCATCGAAGCATTTCTAGCAGATTGGAATTCCCGTTCATAAAGAAAAGCGGAAGGAGCTGAACTAGACAAGCTAACTCGAAAAAAGATTGTGCCTATTATTTTTTAGGCTTTGTTAGTATTAATGTTGATAAATGAAGACTAGCGGGGCGATTTTGCCTGGAGAGAACCTTTTTTGCGGAGCAAAACCCGCTTCTCGGAAGGTAAATCGAACCCGCGTGTCTATCAACAACATTGTTTAACAAAGCCATTTTTAAGAAAATAAATCTAGTTCATCCTTCCTAATTATAACATTTTTGAATATTGATACATGAAATTTGATTTTTCGTGTAAACTAGTAGATAAGAATACTGTCGGTTTGTGTTTGAGGTTACTGGAAAATAATGCCTCAAATAATTAAAGGTTGAAAAGCGACTGTTCATTCTAGCTATCTGATTAATGGACAAGCCTACTTGGTTACGATTCCTCGGCTTAGAAGGGAGATTAAAATGGAAAAGCTTATGATTGCAGGCGGTTATCCTTTAAAAGGAACTGTTCGAATTAGCGGAGCAAAAAACAGTGCGGTAGCATTGATTCCAGCGACGATTTTGGCGGATTCGCCTGTCACGATTGAAGGGCTGCCAGATATTTCGGATGTTCAAATTTTAAAAGGACTGCTTGAAGAACTTGGGGGGACTGTCACATTCACTGATAATGATATGACTGTCGACCCATCTTCCATGATTTCCATGCCTTTGCCGAATGGAAAAGTTAAGAAACTGCGTGCGTCTTATTATCTGATGGGAGCCATGCTGGGCCGGTTTAAGAAAGCAGTCATCGGCCTTCCAGGTGGATGCCATCTTGGACCAAGGCCGATCGATCAGCATATCAAAGGCTTTGAAGCACTCGGGGCAACGATTACAAATGAACAAGGTGCCATTTACTTGCGTGCGGATGAGCTTCGGGGTGCCCGTATTTACCTTGATGTTGTCAGCGTCGGGGCAACGATTAATATCATGCTTGCAGCTGTTAGGGCGAAAGGCAGAACGGTGATTGAAAATGCAGCAAAAGAGCCGGAGATCATTGACGTAGCCACTTTGCTAACGAATATGGGCGCAAAAATTAAGGGCGCAGGGACAGATGTCATTAGAATTGATGGAGTCGATCAGCTTCACGGCTGCCAGCATACGATTATCCCTGACCGAATTGAAGCAGGGACTTATATGATTCTTGGAGCGGCTGCCGGCAAAGGTGTTTTGGTCGATAACGTTATTCCTCAACATTTAGAATCACTTATTGCGAAACTTAGGGAAATGGGTGTCCAAATCGAAGCTGGCGATGATCAAGTTTTTGTAGGGCCAGCTGAAAAGATGAAAGCGGTTGATATTAAAACCCTTGTCTACCCAGGTTTCCCGACAGATCTTCAGCAGCCCTTTACCTCTCTGCTTACTGGAGCGGAAGGGACGAGCATGGTAACTGATACGATCTATAGTGCCCGGTTTAAACATATCGATGAATTAAGAAGAATGAATGCCAATATTAAAGTTGAAGGCCGCTCGGCTATTATCCATGGTCCAACTCAGCTTCAAGGTGCCAAAGTGAAGGCGAGTGATTTGCGAGCTGGAGCAGCCTTAGTCATTGCAGGCTTGATGGCTGAAGGAGTCACGGAAGTTACGGGTCTTGAGCATATCGATCGAGGGTACAGCCACCTCGTCGAAAAACTAAATGGACTTGGAGCAACCATTTGGCGTGAAAACTTAACAAAAGAAGAGCTGGAGCAAATGAAAAACGCTTGAATAAATACATGAAGTGAACCATTTAGCTCGCACTATTAAAAACGTCATGCCCACTTCGATTTTTAGCTAAATCGGGGCTGGGCTGCTGTCTATTTTTTCAGGAAATACAGATCTAGATATGAGAGAAATACAGCTTAGAACTTGGGGGGAAATTGGATGGAACGAAGCTTGACGATGGAGCTTGTCCGAGTAACGGAAGGCGCTGCCTTGGCATCTGCACGCTGGATGGGAAGAGGCAAAAAAGATGAAGCGGATGATGCAGCTACTTCTGCTATGCGCGATGTGTTTGACACTGTACCGATGAAGGGAACAGTTGTTATTGGGGAAGGCGAAATGGATGAAGCACCAATGCTTTACATAGGGGAAAAGCTTGGTACTGGCTATGGCCCACGTGTGGATGTGGCAGTAGACCCTTTAGAAGGAACAAATATCGTTGCATCCGGTGGCTGGAATGCTTTGGCTGTTCTGGCTATTGCTGACCACGGAAACTTGCTTCATGCGCCCGATATGTATATGGATAAAATTGCTGTCGGTCCGGAAGCGGTTGGCCTAATTGATATCAATGCATCTGTTTTAGACAACCTGAAGGCGGTTGCAAAGGCGAAAAATAAAGATATTGGTGATGTTGTTGCAACGGTATTGGCTCGTTCGCGGCATGATCATATTATTACCCAGCTACGTGAAGCAGGGGCAAGGATTAAATTGATTAATGACGGAGATGTAGCAGGTGCGATAAACACAGCATTTGATCATACCGGCGTTGATATTCTCTTTGGACATGGCGGTGCTCCAGAAGGTGTGTTAGCTGCTGTTGCCCTTAAATGTCTTGGAGGGGAAATCCAAGGTAAACTTGTGCCTCAAAATGACGCAGAGGCAGAACGCTGCAAGAAGATGGGGCTTGATGTGAATAAAGTCCTTCTGATGGAGGATCTAGTCAAAGGTGATGATGCGATATTTGCTGCTACTGGTGTCACGGACGGAGAGCTGCTGCGTGGTGTGCAATTTAAAGGTTCATACGGCTCAACCCATTCAGTTGTCATGCGCGCGAGATCTGGGACAGTCCGCTTCATCGAAGGCCGCCATAGCTTGAAAAAGAAACCAAATCTCGTCATTCGCTAGGGCTCTTTTCTAAAAGGTTGTTGCTTTTATAATGTGATTTTAATTTTATAATCTGAGTTGATTGGAGCGGAGGGCACTTGACTCCTGCGGGAATAGAGGGAACGGGGAGACCCCGCAGGCGGTAACGCCAGGAGGCTCCCGTCACTCCCCGCGGAAAGCAAGTGCCCGCAGCGGAAATCAACGGGCAAACTTTTAAAATTAACAAAGATTCAAATGAAAAGGTCTGGCTCAGGCAAGCCAGGCCTATCATCTCATTTCCTTCAAACTCTCTCTATCTCCCTAATTAGTACAAATGTAGTTGATTAAATCTCCTATTAAGGGGTAAAATAGAGATTGTTTCTCAAAAATAGAGGAAACCTCAATAAATAACCTTTCAACACTATTTTTGATCGGAAAATGGCTCCTTTCTGGAACTACCCTCGGTATTCTAATTAAATTATTTTAAGATAGATTTTCTTTTACCTCAAAATGCATTCCCTTTCTTCATGTAAAAGTCCATCTGTAAAGCTGTATTTAGAGGAAAAGATTGAAAATTCAAAAGTGTGGTGTCAATATGGGATTAAATATTTCAAGTTTAGAAAATATGAAGCTAAAAGAACTTTATGAGCTTGCCCGCGAATATAAAGTTTCCTATTACAGCAAATTAACAAAAAAAGAATTGATTTTTGCCATCTTAAAGGCAAGGGCTGAGAAAGAAGGGTACTTCTTCATGGAAGGGGTCCTTGAAATTATTCAGTCAGAGGGATTTGGTTTCTTAAGGCCGATCAATTACTCGCCAAGCTCTGAGGATATTTATATATCCGCTTCTCAAATCCGCCGTTTCGATTTGCGGAATGGAGATAAGGTCTCTGGTAAAGTTCGCCCGCCTAAGGAGAATGAACGTTATTTTGGGCTTCTGCAAGTTGAAGCAGTTAATGGAGATGACCCAGAGTCAGCAAAGGAACGTGTTCACTTTCCTGGATTAACTCCTTTATATCCAGATTGCCAAATGAAGCTGGAAACAACTCAAAAACATATTTCAACTCGGATTATGGACGTGCTTGCTCCGGTTGGGTTTGGGCAGCGTGGTTTAATTGTTGCTCCGCCAAAAGCAGGTAAAACGATGCTTCTAAAAGAAATTGCCAACAGCATTACGACGAACCATCCTGAAGCAGAATTGATTGTATTATTAATTGATGAGCGCCCAGAAGAGGTGACAGACATCGAGCGTTCCGTAGCTGGGGATGTTGTCAGTTCAACATTTGATGAAGTGCCTGAAAACCATATTAAGGTTGCAGAACTTGTCCTTGAGCGTGCGATGCGGTTAGTTGAACATAAGCGTGATGTAGTCATTCTAATGGACAGTATTACAAGATTAGCAAGAGCCTATAACCTTGTCATTCCGCCGAGCGGAAGAACATTATCCGGGGGGATTGACCCAGCGGCATTCCACCGTCCAAAGCGATTCTTTGGTGCTGCCCGTAATATTGAAGAGGGTGGAAGCTTAACGATCCTAGCCACTGCCCTTGTAGATACAGGTTCTCGGATGGATGATGTGATTTATGAGGAATTCAAAGGGACAGGAAATATGGAATTGCACCTTGACCGTTCACTTGCTGAGCGAAGAATTTTCCCTGCGATCGATATTCGTCGTTCTGGTACGCGTAAAGAAGAGCTTCTTATCCAGAAGGATCATCTCGATAAACTTTGGGCAATTAGAAAGTCGATGTCGGATTCCCCTGATTTTGCAGAGAAGTTTTTGCGCAAACTAAAACAAACAAAATCCAACGAGGAATTCTTCGCTAACTTAGCCGAAGAAATGAAAGCGAAACGTTCTCATTAAGATTTTGTGCAGGTGTTCTTTGAAATTAGACTGTTTTCTAAATGATTGTTGTTTTTAAATAGGATTTGTATAAAGTTGATTGGAGCGGAAATCAACTAGACCTCTTTTTAAAATGGCAACTAAATACGAAAACAGCCTAAAATTAAGAAATCAAATATTGCAAAATGGGATTGACCTTGTTATAATAATTCCAGTGCGTTTTTGAATTTTACGGTAATCAAATGGATTGCCCGTAATATATAACTCTGTTTCGGTATGATTCAGGGCGGAAGGAGATGAAAAGAATGAAAGCAGGAATTCATCCAAATTATACAAAAGCAACGGTGAAATGTGCATGCGGAAATGAGTTTGAAACAGGTTCTGTTAAAGAATCAATCCGTGTTGAAACTTGTTCTGAATGCCACCCATTCTATACAGGTCGTCAAAAATTTGCTGAAGCTGGCGGACGTGTTGATCGTTTCAACAAAAAATACGGCATTAAGCAAGAACAACAATAATAAAAATCGAAACAGGCAAGCTTTCTTTCTTGCCTGTTTTTTATTTCTTCTTAGAACGGGGAGCTGAGGCCGATCATGAATGTGATGCAGCATCACGGATGGGTAGAAGTCGTTTGCGGAAGCATGTTCTCTGGTAAATCAGAAGAACTGATCCGCCGAGTACGAAGAGCCCAATTTGCGAAACAGCAAATGGTTGTTTTTAAACCGCAAATTGATAATCGCTATAGTGATGAAGCAGTAGTTTCGCATAATGGAACCACTTTTACGGCGATACCTATTTCTCACTCTACAGAGATTTTTAAACATATTCATGCTGAAATTGACGTAATTGCAATTGATGAAGTGCAATTTTTCGATAAAGAAGTAGTGAAAGTCATTCAGCAGCTGGCTGATAGCGGCCATCGGGTCATTGCGGCTGGACTTGATCAAGATTTCCGCGGGGAACCGTTCGGCCAGATGCCTGAATTAATGGCGATCGCTGAAATGGTGACAAAGCTTCAGGCAGTATGTGCCGTTTGTGGTTCACCGGCTAGCCGGACACAACGATTGATCAATGGGAATCCGGCTTCATATGATGATCCGATAATTATGGTTGGTGCTTCAGAAGCGTACGAGCCAAGGTGTCGCCACCATCACGAAGTGCCGAATTTGGCAAAGTCATTATCATAATTAGTATTTCCTATACTTAAAATTCTCTGCCTGAATCGATTCAGGCAGTTTTTTTATTTTTGTGCCTTGGCCGATAAAATAATAAAATCGGCCGATAAAATGGCATATTTGGCTGATAAATGGAGGAAATTAGCCGTTAAAACAGTGAAATAGGCTGATAAAATAAAAAATTCGCCGAAATCATTACATTTTGGTTGAATTTGGCCAGTACAAATCCTTTCATAGCGGACATGCTATAAAAAGGAGGTGTACGTAATGAAAAAACTCAGCATTTTCATTTTACTGCTCGCTTTTATTGCTGGTTGTAACCAAAATCAATCTGGAAAAAATGAAACAAGGGACGGGACAACGTTTATTTCAAATCGATTAGACCGCCAAGAATATAATACAAGGGACTGGACAATGGATTCGCAAAATCCTAATTTCCTTAACTTCAATGGAAACCAGGTCAATAATTCAACAGACATCGACAAAGCAAAACAGGTCATAGATGCCACAAGTGAGTATCAATCCGGCCCTATTTGGATTAATGGAAGAGATATGTGGGTTACGGCCTATAAAAGAGAAATGATGTCTGACCGTGAAAGAATAGAGGCAGAAGCAAGGCTGCATAAAAAATTGATTAAAGCCTTGCCGCGTTATCATATTGATGTGAAAGTACAGGAAGACCGGACTTAACCCCTGCTTTTGGCAGGGTGTTTTTTTATGGCAAAAATATACGAATGTAATCCCCTTCAAAAAACAGTTGATAAAAAACCAAAATGCGATATATTAGTTATATGCAAATCTGAAAATTACAATATTTGAAATCCGAGGTGAATTCACATGCGACCGATTTTTCTAGGCATTTTAGCTGCTCTCTTTTTTGCTTTTACTTTTATTTTGAATCGCTCAATGGAGCTTTCTGGTGGCAGTTGGATTTGGAGTGCCTCGCTGCGTTATCTGTTTATGGTTCCGTTTTTACTTTTCATTGTTGTAAGCAGGCGGAATCTTCAACCCCTTTTACAAGAGATAAAAAAGAGGCCAGGCATTTGGTTTTTATGGAGCTTTATTGGCTTCGGCTTATTCTATGCTCCGTTAAGCTTTGCGGCTGCTTTTGGACCCGGGTGGCTTATAGCTGGAACTTGGCAGGTTACCATTATTTCCGGTTCACTTCTCGTTCCCTTATTTTATGAGACAAGGCAAACACCAAATGGGCTGATAAAAGTTAGAGGGAAGATTCCATTGATCGGCCTGTCGATGTCATTGATTATTCTCTTTGGCGTGGCACTTATGCAAATGGAACAAGCAGGCCAATTGTCCGGGCAGGAAATATTGTGGGGGGTATTACCCGTCATTCTTGCTTCCTTTGCCTATCCGCTTGGGAATCGTAAAATGATGGAAATATGCGGGGATCGGTTAGATGCCTATCAGCGTGTTTTAGGTATGACTCTTGCAAGCCTTCCATTCTGGTTTCTGCTTTCGCTTTATGGTGTCGCTACTGTTGGTATGCCAAGCACCGGACAGACGATTCAATCGCTTTTAGTCGCCCTTCTTTCAGGTGTGATTGCAACGGTTCTCTTTTTCCGTGCAACCGATATGGTCAAAGGGAATATGCAAAAATTAGCCGCAGTTGAGGCAACACAATCATTCGAAGTGCTTTTTGCTGTAGCAGGAGAATTGTTGTTTTTGGCATCGCCGTTTCCGACTTCATTATCATGGATTGGAATGTTCCTAGTGATCGCAGGGATGGTTTTGCATAGCTATGTCTCCCAAAAAGAATACCCGACCAAAGTCCAGCCTGTAAAATATAAGGCAAGTTAATCAGGATGAGTATGACCCCTCGATCATTATACTGTTTGCTGCAGAGTTAGCGAATCCAATCTAATCCATTGTTGTTGTTGGGGAGGACAAATTGTCAGGGATTATTCTTAAATATTTTTGCTTCCTTTTGATGACGATGTACTAAATGTTTCGACAAAATTTGAGTGGTGTCTGTTTATCTTTGCACAGGTTCGTCATCTTGACACTCAAAGTTGAAATTGATATATTGGTTTTATGAAAATAATTAAAACGATTGCGCGGCCGGCTTTAAGGGATCAGGTGTATGAGTCATTGAAGAAAGCGATTATTACATTGGAATTGGAACCTGGGCAACGGATTATGGATAAAGAGTTGGCGGCTGAATTTGGTGTCAGCCGAACACCGGTAAGAGAAGCGCTTAAAAGACTGGAAGATGAGGGGCTTGTCGAGTCGCTCCCAGGATCACAAACTCGGATTACGGAAATTCAGATAGGGGAGGCGAAGAACGCATTTACGGTTGTAGCTGCTTTACAAGGTTTAGCAGCACGTCTCGCTATTCCATTCATTTCTGAAAATGATATTCAAATGATGGAAGAAAGCAATTCCGCGTTGCGAAAGGCACTTGATCAGAAGGACGTGATTAGTGCAGTTGAAGCAGATGATCAATTCCATTTTGTCCTTTTAAAAGCCTCTGGAAATCAAGAAATTGAATTAGCGTTAGAACGTGTCATGTCAAAAGTTCGAAGATTAGAATTTTCAAAGTTTAGTTCAATCGATGGACATCAATCACTTGAACAGCATAATGAAATTATTTCTGCGTGTAAAACGAAGGATGTCCATTTAGCCAGCTTATTAGTGGAAGAAAACTGGCTTAGTCTAGGAAGGGTTTTAGTCAGTGCGACAAAGGCTGAAAAGTAAATATGATACTTCATTGGGGGAGAAGAACCCTATTGTGGGAAGTTGCCCTTAAGCTAGAGTATGACAATTGTTGTACTCTTTTTTTGTGAATAATTAATGGCCGGTGGACCTGTGCAGAACTTGTCCTTTATGGCGTAACGAATAGCTAGTGCAGTGAAAGTGGGACATGCAGTCATACTAGGTTGTTCGCCGCTACTCAACGGTGCTTTTTGTCGAAAAGAATATTCTCTAAAATAGACTGAATAGTATAAAAACATATTGATTTTTTAATTAATATGCGATATATTGGTTTTAGTTAAAGAGCCTATTGATTACTTCTGAGTTCAATCTCCTTTCACAACCCCTTCCTAGCAATAAAGCAACTTGGCGTAAGATGGCCTAAATAGGTTCTTTAGGATTCCAAGCTAATAGCAGCTCTGAAAAACATGAATGGACTCGCAGACAAATTTCTCTGTAATTAGGCAGTAATTTGGAAAAAAAAACTTTTCAAATTAGGAGGAATGACAATGAATTCGGTTACAAAAGCGGCTGAAAACTACGAAGTTCATGATTCAAGGGTGTTAGATTGGGCAAAGGATATTATTGAAAAAAGCTCTTCGCCAAGATTGATCCAAAGAGTAATTATCAACGCTGTTGATAGAAATGATATTTGGAGAGGGCAGGAATGTCTCAATTTGTTAGCTCCTGAAGCACCAACTAGCCCGACTGTTCGGAAATTATTGGCATCGGAAGTAGGAACGAGAGCGGCTGAAGGTCATATTGGCCCTACACAAAGATGGTTTTCCGGCACTAAATATATCGACGAAATCGAATCCCTTTGTGTTGAATTGTTAAAAAAGGTCTTTAAGTGTAATTATGCTGATCACCGTCTTGTTGCAAGCATGATCGGAAATATGGCAGTCTATGCGGCACTGACAAAACCAGGAGATAATATTTTAACGATCGCACAGCCATTTGGTGGCCATTCGAGTAACCGCTATGATGGACCAGCAGGGATTCGCGGATTGAATATTCATGATGTCCCAATGGATCCAGTGGATTTAGTCGTGAATATCGATGAATTTGCAAAGGTAGCAAGGAAAGTAAAACCGCGATTAGTTGCACTTGGTGCTTCGATGACTTTATTCCCGTTCCCGTTAAAAGAAATGTCTGAGATCGTCAGCGAATGGGGCGGGAAAATCTTCTTCGATGGGGCCCATCAACTTGGACTTATTGGCGGCGGGAAGTTTCAAGACCCGTTGAATGAAGGGGCTTGTATAATCACAGGTTCGGCTGGAAAAACGTTCAGCGGCCCTCAAAGCGGGATCATTGTTTGGAATGACCCGGAATTAACGAAACCAATTGCCGATACGATTTTCCCTGCACTTGCGGCAACACATCAAGTAAACCGTGTGGCTGCCTTAGCTGCATCTGCTGCAGAGTTCCTCGCATTCGGCAATGAGTATATGGCACAAATTGTGGCGAATGCGAAGGCGCTAGCAAAAGCATTACATGATAGGGGAATAACGGTACTCGGTTCTCATAAAGGCTTTACAGAAACTCACCAAGTCATCCTAGATGTTAAACAATTTGGCGGCGGGCTAGATGTTGCGCATAAACTGGCAGAGGCAAACATTATTACGAATAAAAACCTGATTCCAAGTGATAAACCAGAGGATTGGGATTATCCAAGCGGATTACGGATTGGCACAATTGAAATCACACGATTAGGGATGAAAGAAGCCGAGATGGATATAATAGCCGACTACATTGTCAGCGTTTTAGAAGGAAGAGACACAATAGAATCCATCCGCAAACGGGTCATTGACATGCGTTCTAGTTACCAAAAAATCCATTATTGCTTTGATTGATGACGTATTTGGCTGAATGAAAGGCTATGTTAAAGCTCATTGTTGAAATATTGCTATATTTGTTGTTGATTGGAGCGGAAGGCGCGAGATCCTCGAAAATGCATTCGCATTTTCTTCGTGCGGTGTTTATTCGCGGATGATTATTCAAAGTCCTGCGGGAAAAGCGAGTCCAAGGGAGACCCCGCAGGAGTGATAGCGACGACGAGGCTCCCGGACCGCCCGCGGAAAGCGAGTGCCTGCAGCGGAAATCAACAGAGGAAAGTTTAACAAAGCCAAATGAAAAATTACTTTATAGATATAAAAAACCTTTTGATCAAAGTCAGAAGGTTTTTTATGTAAATTAAGCCTCGAATTTATTTTTGACTGCACCATTCACCTATACTATAATTAGAATGTTATGGACCTATTATTAAATAGATAAAACGTATTTTATATATAATGCCCGGAAATAATAGTCCGAGGTTAATGGATAAAATTGAGGTGAATGGCTGTGTTTGATCGTCTTCAATCTGTTGAGGATCGCTATGAAAGATTGAATGAGCTTTTGAGTGATCCAGATATTGTAAATGACCCGAAAAAATTGCGTGAGTATTCGAAGGAACAATCAGATATACAAGAAACTGTCGAAGCGTACCGTGAATATAAAGAGGTAAAAGAGCAGCATCAAGATGCGAAAGCGATGCTTGATGAAAAATTAGATGCTGACATGCGTGAGATGGTGAAGGAAGAGCTTGATGAGCTAGAAGAGAAAGTGGAAGAACTCGAAGCTCGTTTAAAGATTCTTCTGATTCCAAAAGACCCGAATGATGACAAAAACGTAATTATGGAAATCCGCGGCGCTGCAGGCGGGGATGAAGCTGCTTTGTTTGCCGGTGATTTATACCGCATGTACAGCCGCTTTGCTGAGACGCAAGGCTGGAAAACAGAAGTAATCGAAACCCACTCGACTGGTGTAGGCGGCTATAAGGAAATCATTTTCATGATTAACGGTAAA
The DNA here is from genome assembly GCF_019039215.1 of Bacillus sp. FJAT-29790. Taxonomy (GTDB): domain Bacteria; phylum Bacillota; class Bacilli; order Bacillales; family Cytobacillaceae; genus Cytobacillus. The sequence continues at coordinate 87,364 of NZ_JAHNZZ010000004.1, forward strand.
GGGGCCTATTCTAAATTGAAGTTTGAAAATGGCGCACACCGTGTTCAGCGTGTTCCGGAAACAGAGTCAGGTGGTCGCATTCATACGTCAACAGCTACGGTTGCCGTACTTCCCGAAACAGAAGAAGTGGAAGTGGATATTCACGAAAAAGACATTCGTGTCGATACGTTTGCTTCAAGCGGACCAGGCGGACAAAGTGTTAACACGACAATGTCAGCTGTCCGTTTAACGCATTTGCCTACTGGAACTGTTGTTTCTTGCCAAGATGAAAAATCCCAAATTAAAAATAAAGAAAAAGCAATGAAAGTTTTACGTGCCCGTGTTTATGATAAATTTCAGCGAGAAGCACAAGCAGAATATGACCAAGCTCGTAAATCGGCGGTCGGAACGGGCGACCGGTCTGAACGGATCCGTACTTACAACTTCCCGCAAAACCGCGTCACCGATCACCGCATTGGTTTAACGATCCAAAAGCTTGATCAAATCCTAAGTGGGAAACTTGATGAAGTCATCGATGCGTTAATCCTTGAGGAACAATCTTCGAAGCTTGAAAGTGCTTCAAATGAGTAATCCAACGATGAAAGTGTATGAAGCCCTCAACTGGGCTTCTTCTTTTTTAAAAGAGAACAATCGTGACGAAAATGCGGGCGAATTATTATTGCAGCATTATATGAAGCTGAGCCGTTCGAGTTTCTTGGCGAGTCTTCGTGAAAATCTGGAATCGGAAATATTTGCTGATTTCAAAAAGGCCGTCCTTTTGCATGTAGAAGGAAAGCCAATTCAATATATCATCGGTTCAGAGGAGTTTTATGGCCGAACGTTTCAAGTCAATGAGGATGTCCTTATTCCCCGGCCTGAAACGGAAGAATTGGTTTATGGGGCTTTGCAGCGGATGGGCAGACTTTTTGGTGAGCGAAACAATCTTGAATTAGCCGATATCGGTACGGGTAGTGGTGCGATTGCCGTCACAATTAAGCTGGAAAAACCCGACTTACATGTGACCGCAACAGATATTTATGGGCCGACACTTCAGTTGGCAAAAGAAAATGCGAAGACGAATGGTGCAGACATTCAGTTTGTTCAGGGCGACTTGTTAAAGCCTTTAATAGACAATGGGAAGCGGTTTGATATTGTGATTTCTAATCCGCCGTATATTCCAGACGGAGATATCGAATGGATGTCAGAAATTGTAAAAGAACACGAACCTCACCGAGCGTTGTTTGCTGGGGTAGACGGGCTTGATATTTACAAAAGACTGGTAAAAGAGCTAACAGCTGTTTTGAAAGATCAGGCTTTAGTTGGTTTTGAAGTGGGTGCAGGCCAGAGCGCGGCTGTAGCTCAGCTGCTTGAACAAACATTTCCGCAAGCTGAAACTGAGATCGTCCATGATATTAATGGTAAAGATCGAATGGTCTTTGCTGAAATAGGGTTTAAATAGCTCTATCCTACACGAAACGGGAACTAAGATACAAACTATGAAATATGCAAAAAAGTTGAACCTTCACCGTATGAGTCATAGAATTAAGTGGTTCACGGTGACCTGAAACAACTGCAAGGCAGTTACATTGCCCGAAAAAGGAAAAAAGGTCGTCTACGGTTAATGGGAGGCAGTTACATTGCCCGGAAAGCGAAAAAAAGGCCGTCTGCGGTAAATGGAAGGCAGTTACATTGCCCGGAAAGTGAAAAAAGGGTCGTCTGCGGTAAATGGAAGGCAGTTACATTGCCTGAAAAGAGAAAAAAGGGTCGTCTACGGTAAATGGAAGGTAGTTACATTGCCCGAAAAAAGAGAAAAAGCACATCCCCGGTAAAAATAAAGGAGAAAAGTGGTCACCATAATTGGTACATGGCGACCACCTCTCTAAAAAAACAACAATCCCTCAGAAAAAAAGCCTAATCTAATTCCCATCCTTATCTTCCGGTATTAAGATTTGTCCAACTTTCCCGATCTTCAACAATGTTTGCATGATCGCTCTTGATAAGTGACTTGGTTTATAGGGCTTGACTAAATAGTCAATGGCACCAAGGGAAAATCCTTTTTCTTTTTCATCAAGTGCAGTTGAAATAATAATCGGAATATGTTTGAGGCGCTCGCTTTCCTTCAGCTTTTTCATGATGCTCCAGCCGTCGACCTCTTCTTCTAGCATAATGTCCAAAACAATCGCATCAGGTGTTTCGACTCTTACATAGTCTAGTGCATCCGATCCCTTTTCAAAGTGCTCGACTTGAAATCCGCTTTCCGCTAATTCATTAATCATCAGCTCCGCAAGACTTTGATCGTCTTCTACCACCATAATGTTGTAACCAGTCCCCTGTGAATATAGTTGATCTCCTACACTCATATGATTGACACTCTCTATTGCAGGGAACGATAAGCTGAAGGTGCTTCCTTCCCCATACCGCGAATAAACCTTTACTTCTCCATCAAGGGCTTTGATGATTTCTTGCACGATTGCAAGTCCCAAGCCGGTGCCGCCAATCGTTCGGCGATCTGAATTATCCACACGGAAAAACTTCGTAAATAGGCTGTCGATTGCATCTTCAGGAATCCCTAACCCTTGATCGATCACATCGACTTTTAGACAGGTTCCTTCCTGATAGACATTGATTTTAATCTCTCCGCCTGCGGGAGAATACTTGATTGCATTATTAATGAGATTAGTGAAAACATGTTCCATTTTAGAACGATCTCCTAAAATGAGGTCATTTTCATAAGTCTGATTTAGTTCAATCCGGTGAATACCTGTCTGAATTTGCTGATCTTCAATGACCTTTTCAATAATAGGAACAAGCTTAATGTATTTCTTCTCATATATTTGTTTTCCGGCTTCCATTCGCTGAACGTCCAGGAAGTCGTTAATTAAGGCACTTAGCCGCTTCGTTTCATTATAGATCGTTGTTAAATATTTCTTTTGTTTTGCAGGTTTCAATTCTCTGTTCAGCAATAATTCTGTAAAGCCTAGAATGCTTGCCAGCGGTGTCCTTAATTCATGGCTGACAGTGCTGACAAACTCAGATTTCATATGATCGACTTCAAACTCTTTCGTTATGTCCCTATGAACTAAGACAGTGCCTAAGAACTCCTGTTCATGATATAACTCCTCAAAGTACATGTTAATGACTTGATATTGATGCTTCATTTTAAAGGTAAAGGAATGTTCTTCAACTAATTCGTTATTAATTGCTTTTCTGAAAAACTCGACGAATTCAGTTTCATCCTCCACATGTTCTTTCAAAGTGTTCGTCCATTCTTCCCACTGAAGTCCAATCAGGCTATCTAATGGTTGCTGCCATTGGAATAGTTCACATAATTGATTGTTCACTTGGATGATTCGCCCGTCTTTATCGATTACCTGAATTCCTTCTTTAACCGTGTTCATGATATCTTGATTTAATTTCCTGTCTTCTTCGGATGATTCATATAACCTGATTTTATCAAGTGATAACCCTATTTGTTTTGACAATGCCTCATATTCTTCCATTTGCTCATTATGAAATGGAGAGCCAAATCGACTGAATACCATCACTGCGACGAGCTCATCAAGGGAGGAAATCACAGGCAAATATAAATCGTAACAATAAGCCAAAGCCTCATGGTACCCTTTTTCCTCTGCAAGCAACTCGCGCTTAATTGAAAAAGCTTTTCTTGTTTGCTTTAAGCGTTCATGCAAACCGCTAGTAAGATGACCTTTAAATTGCTCCACGCCAATGGAAGAAACCCCAAATGAGGCAGAGGCATCTTCGCTCAACATAGCAATGATTCCGCGATCGGCTTCCAGAACGAAGCACATATTGCTAACAATACTTTCTAATACTTCTTGTTTATGAAGTGAATTGGAAATTTTATTCGTCAAGGCATTTCTTCTTTCTAGCTTCCTCTCATTTGCCCGGACATGATCAAGCATTGCCTCCAATTCAATCTGCTGCGCTTGAAGCTCATCCTGCTGGGCAATGAGCTCTTCATTTTGTGCCATAAGGTCTTGTTCCTTTTCTTGAATGCTCTCCACCATTTTCCTAAAAGCGATGGATAAAGCCCCAAGCTCATCTTCTCGGTTCGAATCCACTTTAATAGCAGCATCCTTCCCGGCAGCAATGTCATTTGCAGCATGAGCGAATTGGGCTAAAGGCTGCCCGACCTGTTTAAACATCACTTGAATAATTCGAAAAAGAACAAGGAGAAGGATCACAAGGATGGCAATGAAAACACCGTGAATAATTGACTGCTTCCTGATTAAATCCTCTGCATTCTCATTTAATTCTCTTTTAATGCTTTTTAAATATTGCCTGGAATCTTTTTGAAAGATGTTAATTCGATCGATCGTTCCTGAGTTGGCTAATTGGATGACCTCATCGATTTGGCCTGATTCAAATGAATCAATCGATGAGGGCAATTTCCCATTAAAATAATAATCAATAAATTCGTCTAACTTCCTTGCGAAGGCCTTATCCTCCTGTGTAACAGCAATTGTTTCCAACTCTTTCTGTAGCTTGCGAATGTTCGGTAACTGGGCAAGTGCGTCGGTCTTTAAGTCTTTTATTTCAAAAGCAAAATACCCGCGAATATTAAATAGTACGCGATAAAAAGAATCATCTAATTCTTCAACAAGGTCCTCTTTATGAACAAGCGTCTGCCGTTCTTTAAAATACGTTTCATTTAACTCTTTCTGTGAAACAAATAGGCTATAGGCACTAATTAATAAGAGGAGAATAAACATCCCCATTAAAGCAAGAAATTGCCTTGATAAGCTTTTTTTAAGATATTGATTAAGCTTCATCTAATATCTCCCCGACTTTATCTAAAAGTTGAAGGGGGCTAAATGGTTTTGCCATGAAATAGTCAGCCCCGGCTTCCAAAACCCGTTCCTGCTCGAACTGCTGACTTTTGGCTGAGAGCATGAGAATTTTAACAGCTCTTTTTTCACTGTTTGCTTTGATCTTTTCAATCACTTCGAGCCCGGTCAAAACAGGCATCATATAATCAATGATCGCCAAATCATAGTCATTTTGCTGAAACAGATCCAATGCTTCTTGTCCGTCAGCCGCTTCGTCGATCTCGTAATCTTCCGCCTCTAATGTATCAACAATCAGCATCCGCAAAACTTCTTCATCTTCCGCAAGTAATATTTTCTTCAATTTGTGTTCTCCTTTTCTTTAGGTATATGGGCAGTCTCGTTTGGCTCGCAATTACAAAGGGAAATATTGTATATAACAACATGTACCGGCCGAAAACTCAGGACATTCTTTGGATTAGCCGCTTGATCCTAGCTTCCAATTCAGGGACGCTAAAAGGCTTCGTCATATAATCGTCAGCACCAAGCTTCAATGCGGCGGCAATATCATATTCACTTTTCCTTCCAGTAAGCATGAGTACATTTACATCGTTCGCATTCTGCGCCTGTTTCACTTTTTGTAAGACTTCCATTCCGTCCATTACCGGCATGATCCCATCCAAAATTAAAAAGTGTTCGCCATTTTCGTCAAGCCTGTTAGAGTGGAAGAATTTTAATCCATCCTCATATACTTGGATATTCAATTCCAATTGGTCAAATTTCATATTCTGCAAAATGTTCATTAGCACTGTACGGATGATGGCATCATCATCAATAACGGAAACATTTAAGCGCTTCTTTGCGTGGGAAACTTGCATTTTGTTGGCACTTTCCACTCTTGCCCGTCCATTATTCTTAGCAAAATAGAGAGCTTGATCTGCCGCTTTAATGGCTTGTGAGATTGTGATCGAGGAATCTTGGACCATAAAGACTCCTGCTGAAAAGGTAACTGAGAAGTGGATATCATTTTCGATAAATATGATGCGAGAAAATTCTTCTAGCAGTCTAGTTAAAATTCCTTTTGCCTCGATATCCGTTGCATAGGAAAATAAAATAATAAATTCTTCTCCGCCATATCTGAAAACAGTGTCAGTACCTCGAATGTTCTCTTTTAAAAATTGGGCAAAAGCAACAAGAACTCGGTCACCCGCTAAATGTCCATATGTATCATTTACTTTTTTGAAGAAATCGATATCCAACATCGCAAGAGAGAAATACTTGTTTGTTCTTTTTAATTCATTTATACTTTTTTGCAAACTGCCATGGAGAAATTTACGATTATATATTTGGGTCAATTCATCAATAAGCACGGACTGATCGAATATTTTTTTTCGCTCTAAATGCCGCTCGATGCGAATTAAAAATTCTTCAAGATCAATCGGCTTTTCAATGAAATCATCGGCTCCCATCTTATAAGCATTGATGCGTGTCAGCCTGTCATTTTGAATGCTGATCATAATTTTTGGGATAAACTTTTTGTTTGAATGCTCTTTAATATCCTCTAATAATTGAAATCCATCTTTATTAGGTAAATTGATGTCGATAATCAGGCAATCAGGCCGCATATCAAAATACTGTTCGATTGCTTTAAAAGGCTCTGTATTAGCAATAACCATCCAGCCTTTGCTTTCCATAGCGTCCTTCAAAAGGATGAGCATCGAAATATCATCATCAATTAATTGAATAAGCGGCACATTGTCAACCCTCGGTTGATCGACCTTTTCTTCCGCTTGATGGAAATGTTCATATTCATAACTAAGCTCGACTAATTCGGATAAAAAATTACGCAGCTCGCGGGTTGTCCATTTTCGTTCACTTCCACCCTCCACATTATCCATTAGCTTTTCGGCAATTTGCTGAAGTCCGCCAAGCTGCAATGTGCCGGCTGTCCCATTGATTGAATGAAGAAAACGATATACTTCTTCATTTAAGATCTTCTCCTGACTTCCATTTTCGAACCAATCGGAAATTTGGACTTTCATTTTTTGAAAAAGAAGATCTTTATATTTATCTAACTTCATATCTTTTACACCTCTCTTACGATTGAACAATCGGATCAAGTAAATCAGACTTACGGATCTATCAAAAAATATTAATTAATAAGGTCATTCTATAAAAGCGTTTTTGTACTTCAATAATCAAATATATTCCTGCCGCAAATGATCGTCAAGCGTATTTGTCACTGTGGAGCAACATTATTATTGGCTGTTTTCGTAAAGTTTGTTGTTTTAATAATGTAATTAATATTTAAAAAACTGAGTTGATTGGAGCGGAGGGCACTCGACTCCAGCGGGAATAGAGGGAAGCGGGAGACCCCGCAGGCGGTAACGCCGAGGAGGCTCCCGTCCCTCCCCCGCGGAAGCAGAGTGCTCGTAGCGGAAATCAACGGGCAAAGTTTCAAGGCTAAAACAACAATATATGCGGAAAGAGCCTTACTATTTGACCGCTAATTGTGATTTTTTCATTTTAATAGTTTAAGATTCCGCATCCTTGTCAAGACTAGGTTAGTGAAGGGGCGGTGGCAGAATTGAAAACTAAAACGGCAGCGAAATTATATATTATTATTTTATGTATCGGAACAATATTAAGTTTATATATCCCGAAAACCGAGGTTATGGCGGATGAACCGCTTGTGATTCCGAATGAAGCCATTCGGCTTCGGATTCTAGCAAATAGCGATCGAGAAGCAGACCAGGCACTGAAAAGGCTTGTCAGAGATGCAGTCAACAAAGAGATTACAAAGTGGGTAGCGGATTTAACTTCCATTGAGGATGCACGCATCTTAATTCGCTCGAACCTTCCAGAGATCCAAAAAATCGCTGAAAGTGTTGTGGCAAAGGAAAAATCGGCTCAGTCTATTAAGGCGGAATTCGGTGTTGTTGAATTTCCAACGAAGTTATACGGCCAATTTCTCTATCCAGCGGGAGAATATGAGGCAATATTAATTACCCTTGGAGAAGGAAAAGGAGCAAACTGGTGGTGTGTCCTATTCCCGCCATTATGTTTTCTGGATTTTTCAAATGGTGTTGCGGTTAGCGACGGGTTTGAAGGAGGAAAGACGGAGGAGAGCGCAGCAAAAACCGATCAAGAAGTTGTGAGTAAAAAGGATGAAAAACTTCCATTTTATACGGAAGAGGACGAAAAACCGGTAGAGGTCAAATTTTTCTTAGTAGAACTTTGGGAGAGAATATTTGGGTGAAAGTCTTGCTGACATTAGTAGGACTTTTTATTTGCTGTTTTCTAAAAGATTGTTGCTTTTATAATGTGATTTTTATTTAATAATCTGAGTTGATTGGAGCGGAGGGCACTTGACTCCTCGAAAATGCTATCGCTTTTCCTTCGTGCGTGGGCAGATTCAAGGATGTAAATTCAGTATCCTGCGGGAATAGAGGGAAGCGGGAGACCCCGCAGGCGGTACGCCGAGGAGGCTCCCGTCCCTCCCCGCGGAAAGCAAGTATCCGCAGCAGAAATCAACGGGCAAACTTTATAGGCGATAACAATATATGCGAAAACAGCATTACAAAAACCCCCTTTTATTTTCTTAAAAACTGGACTCTAGCAATTAATTAGTTCTACATTATCCATTTTTCCATATTCATAGAATAGAATCTGAAAAATGGGGTGGGAAAATGGAAGCTTGCATTCGATGTGCGAAGGTGGAAGATGTGACGAGACTGGCGGCATTTTTAGAAAAGGCCAATTTGAGCACAGACGGAATCAAGGAGTCAATCGATTATTTTTTAATGATGGAAAGTGATTTTGGGGATATTAAAGCGACCCTTGGAATTGAGCCGCTTGGCAAAATCGGATTGCTCCGTTCGCTTGTGATGACGCCCGATGTATCTGAAAAAGATTTATTCATCCTGTTTGAGCAAATATTAATTCTAGCGAGAGACAGGCAGTTAACAGCCTTATATCTGGCCACTAACAAAAAGAGCTCGCTGGAATTTTTCCGCCTCATGGGATTTGTTCAGGAAGAAACTAATGGTTTGCCTGAAGCCCTTTATGGTTCCGTGCATGTAAAATATATTCTAACTGTGGATAACTCGCATTTTTTAAAGCTATCTGTATAAATTGTGGGTATCTCCGCAAAGTTATTCACAAAATTTGATTAACTATCCACAAATTGTGGATAAAGCTTGAGATATCCTCCATCTTCTTTTATACTTTCAACAGTAATTAACGCAAAAATGACGGAAATAAAGGATTCATTGAATCTAATTTATAAAATTAATGAAGGTGGAACATCATGAATACGAAAAGATGGGCAGTGGATAAATATGTGGATGGCCAGGAAAGTTATCCACAAATCTCACAGGCTGCAGATTTTTTAATAAACAATGAAGTCGTCGCATTTCCTACAGAAACAGTGTACGGCTTAGGTGGAAATGCCGAAAATGATGAGGCGGTTGCGAAAATATTTGCGGCAAAAGGAAGACCGAGCGATAATCCACTGATTATCCACATAGGGGAAAAACAGCAGCTAGATGGCTTTGTTGAAGAAATTCCAGCTAAAGCAAAGCAATTAATGAAGGCATTCTGGCCTGGACCGTTAACCCTTATTTTTAAAAAGAAAGAGAACAAACTTTCAAACAAAGCCACAGCTGGGTTATCCACAGTTGCGGTTAGAATGCCGGATCATCCGGTTGCATTGGCGATTATTAAGAAAGCAAACCTTCCGATTGCTGCGCCAAGTGCCAATCGTTCAGGAAGACCGAGTCCAACGACAGCTGAACATGTTAGGGAGGACTTGCATGGAAAAATTGCTGGGATTGTAGACGCGGGTCCAACAGGTGTTGGTGTGGAATCAACCGTATTGGATTGCACAGCAACAATTCCTGTCATTTTAAGGCCAGGCGGAATTACGAAGGAACAATTAGAGGCGGTGATCGGAGAAGTGACAGTCGATCCGGCACTCGTTGATAGCGGACAGGCTCCAAAATCACCAGGGATGAAATATCGCCATTACGCACCGGAGGCTCCGCTATATTTAGTTGAAGGCACAAAAGAATTTATTCAGAAGCTAGTGAATGAGAAAAAAGAAGAGGGGCTTTCTGTCGGGGTCTTAACAACAGAAGAAAACAAGGATTTTTATCAAGCTGATTTTGTTTTTGCCTGCGGGAAACGGGCAAACGTTGAATCAATAGCAAGTTCCTTATATGACGTGTTAAGAAATTTTAATCATACAGAAGCTGACCTAATTTTTAGTGAAATGTTTCCGAATGAAGGTGTTGGTCACGCCATTATGAACCGCCTGATGAAGGCGGCAGGGCATCGGGTGATTAAGAGTTAAATAAAGCTAATTGGTATGCCAGCAATTGTTTTTAGTCCCGCCCTTGACCTCTGATGATCCGATTTGTTCTTTAAGGTAGTTTGCGATTCTGGGCAGTGATATTTCCGAAAACTGTAAAGGCCGTCTCATTAGAAGAGCGGCTTTTTCATACGATTCTAAAATCTCTTGGACGTGCATATGCTGAAATAGCAAGTCCAAGGAGGCGGAAAAATGTCTGGAATGGTCGGAGAAATTATCACATTGACAATAATGGCATTTGCTTTAGCGATGGATGCCTTTTCAGTGGGGCTGGGAATGGGGATGTTCAATCTCCGCCTTAGGCAAATATTCAAAATCGGAATTACAATCGGGATTTTCCATGTTTGGATGCCTCTGCTTGGAATGATCGCAGGCAGGTTTTTATCCGAGAAGTTTGGCGCGATTGCCACATATGTTGGTGGCGGATTGCTGCTAATATTAGGAATTCAAATGATTCTATCAGGTTTTAAAAAGGAAAAAAACAGCTTGATCACACCTGCTGGATGGGGACTAATGCTATTTGGCCTCAGTGTCAGCCTAGACAGTTTTTCAGTAAGCCTAACACTTGGCATATACGGTGCAAAAACAATAGTAGTTTTAACATGCTTTGGCATCACCGCCACAATCCTTACATGGCTTGGATTGCTAGTCGGCAGAAAATTCCAAGGCCTGCTTGGCACATACAGCGAAGCCCTCGGAGGCAGCATCCTGCTTGTATTTGGGATAAAACTCCTAATCGGGTGACGACTCGCCAATTTCTCCTAATCACAACTGGCCTCTGACAACGGAATCCGCTAAGTCCGGATCCTCGATACACGGTTTATGTGGGATTATTACGGGTAACAGGCGCTATTAAAAATTTTTGTTGGGAAGGTCTATTGAAACTGGGAAATTTGGATTATAATAGAAATAAAGGAGGCGCGGTTATGACTCGCGTTTTATTTGTTTGTACTGGAAATACATGTCGAAGCCCGATGGCGGAAGCAATTTTGAGAAGCAAAGAGATCCCTGGGGTTGAAGTAAAGTCAGCTGGTGTTTTTGCAGTCAATGGCAGTGATGCTTCTTTAAACACGAAGAAAGTACTAGTGGAACAAGGGATGCCGCTAGATCATAAGGCATCGATGTTAAATCAATCTCTAGTCAATTGGACAAGCTTTATTTTGACAATGACAGCCGGTCATAAAGCAACAGTTATTAGCATGTTTCCGGATGCGGCAGGGAAAACCTTCACTTTGAAAGAGTTTGCGGATGGAAACACAAGCAGTGATATTATCGATCCTTTCGGAGGACCGATTGAAATATATAGAAACACGTTTAATGAAATGAAAGAAACAATGGAAAAAGTCATGAGTCGTTTACAAAAAGAGAACATTTAACTAGGAGGACGAAATGGAAGAGAAACAGAGGTATAAATTTGGGTTGAGGAAAAAACTTGTTCTTTTTATTTCGACGTTAGCGATTATTACATATTCAACGAGTGCAGTGTTCATTTATTTTCTATATCCAATGGTGAAAGAGTCCCTTCCATTTGGTGAAGTTCTATTTACGGTTATTACGTTAAGCATGGGGATCATTTGGTCGGGGATATTAGCGTTTTTCGCGGCTGGCTTTATCATTAAGCCTTTACAGAAGCTCGAGAAGATGGCTTTGAAAGCTGCTCAAGGTGATATCCGTGAAGATGTAGAACTAGCAAAGTCCGATGATGAAATCCGCTCCCTTGGAATTGCCTTTAATGATATGCTCTCCAGCTTAAGGGATATGGTCAATCAGATTGACGAGAATTTCCGTGAAACAAATGATAAAGTAATCGCCATTTCAAAAGAATCTACAATTGCAGCTGAACAAGCAGATTCGATTTCTAGAACAATTAACGAGATCTCAATAGGAGCTGACAATTCAGCAGTTTCGATCCAATCAACTGCCGAATCTGTTGAGGATGTCATTCGAATTGCAGAGGAAGTTCAAAATAAGGCAAAAGCATCTGAAGTCGTTTCGAACGAAATGGTGCAAGATCTTAATAACTCAAAAAGAATCATTCACTCTCTCGTTTCTGGGATTGAAAAACTTGCTGATGATAATCAGCAATCATTACATACTGTTAAGCGATTAGAAGAAAATGCATCAAAGGTTGAACAAATTATTCAGCTTGTCGGGGATATTGCTGCCCAAACGAACTTGCTGGCTTTAAATGCTTCAATTGAAGCCGCGCGTGCAGGGGATCATGGAAAAGGCTTTGCCGTAGTCGCTGAGGAAGTTAGAAAATTGGCTGATGAAAGTGCAAAAGCCGTTCAAGGCATATCGGAATTGATTGCAAACATTCAGGAGGAAGTTCAAAATGTTGTCAGACAAATCTCCGAGCAAGTAGAATCTGCAAATAGTGAAGCGAAAAAAGGGACAGAAACGAATGAAGTGATCGAGGAAATGACAAGAACGGTCAATGAAATGGCTACTTCTGTCTCTACGATTACGATTTTAGTAGATCGTCAGATGAGTAGCATCCATCATACATCTACACAATCTCAAGAAGTTGCCGCGATTGCAGAGGAAACATCTGCTGGTGCCCAAGAGGTTGCCACAGCTACCGAGCAGCAAACTAACGTTATGGTAAATGTAGAAAATCTAGTCGGCGAATTAAGGGAGCAGGCTGAAAAATTAAAAAATACGATTACTAGATTTCAGCTTTAAAGTAGGGGCCTTCGGATGACGGAGGCTCCTTTTTATTAAAAGAAAAGTAGGTTGTAAGCTTTTTGAATTAGAAACCGACTTATCTCCACCGTACAGGTTTATATTTTCCGATCTTTGTGTCAAAATAATAGAAGGAAACGAAAAATAATTATAGGAAAATGAGGGATTATTCATGAAGGTTGCCATTGCATCTGACCATGGTGGAGTAAATATTCGCGAAGAAATTAAAAGCTTGATGGATGAAATCGGAATCGAATATGAAGATTTCGGCTGTGAATGCGGAACTTCGGTCGATTATCCTGATTACGCATTGCCGGTTGCGGAAAAAGTGGCAAATGGGGAATTTGATAAGGGCATTCTGATTTGTGGCACTGGAATCGGCATGAGCATCGCCGCCAACAAAGTGAAGGGAATCCGATGCGCTCTTGTACACGATCTGTTTAGCGCAAAAGCAACTCGTGAACATAATGATAGTAATATGCTCGCAATGGGCGAACGTGTTATTGGCCCAGGATTAGCCCGTGAAATCGCCAAAGTTTGGCTAACGACTGAGTTCGAAGGCGGCCGCCATGAAAACCGTCTAGGGAAAATTAAAGAATACGAGAGCAAATAGGAAGGCCAAAAAGCGAACAGTTTAAGGTTTTCAAAAAAACGAAGCTTCCAGAAAGGGTGAGTTTTTTTGCCAGAACAAGTTGAAGCTTGGGAAAAACAATTAAACAGTATTATGAATGAATTTACTGAACAAGTATTTTTAACAGATAAGCACATTCTCGTAATCGGCTGCAGTACGAGTGAAGTGGCTGGGAAAAAAATAGGTACGGCTGGTACGGAGAAAGCGGCAGAACTAATTTTTGCACAACTAAAAAAATTCCACGATGAAACTGGGGTGGCGCTCGCCTTTCAATGCTGCGAACATTTGAATAGAGCATTAGTTGTCGAAAGAAAAACAGCAGAGAAAAACCGGCTTGATGAGGTGGCTGTCATTCCGGTTCGCAATGCGGGCGGTGCAATGGCAACCTATGCATTTAGTCACCTCAATGATCCGGTTGTCGTTGAGTACATCAAGGCCGATGCAGGCATTGACATTGGCGACACATTCATCGGGATGCACTTAAAGCATGTGGCGGTTCCGCTAAGGACTACCCAAAAGTTTGTGGGTGAAGCCCATGTCACAATGGCAAAAACCCGTCCGAAATTGATCGGAGGAGTTCGTGCGGTGTACGAGCGAAATCCAGACAGTGAATCATGCCGATAAAGTGGAATTTCTAATAGTTGGTTTTTTGTCGAATGAATATCCTATTGCCAAATTTTCCGCAGGGCAAGTAGAGTGTCGGCAGCGTGATGAGAAAAATGAATGGCGACAGCTAAGGCGAAATATTGTCAAATTTAGTCGGCCTGTCAGTTAAATTGCGATAAAATAGTTTGCTAGCTAAAATTAAATTTAGTTCAGAAAAACCTTTGTCTTAACAGGCAAACTTCTAAGCATCTTCTCTTCATCGCTAAAACGTGGTAATATATAAAAGAATTTTCAAAATAGAACTACATATCTATAGGGTTGGCCGAAAAAAGGGAGGATAATATAGTGAAGCATTTAGCAAAACAAGATGAACTAGTTTTCCAATCAATTCAAAATGAGTTAAAGCGTCAAAGAACGAATATTGAATTAATTGCCTCTGAAAACTTTGTTAGTGAAGCGGTTATGGAAGCGCAAGGCTCAGTGTTGACGAATAAGTATGCTGAGGGCTACCCGAGCAGACGCTATTACGGCGGCTGTGAGCATGTGGATGTAGCAGAAAATTTAGCGCGTGACCGTGCGAAACAAATCTTTGGTGCTGAGCATGCAAATGTGCAGCCACACTCCGGTGCACAGGCGAACATGGCTGTTTATTTCACTATCCTCGAGCAAGGGGATACTGTTCTTGGGATGAATCTTTCTCACGGTGGACACTTAACGCACGGAAGTCCTGTGAACTTCAGTGGCGTTCAATATAACTTTGTTGAGTATGGGGTCGATGAAAAAACACAAATGATCGATTATGACGTAGTTCGTGAAAAGGCACTTGAGCATAAACCGAAACTCATTGTCGCTGGTGCAAGTGCATATCCACGTGCCATTGATTTCAAACGATTCCGTGAGATCGCCGATGAAGTAGGAGCCTACTTTATGGTTGATATGGCTCATATCGCCGGCCTTGTTGCAGTTGGCTTGCATCAGAACCCGGTTCCATATGCGGATTTTGTTACAACAACAACGCATAAAACACTTCGCGGCCCTCGTGGCGGAATGATTCTTTGTAAAGAAGAATATGCGAAGAAAATTGATAAGTCGATCTTCCCAGGAATCCAAGGCGGTCCATTAATGCACGTAATTGCTGCAAAAGCAGTCGCATTCGGTGAAGCACTCCAAGATGATTTCAAAGACTATATTGGAAATGTGGTTGCTAACGCGAAGCACTTAGCAGAAGGTCTTCAAAAAGAAGGACTTGATCTGGTTTCTGGAGGTACGGATAATCACCTATTATTAGTTGATCTTCGTTCCCTTGGACTAACTGGAAAAATTGCCGAAAAAGTCCTTGATGAAGTCGGAATTACTGTAAACAAAAATACAATCCCATTCGATCCGGAAAGCCCATTCGTCACAAGCGGTATCCGAATCGGAACAGCTGCCGTTACCTCGCGTGGCTTCGGTACGAAAGAAATGGAAGAAGTTGCTTCCATTATCGCTCTTACATTAAAAAATCACGAAGACGAAGAAAAGCTTGAGATCGCCCGCAAGCGTGTCGAATCGTTAACGAGCAACTTTGTTTTGTATCCTGAAAAATAATATCCAGGCCCGGCCTTCATGCGAAGGGCGGGTTTTTATAGGTAGGATCTTTTTTTAAGGCTGCTTTCGTAAAGTTTGTTGCTTTTATAATGTGATTTTTATTTAATAATCTGAGTTGATTGGAGCGGAGGGCACTTGACTCCAGCGGGAATAGAGGGAAGCGGGAGACCCCGCAGGCGGTAACGCCGAGGAGGCTCCCGTCCCTCCCCCGCGGAAGCAAGTGCCCGTAGCGGAAATCAACGGGCAAACTTTGAAGTCTAAAACAACAATATATGCGAAAATAGCCTTTTTTAATATCGTTGTTGCTTTTAAATTTTGTATGAAGTTGATTGGAGTGGAAATTAATTACACTTCAACAATTTAAAATCAAAGTTGCTCTGGTCATTTTTTTTCTGTAAAATTAGACGAAGTGCAGGAAGAAGAACCATTTTACAGATCGAAAAAAGGAGAGATTTATCATGGCAAAGGTATATGTTTTTGATCACCCGCTTATTCAGCATAAACTTACATACATTCGTGATAAGAACACAGGAACAAAGGAATTTCGCGAGCTTGTCGATGAAGTGGCAACGTTAATGGCATTTGAAATTACTAGAGACATGCCAGTTGAGGAAATTGAAATTGAGACACCTATCAGTCCAATGAAGTCGAACATATTATCAGGGAAAAAAATAGGCATCATCCCAATTCTCAGAGCGGGAATAGGGATGGTAGATGGAATACTGAACTTGCTTCCAGCTGCAAAGGTCGGTCATGTCGGACTTTATCGCGACCCGAAAACATTACAGCCTATTGAATATTATGTGAAGCTGCCTAGCGATGTAGAAGAAAGAGACTTCATTGTCATTGACCCAATGCTTGCAACGGGTGGATCAGCAGTTGAAGCGATTAACTCATTGAAAAAGCGTGGCGCCAAACATATTAAATTCATGTGCTTAGTTGCAGCTCCAGAAGGGGTTGACGCATTGAAAGAAGCGCATCCGGATGTAGACATCTATATCGCTGCCCTAGACGAAAAACTGAATGAAAAAGGCTATATCGTACCTGGCTTAGGCGACGCAGGAGACCGGTTGTTTGGTACAAAGTAATAATAATGGCAATCACACCGATTTCACATATGTAAAATGCCGCAAAAATAGAAGAGGATGATGTTTGGAATGAATCGCCCAATCAAGGTGATGACGATATTTGGGACAAGGCCGGAAGCCATCAAAATGGCTCCGCTTGTTCTGGAATTGCAGAAGCACCCTGAACATTTTGAATCGATAGTAACCGTTACGGCACAGCACAGGGAAATGCTGGATCAAGTATTGAATATTTTTAAAATCACACCTGATTATGATCTTAATATCATGAAAGACCGGCAAACATTGGTTGATGTAACAACCCGTGGACTTGAAGGTCTGGATAAGATAATGAAGGAATCAAAACCTGATATCGTATTAGTCCATGGCGATACATCAACGACTTTCGTTGGGAGCCTTGCAGGATTTTATAACCAAATTGTTGTCGGCCATGTTGAAGCTGGTTTACGGACATGGAATAAATATTCTCCGTTCCCGGAAGAAATGAACCGCCAGCTAACCGGTGTTATCGCTGATTTGCATTTTTCGCCAACAGCGAAATCAGCTCAAAATCTCATTAATGAAAGCAAGCAACAAGAGCGTATATTCATTACCGGAAATACAGCCATTGATGCGCTAAAAACGACTGTCAAAGACGAGTATCATCATGAGGTGCTGGACAAAATCGGCGAAGACCGGTTGGTACTATTAACCGCTCATCGCCGTGAAAATTTAGGCGAACCGATGAGGAATATGTTTCATGCGATCAAAAGATTGGTTGAAGAGCAAGAGGATATTCAGGTAGTCTATCCGATGCATCTTAATCCGTCTGTTAGAGAAATTGCTAGAGAGATTCTAGGCGATAACAACCGCATCCATTTAATCGAGCCGCTCGATGTCATTGATTTCCATAACTTTTCTGCGAGAGCCCACTTAATTTTAACCGATTCAGGTGGAATCCAGGAGGAAGCACCGTCCCTGGCTGTACCGGTTCTTGTCTTGCGTGATACGACCGAAAGACCAGAGGGAATTGATGCAGGCACATTAAAGCTTGCCGGTGTAGAAGAAGAGCCTATTTATGAACTGGCCAAACAACTGCTAACGGACAAAGCAGAATATGACAAAATGGCTAAAGCCGTTAACCCCTACGGCGATGGGGATGCATCAAGAAGAATTTGCGAAGCCATCCGCTATTATTTTAAACAAACAAATGAACGACCAGAAGAATATAATCCGCAATAAAGGAATGAAGCTGGCCCTAATTTAGGACCGGCTTTATTTTTGTTAGGCTGTTTTCGCATATATTGTTGTTTTAGCCTTGAAAGTTTGCCCGTTGATTTCCGCTG
>NZ_JAHNZZ010000004.1:105599-120811 GCF_019039215.1 Bacillus sp. FJAT-29790
GATAAAAATCACATTATAAAAGCCAACAAAATTTACGAAATCGGCTTTGTTGAAAATTGGTTTAATCATCTGAATAATTCCCAACAAAAAAGAAAACCCTATCACAAAAAGGGTGATTTTTAATGAGAAAATTATTCACAATCACAGTTATCATCTTACTATTATTTTCCTACTCCTCCGCAGAGGCCCGCCTGCTTAATCACCCTTCTATTCCGAAAGAATCTCTCGATATTGAAAAAGTGGCGATTGTTGTTTTAAAAGACGAAAAAAGCGAACAAGAAATAAAAAGGCTTGTCACGTCTGGATCTAATTTAGAATTAAGGCAGATTTACAAATACGCATTAAACGGTTTTTCCGTAAAAGGAAAGCAAATAGACATTGAACGGCTTTCAAATCAGATTGGCGTCTCCATGGTCTCACCGGTAAATACATATACTGCACACGCAGACGATAATATCAAGCTGATTGGCGGGGAAGATGTAAGAGGATTATTCGACCATAGAAACGAGCGATTGACTGGAAAAGGCGTAAAGGTCGGTGTGATCGATACAGGCATTGACTACAACCATCCGGACTTGCGAATCAATTACGGTGGTGGACAGGATTTAGTTGATGAAGACAATGACCCGATGGAAACGAAAGCCGAAGCAAACGAAAGCACCCTTCACGGCACACATGTCGCAGGTATTATTGCCGCGAACGGAAAAATTCAGGGGGTCGCCCCAGAAGCAACAATCATTGCATACCGTGCACTTGGACCTGGCGGCAGTGGAACGACTGAACAAGTGATTGCTGCGATTGATCAAGCAATTAAAGATAAGGTGGATATTTTAAACTTATCACTTGGAAATAACGTGAACGGCCCGGATCTTCCAATTAGTTTGGCATTAAATAAAGCGGTCGATCATGGGATCACGGCAGTTGCCTCCTCTGGAAATTCAGGCCCAAGAAGTTGGACGGTAGGCTCACCCGGCACAGCTTCAAAAGCAATATCGGTTGGTGCTTCAACTCCGACAATGAAAATCCCCTACTTGGAAGTTGATGGGCAGAAGCTCAGGCTTGATCTACTGCAAGGATCGGTGGAATGGGATTTTAATAAGTCATATGAAATGACTTTTGCTGGAATAGGCAGCAAAGAAGATTTAAAAGATGTTAAAGGGAAAATTGCTTTATTGGAAAGAGGGGAGCTTTCTTTTACAAAAAAAGGGATTAATGCACTTGAAGCAGGAGCAGTAGCCGTCATCATTTACAATAATACAAAAGGAAGGTTTTCTGGAAATTTGGAATCGGACGTATCCATTCCTGTTACTGCCATGTCAAATAGGGAAGGTGAAAGGCTGAAAAAAAGGATGGCCAAGGGGAAGCTCTTTGCAAGTACTTATATTATGGAGGAAAAGGATCTTCTTGCGGACTTTAGCTCCCGTGGACCGGTCACATCGACGTGGGAGATAAAACCAGATCTTGTAGCCCCCGGGGTTGCGATCAACAGCACAGTTCCGGGAGGATATTTGCCGTTGCAAGGAACGAGTATGGCCGCGCCCCACGTAGCAGGTGCTTGTGCACTTATTAAACAGGCCCATCCGGATTGGGGTCCCGAAAAAATTAAAGCATCCTTAATGAATACTGCTAAGCCACTCGTGAATAAAAAAGGGAAATCATATCGGACATACGAGCAGGGGGCCGGAAGAATCCAGATAGAACAAGCGATTAAAACGGAAACTTTGGTGATGCCCGCTTCCCTCCAATTCGGGAAATTCCAGCTTTCCGATCGGATGCATGAGCATAGCGGGTTTGTCACAGTTGAAAATACAAGCTTAAATTCACAGCGTTATTCTTTTTCCGTTCCACCCGCTGAAAACGGCCTCAGCTGGCAGCTGCCATTATCTTTCTATTTAAAACCTGGAGAAAAGAAAAGGCTAGAGCTCAAACTAGCTGTTGATCCAACAATGCTTAATAAGAAACTATATGATGGAAATCTCGTAATGAACGCTGGCTCACAAGAGATTAAGCTTCCTTACCTCTATGTTCTCGAAGAACCGAATTACCCAAGGGTGATGGGGTTTAGTTTTGGGAAAGGGGACAAGAAGGATACGTTTCGATACGAGGTTTATCTGCCAGGGGGAGCAGAAGAATTTGGGATCGCCATGTTTGATCCTGAAAGTCTGCGCTTTATCGGGTTTTTGGATTGGAAAAGAGAGGTAGGAAAAGGGCAGATTTTACAAGAGATAAAGAGCGAACAGCTTCCCCAGCCTGGACTTTATTTACTTAAAGTATTCGCAAAAAAGTCTGGCAAAGAGGATTCAATTGAATCTTATCTTCATATTCAGCCAAATGGCCAAATTGAAGAGCAGTCCGCCAGTATGCAGAATATCGGGAAATTTGACTAATTTGGGATGTGTTTCGACAATAAATGGAGCGACCTTTATCCTCGCTCCATTCACAAAAGAAAGTAATATTTATAAATGTGAAAAATCTGTGAACATACCATATTTTAGTCATTTTGTTTGTGACTTTTTTCACACCGAACGGATTGACATTGACAAGTCCCTATTGTATGCTTACAAAGGGTATAAATTGATAGGGTTTTCAAGATATTTATGCAGTCATCAATCCCATGTCTGCATGTTGTAAATATTAATTAATAGCACATTTTAAGCCCACCAACCGTTCTCTTAATAATAGAGAGGATGCGTTTTTATGCGTAAAAATAACCGTAACTCATTTCAAGCAATTGGCTTAATGTCTGGTATCCTGTCACAATTAGTCGGATCCATTTTATTAGGCATTTTTTTAGGGAGATGGGCAGACAAGTTGACAGCTAGCGAGCCGCTTTTTTTAATTATCGGATTGTTGCTGGGGCTTTCAACGGGGATTTTTGCAATGCTGCGCTTAATCAAACATTTCTTTACAGGAGAATAAACACCATGCAGGAATTACAAACGATCTTTATCCGACAGCGTAAGTATATATTCTTACTGTTGTCTATCTATGTTCTTGGCTGGGGTTTTACGTCCTATCAATCGATTTTTCTTGGCTTGATTTTGGGGACTGCCTTGAGTTTGTTTAATCTGTGGCTGATGGTGAGGCGCACAGAGAAGTTTGGTGAAGCGGTGGCAAAAGGGGAAAAGGTGCGTTCACTTGGAATGATATCGCGGATGGCATCTGCCGTGCTTGCTGTCATGATCGCCATGAAATATCCAGAGGATTTCCATCTGATTAGTGTTGTTTTTGGATTAATGACATCCTATATCGTCATTATGATAGATTATTTTCTTCAACTTTTACGTAAATAGCAGGAAGTGAGGTGAGTTTGATTGCATCATGAAGCTCCAATAGTTAAATTTATGGGACTCTATTTTAACTTGTCCAATATTTTAATGATTACAGTAGCGTCTGCGATTGTATTCTTGATCGCTGTTCTATCTACTCGTAAGCTTTCTATGAATCCTACAGGAATGCAGAACTTCTTTGAATGGATCATGGACTTTGTAAGAAATATCATCAACAGTAATATGGATTGGAAAACGGGGGGAAGGTTTCATATTCTTGGAATCACCTTATTGTTATACATATTCGTTTCGAATATGCTTGGTCTTCCAATAACTGTTACTTATGGTGATTATCTCTGGTGGAAAGCCCCTACGGCAGACCCTGTCGTTACTCTAACACTTGCTATAATGGTCGTTGCATTAACGCACTATTACGCAATTAAGTTAAAAGGTGTCAAGGAATATGGAAAGGATTATCTCCGTCCAATGTGGTTCCTGTTACCATTGAAAATTATTGAAGAATTTGCGAACACATTAACTCTTGGACTGCGTCTTTTCGGGAATATGTACGCAGGGGAGCTATTATTGGGTTTACTTGTATCGGGTCTTGCAACCGGTGCTTTTGGAATGGCAGCAGCAGTCGTTCCGACAATTGTATGGATCGGGTTTAAGATGTTCATCGGTTCTATCCAGGCATTTATTTTCGTTATGTTAACGATGGTTTACATGGCCCATAAAGTCAGCGAAGACCATTAATATATACCGTTCAGCTAATGAACAAAAAAATACAAAATATTCTTTATAAATCAAGGAGGAAATAATAATGGGTTTAATAGCAGCAGCAATTGCAATCGGTTTAGCAGCACTAGGTGCCGGTATCGGTAACGGACTTATCGTTTCAAAAACAGTAGAAGGTATCGCTCGTCAACCAGAAGCTCGCGGTATGCTTCAAACAACTATGTTCATCGGGGTTGCGTTAGTTGAGGCTGTTCCGATCATCGGCGTTGTTATCGCGTTCATGGTTATCGGCGGTTAATAAAACATTCAAACAAGGCGAAGTTGATTCCATGAGAACCTTCGCCATTCCTTTGTGTCCAACCCTGCATGTACTGGCAGTATAGTTCGTATCTATACGCACATGTTTGCCAGTTTATGTATGATTATCTCTGATTAATATTGCGAATTCATATCTATGAACTTCGTTAACTTGCTTTTCTAAAGTGAACGACTCTTGAAGGGAGTGAACCTGAGGGTGTTAACAAACAGTTTAGTATTAGGCGCAGCTGTGGATCTTTCGAAATTCAACGGTGGAGACATCTTATTCCAGCTGGTCATGTTCAGTATATTATTACTTTTAATTAAAAAGTTCGCATGGGGTCCATTAATGGGCATCATGAAACAACGTGAAGAACATATTGCAAACGAGATTACTTCGGCCGAACAAAGCCGTGCAGAAACGAAGAAGCTTTTAGAAGAACAAAGAAATCTTCTGAAAGAAGCCCGTAACGAGGCACAAAGTTTGATTGAAAGTGCGAAAAAACAAGGCGATGTACAACGTGAGGAAATCATCCTTGCAGCACGTGCTGAGTCAGAACGCATCAAAGAATCTGCTAAGCTTGAAATCGAGCAGCAAAAAGAAAAAGCTGTTGCGGCGATTCGCGAACAAGTGGCTTCACTATCTGTCTTAATTGCATCTAAAGTAATTGAGAAAGAATTAAGTGAAAACGACCAGCAGAAGCTTATTAACGAATATATTCATGAGGCAGGAGAAAAGCGATGACAAGCTCCACAGTAGCAAAGCGCTACGCGTTGGCTCTTTTCCAGCTTGCAAATGAACACCAGCTTCTTGATCAAATGGAAGAAGAACTTCGTGTAGTGAAAGAAGTAGTAAATCATAACGCTGATCTTAAAGCAGTATTGAAGTCTCCAAAGCTTCCAATTGTGAAGAAAAAAGAGATCTTGAAGGATGCATTCGCATCTGCAAACATATATGTGTTAAATACGCTTATGATCTTAATCGAGCGCCACCGTGAGGACCAAATTTCTGATATGGTGGATCAATTTATTAGCATGGCGAATGATGAAAGAGGCATTGCCGAAGCAAAGGTCTATTCGATTCGTCCGTTAACAGACGATGAACGTAAAGCATTATCTGCAACATTTGCAGCAAAAGTTGGAAAAAGATCACTTCATATTGATAATATTGTTGACTCAAATTTGCTTGGCGGCATCAAGCTTCGCATCGGAAACCGGATTTTCGACGGCAGCTTGCGCGGAAAGCTAGAGCGACTTGAACGTCAATTGTTAGGCTAAGATTCGTAGATAGGGGTGAAACTCATGAGCATCAAAGCTGAAGAAATCAGTGCGCTGATAAAAAAGCAAATCGAAAACTATCAGTCGGAAATTCAAGTGAGTGATGTAGGTACGGTTATCCAAATCGGTGACGGTATCGCACGTGCTCATGGCCTCGACAATGTCATGGCTGGAGAACTTGTTGAATTTTCAAACGGCGTTATGGGTATGGCACAAAACCTGGAAGAAAATAACGTCGGTATTATAATCCTTGGGCCTTATACTGAAATCCGTGAAGGCGACGAAGTACGCCGTACGGGCCGCATCATGGAGGTTCCGGTTGGTGAAGAACTAATCGGCCGCGTGGTAAACCCGCTTGGACAACCAGTTGATGGCATGGGTCCAATTAACACAACGAAAACACGTCCAATTGAAAGTAACGCTCCTGGTGTTATGGATCGTAAATCCGTACACGAGCCGCTTCAAACAGGGATTAAAGCGATTGACGCCCTCGTTCCAATCGGACGCGGACAACGTGAGCTAATCATCGGTGACCGTCAAACAGGGAAAACATCTGTTGCAGTTGATACAATCTTGAACCAAAAAGATCAAGATATGGTTTGTATTTATGTTGCAATCGGACAAAAAGAATCTACTGTACGTAATGCAGTAGAAATGTTACGTAGAAATGGTGCATTAGATTACACAATTGTTGTAACTGCATCTGCATCTCAGCCTGCTCCACTGCAATTCTTGGCGCCATATGCCGGAGTTACAATGGGTGAGGAGTTCATGTACAATGGCAAACACGTTCTAGTTGTATATGATGATTTAACGAAGCAAGCAGCTGCTTACCGTGAATTATCATTGCTATTACGTCGTCCTCCAGGTCGTGAAGCATATCCAGGGGATGTTTTCTACTTGCACTCCCGTCTATTAGAACGCGCGGCTAAACTAAGTGACGCGAAAGGTGCTGGCTCCATTACAGCATTGCCATTTATCGAAACTCAAGCAGGTGACGTTTCTGCTTATATTCCGACAAACGTTATTTCCATCACTGATGGACAAATTTTCTTGCAGTCAGATCTATTTTTCTCCGGTGTTCGCCCGGCGATCAACGCAGGTCTTTCTGTATCACGTGTAGGTGGATCTGCGCAAATTAAAGCAATGAAAAAAGTTGCTGGTACTTTGCGTCTTGACCTTGCATCTTACCGTGAATTAGAAGCATTTGCCCAGTTCGGCTCTGACCTTGATAAAGCAACACAAGCAAAGTTAAACCGTGGTGCCCGTACAGTAGAGGTTCTAAAACAGGATCTTAACAAGCCGTTGAAGGTTGAAAAGCAAGTTGCGATTCTTTACGCACTTACTCGCGGTTTCTTAGATGACATTCCTGTTCAAGATATTCGTCGTTTCGAATCTGAGTTCCATACATGGTTAGACCATAACCGCAAAGATTTGTTAGACCATATCGCTACAACAAAAGAACTTCCTGCTGATGACGATATGGCTGCTGCGATCAATAACTTTAAGAAAACATTCGCAGTATCCGAGTAATAGCGTTTGTTGACAAAACAGGTTAAGGGGAGTTAAACCCCCTTCCTGGATTTTTTGCAAGCACTTATTAAGGGTCTGACAAACTTTGATATAGGGTGGTGAGAACCTGTGGCATCATTACGCGATATAAAATCTCGTATCACTTCTACGAAGAAAACGAGTCAAATTACAAAAGCAATGCAAATGGTATCTGCTGCGAAAATGAGCCGTGCAGAAATGAATGCGAAGTCATTTGTTCCTTACATGGAAAAAATTCAAGAAGTTACTGCTTCCATCGCGCTTGGAAGTAAGGATGTAGCTCATCCGATGCTCACAAGCCGTCCTGTTAAAAAGACCGGTTATTTAGTGATTACTTCTGACCGCGGCCTTTGCGGGGGATTTAACAGTAACGTGTTAAGGCAAGTATACCAAACCATTCAAAAACGCCATAAATCGAGTGATGAATATGCAATCATTGCCATCGGCCGTATGGGACGCGACTTTTTCAAAAAGCGCGGTATGAACGTGATTCTTGATATCGTAGGAGTAGCCGATCAGCCGGCTTTTGCAGAAATTAAGGATATCGCCAGCAAAACGGTAGGCATGTTTGCAGATGAAACTTTCGATGAATTATATATGTATTACAACCACTATGTCAGCGCTATTCAACAGGATGTAACAGAGAAGAAGCTTCTTCCGCTTACGGATATCTCATCTTCTACAAAGCTGACATCTTATGAATTTGAACCATCTGCTGAAGAAATTTTAAAAGTATTGCTGCCTCAGTATGCTGAAAGCTTAATCTACGGAGCGCTTTTAGACAGTAAGGCAAGTGAGCATGCTTCTAGGATGACGGCTATGAAGAGTGCAACGGACAACGCAAATGAGCTAATTAATTCATTAAGCTTAAGCTACAACCGTGCACGTCAAGCAGCAATTACACAAGAAATTACCGAAATCGTCGGCGGAGCAGCCGCGTTAGAATAAGTAAATATAGCATTAATTTAAAAATTTTGAGGTCGAGAGATATTTTTAAAAAATGAAGAAATCGGCTCACTCGCTGATTTCCTCCATTCCCACATCTCACCTCGTACATCTAGCAAGGAGGGAAATCGATGAACAAAGGACGCGTTCTTCAAGTTATGGGTCCGGTTGTTGACGTAAAGTTCGACAGCGGTCAACTTCCACAGATCTATAATGCATTGACAGTCAGCAACAAAGCGCGTAACGAATCTGAAGTTGACATCAGCTTAACCCTTGAAGTTGCCCTTCATTTAGGTGATGATACAGTTCGTACGATTGCAATGGCTTCCACTGACGGCTTAACACGCGGAAGTGAAGTAACTGATACAGGTGCACCAATCTCTGTTCCTGTTGGTGACGTAACACTTGGACGTGTATTTAACGTATTAGGTGAAAATATTGACCTAGATGCTCCAATTCCAGCAGATTCTCGTCGTGACTCGATCCATAGAGAGGCGCCAAAATTCGATCAGCTTTCTACAGAAGTAGAAATTCTTGAAACTGGAATTAAAGTAGTAGACTTGCTTGCACCATATATTAAAGGTGGAAAAATTGGTCTCTTCGGTGGTGCCGGTGTTGGTAAAACCGTTTTAATCCAGGAATTAATCAATAACATCGCTCAAGAGCACGGCGGTATTTCCGTATTCGCTGGTGTAGGTGAGCGTACACGTGAAGGTAATGACCTTTATCATGAAATGACTGATTCAGGCGTTATCAAGAAAACTGCAATGGTATTCGGTCAGATGAATGAGCCGCCTGGCGCACGTATGCGTGTTGCTTTGACTGGTTTAACAATGGCAGAATATTTCCGTGATGACCAAGGACAAGACGTTCTTTTCTTCATGGATAACATCTTCCGCTTCACACAAGCAGGTTCTGAGGTTTCGGCGCTATTAGGCCGTATGCCTTCTGCCGTTGGTTACCAACCGACTCTTGCGACTGAAATGGGTAAATTACAAGAACGTATTACATCTACTAATGTAGGTTCTGTTACATCTATCCAAGCGATTTATGTACCAGCCGATGACTATACGGATCCGGCTCCAGCTACAACTTTCGCTCACTTAGATGCAACTACGAACCTTGAGCGTAAGCTTTCTGAGATGGGTATCTATCCTGCGGTGGATCCTCTTGCCTCAACTTCTCGTGCATTGTCACCAGAAATTGTTGGAGAAGAGCACTATAATGTGGCTACTCAAGTACAGCAAACATTACAGCGTTACAAAGAATTACAAGATATTATCGCGATCCTTGGTATGGACGAGCTTTCTGACGAAGATAAGCTAACGGTTCACCGTGCGCGCCGTATCCAATTCTTCTTATCACAAAACTTCCACGTTGCTGAACAGTTTACTGGCCAGCCAGGTTCATACGTACCTGTAAAAGAAACAGTTCAAGGTTTCAAAGAGATTCTTGAAGGGAAATATGACCACCTTCCAGAAGATGCATTCCGCCTCGTAGGTAGAATTGAAGAGGTTATCGAGAGTGCAAAGAAAATGGGCGTAGAGGTCTAATCTCGGACCAGGAGGGTAAAAAATGAAGACGATCAAAGTCAGTGTTGTTACTCCCGATGGCCCGGTGTATGAATCAGATGTGGAAATGGTAAGTACGAAAGCTCAAAGTGGTGAGCTAGGAATTTTACCTGGCCACATTCCAATGGTTGCACCGTTAAAAATTGGAGCCGTCCGTTTGAAAAATGGCGGAAAAACAGAATTTGTAGCAGTAAGCGGCGGATTTGTAGAAGTACGCCCGGACCAAGTAACGATTTTAGCTCAATCTGCTGAACAAGCAGATAGCATTGATATTGAACGAGCGAAGCGTGCAAAAGAGCGTGCAGAACAGCGTCTGAATGAACAGAAACGTGAAAACGTCGATTTCAAACGCGCTGAACTAGCCCTTCAACGTGCAGTGAATCGTATTAATGTATCGGAAAAACACTTTTAATCTAATTTGCTAACACCTCCTAGCGTAATGCTGGGGGGTGTTTTTTTTTGTTCGGGGGATGATGATCGAAAACTCGTCGGCAAGAGAAAACCGGTCACGCAAGAGGGTTATTTGTGCCCAAAAACTCCTCGAAAAGAGAAAAGTGTTCATCTATATTAAAAAACAAGCAGCTTTTCCTTATTTCGGCAGGGCTATGTTTAATATGGGGAAAGGTACTTTAATTTCCAACAGTGTTTTCAATAAAAGACAATAAAGGATGTCTGTCGTCACAAGAATTCGACAGAAATGGACATATTTGTTGATATTTCTCACTGACAAGTAGGGGGAGTTCATATTTAATTGTAGATGGACGTAAAAGTGAGATGGATGAGGGGATATGGTTAGGCAAGGGAATTTTCAATAATAGTATTGGGGTTGGCGACATAAGATTGGAAGAGTTCGCTTATTGCGTCATCTCTGAGGATAATTCAGGGGTGTATCTCATAGAGATCACGCAAACGCTCAGGGGGAAGGGATGTGTGTCGACAACCGGGTGTGGCTTATGGAAATTCTCTCTCCCGAGGTGCTAGTCGCACCTCTGGCTTCAGCTTTGCTGAAGCCGTGCAAAACAAAGGTTTTTTCGCTTTTTGAGAGCGCGCTCTCAAACGCTACAAAACCTTTGTTTTGCACACGAGAGAATTTCCAATAATAGTATTGGGTTTGTCGACACAAATTTGGAAGAGTGCTATAATGGTTACGGTTACAACTGTTTGAAAATTTTACAACATTGGAGGGGATAGACATGGAAATGCTTAATTTATATCAAAATAACTATTTGATCGTTTTTGTGTTCCTATGTCTGGGGATAATTTTGCCTGTGGTGGCCCTGTTTTTGGGGAAGCTATTGCGTCCTTATAAACCATATGAGACGAAATACACCACCTATGAAAGCGGGATTGAGCCATTTCACGATTCGAGAGTGCAGTTCAATGTACGCTATTATATTTTTGCTCTTATGTTTGTTATTTTCGATGTAGAGACAGTGTTTTTATATCCATGGGCTGTTGCCTATGAAAAACTCGGAATCTTTGCATTAATTGAAATGCTAATTTTTGTATTCATGCTTGTTGTTGGACTTATTTATGCATGGAAGAAGAAGGTGTTAAGATGGACCTAAAATTAGAAAATATCTCACCAGAAGAAATGGAAGAGCTACAGCGAAATGTGTTCATGGCAACATTGGAACAAATTAAAGCGTGGGCGCGGAGCAACTCATTGTGGCCAATGACCTTCGGGCTTGCTTGTTGTGCGATTGAAATGATGGGTGTTGGATCTTCTCACTATGACTTGGATCGTTTTGGATCATTCTTCCGGACATCTCCACGTCAATCAGATGTGATGATCGTTTCGGGTACAGTAACGAAAAAAATGGCTCCGATTGTACGACGATTATATGACCAAATGCCAGAGCCAAAATGGGTGATTGCTATGGGATCATGTGCAACTGCAGGCGGCCCATATGTGAAATCTTACTCAGTTGTTAAAGGCGTCGATCAAATTGTACCAGTTGATGTTTACATACCGGGGTGCCCTCCGAACCCGGCAGCACTGATTTACGGAATAAATAAATTGAGAGAGAAAATCCGCTATGAGGCTAAAACTGGGAAGAAGGTGATCTAACCTATGAGCGGGGAAAAGGATCTAGACCAGATAAAAAGAGAAGCAGCGGAAAAGGCAAAGGCTGCTGCACTCGCAAAAATGAAAGCAAAAGAACAAGGTGAAGCAAAAGCAGAGACTTCATCCGAAGATCTTGATGCAGCTAAGCAAAAAGCTGCTGCAGCTGCGAAGGCAAAGGCTGCCGCACTCGCAAAGATGAAAGCAAAAGAAGAAGGCGAAGCAAAAGCAGAGACTCCATCTGAAGATCTTGATGTAGCTAAGCAAAAAGCTGCTGCCGCTGCGAAGGCAAAAGCTGCCGCACTCGCAAAAATGAAAGCAAAAGAAGAAGGCGAAGCAAAAACAGAGACTCCATCTGAAGATCTTGATGTAGCTAAGCAAAAAGCTGCTGCCGCTGCGAAGGCAAAGGCTGCCGCACTCGCAAAAATGAAAGCAAAAGAAGAAGGCGAATCGAAAGCGGAAACGCCATCCGAAGACCTTGATGCAGCCAAGCAAAAAGCCGCTGCAGCAGCGAAGGCAAAGGCCGCCGCAGCAGCAAAAGCGAAAGCCGCCGCACAGGCGAAACAATCAGGCGAAGCTGGTGATGACGAAAAGGCGAAAGCAATTGCCGCTGCAAAGGCAAAAGCCGCTGCAGCTGCCAAAGCAAAGGCTGCTGCAGGAGCGAAAGCTGGAGGCGGAGCAGGTGATGAAGAAAAGGCAAAAGCAATCGCAGCCGCGAAAGCGAAAGCCGCAGCTGCAGTCGCTGCCAAAGCAAAAGCAGCTGGTGCGAAAGCGGATGCTGAACCTGCGGAAGAAAAGAAACCATCTCCAAACCAGCCGTATCTTGATAAGTACGTGAAGGTAATCGAAGAAAGCTTGGGCAAAGAAGCCTTAGAAGACTTCTATATTAATAATCTCTCAAAGGATGTCCCTACATTAGTAGCGAAGAGTGATTCCTATTATAAGGTGGCTGAATTTCTGAAATATAATGAGCAATTAGGATTCGATTATTTATCAGAAATCCATGGGACTGATTTTGAAACCCATATGGAAGTGTATGCTCATTTATACTCATACAAAAACCGCCAATCTGTTGCGTTAAAAGTAAAGATTGATCGTGATAAACCAGAAATTGAGTCGCTTGAGCCATTATGGGCGGGAGCTAACTGGCCTGAATGTGAAGCATTTGACTTATTAGGCATCCAATTTAAAGGGCACCCAGACCTGCACCGGATTTTGCTCGGGGACGATTGGGTTGGACATCCGTTAAGAAAAGACTATGAACCGTATGATGTGGAGGTGTAACCAATGCTACGAACAGAAGAAATGCTCTTGAATGTGGGACCTCAGCATCCTAGTACGCATGGTGTATTCCGTCTCGTCGTTAAAATTGATGGGGAAATAATCAAAGAAGCAAAACCAGTCATCGGTTATTTGCATCGCGGTACAGAGAAACTAGCTGAAAATCTGCAATACACTCAGATCATTCCATACACAGACCGGATGGATTATTTGTCAGCAATGACCAATAACTATGTTGTTGTTCATGCTGTTGAAACAATGATGGGATTAGAAATTCCAGAACGGGCAGAATATTTACGCGTTATCACGATGGAGCTCGGCCGTATTGCCAGCCATTTAGTGGCGTGGGGGACGTTTTTGCTAGATATTGGAGCGGTCAGTCCGTTTCTTTATGCGTTCAGGGAACGTGAAATGATCATTAACATGCTGAATGAAATATCAGGTGCGCGTTTAACATTTAACTATATGCGTGTCGGTGGAGTGAAATGGGATGCTCCTGATGGCTGGATCGAAAAAGTAAATGAATTCGTTCCTTATATGCGCGAGCAGCTTAAAGGTTATCATCAGCTCGTGACAGGAAATGAAATTTTTATGAACCGTGTAAAAGGCGTAGGGAAGTATACGAAGGAAGATGCGTTGAATTACTCTTTGAGCGGAGCAAACCTCCGATGTACAGGATTAAAGTGGGACCTTCGTAAAGACGAACCATACTCCATCTATGACCGTTTTGATTTTGATGTTGCTGTTCACGACGGCGGGGATGCATGGGCACGCTACCATGTCCGCTTGAAAGAAATTGAAGAATCATTAAAAATTCTCGAACAGGCTTGTGAGCAATTCCCTGCAGATGGAGACATTTTAGCCAAAGTTCCAAAGATTATTAAAGCCCCAAAAGGGGAGGCATTTGTCAGAATCGAATCTCCTCGCGGAGAAATTGGCTGTTATATCGCTAGTGACGGCAAAAAAGAACCATATCGAATGAAGTTTAGAAGACCGTCATTTTATAATCTTCAAATTCTCCCTAAATTGCTTGAAGGCGAAAACATTGCAAATATGATTGCTATTTTAGGAGGAATTGATATTGTCCTCGGGGAGGTGGACGGTTAATGGTAGAAGATCTTTTATATTCCGAGGCAGGGCTCTTAAATTTCGGTATATTCTTCTTGCTCGCTACCGTTTTCCTATTTGTTATATTAGGTTTCGTGACCTACGCGATCTTGGCTGAACGAAAAGTCATGGGATATATGCAACTTCGCCATGGTCCAAACCAGGTTGGTGGAAAATGGGGTCTATTACAAACGGTTGCAGACGTATTAAAACTTCTCATAAAAGAAGATACGATTCCAAAGCTTGCTGACAGGCCCTTATTCATTATCGCACCGGTTATCGCGTTTGCGCCGGCGTTTATGGTTGTCGCAACGATTCCTTTTACAGATAAGCTACAATTTGCCGATATTGGTGTCGGTTTGCTCTATTATATTGCTATTTCCGGCATCACGACAGTCGGGGTTGTCACGGGTTCATGGGCATCAAACAATAAATATGCCCTTCTTGGCGGAATGCGTGCAGCGGCACAGATGATTTCTTATGAAATTCCGCTTGTCATGTCTGTCGTAGGGATTATTCTTTTATCAGGCAGCCTTAACCTTAATGACATTGTTGAAGCACAAAAAAATGGCTGGTTCATTCTTTGGCAGCCAATTGCTTTCATTGTCTTTATGATTGCATCGGTTGCGGAGCTAAACCGTTCACCGTTCGACTTGCCTGAAGCAGAATCTGAACTAATTTCCGGTTTCAACGTTGAGTATTCCGGATTCCGCTTTGCGTTTTTTATGTTAGCAGAATATGTTTACTTCTTCGCTATGTCAGCTTTGACAACGGTATTATTCCTAGGTGGCTGGCTTCCGCTTCCATTCCTTGGCTTCATTCCGGGAGCGGTATGGTTTGCAATTAAATTTTCTGCTGTCGTGTTTTTCTTAATTTGGTTGCGTGTGACAATGCCGCGTATGCGCGGAGACCAGTTAATGGAGTTCGCATGGAAGATTCTCCTCCCTGTTGCACTCGCCAATATCTTCTTAACCGCTTTATTAAAAGAAATACTGAAATTATTTTAAAAAGGCTGACTTCGTAAATTTGTTGTTGTCTTTATAATGTTATTTTTATTTAATAATCTGAGTTGATTGGAGCGGAGGGCACTTGACTCCTGCGGGAATAGAG
>NZ_JAHNZZ010000004.1:120963-137349 GCF_019039215.1 Bacillus sp. FJAT-29790
ACAAGGGTAAAAACAACAATATCTGCGAAAAGTGCTTTTTAAAAAAAGATGGCTCTTCCAAGGAATCATTGCTTTTGATTAAAAATGCTCAATTTCTAAAAACCAAGGGGTGAAATAACATGCTTGGATTAGCGAAAGGTTTATCATATACCCTGAAAAACTTGACGAAAAAGAAAGTCACATATGACTATCCGAATGAACCGCTTCCGCTTCCGGATCGGTTTCGCGGGATTCAAAAGTTTTATCCGGAAAAGTGTATCGTATGTAATCAGTGCGCGAATATTTGTCCGACAGACTGCATCCAGCTGACGGGAAAAAAGCACCCTGACCCGACTAAAAAGGGGAAAATCATCGATACGTATGATATTAATTTCGAAATATGTATCCTATGTGATCTATGTACAGAGGTTTGTCCGACAGAGGCGATTGTGATGACGAATAACTTTGAACTTGCCCAGTACAGCCGTGACGAACTGTTTAAAAACCTTGAATGGCTAGATGAAAATGACGAGAATGTACGGAAGGTGAATAAAGCATGACGTTTTCAGGGGAATTTCTAGCGTTTATGTCACTCGCTCTCGTAGCGGTAATGGGCGGCGTGCTGTTATTAAACCTTTCCAATGTCGTGCATATTATCGTGGCGCTTGTTTTTACGTTTGTAAGCATTGCGGGGATTTTTGTGCTTTTATCAGCGGAGTTCCTTGCTGCTGCCCAAGTATTGCTTTATTCTGGGGCCATCACGATCATTATGTTATTTGGAATTATGCTCACCCGTCATGATGACACAAGTAAACCGAAAGCAGGACGTTTGCGGAAACTGCTTCTTTTCTTAGGTGTGCTTGGCTTCGCGTTTGCTGTATATATAGGGATTTACAATCTTGATATCCCGCAAATGGAGAATACATTACATGTGAATAATACGGAACAAATCGGAATGGCGCTTTATTCCAAATATATAATTCCATTCGAATTAACTTCGGTCTTACTATTGGCATCCCTAATCGGGGCCATTGTGATAGCTAAGAAAGATGAGAAGGAGGCGGAGAAGGAATGAGTTCAGTTCCCATTTCAGCCTACCTGGCGCTGGCCTTAATCTTATTCTGTATTGGTTTATTTGGGGCGTTATCGAAGCGTAATACGGTCATCGTGTTAATTTCGATCGAGTTAATGCTCAATGCAGTAAACATCAATTTAGTAGCCTTCAGTAAATTTGGCGTGATGCCTTCGATTGATGGCCAGATCTTCGCCTTATTCGCGATGACCGTAGCAGCAGCTGAAGCGGCAGTTGGGTTAGCGATCTTGATTGCTCTATACCGTAATCGAAAAACGGTTCATATTGATGAAATAAACACAATGAAAAACTAGTGGTTCACAGTAACTAATAGAGGATGGAAGGCTTTTCATACCTTTTTAATAAGTAGAAAAGTAACTTCCTTTTCGGGATTCAAAATGAGATGGTGATAAAGAAAAAGAAATTGGCTCACTCGCTGATTTCCTCAAGTCCCACCTCCGCCTCCCACCTCTAGAATCCAACACGTTGACTCTTCAGATTAACAAAATTTCACAACGTGTTCAAAAAGGGGATTGTGATATTGATGGAGAATGCATGGATCATACCGCTTTTCCCGCTTTTATCGTTTTTGTTCCTTATCTTTTTCGGCAAACGACTGAAAGAGGCGAGTGCTTACATAGGAATCTTGCTTTCGCTTGCTTCATTTGTCTATTCCTTGTTGGTGCTGTTTGAAAGATTTTCCGCGCCGACGCATAAGGCTGAGACGGTTTGGCTGACGATAGGGGATGTTCAGTTAACAGCGGGATTTGAAGTAAATCAGTTAAATGCGTTAATGCTGGTGATCGTATCGCTCGTCAGTTTTCTTGTGCATACTTATTCAAAAGGATATATGCAAGGTGATGAACGATTCCCGGTTTACTATGCTTATTTAGGGTTATTTACATTTGCGATGCTAGGGTTGGTGCTTTCACCGAACCTGCTGCAAACGTATATTTTCTGGGAGCTTGTCGGTTTAGGCTCATTCTTGCTAATCGGTTTCTATTTTTATAAAGAAGAAGCGAAGAAGGCGGCCAAAAAGGCGTTTATTATGACGCGTATCGGGGATGTCGGCCTTTTAATTGGAATGATTCTTTTATTCTGGCAAGTTGGAAGTTTTGAATATGATGAAATCTTTGCAGCTGTAGCTGCAGGCTCAATTTCACCATCAATGATTACATTAACAGCGATTTTAATATTCGTTGGAGCGGTTGGGAAGTCAGGTCAGTTCCCGCTGCACACATGGCTTCCGGATGCGATGGAAGGGCCAACGCCGGTGTCTGCATTAATTCACGCCGCAACAATGGTTGCAGCTGGGGTTTATTTAGTGGCAGCCTTGTTCCCGCTTTTTACGGCGAGCGAAACAGCGCTAATGACCGTAGCTGTCATTGGAGCTTTCACAGCGATCTTCGCAGCGAGCATTGGCCTTGTGCAAAAGGATATTAAAAGAGTCTTAGCTTATTCGACTGTCAGCCAGCTTGGATACATGATGCTGGCACTTGGATCTGCTGGGTATGTCGCAGGTGTGTTCCATTTAATGACACATGCCTTCTTCAAGGCATTGCTGTTCCTTGCAGCAGGAAGTGTGATCCACGCTGTCCATACACAGGATATTGAAAAAATGGGCGGATTATGGAAAAAGCTTCGCGTGACAGGCCCGTTGTTCTTAATCGGGACATTGGCTATCAGTGGCGTGCCGCTGTTTTCAGGATTTTTCAGTAAAGATGAAATTTTAATTGCTGCATGGGCACATGGGAATACCGGTTTATTCTGGCTAGCTGTAATTGCGGCTTTCTTCACCGCATTTTATATGTTCCGCCTTTTCTTTATGGTGTTCGCTGGAGAAGCCCGCAGTGATATGAAGCATGTAAAGGAATCACCAGGCGTGATGACTTTACCGATGGTCGTTCTTGCGATTCTGGCTGTTGTTGCCGGTTATGTAAACACGCCTTGGTTCGGAACATTCTTAGGGGATTGGTTGACTGAAGGCAATGCAGCACTTGGGCACGGCCATATAGAAGGGCCGGCTTGGATCATGATTGTAGCGACTGTTGTTTCTTTGTTAGGAATATTCTTAGCTTGGTTGATTTACAGCAAACGTTCATTATCACGTGATTGGATCGGTGCTCCTTCAATTTATAATGTTTTATATAATAAGTACTTTATTGATGAGTTTTACGAACTAACAGTTGTCAAAGCGACAAAAGGATTTAGTCTGTTCCTCCGTTTTATTGAAATCTTCCTTGTAGAGGGGATTGTCAAAGGAGTGGCAGGAACGATTTCTGGACTTGGCAGAGCAGGCTCGAAGTTCCAGAACGGACAGGTGCAAACATATGGAACGGTTGCGTTTGTCGGTCTTGCTATTTTAATCGTCGTGTTTGCTGTAACAGGGGGGTATTTGAAATGAACTTTGCTTATTTTTTATCAACCTTAGTTTTCTCCCCTCTACTCGGTGTTTTAGTCTTATCGTTTATTCCTGCGATGAAGGAATCGGTTATTAAAACAGTAGGCTTCGTGGCAACTCTGCCTGCTTTAGTCTTGTCATTAGCTGCTTTCTTTCAGTACCGTGCAGGGGCTTCCTTGGACAGCTTTAATGAGAGCGTTCGTTGGATTCAGTTTGGCGATCCGAATCGTTTAGGAGACTTGTTTTCTATTAAATACGAATTGGGCGTTGATGGGTTTTCCTTGATTATGATTGTTCTGACTGCCATTCTTTCGACACTTGCAGCCATTGCTTCCATGTATATTAAAAAGGAATGGAAAGGCTATTTTATGCTATTCCTTCTACTGGAAGTAGGAATGCTTGGCGTTTTTGCAGCAGAAAATCTTATCCTGTTCTTTATCTTTTTCGAAATTACGCTTATTCCAACATTCTTCCTAATCGGGAAGTGGGGTTATTTTGAAAAAGAAAAGGCAGCATTTAGTTTCTTGATCTATAACGGATTAGGATCAGCGGTACTGCTGATTGTTATTATGGTGCTTTTTGCACGTACAGGAACAGCAAATATTGATGCACTTACGATGATCATTGCATCTGACGGCGGCGATCTAGTTTTGTCTGCAGGTGTGAAAATGGGCTTGCTGATTTCACTGTTAATTGCATTCGGTGTTAAGCTTCCTATCTTTCCATTGCACAGCTGGATGGTTCGCGTCCACGTTCAAGCGCCGCCATCTATTGTTATGCTTCATGCAGGGATCTTATTAAAAATCGGTGCTTACGGGTTAATCCGTTTTGGAATGGGAATTTTCCCTGAGCAATTCCAGTCGCTGGCGGTTTTCTTGGCCGTACTCGGCGTCATCAATTTGCTTTACGGTGCTTTCCTTGCATTAATTCAAACGGATTTTAAAATGGTGCTTGCATATTCATCGATTTCGCATATGGGAATCGTCCTAATTGGATTGGGTGCTTTAAATGAGGCTGGAATTCAAGGAGCAATTTTCCAAGTCGTTTCACATGGCTTGATTGCTGCTCTACTATTCTTCCTTGTGGGCGTGTTTTATGAGCGTGTCGGGACTTCCAATATTAAAAACCTTGGCGGTCTGGCGAAAGGAATGCCAATCACGGCTGGACTCCTGCTCGTAGGAGCGATGGCTTCCCTTGGCATGCCAGGAATGTCAGGATTCGTAAGTGAGTTCATGGCGTTCCTCGGACTATTCAAGGAAATGCCAGTATTAGCAGCAGTCGGGGCGCTCGGCATTATCTTAACAGCCGTCTACCTATTGCGCGCGGTCCTTGCGATTACTTATGGAAAAGCTGGGCGTGAGTTTGCAGGAATTACAGATATTCGAAAAACAGAATGGGTACCTGCTTTAGTTTTAGTCGGATTAATTGTTCTGATTGGGGTTTACCCAAGTGTATTAAGCGAGCCGCTGACATCAACACTTGAAACTATCATGCTTGGGATTGGAGGGTGATGAAGGATGGATCTCGAAACATTACTATCATTTAAATGGAGCATCATGGCACCTGAGTTCATCATCCTCGGTGTAGCAACCGCACTATCATTATTAGATCTTTTTATGCCGAAATCGCAAAACCGCAAAATCCTTGGCTGGATTGGTCTCGCTGGTATTTTGGCGGCGATTGTTTCTTTATTTAGTCTGATCGGCCAAGGGTCTGAATCAATTCTTTTTGATACCTTTAGGCTTGATTCATTCGCGAAAGCCTTTAAGTTGTTATTGTTGATTGGGGCAGCGTTTGTGTTCCTGATCGCAACTGCTTATGAGCCGAAGGAAGGATTTAACGAATACAGGGGAGAGTTCTATTACCTGTTTCTAGCCGCTCTGCTTGGCGCGATGATGATGTCCTCTAGCGGGGATTTAATTACACTGTTTGTAGGACTTGAGTTACTCTCTATTTCTTCCTATATTCTTGCAGGGATGAGGAAGACAAATATTCAGTCAAACGAATCAGCGATGAAATATGTGATTAACGGCGGGATTTCAACAGCGATTACGTTATTTGGGATGAGTTATGTTTACGGTCTAACTGGAACGACGAATTTACTAAATATGGCTCGTCATTTAGTCACACTGTCTGACCCGCAGCATATTTATTTAATCGGCCTTGCTTTCTTTATGATTCTTGTCGGTCTTTCATTCAAACTGGCTACCGCACCGTTTCATATGTGGGCTCCTGACGTTTATCAAGGTGCGCCGATTCCTGTTACAGCCTTTTTGAGCGTCGTTTCAAAGACAGCAGGCTTTATCATTCTTGTTCGGATTATGATGGTGATTTTTTACAATACAGCTTCAGAAGGTCCAGGCTCCATGCCATTCCTTCTAAAGGTCCAGGATTATATCGCCTTCCTAGCGGCTGCAACGATGATAATTGGGAACCTTATTGCATTAAGGCAACGGAATATTAAGCGTTTATTTGCCTATTCTAGTATTGCACAAGCGGGTTACCTGCTCGTTGTTATAGCGACGATGTCAATCTTTATGTTCGATACGCTTTGGTTTTATCTTGGGGCATATTTGTTCATGAACCTTGGTGCATTTGCGATTATCCAGCTGATCACGCAGAAGGCAGGTTCAGAGGATATTAGCGTGTTTGCGGGATTATACCGCAAGGCGCCAATCCTTGCCGTTGCGATGGCTGTGTTTATCTTGTCATTGGCGGGCATTCCGGGAACGGCAGGCTTTATCGGGAAACTGAACATCTTTATGGGCGCACTTGCAGTTGAACCGGCTCATTATGTGCTAGTGTCGATCATGATCGCCACAACAGTTGTCTCGTATTTCTACTACTTCGGCGTTATGGTCCAAATGTTCTTTAGACCTACAGCTGATTCAGTAAAAATAAAAATGCCTGTTGGACTCAGTGTGACTATCGGTGTATGTGTGTTCGCAACGATCCTTTTTGGAGTTGCACCAAACATTGCATTCGATTTTTTACAGGGAAATTTCAATCAGTTTAGTGATTTCTTTCAATAAATGAAGGACAAGGGGCTATTTAGTTGGAGGGGATATCTATCCCCTTCTCTTTTTTTGAAAGTCTCTTTTCTAAGGGATTGCTTTTTCAGAATATTAATCATATAAATATTTCAGTTATTAACAACTGTATGTTCCGTTTCTAGTGCTCCTTATGTGATTTTATAGGACCTATACTGGAAAAAAACTAAATTCAAGGGCTTATTGAGTAGTAGAAAAACTATGTTCACGGGCTTATAGAGGAGTTCAATTGGACCTCTAAAGTAGAAAAACTATGTTCACTGTCTTATAGAGCAGTTCAATTGGACCTCTATAAGGAAAAAAACTATGCTCAAGAGCTTATAAAGCATTTCTAATGGACCTCTACTTAAAAAATTCCGTAGATAAATCACCTGATATCGCAGATTAATGCCCAATTTTGAAGATAAATCGTATATTATTGAAAATAGTCCTCAAAGCTTTTAATATTTTAGGTCGGATGGCAACAAAGTTTGCTAATGCAGCATTTGAAAAAAATCGAGAAATTTTTTAGATTTAAAGAAAGGAGTTACTCATCATGATTTCGGGATTTGGACAACTAGCTTTACTCAGTATCATTTCGCATTTAACTTTTATTGCACTAGCATGGTGGGGTCTCCAAGCATTGCGTTTCGACCAGATTTTGCGGCCCAATCGTGTATTTCAGGCAAGAATCCTATACATATTATTATCGATCGCCATCGGATCGGCCGTAAGTAATTTCTTCCTTGATTATCTCCAATGGTCCCAACAGCTGCCTCTAATCCTGCAAACTATCATATAGAGAAAAATCTAGGTCTTCCTACATGTTTTCATTTTTAAGGATATTCAGTACAATTCAAGGTGTTGTATAAAATGAGACATCCATTAGTGGGTGCTTTTCCCACATGTGGGTTGTTGAACAAGCTACGAAAAAAGCAGAATAGATACAATCTTACAGGAATTTATCGCAATTCCTGTTTGTTGGAATATGATGGATTTATAGGGGCTTTATAAAGTGCAAAAGCAATTGTCAAAAAGTGACGACTTTTCCCAAGTATGCTCCTTCTCTCTCTGGTAACAATGGTATTAAGGGGAGGAGTCAGTATATGAAGAAAATAAAATTGATTTTAACAATTGTTGGTATTATCGTTTTTATTATGATAAACATTGGAAATAAGTCGACTGTAGCAAAAGGGGAGCTTGATCTGTTCACTTTAGCCTCCATCTTACAGGACGAGCATATTTTAATCAGTGAATGGTCTTTACATGCAAGAGAAAA
This sequence comes from Bacillus sp. FJAT-29790, assembly GCF_019039215.1. Taxonomy (GTDB): domain Bacteria; phylum Bacillota; class Bacilli; order Bacillales; family Cytobacillaceae; genus Cytobacillus. The sequence continues at coordinate 128,724 of NZ_JAHNZZ010000004.1, forward strand.
AATGGAAGGGCTTCAAAACGAGGTGGAAGTTGAGAAATTTACAGAAGAACTAAAATCTCGGTATGCAGATTGGGAATGGTCGATAAAAGCTTCAGAAAAGCATTTGGAAGCAATGGCTGTTTCAAAGGATCATACAGAAAAAGAGACAATAAAAATCCTTTCGACCCCCACAAATGGCAAAATTCAGACGTATCTGATTTATGAGGTGAATGGGCAAGCCTGGGACCCACAATCCGAGCAAGACATTTCCTCTCATTTAGAAAACAGGATTTCTGACATTTTTCGGGGGAATGCCACAATTTTCTCTTGTATCAAAGGCGAATTCAATGATAAGATGGATAAGACTGTGCCTATAGAAATGAAACAATTACTAACGGCTTTTCAAGCAAAAAAAATTGAATCTTTGGAAGAAGATAATTTTATATCAACTTCCGCACACTCGGCAATGTTTACTAGTTCGGTAAAAACGGGTGGCAAGGATATGAATTTACAGATTGGAATTAGAAATCAAGGATTAGGTACGAAGACTACCTTGGTAGTCGGCACACCGATCATAACAGTTGAATATTAATATAGAGAAATTGGACGCGGAGGGGAATACACTTTGGAAAAAATTATCGTCCGCGGCGGAAGAAGGCTAAGCGGTACTGTTAAAGTAGAAGGAGCAAAAAATGCTGTTTTGCCGGTTATTGCCGCATCATTATTAGCAAGTGATGGCAAAAGCGTAATTCGTGATGTACCAACTCTTTCCGATGTATATACGATCAATGAAGTATTACGCTATCTAAACGCCGAAGTGGAATTTAAAAATAACGAAGTAATAGTAAATGCTTCTCGAGAGTTAAGTGTTGAGGCACCATTTGAATATGTGCGAAAAATGCGTGCTTCCGTATTAGTTATGGGCTCGCTACTAGCTCGTAATGGCCGCGCCCGTGTCGCTTTACCTGGCGGCTGTGCCATTGGTTCTCGCCCGATTGATCAGCATTTAAAGGGCTTTGAAGCGATGGGTGCAACAGTTAAGGTAGGGAATGGTTTTATCGAAGCGGAAGCAGCAGATGGCCGCTTACATGGAGCAAAAATCTATCTTGATTTTCCAAGTGTAGGAGCAACGGAAAATATTATGATGGCCGCTACACTTGCTAAAGGAACAACCGTCCTTGAAAATGTGGCTAAAGAGCCGGAAATTGTTGATTTGGCAAACTTCTTAAATAAAATGGGTGCAAAAGTAAGAGGCGCTGGTACGGGAACGATCCGCATTGAAGGCGTTGATGTTTTATTTGGTGCAGACCATCATATTATTCCTGACCGTATTGAGGCAGGAACCTTTATGGTTGCTGCTGCTATTACAGGCGGGGACGTGCTTGTACAAGGAGCGGTGCCAGAACATTCCACTTCTTTAATTGCAAAAATGGAAGAAATGGGTGTTATTTTTATTGAAGAAGCTGATGGGATTCGAGTATTGGGCCCTGAGAAGTTGAAGGCAGTCGATATTAAGACGATGCCTCATCCGGGTTTCCCGACTGACATGCAATCGCAAATGATGGCTTTACTACTTCATGCGAACGGCACGAGCGTGATTACAGAAACGGTATTTGAAAATCGCTTCATGCACGTAGAGGAATTCCGCCGGATGAATGCTGAAGTTAAAATTGAAGGCCGTTCAGTCATTATGAACGGACCATCAAATCTACAAGGTGCTGAAGTAGCTGCAACCGACCTTCGCGCAGCAGCAGCATTGATTTTAACAGGATTAGTTGCAGACGGCGTTACTCGTGTGACTGAATTAAAGCATTTAGACCGTGGTTATGTGAACTTCCATGAGAAGCTTTCCGCGCTAGGTGCTGATATTGAACGGATTACAGAAATGGAAGAAACAGCTGTGGAACAGCAAAGCTATGTTTCGGATATGAACGCATAAATGATTAAAAAACGCAGGATCCATCTGTCAGACATCTGATCGGTGGGTTGTGCGTTTTTTTATTATTTTTGGAATAAGAGAGCCCTCCTGCCATATATTCAAGCGAAACTTCCCTGAATCAAGCAAAATTTCACACAATCCAAGAGAAACCTAAATCAGGCACGAATTTCTCCAATTACCTAATCAGAAATGGGTAAAATTTTGTCATAATAGCCTGTCCAAACCCATAAGAATGAAATGAGACGGGACTCTTTTGAGATCAAGATTATTTTTTGCTATGGAGGCTTAAATCATGACAAAATTCAAACCATTCATCGTACTAGCCGCACTGCTGTTTATCATTACACTAATGATTCCATCTTTGCTCGTTCTTCCTTTTACAGAGGGAAAGGCAAGCGGGAAGCTCGGGGAGCAATTAAAGAAGGAGGATCGCGCGATGGAAACAGCGGAAACAAATTCAGGTCCTGCTGTAGAGGTATCTGTTTATCGGATGGCGAAAAAACAGCTTGAGAAGCTTCCGCTTGAAAAATATTTAGTAGGTGTAGTCGCTTCAGAAATGCCCAGTGACTTTGAAAAAGAAGCATTAAAGGCACAGGCTTTAACTGCGAGGACGTATATTGTCTCGCAAATGTTGAATGAAAATAAAGAGAAGTTGCCAGAAGGAGCGCTTGTCTCCGATACGGAACTTCACCAGGTTTATAAAAATGATGAAGAATTAAAGCAAATTTTTGGCTCAGATTATAACTTGGCAATCAAAAAAATTACAGAGGCAGTAAATGAAACGAGCGGACAAATCATCACATATGATGGCTCCCCTATTACAGCGACATTTTTTTCGACAAGCAATGGATTTACAGAAAACTCGGAAGCAATCTGGGCGAGTGCTTATCCTTATCTTAAAAGCGTAGAAAGCCCGTGGGATACAAAGTCACCGAAATTCGGAGGCCAAAAGGTCTTTACCGTGTCGGAGTTTGAGAAAAAGCTAGGGGTCAAGCTTCCTAATAATAGTACCATTGGAAATGTAACGGAAAGAACAGCCGGTAAACGGGTTGGAAAGGTCGAAATTAACGGCACGGTGGTGGAAGGAAAGGATATAAGGGAAAAGCTCGGGTTAAAGTCCACAGACTTCACATGGGAGCGTAAGGGCGATAATATTGTCATCAATACAAAAGGTTACGGCCATGGCGTCGGAATGAGCCAATACGGCGCAAATGGCATGGCAGCCGAAGGGAAAAACTATAAAGAAATCATCGCACACTACTACAAAGGTGTAGAAATCGCTGCATCAGATCAAATTCTGACAAAAGTAATGGCGAAGAAATAACGGGTGTCAAGCACCATTCGTGGACAAATCAGTTGGTTTTGTGCATATACAGTGGACATTTGAAAAAGGAGAGGTACCGTCAAAGTAGTGGCGGTATCTCTCCTTTTTTAAGCCTTTTTAAATAACGCAAAAGAGCGGAAAGCTTTGGAAATCGTTGATGAAAGCTTGCGCGGTCAATGAAATACCAGCAAATAAGAACACCGATAATGTCCTTAACAACATCAATAAGCGTGGCTGATCGGTAAGGCACGAATGATTGATGGATTTCGTCTATTATCCCGTAGAAACTAGCGGTGATGGCAAATACGAGGTTCATTTTCTTCGAAAAGGATCCCGTTGTTAAAGCTGCTAAAACAAACAAAAGATATAAAATGGCAAATTCGATTAAATGCATGGACTCCTTGAAGAACCGGTCGATCGAAGAATCTGGCAGCTCAATCACCGCATTATGCGGGAGGTTGGACAAAATCCAGACCAATCCCATATAGAAGAACGGGAGCGCTCTAATCATCCATTTTCCCATCAAAAACCCTCCTTTAAAAAAATTTTTCATTACATGAATATTTCTTAACTCATTGTCGAAAAATAAACCAAAAAAATATTTTTATAGGAATGTATATAATTCCTCCAATCTGTTCAGAATGATTGCTGAGGTGATGATAAATGAGAGAGGAAGAAAAGAAACGATCTTCTCAAGATTCCAGCTTTAAGCGCTTTTTCAAAAAGCGTTGGGCATTCCCAGCTATTTACATTGCAAGTGCAGCCATCATTTTAACTGCGGTCCTTTGGTATCAAAATAGTAATAGCGCAACGGATCCGGGGAATTATGATTACAATGCGACAGATGTTCCGGGTAAAAAGTTCAATGAACCATCTATTGAAGTGAACCGCGCCATGGAAAACTTTAAGATGCCTGTGAAAGATGCGGATTCAGTTGTCATTCAAAGACAATTTTACGACATGAATGGCAAACCCGAAGAACAGGAAGCAGCTCTCGTTGTATATAATAATCAATACCATCCGAACACTGGAATTGATTATGCAATGAAGGATGGCGAAACGTTTGATATCGTTGCAGCACTAAGCGGTACAGTAACAAAAGTAGCTAATGATGCGCTTTTGGGAAATGTCATTGAAATTGAACATGACAAAGGAATTGTAACACAATATCAATCTGTTACAGAGATAAGTGTTGAGGTTGGCTCTGAAGTAAAGCAAGGACAAGTAATCGCAAAAGCGGGAGAAAGCATGATTGACGAAGAAGCAGGTGTACACGTACACTTTGAAATTCGTAAAGACAATGTAGCTGTTAATCCCCTTGATTATATACAGAAGCCATTAAGCTCCTTGCAGGAATTCGATCCAAATGCAGCTGATAACAAAGTAAAAGAAGAAGAAAAAACAACGGATGAAGACAAAAACTCAAATGAAAAAGATCCAACTGGTGATAAAATAAAAGAAGAGTCAATTGAATCTTCAGACGCATAGAAAAACCCGCCTCGGCGGGTTTTTTGTTTCGGGAATAAAAATAATAGACTTATGTCAAATTGGCCGATAAATATCCGAATTTGGCTGATAAACTGTAAAAACTGGCCGATAAATAGGTGGAATTGGCCGATAAACTGCAAAATTTGGCTGATAAAATAAAAAACGAACCGAAATATCGAAGTATTTATCACTGATTGCAGTAATCTGTAATAAATTGGCGAAATTGGCTTACTGAATATGGATCAGCGCCCCATTTTTAAAGGAAATCATCACATCTTTCCCCGCAAGTTTTTGATAGGACGGTGCAGTGCCATACGGGACTTTCAATGTGTAGGCCTGTTTGTTAGATTCAAACTCAACCGAGAACTGATCAGCTGCTCCAACAACCGTAGCCTTTTTGTAAATAATATCCTCCATAATCACAAGCTTTTGGTTGATTAAGACCATATCGCTTTTTAGGTTGTTCTGCTTTTTGAGCTCCTGAACAGGCAGACTAAAGCGTTTGGCAATTCCTCCAAGTGTATCACCAGGAACGACGGTATAGATAGCTGCATGCTGTAAGGAGTCATTACGGGTGTTAAATTCAGTTGAAATCACTAGCTCCTGCCCAATATAAATTTTATCTGAAGTGAGGTTGTTCATTGTCTTTAGTTCATTGACAGTTGTCTCATATTCCTTTGAAATCCGGTAAAGTGAATCCCCTTTTTGCACAGTGTAAGTCACACTGATTGCTTTTGCTTCCTTTGAAGTAGAAGGAGGGGAGGAAGGAGTATGCTGTAAAGAGTCTTCATGGGTATTGAATTCAGTTGGAATCGCCAACTCCTGCCCGATATAAATTTTATCTGTAGTGAGTTTATTTATTGTCTTAAGTTCATTGACAGTTGTTTCATATTCCTTTGAAATCCGGTAAAGAGAGTCCCCTTTTTGCACAGTATAAGTGGCACTGATTGCTTTTGCTTCCTTTGATGCAAAATGATAGGAGGAGGCAGCAACAGCAGCAGCGAATGTAACACCTGCTAATTTCGATCTCCGGATTTTTTTCTGTTTTCCCTTTTCCGAAAGTATTCTTTCTTTGCGTGTTCGAATGATGAGCTTTTCCATCGACTTTCTCCATCCTTTAAGTTAATAAAAGCATTGGGTAATATTGTATATAAAACCATATATATGTATAATGATCAGAATTATTTTATGTGAATATTCGGGTGACGACAATAGGGATATTTTCATGAAAAAAGCGGATGAACTTCTCCGTCCTAACACCCGGATTAGATTAGGGGACTGAGGTTGAAGAACTAGTATGCGCGTGAAAAGATCCGTATTTTTACCAAAAAAATGATGAAAAAGACTAACTCTCATTGATTCTGCTCGATTTTTTCGGATAAAAAGGTTGTCGAAATTTCAGGAATTAGGCCTAATTTTGTCTGATAAAGTTCGAGAAAACTAGGTAGACTGTCACAAAGTTCGATTCGATCACTTAATCAATCAAAAAATATCGGGGAGTCTGAAATTTCGGGTTTCGGTGTCTAACGTGGGAAATCGCTTTTAAAAATTTGGAATGTTGATTTCTGATCTGCTTTTGTTCGACTGCAGAAGAATCAAAAAATCACTAAAAACGGCAATAAAATATTTAATTTTCAAATAAATGGACCGATACCTTGTCCCTATTGTGTTTTTCGTGCATATATCTGCAACCAAGCTAATAGACTGTTACAAACCTTACAAAGAGAGTGTTTGAGGTGAGGAGTCGTTTTGTGTGAGGAAAAGGAGCGAAGCTATGCTTTAACGAGTAAGCCATCCTTACGAGTTGGCTTAAATTCTGCAAAAACTAGCCGCGCTTACACAACCTAATTGTTTTGGTTATTTCATTCAATCAATCTTCATGCAAAATGATGGCTCGTTTTAACAAAAGTAGTGAATGTGCCTTAGGACATGTTTATTCACCGTAAACAGAAAGTATTAATTTCTGCCGCATGAAGCGAATTCAGATAATGAAATCGTGCGGAATGGAGTAGAAGTCAAAGTATGAAGCGAGTCTCATTTCACACTTCTCTCATCCAATTTAGGGAGGGCGAGTGGTGTGCACGATTACATCAAAGAGAGAACTATCAAGATTGGAAAGTATATCGTGGAGACGAGAAAAACAGTTCGCGTTATTGCGAAGGAGTTTGGCGTATCCAAAAGTACAGTCCATAAAGATTTAACGGAAAGACTTCCTGAAATTAATCCTGAACTAGCTAATGAAGTGAAAGAAATCCTAGATTATCATAAATCAATCCGCCATTTACGTGGGGGAGAGGCGACCAAAATGAAATATAAAAAAGAAGAATTGGAAGAAGAGCCCATCAAATAAAAATGAATAACGAGGTGAAAAAGCAAGCGGGGATTTCCGGTTGCTTTTTTATATGCGATAAAAAAGTGTAATTTTCTTTAACCTTCTCTTTTCGACAAATAACCCACAAATTCTGACAAAAAAGTTATTTAAATCTCCTCGAGTATGGTACAATATAAAATTAGGAAAGAACGTGATTCGCAATAAAAACATTGTGAGCAATGAAGTGATGGCTAAGATCAATTCAGCCTTGTACGAAAGGATTTAGTCAAAACATGAACTGCTTAAACTGAAAAAATAAGGCTGTTTTCTTTAAAGTTTGTTGCTTTTATAATGTGATTTTTATTTAATAATCTGAGTTGATTGGAGCGGAGGGCACTTGACTCCTGCGGACAGTGCTGGCCAAATGTGCAAGGAGGAAAGATGAGAGAATGTTTGCAAGGGATATCGGGATTGATTTAGGAACGGCTAACGTACTTATTCACGTAAAAGGCCGCGGAATTGTATTGAATGAACCGTCTGTTGTTGCGATTGATAGAAATAACAATAAGGTTCTAGCTGTTGGTGAGGAAGCACGTCGTATGGTGGGGCGTACGCCTGGAAATATTGTTGCTATCCGTCCGTTGAAAGACGGTGTAATCGCTGATTTTGATGTAACGGAAGCGATGCTAAAGCATTTTATTAACAAATTGAATGTCAAAGGCTTTTTATCAAAACCGCGTATTTTGATCTGCTGTCCGACGAACGTAACAAGCGTCGAACAGAAAGCCATTAGAGAAGCAGCCGAAAAAAGCGGCGGCAAGAAGATTTATTTAGAAGAAGAGCCGAAAGTGGCAGCAATCGGTGCGGGAATGGATATCTTCCAGCCGAGCGGAAATATGGTCGTTGATATTGGCGGCGGTACAACCGATGTAGCTGTTTTATCAATGGGCGACATTGTTACATCTTCATCCATTAAAATGGCGGGAGACACTTTCGATAATGAAATTCTTCAGTATATTAAGCGGGAATATAAGCTTTTGATCGGAGAAAGAACATCTGAAAATATTAAAACGACGATAGGAACTGTTTTTCCAGGTTCAAGAAGCGAAGAAATGGAAATTCGCGGCCGGGACATGGTTTCAGGCCTTCCGAGAACGATCACGGTACGTTCAGAGGAAATCGAGCAAGCGCTAAGAGAGCCGGTTTCCATCATCGTTCAGGCAGCGAAAAGCGTCTTAGAACGCACACCGCCTGAATTATCGGCTGATATCATTGACCGCGGTGTAATCCTGACTGGCGGCGGCGCACTGCTTCATGGCATTGATACGCTTCTTGCGGAAGAATTAAAAGTCCCTGTACTTATTGCAGAAAATCCAATGGATTGTGTCGCGATCGGAACAGGCATGATGCTAGATAATATTGACAAGCTCCCAAAACGGAGACTTGGATAAGTTTCGATAAAAAAATGGCTTTGTTAGTGGATAATGTTGATAAATGGGGATCAGCGGGGCGATTTTGCCTGGTCGACAAAAACGCTACGTCCTGTGGCATTGTCGACACTAGCACATCCTGTGCGTCGGAGAGA
>NZ_JAHNZZ010000004.1:137456-144399 GCF_019039215.1 Bacillus sp. FJAT-29790
CGCGTGTCTATCAACAACATTGTTTAACAATGCCAAAAAAAATAGAAAGTCTGCCAACCAGATGCAGATCGGGTGGCAGGCTTTTTTATATACTGCTATTTGCGAGTGGCTGTTTTCGTAAAGTTTGTTGTTTCTATAATGTGATATTTATCTAATAAATATGAGTTGGTTGGAGCGGAGGGCACTTGACTCCTGCGGGAATAGAGGGAAGTGGGAGACCCCGCAGGCGGTAACGCCGAGGAGACTCCAGTCCCTCCCCGCGGAAAGCAAGTGCCCGCAGCGGAAATCAACGGGCAAACTTTCAAGGCTAAAAACAACAGTATATGCGAAAATAGCTTGCAAATAAACAGGATCATTTCATTTCGCAAATAGAGGAATTTAACAGGTTAGTGTAGGAAATTCAAACGAATTTGTTATCGAAAATCGTTATTTTTCAAAATTCGATTCTTTTCTTCTAAATAGTAATGTTTATTCTGCCGATATTTCTTATAATAGAAGGAAATAGAAACAGTACAGATACCATACATAACCATGAAGTCTAATAACTGTAACTAATGTGGAGGATAAACAAAACATCCACTGATGGAAGTTTCACTTAAATTATGAGGTGAATGACATGTTTAGAGGTTTTTATACAGTCGCGTCCGGGATGCTTGCCCAGCAAAGAAGGACGGAGATGTTAACAAATAATATGGCAAATGCCAATACACCAGGCTATAAAGCAGATCAGTCAGCATTGCGTGCTTTTCCAGAAATGCTTTTGCAGCGATTTGATCAGCAATCGATTCCTACTGAAAAAGGATTAAATCTCCCTGTTACTAAAAGAGTAGGACTCCTCAGCACAGGTGTTTATATGCAAGAAGCGATCCCTGCCTTTATGCAAGGAGATATGAAGGAAACGGGACTCCAGACCGATGTGGCTTTATTGGATGTTCTCATGCCTGCAAATCAGGAAAATGGCCAAAGCGGTTCCGTTTTTTTTACGGTGGCTGATCCTTCTGGAGAAACTCGGTATACAAGAAATGGGAATTTTACGGTTGATGGACAAGGATTTTTAACAACAGCAAGCGGGTTGTTTGTATTGAATGACGCAGGAAATCCAATCCGGTTATCTAGTGACCGGTTTACAGTAAATGAAAACGGTGTTTTGACTGGAGAAGGCGGCGAGACAGCAAGATTGGGTATCGGTTTTACGAATAATCCCCACCGCTTAATTAAACAAGGAGATGGGCTATATCGGACGGAAGATGGCAATGCTTTGGCTAATGCTTATAATGCCGGTGGCGTCCAATTTAAGCTTCAGCAAGGGTTTCTAGAGCGATCTAATGTGGATGTGGGTAGAACAATGACAGACATGATGACCGCCTTCCGTGCGTTCGAAGCAAATCAAAAGGTCCTTCAAGCATATGACCGCAGCATGGAAAAAGTAGCGAATGAAGTAGGGCGGATCGGGTAATCTGGGGAAGAGAGATCCCTGAGGAAGCGGGCGTTTCGCTTAAAATCAGTAAAATGGGAACTTTACATTCCCCCGATCGGCATATGGCATAGAAACATATTTTCGGCATATACAACCAAATGATCTCGGGTAAGGATGAGAATGATGAATCGAACGATGATTACGGCAACGAATACAATAACCCAGTTGCAAAAGCAAATGGATATTGTTAGTCATAATATGGCAAACATCGATACAGTAGGCTATAAACGCAGAGAAGCCAATTTCACCGATTTGCTTTTTCAACAATTTAATAACCAGCGAAACGTAAATCATGAAGGAAACCGCTTAACGCCAAATGGCATCCGTCAAGGAGTGGGCGCAAAGCTTGCTCAGTCCCAAATCGTAATGACACAAGGAGCTTTAAAAAGGACAGATCGCCCGCTTGATATGGCGTTAAAAACGGAAGGCCAATATTTCCGCGTATTAGAACAAGGGGATAATGGTTCAGCTGTGCGCTACACAAGGGATGGTTCCTTTTACTTAACTCCGTTATCGCAAAACGAGACGATGCTAGTGACAAGCGAAGGCTATCCTGTTTTGGATGAAAATAATAATCCGATTATCATTAATGGACAAGCCAAAGAATATCATGTTTCGGAAAATGGCCGCTTGGCTGTCTCCATCGTAAGCGGTGAAACGAGGGAATTCAATCTTGGGGTTGTCCTTGTGAAGAAACCTCAATTTCTTGAGCAAAAGGGTGGAAATCTCCTCGGCATGCCGGAGAATTTTGCGGAATTGAATACGATGGAGAATGAGATTCTTACAGAATTGAATGGACCATTGCGCAATCAAATTTCAGTTCAGCAAGGCTTTCTAGAGCAATCGAACGTTGATATGTCAAAGGAAATGACAGAATTGATTAATCTTCAGCGCGCTTATCAATTCCAGTCTCGAGCCGTTTCACTGGCCGATCAAATGATGGGATTAGTCAACGGAATTCGTTAGGAATAGTTTTACGTTGATATCTAAAAGGGGAAAATGAAAATGTCAAAAAACAACAATAATCAGGATGCAGCGAAAACGCGTGCACAATTTAAAAAGGAACACAACGGCAAAGTGGAAAAAGTGCAGAACAAGCGGATTCGTGTGCGCATCCTTCCAATCTGGCTGCGGATTATCATTGTTGCTGTTTTAATTTTCCTTAGCGTCATCGCCGGCGCTGCAGTTGGATACGGGGTTATCGGCGGAGGCAATGCAAGAGATGTATTTTCCAAATCAACATGGACGCATATCATCGACCTTGTTGAAAAAGAATAAGCAGTTAAAGAAGGGCAAAGCTTGCCCTTCTTTTTTTGCGGGGAAAAGTTGAGTTGGCTGATAAAATCGAGGAAAGTCGCCGATAAAGATTTCATTTCCCGTAGAAAGGAAAAAGGGAAGTCTTCGGTAAATGCAAGGCAGTTACATTGCCCGTAGAAAGACAAAAGGGAAGTCTTCGGTAAATGCAAGGCAGTTACATTTCCCGTAGAAAGGCAAAAGGGAAGTCTTGGGTAAATGAAAGGCAGTTACATTGCCCGTAGAAAGGAAAAAGGGAAGTCCTAGGTAAATGCAAGGCAGTTACATTGCCCGTGGAAAGGCAAAAGGGAAGTCTTAGGTAATGAAAGGCAGTTACATTGCCCGTAGAAAGGCAAAAAGGGAAGTCTTGGGTAAATGAAAGGCAGTTACATTTCCCGCAAGAAGGAAAAAAGATCATCCTAGGTAATTGAAATCGAGAAAATCACCGATAAAATCTGAAAGTCGCTCATAATAGCGAGAACCTTGCTGATAAAATTGGAACGTGCTTAATAAAAATCGAGAAAGAGGAGGAAATACCAAATAAACAACAGCAGTGGAGACTCTAAATTCCTAATAAATTACAGAGACAAAGTTAATTTCAAAAGTCGCCCACCCTTTTAGCCTCATATTCAAAACAAAGTTTGCGAATTTCGATTTTTTTAGTAAAATGAATGGAGATAGAACCTATTATTAGGAGGAGGTACTAATATGTTAGACATAACTCAAATTAAAGAAATTATTCCCCATCGTTATCCATTCTTGCTAATTGATAAAATTCTTGAAGTAGAAGAAGGTCAAAAAGCAATTGGAATTAAAAATGTAACAGCGAATGAAGAGTTTTTTAACGGGCACTTTCCCGATTATCCAGTCATGCCAGGCGTGCTCATTGTAGAAGCATTAGCCCAAGTTGGTGCAGTTGCCATGCTAAAAAAAGAAGAGAATCGCGGCCGTCTTGCCTTTTTTACTGGCATCGACAAATGCCGATTTAAAAGACAGGTCAAGCCTGGTGATCAACTGCGTCTAGAAGTAGAAATGACCCGCGTCAAAGGCCCGATAGGCAAAGGAAAAGGCATCGCAACTGTCGATGGCGAGCTCGTCTGCGAAACTGAAATAATGTTTGCATTAAAGTGACAGACGCCACTCGAATTTTGTCGAAAAAAATAAGGTAAAGCCGGCATATTAGTTGTCGGCTTTATTTTTTTTTATGCAAGTTGTATTCGATTTTGGGAAACATAAAAGGAGACCAGTAACAAGGTCAATAAATTTTAACTTTGAAAGGAGCTTTTTCTTATGAATAAAAAGCTTTTAACAGCAATTGGAGGTTCTATTCTCTCAGCCATGCTATTATCAGGTTGTGCAACAACTAAACAGGAGCCGCCTCCAGAGACGAATGTGCCGCCGGCTACAGATCATAACAACACCACGACCAATGATATGAATAGAAATAATGAATTAAACAACACTGGCACTACCACAGACACAACCCCAGGCACAACCACAGACAATCTGCATAAGAAAAGATAAAGAAATGTGTAGTGGAATAAGGGATAAGGCAAAAACGCCTATCCCTTTTATTTTGTGGAATATAGTTTTTTTAAAAAAGGCTGTTTTCGTAAAATTTGTTGCTTTTTTAGTGTGATTTTATATGAAAATCTGAGTTGATTGGAGCGAAGGGCACTTGACTCCTGCGGGAAACAGAGGAAACGGGAGACCCCACAGGCGGTAACGCCGAGGAGGCTCCCGTCCCTCCCCGCGGAAAGCAAGTGCCCGCAGCGGAAATCAACGGGCAAACTTTTAAAGCTAAAATCAACAATATATGCGAAAAGCGCCTAAAAAAATAAGCCTCAAATTTTTCACTTAATTCAAAATTGTGATCTCCTTTTCTATGAATTCAATCAATTATTTTATTTTCTGTCGTATTTGTGGTAATGTATTTATGTTATAATAGTCTGTAGGTTATCAGGTGATCGAAGATAGATTTGTTAACAATTGGGGGGTATTTTTACAAGAATGGTGTTTAAAGATCTTTCACAAGGAATAAAAATCAGTATTTCTCGGTCCATCACCACTTCATTTGAACTGTATATGAGCGGAATTAATTGGGATGAAAACCGATTTAATATACAAAAATTCGTTGCAGAATGGCGTGAGTATATTAACAAACATGCTTCTTGGTATAATCAAGTAAGTGATGATATGAAAGCAAATCCAGCGTTGCACGAAGAGTTAGCAGCAAAAATAAATGAATCAATAAATAAAATATTGTCTGAAAAACCAACCGCTGCCCAAATGGAAGAAATCAACCGCCTTCAAGAGGGCCTTGGCGAAGAACATGATTATTCCTGTAAAATGGAAGCAAAATACGTCATTGAAAAGATGAAAGAAAAGCTAAAAAAAAAGCAGAACAGCTAATGCCGGCGACCGAAAAAGAGCTTAAATACGCATCTATCCTGTACTTTCATGTGTATCAACAGGAGCTCCCAATACGAGACTATCGAAAGCAAGATGTTGAATACATCATTCAACAATTAAATATAATGCTTACAGAAGGAAAAGAGCCTTTGGCTAATTTGATTTTGCACTAATTAATATAGATTATTCACAAAAACTCCCGATAGGTAAACGGGAGTTTTTGTTGTGCGCAGATAGTTGGTAAGACGTCAGTTGAAGCTCCTATTAGGGGAAACGATTACCTTTTGATTTTTTTCTTAAATTCATTCACAAGTTCTTCGCCTTCTAAGCCTTGCTCAATGAGGTTCTTTAAAACGATTTCCGCATAATCATTATTTGTCCTTTTTAATTTCCCCTCAAAAAGAATGCTCATATGGTTGTCAGTATGTTTAATTGATGCGATCTTCGTTTGAAAAGTGGCAGGATTATTTTCTTTCTTCGTAATGACCACTTGAACAAGCAAATCCTTGTCCTTCTTAGCTAGATCTTGGAAATAATCGTCATAAGATTTCCTAATATAGGCCTCTAAAAGCCAGAAGCTTCGATCATCTTCTTGATTGATGATCAAGCCATCAACCAACTCGATGTCCACTAATTTTTCATCTTCCACAACCTGCAGCGAGATCAATTTAAAAGTCTTCATCCTGTTCCTCCCGTTCTTTGATTTTATTAAATAAAGTATCTTTTCTTGCGTTAGCTTTGAAGTTGCCATAGGACGACCAGCCCCTACCCACTTGGAGGAAAAAATAGAAAACCTTTTTTCGCCAATCCCTGTAGAAGGTAAAAATGGATCACCTTTATGTGACGGTCGGTTTGTGCTTGTCGGGGATGAAGGCGCTTCTGCAATTCTAAGAAATGCAAAGCTTCCTCTGTGGACTGTCCATTTTCATTTACAAAAATTATAACACAGGCCTGGAAGTAATTAGAACTGGAACCCATGTCGAAAAAAATTTGTCGAACAACCGAAAATCGAATTTTTGAGGTGTTTTTAATCAATAATCGGTCTTTTTTATTAGGGAAATTGGGTTTTATAGGAATTTAGCCCCCGGAAAATGCGTTTTTCCCTTTTTTACTGATGGGCCCTTGGCGGTTATGATAGAAACATCAAATAGAGAGGAGAATGAAAGCATGATTAACCAGGTAACGCTAGTAGGCAGGCTGACAAAAAGTCCGGAGCTTAGGAGGACACCCGAAGGAACGCCGGTGACAAACGTAACTTTGGCTGTTAACCGTCATTATCGCAACCAGCGTGGAGAAATTGATGCAGATTTTGTGCAGTGTACCCTTTGGAAAAGAGCAGCCGAGAACACATCTCGATATTGTCGAAAAGGGTCGTTAATTGGAATAACCGGCAGAATCCAAACGAGACATTATGATAATCAAGAAGGAACCAGAGTCTATGTAACAGAAGTTTTAGCTGAATCGGTGAGATTCCTCGATCAAAGGAAACCGGAAGAGATGTTCGTAACGGTTACGAGGGAGGCGTCCACGGTTGAGTAAATCCTTTCAGAGGGAGAATGAAATGGAATATTTGATTGAAACATTAATTAGAATGCTTGGAAAATCGAATGAAAGAGTGATTGATTTAAATAAACGGGTAGACCAGCTAGAAGCCATCTTTCGTGAATCGATCATGCCGGATTATCATCCGATCCAGCCGAAAGAAGGTCCTGCCCTATTCCCAAACTGAACTTCCCGAAAATGTCCGCGGCATTATTCCTT
>NZ_JAHNZZ010000004.1:144524-227465 GCF_019039215.1 Bacillus sp. FJAT-29790
AAAAGCGCCGGTTTTTTTTATAAGGCTGTTTTCATCAACTTTTGTTGCTTTTGTATAAATCAATTCAATAAAGAGCGTTTAGTCACCATAAGAGGAGTTCATGAGGACCTGAAACTCATCGAAAAAGAAAAACCGGTCGCCATGAAGGGTTCATTAGGACCGGAAACCCCTCGAAAAGGAAAACCCGGTCGCCATGAGGAGTCCATGAGGACCGAAAACCCCTCGAAAAGAAAAACCCGGTCGCCATGAGGGGTTCATGAGGACCGAAAACCCCTCGAAAAGGAAAACCCGGTCGCCATGAGGAGTTCATGAGGACCAAAAACTCATCGAAAAAGAAAACCTGGTCGCCATGAGAGGTTCATGAGGACCGAAAACTCCTCGAAAAAGAAAACCGGGTCTCCATGTGGGGTTCATGAGGATCGGAAACTCATCGAAAAGGAAAAACCAGTCGCCATGAGGAGTTCATGAGGACCAAAAACTCCTCGAAAAAGAAAACCTGGTCGCCATGAGAGGTTCATGAGGAGCGAAAACCCCTCGAAAAGGAAAAACCAGTCGCCATGAGAGGTTCATGAGGAGCGAAAACCCCTCGAAAAGGAAAAACCAGTCGCCGTGAGCAGTTCATGAGGACCGAAAACTCATCGAAAAAGAAAACCGGATCTCCATGTGGGGTTCATAAGGACCGGAAACTCAATATAAATAACATAAAGCAACATTCTCTTAGAAATGAGCTTTTTATAAACTGTAAAAATTGCCACATTACCATTCTCGCTTTATTAGCTGAATTTGCATCTGGATCGCTTTAGTAGCTACCGCTTTCCTTTTTACGTCAAAATTGTACATGTCCAATAACGCCATCTTTAGTTCCGGTGATTCTCGAAGAAGCTGCATAATCAATTCAAAATCATGATCATCTGGATTCTCCTTCAAGATATAGGCACGTACATCACCTGAAGATTCCCCATTTAATTCTTCGATTAAAAGGGTTTTATCAACCTTATAAATATTAGCCAATTGGAGAAGGGTCTGATAGGGCGGGATGATCTCGCCCGTTTCATATTTACTGATCGTCGAACGCGATAGATTCATTAAATTAGCAACAAAATCTTGACTCCAATTTCGGTCATTTCTTAGCTTTTTCAGTATTTCAGATAATGTCATCGTGCCCACCGCCATTGCATGTTTTCTTTTTAACTTAACGAGAAAAACAGCGGAAAGGGCTTGATGTTACTAGTAATCACATCAGTTAACGTGAATGATAATCACAACCGGATAAATAGCTGTCTTTATAACATATTAGGAATAAAGAACTAGGAGGGATTTAGTGGAATATGTCGAATTTTAAAATTGGAAATGTAATACCAATATTCTTTTGCGATGAAAAGGAGGAAGTGACATGATTAATCAAGAAGAAAGTGAAATAGCAGGCTCATTGTATTTTAAAGGAGCCCATTCGAAAGGGAATTATTTGAGTATTCATCATCAGCCTAGTTTCTTTGATGCTCTTCAATTGACAAAACCCCAAGAATCAAAACCTTATCAAAGAATTCCACTTAGTAAAAATACTTCGCTTATTTTCCAATACACTGAGAATTGTTTAAAAAAGTCTGTCCATTATAAATTTGACTTAAAAAATGGATCAATTCAAATTAAGGAGGCAGACAATCAGGCCGAGCACCGGTTTCTATCATGCTTTTTAATTAAGGAGGGAAAACGGGTTACATATATGGCGTACCGGCCAAACTGCCCTGAAAAAGCAAAAATTAAAAATCAGCCTCCGACAATTGTGGAATACAAGAGGATTGAAGGCTGAATGTAGTGTAAAAGATATTAAATTTTTATCTGTTTTCGCAAATATTGTTACTTCTGTAACAGTATGAATCAATTCGAAGAGGAGTTTTCGGCATCAAAAAAGGTTCATGGTGACCGGAATCTTCTCGAAAGGCAAAAATTGGTCAAAGAAGGAGGTCAATCCCATCGGAGAGGCCAGAAATCGCGAAAAAAGGTAAAAAACAGTCCCCAATCCCACCGATGAGGCCAGAAATCGCGAAAAAAGGTGAAAAACAATCCTCAATCCTATTAATGAGGCCAGAAATCGCGAAAAAAGATGATAAACAGTCCTCAATGGTGACCGAAAAGTTATTTTACCGTACGCAGAGTGAAAAAAGATAAGTTTGTAGAAGGAACCGTGAGAGCCGATTGCCATTACTAGCCCCAATCATTCCGTTACGAAAATAGACTATATGACTAAGATACAATTCACCAATTGAATCCCATTTTACTGTTGTGGATTACGGTTTCAAGATCAAGATAAATGAACAAGATCCCGCAAATCGACTGTAGATAGCTCGGTAATCCAATTTTCACTTTGGATAATTTGGTCATTTAAGGATTGCTTTTTTTCGAGCATGGCGTCAATCTTTTCTTCAAGTGTGCCGGTGCAGATCAATTTATGAACGTGGACAAAGCGTTTTTGCCCGATTCGGTAGGCGCGGTCTGTGGCCTGATTTTCAACGGCGGGATTCCACCAGCGGTCGTAGTGAATGACATGGTTCGCCGCTGTTAAATTCAACCCGGTTCCGCCGGCTTTTAATGACAACAGGAAGACAGGAAATTGATGTTCCTGGAAGCGGGCAATCATCCGGTCCCGGTCATTCTTCGGCACACTGCCATTCAAAAATGGGACATCAAACCCGAATTTCTTCTGAATCATCTTGCGGATAATATTGCCCATTTCAATATATTGCGTGAAAATCAGACAGCTTTCGCCCTGTTCAATTACCGCATCGACAAGCTCACTCAATTTCTCTAACTTTGCTGAGCGTTCAAGCGGATTCAGCGGCTTTTCTTCCTTCAAATAGAGAGCAGGATGGTTGCAAAGTTGTTTCAAGCGACTCAGCATCTGCAAGATCAAGCCTTTCCGCTCAAATGTTGAGAGCTTATCAATTTGCTCAAGTGTATCCTTCACAAGCTGTTCGTATAATGAAGCTTGCTCTGCCGTCAATGGACAATATTCCTTCTGTTCAAGTTTGTCGGGCAAATTGAGTGCAACGTCCTCATCCTTTTTCGTGCGACGCAGCAGGAAGGGGCGGATGAAAGCTTGAAGCTGCTGGACTTTTTCCTTATCATCCTCTTTTTCAATCGGCAGAACATACCGCTTTTGGAATTGGCCGAGACTGCCCAAATAGCCGTGGTTCGTAAAATCAAAAATGGACCATAGCTCTGATAAACGGTTTTCCATCGGTGTTCCAGTCAGTGCAATATGATGCTTGCCCTTCAATTTCCGAACGGCTTTCGACTGCTTTGTCTGTGCATTTTTAATATTTTGTGCCTCGTCGATGCTAATGGAGCTCCACTCAATGTCGCAGAAATCGTCTGCATCCATATGGGTCAGCCCATAGGAGGTAAGGACGACATCAGCTCCCAGCGCTTTCTCGGAAAAAGCTTCTCCCTTGAGGCGATTTCCGCCGTAATGGAGATAGACGTTCAGTTCAGGGGCAAACTTTTCGATTTCCTTTTGCCAATTGCCTAATACCGAAGTCGGACAAATGATGAGAGCTGGACCGCTGGCTTTTTCCTGTTCCTTTACTTTTAAAAGATAGGAAATAAGCTGGATCGTTTTTCCGAGACCCATATCATCTGCCAAACAAGCGCCAAACCCGTACTGGCGCAAAAATAACAGCCAGCTCATGCCAAGCTTCTGATAGGGACGGAGCTCCCCTTGGAAACTAGCGGGTACCACTTCGAGCGGGATATTTTTCGTATCGCGGAGTTGTTTCACCATTTGCTTCCACTGGCGGTTTAACTCAATTTGAATACGGGCAAACGCCTGTGGATTTTCAAACTCATCACCTGGCTCATCATTGCCTGAAAGAAGCTCCTGTTCAATCAAATCGCGCACATGAAGGCCTTCTTTTTCCGCCTTCTTCATTAAATCCTGAATATGGCGGACGAAATTGGGATCTAGTTTAATCCAACGTCCGCGAATATAGACGAGGCGCCTTTTTTCTTCGACCATGTGGCGAAACTCATCTTCTGATAAGTCGACACCGTTCATTGAGATCCGCCAGTCATAATCAAGCATTGCTTGCAGGCCAACAAATGATGGGCGATGACTGTTTGCTTGCCCTTTTAGCCGTGCCTTTACTTTCAGGCTAGCGTTCTTCATAGCCTGCCACCAAGAAGGCAGCAGAATTTCGACCCCAAGTGAAAGCAATGTTTCACTAGCTTCAGTTAAAAAGGTCCACGCCTCATCCTCTGTCAACTGGTTCGCGATCTCCCCTTTATCTCCTGCAAGCCAAGGAAAAACGTTCAGCCATCTTTGCTGCTCTTTTTCAATCGCCTGTTCATCCTTTTTCCAGCCACGCGGATAATTGGCGAAATCATGCCAATCAACAAGCAAATCAGGCTGTTTTTTTTCGCGCAGGAAGATGCTGAGATCCCAAAGACCATTTAGATCTGCAGGCTCCTCTAATTTAAGACCAATTGTAAAAGGAACGTCGCTTTCCTTCAGGCCAATCCATTCCTGCCAGCTTTCCTCGTCGAAGTAAGCGGCCAGATCACGCGGGGAAAGCTGGTCATTTCGCAGAGCTTTCAGCTTTTCGCCAAATGCTTCCTTCAACTCGCTATTTCGACCCAGATATGCATCAAGAGCATGATGAAACCAATTCTGAATAAAAGGTTTTACAGCTTGATCACCAACGGTTTGCTCCCAAAAGGATGAATTGAATTCGCCCACAACCCTGTCAGGCAACGCCCAGCGGAACTGGTCATTTTCCCATGCAGAAAAATCAGGAATCCATTCCTTTTCCATGATCGTCTCATAGATTGGAAGCCCTGAGGCTAAGCAAATTTGAGCAAGTTCATCCCAATCCCACTCGATCAGCTGGTTGAATCGCTCCTTTGCAAACAAGGTCACAAGCTGCCAGCCGTTTAGGGAGATATCTTTTTCCCCGACGGGCTGATTTATGCCGAAAAGAGTTCCATAAAAGGATTCTTCATGTTGATTAAAAAGGAGCTTAACCCAGAGATCGGGATCTAGGAAACGATCTTTTTCATCTTGGGCGGAAAGGTAGAAAAGGTCGGTATCAATATATTGTACTTTTATTTTTATATATCTTGTTTTAAGCATCGATTAGCTTACCCCTTTTACATTCTTCCTGGAAGGCACGGAGGCGTTTTGTTTTTTCAAGCAGTGTTTCTAGGAATAGCTCCCAGTCATCCTGCCGTTTCAGTTTTTTATACAGGGTGCGGAGCTTTTTCATTTTCCGGACAGCTTCGCGGTAATGGTCCCTGCCTCTAAGTGAGATATGATCATGTATGGAATGATGGTAGAGAGGCAACAGCTTCGCGGGATCCTGCTTTTCGAGCGCTTTAATCCGGTCGTTATGCAGCATGTCAATTTCATATCCCATAAAAGCATGCAAATCTGCCCACTTATCAAAAGATTTATTATCAAAAAGCGTATATTCATATTCACTATAGCTGTATGGCAATGTTTCAATCAGAACTTTTTCATATAAATCCGGACGTCCTGTTGCGGAACAGAACGGCGCAACTGCCTTGATTGCGAGCTTCATGTAACTTGCTTTCGCACGGTAATCTTCCTGAATAGAAAGATAATCTTTTAATTTTTTGATGAACTCCTCGACATATGGGCCCATTCGTTTCCATTCTTTATGCGAAGTAAAGAGGTCAAGCCAGTAAAGCAAGTACGGAGTCATCGCAATTTCTGGGACGGTAACAATTCGTAGCGCCATTTCATCATCTCGCTGCAGAATGTGCAGATGGAGGTCACCTACAATGATCGGGAAGGTTTTTGGCTCGATCGCCTCTAACTTCTCGATTTCTTTCTTACACCAATCCTTCTTCTGAAAAAAATTTGTCCATAACAAGCGATATAAATGAGTCCGCTCATATTCTAGTTCAAAGTCAATCGTCAGCAGTCCCGTTGAGTCATCCTTTAATTTGACAATAAATTCATCGAAGGCAAACGGAAGCGAATGAACGGACAGTTTATTCATGACATCGACCGCCTCATCCATCATCGTTTGAAACAGATGGCGGTAATAACGGTGGATCATGTCCTCGGTATGTCCAAGCTTTATGCTTAATTCCATTAATTTTTTAAAAGAAATCACATAGCCGACAAGCAGATAAAGGAGCTTCCACTCCTGCTCGAAAGGGGCCCCCGCTTTCCAACGCCGTGTATACACTTGAAAAAGCTCAGGGATGATGAAAGGCTTTGGGTCGCCTTGACCTTCCATAATCGCATCGAAGCTTTCGTTAAAGGTGGCTGTCCATCTGTCATAATCTGGTTTTAAGCTGCCGGCTGTTTTCAATAAATCCTTCGCCTTTTGGAGCCCCCACTGTTTGGCTGTATTTTTCTCTTTAATCGGCTGTCTCCATTCCTCCACCCAATTCGTCACACTTTTTGCGTGTGAAAGGAGCTGAAAAAACACGGCGAGCTGATGGCGGCAAAACCCATCTGCCGGACAAGAGCATTCGCTTAAATGAATGAACTCCAGATCCAAATGCACCTTCGCCGGCGTCACATCCTGCACTATCGCAGAAATCCGGTCCCCATCGAAACGTATCTGATAAACAAGCCTCTGCCTGAACAACATCAGTCCAATCTGAACAAGCCGCTCATCCTCCCCAGACTCCGCCCGCAATAACCCTAATAAATCCTGAGCCGCAAACTGCAACGGCTCAACAAACCGTTCGGGAATCATCGTCATATCAAAGACCTCCTTCTTTGCAGTGTCATTTATGGCATCCTTTTGCGGTGTCCATTTGCGGTGTCAGGCACCGCTCGTGGACAGATCGCTTAAAATTGTATGTGTGTAACGGACACTGTGTGTCACTTCACAAAATCAAAAAAAATATCCTTTTATTATAACATTTTTTGGGGGTCGCTAACACTGTACAGCCCGTCGATTGTTACAAGTTCGTTACCGGCCATTATTTCCTGTTGTTTTTCAATGTAAACTGAACCAGTTTAAGCTATAATAGAGTGGTTAAAAATGATGGGGGGAAATTCCCTTTCCGAAATGGCTTCGTATGAAAAATACGAGGCGGAGGAAAAAGAGCCTTGGCTATAAAGCAACAAATCTTTTGGAAATGAGTCTAAAACATAAATCATCCTTCATTCCTAAATGATAGCGCATTTAAACGCTATAATGGTTTCAAATATCGAATTGTATTACATTAATGAATGTCGAATAAGTTTACTAAATTTGAAGGTGGTATCGGTGCCGCCAATCGATGAGGAGGTGGCTGGACTTGAAGATTCGCAAAGCGATTATTCCTGCAGCAGGACTAGGAACACGCTTCCTGCCGGCAACAAAAGCACAGCCGAAAGAGATGCTGCCGATCGTTGACAAGCCTACGATCCAATATATTGTGGAAGAGGCCGTAAAATCAGGCATAGATGATATAATCATCATCAGTGGGCGCGGAAAACGTGCGATTGAAGATCATTTTGATAAATCATATGAGTTGGAAGAAACACTTGCGAAAAAGGGTGAATGGGAACGTCTTGAAGAGATTCAGTCGATTGCCAATCTAGCAAACATACATTATATAAGGCAAAAAGAGCCAAAGGGTTTAGGGGATGCTATTTATTGTGCAAGAAGCTTTATAGGCAATGAGCCATTTGCAGTAATGCTTGGGGACGATATCGTTCAGGCTGAGGTCCCATGCTTGAAACAGTTGAAAAATGTATACGAACAGCATCAATGTTCTGTGATTGGCGTCCAGCAGGTTCCAATGGAAGACGTATCAAAGTACGGGATCATTGACCCGGAGAAACTCATCGCGGATAATGTTTTTCAGTTAAATAGTTTGGTGGAAAAGCCAAGTCAGCAGGACGCTCCATCAAGCTACGCCATTATGGGAAGGTATATACTTGAACCGGAAATATTTGATATACTAGAGACTTTGCCGCCTGGAGCAGGTGGAGAAATCCAACTGACAGATGCAATCCGCAAACTCACTAATACAAAACAGGTCCTCGCTTACTATTTCGAAGGAGATCGCTATGATGTAGGCGATAAACTCGGATTTATAAAAGCGACAATTGAACTGGGGTTAAAAAGACCAGATCTCAGGGGCGACCTTTTGCAATATATTCATAAATTATTGGAGCAAGAGAAGGGATCAAAATGAAGATAACGATAGCGGGAACGGGATATGTTGGACTCGTAACAGGTGTATGTCTTTCAGAAGTTGGACATCATATCACTTGTTTCGATGTAAACAAGCAAACAATATCCCTCCTAAACAGTGGGGAATCCCCCATCTATGAACCTGGATTGGAAAATTTGATCCGGAACAACAAAGAAGCAGGGCGGCTTCACTTTACCTCTAATCCGGAGAAAGCTTATGCTGAAGCCGATTGTATTTTCATTGCAGTTGGTACGCCTGAAAATGAAGATGGATCCGCTAATTTGCTTTCAATTGAAAATGTAGCGTTGTCCATTTCAAAATATGTTCACAAAGATATAACGATTGTCACGAAAAGCACAGTCCCAGTCGGAACGAACGAATGGATCGGCCGCATCATCCAAGAACGAATCCCTAAGGAATATCGAGTAACCGTCGTATCGAATCCTGAATTTTTGAGAGAAGGGTCGGCCATTTATGATACGTTTAACGGAGACAGAATCGTGATTGGATCAGATGATAGAGAAGCGGGGAAGCGAATCGAAAAAATCTATGAGCCATTTAACATACCGATCATTCATACGGACATACGAAGTGCCGAAATGATCAAATACGCTTCAAACGGGTTCTTAGCAGCAAAAATCAGCTTCATAAATGAAGTTGCCAATCTATGTGAGAAAACAGGTGCAAATGTAGAAAAAGTAGCCGAAGGAATGGGTTATGATAAAAGGATAGGAAATCAATTTCTTCGCGCCGGAATTGGGTTTGGCGGATCGTGTTTCCCGAAAGATACGAAAGCTTTGCAGCATTTAGCAGCTCAATATGATTATGATTTTAAAATACTGCAGGCGATTATTGATGTAAACAACGTACAGAAAAACTGGCTGTACGAAAAAGCAAAACAGCATTTCGGCAGCTTAAATGGAAAAAAAGCAGCCGTGCTTGGTTTAGCTTTTAAGCCAAACACAGACGACATTCGTGAGGCTCCGTCATTAGAGCTTATCCAAAACCTACTCTTAGACGAGGCAAATGTGACTGTTTACGATCCGATTGCAATGAGCAACGTGGGAAAAATTTACGGTTCAAAGCTGCAATACGCCGAATCTGTTAAGGAAGCAATAGAAAACGCAGATGTCACGTTCATTGTCACCGAGTGGAAGGAAATCAAGGAATTCCCATTAACAGAAATGAGAAATGGCATGTTAAGTCCAGTTATTTTCGATGGCCGTAATTGCTACAGCCTCGAGGACGCAAGACGTCTGAATGTAAAATATTTTTCTATAGGAAGAATGGCTATAAATGAATTCGAATAAATGTAACGAAATGGCTTGCTCATTCGTTCTATTATATAGTAGTTAGAAATTTTTCCCGCATAAAAGTCAAGCGCAAAAATGCACCAAATATTGTGATTCATAGAGAAATGCTATCATCATTCTACATTTTTCGATATAATAACCTTTAGGTTTAATTAAGTGTGAACCTACCAACGAAAGGAAGAATTATTTTATGACAAAGAAGCTATGTGTAATTGGTCTTGGATATATCGGTCTTCCGACAGCCGTTATGTTCGCCAATCACGGAGTGAAGGTTCATGGCGTTGATATAAATGAAAAAGCGGTTGCACTCATCCGCAATAAACAGCTTCATATAGAAGAAAATGGTTTACAGGACCGTTTGAATACAGCGGTGGACAGCGGTCATTTCACAGTTTCGACTGCACCTGAAGAGGCGGATGTATTCATTATTGCCGTCCCATCACCAATCAATGCTGATAAAACAGCAAACCTAGACTATGTGCGTATGGCAACCGAATCCATTGTTCCACTTGTGAAAAAAGGAAACCTGGTTATTCTTGAATCAACGGTTCCACCGAGAACAGTGGAAGACGTAATGATGCCAGTCCTGGAAAAAACCGGACTTGAGATCGGCACAGATCTTTACATTTCCCACTCACCAGAACGAGTCATCCCAGGGAAAGTATTTGAAGAGCTTGTGAATAACGACCGAATTGTCGGAGGAATTAATGAAGAGTCATCCCGCTTAACCGAAGAGCTATACCGCATTTTCGTAAAAGGGAATATTCATATCACAGATGCGACAACAGCGGAAATGGTAAAAATAATTGAAAATACGTATCGAGATGTAAACATTGCCTTTGCGAACGAGCTTGCGAAAATCAGTGATCAAGTCGGGGTAAATGCCTGGGAAGCGATTAAGCTTGCTAATTATCACCCACGCGTAAATATCCACCTCCCTGGACCTGGTGTTGGCGGGCATTGTATTGCTGTCGACCCATGGTTCTTAGTTGAACTGCAGCCAGAGCTCGCGAAGATCGTTCATTTAGCACGAAAAACAAATGACTCCATGCCAGAATATACGGCACGTCAAGTAAAGTCATTTCTTGATAAGAAGAACATTGCCCATGGACGTGTGGCAGTATTTGGACTTTCCTTTAAAGCGAATATTGATGATATGCGCGAAAGCCCTGCAATGGAAGTGTTGAAGCATTTAGAAGAACTTGGCATTGACTATACAGCCTATGATCCGCATATAAAAGAAAATAATTTTTCCCGTCAGACGCAGAATATAGAAGAAGCAGTTAAACACGCAGATCTTATTATTGTGTTGACAGATCATAATGAATTTAAAGCGATGAATCCAGAAGCATTTGCCGACCAATTGCGTGGAAAGCATATTTTTGATACAAAAAATTGCATTGTCCGTCCTGTATGGGAAAAAGCGGGCTTCGAAGTCACGGTGCTTGGTGATTCAAAGAATGTCACCACGGTATAATGAACCGCTGTGATTTCTCTCAAAATAGGTGATGAGATGAAAGAAAAATTTCTAGGGGTAGACGTTTGTAAACAAAATTATGAACAGTTAACCTCTTCCTTATTGAATGATATCGAACAGAATAAGAAATCCTTTATTGTTGCCATTAATCCGGAAAAGATTATGAAGGCCCAGGAAGATCAATCCTTGAAAGAGCTTCTGAACAAGGCTGATTATCAAATTCCAGATGGAATAGGGATCATCATTGCCTCTAAGCTTAAAGGCGGGCAAATTCGCGAGAGGGTGACAGGCATCGATATGATGCTTACCCTTTGCGGAGCTGCTGCCAGCCATGGGAAAAAGATTTTCCTTTATGGGGCAAAGCCGGGGATTGCCGATAAGGCAAAAATAAAGCTAGAAGAGCGTTTTCCTGGTATTCAAATTGTCGGTGTCATTAACGGCTATGAGAAAGATGAGCGGCTGATTGAACAAACAATCAATGAAGCCGACCCCGATATTATTTTTGTCGCTAAAGGAAGTCCGGCACAGGAATATTGGATTTTGGATCACATGAATAGGCTCGCACCGAAAGTATATCAGGGAGTAGGCGGTTCCTTTGATGTGATTTCTGGCCGGATTAATCGAGCACCTGAATTATTTCAAAAACTAGGGATGGAATGGTTTTACCGGTTAATGAAAGAACCTTGGCGCTGGAAACGCCAGCTGCTCCTTCCTAAATTTTTGATTAAGGTACTCAGGGATTAAAGGAAGGAAAAGCTATGTCAAAATTAAAAATTGCAAGCATACTGTTTTTGCTTTCCACTTTCTTTTTGAAGTTTTCCAGCATGATTCGGGATATTGTCATTTCAGGCTTATATGGTGACTCCTATATGGCAGATGCTTATTTTGCTGCGATGACGATTCCGAATGCGATTGTCCTTTTTATGCTGACGGGGATGAAGGATGCCTTTTTGCCGAGCTATTATAAATACGACCGGCTTGGAAAAGGCTTTTCTCATTTAACGAATATTGTCAAAGGGACATTCTGGATCTCGGCTGGAATCTCCGTTATTGGAGCGGCTGCGTCCCCATGGATGGTCAAAATCCTTTATCCAGAGTTCGCTCATTTTGAGCAAGGCATTCAAATTGCAGCATGGACGGCTGCAATTTACTTTTTATCCATCGCGCTAGTAGGCGTGAATGCCGTATATGAAGGATATTTCGACTCTCAGAGAAAGTTCTCCTTTTCGACCTTTTCGCAAACCATTGTCGTCTTAACAACGATTTTGTTTGCGTTGATCTTTCATAAATCTTTAAGTATTTATGCTGTTCCTCTGGGCTATTTAGCAGGGACCTTTTTGTCCTTCCTTGTTAAGCTATTTTATATGACACCGCCGAAGCTTTTAGCCTGGAGACAAAGAATGGACATGCTTGAAATTCGGCAATTTTACTGGATATTCATTCCTGTCGGATTAACGATCGCTGTTGGGCAAATTAACCTGACAGTCAATATGCTCTATGCTTCAAGGCTTGGAGAAGGGGTTGTTTCCAATCTGAATTACGCTTTCCGGCTCGTGAATATTCCGCAAGCGATTTTTGGCGTAACGATTGCAACGATTATTTATCCGATTTTAGCAAAAGCGAAATCAGAAGGAGATAGCGGCCTTTTCAAGCAGGGAATGGAGCGGGGCCTGTCCTTTATGTTCTTATTCCTTGCACCGACGGTCATCGGTATGATGATGCTGATGGAATCAATCGTCCGCTTAACATATGAGCGGGGGGCATTTACGGAAAGTGCAACCGCCTTAACAAGTGAATACGCGCTATTTTACATTGGCTCAGTCCTGTTCTACAGCATCCAAGCTGTCGTGGCAAAAGGATTTTACACACTTGAAAAAGGCCATTATATGATGAGAGTCGGTATGTTATCCGTTGTCATCAATATTTTTTCAAACTATATTCTCGCGAAGCTCATGGGGCCTGCTGGGCTAGCCTTGTCTACTTCAATTGTAGGCTTCATATACTCAGCCATCACTTTTACAACACTTTACAAAATATCCGGCGGTTTCAATTTGAAATACATCGGGAAAGAATATGCTAAAATTATCGCAGCTGCCGTCCTGATGTATGCTGGACTGACTGGCCTCGGCATCATGGTCACTCCAGAAAAATGGGGCGACATCCCTTATCTGGCCATTATGATTGCTGCTGGTGCGCTGCTATATTTTGCCGGCTTATATTTATTAAGAGCAGCATCCCTATTCCAGCTGCTTTCAAGAGGAGGGAAAGAAAAGTCTTCTAAAACAGGGGATTAACGTCATGAAAAAAATTATCCAACAAATGAATCGCATTGATACATTTTCACCATATTTCTTTATCCCGTTCATCCTGGTTCTTTATTTTTTTACGAGCCTATTCGATTTTAGTCGATTTGAATATTTTGAAGTCAGAAAGAATGTCCTTCCTCCATTATTGGTGGGGCTTGCCTCATACTTTGCTGCCGTATACGTAACGGAAAAGAAGAAATGGACATTTCCTTCCTTCGGCTTATCGTTTTTAAAAGGAAAAATTCTCTGGCTTCTGTATATACTAGGATTTATCGGCTTAGTTGCTTATTTGATTATGCTATTTACTGGGCAAATTGGAATCACGGATGAATCTGTTCGCCGAAATCTCGATCCGAAGCTGAACTTTTTAAGCGCATTATTATGGTTCGCGGTTATTTTCCTAATCTGTAACCGAGTAGTGAAGGAAAAGGAATTAACAAATAAGAAGAAATTCGTCTATGGTGCCATCCTTGCTACGGTATTTGCCTTGTTTATCCTGATGGGCTACCGTACACCAATTGCGATCATGTTCTTCACATCGCTTATTGTTTATCATTATATTATTAAAAGAATTAAACTAACTTGGTTTTTAAGTTTCCTATTTATCGTAGGACTTCTCTTTTCTTTATTCGGGTTCTACCGGATTGTCTCAGAAGATACAACGAAGGAATTTAATAGCAGGCTAGGCCCAGACGTTGAACGGATGGAAGAAGATATCGATCGAGATCGCATGATTCAGCGGAAGATGAACGCAACGCCAAAATGGGTTCGTGCGCTCAATAGTGAAAGTGTGACTGGACATATCGTTTTAAGCAAACTGATGGAATACACTGACAAGGAAGGCTTTTTGTATGGAAAGCTGAACTTTGGTACGTTTGAAGCAGTCCTTCCAGGGAAACATATTTCTCCAAGGAGCCAAATCACGGAAATGGTGAACTCCCTTAGTATTGAAGAAGGAAAATACATTACACGTCCGGGGAGAACGACAACTCCGACTTATCTTGGCCAGCTCTATGTGGATGGGGGATACATTGCCATTGTGATTGGGTTTGCACTTTACGGATTTGTAATCGCCATGCTCTATAATCAAATGCGTGCAACAGGGATTAAATCCTACCAAACGATCGGTTATGCCTTTGTTACAACCATTTTTATGATATGCCTTCATACAGGCTTGCTAGATTTAATATTTATTCTGATGATTGGCTATGCCATTCTTTCAGCAAGCATTGAACAATCAAGAAAGCAAGCTTCTTAAAGAAAGATGGGAAAATAACTGAAAAGCGCAAAATACCAATTGTGATAAATAGGTAACAGTGGTAAAATATATTTAACAGAGAGATTTATTTCCTTCTGCTTTCTTATAATACAATCTCGGTTGGTAGCCCAGAGGGAGAACACCTATCTTGCGGAAGATAGGTGTTTTTTCTTGGGATTAGTAAATACTGGTGACTATGTGTGGTTCCGGGTGCCCGTAACCACTTTTAAAAGCGAGTTAGTTTTTCTGACAATCTAGCCAGCGCCGTGATTGCGGGGATACGGACAAATCGATGGTATTTTGGAGGAGCAGAAGTGTCCATCAAAGTGCTTCAAACGGACAAATTGGGGTAGAAGTGTCCTCAAAGTACTTCAAACGGACAAATCGCTGGCATTTGGGGTAGAAGTGTCCGTTAAAGCGCTTCAAACGGACAAATCGCCGGCATAATGGAGTAGAAGTGTCCGTCAAAGTGCTTTAAACGGGCAAATTGTCGGCATTTGGAGTAGAAGTGTCCGTTAAGGCGCTTCAAACGGACAAATCGCCGACATTTTGGGGTAGAAGTGTCCGTTAAAGTGCTTCAAACGGACAAATCGTCGGCATAATGGAGTAGAAGTGTCCGTTAAACGCTTTCAAACGGACAAATCGTCGGCAATTGGGGTAGAAGTGTCCGTTAAGGCGCTTCAAACGGACAAATCATCTGCAATTGGGGTAGAAGTGTCCGTTAAAGCCCTTCAAATGGACAAATCGTCGGCATAATGGAGTAGAAGTGTCCGTTAAACGCTTTCAAACGGACAAATCGTCGGCAATTGGGGTAGAAGTGTCCGTCAAAGTGCCTCAAACGGACAAATCGTCTGCATAATGGAGTAGAAGTGTCCGTCAAAGTGTTTCAAACGGACAAATTATCGGCTTGCATGATAAGAATTGTCCTTCATCGATGCTATTCCAAAAGGGAAAATCCGCTATAATATAAAAATTAGTGTTTCTGAAATGCAAAAGGGGCATCTCTAAGGCGAAAAGTCGACTTTGAGATGCCCCTTTAATATATTATTTCTGCGGAGGAAACGCCTTCCACTTACTCAAATCCGGTTTTTCCTTCAGTACAAGCTCTTTCGGGAAAATAAATGTCCAAGGTTTGCTTGTGTTTGCTTTCACTTCAAAATTGTCTAGTGCAAATCCGCCTTTAGCAATCAAATCGCCGGCAGCATCTTCAACAATGAGGGGAAGCTGCTGCAGTGTGAGGTTCTTCTTGCCGCCATTGCGGATCAACATCGTAATATGTAATGTCCCATCATCTGCATGATGCGCTTGAATGCCCATAAAGTTTACTTCACCAGCCTTTGGAGGCGTGATATTTTGTACAAGTTGGGCAAGCTTCTCTTTATCAGCATCAGCAAGGCTCTTTTCCCAGCTTTCCGCTAAGTCAAGGGAGTGAGGCAGCTGCTCTTTCTTCAACTCAAACGCAAGCTTCCAATCGGTTTGCGGGATTTCCTCTGCAAAAACATTGCTCTCTTCAAAAATAAACGGCCATGGACGGCTGCTTTCCGCAGGCAGCTCGCCAAGCTGAGAAAGGTCAAAATGCTGACGTGCCAGCGTTTCGCCGTTCGGTCCGATTAACATAAGAGGCATATCCTTTTCAAACTGGATTCCTTTCGCTAGGCTGTTGCGGACAAACGCAGTTACGTATAACTTTCCATCTTCTTTCTTCAATTCAATCCCTGAAAGAGAAATTTGGTTTTCTTTCAGCAGCGGAAGCTCATTGTTTAAAAACTGAAAGTAATAGCGTTCCTCTTGGCCAATCTCCGCTTCAGGAGGAAAAGATAGAGCCGTTTTTACTTCCCGGTCGGATGAAGCTTCTTCTTCCCCTAATAATTCCTTCGAATCAACTGAGCTGTCTGTTCCTTGTTTCTCCATTTTATCTTTGCGGTTAAAAAGTCCAAACATCTAATAACCTCCATTAAGTTCTCCAAGATTAAGATCAACGGGCATGTGGGGACGACCCTTCTTTCGTGTACTACTTATGCAAGCGAGTGTTCCCCGCATTTTGCTAGTAGGACCATGTCTACCCACCCTTATCCCTTTGTTTCCAATGCTCCAACCAAGTTAGCCATTTGACGGCTGATGTCACGCTCAAGCTCATAATACATTTGTGTAAATAATTCAAGCGCCTCACGCGCATATTGTCTCATCGGATCTTCCTGACTATAACTGCGCAAACCGACGCCTTCCTTTAGGCGGTCCATTGCATCAATATGTTTCAGCCAGTGGTAGTCGGTTACAGATAATAAGAACTGCTTGATCGCCTTGCCGATCTCAGCATTTTCTTTATATTCATCAAGCATTGGCAAGTAAGCATTCATTGCAGCATAAATTGGCTCCGTAACCTCATCTAAATCATGAGGATCATTCGGAAAATCAAGCAAGTCATGCGGGAAAATTTGCACGATTCTTTCTTTTAATTTCGTCAGCTTCCACTCTGGTTTGTCGGCGTCAGCAGGACAACAGCGCTCAATTTCCTCTTTAATATACGATTCAATGGACGCTTTCACAAGCGGAAGCAAATCATCACTTGTTAAAACTTTATTCCTTAAATCATACACCGTGTTGCGCTGTAAACTTAGTACATCATCAAGCTTCAGATGATATTCACGGATAGAGAAATTAGCTCCCTCGCAAATACGCTGCACCCGGTCAATAAACTCATGAATGTTTTTATTGATGATTAGCCCATTCGAGTCGGTTTTAAGCGAGTTGCTCATCTTTTCAACATCGTCTCGCGCAAAGCGTCGGATCATTTCATCTTCGATCGAAATAAAGAATTCGGAACAGCCTGGATCTCCTTGGCGGCCTGAGCGCCCTTTCAACTGATTATCAATCCGGCGGGATTCATGCTTTTCTGTTCCGATGACGTATAGCCCGCCAAGCTCAGCGACTCCTTCACCAAGCATAATGTCCGTTCCGCGGCCTGCCATATTGGTGGCTACGGTAATCCTGCCTTTTTGACCTGCAAGAGAGATGAGCTGGATTTCCTGTTCGATCGTTTTCGCGTTTAGCAGTTCGAAAGGAAGTTTTTCCTTCCTTAAGAACTCAGCCACTTTCTCTGACTGGAGAATGGAAGTCGTTCCAATCAAAATAGGCTGGCCCTTTTCGTGCAGTTCTTTCACTCTCTTGATAGCAGCTTCATATTTATGCTCAATGGTGTCATATACCTGGTCAGGCAAATCGACACGGATAATCGGTTTGTTTGTCGGGATTTGGACGACATCCATATTATAAATTTGCTGAAATTCTTTCTCTTCTGTTTTCGCTGTTCCTGTCATGCCTGAAAGAAACGGGTACAGCCGGTAATAGTTCTGAATCGTAATCGATGCCTGTGTTTTATTTTCTTCAGATACTGCAAGTCCTTCTTTTGCCTCAATGGCCTGATGGAGCCCGTTGCTGAGCGTGCGCCCTTCCATTGGACGACCTGTAAACATATCGATCAGAAGGATTTTCCCTTCTTTCACAATATAATCGACATCCCTGCTGAACATGACTCGTGCACGCAGCGCCTGGATCATATAATGATAGAGAGTCTGGTGTTCAAGATCATATAAATTATCAATATCAAACCCGCGTTCAATCCGGGCAATGCCTTCGTCTGTAAAATTGGTTGTTTTCGTTTCGATATCAAAAATAAAATCAACATCTTCTTTAAACGATTTCGCAATTCTTGCACAGAGGTAGCTCAATTCAGTACTAATCCCTGTTTTGCCGGCAATGATTAGCGGCGTTTTCGCTTCATCCACGAGAACACTGTCCACCTCGTCGATGATAGCAAAATGATAAGGTCTCTGTGCACGCTGCCTGATGTCATAAACCATATTGTCACGAAGATTATCAAAGCCGAATTCGGTTCCAACTCCGTAAGTAATATCCGCTTGGTACGCAAACTTCTTGTGATCCGGCTCCATCTGTGGAAGGTTTAGGCCGACAGTTAGGCCGAGGAATTCGTGAATCTGTCCAATTAGTTCACGGTCACGTCTAGCTAAGTATTCATTGACAGTAATGACATGAACACCTTTCCCTTCAAGGGCACGCAAATAGCTGGGCAAAGAGGCAACGAGCGTTTTCCCTTCCCCAGTAGGCATTTCGGCAATATTTCCTTCCGTTAGCACCATTCCACCGATAAGCTGCACATCGAAGTGGCGCATGCCAACAACCCGCTTTGCCGCTTCACGGACAACAGAAAAAGCATCTGCCTGAATATCAAAAATGGTTTTACCATTTGCAAGCTGAGCTCTAAAATAGCCAGTCTTTTCTCGCAGCTCTTGATCGGACAGCTGCTCATATTGCGCTTCTAGCGCATTTATCAATTCTACCTTTTTGTAATACTCTTTAATTTTTTTATCCTGTTTATCTCCAACAAGCTTTTTAAAATAAGCTAGCATTTTGTTCTCTCCCCACAACTAAACACTTGCAATTTTTGCAAATTCCTAGAAACAGTATACCACTGTTTTTCTTGACTTTCATCTAATGGCAGGGAAGAAATTAAATCCATTTCCCAAAGGGAATTATAGTAAAAAATAATTAAAATGGGAATTTTTAATAAATTTTAGTTTATTATGTAACTATTTCCATTTGAAATCGTCTATAATAAAGTGAGTCTATTAATCTATTAGGAGGGTTTCATTTGAAGAAATGGGTGAAGACAGGCCTTTCCATCGGAGCATCTGCTTCTCTTATTATGCCAACCATCGCGTCTGCTGGCACGGTGGATTCATTTGGCAAACTGAAAGACATTGAAAAACCTGATATTTTAAAGGAATTGACAAAATCAGCGTCAGAACAGAAAATTCTTGCCTTTAAAAAGCAGCAAGAAATGAAAGAACAGCAAAGCAAAGATACAATTATCATTAAACACAGCAAGCCGCTTGCCAATTCAGTACACCAGAAAGCAGGGACAACTTTACAAAAATCGATCCCATCCCTTGGCTATGATGTCGTAAAGCTTCGTAAAGGGCAAAAGCTGAAATCTGTCCTTGCCTATTACTCACAGGTCGAAGGCGTTACCGCCGCATTGCCTAGTGTGCAATATAAGTCATTAAGTATGGGCGATCCGAAAAAAAGCGAACAATATCATCATTCTCTATTACAAATTGATGAGGCGTTAAAACTAGCAGGCAATCATAAAGTGACTGTTGCTGTCATCGACACAGGAATGGATATAAAGCATCCAGAACTGAAGTCGGTGGTTCTGCCTCCATACAATGCGGCTGATCCGGCAAACGGAGCATTTACAGATCAGCATGGTACACACGTAGCAGGTATTATAGCAGCTGAAGCAAACAACGGAATTGGTGGGCAAGGAATCAGCCCGAATGCAAAAATCCTTCCGATTGATGTATTTAATGGCGGCTGGGGAGCGAGTGACTATGTAATCGCAGAAGGAATTATGTATGCTATTGAAAAAGGCGCAAATGTCATCAATATGAGCCTTGGCGGCTATATGGAATCCCCGATCTTTGAAGAAGCTGTCCAGAAAGCGATTGATGCAGGCATTACAGTAGTAGCAGCTGCTGGAAATGAATCGTGGGATGAGTATTCTTCTCCGGCCTCCTATGATGGGGTTATCTCTGTTGGGGCAACGAATTCAAAAAATGAATTGGCTTATTTCTCGAATTTTGGTCCATCTGTTAATCTGGTGGCACCAGGGGAAGACGTATACAGCACAGTAATTGACTACTTAAAAGGTTCTTCGTTTATGAGGGCGAGCGGGACTTCAATGGCCTCACCGATGGTTGCTGGGGTTGCAGCCTTATTAAAATCGAAATACCCAGATTTAAAGCCGCAAGAAGTGAAATATATTTTAGAACAAACAGCCACAGATCTTGGCGAAAAAGGCTATGACCTGAAATTTGCCCATGGGCTTGTCAATCCTGTCGCAGCTTTAAAATACGACATGAAAAATCTTCCGAAAATGAACTCTTTAACTCAAGAAGAAAAGCTAGCGAATGCGTTACAACTAAAGGCTAAGGGTGAAGATGTACATACAGGCAAATTCACGAAGCCGGAAGAACGCCATTATTACAAGATTGCTTTAAATAAGGGGGAGTTTGTACAGACTGTTCTCGCAGGTACAGACATGTATGACTACTCCATGGAGTTCTCCTTTGTTCCAAACAAAGGCAATGAAGACAAGGATAAACCGCTGAAAGTGAATGACACAAAAGCGGGCGGAACGGAAGGATATTTATATAAAGCTGAAGAGGACGGAACGTTACTTATTGAAGTCCGTGATGCGAACGGCAATTACAGCTTGGATGGAAAATCCGAATATACATTTAAAGCGGAAAAGCTAGCAGAATTGATCGTTGACAAATCTTCAAAAGACAATGTCATTCCAATTGAAGCTATTCCATATACAAGCTCAGACGATAAAAACGGGCCATTTACGCTAGTTTCTGAGGATGGAGGTCCAGATAAGGACTATTTCTCATTCTCCGTAGAAGAACGACAAATCATTTCCTTTGATGTGTCAGGTGTTCCGGGCGTCGACTCATCATTAGCACTTTATTTTAAAGATGATTTAGAAATGGAGCGTCCGCAAGGCCTTCCTTCATATGAGCCGTGGCCATATCCAATGAAATATGCAAATAATGGTGGCAAAAGCGAAGGGGAAAAGCTCGTATTTGAAGCTATTCCAGGCATGGAATATGTCCTTGAAGTTTCTGGAGAACCAAGTCAGAACTTTTTCTTTGGTTCGTTCTTCTTTGGATTCTTTAAAGAACCAACGCCAAGTGCGTCAGCGATTCCTTATGAATTAAATGTAACGACACTTGATCTTCCACCAGATGAGGACGGGCTTCCGATCAGAGAAGAACACCTTGAACAAGAATACATGGATGGAGAAATGACGGAGGAAGCTTATCAAGAGGCGAAGAAAGCGCAATTTGAAAAAAGCGTGGAAGTGATCGTAGAGGGAGATTACTGGCGCATGTTTGATCGCGAATATGTAGATCAAATTGTTGAACATGCTGTTCCATTTACAATTGGGAAGGATCAGAAGGGGTATTTCCAATTCGATGGGGACGAGGATTTCTATTCTTTCACCTCTGATTCCGATGCGATTTATGAATTCGAATTTGACAAAGCGAAGGATCAGAACCCATGGGCAACAATCTTAGAATATGATGAGAAGAACAATGATTTAATCCCGGTTGAATATATTGGCGGGTATTATTTCTTTGGACCACAGCCTGAAATGAAAGCAACAGTTCCTCTTAAAAAAGACAAAAAATATTTCATTCAGCTGCAAAATGGGAATGGCATTTCAGGTGATCCATATGTCATTAAATCGAAGAATATCATGCCTGTTCCTAAAAATAACAAGAACCCGGATAACAATCCACTTCTTGCGCAAATATTAAAGCCTGGGCAGGCAATTGAAGATCACTTAATTTATGGTGGAGATTCAGATTACTACTATTACAAACATCGTGGCGATGACAAAATCTTCAATCTGCAAGTAACAACGAAGCCATTCACTGATCAGCAGCTGAAGGATTTGCCAAAATCGGTTACGAATGAGCTGATCCCATTCGCTTATGTTATTGAAGACACGAATGGCAATATGAAGATAGATCCAGAGGAAGCTGGAAAGGTCATCGATCTTGCAACCTATTACAACGGTTCAGCCTTTTATGTGAACGGTTCCTTTAAAGCGAAGAAAGACACCGGTTATTTCGTTCTTACTCATGGCTGGTCATTTGATGGACTTTCTGTTCAACCGTACGAAATCCAATTAAATGATTTAACACGTGCAAGCAAACCGAAAGATACTGTCGTAAACAATGTGCCATCAAAGCCACTTAGCTTAAAAGCTGAAAAAGGCCAATTAGTAGGCAAAGGCTACTTTAATGCCGGCGTGGACTTTGGCGACAAAGACTATTATCAGCTGAATGTAGACAAAAAAGGCACGGCGACAATCACGCTGAAAGCTGGATTCACGTTAGATGGAGTTATTAAGGTATATAATGAAAAAGGAACATTAGTCAAAGAATTTGATTACTACGGTGTTGGCGATGATGAAGTCGGCATACTCACTCTCGAAAAAGGAAAATACTTTATCGAAATCAGTGAGGCAATGAGTAGGGCTTCAATCATTCCTTATGAATTAACTGTGCAAATTAAATAGGATAGGAGAAAAGTCTAGTATGATGCTAGACTTTTCTTTATTCTCCAATTTTCTGTTAAAATATAGATAGTTTAAAAGAATAAAAGAAAAGGAGAAAAATAAAGATGTTTAAATCAGCAGCAGGAGCATTTGTTTTCCTGTTCGTTTTTTTATTTTCCGGACAGGCACAAGCACATGTCATAGATGAAACAAAATTAAAACAAGCGGCTGCAAGCTATGAGGATTATTACACCCTACAGCAGAAGTATAAAGGGGAAAGTGGGGTCACCTTTGAAAGCTACAGCTACAAATGGAAATCAATCGAGCAACTAAAAGCACTTGAGCAAGAATTATTAGCGAACAAGCATGGACGTGAGCTTTCCTATTTAGGAAAGGTCGTTATTTATCCAGATTACCCTGCCGGAAAAAATATTCTCGGTCAGTATTATGCCAGTTACGAATACGGTCCGAATGTGATTCGTTATGCGGCTGACCGAAAAATAGAATTATATGGGGGAAATGAACTCACGACTCCCGAACAAATGGCAACGACCCTCTCACATGAATACGGTCATCATTTCACCTATTATCATTTAATCGAAGGTGAAAAGGTTCTTCCTGATAACTGGATGGGTTCCGAATATGCGAAAGCAAGAGGATTAGACAAGCATTCTCAGGCCCACTTAGGGGACGGGGCATATATATGGAATATGGCTGAAATCGTAGCAGAAGACTATGTCCAGCTTTTTGGGACGGAGAATGCGATTAAGACACATATGCAAATGAATGGCCATATTCAATCTGCATTTGACGGAACAGGGTTAATGGAGTACTGGGCAACCTTATTGAACGATCATCGTTATTCAGTCGTTTCTCCGATATCAATGTACGTGACAGGCTTTCAAAAGCAATTATCTGAACAGTATGATCTACAGCTATACACGAGAAATTTACAAAATCAATCCGCCTATTTGATGGCACAGGATAGCTCATTTACCTATGCCCCTGTCCAATTAACAAGCTGGGACCACGTTCCAGAACAGGAAAGCTGGATTCGTTATCGTCAGCTGCCCGCAAGTAAAGCGTGGGTGCTAGATGCATCAAGAGTTGAGGGGATGAGACTTCAGGCCATTCAGCATCAGCAGGAAGGCTTCAATAGAGGGTCAAAAACGGTAACCCTTAACTATGCGAACATGAATCAATCAATCCAGTCGAAAGAACAAATGAATGCGCTTGAAGCGAAACAATATACCATTCCAGAAATTAAAAAAATCCTCAGAGAAACGGCAGTTACTAAGGGCATCCCTGCAGAAATTCTGAAGGCAATTGCCTATGTAGAAACAGGTTTTAAGCAATTTGATGCGAACGATCAGCCAATCATTGCAGACGATGGCGGAATCGGCATGATGCAGGTGACGATGACCGACCAAGAGATGAAGAACAAAGGAATCGACAAAGAAAAGCTGAAATGGGATATCCAATATAATATCGAAACAGGTGCGGACATTTTATTAGCAAAATGGAAGCTTAATATCCCAACGATTAATCACCATGATCCTAATCATCTTGAAGACTGGTATTTTGCCATCATGGCATATAACGGACTCTCGAAGCGAAATGACCCGAACATCAATCAGGGAAAGAAGCCGTACCAAGAAAGAGTATACGATTATATAAGAGGTTTAGGGCAATTAGAAATCGCTGCAACGCCTACGATTGATATTCGCTATCCGAATCCGGAAGCGCCAGACTTGATTGTATTTGGTGATCAGCCAAACTATCAGTGGGGTTCGAGTACAAGAACAAAACAGAATTTAAAGGCTGGAGACACGGTTTACACGTTCAATTCAAGTGCGTACGCCAATTTAAGAGACGGGGTGGATGGGGCTCTGTCGAGGAAGTTAAATCATTATACCCCATTGCAAATCACTAAAGGTCCTTTTGAAACGATCAGCAATCCGAATAATCAGTACGTCATGTACAAAGTAAAGGGTAATGGCTTTGAAGGCTATATGGCATCCTCTAATATAATCAAAGCTGAATTAAAGGTTTTTTCAGATATTAATAGGGAGGAAGTAGCCACAGCGGTCGCTTATCTCCAAGTAAGGAATATTATTAATGGCTATCAGGATGGAACATTCAAGCCGGACAATGCGCTCTCACGTCACAATGCAGCTAAGTTGCTAGTGAATGCATTGAAGCTCAAGCTTCCTGAAGGCTATAAGATGAAGGCGACTGATATGAGTCCGAATCATCCGGGCTATGAGGACATGCGCATTGCAGAAGCTCACAATCTCATGGGGGATGGAGGAAAGCTTCGTCCAGATGAGTTTTTATCGCGTTCACAAATGGCATCGATTCTTGTCCGTGCATTCGGTGATTATTATGAGAAGCCAACGAAGGATTATCCCTTCACAGATATTGGACCGAACACCTATAATTTCGAAAATATGAATACCCTTGCACATAACAAAATCACTATCTCTGATCCATTCAGACCGAATACGTCTGTTACAAGGTCTCAGTTTGCTTTATTCTTAGAAAGAACCATTCAATTGGTGGAGGGAAAACAAGAATAATTGAAAAACCCCCTAGTTCTCATGTTGAGAACTAGGGGGTTTTTATATGAAGATAAAAATAAAGAAATCGGCTATTCGCCGATTTCCTCTAATCCCACCTCTTACATCTAACCTCTAGTTTGGTAGCTTGTCCGATTAGATTGCCTATGTATCCAATAATCTATTAAAATTGCGCTCGATATAAAAACGCAGCAAATTGCGAGCGGGTCACAAACTCTTCAGGCTTAAAGCTGCCATCGTTATAGCCGGTTGTGATCCCGGAAGCGGCGAGCTTCTGCACATCCTCATAGGCCCAATGGCTTGAATCAACATCAGTGAATGTCTTTGGAGAAGCAGGGGCTTTCAAGTTATACGCTCTTGAAATGATCGCTGCCATCTGTCCGCGTGTTAAGGAATCACTTGGTTTAAATTGGTTCGCTCCATTCCCTTTGAAAATCCCCTTCTCAAATACGGCATTGACAACACCGACTGCCCAGTGATTAGAAGAGACATCAGGGAAATTCCCGGAGCGATTGTTCATTTTTAAGCTGAAGGCCTCGGCAAGCATCGCCGCGACTTCTGCTCTTGTAATGTTATCTTGTGGCATGAAGTAGCTATTCTCGTAACCAAGCACTAAGTCTTCTTTTGCTAATTTATTAACAATTGGGTAAGCCCAGTGGCTTTCATCGACATCATGGAACTGTCCGATGTTCAAATCATATGAAAGAACACGTCTCGCACCTAAATAGCGCCCTTTCCAGTAATTATCATTTAAGCCTGAGATGGAAATCCCGCTGGAAGTGGCCGAATGTATAAACCGTTCGTTTCCTATGTAAATACCTGCGTGTGATACACCGGATCCTAACGTATCGAAAAGGACGATATCGCCCGTCCGCAAGTTGTTTCTATCTATAGATGTACCTGTTTTCGCTAAATCCTTTGTTGTTCTCGGCATATTGACTCCTAGTGACCGGTATACAGTCTGAATGTATCCAGAACAATCAAAGCCTCTTTCGTCCGTTCCAGCGTATTTATATGGAACACCTATGTATTTTTTGGCAACAGGTAGAAGCTTGTCATAGTTTGTATTCGCAGAAGCCGTTCCATTTGATAATAAAAATATGGAAAAACACGAAACAATTCCTATTATCGTTCGTCTAATCATATAGGGAAAAACCTCCTTATTCGAAAAAGAATCAGATATTTTGACGATTTATGTAATATGGGTATTTTAGCATATATTACTAATTTGTTATTTTACAATTACGTAACAAAATGATGACTAAATAGATGGGGAGAAGAATAGGCTTGTTTCTATAAGAGATTTGTAATCGCTACACATAAATAATGTGAATTTATTTTGTCATATTGTCATTACGTTGTGAATATAGTGTAAGTGTTTGGTTTTAATTTTAGGAAAAATACAAATTAGGTAAAAAGATGTTAATAAAGGCTTGCTATTTATGCCATTTATTGTAGAATAATAGGAAAGGTATAGAGGAATTTCCTCAAGGAGGGAATTCTACTGGTGGAAAATGACAATCAGTTAAGTGATTGACATTAATTCTATAAAATTCTATACTAATATTTGTTAACAAGTTAGTTTAAGAGGACAATACATAGAAATGTAGACTCTTAGATTTTCTTCAATAATTTTCAAGTATAAAAAGGGAGGAAATATCTCAATGGCTTACCAACCAAAATCTTACCGCAAATTTTTAGCGGGAACAGTAACAGCTGCAGTTGTTGCATCTTCACTAGCTCCTTTAGCTGGCGCAGAAGCAGCAGCAAAAAAATTCACAGACGAAAATCTTTTCGGTGATCATAAGGACAACATCTATAACGCTGTTGAACTTGGATACATCAAAGGATATGAAGATGGTTCTTTCAAACCAAACCAATCAATCACACGTGGTCAAGTTGTAAAAATTCTTGCTCGTACTCTTACTGATGTTGATACAACAGGCGTAGAGAACTTCTCTGACGTTGTTGGACACAGCGACAAAGAGTTAGTTGACGCTGCTCTTAAAGTTAAGGCTGCAGGTGTTTTCACTGGTAGCAACGGCAAGTTAAATGCTGCACAAAATATTTCTCGTCAACAAATGGCGAAAGTGTTAGTGAACGCGTTTGATCTTGAAGCTAATGATGAAAAGACAAATATTAAAGATCTTGATAAAGCGACAGCTGAGTTCCGTCCACTTATCGAGATTCTTGCTCAAAATGGTGTGACTGTAGTAGAGAACTACAACCCAACAGGTGACGTGTCTCGTGCTCAGTTTGCTTCGTTTGCGATGCGCTCATTAGATGCAGTAAAAGAAGTTGGCCCAACTGTAACAGAAATCTCTGTTATTGACAAAACTTCACTATTAGTGAAAATCAAAGGCGAAGTAACTGAAGTTTCTGCTGAAGATTTCGTATTCGATGGGGATCTTGAAGTGAAAGAGGCTAAAATCGTAGACGCTCCAGCAGCTGCGGCAGAAGCTAAATACACATATGTTAAGCTTACTACTTCTGAGCAAGAGGCTGGTAAAACTTATAAACTTGTAAAATTCCAAGGTGCTGAGCTTAAAAATGCTCCTGTAGTTAAAGTTCCAGCTATTGGTGATTTGAAGGTTACGTCGGTAAGTACGATTACTAAAACAGTTAACGAAGGTACATCAACTACACAAAGATTACAACTTGCTGTTAATAATCAAACTACTACAACATCAGTAGCTGACCTTGAAAAAGCTGGATATACTGTTGAATTTGTAACTACACAAGATGTATTTGCAGGTTCTACTCCAAGAAGAAGTGACACTGGAATAGTATCTAGAAGTTCTTTACAAGTTCTAACTGGAGCTGGTACAGAGTTTTTCCAATATAAAGTCCTTGTCAAGAAAGACGGAGAAGTAGTTGCTGAATCACCATTAAGTTACGTTGATATCGTTGATGAAGATGCTACTACTTTAGTATCATTAAAAGTTACAAACGATAATAACGGGGACTTAGAAGTTGAGAGTGGTAAGCTTGCAAGTGACGAACATTATACTTTAGAAGTTTGGGGTAGCCTGTCTTCAGAACCAGGTGTCTTTGAAGATCTATACACTAATGGTGACACATCGTTCACAGTATCATCATCAAATCCTGCAATCGCTACTGTTACTTCAACTGGTACAATTCAATTTAACGGTGGTACGGGAGATGTGACATTTACTGTTACTACCAATGATGGTAAATCTAAATCAATTAAATTCACTGTTCATTCAGGAGAATTAAAAGTTGACGCTTCAAAAAGTACAGTTGATAAAACTCCATTAAAGTTAGAGCAAGGTGTTGTACAACAATTTGTAGTAACTTTGAGAGACCAATTCGGTGATTTAGTTACTGGTAAAAATCTTACTAGTGGAGAAATTGAAATTGAAGAAGCAGAAAAGGTAACTGCAGGATCTTCAACTAAACTTACTGATACAGATGAAGCTACAGTACCAGGCTTTGAAGTTAAAGATGGTCAATATGCATTTGATGTAGAAGCTCAAAATGTAGATGGTAGTGGTGAAATTGAAGTACTATGGGGAGATAACCGAATTGGCAAAATTCCTGTAACAGTATCTAGTAATTCATTAGCTGCTACTAAATGGTCACTTACAACTTACAACTCTGCATATTCAACAACTATTGATGCAAATGGTCAAGAAGTCACTGAATTAGCATTTAGAGAGTTAGATCGTAATAATGTAAAAGTATCTGATGATATAACAGGTGATGGATTACGTAATACTAATTACACTATT
This sequence comes from Bacillus sp. FJAT-29790, assembly GCF_019039215.1. Taxonomy (GTDB): domain Bacteria; phylum Bacillota; class Bacilli; order Bacillales; family Cytobacillaceae; genus Cytobacillus. The sequence goes on from NZ_JAHNZZ010000004.1 coordinate 173,528, forward strand.
AAGGTTAATGGTAAAACATTAAACGCTGCTAATAAATTATCTGGTATTAGTGAATATGTTGATGTAGATTGGAATTCTGACGGAACAATTTCTATTACAGCTTTAAAAGCTGGTTCAGTTAAGATTGAAGTCTTTGAAGGAGAACTATCTAGAGCATCGACTACTATTAAAGTTACTGATTCAAGAACTAAAGTAACAGGAGTTACCTTTGAAAGTAATATTCCTAGCATTGTAGATTCTGCGGGTGTAAGCTTATCTGATGTTTTACAGATCACTGGCTTAAAAACAGATTCTTCAACTAAAGCAATTGCTTTTGCTAAGGATGCCAACAGTAATGCTTCAAATGGTATCTTATGGGTTGTTGACAGCGAAAATGATGTAGTTGCTAGAGTTCAATTACTTGCTACTGGAACTCTAACAGGTGCAGAGTTTGAAACAAATGCTGATGATTACGTTAATAAAATTGTTGCTACTGGATCTGGTAAGAGCGGAACAGTTGTAGTTCAAGTACACAGAGTAGTTAATGACACTGCAACAGATGCAAAACATTTTGAAGCTGTTGGATCAACTACTATTAAAGTACCACGTTTACCTTAATAATTAATTAAGACAATAAGGGGGCTGTCCAGAAAGTAAGTTTTGACTGACTTTCTGGCGCCCCTTTCTTTTTAGAAAAACCAAAAAAATGTACAAAAAAATCGTCCTATTTTGTAAAATGAAGTTGCCACACCACATTGTAGAAAGGACGATTTTTTATGAGTAACCAAATGATCACTACCGAAAATTATACCACACAAATTAGCCAGCCTTAGAAGTAAAAGAATTGGCCCCTACATTCAAATCCTACAATAACCGTCAGGTTCAAGCTATCTTCGATATCTAGGAATTTATACCCGAATACCATGTTACACGCAATAGTAGATAAAATGGTTGAGGATGTACCAGATGAACAATTATTTTCTCATTATAAAGGTGGCGGACGAAGTTCCTTTCATCCGAAAATGATGCTTAAAATCATTCTTTTTGCTTATACTCAAAAGGTTTTTCCTGCCGGGGAATTGCAAAACTGATCAAAGAAAGTATCCCTGCCATGTAGCTGGCTGCAATGCAACAATCAGATTTCCGGACAATCAATGAGTTCCGTGGAGAACGAATGTAAGCCTTAATGGATGAATTATTCGAAGCAATGATTCTTAAGTTGATAAAAGAAAAATACATAACCATGGAAAACTACTTTTTGGATGGTACCAAGATCGAAGCCAATGCCAATAAGTATTCTTTCGAATGGAAAAAGGCAACTTGAAAATTTGAAGCCCAATTAAAGGGGAAAATTCAAGAAACTCTGGAACACATACATGAATTAACACAATTAGAAGCTGGGCCGGAGGAAAAGAAAACTGAGTAAAAGGTAGAGATTTCACCGAACAGGATCTAGAAGTAATTGCTAAAGAAATAGAAGAAAAGTAGAAAAGTTAACGAAAAAAATAGAAAAGGGAACAGATACCAAACTCCGTAAGGAGAATCGGCAAGAGCGTAGTAAGTGGAAGAAACCTTTAAAGATGATTTGGGAAAACTTCTTACCGCGACTATCAAAATACAAAGAATAAAACAAAATCTTCGGCGACCGTAACAGCTATTCCAAAACGGATAATAGCGCAACCTTTATGCGTATGAAGGAAGATCATATGAAAAATGGGCAGCTTAAGCCTGGTTATAATGTGCAAATGGGGACAGACAATCAATTTATCTTTTCATCAATGACCTACAGACACACATTGTTTTATCGCACATATTAAGAAACTGGCAACTACTTCTTTACCGATGCCCAAATCAGTTATTACAGATGCGGGATATGGCGGCGAGAAAAACTATGTATATGTGGTTGGTGGCGAGAAAGAGCCATGATCTGATTTCCTGATTCCATATTGGTCTTACTTACACGAACAAACACGTAAATACAAAAGGGATATAAAAAATGCAAAAAACTGGACTTATCTTGATCAAGATGCTTGTTTTATTTGCCTAAATGGCAGAAAAGTTCAATTTGAAAAATATCAAAACAAAAAGAATCAATCCGGATATGAACAATGTTTTATAATATACGAATGCGAGGATTGTACAGATTGTCCATTGAAATCCCAATCCACCAAGGCCAAAGGAAACCGTCATGTTCATTGGAATACGGTCTTTAAAGCAATGAAAGCAAAGGCAAAGGCATCCTTGAATGTGAAGAACAAACCGCCATCTACGCTAGATGAAAGATTGAAGTAGAAAGCGCGTTCGGTCATTTCGCCGGTTTTCTCTGCGGGGACTCGATAAGGAGCATGTTGAGTTCGGGATTGTGGCTTTAGGCCACACTCACTGAAAGTAGCAGGTATTCGCCAGCTACTTTCAGAAGAAAATTCTAAAAGTAAAAAGCTAGTGGAGAAAATCGATTAATTTTCTTCACTAGCTTTCTTTTAGGGACTTATCAGGCAGCCCCCTTATGTGCAGTTCTAATATTTATTGGGGTTTAGTGAACATCTTTTAAGCAATAAAAACAGAATGATGAACATCTTATTTAAGGTCAAACCATTAATAAGATGTTTTTCTTTTGTTAAAAAATCGTTTCCGTTAAAAGGAAATATGTTTAGTTATCTCCTAATAATTGAAAATGCGTTTAATCGCTTTTAGCTAAAATATCGTGATATAATAGTAAAGGTATGTGTATGGAAAAAGTATGACTTACATAGAATAAAATCTCTATGTTTAATTTGAAATATATGGAGGGGTAATATAATGTCTTTATTTTTTAAGAAAAATAAAAAGGGTGAGCCTAAATTAGATGGCCGTGAAAGTACAATACCTTCTGAGGATTTAGTTGACGCATCCATCGAAAAAAATAAAGAAGATGAGTTAGTAGAAACTGATTTATCGTTCCATCCTGAATGGAAGGTGTCAACAGAGGACCAATATGTATATAGGTTCTTAAATAATGAATGCCCCCCATTAAAGTTTGGTGAGATTTCTCTAACAGGCATTAGTATTCAAAAAAAAGATAATAAAGGTTGTGTTGTGACAGCTTTTATTAGAAATGGTGTAGATAGAAGTATACGTATAGTAAAGGCTAGTCTAGGACTTTTAGACAGTAAAGACAAGTTATTAGGCAGAAAACTTTTTGATTTCGATGAAATAGGAGAAATACCAGCAAAAAGCAGTCGACCATGGCAGTTTCATTTTACAAATAAAGATTTATTTACCGAGGAACTTCCTTTAGAGGGATGGAAGCTAGTTTTTTTAATTGAAAAAGAAAAAGGCAAACATCGACTTGAATTTCATGAAAGTTGGAATAAAACGTTATCAGATGAACAAAAGGAAAATATGCATCGAATCGTAGAATCTATCGATCCTCCTAAAGAGGGGGAGTTAAACTTTATGGGATTACAAATAAACAAGGTGGATAATGGTGAAATACATGTATTAATGCTTATCCGTAACGGTAGGAAAAACGATGTAACCATAGAAAATCTGCCATTACAAATAGAAGATGCCACTGGTAAATTGGTTGCTAAAGGTTCTTTTATTCTGAATCATTTTACAGTAAAGAGCAATACAAGTAAACCATGGACTATTATTTTTCCACAATCGAATGTTAGAAAAGAAAATCTGGACTTTTCAAATTGGAAAGTAACAGCACTGCATAAATAATACTTAAATTATTATTTAGAATAAGAATAGCTAAGCCTTAATTCCAATTACGGAGTTAGGGCTATTTCAATTTTAGGAGGAATCAAATGAATATCAGCGAAATAAGTAATCCAAAACGTCTAGGTCATTCAGGAAGGAACAGCCTGTTCATAACCGAGAAAACGGGATGGTGTTCGATGATGAGGATGGAACAGAATGGATTGGAGCCATTGCCTTTCGACCAAATAGGCCAGAGTGGTTACTCCAGATTCTAGAGGGACACGCGGACAGATCCCTCGCCCCACCAAAAAAACCAGCGAAAAGATTTAGGCTTGAAAGGAAAGCCTTGTAGAGAGTAAAATCTCTGCGAGGCTTTTTGTATTTTCAGAAAAGAAGTATGGTAGAATAGAATCGCAACTATTAGACTAGTTTCGCATATATAAAAATATTGTTAGGAATCGTGTCGAAAAGGATTCTTTTGACACCCCACAAACGGATTAAACCGTTGATATAAGCATTTATAGAGAGAGGAATGAATTTTGATTAAGAAATTATTAGCTTTATTACTAACTACTTTACTAGTTTTTGAAAGTTCCCTGTTTAATGTAACGCAAGTGTTTGCTGAATACCCTGATAATAGTAGCGAAAAAAAAGTAATAGCTGAGAATACCACAAATACTAACGAGGCAATTGAACAATTAAGTAAAAAATTACAGGATAATATTAAGATTAGGGTCATAGTTGGTATTAAAGATGGTAGTCAAATGCCGGATGGTATAACGAGCAGTAGGGCGATTGAAAGTGTGCAAAGAAAATTAATAAGGGAATTAGATCAGGTGATGGAACTTTCAGAAAGTGAAGTTAAGAAATTTAAAACTATTCCTTTCGCTGTTCTTACTGTTAACAGGGAAGGGTTTGAATCCTTATTACAAAATCCAAATGTTGTAAGTGTTGAGGAAGATGTCCCCACCCCGCTTTTAATGGCTGAGAGTAATGGAGTAATTGGATCGAATATCGCTTGGGATATAGGATTCACAGGTAAAGGTCAAACCGTTGCCGTTTTGGATACGGGTGTAGATAAAAATCATCCTTTCTTAAAAGGTAAAATAGTTTCTGAAGCCTGCTATTCAACGAATGAATCTATTTACGGTTCAAAAACACTTTGCCCTGATGGAAAGGAAAAATCTATTGCAACAGGGTCAGGAATGGACTGTAATAAATCGTTTGAAGGTTGTGGACACGGAACCCATGTTTCAGGAACGGTGGCTGGAAAGGAAACCCCATATTTAGGGAAGAAGTTATCAGGTGTTGCTAAGGATGCAAATATTATAGCGATTCAAGTATTTTCGAAGTTTCCGAAGTGGGGTGGCGGTTACGAAGTTCTATCATGGTCATCTGATCAAATTTTAGCACTTGAACGAGTTTTTTTACTAAAAAATCAATATAACATTGCTTCTGTAAATATGAGTTTAGGAGGGGGAAGTTATTCCACCAATTGTGATGAGCAGGAAAGTGGCTTCTTTGGTAGAAAACTCATTATTAACAAACTAACTCAAGAAGGAATTGCTGTAGTCATTGCATCTGGAAACGATGGATTTAAAGATAGTATTTCCGCACCAGCCTGTATTTCTTCAGCAGTAAGTGTTGGAGCCACTTCAAAAAGTGATGAAGTAGCATGGTTTTCGAATAGTTCTAAAGATCTTGATTTATTAGCTCCTGGAATGAGTATTACTTCTTCTGTGCCTGGTTCTAAATATGATTCTTGGGATGGTACTTCCATGGCAACACCTCACGTTGCTGGGGCATGGGCAGTTTTAAAAGAAATGAAACCTGACGCTACAGTTAATGAAGTGTTAACTTTTCTCCAATCTACAGGAAAGCCAGTTACAGATTATAATGAAATTACTAAATCAAGAATTGATCTTAGTAAAATTGGTGAATTTACTCAAGTCGTTGTTTCGTTGTCAGCAGACCCATCAGAAGTGGTTCTAAGCCAAGGTAAAACGAGACAATTAAAAATCACTGCTAATTATTCAGACAACACAGATCAAGATGTAACAAATGAAGTTATTTACACGAGTAGCGATACGAAAAGAGCTGTAATAAGCAAAGAGGGGCTTATTACGATACCGGCAAATGCAACGAATGGAACGGTTGCAATTACTGCTAAGCTTGGAAATCGTTCTGTTGTTATTCCAGTGAAAGTAGAGCAGGAAATTAGAGAAATAAAGCTTAACCAATCAAGTATTTTACTAGAGTCAGGGAAAACAATATATTTTAAATTAACAGCTAATTATTCAGATGGAAAGATTGTTGATGTAACCCGTTTAGCGAAATTCGACATCATAAAAGATGGGAATGAGTCCGAACAGCCTAAATCTGTTAAAGAACACTTTACTACAATCAATGGTACATTGAAGGCTTTATCAACGGCAGAAAAAGGAACATACACACTAATTGCAAAATATCAAAATAAAGAAACAAGCTCAGAGTTAGAGTACAAGCCTGTATTAACGAAAATTACCGCAGATACTCAAAAGCCCGTGCTAAACCCTGGAAATAAACAACCGTTGAAAATTACTGTCCACTTTTCAGATGGTAGTGAAGAAAATATTACGACAAAAGCAACGTATACAAGCAGTAATACACGTCTTGCGAATATAGCTGAAGTAGTTGTAGAAGGTGAACAAGCCAAGGAGTTTATGATAGATATTCCTGAAAACGCATCAAAAGGAACGGCAAAAATCACTGTAAAATATGGCGGACTTTCTGCGGTTATTTCAGTAACCGTTGAGCCTGAACTATATGAAATAAAGCTAAACCAATCCAATATCCATTTAGAGTTAGGAAGAACTGCAAGTTACAATTTAACAGCAACCTATAGTGATCGTACAAGTAAAGATATAACACGGTTAGCAGAATATGAAATCAAAAATGCATCTGGAGAGACTATCGCAGATCAGATTACATTAAGCAATGGCATACTGAGAACTCTAAACACCGCAGAAAAAGGGACTTATACAATAATAGCAAAATATCAAAACAAAGTAGTAAGTGCAGAACTTGAAGTCAAGCCAGTATTAACAAAAATCACCGCAGAGTCTCAGAAGCTAGTATTAAATCCTGGGAAGATACATCAATTAAAAATTACCGCACACTATTCAGATAGCAGCACTGAGGTGATTACTACACAAGCTACATACACGTCTAACAATGTGAAAAGGGGAACAGTTAACGAAAGTGGATTAATTACTATTCTAGCAGATGCAATAAAGGGAACAGTCGATTTCACTGCTAAATATGGTAGTCGCACAGTTGTTGTTTCTGTAACAATTGAACCAGAGCTTACAGAAATAGAGCTAGGCCAATCCAATATCCTAATAGAGTTAGGTAGCAATGCTCGATATAAGCTAACAGCAACCTACAAAGATGGCACAAGTAAAGACATCACACGCTTGGCAAATTATGAAATTAAAAATGCATCAGGCAAAACCATAACAAATCAAATCACAGCAACTAATGGTACATTAAAAGCTTTAGCAACCGCGGAAAAAGGCACGTACACGTTTATTGCTAAATACCAAGATAAAGAAGTAACAGCTGAGTTAGAAGTCAAGCCAGTATTAACGAAAATCACTACTGAATCCCAAAAAATCACACTAAAACCAAGTAGCACACAACAATTAGATATTACTGCACATTATTCGGATGGAAGTACTAAAGTTGCCACTTCACAAGCAACTTATACAAGCGGTAATGTAAAAAGGGCAATAGTAAGTGCAGATGGATTAATCACAGTCCCTGCTGAAGCAACAAGAGGAACAGTTAATATTACAGTGAAATATGGAAATCGTTCAGTCGTCATTTATGTAACGGTAACGCCTTAATCTAGAGGGTGACACGGGGAAGTTATCTGGTACTGTTAAATATCCCTAATGAAGCAAGTGGAAGAGTTATCGCATTTAAAGTGGTAGCTCTTTTCTTTTTGGAGAAATGGGGCCAACAAGAGACAAGAGAACAAGTCAGTCTCTTATCTTTCATATATTTACATTTGGTGGAATTGATTCAGTTCCCGTAAAGATAAGTTTCTATTAGGACTTTCTGTTATGTGGTGTACCAATTCAAAGAGGGAAAAGTGTAGATAGGTTCTAGAAATCGGTGTTAGACACATCTTGTGGATAAAAAGGAGATAGCCATAAAAATGTTTTTTTCATTTTGTTTTATATGGCTTAAAGATTATGATAAAATACCATTAGATGGATAAAAATTCAATTCTTGGGTGCATAAATAGAGATTTAAAAGGAGGGTTTTGAAGATGAGAAAAATGATGCCAATGGTTGTATGTGTAAGTCTATTTTTCGTTGGATTGGCTACGCCTATTCATGTTGTGCATGGTTCTGCTCCTATCCTTAGCGGCAACAGCGTAGGAAGTCCTGAGCATTCACAAGTATCAGCTTTAACAATAGAGGAAGCAATCGATCTGGCTCTATCGAATGATCAAACAATCATTCTTTTAGGCTATCAATACGAAATTCTTAAGCTTGACAGAATAATAAGCGAAAATACAATTATTGATCTAGAGGAAGAAATCAGAAATGCAGAAAATTATAGTGCACAACCGACAAACCCGGATGTAGTAAGACAAAGTATCATAAAAAATATTCAATCTAAAAATGCTGGAGTTAAGGATAAAAGCTATGGAGAAGAGTGGCCACCTGAGCTGATAGAAGAAGTGGAAACCTTAACAGCAAGTACAATTCAAGCAAACAGGGCTATAAATGCCCAGAATGCTTCAAGAGCCAGTCAGGTAAAGGATACACTGACTTCTAATATTGATAGTTTAAAAAATGGATTAAAAAATAATGAAATAAACAAGGAAAAAAATCAATTGCAAGTGGCGGAAACGAAGGAAGGAATTCGTTTCATGATAAAAGGGCGCATTGTCGAGCTTCTAAGTTTAAAAGCAGGCTTGGATTTCCAAGATCAGCATCTTAATCTTTTAAAAGATGACATTAAAAAAGCAGAAACGGAATTAAATACGGGAACTGCTTCTTATAATAGTTTAATAAGGTTGAAGAGGGATTTGCAAACCAACGAGCAAGAAAGGGAAAAAAGGCAAAAGCAATATGATCTTGAATTAACGCGGCTATTACACGATATTAATTATCCCACAAATAAAAAGGTAGAATTAATCTCACCCAATTTAAAAAACCTTAAAAAAATTAACATGTCAAAAGTTAATGAAACAAAGGAGAAATTCTTAGCCAATTCATTTGAGTTAAAACGGATAGATCAAGATTTAGCCAAATTAGCATATGATCGTAAACAAATAATAAACAAAAGAGATGAAGGGAATTCAGATAACGTTGAAAACTCATATCTTTTGGAGGAAATAAAGCAACAAGAGATTAAGATAAAATTAGAAGAAAAAAATAAAATCGAAAAAGACCTCCCTAAACAAGTGACAACCATCTATGAAAAAGCAGATGAAGCTTATTCAGATATTATAAATAAACAAACACTAAAAACACACCAAATTGAAGATGAGAGAAATTTAGAAATTCAATACGAGTTAGGCCTTATTTCTTGGCATGACTATAAAAAGGCTAGCTTTTCAACCAAACAAATTGCATTTGACGAACTAATGGCAAATTACTCGTACTATCTTAAGCTTAGTGAGATGGAAGCGCTTGAAAGAGGGATTATGTTTTCTAAATAGTGGTAGATTCGGTGACGCGTAGGGAATGGTGTCACTTCCCAAAGTAAGTGCGATTAACGCTAAGACTTTAGAAGTTAAATTCAACAGAGCTGTTGATACTGAAAAAGCTGTATTTGAATTGAAGAAAGACGGTTTCAAGTCTAACTGCAATTGCATAAAGTGCAGTGACGACCCGAAGTTTGTCGAAAGATTAGTAGACAAATAGATTGTAGGTAGGCTCTGTGGAGAGAAAATCTCTGCAGGGCTTTTCTTTTTAGAAGATAACCGAAATTGAAAAAGTACCTCTGCCACACCAGGGATTAATAATAGGTATAGAAGTTTAAATCTGCCTCCTCCTAGCCCTCTTGGTACAACAAAGTTCTCATAATCTTCATCTTCACCAAATACAGATTTATATGGATTTAATACCATTCCTTCTCATCGGTATTAGGTAATTAGAGAGGAAAATTGTTAGCATCACGTACTTGTTCATAAGAATTGATTACTTTATCATTCAAATCAACATTTTTATAGCCTTTCATATTGTACCCCTTATTTAAACGTGCTCCGTTCAATGCTTTTGATGCCAGAGCTCTAAAAAAGCACTACTCACTTATTAGAGTGAACAATGCTTTTTTTAGATCTACTTATTGTTTGCTATCAGAGACTATTCAACTGGCAAATAACGATCATCCATCACTCTTGCCATAAAAGAAGAAAATTGAGCACGAGTCACTGGATTGTTTGGTTTAAAGGTATTGTCATTATATCCCGTTGTAATTTTGTTGGCAGCAAGAGCAGAAATATAGTTATGAGCCCAATGTCTGCCTGGAACATCTGTATATTCATTATTATTTTTGCCTGTTAGTTCGTAGGCGTTCACTAAAATACGAGCCATCTCATCACGTGTTAATGGATCATTTGGGTTGAACTTCTGTACATTTGGGTAAATTCCTTCTGCCACTAGAGCAGCAATCGCTCCATATGCCCAATGATTTTTCGGAACATCGGTAAATCCAGGGGCTGGTCGGTTATCAGTGTCTAAATAGAGAGCGCGTGCAATCATGGTTGCTGCCTGAGCACGGGACACTGTTGCGTTTGGATTAAAGCTTCCATCCTGATATCCCTTTATGATTCCTTGATCCGATAAATACGCGATTTCTTTTACAGCCCAGTGCTTTAAATCAACATCCTTAAATGGCAGCGCATTTACTTCAAAGAAATAAGGCCCAGTTCCGTAAGACATTTTTAAATAGTAGGATCCAGGATTTAATTTGATGGTATTATCCCAATATTCAAGTGTCCTTATATAATTCTGTTCTGAATCATAAAGGTTTGTACTGGATGGAAGGTTAAACCCATATAATCCGGCAACCGGGACATCAAATTTAAAATAGTCCACCTCTCTAAAGGTGTCCATAATTGTTTTTAGTTGGTGGATGTTTGCATAATAACGAGTATTGAGTAAAATTGGGTTTGCAGATTTAAAGTCACCGTTGGGTTCTAATTCGTAGTAAATCGGGTCCGACAGCTCCACCGTCATTTTGTATGGGAAAACATCATCTGCATAGTTTGCCGTAAGTCTTATCGTATACTCGCCCTTTGGCAAAGCAATTTCATCTTGAATAAAATCTCTAGAGCTTATGTCATTATGCGTCATTAGAATCTTTTTCTTATTTTCATCAATTAAATCAAAAATCATCACTTCTTCATTTGTATCGACGGTAAACTTAATTTTCTTATTTTTATTCAAGACAATTTTGTAAAAGTCTTCCTTACCTTCTAATCCATTCCCCTCTACAGTAGCAAGCACTTTGGCTCCTGCTTGCTTAAAGGTTAATAGCTTAGGAGATTCAAAGCTAGTTTCTACAGCAATTATCTCTTCTGCATACGCGGGCAATAAAGGCTGGCTTAGAAGCGCAATTCCTGTAACTAGTCCAATAAAGTGTTTTTTCATTTCAAGTTTTCCCCCTAAAATGGTAATAAGTTTTTAACTGCACAAGAAAAAGACTATCCTGATTTAAGAATAGCCACCGTTAAAAAGTTATAGAAATTTCCCCTTCTAACAATGGTAACCCGACTGTCATAGATAAAATATATCCTTAGACTCGTAGCTTTGCGTCCCATACTTTAATATGGTTTGCCTTTTTCATTTGTATAACACTAACTATATTACCATAAAAATCAAAAATAGGAAGTTTGAATTAGGAAAATAGTATTACATAAACTCGCCATATAGAGTAAAAATCCTACTTGTAGCCTATTGAATAAAGTTTGATTAAATTATTTAAAAAATAAACTAATTAAACCACGTTTTGTTACGTAGTTTATGGAAATAGGAGAAATCGCCGATAATCGCCTTTAACCTTAGTTTACATAATCTAATAGGGCTTTTCTTTTTGAGTCCAAAAGGGATTGACGAACAACTTTGTTAGAATAGTGTAAACGAGCACAATATTTCGATTTTTCTTTTACATTAACCCGGAGGAATCTTAAATGAGAAACATAGGGACAGTTCTTACGTATCATCATTCTTCAATTTTGTCGAAGATTGCTAGATTTGGTTGAAAGTTTAATTATGAACAGGGAGCAGCTAAGTTGGCTCCCTGTTTCTTTTTTATTCAAAATTTTGAAGTGGGGGATTTCTGTCTGACAATGGAAAAAATAGTTTTAACAATATCAGTAGCATAATTATTTGCACTTTCTTTGACTTGTTCAATAGAGTTTTCTGCTACGGTTTTTGCAATATCTTTTGCGGCTGATTTTGCTTTATAGCTAATTGAATCTGTATCTTTTGTGTATTTAATTGAATGAAGATCTTGAATTGCTTTTTCTAAATCCTCTATAACTTGCGCATTTTTCGCCGAAAGTAGCTTTTGAGCTTCCTCTAGTTCTTCATTTTTGAAGAATATATCAAATATTTCTTGTGTTGATTTATCATCAAATTCTTGTTGTGGAATTGAAGGCTCATGAACTTCTTTTTCAATTTCGGGTTCCAAGGAATGTGATAAAAATTTATAACCACACTCATGACAAAACTTTGATTCTTCAATTCTCTTAGTTCCACATTCAGGACAAAATTTCATGTTGTTCCCCCTTTTGGTTCACCTTTTCTACATTCACCGCCATAAAGCATAGCCATTCTCATCCAATTGTTTGGAATTCAAAATCGTAGAATTCATCTCCTATCTTCATATCTTTATAGGTATATAATACCATTTAGAAGCCCGGATTGTTGAACAAAGATCAAATATATTCCATTAATTTTAGTACAGTGAGAGCAGGGTCAAAAGGATGTTTTCCGTGTAATGAAAGCGTCTTTTTTGGGACAGTAAAAGTTAATCAAACGTTTGAACAATAAAAACAATCATGATTTTTGCAATCTTAACCAAGTATGTAAATGTCGTCGGCTCCATTTCACTGCGCTGGTGATTACTACGTACATCAAGGCTTGTTCAACGAATCCGACGACGATTTAGTTTTTACATAGAATAAGAATAGGATAATAAAGGGGACTAATCAGGGAAAGGAGGACTAAAGAAAAGGGGTCAGACTCCTACTTCTAGAATTCATCGCACTGCAGTCAAAAAAGAAAAAATACTGTCAAGAATTTAAAAGTACATTTTAGATAAGACAGCGATTCCAAAGATAATAATTCATCTTATATATTTGTAAAATTTTATAATGTATGTCGTATTTTGGAGATTAATAGTATAATATACTTATTTTAGAGGTGAAATGAAAAAAAAGTCCTAGTCAAAAGACTAGAGAACTGCGGAAATTTAATTTCAAGAGACTATAATTAAATAGAGGTGAATAAATAGTGGTTTTTAAGAAGAATGGATTATTAAATAAAACTGTTGCACTTGTTCTAACGGCTGCATTGGCTTCTCCTTTTGCTGTATTATCAGATAATAAGGTAAAAGCAGCAGCTGAGCCAATAACAGGATCTGTTGAATACAGTTTGCTAGATGATGATGGGAAAACTTTTGTCCCATCTGATAAAATAGATTTCAACAATCTTTCCAGGTTTACAGGTGGTGTAGTGGATTATACATCCTTATGGGGATACAGGGAAGAAACTGGGAGTTCCAACGATGGAAAGGCTTTAACAAAAGCCTCTCTCGAACCTGGCAAATATGCAATCACTGCAAAGGTTAGTCCTACAGTAACTGTGACAAGTTTTGTAGAGGTTAAAGCAAGTAGTAAAGCAACAAAGGTTAAAGCAATTGCGCTTCCTTCTTCGGATAAAGTTGATCAAATGAAATCAGGGAAAATCAGCGGTGTTATTGCTGAGGGCACAACGGTAGTAATTAAAAATAAAGATACTGCCTGGACAACAAAAACAGACGAGAATGGTAAATTTACTGTATACGTCCCTGCTGGCTCTTACGATATTATTGTTGATTCAGCTACTGGTATGAAAAATAATAAATACTCTATAAAAGTTCAAGCGGGTCAAAACAACTTGCCGTTTGATGATTTACAGGTTAATACAGTGGTGGATGATACCTTAGGCTTTGAATTAGGAAACGACAAAGCCTCTAAGCCTTCAGTAAATCCTGAATCAAAGGAATACAAAGGCAAGGCTGTTCAAAATTCTACGGTACGAGCTTATACTGTTGATGATAAAGGAAATGTAGATCTCTATACATTGATTGGCGAGACTGTGACTAAAAAGGCAACTGCCTCCTCCACAATTGGAGAATTCTCTATTAAGTTAAAAGAAGCTCAGCCAGGTAAAAAGATAAAGCTTGTTGTGGAAGATGAGGCACTCAACAGCTATTCACCTATTGGTGAATTGTTTGATAAAGCTTTAGATAAAATTGACCCTGTATTAGCAGCTGATTCAAAGGCACAAGTGGGAAAAGACGTAAATATTGCATTCGCTGATAAATCAGGTTCATTAGTAACCTCAATAGACCTAGTAGTAACATTAAAGGAAGGAACGAATAATCCAATTACTTTAACAAAAATGATAAAAGGAACTGATGGTAAAACGACTGGTGATTACAAAATTACGAGTGGAAAAATTACAATCAGTAATCAAACAATCTTAACTAACATATCAGATTTTACAAAGGATACAGTTTTCGATATTACCGTTAAAGCTTCAGGCTTTAAAGATTCAAGCGTAGAACAAACTGTTTTAGCAGTAAGTGCACCGTCATTAACTGCTTCTGTAGCAAAAGCTACAAATGAGGGTGTAAAACTGACAGCATCAACTAAAGTTTCAGGAAATACAATTAAATATAAAATCTCTGCAGATTCAATTGAAACCCCAAAATTGTACTCAACAGTAAACGATGCAACAACATTAACAGCAAGCCCAACCGATAATATTATAGGTGTAGATGCAACAACGAATAAATATTTAGCTGTTTATGAGTTGGATAAAGATAGTAAGGTTATAAAATTTAAACAAATATTATTAACTAAAAACAATATTCAAGTAGTTGCTGCAGATGCTCCTTAACGCGCGCGGGAGGGACACGAGTGAAACACAGGGACGGTTCTTCCGTTTCATCAAAGAAAGGCTCCGTGGAGGGTAAAATCTCTGCGGTGCTTTTCTTTTTCCTTTTCAATTGATTCGCTGACTTTTATTTTCAATTTTGTCGAAGAATTTAATGTATTATAATGGAAAAATATTAGGAGAGTGCGACGGAGTTGGGCAGTGGGCTGGAAAGTGCAAAACGACCTATAAGAAGTGAACCATCAAAAAAAGAGGAAGTCGGGTAAGGAAGAGCTGTTGGAGTTAGGAATATAGGTAAATAGAAGACAGAGAGTAAATATATGAGCTTTCTGTCTTTTTTTGATGATCGTTCATGTGGATGCAAATGGGATCGAATGAGAACAAAAGAGCCAATCTTTAATGAAAGAGATTGACTCTTCTTTTCAGTATTCAGGGATAGGTAATTAGAACTGGGTTGATAATATTTTAGGCTTAGCACAAAACCTTAGATCACTTGGAATATGAAACAGGATTAACTTTTTTAATCAATTGTTTCTCTTCTTTTTTCGTAAAATAAATCCAATTACTAGTAGTTGGGAAGGGTATGAATACATCAGTTGCTAATTCTTGTATAGCCCCACCTTTGACTGGAACTTTTTTTATAGAAGAATAGAAATCCACATAATAGATATAGTTTGAATCTATTTTAATAATAGAGGTTGCATTCGTACGCACCTCTTTTTTAGGATTTTTAGGATCATAGGTTGTTATTTTTTGAGATGTACTATTGGTATTAAGTTCTTTTTTATAGATGAAATGATCATTTTCACTAGACACATAATATAGATCATTACCTGAAATAAAAATACTGTCTTTCGAATTTTTTGCTAGTACTTCTTTTGAAGTCCCATCAAATTTTATCCTTACCAACGTTTCATCGGATAAATAATAAATCCATCCGTTGTTTATGGTAAGGAGCTCAGAACAATCCTCAGCCAAGAGTGTTCTCTCTGACTTATTAGGATTGATTATGAGAAGGTCATATTGGCCATTGGCATTATATGAATCTTTGTATACAATGGTATCTTCTGAAATCAAGAAATTGTTTACCCCATTATACAAAATACTTTTTTTATTATTACCATCCTTTGACATTTTAAAGAAAGAACCAAATTCTTCAGTGTAGTATAGATCCTTGTCAGAGATAGAAGCTTGACTTACATTGTTAGCTAATAAGACTTTATTGCTTCCATCTAATGAGGCTTTGTATAGTGCCCCTGCGCCAAAACGCTGATTTTTTGTATCTATGAAAAAGATGTTTGAAGCATCTGTACCGACGATTGTTTTGTACCCAGAACCGATGAGAGAGGTTTGCTTGCCTTCTGAATCCATTCGATAAAGTGAAGCTCCGTTTTTTGTATACCACAACTGATTTCCGAAAATCTGTAAATTATAACAGTATCCGTTATCTATTTTTTCTGCTTCATTTAAGTCTGTTATATTTGCTGTATTCTTACTAAGTTTATATAGTGCTCCTTCTTCATCCGTTGTGGTCATGGTAAAATAAATCCAATTATCATAAATAATAAAGCTTTCAGCCCAAGCATTTTCCACTGAAATGACAGAAGCTACTGAACCTCCGTTAACCTTTATCTTTTTAATGCCTGGATTTCCACTTATTTTAGGAACAAAATAAATCCAGTCTCCATTTACAAAAAAGGAATTTACTTTTTCATTACTGACTTTTTCGTTTAATGTTCCATCTATTTTCATTTTGTAAAGGTAGGATTGATTGTCTGTATAGTAGATGATGCCTTTATTAATCGAGAATCCTTCTACATTACTCTTTAATTTTGTCTTATTTTTATAATCGGTAGTAAATTTCCATAAGGATTTATCTTCTTCAACATAATAAATCCAACCGTTATCGACTACGAGATTTAAGAAAGTTTCATCTGTATAGATACGGGTATTATTTCCTTTTTGCTCCACTTTTAAGTTTAGTTCTTTAGGGTTTGAACCGTCTTTATTCATTCTGACTAAAGAAAATGAAGGTACGAATCTTACGCTATAAATATAGTCCCCATCTATGGCTAGCTTCATATAATAACCGCAAGAAATTTCCTTCTTGCTTGAACCATCTTTATTCATTCGATAAATACAAGATATTAATGATGGAGTATCAAGATATTCTAAGGAATAAACATAATCACGATCTTCTACCCGGGTAGAATTGAGGTTTCCAAATTTTCGCTCTTGGAATGTAGTCCCATTATCTTGATTTTCTTGCAATATAAATGAATTGATCTCTAAATCAGATAGTCTCTTAAAGAACACGGCTGTTTGAGCCCTTGTCATAGTTCCTGAAGGGTCATATTGCTCAAGTTTTGAAGTTTTATTATTACTTCGCCCGGTTGTGATTCCTTTTTCGAACATCCAATTAACCGCATCAGCTAAATCAATATTTCTCCCTTGCGTTTTAGCAAGCATTTGTGCTAAAAGACCACGTGTTACCGGTTTATCTCGTGATTTAATAGATTCAAAGCCATTCAAGGGAAGATTATATTTTTCTGCTGTTTGATACAAACCATCAGCCCAGTGTGCAGATTGTGTGACACTTTCTTCTTCCAAATGAAAGTAGCGGATTGTGATGGCTAATAACTGTGCTTCTGTAAGTGTGTTATTAGGTTTAAAAGTACCATCAGAATACCCTTTTACTAAACTGTTTTCTTGGGCCCAACCAACTTCCTTATATGCCCAAAAATCCATGGGAACATCTTTAAAAATAATGTTTTGTGCTTCTGCTATAGTGAAATTGAAACTTAGTAAGCACATAAGTAATAGAAAACTAATAATTCTTTTCATAAAGATTGTTATCTCCTTTTGTTCAACTATGATCTAAAGCTAATTCGTCTTCGTACTCTATTCTACAATTAAACCTTCGGGTTAGGAAGATTTACCTACATTGTCGATGTCAGGTAGGTTGATTGACTCATAGTACCTGATACCGATAACGAAACCACAACTCGTCTTAATGAGCTACCTCTAAGCAACTACTTTCTCTCATATACGTCCGACACATCATTACATTTGTGCGTGTCGCATGTAAGCTTGGAAGAAGGGAGTGATCGCTTACGCTGCAGCTCTCTTTCGTTTATAATTTTCGGAAATTCTTCTTAGGAAACAAAGAAAACCCTCGCTTAATCCTTAGTTGGTTAAACAAGTGGAAAAACTTAAACCACACATCCTCTCCATTTCATATTCTCTCAAATAATGATATAATTTCCATATGTCTGCTATAATGGTAAATAATAGATAACCGTCTAGCACTCTGTTATATGCTTATCATTATGGTTTTCTGTTAATTACCAAATACTAGAGTTATAGCAAGTAGAATTAAGGAGGAGAAACATGAGAAAAGTTGGATTTTTAGCTTCCGTTTTTGCTTTAATCTTCGCATTACTTATTCCTGCAGTGAAAGCGGATGCTGCAACAACATTTAAGGATGTACCTAAAGATTTTTGGGCTGCAGAGGAAATTTATCGTTTTACGGATTCAGGGATTATTAACGGGTATAAGGACGGAACGTTTCGTCCGAATCAACCGATTACTCGAGCACAAGCAGCGATTATTTTGGCGGGTGGTTTAGAGCTAGATACAAAGGACCTGTCGTCGATCGCCTTTAAAGATATAGATAAAGGGCACCATGCTTATGCTGAAATTGCCGCCATTACTAAAGCGGGAATCATGAAAGGAAGTAACGGAGAATTTCAACCGAATAAGCCATTGACGCGTGCACAAATGGCGATTATTATCACGAATGCTTTCGGGTTTAAAGGCAATCATACATCTTCTTTTAAAGATGTTCCAAAAAACTTTCACGCCTATGACCACATTGATGCTATATTTGCCAATCACGTGACTACAGGGTATGAGGATGGTACATTTAAGCCGAATGCACCGACGACACGTGCACAGTTTTCTGTATTCCTTGCAAAGGCAATTGACAATAGTCAATCTGTGGCTGATTTGTTGAAAAAGGCTTATGACAATGAGCTAGCGATAGAAACATATGCGTACAAAGGTAGTATGAATCTTGGACTTACGCTCCCAAAATCGCTGCAAAACTCACCAGAAGCTGGTATGATAGCATCCATGCTAAAGGATATCCAGGTTGATATTTCTGGATCGTATCAAAAAGATCCAATGTTAATGGATGCTACTGTGGATCTTACGCTTTCAGGAGATATTAAGACGACAATCAGTCTTCCAATGGTAATCACGAAAGAGAAAATGTGGATGAAGGTTCCGCAAACACCATTTGCCCCATTACCAGAAGAGTTGAATGGGAAGTTCATTGAGTTTGACATGAAGGAATTGCAAGAATTACAAGGTCAACCAATTGGTGCGCTTGATATCGATTTACAAACAGAACTTGCCTTAGCGATCAATCATTTATTTCTGGACCAATTTGCTGATGACTTCTATAACGTAGTTAAGAGTGATTCAATTAAAGTACCAAGTGATATTCATGTCAAACATGTAGTTAAATTTGAACTAACAAATGAAAATCTACAACCATTCGTTGAAACCTTATTCAAGGGATTCTTACCTCAATTCTTTGAATTGCTACAAGAGCCTAAGTATGCGAAAGCACTAGGAATGACCGAAGAGAGTATCGAAATGGCTAAAGAAGGAATGGCGCATATTACCTCTAACATCGATGAAATTGTAAAAGAAATTAACAACGTATTAGCTATAAACAAGTTCGAAGAGTATGTCGTAATCAATCAAGACGATTTCATTGCTTATAACTTGATGGATTTGAACCTTGATATTAAAGTGAAAGAAGAAACTTATGGCTTCAAGTTGAGCTATGATCAGGCAAAATCCAAAATTAACGAAGCTGTTGAATTCCAGGTTCCAATTCCAGATGAAGCAAATGTTATTTCATACAAAGAGCTGTTGGAGTTAGAACAGTAGGTAAATAGAGAAGTGACAAGGGGACAAGGTTCTCTGTACTGTAATATGTTAGCATTTAATATAATTGATAAGGCTCTGTTGAGAGAAAATCTCTGCGGGGCTTTTTTTTTCCTCTTCAATTGATTAGCTAACTTTTATTTTTTACTATTTTAAAAGATTGATAAAAGCAGAGAGTCGATAAGTCATCTCTCTGCTTTTTGTGGTGTAGTTAAACAATATTGTTGAAATAATCGCGGGTGTCGAAGGACGAGTTTAGCTCATGAAAATAGGGTCAAACCGTTTATATTAATCAAACGTTTGATTAATATAAAAAATTAAGTGATTCTTCGTCATGTTCATTCTTTGGCTAAGGATGCCCTATCTGATGGAAACTTTGCTTTCTTTTAATCTCGTATTTCCAAATTCCCCCGCAATTTCTCCTTAGCCCCTTTCCGCCACGCCTTGACAGCAGACATGGAGACATTTTCTTTCTCCGCTATTTCCTTTACTGTCAAATCTTCTACACAAGTATACAAAACCCATTTCGTTTGGTTTTCGGTTAATTGATCACAATAGGTTAATAAAAGTTTCACTTCAAAAGGTACTTCGACACAGGGATCTTCGATGACTTCCCAAAATTCCTCCTTTGGATAAACACTTCGCTCTTGATACTTATTGCTTTTTGTCATTTCTGTTAAAAGTCTTCCTTTAATATAAGAGTAAGCGTAATTAGTGAAACTTCCTTTCTCTTGGTTAAAACGTTTCTTCGCGTCCCAAAGTGCGATTAGTCCAAGCTGGAAGAATTCCTCCTGATTTTTGTAAATGTGTAATGTTCGCATAACCTTATGAATCATCGGTTCGTATTGTTTGGCTAATTGTTCAAAACTCTCCATTTTGGTCTCATTTCAGGAAGCGCGCGCTTGCTAGTGTATTCCCGGGTATCTTTAATCTATCGGGAATCCATCAACTTAGCGAACGGGTAAAAGTGGCGATTTCAGCTGAAGTTCGTATCCATTTAATCGAAATTCAGTCGAGTTTGGAACAGATTGGGATGAATTTAGCTAATATTAGACAAAATGCAGGTAATTTATAAAAGGTTCAATTCTGGAAGAGAGGACGCGGGCACGTCTATATGGACCAAGTCTATTTTCAAAAATATTGTTTCAAAGCGTATTTATTAACCTGACCACATAGTTTTTGTTTTGCTTAAGTGAAAGGATATGGTAAAATATTCCCTGTATAAATAATAAGAACGATATTCTAGGAAGGGAGTTAATGATCAAACTATAAATTCCTCTTGGATTAACTGGTTATACTTGCAGCGGCACCCTTTTTTTCGGCCGTTTTGTCTATTATACTAACTGATAAAAAGTAAAATAAAGTCAATCATCCTTTTTTTTTGCCTACACAGAACCAGCCGGTCAGTTACTGGCAGGTAATTAACCGAATGAGCTTGCCCTAAAATTTTGTCCGTACAATATAAGGAGGATTTGAGATTAAGATGAAAAAAATAACTAGATTGCTAGGAGCTTTATCCTTTATTGCTGCCTTTAGTGTGATTGCAGGTTGCAGCAATGATAAAGCGTCAACAGAAGAGAAAATAGAGAAGGAAATTCCGATTCAGGTTGCGGAAATCCAATATGGTTCTTTAAGTGATAGCAACCGGCTAACTGGTACGATTATTCCCGAATCAGATGTGAAAGTGGTTCCAAAGGCACCAGGTGAAATCAAGAGAATCATGGTGAAAAAGGGAGATATCGTAAAGGCAGGAGCCGTTCTTGCCCAATTGGATGATTCAGCGGAACGAAATGCGGTCGGGCAACAGCAAGCTGCATTAAAACAAGCACAAAGCGGCTTGCAAAGCGCACAAAGCGGAAAGGCTAAAGCGGAAATAAGCTATACACAAGCTCAAAGCTCAATAAGACAAGCAGAAGCTGCTTTGGCAAATGCGCGTAAATCAAGAGACGATAACTTAGATAATATCGAATTTCAAGTCAAAAATG
Source organism: Bacillus sp. FJAT-29790 (assembly GCF_019039215.1). Lineage (GTDB taxonomy): Bacteria > Bacillota > Bacilli > Bacillales > Cytobacillaceae > Cytobacillus. The sequence continues at coordinate 195,309 of NZ_JAHNZZ010000004.1, forward strand.
CGCAGATTGCTTTCGATTCGGCCAAGCAAAATTTAGAGCGGATGCAAGCCTTATTTGTAGAGGGACTAATTGCTAAGCAAAATCTTGAAGATGCAGAGAAGGCGGAGAAAAACGCGAAAAACGCTTATGATCAAGTGCAATTGAATAAAAGTCAGGCTTCGAGTGATATTAGTTTTCAATCATTAGAAGCTTCAATTGATCAAGCACGAATTGGGGCAAGCCTTGCTCAGTCATCGATTCATGAAGCAGAAATTGGCATCGTACGGGCTCAAGCAGCGGTGGAGCAGGCGCAACTAGCTGTTCAGTCGGCTAGTGACCGTTTAGCTGATAAAGTCATCGTTGCAACTGCTTCTGGGGAAATCACGGCTGTTACAGGTGAAGTTGGAGCAATGGCATCCGCCCAGAATCCTTTTGCTACCATTGTCTCCATCGACAAGGTGAAAATAAGTGTGAATATCTTACCTACTCAGCTTTCTGCCTTTAAACAAGGTGATTCTGTCAATGTTGAAGTAAGTGGGACTGATAAGGCTTTTACTGGAAAAATTTCATATGTTTCTGCCATTAGTTCCGGGTCTGGTTTGTTTGCGATCGAGGCAGAAGTAGAGAACAAGGATCACGCCATTCGTCCGGGCATGGTCGCCTCCATTATGATGGATGAAGTATTAGTAGATCAATCATTAATGGTTCCATCTGGTGCGGTTATTCAGAAAGCAGGCAAATCTGTCATCTTTGTCGTTGCTGATGGAAAAGCGGTTCAAAAAGAAGTGGAAGTTGTTCACTATGGTACAGATTCTACGGCTATAACTGGTGAATTGAGCGAGAAAGAGAAAGTCGTTACTAAAGGCCAAAACCTCCTGCATGATGGAGATCTAGTGAAGATTATGAAGGAGGAATAATCGTTGAAACTTATTAAAGGTTCGATTAATCGCCCAGTCGGAGTCATCATGATTGTGGTGCTTGCTCTATTAGTTGGGGTGGTTGCACTTAGGAATTTAGCCGTGGATCTGTACCCGAAATTAGACTTGCCTATTGCCGTTATTGCCACGAGCTATCCAGGTGCAGCTCCACAGGAAGTGGAAGAATTAATCAGTAAGCCGATCGAAGAAGCTGTTGGGACAATTGAAGGGCTGGATACGATTCAATCGGTTTCTCAACCCTCATCATCGTTAATTATTATGCAGTTTGACTACGGTAGAGATATAGCGGGTATTTTAAATGATGTTAGGGAAAAATTGGACCGTGTTACAGGTCGATTGCCGGAAGATGCGAATTCACCAATGGTGATGAGGATCGATCCGGCAGCGATGCCTGTTCAAATCATTAGCGTAACGAGTACGGAGCATAGTCTTAGTGATTTACAATTAATTGCTGAAAATGAAATTCAACCGGAATTTGAGCGAGCGAAGGGAATCGCATCTGCCAGCCTTTCAGGTGGGGTAAGACGGGAAATTCGGGTAGATTTGGATCAAGGGAAGCTCGCTAATTTTAAATTGACAGGTTCCCAAGTCGTCCAAGCATTACGCGGGGAGAATCGCTCGGTATCTGCCGGTACAGTTGAACGCGGAGGCGAAGACGTCCAATTGCGGATTGACGGGGAATTCACTTCCGTGGAGGACATTAAAAACACAAAAATTAGTTTAGTCAGCGGTGAGACGATTAAAGTAAGTGATGTCGCCGAGGTGGTTGATACATTCCAAGAGAAGACTACGATCTCACGTGTAAATGGGGAAGACACACTTACTCTATCAATTATGAAGCAGTCAGATGCCAATACGATATCGGCTGCGAAAGAGGTACAGAAAGTTCTTGATAAATTAAACAAACAGTTTAAAGAACGTGGTGTAAAACTAACAATGACTGTTGATACATCCACATTTATTTCACAATCAATCAATTCCGTTGTCTGGAATATGATTATTGGTTTTGGCTGTGCGATGGTTATTCTCCAGTTATTTTTACAAAATGTTCGAGCCACAATTGTGATTGGGATGACGATGCCATTATCCCTTCTTACCGCTTTTATATTGATGTACCTTACAGGTGAAACGATCAATACGATATCAATGGGCGGACTCGCGATTGGGATCGGTCTAATGATTGATAATGGAATCGTTATTATCGAGAATGTTTTTAAAAGAAAGACGGAAGGAATGCCGATTAAAGAGGCTGCGTTAGTCGGGGCCACTGAATTAGCACCATCGGTTATTGCTGCCACATTAACGACTGCGGCGATCTTTGTGCCAATGCTTTTCATTAATGGGATTGTGGCGCAAATGATCCGTCCACTTGCCTTAACCGTCGTCTTTGCGGTAACGGCCTCGTTAATTGGGTCGCTAACACTACTTCCAATGTTGTCTTCCAAATTATTAGGAAACGTGAAGGAAACAATTGAAGGTGAAGAACGTAAAGGATTGTTCAATCGGTTATTGAACAGGCTTACTGAAAACTATGTAAAACTGTTGAAACGGGCTTTAAAATTCAGAAAAACAGTTGTTGCCATCGTTGTTGTAACAGCGCTTGGCAGTTTGCTCCTTATCCCAATCATTGGGTTCCAATTGTCGCCGGATTCTGACAGTGGCGAGATGCAAATTGATATTACGTTAAAAAACGGTACGCAATTGGCGCAAACAGAAGAAACAGTTAGAGAAATCAGTGATCGCTTATCTAGCTATGAAGATATTATCGATATGACTACGATCACAATAGGTGGAAGTTCCGGTAACATGTTTGGGGGCGCATCTGGCTCGGATAAGGCGAGTTTTACAATTAAGCTTATCAGCGCGAGTGAGCGGGATATGTCAACAAAGGAATTCATCGGGGTAGTTGATTCATTACTTAGCGATATTGCTGGTGCTGAGATCATGGTGAAAGAAAATGACCGGGGAATGAGCTCAGGATCACCTATTCAAATTGAAATAACTGGTGAAGACCTTAATGTGCTGGGAGATTTATCCCAACAAGTTGTATGGGTATTTGAAGGCGTAGAAGGTACACTCAATGTCAAAAGTAGTGCAGCAGAAGGACGACCAGAAGTACAAGTCGTTGTGAATCGTGAATTGGCCAGCCAGTACGGATTATCTTATCAAAATGTTATGAATGATGTCAGCCTTGCCTTCAATGGGCAAGTAGCAACGAAATATAAAGAAGACGGTGATGAGTTTGACGTTAAAGTGTCATTGCCTAAAGAAAGTAGTCAAACGATTCGCGATTTAGAAACATTCGTTATCCGTAATAATGAAGGTGTTCTCATTCCAATCACTGCTGTGGCAGAGTTGAAACAAGTTCAAGGCCCAACCGAAATTAACCGAAAAAACCGGCAGCGTTCAGTTAATGTGACAAGCGATGTAATTGGTCGTAACGCAGTTGAGGTTACAAAAGATATTCATGCTCAACTAGATCAGCTTACTTTACCAGAAGGGTATGAAATAAGTACAGGCGGAGAAATGGACGATGTCATGGAGCAGTTAACTCAGCTTGGGATTGCGCTAATTCTCGGGATCATTCTTGTTTATATGGTCATGGCCTTTCAGTTTGAGTCCTTTACTTATCCGTTTGTAATCATGTTCTCCATTCCAACGATGATTATTGGAGCTTTAGTCGGTCTTTTTGTGACGAATTTATCACTAACTGTTCCAGCGTTCATGGGGGTCATCATGCTTGCTGCTATTGTGTTGAACAATGGGATCATTCTTGTGGATTATACGAATATCCTGCGTAGAAGAGGAATGGAGCGAATGGAGGCCCTTATTGAATCAGGTAGAAGCCGTCTTCGACCAATCCTCATGACATCAGTAACAACGGTATTTACGATGATCCCAATTGCCATTGCAATTGGTGAGGGAGCTGAAGCGAACCAGCCTATGGCGGTTGTCGTCATATTTGGTTTAATTGCATCTACCGTGCTAACTCTTGTCTTTGTGCCAGTTATGTACGTATTTATTGATAATCTAGCCGTCAAAATGAAGCGGCTATTTACCCGAAAAAAATCAAAAGAGGTCATTACGGACGAGAGCTTCAGTGGGTAAAAACCTAATCGGTGTCTTTTTACGGTGTCAGGCACCATATGTGGACAAATTGCGATGTTTGTCTTTTTACGGTGTCAGGCACCATCCGTGGGCACCATATGTGGACAAATTGCGATGTTTGTCCGCTTGTGGTGGACATAACGAATAGATAGAGTTATCGCTTCGGTGGGAGCAAACCGAAAACGAATAGGTGTTCATAGTGACATTAATTTCTTTTAAAAATCCAAAAGCAATAAACTCACAGAAATGTGCCTTTTCCTATGACCGGATTTTGGTTACCAACCGTTTAAGATATCACAAATGAATCCGGTGTAGGGAAAGGTGTGATCTATCAATATTTTTAAAGAAAACCGAGATAGGAGTTATAAAGTTGAATAATAAAGTAGATCGGAAGGATCTTATTTTGCGGGCAGCTTTACAACACTTTGTAGAAGAAGGCTACGACCGGGCAACCATACAAAACATTGCAAAGAAGGCCTGTGTTGGAAAAGGCACGATCTATGAATATTTTACGAGCAAGGAAGCCTTGTTTGGCGAAGTTGTTTTAACAGGCCTTACCTATATATTCGATGAATTGATGCAAGTCGTAAAAAGGCCGGGACCGATCTATAGCAAAGTGAAACGATTGTATGAAAAAAATGCACAGCTATTCCATTCTGAGTCTGAATTACGAGCGATCATGTTAAATGACTTTGGCAAAATTCCGAAGCAGCTCCATTTGCAGCTGCAAACGATGCAGAAGGAGATGCAAATCCTAGTAGAAAGCAGCTTAAAAGAGGCAATTGATAATGGTGAACTGAGAAATATTCATCCAGGTATAGCCGCTTCTGTTGTGCTTAACGGACTAAAAGTCATTTACTTTTATCAACTGAGAGAGACAGAGACATATGAAGAAGTCATTGAACAGCAACTCAAAATTACCTTTAGCGGCTTAGCCGTGCCGGGCACTGTCCGTGGACAAATAAGTTGATTTGTGTATGGCTGGAGGACAATTAAAGGAAGAGTTATCGCTTCAATGGCGGTAACTCTTTTTTTAGTCCTATCATTTACCGTATAATGGGAATTGTTTATCGTGGCTGGTGAGTTATGGACACTGCCCGATCTGTCAAGGGCAAATATTGAAGTTCGGATAGATTAGACTATTAGTTAAATAGATAGATAAATTGAAATATGGGGATACGTGACAAGTTCCTTAATTACATTTGTAGGGTTGGTCCACTTAAAAAAGACCTAATCCAACCGATATAACAAATATATAATATTTTCCAATGGAGGTGTCCCAAATGCCTAGAAATCTCACTTTTCTATTAGTCATGGCCATTTTTTTATTTTCAGGATTATATACAGCAAGCCCCGCTTCAGCTAATTCGACCATGCAAGGTTTTTTTGTGAAAGTGACATATGAAGACGATACAGCGGCCGAAAAAAGATTAAAGAGCATTACGATCAAGAATAGTCAGGGAAATGAAACCACGTTACCGATTGACGGAAATGCAAAGCTTACGATCAACTCCCTTCCCACAACAATCAATGCATTCAAACAGGGAATGGAAGTCGAGGCAGATGTTTATTTACGTCGAGTAAAAGCACTTCGTGGCCAATCGGGGGAATCTCAGGGAGAGATTGATCACCGTGAAAAAATTGTAACGGGCACAATCAATCGGATCGATAAAAACGGGAAGTTCCTTTCCATTTTACTTGATGATGGAGATTCGAAAACGTATTACTTGAATAATGAAACGGAGATCTTCAAAGGAACAACGCTCGTCGACCTTAGTACGATATATGAAGGGGACAGGGTCAAACTTCTATTCTCTGAATATGACACGAATTACATCCGTTCAATCGATGTCATTGTCCAAGGAGTAAAAATAGAATCACTCTATAAAGGAACGATCCACCGTATTGAACCGATCAATAACAAGCTAATTGTGAAGAATGAGCAAGTATTTCAAAACTGGATGTGGCAGCCAAATACTGATAAAAGTAATAGCAGCTACAATTTTTCAAGGAAAGTGCCGATATATGTTGGAAATCAACAAATTAAACAAGATCGTCTCCGTTACTATGTCGATCATGATGTTTATTACGTGACAGTTAGCCAGTTTGGCGAAGAAGTAATAGAAAAAATGGTCGTCAAGCGAATGAATGAACGAACATTCTACGAACCTATGCATTCGGTTAGTATTCTTCAAAAATGGATTAAGCTAAAAGAAACAGGGTCCATTAACTATCATGATGGAACCATTCTTATTCGCAACGGCCGGCTAGTTGATTCAAATAGTTTACAATCGAGCGGATCAGCTTTTGTTGTGACAGATGGGGTTCAAAAAAGTCAGTATGCAAATGTCGTTCACATTACGAATGACGGTTTCCAAAGTCCGAATTTAGCGAATCACACCATTTATTTCGGACGAATAAGTTCTACTGCGCCATATGAACTGCAACTAAGGAATGCTAAAGAATTATCGAATAATTATTGGAAAGACACGAACGTATCGAAGCTTTATTTTAGTAATGATACGGTAGCTGTTAAAGATTCAAGAAACTCGGTGTTACGACTCATTGCTAGAGATGAAATGGAGGACCAAATCGATCAATATGGTTATTTCTATGTCTCGAATCAAACAATCGTTGCCGCTCATCTTATTGGAAGGAGTACGCCTGAAGCAAATCTCGTTTCGGTCGGAAGAATTGACAAAATTGATCAGATTAACCCAGCCATCATTAGTATCCGTAATGTCAGCCAATGGCAAAAAGGTGTATGGATTGAAGCGGGGAAAATTTCAAGCATCAATATTGAGCAAGCTACGATCATTCGGGATGGTAAAGTTATTACTGTTGAGGAATTAAAAGGTGGGGAACGACTCTATCTCCTACATGAATCGAAAGTGAAGGGACGCATTCTTTTAGTCGATTAATTTTTAAAAAAGGGCATGTAAGCAAATCGCCTACATGCCCTTTTCAACAGAGCATTTTGCTGAAAAAAACTAGAAAAGGTGACTGCTAATAATATGGAAAAAACGGTAAAAAAACTCCTCTTTATCATTACGTTCCTATTTTCTCTAGCAATTTTTCCACCTATGATCGGTGCTAAACCACCTGATTATAATGGTGGGGTTTTAAACGAATATACGTATGAAGAATATTTCTTTTTATCAGGAGAGCCTGTTAAGTTTACTGGGAAAGCAACAGTAACGGAGAAGGAAGCCAAGAATCAGATAACGACTACATACCGCTTTAATCTCCAAGATTCTAAGGGTGATAAGCTATCACGTAGTGTTGTGTATGTAACAGACCGCCAAGAGCGGGAGGACAAAGGGCAGACGACTTTCCAAACGTCGGTGAGAAGCTACTCAGAGAAAGTAACAGTGGGTAAAGACAATTATTCATTAGATGATTTTCAATTTTCGCAAGGGACGATTAGTGATAACCGCCCTGCCTCGGATTACTATTCAGGGAATATCGTCGGCCGCAAGATTTATAAAAAGAATTCAAATGAACTCATTACAGTTCACATAAGTGGTCGAAATATGGGTTATAAAAATTTCTGGGGTGCAACAGAAACACAGTTTATAGATTATGAAATTGAATCCAATCAAGGAAAAGCCTTTATTACTAGCAAAGTATCAGACAGTAAGACAAAATCACTCCAATATGAACCACATGATCCCTCCTTATCTAGCTTTATTGGGGGGCATGCTGTCATTAGCCGATCAAACATGATCGGGGAGTATACGTATAATATTCCTTATAGTAGAAGTAAAGAGGAAGGGACAGTCCACCTTTCTCAAGAAATGGTTCCAACCATTGACCGCTTAATCGTCCCTAAATTTCGTGACTTAGCGAACAATTGGGCAAAGGATGATATTGAACGTTTATATTCATTAGGAGTATTTGATGAATCAACGCAATTTTTCTCACCTAATACGCCGATGCTTCGATATCAATTTACCGTCGGTGTGTTAAAAGCCGTTAATATTCGGGTTATGGAACAACAAGCGAACAAAAATGCACCTAGAAAAGCAATCTTTAGCGATTTAGATCCAAAGGATCGAGATTATTTATATATTGAGAGTGCGGTTGAGAAAGGAATTATCACTGGAACAACAAACGCAACATTTAAGCCAAATAGCCCAATTAGTAGAGTACAAGCAGTCGCCATTCTTGTGCGTGCGCTAGGAATGGAGGGACGTGCACCTAGTCCTAATTATCGAACAAATTTCGTTGATAACGATAAAATCGAAGACTGGGCAAAGGACAGTGTGTACGTCGCAGCAGAACTCGGACTAATTAAAGGGGATAATCAAAACCGATTTAATCCGAATCAGCCACTATCAAGGGCTCAAGCGTCTGCCCTTATTATCCGTTTTCTTGACTTCTTAGAAAATGATTTAAAACAAAACTATCGGGATGACATGCTCTTTTTTAACTAGACTTTGTTAAGCAATATTGTTGGTAGACGTACGGGATTGATTTACGAGAAACGGTTCTTGCCTTCGCTATGGAAAGTTTTTTTTAGGCTTACAGGATTATTTGTGCCGACGAAAACATTGGGATGTAGTGTATGTGGGGCAGGGGCTATCCTCGTGCCCCTCTGTCCCACCAATGGGAAGATGGACCTGTCCCTTTATCCCGCTGCGTGCCTCTAAAGAAAGGATGAAAATAATGAATGATTTTAGAAAAAGGGCGGTTTCTCTTTTCTTTATCCTGCTATGCATGATCTTGGCTCTTCCGGGAAAGGGCAGTGCAGCAAGCCCGTTTAAGGACGTGAATAATGAACACTGGGCCTATCCTGCGATTGAGTGGGCATATAATAAAGGATTAATAAAAGGATACCCTGATGGGACATTTGCACCGAATCGAACGTTAACAGAAGCCCAATTTGCGGCCATTCTAACGCGCTATGATTGTTCGAATACTTCTTCTCTACAGGCAGCGCCAGGTGAACATCATGCATCAGGCATTTATCGATATTTATTAAGCAAAAATATTCCACTTAACGGCTATACGAACTTGAAAGCCCGTGACGAACCGATTACACGCGGGTTAGTTGCGCGGGTAATTGCTGCATTCGAAGGGTCCGATCTGAGTGAACCTTATGCTGTGCAAAATATGTATTTAAGAGACTTGTCGACGGGATCAACTGGCAAGAAGGATTACAAGGATTATCGTGCTGATCGCACGATGACCCGGGCGGAAGCGGCCGTTTTTTATAACCGTCTTTCTAAGAATGGGAGTTGTTGGATGTCAGGGTTAGCGTCGAAAGCAGGGGGAAGAGATGACAACCGAATCGAGTTGCCACCGAATTTCTTTGGGGATGATGCGATGATCTTTCCTCCGCCGGAATTAAAGCCACAGCCAAAACCACCGATCATTTCAATACCTTATGATTCGAGATTAGAGGATTTGGATATCGAGAAACCGTCACTCATTGCAAATGGTGTCGATTCTTCGTTCATCACTTTAATGTTGAAAGACTGTTACGGAGGATCGATTCCTGAAGAGAATTCTTTAACCTTTCAAGTAACTTCTAAAGCGGGGGAGCTTCATAGCGGCGATCCGAACGATCACTTTTATTATCAAGAATTCGATGAGAAGGAATATGAAAAAAACCCAAATGCCACCCTTTATAGCTCGAACTTTTCAACCGATGGGTCCAACTTAACGATAAAAGTAACGGCCCCCCGATCGAAAAAGACTGTAACAGATACAATCTCTTTTCGAATAAATGATGAAACAAAGAATTCTGAAAATATGTCTTGCTATCAAAAGCCTGTCACCGTCCAGTTAGAATATGTTCCGCAAGCGGAGCTTCGAATCGAAACAACAAGGGAGAATAATATTTTACTAGCAGACGGCAGATCAACGATGACTGTGACAGCGAAGATTGTACGTCCAGGTGGTCAAGTCATTTCGGATTTTAATGGGCGCGTTCTTTTTCGTTCGTCCAAAGGGGCTAATTTATCGACTCGAGAAGCATCTTTTTATAATGGTGAGGCGAGTACAACTTTAACATCATTGTGGTCGACACAACTTGAGACAGATGAGATTCGAGCGGAAATTGTTCAGGTCGACTCGCGGTATAAAGATGAAGTCGCATCGTTATTAAATAAAACGCATCGGTATCAAGTCGTTTATGATCCGGAAATTAATTTGAATAATAGTTGTCTACGAGGGGATATGGAAGTCGCATTTATTATTGACTCTTCCGGGAGTATGAAAAGAAGTGATCCGGAGCGTTTGCGTGTTTCAAAATCAAAAGAGTTTATGACGAATTTAAACGCCCCAAGTAATATTGCTGCTCACTTTGACTCTCGGGGTAATTTACTATACCCAACATCCGATTCAGTGTATTGGGTAAGACCAACCCTTGACTCGGTTCGACAATCAGGCGGAACGAATATTGCACAAGGAATGGAAGTGGCATTTAATCAATACAGCAACAATTATCCGAAAATAGCCATCCTTTTAACCGATGGGAAATCAAATGAACGTCAAGTCAAGCAAATGCTTCTGAGAGCACGAGCAGAACAAATCAAAATTTTCACGATCGGACTAGGAAGCAAAACGCAACTGAACGAAACGCTTTTACAGCAATTGGCTTATGAAACAGGCGGAGAATATTATCATGTGACCGAAAATATCCATATTGGTTCAGCATACCAGTCCATTCTTAACGAAGTTACATGTGATATCCCAGCTCCAAGCTGCTCTTACTCAGACCAAATGTTTATTTCACCAACACTTGAATATACAAGTACAGACTTCTATATGAATACGTATATTAACGAAAATTGTGGGGAAATCGCTCGGGTCCTTCTCCGTTTTCATTCATTTGATGGAAACATTGATTACGAGTTAGTCCACAGAGGGCAAAACTATTACGCTCTCAAAAAAAGCATGAACGAAATTTCCGAACTACTCCTGTATCAAGGAGGAACTTTCCTAGCCTATGACTTGAATGGCTATTTAGTCGGCCAAAAATCGGTCAGATCTACATCACGTTAAAATGTGAATAAGGAAAAAGCGGCCCCGTGAATAAATTGAAGTGGCCCCAAAAAGTTAGACACGGTTATTTCATCAGGCAGCTTGCCCAAAATGAGTTCGGTATTGTACCGGACTCATTTTAATTTTGCCTTCATCCGTTTATGGCCAATTTTTGATTTGATCGTTTATCCGCGAAATCCGTCATATATCCCCGATAATGTACGTTCATAGCTATGAGGTTGCCCTTGATTATCTGCTGAATTGGTTATATTTATACCGAATATAAAATAAGAATTTTATAAAAATTATCATTAACAACCTACTCTTGTCATGGTACTAATCAATTGGAATATTCAAGGGGACACGAATTTTAAGGGGTTCCCATTTGCTTATCGTGTCTGGTAAGTTATGGATACAACTATATTTTTATGGAAAAGGGTACTCTATTAACCCATTTTTGCTAAGGATCACCCATTAATACCATGTTTAACCGGTATGATTCTATAAACTTACTGTGTTAGTATATTTTTCATAGGTAAGCAAAAGCGATCGTAGATGCTGATTATTTACCTTAATGCTTTTTACTAAAGAATAGATTATTCGTATACATAGGGGGAACAATAATAGTGAGTAAAAATACTAACATGAGTAAATTTTTGGCAAGTTCTGTAACAGCTGCATTAGTTGCTTCTGCAGTAGCACCATTGGCAAGTGCATCTGGCACATTCCCAGACGTACCTGCAAATGATGATCATGCTGCTAATATTGAAAAAGCCGTGGAACTTGGTTTAATCAAAGGACAAAATGGTCTATTTATGCCTAATAAAGACATCTCCCGTGGCCAAGTCGCAAAAATTATTGCTCGATACCTTGGGGATGTTGACACTACGGGAACAGAGCAATTCAAAGACGTATCTACTCAAGTGGATGCTGAGCTTGCTGAGTCAGCATTAGTTGTTCGTGCAGCGGGTGTTTTCACTGGTTCTAATGGAGCTTTCAATCCAGGAAAAAACATTACTCGTCAAGAAATGGCATCCGTTCTTGTTCGTTTATTCGGACTGGAAGATCTTGCGAATAAAGAATCAGCAGTAACGGATAATGATACTGCTTGGGAAGTACATCGTGCTAACATTAATATTCTTTCAGAAAATGAGATTACTAAAGTAGAGAAATTTAACCCTTTAAACAATGTGACTCGTGCTCAATTCGCTTCATTCATGATTCGCTCTATTGAGAATGCAGAAAAAGAGCCAGAGCAAGAAGTGACTGTTTCTTCAGGGATTGCTGGTTTCATTCTTGACGGTGGCAAGGCTGTAGAGAATGCAAAAGTATTAGTAGGAGGAGAAACGGCTACAACTGATTCAAAAGGACACTTTAAACTTCTTAACGTACAGCCTGGTACACAAAAAGTGACCATTCAAGCAGAAGGATATGAAAATGTTGTCGTATCTGATGTAGTTGTTTTAAAAGATGAAGTTTCTTCTTTTAACCAAAATATTGCAACTTCTAAAATTGATACTTCTGCAATTGAAGTTTCAGGTATGATCATTGATAGAGAAACTGGAGCTGGAATAGATGAGGCTGCAGTTACGCTTGAAGCCTATCATGCAGAAACAAAAACTTGGGTAACAGTGGCAACAGACACTACTAAAACTGGGGCATATAGTATCGACCAAACGGCTGCAAACCAAGTGTTGAAATTAGGTGCAGAATACCGACAAACTGTAAAAAAAGCTGGATATAAAGATTTCGTTCAAACCATTACTTTAGATAACCAAAAAGTAGTGAATGCACTAAAAGGGATCAAAATGGATGAAATCGCTTCAATCGACATTGATGGAACTGTGGCGGATGCAGCTGGAGCTAAAGTGAAAAATGCGACTGTAAAAATTTCTGATGCAGACGGAAAAGTAAAAGCTTCTGTTACTACAGATGCAAACGGTCATTACACTGCAAAAGGTATTCAATTACTAAGCGGTACTTATAATGTAGTAGTTGACGATACTTTATCTGCTGTTTCTTATACAGAGTTTGCAGTTACCGAAGGAACAAATGCTACTCATAACGTACAACTTGAAAAAGGTAATAAAATTACGGCAACGATCGGTACGGAATCACTTAGTGATGTTTTTGGAGCAAAAGCTTCTGATGCTGATAAAGCAGTTTATCATTTAGAATTGTTAAGCGGAAAAACAGTTATTGATAAAAAAGAATTTACTGGCTTATCAGCAAAAGACGATGCAACAGTAGGTTTCACATTCGATCGTATTGCTCCAGGATCCTATACTGTAAAAATTTCTGGAGATTATGTAGTATCGAAAGAATTCGCAATTACTGTTAATGGAGATCAAACGTTTGAAGAAAGAGCAGTGCCAGCAGGAACATTAACTGGTGTCGTAAGCAACGGTACAACAGGAATCAAGGATGCTGAAGTAAACTTAGTTAATGCTGCAGGAAGCATTATCGATACTGTAAAGACTAATGAAAATGGAGAATACTCATTTACTGGACTTCTAGCAGGTAAATATACAGTACGTGCGACAGCAGACAATTTTGTAGATGGATCTTTAACTGATGAAGTTATTGTTACTAAAAACAAAAAAGCAACTGCTGCTGCTCTTAAACTAGCAGATGTTGTAACAGATGGGAATGTTTCAGGATTTGCTCGCCTAAACGGATCTCTTGCTGCAGCTAAAGATGCAACAATCACTTATTATGATCAAAAAGGTAAAGAAGTTAGTAATGCTGTCGTTGCTGAAGATGGATCATATAGCTTAACTAATTTAAAAGCTGGAAAATACAATGTAGTTGTGCGTGGTGCTGGTATTGAAACATTGAGCACGACTCAAACAATTGAAGCAGGACAAAGCTTAACAAAAGTAAACTATAACCTAACTTCAGGTGGAAATGCTTCATTAAAAATTAGTGTAGTAGATAGCAAAGGACAACCTGTTAATGTTGCAGCTCAAGGATTCGATTTAACAGACGGATATGTTGACCCAACTAATCCTAATTATGGAGTTTGGGAAAAAGCTGAAAATGCAACAAATACAGTGACTTTCACTAGCTTGTCTGCAGGAACATACAATCTATCAATCGATGTAGCTTCTAATGATTATGTTGATGTAAAAACAACAGCTACATTAGCCACTGGTGAAGTGGGCGAGCTTGTAATCGTAGTCGATGAAGTAGCAGCACAAAGAGCTATTAACTTCCGTGTAGTTGATAAAGCAAATGCAAACCTTAAAGATGCCTATGTAGTAGTTTTTAACAAAGACGGTTCCATTAAAGACGTATTAACAACCGATGCTGCCGGTACTTCACCATTAGCGTTAGTCGATGGTAACTATACTCTTGCAGTATATCAAAACGGCTATGTAGTAGCTGAGCGTGAACTGACTGTAGCAGGAAAAGACATCACAGTACCAGTCATTCAACTATCAGCAGTAAAATAAGGTGTCAATAAGGTGTCAGGCACTGCTCGTGGACAAATCGCTTTGATTTGTACAATAAGAGTGTCAGGCACTGTCCGAGGACAAATCAGGTAGGTTTGTACATGTGGAATGGACACTAATGGAAAGAGAGTGATCGCATATTGCGGTTACTCTCTTTTTTGCGGTTTCAGGAACTGTATATGAATACAAATATTAATGAAAATTGTGAGGGAAAAGCGCGGGTCATTTTACGCTTTGTTCATTTGATGGTGAGATTGATAACGATTTAGTCCATAGAGGACAAAGCTATTACGCTTTCAAAAAAGCGGCCAGACCCACATCACTTTAAAGTGGGAATCGGAAAAAGCCCCGTGAAGAAATAAATCAACACGAGGCTTTTTCTATTGACTTAATTTGATAATAACCGTATCTCCATCAATACGTACAGAATTCTTACCCGGCCATGTTTGCATCTGTTTGACGAGTTCACTTCCTTGAAGGATTTTGAGCTCGTCATCATCCAAGCGGGTGAGTGTTTTTCCGAATTGATTAGCTAACATATATTCAAAATGATATGGCTTTGCCAAAAAGGTTTCGCCCATCGCACCTGTCATTGACGGGATGCGATTCGGCACTTTTTCGGATGCCATCTCGGTTCGCATCGTCACTCTGCCAATGATCGCGAGTTTCGTCGCATGTTCGAACCCGTCTGTTTGCTCGATGCGATCAAGAATACGATTCATGAAGGCGTAAGTCTTTTCATATTTTAATGTCATATTAAAATAAGCGATATTATTGATAATGGCAAAGTTAAAGGCGATGAGAAAAATAACGACGACCGTCCCCCAGGAAGTCCATTTAACTGCTAATGTTGGCCGATCGAAGCGATCATAGAGGACGATCGGTAGCATATATAAAAACGCAAGCCCCATGACCATCAGCATATGATACTCAACACCAGGCGAAACAAAGTAAAGAATGAATGAGCAAACTGGCAGCATGAGGATGCTAGCCACAATGAAAATAATTCGAAGCGGTGATGCAAACATTTTATTTTGAATGATGGAAATTACAATCGTTAGCACAATCAAGCCAAATAATAAAAGATTCAGCACCTCAAAAAAATTAACAGGAAAATCTGTGATGAATCCACGGAAAAAGAAATTCATCCATGCACTCTTAATTTTAACGAATTGGTCAATGATGCTACCTGACTGTTTGCCAATTTGATCAAGCCCTTGGTAATCCGTAATTTTTCCGCCGAAAAACGTTTGATACGCTTTAAAGGTAATGGCATAAAGAATCATTCCAATGGCGGTCATACTAACAAAGCGGAAAAATAAAGAAAGCAATGCTTTTAAATCCTGCTCATTAAGGGTGAGCTCACGGATAAACCATACCGCAATGACTGTTAGGACGATTGTTAAATTCGCTTGATAAATCCCAACGCTTAAATAAAAAATGAATGAAGCAGGAAGGAAGCCGAAACGATACTTTTTCGTAACTAAAACAGCTAGCAAAGCTAAAAGAAAACCCATCATATATCCGTCGGCCGTAAACATATACGAAAAAGTAGCCGCAACAGTTGGAAATGTCATAACCAGACCTGCAGTTAACATAATAGCAGGGGTCTTTCGTAGCTCGAAAAATTCAGTCAGAACAACGGTCACAAGTGCTAAATAAAGAACGGATAGTATGCCAATGATCCAAGGCAAATCAAAGAACGAGCTAATCCCACTAAATGGTCCTAGAAAAAATCTCCCTGATTTAAACTTCAGCTGCGTATTATATATATTGATTAAGCTATCATGATTTGGCAGCATATTCGTAAAAACATACATATGAGTTAAAAATCCGATGATAGCCGCACTAATGAAAGCAATTTTCCATTCTTTTTTGATCATCATTTTCCATTTACGAAAAAAATCTTCAGGCATGTTGTTATTCTCCATTACTTTTTTCTTTAATTAAATATTGCGGCCGTCGCTTCGTTTCATAATAAATTCGGCCAATATATTCACCAATAATCCCTAAAAATAGCAACTGAATCCCGCCAAGCACGATAATAGCGGAAATCGTTGTGAAATACCCAGGTGTGTCAATCCCGTGTAAGAAATAATTGATTAGGGTAATCAAGATGTAAATGAAACCGCATAAAGTGATCAACATTCCGCTATAAATAGCGATTCGCAAAGGCTTATTGTTAAAAGAAAGGATTCCATCCATCCCATAATTTAGCAGGCTATTAAAGCTCCATTTGCTTTTTCCATTCAAGCGAAGCTGGTTATCATATTCAATGACTTTCTCGTGAAAACCGATCCACGCAAATAGCCCTTTCGAAAATCGGTTATATTCGGTCATCTTTAATAATGCGTCTAGCGCTTGCCGACTTAGTAGCCGAAAATCGCCAACCCCGTCAGTAATCGTAACGTCTACAAGACGATTGATTGAATGGTAATAAAGATTTGTCATCTTCCTCCTTACAAACTTTTCCCCGATTCGATTGCGCTTTGCGATCACTTGATCATATCCTTCTTCAAAATGTCGCCACATCGTTGGGATCAATGAAGGTGGGTGCTGTAAATCCACATCGATTAGGATAACCGCATCCCCTGAAGCATATTGGAAACCAGCAAGAATGGCCGCCTCTTTTCCGAAATTCCGGCTGAATGAGATGTAATGGACATTCCCGTCTTGTTCGGCCAATTCGCGGAGAATGGATAGCGTTTCATCTTGGCTCCCATCATCGATGAATACATACTCAATATGTATAGGAAGTTCTTCAAGATACTTTTGTGTCTCATGATAAAAGTTACCAACATTTTGTTGCTCGTTGTAACAAGGAACGACAATACTTAATTTCTTCACGAAATATTCTCCCTTCTCGTTTTTAAAATTTTTCGTGAAATAATGAACGTAAACGGAATGGCAGCTGCAGCAGCAAGAATGGGCGCAAATTTATTATCGAATTTCAGCCATTCTTTTAATAGATAGAGCGCACTCGTCGAGACCGTGATGTTCACAACATACGTTAGAGGAAATTGGAAAAACTTCCTCCAGCTTGGCTTCGAGCGATAGGTAAAATACGTGTTGAGATAGAAAGAACCTACCATGCTTATAAGAAAAGCGAGCCAATGCCCAGCAAGGTAATACAGATTTAGAACTTCTGTGAAAAGCAAATACCATAAATAATAATGGAACGTATTGAAAAAGCCTACCAATATAAATTTAATGGTTTCGCTTTTGAGATTAAAGCGCATAGAGAATGCCTCATTTCATAGAAAAAACTAGGTTGCTCTTGCAAAACATACTTGCTATCTAACCTGAAAATTCGAACGAAGGAAATCGAGAATAACGCCTTGAAATTACCCCATATAGTTTATCAAAAATGTCTGTTCATGGCTATGGAACCGCCGCTGATAATCTGCTCCAATAGTCATATTAAAATGAAACATAAAATAAGCTATATATTAGAATTCTCAAAAAATTATCATTATCATCCTACTTTTATCACGGTATTGATGAATTGGGAAATTCAAAATAGCTATTTAGGAGGGGAAAGATGAAAAGGATCATCAGCTTTACAGCACTATGTCTAGGAATCATTATCGGTAGTTTAGGCAGCACGGTTTCTGCGCAAGAATCGAAACAGCTCATTTATTGGTCAGAGGCAATCAAAGCAACATACTCGCCATTACTAAGCTATACTTTGCCTTGGTACGATGAAGTGATGAAGCATGGAGGTTTTGACTTCGACACCGAATCGGTCGTGACAGATAAGGATGAAGCGGATTTCGTGCTCAATACTTATTCAGATATCGGAGCACGTCGAATTGCTAAAATTCAATCCTTTGGTCAGCCGTTAGAAAAGAAAAGTATTACCTTCCCAACGGACGGTTTAGGCTATCCATTAACGAGTATGAAAATAGCGGAAGGCAATATTTTCTTAATTGAAGATAGTGATGGGATGTTCGCTCAAGTTCGGATTGACCGCATTTCGTCAGCAAAAGTAGATTTTAGCTATGTGATCGAACAAGAAGCACCAAAAGAGGATATTTCCGATTTTGCCCCACTTGACGCGAAATATATTAGTAATGATCAAAAAGTATGGACACTTGAGTTTAATCAAATGATGGACGCCTCAACCATTAATAGTGACACCATTTATATAAAAGACTCGAAAGGATACTTACTTGAAACAACCATTACATTAGGGTATGACAAGCGAAAAATTTATATTTATCCAGAAAGTCGATATGAGAAAGGCGAGGAATACACCATTTTTATTACAGATGCCGTTAAGAGTCATTTGGGAAAATCTGTAGGTAATGTCATGATGCCGTTCGAGCTTGATTTGGACGGGTATTATCCAGATGCAACAGAGCCGAATCAGATTTACGGTTTATTTTTCTATAATTCTCAAGGAACAGCCCGTCTCTCATGGTATTCTAGCACCGCGAATGATTTAGCTGGTTACCGTGTGTATTATAGATTAAAAGGAAATACGAAATTCCTCCCATTGCTTAAAGAAAGTGGAGAGGACCTTTATTACAAAACCGAAATCGAGCTAACAGGGTTTGAATACTATAGTGGAAAAGTTATAGAGTTCTATGTTACGGCCGTAGATAGAAACGGAAATGAATCCATCCCTTCTGAATTAGCAAGCACAACGATTCAAAGTGGTGGAAATGGAGGAACAGGTGGCAATGGAGATCAAGGAAACAAAGCGAAACTTGCTGCACCTTCAGGCATCACCATGAAAGCATTGAATGGGAAGGTGGAGATAGATTGGTATGATCAGTATGAATTGGATTTGCTAGGATACTATCTTTATATAAGTGAAGGATCTTCTGATAATTTTGTCAGGGTGTCTTCCGATAACGGTCAATCGGTCATCTTAGAGTCGTTTGCCGAAGTGAGTGGCTTGGAAAATGGAACGACCTATTATTTTTACTTGACGGCCGTCGATAAAAACGGAAATGAATCGGCAAGGTCTGAAACAGTCTCTGTCACACCAACTGGTTCTTATAATAGTACTTGGGGTGGTGCATGGAGTTCAAATTATGGGGTCATTAACTTCACTCAATCGGGATCCAAAGTGACAGGAACATACTCCTATGGCATTATTAGCGGTTCGATTTCAGGAACAGTTGAAGGCAATACATTAACAGGGACCTATTACGAAAATTCCGATTCTTACGGGGAGATTGTCTTTACAATGTCAGATAACGGCAATTCCTTTAACGGGAAATACAAGCTTTCGAACGGGATTAATTGGGGGAGTTGGAACGGCACTAGACTCCCTTAATAAATCGGCTCTTTTCTAATGAGATTGTTTCTTGTAATCAATCATAGTTGTTATCGAATTTTGTTGAAAAATTGATAAAATGGAAATTCCGAAGATAAATCCTCTAATTTCGAAGATACGTAGGGGGAATTCGAAGATTATTATCTTAATGAGCAAAGCTAGAAGGAGAGGAAAATCGTGAAGAAAGCGCTAAGCCTTTTGTTGAGTATGATCCTATTATTCGGATTTTTCCCTATTGCAAAAGTGGGGGCAAATTCCATTCCTGTTCATCTATATAATGATTATAAGAATAATGAATATTGGTCGGAACATATGATTTGGAGCATTGAAGAGGGTCTAATCAAAGGATATATCAACCAAAAGCATCCAACCACTGGGGCAGTCGGAAATTGGCTGAACCCTTATGGAACATTAACTGAGTATCAATTCCTGACCATCATTTTTCGTTATATGTACCCTCAAGAATTCAATAGTACGAAACCGACCACTAATTTTTTTGCGTCGGTACCTTATCAAATGGCGAAGAAATACAATTTACCGACAAAAGGATCCTTGCAAAATACTGCTCCTGCTTCCAAAGCAATCTCTCGCGGGACGATGGCCCAAATTTTTGCAACCTTGCACTTCAATACGAAAGTGAGTGAAAGAGAAGCCATTCAATGGATGTATGATATTGGTCTATCTACTGGCTATGCAGATGCTTCCGGAAAATACCCAAAAACGTACGAATCTTTTCGACCATCCGAGGAATTAAAGCGAGCCCAAATCGTCTCATTTGTTAAACGATATGATGATGAATTTTTAACCATAGTCATTAAATAATATATGTCATTATAAGGTGTCAGGCACCACTCGTGGACAAATCACATTAATTTGTGCGCGTGGAAAAGACAACATTGGAAAGAGAGTGATCGCATCGCGGCTGCTCTCTTCTTTTTTGGGTGTCATATAATATGGTGTCAGGCACCGTCCGTGGACATTTTATTGATTTTTGTATGTCTAAAAAGGACAAAGGAAAAAGTTATGCAAAAACTATTAGAATATTAAGGAAACTAATAGGTAGATGAGTTATAATGTAAAATAAGTAGTAAAAAATGAACAAAATGCCTGTTGTATTAGATCCCCTTTTTCCTCCTTAGAAACCTCCTCGAATTTTAGTATATGAAAAAGTCCCTATTCTCATTGATAGAAAAAAGATTAGGAGTGATTTTATTGGCTCGGAAACGACGTGACTGGTTTCCAGGTGCGAAATATCATATTACAAGCAGAGGCATCAGAAGAACCGCCCTTTTTCACGATGATGCAGATCGATTGCATTATCTTGGGTTGCTGGGGGAAACCAAAAGCCGCCATCCCTTTATTCTTCATACTTATTGTTTAATGACCAATCACATTCATCTTCAGTTAGAAACAATAACTACCCCCACAGGAATCATCATGAAGCATCTCCATAATAAATACGCCAAATATTTTAATAAACGCAATGAATATCAAGGGCATGTTTTTGAAAATCGATATGGTGCCGAGTGGATCGATAGCGCAGTCTACGAATTGGATGTAAGCAAATATATCCATTTAAACCCTCTTAAAGCTAATATCGTCAGAAAATTAGAAGATTACCCATGGAGCAGTTATCGTTCATATGTTCTTAATGAAGAGAATCCCCTCGTAACAACCAAACATATCCTTTCCTATTTTCCTGACCCTCAACCAAAAAGTTATGATATCTATCTAACCTCTGGATTTTGTGATCCTGAAATCGGTGAAGATGGAAAGATTAATAAAAATATTCCTAAAAAACCAAAACTAATCCTCTATTAAAACGTCCCATTAAAGGGAAAAAGCAGCTTCCTCTCTTCGTATAAAATCCTGTGACGTAAGCAACCAACCAAGTCTTTAATGAGTGATTATTCAAGAAAAAATTAGAATCCAAAGGAGATATAAAATATGGCATCAACTGTACACAGTTTTACGATAACAGGCATACAGGGTCATCTTGTAGAGGTGGAAACAGATACACTATTCGGACTACCTTCTGTATCCATTGTTGGTTTAGGTGACAAGGCGGTTAAGGAAGCGAGGGAGCGGTTAGAAGCTGCCATAAAAAATACTCGCTATTCTTTTCCGCCTCAGAAAATCGTCTTCAATCTAGCCCCTTCAGATATGAAAAAAACCGGCACACACTTTGATTTGGCAATGGCAGTCGGACTTTTAATACAAACGAAACAAATAAATCCAGTAAATTTTTTTCAAACTGCCTTGGTAGGGGAGCTTTCCCTCAACTCCTTTATCCGTCCGGTTTCAGGGATTTTGCCGATGGCTATTAAGGCAAAGGAAATCGGAATTACAAGGATAATTATGGCGAAAGAAAATGTCCAAGAGGCCCAAATTGTAAAAGGGGTGGATATTATCGGCTGTGAAACACTAATAGAGGCGATTGATGTATTAGAAGGAAAGCAAAGGCATTTTACCAAAACAGAGGAAAGCTTACCCCTGCCTATTAAAAATGATTACTCCGTTGATTTCAAAGATGTAAAAGGACTTAATTCATTGGTCGATTATATTAGCATTGCTGCTGCCGGAGGACATAATTTTCTCATGGTTGGACCGCCAGGATGCGGGAAGTCGATGATTGCCAAGCGGATTCCGACTATTTTGCCGAAAATGACAGAAGAAGAATCACTTGAGGTTATGAAAATTTATAGTGTTGCGAAACTATTGAAAGATAAGGGGAGCCTAATAACTGAGCGCCCTTTCAGATCCCCACATCATAATGCATCAATAAACTCGCTAATCGGAGGGGGAACTTACGCACTTCCAGGCGAGATTTCCCTTGCTCATCACGGGGTATTATTTTTAGATGAAATGGCTGAGTTTAGCAAAAAGGCCCTTGATTCGATGAGGCAGCCACTTGAAGATCATTCCGTTACCATTTCGAGAGTATGGGGTTCCAACACATATCCAGCCAATTTTATGCTAGTAGGTGCCATGAATCCATGTCCTTGTGGATACTATGGTCAAATGAAATGCCGTTGCACAGATTATGAAATTATTAAATACCGCCAAAAACTTTCCGGACCGATAATGGATCGAATGGATATTCAAAAATATGTTGGCGTTGTTGATTTTTTTAATAAGGAGGACGAAGGGATCAGTTCCGGAGCAATCCGCGATAAGGTTGAAAAAGCGAGGGAGATCCAGCAGGGACGGTACAAAGAGATTCCTGATATAAATTGTAATGCCCAGCTCACTCCTTCCTTAATCAAAAAATTTTGCCCTCTTGATCGTGAATGTACGGATTTGCTGCAGCAGGCCTATCTTCGCTTTCACTATAGTGGAAGATCACTACATAAATTCATAAAAATTGCTAGAACGATAGCGGATTTAGAGGGAAAGGATCATATTCAAATTCATCATTTAAAGAAAAGTTTATTAAGCCGGGATATTGAAAAAGAATCTTCGGTGCTAATAGGAGGATAAGCGTAAAATGGATATTTATTGGGTTTGGCTAAGCAGGATAAAATTTGTAGGGCCAGTTTTGCAAAAACAACTGCTTTCCCATTTTCCTACCCCAAAAGCAGTATATGGGGCTAAAGAGGATGAGTTATCTGAAGTACATGGAATGACAAAAAAGGCAATCCAATCAATTGCCTCCAGTCGTTGTCTTAAGGAAGCGGAAAGTATCATGAAAGCGACCCAAAAAAGCGGCGTATCGTTGTTTGTCTTTGATAACGAACTCTATCCTGAGTTTGCAAAAGGGTGTAAAGAATCGCCCATTTTGCTATATTTTCGAGGAGAACTGAAACCGTTCCAAACATCAGTCGGAGTTGTCGGGGCGAGAAGATGCTCTTCCTATGGAAGGAAAATAGCAGAATGGATCGGTGAAGAACTTGCCGAGCTAAACATTCCTGTAATTAGCGGGTTTGCGAAAGGAATTGATAGCTATGCCCAAGCCGCATGCGTTAGGAAAGGAGGATACACAATTGCATTTCTAGGATGCGGGCCAGATATTTGTTATCCCCCTGAACAGAGACTGCTTTATCATAAGATACTAGAAAATGGCGGGACGTTCCTCTCGAAATATCCACCCGGAACGCCTCCTAAACCCAAACATTTTCTTGAACGAAACGCCTTAATCAGCGCCTGGTCTACTGAACTCGTAATTGTTGAAGCAGGTGAGCAAAGTGGAGCCCTTTGGACGGCCAACTTTGCATCTCAAAATAACAAACCTGTATATGCCGTTCCTAATCAAATTGATACCCCAGAAGGAGCGGGAACAAACCTCCTATTATCCCGCGGAATCCCGCCATATCTAGGAATCCGAAGCCTTCAAACAGCAAAAAATGCTATGAAAAATATGCCATCAGCCACACCTTGCCCTGATAACAACATTCTACAAATGCTTTCTCGAGCTCCCGCCACAATCCTTCAGCTAGCCAATGGGCTGAACATCAATGAAACCGTTTTAATGGACCAGCTCCTTGACTTAGAACTTGAAAAGAAAATTATTATAAGGGGGAATATTGTTTATAAATTATGAGCAGTTCTGAAAAAGTAGAAGCCAATATGATCTATTTGAATGAGTGCTTCTTTCTTGGAAGCAAAGAAGAAGTGCCTTTGTATCCACCCCCATAGGTCAACAAAATACGAACATACACCTTAATCAAACGTTTGATTGAATGCTTCCAAACCCTTATAAAATGGTGATTAAAAGCACTAATCGTCAGATACAAGAAAAATAACTAATATGTGTGTATATTAAAGGCTCTTTTCTAAACGTTTGTTGCTTTTAAAAAGTCGGGACTACGATCGATTTTTGTCGAGAAGTCGATAAATCGGAAATTTCGAAGATAAATTAACTGATTTCGAAGATAAATTCATAATTTCGAAGATAAATCTTCTCAAAACGTCAATATTGTTAGTTGAAAGCAATAAAGTTTGAAAAATAGCCTTATTATAATTGATATTGGTTTTGCTAGGAGCATAAATGTATTGCAGTTTGGATTTTTTAAAGATATTGCAGAATGGTTAGCTAACAAACAGTGACCAGCACTTTTGCAGTGCCAGTCACCTCATCGATTTATTGGTCATGCCGAATAATTGAACGTTGTAAAAAGGCAGAAAATTGTGCTTTAGTTGTAATCTCTTGGGGCCTAAACTGTCCGCTTACAACGGTGATTCTGTTTGAAACGAGCACATCGATATATGGTTTTGACCAGCGATCTTCCTTTATGTCGGAAAAGGAGTTACTCTTTTGTCCGGATAAGCGGAAGGCTGTAACTAATATCTTTGCCATCTGCTCACGTGTTAACGTACTATTGGCGTTGAATTTTTCGTTAGATCCTGAGAAAATCCCCTCATCAACTACTGCTGCAATTACATCATAACCAGCTTGGCCTCGTTTCACATCTGTCAGTTTTGGATCCGGCCGATTTTTAAGGGATAAACCTAATGCATTTGTGATTAGTGTGGCTGCCTCTAATCTCGTAATTGAGCGATCAGGATAATAATTGGTATTATGAGTGGTGCCATTCATAATATTTGTTCCAATTAGGTTATAAATATCTCTCGCAGCCCAATGGCCTGGTCCTACATCTTTAAATAGGAAAGGGGAGATTCCAACCGCTTTTTTAGGCTGAATGTGAAAAATTTTCGTATCTCCAGCAATTTTCAGTCCGTCTTTCCCGCTTCTTCCATTATGATAATAGGTTTTTAATGTATAAATACCGGTAGGAGAATTTTTTGGAATGGTGAATTGGACTTTTTCTGGATAACTCTTTCCATAAGGGACTAGTCCAGGAACTATCCGTTCATACGAAGCTTTTTTCTGTCCATCCGGTCCGATTAATTCCACAACCATTGTTCCTCTGCTAATTGTATTTCCTTTGCTCTCGGAGGTAACAGTGGCATAAAAGACATAATCATTCGCTCTTAAATAGGAACTTTCCCCAGTAATTGAAATTGATACATTTCGGTCAATTGGATGGTCGAAATTCCCTCGTTCTGCCGTCCAGGCAAGGGATTCCATCAAGAAAACCTCTAGATCTTGACCACCGGAAAGCCCATCCCATGCTAACCCTCTGGTCTTAACATCCTCCCAGTTCACATTTTCGTCTATTCCAATATGATCAATCGATTTGAAACCTAAGTAGACGGCCTTCCCTTGTCCAAATTCGAAAGCATACGCTGCACCGGTCTGTTTCGGTGTATGGGCTGGAACGGAAGAAGAGCCAATCGAACTATATTCTAAAAGGGGTGTTACATGGGCCCCTGGATAAGGTTTGATTACTTCTATCCACTCCCCATCAGGCCGATTATTTTCTAATTGAAAGCTTCCTTTGCCAAGCTTCTTAAGTGTATTGCTAATAATCGGATGATTGCCGATCGGCTTTATTTGATAATTCTTGATCACTACATCATTAATAAAAGCCGATTGGAAAACCTCACTCAAATTATCCCATTCCCATATCCATGTTTTCGTATCGTAAATCAATGGACTTAAATCGAGATCTTTATCCCCATTTGGGTACTTAGTTGCTTCATTTCGGGCTATCGTAAATGCTAAAATGGCTCCCCCTCCGAGACGGATGTATTCCTTCACTGCTTGGCGCTGTTCTTTGGACATCATAACCGTATTAGGGAAAATGATTGAATCATACTGTTTTAAATGATTGATGTCTGCTAGCTGCCGATCAATTATTAGGCCATACTCATACCCGTATTTATCTAATAATAGCTGGAATTTTAATCTTTTATCGCTGAATGATGAATATTTAATCTTAGGATCAATGATTTGCCCATTTAAAGTTCCGCCAGGTCTAGTGATCGTTGCATAATTCTCAGTAACTTGAGAAAATACGATCCCTATTTTTTGTTTTGAAGAAGCAGAAGCGACTGCACTCTCTTTACATAAAAACATAAGAGCGCATAATACTATAAAAATAACTTGTGAATATTTCATAAAAATCCCTCCCTTGTCCAATTATTCCCCGCCATAGTTTAACAGAATGGGAACATACGCCTTAATCAAACGTTTGATTGAATACTTACAAATCCTTTGGCCCGTTAACAAACAGTGACCGGTACTTTAGCATCCAAATGGATTAATGTAAATGACAGAAGGGGTTCCTTGTCCCTTTATCCCTCGCTACTGTCCAATTAAAATGGGAACATAAGGCTTAATCAAACGTTTGATTGAATACTCCCAAATCTTTTGGTTCGTTAACAAACAGTGCCCGGTACATTGGCATCCAAATGGATGCAAGTCACCTATTGTAAATGATAGAAGGGGATCTTTATCCCTTTATCCCTCGCGAATGGTCAATTAAAATGGGAACATACGGCTCAATCAAACGTTTGATTGAATACTCCCAAATCCTTTGGTTCGTTAACAAACAGTGCCCGTCACTTTACAATCCAAGGGATGCCAGACACCTAAAGAAAATGACAGAAGGGGATACTTCCCTTCTGTCATTTTCTTGTAGCAATCGTAAAAGTTGGCTAATAGGTTTTGAGAGTTCAGCCTATGGTCAGCCATCTTAATCGAGAATTTGAATAATTATCCATTAAACTTGATATTATTTTTACGATTTTGCCAGGTTCTCTACTAATCTTACTGGATCTCTGTTAACTTGGCAGTGTTCATACGTTTAAAGAATGCAGAGATTTGAGAACGTGTTAAATTCTCGGAAGCCCCGTAGCTTTCAACTGTTTTAACGCCATTACGGCCAGTAGAAATATCATGTGTATATAAGAATTGTACTGCTCCATTTAAGTCCTTTGGACCACCTTGTGTGATCGAAAAAGCTTGAGCGACAACGCCGCGAGAAACTGGTTTCATCCGCTCGGCCTTATTTGCGTATCCTTTAAGAGGTAAATTGTACTTCTTTAAATAAATATATGCCCCGTCTTCATTGTAGGTGGAAGATTTTCCATCCAAAGATGTATTGATTTCGTAATACTTCGATAGAAGAGACACAAATTGTGATTCTGTCAAAGTGTTTTCAGGTTTAAATGAACCATTTTCATATCCACGAATCATTCCTTGTAATACCGCCCATTTTATATCATCGTATGCCCAGTAGTTACTACTTACATCACTTATGACAGGTAAGAATTTGTTTGTTAAATCGTATTTTTTGTAATCTTCCATTCCTTGAACATCAATAGAGCTGTTGCTCGTATAAAAAACACTCATCATATTTGCCCTATTGTCATAGACTTGTACATCATCAATATAATTACGAACACCATTACCTTTCTCACCATAAACAGAGGTTGAAATTGAGTGTGTTACACCAGGCTGTAATGAACCTGGAACGATCGTACCGTATCTACTTCTACCAAAACTGTTACCGTATACCATTGCAAGTCCGATATCATTTATTTTACTTTCAGATGGAATGAGCATTTTTGCCTTATAACCACCATAAAAAACTATAGCCTTATTACTTTCCAAACTTGAAAAATTTATATAGTTCGTCTTTGAAATAGTCGGACCTACAAAACTTTTCACTGCACTTTGTACATCGAGAAAATTTTGATTTGGAATAATGGTATGAGCAATTTCTTTCGGCATGTAAGATACAATCAACCCATCTTTGGTTACTAAGACTTTATTAGAGTCATTATAAAATCTTCCAATAAAAAAATTCTCAAATCGCTCTTCAATTGTAAAGTTAGACAAATTCTGGGGATTCATACTAATCTTCGTATCTGTGTAAATATACGCTGCAAATCCAGCACGATCCAATAATAGTGAATACACATATGGCGATACTTTCGCATCCTGCTCCGTCCACCAGTCAGTTGGTGAAGCAGCTTGTGTCCTCATGCTATTTCCAAATGAAAAGACTAACGCTAAAACTAAAAGTACAGGAAATACCCTGTTCATGATATTTACCTCCAATTTTATGTAAATCCTATTGTCTATTTAATAGTATAAAAGAAACGGTAAAATGTACATGGCTATTTCACAATTTTCCCATAAAGGTTGGTGCCATGTATCGTTCGTAATGACTTGGAAGTGAGGAAGGGGACATTTTCCTCATCTGTCACTTCTTTAGTGTCAAATCCTCTATGTTTAAAAGCTTTTGTTTTGTTTATTAAATAGAGAATAAATTTAATATCCTCCTAAAAATAAAAAATAGGACAAACCGTCTCTACGAATGGGCAAATGTTTACATTTGATGCTCGATGAATTTACTGTCTATTCGAAAAAGACAAATATGGATAAATGTCCACGAGCGGTGCCTGGCACCATTTTTCATAGTAAATAAAAGAAGTTGATTATCTCCAAATAGTAGATAATCAACTTCTTTATACTTTAAATGGGCTTTTCAGTGACCACGTTTGAAGATGGTCACTTCTATATGAATTAATAAAAGCGTTTAAACCCATCAAAATGCTTTTGATAATAAGTATTGCTAAGGTTAGTGATTTCCACTCCATCTGTCGGACTCGCATGGATAAATTGATTATCGCCTATGTAGATTCCCATATGGGATATACCTTGTTTATACGTATTTGCAAAAAAGACTAGATCTCCTGGCTGAGGAGAATCCACATAATATGACCGGCTATAATAGCCTTCTGAAGAAAGTCTGTTTATTGGGCTTCCAGCTTTGTTAAAAGCAAAATAAATAAATCCGCTGCAATCAAAGGCATTCAAATCGGAACCGCCGAATAAATAAGGGGTACCAATCAGTTTCTTAGCCTCACTAATTAGGGAACTGTCCTTACTGGCAGGCTTTTCAGTAACAACAGGCTTTTGTTCGACCGTTGGTTTTAGCTGTCCATTGATGATTAACTTTTGACCTGGGAATATCAAATCGGACTTTAAGTTATTTCCGTCCTTTAACTGCTGAATGGTTAATCCAAATTGGGACGCTATTCGTGATAAATTGTCTCCACTTATTACTTTGTACTCTAACTGATTGCTGCTTGCCGGTGGAGCAATTGTCACAGGCTTGGCCAAGGAATCTTTTGCAGGTACATTTGTTGGAGCAGAGAATGGATTGGATACTTTCAAACTTTGTCCAGGGTATATGATATGTGTGTCTATGTTATTCCAAATCTTTAACTCCGCCAAAGTTATTTCGTGTTTGTTAGCGATTTTAATGAGACTGTCTCCTGGAACGACAGTATAGGTACGTGCTGTTTGTTTCAAAGAGGAAGGTGCCGTTTCATTTTTCTGAGTGGCAGGGGGAGCGGACACTGAAATTTTAAGAGTTTGGTTGTAGAATAAGAAATCTGATGTCAGGTTATTTATAGACATGAGCTCGCTTATGGAAGTTTTATGCTGTTTGGCAATACTTGTAAGGGTATCCCCTTTTTGTACTGTATATGTAGAAGCTAAAGCATTGGTTGTAATAGATGTTGAGAGAAATGCAACGGTAGCAAGAGATGCGACTTTTTTCTTCATTTTCCATCCTCCATTCCTAAAAAATACTAATTTATGCAACTATTTTATCATAAAGAGCGGTGTCCATCACCACTTTTGGACAATTATGCTAAATATTGTTATAGACAATGTGTTTTTATGGTAAAAAAACACTCAAATAGAATGATAGATATGGAAATAAAATGTCATAATGAAGTGTCAGGCACCACTCGTGGACATTTCAACCCGATTTGTCCACGATACACGAACACTGTAATTGCACCCCTAACAAAAATTAAGGGAAAAGGTCACCGCTACCTTTATATATGAAGGAAATGGGGTCGAAGCTACTTTAGCAATGGTAACAAAGCTATTTAGTAATAGAATAGATTCGCTTAATTAGTTAGTGAGATTTCGTTTGCTGGCACCATCAAATTGTGTTGGCTGTACTTAGAAAACTAGATTATCCTTCATGGTAAATATGATGTAGATACATCATATTTGTTTTATATTAGGAATAAACGTTCAATAAAATTCGAGGAGTGGTATTGCTACTGTTTATTTCCATTATTTCCTCATAGATTAATTGTTTATTTCCGTATATGATCAAAATCGAAATACACAATTTTTCTATATGAGAGGGGAAACACCGCTTGAAAGCATTAAAGGTATTACTAGTTTTTGCTTTTGTATTTATGCCTTTCCATTCTGCCCTTGCTTCAGGTCAGAAAACGTTCGATCATTATATACCCACGGACATCGATGAAGACTATTGGGCATATGAAGAGCTGGATGATTTCATCACTGCGGATATTATTGACGGGTACATGGATGAAGATCTTAATATGACCGTCAAGCCGGATAATAAAATTACTCGTGCACAATTCGTGAAAATTTTAGTAAATGCACTTGGGTTAAAGAATAACGGTGCGGCAAAAGCTTTTCCGGATGTCAAACAAGGTGATTGGTTCTTTGAGTATGTTAATATTGCTAGCGGTCTAGGAATTATTAACGGGAAAGATGATGGTACTTTTGCGCCAAATGCGAATATTACACGTGATCAAATGACCAAAATGATTGTTCTTGCATTTGAAAAGACAGTTAAATTTCCAGAAGGAACTTCCCATACGTTTACGGATGTTGACCCAAAATATTGGGCTTTTGACTATGTAAACAAAGCGGCAGCAAGTGGAATTGTCAAAGGATATGACACAATCTTTAAACCGCGGAATTTTGCAACAAGAGCTCAAGCAATTGTCATGATTCATAGAGCCTTACAGCAGGAGCAATCTCATCTACCTTCAAATGAAGAAATCACTAAGTTTTTGAAGGATCATATTATTCGTGAAAATAGACTTTCCGAATCAAATTCCGTTGATGAACTTGTTGCGCTATATAAAGAAAATGGAATTGGTTATTATATAGTGGAAGGAATTGAATTAGCTGAACTCCCTATGGATGAGGAAGTAGGGCAGTTAAGTATTCATATAGATGACACAAACTTGAACATTCAAATTCAATCAAAATCTGATCGATTTGTTACTGCTAAAGTCACAGGTATGGTTGGTACATTTGTTTTTAAAAGTAAAGATCCCAACTTTAATTTTGATATGACGGTTGATATGGACGGGTCCTATAAGCTGAAAAAAGATTCAGCTAGCGGAAAATGGAAAATCTATAATTATATTCCTTACTTTGATGAGGAAGAACTGTATTAAGAAAAAGGTGTCAGGCACCGTCCGTGGACATTTTAATGGAATTTGTATCCGGTGTAAGGACACTGTACTATTGTTATTCTCCTAACATAATAAAGGCAGCCAATCCATTGAGGATGGCTTCCTTTCTCTTAACTATTCAACTTATTGTGGGTTAATTTGCGCTTCTTTACTAGGTGCCTGGCACGCCTCATGGACAAATCGGTCTTATCTGTTTGTTTCATATGGGTAAATTTGATGAGAGGGGCTGTCCCAAAAGT
The DNA here is from genome assembly GCF_019039215.1 of Bacillus sp. FJAT-29790. Classification (GTDB taxonomy): domain Bacteria; phylum Bacillota; class Bacilli; order Bacillales; family Cytobacillaceae; genus Cytobacillus. The sequence continues at coordinate 227,422 of NZ_JAHNZZ010000004.1, forward strand.
CATCAAAAATGACTTTTGAGGGCAGCCCTCTTTTCGTTATTAAA
>NZ_JAHNZZ010000004.1:227896-248906 GCF_019039215.1 Bacillus sp. FJAT-29790
GGAGAAAAACGACTCGTTTTTCTCCACCTGTTTTATTTTAGGGACTTATTAGACAGCCCCTTTTTTTCGTGCAGCACTTTCTGAAACTCATGAATAGATCTGATTTCATGCCAAACGAATAACAATACAGAATACATTAATAGGTAACTATATATTTTAAGAATGCGTGTTGTAAAAAGAACATAATATAAATATTTCATCTATATGAAAAGTAGGTTAATTTTTTGTATTTACAAGTTAAACATTGTAAATAATCCAGAAACATGTAGAATTTGGGGTTATAGGATGGTATCATTTTATTGTTTGAAAATGTTTTCATAGGAGGATGTATTTTGAAGAAAATATTCGGTAAAAAGACAATGGCAAGTGTAGCAATTGCATTAGGATTAATCGTTCCGCAAGTAGCACCGACAATTACCTATGCGGATGTCATGAATCAGGATATTGTCAATCTAAGAATCATTGAAACGACGGATATCCATTCCAACGTCATGAATTATGATTACTATAAAGGTTCTTCTACAAATGCTTACGGTTTAACGAAAGCGGCGAGCTTAATTAAGCAAGTACGTGAAGAAGCGGATAATAGCTTATTGTTTGATAACGGAGATTTAATTCAAGGCAGCCCTATCGGTGATTATGTATATAATAATGGCTTAATGAAGGAAGGTTATGTTCATCCGGTATATAAAGCTATGAATCTATTAGGATATGACGCTGCGACACTAGGTAACCATGAGTTTAACTATGGATTAGATTATTTAAATACGGCGCTTAAGGGTGCTAAATTCCCTTACGTAAATGCAAATGTGTATGATACAGAGGGCAATCACTATTTTACTCCTTTTGAAATCCTAGAGCGTGAAGTGAAAGATACAGACGGAGAGACCCACAAGATCAAAATTGGTGTAACAGGATTTGTCCCACAAGGAATTATGACATGGGATGCAAAATATTTAACAGGCAAGCTTGTTGTTGAAGATATTGTAAAGTCAGCGGAAAAAGTTGTTCCTAAAATGCAGGAGGCAGGAGCAGATATTGTTGTTGTTCTTTCACATTCCGGGATTGCAGACTATGATCAAAATGGAAAAATGAAAGAATATACAGAAGGAATAGAAAATGCTTCCTATTATTTAAGCAAAGTGGAGGGCATTGATGCCATTTTAACAGGTCATCAGCATTTAACCTTCCCAAATGCATCTAAACCTTCCTTCAAAGATGGGGATGGAATTGATAACACGAAAGGTACAATTAATGGGGTACCTACATTAATGCCTGGTTCGTGGGGCGATAACATCGGATTAATTGATTTAACGATTGAAAAAGTAAATGGAAAATGGGATGTTAAAGATGGCCAAGCTGTATTAAAGCCGATTACATCTGGTGAGTTAACTGCTGAACCTGATCAAGCCATTATAGAGGCAGTCAAAGCTGAGCACGAAGCAACCATTAAGTATATGGAAAGTCCTGTAGGTGAACTAGTGGGCGATTTAAATACTTACTTCGGTTTGGTTAAAGATAACGCTGCTATGGAAATATTAAATCGAGCACAGGCTTGGTATGTTGAAAAAGCACTAAAAGGTACGCAATATGAGAACATTCCGGTTCTCTCTGCAGCTGCTCCATTTAAAGCTGGGCGCGGTGGTGTGGAGGATTACACGGATGTAAAATCTGGAACGATCGTTCTAAAAAATATTGCTGATTTATACTTATATGATAATAACGTGGTTAATGCTGTAAAGGTAAATGGTTCAACACTTAAAGAGTGGTTAGAGTGGTCGGCTGGACAATTTAATACGATTGATCCATCGAAAACTGAAGAGCAAATGTTAATTAGTGGAGATTTCCCTACTTATAACTTTGATGTAATTGATGGTGTAACTTACGAGGTTGATGTAACCTCTTTACCAAAGTATGACAAAGGCCAAAACCTAATTAATGCTAATGCAAACCGGATTAAAAATCTTAAATTTAAAGGTAAACCGGTAACTGCTGATATGGAGTTTATTGTTGCAACAAACGATTATCGTGCAGCAGGCAGCAAGCTAATGAATCCAGGAGGAGTCAATACAGTATTGAAGGCTCCAGATTCAAATCGTCAAGCTATGATGAACTATGTAGTTGAAAATAAAATAATTGATGCTTCAGTAGATAATAACTGGACTTTTACACCAGTTAATGCAAATTTGACATTCTTATCAAGTCCAAAGGCTACTGAATTAGCTAAATTAACTGATAATATTACCTATACAGGGAAAACCGATGAAAAAGGCTTCGGTATTTTCAAGGTTGACTTAAGCAAGAAAGCACCTTCCTTTAATGATGTGCCAGCAGATCATTGGGCTAACGAATTCATCTATAGTCTTGCTGGAAAAGGAATTATTAAAGGGAAAACAGCAACAACATTTGATCCAACAGGTACGCTTACCCGTGGACAATTCGCGAGCCTACTCGTACGTTCTTTAGGATTAACAGCTAAAACTGAAGCGCCATTTAAAGATGTTTCAGGTGAACTAGCAAAAGAGGTAGCAGCGGCGTATGAAGCTGGAATTACAACGGGTACAACTTCAACAACATTTGAACCAAATAAACTGATTTCACGTGCTCAAATGGCAACAATGCTGATTCGTGCTTATGAAAAGCAAAACGGTAAAGTAACCATTTCACACCCAACGCAGTTTACAGATATACAAGCGCTAAGCACTGAAACAAAGGCAGCCATCCAAAAAGCCTTTGAACTTGAACTGATGACAGGATATGAAAAAGAATACAAGCCTGCGAACAAAGCAACTCGTGCTCAAGCAGCAAAAGTGATATATCTGTTAAATAAATAATTGCGGTGTCCATTCGCGGTGTCAGGCACCGAGAATGGACATTTCAATCGAATTTGTGCACGCTGAAAGGACAGTATTGTTAACTCCTGACATAATAAAGGCAGCCAATCCCATTAAGGGAAGGCTGCCTTTTTCTTACTGAATTAAGGATTTTTCTCTTTTATTGTGCTGGTGCTACATCCACAATACGACCTTCAATTTTAGGCTCAACTGTTTTTAATTTAGATACATAGTCTCGTAAATTCTCCCAGTCGCTTAATCCTAAATCTGTTACACGGCCTTCTTCATAGGCTTTCTTGAATACGTTAAAACTATCGCCGCCTTTTGCAGTGAAGGCGTTTGTTGCGATTACATATTCTTTCGTTTTATCAAGTGCTACAAATTCACCGGCTTTTTCCTCAACATCAACTGATACGACTCTTTCGCCAACTGGCTTTGAGCTGTCATATGTGAATTTCATACCAGAGATATGCAGGAATCCGCCGTTTTCTTTCGGAGCCTGGCTCACACTGTGTTCAAGCGCCTCCATTATTTCAGTACCCGTTAATTTCATAGTAGCCAATGTATTACCAAAAGGCAGTGTCGTTAAAATGCTGCCCAAAGTGATTGGACCTTGACTGATGGCTTCGCGAATCCCACCACCATTTTGCATCGCAATAACCGTATTAGGATTATATTCTTTTGCTTTATCTAGCATAGCGTCGGTAATTAGATTTCCTAATTCCGTTTCGTTGCTTCTAACGCTGATAGTAGAAGTTTCGTTTGCACGCGGATTTGTTAATGCGTTAACAGCTGTTGCACCTGTTTCTGTTTTCTTAACTTCTGCAATCTTTTCTGAATATTTTACAAGCATTTTTGCTGCTTCAGGATCTTCTGTTTTATCTGCTACTTTTATTAATTGACCAGCTTGGCCAACGATTTTTCCGTCTTTGTCGAATTCAACATCAAGAGTACCCAAAAAGTCGCTGTATTGGAAGGCTTGAACAATAACTGTTGGATCCTTCGCTTTCCCATTCGAATCTTTACCAATTACCACTGGTTCATTTAACTGGGTATGACTATGTCCACCGACAATGATGTCAATTCCGTCAACGTGCATAGCCAAATCTAAATCGTTGTCAATTTCAGGGTTGTCATCAAAGCCTATATGCGTAACAGCGATAATTTTATTTATGCCTTGTTTTTCAAAGGCTTGTACAGCTTCTTTCGCCTTTTCTATATAGTTTTGGAATTCCACTTTCCCAGGGCTTGAGATATCCGCCGTTTCTTCTGTCGTCAACCCAAAGATTCCGACTTTTTCTCCATTGACCTCTTTGATAATTCCACTGTAAATCATCCCATCCTTTGGTTGGGTAGCAATCGTTCCGACTTGATTTAGGCCATTAAATAACTCATCCTTTGAAAAATCAACATTCGCACTTACAAAAGGGAATTTTGCATTTTTCACGAACTCTGCTAAAGCCTTATGACCATCAGGGCTACTGCCAAGGTCAAACTCATGGTTTCCGAATGTCATGACATCATAGCCAATGTAATTCATAAACGCTAAATCAGCTTGTCCTTTAAATTCATTGAAATAAAGAGAACCTGAGAATACATCGCCTGCATCAATTAATAATGAAGCAGGTTTTTCCGCTCTTACTTCTTTAATTGCTGTAATGCGTTTCGCGACATTATCTATATGAGCATGTGTATCATTCGTGTGCATGATAGAAAGTGTGAAATTCTCATCTTGCTCTACTGGTTTAAGTGGCTCTAGTACACGGTGCAAAAATATTGCAAAGCTAGCACGCGTTACCGGTGATTTCGGATCAAATGATCCATCTCCTTTTCCAGTCGTTAATCCATTTTGGGCTAAAATTTTTACATTTTCTCTGTGTGTAGAGCTGATTTTATCCCAGTCAGTAAAGCTAACTTCTTTATCCGTTGCTTTTAGATCAAAGGCACGTACTAACACTGAAGCCATTTGTTCACGTGTTAAAACGTCATTCGCACCAAACTTGTTATTAGAACCAGTAAAGATTCCAGCTTCCTTCGTTGCAGCAGCACTTTTCGCATAAGTAGAGTCTTCAGGGACATCTGAAAATGAATTCAAATCTTCTGGAGTCGGGAGCTTCAATGCTCTTGTAAATAGATTAGCAGCTTGTCCCCGATTGATCGCTTTATTTGGCTTGAAAGTACCGTCTTCATAGCCAGTAATAATCTCTTTTGCTACTAAACTATAAATTTCATTTGCCGCCCAGAAATCCCCTTTTACATCGGAAAATTGCTTCGTTTCAGCTGCGTTGGCAGGAGCAGCCATCGAAGCTACAACAGTGGCTGCTGTAGCAGTCGCTAAGAGTTTTCGGTAAGAATTGGACATAAACTTCATTCAAATATTCCTCCTCGGATATTGTGTTATTTAAACAAGATTTTTCAAAAGTCATACGAATCTAGTATAATACAAAATTTGATAATCATGTTCCATATTTACAATAAATTAATAGTGAAAACACAGTGCCAGGCACCGCTCATGGACATTTCAACCTCTTTTGTGTACTCTGTAAGGACAATCGAATTGACTTCCTCCACACTAAGAAAAAGGCAGTCAATTCTCATAGAGAACTGCTGCCTTTTTCTTAATCATCTTTAATCACGAACAGAGCCTATTAAAAAGAAACAAACCCTCTTAAGATATATTTCCAATCGGTTTTAATGTTCTTTTTCAGGTCTTTTTTTGATAGACTTTCAGTTTTAAGTGGGGTAATAAAGGCATTTTTTCCTTTCAATTGAATGTCTAAGGCTCTTGCTACAATGTATTCATCTTGCTTTAGTCCGCTTGTAATTTCTTGCTTTCCGTTAACAAGCAGTCCTGTTTGAATTTCGCGTTTTTCAATTGTTCCGGTATGATTCAGGATATAGACAAACTGCTTCTTTTTGTTTTTATCTATGCTTTCATGCGGGACGATTATCGCATTGTTTGCTTCTTTTGTAATGATAGATAGGCCGACATGATTCCCTAGAATCCATTTTTCTTTATCTCCATCGAGCTTAACTGTAAAAGGATAAAGGGAAGGGCGGTCTATATTAGGCTCTTGCTCGGGGATTGTCGATATTTCCTGCAACGTCCCATTGGCCCTTGCTTTAGAGTGGTCCGCCCAAACTTTTGTCTCCATCCCTTCACTAACCTTTTTCAAGTCACTTTCATCAAATGATCCTTTAACAGAAGGGGTCTTTGATGCCAAAGTAATAATCGGATTTTGCAAAGTCGGTTTTAATTCCTTCACGATTCCTTCAAATCGACTATTCACAACTAGACTGTCCGATTCGGTTTGTAATTGTTCTATTTGTTTTTCGACTATGGATAAATCATCTTTGATCAGACTTATTTCAAGTTGACTTTGGGAAATTTCCTTTTCTATTTGATAAAGACTATAGTCGAGTCCAATATTTTCTTCTTTTTTCTGTTTTGTACGCAAATCTCTTCTTATACCTTTAAGATCTAAGATATGATCATTCATATGATCGATTTTATCCTTAAACCCATCTCTTTCTGACTCCAGTTTCTTAATCTCTACTTTCATATTATACGGAGAGTATTGAAATAGAGGCGTACCAACTGCTACTTCCTCTCCTTCAGTCACAAGAAATTCCTGGAAGGCCCCATTGGATTCATCATAGTAAATATGGTGCTCCTCCGCAGGTACAATGACACCTGATTTTTTCAATGTTTGCTTTATGTCACCAGTTTGAACTTTATTCCAATTGTTCACATGCTCAATTCTTTCAATTTTGCTGTCTTTTTTTAGGATTAAAAAAAGGTTTAAGCCAATAAAAAGCACGGATAAAAGAATTATTGATTGCAGCTGCCATTTTTTCAATTGTTTCCACACCTTTATCGCAAGTTTCATATTATAGAAGCTTTTCAAAATTAATATAAGAAAATAAAGCAGAAGTAATCCAAAAAAATACATTAACAGAAAGGATCATAATCACGATAAAACGAATGCTTTTTTCCGATAACGTTCGAATGTAAATATATTGAATAAAAATGGCCCATAGTTGAAAGATTGAAATGCATCCCAAAAAGCTAATTAGAAAGTCATTTGCTGTCATGTACTGAGCAATGACGCCAAGGGATAAAGGGGAGGATGCTAGATTAATCCCAAATAATATGGCAAAAAGAGTTACTGCCATCTGATTAATGAGTAAAATAAATACGACAAAAAGTTGCATGATCAGCAGTTTTTTAAATTCTAAATCAGTAAGTGTCCAAAAAATTGTTGTCGGGACAAAAAGAATAAGAAGCGGATAGAGTGTAGCCCAAATGATTTTTCCGACGATAAACAGAAGCTTGTGCCATTCATAATCATTGCTTTTTATTGTTGTAAGCTCTTTTGACAATGATTCAGTCCCGATGCCATAAACACTTGCAGCTAAAAAGATTAGGAGACTAAATGCCACTAATAGAATACTTTTCGGCAAAATCCCTCGTGGTTCTTCCGCTTGATTCAGTTGATATGCAACATATTTGGGATAGAAGATGCCCTTAAGCAGCCGAATCTGATAAAACATGACAAAATCCTCCAGAATTTAGATTAATAATTAATTATAATCTATTGTATCGTAAAACTAGAAATAAAAACCAGTTTCCTCCTCGATCAGCCTAAAAAAAGTCTTAAGTAGCAGTAGAGCGAATGAGAATCGGGAAATATCTCCTACACGATCAGCTAATATAAGTAGGTAGTTGCATAGGGAAAGATATCTAGTATTGAAACTAGTGATAAAAGTTTATGCCGATTGCGACCGTTCTCTTTTTTTTGCCGTTTTTAAGCCTGATAATCGCCCTGTACTTATATTTCCAACAATAAATTTTCCAAATGGAAGTTTATGAATCATATATGCGAATAAGATTGAACCTGCTACTCCTATTGAAAAAGCTAAGATCGTATACAGCCCAATGTGAATTTTCTCCGGCAGGAATAAATTTAAGAAGAATTGAATCATTGGGTGCAATAAATAGATTGCGAATGAGTACTTGCTGAGAAGCAGAATCGGTTTAGGTAGATGCTTGATTTTCTGGCTTGCATAAAAAAGGGCCAAAAAAACAGCAATTGTATAGGATATTAAATCAAAACGCTTCGATGACACCATCGTGAGTGTGCCAGACAAATATGAATATAGTACGTAACTTACGGAAGCGAATAAAAATACGCCTATCCAGTACTTATATTTATTTAATAAAATTCTAAACTTAAGTATATTTCTTCCACAGTAATACGCTACAGTAAAATAAAACAACCATCCTAAAAAGGATAATCTCGAGTAGCTATACCAGAAGTTTCCATTTATTCCTTCTGGGGGTGGTACGAATGAAAAGATGTAAAGGTATCCTGCATTGATAATGAAAGAAACGGTTAAAACAATTGATGCAGGGGTTTTTTGAAAATATTTTAGAAAAATATAATGTAGAATATAAAACTGAAAAATAATCATAATAAAATATCCATGCCAGTTAGCAAGAAAAATATGTTTATAGGTAAGTTTTAGTATCCCGATTATTGAGGGATTTAAGACTAATTTATCAACTACTGCATAGATAACTGACATTGAAAAATAGGGGATCAATATAAACATTAAGCGCTTTTTAAAAAAGCCCTTCGGAATATGATCTGGATATGAATAAGCGAGCAAAAACTCAGAAATTAATATAAAGATCGGTGTTGCGAAAAGAAGCAGCATTTGTATGATTCTATAAAAAGTAATCGTTTTCAAAGGGAGTTCGAAATTGACTGTAACCATCGTAATAGCGTGAATCATAACCACACTAAGACAGGCGATTACACGGATAAAATAGATTTCTTTTACAACAGGCTTACCCACTTTTTGAAATTCCCCCTTTATTCCTAGCTTTCTTATAGGATACCTTTTAATTAACTTTGATTCAAAGGAAATAAGTATATAGGTGATTGAATCTAATCAATGAACTGGGAGCCTATTTGAAAAAGAGCATGCGATTCTCGCATACTCTTTCATGAATATTAGTTAGTTGAATGAAAGGTTCTTATTAACATCGCCGCAAATTGACTACGGGTGATAAACTCGTTCGGTCGGAAGTTGTCCTGCTTTGTGATAATACCTTTTGAAACAAGATATTGGATGGGCTGGAAGATGTCATCCTCTGTTTGAACATCTTTAAAATCATGGATTGTATTTAACTTATTGGTTTCATTAAAACCGGTCGCCCTTGCGAGGATTAATGCCATTTGTCCTCTTGTAAGGTTATTTTCAGGTCGAAAATCCCCACTACTATATCCTTTTATGATGCCAAGATCGTTTGCGGAAAGGATAGAAATGGAAGAGGTGGAAAGTTCGCTTGCCACATCTCGAAAAGGAGATTGGTAACTTTCTAGCTTGTCCCATTTAAAAAGTCTGTTTAACATTAATACACTATGTCTTCTTGTAATGAAGGAATCTGGTTTGAACGATCCGTCGGCATACCCGTTAATGAATCCTTTCTGACCTGCCTGATGAATCTCGGTAAAGGCCCAAAAGTTTGAAGGAACGTCTCGGAAATTCGTTGTTTTTACAGTAGGGTTATTGACTGTCAACTGATGGATGCTGTAAATATTTTCGTCATCGTCTGAAATGATCGAGAAAAGAATGACTTTGCTTTGCTTTCCTTTGTAGCTGGCAAAATAAATTTTTTCAAGATTATTCGTGATTGTCCGTTCAGTGATTGGCTGGTCATTGGCAAAAATCGAAAGTTTTTTGCCATGCCATTTAGATGCCATGCCAAGTAGTTGGGGAGTAGAAAAATCCTGCCCAGTCTTTAATTTTAGCCATTCCGTTCCAGTTAAGTGACGTGGCTTAAGTGCTTCTTGAATATTAAGTAATCCATGTCCGCTAAAAATATCATAGCCTTTTTCCTGAATATCTCTGCTTGAAGTGAAAAGTTGGTTTCTCATTTCAATTAGGTCCATTTCTGGAAATGCTAACTTGATTAAAGCAACTGTTCCGGAGACAAAAGGAGCGGCCATGGAGGTACCGTTTAACAGTTTATATTCATTGTTCAAATAAGTGCTTATAATATTATATCCAGGTGCACTAATATCAACTTCCCAGCCAAAATTGGATGAATTCACTTTTGCAAGCCCTTCATTTACGCCAGCAACTGTTATTACTCCTGGATAGGAAGCTGGATACACCTCTTTCGTGGATATGTTCCAGTTACCGGCTGCGGCAATAACCGGTATGTTGTTATTTAATGCTTTCTGAACCGCTTCCTGTAATACAATGGTGTGACCTTTGCCGGCAATGCTCATATTGATGACATCGGCACCCATACTAATAGCATCGGTAATCGCCTTGCTGATTTCAAAATCGTCTCCAAAACCGAACTTGTCTAACACTTTTAGAGGGATAATGTCTATAGGGGAAGTGCCGATAACACCAGCAATTCCAATTTCATTATTAGCCGTTGCTGCTAAAATCCCTGTAACATGGGTGCCGTGGCCAAATGTATCAATCGCAGTTTGCTGGCCTTCTTTATAGTCATTTCCTAGGCTGTACAGGATATTTTCGCCGAAGTCTTCATGTTCGATGACACCTGAATCTATAACAGCAATACGCACATGGTTAACGCCTGTTACTTTTTGGATCGCGGGCTGCTTTGCCCAATTTTCAGTTCCTTCTATTTTAATGGTTAGTTCGTCGAGCGCTCTGTTTTTGGGGATAAGAACATCAAGTTTTTTTAGATTTCTCTCATTTGACCCTAATAGCATTTGTTTATGATCATAAACACTTAGTTTCCAAGAACCTTCATGATGATCCAATTCGATTGATACACGAGATATTTTTGTGGGTGGTAGATTAATAGAAAACAAGTTTGAATAAAATGGTTTATTTTCATAGTAAAAGGCATCGCTTTCTGTTTGGAATTGTTGTCCGGATAACTCGTTATTTATTCGGTTCCTTTCAAAAGATGGCTGGAAATTAACCACTTTTAACCCCCATTGGCTGGGTAAGAGGGGGTCATTAAATATTGCTATTTCTGAGCTAGCCATTTTTACATGATTAGGTTGTATGGCTCTTACAATCGGCATTTCAAGCAATTCATTTTTTTGATTTTCGTTCAAATTAACTTTCAAAAAACGGCCTAATTGATCCTCTATGGGATAATTCACCTTGTCCCTATATTTATTTGCGTCAACTTCAGAAACAAACTCTACAATCCAATCGCGGTTATTATCCTGTGCTGAAGCAGTCTGAGGAATGCCTATTAGAATAATTGAAATAAAAAAGAATACAGGGAAAAATGCTCTCAATTTGTTCACACCCCGTCGATATGATAATTTTCAGTGCCTTTTCCGATGTCTTTTTCAGGTGCCTGACACCGCACGTGGACACTTTGGATAATTTTGTTTATCGGTGGTGCCTACACCGCATGTGTGCCACGATAAGTGGACACGCTATTTTCAAAAGGAAAAGGTAGTGAGTTGAAGCTCACTACCTTCTTAACTATCTCTTCAGGCGAACGAACGGACTGCATTTGTCCTTTTATGGTGCCTGACACCCCTAATGCTTTATTTATAAACAGGAACATCAAAGTATAGGGTATAGTTTTCTACTAAATCATATAGTTTTTTAATAGTTGTTACTTGTTTAAAGGCCCAGCCAATGTCTGTTGCATATTGGTGTGATCCAGGTGTTTCAGGGTTCCAGCGCATTTTATAGAGGGTATCTTGTTTATACGTTGGATTGTTAATGTAACGTGTTGAAATAAACTCTGCTCCTCCGATGATCGCTGCTTCAGGGGTAAACCAGCCGTTTTTATAAGCGGTTTCTGCTCCGCACGTATCTGGACAGCGGTCGACTGCACCAATGCCATACATATTATAGACAATCTTTGGCTCGACCGGCTTGCCGTCTACTGAATCGACTAAAATGCCATTTGCTAGCACGGAAGTACCGTTTCCTGTTTCAAGAAACGCATGGGAGATAAGATATATTTCATTAATGTTGTAATTATTGCTTGCTTGAATGAAAGCAAGTCCTTTACCTTGAAGAATCCCTTTATCCGTTAGAATACGGTTGTTCAATTCATTGACACTAATGCCAGCGTTTTGTGAAAGAACTAGGAATTGGAAATACTCAGGTGTGTTTTGTTTTACATTAAATGGATTTAAATACTTAGCAATATCTTCGCTTTTCGCATTTTTCCATGGACCGAATTTGATTTCAAACCAATCGCCTTGTTGGGCCAAAATTTCAACCTTTTGACCAAGTGATAGCGTGCCAACGATCCAACTATTTGTTCCTGTTCCTTCACGTACATTTAATGAATCGGATGTAACGGTTCCTGTTGTCGGAAAGATGCCAGTTTGCTCCAGATTCACAAAGTCTTTATGAATAAAGGATTTATTGTTTCGGTACAGATCAGTTTGTGGTTTTACGCCCATTTGGATATTCAAAACTTGAGTCAGACTGCGATCATAATTCGTATTTTTATAGATTGGCCCTACTAAAACAGAACCTTTGTTGATAAAGCCGATGCGGTTCCCAACAGTTATTTTCCACCAGGATCCCATTTCACCGATAATCGGATAGCGCTCATTTTTCATAATTGTCATAAAGGGTACGAGATTCCCATTTGAATTATCAAAAATAGATACATCCTCTTTAGCAATAAAATCGATGTCCAAAACAACTGCTGAACCCCAATTTTTTGCCTTCGCGGAAGTGGAAGGCTTTGTGTCCTCTTTCCATACATATCCAAACTCTCTGCCGTATTTGATACGGTGCCAGTTGCCGGCATCTTGAATTCGCTCGAACGATTGGCCTTTCGGAAGGAGGGCCACCTTTCTTAGAGAGCCCTGGCTATTGTCATAGACGAATGTCTGCTCCTCGATGACTTCAAAATAACGATCAGTAGATTTAAATGGCAGTTTACTATTATTCTCGTGAATATATCCGTATCTGCCGCCTAATTCAACTTTATACCAAGCTCCTTGTTTTCCAAGATAATGCAGTTTCGTATTTTTATTAATTTCCGCAAATTCTACAAGAGAACCAGAGGTGTTATCAAAAATAGGTGATTTCGTCGTTGTAATAAAATAGTCAGATCCTGAGCTTTGGCTGTTCCAGTTTTTTATGCCCGCTCCTATGTGTGGCTCTGTATTGCTTTTTAAAACAAAGGCAGGTTTCCCGCCAAGGTTGATTTGATGCCAATTTCCAGAGTCCTTGACTCTTTTAAACACATCATTTTTCTTTAATTCAGCAACTTGAACAAGCTTACCTGAACTGTTATCAAAAACGCCTAAACGATCTGAAGTGACTTTGAAGTAATTATCGCTCGCATGAAAGTTTAGTTTGACCGCGCTGCTATGCACATACCCAAGTCTTCCTGATAGATTTACTTTGTACCAGCTTCCCATTTGTTCAATAATGGGGTAAGTCACGCCGCTATTAATGGAGGCGAATTTAATTAATGTCCCGCTAGAGTTGTCATAAACAGGAACATTCGCATGTCCTGTAATAGTTCGATTTGAATTAGGGGTGGAGTTTAAATTCCCAATTTGTTTGTTGCTTGTTGGAATAGTAGAAGGCTTATAGACAAACCCGAAGCCAGAACTGAAACGGATTTTATGCCAATTTCCTTCGTCACTTATTCTTTCGTAAGCCTGTCCTTTTTCAAGGATCCCGACTGGAACAAGCTTACCTGAACTGTTATCGTATACAACTAACTGATCTGTGTTGACTTGAAAAAATTTGTCGGAAGAAGTGAAAGTAGCTACTTCGGTCGCCGCACTTTTATTCGTTAATTCGACGGTTTGTACAGGCTCCGAGCTCGTTGCTTTTTCATGATTGACAATAGAGTTGACCTTTTCTTCAGTAGCTTTTAATTCCGGTAAATGATTACCTTCACTAGCTTCCTTTATAAAAGGTCCTATCTCTGTATCTTCGTTATGTACATCCTTTTTTAAAATGTACCCTTTTACCCCGCCGAGAAGAATTTCAAAATGCTCTTCAGTCTCAGTTATGTAAGGATAAGATGGATGCTTATATAAATAAGCAAAAATCATATCTTCCTCAGTATACACAGGTACTGTTTGAGGGATATCGATTATACCGGCCGTTTTTCCCTTCACTTCGACTTGAATGGTGGATTTTAGGATAAGGGAGCCGTCTGCATTCTTATTTTTTAGAATGGCTCCAACTTCATTACCTAACTGGAAGTAAACGAAATCTTCGTTTTCCTCAAGTGCGTTTATCTGGCTTTTGTCCAGAATCTTACCCACTGGATTTAGTTGATCTTGCAGGTAAAACTCAGAGTCCCCAGAACTGACATACACTAAGTCAGCACCAGAATCATCCAGGATAGACTCATCACTATTCGCCAAAGAAGTATGAGGAGAGAATCCTATTCCCGAAAAAAACAGAAGAATAGCAGCAATCCAGATAATCCACTTTTTTACTATAAACATAGTTACCTCCCTTAGTTGTTAATTGTTTCCTAGATTATTATACAATTATATTTGATAGCTTTTAAGTGGTAAAACTAGTAAAAAGAAGATTAATATCCAAGGGCCTCCTAATTTTAAGGTGCTTTTTTTAACGGCGCCTTTTTTATAGTGCCTGATACCTGAGAAAGACACCAACCTCAACTTTTCCACGAACTTTGTCTGAAACAATAGCCATTGTGCCTGATACCAAAGGAAAGGCACAATCAACAAAGTGTCCACGGACGGTGCCTGACACCACAAAAGGACACCATTAAATGACAAAAACCCTATTGAAATATATGGAATAGTTTCATAGACTTATAATGAGTGGGTTTTGTAGATTTATAGGGGAATTTTGATAGATTTGTAGAGAAATGGGGAAAATAAATGTTTAGAAAAATGAAACAGGCACTGGTTTATATGGTAGTGATCGCTTTTTTATTTAGTATTCTGCCTGTGCAAGAATCGGCAAAAGCCGCAACAGCTCCGAAAGAGCAATATACTGTTACTCCTGGTGTCATCTATAAAGATTACCGTTTTAATAGTAATTCATTGCAGCAGGCTGCTAGAATTCTCGATATTGATTTAAATCAGCCCAATGTAAAGGTAGAAGCGGGAATTCCACAGCCGCTTACAAATTTAGCTACTGTGTCTTCACGGGCAAAAAGCAATACAGTTGATCAACATCATGTAGTTGGTGCAATTAACGCTTCTTTTTTTCACTCCACAAGCAGGCTTCCTGCTTACTTAGTCGCTTGGAAAAATGATGTTGCCACATTAGGTGTGATTTCAACAGGGCTTGATGAGTATATGAGCGTTCCTACCGCTTTTGGTGTAACGGAAAATGGGACTGCTCTTATTGACACATTTGCATATGATAGCTATTTCGAGGTGAACGGTGAAAGAACAAAAATTACCTCGATTAATAAGGCGAGAGAGGCCAACGAAATAAATGTCTTTACCCCTACATATAGTTACGCCTCTACACGTTCGAACAGCTATGGGATGGAGATTGTTGTTACAAATACATCTGTCGGCCTTGATGAGGGGATTGAGTTTGGCAATGTAATCACCGGAACCGTGCACTCAGTTACGAGCTATGGACAGGGAGATTCTGCGATTCCGAAAAACGGGTATGTGATCTCTATTCAAGGAGGAGACGCGGCGGCTAAATTCGGAAATATTAAAGTAGGTCAGCCAATTCAGCTAAATGTAAATGTAGATAATAAATGGAAGAATGCTGAGTTTATGATTGCAAGTGGACCGATGCTTGTGAAAAATGGGAAAGTTGATATGACCATTAATGAGACAAGCGCCAGAGCGAAAGAAAGACACCCAAGAACAGCCGTTGCCATTGATAGCACGGGTAAAAAGGTGTTTTTTGTAACAGTAGACGGTCGGCAGCCTGGATATAGCTCAGGGATGAATTTGAAGGAGTTTGCCCAGTATCTCATCAGTATTGGGGCAGACAGAGCTATTAATCTAGATGGCGGCGGCTCTACAACGATGGTGGCAAGAAAGCATGGCGATGTATACCCTGTCTTGATGAATTCTCCTTCAGGTGTCAGTGAAAGGACCGTTTCGACCATTCTTCAAGTAGTAAGCACGGCGCCTTATGGCGATCCTACTGCTTTCTATTTTAAAAAATCAAATGAAGGTACGGTTTTAAAGGGCTCTTCTATTGAGCTTCAGCCTTTATATGCTTTGGATCAAAATTTCCATCGACTAAGTGTGGATTCTGCTAAAGTGGAATATTCAGTTGAGGGAAATGTCGGCGTTATAGAGGGGAATCGTTTTATTGCAACGACTGAGGGAAGCGGTCATATTGTCGGACGCTACGGGAACAGTGTAAATAAAGTTCCTGTTAATGTAACGGAAACCCCATCGAAAATAACGATTTCGCCTGGCAATACCGTGGTAGGTCCGGGAACTTCAACAATGTTCTCAGTTAAAGCCTATGATGAAAAGGGAAATGAGCTTGCTGTTTCTTCTAGTGCTGTGAAGTGGTGGGCAACGAATAATATTGGTACATTCTCTGCCGATGGACTGTTCACTGCTAGTGAGCAAGAAGGTTCTGGAAAAGTACAAGCGACCATTTTCAATACCCGCGGTGAAACAAATGTCACGGTTGGAAATAAAGCAGAACTAATTAATACATTTGATCAATTGTCGGCATGGAAAGGCGAGTCTTCAAAAGCGGCGACAAGCTTGAGCCTGTCAGCGGCTTCTGAACCGCGGTACCACGGGACGACAGCGTTAAAGATGAGTTATGATTTTAGTGTCGGTGGTTCAGGAATAGCTGCTTCGTATGCGGCTGCAAGCCAGCCATTCGTATTGAACGGACGTCCAGACTTTATTGGTATGTGGGTTTATGGTGATGGCAACAAGCATTGGTTAAGAGGGAAGCTTCTCGATGGAAGCGGGAAAGAGCATACGGTTAACTTTACGGAAGAAGGAAAGCTAGACTGGAAGGGCTGGAAGTATGTAAAAGCCACTGTGCCAGCAGGTATATCACTTCCGATAAAATTTTCTAAATTGTATGTTGCTGAAGCATATCCTGAACGACAAGGCAAGGGTGTCATTTACTTTGATAAACTCCAGGCTGAATATGGGACTGGGTTTAAAGAACCAATTTTTAATGATGTTTCAAATGGACATTGGGCAAAAAATGAAATTGCTTATTTGACTAGTAAAGAAATCATTACTGGTTACTCGAATGGTTCCTTTTTGCCTGAGAATCGTTTAACAAGGGCACATGCAGCTGTCCTATTGGTAAGGGCATTAGATCTTCCCCTTACGAACTTACCGAGTCTTGATTATAAAGATGTGAATACAAATTCTCTCTATTATAAGGAGATTGCGGCTGTAACGAGAGCTGGTATTATGAATGGGTCAAATGGCAATACAATATTTAATCCTGAAGGTACGCTTACAAGGGCGCAGATGGCTGCAATTTTAGCGCGGGCTTATAAACTGAATGGGACAATAAGCCCGATCTTCAATGATGTTCCTTCAGATTTTTGGGCACATGAGGAAATTCATGCTCTGGCTGCGAATAAAGTAACAACCGGTTACGAAGTGGATCATACATTCAGACCGAATAACCCTGTGACAAGAGGGCAGTTTAGTGCGTTTTTATACAGAATCTTAACGCGCTAACAGGGTGTCATAATAGGGTGTCAGGCACCGTTCGTGGACAGATATGCTTGTTCTGTGTGCCTGAGAAGTACAATATAGTTGGTTACCAGTAACTTGATAGTGACAAAGCTAGTGTCCCTGAAAGATAAGGCTGTTTTTGTAGCCTTATCTTTTTTGTGTTCAATATTAAAACACCATTTTAAACAATGTTTCTACGGTTATATTGGATAATTGAAGGGAATATTAAGGGTGCTTGTATATCTTTTTAGATTTTGGCTGTTTTCGTAAACTTTGTTGTTTTTTTAGTGTGATTTTATATATATTAATCTGAGTTGATTGGAGCGGAGGGCACTTGACTCCAGCGGGAATAGAGGGAAGCGGGAGACCCCGCAGGCGGTTACGCCGAGGAGGCTCCCGTCCCTTCCCGCGGAAAGCAAGTGCCCGCAGCGGAAATCAACGGGTAAACTATTAAAGCTAAAATCAACAAACTATGCGAAAAGAGCTAGACTTTTAGTGGATTTAGATATTCCTTTGGAGGGATTTGTTTGAAAAAAAGTGTAGAACAAATCAAAGTTCTGATTATTGTTCCTGCCTATAACGAGGAGGAAGCAATTGGACGGACTTTATCAAAATTATTATCCATTAAAACTAGCATCCCAACCATTGATATTTGTGTGATCAATGATGGCTCTAAGGATCAAACTGCTAAGGTTGTCGGCCTTTATTCCGATGTGATTTTATTGGACTTGCCTAATAATCTTGGGATAGGCGGCGCTGTTCAAACGGGTTATAAATATGCTCACCACAATCACTACGATATCGCGTTGCAATTTGACGCTGATGGCCAACATAATGAAAAGGATTTAATAACTGTTCTGACCCCAATAATAAATGGGGAATGTGATATGTGTATTGGATCCCGGTTTGTTGAAAAAACAAGTTACACAGGAAGCAGATCCCGAAGAATGGGCATCTACTACTTTGAACTTCTTTTATACCTTTTAACAAGACAAAAATATACAGACGCTACATCTGGCTATAGGGCTATTAATCGGAAGGTTATTTCCTTGTTTGCCGATAATTATCCGCGAGATTACCCGGAACCTGAAGTCATCTTATATTTGCATAGAAAAAAGCTGAGGGTGAAAGAAATATCAGTAAATATGAACGAACGCCAAGGAGGGACTTCGTCTATTACACCTTTCCGTTCTATGTACTATATGTTTAAAGTCACTCTTTCGATTCTCATGCAAAAATTAATTAAGGGGTAGTTGAATGAAGATTAGTTTGTTTTCGTTCCTGTTGGTTATCTTATTATTTTTGCTAGTTATCGAATCGGTGCGCAGAGGCGTACTTGAAACAAAGTATTCTTTAGTGTGGATTATTACTTGTATCTTCTTAGGGATATTGAGCTCGAATGAAATGATTATCAATAAGTTGGCGGACTATATGGATGTCTATTATCCACCGTCATTATTGTTTTTATTTGGCTTGTTATTTGCTATTATGCTCATCTTTGACCTAACGAGGCGGGTATCTAAACTCAATAAAGAATTAACAACCTTAACGCAAGAACATACAATTTTGAAACAAAAATTTAAGAAAAAGGAAATCGACTAAAATGGTCTATGTGCTCTTGTTAATCAACATATCCCTTCTTGTCACAGGACAGGTTTTATGGAAGATAGCCGTTACAAATATCGAAGAATGGAATCTTTCCACAGCTGTGTCGCTGGCACTTTCCCCTTATTTCATCGGGGGAGCACTGTTGTATGTAGCAGCTACCGCTCTCTGGCTTGTTATCCTTTCAAAGCTCCCATTAAGCATTGCTTATCCAAGTCAAAGTATCAGTTATATTTTCGGAGCCATCATTGCTTATTTTATTTTCAAAGAAACGATTACCGCTACTCAGTGGGCTGGAATGGCGGTCATTATTTTTGGAGTTTATCTAATTGCTAAATAGAGGTGTTGAAGTGATTATTCATGCATTCAAACGCCATGTTTGGATTATTGTTTTATTAGCATTTTATCTATTCGTGAATGTATGGTTTTTGGTAACCCATCCAGGTTCGATCTTTAATCAGCCGGAGCGATTCGGAGAAGCAATCTCAATATATGGATCAAGAGATGGTTCCCTGTATGCAAAAATGGCATGGCAACTCATTCAAAAGGGCGTTTACGGCTATAATGCCGACTACCCAAATGCCTATGTTACGCCAGGTCAACCATTCTATCTTGCGGCCATTTATAAGGCGGCGGAAATTCTGAACACCAATCATGTCATGCTGACACGGCTGGCAAACATGATTCTAAACTTGGGAATTGTTCTGCTTATTTATTTAATTTCGATAAAATTATTTAAAAATAAGTGGGTTGGCCTTGTCGCGGGCTTGCTATATTGCATGCATATCGCACCGCTTCATTATTTTCGAACGGCCTTAACTGAAATTCCTTCTATATTCTTGTTTTTACTTAGCATATTCGTATTTTTAATGGCACTGGAGAAAAAGAAGTACCGCTATCATCTTGCTTTTGGAATTGTTGCATCGATTATGCTCATGTTCAGGGCAACACCTGCTCCGATACTCATTTTTGCGTGGGGGATTGTTTTATACAGATTTGGTTTCATAGAGGGAGTGAAAATCGGTTTTATTTGGACGATCGGCCCTTTATTAATCATGGTTCCGTGGGTCATCCGCAATATGCTCCAGTTTGGCCATCTTTACTTATTCTCATCACATGCCGGAGGTCCTTTATTAGGAGGAGCCAATCCTTTTTACACCATCGATCAGGGGCAATTAGTTGCTGAAGCTGTTGAACAGGGATTATCTGCAGAGGAATATGGGAAAAAGAGGATTTTAGAGGGATTCCGAGAAAACTTTCCACTTTATTTTTCTTGGTTTACAGTAGGGAAAACCATTTGGCTGTTTATGGACCAGCATGGTAATCCTGACGGGCTT
Source organism: Bacillus sp. FJAT-29790 (assembly GCF_019039215.1). Lineage (GTDB taxonomy): Bacteria > Bacillota > Bacilli > Bacillales > Cytobacillaceae > Cytobacillus. The sequence goes on from NZ_JAHNZZ010000004.1 coordinate 248,312, forward strand.
GGGCCTTATACAAAGGATTTTTCTGCGGGCTTAAAAGGTTTCTTCAAATGGCAAAACCCGCTTGTTATCCTCTTTTCATTTATTGCGATTGTATTATTTAGAAAACACAGGCCGTTTATGCTTATGTCGGTCGTTGTGATCATCTATATCTTCTTTTCTAATATTTTTTTAACACTTCCGCGATATGGATTGCTCATCTATCCTGTTCTTTGCATATTGGCTTCTTACGGATTTTTTAAAGCGGGGAGGAATATAATTGCGCTGACAAATAAAAGCAAAAGAGTATAGCTATGAATCTAAATCGATGGAAAAGGCGCTCTCCTATATGAAGAACGCCTTTTCAAATTGGCTTTATTAAATTATCGAAAGGGAAAATCGGTCCTCATGAGGGTTCATGGCGACCGAAAACTCACTGAAAATGGAAAACCGGTCCTCATGAGGGGTTCATGGCGACTGAAAACTCATCGAAAATGGAAAACCGGTCCTCATGAGGGGTTCATGGCGACCGAAAACTTACCGAAAATGGAAAACCGATCCTCATGAGGGTTCATGGCGAGCGAAAACTCAACGAAAATGAAAAACCGGTCCTCATGAG
>NZ_JAHNZZ010000004.1:249232-273879 GCF_019039215.1 Bacillus sp. FJAT-29790
ACCGGTCCTCATGAGGGGTTCATGGCGAGCGAAAACTCATCGAAAATGGAAAACTGGTCCTCGTGAGGGGTTCATGGCGACCGAAAACTCATTGAAAATGGAAAACCGGTCCTCATGAGGGGTTCATGGTGGCCGAAAACTCATCGAAAATGGAAAACCGGTCCTCATGAGGGGTTCATGGTGGCCGAAAACTCAACGAAAATGGAAAACCGGTCCTCATGAGGGGTTCATGGCGAGCGAAAACTCACCGAAAATGGAAAACCGGTCCTCATAAGGGCGGTGCCTGACACCGTTATTTCGTGCCATTTACAATCGCTGCAAACTCCTTGAGAGATGTTGAAGGGTAGACGCCGAACCTTGGGATTTCATATAAATTCGAATTCACGGTAGCATATCCGGTTTTAGTGGAATAGGCGGCTCGGTAGCCTGCATTTTTTACTAATGAAATCGTTGTGCTGTCAAATTGGCCAAATGGATAGCAAAAATAATTCGTATTCAAAAAGTTTTTGCTTATTCTCAAATCATTTAATACTTCGTTTTGGGGCTTGATTAACATAAAGGATTTATTACCACTGAGATCATGCATCGCTGCCGTGTGACTGCCAAATTCAAAAGTCCCCTTCATTTCGACCATTTCCGGTTTGCTTAATGATTGCAGGCCTGCTGGATTAAAAGTAGAGGGCCAGTCAGAAGTTCTGCCTGTAATGATAAAAGCACCAGCCTGGAATCCATATTGTTTCAGCACGGGCAATGCATACAAATGGTTCGTTTTATGGCCATCATCAAAAGTGATTAATACAGTTTTATTTCTAAGCTTAATATCTCCGCGGATATAAGCTTCCATATCACTGAGAGAAATGGTTTCAAAGCCATTTTTACTTAAGTAATTCATTTGCTCTTGAAAATTCTCCACGTTCAAAACGACATTGTTGGAAGGAGTTAAGTTCTCTTTTTTTTGTAAAAGATGGTGATACATAAGCACAGGCACTTTGTTGACATTTGAAGTCTTCCATTTTTCGCTGATCATCACTGTGCTGTTTTTATGAATAAATCCAATCCTGCCCCCGATATCAATTTTGTACCAGTTTCCGTATCTGCTCAAGATTGGAAAAATAGTATTTTTAAAAACTGTTGCGAAAGGCTGAAGAGTACCTGAACTATTATCATAGACAGTGGCATTAGTACTTAATTGAATAAGGTCTCCAAGGGGCATGTAGTACTTATTTTCATTTACTATTGGCGTATCTAAGACTTCTTTCACAGTTGTTCGCGGAATGTATGCAGTCCGATCAGCGTAGTTGATTTCGTACCAATTTTCCCCATATGGACGGATTGCTCTATAAACTTCCCCATTAAACAATTCGCCTACTTTAACTAGGCTTTTCGTCCGATTATCATAAACATCGGCCTTCTCACGGGTTACTTGGATAACAGGACCATTCGCAGCTTCTGCGTGCACTTCACTGAATAAAAACATTAAGATAATCCCCGCCATTAAAACAACGATCCTGTTTCTAATGTCCCACATTCCTTTTTACTACCCCTTTTCTAAAATATGGATAGTGTAAACTTACCAAATATACAAGCCGAAAAGCAAATGTTTCCACACATTCTTTTCGATTCTCCAAAGAAATGTGAAGAAAGGACTAACGTATTATGGTTTTACTACCATAATTTTGATAGAATAATAGGGATTAATGTTGAAAGGGGCACATGTATGTCGAAAGACGTTAGGGTAAGGTATTTCATTGTTGTTTGCTTCTTTGTATTTGGGACTCTTTTGGGTGGTTTTTCAGAAAAAGCATCTGCCTCTTCGTCGGTTACTTTCGGGGACGTGCCAGCTTCATACTGGGCAAAAAAAGAGATTGAATATTTGTATTCCGGGAATATTATCAGTGGCTATGAAGTAAAAGGTGGAATTGTATTCCATCCGGAGAACAGTGTCACGCGGGCGCAAGCAGCAAAAATAATTGTGCTTGCTAAAGGGAAAACGGAAAAGAATGTGGCAAAATCGGGATTTAAAGATGTTCCGAATACGCATTGGGCTATTGGATGGATTGCTCGTGCGAGTGAGCTGGGCTTCATTGATGGCTATGATGATGGAACATATAAACCAGATGCATTGTTAACAAGGGCACAAATGAGTAAAGTTATTGCGAATGCTTTTGGTCTCGATGTTTCAGCAGCGGACGAAAAAACGATTGCTTTCACGGATATTAAAAATGGATTTTGGGCGGCTTCCTACATAAACGCACTCTATTATAATGGCATTTCGAACGGAAGCGGAAGTTTATTCAAGCCGAATAATGATATTACAAGAGCGCAATTTGCCGTTTTCATTGGACGTGCACTACATGATGATTTTAAAATCCCAGTTTCTCCGGTACCAGAAAGTCCAAAACCTTCGGTGCCAGAAATTACTCAACCGCCGGCATTAGAAAATGCCAAGTTATCCGGAAAAGTTACGGTAAGTTCATTAAATGTCCGTTCATCTCCAGATGCATCTGCATCGATTGTCGGTAAACTTACTGTAGGTAATATTGTTGCTGTCCACGAAATCAATGGGTATTGGGCGAAAATTAGCTATAATAACCAGATTGCCTATGTTCATAAAACGTATTTAAAATTAAAAAATAACAGTGGAAGTGTCCTAAAAGATAGGGTCATCGTCATAGACCCAGGGCACGGAGGAAAAGATCCGGGAGCATCGGGTAATTCCCTTAATGAAAAGACAGTCGTGCTAGAAGTGGCCAAGCTTGTTCAGGCCAAGCTTGAAAGTCAAGGAGCAAAAATTGTGATGACTAGATCGGGAGACACTTTCCCAACACTTGGTGACCGAGTAACTACATCACAGAATAGCTATGGGGAATTATTCGTAAGTATTCATGCGAATGCTGCCAGCGCTTCAGCTAAAGGCGCAGAAACTTTTTATGATGATTCTGCAAATGCTAATGGTTCTGAGAGCAACGAGCTGGCAAAAGAGATTCAAAAACAAATCGTTGCTCTTGCAGGAATGACCGACAGAGGTGTTAAGAATACTGGTTTCTATGTGATTAAAAACCAAAATGTTCCAAGTGTTTTGGTTGAATTAGGTTTTATTACTAACGCTGAAGACGCTGCGAAACTTGGATCCGCACAATATCAAGAGCTTTATGCCGAGGCTATTTATCGCGGAATATTAAATTATTATAGCAAATAATTGCTTAAACCTAGACGATCGTGATATCACGGTCGTTCTTTATTTTAGGCTGTTTTCAGAAATAATGTTGTTATTTCCAATAGCCGCAATATCGTTTGATTGAACCGCTTGAACACAGAATTATTCAAGTAAGGAGCCGATAATATTGCTCTATAAGCCCATGAACCTTGTCTTTCACTTGAATCGGTTCAATAGAGCTACTCTATAGGCCCAAGAACCTTGTTTTTCTCTTGAATCGGTTCAATAGAGCTGCTCTATAAGCCCATAAACCTTGTTTTTCTCTTGAATCGGACCAATAGAGCTACTCTATAAGCCTCTAAACCTTGTTTTTCACTTGAATCGGTTCAATAGAGCAACTCAATAAGCCCGTAAACCTTGTTTTTCACTTGAATCGGACCAATAGAGCTGCTCTATAAGCCCAAGAACCTTGTTTTTCTCTTGAATCGGTCCAATAGAGCTGCTCTATAAGCCCGAGAACCTTGTTTTTCTCTTGAATCGGTTCAATAGAGCTACTCTATAGGCCCAAGAACCTTGTTTTTCTCCTGAATCGGTTCAATAGAGCTACTCTATAGGCCCAAGAACCTTGTTTTTCTCTTGAATCGGACCAAAAGAGCTGTCTGTAATCCTATCAACATTGTTTATTTCTCGAAGAGGTCCAATAAAATCACTTAAGGGGCCCTAAAAACGGAACATACGGCCATCGGTAATTTCAAGATTGAATTTTTTATATGATCAATAATTCTGTAAACGACATTACCTTAGAATAGAGCCTTATTATAGTAGGCATGTTCAACACATGAATAAAAGGAACACGAATGCAAGCTCCTAGGAATAATCAACACGGGGTCAATTTATTTTTTAATTGTTCCGAAGGCGTTTCCGCTTTTCTTGTTCTTCCTCTTTAAAAATTGCTATAATAATAAAGGTGAATGAAGGTGCAATTTGTCGTAAAATAAATTAAAAGGTGTAGTTAAATGAAAGTTGGAATCGTTGGAAATTACGGTCATGATAATAATGGGGATGAAGCGATCCTTCAAGGGATCCTGACCCAGTTACTAGTCGACTTAAATATAGATAGAGAAAACATTACGATTTTTAGTAATAATCCTGAAAATACTAAGGCTAGATATGGCTTAAAGGCTGTTAAACTTTTACATAAAAGAGGGTCGCTCTTAAAGTCAGTCGCAGCTACGATCAATAAAAACAATCGAATCATAAAAGAACTTGATGTCCTCATCATTGGGGGCGGCGGGCTGTTAATGGATATGTATAAGCGTGATGCCCCGCTTTACTTCTCGCATGCATTAATGGGCCGCTTTGGGGGCTGCAAGGTAGTTATTTACGGAGTTGGGGCAGGACCCATTACAACGAAATCAGGTTCATTTCTCATTAAAAGGATGATCGGCGCGGCACATTCCATATCCGTAAGGGACAGTGAATCTAAAGAATTATTGGAAAAAATCGGCGTTGAAAAGCCGATACAGATCATAGCCGATCCTGCTTTTAAGCTTGGTGAACGGCTAAAAAAGGAAATGTCTCTGTCTGTCAAAAAAATTGGGGTAACAGCAGTTCCTTATTTCAGCAAGGAATACTGGCCGGAAAGCAATGAAGAAAAATACGAGGCTTTTGTCTTTGGAATGGCCAATAATCTTGATGAGATCATTAAAGAGCATGATGCAGAAATCACCTTTTTCTCCACGAAATACCCGCAAGATGTTAAGGTAACAGAGGATATCGTTAATGTAATGAAAGAAAAAGGCGCTGTGACGATCTTAAAAGATAATCTTAATCCAGATCAACTCGTTTCAATATGTGGCAAACAGGATATTATTATAGGAACAAGGCTGCATTCTCTAATCCTGTCCGTTGCGGCGGAAACGCCTATTGTTGGAGTCGGATATCATAGGAAAGTCCGGAACTTTATGCGAAGGATTAGTAAAGAGAAGTATTATATCGATATTGAGCAAATGAATAAACCTGGAATTCTGAATGAACTCATTCACGAATATAAAAGGAACTGGCAGATGGAGCAAAAGTCCTTTTCTACTATTTCATCACAGCAAGTGATGGAAGCTAAAAAAGGGCTAGAGCAAATAGGGCAAGTCTTACGTTAGGTGTGAGAAGGAATGAGTACCAAAAAGGTATTAGTCATTACGAATATGTATCCAACTGAAAAGCACAAAAGTTTTGGCATCTTTGTCAAAAATCAGGTTGAGGCTCTAAAACGCCGCGGCCTTTCTGTTGATGTCGCGGCTATCCAAAACCCAGATAGCGGGAAGTTAAATGTCCTGAAGAAATACTCCTCTTGGTTTTTTAAAACGATTCTTGCTCTGATGACAAAGGGGAAATCATATGATGTGGTCCATGCTCACTATGTTTTCCCTAGTGGCCTGTTAGCGTATTTTTTCAAAAAACTCTTTGGTACCCGGCTAATTGTCACTGCTCATGGCGGTGATATTGATAAGATGGCAAGGAAGAATAAGCAAATATACAGCTTGACCAAAAAAATATTGCAGGAAGCTGACCAAGTCATTGCCGTAGGGCAGGAGCTTTATGATACGATAGTAGACGAGTTTTCCGTTCCGGTTAACCGGATTTCTATTATCAATATGGGTGTGAATCGAGATGTTTTCAAGCCGATATCCAAAATTGAGGCAAGGAAAACGTGTGATATTAAAACGGAAGAAATACCGATCCTTTATGTAGGTAATTTGATAAAGCAAAAAGGGCTGTTAGAGCTAGTAGAAGCCATTCGATTATTGAAAAAATCTGAACCGAATGTCAGATTATTTTTAATCGGACCTGACAAGGATCAATCGTTTAAGAAAGAACTATTTGAGCGAATTCAACAACTGAACATAAACAATGAAGTTTCGTATTTGGGCGTAAAATCCCAAAAAGAAATTTCTGAATGGATGTCAGCCTCAGAAGTTTTCGTTCTGCCCTCCCATATCGAGGGGTTTGGGCTTGTTGCATTAGAAGCGATGGCATGTGGGACACCCGTCGTAGGCACAAATGTCGGCGGCTTAAAATACTTGCTTGCTGACGGAGCTGGAAAAATTGTTCCGGTTAAAGATGCTGAAGCTCTTTCAGAGGGGATTTTACATATTCTTACTTCAAAAGAGAATAAAGATATGCTTGTAAAAAACGGAGAAGAAAAAGCAGAGGAAAACGACCAAGAACAAATGCTCAATCGGGTAATAGAAGTCTATTTTCCTACTGGAGGGTAGGATGAATGAAAAATAAACATAAAAAACAGAAAAAGGTTCTGTTTATTTCTTCATTGGGAGGACATTTGACGCAGCTGCTGCAGTTAAAGCCTTTATTTGAAGAATATGAGTACCATATCATAACGGAAGAATCGATCATAACAAAAGAATTAAGCAAACAATACAATATGTCCTTTTTGATGTATGGGGCGAGAAATTATTTATTTAAATATGTTTTTAAGTTTACCTATAATTCTTTTAAATCACTGTTTTATTTTTTACGAGAACGTCCGGATGTGGTTGTGACAACAGGTGCCCATACTGCAGTTCCAATGTGCTATATCGCCAAGTTGTTCGGGAAAAAGGTCATATTTATTGAGAGCTTTGCTAAGACATCCACACCGACGATGTCAGGAAAAATGGTCTATCCGATCGCTGATTTATTTATCGTACAGTGGGAGGAAATGAAAAAACATTATCCTAAAGCTGTTTATGGAGGTTCAATCTATTGATATTCGTAGTGCTGGGAACTCATGAACTCCCTTTTGACCGTTTGTTGAAAGAGATCGATCATCAAATAGACAACGGAAATATCACGGAAAATGTGCTTGTACAAGCAGGTCACACAAAATATCGCTCTAATAAAATGGATTTCATTGACTTTACCACTTATGAAGAGATGGCGGAGCTTTATGAAAAGGCCAGTTTCATTATCACTCATGGGGGTACTGGTTCGATTACAATGGGAGTGAAAATGGGTAAAAAAGTGATTGCTGTTCCAAGGTTAATTAAGTATGGAGAACATAATGATGACCACCAGAAGGAAATTGTTAAACAGTTCTGGAAGTCTGGACATCTTTTGTATTGGGACGAGCCTCTCCTTTTTGAAGATGTTCTTGAGAAGCTTCCACGTTTTGAACCAGTTCCTTATCGGAGTGGAAAGAGTGAAATCCTGACGATCATTCGAGATTTTATTGACAAAAAAATTTAACTTTATTCAGCAGACTATAAGTGGCGAGATGAATGAAAACCGGTATCCCATTTAGTTGGGTCCAACCCAGGCTGAATAAAGTTAAGCCTCAGGCGAGCCTTTAGATTTTTTAAAGGAATTTATCGAGCAAGCAAAGGTAAAATCTAGGCGCGAATACGCCAAGGCGAATTTGAAAGAAAAGGCCGGTGATCTGCGATGAACAAGGCGAGTCTGATAAAAATCATCGGAGCTGTGGCCGTCATCAATCTTATTTCCCGTTTCTTTGGTTTTTTTAGGGAAGTCGTAATTGGTTATCATTTTGGCACTTCTTATGTAGCTGAAAGTATCATTACAGCCTACACGATCCCTAACTTTATTTATATTGTTGCAGGTGGGGCAATCACTACGGCCTTTATCAGCGTCTATAATAAAGCAGGCTCCACTCAGATCCAGACCGAATTAAAAGAAATAATCTTTACATACTCTCTTCTTATTTTTTCAGCTCTCAGTCTGGTCTTTTTTATGTTTTCGGAATGGTGGGTTGCTACGGTTTTTACCGGTTTAAGCGGTGAAGAGCTAAAGGTAACAACTGGTCTGTTTAGAGTTATGGGACCAACCACATTGCTTTTAGTCCTTTCTATGTATTTTTCTGGATTGTTGAATGTGACTGGCAAGTTTCAAATTACAGCCATTGCCCCATTAATAAATAACTTTCTTTTTATTTTAATTGCCATCATACTTTTCCCTTTTTTAAATGAAGAGGCTTATGCATGGGGGGCTGTAGCAGGGGCCCTCGTTTTGGTGATCATGCTGACTGTTAGTTTAAGGAAGATAGGTGAAAGGCCATTTAGGCTCCGGTTTGCCATTGCAGAAAAGGAATATGGCTTCCGTTTTATTAAAATTGCTTTGCCTATTTTGCTTGGTGGTGCAACATTGCAGTTTTATTTTTTAATTCAGCGGATATTTGCATCCTCATTAGAGGAAGGGTATTTGGCTGCATTAAATTATTCATCGAAGCTTGTCCAATTGCCGCAATCCATTTTAATGGGGGCTGTTACAACGGTTATTTACCCATTGATTGCGAAAAAAGTAGCTGAGGGCAACAAGAAAGACTTGGCGAAGATGTATAGTGAAGGAATTCAATATATGTTGTTTCTCATGATTCCTTCGACTATTTTTATTCTTTTTTATGCGAAAGATATGGTAAAAGTAATTTTTGAGTATGGCTCATTTGATGAAAAGTCTTCGATAATGACAAGTGGATTATTGAAAATTTTTGTTTTTGGCATGTTCGCACACGCTGCTAACTTGTATGTGACGCGCTTTTTTTACGCGATGGAAAGAGCCTTGCTGCCAGTTATTAGCGGACTATTGGCTGTTTTTGGTGTCAATGTGTTAATTGTGCTGCTCTTTATAGGCGATTATGGTGCGGACGCCATTGCATGGGGAACGACAATTAGTGCGTATTTTCAACTATTATTGTTGCTGTTTGCTGGAAGAAATATGCTAAAATTAAAAATGTTACATATCAATAATATCTGGAGGCAGCTTTCATTGCTTCCGATCCTACTGTTTATTGCGTTAATTTGTACTAAATGGCTTGATTTCGAATCGCCTATTCTAAATCTTATAATCGGTTTTGCGGCACTTAGTTCAGGCTTTATAGTCGTGGGGAAATGGTTAAAGGTAAGGGAAATAGAGAGACTGAACGTTTCATCTGTTGTTAGAAGGAGATTGGGGAGGTAATTTATTAGCTATGTTGAAAAAGGGGATTATTCTTTTATTTTGCTCGGCTTTGCTTACTGCTTGTTCGGCTGTGGAGGAAAAATTAAGTGCTGGTTCCCCATTAGAGGCGGCTTCAGCTGAATGGGTTGAAGATGAAGCGGGGAAACTGGCAAGCAAAATGGACAGTCTAGATGAAAGAATTAAAAAAATAGAAGCCGCATTAGGTGATGGATCTACCGTTGTTCCGGCGCCTTCAGGTCCTGATTTGGCATTCAATGATGTGACGGAAAATTATTGGGCATACAAAGAAATCATGGCTTTATCAGCGCTCAATATTATTAAAGGTTATCCAGAACAACAGCGATTCTTTCCGGAACGGTCTATTACAAGATATCAAGCAGCATCTATGATTGTTAAAGCGTTAGACCTGCCATTATCCGACTCACCTTCTATTTTTGCGGATGTTCCACCAACACACCCGGGACTCGCTGAAATGATGACTGTATATGAGCATGGAATTTTTAAAGGAAGTGAAGGGCAGTTTTTGCCTGGTGAGCCAATGAAGCGCAGGCATATGGCGATGGTGCTGCAAAGAGCTTTCCAATTTAAAGAAACAAACAAAGCGGTTGATGACTATAAGGATGTTTCTCGGACAATTGAGGGGTATGAGGAAATTAAGACAATCAGCCAGTATGGAGTAGCTACAGGAAACGATGGATATTTCAAACCTGAAGAACCAACAAAGCGTTCGCATTTCTCCGCTTTTATTTTTCGGGCATTGCCATTTAAAAATAATTGAGAAAAAATAAGGAGTCCAAAATGGACTCCTTATTTTATTTTTTTTACTTCTACGCCAGTATAATAATGCTTAATGATCTGATCATAAGTATAACCTGCTTCTGCCATTCCTCTTGCTCCCCATTGGCTCATTCCAAGCAGGTGGCCCCAGCCGTCACCTTTAAATGTAAAGGAGGTAGGGGAGGTGCGAACTAAATTTGTTCGAAGGGGTGTTTTTAAAGAAATATTCATATCTTCAATTATGGAAACAGAATCATCCGCCCTTTGAATTTTATATCCTTTTAAATAATCAGCGCTTTGCTCTGTGCCGTCAGCCATTTTAATTTTTACTGATGAATCGCTCGTTACATTAAATTTAACACTCTTTAATGAAATTCCAAAAAGAGAGCGGAAGTTATCAGGTGATGCACCGTATTTAGGGATTAGCGGAATGTTAGTAACTGATTTCAATGCTGAATCATATACGATTGCATCCATTTGTTTAACTGATTGACTCGGACCTCTCTCCGTTACTTTTAAGGATAATAATGTTTGGGTAGGACTTAAGTTTAATTTTTCCTGAATTTTGTCAGTGTAGTTAAGTGATTCCCAGCCATAATGGTAATTCCCATTGTTATTATCGTGTGGATCAGGCACTGCCTTTAGGTATGGCACCGGGTTCTTCCAGACATTCTCACTGTTTTCTGTATGTCCTCCAGACGTCGAATGGAATACGGCTTCAATGGGAAGATTATTGTATGTAGCATAGATTCCTGCTGTTGCTTGCACCGCCTGTGTAGAGCGAGGATGTTCCTTCGATTTTCCGCCGTAAACCTGATTGGACACGGTCATCTCAAGATATCCTTTTTGTTTATTGCGTTGAATCTGTACGTTGGCATAGCTTCTAGCTGCAACAGCTTGAGCTTTTAAACCTTCTATATGCCAACTGGCCGGCATTTCGCTTGGTACAACACCTTTTAAGTAATCTTCCATATCGAGGGTGTTAAATAACTCAAGAGAGCTAGTGCCGGGTCTCATTTCAATGGAACCCCTATAAGTGGCAGGAGCAAGACCGGAAGCTGTGTTAATATTTGAAATGTCTACGTAGTTTTCTTCTGATGCTTGAACCTCATTTACGTTAAACCCTTTTGTAGATGTTATTGCTTCCCCGTTTGCGGTAACTGAAATTCTCCCATTTTGCTGGACAGCAGAAATCGTGCCTGTAAAAGGTACAAGCTCATTGCTATCTAGGTTTACTAATTCATATTTTCCGTTGATTTTTAAAGATATTGTACTTGTCGGTAACAATTTCACCCTTACTTCCGTCTGATAGGTGATGGAGGTGGATGGGCTTGTCCCAGATGCTTCCCCAGAAGTTGGGAAAAAATATACGATTAATAGAGCGATAATGGCATTAGTAATCATTTTTTTTAGCATCGCATTACTTCCTTAACTGTTCAACTTGTTTTTCAAGCTGCTGAACCTTTAATTCTAATTCGTTTACCTTTTTTTGCAGTGGATTGATTTTTGTCATAACCCATTCCACACTTGCAATGACGGTTTCGCTGTTGGCAGCCGTTTTTAAAACGAATACTCCAGTAAACATGAGTGGCAGAGCAATAATCGCAATACATAGTTTTTTCTTCACTAAACCAACCTCCTGATAAATATTATATCAAAATTTGGTAGCTTTTGAGATAAGTTTACTAGGAAAATGGGAAAATATTGCGTGATTTTGTCGAGAATTAATGAGATTTGAGAAGCTTAGGAGTCGATCGCTCTATTCAAGAGAGTATTCCTATGATATAATCCACGTGGTGTATAAAATAATAGCTTTTTAGTTTTTGAGACCACTTAGTAAAGATATTGAAAAAAGTACCACGTAATTCGATACCTAATTATGGATACTGAATTTTGCCTGTTTATCTAAAACCGTTAATGGGGAATGATATTTCTAAGGAGGGTCTATATGTTTTACTTGACCTTGTTCATTTGCTTTATTAGTTCAATTTTGATTACTCCGTTAGTAAAAAAGTTGGCTTTTAAAATTGGAGCGACTGATAAACCGAATCAAAGAAAAGTACATCAAAAAGTTATGCCGCGTTTAGGTGGAGTTGCTATATATTTAAGTTTTGTCATTGGACTCTTAATTCTTCGTCCAGATGAACCATTTGCGCTGGCAATTGTTGTCGGCAGTTTAATCATCGTTATTACAGGTGTCCTAGATGATATGATGGAGCTTTCGGCTAAAATTAAGCTTGCCGGGCAATTAGCGGCTGCATTAGTTGTTGTTCTATGGGGAGGCGTCCATGTTGAGTTCATTAACCTTCCATTTGGAGGCGTACTTAATTTTGGTTTTCTAAGTGTCCCCTTAACCATTCTTTGGATTGTAGGAATTACAAATGCCATCAATTTAATTGACGGTCTTGATGGATTGGCTGCTGGTGTATCTTCCATAGCTCTTATTTCCATTTCTGGTATGGCCATCATCATGGGGGACGGCTATGTAGTCGCTGTCGCTTCCATCGTATTAGCGAGTACTTTAGGCTTTTTGTTTTACAATTTCCATCCGGCTAAAATATTTATGGGTGATACAGGCGCATTATTTCTCGGCTATATGATTTCAGTTCTGTCACTTCTTGGGTTTAAGAACATTACTTTAATTTCATTGATTGTTCCTGTTATTATCCTCGGTGTTCCAATTTCTGATACATTCTTTGCGATTATACGCCGATTTGTGAATAAACAGCCTTTATCAGCTCCTGATAAATCGCATTTGCATCACTGCTTATTACGATTAGGCTACTCCCACCGCCAAACAGTGCTAATGATTTATGCAATGGCTGCATTTTTTGGACTTGCAGCTGTCGTTTTTTCACAAGCAACGCTTTGGGGAGCAATCCTGCTTATTGCTGGGTTGCTAATAATAATTGAATTTTTTGCAGAGAAAATTGGCTTAATGGGCAAAAACTACAAACCATTGTTAAAATTCATGCGTGGATTAAAATAAAGCAGTTCCAAAAACAGATGTTTAAAAAGGTCATCGGATTTCCGGTGGCTTTTTTGATTCCTTGAGGTTATGAAAACAGCCAAACAAAAAAACATCCAATCCCTAAAAGGAAATTGGACGTTTTCACATGTACACATATGGCTAATTATCAAGGATCTTTTCGCATATATTGTTGTTTTAGCCTTGAAATTTTGCCCGTTGATTTCCGCAGCGGGCACTTGCTTTCCGCCGGGAGGGACGGGAGCCTCCTCGGCGTTACCGCCTGTGGGGTCTCCCATTTCCCTCTATTCCCGCAGGAGTCAAGCGCCCTCCGCTCCAATCAACTCAGATTATTTAATAAAAATCATATAATAAAAACAACAAACTTTACGAAAACAGTCATTATCAACAACATTCAGTAATATAACCTTTTTTAAGAACTCGAATCTTTATCGTTTTTTGAATCGGCAAGGTTATCATCTTCAGTAGCCACATTACTAGTTACTTCTAAATGAGTTTTCAATAATTGTTTTTTTTGTTCAAGGTCTGTTTCATCCAGTTGGAAGTAGTAAACATTGTTAATGTAATTATCGGCTCCTTCTAGATTAATCGTTTCGATATTTAATCCAGAACCAGCAGCTGCATAATCAAAAAAGGATTTCATTTCGCTAAAGGATAAATCAGTAGCCATATTTTCGCCTACTGCTTGAATCACATCTGAATATTTCGTGAATCCTTTTACAGAAATTGCCTTCATTACAATGGCTTTTAATATTTCTTGTTGGCGCTTTCCGCGTTCTAAATCACTATCCTTTTTACGAGTACGTGCAAGCGCTAAAGCTTCTTCTCCATTTAATTCCTGAAGTCCAGGCTTTAAATTAATGGCATGCCGGCGGTCTTTTGAATCCATTTCACTTAATGCATAGGGGACTTCGACCTTTATGCCATCAAGCGCATTAACTACATCAATAAAGGCATTAAAGTTCATTTTAACGTAATAATCAATTGGGATATCAAACATCTCTTCCACGGTTTCAATCGATGCTGGGACACCACCAAAGGCATGGGCATGGGTAATTTTATCTTTATATCCAACTTTCGGAATATAAACATAGGAATCTCTAGGAATACTTAATAGTTTGACAGATTTCGCCTTTTCATTAAAGGTTGCAACCATCAGCGCATCTGAACGAGATCCACTCTTCAAACTCCGGGTATCACTATCATCTACGCCAATAAATAATATCGAAATATTATCATTATGGGGATCAACTGGTTTTTCGCGTTTCGATGTTTCTCTTTCGATCGGATTATAGGATTCATCCAAGACCGATTGGGCTTTATGTAAGAGAAGGGCTCCATATGACGTCGCACCTAAAACTAGGACTAATATAGGGACAACCAGAAATAAAAATATTCGTCTTCGTTTCTTGCGTTTTTTTTGTACTTTTTTGGTCTGTCTAGTATTAGACATTCGTTTTCTCCTTTGTGAAATTAATAGTAAGTTTCGTTTTTTGACTTTATTTGGCATATATTGTTGCTTTTGGTACTAATGTTTAAGAAAGAAGTCTTGCTTTTTGGCTAATTTTGTTGAAAAATCTGTTAAGCCATTACCATTTTACATCTAATAAGCTGTTTCGTAAATCGTTTATTTTTCAACATCTTCCTCCAAATATAACTGCTCACCCTTAGAAATCACACCTTGTCCATTCGTAAGCTCAATCATCCAGTTCGTAAAGTTCTGTGTTTGCTCTTCTTCGACGTATGTTTCGATTTCGACAAGGTCAAGATAATGGATCTCTTTGATAGTGTAGACAGATGAGCGGAGTTCATTTTCGAGCTTCCCAAGCCATGTGTAATCAACTTTTGTGTGCATAATGCGCATTAATTTTCGCTCGACGACGCCTGTTGCGTCAATTCCTTCAGAGGTGGATTTTCCATATGCGCGGATCAGACCGCCTGCACCGAGCTTAATCCCGCCAAAGTATCTTGTGACGACAACGACTGTATCTTTCAGATGCTTTTTTTTCAACACTTCGAGGATGGGAACACCAGCAGTGCCGCTCGGTTCGCCGTCATCGTTTGCCTTTTGGATATGGTCATTTTCGCCAATCATATAAGCTGAGCAATTATGAGTGGCATCCCAATGCTTCTTTTTAATTTGTTGAATGAAGTCTTGTGCCTCAGTTTCTGATTCAGCTCTTGAGATGTGTGCGATAAATCGTGATTTTTGGATGACGATTTCGTGTTCTCCGTAATCTTTTACGGTGTAGTAACGGGGCAGCATGCAACCGCTCCTTTCGTAATCTCTTTCAAATAAGTGGCTATGTTATGCAAAATGGCTGATAGATCTGGGGGTTCAATTACTTTTTCTTAGAGGCGTTTCCGCTGCGAAAAAAAGTTCTAGGTAGAATATCGCGCTACTACTGATTATCAACACTAGGATTTAACAAAGCCCCAAAAATAATGTTCGTCTTCTTCCATTATAATTCGACAAGAAAAGAAACATCAATATTCAGGTGTTTGTAACTAAACTTTAATATAGCGTAAAGGTCTCCGTGGTATAATAACAATATTCATGCAGTGGAAATTATA
This sequence comes from Bacillus sp. FJAT-29790, assembly GCF_019039215.1. Classification (GTDB taxonomy): domain Bacteria; phylum Bacillota; class Bacilli; order Bacillales; family Cytobacillaceae; genus Cytobacillus. The sequence goes on from NZ_JAHNZZ010000004.1 coordinate 264,697, forward strand.
AAAGTAATTTGCGATTCCTGTAAGTTAAATTTTCCCATAGGTGCTAATTTGCCCGTTAAGATAGAATAAACTAGATGATGATTAGGAAATAGTAAAAAATACGAATCTTCTTATAGGATATAAGACACATTATAGAAACTCAAGTCTATGCCCTTTTACCGATTTTCAACCAAATTGGCATATTTATCAGGTATGAGAGATGTATATCCCATCATTTCAAGCTAAAATAAGGTAGGCAAAGGAATTTTTTTAGAAAACATCAAGAATGATCATTTGTTCAGCGCGTAAATTGTCACAGTCTGTGGTACTTTTATGCGCAGCGTACGCCCTGCGCTTTTCTTATTGGAGGATTTCTAATGAGTAAAAAAAAATTTGATACAAAAACACTAGACCTTATATTGCAAAAAATGATTGATACGGTTGGGGTTAGTAAAAATGAAATTTTTCGTATTGGAGAGCAATGCCGCAAAGATCACTTAACGTTAAGTGATGAGTTAAAGGAAGTAAAAGAGCTCGTCATGACGTCCATTGCGGAAGGAGACAGACTGGAGATCCAATCCCGGTTTGCCAGGAAGCGCCTCTCTGAGGTTAGTATGCATTTTAAGGATTATACAGAAGTTGAGGTTCGTGATGCTTATGAAAAAGCGCATCGGCTGCAAATGGATTACACCATGAACCAACAAATGGAGAAACAGCTTCGGGACCGGCGGGATGATATTGAGAGAAGATTAGTCGGCCTGAATGAAACGATTGAACGAGCGGAGCACCTTATTTCTCAAATTTCGGTTGTCATGAATTATTTAATGAGCGACCTTAAGCAAATGGGCGAAATGCTGGAAGACGCAAAGCTGAAACAGGATTTCGGGTTAAAGATTATCGAGGCCCAAGAAGAAGAACGGAAAAGACTGTCTCGGGAAATCCACGATGGCCCTGCGCAAATGATGGCCAATGTTATGCTGCGTTCTGATTTAATTGAGCGTGTCTATAATGAGCAAGGAAGTACCGAAGCGATCAAAGAAATCCGTGACCTTAAAAAAATGGTCCGAAATGCACTATATGAGGTTCGTAGGATTATTTATGACCTTCGTCCAATGGCACTTGACGATCTCGGTTTAGTTCCGACCCTCAAAAAATACTTGCAAACGATCGAAGAGTATCATAAGACGATCAAAATCCACTTTACGAATATGGGGGAGGAGAAGCGTCTTCCTGCTCAATATGAAGTGGCTCTGTTCCGATTGATACAGGAATCTGTTCAAAATGCCTTAAAGCATGCGGATGCGGGAGAAATAAATGTTAAGCTGGAGATTGAACAAAGAAGGGTTACAGTTGTCGTTAAAGACGATGGAAAAGGCTTCGATATTCATGATAAGAAAAAGAACTCATTTGGGCTTATTGGCATGAGAGAAAGGGTTGAGCTTCTAGAAGGCCAGCTTTCCATAGATTCAAACATTGGAAAAGGGACGATTGTTATTATTCAAGTGCCATTAAAGTAAAGAGGGGCTTCATCAAGTTTTTTCCTTGGAGACCGAAAGCTCTTTAAGTAAATTTTGATTATGAAGCAACAAGTTCTTGGAATGAGCTTATTAGTTTTAAAGCTATCATGTCAGATGCGGGACAATCTGGGGCTCATTGATTGTGCTCCCGAAGTTTTCATGTCCATTGTCGACAACTAGCACATCCAGCGCGTTATATAAATAACCCTCATATCAATCAAAAGTGCAATCTATTTAGAAGAAAATACAATGAAAATCATATAAACTAACTGGCAGAATACAGGAGGGGAAGCAATTGACTACAAAAATCGTTATTATTGACGACCATCAATTGTTCAGAGAAGGAGTAAAACGGATTTTAGATTTTGAAAAATCATTTGACGTGGTAGCAGAAGGAGATGACGGAAGCGATGTGATTCCGCTCGTGGAAGAATATCACCCGGATGTTATCATTATGGATATTAACATGCCGAATATGAATGGCGTCGAAGCGACACGCCAATTAATCGAAAGGCATCCTGATTCAAAGGTCATTATTCTTTCCATTCATGATGATGAAAATTATGTCTCACATGCGCTGAAAACAGGTGCAAGCGGCTATCTTTTAAAAGAAATGGATGCCGATGCGTTAGTAGAGGCTGTCAAAGTTGTTGCAGACGGAGGCTCTTACTTGCATCCAAAGGTTACCCACAATCTCGTAAATGAGTACCGCCGCTTAGCTGCAGAGGAATCAGGTCAGGGTCATACATACTTACAGAGAATTGAAATTCGCCGTCCGCTTCATTTACTAACACGCCGCGAATGCGAGGTACTCCAGCTCCTTGCAGATGGAAAAAGTAACCGCGGCATCGGCGAAGCCATTTTTATCAGTGAAAAAACAGTTAAAAACCACGTAAGCAACATCCTCCAAAAAATGAACGTAAACGACCGTACCCAAGCAGTCGTTGTCGCCATAAAAAATGGATGGGTGGAAGTACGATAACTTTTCGGTGCCTGACACCGAAAAAGGACAAATATTGAAGAGGGAGCTATCGCATTATGCAATAGCTCCCTTTTTGTCTTTTTACAGTGCCTGACACCGCGAAAAGACAAATAGGGGTAATCTGTATATGTAGGATGGACAGTCGACTTTTCTATTAGTGTCACTATATAGGGCAGCACTTCCTAAAAACACGCGATGAAATAATGTCATCCCGTGCTTTTTAGAATTATCTTAACAGTGCAATTGCTATTGTTTCTAAAATTGACTTTGCTTTAGAGCCTCTGCTACGCGCAAGCCGGATCATAAAGATGATTTCATCCAGTTCTTGTGGCGAACAAATCTCAATTAGCCAATCAGCCAACTCTTCCCCGCTCATTGAATGATTAATCGTAGGTACTTTAATCCGCTTATAGCGCTCTAGCTCGCTCATTAGAATCTTTACTCTCATTTCTTGACCTATTTCAATAATAGGCATCCCCATACCTGTTACTGAAAGGTTCTTTTCTTCATTCATGATCCTTCTCCTGTAATTAATATCATAATTATTTGAATATAGAATATCCTATCATAGTTGGTGATAAGTTGCTTATATTTTACATTTTCCCCGTGTGAATACTAAGGCTGTTAATGATCATGCCTCGAATTCTCTCTTAAAAGTGAAAGTATTATGAAATTGTTCAATAAACCCTTTACAAATATTTCATTTTTATCCAAAATAGGTATAAAGGCATGCGGAGGTGTCCAAATGACTAGTCTAATTAAGTTATCCGATCCATTATTAATGACCACTTACTACAAGGCTATCGATATTAATCTTGATCCAAGTTTCATCCAGTTTTTATTAACTGAAATTCAAAAGAGGGGCTTAGAAATTAAGGACGAAAATCAAAATGATAGAAAGATGTCTTAAGCATTAAGGGGGATGATTCACTGAAATGGGCAATCCGCTTTAATTGAATGTCGTAATTTTCAGCACACTTTGCAAAATTAACTATAAACCAACAAAATAAGGGCTTTAGCCTAAAAAACAAACAAGAAATATGCCATATAAAATTCAAAATCCAACATTAAAAGCGATGAAATACCAATTATTTAGAGAGGTGACCACTTTTGAGGTTTGCTTTTAAAAATAACAAACTATCACTTGCTTCGCAAATGGACTGCCATGCCGACACCTTCCGGATAACGTCTGTCGAATCGATTCCTCACCCGCAGCTCAATCCAACATTCCCCTTTATAAAGGAACTTCAACAAATTCTTCATGGAAAGCAATTATTGCCGGACGATCTCCCTTTTCCCTTACCCGACCTACATGAACATTATAAAAATGGCTATCTCCTATACCGAAAAGGACTAATTGTGGAAAAAAATAAACACCGATGCCTGCGTTGCGGCAATAAAGAAAAGTCGTTTTTTGCGCGTTTTCCGTGTGTGAGATGTGGGGAAGAATGCGTATATTGCCGCAAGTGTATTATGATGGGGGGGGTAAGCATGTGTACACCTTTACTCAGTTGGACAGGTCCGGATCCCTATAAAGAAAATAAAGGTCCACAGCTTTCCTGGAGCGGTTCCTTATCCGATGGGCAGCAAGCAGCTTCGAACCGAGTCATTGAGGCAATTAATAGAAATAAGGAGCAACTAGTCTGGGCTGTTTGCGGTGCAGGAAAAACCGAAGTGCTTTTTGAAGGAATTGATGCCGCACTCACTTCTGGAAAAAGAGTTTGTCTTGCAACGCCAAGAACGGATGTTGTCCTTGAGCTCACTCCTCGTCTCAAAAAGGTTTTCCCAAATATCCAAGTTGCTTCCCTTTATGGGGGAAGTGAGGACCGCCACCTTAATGCCCCACTGACGCTTGCCACGACCCATCAGCTTCTGCGTTTTTACCAAGCTTTTGACACGGTCGTTCTCGATGAAGTGGATGCTTTTCCATATACTGTTGACGAATCGCTGCAATATGCTGTTCGCCAATCGCGTAAGCCGACATCCTCCATGATCTACCTCACTGCAACACCGAATGAAAAATGGCAAATGGAATGCCGGCAGGGAAAAAGAGACTTTGTGACCATCCCGGCACGCTTTCATCGCCATCCCCTGCCCGTTCCAAGCTTTCAGTGGTGCGGGAACTGGGAAAAGGCACTCAAGAAGGAACGTCTCCCGCCGAACCTTCTCCAATGGATCAAAAAACGGCTCGATTCCGAAAAGCAATGTCTGCTATTCGTCCCAAAAATTCATAAGATGGAAAAAGTCCTCCCGCTCGTACGTAAGCTTCATCCGAAAATTGAATCAGTCCATGCAGAGGACCCCTGTCGGAAAGAAAAGGTCCAAGCGATGCGAAATGAAGAAATCCCAATGCTGCTAACGACTACGATCCTTGAAAGAGGGGTGACCTTTCCGAATATTGATGTGGCTGTGTTGGGAGCAGAGGATCGCATTTTCACCGAAAGCGCACTTGTGCAGATTGCCGGCCGTGTCGGAAGAAGTGCACAGGCCCCCGGCGGTGATATTATTTTCTTCCACTATGGTAAAACAGAAGCGATGATCCGTTCCAGAAAACAAATAATTAACATGAATGAAGAAGCAAGAAAGAAAGGACTGATCGATTATTGAACATTGTCTCGTTTGCTTTGAAGAGATTACGCCACAGGTTGGATGGACAAGATTATTTTCAAAAGAAAATACGCATTACATTTGTTCATCATGCCGTGCTAAATTTTCCTTCATAGAAGGAGAAGCTTGCCGGAAATGTGATCGCCTCCTTGCAGATGTCGCTCCGCAATTTAAAGTCCAGGACCAATGCTTGGATTGTGTTCGCTGGGAGGAAGACGATGAATGGAAAGGAACCCTCGAGAAAAACCATTCACTCGTCACATACAACGATTTTGCCCAAGAAGTTATCGCCCGCTATAAATTCCGGGGAGACTATGTGCTGTCCAAGGCCTTCGCTGCTTTAATCCAAAAAAAGCTCCGCTCCATCCCGTTTGACATGATTGTTCCAATTCCATTAAGCGCAGAGCGCCAATACGAGCGTGGATTTAACCAGTCAGAAGCATTGATCCTTGCATGCGGGCGCGAACCACACCGGCTCCTTACCCGAACCCACACGGAAAAGCAATCGAAAAAATCCCGTTCCGATCGAATTCACTTTTCTCAGGTTTTTCAGATTGCGGAAAGAATCCCCGATCAAAAAATCCTCCTCATCGATGATATTTACACAACAGGTTCAACTCTTAGACATGCCGCAAAACAATTAATAGCAGCAGGTGCTAATTCTGTCAGTTCGCTCACCATAGCAAGAGGGTAAGAATTTTTCGAGAATCTGTCATTTCTTAAAAGGCAATCTCAAGCTATAATGAAGGAAATAACAGTAAATTTCCGACAAAAGGGGGAGCCTAATATGGCTGAGCTAACAAATTGCCCAAATTGCAATGAAATTTTTGTGAAAAATAAATTCCGTGACATTTGCCAGACTTGCTGGAAAGAGGAAGAAAAGGCGTATGAAACCGTCTACCAATTTATCCGCAAACGTGAAAACCGAGCGGCAACGATGGCCCAGGTGGTGGATACAACAGGAGTTGAAGAGGAATTAATCCTAAAGTTCATCAAAACCGGCCGTTTGAAATTAACGCAGTTTCCGAATTTAGGGTACCCATGTGATAAATGCGGGGCAATCATCAAAGAAGGGAAAATCTGCAAAAGATGTGCGGAAGAACTGCGAAAAGACCTAGATATCCACTCAGCAGAAGAATTGCGCAGGAAGGAAATTGAAAGAAGAGAAAAGCATGCGACGTATTTTGCGGTGGATGAAAAGTTTCGTAGGCGCTAATGATAAAAGGATGTCTTTATAGATGTCCTTTTTTATAAGGTATGCAAGTTGTTGCAAGAAAGTTGCTTGATGAAGGAATGAATCCTTCGAAATTAAGCGAAGATGAAATTAAGGACCTATGAAAGTATTAGCTAAAGGTTGTAATTAATTCAAAAAATTGATTGTACATGAGAACAAGTGAGTAGTAATTAAAAAGGCCGAGCGGTTTTGCTCGGTTTTTCTTTTGGACTTTATTATCTAAAGAAAATTGATTTTTTGATTGTGAAAGCTACCTAACTCGGACATTGCATACAAATTGAGCAGGTGTACACTTTTTAAAACTATAAAGGGCTAATCTAGCTAGCCTTCTCATTCTAAATATTATCGAGATTCCACCGATAATACTATTACAGAAAGCGATTTGTACGGGAGTGGAGCAAATGCAAGTCAACTACCAACCTTCTCATCATCAATTACCAATCTCAGAAAGTCCTCTTGAAATCAAACAAGGGGAAGTCTATCAAGCGTCAATAAAAGAAAAACGATCAGCGACCGAAGCGGTTTTACATATAAGAGGAAAAGAAATTTTTGCTAAATTCGAAGATGGGGTACCATCCGAAAATCGTGTAACCATTTTGGTGAACGGCCAAAAGGATCAATTGGTTAACGTCAAAACGATCGCAACAGAAAATGTCAAAATGGATTCCCAGCTATCTAGCGAGGAGAAAGTTTTAAATAGCATCGGAATAACAGGGAAAGAAAATGGCAGTTTACAAAAAGCTGCGCAAATTCTCCTTGATAAAGGCGCTCCTTTATCAAAAGAGGTTGTCAACGAACTAAAAGAATTTATGGATAAAGCAAAAGGGCCGGTCGACTCCAAAATTGAAACGGTTAAAGCGTTAGCCAACAAGAGACTAGAAGCTACCCAAACCCAGCTTCGTGCAATCCATGAGGCTCTTCACGGCAAACCACTTAATGAAGTTCTAACAGCTATTGCTAAAGAAATTGATCCAGAATTCAAATTGGCTAAAAAGGAAGTATCAAGTGGCGCACAACAGAATCAAAAAGTAAGACCACAGTCTTCGCCAGTCGTTGGAGCCCACCAATTAGAAGGGAAAGGATCGAATCCAGTTGCAACAGATAATGGAAAGCAATCAATCTCAGAAGGTCCGAAATCCATCGATTCTCAACTTAGTGAAGTTGTCCGTAAAAGTCGAGAATTAATTCAAAAAGAGCCAGATTTAAGAAAAGCAATTCAGCAAATAAAAGAAGAAATCGTTCATAACCCCAAAATAGATCGAGAGCTTTCACAAAAAATCGAAAAAGCAACAGTTGAAGCAGAGAAATTACAATCAATCGGAAAAGACCGTCTAATTCAAGCTTTAAAAAATGCCGAGGCACAGCTGCTGAAAAAAGAACAGCAGGCGATTCAATCGAATGTTCCCGCTGATCAGTCAAGAGGGACAAATGCTAGTCATAGCCAAGATGTAAAGTTAGCTAATCTAGTAAAAGAGCTAACTGTAGAAGTTTCGAAGGATCCAAATATCCAGCGCTCAATTGAAAAAGTTAGAGATCAAATAATCGACAATTCCCGCTTTCCGAAAGAAATGGTCGAAAAGGTAAGCCGTGCTGTGAACGAAGCTGCTAATCTAGTGAAACAGGGTCGGATTACGACAGGAAAAGATGTATTAAGTAGTGCTCTTTCTGATTTACAAAGAAACGTCGAAAAGGCTGAAGTAAGGGGAAGTTTACCAGTTAATATAGAACAGCAGAAGGCGACTGCTAGCCCTAGCCAAATTGTGAAACAAGTAAGTGATGAAGTTCAGCGTGAGCCGAGTCTTCTTCGTGCTGTTGAGAAAGTTCGTGAGCAGATTGTTCAACATCCAAAGATGGATCGGGAAGTAGTGCAAAAAGTGGAGAAAGCATTAAATGAAGCTATTCAGTTACAGAAAATAGGCCAGGAATCGGCTGGTCGTGAACGAATACAGCAAGCTTTGGTGAAGGCGGAAACGGATCTGAAACAATTAGAATCCCGTCAGCCATCTCAGAATCCAGTGGACCGCAGCATAAATGAACCGCGCCAAAGTGAAATTGTGAAAGAGGCTAGAGCAGAAATTCGGCTAGAGCCGAATCTTCCACGTGCCATAGAAAAAGTCCGTGAACAAATTGTGCAGAATCCAAAAATGGATCGTGAAGTAGCGCAAAAAGTGGAGAAAGCCCTGAATGAAGTGAATCAACTGCAAAAAGTAGGGAAAGAATCATCTGGCCGCGAGCGGTTGCAGCAAGCTTTAGCAAAGGCGGAATTGGAACTAAAGCAGATAGAACCCCGCCAATCAGCTCAGCTAACTCAAGCTTCCCAAGCTGATCGTAGCACAAATGAGACGCGTCCAAGCGAAATTGTGAAAGAGGCAAGAGCCGAAGTTCAGCGTGAGCCGAATCTTCCACATGCCATAGAAAAAGTTCGTGAACAAATTGTGCAGAATCCAAAAATGGATCGTGAAGTAGCGCAAAAAGTTGAAAAAGCGCTAAGTGAGGCTATTCAGCTACAGAAAATAGGTCAAGAATCAGCGGGCCGCGATCGGTTGCAGCAAGTTTTAGCAAAAGCGGAATTGGAGCAAAAGCAACTAGAGTCCCGCCAATCAGCTCAGCCAACTCAAGCTTTCCAATCTGATCGTAGTACAAATGAGACGCGTCCAAATGAAATCGTGAGAGAAACTAAAGTTGAAGTTCAGAGGGAGCCGAATCTCTCACGTGCTATAGAGAAAGTCCGTGAACAAATTGTGCAGAGTCCAAAAATAGACCGTGAGGTAGCGCAAAAAGTGGAGAAAGCTCTGAGTGAAGTTGCTCAGCTACAAAAAATAGGCCAAGAATCATTGGGCCGCGATCGTCTTCTGCAAGTCTTG
>NZ_JAHNZZ010000004.1:273889-274459 GCF_019039215.1 Bacillus sp. FJAT-29790
CGTGAACAAATTGTGCAGAATCCAAAAATGGACCGTGAAGTAGCGAAAAAAGTGGAGAAAGCACTGAGTGAAGCTGCTCAGCTACAAAAAATAGGCCAAGAATCATTGGGCCGCGATCGGTTGCAGCAAGCTTTAGCAAAAGCGGAATTGGAACTAAAGCAAATAGAATCTAAACAATCAGCCCAAGCTGATCGCACCACAAACGAGTCGAGCCCAAGCGAAATCGTGAAAGAGGCCAGAGCCGAAATCCAGCGCGAGCCAAATCTTCCACGTGCCATAGAAAAAGTCCGTGAACAAATTGTGCAGAATCCAAAAATGGATCATGAAGTAGCGCAAAAAGTTGAAAAGGCGCTAAGTGAAGCTACTCAGCTACAGAAAATAGGTCAAGAGTCATCTGGCCGCGAGCGGTTGCAGCAAGCTTTAGCGAAGGCAGAATTGGAACTGAAGCAAATAGAATCTAAACAACCAGCCCAGCCAACTCAAGCTACCCAATCAGCCCAATCTGATCGTAGCACAAATGTGCCGAGTCCAAGCGAAACCGCGAGAGAGGCCAGAGCTGAAATTCAGCGC
>NZ_JAHNZZ010000004.1:274469-321964 GCF_019039215.1 Bacillus sp. FJAT-29790
CGTGAACAAATTGTGCAGCATCCAAAAATGGACCGTGAAGTAGCGAAAAAAGTGGAGAAAGCCCTGAGTGAAGCTGCTCAGCTACAAAAAATAGACCAAGAATCATCCGGCCGTGAACGCCTACAACAAGCTTTAGCAAAAGCAGAAACGGAACTACTGGAAGCTCGTCATCCATCCCAGCCGATTCAGTCAACTCAGACTAATAGCGATACAATCGAGCAACGCGTGCTTCCGAAACAAGATTCCCAATTAAGAGAATCAATCAAACAAGTCCGCGAGCAAATACTAACCGAGCCTGATCCAAAGAAAATTTTACAAAAAGTTCAGGATCTAGTAACGAATAATAAAAACGTAGACCCAGAAATGTCACGCAATATCGAACGTGTAGCAAATCAGGCAAATCAATTGGACCAAGCGGGCCGTGAGCGATTAATAAAAATGCTGCAGCAAGTTGAGGCAACTATAAAACAGAACGAGACGCAAACCAAGCAGCCGGAAACCGCAATCAATCAACCTGTTAAACAGGGAGAACAGCCTAGCTTAAATAATATGCAGCAAAACAACTCTTTGAAAAATATCGAAATGACAGAACAGGCAAAACAAGCTGAAATCCGCCCTTCTGAATCAATTAAACAAGCCATAAAGCAATTTCAAAAAGAACCTGATTTAGAACAAGCACTCGACCAAGTACGGAAAGAAATCTCGAGCAATCCTAACATCGACATGAAAACAATCGATAAGGCTGAAAAAGCACTTAGCCAAGCCACAAAACTACAAGATAAAGGCCGTGAAATTGCAGCCCGACAACATATGACAAAAGCACTTACAGAAATTGAAAATGAAATTGTAAAATCAGAGCCAAGTCATCAACACGAACAAAAGGCAACACAAGACGCGCTACAATACGACCTAAATGAACAGCTGCAATCTTTATCAATCCAGTCAAAAGATATTTTAGTAACAAAAATCACGCAAAAACTGGCACAAGCAACCCATGATTTCCGTGAACTCAAACGAGAAATTTCTAGGAATCTTGACAATGTGGAGCGGCTAATTGATACATTCAAGAGAAATGCCTATCCACAGGCGAAACAAATGCTCGAAACAGCGATCAGCAAGCTTGATAACGCCATTTTAAAAAGTGAAATGATGTTGTTTACAGATATGAAAACGGAAAAGCAGCTTATGCATGCGAGCTCCCAATTAGCCGAAGCGAAAAAACTTCTTGCAAAAGGGGATCATTCCCAGGCAGGTAAAATAGTCAATGAGGTCAAAACTTTAATTGACAAAGTCATTTTCAAGCCATCAGATCAAAAGGTGATGCATTTTGTTAATAAAGAAAGCATGGCTATGGAAAATCGCTCACCGGGACAACAAATGCTGTCCCAATTTGGAGAAACAGCCAGTGGCTATATGAACCAAGAACCATCCGCTAGGCAAATGTTCGAAATGGTTCGATCACTCGGACTGAACCATGATAGCGATGTCGCAAATTCGCTCGTTTTCCAAAAAAATGATCAATCACAACAAGAACAGCATCAGCAACAGCAGCAAAATTTAAAAGCGGCTCTTTTGAAATTGGCCCAAGGAGAAGAAACAAATTCAAAGGTCGCCCAGCAAGCAGAACAAGCCTTAACAAACCTAACTGGCCAGCAATTATTAAGCAAATCTGATGCGAGCGGAACTTTACAAAGCATGTTTTTTAACCTACCCCTGCTGCTAGGTGGGAAGCCAGAAAACCTGCAAGTTTTTGTGAATTCTAAAAGCGAAGGTCAGCAAGTCGATTGGGAAAACTGCAATCTGTATTTCTTGCTGGAAACAAAGAAACTTGGCGATGTCGGAATCATGCTGAATTCAACTGATCGAAATTTATCCATTACCATAAAAAACGATCTGCCAGGCTTTAAAGAAAAAATGGAGCCATTAGCAGTTTTAGCAAAAGACAAGCTCCAGGAAGTTGGCTATAACGTCAATAGCATCAACTTTACAAGAATGAGTCCGATCAATAGCTCTTCCGTTTCCCAAAATGAGTCCGAAAATAAAGCTCATGAGACAAAACCATCAAGACCAGTCTTCACTGAGAAGGGAATGGACTTTAAAATATGAGAGTTTCAAGCTTTTATAACCAAAAAAAACGCAAAGAAATCAACGGTCCTTCCGCAGCTGTTATTAAATATGACGAAGAAACAGGAAAGTCACCAACTATAGTAGCCCAAGGAAAAGGCCAAGTTGCCCAACAAATTATTGCATTGGCGCAACAAAATAACATCCATATGCAAGAAGACTCTTCGCTTGTAGCAAACCTACTAGATATGGACTTGGGGGATAACATTCCCCCTCAGCTTTATTCCGTTATGGCGGAAATTCTCTTACTTATTGAAGAAATGGAAAAAAACTATTAAACACTTAAAATAATAGGCCGATAAAAGAAACAGGTAATCAATTTGGAGGTGCAAATACGTGACTGGTATTTTCACAGAGTCAGCCATCCATCAAAAATCACCTCAAGAAATTACAGCGCTCTTATATGAAGCCTGTTTAACGAACTTAGAGGAAGCAATCGAAGACATAGCCAACAAAGACTTAGTTTTTGCAAATAAAAAACTACAGAGAGCAAACGATATATTATTTCGTTTAGGAGCGGGACTCAACTACGAAGCCGGAATCATAGCTGACCAGCTTGATATGCTTTACAACTATATGGCAGATAAAATTGTCCAGGCAAACTTAACAAAAGATGTCACAATCATTAAAGAAGTCATCCAAACTCTAGAAGAGATAACAACTGCTTGGAACAAAGCAATGAAGAATAAATCTGCTAACCTTGCTGCAGGACTGCGGCAAAAGGCATTAGCCTATGAAAAAAGTGTATTAATGGAAGATAACTAATAAATAGACTTTAAGGAGCAAGAAAATGAGAATAAATCATAATATTCAAGCATTAAATGCATACCGTAACCTTTACCAAAACCAATTTAACACTTCTAAAAACTTAGAAAGACTATCTTCTGGTCTACGCATCAACCGCGCAGCTGATGACGCTGCGGGTCTAGCAATCTCTGAAAAAATGCGCTCACAAATCCGTGGACTAAAACAAGCAGAGAGAAACTCGCTTGATGGTGTCTCCTTAATGCAAGTGGCTGAAGGGGCAATGACAGAAGTGCATTCCATGCTACAGCGTATGCGTGAGCTAGCGGTACAAGCGGCGAATGATACGAATACGACTGACGATCGTACTGCAATTCAAAAAGAAATTGATCAACTGCTTTTAGAAATTGATAGCATTGCATCAAAAACAGAGTTTAACACTCGAAAGTTGTTAGATGGTTCAAGTGCTGCTGATACTCAATTTGCCGCAAATAACGACAGTAATTTAACAGTAGTTCCTGTCGTTACAAATTCTGCTATGGCAACAGGTAATTATCAAATTACTGTTGCTAGTGGAGTTAATTTAGTAACAAAGCTTACTCAACCTGAAGCTGGAGTTCAAAATACAACTGTTATTGCTAGTGATTTATCAGACTTTCAGGCTCAACAATTAAAATTAGGTGAGTACTCAATCGTAGTTACTAATTATGAGAGTGCAAATGGAAAAACAAGCGCTACAATAGAGGTTTTTGATCCAGATGGATTCTCATTAGGATCTAAAGCGGAGGAAATTGGTGCATCATCTGGAGCAACAACGATAGGCATTGGTGAAATTCCAAAACAGATTAAAATAGATACAACTCAAATAACAAAGGCTGGTACTGCTAAGGTGAAAGTTGAGTATGCAGCTGAAATATCAGTTCAGAGGGAAAATAGTGGTAATTATAATGACATCACATTTAATAAAAAAATTACAACTGAAAATGGAATCATAAAACATGGTGGATTAGAACTTAAATATGATACCAGTATGAAACAAGGTGAAACAGAGTTTACTTTAACAAATAAGGCACTAGCATTCCAAATCGGTGCGAATACAAACCAAAATGTTAACATTGATGTTCCGCAATTAAGTACCGTAAAACTTGGTATTGATGAAATTAGCGTTCTAGATCATAAATCAGCTAATGAAGTTATTTTTAAACTTGATAAAGCGATCAATCAAATTTCATCTACACGTGCAAAACTAGGAGCAACTCAAAACCGCCTAGAGCACACAATTAATAACCTACAAACAACACACGAAAACTTAACAGCTGCTGAGTCTCGTATTCGTGATGCAGATATGGCACTAGAAATGACTGAGTTCACGAAGAATAATATTCTTAACCAATCAGCACAGGCAATGCTAGCGCAAGCTAACCAGTTGCCACAAGGCGTACTTCAATTATTACAATAATCATTTTAATAAGGAGGCAAGTCCTACACTTCGGGCTTGCCTCTGTTTTTTTACCTGTTTGAAAACTAAATTGTCGTCGGATTCGGCAGAGTTTGTCCTTGTGTAAGAAGTAATCACTAGCGCAGTGAAATGAAGTCGACAACATTTATATACTCGGTTGAGATTGCAATATCAGAAATGTTTTGTGATAAAATAATTCTAAACCACTTGAAAAAGGCGTGAAGTTTATGGAAGTCCAAAAAATTAGCCCATTAGGAATGGATAAAATTCAAAGCAAAAACAATCTGCCTACAGAAAGCATTTCCTTTCAAGAAGTAATCGCCAAGAACCGTCAGCAAACGGTCTATGACAAGATGACTAAAATGGTTGCGGAAATTGAAGAACAAGGTAAAGCCTTAGCGGAAAACCGCACCGTTGATCATCTTCGGAAATACAAAAAAATGGTGAAAAACTTCATGGAAGAGGCTGTTCAAAACGGTCTGCAGCTTGAAGAACAGCGTGGATTTAATCGCCGTGGACGGACAAAGGTCTATAAAATTGTGAAAGAAATCGATAAAAAGCTAATTGATTTAACAAATGTTGTCCTTGATAAAGAGAAAAAGACGTTAGATATTTTAGGCATGGTCGGCGAGATTAAAGGTTTAATGATCAATATTTATACGTAAGGACTATTAGGAATAAGCCTAATGGTTCTTTTTATATTCAGAAGGCAATCAAAACTTATAATTATTGAGATAATCGCATCATAATATAATTGTTAAAATTTCTTCATTTATTTAATTATCAACCGATATAAAATACAAATAACAGATTTTTTCGTCCGAACTGAATTAGATTTTAGGGAAAGATAAAATATATGTAAAGAGAAGATAAAGGAGGGCACAAAGTGAAAATTAACAATATTGGCCGCGTCGGTATGAATCCTTATAATAAACAACTTGAGAAAATGGAAAAAGTCGCAAACACCAGTAAGAAGGACAAAATAGAAATTTCCACTGAAGCATTGGAGCTTCAAAAAGGAAACCCGATCGAAGCGCAGCGTCAGAAAATAGTGGAAGAACTAAAAGATAAAGTCAAATCGGGTGAGTACGAAATTGAACCAGCAAAAGTGGCGGAGAAAATGTATTCCTTCTGGAATGACAAGTTTTAGGAGGGAAATCAATGCCTCTTGAAAAAATGATGCATACCTTAGAAAAAACGCTTGTTTTGCATAAAAGCTTGAATGAAATTGCGAAGAAAAAAACAGACATAATCGTAAAAGGTGATATCGAATCCCTGCAAACGATTTTAAAAGATGAAAATAAACATATCCAGGTCATTAAAAAATTGAGCTTAGAGGTCTTGAAAGAGGGGGAAAGTTTTTTATTGCAAAACGGCATCTTAGATCCCCCTACACTATCGGCTATTATTGCATATGCCGAGGATATTGAAAAGGATCGACTTATTCAGTTGAAAAGAGAATTGGATGATCAAATCGCTATTTTACAATGGCAAAATCATTCGAATCAGGAACTTCTTCAACAATCCTTACAATTTGTTAATCTCTCACTCGATCTGTTAATTCCAGATTTAGATTCCTTAAATTATAGTAGATCGGATCATAACGCTCAGGATACTCAACAAAAATCTCGCTCAATTTTTGAATCAAAGGCTTAACGGAGGTAATAAAATGATTTCTACTTTTCATGGGTTAGAAGTTGCTAGAAGAGGGATGATGACCCAACAGGCGGCTCTTTATACGACAGGTCATAATATTGCAAATGCAAATACACCAGGATATACAAGGCAACGTGTAAATTTCACACAAACAGAACCGTATCCTCCAGCATCCATGAATCGTCCGCAAATACCCGGCCAAATGGGAACGGGGGTAAAAGCGGGCGATATCCAGCGAATTCGGGATAGCTTTACGGACATGCAGTTTCGAACAGAGAATAGTAAGCTGGGATACTGGCAAGCAAAGGCAGAGATGCTTACTCAAATGGAAGATGTAATGAATGAGCCATCCGATACAGGACTTTCTAGTACATTAGATCAATTCTGGAATGCCTTGCAGGATTTAGCTGTCCAGCCGCAAAATGATGGGGCGAGACGGGTGGTTCGTGAACGTGGGATTTCATTAGCGAATACATTTAACTATATGTCAAATTCCCTGAAGGCTATTCAAAAGGATTATCGGAATGAGATTGATGCATCCCAACAAAGAATTAATTCGATACTAAGACAGATAAACGCAATTAACAAGGAAATCGGTTCCATAGAGCCTCATGGATATTTACCAAATGATTTATACGATGAACGTGATCGCTTGATTGATGAGCTATCTAGTATGATGAATATTAGAGTAGAAGTGAAACCAAGTGGGGGATTAGCTTCTGCAAATGCGGAAGGAATCTATGATATTTATTTAGCTACTCCTCAAGGGGACAAATTAAATGAGATTAAGCTTATTGATGCTGAATTTGGAAAAGCTATAGGCATTCAAATTCAGTATCAGAATCCAGACGATTTAGATAGCCCAGTAACGTATATTGAGTTTTTGGAGCTTAATGATAAAGAGGGCTTTGCTAATTCAAACGATGTCAAAGCCACTTTAGAATTCAGTACCTTCAATACGAACGGAAAGTTAAAAGGATATATTGAAGGGTATGGTTATAAAGATGGTGCAGATGTAAAGGGAATATACAATGAAATGCTGGCTGATTTAGATGAGATGGCATTCGAATTCGCAACTAAATTCAATGAAGTACATCAATCGGGATGGAGCTTAAATGATATTCGCGAGAAAGTTCAAAGTGGACTTCCTTTCTTTGCCTTTGGATCCGGTATAACATCAGGAGATACAAAAGGGGCCGCAGCTAGTCTAAAAGTTGCTGATGAAATTTTAAAGGATGTACAAAATATTGCTGCAGCTGCAGCTGCAGCAGGCCCAGATGGTGAAGCTTTCATTGGAAACGGCTCAAATGCACTTAATCTAGCAAATGTGAAGGATATACCGATTGATTTTGGTGTGAAAAAAACGAATGTACAGTCTTTCTATCAAGGAATGATCGGTAAATTAGGCGATAATGCATCAGAGGCTCTTCGGATGACAAAAACGGCAGGGATCCTTAAAGATTCTGTTGAACTTAGACGCATGTCAATAAGCAGTGTTTCTTTAGATGAGGAAATGACGAATCTAATCAAGTTTCAGCATGCTTATAATGCAGCGGCT
Organism: Bacillus sp. FJAT-29790; assembly: GCF_019039215.1. Lineage (GTDB taxonomy): Bacteria > Bacillota > Bacilli > Bacillales > Cytobacillaceae > Cytobacillus. The sequence continues at coordinate 282,011 of NZ_JAHNZZ010000004.1, forward strand.
AGGAATATTACAATGATTGATGAAATGCTTGATAAAATTATCAATGGGATGGGCATTGTAGGAAGATAAGGTAGGTGAATCCATTGCGTGTTACACAATTAATGTTATCTAATAGCAACTTAAAATATATTAGTCAAAGCTATGGCCGATTAGGTAAATTGCAAGATCAAATTATGTCTGGTAAAAAAATCACAAAACCGTCCGACGATCCAGTTGTGGCGATGAAAGGAATGCGCTACCGAAGCCAAGTCGTTGAGGTCGATCAATTTAAGCGAAACTTGAATGAAGGCTTTAACTGGATGGATAATGCGGATGCGGCTCTTGATGAAACAACTCAGGTTTTACATCGAATCCGTGAATTAGTTGTTCAAGCCTCTAATGATAGCTATGATGCTGATGCACGGAAAAACATCTCAAAAGAGATTGAACGTCTGCAAGAGCACATTGAAGCACTTGCTAATTCGCGAGTTGGCGAGAATTATATTTTTAATGGGACAGACACGAGTGAAGCACCAATAAAGGAAAATCAATTTAATATGGACTTTAATACCTTTTTGACAAACGTAGCCACTAAGGCTGGTGATTATGTCCTTAGCTATAAAGGGCAAAGTTATAAATTCGATGATGTTCAAGAGATTAATGGTGTGGATTATCACATATTTAAAGCTCCATCTGGAGATAATTTAATTTTAGATGCATCTTCTGGAGTGATTAAACACGAATATGAAGAAGAGCAAAAACATATGGATGGCACTCCGATTTCTATTAAAGAAACAATAAATACTGATGATTTAATTGTTTCAAATAAAAATGCCGTTTCAACAAACACACAAGATGTTAGAATCGAAGTCATGAAAGGTGTTACCATTCCAATTAACATTAGAGCCCAAGATGCTTTCTCAATTGAATTATTTGGGAGCCTAGAATCAATTAAAAAAATGTTAACAAATCCAGATACAAAAGGATCGGAAATTACGAAAGCTTTAGATTCGATAGATGGATTCCTAGGTGATATTGTGTCAACAAGAGCAGAACTCGGTGCTCAAACAAACAGAGCGGAAATGGTACAAAGCCGTCTCCTTCAACAAAAAGTCGTGGCAGTCCAAACACTTTCAGATAACGAAGACATCGATTTTGAACAAGTTATTATCGATCTAACGATCCAAGAAAGTCTCCACCGTGCAGCTTTAGCAGCCGGGGCAAGAATTATTCAGCCAACTTTAATGGACTTTTTACGTTAAATGATTCCTAAGTCTATGGGACTGGGCAGTCGTGGACAAAAATTAGTATTTGTATATAAGAATAAGACATGAGATGAAGAGTTAGCTTCCTATTGGGGCTAGCTCTTTTTACGGATGATTAGCCGAATGGGATTAAACCCAGCGAAAATGTAACTCATTTATGGATTTTTTGAATCATACTTAAAGTTAAATGAAGAGGAAGAAAAACAGATGAGAGAAGAAATCACCAAGCCCCCACAAGAAGAAGCAAAAGATGTGCTTCGCCTGACGAATTCGTATTTTGAAAAGGGAATAGAATAAGGAATAAAATAAAGTTTTATTAAATCCACAACTTAGCTAAAATAGATATAAAGTCTCGATAATAAAGGAGGACAAGCCATGAAGCTTCCTTATCTACAAATAACCAATACAAATGCCCTAATTGGAATCCAGCAACATAGAGCGACTATCGAAATAAAACAACCAATGGCTGAAATAAAAATGAAACAGCCTCAGCCAGTAGTAGAAATAGATCAATCAAAAAGCGAATTAGAAATTGACCAAACAGAAGCATTTGCGGATGCGAATCTTAAACATCCATTCAGAGTAGTGAATGAATGGGCGGCAAAAGCAAAGCAGAAAGTACTTCAAAACATTTCTAAAAAGGTGAGCGAAGGGAATCGCCTAATGAGCATCGAGCATCAGCAGAAAAGTGTCATTCCGCAAATTGCTAAAGAAAAAAGCGAGCCGCCACCAAAAGAAATAAGCATTGATTATCTTCCGAAACCTGGAAATGTAAAGTTTCACTACCAACCATCGGAAATTAAAATAAAAGTCCCTACTAAAAATCTCGATTTAGAGGTTCAGACTCATCATCCTATCATCAAATTCAATCCAGGTGATCTCCAAATCTACTTGAGGCAAAAAGCTTCTATTCATATACAAGCAATTGGAGCAGCCCTTGACGAAAAAATATAAAATAGAAACGGTGGACGAAATGAAAATTCAAACGAAATACCATGGTGAAGTTCAAATAGAAGAATCAAAGATCATTCATTTTCATCAAGGAATCCCAAGTTTCCTAGAAGAGCAACAATTTTATATACTCCCTTTCGCTGACGAAGGTCCATTCTTAATTATGCAATCTGTCCAAACACCAGCACTAGCTTTTGTCATTGTCAGCCCATTCGACTTTTTTAAGGATTACACAGCAAAACTTTCCGACCAAGTGATTGAAACATTACAAATCGAAAATCAAGAAGATATTGCGCTTTTTGTCATCCTAACGGTTCAAGAACCATTCCAAAAAACAACAGCTAACCTGCAAGGTCCAATCGTTATTAATGATGCGAAAAAGCTAGGAAAGCAAGTCATCTTAAGTGACTCATCCTACAAAACGAAGCATCTGTTAATGAACCAACTTTCCTCCGCAGGCAAGGAGGGTTAAACTATGCTCGTACTAACACGAAAACTAAACCAATCGATTCAAATTGGTGATGATATCGAAATCAAAATCCTTTCCGTAGAAGGTGAACAAATAAAAATCGGAATCCAAGCACCAAAAAATATTGACATCCACCGCAAAGAAATATACCTTGCCATCCAAGAGGAAAACCAAAAAGCAGGAAACACATCCTTTGACCTATTGAAGAAATTCACAAATCAGCTAAAAAAATAAATATTTTAGCTAAAAATGACTAAACAACCCCAAAAAGATGTCGATATAAAAATTGTAAACCAGCAATCCAATTAGGGCGGCCGACTTAATTGGATGATCTGACTTAACAAATAACCACATGGATGTGGAACAAACCAATTTCAAGGAGGAAACAAACGATGATTATCAATCATAATTTACAGGCGATGAACTCATACCGCCAAATGGGTGCAAACCAAACAAACTCTGCAAAATCTATGGAGAAACTTTCTTCAGGTCTTCGTATTAACCGTGCTGGAGACGACGCTGCTGGTCTAGCAATCTCTGAAAAAATGCGTGGACAAGTTCGTGGCTTAAACCAGGCTCAACGTAACTCTCAAGACGCTATTTCTTTAATTCAAACAGCTGAAGGTGCGTTAAACGAAACTCACTCTATTCTACAACGTATGCGTGAGCTAGCTACTCAAGCATCGAACGATACGAATACTGATCAAGATCGACAAGAGCTTCAAAAAGAGTTAAATCAATTAACTTCTGAGATTAACCGTATTGGTAATAATACTGAGTTTAATACTAAGAAACTTTTAAATGGTGATCAAAAACTTGATGGAACAGCTTATACTGCTCAAGCAGGTGTATCTGGTGGCGGCGGATTAAAAATGCAAATTGGTGCCAACACATTACAAAACTTTACAGTTGATATATTTGATATGAGGGCATCAGCATTAGGTGTTGCTGGTGATGCTAATGGTAAAGCTGACCTAGCAACAACTTTTAGTACTGGAATATCTGCAATTGGAGCTAGTGGAACTACAACAAATGGTACTACGATTTCTAAAGAACTTTCTTCTGGCTCAAGAAGTGCAACATTTGCAGCTGGTAACCAAAATATCTTAACTGATGGTGCAGATGGCAAAGAGAGAGCAACTTTTGCTTTAGATATTACTAGTCATGGAAAAGCAACTGCAGCTATTTCAGTAATCGATTCAGCTATTAACCAAGTATCTGCAGAACGTTCTAAACTCGGGGCATTCCAGAACCGTTTAGAGCACACTATCAGTAACTTAGGTAACTCTGCTGAGAACCTACAAGCAGCTGAGTCTCGTATCCGTGACGTAGACATGGCTAATGAAATGATGGCGTTCACTAAGAACAATATCCTTTCTCAAGCTTCTCAAGCTATGTTAGCTCAAGCTAACCAACGTCCACAATCAGTATTACAATTACTACAATAATAATATTTATTGAACCCTGGCAAATTTTGCTGGGGTTTTTTTATATTAAATAATCTAAAGTTGTATCAAATTCCAATTACTACCTGTTGATATTTTCTTAACTTTTGTTGAAAAATGTCGATATAATGGTTACTTAGATACGACGGAGGAACTAAAAATGATTTTAACAATATTAGATAAATGCTTTACTTTTGATAACAATCATGAAGGAACACAGGAATTAATCGAAACAATCCAAAATGTTCTATCTACCGAAAATATATTTTTAAGTCACTTAATTATCAATGGGCAAGAGGTATACAAAGAACACGAAGAATATATTCTTGATAACATTGCTAATATCAATGAGGTTGAAGTAAAAGTACAGACGATTAAAGAATTTATTGGCAGTTTATTAGTTTCATTAAATACATATACGAATCGTGCCATTCCAGAAATAGGATCTTTAGTCAACCAATTTTATCAATCCCCATTAGAGCAAAGCTGGATCACACTGAACCAGCTTTTGGACGGAATTGGATGGATATATGAAACGATAAAAAGCATTGATCAAACACAGCATGACATTAAAGATTGGGATGAGTTTATCAAGATTGCGGCAATCTTTGAGGTTGAGCTATCCAATTTACTAGAAGCAATCGAAAATAAAGATGCCATTCTCATTGCGGATATCATTCAATATGAAATATTATCTCAATTCCAATTAATTTATGATGTGACAGAGCAAGTTTTTGAAGCAAATAACATATGAAGTAGGGCGGAAAAATGAAGGCAAGTATGTATGCTCAAAAAAAAATCCTTATTATTGGTGGGACAGGAACAATCGGACGTTATTTGACTGCAGAGTTACTTTTACACAATCCGAGTGTGATACGAATTTTCAGCAGAGATGAGTACAAACAGTTCGAAATGCAGCAAGAGTTTCAAGAATACAAAAATATAAGGTATTTAATCGGAGATGTACGTGATGAGAATCGGCTTCTTCGAGCGATGGAGGAAATTGACTATGTTTTTCATCTTGCTGCAATGAAGCATGTTCCTGCATGTGAATACAATCCATTCGAAGCGGTGCAAACGAATGTTTTAGGTACCCAGAATGTAATTCAGTGTGCATTAACGATGGGTGTGAAAAAAGTGTTATTCACTAGTACAGACAAGGCAATTGCTCCAACTAATACATATGGAGCAACAAAGCTCACAGCTGAACGTCTTATTTCAGCTGCTCAATATCAAAAGGGGCCAAAACATACGATATTTAGTTCTGTTCGATTTGGGAATGTGATGGGATCAAGGGGTTCGGTTATTCCGTTATTCTTAAAACAAATGAAAGAGAAAGGCAAAGTGACTGTTACCGACAAAAGTATGCTGCGCTACATGATGACCCCCACTCAGGCTATTTCTCTCATGTTAGAAGCAAATGAGATGGCGCAGGGCGGTGAGGTGTTTGTTTTAAAAATGCCTATTATAAAATTGAGTGATCTTATTGAGGTATTGGTCGAAGAAGTAACGAAAAAATGCTTAATTAGTAGCAAAGTTGAAATTCAACAAATTGGCCTCCGTCCAGGGGAAAAGATGTATGAAGAGTTAATGACAGAAGACGAAATTAGAATCGCTCATGAGATGGAGAACATGTATATTATTAATTCACCCTATGCTGGTCGAGCATATTATAAAGAAACCTATCCGATTCAACATATTCCAACGGTGTCTTATGAAGAAGCAATTGACAAAGAAATGTTAAGAGAATGGATTTTAAGAGAACAATTAATTAAATAAGGGATATTTTTGTGGATTTGCCGCTACTAATAATAAATGGAAAGAAATAAGAGGTAGGCAATAAAACTGATTTTCTAAATAAAAGCAAGGAGGCATATTTGTGTGATTGAAGGAAATATATCCTTTCTAAAAAGTAATTTTCCTAGTGTATATACTAGTTTAGATAATAATCTAATAAATAAAAATTCAGAATACCATCTTATTGAAACTCGATCAGGTCTATCGACGATTCAAGCTGAAATAAATGGAAATCCCCAATTAGTCCATAGTAAATATGATCCAAGAAAAGAGGCTGAAAAATTTATTGAGCAATTTGCTGATAGCGTGAAGAACTATGAGCATGTGCTATTTTATGGGATAGGACTTGGTTATCATATTGAGGAATTCATGAAAAAACATCCTGAATATCATTTTTCAATGTATGAACCGAACCATGAAATATTTACATTATATTTGCATGAAAAAAATATTACTCAATTACCTATCCATAGGCTAAAAAATATTTTCATAGAGACATCAGATGAAGCAGGAAAAGGATTTTTAGAGAGCATCACTCATAATATTCAAGAGCGGATATTACTAGTTGTATTACCAAGTTACAGGAAAATATTCGAAGAACAGTTTCTGCGATTCTCTGAAAATTTTAAGGTTGCGGTTGGATCAAAGAGACAATCGTATTATATAGATAATTTATTTAGTGCCCGTTGGACTTTGAATAGTGTGCTAAACTTTTCGAAGACTATTCAATCGCCAAATATATTAAGTGATGAGTATAAGCAACATTTTAAAGATAAACCTTTGATTATTGTTTCAGCTGGACCTTCTTTGGAAGAGGAATATGAAAATTTAAGATATATTAAGACAAATAAGTTAGCTTATATTTTTGCAGTGGGCTCAGCCAACAAGGCTTTAATTGCTCAAAATATAATGCCAGATGCTGTTTGTACCTATGATCCGCAAGGTCATAATCATAAAGTTTTTTCTAGTATCATTGAGCAAGGTATTACGAATATTCCAATGATATACGGAACGAGTGTCGGGTATGAAACTTTAGACATATATCGTGGACCGAAGTTACATATGATTACCAGCCAAGACACTATAGCCCAATACTATTTAAAAAATTCAGATGATAGTAGTATTGATTATGTAGATGATTCACCTACAATAGCAGCAGTAACTTTTCAATTAGCAGCTAAATTGGGGTGTAATCCCATTGTATTTGCTGGGCAGAACTTAGCATTCAAAAATAATCAATTTTATTCGAAAGATGTTGAATATAGAAATACCGGACGTACTATATTCTTGAAGGAATCTGAAAAGAGTGAAGTTCTAACAGTTGAAGATGTATACGGAGATAGAGTCCAAACAAACTCATCGTTTAATAATATGCGTGAATTCATTGAATTCCAAATAAAACAATATGACAAAATCGAAGTGATAAACACGACAAAAGGCGGCGCAGCAATCGCAGGCACAAAGTTCGTGACACTTGAACAACTAATAAAAGAAAGATTTAGTTCACCTATAGTATTTGAAAATTGGTATTCTAGTACTCAAAACAAATATGATAGAAGTTACATATTAGAACGTTTAAAAAGAATGGAAAGATCAATTGATAGCTTCCGAAAGTTATATAAGGAAATTTTTCCTATTTTTGAAGAAATGGATAAAAATATATCTTTAGAAAAGGAAATGAAGTTATCAAAAAACATTCATAAATTCGATAAGTTAATGAAAAAGCTTATCATTAATGAAAGTTATATTTGTTACATTCAGCCAATTAATCGAAGTCAATTTCAAGCATTGACAATCAGGGCAGCAAATATTCGAAAGCAAACGAATGAAATTGATAAAGCAAAATATATCCTAGGTTCATTTTCTGAATACTTACAAGGGTGTAAACAGACTTTAGATCAGATTGCCGCATGTATTTATAAAGTTCATTTTGAAGTTGAAAGAACCATCAACGATAAAGTATTAAAATTTTATCAAAGTAATTGTGGTGGTTTTCATTACGTTGGTAACTGGAAGAGATTAAATTATACTGCTGGAAACTATGTTGGATATTCAATAATGAATCAGAATAATGAAAACCAATCACCATGTATAAGTTTTAGATTTACTGGAACAAAGTTAAGAATTATTGGTCGCCCTTTAAATAGCTTAAACGGGATTCAAGTGTTAATTGATGAAAAAGCTGAAAAATTAACAAATAAATCTAGTATAGATAGTAAGGGAGAATCAGTAATTTTTGAAAAACATGGGTTATCCGATAGTGAACATTTAGTCGTTATTAGAATAGTAGGTGATTCTTCTTTTCTATTCTTTGGGGTTGAGTTGGAAAATGGAGGTAGATTATTTCATGTATGCGAAGTAACTAGTATAGAGCAATTAGAGATTGGTAAGCGAATTCGCTGTCATTATGAGGCAAAGTTAAATGCAGTTGGAGAATTCAATAATCTAGGTAAAGGAACTAAAGGATATCTAAATCCTGTATTAGAACCATATCCAAATGGAGACTTTTATTTCATTATGGTGGATGAAATTAATGGAGTGAAAAAGTTAATAGCTGATCGGAATATTCAAAACTATATTAGCTTTAGTAACATATTAAAGAGTTTAAACAAAAATTTAAAAATTAATGATTTGGCAGGTTCTGACACAAGAATTCGTTTATTAGAAGTTAATGAGGCCCAAGATTTAGATGAATGGCTATTATATTTACATGACTCTAATTTAAATAATGTGGTTAACCCTAATGATGAAAAAGTATGGCACCATGAAAGAATTGTAAAAGGTGATCAAGGTTTGCATAGTTTTATTCAGTATACAAATGGTGCGGCAGGTGCGTATAGTAAGTACACGAACGAGAAAATGCAAATAAAAAGTGTAAATAAAATTATTAACGTCTCATCCGAAGAAGTGCATAGGCTATGGGGATTTAGACCAGTATTATTAATACAATAGAATAGCTTTATTTTATATCCATAATCTCTTTGTTGAATTATTAAATACGAGATCTGTAGGAAGATAGTCGATTATTTACTTTAAAATGTATATATCAGAAGTTCAGAAATTAAGCTTGAAAGGTACAGGACGAGACCTTGAAGAATTCATATACTAAAAAAACAGGGAGGAATAGAGAGAGTTGAATTCTAAAAGAGCATTAGTAGTTGGAGGAAGTAACGGTATAGGTCTATCAATTGTTAAACAATTATTAGAGCGGGATTATTCGCGCGTTTATATTATTGGACGTAGTTTACCGGATATATCTTTAGACGATAGAGTTGAGTTTATTCGTTTCAATTTATTGAACGATGATTATTCATTGTTCGATGAGATTAAGGATATTGATACATTAATTATTACAGCGGGTTTTGGACGTATAGCCCCTTTTGAGAATATTAATGAAAATGAAATAATTAATAGTTTTAAGGTGAATAGTATATCAGTACTAAGAATAATAAAAAAATACTTTCAGTTAATAAATAGCAATAAGGATTTCTACTGTGTTGTTATGGGTAGTATAGCCGGATTAGTATCTTCCCCACTTTTTTCCGTATACAGTGCTACTAAGGCAGCTTTAGGCAAGTTTATTGAAAGTACCAACATTGAACTAGGTCAGAATGGCTCATCTAATAGAATATTAAATGTTTCTCCAGGTTCAATTAAAGGTACAAAATTTAGTAATGGAGAAAATGATTATACGCTTACTAAAGACTTGGCAATTGAGATTCTAGATAAAATGAATAGACGTGAGGAACTATTTATTCCAGAATATCATAATATATATAAAGATGTTTTAAGACGATACCACGAAGATCCCCGTGAATTTGGAATAGACAGTTATAATTATAAACAAATCAGTGGTAGAGTTAATATAAAACCCCAGCTCAAAATTGGTTACTTAAGTGGTACCTTTGATTTATTTCATATTGGTCACTTAAATTTACTTCAAAAAGCCAAAGTTTATTGCGATTATTTAGTCGTAGGTATTCATAAGGATGCAACTCATAAAAATAAACAAGTATATGTACCTTTTGAAGAGCGTGTAGCTATTTTGGAAAATATTAAGTATGTTGATAAAGTAATCCAGGCAGACCCTGAAGATAGTGCAGTCTTTAATAAAGTAGGATATGATTACCTTTTTGTTGGAAGTGATTATAAAGGAACAGAACGTTTTAATAGATATGAAAAATATTTTAAAGATAAGGACGTAGAGATTATATATTTTCCTTATACCGAAGGCACTAGTAGTACAAAGCTTAGGGCAGTGGTAGATAGAGCTATTGATCAGAAGATAGAATGCGCTTTGACTTAAGTCTATTCACAATCTTTCATGCTTACCATACAGCCCAGAAATATATTAGCTAAGGAGTTAAGAAATCTATTAGGTTGTTTTTGTGCAGAAAAATCCAGGGTATGTTCTATGTTCCCTAAGCGACTATTTTGTAAGTATAGTCATTATTAAATTAAGAAACCGAAGGCTAGGAATATAATCTTTATTTTTAAAAATCTAGGGGAATAAAATAGGTGAAAGAAATGGAAAATCTCTTCATCAGTTAATTTTGTTATTACACCTAAAAATAAGTTTCTTTAGATAGCAATGAAGATAAAAAGAAAAGAGTGTAATTATGTCGAAAATTGGCTTTGTCTGTACGACAATTTTTCACCATATTCATTTTAAAAGCATTTACGAACAGTTTGAGCAAGAAGGGATATTTATTATAGTCCCCAATAAATTTAATGAAAATAGATATAAAAGGTTAGTAGAATACTTTGAAGTCAACCAAATTCCATTTTGCAGTGTTTATGATATTGTTGCTGAACAGGTCAAAATTGACACGATCATTGCACCTTACTGGTTTCCCTTTTTTCAGTTTATCCCCTCAAAGATAAAAAGAATTCGTTTGTTATATGGATATGCAAAAGATGCTTGGAATTATGCGGATTGGAATAAAGCGTTTGATTTGGCACTTGTTTATGGGGCATATGCTGAGGAAAGATTGAAAGATAAAGTGGATTGTGTATCAATAGGACATCCGCGTTTCTTTCCAGAAAACCTCCTTCAAATAAATACAGATATAAAGGATGTTAAAGGAAGATCATTAAAACAGTGGTATTCTTCGAGTAACGATAGTTTTTCAACAGTACTATATTGTCCAACTTGGGGGAATTTAACGTCAATTGAAATCTTTCAACAAGTAATAGAAAAAATAAACTTGAATAATAGAATTATTATTAAGTTACACCATAATAATGTGCTAAATGAAAAGTTAGACCTATCAGGTATATATGAAAATAATAATTTATTTGTTTGTGACGAAAAGGTTGATATATTTGATTTATTTCCAGCGGTTGATGTAGTCCTCAGTGATTATAGTGGAGCAATTTTTGACGCAATTTTGGCAAGAAAAAAAATTTTATTACTTGATGTAATTTCCTCAAATATTAGGGATACTGGTATAGAAAATTTACGTTTAATGAAAAACATTTCAAGTGTTGTTTATGATAATGAGAGTTATGAAAAGACTAATAGTGTAAGTCTCGATATAGCAATACGATCTTTTACACCACATATTTTTGATCTCTCTGAGTTGAATGATAAATTACAAGATGTAATCTATAGTGAAAATCAAACACCAGAAAAAATTATTAATCATCTATATAGATTTCAAGATGGACACACACCTGATCGAGCTAAATATGAGATTTTAAGAGTTAAAAGAGGCGAACTACAAGTTTATCGAAAACATGAGTATGACTTATTTGAAAATCGATTAGATCCTCAAATTACTAAGATGAAAAACCGGGATATTGTCATATGGGGAGCAGGAGAACTTGGCCACTTTGTATTTTATTGGCTATTTCAGAATAAATTAAAGCCTACAATGTTTGTAGATAGTGATATTAATAAGATAGGGGAAAAAGTCGAAGACATTTCAATATTTACTCCTAGTTGGATATCCGATATAGAAAAACCTTTTATTATTGTTGCAACATCATATGGGAATAAGGATGTATCTTTTAAATTAAAAGAAATGGGTTATGAAGAAAATTTAGATTATTTTTGCCCATTCTAAAATATATATTATTTAATAGCTATCTTTAAAACCTTGAATGTGGGAGAGTAATTAACATTATATCATGCAGTTGGAAAGTGAGAAATATAGCATGAAATTTAATAACTTGTGTAACGTTGATCTATGTCATTGGGGCCATATTCATTAATTAGAAAAGGCCTGTTTACTTGGAGATCATTTACTGTCGCATACCTATCACTCTTATAACATAGAAAGTATATATTTCAGATACATCATGGGTACAGATGATAACGGATATTAAAAATAGGATAATTGATATATTTGTAAAGGGATTGACTAGGAAGGTAAATTTGATTTCACAACATTCTATTATGAAGTCGTTTATTTACCAAGGACGGAAAGTATATCCACAACAAAAATTAAAGCTGATTTAAAAAGCTAGGGAGGAAGACTATGTGAAGAAAATAGGAGTAGCTTGTACAACAATTTTTCACTACGTCCATTTTAAATGGATTGCTAAAGAATTATCTTCCAATGGGTTTTCTGTAGTATATATTATTTACACTCCCCGCCATGTGAATGAACGGTTTGAAAGGTTAGAAAAATTTTTTCGGGATAATGGCATAAAATATTGTAGCTTTGAGGATTTATTTAATGGAAAAGCTTCTTATGATATAATCTTAGCCCCTTATTTCTTACCCGGGTTTCAACTTCTAAATCCTCATATAAAAAAAGTAAGAGGATTATATGGATATGCGAAGGATCGTTGGAATTATGCGGAATGGAATGAAGGATTTGATTTAGTATTAAGCTATGGTCGATATGCAGAACAGAGACTATCGAGATATGGTAGAGTCGTGAATATAGGGCATCCGAGAAAAAGGGCAGCGTATGCAGAACGATTAATAGATATCCACGGTAAGGTTTTTGAAAAAACAAATAAAAGTAAGCCGGTGCTTGTCTATTGTCCAACATGGGCGAACCTCTCTTCTCTCAATACATTCGCACAGTATATTGAAGATTTTAGGAATAAATTTAACATAATTGTAAAACTACATCATGGAAATGTTTTATCCGATCATGCTTCAACTTGGCAATCAATAATAAATACGAAAGAACTTTTTTTGTTTGATGAACAGACAGATCTTTTTGACTTATTATATCATGCTGATGCCGTATTAAGTGATCATAGCGGTGCGATATTCGATGCGATGCTTTTCCGTAAACCAATTATTCTAATCGATATCATAGATGAAAATATAAATAATACCGGGTTGGCCAATTTAAACAATATGCAAAATGTTGCACTGTATAATAGGGAAAAAAAGAGCTTTGAGGAATTAAGTCTTGATATTGCTGTCCGTCAAATATTACCACATGCCCAAAAATCCAAAGATTTAATTTTACTAATAAATAACACACTAGAAGCCAAGGGTATTCCATATGAAGAACTCTTGTCGGAACTTTATAGTTTTGAAGATAATCAAGCTCCAAAACGTGCAGTTCAGGCAATCAATGAATTGTTAGATCTACCAGTGGATAGGGAAAAAAAGAACGAAAGTTACTTTATTATTGATTCTAATAAAATTATTGAATTTATCGAGAAAAATAAACATGAACATGTCTCTATTTGGGGTGCTGGTGAAATGGGCCAGATTATTTATGCTTGGCTGAAGGGGCAAGGATATTCGATAGATCGGATATATGATGTAGACAATAATAAGCATGGTAAAGTCATCGATGAAATTATAATTGAATCTCCAAAAATAATAGGAAAAACAATTATTACAGTGGCTAGTCATCAACAAGAAATTATAAACACTTTAAAGAATAGTGGATTAAAAGAAGGATTCGATTACATAACAGTATTTCGAAGTGTGGATAGAAATGATAGTTAATAAATACAAAGCTTTCCGCTCTCGATATGTTGTTCAGAAAAGAAGACCCGAAGAATATCTTTTTAATAAATACTATGCCCATTTAATAGATCCCTTTTTTACAAAATTAGCATATGATTTAAATTTGAAACCAAATACCGTGACGGTCTTTTCAGGAATCCTAGGAATTTGTAGTGGAATTGCTTTTATATTTGGATATTACATCTTGGGTGGAATTCTTCTGCAACTACATCATTTAGTTGATGGTGCAGATGGTAATTTGGCCCGCTTAACAAATCAGTGTTCTGATTTTGGTGCAAAGTTAGACTCCTATACTGACCAGCTTGTTCGCGTGATAGTCTTGGTAGGGATTATATTTGCAGCGAATGCTCCGATTTGGGTAGACCTTTTATTAATTCTTACATTTCTTTTAGACATTTTAGTAGTACATCAATTTGTTTTACCTTTTATGAGAAAGAATGGGATTGTACGTTCTGCTTGGAAACAATGGTTTCTAAATAGAGGAGTTATTCCTGCCTTTGATATTTTTACTATATATTTTATTATATCGGTTTTTGCTGTTATTCAGAGAATAGATATCCTTATTTATGTACTTATCGTGCTAAAGAACATTGATTGGATGTATCGAGTTTGGGAATGTGTAAAAACAACCATTCTATTAAAAAGAAAAGCTATATAGATTAGAAAGTTATTAATAAAGGGTTCTATCATACATGCCATATTCATCTTTAAAAAAAATACTAGAATAATGGCTCATAATGAATTTAAAGAACAATAAAACTTTAAGTCTGGTGAAGTATGAAAGGTAATTTTGAAGGCTATATATTTGATCTTGATGACACATTATATTGTGAACATGACTATGTTAAATCTGGTTTTTTGGCTGTAGCAAATGAAATAACGAAATCTTATAAAGAAATAGATGAAAATATTATTCATAAAATGCTTATAGAGGAATGGAAAAAAAACGGGCGTGGGAAAATATTCAATGAGGTCTGCGGAAGGTTAAAAATTGATTTGGATATTTTTAAATTAGTTTCTACTTATCGTTCGCATAGACCACAAATCTCCCTATATGAGGATGCAAGACAGTTGTTAGAGGCTTTAAGAGGTAAAAATGTCAAATTGGGTATGATTACCGACGGGGATTCGAAAATGCAATGGAATAAGATTAAGTCATTAGGTCTGGAAAGGTTATTCGATTGTATAGTTGTCACAGGGGATTTAGGTACTTCACATTGGAAACCGAGTGATACGCCTTATCGGAAAGTGACCCAATGTTTGAATTTATCACATGGTCAATGCGTCTATATTGGTGATAATCCTAACAAAGACTTTATAACGGCTCGTAAACTTGGAATGGGTACAATTCGTATTGTAAGATCAGTCGGTGATCATATGAAAACAAAACTTTCAAATGAATATGAGGCAGATAGAGAAATTAACTCGTTAAAACAACTACTTTGAAACTAGAATCATAAAGGTTTAAATAACTGATCATAGAAGGATCAAATTCGTATATAAATAATTTTCCGATACAATGAGGTCGAAATGAAGAGAAATAATAAGAATATTTTAGTAACGAGTATCTCTAAGAAAGTACCTTTACTTAAAGCGGTGAAACAAGCAATACATAAGTTTAATCCAGCACAATCCCTATATGGAGCAGACATAGAAAATGATGTAATTGGCAGGTTTTTTGTAGATGAATTCTGGGAAATGCCTAAATTAAACGAAATAAGCATAGACGATTTTATTTATTATTGTACTTCTAATAATATTTCTTATGTGATTCCAACAAGGGACGGAGAACTTAAGTTTTTTTCACAAAATAAGAACAAATTAGTTGAACACGGCATTTATACCATGGTTTCTCAAATACAGGCTGTAGAAGCATGCTTGGATAAACTTTGTTTTTTCAAAACTCTTATTAAGTACAGTTTCCCAGTAATACCAACATATCAAACAGTAGATGAATTATCTTCGCATACCCAAGTTGTAGTTAAAGAACGATTTGGTGCAGGTTCAAAGTCAATTGGGATAAACCTATCTATTAAGGATGCCATAGAACACTCTGAATTACTTAATTTCCCAATCTTTCAACCCATGATTGAGGGAATAGAAGTAAGTGTAGATTTATATTTAGATAAGTGGGGGAAAACAAAAGGTGTAATTAGTAGAACAAGAGATAAAGTTGTTAACGGCGAATCTCAAATGACTAAAACAAAGTGTATCCCCGAATTAGAAAAAACATGCTCTGATGTTGCAGAAAAGCTTAAACTATATGGGCATGTGATTTTTCAAGTAATCGTAGACAGGCAAAATAAGTTTCACATTATAGAATGTAATTGCCGATTTGGCGGAGCTTCGACGTTAAGCTTAGCTGCTGGGTTAGATAGTTTTTATTGGTTTTTATTAGAATCAAAAGGAAATGATCTTGCAAATTTTCCTTTTGAAAGAAATACAAAGGAATTATCATTAGTGCGCTACCCTCAAGATTACATTTATTGATAAATTTGCGAAATATATTCCCGAAGTTAACTAAAAGGTTGTGTGAAAATGAAAACAATCGCCATCATCCAAGCCAGAATGGGCTCATCACGTTTGCCAGGAAAAATATTAAAGCCACTGGGCAACTATGATGTTCTTACATATGTTGTGGAACGATGCAAAAAAATGAATGGTGTTAGTGAAGTGATTGTTGCAACTTCTACACTTCCACAAGATGACATGGTGGAAGTTTGGTGCAAAAATAAAGGGGTTTCGTATTTTAGAGGGTCTGAAGCGGATGTTCTTGACCGTTATGCACAGGCTGCTACAAAATATACTCCGGATTACGTCATGAGGGTTACTGCGGATTGTCCATTTGTAGATTATGAGCTTGCTGCACAAATGGTAGAGACGATGAAGGAAGATCCGGCTGATTTTATGAGTATTGATGGAGTGCTGCCGAGAGGATTAGCTGTTGAATTATTCTCATACAAATCATTAGAATATATTCATAAGAACGGCAAGGAACCTCGGCATCGGGAGCACGTTACATATTATGCTTATGAGCATAGAAATGAGTTCTCTTGGACGTCTATTAAAGCAAACGATGCCATTCAAAAGCCTAAATTTCGGATTACTTTAGATACTGCAGAGGATTATGAGTTATGTAAGCGTATAGCTGAACATTTTGAAGATCATCCGTTTGTAACGGCGGAAGAGGTTGTTAATTATTTGAAAGATCATCCTGCCATTGCCCAAATTAATGCCCATATTGAGCAAAAGCCGGTAGTTTAATATGAATATCATAATTCGAGCTGATGCTTCTATTGATATTGGCACTGGACATATTATGCGTTGCCTTACCTTGGCCAATTTTTTAAAAGAAAAAGGCGCTGAGGTTAAGTTTATATGCACTGAAGTACAAGGGGATTTAGTAAATCATATTAGGCATGGAGGTTATGAAGTTTATACATTTCCGGAGTGCCGCGATATCTTATCAGATGCAGAGAATACAATCAATATTCTCCAAGATCTGAAAGTTGATTTATTAATTGTTGATCATTATCAAATCGATTCTGTATGGGAAAGGATATTGAAAGAGTCTTTTGGTCATATGAAAATCATGGTGATTGATGATCTAGCCAATAGGCAACATCATTGTGATTTGCTTCTGGATCAAAATTACTTTAAGGATTTTGAGAATAGATATGATCATCTAGTTTCGAAAGAATGTACGAAGCTTCTTGGACCGAGAAAAATTTTGCTTCGGCCGGAGTTTTATCATGTCAGTAAAAAAGAAGACAATAATCACTCGATTCAAGATATTTTAGTTTTTTATGGTGGATCAGATCCAACAAATGAAACATTAAAAGTGCTTGATGCTCTTGATGCGATCGATTTATCGAGCATTACGATTCATGTAGTTGTAGGATCGTCGAATAGCAATAAAGAACGAATTAAAAATATATGTGCTGATAAAAATATTAATTTTTACGTTCAAATCAATTATCTTGCACAGTTGATGGCTAAAGCTGATCTCTCTTTAGGAGCTGGTGGAGTGACGATGTGGGAACGTTGCTTCCTTGGATTACCGTCGATTGTTACAGTAGTGGCTGACAACCAAAAGGAATCAACAGAAGCCGCAGCCGATTACGGTGCCGTTTGGAATCTAGGCTGGCATGAAAGTGTAAATGTGTCTGATCTTGTCGATATAATTGAAAGAGCAATAGAACATCCTGAAGAGCTTAAGGATATGTCTATTAAAGCAAAACAGTTAATGCAGTCAGAGTTTCAAAATGAAACTCATCCTGTTGTAGACGTAATCTTGGAGGTTTTATCATGACAAACACGATAAATATAGCAGGCCGATTAATTGGGACGAATCAAAAGCCTTTTATAATTGCAGAAATGTCGGGAAACCATAATCAATCATTGGAGAAGGCATTACAAATTGTAGAGGCAGCTGCTGAAGCTGGTGTAGATGCTCTTAAACTGCAAACTTATACTGCAGACACAATGACTTTAGATATAAATGAAGGGGAATTTTTTATTGATAACCCCGATAGCTTATGGAAGGGCCAATCGTTATACCATCTATATCAAGAAGCTTATACTCCTTGGGAATGGCATGAACCGATTTTTAAAAGATGCCGAGAATTGGGCTTGATCCCCTTTAGCTCTCCTTTTGACGAGACAGCTGTTGATTTTTTAGAAGAACTTGAAGTTCCTTGCTATAAGATCGCGTCTTTTGAAAATACAGATATTCCACTTATTGAAAAGGCGGCTGCTACCGGAAAACCTTTGATTATTTCTACTGGTATGGCGACTGTAGCCGAATTGGATGAAACAGTGAGGGCAGCAAGAGATGCGGGTTGTAAGGATATCATTCTTTTAAAATGTACAAGCACATACCCTGCTTCACCGGAAAATTCCAATCTTTTAACGATTCCTCATATGAAGGAAATGTTTCAATGTGAAGTCGGTTTATCCGATCACACAATGGGTACAGGGGTTGGCGTTGCGAGTGTCGTTTTAGGTGCAACAGTAATTGAGAAGCATTTCACCACTTCAAGAGCAGCTGGTGGCACAGATGCGGCTTTCTCTATGGAGCCTGATGAGATGAAAGCTCTCGTCGTTGAGACGGAAAGGGCTTGGAAAAGTCTCGGCCAAATTAGTTTTGGACCAACAAAAGCGGAGGTTCCGTCCTTAAAGGATCGTCGATCATTATATGTTGTTAAAGATACTATGGCTGGAGAAACTTTGACAAAAGAAAATATTAGAGCTATACGACCTGGTTTTGGTCTAGCTCCTAAGCATTATAAAAAGGTGCTAGGAAAAATGGCTAAAACAGATATCAAGAAAGGTACCCCGTTATCGTGGGATTTACTATAGGGTGAGATCGAATGAATATACTACTTACTGGTGGAGCGGGTTTTATTGGTCGTGCAGTTGCCAAAAGACTGCTCGCTGATGGGCATAAGGTTTGGGCATTAGATGATTTGTCGAATGGCAGAGAAGAGAATATAGAAGAGTTCAGACAAGATTTGCAGGATTTTATCTTAGGTGATATAAAAAATGAAGAACTGCTAGAAAATCTTTTTAATGAAATAAAATTTGATATTTGCTATCACTTAGGTGCATCGATTAATGTACAAGATTCGATTGATGATCCTAGAACGACATTTAATAATGACACCGTTGGAACGTTCTATATTCTTGAACAATGCCGTAAGCACAATGTAAAAGTGGTCTTTATGAGTACATGCATGGTTTATGACCGTTGCTTGGACGAGAACGGAATAACTGAGGAGCATCCAATCAAACCTGCTTCTCCATATGCAGGATCAAAGATTGCCGCTGAAAATATGGTTTTATCCTATTATCATGCTTACGGGCTTCCTACTGTCGTTATTCGCCCGTTTAATACATATGGTCCGTTCCAAAAAACGGGAGGAGAAGGTGGCGTCGTCGCCATTTTCATCAAGAAAAAGCTTGCTGGTGAAACTTTGAGTATTTACGGAGATGGAACGCAAACAAGGGATCTTCTGTATGTGGATGATTGTGCAGACTTTGTCGTACAGGCGGGTTATTCGGATCGGGTAAACGGTGAAATTGTTAATGCCGGGCTAGGCAGGGATATTTCTGTCAATGACTTAGCCATGTTGGTTGTAGAGGATTCTTCTAGAATTGAACATGTGGAACATATTCATCCGCAAAGTGAAATTCAAAAACTCTTATGTAACTTTGTAAAGGCTAAGAGACTTCTAGACTGGGAGCCTAAAGTGAGCTTAGAAGAGGGAATAAGAAGAACAGAGGAATGGATTAAAACGAGTCACCTTATTTAAAAGGTGGCTTTTTTTGGAGGGAATTGAATGACACTTGCTATTTTTGGTGGAAAACCAGTTCGTGATACATATTTAGCTTATGGGCAGCAGTGGATTGATGAAGAAGATGTTCAAATTGTGGTCGAGACATTGAAAAGTCCGTTTATCACACAAGGACCGAAAATTGAAGAGTTCGAACAATCAGTGGCGCGATATGCAGGGACTAAATATGCTGTGGCGTTTGCGAATGGGACGGCCGCCTTGCACGGGGCTTGTTTTGCTGCGGGAATCGGTACTGGTGACGAGGTGATCACCTCACCAATTACCTTTGCAGCTAGTGCGAATAGTGTTTTGTATTGTGGAGGAAAGCCGGTTTTTGTCGATATTGACGAGAGAACCTACAATATTGATCCTCATAAAATTAGTGCTGCTATCACACCAAACACAAAAGCGATTATCCCTGTAGATTTTACTGGTCAGCCTGTGGATATGGATAAGATTTGCAAAATAGCAAATGAGCATAATTTAGTCGTTATTGAGGATGCAGCTCATTCTTTAGGTTCTTCCTACAAAGGAAGAAAAGTGGGTACGCTAGCCGACATGACTATGTTTAGCTTTCACCCTGTGAAGCATATTACAACAGCTGAAGGCGGAATGATTGTCACTGATTCTGCGGAATATGCTGAGAAACTGCGTTTATTTCGTTCACACGGAATTAGAAATTATGATTTATCCAAAGATGAAGGTCCCTGGTATCATGAAATGGTTGAACTAGGATATAACTATCGAATGACCGATCTACACGCGGCACTAGGGATATCTCAAATGCAAAAGTTGGATGCCTTTGTCCAAAAAAGAAGAGAAATTGCAAATGTCTATAATCAAGAGTTTTCGAAACTGGAAGGCGTTAGAGTTCCTTTTCAATTAGAGGGTACCAAATCTAGTTGGCATTTGTATATGCTTTCGCTTGAATTAGAAAAGCTCAAAGTTGGCAGGAGAGAAATATTTGAAGCTATGCGCGCGGAAAATATAGGTGTCCATGTTCATTATATACCTGTTTATATGCATCCGTATTATCAAAAATTGGGATATGAAAAGGGCCTATGTCCAATTGCTGAGCAGTGGTATGAGACAGCTTTGACCATTCCGTTGTATCCGAAGATGTCTAGTTATGATGCTGAGTCGGTGGTTGAGGTAGTTGGGAAGGTTGTTGGGTATTTTTTGAAATAAATAACTTAAATAAAATGTAATCGAAAAGTTTTTTTACACCCTTTCTTTATCTCTTATTATGGAATAATTTGGTTTACTGAAAGAGGTTAGGAGAGAATAGTGTAAAAAAGCAGCTTGAAAGTTGTTAGCGAGAATAGAAAATTAAATTTTACCCCACTTTCTTTTATTAGGATTGGGGTTTATTTTTGTTGAAAAACGATAGTCCATCTTTAACTATCGATAACTTTTCGTACTTTCAATCGAGAAAAAGAAGAGCTTTGTTATTGTGAAGAGTATTTTGATATTCATTCATACTGTTTTTATAGGACTTTCAAAACGTATGATTGTAGTATATTCTTTGAGTAGGTACTTTTAACTATTTTAGTGGAGGTTTTTAGATGAGTTTTTTAAAAGAATTAGGTTCTTTCGTTGGGCAAGTTGCAGGTGATGTAGTAGGAGGAACTGTAAAAGTAGTAGGAGAAGTGACTGGTAGCAAACTAATTGAGGAAATTGGCGATGGCGTGAAACAGGCGTCATATTTTGCAGGTGATAAATTAGGAGAGGCAGCAAGTGGGACGTGGGACATTGCTTCTGGAATCATTACTCAAGATGAAGCAAAGTTAGATGAAGGGCTTGGTGATATCGGTAAAGCAGTTGGGGATACCGCTAAAGCAGCTGGACATGCAGTTTGCAATGTAGTTGATAATGGATCTAATGTTTTGGGAGGCTTATTGGATGGGGATAGTGACAGAATAGTTGAGGGTACAAAAGGGTTAGTAAAAGTTGGAGCTGTAGGCGCATTATCTTTTGGTGTTATTGATCTAATCGATGGGGTAGATCATTCAGTTTTGGAAAATGGCGATTCTGGAATGGCTGCCGTCGATCATTCACTACCAACTTCAAGCGATACAAGTCTCGTAGCTTCTGAGAGTGATGTAACTCTGGTAGAAAATCCTAATACGCATCATGTTGAACCACATTGGAGAACATTGTCAGATGGAACAAAGATTTGGGTTGATGGAGATGGGGACACGTCAATTAATACTTATGAAGGTTGGGAACAATCAAATCCGGACTATAGAATAAAAGGATAATTTACCTAATGGCAATTGAAGGCTAGTGGGTCTGATCCCACTAGCCTTCAAAGTATAAAAAAGTGATAACTGCATTCAGACCTTGTTCTCCTTTTGTCCTATAATGATTTCATCTTACCTTTAGCACTTTTCTGTAGACCTGTTAATACGATCAGGTTGAAATCGATTCTCCTAGAGAATTTCTACTCAACATAATAGCTCGTCTAATTTTCTCTTTCATTTAAAGCAAAAGTTTTAGTTGCTTTTTTAATGATTTGAAGAAACTTAGATGCGTTCATTCCGATCATTGGTTCGGGTGTTGGAAAGTGATAAGGTCCCTTTCTTCGCCTTTACACACGGCCTAGTAGCTAGAAAAAGCAATGGATCAATTATGACTTCCCCGAAAGACTATAGCCCCACATGCTACTCAACTGTATCTTAAGGTTTCTTGTCACTGATATCACCCGGAAATAATGTAAACAAGTTCCTGCGATTTGTTAAAAACAAAGACTTTTATTAAAAAACACACTCCCCTAGCCGATATAACCATTAGGATCATAACAGGGAGTTGTTCAAAAATATGAAAATTAACGGCATGGTTTCCTCTACTCGACCATTGGATGTTAATTCCAGTGCTCTAAAAGAATCGGTAGCAAAGATAGTAGAGGTAACAACTTTAAAAGAACAACATCAAGATAAACAGCTGAGTATACAGAACGATATTGATAAAGAAAAGAAAAAGGAATTAACGAAAGACGAGGCAGAACAAATTGTAAATGGAATAAATGAGTTTTTGAAGCCGAAATTTACTTCCTTAAACTTCAAAATGCACGAGGAATTAGATCGATACTATGTTGAGGTAATAGATAAGGAAACAAAAAAAGTCATTAGGGAAATTCCGTCAAAAGAGTTATTGGATATGTACGCGAAGATGACAGATTTTTTAGGATTGATTATTGATAAAAAGTTTTAGTTAGGAGTGTTGATTAACAATGGATTCTATTCGCTTTTCAGGTTTGGCAAGTGGCATGGATACACAGTCTATCGTAGAGTCGATGATGAAAGCTCGGCGTATGCCATTGGATCGAATTTTGCAAAAAAAGCAAGTGCTAGAGTGGCAACGTGATGATTTTCGTAACATGAATAAACTGCTAAAGGAATTTGATCAATTTATATTTGATGGGATTTTTAAACAATCGAAAATGTTAACGAGAAGTGCGGCTAGTTCAAATTCAGACTTTGTTGCTGCTACCGCTTCGGCTGAGGCAGGGAATGTTTCGTATAAAATTGAGAATGTTACTTTAGCTACGGTTGCTAGAGTTCAAAGTTCAGGGAAAATTAGTACCGACCAAACGAAAAAAATTGATCCTACAAAAAGTATATGGTCACAGCGGGATAAAATGGTGGGTGCAACATGGAAACAGGAAGAGGTTTCTAATAGTTTTACTGTACCTAAAAATGGTGCATCGGAATTTCAGCTTAATAAGGGAGCTATTTCAGCACTTAAAGGATTAAATACAGATGGAAAATTAGAGGTTCTAGAGTCAGATGGTACCAGTGTGGCTAAAGCTTACACGGTTTCATTAGGAAAAATCCCTAGTGCTCAATCACGTAATGCTGATACAGTCTATATAGATGAAGACACAGGAAAGGTGGTTTTTGGGGAGTCTCTTGCTGAAGGTAATAAATTTAATGTTAAATTTGACCATAATTATATGGAGTTTAATATAAAAACATACAATGAAGATGGGACTGCTAATACAAAAGCAGGTAATTTTAAGATGTCGGGTACGACATCACTGAATAGCATGTTTAACGAAATAAATAAATCTAATGTAGGTATTAATATTTTTTATGATAGTGGATCAGATTCGGTTGTTGCCCAGCGAAAAGATACCGGTGATTTAAGTGTTGGTGGAAAATCAATTGAATTTCTCAATGCTTCAGGAAATACGAGTGATTTCTTTTCTAGTACATTGAAATTATCTAATGTAGAATCAGGAACTAACGCTAAATTTACCATTAATGGATTAGAAACCGAACGAAAATCCAACACGTTCACCATGAACGATGTAACTTTTACCTTGAAAAAAAGTTCAACAACAGAATCCGCATCAATTAACGTCAAAACCGACACAGAAGAAATCTACAAAAATATTAAAGACTTTATCGATAAGTACAATGAGCTAATCGGAAAAATAAACGGGAAATTAACTGAAGACCGCTATCCATCCTTTACACCGTTATCAGATGAACAGAAAGCGGGCATGAAAGAGAAAGATATTGAGAAATGGGAAGAAAAAGCGATGAGTGGGCTGCTGCGCCGTGATACGCTTCTATCTTCGGGACTTTCAAAATTGCGTATGGATTTATATTCACCAGTCAAATCAAATGCAAACACCTTAATAAATCCAAAGTACAATCAATTAGCGCAAATTGGAATTACCACTTCAAAGGATTACTTAGAAAATGGGAAATTAGAAATTGATGAAAGTAAGTTAAAGGCTGCCATTGAAGATAATCCTGAAGCTGTCTATCAGCTGTTTATGGCAGATACAGCTGATCCGAAAAAACATGATCAAAAGGGCTTAGCACGCCGCTTACGTTCTACAATTGACGAGACAATGCGTAAGATCGAAGAAAAGGCTGGAAATACATTCAAAACCGAACATAACTACTCGATGGGTAAAGATTTGTTAAGAATGAAGAGTGATATTGATCGCTTTGAAGACAGATTAAAAATGATCGAAAAACGTTACTGGGATCAATTTAATTCAATGGAAAAAGCCATGCAGCGGATGAACGATCAATCATCCCAACTATTTGCACAATTAGGGGCAATGATGCCTAAATAGGTAATAATTTAAAGGAAGTCTGTTTTCTAAATGATTGTTGTATTTAAATAAGTTTTGTATAAAGTTGATTGAAGTGGAAGGTGCGAGACTCCTGCGGGAGAAGCGGGACAGGTGAGACCCCACAGGCGCAGAGCGCCGAGGAGGCTCATCGCCCGCCCCGCGGAAAGCGAACACCTGGAGCGGAAACCAACAGTTCAGATTTACAGAACCAACGGAATAAAAAAGAGGGTGAGTACCATGTCAGTACATAAACCATATCAAGCTTACAAACAAAATTCAGTCAATACAGCTTCACAGGGAGAATTAACTTTACTCCTATATAATGGCTGCTTAAAATTTATTAAGTTAGCCAAATTAGCGATTGAAGACAATAACATTGAACAACGTAATACAAATCTGATGAAGGCTCAGGATATTATCCATGAGCTGATGATCACTTTAGATATGAAAGTAGAGATTTCTAAGAGTTTGCTGCAAATGTATGATTATATGCATCGGAGATTAATTGAGGCCAATACAAAAAACAGCCTTGAAATTCTTGATGAAGTTGAACGATATGTGAATGAGTTTCGTGATACTTGGAAGCAGGTTATGCAGTTGGCGAAGAAACCACTTGTAGAGAGCGGACAAGCGTAGTGGAAATATTAGTGAAATTTATTAAAAAGACAAAACTGCTTTTGACGCATCTTGAGACAGAATCTCCATCTATTGAACGCGAAGAGTATATCGGCACGATTCATCAATTACTGGATGAAAGAGAGCAATTGCTTAGCCAATTACCTGATTTACATGCGCTAAATGAAAATGTAAAAGAAGAACTAATTCAACTAGAAACAAAAATTCAGTCCTTATTGTCTAACCAGAAAAGTGCAATCAAGCAAGACTTACAATTGTTGCAATTGCAGAAGAAAAAAACGAATAAATATGCAGACCCATATGGAAATGTATCCGTCGATGGGATGTTTTTAGATAAGAAAAAATAATTATCATTATAATCCGGCTTAGTTTTAAGTCGGATTTTCCTTTGTATAAAGCGTTTAGGTTTTGAGAATGGTTTTAAGTATGAATTATAGGGTAAGTCAATAATATTTCCAAGATGAATAAGATTAAGGAGGTATTCAAGTGGATATATCATTACTGTCGACGGCACTAAGCCGAGTTCAAGTCCAACAACAAGCTTCGATTTCGGTTATGAAGAAAGCGATGGATCAAGGGGAAGCGAATGTTAACCTGCTTAATAAGATGCTAGAGGAAGCAGATCTGCAAGCACTACAACATCTCGTACAGCCTCATTTAGGTGGTAATATTGATTTGAAACTGTAAAGAGAAACGTGGAGTAGCCAGAAGAAATGACGCAGATCGACAAAAACCAAGTTAATCTGTGAAGATGCAAAAATAATCTCGGTTTAAAAGAAAGGGATTTATTCTAATGAATTTCCCTTCACCATTCCGACAAATCCTCAAACTTTTTTCCAGTTTCAGCAGGAGTTTTATAGGGTAATATAGAATTGTACCTACATAGTCTTAATTGTTAAGACTTGGCGCTTTTGAAGGGCTGGCCATTTTAATTAAAAGGCCTGTCGGACGAAGGCGTACAGCATTTGTATAATGAAAAGGAGGAGTTCACTTATGAATTATAACATTCGTGGTGAAAACATTGAGGTAACTCCAGCAATTAGAGAATACGTAGAGAAGAAAATTGCTAAATTGGAAAGGTATTTTACTGAAACTCCTGACTCGAACGTACATGTCAATTTAAAAACGTATCAAGATAAAAGCTCTAAAGTGGAAGTGACGATTCCGATGCCGAATTTGGTGCTGCGTGCAGAGGAAGTTCATAATGATATGTATGCAGCGATTGACTTGATTACGGATAAATTAGAACGTCAAATCCGCAAGCATAAAACAAAGGTGAACCGTAAATTCCGTGAAAAAGGCAATTTACCGGCAATGTTTGTTACTCTGGATGATTCTGAAAGACCAGCAATAGAAGAGGATCACGATCTTGAATTGGTCCGTCAAAAGAGCTTTGATTTGAAGCCGATGGACAGTGAAGAAGCGATTCTGCAAATGAATATGCTTGGACACAGCTTCTACGTATTCACAAATGCGGACACAAGCTTAACTAATGTTGTTTATAAACGTAAAGACGGTCGTTACGGATTGATTGAAGCGCAATAATGTAAATGGGGGACCCTGCCAAATTGGCAGGGTTTTCTCAAGCCTGTTATCCATCTAGCATCTTATACTTCTCCTTCAAGGATTCCGGGGCCATTTTTACCATCTGCTGTAGAATAAAGGATGTAACAACGATATCATCTGTGACTCCAAAAAACGTTATGAAGTCTGGGATGAGATCAAGTGGAAGTATAAAATAAGCTAGTCCAAATAAAACTGGGAATAGCTTCCTCCTCATCGGCACTTCCCTCGAGAAAAAATATTCCTTCATAAAGGGAACGAATTTCCAAAACTTCAGGATAAATTTCAATCTTTTAATGAATTTCATTTTTTTCACCTTTTTCTATTCAGTCATCATGTTTTGATGGAAGGGAACAATGCTCCAAGGAATGGTTGCTACTTGTGGATCCCGGACACTGCTGGATGGAATACCTGATTGATTTAAGTGTTGTTCAAAATATAAAGGTTAATAGTAATCTTTGCAATGTTACAGTTTTCTGTTGTAAATGGACAAAGCCTAGTCAAATGAGTTAACAGAACCATGAAATTCAAAAAGAATAGTTCTATATAACGAAGATTGAATCCGCTCGGCTTCCTTGTGATGATTTCATTTTAAAATCTTATCACTAAAATAGCTAAAGGCAACATTACACAACTTTTTCCACTTCTACCCCACTATTGCAATTTTATCCTAAGCCACACTTTTGACGCCTTCAAGAAAATTCATCCTTGTTTACAACGGTTTGTCCGTGCCCCCATTCACCCCACTCCCGCATAAGTTGTCACTCCAAAGCGGAAGTGGTAATATTAATAAGGAATAATACGAATTTTTATGAGAGGGTTCTGCTGGTTAAAAGGGAATCTTTTTTTGTAGAGCTAATTTGAAAAAGAGGCGGAGTTACGCTGAAATTTGGAAGTTGTGCAAATTACTTTTTACAAAAAAACTGATCTCTATACTACAGTTGTCACGGTTTTTCTTTTTAAAGGAAAAGGTTGATTTCAATGCTAATTATCCTCTCATATCCAATATAAAGGAGCGTTTTCCATGCTTGGGATTTTAAATAAAGTGTTTGATCAAAATAAACGCGAAATAAAACGTCTCACGAGAACAGCGGAACAAATTGAAGCATTGGCTTCAGATATGGAAAAGTTATCTGATGATGAGCTTCGTGATAAAACGGAGGAATTCAAGGCGCGCTATCAAAAAGGTGAGTCATTGGATAATTTACTTGTCGAAGCATTTGCCGTTGTTAGAGAAGGAGCAAAACGGGTCCTCGGATTGTACCCATATCCTGTTCAATTAATGGGGGGCGCTTCTCTTCACGATGGAAACATTTCCGAAATGAAAACAGGGGAAGGGAAAACCTTAACTGCTACGATGCCAGTTTATTTGAATGCATTGTCAGGTAAAGGGGTTCACGTTGTAACTGTCAACGAATACCTTGCCAGTCGTGATGCCAGTGAGATGGGCCAGCTGTATGAATTTCTCGGACTGACTGTCGGTTTGAACTTAAACGGTCTTTCAAAAGAGGAAAAGCAAGCGGCTTACGCAGCAGATATTACGTATGGTACGAATAATGAACTGGGCTTTGATTATTTACGTGATAACATGGTTCTTTATAAAGAGCAAAAAGTTCAGCGTCCGCTATATTACGCGGTTATTGACGAAGTGGATTCGATCTTAATCGACGAAGCGCGTACACCATTAATTATTTCTGGTTCGGCCCAGAAGTCAACTGCCCTTTATATTCAAGCAAACGCTTTTGTCCGAACGTTAAAAAAAGAAGATGATTATACGTATGACGAAAAAACAAAAGGGGTTCAGCTGACGGAAGAAGGAATGACAAAGGCTGAGCGAGCATTTGGAATCGAGAATCTCTTCGACATTACACATGTTACCTTAAATCATCATATTACACAGGCGTTAAAAGCACATTCCAGCATGCATCTTGATGTCGATTACGTCGTTCAAGAAGGTGAAATTGTCATCGTTGACCAATTTACTGGGCGTCTGATGAAGGGCCGCCGCTATAGTGATGGTCTCCACCAAGCGATTGAGGCAAAAGAAGGCCTTGAAATTCAGAATGAGAGCATGACGCTTGCAACAATTACGTTCCAAAACTACTTCCGGATGTATGAAAAACTTGCCGGTATGACCGGTACGGCGAAGACGGAGGAAGAAGAGTTTCGTAACATTTACAATATGAATGTTATTGTGATTCCAACGAACCGAACGATCGCACGTGATGATCGAGCGGACTTGATTTATTCAACGACGGACGGGAAATTCCGTGCGGTTGTTGAGGATATTGCTGAGCGTAATAAAAAAGGCCAGCCAGTCCTTGTCGGTACGGTGGCTATCGAAACATCTGAAGTGATTTCTAAATATCTGACGAAAAAAGGAATCCGTCACAATGTCCTGAATGCTAAAAATCATGGTCGTGAAGCAGAAATTATCGCTGATGCCGGTGAACAAGGCTCGGTAACGATTGCGACGAATATGGCTGGGCGTGGTACGGATATTAAACTTGGCGAAGGGGTAAAAGAATTGGGGGGGCTAGCCGTTATTGGTACGGAACGACATGAGAGCCGTCGAATTGACAACCAGCTTCGCGGACGCTCGGGTCGTCAGGGTGACCCAGGGGTGACACAATTCTACCTTTCCATGGAAGATGAATTGATGCGCCGATTCGGTTCAGATAATATGAAATCGATGATGGAGCGTCTCGGAATGGATGATTCACAGCCGATCCAGAGTAAAATGGTCTCAAAAGCGGTTGAATCTGCTCAGAAACGGGTCGAGGGCAATAACTTTGATGCTCGTAAACAGCTTCTTTCTTACGACGATGTTCTTCGCCAACAGCGGGAAATTCTTTATACACAACGCAATGAAGTTTTAGAATCTGAAAATCTTCGTGAAATTATTGAGAAAATGATTATGACTTCCATTCAGCGTAATGTGGAGGCCTTCGCGCCAGCTAGTGAGGATGAGGAAGAATGGAATTTGCAGGGACTCATTGATTACGTCAATGGCAACCTTTTACATGAAGGAGATATCACGATTAATGATCTCCGCGGGAAAGAATCAGATGAATTAGCGGAGGCCATTTTTGCAAAAGTAAAAGAACGTTATAATGAAAAAGAAGAGATTTTGCAGCCCGAGCAGATGCGTGAGTTTGAAAAAGTCATCGTTCTTCGTGCGGTTGATTCGAAATGGATTGACCATATTGATGCGATGGATCAGCTCCGCCAAGGGATTCATCTTCGTGCATATGGCCAAATCGATCCGCTTCGTGAGTATCAGCATGAAGGCTTTGCGATGTTCGAAAATATGATTGAAGCGGTTGAAGAAGATGTAGCCAAGTACATCATGAAAGCCGAAATCCGCAACAACCTTGAGCGCCAGGAAGTAGTGAAGGGCCAGGCGGTCAATCCGAAGGAAGACGGAGAAAAGCTGAAGAAAAAGCCGGCAGTTAAACAGATTAATGTCGGCCGCAATGATCCATGTATTTGCGGAAGCGGGAAAAAGTATAAAAACTGCTGTGGGGTCTGATTGGATTTAACTTTATTTAGCAGTAGTCTCCGACTTCTATAAGTGAAGGGCTGGATGTAAACGGGTGTTCAATTCAGTGGGAGTTTGAACCCTGGCTGAATAAAGTTAAGGCTTCGGCGGATGCCTGAGATTTTTTAAAGGAATTTATTGAGCAAGCTAAGGTAAAAATCTGGGCGTAAATACACCAATCGCGAATTTGATTCATATTGAAGTGTATATTTGTATTTTTTAAGGGGGCCGGCGAGCCGTTCAATACAGCTTTGCCGGCTTTCTTTTTTTCTTTAGGCTATTTTCGTGAACTTTGTTGTTTGCAATTACTGCAATAAAGAAACCGCTTGAACAGAGTTTTTCGCGAGAAGAGAGTCAATAGGACTGCTCTATAAGCCCTTAAACCGAGTTTTACGCAAGAAGAAGGTCAATAGAACCGCTTTATAAGCCCATGAACTGAGTTTTACGCAAGAAGAAGGTCAATAGAACTGCTCTATAAGCCCATGAACCGAGTTTTACGCAAGAGGAAGGTCAATAGAACTGCTCTATAAGCCCATGAACCGAGTTTTACGCAAGAAGAAGGTCAATAGAACCGCTCTATAAGCCCGTGAACCGAGTTTTTCGCTAGTAGCTGTCCAATAGAACCGCTCTATAGGCCCATGAACCGAGTTTTTCGCAAGAAGATGGTCAATAGAACTACTTTATAAGTCCATGAGCAAAGTTTTTCTCTAGGAAGAGCCTTTCATTATTACGAAAAACGGAATGGAAGTTTTATTTAATGTGTGAATTTATTGTTTGAAACAGTATAATAAGTAAATACAATTTTTTAAGAGGTGACGGAAATGGAATTAGCAGATATTCGGCATGAATTGGAAAAAACCGCTAAGCGATTAGCGGACTTTAGGGGGTCTCTTTGACTTAGAAAACAAAGAGGCGCGGATTGCAGAGTTGGATGATACGATGCTTCACCCTGGGTTTTGGGATGACCAGCAGCAAGCGCAGGTTGTCATCGGCGAGCTAAATGGGTTAAAAGATCAAGTTCATGAGCTTTACGATTTAAATGAGACATTTGAAAATCTTGAATTAACGTATGAGCTTGTGAAAGAGGAAGACGATAAAGAGCTGCAGGAAGAGCTTGAGGATGAGTTGCAGGAAATGGCGAAGCGCCTCAACGAGTTTGAGCTCCAGCTTCTTCTTAGTGAGCCTTATGATAAAAATAATGCGATTATCGAGCTTCACCCAGGAGCTGGGGGGACGGAATCACAGGATTGGGGTTCTTTACTTCTTCGTATGTATACGCGCTGGGCGGAAAAGAAAGGCTTTAAAGTGGAAACTCTTTCCTATCTCCCGGGTGATGAGGCTGGAATTAAAAGTGTTACACTTGGAATAAAGGGTCACAATGCCTATGGTTATTTGAAAGCGGAAAAAGGCGTGCATCGCCTCGTAAGAATTTCTCCGTTCGATTCTTCGGGACGCCGTCACACTTCGTTCGTATCGTGTGATGTAATGCCAGAATTTAATGATGAAATTGCGATTGATATCCGAACGGAAGATTTGAAAATTGACACATACCGTGCGAGCGGGGCGGGTGGCCAGCACGTAAACACGACAGACTCAGCTGTCAGGATTACTCATACGCCAACCGGGGTTGTCGTCACTTGCCAGACAGAACGCTCGCAAATTAAAAACCGGGATCGCGCGATGAAAATGCTCCAAGCCAAGCTATATCAAAGAAAAATTGAAGAGCAGGAGCAGGCATTAGCCGATATTCGCGGTGAACAAAAGGAAATTGGCTGGGGAAGTCAGATCCGTTCATACGTTTTCCATCCTTATTCAATGGTAAAGGATCATCGTACAAACACAGAGTCAGGGAACGTTCAAGGCGTAATGGATGGAGAAATTGATCCATTTATTGATGCTTATCTACGTTCTAAATTAAGCTAATAGAAAAGCCTTTGCCAAATCGGATGAATTGGCAAAGGCTTTTTAAAATTGGAAAAATTGGCGATTGCCCTTTGATGAGAGAGAAGCGATTACTAGACGTGGATTCTTTTCTTAAGCTGATTAATTTCTGTATCATGAACACCGCTCTTTTCACTGAGGTGTTTAATATCAATCTTATTCCCTTCTAGTTCACTAGAAATAACGCGGAAGGTTTCCTTATCCTTATCTAAAAATATTTCAAGCTGCCTTAAATGACTTCTAAACTCAGTGGCATTATTTTTAGCTGCATCTTCGAGTTTGTGAACACTATCCTCAACATTCTCTAATCGACCTTCAACGTTCTCTAATCGATTTTCGACATTCTCTAATCGTCCTTCAACGCTCTCTAATCGATTTTCAACATTCCCTAACCTACCCTTTACTTCATTGAGTTCTTTTTCGATTCCATCAAATCTTTCATCAACTTTATCGAACCTTTCATCAATAGCATCGAATCGCTTAGAGTGCCCCTTTACCTGTTCCAAAATTTCATTAAGAATCTTTTCCATCTGATTTTCACCTCCTTTTTCGACATTATACCACAGCGTAGGAATAACAATTCTTAATAAGATTCAAAAATTGTTAATAGTTTATGGCAATAATCCACAACCTACTGAAAAAGGTTTTTGCAAACTATATTGTTATTTACCGTAATGCAATCTCGGTCAAAAAGAACAGCTTTAATAGACCTTAAACAACATTTAAGGAGCCCTGAAAAAGGAAGGTGGTGCCTGTGGATGAAGGTTTCACGTGAGTATGTTTTGGTGCTGGCAGGTGCGGCTTTTATTGCGATTTCTTTTAATGTTTTTCTGCTTCCGAACCGGGTAGCTTCTGGCGGGGTGAGTGGGATTAGTACGATCTTGGATGCTACGATGGGCTGGGAGCCTGCCTATGTGCAGTGGGCTTTTAATATTCCGCTTTTTATCGCGGGTGTTATTTTTCTAGGAAAGCAGTTTGGTGCAAAAACGCTAGCGGGAACAATTTTTTTGCCGTTTGTTGTATTTTTTACAAAGGATATTGGGCCATGGACACAGGACCCATTGCTTGCTTCATTATTTGGCGGTATCGGGGTTGGCCTCGGTCTTGGCATTGTGTTTCGGGGAAAAGCGTCAACTGGTGGAACGGATTTGGCTGCTCAGATCATTAATAAATACACGGGTCTCACATTAGGTACTTGTGTGGTGATTCTTGATGGGTTAATCGTTTTAGCGGCAGCGATTGTGTTTGATATTGAAAGAGGGCTATATGCCCTGCTAGCCTTGTACGTTACTAGCAAAACGATTGATATTGTTCAAGTTGGATTTAGCCGTTCGAAGATGACGATAATAATTACGGAAAGACAAAATGAAGTTCGCGAAGGAATTTTGCATAAAATTGATCGTGGTGTGACAAAACTAACAGCATACGGTGGTTATACTGATCATGAACGCCCAATTCTTATGTGTGTCGTCGATCAAACGGAGTTCACAAAATTGAAACAACTAGTTAAAACCATTGATCCGACTGCGTTTATCATCGTTACGGATGCCTACGAGGTAGTAGGTGAGGGTTTCAAACGGGCTTAAGATTGGTATAATATAGCTGTAATATGTATTTTTACCAGAGGGGGATAATTAAGTGAAAAAGAAGTTTCTAGCATTATTAATGGGTACTTCTCTTGTTCTTGCTGCATGTGGTGGCGGCGCGGCTACTGATAAGAACAAGGATACAGGCACTGCTGGTGAGACAACTACTGCTGGTGCAGGCGATGCCCAAAAGCTTTATGATCAAAAATGTTCAAGCTGCCATGGCGGAGACTTGTCGGGTGGCGTAGGACCGGCACTTGATAAAGCTGGTTCACATCTTTCAAAAGAAGATATTGAGGGGATCATTGCTAGCGGTAAAGGTGCGATGCCTGCAGGCTTGCTTAAAGGCGATGAAGCAACTCAAGTTGCAGATTGGTTAGCAAGTAAAAAGTAATAACAATAAATATTTTTTCGAGAAGCGTTCTGTAATACAGAACGCTTTTTTGTATTTATTTTACTAGGAGCAGAAATATGGAGAATATTGTTAATGAACTTATTTGTTTGGGGGAGTTGTACATGTATACAGAAGATTCACTTTATTATTTCTTGGCTGTTTTAATGGACTTATTCCCAAATACAACTTTCCACTATTACTTTACATCAAAAGGCTTCCATCTAATTACACATGCTTACATTTAGGAAAACAAGTCGTAATGTCATTTTATTTTTGAGGGCGGTGACAGAACCCAAATGCTTTGAAAAGAAACTGTAATATTTTTTCAGGCATTTTGACGAATTATGATGTTATAATGGGGTGTATGCAAATGGGAAGAGATTTCATGTTGGAAAAATTGGCGTGAGGTTTTTGTCTAATTGCTGTCGTTTTTTGGCGAATGATATAATTTGAGAATGATTGCTTTTGATTACTGGTGGGTTGCTGCTTGATTTTCTTTTAAAGAGTGTGTTTGCGCATCAAGCCATTCATTAACACAATAGATATTGGGTGATATAAATGATAGAAATGCAGGACGTATTTAAGAAGTATCCAAATGGGGTAATAGCTGCCAATGGCATTGACGTACGGATCAAACCTGGAGAGTTTGTGTACGTTGTTGGTCCAAGTGGAGCGGGTAAATCGACCTTCATCAAAATGATGTACAGGGAAGAAAAGCCTTCTAGTGGAACGATTACGATCAACGGGGTAAACCTCGCTAGTTTAAAATCGAGTAAAGTGCCGCTTTTAAGGCGCAATATCGGAGTTGTCTTTCAGGACTTTAAACTGCTCCCGACTTTGAATGTATTTGAGAATGTGGCCTTCGCCCTTGAGGTAACTGAAGAGCAGCCTAAATACATAAAAAAACAAGTAATGGAAACGTTGGAGCTTGTCAATCTGAAACATAAAGCTCGAATGCTTCCTACAGAACTGTCGGGTGGGGAACAGCAGCGTGTCTCCATCGCAAGGTCAATCGTGAATTCACCGAAAGTTGTGATCGCTGATGAGCCAACAGGAAACCTTGACCCAGACACATCATGGGAAATTATGAACATTTTTGATGAAATTAACACAAGGGGAACTACCGTTGTCATGGCGACGCATAATAAGGAAATTGTAAATAAGATAAAACATCGTGTCATTGCCATTGAAGATGGAAGAATTGTACGTGATGAGCAAAGAGGTGATTACGGCTATGAAAGCTAGAACCTTACGCCGTCATTTTAAGGAAAGCTTGAAAAGCTTAGCAAGAAATGGCTGGATGACATTTGCCTCGGCTAGTGCTGTTACGGTAACTCTTATTTTAGTGGGTGTTTTTTTCGTCATTATGATGAACTTGAATAAAGTAGCAACAACGCTTGAAGAGGAAGTGGAAATCCGCGTCCATATCGATGTTGCGGCAAATGAACAAGACCGAAAAGTTTTAGAGCGAAAAATCGAACATATTCCTGAAGTGAAAACTGTGCAATTTTCTCCAAAAGAAAAAGAGCTGAACAACATGATCGAAAGCTTTGGGGAAGATGGAGAAGCATTCAAACTGTTTGAACAGGACAATCCGTTAAACGATGTATTGGTTGTAAAGACGAAAAATCCGACTGATACAATGAATGTAGCGAAGAAAATTGAAAAAATGAACTACGCAGCTAAGGTGAAATACGGGCAGGGAAAAATTGAAAAACTATTCTCCGTCATTAATTTTAGTCGGAACGTCGGGCTAGTTCTCATCGTTGGCTTGTTATTTACGGCGATGTTTCTAATTTCTAACACGATTAAGATTACAATTATGGCCAGAAGAAAAGAAATTGAGATTATGAGGTTAGTAGGAGCGACGAATTCTTTTATCAGGTGGCCGTTCTTCCTTGAAGGGTTATGGCTCGGAATCCTTGGAGCGATCCTGCCAATAATCCTTATTTCAACATCCTATCGCTATGTCTATGATTACCTAGAGCCAAAGCTTAGAGGGAATTTTATGGAATTGCTCGAATTTAATCCGTTTGTATTTCAAGTGTCCGGTTTACTTCTCTTAATGGGCGCGTTAATTGGAATTTGGGGCAGTTTAATGTCGGTTAGGAAGTTTCTGAAAGTATAATTTGTGGGGGGAGCTTAGCTTCTCCCGCTTTTTTTTGTCTTTTTTAAAGGCGATAAAATGCACTATTTTGCATATAAACAAGGGATCGATCTGGCCGTGGTCCAGAAGTTACGAAACCATTCAAGTCAGGCAGAAACTTTGCGGTATATCGGGATTACGCAGGAGCAGATGGATGAGGTTGTGTTGAAGTTGGATTAAAAAATAAAGTTAACTAATAAAAATTAGGTTAACCATATGTTAAAAATATATTTATTAGTTAACTAAAATATTCAATATGATATAGGACGAATTGCTCCATTAAGTGAATTGTCTAATATTACATAAATTTGGCCCCCGATCAATAGATAGTTGTTCTCGGCTCTGAAAAAACAGATTACTCATTTTTCATTGTCACCTTCCTTCAGAGGTTAGTTCATTTCTTGTGTAAACATTGTGAGATTATCCGCAGATAAGGCAACATCTTCAAAGGCCTTCCCTAATTCACTTACTACCTTAACAAGCGAAACAAGTTCGTTTTCAATTTTGTTATTTTGTAGCTTCGTTTCACCCATCGTTGTGAGAATTTGTTCAAAGTGATCTTCTGTTTCTTCCATACTATTATTGCCGTCTTTCACGGCATCCCTTATCATTTCAAGCGATTGTGTTAACCTCTCTGCTTGTGAATTAGTATTTAATATTAGAGTAGCTACGTTCGTTACAGATTTCTTTGTTTCTTCGGAAAGTTTACGAACCTCTCCGGCTACAATAGAGAAACCTCTACCGTGTTCTCCGGCTCTTGCTGCTTCAATTGCTGCATTCAATGATAACAAGTTAGTTTGATCAGCAATACCAGTTACAATATTAACGATTTCCTGCATTTGTTTCGAGATTCCCAATAATACTTGTACATCACTTGATATGTTGTTAACGGAATTTTGGATGTTTGACATATTAATGTTCTGTTTATGTAGTTGTTCTTTGCCCTTTTGAGCACGTTCTTCTGCAAGTGTAGATAACTCTGCCCCTTTATTTGCAAAGAAAACAATTTCATTGGATTGAGCATTTAATTGTTGAAAAGAAGCATTCGTTTCTTCAGAGATTGCAGCAAGGTTTTGTGATGCACTTGCCACATGGTCTCTTATCAATGCCTTTTGCTCTTCTATTTCTCTTTTTAATCTGTCAGATTCAGAGTCATATGCTTCAAGAACTAGTTGTTGCTCTAGGTTTAAAATTTTTGATACAGATCTAATTGTTGAAAAATAAT
The DNA here is from genome assembly GCF_019039215.1 of Bacillus sp. FJAT-29790. Classification (GTDB taxonomy): domain Bacteria; phylum Bacillota; class Bacilli; order Bacillales; family Cytobacillaceae; genus Cytobacillus. The sequence goes on from NZ_JAHNZZ010000004.1 coordinate 320,327, forward strand.
CATCCTTATTGATTAAGTTTTCTTCGATAATGTTCACAAGCGAAAGGAACAAGTCTTGAAATGCACACATATACCACTTTGTTTGAAGACCGACTCTAACATGAATATGAGCAATGCGAATTCTCTTTTCAAAATAAGTTGCATTTATGACCCCTTCAAACATTTCAGAAATGTGTTGTTTAAGTGTGTTTTTTAACCTATCAATGGAACTGTTATCATTAATAATCGTAAGTAATGAAGGTTCGTTTTCTAGGTTCTTGTAAAACCGATCAACGATATAATCAATTTTTTCAATAACAAATGGTTGAATATTATTAATTAGCCTAAGATCTTCTTCTGAAAGCCCTATCATTTTTAGTTGCTTTTCAACATCACTGCCCCTGTCTATGTTTAATTCTCCTTTTCTTTTTACTTCTGCTCCTTTTTCGATCGATTTCCTGAACTTGTTAAAAAACACTAGGTAACCCCCTATTATTCTCCTAATATATACGGGTAAATAATACCATAACTATGATGTTTAAGTAGTCTTTTTTACCAAACGTTTGTATTTTCAGTGAGTAGTCCCTATTGCAGGAAAAACAAAGGTATTATTTTTTAATTAATGTGCTAAGCGCATAGTATCTGAAAAATGCCGGCTTGAAACCTTGAAGATCATAGTGTGGTGTTTACCTCAGGTGCTGTGTAGTTTAAAATAATCTATTTATATGTCTAAATTCGAACTATAGTATTGATTGTATATATAAGCGCTTTCTATCAATATCCAAATTAGGTTGGATGGCGTGTGTGGCTTATACAAAGGATAATTAGAAATGTCCGTTGGGTATTAACCATGTAGATAAGATCGAAAGTGTGTGAAATTTACTTTAAAGAGACTTTGAACGAAAACAAGAAATAGATAATAGACATACATATTTAAAAAGACCCTGGTCTAATTATTTAATGCACTAAGTCTTTTTTTATTTGGAAAGGCTGTTTTCGTAAACTTTGTTGCTTTAATAGTGTGATTTTATATAAATCTGAGTTGATTGGAGCGGAAAGCAAGTGCCCGCAGCGGAAATCAACGGGAAACTTTTAAAGCCAAAAACAACAAACTATGCGAAAAGAGTTTGGGGAAGTAGGGTTGTTATCTCAAAACTGATTTATTTGTTGCGCTCTCCTAATTGGTATTAGGATAGAGATTTTTTTTCTTTAAAATGTGTTGACTTTTATTTATGCGGATAGTAATATTGTAAGTCCCGCTAAGGATATGTGATAAAAGAAATTTAGATATCACATAAATATTTTATATTAATAGTTGTTGACTTTACTATATCAATATAGTAATATAGGAAGTCCGCTAGTTAAAAAAGATATTATCTTTTTGCGGTAGAAGTTAAGGTGTGTATTGGATAAGAAGCTTTTTAACGCTAAATTAAAGAAATTTAGTTTTTTAAAAAAATATTTGACAATACAAATGACAAGATGGTATGATATAATCCTGTCTTAGAAAATAGTTCTTTGAAAACTAAACAAAACAGAAACGTCAACGTTTATTTTAAGTCTTTTTAATAAGACATTTTATGAGCAAGTCAAACTACTTTATTGGAGAGTTTGATCCTGGCTCAGGACGAACGCTGGCGGCGTGCCTAATACATGCAA
>NZ_JAHNZZ010000005.1:0-53472 GCF_019039215.1 Bacillus sp. FJAT-29790
GCCGCCAGCGTTCGTCCTGAGCCAGGATCAAACTCTCCAATAAAGAGTAAGATTAGCTCAAATTAAAAATTAAAACGTTGACGTTTCTGCTTTGTTTAGTTTTCAAAGAACTATTTTCGAGACAGGATTACATTATCTCATCTCACTTCACTAATGTCAAATACTTTTTTGAAATAACTTTTGCCGTATCAACGACAGAATTACATTTTATCAAATGTATTTTTATTTGTCAACCACCTAAGTTCTTCTTAAAACAGAGCCATACTCTATTTTGCCAGATTTACTCGGTGAGATTTACTATATTACTATTATATTTTAGAGAAGTCAACAACTACTAGGGAATAAAATAACGTTATTTTTAAACCCTCAACTTTCCATCTCAATTTCTAGCTTAACACCGTGGCACAGCTGTGCTGTTAATAGAGTCAAAGCAAATCGATATACATTAAACAAAAAAAGCCGATCATCTACACACAGTAGGTAATCGACTTCTTTTTTCTTTAACTGGATTTTTTCCAGTGGTTTCGAGACATATTGAATGTCTTCTATTCAGTCCTATAAATCAAGGTCTTCCGTCATATTATTAATAATTTCTCTCAATCGATCAGCTGTGTCAAAAATTTCATGATGTTTTTCTTTTTGAATGTTATCGGCATATTCTTTGACAACTTTTGAACGTTTATATAATAAATCAGAAATAGTAATTTTTGTGTTTAGATCTATGAGATCGGCTTCCAACAAACTGTTTAAGGCTGCAGTCATTCGATCCAACTCCCTGTTTCGAGAAGTGATATGCTTATTAAAATGCTCTCTTAGTTGATTCGACATCCCGACAGAACTCCAATTTATATTATTATGATTGCCTGCAAACCAAAAACGCCATGTGGTTTTACTCATACTTTCTTTCCATGATTTTGTTATTTGGTCATCCAACTGTTGTTTGTTTTTAACAGAAGAGTATTCTCCACTACCGGCATTTGCTACTTCTTTCAATTGGCGATCAGCTTCGTCATCAACATCAAAACCAATGATATTTATTTGGAGGTCAGTAATGGAAACTTTCGCATCTTTCGCTGCCTGTACGGGATCACCATCACATGTCTCAATCCCATCACTGATCACATAAATAAATGTCTTTGTTTGTTTATCACTTGCTTCCAGTAATTCTTTTTCAGCCTTTTGAATGGCTGACGCAAGTGGTGTCCAGCCGCTCGCATTAAATTTATTCATTGCATCAGTAAAGCCTTCTTTATGATACGATTTCAAAGGATAGACTGTTTCTATACTGCTGCATGATAAATTTTTATCTTTGTCTGCACCAGTTCCCTTGTGTCCGAATACAGATAGTGAAATGTTTACGTTGTCAGGGAGACTTTCGGAAAAGCTTTTCAAACTTGTTTTGGCCAGTTCCATTTTATTAACGCCGGAAACATTTGCTTTCATACTTCCACTTGCATCAAGTAATACTGCAACATTCACTTTACCAGGCCCTTTATTAAGCTCCTCCTCACTGACATCTTGTAGCAGTCTACCGTCTGGGAACTTGAGTTCATCGTATATGACTCCAAAATCCTTCATCGGCTGAATTGTATTGCTGTAATTCGTACGAAAATTTGTGACAAGTGATTGCGCCCATTTTTCAGCGCCCCATTCTTTTGTATCCAGCTTTTTTATACTTTGTATGTATTCATTAACTGCTTCTTCTGCTGCATTAGAATATTCATCATTATCAGCGAACTCTTTATCGTTTATATATTTTTGAAACAATTCGCCTGCTGGCTCTTTTTCTATTTCTTCTCCAATCAGGCTATATGTAGCTTTTTCTTTTTCTTCTTTACTTTTATCTGCGGTTGTTTCCTCAACTTTTTGTGATTTCTTTTTAATACTCGTCTTTTCATTTTGTTGGCAGCCAAACATCGCTAAACAGCATACAAATAGTAAAATTAAACGAAATTGCTTTAACAAAATTTTCAACTCCCATCCAAAAAGGGAAATATTCCCTTTATATAGCTAGTATATGTAATAATATGATGGGTAGAAAAGGGCCCTTTTACCTAAATGGTATTAATTTGGAAATGCCGAATTTTTTCTTATGGCTCATAGTAATTTGGGTTTATCTCTTTCAAATAGAACAAAAAAGAAGCCATGTTTTTTGAACATGGCTTCTTCTTCGTTAGCTATCCTTTGTTACTTCTAATAGATTCATTAGTTCGTCAGGATTAAACCCTTTTACCGCTTGACCCGCTACCACGGTTACGGGCACTCCCATAAATCCGAATTTTTCTACCTCTGGCTGATATTCTGGATTCTTTAACACGTCCCTGACCTCAAAAGGAATTCCTTCCTTAGTAAGCATTTCTTTGACCAGCGTGCATTCAGTACAGCCTTTAGTGGAATAAACAATTACTTGGTTGCTCATACGTTTTGCGCCTCCTTATAACTTTTCAATGATCTCTTCACTTCTTTTTAGCTTCATGTACTTTCAACAACTTACCTTTTATTGTTGTATTCTTCATTGCTTTCAGCACGATAGGACCTTTACCATTTAAGATTTCTACATAAGAAACGGCGTCCAAGATTGTGATGATGCCAATATCCTCTACTAAGATACCATCAATTTTAGCAATCGTTCCAACAAAATCTACTGCCCTAAGCTTCTTTTTCTTACCGCCATTAAAATACAACTTCATAATTTGTTTGTTTAGTTTTTCATTTTTTACTTTTTTAATTATTGGTTCAACATTCATTTTTGCTTCAAAGGCAGCTTTCTTATTTGAGACTTCCTCTTTTGAAGGTGTGGTCATGATCGGAATCTTAAAACCAATATATTCTTCAATTTCACTTAAAAATCGATCTTCGAATGAAGTAACAAACGTAATGGCTTTCCCCTTTTGACCCGCCCGTCCCGTTCTTCCCGTACGATGGACATAGCTTTCTTTCTCTAATGGAAGGTCATAGTTGATGACATGTGTAATATTCTCAATATCAATTCCTCTAGCTGCTACATCTGTCGCAATTAAATAGCGGAATTCTCCCCTTCGAAAATCATCCATCACATCAAGGCGATCCTCTTGTACCATGCCTCCATGAATTTTATCACAGCTGTAACCTAAATCAGTTAACTGATCACATACATTATCGACTCGGTCTTTTGTTCGACAAAAAATAATGCAGCTATCTGGATTTTCGACAATCGTTACATCTTGAAGCATCGAAAATTTATGATCTTCATCCACTTCAAAAAGAGAATGGTCAATTTTATCAGTCGTAAGTCCAGTCGCTTGAATCTCAATGTCGATAGGTGTTTTCATATAGTTAAGTGATAAGTTTTTGACTTCTTCAGGTATTGTAGCCGAAAATAACATCGTCACACGATTTCGAGGTAACTTTGTTATGATTGCTTCTACTTGTTCGATAAATCCCATGTTTAACATTTCATCCGCTTCATCAATAACAAGATAGCTAATCCGCTCTAAGGCAAGCGACCCTCTTTCAATATGATCCAGTACCCGACCCGGAGTTCCGACGACTACATGTGTCTTTTGCTTTAATTCTGTTTTTTGTATAGCAAAAGGTTGCCTTCCGTAAACGGCCGCTGCTTTAATTCGTTTAAATCTGCCTATGTTTGTGATATCCTCTTTCACCTGAACTGCAAGCTCTCTCGTTGGTGTCAAAATTAATGCCTGAGGTTTGTTTTCCTTCCAATCGATCAAATCACAAATAGGGATCCCAAATGAGGCTGTCTTCCCACTTCCTGTTTGCGATTTCACAACAAGATCAATCTTCTCTAACACAAGAGGAATGACCTTACTCTGTACCTCTGTTGGATTTTCATATTCTAAGCTTTTCAGCGCGTTTGTGATTTCATCACTTAATTGATAATCATTAAAGCTTCTTTTACCCATAACTAAGCCTCTTTTATTTTGGATTATTTACCTTATCATTTCTGTAAAGATTACACTACATTAAACAAGCTACCATTATACGCTAATTTCTTCTATTATAAGACGCTTCGTTAACATTATTCTTTAAATTCCTTTTTCCACTATGATTCCGCTAATAAATGTTCGAATTAATAAAAAGAGACTTACCCTTTGGGCAAGTCAAGTGCTTGGTATGCTAACTGATACTTTCCGCCCTCAGCAACTTCTGAATGGTACAAAGCCTTAAGAGCAAAGTTTTTCTCAAGATCGTGTTCAGCCATCAACTCTTTTAAGCGCTTTTGCAATTCTTTATTGTCATTGATCAGCTGTTTCATTTGCGATTTCATGTACTTCATGTATATTAAACTCCTTTAGATACCCAATCTATTCACCAAGTATAACATTAATTATATTATTTTCGATTCTGAATGGATGGATTCATTAAAAGCTCTAAAAAAGTAATCCTTTTTTTAACCTAAATAAACCAACAAGGTATATTAATTAAGTAATCTGGAGAAAATAATGGTAATTACAACTTACAAACTATGAAAAAAAAGGGGAATAGTTATGTATAAAGTAGAAAATTCAATGTATGAGATTGGGTTATTGCTTGATCATCATTTTGAAAAGGAAAAAGTTGAATCACTTGGTCATCGCGTTTATGAAATTAGCCTGTTGCTGCATGAATATAAAAGAACTATAGAATAATAGAAGAAGGAGCAGTCTAAGACTGCTCCTTCTTCATGACTACGGCACTGCCTTCAAGCACTATTTCGTCTTTTTGATTATAGGCATTGGTTTGTAAGGTCAGAATGTTTTTCCTAGGGCGTTTATCGATAATTTCTCCGACTATTTTTATCGTATCCCCGATTCGAACTGGTGCAGTGAACTTGCAATTTTGCGATAAATAAATGACGTTCTTTCCGGGTAAAATGGTGCCAATTAGAGCAGAAATAAAGCCAACTGTTAATATTCCGTGAGCAATTCTCCCCTTAAACATTGTACCCGCCGCGAAATCCTCATCTATATGGATAGGGTTTACATCTTCTGTAAGTGTAGCAAAATCGAGAATGTCTTGATTTGTCACTTTCCTCGTAAAAGTGGCCGTATCCCCAATTGCAATTTCTGCAAAAGGCCGATCCATTATATTTCTTGATCTTTCAATTAATTTTGAATGCTGGGATTTCATTCCTCCTAATCCCAACAGGTTCTTTCATTTCGGCTGAAGCTTCTCAAGTGTTTGAGTTGTTTGGCCTTCTATCACATCAACCCATTTACTTTGGGACTCTTTGATCTGCGACATAAACTTTTCAATCACTTCTTTTGATTCTGTTTGTATTTTATTTTGCTCTTCTACAGCCTTTTTCACTGATTCATACATTCTTTCATGCGATTGTTCAACCATCGTCAGCATTGCTTTGCTAGGAGTAGCAGATAATTGCTGAATTCGATTGATGATATCAGCCATTTTCTCATTCCAACTCTCAAGCAAGCTTGCAGCCTCTTCGTTATTGAGATACTTATTATTTTCTTTAAATGACTGAGTGACTTTATTTAACGAGGTTTTCATTTCTTCTTCCACTTGTTTAAGATTGGAAGTCAGTGTCGTAAACATCTCTTGTTGTTTTTTAATTGCTTCTACCGAAATTTTTCCGAACTCTTGTTGAGATTCATATATCTTCTGAACGCCATTTTCCCAATTTCCCCACATAGTATCAAGTAGCTTTTTCGACTGCTCCACCGAATTTGTAAACATCATTACGCCTCCTTTAATTTTTAGGGCTGCTTTCGCATATATTGTTATTTTAGCCTTCAAAGTTTGCCCGTTGATTTCCGCTACGGGCACTTGCTTTCCGCGGGGAGTGACGGGAGCCTCCTCGGCGTTACCGCCTGTGGGGTCTCCCGCTCACTCTATTCCCGCAGGAGTCAAGTGCCCTCCGCTCCAATCAACTCAGATTATTTAAAAGCAACAAACTTTACGAAAACAGCCATTTTTAAAAAAATAATTTATGTGGCTGCAGAATATTCTGCAGGATCACTTTTCGTCAGGATCGTCCTTACCCTTTGAAAACGGGGGCATAAACATGTTGGAATACAGATTGAAAAAGCTGTCCAACATTGTTTGATATTGTTCAAGTGAGCCGGCCCATAAATCTAAATATTGCTCGCCAGCATTTGTTAATGAATAGATTCGCTTTGCTGGGCCACCACTGGATGTATCCCATTCTGATTTGACGAGATCGTCCTTTTCCAACTGTCTAAGAACACGATAAACATTCCCCTGATCTATGGAAGAAAAGCCAAATTGGGTTAACTGTTGAATCAGTTTATACCCATGCAGACTAAATCCCCCCCGCAAACTTAATAATAAAAACGGAATCATAAAGTTTTTTGGAGAGCCCCCAATACTTTTTTCCATATTCTTTTTTTGTGTTTCATTTTTGTCTGTCATAATAAACATCACCTAAATACTTTTTTCTTATATGTGTAATTTACACCTATAAGAAAAATTTGTCAAACTCAAAAAAATTCACTCCTTCGACATTTACCATCTTTCGTCAGTTTTCGCACATGTTTTGTCGAAATTATTAGAAAGGTTTGAATTGTTTCCTGCTAAAATCATCGCTACACTGTTATATGAAAAGAATAATTAAAAGAGGGGGCTCGAACATTGTCTAATCAAAAAACATTTGACCCATTTTCCATTTGGCAAGATCACTATAAGAACGTTGAGAACTATTGGAGAGAAGCAATGGGAGAACAAATCAAAACAGAGGAATTTTCCGAGTGGATGGGAAAGGTTTTGGAAGGGAATTTGTTATTTAAGCAGATGACTGATAAGTCCTCTAAGCAGTACTTAGAACAAATGAACCTGCCTTCCCGTGAAGATTTGTCAAATTTGTCGTCTTTAATTGTGAACTTAGACACAAAGGTTGACGATTTAGAAGAAAAGTTGGAAGAAAACCTTGAAAATCAACAATCATCCTCAGCTGTTAAGAAAGAGATGGCTCTTTTGAAGAAAGAAGTAAAAGAGATTGGAAGTAAACTTGATGAAGCCCTTCAATTCTTGAAAGAAAATCAAAAGAGTAATAACAAAAGTAACAACACAAAGGAAAATAGTAATAAATAAATATATTAAAATATCCTAGGAGTGAGAGACATATGGCAAATTTACATGGCAAGATTGCAATCGTTACAGGCGGGGCGGTAGGAATAGGAGCTGCGATTTCAAAGGAATTAGCCCAAAATGGCGTAAAGGTCGTATTAAATTATAATAGCAGCAGTCAAGCAGCTGAGAAGCTTGTTTCTTCTATTAATGAAAACGGAGGAACAGCATTGGCTGTACAGGCAGATGTTTCCATTGCGGAAGAAGCTGCTAAATTAGTAAATGCAGCGATTGATACATATGGCCAGTTAGATATTTTAGTTAATAATGCTGGAATTACAAGAGACCGTTCATTTAAGAAGCTTTCAGAAGATGATTGGAGAAAAGTGATAGATGTCAATTTAAATAGCGTGTATAACACGGTATCACCAGCATTAAATTATATCTCACAATCCGACGCTGGAAGAATTATTAACATTTCATCGATCATTGGCCAAACAGGAGCATTCGGTCAAACGAACTATGCTGCTGCCAAAGCAGGGATGATTGGATTTACAAAGTCCCTCGCTCTTGAATTAGCAAGAACAAGTGTGACTGTAAATGCGATTTGTCCAGGATTTATTGAAACGAGCATGGTTACAGAAATCCCCGAAGACATTCGCCAACAAATCCAAGCAAAAGTTCCTAAGAAACGATTTGGCCATCCGGAAGAAATTGCAAAAGGCGTTCTCTACCTATGTAAAGATGGTGCCTACATTACTGGACAACAGTTGAATATTAACGGCGGGCTGTTTATGTAAATTACTGCTTTTCCAAGAAAGGTGTGAATGAAAAATGATCGCAGAAAAACAAATGGAAGAGATACTAGATAGCCTGCCGGATGAAACGAAACGCTCGTATCGCCGTTTCAAAAGGACAATGGAAGTGTTAACAACGGATCCGGAGCCTGAAGTTGGGTTAACACCCAAAGAAGTGATCTGGACGAAAAACAAATCAGTATTATATCGTTATATTTCAGATAAGCCGAAAAAATACAAAACGCCCCTGTTAATGGTATATGCCTTAATAAACAAGCCATATATCCTTGATATCACAAAAGGCTCGAGTCTTGTGGAATATCTTCTTGATCAAGGCTTTGATGTGTATATGCTCGATTGGGGCACACCTTGTTATGAAGACCGCCACATGAAACTTGATGATTATATTTTAGATTATATTCCGCGAGCAGTTAAAAAGGTTCTTCGCACATCAAAAGCAAGTGATGTATCTGTCCTAGGTTATTGTATGGGAGGAACGATGACATCGATCTTCGCTTCTCTCCATCCGGAACTGCCTATTAAAAACTTAATCTTTATGACTAGTCCTTTTGATTTTGAAAATACAGGTTTATATGGTTGTTTCCTAGATGACCGCTACTTTGATGTTGATAAAGTGGTTGAAACATTAGGGAATGTTCCGCCGGAAATGATCGATTTCGGCAATAAAATGTTAGATCCGCTTTCGAATTTCCACGGTCCCTATATTAGTTTATATGACCGTTCAGAAAATCCGAAGTTTGTCGAGAGCTGGAAACTCATGCAAAAATGGCTGGCGGATGGGATTCCATTCCCTGGAGAAGCCTATCGTCAATGGATACGTGAATTTTATCAGCAAAACAAGTTAATTAATGGGGAACTTGTCGTGCGCGGACGTAAAGTTGACTTAAGTGCGATTAATGCAAATGTCCTTAACATTTCCGGCGAACGCGATGTTATTGCAATGCCTCATCAAGTCGAGGCATTAATGGAAAAAATCTCTAGCGTGGATAAAAAATACGTATGTATGCCAACAGGTCATGTATCTGTTACATTTGGGCCAAAAGCAGTCAAACTAACTTTTCCTGCAATTGGTGACTGGTTAGCAGAACGATCAAAATAAAGCCTATTTACTTGTAAAAAACAAACCGCTCCATGAAAACTTGGAGCGGTTTTATGCTTATCTGTAAAAAATCAATAGATCCGCAAAAATTTTGTTTTATCCGTAAATCCAAATTTCACACTTATTTTCGGTATGAAATACTGTCCCTTATCGATTATCCACTTTCTCAGGATAAAGGTCATGATTCATTAAACGAAAATGGGCCATCTCTTCGTACTTGGTCCCAGGTTTCCCATAGTTGCACCATGGATCGATGGAAATACCCCCGCGTGGTGTGAATTTGCCCCAAACTTCTATATACCTAGGATCCAATAATTTAATTAAATCGTTCATGATGATATTGACGCAATCTTCATGGAAATCACCATGATTCCGAAAACTGAAAAGATATAGTTTTAGTGATTTGCTCTCGACAATTTTTTTATCCGGAACATAGGAGATGTACATCGTTGCAAAATCAGGCTGATGTGTCAGCGGGCATAAACTAGTAAACTCCGGACAATTAAATTTCACGAAATAATCACGATTCGAATGAAGATTATCTACCGCCTCTAATACCTCGGGTGCATAATCAAATGAATACTTTGTATGTTGATTACCTAATAATGTCAAATCCTTTAAACCTTCTTCATGGCTTCTGCCAGACATCGTAAAACCCCCTTGTAAAATATACCCCAACACTTTTTTCAAGAGAGCTTCCTCCGACCAATCTATGGCAAACTAAAAAGATCAAACAAAAAAGCCACGTCCGGTATGGACATGGCATATTGTCATGAATCCATAGTTTTTTATAGAGGGTATCAGCTATGAACCTCTCCCGTTCAAGTACGGGTATCTCTTCACCATATGATATAGAACACCTAGTAAAACGTCAAATAGAAATTTACGTAAGATTTTCTTATTATATTATTTGAATATATTTATTCGCAGCGTAGCAGCACAAATTTCTTTTCCCGAGATCAGTTTGAACCACAACCAACCATACGCGGAAACATTTGGACAGTTAAATCTATTTTAAAGTTCGTTTCAAGAATTCCCGCGTTCGTTCTTGGGTTGGATGATTGAAAATTTGCTCTGGACTTCCTTCTTCTGCAATAACGCCCTTGTCCATAAATACGACACGGTCAGAAACTTCCTTCGCGAATTCCATTTCATGCGTAACGATTAACATAGTAAGTCCTGTTTCAGCCAGTTCCTTCATTACTTTTAGAACTTCTCCTACCATTTCAGGGTCAAGAGCAGATGTTGGTTCATCAAACAACATGACATCTGGTTCCATCGAAAGGGCTCTAGCAATGGCTACACGCTGTTTTTGACCACCCGATAATTGCTTTGGCTTTGCGTTAACATATTGATCCATTCCAACGACTTTCAAATATTTCAACGCAGTTTTTTCAGCTTCTTCTTTGGAACGTTTTAACACTTTAACTTGACCAACAACACAATTATTTATCACATTGTGGTTATTAAATAAGTTAAATGACTGGAAAACCATCCCTAACTTTGTGCGGTAAGCGGGGATATCATGTTTATCATCTAGAATATTTTCTCCGTGATAGATAATTTGGCCGCCACTTGGTTTTTCTAACAGATTAATACAACGAAGAAGGGTGGATTTTCCGGATCCAGAGGAACCAATGATGCAAACAACTTCTCCTTTATTAACGGAAAAATCAATGTCTCTTAATACTTCATGAGTTCCAAAGGATTTGCTTAAATGTTGAATATCAATTACCTTTTCCAAATTTGCTCCTCCTTCCTTTATTGATTTGGATTGCCATTTGGCGGTGTTGGCGAATGGTGGCCAATCATACTATAATTATCCGGACCGTCTAATTTTCTTTCAAAATAACGGAGAATTAATGTAACAGAGAAAGTCATTACGAAGTATAAAATACATGCAATAAAGAACGGTTCAAAATATCTGAAGTTCATTCCCGCGACGGATTTAGTTTGAAAATATAACTCCGTTACACTAATGACATTCAGAACGGACGTATCTTTAATATTAATAATAAATTGATTGCCGGTTGCAGGTAAAATATTTCGGATTACTTGAGGCAATACAACATTAAACATCATTTGAATATGATTCATCCCGATCGCTTGAGCTGCTTCAAATTGCCCCTTTTCGATCGAAATCACGCCACCGCGAACAATTTCTGCCATGTAGGCTCCTGTATTTATGGAGACGATCAAGATTGCAGCGAATGTTCGGTCCATGTCTAAACCAAAAGCTAAAGCAGAACCATAATAGATAACCATCGCTTGCACAATCATTGGCGTTCCACGGAAAAACTCGATATACATCGTTAGAATGGCATTTACTGTTTTCAGAAATACTCGTTTCCCTCTTCGTTCAGGAACGGGAATCGTTCGAATAACCCCCGCTAATAAGCCAATGATTGCACCAATAATCGTTGCGATAATAGAGATAAGAAGTGTCATTCCCGCTCCGCGAAGAAACATTGGCCAGTTATTGACTAGGATTGAGATAATCCATTCTAAGCTCATACTTTCCCTCCTTTAATGAGAAAAGCACAAGCCGCCTATCTTCAGGGAGATGCAGATAGGAGATTCATAGTCTTCTTGGTAGACGAAGTTGATCCCCGTTTGCCCTTAAAGAGAAAGACTGCTTGTGCTTAGTTATTTCGGCAACAAAAACCGGCTGCGAAAACAGCCGGTCCGACTTAATCATTATTCTGCAGCTGGTTGAGTTTTAATTGCGTTATCCATAATCGTCTGACGTTCTTCTTCAGAAATAGAAGCTAATGTTTTATTGATTTGCTCTGTTAGTTCACTGCCTTTTTTAAGTCCGACTGCAACAGCCGTATCTTCTTCATCTGCAACAAATCCATCTTTAAATTCAATCATGACAAATTTATCATTGGAGGCAGATGTACTAATCCCTTCCGGACGCTCTGACACATAACCATCGATCACACCCGATTCCAGGGCAACACGCATTGCAGCGAAGTTATCCATTGCTGGCTGTTGAATAACGCCTTCAATTTGGTCGATTACCATATAGTGAGATGTGTTTAATTGACCGGTTATTTTCGCACCCTTAAAGTCTTGGATTGAAGTAGCATTTTCATAAGCCCCACCCTTTTTGACAACCATGACAAATTGGGATGTGTAGTAGTTTTCTGAGAAATCGATCGTCTTCTTCCGCTCTTCTGTCGGTGACATTCCTGCGATGATTGCATCAATTTTGCCTGATACTAAGGCTGGTACAAGGCCATCCCATTCCGTTTTCACAATGACTAATTCTTTCCCTAAGTCTGCTGCAATTCTTTTGGCAATTTCAACATCATAACCACCCGCGTATTCGGCATTGCCATCAAGCTTAACTGCACCGTTGGAATCATCTAATTGAGTCCAGTTGAATGGTGCATAACCGGCTTCCAAACCGATCTTAAATGTTTCTTTCTTTTCAGATGTTCCCGGCGTCGCTGAACTTCCGGATTCCTTCGTTCCGCATCCTGCTAACAGCAAAATGACCGAAAGGAACATCGTTATGAATATAGATGTTTTTTTCCTCATCATTTTCCTCTCCTTTTATATAAGTTTATGTTTTTGAAAACTCAAAAAGGACAACCTGTACAAAAAAAACCTGAGATGAACTCAGGTCGCAATATGTAAAGTTGCCCTAAATCCTCTTCTTTACCAAAATGAGATAGTACTCCTCAATAAACTGGTACGTTTATTGAGACAGTCCTGCAGCTCTTAACTACAGACCCAGCAAGTAATACAGAGAAATATTACAAACTTCGGCAGCATTTCCTTCTCCTTAAAATCATCGATTCTCAAACTCCTCTAAGGACTAATAAATACCGCGCCTCTACCTCACTAGTAAAAAGTGAGGCCTTTTATTCGATTATCATATATTTTACAAGAATGTACTCTATCTGTCAATGAGCCTATATGTATTACTACCTATATATATATTCCATTGAATTCCGTAATACATATCATTTACGATAAAAAAACTTTTTTAGAAGTAATTTATTAACGGTTCAATCGTTTATATCTGTTTATGTTCGATGATCTCAACAAATTTTGTTGAAGCTGGTGATAGAGGAACACTTTTCAAAAAACATACCCCTATATTTCTCATTGGTATTTCTTCAATTATTTGTACTTCATACAATAATTCATTTTTTATATCCTCTTGGGAAAACTCTTTAATCACACATGCAATTCCTAAATTCATTTTGGCAAACTCCAATAATAATTCATGGGAGCCTAATTCAAATTCCGGCGAAATCTTTATCCCATTAGAGATCAGATAATCTTCTACAAATTTTCTGGAATTTGATTTCGGCTCAAGTAGGATTAATGGCAGTTTTACTACTTCATCAAGGCTCATTGGTTTGGATAAAAGATCCTTATATTTCTCCCCGCAAACAAAAATATCATGGATATCAATACATGGGATTAGTTCTAATGTGGGGTCATCAATAGGAAAATTGCAAATGGCAATATCAACCCCTCCCGATTTCAGGATCGAACAGATCTCCAACGTGGTACCATTAACAATTTTAAACTTAATATTCGGATATTTATTATGAAAAGCTTCTAAATAAGGAAGTAAAAAATGTCTAGAAATCGTATCACCCACACCGATCTTTAATTCCCCTGTCGTTAAATTCTTAAACTCTAGAATCTTTTCCTCCCCGGCCTGAATTAAATTAATGGCCGAATGAACATATTCAAATAAAAGGCTGCCCTCATTTGTTAAAGTTACCCCTTTAGGTGTTCGATTAAAAAGGCGTATATCTAATTCATTTTCTAATTGCATGATCGCTTGGCTAACAGCTGGTTGTGTCATGTAAAGGTCTTTTGCTGCCTTAGAGAAACTTTCACTTTTTCCTACCTGACAAAATACTTTATATAAATCTAATTTGCCTATCATATAAGCACCTCTTATACCTACCATTCAATATTGTCATTTTACTTATATCACTAAAATCGTGTATATTACAAGTAAGGACATAATAAAATAACTTTATTAGTTGAGTTTATTTCATTATGTATTAAACCTAACCGAAAAACGAATAAAGTTAATCAAATATATAACATCATTCTGTATAAAACGAACATTATATACTATTAAAAAAAAACGTTCGTTTTTCAATCAAAAAGATGCTTAATGAAATTCATTCGGTTAATAAGGAGCGATCGTATTGGAAAGAGTAGTTGGAACAGTTGCCAGAGGTCTTCGCTGCCCGATCATCAATCAAGGGGACAATATAGAAGAGATTGTTGTAGATAGTGTGTTAAAAGCTTCAGAAGTTGAAGGCTTTAAAATTAATGATAAAGATATCGTTACTATAACAGAATCAATCGTTGCTCGAGCTCAAGGTAATTATGCGACAGTTGATCATATCGCTAAGGATATTCGTTCCAAGTTTGGTGAAGATACGATTGGCGTCATATTCCCTATTTTAAGTCGTAATCGCTTTTCCATCTGTCTTCGCGGGATTGCAAAAGGAGCCAAAAGGATTGTATTAATGCTTAGCTATCCATCCGATGAAGTTGGGAATCATTTAGTCGATATGGATATGCTTGATGAAAAGGGAGTTAATCCTTGGACAGATATTTTATCAGAAAAACAATTCCGTGATCATTTTGGCTATAATAAACATACTTTTACCGGTGTTGATTATATTGATTATTATAAATCGTTAGTTGAAGAATACGGTGTTGAATGTGAAGTTATTTTTTCAAATAATCCAAAGACAATTTTAGATTACACTAAAAATGTTCTTACTTGTGATATACATACGAGATTCAGAACGAAGAGAATTTTAAAAGCCAATGGCGGAGATAAAATTTATAGCCTAGATAACATCTTATCAGAGTCTATTGATGGCAGTGGCTGTAACGAAGCTTATGGGCTGCTAGGAGCAAATAAATCAACTGAAGATGGGATTAAACTTTTTCCGCGTAATTGCCAGCCTATCGTTGATAAAATCCAGCAAATACTTAAAGAAAAGACGGGCAAAAATGTCGAAGTCATGGTTTATGGTGATGGGGCATTCAAAGATCCAGTAGGTAAGATTTGGGAGCTTGCAGATCCAGTAGTGTCCCCGGCTTACACATCAGGACTTGAAGGTACACCTAATGAAATAAAGTTAAAATATCTTGCTGATAATAACTTTGCTAATTTAAAAGGGGAAGAACTTAAACAAGCGATATCTCAATTTATTAGCAATAAAGAATCTGATCTTGTCGGATCAATGGAAGCACAAGGGACTACACCAAGAAAACTGACTGACCTTATCGGTTCGCTATCCGATTTAACCTCTGGAAGCGGAGATAAAGGCACACCGATTGTCTTTATCCAAGGTTATTTTGATAACTTTACGAAATAAAAGGTGACAGGCACCGCACAAAAGGCTGACCATTATTTAGGTCAGCCCTTTTTATATATTCTTATTTATTCATACTGGCAAGAAAATCCCCCAGAAGATCATCAAAGTTATTTTCTATTTCAATATTCTTTTCTTCCTCAGGCTGCGGCTGGTTTTGTTTTGCGGTTTCCCAATTAAAAGCACTTAAGTCATCATCTGAAAAATCAACATCGGATGAAACTGCCGTCTCTACTATAAAGCTATCACTCTTTGAAATTTCAATCTTACTTTCACTCATCGCTTCCTCTTCTTGCAGATACAATGCCTGATTTATATCCAATGAGCCACTATTCATTGAAGCAAGTAATGAAGTAGACCGAACCGGATCAGATAACAAATGATAAATAATACTTCCCAGTAATGCCTCTGAGTGTTCATGCTTCAACCAATCTCGTTGGGATTTGCTTAATTTTTTTGGCAGGGGAATCGTGATTGTCTCTCTTTCCCTTGAATAGGCATTTCCCACTCCTTGCAACACAAACTCGGCCATTTTGCTTGAAAAATTCCTTCTTTCAGTTTCCTTTAACTTTTGCAAATGCTTTAGTAAATGGTCAGGTGTATTAGATGGGACACGGAAAGAAATCGCTTGGCCCCTCTTAATCTCACTCGAAGCGGATTTTTTCATATAATCACCTTAAATCAGTTCTTTACCGGCTCTTGAACTGCCTTTTGCTTCTCTGTTTTCCTCACAAAGTCAGTGATTAGCTTATAGTAGGCATTTGCCATCATCCAAATACTCTCTTTTTCATCCTCAAAAAATTCTATATTATATCCGTCCAAACTATTATTTAATGCTTTAATATATTCTTTTAATACGTTAGACCCTCCACCGACAAAATAGCAAATTTCAGTTTGTGAGTTTTTCTGCCACACATTGCGCAATAGGCGGTATTGCTTTTTGGCTAATTCTAGAAGAATCCGATCAGTAATATCATGAACACTCGTCCGGCTTCCTTTCACCATAATATGATTCCGATCATTTTTCCTCGTAATAATCTCGACCACATCGCGGCGGCTGTCTAATTCTACCCCATGTTTTGTTCTAATTTCTTCTCTAACGGCCTCAAGTGATTCTGATACACCGAGGTTAAATCCTTGCGCCTTATCATCATCGACATTTCGATTCTTAATAACTGCGATATCTGTCGAAAGGCCCCCGATATCTTGAATAAGGATTCTCTTATCAATTAAATCTTTATTAATGATTTTTAAATTATTATCCATGACAAGATTAATATAAGCGGCAAATCCTTCAGGATAGACCTTTACTTCATTAAATTTAATATTTACTTTCAAACCTTGGTATTTAGGTGTGACGAGAAATTCTACTTGATGGACAGACCCAACCAATTTCGAGCGGTACCCCACATCTTTTCCTTCTTTCACCTCACGAAGGGGGAGGCCGGTTCCTAATGTATAGTTGGCATCAATGACATTTTTCGAGCGAGGAAAAACATTTGCATTCTCCGCTCTAACGGCATCTAACGCCAAGGTTGCAAACAGCATCACCAATGTTTGGTCTTCTTCTGATTTACTGCTTCCAGGGTCTAATTCGGTAGCATTATTACTTTTAGTTGCTAAATGACTGATACGGTATATGGCATTATTCTCTTTCAAAGCAGGGGAGTGCACCTTTATATGAATACCATCTAAAGGATTTTTATTATTTAATTCTTCAATCCCAATGACTGGACGGTCTTCCGTGTCTCTTGCGACAATGTTAGGAATATTTAATTCGTATTCTAATTCCCCAAAAATAGCCTTAATCGAGTCATTTCCAACATCCACAGCTGCAATTCTCGTTTTAGACAAAAGATCATCCCTTTTCATTTAATAGATTTATTTTTATAAGAAGTTATGTATTAACAAGCCTCTCTTATTTAAGGTTAAAGGGATATAATAAATTCTTCAATGATTACCACTGAAAAGAAATATAATCGTAAACCTGTAAACATCTTGTAAACTGATTGCTTTTTGTACACATTTTCGTAAACTTCGATAACAAACGCGTACAATCTTGCTTCCAAAGGATGTGGACGCATTCGTATACAAGTAAACATATATGCACACAAACGTTTACGTTTCGTAAACTTGTAAACAAATTTGTAAACATTGGATGAATATCTTTATCTTTGCCCTAATCCTACCATCAGAACAAAGAATTCCCATGTGGAGAAACAAGATACCGATTTATAGGGGATAAAATAAAAAAGTTAAAACAGGCCCTCTATCGATGATAAATTGATAAAGGACCTCTCTAACATCTAGTTTCGGGGAATTTTGCAGTTACTTCTGGTACGAGTCTCCATACCCCTTTTATTAACGATTATATATATGAGCAGCAAAGTCACTATGTTTAAATAATCCGGACTGAAACAACGCCCTCGGTCTGGCTGATTTTTTCCTCTAAACCTGGAATGATATCGCCGTTTACTTTATTATCAATGTCAATAATCGTATAGGCATAATCCCCTCGGCTTCTGTTCACCATGTCAGCAATGTTCAAGTGATAATTTGATACAGCAGATGTAATCTTGCCAACCATGTTTGGAACGTTTTGGTGGAAAACTGTCAAACGGCGCTTTCCTGTATAAGGGAGAGAAGCGTTTGGAAAATTGACTGAGTTTTTGATATTTCCTTTTTCGAGAAATTCCTTCAGCTGGCGAGCCGCCATGATGGCGCAGTTCTCCTCCGATTCATTCGTAGACGCACCAAGATGAGGGATTGGAACAGCGTTTTTCATTTTTAACACATTTTCATTCGGGAAGTCTGTAATATATTTACCAACTCTTCCGCTTTCGAGTGCTGCCGCCATGTCCTTTTCATTCACAAGCTCACCGCGAGAGAAGTTCAAAATATGAACGTCATGCTTCATGATGCTAAAGGTTGCTTCATTAAACATCCCTCTTGTGTCTTCTGTAAGTGGAACATGTACGGTAATATAATCAGAGTTGGCAAACAACTGTTCAATCGTCATCGCGCGCTGTACATTACGGGACAAGTTCCAAGCCGTATCGACAGAGATGAACGGGTCAAAGCCGATTACATCCATGTCTAAATCGAGCGCATCATTCGCAACAAGCGCACCGATCGCACCTAGACCGATCACACCTAGTGTTTTCCCCTTAATTTCTTTACCAACAAATTGCTTCTTCCCTGCTTCTACAAGCTTTGAAATTTGTTCTCCTTCACCCGCTAATGTTTTAACCCAGCTCACACCGGCAAAAAGATTACGGGATGAGGCCATTAATGAGGTTAGTACAATTTCTTTAACCGCATTGGCATTAGCTCCAGGAGTATTAAAAACAACAATTCCTTGCTCTGTACATTTGTCGACAGGAATATTATTGACACCTGCCCCTGCTCGTGCAATTGCCTTTAACTGATTGTTGAACTCAATTGAATGCATGTTAAAACTGCGAACAATAATGGCATCAGGATTTTCACTGTCATTGTCGATCGTATAATGATCGTTATTAAATACATTTAACCCGCTTTCAGCAATACTATTTAATGTTTTTATTGTTTTCACTTTCTCTAAAGTTAATGTGCTCATAGTGTTGTCTCCTCTTTATATATGATGGTTTTAGAATTTCTTTTATTCGTTTTCTATTAATCTTAGACAATATGGAAATAAAAAAAGAGACTGGTGTTCTCCAATCTCTTCAAACGACAAAAAATAACAAATAGGTATTTGTTACTCTTCTGTCCTTTTGCCTGAGATTTTGAACCCTTCGGCGTTGCAGTTATCCTGCAATCTCTCCAGAAGCTGCTCCTGTTATAGTGTGATCCATAACAATCATAGCCTTCTAATTATTTAGTTTTTGGTTGTTTTAGCCTACAAAGGTTGCCCGTTGATTTCCGCTGCAGGCACTTGCTTTCCGCGGGGAGGGACGGGAGCCTCCTCGGCGTTACAGCCTGCGGGGTCTCCCGCTTCCCTCTAGTCCCGCAGGAGTCAAGTGCCCTCCGCTCCAATCAACTCAGATTTATTTGATAAAAATCACGTTATAATAGCAACAAACTTTACGAAAACAGCCTAGTTTTTTAAAGCGGAAAATGGCCATAAATCATTTTTTTCTATACTAATGTAAAGATATATCAACCTCTTATTCGGAACCATCTCCCCCTAATAAACATAAAGAGGTAAGAGGAAAATCCCCTTACCTCAGCCCAGGCGAACGACTATTCGACACTATGTGCTCCCCCACGGTTATCCGTTTTCGCCAGTTACACATAGCCTTTTTCATTTGTTTCATCTTAACAAATTCTCTAGCAACCTTCAAGCCAAAAGATGTTTCTATATTAAAAATATTTAGTTAGGTTATCTGATTTCAGTTCTCCAGTTTCCCCTTAACATCCATTCCTTTACTGTGCTTCACCTTTCTCCATGACTGCAAAATAATTTCCTTCAGTATCCGCAAAATTAAATACTCTGCCAAAAGGCATCGTCATAATATCCCCAACTGTAACATTTTTATCGGAAAGGTCTTTATATAATTGATCGAGTTTTTCCGTGAAAAACATTAACGATGGAGTGCCAAGATTTAATTCCGGCTGCATTTTAGCAATAAGTTCCTTATTGTGGAGAATGATACTCGTTTCTGCATCCTTTGTTGGGGCAATTTCGACCCATCTTAATCCTTGGCCATTATCTTGTTCAGACACTACGATAAATCCCGCTTTTTCTGTCCAAAATTTCAATGACTCATCTTGGTTATTGACATACAACATAATTTGTCCAATTTTATTAATCATCTTCTTCTCTTCCTTTCAGCTAGTTAGTCTGTTTTTACATATTTTCAATTTGCTGTTTTCGTAAACTTTGTTGCTATTTTACAAAAAAGAGGTCTAGTTGATTTCCGCTCCAGGATGCTCGCTTTCCGCGGGGCGGGCGATGAGCATCCTCGGCACCCTGTGCCTGCGGGGTCTCACCTGTCCCGCTACTCCCGCAGGAGTCTCGCACCTTCCGCTCCAATCAACTTCATACAAAACCTATTTAAAAACAACAATCATTTAGAAAATAGCCTTCATTTTTAACAAAATACTAATTGTAAAACATGATAAAGCGTCAACCTTATTGAGAAAAGCGGAATGCTCCTATTTTCTCTAATGCTTAAAATCAGGTACCGCAAAAGGTTCGGTAAGGGATTGTTGACGCAGGCAATGTGGAGTATTCTGCCTGTTCGGCGGTGTGAGCGTAAGGGTCCGAAAGAACATCCAAAAGCCGATCCATCACGCTGTAGTCTCCATGTTCCACTGCGGCTTCAAGCGCTGCTTCTACCCGGTGGTTCCGTGGGATGAGCGCAGGATTGCTGTTCCGCATCAACTGATTCGAGGAAGCTTTCGATTCCTGCTGTCTACCAAGCCTTGCCTGCCAGAGCTTATGCCACTGAGCAAATTCTGGGGTCCCAAATAGGACCGTATCCTCATGTCTATCAAAAGTAAATGCGCGAAAGGTATTGGTGTAGTCCGCACGATACTTCTCCATCATATTAAGGAGGTCATTAATAAGAGTTTCATCCTGTACCTCTTCGTTAAATATCCCCAGTTTTGCTCTCATTCCCACGAACCAATTAGAGTGATACAACTCAGTAAAACCTGAAATCTCATCTTGAGCCAGTTTGACAGCCTGCTCCTGATTATCATGCAAAAGCGGCAATAGCGTTTCTGCAAATCGCGCAAGATTCCACCCGGCAATAAACGGCTGATTGCCATAAGCATAGCGGCCTTGAATGTCAATGGAACTGAATACCGTAGCCGGATCATAAGCATCCATGAAGGCACAAGGACCATAATCGATGGTTTCTCCGCTAATGGTCATGTTGTCAGTGTTCATCACCCCATGAATAAAGCCAACGAGTTGCCATTTGGCAATAAGCTCAGCCTGACGCTTGATCACTTCCTGCAGTAGCGAAAGGTATCGGTCCTCTGCGGCTTCAATGTCTGGGAAATGACGCTTAATTGTATAGTCAGCTAGGATTCGGAGTTCCTCGGGTGTGCCCCATTTTACAACATATTGAAAGGTACCAACGCGTAGATGACTAGCAGCCACACGAGTCAGAATTGCACCAGGCAGATCGGTTTCGCGTATTACTGGCTCCCCGGTTGTCACTACTGCTAGACTACGGGTTGTAGGGATTCCAAGCGCATTTACTGCTTCGCTAATAATGTATTCACGCAGCATGGGTCCAAGTGCCGCTCGACCATCCCCCCCGCGGGAATATGGCGTTCTCCCCGAACCCTTAAGCTGAATATCAACCCGCTCACCTTGGGGCGAAATCTGCTCGCCTAGCAGCACAGCTCGGCCGTCTCCTAACATGTTAAAATGCCCGAACTGATGCCCCGCATAAGCTTGAGCAAGAGGTGAAGCACCTTCTGGAATCATGTTACCAGCAAGCACCGATACGCCATCTTCACTTTGCAGCTTCTTAACGTCCAAACCGAGGGATGCTGCCAACTGATTATTGAGAATGATCAGCTTCGGTGAGCGTACGGGGGTTGGGTTGATGCCAGAAAAAAATGATTTCGGCAGACGGGCATAACTGTTGTCAAAGTTCCATCCTGTTTCTTTTGTCATAGTTTCTCCTTTACTTCTTTCGTCATTTTTTCCCTAGATAAAAACCATAAACCTTTTATGTTACTTTTAGATATCTATATTCCGTCAAGACACAAATGTAGTCCCTCTTTAATGTCTACTTCTTCCAATTTATTATACCGTTTTCGCCGAAAGATAGCGCTCTTTTAAGTAAATGTTAATTGCAAATGTGACTTTCCTTTCAGGTGATTGAGGAATTTATTCAGACAATGATGCAAGAATTGAGTCAACAGCAAAGGGTTATCAATCAATTAAATAATTTAAATATGGCTTCCTGTCTCAGACAGCAAAATTCTGCCTCTTCAACTTTATTGCCTATATTTACGGTACGGCTTACCGTTGGATTCATAATAAACCCAAATATGTAAAAAATGATAAATGGTTAAATCTGAAAACTATTTTTGCTCTAGTTTTACTTACATTGTCGTATTAAATTCGACTAATTTATGTTCATATTACCCTCCTTTTGTATTTTTACTTCAGTACAGCTAGCTGTATAATTCAGAAAATAGAAATAGTCCATCCTTTTGTTCAAGGACAGACTACCTTTCCCCTCCAATTTCATCACAATTGGATTAATTAATTATTTTAAATAAAAAAATGGAATTGACTCATTTAGTTACACCCGACCAAAGGCCACCATCAAAAACCTTTTATTTCCTTATTAATCCTGAGCAAGGCTCATGCCTTTACTTTAAATAAATTAATAGGCTGCCTCTAAAGAGTTGCATTGAGACAACCTACATTTACAAATTAGCAAAAACCTCATTTACTTATGATACGGTTCTCCGTAATGTATCTAAATGAGGTTATGAAACCGAATTGAAATAGTTTTTTTCAATATTGCTTTCTTTGACGCTCACATTTAAAAGGACTAGCAACAACTGATGTGTCTATAGTCTTTTTCTAATTATTTGAGTGGCACCGGATGTTTATCACACAAGTTTATGTTCTTGGATAAAACCTTTTAAAATATCGCTTAGGTTTGGACTGCCAATCTCATCTAAATCATAGTGTACACGTGTACATGGTTTATTAATCGAAATAATGCGTGTTAAATCGATTGGAGTGCCAATGATTACTGCATCACAGTCAGCTTTATTAATTGTTTCTTCAAGATCTTTTAATTGCTGTTCGCCATATCCCATCGCTGGAAGGACATTTTCAACATGTTTGTATTTGTTAAACGTGTCAGTGATTGTACCTACCGCAAATGGACGTGGGTCAATGATTTCCTTCACACCCAAACGTTCCGCCGCAACTGTACCTGCACCAAGTTTCATCTCTCCATGTGTCAATGTCGGACCATCTTCAACGATTAACACGCGTTTTCCAACAATACTCTCAGGGTCATCAACAGTTATTTTTGATTCAGCTTTAATAATCGTGCTATTTGGATTTGCGAATTTTATATTATTTTCTACGATTTGAACGGCTTCCTTAGCTGCACTATCAACTTTGTTAATGATGGCCACGTCAGTTGTTCTTAAGCATACTTCGCCAGGGTAATATTTCAGCTCATGCCCTGGGCGATGTGGGTCTAAGACAGTAACAGCTAAATCAGGCTGAAAGAAAGAGAAATCATTATTTCCTCCGTCCCATAAAATCACATCACAGCCATCTGGATCATTTTCAGCTGCTGCCAAAATATCAGCATAATCAACACCAGCATAAATAATATTTCCTCGTGCCACATGTGGTTCATATTCTTCCATTTCTTCAATCGTACAATTATGTTCTTTTAAATCTTCCACTTTCGCAAAGCGCTGAACACGTTGGGCATTTAAATCGCCGTAAGGCATCGGATGTCTCACTGCAACGACTTTTAAATCATGCTCCATCAGCGTTTCGATAATTTTTCGCGACGTTTGGCTTTTTCCAGTTCCAGTTCGCACAGCGCAAACAGAAATGACCGGTTTATTACTTTTTAACATCGTGCTGTTTGGTCCAAGCAGTGTGAAATTAGCACCCGCTGCATTCACGATCGCGCCTACGCCCATCACATCTTCGTAATTAACATCACTATACGCAAAAATACATTCATCTACTTGTAACTCTTTAATCAACTCTGATAATTGATCTTGTGAATAAATGGGAATCCCTTCTGGATATAGTTCGCCCGCTAATTCACTTGGATATTTACGTCCATCGATATCTGGAATTTGTGTTGCTGTAAAAGCAACAACATTATACGCTTCATTATTACGATAATACGTATTAAAATTATGAAAATCTCTTCCTGCCGCACCTATAATAATAATATTTTTTCTTTTCATAGCACTCTCTCCTATAATTTCAATGAATTATTATAATTATAACCACGAATGTATATTAATACAATAACTTTTTCAAAAGTGCTAGAAATTAATAAATATGGATGCAAATAGACGATGATGTGATGTTCGAACTAAAAATCGAGCCCGAGATATAACCGTATTGCTTCTACAGAATTACAAACAAGAGTTAGAAGGACGTTATCAGACGTATATATCTATTGAACAGACCATTATCAATCACAAAGATAACGAAGAGGATTCATTGAGCGTGGGGAAAGTAAAAAAATAGTTACCCTTCTTTATCAAGGCTGATATTTATTAATATATAAATTCATACCCCCTCAGATTTATAATCCATATCCCCTAATACAAAAGAAATTAAATTATCAAGATCTTGAAAGGATACCTCTTCAATTTCTATGATTTCACCACTCTTTTGTAATTTAAACTGCTACACAATTCATTTTTACAACCTAATTAGTACTGCTTGGTCTACTACACAATCAAACTTTGAAAAAACACATATCTTAAATCATCATACAAAAGGAGGTGATAAAGTGGTACAAGTTCTTGATTACCAAGCAACTCAACCTCTAAGCCGTTTTACCCCAGCGAGGGCTTTTACGATTCCACAAGCTCCATTTAGAGTTATTTTAGCCTCGATTCGAATAAACATCCCCGCCAATGCTTCAAGAAATAATCGTGTTGAGCTAATTGCATCCGTGGGGGTGGAAGGAATTACAAATATTTCCCAAATTGTATTTAGAATCTTTCGCAACGGGAGAGAAATCTTTAATACTCAAGATGGGGTAGAATCAGTAGGTTCAGAAGTAAACTACACCTTTACTTTCCAAGCCATTGATTCCAACTTAACATCTGGCGCTAATTTTTATCAGCTTACTGTTGAGAATATTACACCTAACACTCAATCAAACGTTGTTGGACCGATTTCTTTTAGTGGACTAGCTGTAAAAAGATCAAATTAATCGCTCTATCTATGCTTAGATCCACATTTGAATCAAAATAAACAAAGAGAGTACCCTGTTCCATTAGGGCACTCTCCTCCTTCACGATATTATACATTTACGTTTAAATATTTCGCAGGTTCCGTTCGATAAGCACTTACTGCGGATGAATCGAAATTAACTTGCTAATAAGGCTGGGAACTCATTCCCGCTAATTTCTGTTCGATGTTCAATGATGTATTGAAGCATGAACATGATTTCGTTTTTATCCATTTCCCCTAAATGCTTATTTGAGAGCTTGCTAATATGCAAGTAAATTTTTTCTAAAGATTGATAAGCATTATCTTCTTTTTCTTTTTCAAAAGTTTTGATTGCGTTCTCCAATTGAGCAATAAGCGTTGTTTTAATTCCTTTATTCCCATCCGCTTGTTTCACTAAAGAAATCGTATTTTCGATTGATGCAGATGTAATGGATACCTCAAGAGTTTTCGTCTCTGAAACATTATGCACTTTATCAATCGCACGGTATTGAATAGAGTTTTTACCTTCTTTATTGACAGTTATCCCCTCATCATAACGTTTCCAAGTGACACCGTTATCTAGACTATACTCAATATGCGAAACCCCGATACCTGCATCTGTTGCTGCCAAGGATACTTTGACTTCATGAAGATACGATCCATCTCTCAAGTCAGCCCCGTGTAAAACCGCATCCATCAGTTCAGGCGCCTTGAAGTCTTCCGAGATTCTTCCTTCCGCTACATATTGGATTGGTCCAATAAAGCTTTTCACGAAATTTACAGTGGCTTGTAAATCTTCAGGTCCTTGAACTGGGTCATTGCCATATTGGCGAATTTTATATTTATCAGTCCCATGTTCATACATATAATTGTTGACAGTAAGCGTATAGGTCCCATTCTTATCAATTGGTGTTCCATCAGGAAGATAGATATTCACTACTTTATTTTTCTTACTATCCCATGCATAAGAGAATCCTCCAATGGAGACGTCCGGCCCATAGGATGAAAACTGAGCATTTAATATAGGCTCCAATGCTGATCCTGGAATGGTGACCGTAACCAGTGTGTTATTAAATGGCTGGATATTGAAAAGATTCTCCCAAGTAATTTCGCCTTGGGCCAAAGCGTCACGTATTCCCCCGCCGTTCATTAAAGCAAAATCAGACTTCATTTCAAAATTCATTCCGTCTGCAATCAAGTTTCCTAAAGCATTGTCACCAATGATGCCCTTAATAGGGTATCCGCCATTCATTGGAGTGGTAGCATAACCCACTACTTCTTTCAATTTTGGTCCAACCAATTCTTTATATTTGGCTAAAATTGCACTAACCTCTGGATCAGGGGTTGCACCTTCTTGAATAACATCAACGATTTCCGCATTTTTTTCAACAATGTCACCTGTAACACGATCAATTTTCAAATCAATATCCGCAAAGGATTTTCCATACTCCCAAGCTTGGACAATAAGTTTGTTGTCTACAATCGCATTGAGTTTCACATGATTATGAGCAGCAATAATGACATCTACCTCGTCATCTACGTTCTTCGCTAAATTTGCAATTTGACCAGTGGCCGTTTCACCGCTTTGATTTCCAGGAACGTGAGCTAAAACGACAATTGCCTTAATTCCTTGTGCTTTTAGCTCCTCCGTATATTTATTAACAGCTGCTGCTTCGTCCGTGAAGCGAATATCCTGAATACCAGAGGCCATCACCATATTAGGTGTTTCAACCGTGGCTACACCAATAAATCCAATTTTGACACCATCTACTTCTTTAATAGCATAGGGATCTAATATAAGCTTTCCAGTATCTTTGTATTCCACATTAGCGGCAACAACCGGGAAGTTCATCCCTTTATATCCTTTTGTGCCGTTTGGGTGTTCTCCGCCATATACCATCCGAAGAAGTTCTTGTGTACCTTTATCAAATTCGTGGTTACCTACAGTTCCTACATCAAATCCGATTGCTTCCATGATTTCAACTGTAGGCTCATCTCGAAGTAAGGCTGAAACGGGAGAACTGCCACCAATCATATCTCCAGAATGGATAATTAGCGTGTTATTAGGAT
This sequence comes from Bacillus sp. FJAT-29790, assembly GCF_019039215.1. Lineage (GTDB taxonomy): Bacteria > Bacillota > Bacilli > Bacillales > Cytobacillaceae > Cytobacillus. The sequence continues at coordinate 27,292 of NZ_JAHNZZ010000005.1, forward strand.
TGGTTGCTTTACGGGCTTTTAAATAAGTAGCCAAATAATCAGCACGTCCATAATTTACATTATTAATCGTTCCTGTTACATCAATCTTGCCATGTAAATCGTTTACAGAAAGTAATTTAACCGACACTGTATCTTCTGCATGTGCACGAATGGCGAGACTTGAGAAGATTGGTAGAACTAGTAGAGCAATAACTAGTAAATTTATAAATCTTTTACAAAATAGTTTTCTCATAATTTCACTCCTCCTATTATGTATGACCCCATATTAATCCGGTAATTTATATAGAAGGTTAATTCCATGTTAATTTCATGTAAACCCCCGGAAAATAATCATTTTTTCCTAGTGCCATGATTTACGAATAGTTTCATAGTCCCGTTAATATGAAACTTTTAATACTTGGATAATTAGTTCTAAATATTTCGAAATCCCAACTCCATAATTTCCCTATCCTCTTCCATAATCATATGAAAAATGTGGACGGCTAAAAGTTAGACTGTAAACAAAAAAAAAGCTCTATTTAAGAGCTTTTTGTTTTTATCCACAAAATACATATATGAGTGATTTCTCTCAACCAGAGCCTTGCAAAAAGTTCATTGCAAGGCTCTATCTTAACGAAGTATTTTAACCATTTTAAGCCTGATTCTTCAGCATAGGAAACACAAGTTTATTTATGCGGATTTTTAACGACTGGTCCGAATACAGGGATATTATCATACACTTTAGGATCAGCCTGATAAACTTCGCCTGTAATAAATCCGTTTAATGTTTCATAAAGTCCTTCATATGTCTGTTTTATCATCATTCCACTTGCTTTTTGCCCCGTATCATAGTTAGAGCCGCCTCGAATTTCATAAAGCATAGTTGGTGTCCCATTTAAAGCAAATGTTGATATTGCCATCGCTGGTACATTCAATTCCTCATAACGAGAGATATTACCATAATGTGATTGCCCTTTTTGGAGCTTTTGATATACTAATGCACCAACCCGCTTTGAAAGATTTAATACCTCATCATCTACCTTCCAAAACACACCTTTCGCATCATAATACCCTTTTTCAGCTATCGGTACATTTAAAATGGCCAAGGTGGACATCTCATCACTATCGTCAGAAACTGTATAGGTTGGATATGTGTGATGAAGGTCAATAAATAATTCTGGTTCAAGTGCTTTATATAGATCACGCATCGCACGAGATTCCGGAGTTACAAAAAAACCTTCGCTCCCTCTCCATCCTGATACCGATTGTCCTGGCAATAGATGAGCTGTAGATGAATTTAATTCGAAATTTAAATCCGGATTAAAGTCTCGGTTAATGTCAAACCCAGGATTTCGGTAATACCAAGGTGGGACCGTTGATGCCTCTAATCCAAACTCACTTTGGTTCCAAACTTGTTTGTTGTAACGACTTGGTTTACGCTTTCCATCTACGACTTTACCTACAACGCCTTCAGGATTTAACATTGGAACAACCCATACCGATAGGCTGTCACGCATCTTCTGAACCTCTTTACTATTAACTGTGGCTAAAGTTTTAATTAATTCAACAGAGGAAATGACACCTAGTTCTTCATCTCCATGCATTGACGATTGGATAAGGATTCCTTTTTTGTGTGGATCGTTATCACCAATCTTTGCAACATAAATCGGGTATCCGGTTTGCGTAACACCAGCTACCTCCAGCTTCATTATTCCTTTAGACCTAGCTTCAATATTCTTAAGCTCTTTTTCCAATTCTTCAGGAGTGTACATTCTTTGAAGACTTACTTTTTGTTCGGGTGTTACCCAAGGTCCATTTGGTTCGGTTTTAGCATGAGAAGTAAAAACAAAAAGATTAGAGACAACTACACAAGCCAATATCATTTTCCAAAGTTTTTTCACCGTTAACAAACTCCCCTTATTAAATTTATTTACTGTTAATCCAAGGTGAACAAACAAAACCGGAAGATATGAATTAGATTTTTTATGCTCCAAAGTCTTTGAACCCTCAACTATTCTAATCTAATTTTCTCCGTCCCCTAAAAGTGGCGATACCTATTACCCTTCTTATGTCTTCATCAACATACACTGCCTCCTTTAAACAAATATAGGAGTTAAATTCAACAAGGATTTTAATCTACCTGCAAATATATTAAAAACAGAAACAAATACCTATATTTTCTAATAAAGCCCATATCTATCTAGGAATAAGCTCACATACCACTAAAAATAACCAAATGCACACAGCACGAACAAACATGACAATCCAAATTTCCATTTAATCGCTGGTGAACGTTATAATCGTCACATCTACTGCAACATCCACACCTGGTAATGGTATGGGTACCGTTAAACCTGACATTATCCCCCTGTTCTAAGTATTCTTTATTAGGTTTAGAACTTATTCTAAATAGTGTTTTTTATCGAGCAAACTACACTATTTTTAGAAAGTTTTTTAAAATAAAATGAACGAATTATTCGAGTTTTGCATCTAATCATTAAAGGAGGTATGAAAATGGATGAAATCGAACTTGCCAAACAAGCGATTAATGGAAATGAAGCTGCTCAACTTCAGCTTTTAAATTTATATAAAGAACCCATGTATCGAGTTGCTTATAGCTATATGCAAAATGAACATGATGCCAATGATGCTCTGCAAGAAATGACGTATCAATGCTTAAAAAACATTCATAAAGTTCAGACGCCCCAGTATTTTAAAACATGGCTTGTGCGTGTTGTTATTAATACATGCTTAATGATGAAAAGACAGCAAAAGCGAATTATCGTAACGAATGATCTATTGCAACAGCCTCAGCATATGACAGAGCTATTTGAACTAAATGATGTAATTTCACAGCTACCCATTGAACAGCAGGAGCTTGTTCATTTGAAGTATTTTAGAGATTTAAAGAATAGTGAAATTGCAACGCTACAAAATATTCCTGAGGGTACTGTTAAATCAAGATTACATAAAACGTTAAAGAAACTTCGGCATTTATTAGGAGAGGGGGGCCTTTCATGAGTCAGTTAGATAAACAACAAAGATATATGGAATTACTTGAATCAGTGCCAATGGAAAAATTACAGTCAGGAGCTCAACTTACTGCATACAAACGATTAAAAAAACAAAGAACTCGTCATAAACGACTTTTACAAGCCACAATTGCTGCTGCCATTATTATGATTGCTTTAATCGGATCCATTCGGGTGTCCCCAGCTCTTGCACATGCAGTCGCACAAATTCCTGGGTTAAAGCCACTTGTTGAAATGATTTCTTTAGATAAAGGAATTGAAGATATTTTAATCAACGAATATTACGAGCAAATTAATGCGAGCCAAACAATTTATGGAAAAACGCTGACAATTACAGGTGTTATAGCAGATGAATCCGGGATGATCATTTCCTACAAATTGAATTCGGATGAAGATTTGACAATTTTCAAGGGCGTAAAAGCAGAAGTTAAACAAAATGATGAACTAGTAAATTCAACAGTTGGAAGTAGCTGGACAGCGCTGCCTGAGGGGACATATGAGGTCGAAAATACAATTGACGTTGTTGCAAGCCAGGGGATGGACTATTCATCACAGGATTTCGCGCTTATATTATCGCTTCGTGATCGTCCAGAAACAGTCTTTAAAATTCCATTTATGTTAAAAAATGAAATTAAAGCCTCTAAACGATTTCCTATTAATAAACGCTTAATCATCGATGGGCAACGCTTTACAATCCATGAGCTCATTATTTCTCCGATTAGATCCGAATTAAAGATGTCCATTGATCCATCAAACTCAAAGAAAATATTAAGCTTTGAGGATATTCGTATATATGATGAGCAAAATGAAGAATGGGGGAAAATTCGAAACGGTTTCGTTGGATTAGGCAATTATGAAGACGAACAATTTAGTATCATGCTAGAAAGTAATTATTTTCGTATCCCGGAGAGTATTACAATTGAACTGAGAGAAATTGAAGCAATTGATAAAGCCGATGAATTTATTGTGATCGATTTTGAAAATAAAAAAATTATTAGTCAGCCTGCAAATATTAATATCGAGCTTGAAATAAAAGATAACCTTGAAATTCAATACAAAGTATCTCCATATAAAAAGAATGAACATAAAGGGTTATTTAGTAATTTTATTGATGCAAACAGTGAAGTTTATAATTCATATAGTATTTGGATTTCAGAGCGTGAAAACCATATGTTAATTGGGCAGCTATTTGAAGTGGAAAATGCAGAAAGGCCTCCAGTTAATCCAGTAAAGCTCAAGGTATCACGCTATGAGCAATATTTAAATGGCATAGGGAGTATTCAAGTTGAACTTAAATAAGGAAAATAATTTATAACTATTTTAACAAAGCGTTTTTTTTTTGTACTTGATGTTTCAACAACCTTTAAAAGCCTATATTTCATTTATTAGAAACTCCAAAGAGCCGATTCAAGAAATGTTCTTGAGTCGGTTTATTTAAATATTACTGAAAAGCCTTTATTTACTTATGATACGGTTCACCTTAACTATTCAAAGTGCGGTTTTATGAAACTAATTCAGACGGTCCATCGAATTTAAACAGTTCTTAACCTCTTTAACTCTGCCTATACATTAAAAAAATTAATCCATATTATAAACAGGAAAGCTATATTCCTTTTTTAAGGAGGCATCATATGTTTTTAAAGAAATTTGTAGATCCCTTACCCATTCCTCCTGTCTTAAAGGCAAAAAAAAAGCGTAATGGGATCCCATACTATGAGGTAACGATGAAGCAAGTCAAGCAAAAGTTACATCGAGATTTGCCGCCGACTACCGTTTGGGGTTACAACGGTATGTATCCTGGTCCGACAATCGAAACACAAAGAAATCAGCCTATTGAAGTCAAGTGGAAAAATAATTTGCCTTTTGAACACCTGCTGCCTGTTGATCGAACCGTTCACGGTGCGGAATCAGATAAACCTTCTGTAAGGACAGTTGTCCATTTGCATGAAGGGCGAACTAGTCCCGGAAGTGACGGATATCCAGATGCATGGTTTACACAGAATTTTGAAAGTGTTGGGCCGAAATTTGCACATGAAGTCTACTATTATCCAAATTGCCAACGCCCTGCAACACTATGGTACCATGATCACGCCGTTGGAATCACTCGTTTGAATGTTTATGCAGGGCTAGCGGGCTTATACCTCCTCAAAGATAAAGATGAGGAAGAATTGAACCTGCCTAAGGGGAAATTTGAAATTCCGCTAGTCATCCAAGATCGTTCGTTTTATCCTAATGGTGAACTATTCTATCCAACTCAGCCAGGCCATGAGCCACCTTCCAAACTACAGCCCAATCAACCATTAGATCCTAAATTACCAAACCCATCAGTTGTGCCAGAGTTTTTTGGCAATACCATCTTAGTCAATGGAAAAGTATGGCCCTATCAGGAGGTTGAACCACGAAAATATCGGTTCCGCATCCTTAACGGATCTAATTCTCGTTTTTACCGTATACGTCTGAATTCCGATTTAGATTTTGTCCAAATTGGCACAGATGGAGGGCTTTTAGAAAAACCGATTACAGTATCCCAAATCATCCTTGCCCCGGCTGAACGTGTCGATGTCATTATCGATTTTTCTAACCATAAAGGCCAAAGTATCATCTTAACGAATGACGCAGAAACCCCATTTCCTAACGGTCAAAAGCCTTCCGTTAACCTCAGACAGATCATGCAATTCCGTGTCAAACAAAAGCTATCCAAACCTGACAAAAGTAAAATTCCAGCAAAGCTAAGTTGTTTGGAACAACTTGACCCGAAAGATGCTGTAATCGTACGAAAAAACACCTTAGTTGAAGCGACTGATGATTTTGGGCGTCCAAAACTATTATTAAATAACATGATGTGGGATCAGCCGCATCTTACAGAAACTCCATTAAATGGGACCATAGAGATTTGGGAGCTTTACAATACTACTCCAGACACCCACCCTATTCACTTGCACCTTGTTAATTTTCAAATTTTGAATCGTGCGGCGTTCACTGGTAATCCAAATGGTCCTAATCTTTCAGTCAGTCCACCACAACCACCAGATTCGAGTGAGAGGGGATGGAAAGATACGGTTCGTGCCAATCCTGGGGAGGTTACCCGTATCATTGTGCGTTTTGGACCATTTACAGGAATTTACCCATGGCACTGCCACATTTTAGAGCACGAAGATCATGAAATGATGAGAATGTATGAAGTTCTTGAAAATCAGAACTTTAACCCGTGTGAAACATTTGCTGGTGAATGTACTAATGATTCTTTCTCTCAGTGTTTTATCTCAGGTAAAAACTCCAAACATAAGTATTTTAATTTCTGGACCAAAAGCTGACACCTTTATTTCCTTTAGGTGTCAGCTTATTAATTTCATTACAGTTTACGATCAAATAGAGGTAAATTGCGCATTTGTTTCTAAAGATTTACATCGTAAAATGATTAAATTTTCGTCTTATATAAATAAGCACCACAATTCATAGATTCTTAAACCTTAAAGCGATTGACGGCTTTACTCAGTTCCTCACTCAATTCTGTCAACGTTTCCGCTGCATTCGTCACGGACTGGATGGCACGCAGCTGTTCGTCCGTCGAGGCGCTTACTTCTTCGCAAGCTGCTGCTGTTTCTTGTGAAGTGGCCGCCATCAGTTGGATCGTTTCTGTTACGTCGACATTGTGTACCGCGACTTTTTGGATTTCTTCGTAGACTGAATCGATGGAATCTTGCATATCCCCCATTAGTGCTGAGATTGCGCTAAACGTCATTCCAGTATCGTTGACGACAGTGCTCTGGCGTTGGAAGTTTTCACGTGTTTCATTCATTTGCTCAGTGACGAGTCGGGTTTCTGCTTGAAGCTCTTGAACTGTCACTTTTACTTCTTCTGTCGAGCTTGCTGATTGTTCGGCGAGTTTGCGAACTTCCTGGGCGACGACTGCGAAGCCTTTACCGTGTTCGCCTGCGCGGGCGGCCTCAATGCTTGCGTTTAGAGCAAGGAGGTTCGTTTGTGCTGAGATTTCAGTGATGGTTTCCATCACTCCACCGATTGCTTTTACTTTATCTTCTAATACACTAACAACCTCGGACATAGATTGTAAGTGACTTTCCCATTCGGAGAAGGAACGGGTCAATGCTTGCATTTGTCCCTGGCCGTCTTTATTCATTTCACCGGCTTTCGTCGCAATGTCTGTCATGATGCTAGCTTTGACTGTGATTTCGTTGATTTGATGGCTCAATAAATCGGCTCGACCTGTAACAAGCTCTGCATCTTCCGCTGATTTTGAAGCACCGTCTGCAATTTCACTGACTGCATTTGCAACTTCTGCGCTTGAAGCATTTGTTTCTTCAGCGACCGCACTGAGGCTTTCGGAGTTTGCCCGCACATTTTCAGCAGAGCTGTTGACGACAGTAATGATTGAGTTCATATTTTCAATCATTGTATTGAAGTTACTGCCGAGTTCACCGATTTCATCTTTCGTCTTAATCGTGGAATGAACTGTCAAATCACCGTTGGAAACCGAATCCATCAGTGAATTCAATTCCTGAAGCGGCTTGATGGTGCGACTGATTATGACGTAAAGGACGATAAAAAATAAAAACAATGTCACAAGCACTACGCTAATCATAGAATTTCTCAAATTGAAGGCAATTTCGTTAATATCCTTTTTCAAATAAACCGCAGAGATTTTCCAGTCGAGCTTAGGAATCGTTGCGAACACATTTACGCGATCTTCACCTTCGTGCTTGTATTGGATGGAACCTTCATTCTTGTCTCCTGTAAATATTTCTTCTATGTAAGGGAGATGCAATAGATTTTCGCCTTGCAATGTCGGATGGACCATTGCGGTTCCTTTTGAATCAAAAAGAATTGAGTACCCATTATAGCCAATTTTAGTTTTGGATACTGTTTCGACCAACGAAGCCATTTCGATATCAATTCCAACGACGCCCACGAGCTTACCGTCTTTCTGAACAGCTTTCATAGCACTGATGCCATACTCGCCCGTTACCCGATCAATACGTGGTTCCGTCCAGTAGACTTCGTTAGGATTCGCAGCTGCTTCCTGATACCATTCATAGCTTGTCGGGTCATAATCACTTCCAAGGTCGACTTGTGGAAAGGTAGGCATTTCTTTCGTTGGAAGAGCGAAATAGACTAGAGTAGCTTCTTTATATATTTTCATGAATTCAGAAAACTCTGCTTCCAATGCTATATTAGAGGATTTATTATCATCGTCATTAACCAAATAATTGGTTACGGCATGAGAGTAGGACATTTGGGAGAGTCCATTGTCATACAGTTGTAAAAAAGCCTCAATGGAATTTACCATCTCATCTACGAGCCCTGCGCTTTGGTCAATGAGATTTTTTTCTGTTTCTTTTTGCACTTGAAAGCTACTAATGGCGGTCATTACGGTTACGCTGATAAGAAATAGGACCGTCACCGATAATATGATTTTTGTCTTGATAGACTTGAACATAGTACACCTTCATTTCCTTTTTAGTTAAGTTGGATCACTATATAACTTTCGGTCTATATACCCAGTTGTTTAGGAATGAGTAAATAAAAAAATAATTTTTAATAATCATATGATTCTCGTTAATTCCGGTAGCAGGACTCACACATACCTCACTATATAAAGAAAGCAAATAATGCTGAAGGGCCTGTATCCGAGTCGGTACAAACGTAATGAATATAAGCACTGAGGAAATTGTCGCGGATTTTGCCTGGGTTAGTATGGATTAGGAGAAAAACCGAAGTTTCTTAAAGTAGATCAAGTACTACAAGGAATTGAGCCGATTTTAGATGGAATTCGAAGATCATCCTTTATTTACGATTTCTTATTACAGTTAATGAGCCTCCCTTTATAAAATTATAGAGAAATCCTTATTTACTTATGATAAGGTTCACCGTGATGTGGCTAAATGAGGTTTTTTAAAAAATAAATAAAGGGGAACCAAATTTAAAAATTATCAACTCTAATTATTGGAAAGCATATTTTTATTTAGGGAGAGTTGTACCTTGAATATCAAAAAGATTCCTGTTTTATTCATTAAATATTTTATTTTATGGGAACCATTTGTTGCCCACATTCACTCTAATAAATGTAAATGAAAAGAAAGGAGTGACGGGATTGGATACAAAGATGGAATTGGATGTAATAAAAGCACAAAAGGGTGACCAAGAGGCCTTTATCCGCCTCATCAAAGCAATGGAATCTAGTTTTTATCGAATAGCTTCTACTATTGTGAAATCGGATAGTGATAGTCTGGATGCTGCTCAGGAAACGATTATAAAGGCGTATCTTTCCCTCCACACGCTTAAGGAGCCAAGATACTTTAAGACTTGGATTATCAAAATCTTAATAAGAGAATGCACCCATTTATTAAGAGTAAGGAATAAGTTTGTTCCTTTGGTACCAGATATACATTCACATCACTATGAAACTTCTATAGAAGAAAAGTTGGATATGAGAGATTGTATAAGTAAATTGGAAAACGAATATCGGATTGTCATTTCGCTCTTTTATCTTCAAGATTTATCCATTAAGGATATTGCTGAAATAATCGATCAACCGGAAGGAACGGTTAAATCAAGATTAAGTCGTGCAAGGAAAAAGCTTGAAAAATGGTTAACCAAAGACAATGAATCCGGAGGTATGGGATATGAAAGAATCTAAATTGGATAGAGAACTGAATGCATTTATTAAAGAACATAGAAATAGTGAGGTACCAGCTGCTTTTAGCAAAGGGATTGATCAAACATTAGCCGACTTATCTGCTTTTGGAAATAAACCTTTGCAGAAGAAGAAGAAGAACTGGCTCTATGCAGTTGCGGCAACAGGTTTTCTTGGAGCAGGCATATTGGGTTCCGGCTTTGCTTCCCCCGCCATGGCTGAGATGCTCACCAAAGTTCCAGGTTTAAACTTTATCTATTCGGCTGTTTATAAGGATGTATCTAAGGAAAGGGAAGATCCGCATTTGTTAAGGGGCGCATTGTTTGGCTATGGCGAAAAAGGTGCTTTTAATACCGCAGGTGGAGATATTGAAGTAAAAATGTTCTCTGATTATACGGAAGAGGTAGAGAATTATATTGGAATGAAAATCCCCCACCTTGACAGAAATGCCGACCATTTAACTATTAGGGTAGATAAATACGGTGAAAATCAGTTCGAGATTCTCGAAATGGGATATCTAAACGGTGAGGATGTCATTTTAAATATTGTTCCTTATGCCATAAATTCTCCACAGTTTGAAGGGGAAAGTGTAAGTCCTGTTATTAAATCCGCCGTTGATATAAATGGAGTAAAAGCTGATGTTCTCTCTTATCAATTCAGTGAAACCGATAAAGAAAATAGGACGAATTATATTACATGGAAACGAAATAAATTTACTTTCGTTTTAGCTGGTACAGCCTCCATCAATAAACTCACTAGCATTGCCAAAGTTCTCGATGAACAGGCTATCATTTTAGAGAAGAATGAATGAAAAATTTTAAAAGACTACCTATCATCTCTAAATATAGCATATTAATGGTGTTATTAGCATAGGTCAAGCCAGATAAGCCTAGGTTTTAATAGAGCCTAGGCTTTCCCTTGCACAACGTAATACAAGGCGGATTTTAATAATAGGTTTACACTAAATATGATTATGTTTGGGATCAATATTTAAACTTGCTGTTTCTTTATGAATTTTAGTTTTTTGTATCATTCTAAAGCCGAATAAAACTCGTAACAAGTTAAATCTTCGAATAATAAAGTGATATAAAATCATTGTTATTATAAACGCTATTGGTACTAAAAACGCCACCAACAGGTACTTCCCATTCCAAGTTATAGATTTATGAAGATTAAAAATAGGCTGTATAGAGGACATTCATATTCAAACTTCCTATACAGCTTATTTTTCATTTATTTTATAAAATCCCAAAACCTCATTTACTTATGGTAAGGTTCACCGTGAAACATCTAAATGGGTATTATCTATTATTTAATTTTATTGTATGTGCCTTCTAATAAATCTGTCGTCACCGAAATAATGACTTTTGATGTAGCAAAAACATTCAAAGTATTGAATCGTTACTCATTATCAAACACTAAATAGCTATCGAAAAATAGCTCCTTCATTATATGGATAGATATGTGCCATTCTGTATAAACTATTTTCGTCTCCTCTTTTCAATTAATTTTAAAAAACATCTTAATTTTTCGACAAAATTTTTGGTGATTCGACAAAACCGATTGACCTTTAAGAAATAAAGATATAGAATTTTTACATATTTTCAAAAAGAATGAGGGTTCAGTATGAAAAATGTATTATTCAGGAGAAAAAATCTCGGGGAGTTACTTAAGAAAAAGGGAGATATCCAGCTCCAGCAATCGTTAGGAGCATTTGATTTAATAATGCTTGGAGTTGGCGCCATTGTAGGAACAGGTATATTTATTCTTCCTGGAACAGTGGCTGCTAATCATTCTGGACCAGCTATTATTTTTTCATTTATTATTGCTGCTATTGTCTGTGCGTTAGCAGGTATGTGTTATTCAGAATTTTCTTCATCCGTACCAGTAACAGGCAGTGCCTACTCGTATGCATATATTGTATTTGGAGAATTAATTGCTTGGTTAGTTGGTTGGGCTTTAGTGCTAGAATATGGTTTGGCAGTTGCTGCAGTCTCAACTGGTTGGTCTTCCTATTTATCTGCTTTGTTAGAAGGAGTTCATATCATTATTCCAAAGGCAATCTCAGGTCCATTTGTTCCGGCAGACGGAACTTATGTAAATATCCCAGCTATTGCTATAGTATTAGCCACTGCTTTCTTGTTAACGCGCGGGATTAATGAATCTGCAAAACTGAATAAGATCATGGTATTTATTAAAGTAGGTGTTATTCTTTTATTTATTGGAGTAGGTATTTTTTATGTGGAGCCTGCTAATTGGCAGCCATTTATGCCTTTCGGAATAGAAGGAGTTTTGGGCGGGGCAGCCCTTGTTTTCTTTGCCTTCCTTGGGTTTGATGCTGTTTCAAACGCAGCAGAAGAGGTAAAAAATCCACAACGCAATTTGCCTATTGGAATTATTGGTTCATTATTAATTTGTACATTACTTTATGTAGTGATTTCGCTTATTTTAACTGGAATGGTTTCATATACACAGCTAAACGTAAGTGACCCAGTTAGCTTTGCTATGAAGCTCGTTCACCAAGATTGGATGGCTGGTGTCATTTCACTGGGGGCTGTAGTTGGGATGATGACGGTTATCCTTGTAATGCTATATGGAGGAACAAGACTTCTATACGCACTTGGACGTGATGGATTACTACCGAAAAGTATGTATGAGCTTAATAAAAAATATAAAACGCCTGTTAAAAATACGTGGATCTTTGCAGCACTTATCGCTTTTTGCGCTGGCTTCATTCCTTTGTCTAAACTCGTGGAATTAGTGAACATGGGAACATTGCTTGCATTTACAATCGTTTCAATCGGAGTTATTTTCTTAAGAAAAAATAAGAGTATACCATCCGGCGGTTATAAAGTACCGTTCTTTCCAATTTTACCGATTTGCTCATTTCTATTATGTTTATTTTTAATCTCTCAACTTTCTATTCATACATGGATTGCATGCGGTATTTGGTTTGTAGTTGGATTGTTCATCTATTTTACTTACGGTAGAAAGCATAGCTTAATGAATAAAGAATAGGAATACAAAAAGTGAGCTTACATTGAAATGCAGAAACAATGTAAGCTCACTTATCTTTTTAACAGAAGATTGAATGCTCTGATGAGAGCAGTATATCCCTATATTCATTCAACGCCTCAACACGTCTTTAAAAACATATTAAATCGTGAATTTAAAACGATTAAGCCTAATGAAAAATGGGTTACAGATATGACTGAACTGAAATATGGAGTTTCTAATAAAGCTTATTTAAGTGCAATTTTAGACCTTTACGGTGGTTCAATTGTTAGCTATGTATTGAGACATTCAAACAATAATGAACTAGTGTTTAAAACATTAGATCGAGCAACTATTGCCCTAATTGATGAGCAGCCATTAATTCATAGCGATCGAGGGTATCAATATTACATCACATGGCTTTAAAAGAAGAATTTATGAAGCGAATATGACACACAGTATGTCCAGTGTGGAAAAATGTGAATTAAACAAAAATACCATGTAAAGCCCTAGAACAAGGGCTCTACTTTAAAAAGGATTAAACCTCATTTACTTATGAAACGGTTCACCACACCTATTTAACTGGCAGTTTTTCTCCTTTTATTTCCTCAATTGACCCATCTTGAAATCTCCCAAATCATCTTTTCTGCCTATTGTGTCCGATTCTTTTTATAAAATATGGGTAAAATATCCATTGCAATCACAAATAATAGAGGGTACTATTCTAGCGGTAACTTTACCGTAAGCATGTACATAATGTTTTAATTCATCAGGAGGTAACATATGCAATATGGTATTTCAATTTTAGGCGTTCTTGTAGTATTGTTTTTGGCTTGGTTAGCTAGCTCCAATCGAAAAGAGGTAAAATTCAAACCAATTATCACGATGCTAGTCATTCAAATTATTTTATCAGTAGTACTGTTAAATACGAAATATGGCATCATCATCATCAATGGTATATCTACTATTTTTAGCATACTGCTCGAATATGCAAGCGATGGGGTTTCCTTTGTGTATGGCGGCATGGCGAACAAGGGAGAGACTCCATTCTTTCTAAATGTATTGCTCCCAATCATATTTATTTCTGTATTAATAGGAATACTTCAACACCTGAAAATCCTGCCGTTCCTCATGAGGGGAATTGGATTACTATTAAGTAAAGTGAACGGGATGGGTAAACTTGAATCATATAATGCAGTTGCTTCGCTGATTGTCGGACAATCGGAAGTTTTCATCACATTAAAAAAGCAGCTAGCCCTGCTTTCAAAACAGCGTATGTATACTCTATGTGCTTCGGCGATGTCGACAGTATCAATAGCATTAGTTGGCGCTTATATAACGATGCTGGAGCCAAAATATGTTGTCACAGCTTTAATTTTAAATTTATTTGGCGGCTTTATCATCGCCTCGATTATTAATCCGTACGAGGTAAAACCAAGTGAAGATCTATTAGAAATACAGGAGGGAGAAAAGCAATCCTTTTTTGAAATGCTTGGGGAGTATATCCTTGATGGTTTTAAGGTTGCAGTTATCGTCGGTGCCATGCTGATTGGGTTCATTGCTTTAATGTCGGCAATTAATCACGTGTTTGAGCTAATATTTAATATTTCCTTTCAGCAGCTGATAGGTTACCTTTTTGCTCCACTTGCCTTCATTATGGGGATTCCTTTATCAGAGGCGGTTAGTGCCGGGGGGATTATGGCGACTAAACTGGTGACCAATGAATTTGTCGCGATGATGGATTTGTCCGGAGGCAATCATCACTTTAGTGCCCGCACACTCGGGATTCTTTCTGTATTCCTGGTTTCCTTCGCTAACTTCTCATCCATCGGCATTATTACCGGAGCGGTTAAAAGCTTGAATGAAAAGCAGGGGAGTATCGTCGCGCGTTTTGGGTTGAAACTGTTATATGGCGCCACACTTGTTAGTATACTTTCAGGTATCATCGTTAGTATCGTTTTATAAAAGCAGGAACCCACTCCTTTGAGTGGGTTCTTTGTTCTGGAAATCTAGCTTTTAAAACTTAATAAAACACCTTAATAAACACAGGGATGGATTTAATAACCATTTACAAAGTCGTCAATTGTAACTCTTTCGTCCTCTGTAGGTTCCCTTTTTACGAACTTTTCGTATTCCTCAATTATTTTCTGTTTATCACCACCGCAAATATCGGTATATTTCGCAATGGTTCTAAGCTTGGCTACTTCCTGATTAAATTCCTCTTTTGAAATCGGCTTTTGATGCGAAGGTATATATGTATCTGCGTCAAATGATTCTAATTCATCTAATAGTCGTAGTGTTTCCTTGATTGTATAGTTTTCTTTTTCGGAATACATATTAGGATAAATGCAGTCACCAAGAAAAAGGATCTTTTCTTCTTTGATATACACGATTACTGAATCTGCAGCATGATCCCCTCCAACGTATTGCACGATGCAGGTTACCCCGCCAAGGTCAATTTCCACTCGCTTCTCAAAAGTTACATCCGGCAAGACAATCTTGATATCTCGGTGATCGTTGAATTCCTCCTTAATGGCTTTGGCACAAAATTCAATCTCCGTTCCCTCTTTCACTCGCGCATCTAATGCCTCGTCTGACCATGAAAACGGAATTAGCTTCTCCATTTCCCCTTTTGTTATTTTGGAAGCGATAGAAACGGTATTAGGTAATGCTGATAGACCAAAGATATGATCCCAATGCCAATGGGTAAGAACAACCATATCAGGATTTGGGACTCCCCTATTTAAAAGTTCTTTCAGAAAATAATTTGCATGGTCTTCCGAGTTACCTGCATCAATCATTAATGTTTTATTATTGCCGACAACCATTCCTAGAATAGGGCGGTCGGTTTCCGATATTGGCGTGATATACCAAAAACTCTTACCTACTTTGTTAATTGAGTGCATAAAGAGATGCCTTCTTTCTTTTTTTAAAAATACGGTTGTTTACTCATAAGGTTTTTTTAAGAACCGCCGCTATTTATGATACGGTTCTCCCCGATTTATCCTATAAGCCCGATAAACCTGCTCCACCAAAATCAACTTCATCAACTGATGCGGAAATGTCATCTTCGAGAAACTAAGTTTCTCATCCGCCCGCTGCATCACTTCCTGGCTCAATCCAAGAGATCCCCCAATAACAAAGGCTACCTTACTTTTCCCGTACGTAGCCAGTTTATCGAGTGTATCTGCCAATTCTTCCGATGTTTTCATTTTCCCTTCAATCGCAAGAGCAATAACATGTGCATCTGGATTAATTTTTGCTAGGATCCGTTCGCCCTCTTTTTGTTTCACTTGGATCATCTCTGTTTCACTTAGTTCTTCAGGTGCCTTTTCGTCTGGAACTTCGATGATGTCCATTTTGGCGTAGGCTGATAATCTTTTTAAATATTCATCGATTCCTTGTTTTAAATATTTTTCTTTTAGTTTTCCGACCGTTATGATTGAGATATTCACAGTTCATCCTCACTTTGTAAACAAGATATCCACAATAGTTATCCACATATCCACATTCCCTATCCACATCTTGTATAGGATCATTTGTTTGCCACAAGATATATAGCTGGATTTTTGCAATATTCACAGGCTGTTGATAACTTTTCCTCCCCTAATACTTTCTTTAATTGCGGAAATGTTTCATACTCATCAACCACAGTATCTATTGCTATATCAACATGTTCTTCACAACAGTAAATCATCAAAATTATGCTCCTTTCATTAAAAAAACGCTATCACTATTATTTGAATTGTGGATAATTTTCATTCTTTCTACTTTCCTTTACTTATCCACATCTCATCTTATCAAAACCATAAAAAACAGGAAAGCACATTTCGCTTTCCTGTTACCTATATTATCTACTCACGATAATTAAAAGGTTTCTCCACTTAGCTTTATAGTTGTTTCTTGAAGCTTTCCATTACGGTAAAACTTAACCTTCATTTGTTCACCGATTTTCTTCTTCGTATATAAATGCTGTCGTAAATCGATAACATCGTTCATTTTTTCACCGTCCATTTCAACGATGACGTCTAGTTCTTTTAATCCCGCTTGTGAAGCCGGTGAGTTTGGTTCTACTCTTCTCAAGGCAACTCCGTAAGTAACGTCACTTGGAAGCTTCAATGCTTCTTGTTGGTAATAGGCCGGGATTTCATTGACTGATTTTAAGTCGACGCCCATATATGGTCTTTTTACCTCGCCATATTTTTCAAGGTCTTCAATGATAGGTATTACATGATTAATTGGAATAGACAATCCAATGCCTTCTACTGCCTGTTGGGCAATTTTCATTGAATTAATGCCAATGACTTGGCCTTTAATATTAACTAAGGCACCGCCACTGTTACCAGGATTGATCGCTGCATCGGTCTGCAACACTTCTGCCTGCCAATCGATAATTCCATCATTATTAATGTCAATCGGAATCGTACGCTCTAACCCGGAAATGATTCCTTGTGTAACAGAACCCGAAAACCTTAGACCTAAAGGGTTTCCGATCGCAAGTACAGGCTCACCTGTCTTTAAAGCATCCGAGTTTCCAAACTCAGCGACTTTCTTTACTTTTTTCGCATCTATTTCAATTACAGCAAGGTCTGTCCAAATATCACTGCCTCTAAGCTTGGCTGGAATCTTTGTTCCATCCGCTAGAGTCACCTCCAGTTCACTTGCACCCTCTACTACGTGATGGTTGGTGACAATTAGAGCTTTGTTTCCTTCTTTTTTATAAATTACACCTGAGCCAGTACCAGCTGGTTCCCCAACATTCCCTTTGTCATTCCAAAAGCCTGTTGTTTGGATATTCGTAATGCCAACAACAGCATCCCCCGCCTTGTCAACAGCCTTTGTAACATCTGAGACGACATTTAGAGAAACATTTTCTGTGAGAACATTTCTATTTCCATTCCCCATTGCACTCTCTTGCAATTGTGCACCTGGCTCAACTGTATATGGAAGAATACCCATATCAGAAAGCTTAGGGATAGCAATAATAACGAGAAATGCTCCTAAAATAACTCCAACTAGACTTACTAAGAAATACCCGCCCCTGTTTCCTTTTTGTTGTTTATAACGGTTTTGATGATCTTGGTCATAGTAACCCACGATGGATCAGTCCTTTCTTCAAAAATGAATCAATGCTTTTGAATTCCTTATAAAAAAGGAGTATTTATAAGTGCTAAGATCTATTCTTCCTATCTACCCATTATTATACTCCCTCATTTTTTAAAATCTAAGGAAAAGACGCGCCAAATCGGAATCTTACGACTTTGTTCATATATTAGATGGATTTTGTTAACAATGCAAAAAAGGAATAAATAGCCGCAAGCAAAATGGCCATTCATTCCTTTTTAATCAAGCTCTTTGGATTGTTGCTTTTATTTCCTTCATTAAAGGCAATCGGTCACTCCCCGATTGCTTCTAGTCTCACTTCTTAACTTTAGACTGCTGTCAATGCGGTTGGTATCTTCGGATCAGTATCATACAGCTCAAACTGCTCGCCAACAAGAATCCCTCTGCTTTCAAGCGTTTGTGCAACAGACATTCTTGCTAGTTCTTTAATATTGTTGTCTTGACTTAAATGGGCTAAATAGAAGCGCTTTGTCTGGTCGCCGGCTACTTCGCTCATTGCGATAGCAGCATCCTCATTTGAAACATGGCCGACATCACTCAAGATTCTTCTTTTAATACTCCAAGGGTAGCGGCCCATCCGGAGCATCTGAACATCATGATTACTTTCGAATACATAGGCATCCGCATTGGAGATTAAGCCTTTCATACGGTCACTGACGTATCCGGTATCCGTAATCAAGACAAGTTTTTTGCCTTGCTGATGAAAAACATAAAACATCGGATCCGCCGCATCATGAGAAACACCAAACGATTCGATATCTAAAGAACCAAACGTTTTCACAGTTTCCATATCGAAGGTGAACTTCTGCTCCACAGGAACCTGTCCAATTAAGCCATCCATTGCCTGCCATGTTTTTTCGTTTGCATAAATCGGTAATTTATACTTCCTTGCAAGGATGCCTACTCCCTTAATATGATCGCTGTGCTCATGCGTGACTAATATACCGGAGAGCTTCCCCATGTCCCGGTCAATTTTCTGAAATAAGGCTTCCATTTGCTTCCCGCTCAAGCCCGCATCAATCAGAAATGAATGGTCCTCCGTCTCGACAAAGATCGCATTCCCTGTACTCCCGCTCGCAAGAACGCTGAATTGCAAAGACATAAATTTCTCACTCCACTATTTTTTTCTCTTCATTGTTTAATTGAATAATTTGCCCCTCGAAGGCATGGACAAATAAATTCTCATCATCATTGATCACAAAACGCCACGCAGGTGTTAATACTTGTGAAGTTTGTGTGTGGACGAATGTGAAATAACCAAGCTCCACTTTGGTAATTTTGCTTTTGGGCTTTAAGGAGCCATTTCCATATAAAGTTTCAATGGCTTTAAGGGGCTGAATAATTTTCTCTTCTTCCGATAGCTCCTCGATATCTTCCAATAATGTTTGCCTGTAGGAAACAATATCATTTTCATCATTTAAATAGATTGTTAGTTCACCATTGAAGTTTTTATAAAAAATTTTATCACCAAACTGCTGATAATACGTCAAAGTATTACCTTTCTTCGTCCAAAATCGATATTGGTCACCGTACAAAATATTATTTTTAATAAAAGAATTGAGCTCTGAGGATTCAAGTTTATCACTAATCTGAAATGGCTTTTCAAGAACAGATTCCAAGATGAATCCTTCATTTATTTTCATTCGCTGACCTTTTAACTTCGTTTTTTCTAATTCCTCGAGATCCTCATTGCTGAAGTTTTTTGGCTTTGCACTTAAATACATGTCCTTGAGATTGTTTTTTGGAAGGTCAGTATATTCAATTTCATCCGCTTTAAGCCGCTTTTCAAACGAAGTCTCTGTTCTAAACTCATATTGGCTGGAGCTCTTAAGTTTAAAGAACTCATACATTAAATAAATATCGAGAACAAGGAAGGTCAATATAAAGATTGTCTTGATTCTACTCCAATCCATGAATGTCCCCCCCTGTTTCATCCACAGATACTTTTCTCCATGAATCATTGTATTGATAGTACCAGGAAGGCTCTAAATAGACTAATCTTGTCTGTGCGTCCTTTATCATTGTATATCCGATTATTAAATCCTGCAGTTTTTCTGATTCAAATCCGTCCATACCCGTTATACGCTCTAATACAGTCTGGCCTGAACTAAGATCAATTTCAGTGGATTCTGTACGAATGCCAAGCGAAAAATTGCTGCGCAAATACTCATTAATTTCACTTTGCCCCCAGGTCTGACTAATTTCTGAAATCCGATTATCTTCGCTAAAAACAGGATAGCCCTTCGCATCATAAAGGCGGAAAAGCACCCTATGTCTCATTTCATCCATTTCAACATAGCGATAATTATCCGTCCAACCGCCATGCTCATTCACAAAATCAATGCTTCTTTTTAATAAATTTTTGGAGGAAATAGTCTCATGGCCTTCAACCGGATTCACATAAGAAATCGTATTCTTATCAAAGTTAACGCGCATTAGACTTGATCCGTCTGTAAATTCTTCGCTTAACGTCTGATGGTTTTTCTGAACAAAGCTTGGATTTCTGAACAAAGCATTTTTAAACTTTTCGGGTTCTAAAGGATTTGATAAATATTGATATCGAAGCATTTTCGTTTCTTTTATTGGCAAAAAGAGAGTTCGTTCGTTTGAAACTTTATAAGGGAAATACTCCCCAAAGTTCAAACTATATTCGGCATTTTTAAAATAAGCATTTTTAAAATTTTGCACGAAAGAGGCAGGAACATAGCTTCTGAAGGCTTGTTTGTCTTCCGAAGAAATAAAATAAACGAAGCCTTGTTCCTTTTCAGTTTCTTCTAAATGAATGACAATCCGGTCAAAACGAAAATCAGGTAATTTCTTATCCTTTATTTCAATAATCGTCCGATATAGCTCAATTGGAATCGAATCTGGAAAGAGGATAACTGCACTTTCAGCCTGATGAATGAATGTTGGAAAACTCTTTATTTCTGCTGAAACATCCTCAAAGTCAACAAAGTTCCATCGGCTAATTTCCGTTATAACCCGATCGATTTCATTGCTGTCAATCGTCCCAATATGCTTATCTTTCGAATAGTGATAATAGATTTTATCTGGTTTTATGATTTTTTTTACATCTTTCTTCGCACTAATCGCTACTTCTTGAACTGTATTCGCTTTTTTCATCATTTCATAGTTTGGCTGGTACGTCCAAATGCTCCATGTTAAAAGAACACTAAAACATACTAAAATGACTAATATGATTGATTTAATATTTTCATATGTCATTCCCAATCATCCTCTTCAGTACGAACATAAGGCAGGCTAAAAGAAATCGTTGTCCCTTTTCCTTCTGTACTGGACGCCCATATTTCCCCGCCATGCGCTTCCACCATTTCCTTGGCGATTGCGAGGCCAAGGCCTGTTCCGCCCAGCTTCCTCGTTCTTGCTTTATCCACTCGGTAAAACCGTTCAAAAATCTTATCAATATTGTCCTTCGGTATTCCTACCCCTTGATCCGAGACGCTCACAATAATAAAATCATTCTGCTCTTCAATGCGAAATGCCACTTTTCCGCCTTCTGGAGAATACTTTAATGCATTGGAAATGATATTATCAAGCACTTGCGTAAGCTTGTCTTCATCAATTTCAACAAGGGCCGAATGATCTGGCAGCTTTCTTTCAAATGTCACATTTTGCTGCTTTGTAAATTCAAAACGATCAATAATCCGATTATAAAAGAAGATAAAGTCAATCCATTCTTTTGTTAGAAGATAATCTTTGCTATCCATTTTCGATAATTGCAGCAAGTCATTAACAAGACGAATCATTCGCTCTGTTTCATTCTGAGTGACTTCTAAAAAGTTTGGCGCAATTTCTTCATCTTTCCATGCCCCTTCAGCTAATGCTTCTAAATAGCTTCTCATTGTCGTTAATGGGGTTCTTAGCTCATGGGAGACGTTCGCGACAAATTCACGGCGTTCCATATCAATTTTTTCCTGTTCAGTAATATCATGAAGGACCGTTATGAGTCCATTAACAAATCCAGTCTCTTTCTGGATAACGGAGAAATTCGCACGTAATATCAATGTATTCGGATACTGGCTGTAATCGAGAATGACAGATTCGCGTTCCGCTTGTAATTCTTCAAATGTGTAATCCTCTTCCAAACCTAGTAGTGAAACAATAGGGGAGGATAAGACTGTTTCACGTGAAACATTCAACATTTTTGCAGCCGGTTCATTGATTAAAATGACTCTGCCTTTTCTGTCCGTTGCGATTACGCCATCTGTCATATAGGCAAGGACTGAAGACAACTTCCGCCGTTCCCCTTCCGTCGTTGCCTGGGCCTCTTGCAGCTTCTTTGTTAAGTTATTAAAGGTCATTGCCAATTGCCCAATTTCATCATAGCCATAAACCTTTACTTTTCTTGAAAAATTCCCCTTCGCCATCGCAAGGGCCTGCCTACGCATATCAGACATCGGCCTTGTGATCGTTTGTGCGAGAAGAACGCCCAAAACGGCAGTAATTGCAAGGGCAATGGCTGTTCCAGATGTAAAAATACTGTTGATCTGTCTCATCTGCTCAAATACGTTCTCAATCTTTGCAACTAAGTAAATAGCCCCTTTTACTTCCCCATTATGTTTAATCGGGGTCACTAGAACCCAGATGCGATTACCCGTATGTGGGTCAATGAAATCTTCACTCGCTTGCTGAGAAGTAGCTATTGTCATTCTGCTCAACGTATCCGTTGTTCTTTGACCTACTACTCCTTGATTATCAGGGTCGGAAGTTCCCAAAATCTTGAGTGTATCTCCTTCAATCACCCTTACCTCCGTAATATCGGCAGAATAATAGTCTCTTAATAATTTATAAACATCCTCTTCGAGAGACGGTCCCTCTTCGTCAGGCAATCGTTCTTTCGTCATCTGTTCTTCGAGATAATAAGCAAGCAAATTAACCCTATCTTGGATCGTCGTTTTGAAATTATCCTTTAATGTGAACTCTAATTGTCGAACAAAGTACACACCAATGATTTGCATCGCGATTAATATAAGTAACACATAAATGATGACAAACTTTAGGTGGATTGATCGGGCAAAACCTACTCTTTTCATTAATATCCTTACTCCTGTTCGGGGTTTCGTAAGTAATACCCGACCCCTCGTCTTGTAACGATCCATGTAGGGTGACTTGGGTTGTCTTCAATTTTTTCCCGAAGCCGTCTAACCGTCACATCAACGGTTCGCACATCCCCATAATAATCATAGCCCCAAACAGTCTGAAGCAGGTGCTCCCGTGTCATAACTTGTCCAATATGCTTAGCCAAGTAGTGAAGAAGCTCAAACTCACGGTGAGTCAGTTCGATTGTCTCTCCACGTTTTGAAACAACATAAGCATCCGGATGAATAATCAATGATCCTACTGTTATTTCATTTGTTTCATTCTCTTCAGTAGCATTTGCAGTAATTTGCTGATGGCGTCTTAAATTTGCTTTAATCCGAGCAATTAGCTCCCGTGTGCTAAAGGGCTTTGTTACATAGTCGTCAGCTCCGAGCTCAAGCCCAATCACTTTATCGATTTCCGAGTCTTTCGCAGTCAGCATAATGATCGGCATATCATATTTTTTTCTCACTTCACGACAAACTTCAATTCCATCTCTTAGTGGAAGCATAATATCAAGGAGAATGAGATCCGGCTTAATTTCCTCGACCTTTTCTAAAGCAGCATTTCCATCATAGACACAGATTACTTCGTAGCCTTCTTTCTTCAAGTTAAATTGCAAAATATCTGCAATTGGTTTCTCATCATCTACAACTAGAATTTTTTTATCCATACTTTTCTCCTTTTTAATCATTTATTTTGGAGCAGTAGAATGCTGTATAATATCAAAGGTTATTAACTTACTTTAACATTTTACACTAGGGAATTCATCTATTTGGAAGAGTTAGATTAACCTAGTAAAGTCCACTGCCTAGCTGAGCCATTCAATGTCGTTATTTCAAAAAGAATGGTTCTGTTAATCTTGGTTGTTGATTTCCGCTCCAGGTGCTCGCTTTCCGTGGGCG
Organism: Bacillus sp. FJAT-29790; assembly: GCF_019039215.1. Taxonomy (GTDB): domain Bacteria; phylum Bacillota; class Bacilli; order Bacillales; family Cytobacillaceae; genus Cytobacillus. The sequence continues at coordinate 51,078 of NZ_JAHNZZ010000005.1, forward strand.
GTTCGAGAGCCTCCTTGTCGCTATCTCTCCTGCGGGGTCTCCCTTGGACTCGCTTTTCCCGCAGGAGTCTCGCACCTTCCGCTCCAATCAACAAAATACAAATATCAACAGTGTGCTTTAACACTGCCAAAAGAATAAAAATGTCTCTAGTATAAACAACTAGAGACAGCGGAAATTAGCGAATATAATTTAATGGATCTTGCAAGCTTCCATTTTTATAAAGTTCAAAATGTAAATGTACGCCTGTAGAATCCCCAGTTGAGCCCATGATACCGATTTTAGAACCTTTTGATACAGTTTGGCCTGCGCTTACATCAATCGAAGCGAGGTGGGCATAAATGGTGCGGTAGCCATTTTGATGATCAATGACAATTTTATTCCCAAAACCGTTAGCCCATCCTGCAGATACGACAACGCCATTATCTGCCGCTTTAATCGTACGGTTGCTCGGTCTTGCGATATCAATGCCTTTATGCATTTTCCCCCAGCGGTATCCAACTTTACTTGAAATATATCCGCCAACCGCCGGCCAGACAAAGCTTCCTTCGCCACGTGATGGGATAACTTTTGTTCCTTTAACCACAATATGTTTAACAGGCTGTTGAAGAATTTCCTCTTTAACTAGCTCTTTTTTAACTGTTTGACCATTTTGTTCGGAAATATGATAGGTTGCTGATCGCACCCCATCTTTCCCTTCTTGTTTTACCTTTGTATCCCCTTTGAACATCGAAGAATTCTCTACAACTTCTTTTTCAAATGGAATTGTTTCTTTATTGAAATATTCCTTGTCAACGATCACTTGAACATATGGTTTTAAGATTGTTACATTCAATTCTTGATCAATTTGCAGAAGAGAATTTTCGGTTAAACCAGGATTGATTGCGAGCAGCTGCTTTAATTGAAGGCTATGGGCACTAGCAATTCCGCCAAGCACATCTCCTTCTTTTACTTTATACTTTATTTCTTCTATCGATCCTTTTTCGAGAAGTTTTACTGCCTGCTCGACAGACATGATTTGTTCGGGTTCAATTTTCCCTTCAGATACTGAAACTTCTTCAGATAGCCGAACGTCAAGTATACGAGTTTCATTTTCTTTTAATGGCGGGAATGTACCGTCTACGGAGGCTTTTTTCGCTTCTACTTCTTGCAGTTCATTTTCCGATACATATTTTAATTTTATTTGGTCGATTACTTCTTTAGCCTTTTCTTGATTTTCAACATAAGCTACAGGGCTTCCACCAATTACAAGTGCAGAGGCTTGAGCCTGTACATTAATTTCCTTTACAATTTCCTTTGCTACTTCTAGGTTATTAGCGATAGAATTCGAGTGAAAGACTTGTTCCGGGACATAGGTTAACTTGGAATTAAGCGATAAGTTAAGATTCTTGTGAACAGCCTGCGACTCTTGCAATTTTTGATTAACTAAGCTTTCAACCTCATTTTTATCTGAGACCGTGCCAATATATTGCTCATTGACATAAACATAAAAAACAGTCGTTATTTCCTCGGTGTTTGCCAAGGGAGAGGCTCCGCCCGTAATAGAAATAGCTGCTGCAGCAAATGCTGTTATTACTGCTTTTTTAAATATCGATTTTACTTTCTTATATGTATGGCTTTTAAGCGTTGTTAATTTATTGGTCGTTTCCTGCACTGTTACATCCTCCTAGACTACGGCAACAAACACACTTTAATATAGTGCTATGTAACTAGTTTTATTCCCTGCCAGAATTTTCACTTCTCTACTTTATCATAAAAGCATCTCAATAGATTAGTAGACTTCATAATGTAACAGAAATGTATAATTATTGACATTTTATTACTATTTCATAATTGATTAAGGCGATTGTAATCGAATTTTGTCAAAAATAGAGAATATATTAAGAAATAACGCTATAATAAGTGGTTTTTCGGGGTGTTTTTTTAAAAAAATATCGATTTAAGCCGGGGAACAAGGTTAATTTCAGCCTTTTTCCTGAAATTTTTTATTGTTTTATTACATTTGTGTAACAAAAAGGAGCATGACTATTGTCATGCTCCTTTTTCAGGATGGCTCAGGACGGAATCGAACCGCCGACACAAGGATTTTCAGTCCTTTGCTCTACCGACTGAGCTACTGAGCCATATATAGTATTGTTTCCTAAATTTCGATTGTGGGCATACTGTGTTCCAAAGCGATGCGTTCTTTGTCACAGTTTTTATATGGTTGCCATCCAGGAATATATTGCTTCGACACTGCAAATTTTTATAATCAGCTAACGAAACATAATAAAATATATATATGACAGTCAGCAAGGTAGCCGTCCTTGCCAGCCGCTTACTAACTGTCATGTGCCATGACCCCTACGGGATTCGAACCCGTGTTACCGCCGTGAAAGGGCGGTGTCTTAACCGCTTG
>NZ_JAHNZZ010000005.1:53543-65967 GCF_019039215.1 Bacillus sp. FJAT-29790
AGAAATTAAATGGTGAGCCATGCAGGATTCGAACCTGCGACCCTCTGATTAAAAGTCAGATGCTCTACCGACTGAGCTAATGGCTCTCATTAAGATATAAGCCTAAAGTTTGATGGTGGTCGAACTGTGTGACAAATCCCTGCGTGATTTGTCACAGATTTTAAAAGCTTGCCATTCGGGGAAGCTTGGCTTCGATGCTGCAATCTTTTAAAATCAGCTAATGGCTCGTTTAGTGTCATTTATGACGACGCTTTTTATAATATCATAGAAGATTATAAAAGTACAATACTTTTTTCAAAAAAGGATCAGCGTGTACACTGATCCTTTAATTAATTTTATTACATAATAGTTAGATAGCTACAAAGTCTGCTTTTCTATGCCCCTGAAGGAACGAATGAGTCATCGTAGCGTCTCTCTAAGTTTACGAATTTATTATACTCTTTAACAAAGGCAAGCTGCACTGTGCCTGTCGGACCATTACGCTGCTTGGCAATAATAATTTCGATGATGTTTTTATCCTCTGATTCTTTATCATAGTAGTCGTCACGATACAGGAAGGCGACAATATCAGCATCTTGCTCAATACTACCTGATTCCCGGATATCTGACATCATCGGTCTTTTGTCCTGGCGTTGCTCAACACCACGGGAAAGCTGGGACAAGGCGATAACCGGAACCTGTAATTCACGGGCTAATGCCTTTAGTGAGCGGGAAATTTCAGAAACCTCCTGCTGACGATTTTCTCCTGAACGTCCGCTACCAAGAATAAGCTGTAAATAGTCGATCAAAATCATACCAAGACCATGTTCTTGCTTTAGTCGTCGACATTTTGAACGGATATCAGTAATCCGGACCCCAGGGGTATCGTCAATGAAAATACCAGCATTAGATAAACTCCCCATTGCCATTGTCAGCTTACCCCAATCTTCATCGGTAAGCGATCCTGTCCGAAGTCGCTGAGCATCAATATTTCCTTCCGCACAAAGCATACGCATGACTAGCTGTTCGGCACCCATTTCCAAACTAAAGATTGCGATATTTTCTTCCGTCTTTGTTGCGACATTTTGGGCGATATTTAAGGCGAAGGCAGTCTTACCAACAGAGGGACGAGCGCCAACAATAATCAAGTCGTTGCGCTGAAAGCCTGCCGTCATTTTATCAAGCTCAGCAAAGCCTGTCGCAATCCCAGTAATATCACCTTTCCGATTATGCATCACTTCAATATTATCGTATGTCCGGACGAGAACATCCTTAATATTATGAAACGCACCAGCATTTTTGCGTTGGGCCACTTCAAGAATGCTTTTTTCAGCTTCTCCTAAAAGAACCTCAACCTCGTCTTCACGTGCATAACCATCTTGGGCGATCCCAGTTGCTGTCCGAATAAGCCTGCGCAGCAAGGATTTTTCTTCAACAATTTTCGCATAATATTCTATATTTGCTGCAGTCGGAACCGATCCTGCAAGCTCACTTAAATAGCCGACTCCACCGGTATCCTCCAAAAGCTTAGCTGCACTCAGTTCTTCTGTGACGGTAACTAAATCAACTGCTTTTCCCTCGTCGTTCAATTTTAACATCACATTAAAAATCTTTTGGTGGGCAGCGCGGTAAAAGTCCTCAGGGATTAAAATTTCAGAAGCTAAAGTGAGGGAGGAAGGTTCAAGGAAAATGGCACCAAGAACAGCCTGTTCCGCTTCAATATTTTGGGGCGGAAGACGATCTGCATATAAATCACTCATCTATTTATTAAACCTCCTTCAATTTTTCAGAAGAATGTTTTATGGAAACAACCTGAATTTTATTAAAAATATATGGCTCTAATCAAATTCGCCTTAGCGTATTTGCGTCCAGATTTTTATCGAGCTTGCTCGATAAATTCCTTAAAAAATCCGAGACATCCGCCGGAGGCTTAACTTTATTCAGCCGGGTTTAAACCCCCACTGAATTAGATACCTGTTTGCATTCATCACGCCACTTATAGAAGTGGAAGACTTTTGCTGAATAAAGTTAAACAATAATGTTGATTTTCCCGAGGGGGTATCCACATTAAAATAGGGACATTAGCTAAGTACATTATGAAGCCTAGAAAAAATGTGATCAGCAATAACCGATCACATTTTTTCCAACCCTTATATTTTATCATGTTTATTTGGAAATGGAACTTCCAATTTTAGTTTGTTTCTTTCACATGGACATTCAATGTAGCCATTACTTCAGTATGAAGCTTGACTGGAACCTTTGTATAGCCTAAAGAGCGAATCGCATCAGGCAATTCAATTTTCCGTTTATCAATTTTGATATTTTGTGCCTTTTGAAGTTCCTCGGCAATTTGCTTACTCGTAATTGAACCAAATAAACGGCCACCTTCACCGGCTTTCGTTGAGAATTCCAGTGTGATTTTATCCATTGTTTCTTTCAGCTTTTTTGCTTCTTCAAGCTCTTCAGCTGCAAGCTTTTCTTCTTTTTTCTTTTGGGCATTTAGTGTGCTGACAGCAGACTGGTTCGCTTCCACTGCCAAGCCTTGCTTAATAAGAAAATTTTGCGCATAGCCATCTGCTACATTTTTCACTTCGCCTTTTTTCCCTTTTCCCTTAACATCCTTTAAAAAGATTACCTTCATTCTTCTTTTCTCCCTTCAACATATTCATCAATTGCAGCTTTTAGGCGTTCTTCCACTTCATCTAAGGAAACATCCGTAAGCTGGGTAGCAGCATTTGTTAAGTGTCCCCCGCCTTCGAGGTTTTCCATAATGACTTGGACATTAATATCGCCTAAAGAACGAGCACTAACACCTATTACGTGCTCAGACCGTTTCGAAATAACAAAGGAAGCAACGACACCATCCAATGTCAATAACGTATCTGCAGTCTGTGCAATTAACACTTGATGAATTTCCTCGTCAGGCATCCCCATCGCAATGGCAATCCCCTCGCGATAAAAGTTCACCTTTTCAATTAATTTTGCACGTTTAATGTAATTGTCTACATCTTCTTTTAAGAATTTTTGCACGAGAACCGTGTCTGCCCCTTGAGCTCGCAAGTAGGAGGCCGCATCAAACGTTCTTGACCCTGTTCTTAACGAAAAGCTCTTCGTGTCAACAATGATCCCCGCTAATAATGCCGTCGCCTCGAGCATTTCAATTTTCCCATGCTTTGGCTGGTATTCCAGTAGCTCGGTAACAAGCTCGGCTGTCGAAGACGCATATGGCTCCATATACACGAGTAACGGGTTCTTAATAAATTCTTCGGCACGGCGATGATGGTCGATTACGATGATATTATCGAGTTTATGGATTAGCTTTTCCTCAATTACCATCGAAGGTTTATGTGTATCAACTACGACTAATAACGTATCATCTGTGGCCATTTCTAAAGCTTGCGCAGGACTAATGAACTTAGAAAATAAGATTTCATTCTTTTGGATTTCCTTCATCAGCCTTTGAATACCAATGTCAATTTCTTGGAAATTAATGACGACGTAGCCTTCCCGCTGGTTCATTTGTGCAATTTTTTGGATACCGATCGCTGCGCCAATTGCATCCATATCCGGGTGCTTATGGCCCATAATAATAACCTTATCACTTTCAGTTATTAGTTCTTTTAACGCATGGGCAATGACGCGGGCACGGACCCTTGTCCTTTTCTCGACCGGATTCGTTTTCCCTCCGAAAAACTTTACTTTCCCGTTTGTTTGTTTAATTGCTACTTGATCGCCACCCCGGCCGAGGGCTAAATCAAGACTTGACTGAGCAAGAATGCCAAGTTCGGGCAATGAGGAAACGCCAGTGCCAACCCCGATACTCAATGTTAAAGGTACATTTTGTTTAGAGGTTATCTCTCTAACTTCATCAAGAATTGTAAATTTCTCTTTTTCAAGAAACTGAAGAATTTGCTCGTTAAAGATCGCAATGAATCGTTCTGAGGAAATTCTTTTTAAAAATACCCCATTGTCTGTTGCCCATTTATTAAGGATGGACGTCACAATATTATTCAGACTGCTTCTCGTCTGGTCATCCATTCCTTGTGTTAATTCATCATAATTATCCAAGAAGATAATCGACAGCACTGTTCTTTCTTCCCGATACATTTTTTCAATTTCTTTTTGTTCCGTTACATCAAAAAAGTAAAGAAGCCGTTCCTCCCGTTTATGAATGATCCGAAATTTTCGGTCATGGAGGGTAATAATTTCCGTCTCTACTTCCTGTTTAATTAATGGAATAAGGAAATCTCCCACATCATAAAGTGATCTTCCCACTAACGTATCTTCATCAAAGCAAGATGTAAGAAATGGGTTCGTCCATTCAATGTAATAATCATCATTGATTAACATAATTCCGATCGGCATCTCCATCAAAGCTTCTTCACCGACTTTTTTTACCCGGTAAGATAATGTAGAAATATACTCTTCCGTTTCCTTCCTCTGCAAAAAATAAAGCTTAAATAAAAAATAAAACGGCAAGCCAATCAGAAGAATCCCAATTATACTTATAATCCAATTATAATACGCCAATATTCCGAGAAGCACCACTGTTATGCCCATCAATCCAAAGATTGGATAGCGAATGGACCGCTTTTCTAAATATGAAGGCATGCTTTCAGCTCCCAAACAGTAGTGTTATTCATCCGTCTTTTCTAATCTTTTCCTTAATCCAAACCCTAAGTCAATTATACCTAATATCCGCACAATAGAAAGAAAAACTGGGATCAAAAGTGTGAAGACTGTTACGACGATTGGAATAGCCCTTGGCAGACCTTTTTTATAACTAATATAAAATATAAACGATAAACCTTGAAAGACCATGATTAACTGAAGAGAAAAGGCAATATTTATTAAGGCCAGGAACCAATAGCTTCCCTCAGCAGGTTTAATAACAAATGACGCCAATATCGTAATTAAATAATACCAAAGAATACTTTTAGGCATAGTGAGCTCTCTAAAGGGTTTCCGGGGACCCGGATTGATCCCGAATCTTTTTATGATCGGAAAAGAAACCAATTCGATCAAAATAACAGCCATCAGAGACATCATTACGAATAAGCTAGGCGTTAATAATTCAATCGTCTCCAAAAAAGACTCAAATTGCTCCACCACGGCTCCATCTGTATTTTGCCCTATAGCATCAAGCATGCTCTTCGAACGATTGATGGATTCCTTCATTAGATCAATGACTTCCTCAATAAAGTTGATTTTGAAAAAGGCTACCGCAACTGCATATTGTAAGAGCAGATTTGCAAGGAAAACGAGAGAACCAGCAATAAAAGTAGCCCCTCGTCCTTTTTTCTCCTGGATAAAATAGCCGATTACAAGCCCTGTCATCCCATAAGAAAGGGTAAGCGGCACTGCTAAAATAGTCCCGACGATTAATGAAAGCAAAATAGCTGCAATTAAAAAAACAAATGCGTTCATACGCGTATTTTTAGCCGCAAATAAAATAAATGGCACTGCTAAAAATAAGTTGGTGGCGATGCCAAGTACAGGAACATAGATTGTAATTAGAATTAATACGGCGAAAGCAGCTAATAAAACGGCACCTTCCGTCAACTTATGTACATTTCTCATTTTTCCACCCCTTAAACTGGGTATACCCATAAAGTCTATTTTAACTAGTATTATATGAAGGTTCAACCTTACTGTTATAAAACATAGAAAAGGGATATCGTTTATGATATCCCTTTTCATATTGTGCGGCTCTCAGCGGCTAGGGGCTCAAGGGAAAAAAACAAAATCCTTTTTCCTCGGTCATAAGCCCCTAACACTAAAGAGAACTCCTTAGAATAGCCATCAAAGGAACAATCTGCTCTCTTATTGTCCCGAAGCCGCTTCCGCTTTTTCATATTTAATCCAACTTAAACTTATCTACTACTTCTTTAAGTTCATTACTTAATTCGGTTAATTGTTCAGCTGATTCTGCGACTGTCTGAAGAGCATGGACTTGTTCATCAGTAGAAGCACTTACTTCTTCACAAGATGCAGCAGATTGTTCAGCCATTGCCGCCATGATATGAATACCACTTGTTAGTTCTTCTTTACTCTCTGAAACACGATCCATTTCACTGTGAATAAAGAGGATGGATTCCTTCATATTCTCAACAAGATCAGAAATCGTATGAAAATTTACTTCTGTATCATTTACTACTTCTGATTGCAGATTAAAGTTTTCTTTCGTCTTGTTCATAGAATCTACAGCTAATGACGCCCCGCCCTGAATAGCTAAAATGGTTTGCTTTACTTCGTCTGTTGCTTTTACAGACTGCTCAGCCAACTTTCTAACTTCTTCAGCAACAACTGCAAATCCCTTTCCATGTTCACCTGCGCGGGCAGCTTCAATGCTTGCATTTAACGCTAACAAATTCGTCTGCGAGCTAATTTCAGTAATCGATGTCATAACCTTTTCAATTTGCTGAATTTTATTCTCTAAATCAAAAATAACTTCTTCCATTGAACCGAGGAAATTCTTTGATGTTTCAAATGATCCTTTTAAATGTCCAATTTGACTTATGCCTGAGCGATTGATTCCATCCGCTCTTTCTGCCAGGTTAGTCATTTCAGCTGTATGTTTGTTGATTTCATTTATTTTATCACTCAACTGATTCGATAACTGGTTAGCTGTTTCCGATTCCGCAGCTGCTTGAGATGCACCTTTTGCAATTTCATTAATAGCAGCTGCAATTTCTTCACTAGAGGCATTCGTTTCTTCAGATACAGCACCCAAGCTTTCCGCAGATTCTTTTACATTGCTTACAGATTCATTCACAATCAACATAGCTGATTTCATGTTATCTACCATGGTATTAAAATCACGGCCCAATTCCCCGAGCTCATCTTTAGTATTCACATTTGCACTCACGCTTAAATCTCCATTTGCTACTTGATTAACCGCCTCTTTCATAACTAAAATAGGCTTCGTTATCTTCGCTGCTGCAAAGTAAATAATAGCTATTACTATTGCTACGGAAATTAGTGAGATCAATAAAATATAGAATTGAATCTTTGTTGCACTTTCCAGCAAGTCTTTATACGTGTAAGCGGCTCCTACTTTCCAAGACGTACTTGGGACCGTTTGGAAAACGAGCAATTTCTTATCGCCATCTAACTCATAATGGCTAACCCCGTGTCCTTTCTGATCATCATACATTGCTTTGATAAACGGAAGGTCCATTAGGTTTTCATTTCGTAACGTTGGATGGACAACAGCAATTCCTCCTTGCGAGAAAACAAACGGATACCCGTTATAGCCAAGTTCCACTGCTCCAACCATGTTTGTAATGTTCGTAAGTTGAATATCTATCCCCATAGCCCCTACTATTTTCGAACCCTCTTTGATTGCGTATGAAGCGGTTACAACGTATTCTTTCGTCGCAGAATCTTCATATGGCTCACTCCATACAACCCGTTCTGGATTCGCTACTGCTTCTTTATACCAATCCCTTGATGTAGGATCAAAATCAGCGGGCAAATCAGCGGCAGGAACAATTTTTAAGTGTTTATTTGAACTCGCTACATAGATAGATGACACATCTTTATACGTTTTTACGTAGTTTGTAAATTCTTCATCTATTACCTTCGATGCATCTTCTCTTGCAAAATCAATGTCTTCTAGAGACTTAAGATAAACAGAAACATAATTTGATATAGCTAGATGTTGAAGATTTGTTGAATATTTATCAAGAAACAACTGAACTGAATTGTTCAATTCAGCTACAAGCCCTTCTGTTTGCTCAACAACATCCTTTTCAATTTGATGTTTCGTTTGAGAATTGACTAAATATCCTACTGAAGAAAGAGTTGCAATTAACAATGTAACAAACAATAGAATTAGTTTTCCTTTAATCGTTTTAAACATTACTTTCGCTCCTAATTAATTTGATAGAAAATAGGGGGCTACGAAAGCAGCATTAGTTGACATCAGAATCCTACTTTGCTTGCTCCGCCCATTAAAATAACTGTTCAATCTTTGTTCACAAAAACGTCGAAAAGAATACTATTATTGCACTATGAACATCGTACCATAAAAATTTTACCAATTTATTTAATAGATATTTAGTAATTTTCTGAATGGAGTGACAGTGTGGGTGATAGAGGATTGGATGTTGAGGTTTTTCAAAAAAAAAAAAAAAGACACCTGAAGTTGGTGTCTTTCGTTTAATTATTCACCTGAAACGTAAGGCAGTAAAGCCATTGTACGTGCACGCTTAATCGCAATCGTTAATTTACGTTGGTATTTAGCGTTAGTACCAGTTACACGACGTGGTAAAATTTTACCGCGCTCAGAGATGAATTTTTTAAGAAGATCTACATCTTTATAATCGATGTGAGTAATTCCGTTTGCAGTGAAAAAGCAAACTTTACGGCGTTTTGCACGTCCGCCTCTGCGTCCTCCCATAGCCATGGTCATTTCACTCCTTTATGGTTTATTTTATTTATCGATCAATTAAGGGCAGTGTTAAAACGGAAGATCGTCATCAGAAATGTCGATTTGACCGTCATTTGCAAATGGATCTTTGTCTACACGTGTGTAACCCTGATTATTTCGACTTGGTTGCTGCTGTTGATTCTGATTGTTGTTATTTCCGAATGGAAAATCCTGTTCCCTAGGAGCGCCATAGTTTGCATTTTCGCCTCTGTTGCCGGAATTTCTTGGCTCTAAGAATTGAACACTTTCTGCCATAACTTCTGTTACATAAACGCGCTTTCCATCCTGGCCCTCATAGCTACGAGTCTGGATTCTTCCATCAACACCAGCAAGACTCCCTTTTTTCAAGAAGTTTGCTACGTTCTCAGCAGGTTTTCTCCAAATCACGCAGTTAATAAAGTCGGCTTCCCGCTCACCCTGCTGATTCGTAAATGTACGATTAACAGCAAGAGTGAATGAAGCAACCGCTACTCCATTCGGTGTATACCGTAAATCAGGATCCTTTGTCAAACGACCGACAAGAACAACACGGTTCATCATCAGAATCAACTCCTTCCTCCTAATTAAAATGTTTCACATGGAACATTTTAGTTAAAAGTGCTTATCTATTATTTTTCGTTTCTAATCACAATATGACGAATGATGTCTTCGCTGATTTTCGCTAGACGAGAGAACTCGTCAACCGCTGGAGCTTCAGCATTAACATTCATTAGTTGGTAGTAGCCATCACGGAAATCATTGATTTCATAAGCAAGACGACGCTTACCCCAATCTTTTGATTCAGTCAACTCCGCACCATTTTCAGCTAAAATAGTGTTGAAACGCTCAACTAAAGCTTTTTTAGCCTCATCTTCAATGTTTGGGCGGATGATGTACATAATTTCGTACTTTTTCATCACTTTCACCTCCTTTTGGTCTAAACGGCCCGCAAACGGGCAAGGAGCAATTATTCATTACTCACAAGAAGAAAGTATAGCATAGAAATTGCGTAAAAGCAATGAATACTATCATTCATATTAATAAGAATAGGATCCTCTTGCTAGTCTTTGAATACAGAAATGTTCACCTTAAATTTAAAGGCTGTTTTCGCATGTATTGTTGATTTAACCTTCAAAGTTTGCCCGTTGATTTCCGCTGCGTGCACTTGCTTTCCGCGGGGAGTGACGGGAGCCTCGGCGTTACCGCGTGTGGGGTCTCCCGTTCCCTCTATTCCCGTAGGAGTCAAGTGCCCTCAGCTCCAATCAACTCAGATTATTAAATAAAAATCACATTATAAAAGCAACAAACTTTACGAAAACAACCAATTTAAAAATACCTTCGTATTTGTTCTACGAAGGTATTTCTGTCTGATTATTAAACGTTAAAACGGAAGTGGATAACGTCTCCGTCTTTAACGATGTATTCTTTTCCTTCTAAGCGGACTTTTCCTGCTTCACGGGCTGCACCCATACTGCCGCCAGCTAATAAATCATCATAGGAAACCGTTTCAGCACGGATAAAGCCTCTTTCGAAGTCTGTATGAATGATACCAGCACATTGTGGTGCTTTCATTCCCTTTCTGAATGTCCATGCACGGACTTCCTGTACACCGGCCGTAAAATAAGTCGCCAAGCCCAAGAGGTGATAGGCGGATCTGATTAATTGGTCAAGTCCGGACTCTTCAATCCCGAGCTCTTGTAGGAACATTTCTTTTTCTTCCCCTTCAAGCTCAGCAATCTCAGACTCAATCTTGGCACAGATCACGATTACTTCGGCATTATCTTTTTCAGCAAATTCTTTCACTCGCTGGACATATTCATTCGAAGATGGATCAGAAACATCATCTTCCCCCACGTTTGCTACATAAAGAACAGGCTTAATGGTTAATAAATGAAGGCCATTCGCAATCTTCAATTGTTCCTCAGTAAACTCAACCGTACGAGCAGGCTTGTCTGATTCGAAAGCCTCTTTTAACTTTTCAAGAATCTCAATTTCAATCATAGCCTCTTTGTCTTTTTGCTTTGCAAGCTTCCCAACACGGCCGATACGTTTCTCAACAGATTCCAGATCCGCTAAAATAAGCTCTAAATTAATCGTTTCAATGTCGTCTATCGGATCTACTTTTCCGGAGACGTGCGTTATATTGTCATCGGCAAAACAGCGCACTACTTGACAGATGGCATCCACTTCACGAATATGGGACAAGAATTTATTTCCTAACCCCTCACCCTTACTTGCACCTTTGACAATCCCTGCAATATCTGTAAATTCAAATGTTGTTGGAACAGTTTTTTTCGGCTGCACAAGTTCAGTCAGTTTGTTCAGGCGGTGATCAGGCACTTCTACGATTCCAACGTTCGGATCAATCGTACAGAACGGATAGTTTGCAGACTCCGCTCCCGCCTGGGTAATTGCATTAAATAAAGTAGACTTCCCAACGTTCGGCAAACCTACAATCCCAGCTGTTAAAGCCATCTATTGCCACTCCTCTATTTTAAAAATATCTATAATCATGCAAATTGATTTAATTCGTAACCCCTCACAATTATAGAGAGTTGCGAAGAAAAGCGCAAGGTGCCCGTTTATCGGCGACAAGCATAAGACGAGCCGGCAGAAAGGTTGTTCTTTAACCTTTTTGACGGATTGGCTTATGACCTCGAGCCGATGGCGCCTCCTCCTAAAAGCTATCGCTTTTACTCGTGCGATGATTACGCTGCCGAGGCCTTCCTTGTGAACTAGACAATAATAAAAAGACAAGTACCCCATCACTAGCGGATTATTCCTCGTGCTTTACAAGGATCTTTTTCATTTTTCGTGAAAATTCCCTTCGAGGGATTAATACACTGTGGGAACAGCCTTCACATTTAATCCGAATATCTGCCCCCATACGAATGATTTTCCAGCGATTCGTACCACATGGATGAGCTTTCTTCATTTCAACTACATCATTTAGGTCAAATTGCTTTTGCTCCACAATCAGCCCTCCATTTCTATTCTTGATTTCTTTCGATCTTCTTCATGCCGGGAATACATCACGAGGCGAGGAAAAGGAGCATCAATTCCATATGCCTCAAGACAAAGCTTAATTTCTTTTCTTAATTGACGGGCAATAAAAAATTGTCTCATCGGCAATGTTTCGGCGATAACTTTAATTGAAATATTTGAAACATCAAGGGTTTGGACGCTGAGAATCTCTGGCGGCTTCACCATATCCTCATACTTTTCAGGCAGTTTTTCGAGTAATTCCTTCAGTACCTGTTCAGCCTTGATAATATCACTTTCGTAAGCAATTTGAACATCTACAAAAGCCACACTGTTGTTCAATGAAAAATTCGTGACTTGATTGATGCTCCCATTTGGCAATATATGCATTTCACCCGTCCAACTTTTGATTTTTGTCGTTCTTAGACCAATCTCTTGAACTGTTCCGACAAACTGATCTACCTGAATATAGTCCCCTACAGAAAACTGATCTTCAAAAATAATAAAGAAGCCCGTTATAATGTCTTTCACAAGATGTTGTGCGCCAAAGCCAACCGCTACCCCAACAATTCCAGCTCCAGCCAATAAGGCCTTGACGTTAATATTCATCGTCTCTAAAAATCATCATTAATGAAAAAAAGAATGCGACATACGTAAGGATATTTATTAGTAGCTTTACTAAAGTTGCTTCACGCCGTTCGGAAATTCGAATGAGGGAGTGGGCTCTTTTTTTAAATATATTTTGGATCGCGAGTTTCCCTAACTTAATAACAAAACTAGTTATTATTATAATTATAATTATTTTAAGAAACCCTTCCCAACAGCTAGCCAGGTAGCTTCATTTGAAAACTTTTCTATCTTATCATTGATAATTTTATCAAAATAACCCATTTTCTCACCTGCTTTTTATTATGACGTCTTTTTGAAACATTTCCGCTTTCTAAGAAAGACTATTTTCTAAATGATTGTTGTTTTTAAATAGGTTTAATATGAAGTTGATTGGAGCGGAAGGTGCGAGACTCCTGCGGGAGAAGCGGGACAGGTGAGACC
>NZ_JAHNZZ010000005.1:66115-90574 GCF_019039215.1 Bacillus sp. FJAT-29790
GGTTAAATAGCAACAAACTTTACGAAAACAACCTTAAGAAATTAATTGTGTCATATAAAGCAAGTGTTCAGAAGTTTAGCTGAATACTTAATTTGGCAACTATCCATTTTATTTAAGCCCATTTTAACAATTTCTCCCCTCTTTTTGTAGCAAATGTTCCATAATATTATTTTCCTCTTTTCAAATGAGTATTATATAGGACTTTTACCCCTGTTCATTTGTTATTGAAGATAGTTACGTATACATTTCAAATTTTTTCCGTATACTGTTACTACCATAAACTAAATAATTTCCCCACTACAACATGCATACTTTCTTATTATTAAGAGGGAGTGGAATCGATGAATTTTAAACATAACTTGTTTGAAAAAAGGAACAGTTTGGCAAGGATTTCACATGATGAGTTGAATGCAGTGAGTTTACTGGCAGCAGGGATAAATGATTTATTGCCAACTGGCATCAGCAGCCGTCCAGTTGTGTTCGTCTGTATCGGAACTGACCGTTCAACAGGCGATTCATTGGGCCCACTTGTTGGAACACTTCTTGAGGAAAAAAAGCCTTCACCCTTTTTCGTATATGGAACATTAGAAGATCCAATCCATGCTGTAAACCTGGAAGAAAAACTGAATGAAATTAAAAAAAGGCATTTCAATTCTTATATTATCGGAATCGATGCTTGTTTAGGGCGCCTAAAAAGTGTCGGATTTATTCAAGTGGGTGAAGGCCCTGTGAAACCTGGTGCAGGAGTCAATAAAGAGCTTCCAGAGGTTGGGCATATGCATATTACAGGAATTGTAAATGTTAGTGGCTTTATGGAGTTTTTTGTGTTGCAAAATACAAGGCTCAATCTTGTAATGAAAATGGCAAAAATTATTGCGGACGGAATTTACGAAGCAAGCTTAACGTACCGGCCGAAACAAATTTTTTCTACATTAAAATGGAAATTGGATGATGAACAAGAACAAATGACATAAGGAGAGGCGTATTTCCCCTCCTTCTTATTTATTCATGCAGATTTGCTTTAACTTTATTCAGCAGAAGTCTCTCACTTCTATAAGTGGCGAGATGAATGCAAACAGGGATTCAAGCCCCGGCTGAATAAAGTTTAGCTCCGGCGAGTGCCTTAGATTTTTTAAAGGAAATTATCGGGCAAGCTAAGGTAAAAATCTGGGCGCAAATACGCTAAGGCGAATTTGATCAAAGTTGCACTCAAAAGTATAATTTGTAAAAATAAATTCCTGTTACAGCAATCCCTGTTACGACAATACTCGGCAGTAAGTTGGCAACGCGAATTTTTGTGATCCCAGCTAAATTTAATCCGATTGCAAATAGCATCACGCCGCCTGTTGCGGTTATCTCTTTAATAAAGCTATTCATAAATTCCGGTGGCACAAAACGGTCGATTTGCATGGCGAATAAAGCAATCAAGCCTTGATAGAGGATAACAGGTACAGCTGAAAAAAGAACACCGATTCCAAGTGTAGTCGTCAAGATTAAGGCGGTAAAACCATCTATGATTGATTTTGTATAAAGCACACTATGGTCGCCTCTAATTCCGCTATCTAATGCGCCAAGGATCGACATAGCGCCAATCACAAAAATTAAAGTAGCTGTTACAAATCCTTGTGAGATGCTACCTTGGCCTTTTGAGCCAATCTTGCTTTCAAGCCAGTCTCCGAGCACGGTTAACTTATCTTCCAAAGCAAAATATTCACCTAGCACAGCGCCAAAAACAAGACTGAGTATGACCACTAAGAAATTCTCGCCCTTAAAGCTCATTTGCAGACCGAGCACCATAACAGCCAAACCAATTGCATGCATGACGGTTCCTTTTATGTTCTCAGGAATCTGGTGAAATAACTTCCCTAATAAAGTCCCAATAATAATTAATAATCCATTTACAAGCGTACCAATTAGAAACATCTTCTTCACCTTATCTAGTGTATTTCGGAGCTCGAATTATGATTACACTACACTACCATGAAACACAATTGTTTTACAACCATTTTTTTGAAAATTAGAATAAAAAAATAAACCATCCCCATGATGGTTTAAGAAGAATACTTCGTCGCTTCTAACAGTTCTATGATCCGCTCTAAGTCTTCTTTTGAAAAAAACTCGATTTCTATTTTCCCTTTATTTTTGCTTTTCTTGATATGAACATTTGTCCCAAATCTTTCACGGAGAACGGTTTCTCGTTCCTTAATAAAGATATCTTTTTGTTGTACAGGCTTCTTTGTTTCACGTGAAACATTATCATTCAGTTTCTGGATCAGGTGTTCAAGTTGCCGTACGTTTAAGCCTTCTTTTATTATTTTCTCCACGATCGCTGGAAGCTTATCTTTATTTCGCAACCCTAAAAGAGCCCTGCCATGGCCCATGGATATTTTCCCTTCCGAAATGTGCGCTTGGATTTTAGGGGGAAGGGAGAGCAAGCGAATATGGTTTGCAATATGCGGCCTGCTTTTTCCAAGACGTTTTGCTAGTTCCTCTTGGGTTAATTTCAGCTTTTCCAGTAAAAGCTGGTAAGCAGCCCCTTCTTCAATTGGCGTTAAATCTTCCCGCTGCAAGTTTTCTAAAACAGCGAGTTCCATCATTTGTTGTTCATTCAATTCCCGCACGACGACAGGAACGGTTTCTAATTTTGCTTCCTTTGCCGCACGGTACCGTCTTTCGCCAACTACAATTTCATAGCCCTTTATGCTTTTTCGAACAATGATCGGCTGGAGAATCCCGTGCTCAATAATCGATTGTTTTAACTCTTCAATTGCTTCCTTCTCAAATATTTTACGTGGCTGATAAGGATTGGGCCGCAGCTCTTTGATTTTTACCTGTCTAACCGACTCTTCGGGTTCGGTTTCCATATTCGAAAAAAAAGCGTTCAGTCCTTTTCCTAAACCTTTAGCCATTCGAAACAACCTCCTTTGCCAGATCTAAATACACTTCAGCCCCTCGGGACTTAGGATCATATGTAATAATCGGTTCACCATGGCTCGGAGCCTCACTTAGTCGAATATTTCGCGGAATAATCGTTTTATAGACTTTATCCTGAAAGTACTTTTTAACTTCTTCAATTACCTGCAGGCCTAAATTTGTCCGTGCATCAAGCATTGTTAATAATACACCCTCAATTTTCAAGTCATTATTTAAATGCTTTTGTACGAGCCGAACGGTATTCAGTAGCTGGCTAAGTCCTTCTAGTGCGTAGTATTCACATTGCACAGGAATAATCACGGCATCTGATGCTGTCAGCGAATTGAGAGTAAGTAATCCTAATGAGGGAGGACAGTCAATAATAATATAATCAAAATCCGCCTTAATCTCTTCCAATGCTCGTTTTAATCGAACTTCTCTCGATATCGTCGGCACTAATTCAATTTCCGCCCCTGCTAACTGAATAGTTGCAGGAATCACATATAAATTTTCGACTGAAGTTGGTTTAATCACCTTTGCCGCTTCAACGTCATCAACTAGGACATCATAAATACACTGATTCACTTCGGCTTTTTCTATTCCAACCCCGCTTGTAGCATTACCCTGGGGATCAATGTCAACCATCAATACTTTCTTCCCTATGTATGCCAAGCACGCGCCAAGATTAACAGAGGTGGTTGTTTTTCCTACCCCTCCTTTTTGATTGGCAATTGCAATAATTTTGCCCACGATGTCACCTACTTTCCTCTCAAATTAAGCTTCTATTAATTGAACATCATATTTTATATTTATAAAAATCAATAAAGTCATATAGCTACAAAGTAAACTCGCATTCACGTATTCTATTTTATCATGAAAAAGACGCAAGAATATTTTTTTTATTTAAAATAGGAAGAAATGAAGAACTGGAAGGGATTTGCAGGGATAAAAAAAGATGAGAAACTAAACAACTTAGAGGTTTAATTTCTCATAGGGGATTTTATTAAGGCGCTATTAGACAATATTGTGGATCTTCGCGGAAACGATTTACCTTCCAAAGGCTAAGTTTTTCTAACGCAAAAAAGGCTATCGAAAGGTCTATCGTCCCGCTAATATGTAATTATCAACATTTCACGAACAACGTATTTTTTTAAAATTTGAGTGTTTATTTCTTTTTAGGAATTTTAATTGTGAACTGATAGAACTCCTCGAATTCTTCTTCCTGGGCATCTAAATTAATTCCGCTCTCTGAAACCATTGTTAAAGATTGGCGGATCGTATTGACAGCAATACGCATGTCTTTGCTGAAAGCCTTTCTTTTTGGCTTCGGTTTTGAATTATTTTGTTCGAGCAATTTAACAACGCGGTCTTCTGTTTGCTTCACATTTAAATTTTTTTCGATGATTTCCTCGAGCAAATTCACTTGCTTTTCAGGATCTTTGAGCGGGATTAGTGAACGTGCATGGCGCTCTGTAATTGCTTTGCATAATAAAGCATCCTGTACTTGTTGGGGCAGCTTTAAGAGCCTAAGCTTGTTGGCAACCGTGGACTGCCCTTTCCCTAAACGCTGTGCCAGCGCTTCCTGGGTTAAGTTATGCAATTCCAAAAGCTTTCCATATGCAATGGCCTCTTCAATTGGTGATAATTCTTCTCGTTGCAGATTTTCAATTAAAGCAACTGAAGCCGTTTCTGTATCATTTAAGTCCTTAACAATTGCCGGAACCTCATCCCAGCCTAGCTTCTTCATTGCCCGCCATCTGCGTTCACCAGCAATTATTTCAAACTGCCCATTTTCTATTTTCCTGACTACAATCGGTTGAATAATCCCGTGTATATGAATCGTCCGTGACAATTCCTCTATTCTTTCATCATCAAATACCGTTCTTGGCTGAAAACGGTTAGGAACAATATGATCAATGGGAATTTTCTTAATCTCTTCAAATTCCCCAATCTTCTCAGTATTCATTTGTTCTTCTAGCTTTTCCGATTCAACTTGTTCTCCCTTTTCGCCTAGGCCAAAAAAGCGTGAGAAAGAATGCTTCATCACCCTGCACCACCTTTACGAAACTCCCTATTACATATTCTCTATAAAAATGACAAGTCCTGCCGAACATTTGCATTATTAGAAATAAACCAGCCTAAAAAGAGGATGATAAACCTCCTAATTTCGGAGGAATTACTTTGGAAGGCTGTTTTCGTAAACTTTGTTGCTTTTTAACTAAAAAGTGGTGTAATTGATTTCCGCTCGAGGATGCTCGCTTTCCGCGAGGCGGGCGGTGAGCATCCTCAAGCACTAAGCCTGTGGGGTCTCACCTGTCCCGCTATTCCTGCAGGAGTCTCGCACCTTCCGCTCCAATCAACTTTATACAAACTCTATTTAAAAATAAGAATCATTTAGAAAACAGCCTTTTGGTAAAAGTAAGTAAAGTATTAGCCCAATCAAATTATGCCATATTTTCATGAAAAACGTAACATTATTCAATCGGAGTCTTGTTTGGTGTACCCGGTTTCCTTGGGTACTTTTTAGGTGTTGCCTTTTCTTTATTAATAATTAAA
This sequence comes from Bacillus sp. FJAT-29790, assembly GCF_019039215.1. Lineage (GTDB taxonomy): Bacteria > Bacillota > Bacilli > Bacillales > Cytobacillaceae > Cytobacillus. The sequence continues at coordinate 71,585 of NZ_JAHNZZ010000005.1, forward strand.
ATATTCCGTTCACTTTCTTCTTGAGGCAGTGTAAAAGAATAAGATTGTTCAAGTTTACCACCAAGAACGGCAATAGCCTTTTTCCCTGTATCCCATTCTTCCTTTGCACTTGCACCCTTCATAGCGATAAACGTGCCGCCCACTTTGACAAGCGGCAAGCAAAGTTCGCTAAGTACAGAGAGCCTTGCTACGGCACGCGCGGTTACTGCGTCATAAGCCTCACGGTGTTCCTTTTTCTGACCAAATGTTTCAGCCCGGTCATGGATAAAACGGACGTTTTCCAAACCCAGTTCTTTAGCTAAATGCTCTAAAAAGCCTATCCGCTTATTTAAAGAATCTACAATCGTAATATGTAAATGCGGAAAGGCAATTTTAATCGGTAAGCTTGGAAATCCTGCACCTGCCCCGACATCACAAATATGCAGAGGCTGATTAAAATCAAAATAAAATGCAGCAGAAATGGAATCATAAAAATGCTTTAAATAAACTTCCGGCTTATCCGTTATGGCCGTTAAATTCATCTTTTCATTCCATTCCACTAATGTAGAATAATACGTTTCATATGCTTGAATTTGCTCGGGCGAAAGGGTGATTCCTTTCGCCGCAAGCATTTCAATAAATTGTTCTGTATTCATGGGCCATCCTTTCCCGACTCAGATGATAAGAAAGTTTTAATTTTTTGAGCATAGGTACCGTCCTCTTAAAAGCGGTAGCTTTTAGGAGGAGCACTTACGCTTTCGTGATTATCCCCTTGACACCCTTGCAATTCGGCCTTGCTCTAAATAAACAAGTAAAATGGAAATATCAGCAGGATTTACCCCGGAAATTCTTGAAGCTTGTGCGATTGATAATGGCAATACTTCTTTTAAATTTTGTCTTGCTTCTGATGCGAGGCCGTTTATCGCGTCATAATCAATATCCTCCGGAATCTTTTTGTCTTCCATTTTCTTCAACCGATCTACTTGCTGGAGAGACTTTTCTATATAGCCTTCATATTTAATTTGGATTTCCACTTGCTCTTCGATTTCATGATCAAGTGATACCTCACTTGGAGCAAATTGTGAAATATGCTTATACGTCATTTCGGGCCTTTTTAAAAGATCGGATGCGCGAATTCCATCTTTTAATTCACTTCCTCCTAGGCTCTTGATTAATTCCTGAACCTCATTGGACGGTTTAATAATAATGCTTTGGAGCCGTTTTTTCTCCGACTCAATGGCTTCTTTTTTTGCTGAGAATTTTTTGTAGCGTTCTTCACGGATTAGACCGATGGAGTAGCCAAGCTCTGTTAAACGTAAATCGGCATTATCATGGCGCAGTAATAACCGATATTCTGCACGGGAAGTAAGCAAGCGATAAGGTTCGTTCGTCCCTTTTGTGATGAGATCATCAATCATAACCCCAATATAGGCATCCGAGCGGCTCAAAATGACCTCAGCTTTTCCTTGTGTCCGTAAGGCAGCATTTATTCCAGCCATTAGACCCTGCCCTGCTGCTTCTTCATAGCCAGAAGTTCCGTTAATTTGTCCAGCAGTATAGAGATTTTTAACTTTTTTAGTTTCTAGTGTCGGCCATAATTGTGTCGGGACGATTGCATCATATTCAATTGCATATCCAGCACGCATCATTTTTGCATTTTCTAAACCTGGAACACTTCTAATAAGCTTATGCTGCACTTCCTCCGGTAAGCTCGTTGATAAGCCCTGGACATACACTTCCTGTGTATTTCGTCCTTCCGGCTCCAAGAAAATTTGATGGCGCGGTTTGTCATGGAAACGGACCACCTTATCTTCAATGGAAGGACAGTAACGCGGACCTCGACCTTTGATCATTCCCGAATACATCGGTGAACGGTGGAGATTATCATCGATTAGCTTATGTGTTTCTTCACTTGTATAGGTCAACCAGCATGGAAGCTGGTCTGTAATAAATTCTGTCGTCTCATATGAAAAAGCTAGCGGTGTATCATCGCCAGGCTGGATTTCCGTTTTACTATAGTCAATTGTGTGACTGTTCACCCGTGGCGGTGTACCTGTTTTAAAACGGTCTAAATCAAATCCAATTTCCTCTAGATGTTCCGAAAGCTTGATGGATGGCTGCTGATTATTAGGACCGCTTGAATATTTCAACTCACCTAAAATAATTTCTCCTCTTAAAAATGTCCCCGTTGTGATAATAACAGCTTGAGAGGAATAGACCGCACCAGTTTGGGTGATCACACCTTTACACACACCGTCTTCCACAATCATCCGTTCAACCATTCCTTGAATAAGTGTTAGATTGGGTTCATTTTCAAGGGTCTTTTTCATTTCATGCTGATACATAAATTTATCTGCCTGAGCTCGTAATGCCCGAACAGCGGGACCTTTTCCTGTGTTAAGCATTCGCATCTGGATATGGGTTTTATCGAGGACCTTCCCCATTTCTCCCCCTAATGCGTCGATTTCCCTGACAACGGTTCCTTTCGCCGGACCTCCAACAGATGGGTTACACGGCATAAAGGCAACCATATCTAAATTAATCGTAATCACTAATGTCTTAGCTCCGAGACGGGCTGCAGCAAGGCCAGCCTCACACCCTGCATGCCCTGCCCCGACCACTATGACATCATAATTCCCAGCTTCATATGGCATGAAGATGCCTCCTTTTTTTAATAAGCGCTGTTAAACAATATTGCGGACATAGTCGCTGGATCGATTTACCTTCCGAGAGATGGTTAAAAAACAATGCTCCTGCGCCAAAGCATATTCGAGGAAGCTTTGTTTAGCTCGTCGCAAGGCAGCACGTAATAACTCATCGAAGTTAAGCCATGATGTGATTGAAGTCAGTTGACTTGCTATCGCAAAAAAGGCTCTTGGAAGGACGATCGCCCCGCTAATAGGCTTTATAAGAACCTGCCCCTTTTCTACATTCATAGGGGGTAGCTCTGACTAGCTAATTTATTTCCCTAAACAAAATTGCGAAAATAACTGGTCAATCAGGCTTTCATGGACACTATCACCGATAATTTCACCGAGCAGCTCCCATGTTCTCGTTAAATCAATTTGAACGATATCAATAGGTGTCCCCATTTCCACAGCCTGTAGAGCTTCTTCAATCGATTGCATTGCCTGGTTTAATAGGGCAATATGGCGGGTATTCGATACATACGTCATATCCCCTGCTTCAATGGAGCCTTCAAAAAACAGCGAAGCAATGGCTTCCTCGAGTTCATCTACACCCCTATCTTCTAATAAAGACGTAGTAACTAGTTTATGTTTATTAGAAAGTTCATGTACAGTATCCATATCAATCATTTGCGGGAGATCTGTTTTATTTACGATGACGATGACATCCATGTCTTCAACAGCTTTAAATAAATTTTTATCCTCTGCAGTCAAATCATCTGCGTAGTTGAGAACAAGCAAAATAAGATCTGCTTCTTTTAAAACTTGCCGGGATTTCTCCACACCAATTCGTTCAACGATATCTTCTGTTTCTCTGATCCCTGCTGTATCTAATAATCGTAATGGCACACCGCGGACGTTAACATATTCTTCGATCACATCCCGCGTCGTTCCGGGAATATCTGTGACAATCGCTTTATTTTCTTGGACAAGACTATTCAATAATGACGATTTCCCTACATTTGGGCGCCCCACAATCACAGTTGATAAGCCATCCCGCAAAATTTTCCCCTGCTGAGAAGTACGGAGCAGCTTCTCAATTTCATTTTTAACATAAGAAGCTTTTTCTAATAAAAGATTATGAGTCATCTCTTCCACATCATCATATTCCGGGTAATCAATATTCACTTCTACATGTGCAAGCGTCTCTAATATGTCTTGGCGCAGCTTCCGAATGAGTTTTGAAAGTCGCCCTTCCATCTGACCAAGTGCTACATTCATCGCTCTGTCCGTTTTCGCCCGAATTAAATCCATGACTGCTTCGGCTTGAGATAAATCAATTCGTCCATTTAAAAAGGCCCTTTTTGTAAACTCACCGGGTTCCGCAAGCCTAGCCCCATTATTTAAAAGCAGCTGCAGAACGCGTTTAACTGAAACTAAGCCACCATGGCAATTAATTTCAATAACATCCTCTTTCGTAAAGGTTTTAGGCCCTTTCATGACGGACACCATTACCTCTTCTGCGACTTCATCCGTCTTTGGATCAATAATTTGACCGTAATGGATCGTATGAGAGGCCACCTCTTTAATCCTTTTTCCGCCTACCCCTCGGAATAGTTTGTCCGCAATATCAATTGCCTGATCCCCGCTCAATCGAACAATGGCAATCGCTCCCTCACCCATTGGCGTCGAAATAGCTGCGATTGTATCAAATTCCATATTTCCACCTCTTCTCACTTACACTTATCTATAAAAATCGTTATTCTATGGCAATTCCCCAAATAAATAGAATAGCACATGCTTTTTTTTTCGAAAAGCGCTAAACACCGACCGACTATTTTCACTTAGCCGCTTTTATCCACATCCAACAAGATTTAATATGCTCTATTTTAACTTATCCACATGTGAATAACAATAAAACCAATGATAATTAACATTTCCCCTATGTTTTTTGCCTAAAAAAAGACCGGGTAACTTTTACCTGGCTTCTGACAATAATTTGAACTATATATTTTATGGCAGTTTAAGTTTTATTATCAACTATGACTGATTTTTAATCGACTTGAGCTTTTTTATATCGATTTTTCGACAAAAAACTATAATTCGACTCCATTCTTAACTAAAAAAAGTTATAAAAAAATCCCAATCCAGCGGATTGGGATTTTGAACTATTTTAATGGTGAAATCACAAGATGACGATGCGGATCGTTTCCGCTGGAATAGGTTTTAATCCGTTTATTATCCGCCAAAGCCGAATGAATGACTTTTCGCTCATATGAAGGCATCGGTTCTAAAGCAACATTTTGACCCGACTTAATCGCTTTTTGGGCGAGCCTTTCAGCCAGTTGAATAAGCGTATCATTCCGTCTTTTTCGGTAATCTTCAGCATCGAGCAATACATTTATATATTGATCAGAATAGCGATTAATGACTAGTTGAGTTAAATATTGCAAAGAGTTTAACGTTTGGCCTCGTTTGCCGATTAAAAGGGCAATTTTCTCGCCTGTTAAAATAAATTGAATGTTTCTCCCATCCGCTATTAATTCAACCTCGATCGGAGCTCCCATTTTTTCACCAATATCAATAAGGAACTTCTTACCTTCTTCAATTGGGTCAAATTTCATTTCGACTTTCACAACTGCAGGACGCGAGCCAAAGATACCGAAAATCCCCTTTTTACCTTCGTCAACGATCGTAATCTTTGCACGTTCTTCCGTTGTTTGTAACTGAGCTAAAGCCGAATTGACAGCTTCCTCGACGGTAACACCGCTAGCAGTTACTTGTTTCACTTTTTTGCTCCTCCTGAATTCCCGGTTGCTGCAGCTTTCTTCAGCTCCGGACCTTTAATGAAGTACGTCTGAACAATCATAAAGATATTTCCTACTACCCAATATAATGAAAGGGCAGCCGGGAATTTAACGGCAAAAACAATAATCATAATCGGCATGAGCCAAAGCATCATGGCCATTTGCGGATTTTGATTTGCAGTTCCAGCCATCATCATTTTTTGCTGAATAAAGGTCGTGACACCCGCGATCAATGGCAATAAATAAATAGGGTCTGGAGAACCAAGTTGAAACCATAAGAAATCATGTGCTTTAATTTCTTGCGTACGAGAGATCGCATGATAGAACCCAATTAAAACTGGCATTTGTACAATTAATGGGAAACACCCGGCTAGCGGGTTAACCCCATGCTGTTGGAATAATGCCATCGTTTCCTGCTGAAGCTTTTGTTGAGTCTTTTGGTCTTTTGAGCTGTATTTCTCTTTCAATTTTTGCATTTCAGGTTGTAATGCCTGCATTGCTTTGGAACTTTTCGTCTGTTTAATCATTAAAGGCAGCATGACTAAGCGAATGATAATTGTGACGAAAATGATGGATAATCCAAAACTTCCACCTGCGAGTTCAGCAACCTTTATAATGAAAAGTGAAAGTGGATAAACGATATACTGATTCCAAAAGCCCACACTCTCAGATGTAATCGGTGTATTGATCTCCGTACAGCCAGATAAAAGGGCCATAATGAAAAGCAAACCGATCATTAGCAATATTCTTCTCTTCAAACGTGTTTTCCTCCTTACTGCTTAGAAAATAGTTCTATACATTTATTCATTATTTCCACACCTTTTCCTGCTATATCCATTCAAACATAAGAAGCCGAGCCAAATACACCGCTGAACAAATGAAGGATTCAGAAGGTTACGGAAAACAAATCTACATGTATTTTAACATTATTTATTAAGGCATGTCTTTAATATAAGCAGTTTTGCAAGTCAAATTATTATTTATTCAAAACTTTAGAAAGCTTTAATACATGGGTAAGACTTTTTTTTATTTCATGGAACCCCATATCAGCTACAGGCTTCCTAGCAATAATAATTAAATCGAGATGGGTATGTACTTCATTCTCCATTTCATGAAAAGCCTGGCGGACATATCTTTTTATCTGATTTCTCTTTACTGCATTCCCAATCTTTTTACTGACAGAAAGGCCAATTCGGAAATGCTCCTGACTAGGCTTTTTAAGTGAATAAACAACAAATTGGCGATTTGCAAATGACTTGCCTTTCTTAAAGGCTTCCTGGAATTCTTTATTCTTTTTTACACGATATTCTTTTTTCATCGCCATTCACCTTCAATCCGAGATCCTATGCTATCAAATTTAACATAGATTATGGAAAAAAAGACCACTGACGTTTCAGTGGCCTAAGCAGATAATACTTTTCTTCCTTTACGACGACGACGAGCAAGGACATTACGTCCGTTTGGACTGCTCATACGACTGCGGAATCCATGAACTTTACTTCTTTTACGTTGGCTTGGTTGAAAAGTTCGTTTCATTATATGACACCTCCCTGAGGAATAGCTGTTAAAGACAGTCTTACTAATTATAGAGATGTAACTAGAAAGTTGTCAACTCTTCATTAATCCAATTCTTTTAAAATTGCGTAAAGCTTTTCAATATCACCATTTATTATGTTTTTGAAAGGCTATTTTCGCATATATTGTTGTTTTAGCCTACAAAGTTTGCCCGTTGATTTCCGCTACGGGCAAATCAACACAGATTATTAAATAAAAATCACATTATAAAAGCAATAAACTTTACGAAAAGAACCTTTTAAAAAAACACCAGAATCGATTAACAACTGATCCGTAATCATTTCATTCATAAAGTGACTTAACTAATAACCTGAAAAGTCCACTTAGAAATTTTAACCTCTTTTTGTATTTCTGTCACCAGCAAATTTGTTTTTTTCAAAAGTAATTTTCTCCAATTCCAAAAAGCAATGAAGCTAGAAAACAATCTAACTTATAGAAGCTTCCCCTTCATAGTTCCTCCAAAACCATGCTGTGGATAGTTTTCGACAGATTTTTTATTATCCACAACATATATTGACAGGTTTTTCACACATACATCCCTTGTGGACAATTTCTATACACACAATGTTAAGGTTGTGGATAAAATAAGAAAAACCATTGCACCACTTAGTATTATCTGTTATCATAATTGTGTTTTCACTCTTAATAAATCTATGTGCATAACTCATTTATCCACAGATTGTGGATAGACTGTGGACAGGTTATTCAACGGGTCTGTAGAACGTTGTCCACAGACCGGGGATATTGTCGAAACCCTACTTAACTTCCTTATTATATACTTATCCACATTAGCAGTTTCAGAAATGATCGCAGATTACGGGGAATAACTCCCCCAACAAATGAAAGTTATTTTTATTTATAGGTTGTAGAGCTTTTGTATAACCTATAATTTTTTTGCATGAAATAAAAAAGCGTAATGTTTGAGCTAAATATAACAACATCGACACTAGTATGTCCTACACGCTTTAACTTAGACACAAAAATGCAAAGGAGGGATATGTATTGGAGAACATTGCAGATCTTTGGAATAATGCTTTAGCTAATATCGAAAAAAAAATTAGCAAGCCCAGTTATGATACGTGGCTAAAATCGACGAAGGCCCATTCTCTTCAAGGGGATACTTTAGTCATTACAGCTCCGAATGAGTTTGCCCGAGATTGGCTTGAAGAACGCTATTCCCAACTGATCTCTGGAATTCTCTATGAAATAACTGGAGAAGAATTAGCTACAAAATTTATTATTCCTCAAAATCAAAATGATGAGGATCTCAATCTGCCGAATTCCCCAAGAAAAGGGGGAAAAGAGGATGACCAGCCTGAATTACCTATGAACATGCTTAATCAAAAGTATACATTTGATACATTTGTGATTGGATCAGGGAACCGCTTTGCGCATGCCGCATCCCTTGCAGTAGCTGAAGCACCAGCTAAAGCATATAACCCGCTATTTATTTACGGGGGAGTTGGTCTTGGTAAAACTCACTTAATGCACGCCATCGGTCATTATGTTTTAGAGCATAATCCATCTGCTAAGGTTGTCTATTTATCCTCTGAGAAATTTACAAATGAATTTATTAACTCAATTCGTGACAATAAAGCAGAGGATTTTCGCAATAAATATCGAAATGTGGACGTACTTCTAATCGATGATATTCAGTTTTTAGCTGGAAAAGAACAAACACAAGAAGAATTTTTCCATACTTTTAATACATTGCATGAAGAAAGTAAGCAAATTATTATTTCAAGCGATCGTCCACCAAAGGAAATTCCAACACTTGAAGACAGGCTGCGTTCTAGATTTGAATGGGGACTTATTACCGATATTACCCCCCCTGATCTTGAAACAAGGATTGCCATTCTCCGCAAAAAGGCAAAAGCAGAAGGATTGGATATTCCTAATGAAGCCATGCTCTATATAGCCAATCAAATTGATTCCAATATCCGTGAATTAGAGGGAGCCCTAATACGTGTAGTCGCCTATTCCTCATTAATTAACAAAGACATTAATGCAGATTTAGCAGCTGAAGCCCTTAAAGACATCATTCCAAGCTCAAAGCCGAAAGTAATTACTATCCTAGATATCCAAAAGGTTGTGGGCGAACATTATAATGTGAAACTTGAGGACTTTAAAGCAAAGAAGAGAACAAAATCAGTTGCCTTCCCACGTCAAATTGCTATGTATTTATCACGGGAATTAACAGATTTCTCACTGCCAAAGATTGGCGAGGAATTCGGTGGAAGAGACCACACGACAGTAATCCATGCGCATGAAAAAATCTCAAAAATGATTCAAACTGATACTCAATTTCAAAAACAGCTTAAGGAAATTAATGAAATCCTGAAAGTATAATGTGCATAACTATGACAAACTTACACACAGTCTGTCCACATGTGGATAGGCTGTCTTTCCTTTCGAAAAATTGGGTTATCCACATACTAACAGGCCCTATTACTACTTCTATTATTTTTAAAAGAAAAATATATACCTAAAACGTAATAAAAAAATGTTTAAAACGGAGGATTAAAAAATGAGATTTATAATCCAACGGGATCGTTTAGTTCAAAGTGTTCAAGATGTGATGAAAGCAATAACGAGCCGAACGACTATTCCGATATTAACGGGTATTAAAATCGTTGCCACTGAAGAAGGCGTAACATTAACAGGAAGTGATTCTGATATTTCTATCGAATCATTCATTCCTAAAGAAGATGCTGAACATGAAATTGCTGAAATCAAACAGCCTGGTTCGATTGTTCTCCAAGCCAAATTTTTTAGTGAAATTGTAAAGAAGCTGCCAACTGATACGGTTGAAATTCATGTAGAAAATCATCTATTAACTGTGATCCGCTCTGGTAAATCTGAATTTAAGTTAAACGGTTTAGATGCTGAAGAATATCCGCTTCTGCCACAAATAACAGAAGAAAACATTTTTAAAATCCCGACAGATCTTTTAAAAGCGATGATTAGGCAAACTGTCTTTTCGGTGTCCACCTCAGAAACACGCCCTATCTTGACAGGTGTAAACTGGAGAGTGGAAAATAGCGAATTAACCTGTATTGCAACAGATAGTCATCGCCTTGCATTAAGAAAAGCGAAGATTGAAACGGAGACGAATGAAAATTATAACGTGGTTATCCCTGGAAAGAGCTTGAATGAATTAAGTAAAATCCTGGACGATAATAATGACTTAATTGAAATTGTTATTACGGAAAACCAAGTTTTATTCAAAGCAAAGCATTTATTATTTTTCTCAAGATTGCTGGAGGGGAATTACCCTGATACATCCAGGCTAATCCCAACTGAAAGCAAAACGGATGTAGTTGTTAGTACGAAGGAATTTTTACAAGCGATTGATCGTGCTTCTTTATTGGCTAGGGAAGGCAGAAATAATGTCGTCAAATTTACAATTATTGAAGATGGGGTCATTGAAATTTCCTCCAATACGCCTGAAATTGGGAATGTTGTCGAAGAGCTGCAAAGCAAAGCCGTAGAGGGAGATGAGTTGAAAATTTCCTTCAGCGCGAAATTTATGATGGATGCGTTAAAAACATTAGAAGGACCTGAAATTACGATAAGCTTCACAGGGGCGATGAGGCCATTTGTGATTAGGCCGATCAATGATGATTCCATCCTTCAGTTGATTTTGCCAGTAAGAACGTATTGAGAATAAAGCTGCTAGCGTTAGCTAGTGGCTTTTCCTTTTAACAGGTATCAGGCAACGTCTCATCCAAGCAGAAATAACTGCGAAAATAATGGCAATTGTCTATTCTTTGTGTATTAGCTAATTATTTAGTAAAATAAAGTATTAGATCCTATTCTAGAAATTATTTTATTTTATTCGTTGTATCGCAAACTGGTCATTTGGTTTAGCCATAAAAATAGATCAGTAGTACCGGAACGTATAAGTCATGCAATAGGAAAGAGTGAAAATATGACAGAAATAAAAATTGATACAGAGTATATTACCTTAGGCCAATTCCTAAAGGCTTCGGATTTAATCCAAACTGGAGGAATGGCCAAATGGTTTTTAGGTGAATATGAAGTGTTTGTTAATGGTGAACAAGATCAGCGAAGAGGAAGAAAGCTTCGGTCAGGAGATAAACTTGAGATTCCTGGCTTTGGTTCATTTGTCATCGTTTAGAAAATGTATCTTTCTAAATCCAGTTTGTCGCCCGAGAAGCGGCGTTTTACGCTTTTAATAGCTAAAAGGATGTAGCGTCTATGCATATAGAGCATTTATTTTTGAAAAATTATCGGAATTATGAAGACTTGGAAGTTCAATTCGAAAATAAGGTCAATGTCATTTTGGGAGAGAATGCCCAGGGGAAGACAAATGTCATGGAATCCATTTATGTACTAGCTATGGCAAAGTCACACCGTACATCAAATGACAAAGATCTTATTCGCTGGGACGAAGAGTATGCTAAAATAGAAGGACGGATCCAAAAAAGGAACGGATCATTGCCGATGGAGCTAATTATCTCCAAAAAGGGGAAAAAGGCTAAGTGCAACCATATTGAACAGCAAAAGCTAAGTCAATATGTCGGAAATATGAATGTTGTCATGTTCGCGCCTGAGGATCTTCACCTTGTGAAAGGGAGCCCTCAAGTAAGGCGCCGCTTTATTGACATGGAAATTGGGCAGGTTTCTCCTGTTTATTTACATGATATCAGCCAGTACCAAAAAATCATGCAGCAGCGCAATCACTATTTGAAGCTTCTGCAAACAAAAAAACAGACAGATCATACGATGCTGGAAATATTAACAGAACAATTTATTCAAACAGCTGTTAAAATTGTTTCAAAACGTTTCGAATTTCTAAGATTGCTTGAAAAATGGGCAATGCCGATACATGAAGGGATATCTAGAGGACTTGAAACTTTGAAAATAGAGTATAAGCCGTCCGCTGATGTATCAGAACAACAAAATTCGTCGAAAATGGTAATGGCTTACGAGGATAAGTTTTCTAAAATTAAAAATAGAGAGATTGAACGAGGTACAACAATGTTTGGGCCGCATCGGGATGACCTGCTTTTCTTTGTAAATGGACGCGATGTACAAACATTTGGCTCCCAGGGTCAACAACGGACAACAGCCCTATCTGTCAAGCTGGCTGAAATTGAATTAATTCATTCCGAAATTGGCGAATATCCGCTTCTTTTGCTTGACGACGTTCTTTCGGAACTTGATGATTATCGTCAATCTCATTTGTTAAATACAATACAAGGTAAAGTACAGACCTTTGTAACAACTACAAGTGTTGATGGAATTGACCATCAGACTTTGAAAGAAGCCGCTGCGTTTAATGTTGAAGCTGGAAGAGTTAATAAGATTCAATGAGGTGAGAGCTTGTACATCCATGTAGGTGAAGATATTTTAGTACGTTCGAGGGATATTGTCGCCATCATAGATAAAGAAAGCGTCAACTCTTCTAAATATGTGGAAGAGTTTTTAGACCGTCGGGATGATGCTGTCATAAATCTCTCAAAAGGGTCTTTCAAATCAGTAGTCGTAACCACTGAAAAAATTTACTTTTCTCCCTTGGCTTCTGGAACATTAAAAAAGCGTTCCTATAAATTAAATGTCCATGATTTTTGATTATCGACATTTGTATAGATTTATTCTTTATTCATTTTATTTTAATAATCAGTGTCAAAGTGCAATGTTGATTTTTGCACCCTGTTGATTGGAGCGGAAGGCGCGAAGACTCCTGCGGGAATACGGGACAGGGGAGACCCCGCAGGCGCGAATGCGACGAGTAGGCTCCCCGAACCGCCCGCGGAAAGCGAAGCGCCTGGAGTGGAAATCAACAGACAAATTTAACAGAGCATTTATTTTAATAATCGGTGTCAATGAAGTTATGCAACGGAAAGTGTAGGTGATCGATGTGTCAATGGAGCAAGAGGCGGTGCAGGAACAATCCTATGATGAGAACCAGATACAGGTTCTAGAGGGACTTGAAGCAGTCAGGAAACGCCCAGGGATGTATATCGGTTCAACAAGTGCTAAAGGTCTTCACCATCTTGTCTGGGAGATTGTTGACAACAGTATTGACGAAGCATTAGCCGGATATTGTTCAGAAATTAATGTGTGTATAGAAGGCGATAATAGTATTACAGTTACGGATAACGGACGCGGGATCCCAGTAGGAATTCAAGAGAAAATGGGCCGCCCTGCTGTTGAGGTTATTATGACAGTTCTTCACGCTGGAGGAAAATTTGGCGGAGGAGGATATAAGGTTTCTGGGGGCTTGCACGGGGTTGGGGCTTCTGTCGTAAATGCCCTTTCGAAAGAATTGGAAGTATATGTCCATCGTGATGGGAAAATACACCATATTAAATTCGAGCGTGGCGCTCTAGTTACCGAACTTAAGGTGATTGGTGAGACTGACCGTACAGGTACAATTATTCATTTCAAACCCGACCAAGAAATCTTTACGGAAACAACAGAATACGATTATGAAACGCTTGCGAACAGAATTCGTGAATTAGCCTTCTTAAACCGAAACCTTAAAATTACGATTGAGGATAAACGTGAAGAGGATAAGAAAAATGAATATATGTATGAAGGCGGAATTAAGTCGTATGTAGAACATCTGAATAGAACAAAGGAAGTGCTTCACGAAGAGCCAATCTATATTGAGGGCGAACGAGAAGGGATTTCAGTTGAGGTTTCAATTCAGTATAATACCGGATACACGGGCAATATTTATTCTTTCGCCAATAATATTAATACGTATGAAGGCGGAACACATGAAGTCGGCTTTAAAACTGCTTTAACAAGAGCAATTAATGACTATGCAAGAAAGCATGGCATTTTTAAAGAGAATGATGCTAATCTTTCAGGGGAAGATGTCCGAGAAGGATTGATTGCGATTGTGTCTATTAAACATCCGGACCCCCAATTTGAAGGACAGACGAAAACAAAGCTTGGCAACTCGGAAGTTCGAACGATAACAGATACAATTTTTTCTGAAGCTCTCGAAAAGTTTTTATTAGAGAATCCATCAGTTGCTCGGAAAATCGTCGAAAAAGGGCTCATGGCTGCTCACGCGAGACTAGCAGCTAAAAAGGCCCGTGAACTTACAAGAAGAAAGAGTGCTCTAGAAGTATCAAGCCTACCTGGAAAGCTAGCAGATTGCTCGTCAAAAGATGCTTCTATTTCCGAACTCTATATTGTTGAAGGTGATTCAGCCGGCGGTTCGGCGAAACAAGGACGTGACCGGCACTTCCAAGCAATTCTCCCATTAAGAGGTAAAATCCTCAATGTAGAGAAGGCACGGTTAGATCGAATTCTTTCAAACAATGAAGTAAGAGCCATGATTACAGCTGCTGGAACGGGTATAGGGGAAGATTTTGATATTTCAAAGGCCAGATACCACAAGATTGTGATTATGACGGATGCGGATGTTGATGGTGCTCATATTCGAACATTGTTATTAACTTTCTTTTACCGCTATATGAGACAAATTATTGAGGCTGGTTATATATACATTGCTCAGCCCCCATTATATAAGGTTCAGCAAGGCAAGAAAATTGAATATGCCTACACTGGGCCCCAGTTGGAAGCAATTCTTAGTGGTCTACCAAGTCAGCCAAAGCCCAATGTGCAGCGTTATAAAGGTTTAGGAGAAATGAACCCTGGACAGCTTTGGGAAACGACGATGGACCCGGAAACAAGAACACTTTTGCAGGTAAATCTTGAAGATGCAATTGAAGCGGATGAGACATTCGAAATTTTAATGGGCGATAAAGTCGAACCTCGCCGTCAATTCATTGAAGAAAATGCTTTATACGTGAAAAACTTAGATATATAAAGTTGTTTTTAATAATTGTTTTATGAATTAGGGGACTTTGGATCATTTCCAAGTCCCTTTATAAGGGAGGCTATTAAATGGCTGAAACTCCGAAGCCCCGCGTAAAAGAGATTAATATTAGTCAGGAGATGCGCTCATCCTTCCTTGACTATGCGATGAGTGTAATTGTGTCCCGTGCCCTTCCGGATGTCCGGGATGGGTTAAAACCGGTTCATCGCCGTATTCTATATGCAATGCATGATCTAGGTATGCACGCAGATAAACCATATAAAAAATCCGCACGTATTGTTGGGGATGTTATTGGGAAGTACCATCCACATGGAGATTCTGCGGTTTATGAGACAATGGTGCGTATGGCACAGGATTTTAACTATCGTTATATGCTCGTTGATGGACATGGCAATTTTGGTTCAGTAGATGGCGATTCTGCAGCGGCAATGCGTTATACAGAAGCGCGCATGTCTAAAATATCTATGGAGCTTTTAAGAGATATCAATAAAGATACCATTGACTATCAAGATAACTATGATGGCGAAGAAAGAGAACCTGTCGTCATGCCTGCTAGGTTCCCTAATTTACTAGTCAATGGAACCTCAGGGATTGCTGTTGGAATGGCTACTAATATTCCGCCGCATCAGCTAGGAGAGGTCATTGACGGGGTTTTAGCGATCAGTAAGGACCCTGAAATGACCATTCAAGAATTAATGGATATTATTCCTGGCCCAGACTTTCCAACCGCAGGAATGATTCTTGGACGAAGCGGAATCCGGAAAGCGTATGAAACTGGAAGAGGCTCGATCATTTTAAGAGCAAATGTAGAAATTGAGCAAAAGGCAAATGGCAGAGAGGTTATCGTTGTCAATGAAATTCCTTATCAAGTTAACAAAGCGAAACTGATCGAAAGAATTGCCGAACTTGTTAGAGACAAAAAGATTGATGGAATTACAGATCTTCGGGATGAGTCTGACCGCGACGGAATGCGAATTGTCATTGAAGTCCGCAGAGATGCCAATGCCAATGTTCTGCTAAATAACTTATATAAGCAAACAGCAATGCAAACGAGTTTTGGAATCAATCTCCTTGCATTGGTAGATGGTGAACCAAAGGTATTAAACTTAAAGCAATGCTTAGTGCATTATCTTGACCATCAAAAGGTCGTCATCCGCCGCAGAACTGAATTTGAATTAAGGAAAGCGGAGGCACGTGCCCATATCCTTGAAGGATTACGAATTGCACTCGATCACTTAGATGAGGTTATTGCTTTAATTCGCAGCTCTCAAACGACGGATATTGCCCGCGAAGGATTAATGACAAAATTTAATCTTTCCGAGAAGCAGGCGCAGGCAATCCTTGATATGCGTCTCCAACGCCTAACGGGGTTAGAACGTGAAAAAATCGAAGATGAGTATGCGAGTTTAGTAAAGCTAATTGCCGAACTTAAAGCGATTCTGGCGGATGAGGAAAAAGTTCTTGAAATTATCCGTGAAGAGTTAATAGAGATTAAAGAACGCTTTAATGATAAGCGCCGCACGGAAATTGTCGCGGGCGGAATAGAGCAAATTGAGGATGAAGATCTTATTCCTCAGGAGAATATTGTTATCACATTGACCCATAAAGGCTATGTTAAACGCCTGCCGGTATCGACTTACCGTGCCCAAAGACGCGGTGGCCGCGGAATACAGGGGATGGGGACTAATGAAGATGATTTTGTTGAGCATTTAATTACCACTTCCACTCACGATACTATTCTGTTCTTTACGAATAAGGGAAAAGTTTATCGTGCGAAAGGGTACGAAATTCCTGAATTTAGCCGAACCGCAAAAGGGATTCCGATTATAAATCTTCTCGGCATTGAGAAAGATGAATGGGTCAATGCCATTATTCCAGTGGAAGAGTTTGCTGACGATTGGTTCTTATTTTTCACAACTAAAAAAGGGATTTCTAAGCGTTCCCCACTCACTTCTTTTGCTAATATAAGAAATAACGGGCTCATTGCATTGAATTTAAGAGAAGACGATGAGTTAATCTCTGTCCGGTTAACAGATGGTACGAAAGAGATTATTATCGGTACAAGTAATGGGATGCTTATCAGATTCCCTGAAGACGATGTTCGTTCAATGGGACGTACCGCAACGGGTGTGAAGGGAATCAGCTTAAGAGAAGAAGATGAAGTTGTTGGAATGGAAGTTCTAGAAGAAGATACACAAATATTAATTGTTACGAAAAATGGATATGGCAAGCGCACCCCTTCCGAGGAATATCGTATTCAAGGCAGAGGCGGAAAAGGGATCAAGACTTGCAACATTACAGAGAAAAATGGAAGCCTGATTTCCATGAGAGCTGTCACAGGCGAAGAGGATCTGATGCTCATTACAACTGGCGGTGTTCTAATTCGGATGGCAGTAAGCGACATTTCAACGATGGGACGAAATACTCAAGGTGTGAGACTCATTCGATTGGATGAAGCGCAAAATGAATTTGTAGCTACTGTTGCAAAGGTGGAAAAAGACGAGGATAAATCAGAGGATGAATTAACAAAGCCACTAGAAAGTGCTGATTCTCTCCCAACTGAAGAAGAGAGCGATGAGCAAGAATAAGATTAAAGAAAAGAGGGACACAAACTTTGTGTTCCTCTTTTTTGATGAAATAAAGTAGAATGGTATTAAAGACTCATTACGTTTGGAGTGAAAATAGTGCGTGTAAAAATAAAAGAACTTCAAGAAGGCTGTATTTTATCTGAAGATGTGTACAGCTTAACGAATCGGCCAATCATTAGCAAAAGGACCATTCTGTCTGACGAATTATTAGAAATATTAAAGGTGTTCCAAATTGAAGTTGTCGAAGTTGATAAAATGCTTGTGAATGGGCTTCCATACATCCCTAAGGAAGTTGTAGATGAAGAACGAAATAATTCGCAGGGAGTGCCTTCTGGAGAGGAACTTAGTCTAGAAGATATGTTTCTAATTGGCGTTCAGAATTATAAAAGGGAATTTAAAGGCTGGCAGTCTGGTATGTCAATTGATATTTCAAAAATTAGAAATATCATGCTCCCTCTCGTGGAAAAATCAGAAGCATCTCCATCTGATCTGTTCTCTCTCCACCATTTATCTACAAATGAAGAATATTTATATCAGCATTCTGTTGCAGTCGGTCTAATAAGTGCCTTTATTGGGAAAAAGTTAAAATTAAGCAAAGGGGACATTGTGCAGCTGGCTATAGGAGGCTGTCTATCCGATTCAGGAATGGCGAAAATTAATCCGACCATTTTAAATAAAAATACGTCATTGACGTTGGAGGAATTTGAAGAGATTAAAAAACATCCTGCCTACAGTTATAAAATGGTTCAACACATATCCCTTCTAAAAGAAAATACAAAGATTGGGATTGTCCAGCACCATGAAAGGCTCGATGGGAGCGGGTATCCATTTGGAGAACAAAATAATAAGATTAATATATTTGCAAAAATGATTGCCGTTGCTGATACCTTTCATGCAATGACTTGTAAAAGGCTTTATCGGCGGAAGCAATCTCCTTTCAGAGTTTTGGAAATGATGATCCAGGATAGCTTTGGTAAATATGACATTGCTGCTATAAGAGCACTAGGATCAGGTATAATGACATTTTCAATCGGTAGCAGTGTGAAATTATCAGACGGGCAAGTTGCTGAAATACTGTTTATAGAAGAAAATTCACCAACAAGACCTTTAATAAAAGTGACGGATACTGGTGAGATTATTCATTTAGAAAAGAATCGGCAATTATTTATAGAAGAAGTACTTCAATAGACTGCCGATGAGCAGTCTGTTTTTTAGAAGGTTGGTAGAATAATGATTAAACTAGCAGAAAGTCCATTCGTTTTGAAATGACAAGCTTAGCCGAGAAAAGCATCTTATAATTTATAAAATGATGAAAAAGATTTTTATGAGAAACACTTGCATTTAACACATTAGGCTGTTATTATTATACAAGTCAGCAAGAACACAATATTCTTTTGAAAAAAAGAAATAAAAAGATGTTGACATCATTTAAAGTAAATGATATATTAATAAAGTTGCTTCTAAGCGACAACAAAAGAAAATTTTGCTCTTTGAAAACTGAACGAACAAAAACGTCAACGTTTAAAGTTTTATTTTCGAGCTAATCTTACTCTTTATTGGAGAGTTTGATCCTGGCTCAGGACGAACGC
>NZ_JAHNZZ010000006.1:0-71185 GCF_019039215.1 Bacillus sp. FJAT-29790
CTTCTCAGCGCCGATGGTAGTTGGGGGCTCTCCCCCTGTGAGAGTAGGACGTCGCCAAGCTTGTATTTACTTATATTTCAATATTATTGTCGCGGGGTGGAGCAGTTCGGTAGCTCGTCGGGCTCATAACCCGAAGGTCGCAGGTTCAAATCCTGTCCCCGCAATATGGTCCGGTAGTTCAGTTGGTTAGAATGCCTGCCTGTCACGCAGGAGGTCGCGGGTTCGAGTCCCGTCCGGACCGCCATTATATATGCTAGATTAACAGAACGAAACATTGTTTCGTCTTTTTTTATGTTCATTTTCCTTAGTTATTCATTTTTTGCTCGAAGATATAAAATAATGTACACTACATATAGAATATATTCCTTAGGATTCATCCTAATGTTTTTTTGTTAAGACGAAAGTAATTGAATTTAACACTAAAAGGTGATTAATCAATATGAAACAATTTGAGTTTATCTCGAATAAATCAGAAGAGACCATGGATTTTTCTAAGCATCTTGGCCAGTTGCTGCAGCCGGGTGATGTAATTGCGCTTGAAGGAGACCTTGGTGCAGGTAAAACAACATTTACAAAAGGATTGGCTCTCGGGCTGGAGATTAGAAAGACTGTTAATAGCCCTACCTTTACCATTATCAAAGAATATCACGGAAGATTGCCTCTTTATCATATGGATGTATATCGAGTCGAGGATTCGTTTGAGGACCTTGGGTTTGATGAATATTTTGAAGGTGATGGAGTAACAGTTGTTGAATGGGCCCATTTAATTGCTGAGCAGCTCCCTGAGGAGTTATTAACCATTTCTTTGTATTTAGGTGAAAATGGTTCAAGAAGATTAGTTTTAGAACCTCATGGTAAGCGATATGAGGAGATATGTAAGGAGATATTATTATGAAGGTTTTATCGATCGACACGTCCAATTATACGTTAGGTATTGCCCTGATAGACGGAGATCAAGTGATTGGTGAATATATTACAAATATCAAAAAGAATCATTCTGTACGTGTGATGCCCGCCATTGAGACCTTGATGAGCGACTGTGATATTACACCTGCGGATCTCTCCAAAATTGTTGTCGCAAAAGGCCCCGGTTCATATACGGGTGTTCGCATTGGCGTCACGATCGCGAAAACATTAGCATGGACACTAAATATCCCCCTAGCAGGTGTATCAAGTTTAGAGGTGTCAGCTGCAACCGCCGGCCGCTATTTCGAGGGTGTTATTTCACCTTTGTTTGATGCCCGCAGAGGACAAATTTATACAGGGTTATATCAGTTCAGGCAGGGAAAAATATATACAATAAAGAAAGACTTGCTTTTATTATCTAAAGATTGGGCGGCAGAACTGAAAGGACAAAGAGAAAAGGTCCTTTTTATCGGCAATGATTTGCCCCTTCATCAATCAATTCTCAAGGAGATACTTGGGGATCAAGCTGTTTTTGCTGAAATAACAGAGCAAAACCCTCGGCCTGCAGAACTTGCTTTATTAGGTCGGGAAAAAGAAGCGGAAGAGATCCATTCTTTCGTGCCTAATTATATTCGCTTAGCAGAGGCAGAAGCCAATTGGATAAAAGCAAATAAAGAGAGTAAGTAATATTACAGACTTACAGGCAGGATGACTAAGTTTGAAGTGTCGGCCTAGAACATCTTATGTGGCAAAGGATCTAACTAATAGAAGTTTCACTTTATAATGATAAGGAAGTAAAAGTATGAACAAGTCTTTAACTTTTCGCCTTTTAAATGAAAAAGATGTTGATGCAATTCATGAAATTGAGCATGAATCGTTTACGGCTCCATGGAGTAGAGAAGCTTTCCAAAATGAATTAACTAAAAACCAATTTGCGGTTTATGTTGGGTTAGAAGAGGATGGAATTGTTATTGGTTATTGCGGTGTGTGGATCGTCATTGATGAGGCGCATATAACCAATGTTGCACTCTTACCACAATACCGTGGAAAGAAGCTAGGCGAAGCTTTAATGCGGGAAGTAATGGAAGTATCATCGCGAAAGGGAGCAAAGTCGATGACACTTGAGGTTCGCCTCTCTAACGTCGTAGCCCAATCTCTATATCGCAAGCTTGGTTTTCAGAATGGTGCAATAAGAAAAAATTATTATACGGATAATCAAGAGGATGCTTTAGTAATGTGGGTGAACTTATGATGAAAAAAGACCAGTGGATCATGGGAATTGAGACAAGCTGTGATGAAACAGCTGTTGCTATTGTTAAAAATGGGCGGGAGATTGCTGCAAATGTTGTAGCATCCCAAATTGAAAGTCATAAAAGATTCGGGGGAGTGGTCCCTGAGATTGCTTCTCGCCATCATGTCGAACAAATAACAATTGTATTAGAAGAAGCGTTAAAGCAGGCCAATATTAGTTATACAGATTTAAGTGCGATTGCAGTAACGGAAGGACCAGGGCTTGTTGGAGCACTTCTAATTGGCGTGAATGCAGCAAAAGCAATTGCATTTGCACATGGCATCCCTTTAGTAGGGGTACATCATATTGCTGGTCATATTTATGCAAACCGGCTTGTCACAGAGATGGAATTTCCTTTGCTATCCCTAGTTGTTTCAGGAGGACATACAGAACTTGTCTATATGAAAGAACATGGTCACTTTGAAGTAATTGGCGAAACAAGAGATGACGCTGCAGGAGAGGCTTATGACAAAGTGGCAAGGACATTAAACTTACCTTATCCGGGAGGACCTCATATTGATAGGTTAGCTGCGGATGGGGATCCATCTATTCCTTTACCAAGAGCGTGGCTAGAAGAGGGTTCTTATGATTTTAGTTTCAGTGGATTGAAATCAGCAGTTATCAACACTGTCCACAATGCGGAACAGCGTGGGGAAAAACTTGCACCAGAAGATCTGGCTGCTAGCTTCCAGCAAAGCGTCATTGATGTACTAGTAACAAAGACAATCAATGCTACAGAGGAGTTCAAGGTTAATCAAGTATTATTAGCTGGTGGAGTTGCGGCTAATAAAGGATTGCGTGCTGCATTGCAAGAGGCATTCGAAAAAATCAACGATGTAAAATTAATTATCCCGCCTTTGTCTCTGTGTACAGATAATGCAGCTATGATTGCAGCTGTAGGCAGTGTTTTATTCGAAAAAGGAATTCGATCAACGATGGCATTGAATGCTAATCCAGGACTGGATATAGCTATCCACAACTGATAAGTGTTACAGGTAAAAGTCCCCATCTTCATTGGGGACTTTTTTTGTGGATATGGGGATAACTATCTGAAATCTTGTGGATAATGTGGATGAAAAACCAATTAATTGTGGATAGTGTGGAAAAGTCTGTGGAAGTCTTTGAATTCAACTTATCTATTGTGGGTATAAATGTGGATAAGGGAAAAACCAGGAGTGTCTAAACTCCCGGTCCCAATTATTAGGTAATTAATAATTCTATTCATCTGCCAAATCGGTCCATTCCTCTACCAATTCATCTAAATCTACTTTAGCCTTATCACTTTTTTGAGTAATCTCCATTACCTTTTCATGGTTCTGATAAATTTCCGGATCGCATAAAAGCTCCGCATATTCCTCAATTTGAGCTTCCAATGTTTCAATTTGTTTTTCGATTTCTTCCAATCTTCTTTGCCGCTGTCTTTCGATCTTTTTTGCTTCTTTATCAAGCTGATAATTGTTTTTTTCTTGGGTAGCAGGCCGAGTGGAAGAGGCCTTTTCTGCTAAGTCTAATGCTCTTAGTTCTTCTTGCTCCTGCTTTTTTTCAACAAAATAGTCGTAATCGCCAAGATATTCAGTAGCCCCATCCTTAGAAAGCTCGAGCACCTTTGTTGTGATTCGATTAATAAAGTAGCGGTCATGGGAGACAAATAGAATCGTCCCAGGATAGTCAATTAAAGCATTCTCCAAAATTTCCTTACTATCTAGATCCAAGTGATTTGTAGGCTCGTCCAAGATTAAAAAATTTGCATTTTGCAGCATTAGCTTTGCTAATGCTAAACGAGCCTTTTCACCACCGCTTAATGTGGAAACTATTTTTAATACATCGTCACCAGAGAAAAGAAAGTTTCCTAAAACTGTTCGAATTTCCTTTTCTGTTTTTAAAGGATATTCATCCCATAATTCGTTCAATACCCGTTTATTTGATGATAGTTCAGCTTGTTGCTGGTCATAGTATCCGATTAACACATTGGAACCAGGCAGAAAATTACCCGTAATTGGAGGAAGCTTGTGAATAATTGTTTTTAAAAGTGTCGACTTTCCGATCCCATTTGGTCCAACTAGCGCAATACTTTCCCCTCTTGTAATTCGGAAGGAAATGTTTCGAGAAACTTCCTCTCCTTTGTATCCAATGGCAAGTGAATCTGCATTTAATACTTCGTTCCCTGTTTGCCTTTCAATATGAAACCCAAAAGAAGCTGATTTTTCATCACCTAAAGGGCGATCCATCAGTTCCATTCGTTCAAGCTGCTTTCTGCGGCTTTGAGCTCTTTTTGTGGTGGAGGCTCGGGCAAGATTCCGTTGAATGAAATCTTGAAGCTTTGAAACTTCTTCTTGCTGTTTTTCATATTGCTTCATTTCCCGCTCAAAATTGGCTGCTTTTTGATCAAGATATGCACTATAATTCCCGGGGTATTTCCTAATTTGATGCCTTGAAATTTCATAAACTTGTGACACAACTTTATCTAAAAAATACCGATCATGTGAGACAATTAAAATAGCCCCATCATATCCTTGTAAATATTGCTCAAGCCAGGACAAAGTGTCGATATCTAAATGGTTCGTAGGCTCATCCAAGATTAACATATCAGGTTTTGTTAATAATAGCTTTCCGAGGGCAAGCCTTGTTTTCTGCCCCCCGCTTAATGTTGATATCTTTGTATCATAACTGAATGATTGGAAATTCAACCCGTGTAGGACGGAGCGGATGTCTGCTTCATATTGATAGCCGCCTTGTTCCTTAAATTGAACTTGAAGATTGTCATATTCTCTTAAAATTCGTTCATATTCGTCATGGTTTTTCATCGCAGCCGGATCAGACATCTGCCCTTCAAGCCGGCGCAATTCTTTTTCCTGTTTTTGAAGATGTGCAAACACGGCCAACATTTCGTCCCAAATCGTAAGATCAGATTCGAGGCCAGTATTTTGTGCAAGGTAGCCTATCGTTACGCCCTTAGGCTTAATAATATCGCCAGAGTCATATGACATTTGTCCGGCAATTATTTTTAACAGTGTGGATTTTCCAGCTCCATTGCGGCCTACAAGGGCAATACGGTCTCGAGTTTGTAATTCTAGCTTTATATTCGATAAAATAAGATCAGCGCCAAAGTTTTTTTCTAATTGATTTACCTGTAATAAAATCATTTTTTTCACCTCTATAGTATAGAGATAGTGTAACCCATGCTTGAAAATTTGTGAAGAAGCGTACAAAGCTCACACAGATGGATAAAAATAGTGTATCATTTTGTTGAGAGGTGTTTGTAAATGACGGATTTTACTCATTTTAATCATGAGGGCAGAGCAAAAATGGTCGATGTTAGTGATAAGCCTGAAACGGCCCGAACGGCAATTGCTCACTCAAGCATCACAGTGAATAAAGACATATATGAAAAGATTACAGTGAATAAAATGAAAAAAGGGGATGTTCTTGCGGTAGCTCAGGTCGCTGGCGTAATGGCCTGCAAGAAAACCTGGGAAATCATCCCGATGTGCCACCCGATTCCATTAACAGGTGTGGATATCTCATTCGCATGGGAAATGGAACAGGAAGAATATGTCCTATTGATTACCGCTTCAGTAAAAACAAAAGGGAATACTGGAGTAGAGATGGAAGCGCTAACGGCTGCCTCTGTTTGTGCGTTGACCGTATATGATATGTGTAAAGCAGTCGATAAAGGAATGGTTATCGGCCGAACATATTTAGTAGAAAAAACCGGCGGGAAAAATGGCGATTTTAAAAGGGAACTTATTTAATAACGCTATTTGGGAATAGGGGATGAACGTATGACGAATGAAACAATGAAAATTCCGCAAGCAACTGCAAAACGCCTCCCTTTGTATTATCGTTTTCTGAAAAACTTGCATGCTTCCGGCAAGCAAAGGGTTTCGTCTGCGGAGTTAAGTGAGGCAGTAAAGGTAGACTCTGCAACCATTCGCCGAGACTTTTCCTACTTTGGGGCATTAGGGAAAAAGGGCTATGGATATAATGTCAATTATTTGCTGACCTTTTTTCGGAAAACATTGGATCAGGATGAGCTGACAAAAGTTGCACTCATAGGGGTAGGGAATTTAGGGACGGCCTTTTTAAATTATAACTTTCTTAAAAATAATAATACGAAAATTGAAGTGGCTTTTGATGTAGATGAGGATAAGGTTGGTACAAAAATTGGTGATGTTCCTGTATTCAAAATGGACGATCTTGAAAAGGTCATCGAGGAACATAATATTCAAGTAGCGATATTAACAGTTCCCGCACCAGCCGCTCAGTCAATTGCGGACCGAATTGTACAGGGCAGTGTAAACGGAATTCTCAATTTTACACCAGCACGTCTTTCCGTACCTTCTACAATTAGAATTCACCATATTGATCTTGCGGTTGAACTGCAATCGCTTATCTACTTTCTAAAGCATTATCCGACAGAAACAGAGTAATCGAATATTGTAACTAAACGAAGAATGAGCCTCTCAAACGAGGGCTCATTTTTTGTTCATTAATTTTTTGTTTTTAAAATGGATGGCGATCATGCGCAAGCCGCTGCCAAAATCAAAAGTAGCGATGATAATTAAAAAGTAAGTAAACATTCCCCAGGTTTGCTCTCTTTGGATATTTTGGATCGCAATATAAATAAAGAGCAGTCCAAGGACCATATAAATGATGCCTGAAACCAACGGTGACCTTCTCATAAAAATCCTCCAATAAACGCTTGAATTTTTTCCATTTCCTTAAGCCAGTTTTCAATTCTGCCCTGATTAAGCTGTAAAATGACGACAAATGTATTCATCGTGACGTGGGCAAAAATGGGTACGATGATCCGTTTTGTTTTTACATAAAGAAAAGCAAACGTGAAGCCCATTGCAGAGTATAAAAGAATATGTTCAAATTCAAAATGAGCAAGGGCAAAAATAACAGAACTAATTAACGCAGAAAAAAAGAAATTGATCCGCTTATGGAGTGAGCCGAAAATGATTTTCCGAAACACAATCTCCTCTAAGATAGGCCCGATGATTGAGCTGACGATCACGACGATAGGAGAGGCTTGAATAATTCGAATAATTGTCTGCGTGTTTTCAGATCCCATTTCAATTCCCAGCATATTTTCGATGCTAGCAGCTACGGCTTGGGCAGTAATCGCAAGGAAAACCCCGCCAATGGCCCAAGCAACTGAAGTACCAGCAGTTGGTGCATCTCTCATCAAATCCCTTTCTCTCATCTCTTTCCGCAAGAGAGTCAAAGCGATGAGTAATGTAATCGTAAAGCTAATGACAAGCCAGTAAGCAACAATTTGAGTATTCCCCATGCTTTTTCCAAAAAAAGCACCGGCAAAAGAAAGCAGAGGAACGCCAATTAAACTTGAAAATTGCATCCCTATATAGGCAATGAGAATAATCCAGTATTCCTTTTTCAATGTATTCTCTCCTTATGTTGGTTAAAATTTGTACACTAAACTCCATTTTACTCTTAAAAAGGCGAATGTTTCAAATAGAAGCGTTGAATAAGCGATTTCAGAATAGATTGAATGAAATTGGAAAAATGCCGCAAACTTTTAAAGCCAAAAGCAACAAACAATGCGAAAAGAGCCTCATAAAATATTTTTTACAAAAAATTGAGCTTCACTCTTGCAAAAAGATTTCAGATTCTTTAATATTATAGTTGTGTTAGCACTCGACTAGAGAGAGTGCTAATAAATAAAAAACTTACATATTTATGAGGAGGTTGTTTCACTTGTTAAAGCCACTAGGTGATCGAGTTATTATCGAGCTTGTTGAAACTGAAGAAAAAACTGCAAGCGGTATCGTTTTACCGGACACAGCTAAAGAGAAGCCTCAAGAAGGCAATGTTGTTGCTGTTGGAACTGGCCGCGTTCTTGAGAATGGTGAGCGTGTAGCCCTTGAAGTTGCTGAAGGCAATCGCATTATCTTCTCAAAATATGCCGGTACTGAAGTAAAGTACGAAGGCAAAGAGTACTTAATTTTACGTGAAAACGATATTCTTGCTGTTATTAGCTAATAGCTGAACAGACCAGAGAAAATAACCATATTATTAAATAATCTTGAGGAGGTTTTTACAAATGGCAAAAGAGATTAAATTTAGTGAAGACGCTCGCCGTGCGATGCTTCGCGGAGTAGATGCTCTTGCAAATGCAGTAAAAGTAACTCTTGGACCAAAAGGACGCAACGTGGTTCTTGAGAAAAAATTCGGTTCTCCGTTAATTACAAATGACGGTGTAACAATCGCGAAAGAAATCGAATTAGAAGATGCTTTCGAAAACATGGGTGCTAAGCTTGTTGCTGAAGTTGCAAGCAAAACAAACGATGTAGCTGGTGACGGTACGACAACTGCAACGGTTCTTGCTCAAGCAATGATCCGTGAAGGTCTGAAAAACGTAACTGCTGGTGCAAACCCAATGGGTATCCGCAAAGGAATCGAAAAAGCGGTTGCTACAGCTGTAGAAGAGCTAAAATCTGTTTCTAAGCCAATCGAAGGAAAAGATTCAATCGCACAGGTTGCTTCTATTTCTTCAGATGATGCAGAAGTAGGCCAATTAATCGCTGAAGCAATGGAGCGCGTTGGCAACGACGGTGTTATCACAATTGAAGAGTCTAAAGGATTTACGACTGAGCTAGACGTTGTGGAAGGTATGCAATTCGACCGTGGATATGCATCTCCATACATGGTAACTGATTCTGATAAAATGGAAGCTATTTTAGAAAATCCATATATCTTAATTACAGATAAGAAAATCGCTAGCATCCAAGAAATTCTACCAGTTCTTGAGCAAGTGGTTCAACAAGGCAAACCATTATTGCTTGTTGCTGAAGATGTTGAAGGTGAAGCACTTGCTACATTAGTAGTGAACAAGCTTCGCGGAACATTCAATGCAGTAGCTGTTAAAGCTCCTGGTTTCGGTGACCGTCGTAAAGCTATGCTTGAAGACATCGCTATCCTAACAGGTGGTGAAGTAATCACTGAAGAATTAGGCCGTGACCTTAAATCTGCTACAATCGAATCTTTAGGCCGCGCTTCTAAAGTCGTTGTATCAAAAGAAAACACAACAATCGTTGAAGGTGCTGGAGACAGTGCACAAATCGCTGCTCGTGTAAACCAAATCCGTGTTCAATTAGAAGAAACAACTTCTGAATTTGACAAAGAAAAATTACAAGAGCGCCTAGCTAAATTAGCTGGTGGTGTAGCAGTTGTTAAAGTTGGTGCTGCTACTGAAACTGAATTGAAAGAGCGCAAGCTTCGTATTGAAGATGCTCTAAACGCTACCCGTGCGGCTGTTGAAGAAGGAATCGTATCTGGTGGTGGGGTTGCTCTTCTTAACGTATACAATAAAGTGGCTGCACTTCAAGCAGAAGGCGATATTGCAACTGGTATCAACATCGTATTACGTGCGATGGAAGAGCCTGTACGCCAAATCGCTCACAACGCAGGCCTTGAAGGTTCTGTAATCGTTGACCGCTTAAAGCGCGAAGCAGTTGGAACAGGCTTCAACGCTGCTACTGGCGAGTGGGTAAACATGATCGAAGCTGGTATCGTTGACCCAACAAAAGTAACTCGTTCAGCTCTTCAAAACGCTGGATCCGTTGCTGCTATGTTCTTAACAACAGAAGCGGTAATCGCTGATAAGCCAGAAGAAAATGCACCTGCAATGCCTGATATGAGCGGCATGGGTGGAATGGGCGGCATGATGTAATCTGCCCCTTGAAACCCAGTGAAAATGGGGTTTTTAGACCTTATATGCTCTGGAAGTACCTGAAGGGTAACAAAAGGGTAACATTTTCTTGAATAAGGGTCTGAATTAGAGGTTTTCCATGAGTTCTTTGAACTTTTGGGAAGCCTCTTTTTTCATCTCTTTAGTCATATGCAAATAAACATTTTTTGTTGTGTCTTCATTCTTGTGACCTAATCGCTCTGATCCAATGAGGATTAAAGTACTTTTTTGTTGAAGTAAAGTTTATATTTCTATAATGGTTCAAACTACAATTATGTGACTTTAACTTGTTTAGATTGCATGATACGGTTCCTTAATCAACACAACCATTCAGTTGCTTAAGCGGTAGAAAATGGAGGAGCATTTAAAGATGCCAAATGCAAAACTTTCACAGCTATTATTCAAAATATCCACATAGGAAAATGAATGCTATATTTTTGAAAAGATGATAAAATTTAAGTAATGAAATATTAATTTTCTTGAGGTATTTTATGAAAGGCATGATGAATGTTGGATAATCTAGAATTAGGGAAAGTAATTGCAAAATTTCGTATAAAAAGGAATTACAATATTAAACAATTAGCAGAAAAAACTAATGTCTCTTCATCAATGCTAAGCCAAATAGAAAGAGGGCTTTCCAATCCATCACTAAATACTCTGCGGGTTATTGCAGCTGCATTAGATGTGCCTTTGCTTAGTTTTTTTACCAAATCCGAAAGAAGTAAGGATCTAATAACCAGAGCAGATGCCAGAAAAAAAATCGTATTTCCGCCACCGCAAAATTTAGAGTATATGTTGTTATCACCAGATTTGAACGGCTCAATTGAGATGGTCTTAATGAAAATACCGCCTGTGTCTCAGTCAGCCGAAAATCCTATGGTTCACATTGGGGAAGAAGTTGCATATGTGTTAGAAGGTAGCATAGTATTACATATTGGAGATGAAATCGAGACTTTAAATACTGGGGACAGTGTAAAAATACCATCTGGCGTACAACATAAGTGGGAAAATATTACAGATAAAGAAGCAACTATAATTTTTGCTGTTACGCCTCCCACATTTTAGAAAATATGATATATAAAGTGATGATTTCTTAGACCGTTCAATAGCTCGTGTAATAGTGTGTTGCGTATGCACTAACATGAGATATGAAGCGGTTATTTTTGTGAATCGAGATTTTTTTAAAAGTACAAGTTAAATTAAATTATATTTAATTTATTAAATCATATTTAATTTTATTCTTGATTTTATAAAATGAAGGCGCTATCATTAAATTGTATTAAATAAATTAAATTACACTAAATAAATTGACAATTCTGACCTCTGGAATTATATCATGAAAGGATGGTGTTATGAAAGCATTTCTACGGTATCCGCTTCACAATTAGAGTAGCCCACTCATCTCTGCGTGATTTGTAGTTAATTGTTATCTCTACGGCTTTAGATTCATCAAAATATCGCTTTAGACAAGTGCTTAATAACGTTTTCTACCTTAAACGAAGCAAAGGAATGAATATAAAAATGCAAACAGGCGCAATGATGATGCTGATATTATTTTTATCTATAATATTACTTATATTTCTAATACTTAAATTTAAAATACATCCGTTTATTTCTTTGATTTTGGCGGGGATTTTTATTGGAGTAGCTACAGGCATGCCACTATCCCAAATTATTACTTCCATTGAAAGTGGAGTAGGTGGAACGCTTGGGTCACTAGCTGTTGTAATCGGTTTCGGGACGATCTTAGGTAAGATGTTGGAGATATCTGGTGGTGCTGAGCGCTTAGCACGAACAATGCTAAATGCTTTTGGAGAAAAACGTGCACCTTGGGTTATGTCACTTATTGGCTTAATTGCTGGAATTCCAGTATTCTTTGAAGTAGGTTTTGTTTTACTTTTTCCAATCATTTTCATTGTTGCTAGACAAGCTAAGATGTCGCTACTAAGGATTGGAATTCCTTTAGCTGTATCTCTGATGGTCGTACACGCCATGGTACCTCCGCATCCGGCGGCATTTGCTATTACCGAGATGCTAGAAGCTGATGTTGGGAAAGTTATTTTATATGCACTTCTTATAGGATTGCCAACTTCAATCATTGCTGGTCCAATCTGGGCTAAGTTCATTAGTCGTAAGCTTAAGACTGAAGAATTGAATGAATTAGAAGTAAAAGCCCCAACGCCAGATGAGAAGCTTCCTGGTTTCGGAAATACCTTATTTACGATTCTTTTACCTTTATTAATAATGGTAGGAAAAACAGTAAGTGATTTATATCTTACAGAAGGTTCCTTTTCTTACAATCTTGTTAGATTTTTAGGAAATCCAATTATCGCTTTACTTATTTCAGTATTTGTAGCTTATTATTCACTAGGACTCTCGCGTGGTCTAAAGATGAAAAAGCTATTGTCTCATACTGAGGAAGGATTTAAGTCAATTGCAGCCATTTTGTTGATAATTGGTGGTGGCGGTGCCTATAATGCCTTTTTAGTTGATAGTGGGTTAGGAAATGAATTATCGAATATTATGCAATCATTAAATATGAACCCAATTATTCTGGCTTGGCTAGTAGCTATAATTTTGCATCTTGCTATTGGATCGGTTACAGTAGCCATGCTTAGCGCTGCGGGTATAGTCAGTCCTTTGTTGGCCATTTATCCAACTTTGAGTCCAGAAATTGCAGTTCTAGCTATTGGTGCTGGAGCTATTGGATTTTGTCATGTTAATGATTCTGCTTTCTGGCTTGTAAAAGAATATTTGGGATTATCATTACCAGATGCGTTTAAGAGCTTCACTGCTGCAACTGTTATTGCATCGATTGTTGCGCTTGGAGGGGTGTTGCTTTTAGCGCAATTTGTATAAAAAAAATAGGAACGAATATGAAGAAAATCTGAAAGGAAGATAGGTTAATATGGAGAATAAGATAATCCAAGGAAAAACCATAAAGGAATGGGAAGAGAATTATCCTCTAATGAGTAAGATTATTTCAACTGAAGAAGTGTTTTGGACAAATTCAAAATATGAAAAATTTGAAGATGCTATTAAAAAGATATCTTTATCAGAGAAGGATGTAGAAGAGGCAGCGGAAAGATTAAATCGATTTGCTCCATATATCGCTAAAGTTTTTCCAGAAACAGAAAAAACGAATGGGATTATTGAATCACCTATTGTTCCAATTCCTTCTATGCAAAGTAAGATGGAAGAGACATATAATCAAGAAATTTTAGGTCAATTATTGCTCAAATGTGATAGCCATCTTGCTATTTCGGGATCAATTAAAGCAAGAGGCGGTATTTATGAGATTTTAAAACATGCAGAAGATTTAGCTATTGAGAATAACATGCTAACAATAGAAGATGATTATTCAATTATCGCTAGTGATAAATTTAGAGAGTTCTTCTCTAAGTATTCGATTGCAGTAGGATCAACTGGAAACCTAGGACTTAGTATTGGAATAATGAGTGCGCAATTAGGTTTTAAGGTTTATGTTCATATGTCAGCTGACGCAAAACAATGGAAGAAAGACCTCCTTAGAAGCAAAGGTGTTACAGTAATTGAGTATGAATCAGATTATAGTAAGGCAGTAGAGGAAGGTAGAAAACAAGCAGAAGCTGATCCAAATATGTACTTTGTTGATGATGAAAATTCGACTAACTTGTTTTTAGGATATGCTGTAGCAGCTTATAGGTTAAAAAAGCAATTAGAAGAAATGAATGTAGTTGTAGATGAAGATCATCCATTATTTGTTTATCTACCATGTGGAGTTGGTGGCGGACCTGGTGGAGTGGCATTTGGGCTAAAGCTAGTTTTCAAGGATCATGTACATTGCTTCTTTGCCGAACCAACACATTCTCCATGTATGGTTATCGGATTAATAACAGGGATGCATGATAAAGTATCGGTACAAGATTTTGGCATCGACAATATTACTGATGCAGATGGACTCGCTGTTGGTAGAGCTTCAGGTTTCGTAGGAAAAACATTAGAAAATTTAATAAGTGGATCATATACTGTAAAAGATGAACAGTTATATATCCTCTTAAGTATGTTATCCGACTCAGAAAATATTCAATTAGAACCTTCTGCATTAGCTGGAGTCCATGGCCCAATTCAATTATTCAGAGATGAATATGGACAAGAGTATATAGAAAGTAACAACTTAAAAGATAAAATAAAAAATACTTCACATATCGCTTGGGCAACAGGTGGTAGTATGGTTCCAAAAGATGTAATGGAAACCTATTATAAAAAGGGAAAAGAGGCATAGCTACCCTGATATAATTAAAAGTTCACTTTCATGAAAGGGGCTATCTCAAATTAGCAAGAGATAGTCTCCTTCTTTTTATAAGCACCTAACGCGGGGACTTCAAATTCCAAGGGAGTCTTGTCAAAGCCATTAGTATTAATTATTTATTGTCGAAAAGAATGAATAATTACGTTTTTGGTATTCGAATACAGTGAGATTCGCAGTGTCTCTTCAGTTCGTTGATATGTTCTTCGGTGATCTTATCATTTATGAGAGAGGAGGAATATACAAGAATAACGTATGATATCACGCTATCAGTTGCCAAAACCTTAGCAAGATTGAATCCTCAAACCACATTTATTTATGTTTCAGGAAGTGGGACAGACAGTTCCGAAAAAGGGCGATCAATGTGGGCAAGAGTGAAGGGGAAAACCGTGAATGCTTTATTGCATCTTCCGTTTAAGGCTGCCTATATGTTTCGTCCAAGTGTCATCATTCCACTATCATGGTGTGAAATCAAAAACAAAATTGTACCAATTTTTTTATGATGTAATGAAGCCTTTGAATTCATTGCTATTGAAATTGAACAGTGTCATTACATCTGAACAATTGGGAAAAGCCATAATTGAGGTAGCAAGAAATGGTTATTCTAATCCCATTATTGAAAATAACCAAATAAAAGGTTAACGTAATCCCTTAATAAACGATTAATAATCGTTAAAGATGTTACAATCCCTTTTGTCAAAAATCTTGATATACCGCACTTTTTGCACTCATTGTTAAAGATATTACACACTCTCATCTTACGGGCGGCATGATGTAATAAGTGCCTCCAACCCTTGATATGACTGGATTTGTAAGTTAGATGAGAGTGGTTTGCTAACATTTTGCTGACATTGAGGATAGTAACGGAGGCTTCTCATTAGTTCACTGAACTTTTGGGAAGCTTCTTTTTTCATTTCTTGCGTAACTTGAAGGTACACATTTTTCGTAATCTGATTATCGGTATGGCCAAGCCTGTCCATGATTTATTCGAGTGATACATGAGCCGCGGTAAGAAGTGATGTATGGGTGTGTCTTAGACTATGCGGTGATGATGGAGAAAATGTAGATCTTATCTTGTTATCCATAACTTTTTGAGCTATTATTTAACATGTTTTAGTATAAATAAGGGCGCAATTCCCATTTTATGATTACAAAGAACTATTGATACATAGTTCTTACTGTATGATACTTAAGTAATGGGTTAATAGTATCGTTTTAGGGGTATGGCGTGGATGGGAATAGATAGTTTTTTAACGAATTTAGTCAGAAGTCCCCTTCTTCTACGAAGTGACAGCGTAGTAAGTAGGGGATGAATGGCGTTTTTTTATGTCAGAAGACATAAACTCTCTCAGCGAATCAGTGAAGGATCTAGGAGAGTAGAAAGGGGGGAACGCACTTGATTCGCACTCATAAAACGCCTATTCATGCATCCCAAACCAATCTGAATAGGTTCTTTGCTTTTAAACGAGAATCGGCTTTGGTGTTGAAAATGATATAGGGGCAGTGTCAAAGGTATAGTTACTTTCTGTTATATAGTTTTTTAGGTAGAAGTGGGTAGATAAAGTAATACATAGTAAAATATGAGGTGTCAAAATAATGAAAAAGTTATCCTTGAAAGTAAAAAACATTTTATTTGCTTGTATCAACACTGTATTAGTAGGGGTCATATTAACAGCGGTAAGTTACTATATGGATTTAAACTTTATTCTAAAACAGTTAGCTTCCGATTCAACAAAAACAGTTGAAGCATGGTCATCCGATGTATCAACAGATGAGGTTCTAGAGGTATTGGAAACAAAAGATCCAAATAGTGAAACAGCAAAGAAGTTACAACAGCACTTTAATGATTTATCTAAATATCAACCTCAAGTGGCTCAAGGTTATCTATTTGGGGCTGAGCTAGAAAATGGAACAGATACTCGGATCATTTCGGGACCTGATTTTATCATGGAATTCATTGAAGAAGCTGGTTTAGGTATAGGGGACTTTTACACTCAGCCAGATCTTGTGGTTAATTTAATTGAGAAAATGAAAGAAACAAAAGTGATGGTAGTTTCTGAAACATACACAGATGATGTTGGTACATGGTTAACGGTGGCTAAACCATACTTTAATAGTCAAGGTGAGGTAGTTGCGTATTACGGGGTAGACTTTGACGCTAAGTCATATGTGGATGGTAAAAAGCATTTATTATTAGTTATTTCAATTATCTTAATTGGAATCCTAATTTTAGTGAGTGCAATACAATACTTTTTTGTAACAAGATCGTTTAAGCCTATAGAAGAATTAGTAGCAGGGATCGAAAAAGTAACAAGAGGAAATTACGATATTACCCTCAAGGAGCACAAAGGAGATTTAGGGGTAGTTGTATCTAAATTTAACGAAATGCTTTCAAAAATCAATAGTTTATTAAACTCGGTTAAATCTGCTTCCGAAGAAACAGCATCACATTCGAAATCTTTATATAATACAGTGGAAATAGCAGGAGAAAATATGAATGAAGTAACGAATGATGTAAATGCTATGGCTGAACGTTTCAGAATGCAGACAGAATCTACAAAAGAATTATTAACTTCTTTACAAGAGTTATCACTAGGGATTGGTTCTGTGACTAAAAACACCGCAGATGTAAATGAATTATCAGTAGCTACTGAGGAAAAGGCCAAAAGAGGGAATGAGTCTATTAATAAGGTAAAACAACAAATGCAATTAATCGCTCAGTCATCGCAAAGTTCTGAGCAAGTGATTACAAATTTAAAAACTCGATCTAACAAAGTTAATGACATTGTAAATTTAATTACGGATATTGCGGATCAAACTAACCTATTAGCGTTAAATGCATCGATTGAAGCAGCAAGAGCGGGAGAACAAGGAAAAGGTTTCGCGGTTGTTGCCAATGAAGTTAAGAAATTAGCTGAACAGTCTAGACTGTCCGCTGAAGATATTGCACATGTAATACTTGAAATTCAGAATGAAATTGAAGAGACTGTTCATTCCATTAAGGATGGTACACATTATATAGATGAAGGAGTTAATCTAGTTCATGTCGCGGGAGAAAGCTTCTCTGATATTGTAACAGCAACGCAAGAAGTAGCGATGCGGATTTCAGAGGTATCTGCCGCAACGGAGGAAATGTCAGCGGAAAATCAAGAAGTAACAGCCACATTTGAGCAGTTAACTATGCTCTCTAATCAAAATAACGATACGGCTGAAGCAATCAGTCGAAATATAAATAATCAGCAAAATTCCTTTGACGATATTATTAGGTCAACTGAGTCTATGAACAGGGTTGTAACGAATTTGGATGATATCGTTACAACATTAAATAGATAATAGATTTATTGGCTAATATGTATATCATTTAGGGGTCTAAGAATAAGGGGGGTATAGTATGAAGAATTTATAGAACATACTAGCATTCCCACTAAAATTCCCCACATAAATCGGGATACATTTTTATTAAAATGATTTTGGATTAAAACTTATACTAATTTAAGTTTCTACTAAAAAGGTTTCCTAGTATGCCCTAGGAAACCTATTTAATGGAGGGCAACATGAAAAAAACATTATTAAATTTTCCAATCAAGTCAGATTTAAAAGGCAGTAAAAAAATTTATCACAGTAGTGTAAAAGAGTTACCTTATCAAGAGTATAATTATTTAGCGTCATCGTTTATAGCTTGGGTCTATAGAATGACGAGTGAAGAAAAAATAGTGATTAATCTTCTTAAAGGCGGGGTATATTATCCTGTTAAAGTAGAATTTAAAGGTGAAGTAACAGGAAGTTTTTTACTGAAATTAGTTGAAGAGGCTTTGCGGATGGAGGGGTCAAATAATTCTTCGAGTGATTTAATATTTAGCGACGGTTCAGCGAAAGCGCATAATGAGGCATTGCTAGAATTAATAGCAAATAAAAATTTCTATCATTTTTCAGGCAAAGAATATATATTAAATAGCAGTTATGAGACACGCTACTTAAGTTCCTATAACCTATTAGCACTTGACCTTAAAAATAATAGCAAAAAGCATGTTTTAGACCTAAATATGCTTACAGTTGAAGAATTGTCTCTTTGGAGATCAGTAAATAACAATAGTAAAGAGTATCCAAAAGGGAATACTTTAAATGCCATATTCTCTAAAACGGCTATGCAGTATAAAGAGAAAATAGCGATTACTTGCGATCAGGGTGAGGTAACATTTTCTTCTATAGAGTCTCAATCGAATAGGGTTGCCAATTATCTTCTATCTAAAGGAGTGCATGTAGGGGATTACGTTTCAGTCTATATGGATAGAAGTTCAGATATGCTAATCACCATGTTAGGAGTAATGAAAGCAGGGGCAGTATATGTTCCTTTAAGTCCTGATAACCCAAAAGAAAGAAATGCATTTATTTTAGCAGATACGCAAACGAAGTGTATTATCACTAGCAAACAGTATAATAAACTCTTAATGGGGTTCCTCGATAGTAACACACCATTCATGAATATAGAAGATATTCATTCAAGTTCAGAAAATCCAAATGTTAAAGTATCGGAAGAAGATATTGCTTATATCATCTACACTTCGGGTTCCACGGGTAATCCAAAAGGAGTTAAAATCAGGCATAAAAGTATTGTAGCATTCGGATACTCTATGTTAGATGCTTTCCCTATCACATCCGAGGATGTCTTGACGCAGTTTTACACTTTAACCTTTGATGCATCTTTCTTAGAGGTGTGTCCTATGCTATTCACAGGAGCGAGACTTTATATGTTAACCGAAGCAGAACGGGTTGATGTAACCTCCTTTGCAGAGGCTTTAGAAAGAGAAAATATCACGTTTATCACTGCTTTTCCTGTGAGTGTATTAAAACAATTCTCTTTGTATGCAACAGAAAAAGAAGTCCAAGCTTACAGATCATTAAAAGTACATGGCGTTGGTGGTGAAACTTTAACAGGAGAAATTGCTCGATTGTTTCAACAAAAGTTTCCAAGTATTCCTTTAGTGAACATTTACGGACCGACTGAGTGCACAGTTGCATCATCAGTACATAAGATAGAAGGTACATTCCCTAATCATAGAACAAGTGTACCAATTGGGAAACCATTAAATAACTACTCATACTACATCGTAAATAAGCATAATCATTTAAATCCAATCGGTGTAGAAGGCGAGCTTCTTATTGCAACAGATGGATTATCTGAGGGGTATCTAAACCTTCCTAAGAATACAGCAAGCACCTTCGTCCAAACTCAATTAATAGATCGTTTAGTTTATCGGACAGGCGACAGTGCCAAACTACTAGAAGATGGGACAATTGAGTTCATTGGTCGAAAGGATAATCAAATAAAAATAAGAGGTTACCGAGTAGAGATAGGTGAAATTGAGGATAAGTTACTCCAAATACCGTTTGTAGAGGTTGGGGTAACAGTAGTGAAAAGTATTAATGATGATAACATGTTAGTAGCTTACTACACACTAAAAGATGGGGAAACAGGTTCTTCAAAAGAGGTATTGAATATATTATCAGAAAGATTGCCAAAATATATGATACCATCTTACATTATCGAATTAAAAGAAATGCCTTTACTTCCGAATGGTAAGATTGATCGTAAAAAATTAGCGTCATTGCCTTTAATTAGTAGTTCAGATACGAATAAGAAACTTCCTACAAATGAAATTGAAGAGAAGTTAGCACAAGCATGGAAGGAAGTATTGAATCTTGAAACGGTAGGGGTAGACGAGAATTTCTTTGAAATTGGTGGTCATTCATTAAAGGTACTAGCAACTTTAACAAAGCTAAAGAAAGACTTCCCAACCCTAAAAATCAACGACTTTTTTAATCATCCAACCATTGAATCCTTAGCTCAAAAGATTGTCAGCGGTAGTGAGGGAGAGGGAGGGAATGGTTTGTTGAGTTTGGGTGTGACGGAACTATTCGAGCATCCAAAAAGATTAAGTTCTGATGTAGAGTATAAGGCTGTAAATCAAACAGGAATCCTCCTTACGGGCGTAACTGGTTATTTAGGTTCTCATATCCTAATGGATTTAATAAGAGATACAGATGCAACCATATACACATTAATTCGTTCTAAGTCTAAGAAAGAAGCATTAGATCGATTAAAGTCAACATTAGCTTACTATGCATCAAATGATTTTTATAATAGCTATAATTTACAGGAAAGAGTAGTCGTATTATCGGGCGATTTTACGGAGTCCGGTTTAGGTTTATCAGATTCAGATAAAGAATTAGTACTAAATAATATCAACTCTATCATACACTGTGGAGCAGATGTACGTCACTTTGGTGCTAAAGCTGAGTTTGTCAAAACCAATATCAACAGTACTCATAATCTATTAGAATTAGCTACCACACTATCAAATGTAAGATTCCATTATGTTTCAACATTAGGTATTCCCGAGGATCTAGCAGTAGAGGGGTATTGGGATGCATTCATAGAAACTGATAATATTTCCGATGCACCACATTTAAGCAATCTTTATTCTGATAGTAAGTTAGAGTCTGAAAAGTTAGTAGAAAGATATTATAAAAAAGGAGTACCAGTAACGATTTACAGACCGGGAAATATTTCTTGTCAATACGAAACAGGTTTATTTCAAAGGAATATCGATTCCAATGCAGTATATCGTATGTTAAAGAGCTTCATCCTTTTAGGAGTTGCACCTGATGTAGATTACAACATGGATTTTATTATGGTGGATTATGCAAGTAAAGCGATCACAACTGTTGCTATGTCAGATGACTCAATAGGTGGTGTATATAACATCTGTAACCCTAAAAGTGTTTCGTATAAGGAATTTATTCAGGTTTTGAGAGACTATGGTTATGGTATTAATTTATTATCTCAGGAAGAGTACATTAACTACCTATATTCGGATATTGAAAAAAATAAAGAAGGGTTAGAGTTAGCAATGGCAGGATTAGAAGGAGATGGTGCAAAAGATTCTCCTCTAACATTCCTATGTCCTAATACGTTAGAGCTATTAATTGCTAACGGAGTAGAAATACCTGTATCTGATAAAGCATTTATTGGTCGTATGCTTCAACGTGCAATCAAAGAGGGTTATTTAAAAGAACCAAGTAAAGTAGTAGTTCATAATTAATGTATCAAGTCTAAGTGCAGGTGATCGTATTGGATG
The DNA here is from genome assembly GCF_019039215.1 of Bacillus sp. FJAT-29790. Taxonomy (GTDB): domain Bacteria; phylum Bacillota; class Bacilli; order Bacillales; family Cytobacillaceae; genus Cytobacillus. The sequence continues at coordinate 21,339 of NZ_JAHNZZ010000006.1, forward strand.
GAAAGACAAGAGTTTGTTGTATAAAAGTGAGTTATGATAAAGAAGTCTATCGTAACCTTTACGATTTAACAACACATGAAGAAAAATTGTATCTTAATCGATACAGAAATGAAAACAACCGGTACGATTCCCTCCTTGGTCTTATAGCAGTGAAAGTTCTAGCCAAAGTAAGTCTATTACAAAGCCTATGTCATACGACAAACGGTCAGCCTTATTTAAAGGGGTATAATGGTAGGATATCGATTGCTCACAGTAACGGGTGGGTAATAACATCAGTCTCGTCTTATAAAATAGGGGTCGATATAGAGAAGAAGCTCTATTCAATGGATAAAGAGTTATTCTTGTCAAAAAAGGAACTTACAGCCTTTAGGGGTAAATGGAATACAGATATATTAACAGTTATATGGACATTAAAGGAAGCTTACACCAAATCACAGGGTGTAGGTTTCTTTACCGATCCAACTAACATAACATGTCAGTTGGAAGATGGTTATTGGAAAATCGATGATTGCGCTATGCATACTCAAACTCAAATATTACCTGACAATATGACACTATCAGTGGTATCGGAAAGTAAAGAGGTAGATATTCGAGTAATTTCAGAAGAAAGATTATTACAGCAACTAAACATCCTAATGTATGATTAAGTGAAATAGTCTCCTATCAATAAAGGGGACTATTTTTTTATGCTAATTCTAGTTTTTCAATGAAGAACAAACCACTTCTGAAAAAATCCATTTTTCGATAAAAAATGGTTCACATGTTCCATTTGACGTTTACATTAAAACGAAAAAAACACAGATTTAGCTTAAACGCAGAATCTGTGTTTATAGTCATTCAATTACTTTTATTGTACCTTTCAATTTCTCCTATTATAAATCATCCGCTTTTTTCAGCAAGAACAAAAGCGCAAGCTCCCGTATTGTGGTCTACAAATTGGGGCGCTTCTTTTCTTATTAGAATTATCCATAAAAGTCATTCCTGTTGTACCCCTTTATGGAAGATTTAATTTTTGGCCTGGATAAATCCAATAAGGATTTTCAATTTCCGGGTTGACTTGTTCTAACTCAGACATCGGAATATCTAGTTTACGTGAAATTTCATAGTATGTGTCCCCTGAAACAACTGTGTATGTATTCTTCTGTACAGGAATTTTTAATTGTTGACCTGGATAAAGGTCAGTAGACTGCAATTTATTTAGATTTACTATCTTATCTATCGATGTTTGATACTTATTAGCAATTATCCAAAGGGAATCCCCTTTTTGAACTATATAAGCGCTTTTACCCTTGGCATCCCATGTTCCGCCTCGTCGTAAATCAGCAATTCCATGAATGGTACCTTCTTTTTTGTTCACTTCAAGCGCTTGAATTCCACCGAAGTAGATGGCTACATGTTTTCCTTGAACCTTATATCCTCGGTTTCTCATGTCTACTTTTAACTCTTCAGGAAAACCATCTTCTACATATAGATATTCATCTGTACCATAAAACTTTTTAGCTCTCACAGCCTCTTCCAATGATTGATCCAGATAAAAATATCTGGCTAACACTTCTGCCATTATAGACGGAATTCTTGCTCCTCCAGGGAGTCCAATCCCAATAGCTCTTTCTCCATTTATCAAAATTGACGGAGTAGAATAACTTCTTGGGCGCTTATTAGGTTCATAACGGTTTGGTGAATCTTTTTTAGTGCTAAAATGATATTCAATGGCATTATTGATAAAGTAACCATCCGTATATTTTCCTGATCCGAAAAAATTGCTCAATGTATTAGTTGCAGATATCATCATTCCTTCTTTATCGACAATGACAAAATGTGTCGTATCTGTATGGGAATTATCAACCTTTTCCCCGTCATCCTCTCTTACTGTTGAGATCTTGTTAGGAGAAATATTATCAGCAAGTTTTTGGATATGAGCATCACTGACTAGTTTATCCACATCTATTTTATTGAATGTAGGATCACCGATTTCTTTTATTTTATCATTGTTTGTGACTCTTGAGATTTCTGTCATTAAATGTATGAATCGACCCTCGTCACCTTTTGTTTCAGCTATATTCATTTTTTCAGCGAGTTTTAACGACTGAACAAACGATACTCCTGTAAGAGGAGGACTGGCAGAATAAACGGTCCATTCATTCAGTTTTCCTTTCACAGGTTCTGGTTTCTGAATTTCATAGTCTTCCAAATCTTTCTTATCTACGTATGGAACAGCTTTTATAAAATTCTCACCTATTTCACCTTTATAAAAAGCGTTTGGACCGTTTTCTTTGATTTTAGTTAGAGTTTTCGCCAACTCCGTTTGTTTTAACGTTTCCCCCGGTTTTAAGGGTTTCATATTAGGATAGAAATGCGGCAAGTCCTTTACCGGCATCCGGGCAGCGGCGCCTGTAAGACGTTCCGATACTAGTTGATGGACTTCAACTCCTTTCTCTGCGAAGTCAATTGCAGGAGAAATCAGTTCAGCAAATGGTTTTGACCCATAATCTCTATGTATCATATCCATCCCTTTAACGAAACCGGGGACACCTGATGTTTTACTACCCAATTTCTCATCAGATGGGGCTTGTACTCGATAATCATAAACAACAGGTTTATTTTTCTTCGGCGGTATAAGTAGCATTTGACCACCGCCGCCAATCCCTGACCCAAATGGCTCAACAACTGAAAGCGTGTAGGAAACAGCAATGGCAGCATCAGCGGCATTCCCTCCATTTTCAAGCACTTTCATCCCCACTTCGACTGCGAGGGGATGAGAGGCACTCACACCATAAATTTCTTGTGAACCTATGAGATCAGTAACTGAAGGCGTACTATCTTGTTCACTTGATACCGAATTGGCGTGTACCACTCCCCCCGAAATAATAAGATTTAGAAAAAGACCTAATGATATTAATTTCTTTAACAAAGTTCCGTGCACCACCTCACTAATTTTTCAAAACAAGATTCATATTACCAGAAAATAAAGAAGGGGAAACTGATTTAATCGAAAATTCACGGAATTTAATATTGCTGTTGCAATTGTAAAAGGAGTTAAAAAAGTAAAAAAAAGGATAACTATAAATCTCTTACACCGTTAGGAAAGAATCATAAAAAATTGAACATTGAGATTATACTTTACCAATTCCGCCATTTACTGGTATAAAGGTCTGCGAATCCATGGAATTATAAAAATTAGGGGATAGGATGTGAATTTCGGCATTATTTTGTATAGTAATTTTCACTAATTTCAGTTGCTAGTATTGATTTTATTCTACAACTAGATAAGTGAAGAACGAGATTCTTGATAGAATTGAATATTTCATTTGGATTTCAAAGAAAACATATTTTACATGTATTAAGATCCAGATTATATGCCTATTTAATATCTATTAAAGCTTATTTCGGATTTTAATTTGACTACTACACAAACCTCGCATTACTTAATAGTATAAAAGCCTTCATTATCATCCACTTTTATCCATATTTAATTTTTATAATTTTTCATTTATAACAACAAAATTACTCTTATTAATTTATTCTAAATTTCCAATAGAAATAATTTCTATTCCATATTTTCTGATAGTATAACAATTTAGTGAGGTGGTGAACGGATCATTGTTAAAGAAAATATCATTATTATTTCTTTTTCTAAATGATTTTATTTTTAAGGAAGTGGCATACGCCAATTCAATATCAAGTGAGCAAGATAAAGCTCCTTCGATTATTGATTTTATAAGTTCGATTGTTTTTTGGGATGATATTCTCGTATTTTTGTTCTTTTTAGGTAATGCTTTCCCCGTGCTTCATTTACTCCATTGTTTACCTTGGTTTCGAGAAAAAAGCGAAGACGTTAATCGTAATGTAGAAATAGAAAAAGAAAAAGGGATTAGTATAATAGTCCCTTGTTACAATGAACAGGGGATTATTGGAACTTCGATTAGCAGTATGAAATCATTATCTTATTCACAGTTTGAGGTAATTTATATCAATGACGGATCAACGGATGAAACACTTTCTATATTGAATAAGTTTCTAAAATTAACACCATGTTCTAGATCTCCACTCAGAAAGCTGTCCCATAAAAAAGTAAAAAATGTTTATCAATCCAAGCTTTACCCTCATATATACGTTTTAGATAAAACGAACGGTGGAAAAGCTGATGCCTTAAATGCAGGCATTGAATATTCGAGTCAAGGTTTAGTTATCACATTAGATGCAGACACCATCTTGACGGATCAGGCCTTATCAATGATTAACAAAACTTTTGAAGATAAGGACGTCGTTGCTGCAGGCGGAGTAGTGCACGTTCTACAAACAAAAACATCTAAACCTTTGAGCTATTTGTCTTTACTTCATGCAAATATGCTAGTACGTCTCCAAACATTGGATTTTTTAAAAGCTTTCTATGTTACAAAATTATCTCTTGCACGTTTTCAAGCTTTAGCCGTCATATCAGGTGCATTTGGTATTTTTAAGAAGCAAGCACTTCTTAATGTAGGAGGTTATCGTTCAACTATAGGAGAAGACATTGACATAACACTACGCATCCATAGGTACGTCTCCAAACATAAAAATAAGAAGATTGCGCTAATTTCAGAAGCTGTTGCTTATACAGAATTACCTGAAAACTGGAAGGACTTTTTTAAACAACGCGTACGCTGGCAAAAGGCATTTATAGACTGTGTCATCCATTTCCGTTCGTTTTTTTGTAAAACTTTATTTACTAAAGCCGTCTCGTTTTTCTATATATTTGAATCTTTTATAGGTAGAACCATTACCGCTTATATTATGACAAGTTTATTTGTGATAAATAGTATCTTTAATCCATTTTCTTCTGGTATTTTACATACTATTACCAATTTGCTTTACATTATATTATTTCATTTTATGTATAATTTGGTGGCAATTGGAGTGGGTAAGTATTACGGATTTGGATTTCAAAAGAAAGATACATTTCGCTTATTCTTTACTATTCTCCTAGATATTTTTATTTATCGCTTTATTATTATGTACCTTGTAATGTATGGAAGTATTGCTTATTTCTTCAACAAGGACTGGAATAAAGTAAATCGAACAGGACGAGACTATCAAACTGATTCTAAATCTGTAGCATAGTCCAATAATTAAGAGAGTAACTTATAATCTATAATCCATTGGATTTATTAAAGTGAGGTATACAATGCGAAAAAAAATATTACTTATTATATTAACCACAATTGTTATTTTACTTTTAGGGGCAGGTAGCTACGCATATTATTTATGGTCTATGGTAACGTCAACTGTAGCAAGTATTCAAGTAAAATACGAATCTAAAGAACGACTAGAAAAGATTGACCTTAAAGAAGGGGATCCCATTTCGGTTTTACTAATGGGAATTGATGATCCCGAAGGTCGACAACTACACGGAAGGGCTGATGCATTAATCTTATTAACGATTAATCCCCATAGTCAATCCATGCACGTGGTAAGCATTCCTCGTGATTCATATACTAAGATAATTGGGAAAGGAACAAAAGATAAGATTAACCATTCTCATGCACTGGGTGGTTCTGGAATGGCCATACGTACTGTAGAAAAGTTCTTAGATATTCCTGTTGATTATTTTATAAAGGCTGATATGGAAAGTTTTGTAGATATTGTTGATGCAGTAGGAGGAGTGAAAGTAGATAATGATTTAGATTTTACTATTTATGGTGTTCATTATCCGATAGGCATGATCAATTTGAATGGTCAAGAGGCCCTGGGTTACTCCCGAATGAGAAAAGACGATCCACGGGGGGACTTTGGTCGACAACTTCGACAACGCCAAGTAATTAAAGCTGTGATTAATAAGGGATCCCACTTATCCTCTGTTACGAAATTTGATGATATTTTTAAAGTTGTTGAAAACAACGTGAAAACAAACTTGACTTTCAATGATATGTGGGAAATTCAATCCAATTATAAAGAGTCCCTTCAAAACATAGTACAGCACCAAATTGATGGAAAAGATTCGAAAATAAATAAATCCTACATATTTATACCAGACAAAGAAAAGCTCGATGAACTTTCCAATGAATTGAAAAAACACCTTGAGATTGACAAGCAATAACTTTCTATCTATTCAAAAGTATTAATAGGATGTATTCAGGATTTTCGAGATCCCGCGTCGAGTGGAATGCTAATATTTTGCTATTGAATATTATTGTAGGCTTCTCATTAGTTGTCCAAACTTTTGAGAAGCCTCTTTTTTTTGTTAGTCTTGAATTATTTTAAATGCCATCTTCATTATTAAATCATAATGTTAGGATATTTTACCAAAGGTTCATTTTATTTGAATATTTCAAAGTTATTACCACTAAACTCCGAATGTTAATTGATTTTTTTGAAAAAGTGTTCGTATTTTTTATTGACGGATTGGAACCTCTGATGTTACTATGGGTTAGTAAAAATTAAATATTATTCTCGTATAATATTGGGGATATGGCCCGAAAGTTTCTACCAAGCTACCATAAATAGCTTGACTACGAGGTTGTGTATATAAATATGGCGATAAATTTATTCTTTATTTCTATTATCTACCTTCCTAAAGTCAAGCACCGGTGTAACTCGGTGCTTTTTATTTTTTACACAAACGACAATTCAACATGATTAACAGAGGAGGATCATCTCAATGAATAGAAGTACAAAGAAAATAGTGATGACATTATTCATTGCTTTAATGACTGTTGTTATGGCAGCATGCGGAAATGACTCAGCTAATAAAAATGAAGCTAAGTCTAGAACAGGTGAAGAAGGATTAAAAATTGCCATTGTAACAAGCCCTTCAGGCGTGGATGATGGAAACTTTAATGAAGATAACTATAAAGGTATTTTGAGCTTTATTGAAAAGAATCCAACAGCAACAGTAAAGGCTGTTAGGGAAGAAACTGGTGATCCTGCTGCGGCTGTACAAGCTGTTGCTGATATTGTGGCAGATTATGATGTTATTATCACACCTGGGTTTCAATTTGCTGGAGTTTCTAGTATTGCTGTAGAAAATCCTGATAAAATATTTATTTTAAATGACTCTGAGCCCGCACCTGTAGGTGACCAAAAAGAATTCGATAATGTATATGCCATGAATTTCGCTGAACAAGAAAGTGGCTTTTTTGCAGGAATGGCTGCAGCACTTGAAACAAAATCAAATAAAGTAGCGGTTGTAAATGGAATCGCTTATCCTTCAAATGTAAACTACCAATTTGGCTTTGAATCTGGTGTAAATTATGTAAATGCAGTATATGGAAAAGATGTTGAAACTGTTGAATTATCAGGTTATGCAGGAACGGATGTAACGGGTGCTGATGTTGGTGGGAACTATGCAGGATCTTTTGCAGATGAGGCAACTGGTAAAGTGATCGGAAATGCGTTAATTAAAAAAGGTGTAGATATCGTCTTTGTTGCAGCAGGTGGTACTGGTAATGGGGTATTCACAGCAGTTAAGGAAGCTAAAGGCGATGTAAAAGTAATTGGTGTGGATGTTGACCAATATGATGAGGGTGTAAATGGTTCTGAAAATATCGTATTAACATCTGGAGTAAAATTCATGAGTATGAATATTGAAAAGGTATTAAATTCTGTTGTTGATGGAAGCTTTAAAGGCGGAAATGTCGTTCTTCAAGCAGATACAGATTCAACCGGTTTTATTAAAGAAGAAGGGCGTCATCAATTATCTCAAGATACACTTAGTAAAATGAATGAAGCTTACGAGTTAGTTAAAAACGGTACAATCGTACCTGCATCTAACTTTAATGGCCATACTCCAGATAAGTTTCCAGGGTTAAAATAAATAGATACAGAATAATGAAATGAACAAATAGAAGTTTATCATTTTCCCCTATATAAGAATCACTAGGGAATGATGAACTTCTTTTAAATTACTTTTCCTATATAAAGGAGACGAAAGATGTCTGATTATATTGTAGAAATGAAACATATAACCAAACGATTTCCTGGAATAGTGGCGAATAATGATGTATCCATTGGTATTAAAAAAGGAGAAATTTTCGCTTTACTTGGAGAAAATGGTGCAGGTAAATCAACTTTGATGAGTATTCTTGGTGGTATGTATGAACCGGATGAGGGAGAAATTTATATTCGGGGAGATAAAGTGCAAATTAGCTCACCTAACCATGCGGCAAAGCTTAACATTGGAATGGTCCATCAGCATTTTAAATTAGTTTCTGATTATACGATTTCAGAGAATATTACCTTAGGAGTTGAGCCAATCAAAAAATTTGCAGGTCTCTTTCCATACGTGGATATTCGAAGTGCGAATCGTAAAATTGAAGAGTTATCTAAAAACTTCGGCTTAGAAGTGGATCCTACGAAAAAAATAGCTGATCTTACTGTTTCGATGCAGCAACGTGTGGAAATTTTAAAGGTGCTTTATCGTGAAGCAGAAATCCTTATTTTTGACGAACCAACTGCAGTCTTAACGCCACAAGAAATTGAATTCTTGCTCGATATTATTGAAGGTCTACGAAACGGTGGAAAAACAATCATATTAATTACACATAAGCTAGAAGAAATTAAGAAAGTGGCCGATCGATGTGCTGTATTGAACAAAGGTAAATTAGTTGATGTGTTAGATGTAAAGAAAACACCGGTTAATCTTATGGCTCAATTAATGGTAGGTAGAGAGGTAAGTTTTGAATCTGAAAAAGTACCTGCTCAGTTTAAAGAGGAAGTATTGAAGGTAGAACATCTAACAGTTAAAAATGAAGATGGATTTGAAGTAGTTAAAGATGTTTCCTTTACCATACACAGTGGCGAAATATTTGCTATTGCTGGAGTCGCAGATAATGGTCAAGTTGAAATAGCGGATGCCATTGCTGGTTTAACAAAGGTTAGTGGTGGAAAAATCCTCCTTGAGGGTAAGGACATTACGAGTGAAAGTATAAGAAACAGAACAGAAACTGGAATATCTTATATACCAGAAGATAGACAAAGCTTTGGACTAGTTTTGGATTTTGATTTATCTACTAATTTAGCATTAAAGCAGTACTATAGGGAGCCCTTTTCTAGTAAGGGAATCTTAAATAAAGAGGAATTTGAGCAATTTGGCAGTAACATGATTGATAAATATGATATTAGAAGTGGACAAGGTATTAAGACGCAAGTTCGTTCGATGAGTGGCGGTAATCAGCAAAAAGCAATTATTGCTCGCGAAATCGAATTACAATCGCCGCTTATGATTTTCGTTCAGCCAACACGGGGAGTTGATATTGGTGCGATTGAAAATATTCATAAAATGATGATTCAAGAACGAGATAAAGGAAAAGCGATCTTACTTATTTCATTAGAGTTAGATGAAATTATGAATGTAGCGGATACCATTGGAGTTATATATAATGGCCAACTTCAAAAAATTGCTAGTAGTGAATCATTAACGACGAATGAAGTCGGCGAATATATGATGGGGGCAAAGCATGAGTAAAGATAAAAAGAAAAATATCTTAAGTTATAGTCTTATTCGACCAATAAGTAATGAGAAATGGCAACCTATCTCCATTCCAATAGTATCTATTTTAATAAGTTTTATTGCTGCGGCTGTTGTTATACTATTAATTGGGAAAAATCCATTACAGGCATTTTATAACTTATTCCAAGGGGCAGGAATCTTACCTAAGCCTACTTATGCTGGCTATAAGAGCATGTTGACTGATTTTTTGATTTTGCTAAATGCCATGACCCCATTAGTGTTTGCCAGCCTGGCAGTTGCTGTTGCTTTTAAAGCGGGTCTATTTAATATTGGGGTTTCCGGTCAGATGCTTGTCTCTGGTTTTTTAGCGACGATTATAGTTGGTTATAGTGGTTTAGATGCCATAATCGCAAAGCCGCTTGTGCTGTTAGTCGGAATGGTCGCTGGAGGGTTAATAGGAGGATTAGTAGGATGGCTAAAATATAAATTTAACATTAATGAAGTTGTAACTACGATTATGTTAAATTATATTGCTCAATATGTCATAAGCTTTTTTATTCAAATGTATTATATTGATCCTGTTTCAAGACAATCCAAATATATTTCAGAAGCAGCAAGATTAACTTTAGTAAATGTTGAAATAGCCAATTTGAAAATGGATATTCCATTGGGCTTTATTTTAGCCATCATTACCGCTATTTTAGTAAAGTTTGTCATGGACAAAACAGTAGTGGGTTTTGAGTTAAAAGCGGTAGGTTCCAACCGTAATGCAGCAAAATATGCAGGAATTAATGTCGGAAGAAACACAGTCTTAGCCATGGTTATTTCAGGAGGTTTGGCTGGTCTTGCAGGTGTCACTTATTATTTAGGTTATTTTTCTTCCATACAACCAAAAGTATTATCAAGTATCGGTTTTGACTCCATTGCTGTATCACTATTAGGAAACTCTCATCCAATTGGTGTTATTTTTTCATCATTTTTAGTATCTATTATTGATCAAGGAAGCACGTATATGAGTTCACAGGCTGGAATTAGACAAGAAATTTCTTCTGTTATCATTGGGTTAATCCTATTGTTTAGTGCATGTGGTGAATACTTGAAATATAAAGTCAGCCGCCTGAAGGAAAAAGAAGTGGAACGAAAGGAGCGTGAATCATAATGGATACAATAATTATTGATGGATTATCCTTTGCTCTGCCTCTTTTTATTATAGCAATAGGCGGAATATACAGTGAAAAGAGTGGTATTACTAATTTAGCACTTGAAGGTTTTCAAGGTTTTGGTGCATTCATCGGAGCGCTGTCAGCTGTTTTAATCGCAAATACTTCTGGCATAGATGTTCAAAATCTATTCTACGTGGCGTTAATATTTTCGATGATTGGCGGGATGATGTTTTCCATTATTCATGCTGTACTATGTATTAAATTTAAGGCAAATCAAGTTATCAGTGGTGTCGTGATTAATATTTTGGCGTTAGCACTAACGACTTTCTTAACGACACAAATAAATGCACTTGTATTTGGAACGGCTTCGGACAAGTTTCGATTAGGTGTATCGGATCGGTTTACGATTGAAGGTTTAGCCAATATACCAGTGATTGGTGCAGTCTTTACGAATGTGTATCCGTTCGAAGTGATTATTATAGTGATTGCCCTTTTTGCTTGGTATCTTTTATATAAAACAAAATTTGGCATGCGCTTAAGAGCGAGCGGGGAAAATCCTCATTCGGTTGATGCAGCAGGTGTAAATGTATTGAAAATTAGGTTTTCTGCGGTTTTAATATCGGGGCTATTATCAGGTCTAGGTGGCATGTGTTTTGCCTATTCCATTTCAGCGAACTTTTCTTCAAATATTTATATGGGATATGGATTCTTAGCTATTGCTGCATTGATTTTTGGTAATTGGAGGATTCTCCCTACTTTAGCCGCTTGTCTTTTATTTGGTTTTGCAAAATCTGGAGGAGCGTTTATTGCTCAGTCAATGGCATTACCAAGTAGTTTCACTGATTTATTCATGATTTTACCGTATGTAATTACTTTATTGTTATTAATCTTTTTCTCAAAATCAAATCGCGCTCCGAGAGCATTAGGTGAAATTTATGACAAAGGAAAGAGATAAATAATTTTTCTAAGTAGTTCCCACCGTATAAAATGTTAACATTTTGCTAACGCAATCTCATGAACAACGGTAAAATATCGTTAAAGATGTTACATCTCAGATTCCGAAAAACCTTGATATACCGCACTTTCTGCACTTATCGTTAAAGATATTACAAATTCTCACCTTAGGGGCGGCATGATGTAAGCGCCGAACCGCGTAATATAAGGCGTTCTTGAGTTGATAAAAGGAAAATGCTCATACATGAGATTAATAACGTCATTTTTCAAATGAAAACCCCAATTATTAGAGAAGGTCTTTCATCGGTTTACTAAACTGGTGGGAGGCCTTTTCTTTCATGTTTGCCGTGATATGAGTATTTATGGTTTCATGGTTGTGATAATGGCTGTCGGAATCAGCCTCTTCTTCCAAAAATTTTAATCTATTCTACTTTTACTTGTTACTTTGGGGATTGAATATTTTCTATAGGTTCAATATTAACAGCCCATTCAATAGAATTCCTCAAGAAGGGTGCTGATCGGCTCTTTTTTTGTTTCGTATCGCTGGGCGATATAACTTGCAAACAAATCTAAAAACCTTCATATTTAATAGAAAAGGAGGTACGATATGCGACGTGATATACAATCGAATGAACGAGCTTTCTCTTCCAAGGAAGTTGCAGAAGAAGTAGGGATTGCAACTCCCACTGTTCGAAAGTATGGCCAAATCTTAGAGCGGAATGGATATGAGTTTTTAAAAGATGGCGATCGACGTATCTTTGTTCAATCTGATATCGGAGCGCTTATAGCGTTACGTGATACGGACAAGTCCTTAGACGATACAGCAAAAGACCTTGTGAATCAACAAAAAGAAAGATTAGAAGGATCCAATGAAAATGAGATTGCGATAATCGATACATATAGAAATATACCTCATGACCCCAATCAATTAAAAGAGGTCTTAATGTTTCTAGTCAATGAACTCGCAGCCACTCGTGAAATGAATGTCCAACTGACAAACGATATGTCAGAGCTTAAAACAAAGGTTTCCCGACTCCAGCAAGATCATCATGTTATAAGTTCTAGTATTGGAAATTCAGCGCAAAAAACTAATGCTAAAATTGAAAAATTAACTGAACTACAAAATATCCATTACGAAACATTGCTACAACAAGAAAAACAAAAAAGTGAACTCTTACAAAAAGAAATACAAAATATGCGGGACGAACAGAAAAAAGAATGGAGTTCACAAAATGATTTTAATAAACGTTTAGAAGAAGCGATACAAAAACCTAAAGAAAAATGGGGAGGGCTTTTCTCCATATTCCGAAAATAAGGTGTCTGTTTAAGGTTTTTTATGCTTAGCTGTGTAAAGATTTGTGGAAGGGGATTTTTGATGAAGAAAATTTAAGCGATATGCATCTAAACAATATACACAACTTGAAGCAAGAAAAAAAGACTGATTGAATAAAATGGGAGTTGAGGCGGTTAAGTACCTCAATAAAAACATGAGTCATCCCTAATAGAGTTCCTCAAGAAAGGGTTGATCGGCTCTTTTTTTTTGTTTCGTATCGCTGGGCGCTATACCTTGCAATTAAATCCCCAGAACCCTCATCTTTATGAAAAGGAAGTCTGATATGCGACATGATATACATCTGATGAACGGCATTCTCTTCCAAGGAAGTGGGAATGCAACACCCACTGTTCAAAAGTATGGTCACATTTTAGAGTGAAATGGATATAAGTACTTATAAGAGAGTAATCCGTGTATCTTTGATCAATTCGACATCGTAGTGCTTATAGTGTTACCCGATACTGACAAGTCGCTGGCAATACAGCTACAGACCTTGTGAATCAACAAAAAGAAAGATTAGAATTAACCAATGAACTCGTGCCACGTGTGAAGTGATATCCAACGGATAAACGATATGTGTCAGTTAAAAACAAAGGTTTCCTGGCTCCAACAGTTCATCATGTCCTTAATAGTGTTCCTCGAGAAGGGGGCTGGAAAGCTCTTTTTTTGATTCGTATCGCTGGGCGCTATACCTTGCAATTAAATCCCCAGAACCTTCATCTTTAAGAAAAGGAAGTCTGATATGCGACATGATATACATCTAATGAACAAGCATTCTTTTCCAAGGAAGTGGGAATGCAACACCCACTGTTCAAGAGTATGGCCACATTTTAGAGTGAAAAGAATATAGGTTCTTAAAAAAGGGCAATCCGTGAATCTTTGTTCAATCAGATATCGTACCGCTCATAGCGTTACCTGATACATTTGAAATTCACTTCTCTACCCCAATAAATTAAAAGAAAACACTATTTTTCAAATTTCAACAAATTCCCGGGAAATATCTACAAATTATGAGTAGATATCGACAAAAATTAGCAGCATTTGAATAACCATTTGTTTTGCTAATAAGAAAGTAGACATACTATATATAGAATTAAAATTCTTAATGCTTATAATTTTGCTCATAGCTTTAGTATCTTCTGTTTTGAAATATATTAAGTAAAAGATGAAAACACTATAATATCAATATCTTTATTAAATCTGTTTTCATATATTATATGCCTTGATAAATGGGCGGCATAATGTAAGCCAACAGGAAGTTGTTCACTAGGACGTGGCGTTTTTAGTCCGAGCTCCACTTGAAAGCGTTTACTTTACAAGAAAACTGAAATGCTAACATTTTGCTGACATAAAGGATTTAAGTGAAGTTTCTCATGAGTTTAAAACTTATGGGAAGCTTTTTTCTTATTTCTTTCGTACAAGTGGGTCAAGATGCTGAAAATAAGGTTAGTGTAGCAGTATAAAGATATTCACTTTGCTGGCTGATAAATATAAGAGTGCTTCTCATAGGTTGATCTAACTGGTGGGAAGCCTCTTTTTTTGTTTCTTGTGTTACAATGAAAATATAATTTTTGTATTGGAACGAAAACTAAGAGTTGATCTTTAAGCGTCTTAATCATTAATGAGAACGAGGGGCGGAAAAAATGTACACTGTTCTTGCATATTTTGTTTCCCTTTTTGCCATTGTGATATCAGTATTTATTACACTTTTTATCAAGTATGAACTAGAGCGAATGTTTCGCGAAGAAAAAGATGTGCTCGCTTTTCATATATGTAATGTGATTATTATCTTAATGGTTTCTTTTGTAGTTCATTATGTGATGTCGATTTATATCATTGGGAATGAAGTTAATTGGCTACTACAATTAGTAATCCTTATGTTCATTATCTTACCCATTTATATATTAGGTCACTTTGCATTTGAAAAATATAAATCAGTTTATCGAAAATATACAACCGACGAGAAGGGGAAAGTTATTATACTTAACGAAAAGTACTTAAAAAAGAAAAAGCTGCCTTCAATACTTACAGATTATAATGCTGTCTCCAAGGAAACTAAATCAAAGAAATATAAAAAATATTGGTTGTAATCATCAAGTAGAATTGGTTCTTATGATGAATTTAAGTCGGGTGCCAAGTACAAACGCAATTCAGAATTCAAGGAGTACCTGGTACCCGTTATCTAATGCTTGGTTTAGGACTGTGTTGATAAGTGGCTTCACCAAAATACATGCTCCAATGAAATCTTAAAATGGGAAACAAAAATATGAGGTGAAATTAAGGCTGATTTTGGGAGGGAATTTCGGGGGAAAAAAGGGATACAAGGTATTGTGTTCATTTCTTGGTGTACCTCCTAAAATTGATATATCAATTTTAGGAGGTGCCCGTGTTCATATGCGTTGTTTGATTGGGTGCTTACTTAAAAGAGAACCGCTTTAACGGTAAATTTAAAGAGGATAGCAGAAATACTATCCTCAAAAAAGGTTATTATCTTATTCTCAATTTTCCAATTGAAATGAAAAATCTAATATTCTCGCCATAAAAACAGCAAACTGTTCTCTTGTGACCACTTTATCTGGAGCGAATTCTTTTGGATTGACCCCCGTAGTAATGTCATTAAATAATAAAGCTTGTACATAACGATGAGCCCAATGGGACGAAGGAACATCAGTGAAGTTCTTATTTGTCACCCCAGTAAGATTGTAGGCCCGGGTCAGAATGGATGCCATTTCGGATCTTGTAACTTTCTTGTACGGTTCAAATTTAGAGCTTTTAATGATGTCGGTAAAAATACCTTCATCCACTAGTGTGTTTATGAGCGCTAGATGCTCTTCGGGAATGTCTTGCAACCTACTATTAGGACGGTTTTTCGTATTATACTGCTTCTCTCTTTGAATCATTAAAGCAACCTGCAATCTCGTTAATTAGTCGTTTGGTCTAAAATACCCATCTGGATATCCTTGAATAACTCCCTTATCAGCCAAATAAGAAATCTCCTTTATCGACCAATGAGAATCATTAATATCTTTGGAATGAACATTTGACCATTTGACATAGATTGGGAAATTACTATGTTGATAAGTTCCATCCCCTAGTTGACCACTTAAAGATTGCAGGCTCAGCTCCAACCCTACGATACCCCTTGAGAGTCCCTATTGTTGATTGGGTTAAAGCTGGTCTTGATTAGGAATCGTATGCTGAGATTGATTCAGAACTTCCTATTCGTATAAGTGGATTAGATGTTAAGAGGTGAATTAGAAGACCATGATTTTAATAGAATCCTAGTTGAGTACGTAAGTATGAAAGAAGGATTCGACGTGGCGGAACAACTACATAAACTTGTCAAAGGCAGCTCTGCTCTTTCCTGTATTGTCTTTAAGTTTTAGCTCAGCAAAGTAGAGTATTAATTTATTGATCTCATGAAGACGGATTCGAATCGTTCCGGACTTTACACTTTTGCTTCAATGTAAATAGGAAGTCACTCTTTTGCGAAATCACTAAACGAGTGATCTGCCTTTTCCAAATATGTTCCTCGGTTTAACTCATGAATGAAAATGGGCAGCAGCTGTTTCAGCTTCCTGCTTTGTTTTAAAACCTCACTTACCTTTTGCATTCTGTTTCCGGTTACAGGATCCAGTCCAATATCAACGATAAAAGCCCACTTGGAACCACAGTGCATTTTTTCCTTTTGCACGTACAACCTCTTCTGTAAAAAATGTCCTTTCATTTCACCGAATGACCTCGCATTCCTTTGGGTATTGGTGTTATAGCAATTACTTCACAATTTCTGTCATATTGACCCAGTTGAACTTAGTATTTCAATGTTAGTGGTCCAATTGCATCGTTCAATAAGCCCTTGACCATGATATTTCACCGCAATCTGTCCAATAGAAGGATTAAGTCCGTATAATTGTGTAAAAAAGATGAGTCATTTTATTCACTCTTGGCAACACTNTTGAAAGATGTTCACTTTAAAGATGGAGTATTTAAGACTCATGATGGGACAGAGGTACAAATGAAAATCGAAGACGGCACACCACTGTACTCCACAGACGGCGGCGAAACTTGGAGTGAAACCCGCCCGGAAGGTTTGCAGGAATTTCCGGAAAAAGGTAGAAAATTTCTAATGAAGCATGGGGAAGCGTTATCGGATGGAAATGGTGTCTTAGTGAAGGTAGAAGATGGAGTAAAATATTTCTCAACAGATGGCGGGGAAGCTTGGAGCAATATGAATCCAACGGTTGATGCATAAAAAAAGAACCAAAATTTTATTGAGCATAGGGGGCTGTTATTGGCTCCCTTTCCTTTATTTTTCTTCATTTAGCAGAAGACGATTTTTAGGTTTCAATCCAAAGAGTCGCAAAATTGATAAAAAGAAAAGAAGGCATGCAAGCAAATGAGAATATTAATGGTGGAAGATGAAAAATATATGGCGGAAGCAATCGCTCAAGTGTTGAAAAAAAATCATTATAGCGTTGATGTGGTGTATGACGGAGAAGAGGGGCTCGACTGTGGACTTACGGGAATTTATGATATTATCATTCTAGATATTATGCTTCCTAAAATGGATGGGATTAGTGTTTTAAAAGAATTACGTAAAAATAAAATCGAAACGCCGATTATCTTGTTAACGGCAAGAGGCGAAACGGAAGATAAAGTGCAGGGACTAGATAGTGGTGCGGATGATTATGTAGCTAAACCTTTTCCGACGGAAGAATTATTAGCTCGTTTACGGGCATTGGGCCGCAGGAAATTGAAACTCGTCAATGACGGAATTTTGCAATATGGAGACATTACATTCAATCCCCACACGCTAAGCCTTGAATGTAATAATAAGGAACTCAAATTAACATTAAAGGAAAGTCAACTTCTAGAATTGTTGCTCATTAGAAAAGAGAATATTAGCTCAAAAGATCGAATCATTGAAAAAATTTGGGGCTATGATACAGAAGCAGAAGCGAATCATGTAGAAGTGTATATTTCGTTTCTACGAAAAAAATTGAATTATTTACATTCAAACGTCATGATTCAAACGAAACGAGGTGTTGGCTATGTGTTAAAAATGGCGAAGGATGTGAAATGAGATGTTTACAACATTACGAAATCGGTTTCTTCTGTTAAATATGTCCATGATTTCGTTGTTAATGATCGCTGCTTTTACATTTATTTACGTATCTACATACAACAAAATTCAAATCGAAAATGAATCGAAACTGCAATCTATTTCTTCAAGACCTGGTGGTGTATCTTTAAGTTTACCCGATCCTAAAGGACATCATACAATCCGACAGGAAAAACTTATTATGGGAATTCCAGCAGAATATTCCCTGTCTTTTACTATACTTGTGAATCCACTAGGGAACGTTTTAAGAATCGTTTCTTATATTGATATGACAGAAGACACGTATATAAAGGCTGCTGAACTTGCTTGGCAAAATAAAAAAAATCATGCGGTCATTAAGCTAGAGGGCAAGCAATGGCTTTATAAAATTACACCGTTAACGGGTTCTTTTATTATTCGTGAAAATGGCCAAAAAACGATTATTAATACACCGGGAACGAATTATCAAATGGCTTTTTTAGATGTAACCGATTCAGCTAAAACGCTTTCGGAATTATTGATGACTTTTTTAGTTGTTGGGATCGGTATGCTTTTTATTATTTTCGCCATATGCCTTTATTTTGCCAATCGGGCAATCAAACCAATTGCAGAAGCTTGGGATAAACAAAAACAATTTATAGCTGATGCATCCCACGAATTTAAAACTCCGCTTGCGATTATTAATGCGAATGCAGATGTACTAATAGAACATCAAGAGGATAAGATTAAACATCAACGAAAATGGTTGAAGTATATTAAAATTGAAACCGATCGAATGGGAAAGCTGGTCAATCATCTTTTAGAATTAGCAAAAACGGAGGATACCAGTTTAAAAATTGAAGCAACTCCTTTTAATATGAGTGATGTCGTTAACGATGTCATCGTCATGATGGAAGCGGTGGCATTTGAAAAAGGAATTACGCTCGCCCATTCCGTTGAATCGAATATGATATACAAAGGCGATTCGGAAAAATGGAAACAAGTAATAATGATCTTACTTGATAATGCAATTAAGTATACGGATGAACAACATCATATTGATATCGTTTTAAAAAAATCGAAAAATCGAACCCTGTTTTCCATACGAAATAGCGGCAAAGGAATACCAAAAGAAATGTTGGCCAAAGTATTTGATCGTTTTTATCGGTCTGACCCTGCGAGGACTCAGGATTCCGGAGGCTATGGTCTAGGATTGCCCATTGCAAAAGCCATTGTTGAAAGAATGGGCGGCAAAATTTACGCGGAAAGCATTGAACATGAAAGTACTACGTTTACGATCATTTTCTAATAAGTAAAAAGAAATCAATTGATAGGGTTACCAAATAAAAGGGAGCTCCTCATTAGTCTTAGACTTTTGAGAAGCTTCTTTTTTCCTTGGGCTGTTTTCGTAAAGTTTGTTGCTTTAATAATGCGATTTTTATTTAATAATCTGAGTTGATTGGAGCGGAGGGCACTTGACTCCTGCGGGAATAGAGGAAACGGGAGACCCCACAGGCGGTAACGCCGAGGAGGCTCCCGTCCCTCCACGCGGAAAGCAAGTGCCCGTAGCGGAAATCAACGGATAAACTTTGTAGGTTAAAACAACAATATACGCGAAAACAGCCTTTCCTTTTAATAAAATGTTGTTTGATTACTTTTATATATAAAAATTCACCTTTTTAATATCGAAATTAAAATATTTAACTTTATATGTTTACAATTTTAAAATTATTAATTATGATATAAATAACATAAATAAGGGGGAGGGCTATGATTTACCCGGTAATTACAACTTGTCCGGTGTGCAGCGATACATTGAAAATTACAAAATTGCAATGCACACATTGTCATACAACGATTGAAAACGAATTTGAACTATCGAAACTTGCTTCTCTCACTAAAGAGCAGCACTACTTCATAGAAATATTCCTTAAAAGCCGCGGAAATATAAAGGAAGTGGAAAAAGAGTTAGGCATTTCTTATCCAACTGTACGCGGAAAATTAAATGACATCATCGCTGCTCTAGGGTATACAGAAAAGAAGAACGAAACAGAAGAGAGAAAAGTCATCTCCATGCTTGAAAAGGGTGAAATTACTCCGGAGGAAGCAATAAAAATCTTAAAGGATGAGTAAAGGGGGACTTTGTTTTGAAGGAAGATATTTCGAAAATATTGACTATGGTTCAAGAAGGGAAGTTGGGCTCGGAAAAGGCAACCGAACTGATCCATGTATTGAAAGAAAAAGAGGCAGCAGCTATACCGACGGCTAAGCAAACGGACTATTTGGATAGAATGTTGAGAATTCGCGTTTCATCTGAGAAAGGCGATAATGTGAATGTTAATCTGCCACTACGATTAATCAAAGTAGCGTTAAAAACAGGACTAAGTATCGCTTCAGCCATTCCGGAATCCGCTAAGTATGTAAAGGATATTAACACCATAGATGTTGACCTGATTTTAGAAGCGATTGAAAAAGAATTATCTGGACAAATCGTTGATGTTACAAGTGCAAACGGTGATAAAGTGTTAGTTGTAATTGAGTGAGCCTGATGATCAAAGTGAAGGTCAAACTAAAATATCATAAGCAAATAACAGTTCCGGTACCGTATTTTCTATTGCGGACAGGGGTCTATGTCATATCTTCACGAATGATATGGTCATTCATTCATCGAATGATCGAAAAATCCAATATGGACGTTAAAGAAAAGGCTTGGATTCCTACATCTATTGATCGTAAAGATATTAGGGCATTGCTTAAAGCTGTAAAGCAATATAGAGGGCTGACGATAGTAGAAGTTCAAGATAAAGAAGGTACTGAAATTGTTGTTAAGCTATAGAGCTAAATTGTTAGTCTAGGCGAATTGGCTATTTAAAAATGGGGCTGCCAAGAAAGCGGGATTTAACTGGTATGCTGGATATCCCCTTTTTCTACTAAAAAAATAGTTCAGAAGAAGGTCTTTCATTAGTTTAATAAACTAGTGGAAGGTCTTTTTTCATTTTAGCTGAGTTAAAAAGCGTCCCCACTTATTGTAGGAACGCACCCGATCATTCAATAAAAACACTATCAATATATATTCCCAAATTCATCACAGTCGAATTCAATTGTAAAAGCTTTTTCGGTTGTTAGGCCATTATAATCGAAAATTCCTTCAATGTAGATGCGATATGTTCGTCCTCCGTCTAGTATTGTAGCTTTCTGAAATGTTTGCTCCCACTTAGCGCCACGGTTAACCAGACTGCCAGCCAATTTTGTCGAAATTGCATCCACGTTGCTGAATAACTGACGGCCCTTATCCTCAGCGAGCTGTGTATCAAATATTGCTGTGACTTCAATTTTAATTACTATATCAGGAATATATAGATACCTGGCTTTAGTTGTTTCGCCATTTGGATTGGTTACAGCAGGCTTTAAATCAGTAGACACGGCGGCAAGTGTTTCTCGTTCCGTTGCTAAAAACGCTTCCACTCCTGCTTGAATCCTTTTTTCGAATGCTTGCGGTTCCTGCCAATCTGATTCTTTAAAATCTTCGATCGGCACTAATTCAGTCGATAGACCGCTTTTTTTATCTATTGCTTTCTCGATAATTTCTGCATACTGCTTGTAATACTCTTCTTTTTGTTCTTGAGTCAATTCTAAAGAAGCTGCCGATGCCACTTCACCTTTATCAGTATCAGATAAAGGCTCAACTACTACTTTGTGTCCTTCTGTTTCCGCTTTTTTGGTTTTTGATACTGTTACCTTTTCTGCCGTTTGTTCTTTTTGTTTTTCATTTGATCTATCTGCCTGTGCATTTGGTAAGGATAGCAATGAAATAGCAACTACAGCAATGAGGCCAATTGCAGACCAACGATACGATTTCTCTTGGAATTTTTTAATCATAAGAATTCTCCTCTTTAATGTCTTTTTATTTCTACTGAGATTCGCCAAACTGGGTAGTTGGAAATGATTTGAGTAGTATTCTAAGAGGCTAATAATCGTATGACCATATGAAATTTGTTCCTTTTCATCCAGAAACGTTAGAGCAAATGCATCACATGCAAGTTCCTGATCCTCCCGCATACGAGAGTAGGCATACCAGAGTATCGGGTTAAACCAGTTTAAGATTAGTAAACTATGCATTAGCCAATTTAGAGCAACATCCCTTCGTTTAATGTGGGCTAATTCATGATAAAAAATATGTTGAAGCTGCTGCTCAGTGAGCTGACTGATATACGCACTTGAAAGTAATATTCTTGGACGAAAGCATCCATGAACTTTTGGACTCGATATTTCCCCAGTTAGGAGCAGAGGGATATCCATCTGAACTGACATAGATTTTTTACAGGTCTCAAAAATTTTAGCAATCCTTCTATCCGTCATAACTGGTTGTCGCTTTATGTAGCGGTATAATCGTCTATTTACAAGATAGGTTGCGAAGCCAAATACAATAACGCCCGCTAACCAAATGTAAAAAGCAAAAGTATGAAAGGAAATGGATCTATTCTTTTGCTCCTCAATACGAATTGCATCTCTATTACTTCCCTTGAGTGTTTTTTGAAGCTTAACAGCTGCGTTCCTATCCTCTTCTGTGATTATCTTTGCTTCAGAAATACCATTTGTTTCTTTCATGCGTTCGTTTTCTGAAGTAGAACCAGTTGGACCTTGAACAGAAACAGTTGTTTCATAAGCATATGAAAGGATTGAATAAATACTATAGGAACTATCTGGTGACCATGGTAGTAGTAATCTCACAATTAAAATCATCCATAATAGATAGTGCCACCTTGGGTTTAGCTTGTCTCTCAGTAAGGCTTTAACAAATATGATAAGACCTACGAGAATGCTTGCCATAATAGATGTTTCTACTACCCAGTCAAAAAAGCGAGGCAGATAAGTGTTTACAAAAATCTCGATCATCTTTTCCTATCCTTCCTCTAATTTTCTTCAGCTTTCTCATCTAGAATGCGTTTGAGCTCATTAATGTCTTCTGAGGATAGTTTTTCTTCTTTTAAAAAATTTACAAGAAGAGGTTTAAATGACGCGCCACTGAAACGTTTTAGTAATGATTTTGTTTCTACTTGTAAATATCGATCTTGCGACACGATAGGATAATATTCATACATACGCCCTTTATCTTGGTGATAGGAAACAGCTTCTTTTTTTACTAATCTGTTAATAAGTGTACGAATTGTTTTCGGATTCCAATCCATTGTTGACTCCAGTTTTTCAATTACTTCATTTGCTGTTTGAGGGGATTTTGCCCAAAGAACTTTCATGATTTCCAATTCAGCTTCAGATATTTTTGGTAACTCTTTCATCATTGATTGTCTCTCCTATATTACATTTGTAATCTTATATTAAGTATTACAAATGTAATCTCTGATTGTCAACTGTTTTTTAACATATTAAGTTGTTAATCAAACGTTTGATTAACAACAGATAATACTAAAATTTGTTCAAGCCGGCCTTGAGGATTTATTATAATCACCGTCTTTTTTGTATTGAACAAGGTATGAATTTTTACAAATTACCACTAGGAAATGAAAAATAACTAAATGGAATAGACTATTCAAATTTAGAATCGGTAACGATGAATTATTACAATTTTTTATAGAGTTGAATACTTGGTAAGATGAATATACAAATAAAAGCACTTGAGGCTAAAAAAAACCGTAATAGAGGAGAGAAAAAATGAGCATTGTAGATCAGTTCAAAGAGATTCCAACAACATGTATTTCTGATGCATTAAATGGTCTTGATAATATGGATGCAGCTATTAAACCTTTAAAGGAAGAATACCGGGTAGCTGGTCGTGCATTAACTGTAAAAATGCCTGTTGGTGATAACCTTGTTGTATTGAAAGCAATTCGTGAAGCACAGCCTGGCGATGTACTCGTTATAGATGCAAAAGGGGATACTTACAGGGCTATTGCAGGTGATTTTATTCTCGGTATGGCGCAAACACTTGGCATTGAAGGTGTTATTGTAGATGGTGTCATTCGTGATATCATAGGTGCAAAAATGTTGAATTATCCTGTTTTTTGCAAGGGGACAACAATTGCGGCAAGCGGTAAAGCAGGTGAAGGTGCCATCAATATACCCATTTCCTGTGGCGGTGTAACTGTTCAACCTGGCGACATCGTAGTGGGCGATGCAGATGGTGTCGTTGTTATTCCTCGTTCAATGGAAGAGAAAATACTAAAAATGTCGCTAGAAAAAGTCGATAAAGATCGTGAAAGAGCGGAGAAAGTATCCGGAAATAAGGAAGAAGTCATTGCATATTTAGATAAGTTTTTATCGTGAAAGATTGACAGGCCTTGAAAATGCCTGTCTTTTTCTTATGCTGTATGTTTTATAAAGTCAACAAATGCTTTCACAACATTAAGCTTTTCAGCATCTTTGTGATAAATCATCCATGTTTTTTGTGTGATGGGAAGGCCTTCTTTTGTTTGTAATGGGATTTGGTAAACATGCGGAACATCCTTTAAAAAAAGAGAAGGCAGTATGGCATAACCGAGACCACTCAAGACCATTTCTTTGCATGTGTCACCGCGGTCGATTGTCACTCTTACCAGAGGTGGCTGTGAATAGCGTTCTGCCCACCAATTATCTGTTAGATGTTTATAAAGCAAGTCAGTTTGGTAATCGATTCTTGGTAGGTTAGGCAGATCTTCTAGATCGATCGGGTAAATAGAAGCGATGCAGAGAGATTCTTCAAATAACAGCTCTTTTTCCTCAGGCCAATTATAATCACCCCTTATAAAACCAATATGAATATCTTGATTATAGGCTAGATGGTTGATCTGTTTGCTATAGCCGGTTTCCACTTGAAACTCAACGTCTGGATATTGTTTTTCAAATGCAGTTAGCCATCCTGGAAGTTTATATTTACTGATAAAATTGGATACCCCTAAGCGCAATGTTCCAGCAATATAGTGATTGAAATTGTCGACATCTTCCTTTATTTCACGGAATGTGTCCAAAAGTGCCGCTGCTCGTTTTGCCAAATATTCGCCTTCGGGTGTGAATTGAACCCCTTTTACACCGCGGTTGACAACTTTTACCCCTAATTCTGTTTCAATTTGTTGTAACCGCTTTGTTAGCGTTGGCTGGGAAATGTATAAAGCTTTTCCGGTGTTCGTAATGTTTTTTTCTTGGTAAAGAGTATGAATAATAAGCCAATCCCTCTCATCCATATTCATTCCTCCTAATAATTGAATTTTCACCCAATATACCATATAGAAATATTTTCTAAAAGTCCATTCAAAATGAGGATCATTAGCTATGCCATAACACTATTTTTCTAAAAATTGAAAATGCATTAAGCTAGTTGTAGAAACTTCATCGAATTAGGGGGGGGACAACAAAGTGAATAAAAATATAGTAAATATAATTTCAAAATTAGTGATTAACGAAAAAGAATATCTATATTATCCAATTGAAACAATGGAAGACGGTGGAAAGGTAAAGAGGTTGCCTTATTCAATAAAAGTCCTGCTAGAAGCTGCTATTAGGAAATATGATGGGAGCACTGTTACAGAAGAACATATTGAAAAATTTGCTAATTGGACGGTTAAACGCAATCAAAATGAAGAAGTTCCTTTTAAACCAGCCCGTATTTTATTGCATGACACTACGGGGCTTCCGGCTATAGTGGACCTTGCAGCAATGCGAGAGACCATAAGCCATAAGGGCGGGGATGTCTCAAAAGTAAATCCGTTAATTCCGGTTGATCTTGTTGTAGATCATTCTGTATCGGTTGATTATCATGGAAGCCCAGAGGCGATGGAATTGAATGAAAAATTAAACATGGAGCGAAATATGGAGAGGTTTCGTTTCCTTCGCTGGGCACAGCACGCGTTTGATAATTTACATGTCGTTCCACCTGCAACTGGTATTATGCATCAAATTAATATGGAGTATTTATCATCAGTAGTCACTGCAAAAGAAATGGATGGTCAAACCATGTTATATCCAGATTCTCTTGTGGGAACTGATTCACATACGACGATGATTAATGGTCTTGGAATTGTTGCATGGGGAGTGGGAGGAATCGAAGCGGAAGCTGCCATGCTAGGACAACCTTTGTATTTCGTTGTTCCAGAAGTACTTGGGTTTAAATTAACCGGGTCACTACCAGAAGGGGTAACAGCAACAGATTTGGCGTTAACGATTACGAATATGCTTCGAAAACGTGGCGTAGTTGGGAAGTTTGTGGAGTTCTATGGACCAGGCGTTCATTCGATGAGCGTAGCTGACCGGGCGGCTGTTGCGAATATGGCTCCCGAGTATGGAGCGACAATGGGATTCTTTCCAGTTGATCGTGAAACGATCCGGTACTTGCAACTGATTGGGCGAAGTGAAGAACATTTGAATGTAATTGAAACGTACTATAAGGCACAAGGAATGTTCATGGAGGAGAATAGTCAGGCCCCCGATTATCCAGAAATTGTTGAACTAGATCTATCGACAGTCACTACTTCACTCGCAGGGCCAAGACGCCCCCAAGACCGGATTGGCTTGACGAATATGAAAAGAGCCTATCACGACATCGTCCGTAAGCCGATTTCAGAGGGGGGCTATGGACTTTCCGATGAACAGCTAAAAAAAGAAGTAGCCGTTGTACATGAAAATGGAGAAAAAACCAATATTGCGAATGGATCTGTTGTACTGGCGGCGATTACAAGCTGTACAAATACATCAAATCCAACTGTCTTAATGATGGCTGGTCTACTGGCAAAAAATGCAGTAGAAAGAGGATTGAAAAATCCGCAATTCGTTAAAAGTTCATTAACGCCTGGATCGCGTGTCGTGACAGATTACTTAAAGGAATCGGGACTGTTACCTTACTTGGAAGAACTAGGATTTTATATCGCGGGTTATGGTTGTGCAACGTGTATTGGCAATTCGGGCCCGCTTCCATCCGAGACTAGCCAAGCGATTGAACAACATGATTTAACCGTAGCGAGTATTCTTTCAGGAAATCGAAATTTTGAGGGGCGCGTTCATCCGGAAATTAAGGCGAATTATTTGGCATCACCCCCACTTGTCGTTGCCTATGCACTTGCAGGAACAGTTGATATTGACTTTGCGGCTGAACCGATTGGGATCGATCATCAATATAAACCGGTATATTTACGTGATATTTGGCCTTCTTCAGCCGAGGTGCAAAAATGGATTGCAGATGTTATTCGTCCCGAACTTTTTAAAAATCGTTATCAAGAAGTATATGAAGCAAATGAAAGTTGGAATCAAATTCATATACCTAAGGGTCAGTTATTTGAATGGGAAGCTTCTTCTACATATATTCAGCAACCACCTTTTTTACATGACTTGACTGAAAAAGCTTCCCCGATGAAAGATATTAAAAAGGCCAGGGTATTGGCTTTTCTTGGTGACTCAGTCACAACGGATCATCTTTCCCCATCGGGTATTATCACAGCGAAAAGTTTGGCTGGTGTTTATTTGAGAGAAAAGGGGATCGATCCTAAAAATTTCAACTCCTATCCATCAAGGCGCGGTAATCATCATGTCATGATTCGCGGTGCATTGGCAAATCTCCGTATTCGAAACAAGCTTGTACCCGGTTCGGAGGGGGGAGTGACGAATTATTTTCCTTCTAATGAAACACTATCGATCTATGAAGCTTCTTCTAGATATAAAGAGGATGGAACGCCTCTCATAATTATTGCGGGAAAAGAATATGGAACTGGAAGCTCAAGAGACTGGGCTGCAAAAGGCGTTCAGCTTCTCGGCGTCAAAATGGTCATCGCAGAAAGCTTTGAACGAATTCATCGGAGTAATTTAGTAGGGATGGGCGTTTTGCCGCTCCAATTTGCAAATGGAGAAAATGCACAATCTTTAGGCATTACAGGAAGAGAAATATTCCATACGGCAGGTTTGTCTAATCAGATTCAGCCTGGTGAGATGATCAAAATGAAAGCCGAAAGGGAGGACGGAACACAGTTTGCCTTCGATGTCATTGTACGTCTCGATAATGTAGTAGATGTAGAATACTATCAAAATGGGGGTATTATGCAAAAAGTGGTACGGCAATTGATGAGTACCTAATAAGAAAGTGGAAGAGTTATATTCATTAGAACAAATAGTGATAACCAAATGGGGTGGAAAAATGTTTGTCGGAAATTCTGATTCTGAACGTCCTGTAAAATTTGCCTACGTGGGATGTCGAACAACAAAGGAACGCAATGCTCGGGGCGAAGGAATTAACGTATTTCGAATAAATCCAGAGTCAGGGGTTTGGACCCATGTTCAGCTCTTAAAGGATATTGTTAATCCTTCCTTTTTAACTTTTGACCGCAATCGAAGTTTTCTATACACAGTTCATGGAGATTGCACTAAGATAAGTGCATATAAAATCAATAATAAAACGGGTGAGCTAGTTTTTATCAATCAGCAATCCACTGGCGGAAAAAATCCAGTTCATTTAGTTGTAGATCCCACTAATCAATTTATAGTGGTCTCAAATTATATTTCAGGTACATTAGCCGTCCTCCCGATAAATGATGACGGATCACTAGCAGAATTTTGTGATCTTGTAGAAATTCCTGGCAGCCCGGACGATAGTGAGACTAATCTATATGCCAAACAAGGTATACCCCACCCGCATCATAACCCTTTGGATCCAACGGGGCGCTTTTTTATCGTACCTGACTTGGGATTCAACAAACTGTATATTTATACACTTGATACGGCTAATGGAAAACTGATAGCAAATGATCCCACTTTTGCGGATACTCGTAAAGGTTCTGGGCCTAGACACGTGGATTTCCACCCAACTTTACCCTATGTATATTTAGCGAATGAACTAGATTCAACTGTTGCAACGTATCATTTTGACAGGCAAAAAGGGCATCTAGTACCCTTACAAATACTATCGACTGTACCGGAAGATAGTATTGATAATACATGTGCTGAGGTTGTTGTAGCACCATCGGGTAACTTTGTTTATGTATCGAATCGCGGACATGACAATATAGCCATTTTCAGTGTAAATCAGACAACGGGTCTACTCTCCCTAGTCAACTGGGAACCGACTTTAGGCGAGACCCCTCGCTTTTTTACCATAGATTCACTCGGTCAATTCCTTTTCGTTGCTAATGAAGACAGTGATACGATCGTGCATTTTAAAGTAGATGAAAATAGCGGAAAACTTATACCTACCGGAAATATAGTAAGGACGGGAAGTCCGGTGTGCATTCTACTCTTATAGGTCTATGATATATTATCGTTTTTTTTTGTAAACGCTTACTACAAAATAAGGAGTGAAATGAATGAACCAAGCAGAAATATTTATTGAAAAGAAAACGATCCGAAAGGTTACTTGGCGTATAATCCCGTTTGTTTTTATCTGTTATATTATTTCCTATATTGATAGAGCAAACCTGGGATATGCTGCACTAGAAATGAATGCGGATTTGGCGCTAAGCAGTAAAGTATTTGGATTTGCTTCCGGTATTTTTTTCATCGGGTATTTCTTATTTGAGGTACCAAGTAACGTCATGATGCAACGTTTTGGCGCCCGGGTTTGGATTGCTAGAATTCTCATTACATGGGGGATATTAGCAGTTGCAACGGGGTTTGTACAAAATGCAATGCATTTGTATATTTTGAGATTTTTACTTGGCGTAGCTGAAGCTGGGTTCTTCCCGGGAATTATCCTTTATTTTACGTATTGGTTTAGGTCAAAAGAACAGGCTACGACAATTGGGTTATTTACAGCGGCAATTCCAGTTTCATACATTATTGGGGCCCCGCTTTCTACTTGGATTATGGATTACATTCATTGGATGGATTTCGCTGGATGGCGTTGGATGTTTATATTGGAGGGGCTTCCAGCAGTAGTACTTGGGATTATAACTTTATTTTATTTAACAGAGCGCCCAGAAAATGCGAAATGGTTAAATACCAAAGAAAAAGAGTGGTTAGTAGGAGAGTTAAAAAAGGAGAGGGAATCAAGAAAAAATGTAAAACAACTTGGTATTTTGAAAGCTATAACCAATCCTAAGGTGCTCTTTCTCTCATTTATTTATTTTGTTTATCAAACGGGCAGTCTTGGTGTGGGATACTGGATGCCTCAAATTATTAAAGGTTTTTCAGGTGTTACAACGAATATGCAGATTGGCTTAATTGCTATGATCCCTTATATTGGGGCTACTATTGGGATGTTATATTGGTCTCGCCGGTCTGACAGTAAAGGTGAAAGACGGCTTCATTCGGCCATTCCGCTTTTTATAGCAGCAATTGGATTAGTTGGTGCCGGGCTTACAAGTAATCCATACATGGCAATTGCGTTGATCACAGTTTCACTAACAGGAATGTATAGTTTTAAAGCACCGTTTTGGGCTTTACCGTCTTTGTTTTTAACGCAGTCTACTGCGGCCATTGCTATAGCCTCTATCAATTCAATTGGGAATTTAGGCGGTTTTGTAGGGCCTTATACGATTGGTCTTATAAAAGATGGAACGGGCGATGCAAAGATAGGGTTATTTTTTTTAAGTGCATTATTACTAATATCTTTTCTGATGGTTTTCTTTATGAAAACGAATGAAATAAAGGTAGAGAAGAAAGCACAAGTGCATGCAGCAGCTGAGAAGCAAGTCTGAGTGGGCTGTCCCAAAAATCGGATGAGGCCGATTTTCGATATTCGAATCAAGCTTGAATCTGAATTGGAGGGGGAGTGACAAATTATTTTCCTTTCAATGAAACACTATATGAAGCTTCCTTCTAGACATAGTGTCAGGCACCGTTCGTGCTATCAAAATGGGGGTATTATGCACAAAGTGGAATGGGATTAATTAGATCATAGATTTAAAAGAATGAAAGATTTAGAGTGGAAAATTAATCATTTAAAAGTAGACTTAATATAATGCGAAGTGGAAAAAAGACTTAAAGTCTATTTTCGAAATTGTGAATATTTCGTAATTGCTCAATTCCTCGCATTATTTAATGCTACACTAGTGATTTAAATATAAGGAGATATTTCACTATGATTAATTTTCAGAAGAGTGACATAAAGAACCCTCATATCAAACCTAACGTAACCATTAATTTGAAAATGAAAATGATTCTGCTCATTGGTATTTTAATTATTGCAATTGTTGCTGTTATCGGGCTTTTCGTCGATTATTTCATATCTGACTCGCTTGAAACCCAAATGGGGGACCGAGCTCTGGGCGTTGCTAATAGTGTCGCGCGAATTCCTGAATTGGCTAAGGCATTTACCGATGAGGACCCTGCATCGATTATTGATCCAATCATTGCACCAATCAAAGAAACGACGGGGGCTGAGTTTATCGTTGTCGGAAACATGGAAGAAATCCGGTACTCCCATCCGATGGCAGATCATATCGGAAAGAAAATGGTAGGGGGAGACAATGTAAGGGCATTAGTTTACGGTGAATCGTATGTTTCAAAAGCAGAAGGCTCGTTAGGCAGTTCCCTAAGGGCGAAAGTGCCTGTTTATTTGGAAGGAAAGATTGTCGGTGTTGTTTCAGTCGGTTTTTTAGCTGCTGATATACAAAGTTTAATTCGCAATTACAAAAATCAGTTATGGTTTGTCTTGTTGTTCATTGCCGGAGTCGCAATCATCGGAGCAGTTGTCATTGCATCGTATATTAAAAAAGTGTTATTCGGGATGGAACCTGAGGAAATAGCACATTTGTTATTCCAAAAAGAAACAATTCTAAAATCGGCTCATGAAGGGATCATTGCGTTAAATCAATATGGGATCATTACGACGATGAATGCTGCTGCCCAGCAATTATTATTTAATGAGGAAACTTCACCTGAGAATTATTTGGGGAAAACGATCCAAGAGGTGTCACTAACAACCGATTTGGCCGAGTACCTGAATAACATAAATGGGCAATCCAATAAGGAAATGATGATAGGCAATCAAATTGTTTTTGTCAACTCAGTTCCGATCTATTTTGAACATACGTTTATAGGAACTGTCTCGACTTTACGGAATAAAGCCGAAATCGAGTTGTTGTCGAAGGAATTGGCTCGGGTTAAACAGTATGCAAATGCTTTACGTGCCCAAACACATGAATTTTCAAATAAGTTATATACAATACTCGGTTTACTGCAGTTAGGAAAGAGAGAGGAAGTCATCGATTATATTCAAAAGGAAAGTAACTTACAAAAAAATTGGATTCGTCTTTTAATACAGAAAGTGTCTGATCCGTTGGTGAGTGGTCTTTTATTAGGCAAGTTAAATCAGGCAAATGAGCTCGGCATTGATTTATCAATCGATTCAGATAGCGTCCTAGAAAGTCAATTATGTGAAAAACAGAGTAAAGCGTTGTTAACCGCTGTGGGTAACCTTATTGATAATGCGGTGGATGCGGTGAAAAATAGATCTGCCTTAAATCGTAAAATTTCTATTTTTTTTACGGATATCGGCAATGATATTATTTTTGAAATCGAGGATTCTGGGGAAGGAATACCGGAAGAGATTTCAAACAAAATCTTCGAACAAGGGTTTTCTTTAAAGGAAGGTGTTCACCGTGGTTTCGGACTCGCTTTGACGAAACAGTTGATTTCCGAAGTGAATGGAGCCCTCTATTTAGAGGAAGGAGAGCTTAACGGAGCTTGCTTTGTTGTTTCTATACCCAAGGAGGAGACACAGAAATGCGTGAAATGATTCAAGTGTTAATTGTGGAAGATGATTTTAGAATAGCTGATATTAACCGTCAGTTTGTTAATCGGATAAATGGATTTACTGTCCTAGATGTAGTGAAAACGGGCGAAGAGGCTTTAGCCTATTTACGGAACAATACGACTTTACCCCACCTCATTTTATTGGATGTCTATATTCCAGACGTAGAAGGATTGAATTTATTTTGGCAGCTACGGAAAGAGTTCAATGAAATTGATATCATCATGATAACTGCGGCAAAGGAAGTGGCGACGATTGCCGAAACACTGCGAGGCGGCATTTTCGATTATATTGTCAAACCTGCAGATTTCGTCCGTTTTGAACAGACATTGGAGAGGTTCAGTGAACAGCGTACGCTTCTAGCATCGAGAGAAGAACTTGAACAGGAAGAAATCGACCGACTGACAGGATTACAATCATTGCCGGAGACGGAAGCTTCTTCAGAAGAAATGATCCCAAAAGGAATCGACAAGTTCACATTAGAAAAAATAAAAAATATCTTGCGGGCGGGCGGCGAATCAGGAGTGACCGCCCTGAATGCTGGCAATGAAGTAGGTGTTAGCCGTTCGACAGCTAGGCGATATTTAGAATACTTAGTATCAATAAAAGAAGCGGAAGCCCAACTTAAATATGGTGATATCGGACGGCCAGAGCGAAGATATATGCAGTGGACAAAATGAACAAAACGATCACAATGATCATTACTGTTTTTAATTATATAATCTTTTTTTAACCAACAAACTAATGATAAATTACTGAATATATAAAAATGTCAGAATAGAGGGATGAGTGTGATGATTATGAGTGGTCTTCCGTAAATGAACACCAAAAAAGGAGTGCGATAAGACTTTTCCCCTATTGTTTTGGAAAACCAACAAGTCTAATAAAAAATGTTTTATTTTGATGCTAAGACTTTTTGCGAAGAAAATGTAACCGCCTTCATGAATTAACCTACTTAATCTGAAGTGAATTTACTAGTTTCATAGAATTACCGGGAAAGGTAACCAATACCGTACTTGAGGCTAAAACGCTGATTTTAGTAACTGTAAGCTGAAAAATAAATGGATAAAGGGGGAACTAGAATGAAATTATTTAAATACGCGTTATTGTTTAGTGTTATGTTAATTGCTCTTATCGGGTGTTCGAGTGAGGAGGCAGCTGGGGATAAAACCGAAAAGGAAATAAAAGGCGGAGAATTGAGAGTAGCAGTACCTTCAGAGCCACCAACATTGGATACGCATGTTAATACAACGACAATATCTTCAAATATCGCAAGAAATATTTTTGAAACCCTTCTTACTTTTGACTCTAACGGTGAAATTCAGCCGATGCTTGTAGAATCGTATAAAGAGGATGGTAAAGTAATCGAATTTAACTTGCGTAAGGGAGTTAAATTTCATAATGGCGAAGAAATGAAAGCTGCCGATGTTGTTGCTTCAATGAATCGTTGGATTAATGTTTCTAGTTCTGGAAAAGAAACATTTAAAGGAGCAAATTTCAAAGAAATCGATGAGTATACAGTTCAATTGGAAATGGCGCAGCCGACATCAACTGCAACGCTAGTTCTTGCTTATTCCGGGGGAGAATCTCCTAGTATCATGCCTGCTGCAATTCTTGAAGGAAAAGATGAAAAAGAAAAAGTAACCGAGTATATCGGTACAGGTCCATTTCAATTTAAGGAATGGAAACAAAATCAACAAATTCATTTAACGAAATTCGATGATTACTCGAGTCGTGAAGAAGCTGGAGATGGTTTAGCAGGAAAAAGAGAAGCACTTGTAGATGATCTTTATATTTTATTTGTTCCTGATTCATCCACTCGTGTTGCGGGGATTTTATCAGGAGAATATGATGCAGTTATGGAGCTTCCGATTGATAACGTAGATCAGATCCTTAGCAGCAAGGATGTTGAGTTGAATAGTGTCCCAAGGGAACTGTTGCTATTATATTTCAATAAAAAAGAAGGTCTTTTTACAAATAAACTAGCACGGGAAGCATTGGCTGCAGCAGTAAATAAAGAAGACGTGTTAAAAGCAGCTTTCGTCAATCCCGACTATTATAAGACGAATCACCATGTCATGTTGGCTAATCAGGAAACACAATGGAATACCGACATTGGGAAAGATGACTATGGTTTCCAAGATGTAGAACTTTCAAAAAAGTTATTTAAAGAAGCTGGTTACAACGGCGAAGAAATTCGTTTAATGACATCAAGAGACTATGACCATATGTATAATGCTTCTATTGTTGTACAAGAGCAGTTAAAAAAGGCTGGGGTTAACGTAAAATTAGAAGTTTACGATTGGCCAACATTTTCTGAACGCCGAAATGATCCGGATGCCTTCGATATTACGATAATTACAAATAAAGGAAAAGTA
Organism: Bacillus sp. FJAT-29790; assembly: GCF_019039215.1. Classification (GTDB taxonomy): domain Bacteria; phylum Bacillota; class Bacilli; order Bacillales; family Cytobacillaceae; genus Cytobacillus. Next base: position 56,336 of record NZ_JAHNZZ010000006.1, read on the forward strand.
GAACCGACTTCTCTTGTATGGACAAGACCAGACTATGTAGGCTGGACAAATAGCGAGGAGTTAGAAGCAATCACTGCAAAGATTCGTCAAGCGCCATCACTAGAAGAAGCACGAGGGTATTATGATGAATTACAGACTTGGTTCTTAGATTATAAACCTGCTATTAAAATGGGGGATGGGGATATGTTATTTGCATCACGTAAATCACTCTCACATTTAGAAGATGTAGATGGTCTTATTTTCTGGAACGTTTCAAATTCTAAATAATTATTCTGGACAAGATAACGCCAGGTTTATCGTTTATTTTAATAGACATGGCGTTATCTTTTTAATTAAATTCATCACACCGTTATTACGTTTAAAAGGAGGTAATCTCTCATGTGGTCTTATATTATAAAGCGCTTGTTCTCCTTAATTCCAGTATTATTTATTGTATCAATTGTCATCTTTTCTATTATCCATCTCACCCCTGGTGATCCAACAACCTATATGCTTGGTGAGGAAGCAACGGAAGAACAAATTGCCAGTGCTAGAACACAGCTTGGATTAGATAAACCAGTCTATGAGCAATATTGGACCTGGATTAAAAAGGCTGTGGTGGGGGATTTAGGCTCATCTTATCATATGCATATGTCAGTTAACGAAGCAATAATAAGTCATATTGGTCCAACATTGTCCCTCGCAATCCTAGCTGAAATAGTTGCCCTGTGTATTGCTATTCCATTTGGAATTATTGCAGCAATTAAGAGAGGTACAGCTACTGATCAAACGGTAATGGGGTTCTCATTATTAGGAATGGCCATACCTAGCTTTCTACTCGCGTTGTTTTTAGTATTACTAATTGGCGTAAAGCTACAATGGTTACCTGTAGCTGGATACCGGCCACTAGAGAGTGGAATATGGAATCACCTTAAGTATTTAATCATGCCAGCCATTTCATTAGGTTCCATTCAAGCCGCTTTGATTGCCCGAATGACAAGATCTTCGATGTTGGAAGTACTAAATACGAACTATATTAAAATGGCCAGAGCAAAAGGCGTAGTAGAAAGAAGAGTCATATACAACCATGCTTTACAGAATGCCTTTCTTCCGATTCTGACAGTTATCGGTATTACTTTTGGTGGCTTAGTAACTGGAGCAGTTGTAACAGAAACCATTTTTAATATCCCTGGTATTGGATCGCTAATCATTAATTCGGTTTCAAAACGAGATTATACGGTGATACAGGGAATTGTGCTTTTCGTGACATTTGTGTATGTGATGTTAAACCTAGTCATTGATATTCTTTATGGAATCATTGATCCACGTGTTAGATTGGCAGAAAAATAAACGCATAATTATCTTAATCTTCTGTTTTGTCCATTTCTAAGTGTTAGGAGGAATAGTATGGATGGCATCGGCAGCACAATAACCCTATCAGCGGCAAGAAGGAAATTAAAGAAAGAGCAGAATCAAATTCTGAAAAGACGCTTTTTTTCCAATTATTCGATGTTGATAGGGATTACTATACTCGTATTTTTAGTGCTTTTAGGTTTAGTAGGTCCATTTTTAGTAGGCTATAGCCCATATGAAATGATCGTCAGTAACCGACTACAGGCGCCTAATGCACAGCATATTTTGGGTACGGATAATTTTGGCAGGGATTTATTAACACGAATTATTTATGGAGCTCGGGCATCGATCGGCGTAGGATTTTCGATAGCGATCATTACTTCAATCATCGGACTGACAGTCGGTTTATACGCTAGTTTTTACAAAAGTTTAGACCAAATTTTAATGAGAATATGCGATGGACTGATGGCGATCCCTGGTATTTTATTAGCAATTGCCCTAATGGCTGCTTTAGGACCTAAAGTTGAAAACGTAATCATCGCATTAAGTATCGTATTTACTCCATATGTAGCACGTATTGTTCGATCCGCTGCATTAGTTGTTCGGGAGCAAACGTATATAGAAGCAATGAAGGCCCAAGGTGCTAGTTCAACGCGCATTATCTGGCTTCACGTAGCACCCAATGTCCTTTCACCTTTAATTGTGCAAGCAACGTTCATTTTTGCGGACTCAATCATTACAGAAGCTGCATTGAGTTTTCTTGGCGCAGGGATCCCAGCTCCAGCACCAAGTTGGGGAAATATTCTCTATGACGGAAAGCTTGTCATCTTTAATGCATGGTGGATGACTGTCTTTCCAGGTTTGCTCATTATCCTTTCAGTAATTGGTCTTAACTCTTTAGGCGATGGGCTGAGAGACATAATGGACCCCCATTATAAAAAAATCAAGAAAAAAAAGGCTAAAGCAAAAAGCTAAAAGGGGGGAAGAGAGTCATGACTGATGTGCTCTTGGAAATAAAGGATCTGAAAACACATTTCTACACGGAAACAGGCCAAGTGACAGCTGTGAAGGGTGTATCTTTTGATGTTAAAAAGGGCGAAATATTAGGGGTTGTTGGCGAATCTGGCTGCGGAAAAAGTGTCATGTCCCAAACCATTTTAAGACTATTTGAAAAAGGAACGGTTGAATATGAAGGCGAAATTAATTTTAAAGGCACGAATCTTCTTTCCCTTAGTAATAAACAGATGAACAAAGTGAGGGGAAATGATATCTCAATGATATTTCAAGACCCGCTCAGTACATTAAACCCGGTACACACAGTTGGCCGACAAATTGCTGAATCAATTATTTTGCACCAAAATGTAAGTAAAAAGGATGCGGAAGAAAAAGCAATTGAGCTATTAAAGCTCGTTGGCATTCCATCTCCTGAAAGAAGAGCAAAGGAGTTTCCGCATAATCTTTCGGGAGGAATGAGGCAAAGGGCGATGATCGCTGTAGCACTCGCTTGCCGCCCGCAATTATTAATTGCAGATGAACCGACTACAGCGTTGGATGTGACAATTCAAGCTCAAATTTTGGATTTAATGAAAAATTTAAATGAAGAATTGGATATGGGAATTATCTTTATCACGCACGACTTAGGAGTAGTTGCTGAGTTATGTTCTAGAGTTGTTGTCATGTATTTAGGAGAAATTGTTGAAGAGGCAAGTATCGAAGAACTATTCTCTAGGCCATTGCATCCTTATACGCAAGGTCTGATTAAATCGATTCCACAATTGGACGGGGACAGGTCTGCGCTTCTCCATACGATTGAAGGAACTGTACCTCCATTAACACGCGTGCCTAAAGGGTGTCGCTTTGCATCTCGATGTCCATTTGCAGATGAACAATGTATTGCAGCTTCACCGCCTGTTTTCGAACATACACCTTCGCAAAAAGTGAAATGTTGGCACTTTGAAAAAATTCTTGCAGAGAAGGAGGTTGCAGCCGGTGTCCATACTTAAAGTTGAATCAAGTAAGGAACAGACAGAAAGAAGGACAAGGAAAGAAACACTCCTGGAAATAAATAATTTAAAAAAGTTTTTCCCTGTCAAAAAGAGCCTCCTAAACTTTAATAAGGAAAAAACATTTGTTCAAGCGGTGAATGATGTTTCATTTAATCTTTATAAGGGCGAAACTTACGGCCTTGTCGGAGAATCAGGATGTGGGAAAAGTACAACAGGACGTACGATACTAAAACTAACAGAACCAACTGAGGGTCAGGCAATTTATAATGGTGACGACATTTTCAAACTTTCAGAACAAGAGTTGAGAAAAGTGCGTCAAGATATTCAAATGGTTTTTCAAGACCCTTATTCTTCATTAAATCCAAGAAAAAGAATTGGGAAAACGCTAGAGGAACCATTAGTTATTCATAATATCGGTAATGCGAAAGAAAGAACAGAAATTGTAATGGAAATATTAAATACTGTTGGCTTACAACTAGAACATTATTATCGGTATCCACATGAATTTTCGGGTGGTCAAAGACAACGAATTGGGCTTGCTAGGGCGCTTATCTTAAACCCGAAAATACTAATTATGGATGAACCTGTGTCTGCTCTGGACGTGTCAATTCAATCCCAGATCATCAATTTGTTAAAGAAATTACAGTCTGAGTTAGACTTAAGCTTTCTTTTTATATCTCATGATATGAGCGTAGTTCGTCATATTTCTGATCGAATTGGTGTCATGTATCTTGGAAGATTAGTAGAAGAAGCACCAACTGATGTATTATTTTCAAACCCTTTACATCCTTATACACAGGCTCTCTTATCAGCAGTACCAGTACCGAAATTAGGGGATAAAAGGGATCGAATCATATTAAAAGGGGAATTGCCATCTCCTATGAATCCTCCTTCAGGCTGTGTTTTTCATACAAGATGTCCATTTGCAGAGGAAAGATGCAAAAAGGAAATTCCGAAAAAGAAACAAATGTCAACCGATCATCATGTAGCCTGCCACCTATACAATTAATGATGGGCTATGATGAAAAGGCTCCTTTGCTTCTAAGGGAAGGAGTTTTTTCTCTGTTTCAGGAAGATTCACCCTCACTAGATGACTAGTAAATTTTGCTACAAGTAAACCGGAGATTATTACTCCGGCTGATAGAGGTGAATGATTATGTTATTAAGAAATGTATTACTAATCGTTCTCGGCTTTCAAATAGTGATCAATGCTACCCGTCCGATCATTACATTAAATGCATACGATATGAATGCTTCCATGTTTGAGATTGGTATATTGACAGCATCGTTTGCTATATTTCCACTTCTTATTGCCATTAAAGCCGGGAAAATTGCTGATGCAATTGGTGACCGCCTTCCGGTCATTTTCGGTTTAATCGGGATGGCCATCGGGATGTTTATTCCGTATGTATATGAATCAATTTGGTCTTTGTACGTCAGCCAAATATTTGTTGGTTCTTCTAATATTTTCATTGCCCTTTCTTTGCAGAATGTTCTCGGCAGTACTGCGACAAAAGAAAATCGTGATTATTACTACAGTATGTTTGGACTGGCTGTTGCGGCAGGGGCATTCGTAGGTCCAGTTTTGGGTGGCTACTTATCGGAACATTTCTCTTATTCCTCAGGCTTTTTTGTGTCGATGATCATTTGTATTCTTTTAATTGGATTTGCCTTTTATATACCGGTTGTCCTAAAAAAGCAGTCTGTTGAAAAAGTAAGCCTTGGTTCATCGCTTCAGTTGGTAAAAGATCCCCATATTCAAAAAGCCTTATTTTCAAGTGCACTCGTGCTGTATTCAAAAGATATTTTTGTTGCCTATTTTCCGTTGTACGCAACAGATATGGGAATCTCCACTTCAACAATCGGGTGGATCCTTTCGATTCAAGGTTTAGCAATGATGATCGTTCGTTTTATTTTGCCTAAATTGCTGAAGATGGCCGATCGGGATATAATTTTATTTAGTTCAGTCTTACTCGCAGGCACTTCTTTTCTGATCTTTGCATTATCAAATAGCATCATCCTTTTTTGTATATTTAGTTGTTTAATGGGATTCGGATTAGGATGCGGACAGCCAATTTCCATGACGACGACATACAATGCCTCACCAAAATCGCGCACAGGTGAAGTACTTGGTATTCGTTTAATGACGAATCGGCTTTCACAATTCATTGCGCCTGTCTTTTTTGGGGCAGTGGGCGGCTGGGCTGGTGTCGTATCTGTCTTCTATGTTAGCGGAGCCTTTTTAATCGGTGGTGCTTTTATAATGAAACCCCGTAAAAGAAAAGACGAATCAAAATCCGTAAAAGCTTTTTAAAACTATAAATAATCCGGAAAATTGGGGGGTGTGGCGCATGGAATATGTTCTTATCTTCTTCATTGGTATCATTGCTACGACACTAGGTACACTTGCTGGTGGTGGCGGACTGATCAGTCTTCCGTCTATGCTTTTGATGGGGCTTCCAATCCATTCAGCGATTGGTGCGAATAAAGTATCGAATACCGTAAGTGCATTTTCAAGTTTTTACGTTTTACTCAGGCGTAAGGAAATATCATTTAAAGAATCGTTTTGGATCATCCCTGTATGTCTTGGGGGAGGTCTGACTGGGGGATACGTCGCTTCATTAATTTCGGAGGCGAACTTGTATTGGGTTGCGATTTGTTTACTCATCTTCGCTTTTATCACGTCATTTCTATCCAAAGGGAATTTTAACGGAGATGAACCGCTTCGTTTCTCAAAAACTAGCGTTCCTGGCCTTTACGGCATTGGGATTTATGACGGATTATTTGGTCCCGGCCAAGGGACATTAATGCTCTATTTATTTGGCCATTTAAATGTTGCATACATCCGAGCGGTCGGGTACGTGCGGCTCGCTACATTCTCGAGTTGTTTTGGGGCTGCCATCAGTTATATCGCCACAGGAAAAATCATCTGGCCGATGACAATCGCTTTGCTTCTAGGTTCCGTTACGGGAGCGCAGTTGGGTGTGCGGATTGCACAAAAATTGAAACCACAATTCGTTAAACCGATACTTCGGATCGTAACTGTCGCTATTATCCTCCAGCTTATCGTGGAAAACTTCAAAGGGATATAATTCATTAATATATCGCGTTACTCTAGATACACCATATTCGCGGTTTACGAAAAACTTTAACTCGTAAGATTATTCCTTTTCAAGGAATTATTTTTGGACTTCATTCTAGAACGAATCTGGGGTGTTATATATTGTTGTTTTTTTTCTTCAAAGTTTGCCCGTTGCTTTCCGCTGCGGGCACTTGCTTTCCGCGGGGAGGGACGGAAGCCTCCTCGGCGTAACCGTCTGCGGGGTCTCCCGTTTCCCTCTATTCCCGCAGGAGTCAAGTGCTCTCCGCTCCAATCAACTCAGATAGTTATACAAAAATTACACTAAAAGCAACAAACTTTACGAAAACAGCCTTAATATAAAATTTGCAAATCCAGACTTTTAGACTGGTTATAAAGGAGTGCATTAACATTAAATAAATATTTTTGAAAGTAGATTGACAATTCCTAAAAATTTAAATATACTATTTTTAATCCCTCTTTTTAGATCGATCTAGTTGTTAAGCTATTACATAAAAAAATGCTAATCTTTGAGTATTTCTTTTAAAGAAGACCAGATTGGCGATTGTAAACGCTATCTTTTATTAGATCGATCTATATTAAAACTTGTTACATTTATTTTGAAAGATCCCAGGAGATGATTGAAAAACGTTGTTAATGAGTTTTTGTAAGCGTTTTATTAGATGGAAACGAAAGTAAAAGGCATAAGGAATCTAATCCTTTCCTCAACTTGATTAATAAGGAGTGACGTTATTGAAAACATTTATTCGAATAATGGATAAAATCAATCTAGGCATCAAATTTCTTCTTGGAACTATTTTAGCATTAGCACTTATTATTCTAACTTGGCAAATCATCTCCCGCGCTGTCTTTAATGCCCCTCTCAGTTGGTCATCTGAACTGTTAAGGTACTTATTGGTCTGGACTACATTTATCGGAGCAGGGTTAGCGATTAGATATCAAAAGTTAATCCGTCTTGAATTTTTATTTTCCCTGTTTAAATTTCCTCCTAAAATTGAAAAAGGAATCAGGGGACTTGCTGCAGTCATTACAATGGTGTTTTGTGTGATTATCTTAATGTATAGTGTGCAAATATTAGAAATTGTCCATATGCAAAAATCAGCTGCCATGCATTTGCCAATGTCTATCCCCTATTTAGCAATCCCGTTAGGCAGTCTAATCATGTTGTTTAATACATTGGTTGCTTGGCTTGAAGGCGAATGGGATACGAAAGGAGGGGAACAAGTTTAATGGGTCCGATATTACTGTTTGCTTCTTTTATGTTGTTTTTAATTCTGAGTGTTCCTGTAGCTATCTCTGTCGGGTTATCGTCAGCAATCATGGTGTTTCAAGATGGGACGCCTCCTACCGTCATTATCCAGCGATTATTTACAACGATGGACTCCTTCACATTATTAGCAGTTCCCTTTTTTATCTTGGCTGGAGGTTTGATGGAAAGAGGTGGGATGTCAAAGCGGCTGGTTGATTTTGCCTATGCTCTTGTTGCATCAAGAACAGGTGGATTAGGAATGGTTGCTGTTTTAGCCTGTATGTTTTTTGCCTCTATTTCTGGATCAGGAGTTGCAACCGTAGCAGCTATTGGCGCCATTATGATTCCAGCTATGGTTGCCAGAGGTTATGATAAAGGTTTTGCATCGTCAACTGTGGCAGCATCAGGTGAGCTAGGGGTTATTATTCCACCAAGTATACCGCTCATTTTATATGGTGTTGCTACAGGTGTGTCGATTAAAGACTTGTTTTTTGCTGGAATCATTCCAGGTATCATGATTGGGTTTACTTTTATGATCCTTGTTTATTTTGTATCGAAAGTGAAACATTACTCTGGTGAAAGATCCTATTCTTGGAAGGAAAAATTTGTTGCTTTTAAGGACGCGGTATTGGCATTAATAATGCCTTTCATCATACTGGGCGGGATATATAGCGGCGTTTTTACCCCGACCGAATCAGCAGTCGCGGCTTGTGTGTATGCATTAATTGTAGGCTTGTTTGTTTATAAAGAACTTAAGTGGAAGGAGCTCCCACAAATCTTTTATAACGCTGCTTTAACGAGCTCAGTTGTCTTGGTGATTATTGCCAATGCGGGACTGTTTGGCTGGATTCTTACAAGCGACGGGGTACCTCAAGCTGTAGCTACTTGGTTTAGCGGGATTTCTAATAGTCCATTCACTTTCTTGCTCATCATCAACATACTTTTGTTCATCGTTGGGATGTTTTTTGACTCTGGGGCGGCCATTCTTATACTTGCACCAATTTTAGTTCCTGTTGCTGTTACGTATGGTATTGACCCTGTTCACTTTGGGATTGTGATGATCGTTAACTTGGCTATGGGGATGATTACACCGCCTTTTGGAGTTAATCTCTTTATGGTAAGTGAAGTGGCGAGTATTAGCATGGAACGACTATTAAAATTCACAGCACTTTTTGTGCTAGTGATGATATTTAATATTTTAATCTTGAGTTACATCCCAGTAATATCAACGTGGTTACCTCAAGTATTTACTAAATAATAGGGCTGTTAATAATCCTTTTGTTATACTGGCAGGCTTTGAAGAAGTCAAAAATAATATAAGTCTATTAATTTGTTGAAAGTGATTTTTAGAGCATTTGTCTTTAAAAATCTTTCATAGTAAATCACAATCTAAAGGGGTGTCAATGAATGAAGAAGATTCTTTATCTAGGTTTGTTCTTGCTTGTGTTCGTTTTGGCTGCATGTGGAAGTCAATCGACTTCAAATGGAGAAAAGGGTTCTGAAACAACAGCAGATTCAAAACCAGAGGGAAACAAAGGGAAAGTAACAGTAATGAAAATTGGCTCTACAGACAAAAAAGATGTAGCGATGGGTAAAGCGATGTACAAATTTAAAGAAATAGTCGAAAAAGAAACAGATGGATCCATTTCTGTAGAGGTTTTTCCAGACAGTCAATTAGGTGGAGAACGGGACATTATTGAAGGTGTCCAACTTGGGACGATTCAAGGTGGACCTATTGGGGCGGCAGTAATGTCGAACTTCGCACCTCGGTTCAATCTCTGGTCTTTGCCGTTTGTATTCCCGACTAGAGAAGCTTCTCATGAGATCCTTGATGGTCCTTTAGGACAAGAGGTTTTAGCTGATTTAGAGGATATTGGGATCATTGGTTTTAATTTTTGGGAGAGTGGAATTAGAAATCTGACGAACAGTAAAGAGGAGATTAAGTCTCCGGACGATCTTCATAACTTAAAAATTAGAACATTAGAAAATCAAATTCAGTTAGATGTGTGGACAGAACTTGGTGCGATTCCGACGCCAATGGCTTTCCCGGAACTGTTCACAGCCTTGCAACAAGGGATTGTTGATGGCCAAGAAAACCCATTTAGTGTAATAGCAGAAGCGAATTTTAATGAAGTACAAAAATATATAACTGAAACTCAGCACCTGATTGGAGTCAATCCGTTTATCGTAAATAAAAAGTTCTTTGAAGGCCTATCAGGTGAAGAGCAAGAGGCAATTAGAAAAGCAGCTGACGAAGCTCAAGCTTTCCAAAGAGAAGAAAAAGCGAAAGAGGATGCTAGTTACAAACAGGCCCTTATCGAAAGAGGGATGATCATCACTGAGCTAACTCCAGAAGAAAGACAAGTATGGGCAGATAAAATCAAACCTGTTTATGACAAACATAAGAAAGAGATTGGCGAGGATCTCGTTAATAAGCTTTTAGAGGCAGGAAAAAAATAACTCTTTATTCTTGAAAATGGCGGGTCCGTATAAAGTGAAACTTCTATCAGTGGGGGTTTTACTGCCCACTGATGGTTAGTTGCGGCCCACAGGATGTGGGTCACGCAGACGTTGCCACAGGACGTGGCGTTCTTAGTCTGTGTTCCTATGTCGGGCCTTTACGGGCAGTTTATCCCCACTTATCTTCCCTCGATTCCTCCGAGTCTAGAAGTGGGGAGTTACTGCCCGTTAATCTGCGATAAAGCTTCATTATTTGGGCCCCTTCTTAATTACATGTACTTCTTATAAAAGTGATAAAAATTAATAATGTTCAAGATTTAGTAAATACATATATTTACCAAGTTAGACACTTTCGGCTTGTATTATATCCTTAGAAACTCATGGGATCGTCTAGAAAAGTTGTTACCAACATGAACGGTTAATGAGGCAATCTATTAGTCTTCAAATCGATCATATTTTTGAACCAATCTAATTTTTTTGGGAGGGATGCTGATGTTAGAGTTATATGTTAAAAAGCCAATGGAGATCGAAATGCGCGATGTTGAATCGCTACAAGCCCCGAAGGATGATGAGGTAAAGATTAAAATAAGCTATGGGGGGTTATGCGGATCTGATCTTAGTTTTTTACAAGGAAAATTTGCTCATGCCACGTATCCTTTAAGGCCTGGGCATGAATTAGTTGGTACGATTATTGAACGTGGCAAGAGCGCCAAATACGAAGTTGGAACCCGTGTAGTGGTTTTGCCGAATACTTTCTGTGGCGAGTGCGAAATGTGCAAAAAAGGGAGTACAAATATTTGTCGGCGTAAGAAATCATTGGGTATCAATATGGATGGCGGATTTTCAGAGGAATATGTGATTTCATCCAAGTTTGTTCTGCCGATTCCAGACGATTTGGCTAATGAAAAGGCGGTTTTAATAGAACCATTTGCCGTGGTTGTAAGTGGTTTTAAAAAGGTTAAAATTACGAAGGATTCCTCTGTTGCTATTGTCGGAGGAGGAACGATCGGGATGCTTGCTGCAGCATTGGCTTATTGTTTAGGAGCGCATGTAACCGCTGTTGATGTCAATCCGAAGAAGCATGAGATGATTAAGAAAATTGGAGATATTAGGGTCGTCTATCCCGAAAAGATGGCGGATGAGACATTTGATTTCGTTATAGAAGCTGCTGGGACAAAGGCTTCTGTAGAACTAGCGATTCAATTAATGAAACCAGGTGGTTCAATGGTTGCACTTGGTATTGCGCCAGAAGTAAATATTCCGTTTTCTCAAATAGTCCGATATGATCAAACCATTTATGGGTCGATTATTTATAACTTTCCGGATGATTTTTTACAAACAATAGAGTATTTAAGAGATCCGGATTTGAACATAGAGCCTATTGTATCAATGGTTGTGCCTTTTACGGAATATCAACATGCTTATGAAAGTGCCCTATCCGGAGACTTTGGGAAGATTATCTTAAATTTTAACAGTGCTGCTCATTAATGTTTTTCACCATTATAAAATGAATGAAAGATGCTCCCAATTAAATTTTGTGGCGTATCTATCATATAAAATTAGATCGATCTAATTTTAAGGGGGGGAAGAGAGTTGAAAACGGTTACGGTAGCCTTAGTAGGGGCAGGTTATGCGGCCCATTTACATGGAAGAGGATATGCAAAGGTACATGGTGTCAACATTAGACTCAAAACAATTGTGGACCTAGATACAGTTAAAGCCGAAGAAATTGCCAAAACATATGGATTTGAGCAAATTTCCACAGATTTTAACGAGGTGTTAAATGATAAAGAAATTGATGTCATCGATATTGTGACACCGCCTCATCTACATTTAGAGTTTGCGTTAAAAGCTTTAAAAGCTGGCAAACACGTGATTTGCGAAAAACCGCTTACAGGTTATTTCGGTAAGGAAGATGATGAAAAACCGATCGGACAAAAGGTTTCGAAGGCTAAAATGTATGAATCCGTTTTAAAGGAAATTGAAGAAGCCAAGGAAATCATTGCGTCAAGCAATAAACTGTTTATGTATGCCGAAAATTATATTTATTCGCCGAATGTCTTAAAAGCTGCTGAAATCATTCGCAGTAAAAAGAGCAAACTCTTGTTTATGAAAGGTGAAGAAAGCATTAAAGGCTCCAGTTCCGCAGTGGCAGGTTTGTGGGAAAAAACGGGCGGCGGCTCTTTGATCCGATTAGGATCCCATCCAGTTTCCGGTGTATTGTGGTTAAAGCAAGTGGAAGCAGAAGCGAGAAATGAGGAGATTTCAGTTGTAAGCGTACAAGCGGATACAGGAAACATTATAACCTCTTTAACAGATTACGAGAAAAGACATCTAACAGGCAAACCAATCGATGTAGAGGATTTTGCTAATGTGACAATCACCTTTTCTGATGGAACGAAGGCTGTAGTTATCTCAAGTGACCATGTATTAGGCGGGACAAAAAATTATATTGAAATATACGCAAATGATGGAGTGCTAATGTGTAACATCACACCTACAGATAATTTAAAAAGCTATTTTCTTGATCAGGAAGGCATAGAGGATGTTTATTTTTCCGAAATGCTTGAAGAAAAACTAGGCTGGAATCATGTATTTATCGCAGAAGAAATTCTGCGAGGCTACACATATGAACTGCAAGATTTTATGGAATGTGTGCTTGAGAATCGACAGCCCCTGTCAGGCATCGATTTAGCCTATGAAACTATTAAAGTAATCTATGCGGCATATCTTTCAGCAAGTGAAGGAAGAAGAGTCCATTTCTAAGAGAAAGATTTTGCGTTATAAAAATAAAAAAAGTGTACCAAATATTTTTTGAGAGTAGGAAACATCAAAATATTGGAGGCAACTAAAAGATGACAAGAAAATTTTCTTTAGCCCACCTTACAGTCCTTGACTCTCCACCGCCCGAGATGGTTTACATCGCAGCGAAAGCTGGCTATGATTTCGTTAGTATTCGCCCTATATATATGGGTCTCCCCGGTGAACCTAACTACGAGCTAGCGAAGAATAAGGAAATGTTGCGAAGAACAAAGACAGCGCTTGCAGAAACAGGCATCGAGCTTCTTGACATAGAGCTGGCACGGGTTTACGATGGTGTTGATCCAACCCAGTATCTTCCTGCTATGGAGGTTGCTGCTGAACTTGGGGGACGCCATGTTCTTAGCAGCATATGGACGGAAGATCGAAATTATGCAATTGAACGCTTTGCGGAGATTTGCGATCTAGCGAAACCATTCGGACTTACAGTTGAGCTAGAGTTCGTCCCCATTGCCGCTATTTCAAATCTAGCAGGAGTCTTAGACGTGCTTCGCACAGCAAGGCGTGATAATGCCGGTTTGATGATTGATATACACCATTTTCATCGCTCAAAGGACAAGGTCGAGGATCTAGATTCGGTGCCACGTGAATGGTTCCGTTACCTTCATCTTTGTGATGCGACTGTTGAAATCCCTTCCTCGAAAGAAGAGATGACGAGAATTCTTCGTGAGGAACGAATGTATTTAGGTGAGGGCGGCATTGATGTTGCGAGCATTGTAAACAGGTTACCAGAGATGCCTTATTCAATCGAGTTGCCGCATACATTGCGTGCTAAAGAATTAGGCAATGAAGAATTTGCGCGGCGCTGCTTGCAATCAGCAAAGGACTACTTTGAAAGCAACCCGAGTATAAATTGCAAAATAAGTTGATAACCAATTTTAACTTTATTCAGCAGAAGTCTCTGAACGATATAAGTGGCGAGATTAATGGTATCCAGTATGGGTTCAAACCTCGGCTGAATAAAGATAAGCCTCCGGCGGATGCCTCAGATTTTTTAAAGGAATTTATCGAGCAGGCTCGATAAAAATCTGGGCGCAAGTACGCCAAGGCGAATTTGATTAAAATAGATTAGGAGATGATCATATGAAAAAGATCCTCATGCTGCATGGAATAAATCATAATATGTTTGGGAAAAGGGATCCAGCTCAATACGGAACGGTTACCCTTGAGGAAATCAACGATGGGCTTAATAGACTTGCAGAAGAGTTAGGTGTGGAGATCGAATGCTTCCAGACGAATCATGAAGGCGAAATGTGTGAAAAGATTCATCAGGCATATTTCGAGAATAAGGACGCTGTTATCATCAATGCTGGAGCATGGACCCATTATAGTTATGGCTTAAGGGATGCCCTCGCAATTCTTGAAGTTCCAGTAATTGAAATTCATATGTCTAATATCCATGCAAGGGAAGAGTTTCGCCATCATTCAGTTTTTGCGGAAATTGCTAAAGGCCAAATTTCAGGGTTTGGGATTGAAAGCTACTACCTTGGATTACGTGCTGCTGTAGCGGCAGCAGAGTAGATTGATCACTGAGGGATTATCTTAACGAGATAAGATCAAATATTTAAAAATCAATAGACTAGCAAATAGGTCAAAAAGAATAAAATAAAGGTTTTTTTGAATTTACTATTAATTATTCAAAAAGTCCATAGAAGCATCGCTTCGATTTGTCGGTTATTGTAGTATATACAATTATCATTTTTATGGAGAGGTGCCTTATTTTTTTTGAAGGATCTTTTCACAAACTTTGTTGCTTTTAAAACACTATCAATCATTTTGAAAAGGTCACCAATAGAGTTTCATGAGGACCGAAATCTACTCGAAAAGGGAAAAACAGTCCTCATGAAGGTGTCATGAGGACCGAAATCTACTTGAAAAGGGAA
>NZ_JAHNZZ010000006.1:71250-71749 GCF_019039215.1 Bacillus sp. FJAT-29790
TGGAAATCCACTCGAAAAGGGAAAAACAGTCCTCATGAAGGTGTTATGAGGACCGAAATCCACTCGAAAAGAGAAAAACAGTCCTCATGAAGGTGTTATGAGGACCGAAATCTACTCGAAAAGGGAAAAATAGTCCTCATGAAGGTGTCATGAGGACCGAAATCTACTTGAAAAGGGAAAAACAGTCCTCATGAAGGTGTTATGAGGACCGAAATCTACTTGAAAAGGGAAAAACAGTCCTCATGAAGGTGTTATGAGGACCGAAATCTACTCGAAAAGGGAAAAACAGTCCTCATGAAGGTGTTATGAGGACCGAAATCCACTCGAAAAGAGAAAAACGATCCTCATGAAGGTGTCATGAGGATCGAAATCCACTCGAAAAGGGAAAAATAGTCCTCATGAAGGTGTCATGAGGACCGAAATCTACTCGAAAAGGGAAAACAGTCCTCATGAAGGTGTCATGAGGACCGAAATCTACTTGAAAAGGGAAAAACAGTCC
>NZ_JAHNZZ010000006.1:71911-114046 GCF_019039215.1 Bacillus sp. FJAT-29790
CACTCGAAAAGAGAAAAAACAGTCCTCATGAAGGTGTCATGAGGATCGAAAGCTCATTTGGTGATATGAGGCAACAATCTATTAGAAATGAGCCTTATAGAAAAAGCATGGACACTGATTTTCAATCTTCAATTGTTGTATGGGGGGATTTCCAGTTGGATTTTCAACAGCTACATAACTTCCGAGTGTTATCAAAGATTCAAAATATCACCAAGGCTGCAAAAGAACTATCTCTTACACAATCTGCATTAAGTAAGTCAATTGCCCGTTTGGAAGAAGATGTTGGGGTTCCGTTATTTGAGCGGAATCCCCGTGGAGTGATTTTGAACGCTTATGGAAACGTCTTTTTGCAGTACGCAAATCGAGCTGTACAAGAAATGACTGATGCACAGAAGAAAATAAACGAGATGATCGATCCCATGCATGGGGTCATATCATTTGGATTCATTCCTTCATTACGCCCAAGTTTTGTCCCCAATTTAATTCGCTTATTTTTAAAAGAGACCCCGAGCGTCAAGTTTCAATTGTCTCAAGGATCAACCCGGAAGGTAATTCATCAATTAGAATCTGCTGAAGTCGATCTTGTATTTTGCTCCCCACAAGATGAAGTTGAAAATATTAGTACATTTCCAATTATTAATGAAGAGCTATATTTAGTTGTTCCAAAAGAACATCGGCTAGCCCAGATGAAGGAAGTTGATTTATGTGAAGTGGAAAATGATCTATTTGTCCATTATCAGCAAGACTTGCCACTTAGACAGGTAATTGACGGGTTTTGTGAAAAATCCGGATTCCACCCAAAAGTAGCAATTGAAGGATCTGAGGACGAAATCATTGGCGGACTTGTAGCTGCAAACTGTGGAGTTGCACTGATGCCTTCTACCCCTGGTCTTGATCTGACCAAGGTTTCGATGCTTCGTGTTCGGGAACCACAGTGTAGAAGAGTGATAGAAATGGGATGGCGGACGAATGGCTATATGTCCCCAGCAGTCGAACGGTTCAAGAACTTTGTCATTGAAAGCATCTTGTTAATAGATTGTCCTCAAGGAATATCAGTTATGGCTGATGATTTAAAATCAAAAGAATAGGGAAAACCCATTGCTGCTTAGTATCTGATAGAACAGGGGCGGCGGTTTGATAAATAGTAAAAGTCTGGGGGAATCTCCAGACTTTTTTGTCGTCCCGTCCGTTTAAGCTTAAAGCGCGGCATTTCTGAAGTCAAATGGGTCATAGTTACTATGAGTTTTTTTCTAGTGTGTGTGTTTCCGCACGAAGGTCAGTCCTATTATTCATGGATTCTAGTAATTATATTCATTTTTTTTCTGTAAAAATCCAAGTTATACTCTAAATATATAGATTCTGAATATTCATTATATCATCGTACTGGATTGTCTGAACAATGATATATGCACTTTCAAGGGTCTAATAATTAGACAATAATAGCAGGATTTACCTTGATGTTCAAAAATTTTTGTATGTAGAAGCTTGACCCATATTTGGATTTTAGGAGGAATATGATGAAAACTGCCAAACGGAAAAACACTGTTGAAATATTGACTCCAGAAGACGCCGTCAAGTTAATCCCTTCGGAAGCGACCGTCGCATTCCTTGGAGCCGGTGGGGGAATATCTGAACCGACTACGGTTATTGAAGCATTGGCCAAGCGGTTTAAGCAAACACAGGAGCCACGTGATTTAACACTTTATTATTCTACTGGACTAGGTGACCGAGCTGAACGAGGATTATCTCCGCTTGCACAACCGGGGATGTGCAAAAGAGCAATAGGTGGACACTGGGATCAGTCCCCGCGTCTAGCTGAAATGGCAGCACGTAATGAGATTGAAGGATACAATTTTCCAATGGGTGTCATGAGCCAATTACTGCGCGCGGCCGCAGCCGGGCAGCCTGGCATTCTCACGCATGTTGGGATTGGCACATTTATCGATCCTCGGCAAACTGGGGGGAGATTAAATGAACGTACGACAGAAGAATTAGTCCAGCTAATTGAAATTGGCGGTCGTGAATGGTTATTTTACCCGGCTATTCGACCAGATGTAGCCATTATTCGTGGGACTACGGCAGATACTGAGGGATACATAACGATGGAGGATGAGATTGCTTTCTTAGATGTGTTGCCTATGGCTCAGGCAGTTAAAAATAATGGTGGAATCGTTATTGCACAAGTCCAACGTTTAGCTAAAGCACGTACACTTCACCCAAAGGATGTGAAAGTACCAGGTTATCTTGTGGATGTGATTGTAGTCGTCCCTGATCAGCCACAGCTGTACTCGGGGGAAGTCAATCGCTTTATGTCCGGAGATTTTGTTGCTGAGTTGGGCGCAATTACGATTCCTCCTCTTAATGAGCGAAAGGTAATTGCGCGGCGTGCTCTTTTTGAAGTGACGCCTGGTGATGTGGGAAATGTGGGTGTAGGTATATCAGATGGAATTGGAGTAATTGCTCAAGAGGAAGGGATTGGCGAGGAATTTACGCTGACGGTCGAGACGGGTCCCATCGGTGGGGTGACAGCGCAAGGAATTTTTTTTGGAGCCAGTGTAAATAATCGGGCTGTTATTGATATGCCATCGCAATTTGATTTCTATGATGGTGGTGGATTGGATATATGTTTTCTAAGTTTTGCTGAGGTCGACCTAGAAGGCAATGTCAATGTATCCCGTTTCAACGGCAAAATCGTGGGAACAGGTGGTTTCATTAACATCACATCTAACAGTAAGAAGGTTATTTTTAGCGGTACCTTAACAGCAGGAGGGCTAAAAACAGAAATAGAAAATGGCAGTGTTCAAATCCAGCAGGAAGGTCGTTTTAAGAAGTTTGTGCCACAAGTAGAGGAGATTACCTTTAATGGAAAAGAAGCGGTCAAGCAAGGGAAAGAAGTCATATATATTACGGAGCGTGCCGTATTTCGTCTTACACCTCAAGGGCTGGAATTATGTGAAGTGGCTCCTGGTATGGACATAGAGCGCGATATCTTTGCACATATGGGATTTAGACCGCTCGTTTCCGAAGAGCTGAAAGAAATGGATCACAGGCTGTTTTTATCTAGACCAATGGGGATTCGAAATGAATGGCTAAATAAACAGCTCGATTCTGCAAAGTAAAATTTTATAGCGGGCTTTTCATGGCATTTCCCCAGTAGCGGTAAACTAGAACTGTTTTATGAGCTTTTGAACATGGTATTTATTCAGTAGCTGTCCAATAGAACTGCTCTATGAGCCCTTAAACAGGGCATTTCCCTAGTAGCTGTCCAATAGAACTGTTCAATGAGCCCTTAACCATGGTATTTATTCAGTATCAGTCCAATAGAACTGCTCTATGAGCCCTTAACCATAGTATTTATTCATTATCGGTCCAATAGAGCTGCTCTATGAGCCCTTAACCATGGTATTTATTCAGTATCTGTCCAATAGAACTGCTCAATGAGCTCTTGAACATGGTATTTATTCAGTATCAGTCCAATAGAGCTGCTCTATGAGCCCTTAACCATGGTATTTCTTCAGTAGTGGTTCAATAGAACTGTTCAATGAGCCCTTAAACAGGGCATTTCCCCAGTATCGGTCCAATAGAACTGCTCTATGAGTCCTTGAACCAAGAGTTCTTAAGAGGGAATCGTTTAAATCAAAAAAACGAACAAATGAGTCTACACTTTCTATTTAAGGAGGAAAAATGATGAGTCATCAAATTCCATTTAAAGTTGGAGATACGATTTCATACACGAAAACGATCAGTGAATCTGATGTATATTTGTTTGCCGGAATTACGGGGGATTTTAGCCAAATGCATATGAATGAAGAATTTATGAAGAAGACCCCATATAAGACCCGCATAGCCCATGGTGTTCTTACGTTTGCACTGGGTTCTACCGCATCCACATTAATACAAGTTCAGGCTAGATCGGAAATGCCTAGCGTTTCATACGGCTATGATCGGCTTCGCTTTACTAACCCGGTTTATTTTGGTGATACACTTACAGCTACTTATACAATCAATGAAATCGATGAAGAAAATTTAAAATCATATGCCAATGTTGAGGTTTACAATCAAAAGGGCGAATTATGTACGGTTGCTCAGCATATTTTGAAATTTTTTCCGGTCGAAGGATAGCCAGTCTAGCCGTGGTGATCAAAAAAGAAAGATTGAAAGATATGTAGAAATAGAAATGGTGGCTGGAGTAGGTAAAAGGAATAAGGAAAAACAGAAATTATGATCGGCTCTACTGTGAAGAGGAGATAAAATATGAAAATTTGTATATTGGGTTCCGGTGCATTGGGGAGTGCGATTGGTGGGGCACTGGCAGAGGCGGGATCGGAAGTTTATTTAATCAATCGGAGAAAGGAATATGTCAACAGTATCAACGCGAAAGGTTTAATCTTAAGAAGTGGAATAATAGATAGAACGATAAAGGTACAGGCACGAACTGATTGCAAAGGAATTGGGCCGGTAGACTTGATAATTGTTTTGGTAAAATCTTTTCATACAAAACAAGCGATTGAAGATGCAAGTGAACTTATTGGTGATCAAACTATGATTATGTCTTTGCAAAACGGACTTGGAAATGAGGAGATACTTGCTGAAGTGGTTGGGAAGGAGCGCCTGCTAGGGGGGAAAACCTATGTAGGTGGCGTTATGCTAGGTCCCGGACATGTGCTTGCCGGTATAAAAAACAAATATACTTATATTGGGGAATTAGATGGGAGTATTACTGGTAGGGTCAGCCGTGTATCTGAAGTGTTTACAAAGGCTGGTTTGCTGACAGTTGTGAGCTCAAATATTATCGGGATCATATGGGATAAACTGTTGATTAATGTTGCTACCGGTGCATTGTCTGGCATTACAAAGTTAACTTATGGCGATTTATATAAAATTCCTGAAATCAGAGATTGTGCTTTCGAGGCGATATCGGAGGGAATTGCCGTTGCAAAGGCAAACGGTGTAGCCCTATCTGTCGAGAATCCCGAAGAAATATGGTTGAAAGCAGCCGAGGGGTTACCCGATGAGTTTAAAACGTCCATGCTGCAAAGTTTAGAAAAAGGGTCAGTAACTGAAATTGATTTCATTAATGGAGCGGTCGTCAGATGGGGTGAAAGAAGCAATATACCAACGCCTGTTAATAAGGCGTTAGTGGCCAATATTAAAGGAATTGAATACTGGATCAAAAATAACAGCATAAATGTATAATTTCTTGCTCTTCCCCAACTTGGGGCGGTGTGATTTGAAAAGAAAGCAGGTGGAAAGTTGGCTTATCAAAAAAATTCGTATATTGAACATACGGCGTTCCGAGTAAAAGATATCCATTGGTACATTCGCTTCTTTAAGGAAGCGCTTGGTATGACAATCATCACCGTTGATGGTTTGGAAGAAGCGCCCAATCAAGTATGGCTATTGGGCGGTTTGCAGTTGATCTCGGATCCTGGATTGGAAAGATCTCAAGAGAGAATGGACCATATTGCTATAATGACAGATGATCTTCAATCTGCACTCCAAGAAGTATATGCTTGGGACGTTATAGAGCTTCCAAAGGGTCGAAACTGGGTTGAGCTACCCGATGGACTCGTTCTCGAGTTGATACAGGCAAAGGCTAATTCCGTTGCAAAGTTAATGGAGGTTGACGTTAGTTACGTACAGGTGTAATCAATATGGTGAACTAGGCTGATCTTACTAATAGCTAAAACAATTGTGAGGGCTGTTCCATTAGTCAGTGAATAACTGATTCATGGGATAGCCTTTTTATGTAGGTGATTTTAGTGTTGTCGATCTTTGTTGATCTTTGTTGAATTATGGAGAAAAATGGTTTATACTCCTACTTATAGAATAGTCTTTTATTTTCATAAAACAAAGAAGCGTCCTTTTTCAATAACGATTAAATTGATCCTTACCTCTTCAGCAATAGTTGGAGAGGTATCACTTTTTTGTATTAAAAGTAATTTAGATTGAAAGTGCAGGTAGGTGATAAAAAATATTATTTAAGCGGGTTTGGATAGGAAAAAAGAAGTATGTAAGTTTAGGAAAGTGGGGACTGTAGTGATGAAACGATTAAATTTTAAAAGTATTAAAACGAAAATGTTATTTGGATTTTCAATAGTTATATTATTGGTGGTTATATTTGGTGTTTATAATTATTTTGTCATTAAGAAAAGTAATGAGGAAGCTAGAAATATAGTGGAGAAAGAGCTTCCACTATTAATAGCTAATGAAGAAATGGCGCGCACAATGTCGAACCGTGCATCAACGGCCCGCGGTTATGTATTGTATGGTGGAGATTATAAAGAGAGATTTAATAATCATACCGAAGAGGGGAAGCAAATTGAGGAAACGGTTCGAAAAATAGGTGCTTCCGAGGAATTTAGCAAACTAGTAGATAGGACCGTTGAATGGCGAAAACAAGTGACTGAACAAGTATTCAATGAAGTTGAAAAAGGAAACAAAGAATTAGCGACACGAAATTTGGAGAAGCTTACTCCTGAGATGCGTGAAATCATGGATGGATATAATGGACTAGCCGTAAAAAGTCAAAATTCAATTAATGAAATTGAGCAAACGATTGCGGCAAATGGGGAAAAATCATTGTTTGTAGCAACGGTAATAACCATTTTAATCATTGTGTTTAGCGTAGCTTCAGCACTGATTACTTCCAAGGTCATTACAACTCCTTTAGTACAGGTAATGGAGCGAATGAAGTTAATTGCAAATGGTGATCTAAGTAACGAACCGCTTACAACAAAATCTCATGACGAAGTAGGTCAGCTTGTTGCTGCTACAAATGAAATGGGCAGTAATATTCGCGAATTATTAAGTGAAATTAACATCGTTTCTGGATCAATAACAAGTCAAAGCGAAGAGTTAACACAATCAGCAGATGAAGTGAACGCAGGTTCTCAACAAATCGCTACGACTATGCAAGAATTGGCAACTGGTACAGAATCTCAAGCGGCGAGTGCCAGTGATCTTGCCACTATAATGGGATCATTTTCAATTGTAGTTCAGGAAGCGAATGAAAATGGAGAACGTATTGAACAAGCTTCAAATGAAGTTTTACAAATGACTGGCGAAGGCAGCCAATTAATGGAATCATCATACAAGCAAATGGTAAAAATTGATCAAATCGTGCAAGATGCAGTAAAAAAGGTACAAGGTTTAGATGTGAAGTCGCAGGAAATATCGAATTTAGTTTCAGTTATTCAAGCGATTGCGAATCAAACGAACCTGCTGGCATTAAATGCGGCAATTGAAGCAGCAAGAGCGGGCGAACATGGCAAAGGTTTTGCCGTTGTAGCTGATGAAGTCAGAAAGCTTGCTGAACAAGTGTCCGCATCTGTATCAGATATTACCGACATTGTAGCTGGTATTCAGGAGGAATCAAGTATCGTAACGGAATCATTACAAGACGGATATAAAGAAGTTACGCAAGGGACCGCTCAAATAGAAATTACGCAAGAAACCTTTGCTGACATAAGCTCTGCCGTATCAGAGATGGCCAATAGTATTAAAATAGTATCTGATAACCTATCAAACATAGCTTCCGACAGCGACACAATGAATCGATCGATTTCGGAAATTGCTGCCATTTCCGAAGAATCAGCTGCAGGCGTTGAACAAACCTCTGCTTCGTCCCAACAAATAAGCAGCTCAATGGAAGAAGTAGCAAATAATTCTGATGAACTTGCGAAATTAGCTGGAAAGCTAAATGGATTCGTTCACCAATTTAAGCTATAGTATAGATCAAAATAATTACATAGGATAATCCGCTCTTTATCTTTAAGGGCGGATTTTTTAATTTCAGTTTGCTATTGTCTATCGTCCATTAGATGTGATATTATCGGAATATTATAAATTGACAAAAGAAGTCGAACTTTTGCTATTTAACATAGGAAAGTTATTATTTGGCTTCGTTTTATTTTTGTAAAGCAAAAGGAGGAAAAATGGAATGAAGAAGATTTTACCAGTATTACTTTGTGGGTTGTTGCTAATGCTCGCTGCCTGCGGTTCAGGTAGCAAAGAAACCGGCAGCAATAATAATGGTAATAGTAACAATGATAGTGGCAACAATAATGAAGAAAAGAAGACGGTGAAAATAGGGATCACTCAAATTGTTGAGCATCCTTCGTTAGACGCCGCTAGAGAAGGCTTTATTGCCGCCTTGAAAGATGCCGGTTATGAAGAAGGCAAGAACTTAAAGCTAGATTACCAGAATGCGCAAGGAGATATGAACAATAATATGACGATCGCGCAAAACCTTGTGGCTGATCAAAATGATTTGATTTTGGGGATCGCTACAGCAAGCGTTCAAGCTGTTGTTCAATCAACAAAGGAGATTCCGATCTTATTTACTGCCATTACTGACCCAATTGGTGCTGGTCTAGTCGAAAGTTTTGAGCAGCCAGGCGGAAATGTTACAGGTACTTCTGACACGCATCCGGATGCCATAAAAAATACTATCAATGCGATTAAAGAATTTATTCCAGATGCTAAAAAAGTCGGTATTGTTTATAACTCTGGAGAACCTAACTCTGTTGTCAACGTAGAAAATGCGAAAAAGGTGATGGCGGAAATTGGGCTAGAGGCGGTAGAAGTTTCTGTCTCAACAAGTGCAGAAGTGAAGCAAGCTACTGAATCTTTAGTAGGAAGGGTCGACGTTCTCTACATACCGAAGGATAATACGGTTGTATCTGCTCTTGAATCTGTTATAACAGTTGCAAATGACAAAAAGATTCCGACATTTGTCGGGGAGGGAGACTCAGTTAAACGAGGAACATTCGCTTCGTATGGTTTTGATTACCATGACCTTGGATACACAACTGGAAAGATGGCAGTTGAAATTCTCGAAGGTAAAAAGCCAAGTGATATTCCAGTCGGCTTCCCAGAAAGCTTAGAACTCATCATTAATAAGAAGGCTGCTGAGCTAGAAGGGGTTACATTGACTGAAGAGATGTTAAAGGATGCTAAAATTGTAGGAGAATAATGAAAAAGTTTAATCGTTTATATGAAACTGTCATCAGGGCTGATGGCAGTTTTTTATTTTATTCGGAGTTTTAAAAAATAGGAGGGTTTTACTAGTTTTTTTGTTAAAACGCTTTCATTTAAGGATGGACAATTCGAATAGATTCGACAAATAGTAGTTTTAGTCAAAAAAACTGAAAATGATTAAAAAGCCCTGCTAATTGTAATCTTTGTCACATTATTCAGAGGGAAAATTACATATTTATTTCTGATTTGAATAAAAAGTGACAATCGGACTGGATATTGATAGTTCATTACTCCTATAAAATACCCTTATTTCAAGGTATTTGCAGGAAAAATATAACAGACGTAATTCGACAAAAAATATGGAAGTATTTGACCGAAATGTGAGTAGATGGTACTAAATATATAGGTAAAAATTTTTTAGAATAAATTGGATATTTTAAAAACCGAAATGATTTAATGAAGGCTATTTTTGTAAACTTTGTTGTTTTTTTATATGGAAATCAACGGGTAAACTTTAAAGGCTAAAAACAACCATATATGCGAACAGCCTTAATGAAATAAAAACATACGTTAGTGCTGTCATTCAATTTATGACCTTTAAGCAAAAAAGAAAAAAGACAAATCGAATGTAAAAGGGGGTATAAAGCTTGAAGTTAAAACATATTTCGCTCATTATTATGAGCCTTTTCTTTGTCATTTCTGGATGTTCAATCGCTGAAACAACTGATAAAGAAAAGAATTCAAATCAAGAAGAGGAAAAGAATCCGAAGGAAAAGGAGAAAAAAACGGTTGAAAAGATTGAATATCCCGTGGCCGCAACCGAACCAGAAGAAATTGTCCGCCAGCCAATTGGCATAAAAATGGTAGGAGTGTATTCGGATACGAATGTAAATAATGTTGACCCAGATTTCGAGCATCTAATGGCTGGATTCGGAACAGAGGGGCTTGGGAGTGAGGAAATCTTCAATGGGCTCGTGCACTGGTTTGGGGTAGACTATTCACTTGCCTATGAGACTCTTGCAAAATATGAGCCAGATTTTGGCGAGCTCGATTTGACAAAAGAAAAGAAAAAAACAAAAAATATTGCCATACATATTGACTCAAGCGGAAGCATGGCAGCAGCTGTGCCTGGCGGAGAAAAAATGAAATTAGCAAAAGAATCGGTAAGAAATTTTGGCTCAAGCTTGCCAGCGGATGCATTCATTTCTTTACGTGCATACGGACATAAGGGATCGGGGAAAAATGAAGAAAAAGCCATGTCCTGCTCCAGCACAGAAATGATGTACGAAACAAACACTTTTGATGAAACCTTGTTTAATGAGGCGTTAAATAAATTTAAGCCAAGTGGATGGACCCCATTAGCCGCCGCTATTCAATCCGCCTACGATGATTTAAAGATTAAAGCGGGAGAAGAAACAGAAAATATCCTATATATAATCAGTGATGGGGTGGAGACCTGTGATGGAAACCCAGTGGAGGAAGCTAAGAAGCTAGCAGAATCTGATTTACAAGTAAAGATTAATATTATTGGCTTTGATGTGGATGACGCTGGCCAAAAGCAGCTGAAAGAAGCGGCAGCTGCAAGCAACGGAAATTATTATACAGTCAATACAAAAATAGAATTAGAGAATGCTTTTAAGAAGCTAATGGAAGAAGCAGCAAGTAGCATTGCCAAAAACCAGCGGCGAGCGGTAAACGGCATAAATGTAAATTTTCGTACAGCTGATTTATTCCAACATTTACGAGGAATAGAATCTGCATTTAAGAAAGTTGTCAATTTAGAAAAAAAACTTTTTGAAGGGGCCTTATGGATGCTTGAAAAAGACGAGAAAATTGAAAACACAGCTGTGAATGAAATCAAAGAAAAGCTTAAGGAACGACACGACTCATTGCACGATTATGCCGAAAGCCTCGGAGATCAAGGAAGAGAGAAGATCGATCTTAAGAGGGAAGAATTATTTAGGATTATTGATGAAAGTTAATTGTTAAATTGCTTGAAAAAGGAAGAGAGGATTCAATGTGCAAATAATCATAATCGATGAATCTTTAGGATTACCGAAGTGTGTAGCAGCGTCTGCTTTAATTAGGAGTCCCAAATTGAAAAATGATTTTTCTTTAGAGGATTTCTTAAACGGCAGTAAAAAAACAATCAGTCGGAAGCTGCCAGTTGTCAAACGGACACTACAGGACGAATTAAGTGATATAGATCAATGGTTAAAAGAGTATAAAGAAGTTTTTTATGTTTATGATTCATTTATCACTAACAAAGAGTATATTAACAGATTAAAAAATTGGTATTTTCCTCACCATAAACTTATCACATTAGATGGTGCGACCAATAAATCTACAGCTATTTATTTGCTTCAGAAAATTAAGGAAGGGGAGAGAATTCTCCCCTCGTTTATTCCCTTACAACGATTCACAATTACAAATCACTTGAATTATATTTCACCTTCTAATTACTTCAAGATAAATAAAAAGAGAAAGGTGAATAACAAATACTATCTCTTGGATAGCTTTTCAAAAGAGGTGCTTCATTCAGGAACAAAAGAAGAGCTAATTACAAAGGTTCAAGAAATGAATCAATTAAGTCCGATTTTTATGACATCAAGAGAGAAGCTTGACATGGATTTAGCATCTGTATCATTTTTTCAGCTTGAAGAAATAAGTTTGCCTCTTAGCTCTGATTATATTGACATTTTCATGGCTGAAGAGCAATAGATAAAGAAAATAATGGAGTGACAATGGATGATCGATGCTAAAAGGAAAGCAATAATATTTTTAACTAGTTCTTTTTTACTGGCAATTGTTGCAGCTGGGGTTATTCTTGTTCAAATCAATCAAGCTCAGCAAAAATTAGGAAAAACGATTGCGGTAGCTGCTGCTGCCAAAGACATTAAATCCTATCATGAAATTAAAGAAACAGACATAGAGTGGATACAGCTTCCACAATCAAGTGCCTATTCATCTTTAATTACGAGTGAAAAGGATTTTAAAGACGCAATATCAGTGGCGGCAGTAAAAAAAGGAGAACTTCTCACAAAAGCACTTGTCCGTAAAAAATTAGATATCCCTATTAATGATCGGGTCGTTTGGCTGAATGCAACAAAAATTGTTTTAATCGACCAGGATGTTGCTGTAGGGGATCTTGTAGATATTATCGTTACAGAGGAAGTAAGTGGAAGTTTAAGTACGAAAAGACAATTTCAAAATACTAGCGTTGTTCAAGTGGATGAGCAGAATGAAGGACCCCCGAGAATAAAGATTTCTTTAACCGTTGAGAATGCCGAAAAAATTATTCATTATCAAAATTCTGCTGTGCAAATAAGGGTATTACGAGTAAATCAAGCTACTTCAGGTGAAAAAAACCTAAAAGAAGTAAATGAACAGAAAGCACCCAAAAATGAACAAGAAAATGCAAACACAAAGCCACTAGAAGCGGAAACAATGGAAAATAATAATGCGGAAACTGAAAAACCAGCAGAACAAAATCAACAAGAACAATCTCCTGGTGAGCCAAAATGAGACAAAAAAATAAACGAAGAAAGAAGTTTTGGAAGGGTGCATGAAATGAGTGCATATAAAGGGCTGCTAATTACAAAAGATTTAGAATGGAGCGAACTCATACAACAGCTACTTGAAAATGAGAATATAGATATTACGGTCATGCCAGAATGGAAAAGAACTTTCCAGGAGCAGCAAAGTTATCATTATATTTTTGCTGATATGGATTCCATAGAAAATCCGGAATTGCTTAAAAATAATTCAAAAAGCAGCATGATTGCCCTTACAAGAGACCATGATTTTCTTCTCGCAAGAACATGGCTTGTCTCAGGAGCAAAGGATGTCATTGTATTTCCAGATGAAAAGGAACGACTAATTGAATTGGTTAGATACACTAGAGATCAATTCCGACTGCAGGCAGAAACAAGCTTGGGATACGGGACAGGTCAGGTCCATGCTTTTTACAGCGCAAAAGGTGGAAGCGGAAAAACGCTTTTATCAGCAATAGCAGCTCAGTCTCTAAGCATTCATCACAATTTAAAGGTGTTATTAATTGATATGGATGCCCAATTCGGAACCGTCGATTCCCTTTTTGGTTTACAGCCAATAAGATCGTACCATGATTTAATTCCGGTAATGGAAGAACTAGATATTAGACATATCCAGAATGTATCTAATGTTCATGAAGAAACGAAAGTATCAATATTAACAGGTCCAGCGAATCCAGCGATTGCACAGACGATTCCTGATGAATTAATGACCAAAATTATTAACGTTGCTAGCAATCATTATGATTATATTATTCTAGATTTGCCAACGAATATTGATAATCTCACCTTTACAGGTCTGAGCCTAGCTCAGCATATTCATTACATTATGACCCCAGATAGTTTAGGAATGAGGGCATATAAATATGCAGAGGACCTATTTGAACGTTACCAAATAGGAAGAGGAGATCAATACTCCTTGATTGTCAACCGTAATCACCCTAAATCTGAGTTAACGGTTAAGGATATCGTGAAGATTATCGGAAGAGACGTTCAAGGAACAGTAAGTGGCGATTATTTTGCCATTCAGCCTTTCTTGAATATGGGGGAGAGCTTCTTTAAGAAAAAGAAGGATAAAGGTACGACTAAAGTTACGAAGGATATGAAGAAATACATTGATGAAATACTAAAGCGTTAACGTAAGGAGTGAAAAAATGTCCTGGGTTGAAAAAGCTTCTGCATTAGGAACGAAGCAATCATCGCTACAGCATGACTGGAGCATATCAGAATCACAAGTTGACCAATTGGTTAAACACTACAAGTCCCGTTTAATTAAAGAAGCGAATCTGGAAAACATTACGACATTAACTCCGATAGATCGCAAGCGAACGATTGAGCGCTTAGTAAAACAAATGATAGACGAGGAAAAAGTAATTATCACAACTGATCAAATGGATCAGATCATACAACAAATCATCAATGAATCAGTGGGCTACGGTCCTCTTGAAAGCTTACTGCGGGATGAATCCATTACAGAGATCATGGTGAATGGTGCTTATGAAGTATTTATAGAGCGACAAGGGAAATTGGAAAAAAGCAATGTACGTTTTAAAGATAATGAACATGTGAGACATATTATCGATCGTATTATCGCCCCACTTGGAAGAAGAATTGATGAGAGCTCACCAATGGTGGATGCTCGTTTAATGGATGGAAGCCGTGTAAATGCCGTTATTCCGCCAATCAGCGTTGATGGTCCATCCATTTCAATCAGGAAGTTTAAGAAAGACCCTTATTCATTAGAGGACCTGATGAAATTTGGCAGTTTTTCAGAAGAAATGGCTCAATTCTTGAAAGCCGCGGTCAAAGCGAAAGCAAATATTTTAGTTTCCGGTGGTACGGGAAGTGGAAAAACAACACTGCTTAATGTCCTTTCAGATTCTATTCCAAAAGGGGAAAGAATCGTGACGATTGAAGATATGGCCGAATTGAGGTTAACGTACGATAACATTGTCAGACTGGAAGGGCGTCCTCCGAATATGGAGGGAAAAGGCGAAGTGACGATTAGGCATTTAGTTAAGAATGCTCTACGGATGCGTCCAGATCGTGTTATTGTCGGTGAGGTTCGAGGCTCAGAGGCAATCGATATGCTACAGGCAATGAATACCGGTCATGAAGGGTCATTGACAACGATTCACGCAAACAGTCCAAAAGATGCTTTAGGTCGACTTGAATCCATGGTAATTATGTCTGGATTGCCATTAACCGTTGAGGTTATTCGAGGATATTTTGTCGGAGCACTAGATCTAATTGTGCAAACATCTCGATTTTCTGATGGTAGAAGAAGAATTGTCAATATTGCTGAGCTTGTTGAAGGAAATGGAGAAATATTTGCGAAAGATATATTCCGATTTAATAGACGGGCAACACTCCCTGATGGAACAATTCTTGGGGAATTTGAAGGCACAAGTTATGTTCCTAAAATATATCAGCGTTTTATCTCATATGGGATTGAAGTTCCTAAATCTGTGATAGAGGCTGGTGCCCTCAAATGAACTTGGCGTGGGGATTGTTAACAGGAAGTATATTTAGCTTTTTAGCCGGAATATTTTTCTTCTCATCGAGCCGGAAAACGCGAGATTCATATAAGAGGATGGATAACTGGTTCGATATAGAGAAAGAATCGGACCGAAAAAGCTTTGTACTGCTCATCGGTGATAAATATGATTCTTCTGAACTTGCATCAGAGCTAAAGAAAAAGCTTATACAAGGAAATATATCTTTAAAGCCTTCCGAATATATGGGAATTTATATATTTTTATTAGCTTTATTGGCTTTTGTGAATCATTTTCTATTCGGGCTATATCTTTTAATGGCTGTCCTTGTAGGCTATCTAGTGATCTCCATTGGATCTAGATTATATTTAAACTCCAGGAAAAACAAACGGACAGAAAGCTTTAATAAGCAGCTTCCTGAAATATGCAGGATGATGTCAAATGGAATCAAAGCAGGGCAAACGATTCCACAAGCTATTGAAATGGTAGGCAGGGATATGAAGGATCCAAGCCAATCAGAGTTTCGAAAAATGAATTACCAATTCAAATTAGGTGATAGTTTAGAGATGGTTTTGAACCAGTTCAGGGAGAGAGTAGCAAGCAATGATATTAATATCTTTGTTAGCACTATTCTTATCCAGCAAAAAGTGGGTGGGAATTTAGCGGAGGTCCTGTCTTCTATGGCAGAAACGCTAGAGGAAAGAAGCCGCGTTCATAAAGAAATACAAACCGTTACAGCAGAAAGTCGATCGATTGCTTATATTTTGGTTGCCATGCCCTTTTTAATGGTTTTAATGATGAATTTATTTATTAAAGGATTTTTAAATGTTTTGTTCACTCCAATGGGTTTATTAATTTTTGCAGGATTTTCTGCAGTTGTTTTCATTGCATTTTTCATCATAAAAAGACTTTCGAGTATAAGGGTGTAGGGTAGATGGAACTTTTAGGCTTTTTTTCACTCGTCATGTTTATATTTATATTAATCCTGCTTTTTATCAGCTTTGTATACATCTATTTATATATTGCAAAGAAGGAAAAACTCTTAAAACAGCAAGGATTTCAGCATCGAAAGGACAAGAAAAAGCAGTCTTTACAGGAAAGAATGATACTCACATTGGTTCTCTGGGGGAAAAAGGCTGGGCCAGTTGGAATCAGGTATCCGTTCTTTGCTGATAAAGCTAAACATGAAAGACTGCTAAAGGAGGCTGGAAATCCACTTGAATTAAGTTTGCAGGATTTTTATGGATTTCGCTTTGTATTGGGCTTAATTGGATTGGGATTTGGAAGTATATACAGCTTCCTTGGCATGCCTTTGGGATTGCAGGTTCTATTATTATCCATTTTAGGAGGATTCTTAGGACCTAGTGCGTGGCTGTATTTTAAAGCGAAAAACAGGCAGGAGCTCATCACAATCATGATGCCTGACTTCTTAGATACAGTCAGTGTAACTCTCCAAGCTGGGGTAAGCTTAGATAATGCTTTACAGCAGGTTACCCAACAGTTTGAAGGACCTTTGAGCGAAGAAATAGATAGATTTAATAGAGAAATAGATTTAGGTGTTCCAAGAATTACGGCCTATCAAAGCTTAATGGACAGAAATTCTTCTAAGGAGTTGCATTCGCTCGTAAATGGCTTAATACAAGGGTCAACTCTTGGAGTTCCAGTGTCTAGAACTTTTAAGCTTCAAGCTGATGACCTGCGGGCAACAAGAGGGTTTGTTGCAAAGGAGAAAGCCGCAAAGGCAAGCCCGCAAATTACATTAGTCACTACATTTTTTGTGGCACCAGCCGTATTCGGTCTTATTATTGGCCTGCTTGTATTAAACATTATGTACAATCCGGCTGCCTTTGGGTTGGACTCCTTCTTTTTTAAGTAGAAGGATTATAAGAAAATTTAAGGAGGAATTACAATGTTATTGAAAACTTGGATTAAGGTTAATGGAATTTATTCTCGTTATGTGAAAAATGAAAGAGGAGCGCAAGCGCTTGAATGGGTTGCTCTAGGTCTTGTTGTATTAGCTGTTATGGGGGCAATTGCTGCTGGTATTAAGGATGATGAAACCGTAGGGAATGCAGTTATGAAAAAGCTAAGTGATTTAATTAAAAATATCGGCGGTGGCGGTGAGTAAATAAAAAATCTTGTTTAGCCGGAGTGAATAAATTGAAAGAGCTTTTTAAACGTTATGTAAAAAATGAGAAGGGCTCACAGGCCATAGAGTTTGTTGCGATGTTTCCCCTTGTTATATTAGCATTCTTGATTATATGGCAAATTGCCTTAATCGCTTTTTCACTTGTAGTTGCAGAATCAGCTGCGCGTGATGGTGCTCGTGCAGCTGCCATCCATGATCCCAATTGGGAAAAAGTCGCTAAAAGATCAGCTTCTGGTTTTAATGTAACGGTTACGGGGGGACCTGGTAAGGAGGAAGCGAGAGTTATGGTTCATATTAACGCCCCTGTAATTGCTCTCCCTTTTATAGCCGATATGAAATTCGACTTTACTGCGGACGCCGTTATGCCAATGGAGGAAGATCCGTATGAGAAAGATAAATAGTTTGAAAGAGATCATAAATAACGAACGCGGCAGCGGCATGTTAATCGTAATGGTTGGCATGCTCATGGCTGCTATTTTTATAGCGTTGATGTTCTTTGACTTCTCAAATGTATTTATTCATAAAAGAGTGACACAAACAGGTGCTGACGCGGCAGCATTAGCAGCAGCTAAAAGTTCTAATTTGTATATGTCAGATAGGCTTAAAGAAGAAACACAATCTGAATTAGATGCACTCGGAGTCAGATGGGAAAATTATCTTCGATCCGTATTAGAAGGCGAGGATCCGCCTCCTATTGCTGTAATATTAGCTAATTTTGTGAGAATGGAGGAGGCAAGACATGCGGGAAGGACGATGCCGGGCGATGTCGTCAGCTGGCTGCTAAATCATTCTATAGAAGTTAAGGCGAATTCCGCAATGAGATTCTTTTTCGGGGATGAGGGTGTAAATACACTTGCCTGTAAGTTTGTCAGAGAAAACTTCGATAATGCATCAAAAGAGGCAGAGAGGTTTGCAAAAGCAAAT
The DNA here is from genome assembly GCF_019039215.1 of Bacillus sp. FJAT-29790. Taxonomy (GTDB): domain Bacteria; phylum Bacillota; class Bacilli; order Bacillales; family Cytobacillaceae; genus Cytobacillus. Next base: position 90,013 of record NZ_JAHNZZ010000006.1, read on the forward strand.
CAAAACGATGATGTAAAAACCATAAGATTTATCGAAAAGGATTTTCGTATTTACGTAGTTACAGAATTAAAAGCAAAGTTTACAACCGTATCTAATGAAAGTATTCCCGCGATCACATCTGAAGCATCAGTTAAAATTGGTGAACCTAAAACCTTTACTATTTCTTGTTACTAGTTTCTTTATAAGGCTCTTAGTATTACAGCGGCGTAAGAAGAATTATTTAATCTTAAGAATGTTATAGGCATAAGTCCATATCTTCAGCATGATGTTTTTTCAAAAGTGACGGACTCTTTCTTGAAGAAAACATGTGAGGGGAGAAGGCATGAATCATTTTTTTAAGGCAAAGGGAAGTGTACTGACATTCATCTTCTTAATAGGGCTCTTGTTTTCATTTATCCATCCAGCGGCAGCGGATGTCGGTAAGGTAGAGTCAGAAAGCAATGGAATCAGAAAGACAGAAGTGCATGATGCTACAAACAGCGATCCGATTAAGGGAGATGCCTCGTGGTATGATAAGTTATTTGATAACTTAAAAAAAATGAAAGAAGCTTTTATAGATAAGCTCAAGAATGCAGAAGCATGGATTAAGGATGGATGGAAGGAATTTAAAGATTGGGTTAGTCCGAAGTGGGATCGGTTTACTGATTGGCTTGGTGATTTTTGGGAGGGAGTAAAGGATTTCTTCTCACAAGAGTGGGTTCAAACGCTTTTAAAAGTCATTGGAGCCATAGTAGTCGTAGTAGGCGTTATTTTACTTGGTGTTTGGGTTCTAGCAGCTGCCGGAATTGCCATTGCTTTTGGAACGATTTTAGCTGCCATTGGCTTTGGGATTGCAGGAGTCGTTTTTACATTTTTCTCAGGAGAAACGAGCTTTTGGGGGATGGTGGCAGGCGGGCTCGCCTCCGCACTTGCCTTCTTCAGCGGTTTAGGGGTATGGCGATTATTAGGGGCATTTCGGCTCATTCCGGCCTCAGGTCTCCTTCGATGGGTTGTATTAGGCGGACTAAGTGGAGCGGGAGCCGTAGGATTTACTCTCCTTCACGGTGCCCTGCATTACCTCTTTACCGGAGACAGCAGCCTCTGGAAACAGGCCTTTACCTTTGAAAGCCTCTTCTTCAACTTCACGCTAGGAGCGGTCATGGGGCCCATAGCAGCAAGAATTTTTGGAAATCTAGGAGTTAAACAAATCATCAGCAAGCAAGGGAACGTATTAGCAACTCTCCTTTCCCGAATAACGAAACGCCCCGTTTCCCAAGTATCCAACTTTTTAAACCGGACTTGGAAGGTAGTAAAAGGATCAACCATTTACAGTGCGATCACGGCTGGAGTTACCGCGGTCCTTGACACCCTTATTCAATGGAAAGAAAACGGCAAGGTAGACTGGAAGAGTACAGCTAAACGAACAGGCATTGTCTTTGTCACTACGCTATTCGTTGCATTAAGCACCGCAGCCATTCCGAAGTTTACTACAATGGGATGCGCTTGTGAGGATGGAATTGCTTCGAATGTTTCGAAGCAGGGGAACGAATGGAATGGTTCGTCAGCCAAAATTGAACAAGGGCAGAACAAACCCAACGAAAATTATTTTTTAGAAAGTATAGATTACAGTATTATTAGAGCTTATCGTGGAATCGATGTGCAAAAAATACCAATTGAGTATAGGGCTGATCCTAGATTGACAGCAGAAATGAACTTTAAAGGTAAAGGAAGCAAGGGGGTAAATTCAGACGGATGGGAAAGGAATGCAAGGAAACATTTTAAGGAAATATTAAAACAAAATCCAGAGTTCTGGAGTGTAGAAAATACCAAGCGTATTAAGCGAAATGTTGCCCCTATTGTTGATGAAACTTTTATTCAGAAATTTCCTCAATATAAAAACTATATTGGGGACAAACTTATTCATCATCATATTGGAGGTGGTGGACAAGTAACAGCTGTGCCAGCTTCCTTACATGAAGGCTTTGGTGGTATCCATAATCATGAGAAAATAAATAATGTAAGAGGAAATGACCCGCTTACAGATATCGGACAAACAATTATTGACGAAATCCCAGAAGTAAACTAACCGAAAAAAATGAATAATATTAATGGATCTCAAAATATTTGTTTTTTCACAAAAAGCTTCTCAATATAGCATAGAATTGGTATAGCTCAACCCTACACGGTGAGGGGAGTACAATTGACTTATTTGGTAAAAGTAGACTCGATACTGGTTGTTTCTTTGAAGTAATTAGTCTATTAGAGGCTTAATGTTAGACTATAATGCTATACATTGATTGTTGTACAAAATTGCATCTTTTCTATTGCAAAAAACAAAAACACCCTAATTTTGTAGTATAAAGGAGTTTATTGAATGATTTCGCCTAATGAATTTTTAAACAGTTGGGATAAAGAATTATTTGGTTTAATTAGATATGAAATGGATGAAATTAAAGATCTAAATATTCCAATTGACTCAAAGAAATTTATTATTGAGGCTGGATTACCGGAAAGTGCCCCACCATTTTTAAATTTCCATACCAAAACTAAAGGGGGTATGGAAAAAATTACACAAGTGTTTGGAATTACAAATAAATTATTATCAAACTATATTTTTATTGGAAGTACTTCTACTGGCGATCCAATATGTATTATTGAGGTTACAGGTGAAGTAATTTATTTAGATCGTGAAAATGATAATAGCCAAGTATTTATTAATTCATCAATACCATTATTCATGGAGTCATTATTGTTATACTCACAGTTAATTGAAAAGACTGATGAGAAAAATGGAGAAGATGCTTTTTTTGAAGGAGATATTCCCGAAGAACTAATTTATTGGTTTCAAAATAGTATAGGAACTATTGATTCAAAAGCATTAGAGGAAAGAAACTTCTGGTCTGACGAAGTAAATTTATTAAATGAGGATTAGCATCTTTGGGGACAGCCCCTCGACCTACCAAATATTTAACATTACTTCTTTACCAGAGACCCATGGGATCTGTTTGTAAGATTATTATCAAATGATACAGAAAGAGTGTCTGTAATATTCTTTCGGAGCTATGAAGAACTTAAAGAAATCATGGAGATTGCCTTTGAAATGTATGAGGATTTTAAACGTGAATTAATTGCTATTTATTCTTTTAAATGACTATTTCTAATTTTAGGGTAGAAGGGGGTTACAAGATGGGCGTTTCTATTTATTATACCGCAAAACGCAAATATAACCTTTCAAAAGCTGAACTAGAAATCATCAATAAATTGATTGAAAGGTATTCCGTGAATGAAGAAATTGAAGAATATTTAAAAACAGGTGAAGGGCATAACTGGGCAAGCTTTGATGTATACGATACAGAGAAGCCAACAGAGGCTGATGTAATTTTTGAAGGATCAACTCAATTACCAGACAATAGTGCAGATGCAATGTTTGATGGCGTTGATCATTGGACTTCTTTGCTTGCTGACATTCGTAATGTAATCGAAGATGCTGAATGGTATGTGAATGTAGATGATCACGTTTTTGTATGGAATCAGGAGAAATTAGAATACGACTTAACAAAATAAGATTTGAGCAATACCAACTCAATTCAACTCAGCTATCAAAATGAGGTTAGAGCATATAAAAATGTAAATGTAGGGATCTAAATTAAGAAAAAACGGAAAGCCGAGTAAATACTTTACTTAGCTTTCCGTTTTTTTACAATAAAGTTCTAGCAGCTATCAGCATTGATGGAATTGTATTTACACCCGCCTCAGAAGAAAAAAGCTTTTGGGGGATGGTGGCAGGCGGGCTCGCCTCCGCACTTGCCTTCTTCAGCGGTTTAGGGGTATGGCGATTATTAGGGGCATTTCGGCTCATTCCGGCCTCAGGTCTCCTTCGATGGGTTGTATTAGGCGGACTAAGTGGAGCGGGAGCCGTAGGATTTACTCTTCTGCATGGGCCCTGCATTACCTCTTTACCGGAAAAATGGAACCAATAGCAGCAAGATTCTTGGTAGTACAACCACCAGTAAACAGAATGTTGCTGCTAAGGGTACGATCAACCTTAATTCTGTTTAGGGAGTTTTGTAAATGTGATAAAAGGCATGGGTAAAAAAAATCATTTACCCTAGTGCTTTTATGTTGTATCTTTATCTTTATTATTCCTATTAATGGATAAAAATCCAAAAGGAGGATATTAGGAAGATGAATTTCAATAAAGGATTCACACATTTGTAGCAATTAATTCGTCATTACCTTAATCATTATTAGAAATCCAATATACTGAATACCGATATTCGAGTATATTTGTACCGCTTATTGGCTAGTCATTCATAACATACGTACTACTTTTATTTTTGTATTATTTCGAATTTATTTTACAAAAAAAACCGCATTTTATGAAAGTCGAATTCTATTTAATAGAAATTAGGGTGTTTGAAAATATAGAAAGAAATAAATTAATTCGTAAAACATAGAAGTCATGTATCAATTCGAGGTGTTATTTATGAATTTAGGTCCATACAAGGAAGATCCATTGGCAAACAATGTGATTCCTTTATGTATACTTCCAATCATTTCAATTTTATGCTTTATATTTTATCCGGATTCAAACGGTACTGCTATTTTCATAGGCAGTATATTCATTGTAATGATGGTTGCAGTTTCAGTAATAATAAAAATCAAGAAATGGCAGTATTACCTAGGAGCAAGACTAGGGGGAATGGCATTGTTTTTGGATTGTACAGCATTGTTCTTGGCCTTAACCATCTCTCGAATGTACAATAACGCAACTCCTGCAATCATGTTAATTCTTTTTTTAGCAATATCTATTATTTTGGGTCATAAATACGCTAAGCCTATTCTGTCAGAAGTGAATTCCCCACAGACTAGAATCGGAAAATTTATTTTGTTTCTAGGCTTTTTCGGGAGTGGAATAGGGTCTTTAGTTGGCTATTGGTCGGTAAAAACGATTGGTGCACATATAGCTGCCCCGGTATCCTTCATGCTTATCCTTATTGGAGTTGTTATGGTACATGCCAACTTTCATCAGGTGGCCTTTGATAAGGAATAGCTGGTGAGCCTAAGGGGCATGTAAATTATACATGACCAAATATTGTTAAGGGGCCCAAAATTTACGAGATCCCTTGAAAGGTATCAATATTTCACTTTTCCTTAAATAGAATTGATCTTAAGAAGTATGTATCTGGGGGGATTTACTATGTATGTGAAAAGAAAATTTCTTTGGTTTGTTATGAGTATGTTAGTTATTGCTGGCTGTTCTAAAGAAACAGAAATAGAAAAGAAGATAACTAGTGATCCTGCATCCACAGAAATAAAGAATGAACAAAATGAAATTGAGATTGTAATTGAAGAATTGGAAACTACAGTGTTTGAATCAAGAGAAATAGAGGATATCCTGCGACAGGGTCCGGGGAAATACTATGGAGAAAATTATGATGAAGAAAAAGTTAAACAAGCTATAGGCGAGTTTCCCAAAGATCTGTCACAAGAAGAGTATTTTACACGATTATTGGCATTAACAGCAGAAGATTATCGTTCCTATTATGACTTTTTTAATCAAGTGGATACGTCATACGAAGATCCGAATGCAGAGCCTGGAGAGATGGAAACGGGTGCTGCAATAACAAAGAGGGTAAATGTAGAAATATTACTTGATTCAAGTGGAAGTATGAAGGCGCAAATTGGTGGAAAATCAAAAATGGAGCATGCAAAGAGTGCTATACAAACATTCGTATCGGAATTGCCATCGAATGTAAATGTGTCACTTCGGGTCTATGGTCATCTAGGGACAGGAAGTAATCAAGACAAGGCAGCTTCTTGTAATAGCTCTGAGATTGTTTACCCTTTGTCTGCGTTCGATCAGGAACAATTTAGCGCTTCATTAAATAAATTTTCGCCTGCTGGCTGGACGCCCCTTGCTGCTTCAATTGCTGCTGCAAATTTTGATTTGAAGGAAGAGACGGGAGAGGAAACAGAAAATATTATTTATATTGTTAGTGATGGGGTTGAAACATGTGGCGGCAATCCGGTAGAGGAAGCGAAAAAGCTGAATGAATCGAATGTTAAAGCAGTGGTAAATATTATCGGATTTGATGTAGATAATGAGGGTCAGGCAGCTTTAAAGAAAATTGCAGAAGCTGGAAAAGGAAAGTATTCAGCTGCGACATCACAAAAAAGCATGGAAGACTTCTTCCGGAAAGAAAAGCAAAGACTCATTAATGAATGGTATGATTGGCAAAATAAAAATGTAAACAAATATTATGATTCACAGAATACACGAGTAAACGAATTATATGATGTACAAAATGAGATGGTTAATCAAGCGTATAAAGAACAAGAACGCTTATTAGAATTGGCTCACTACTTTAAAGAAAAGACTGGAATTGATAGTTTTGCTATAAGAGAAGCTGCGAGGGATCGAGGCTTCAGTCTCAGAGAGTATGCGAGAGACACTGCCTACAACTTTCGAGAAACCTTGAGGAAAGATGGATATGAAAATCGTGAAAAAGTAAGGAGTAAAGGACAAGAGGAACGAGAGAAATTACGAAGTGAAGAGTGATCTTCACCTTAGATGGGGAACAGTGGGATAGGTCCTTTGTTCCACCCGAAAAATATAAACTAGTTATGCTGATTAGTTTCCTTTTTTTAAATACTTCGCAAAAAAGAGGAAAGAAAAGTGTAAAAGCTTCCGTTTTTCAGTGGAAATTAATATAAAAATGGAAATAAGTCGGGATCAAGAGGGGCAAAGGGGAGTATTTTTCGGCAAAAAATACGGAAGAATTAAAGAACACCGTAATAAAAAAGTGGATACCGCCTGGGATTATTGACATAATTGGAAAGCGGTGGTCATCACCAAAAGGGACATTTGCCATCCTTGGGCAAGAGAGGGAAGTTGATAGAACGTATAGAAAAATGAGCTACGCCATGAATGTTGAAGAAGGAAGATTGATAGATGCGATTGAGTTGATGAAGTCAGAAGGAATGATCACAGAAGATCAGGGGAAAGAAATTAAGGAAGAAACTCGAGAAGCATCAGTTAACAATGAAACAGCTAATTGAACAACTGAAAGAAAAAAAGTATCAAGAAATTGACGAAGAGGTTAACCGGATTGATAAGAAGATTAATGATTGGGCTGACCGGATGGAACGGCTACGGGAAGAAAACAGGTAAAATGGTAAATATTCCCTTATAATTCAATTCTATTTAATCCGTATTTAAGTTAACAAGAATTATAGATTAGTCAGCGCTTATAAAAAGTCTAATAGGAAAATGCAGCCGATTGAATTATTTGGGGCTGTCCGATAATTCCCTAAAATAAGCAAGTGGAGAAAATCGATTCGTTTTTCTCCACTTGCTTTTGTATGTTTTCGATTTTTTCCTGAAAGATGCCTGCTCTTGCAGTCTGCTGCCCGTTCAATCGGACAAATCTATGCGAGATCCACAGTTAATTGGTTCATTATCCTGTCCAATCGATTGAACTAAATTTAGTCTGGTTTTTCTTATTAGCTGTAGCCATGTTAAAAAGCCCCGGCACCCCCTCCGCCTCCAGATCCTCCACTTGATCCGCTACCTGAAGAACCATCGGAACTATGGGAGTTATCAGAATGATATCTATTGTGATAATACTGATACGGATAATAGAATATTTCTGAATCTTCCGTAGGGTTTTTTAAAATCGGAGAAAATCCTTCTACACTCTCAGAAAATTGGTGTGCATACCTGTATTTTAGCCATAAAAATAGGTCTAAAGAAAGTGCATGCTGATACCATTTTTCCATTTCGATGCCATCAAATGTAAACTCTCCATTCATAACCGCCTTTCTAAACTTTTTTAACCTTTTATAATAAGGTGTACCTTTCGACGTAACATCAACTACTGGAACAAATAAGGCAATCAAAATGAAGGCTCCTGCCACGAATATATATGTACCCGAAATTTCATAAGTTGATAAACTCGTAATAATAGAACCGATAAGAAAATAAAGGAAGGGAGCAAAGCGTTTGTTCCTTTTAATATACATAACAGCACCACTTCCTAATAGAAGCATTAATATGATTATGATTATGAGTACATCTGTCCGGCCCATCCACGCACTTAAAAGGGAGTATAGCATCCAAAACGGTACGCCTAATTTTAAAAGCCATTTTCTAATTGGATTTAATGTAACAAATGTATTTATTTCTGGATCAGCCAAAACTATTTTTTTCCATTTTTTAAAAGTTTGATGGAATTGTTTCTCCGCCTTTTTATACTCTTTTTCCAATCGCCAATTTTTCTGTTTTTCCGTCTGTGTTGGGAAGGGGAGCTGATCCAAGGAAAAGACCTTTTGATCCGAAGCATTTGTCACAAAGAGCCAGTTAATGAGCTCCTTCTCATATTGAGCCAAGTTCTGTTCGTCCTTAAGGAGTGTGAAGTAATAAGTATGATCTGGCGCCTCCTCATCCTCCAAATAAGCAGCTCTTGCAGGAGCATGCTGCATCGAAATAACGCCCTTTTGATACATGCGAAAGAGAGCGCTCATAATATCGCTATGCTCTATGTGGCCTTTGCGATAAAGGTTTATAAGGATAAAGGAGTCGAACTTCTTAAGCACTGTTACACTTCCCCCTTTATGGAATAAGCGAATGAGTCTTCTTGGATAAAATACGGTTATTAATAATAAGAGAAGAGCGATTATAAATAATACATAACCAATCCCCTCCGCAAATGGATTTAATCTGCTTCTCATTTCAAACCATTTTTCATAATCCTCTTCTTCCTTTAAAAAGGTTTCGAGCTTAAGGGTATTTTCTGTCATGCTTGCATTTTTTAAGAAGTCTTGAGGAAATAAATAACGAATTTCCGCCGTTTTCCCAGCTGGTAAAAGTTCGTTTCCATAGATATAGCCGTATTTTGCTGACTTTTCGAGCGTTCCGCCAGTTAAGTCATGCAAGAAAGCATAGCCTCTTAATGAGGAAGATAAGTCGTTATAAAGAGAAAGTCTAATCGTAACGTTATGTAAATCTGCTTCATTTATTTCATCAAAAAAGCGCCAGTAAAATTGTCCAGTATCTTCGTATTTTGTTACGGCCCCTTCTATTAAATAACGGTAAAAAAACCTTTTCGTCTCATCCTTGGAGGCCGTGTGAATCTTAAATGTTAAGTCTTCCCTCTCCACCTTCAAAGGTTTAAATGAACTTGAATTATAATTTAATAGAGTGGTATTTGGCGGTGTAAGATAACCTTCAAAAAACTTAACTCCCCGATGATCATCATCTCCAATCGTTCGGGTTGTTCCATTAAATTGGCCTTCAAACTGATAAGTAAATAGCTCTTCTACATATAAATCACCATTGTCTAAAATCATGGCATGGATATCGACTTGTTCAATGGAGAAGGATTTCGCTTTGGCTGTTATTGGCTGAAACATAAATAAAAAAATCAATGAGCCAAAAATCCAATAGGTGAACAACTTTCTCAACTAATGATTCCCTCCAATTTCCATTTTTATATGACCTATTATATCGCGGAGATCTGTTGATAAGTATGAAGTTCTACAAAAAACAGTCCTATATAACTATAAAAATACATAATTGTAATATTATTGTAATATTCATATCGATAATTGAAAGAATATTCGTTTCTGCTCGTTCTTTTATCCCTTCTTTTGTCACGAAATAATATTCCAATTCAAATGTTTGTTAGGAATAAAGTCACTGGTGAAATTCGATCATTTCCTTCTTAAGTTTGACTGAAATGTGAACACATGATAGAACATAAATAGTAAAAATATGAAAAAAATCCAAATTATTGAATAGGTAAAGGAAATTTATCTTTTTAGGGGGAAAATATGAATCGAAAAAGTCCATTGTTTACGATATTAATATGTTTATACAGCAGTATTCTTTTCCTTTCCGCATGCAGTAATGCTAGTTCGGGTAATTCAAAGACTACAACATCTATAAAAGAAGACAAATATGAAAAACAAGTGAAAGAATTAAATAAAGAATTAGAACTTGAACCGATTGAACTGACTTCTTATAGCGAGAAAATTGGTGTAATCCTTAAGGAACCTGAACATAAGAAGTTTGCGGTTAATGGGGAAGTCATTGTGGAAGGAGAAATTGGAGAATATTCACAGTTAAAATCTGATTATGCGTGGATAAAGGTACATGCTAATGAGGAAGGTCCTGCAGGTGATCAACTTGAATATTATACACCGATTAACGATGGGAAGTTTAGGCAGGTTATCCACTTTTTTAATGGAGAGGGGGAGTATTCTGTCAAGGTTCGCCTTCCAAGTACTGATCGGGAAAATTATTATTATGACATAGTTGATTTTGAAGTTGTGAATGTTAATCCTGAGTATCAGCGAGACGTCACCTATACTACATTTGGAAAAAGTGCTGACCTATCCTTAAAAATGAAATCAAGCTACATGAAAAAGGATGGAATTTTTCCGTTAAAAGGGAAAGTGGGAAATCTAACAGACGATGATACCATTATGATAAAACTCAATAAGGATGGGGAAACATGGAGTAACCTTATTCCTATCAAGAATGGAAAATTCGAATATGATATCCCTTTATTTTTCGGTAAAGGACTGCATAAGCTAGAAGTATTAGTGCCGGATGAGGAGCGGGAAAAATATTACCAGACGGCCACAACGATTTTAATAGAGAACGAATCTAATCGTAAAATGCTGCCGATTGAGTACACAAACGCATATATAGAACGCGGCGTCACATTAGAGTACCCTATTTTTGGCGGTGAAGATTCAAATGGCACTTTTAACATTAAAGGTACGATTGATCCGAAGGCAGAGTTTGCTTCTGAGACGACACATATCTATATCACAACAAAAAAAGGGGAAGACGAAGCCCTTGATGTGATCCCAGTTAAAGATTTTATATTTAATGACTCTTTTTATCTGAGATTTGGTCCTGGTACGTACGAGGTAATCGTCAGTGTGCCTGAAATTACAGATGAAAACAGTGATCACTTCAGTTATTTTAGCTTTGCGAAGTTTGAAGTTGAATCAATCGCAGACAAGGATCAACGGGATATTCTTCCTTCTCGTGGTGTTCAATCAGACGCCCCCAAAATAAAAGGACTGGCAAAAGACCTGACTAGCGGTAAGAATGCTGATTTGGAAAAAGCGAAGGCAATCTATGATTATGTAGCTCAAAATATTGCCTATGATGTTGGAAAATTTGAGAATAATGAATTTGAATGGGATGACAGTGCATTAAAAACACTCGAGCTAAAATCCGGTGTTTGTCAGGATTATGCTTTTTTAACCATTGCACTCCTTAGGGCTAGTGACATTGAAGCAAAATATGTAGAAGGCAGAGCCGGGAGAGGATGGTTTCCTGGAAGACATGCTTGGGTTGAAGCGAAAATTGATGGACGCTGGCTAACAATGGATCCAACATGGGGATCCGGATATGTGAATGATAATCAGTTTGTAGCAAAATTCAATGAAGACTATTTTGATCCGAATATGGATGAATTTAACAAAACGCATACACGTACAGGTGTTTCTTATTAATGGTTCAAAAAATAAATACGAACATAGTTCTTAATCAAACGTTTGATTGAATCTCTCCTATAGACAAACGTAGCAGAAAGGAAGGCTGGCTCTTCAAACGAAGCCGGTCTTCCTTTTTCCTTATCATTCTAGTTCATTTCAATCTAAAAAGAGTGTGTTAAAATTATAAAGAATAACGTTTATTGAAATATTACAGGAATTTCAAGGGGTTTATCGAATATCTTTATTGATTACAAAAAACGAAATAAATGATCGTAATATAAGTCTAGCAGGATCTGCAGATACCAGGAGGGAAATCATGACACGTGATCATATGCATCCTACGATTGAGAGAGTACTAAGAAATATTGAAAAAGTGATGATCGGCAAGCGCAATGTGGCTGAGTTAAGTATCATTGCTCTTCTGGCTGAAGGGCATGTGCTTTTAGAAGATGTCCCAGGTGTTGGAAAAACGATGATGGTACGTGCGCTCGCTAAATCGGTTGGCGCTAATTTTAGGCGTATTCAATTTACACCGGATTTACTGCCATCTGATGTAACAGGCGTCTCCATATATAACCCAAAGGAAATGGAATTCCAATTCATGCCGGGCCCGATTATGGGAAATATTATTTTGGCTGATGAAATCAACCGAACTTCTCCCAAAACCCAGTCTGCCTTACTTGAGGGAATGGAAGAAAGCAGTGTCACAATTGACGGGATTACGCATCACCTTGAAAAACCGTTTTTCGTTATGGCGACGCAAAACCCGATTGAATATGAAGGAACATATCCTTTGCCAGAGGCCCAGCTAGACCGTTTCTTATTAAAGATGAAAATGGGCTATCCGGAAATGGCTGAAGAAATGGAAGTACTGAACCGGGCACAAAAGGGTAAGCCAATTGACGAACTGAAGCCTGTAATTGGCCTAGCGGAATTGCGTGATTTGCAGGAGCAGATAAAAGATGTTTATGTCGACGATACGATTAAACGGTATATCGTTGATCTTGCCAGCCAGACGAGAACGCATGCTAGTGTTTATCTTGGAGTTAGTCCAAGGGGTTCAATTGCCCTAATGAAGGCTGCGCAAGCTTATGCATTTATGTTTGGAAGGGATTATGTCCTCCCAGATGATATTCAGCATTTGGCTCCAGCTGTTTTCGCTCATCGGATTATTTTGAAATCAGAGGCGAAATTTGAGGGGATTACAGCAGAGGAAGTGGTGGACCGCGTTTTCGCTAGAGTTCCAGTTCCTGTTCAAAGGTTAGTGAAGTAACATGAAGCAATCTTTTAATATATTAAAAGGAGTATGGAAGCTACTCTTCTTATTCCTGCTCATTCTTATTACTTTTTCTTACGCCATGTTCCAGGGAGGGTTCGTTAGCTGGTTCCTTTTTTATAGCTTTCTTCCATTTGGAATTTATGCAATTTTCCTATTCTTTTACCCTCTTAATCAAATGGAGGCTGAGCGTAGTTTTCAAAAGAACGAATTTAATGCGGGAGAATCATTGAAAGTTACAATCATTTTAAAGCGGAAATCCGCCTTTCCATTATTGTATCTAGTAGTTGAAGAATGCTCTAGTGAGGAGCTAGTGTTTTCGATGCAAAGAATAAAGGCAAAAAGGCTGCTATTTCCGGGGTTTCGAAAGGAAATTACTTGGGATTATCAGATTGATGATTTGCCGAGGGGAGAGCATTTTCTTCGCGCTATTCGAATGAAAACTGGAGATTCGCTTGGTTTAATTGAAAAAGAAAAACAAATCCATTTAGAAGATAAATTCATTGTCTACCCGGTCTATGAAGAACTGATCTACAGGCCGATGGAAAATCATTTTGACAAGGGGATGGCTGCTTCAAAGGAGCGGGTCCAAAGGGATACCTCTGTGGCAATCGGGATTAGGGAGTATCAGCCTGGAGACCGCTTTTCTTGGATTAATTGGAAAGCGACAGCGAAGCGTAATGAGATGATGACAAAGGAGTTCGAACAGCGGAAGTCACATGATGTCTATATAATGATGGACTGTACGCCTGATAGCCGCTTCGAAGCCGTTGTTTCATTCACAGCATCCATTATTAGAGCAATTCTCCTAAAAGGAGCTCAGGTCGGCTTTCTTTCCGTTGCATCCGAGAGGGTTGCTTTTCCGGTTAGGAGCGGAGAAAGTCAGCAGCAACAGCTATTCTACCATCTTGCAAAGGTAAGGGATAACAGTTTAGTTCCGATTGACCGGGTGCTGGAAGCGGAGAATTTCTTGGTGCAACAGAATGTTAATCTCATGTTAATAACAGCACAGATAACGAAAGCGTTAATTGATAAAGTTGGCTTTTTTGCTACACGAAAAGGAACTGTTACGATTTTCCTGTTAAAAAATGAACAGGAATTGCCCTCTCCTGATGATCTTGCGCTTAAGGCAGAAGCTAAGGCGAGAGGTTTACGGGTGGTATTTGTTCATGACGGCAATTTCGCAAGTGTATTCTCGGAGGTGGCAAGTAGATGACATCCCGAAAAGCACCAAAAGATCTATCGAATTTTTTATTATACGCCTTCGGGTTTATGCTCCTATGGGAATGGATCAGGCCCTTGGAAGAGCTGACTGATACAGCGAATATTTGGGTTTTTCTAGTGTTTATCAGTATCTCACTCTTATCGGCTTACCTGGGAATTTCCATTATTTTAAGCGGGTTGATTAAATGTGCTTTTATTTTATATGCCCTGCATTATTTATTTTATGAAGGAGCCTTTTTTCAACTATCGTGGGTCACGCAGTTTATATCGGATTTTCAAGAGAATATCGGGCCTTTGTCTGAAAGGGATTGGCCGAGCTTAAGTAATTTGTTCAGGAGTTTTTTATTTTTTGTTCTTCTCTGGATCATGACTTACTTAATTCAATATTGGCTGATTATCCGCAGACAGATATTTATCTTTTTTTTCATGACAATCATATATATTACCGTACTTGATACGTTTACACCGTATGAAGCTGACGTTGCCATTGTCAGGACAGTCATCTTAGGGCTTACAATTATGGGCATGCTGACTTTTTATCGCCATCTTGATCAAGAAGCTGTTAGAAAAGAGCCCTCCTCATCCCGTAAATGGATGGCTCCATTAGCTGGCATGATCGCTCTAAGTGTGTGTGTTGGACTTGCAGCTCCGAAAGCTGAACCGATATGGCCGGACCCGGTGCCGTATTTAAAAGCATATGGAAAGGGCGGTGGGGCTGAAGGAGGCGGGATCCAGAAAATTGGGTATGGTACGGATGATACTCGACTTGGCGGACCATTCATTAGTGATAATCAGCTTGTTTTTAGAGCAGAGGTTGAATCGCGGCATTATTGGAAAGTTGAAGCAAAAGATTACTATACCGGCAAAGGCTGGATTGCTTCCGAATTAATGGGTGAGGACGTACCGATATTCTTTACAAAAAGTGTTCCAATTTCATCATTTATTGATGGGAATGGCGTGGAAATGGTAGAGGAATCAAGTAAGGTATTTTCTTATATGAATTATCCTCATATTGTGTATCCTTTAGGAATTAAAGATATAGAGGCATCACCTCTTTATACGTACGAATTGGAGAAAGAAACTGAAAAAATCATTTCCTTCGAAGGAAATAAACCTGCAGCTGTCGCGGAATATTCCCTTGTTTATGAGATTCCGAAGTATAGTGTGACTGCGCTTAGGTCGGCAGAGTCTAATGTGAATTTAGCGCCAGATAATGAATTTATGAGAAGATACACACAGATTCCTGAAGAATTGCCTTCAAGGGTCCGGGAGTTAGCCATCCAGATTACGGAAGGGAAGAACTCATGGTTTGAAAAGGCTAGGGAACTTGAAGCCTATTTCCGAAAAAACGGATATGTATATGACCAGGAAAATGTGGCTATCCCTGGCGCTGCTGACGATTATGTCGATCAATTTTTATTTGATACAAAACGGGGCTATTGTGATAATTTTTCGACCTCGATGGCGATTATGGCGAGATCAATTGGTATTCCAGCAAGATGGGTCAAGGGGTATACAGAAGGGGAATATAAAAAGCTTGGTGAATCAAGCCGGCGTATTTTTGAGGTAACAAATAATAACGCCCATTCATGGGTTGAGATATATTTTCCGAATACTGGCTGGGTGCCATTCGAGCCGACCCAGGGATTTACGAATAATGTTCAATTTAATTATGATGTTTACACGCGAAATAATAATCAGACTGAAATCGAGGAACCGAAAAAAGAAGATCGGATCGAACCGGAAGTATCTAAAGAAAAGCCAAAGCAAGCTTCTTCTTCTTTTTCTTTTAAAAAAATCATGAATACGATAAAGACTTCTGTAATGAAAAACTGGAAATGGATATCGTTAGCCACTTTCATTATAGCGGTTCTTATTATAGCCGTTTATCATAAACGCGGCCGATGGCTTCCGTATTATTTAGCCTGGAGATTCAGACGGACGAAAAAAGACGAAAATTTTCCGAAGACGTATTTGATTTTATTAAGAGAATTGGACCGATATGGCTTAAAACGCAAGGAAGGACAAACCCTAAGGGATTATGCCAATTATGTCGATCAGTTCTTCTCATCAAAGGAAATGAGCAGTTTAACCTTACTTTATGAGCAGTTCATTTATCGTGGGGATCTTAAAGAAGGCAGCTGGGAAGAAGCAAAGGAATTGTGGGAAAATTTAATTATAAAAACAATCGCTTGACCAGAAATTTATCCTGTTGATACAATAGGTTCGTTATAGTAAAAGTAATTAAATTAATATGTATCAGCATGATTTAGTCAATTCCAGAGACTTTCGAGTTGGCTAATAAATAACTTAATGCATTCTTCATATATCCTCGATAATATGGGTCGAAAGTTTCTACCAAATCACCGTAAATGATTTGACTATGAAGGCAGAATAATTCTATATGCAATTTTTCCTCAAGACCAGAATTCTGCCTTCACCATTTTGTGGAGGAGTAGTCTGGTTTTTTCTTAATTAAAGGCTATTTTCGTAAAGTTTGTTGCTTTTATAATGTGATTTTTATTTAATAATCTGAGTTGATTGGAGCGGAGGGCACTTGACTCCTCGAAAATGCTATCGCTTTTCCTTCGTGCGTGGGCAGATTCAAGGATGTAAATTCAATATCCTGCGGGAATAGAGGGAAGCGGGAGACCCCGCAGGCGATAACGCCGAGGAGGCTCCCGTCCCCTCCCCGCGGAAGCAAGTGCCCGCAGCGGAAATCAACGGGCAAAATTTGTAGGCTAAAGCAACAATATATGCGAAAACAGCCTAATTAAACCACATGCATGTATGATTTTATGAGATAATTTTCAAACGGAAGAGAACACTAAGAAAAAGTGAATGTATTTCTAATAACTTAATGAGGTGAACAGTGTGACGGGGAAGACCGAACAGCAAAAACAAGAAATGATCGTTGTACTGGATTTTGGCAGCCAGTATAACCAATTGATTACACGTAGAATTCGTGAATTTGGTGTGTATAGCGAATTGCATCCACATACGATTACGGCTGAGGAAATTAAGCAGATGAACCCAAAAGGGATTATTTTTTCTGGCGGCCCTAACAGTGTTTACGGGGAAAATGCTTTTCGTTGTGACGAAGAAATTTTTGAACTTGGACTGCCTATTTTTGGAATTTGCTATGGAATGCAGTTAATGACGATGCATTTTGGCGGAAAAGTAGAGGGCGCAAAGAATCGTGAGTATGGAAAAGCGGTTTTAACAGTTGAGAACCAATCAAGATTATTTGCTGAACTTCCTGCCGAACAGACGGTTTGGATGAGCCACGGTGATCTTGTTGTAGAAGCGCCGCAAGGATTTACGGTTGATGGAACGAACCCGTCATGCCCAATTGCAGCCATGAGTAACGAAGAACGCGGATTATATGCTGTACAATTCCATCCAGAAGTTCTTCATTCTGTCTATGGGAACGATATCTTGAAAAACTTTGTATTCGGTGTTTGTGGATGTAAGGGTGATTGGTCAATGGGGAACTTTATTGAAGTGGAAATGGAAAAAATCCGCCAGACCGTTGGCGATAAAAAAGTTCTTTGTGCTTTAAGTGGTGGGGTAGACTCATCTGTCGTTGCTGTTCTTATTCATAAAGCAATCGGTGACCAGCTGACATGTATTTTTGTTGATCATGGTTTATTGCGTAAAGGCGAGGCAGAAGGTGTAATGAAAACTTTCTCAGAAGGTTTTCATATGAATGTAATAAAAGTAGATGCGCAAGATCGTTTTTTAAACAAGCTTAAAGGTGTAAGCGATCCGGAACAAAAGCGCAAAATTATCGGAAACGAATTCATCTATGTATTTGATGATGAGGCAACAAAGCTTGAAGGCATTGAGTTTTTAGCGCAAGGTACTCTTTATACAGATATCATTGAAAGTGGAACGGCCACTGCTCAAACGATCAAGTCTCATCACAACGTAGGCGGTTTGCCTGAAGATATGCAATTCAAGCTAATTGAACCATTAAGCACATTATTTAAAGATGAGGTGCGTGCTTTAGGCACTGAGCTTGGAATACCTGATGAAATTGTGTGGAGACAGCCATTCCCTGGACCTGGCCTTGGAATTCGGGTTCTTGGCGAAATTACAGAGGACAAGCTAGAAATCGTCCGTGAATCGGATGCGATTTTACGCGATGAGATTCAAAAGGCGGGATTAGATCGCGATATATGGCAGTATTTCACTGTGTTGCCTAATATCCGAAGTGTAGGTGTAATGGGCGATGCCCGGACTTATGATCATACGATCGGAATTCGAGCTGTTACTTCAATTGATGGAATGACATCTGATTGGGCAAGAATTCCATGGGATGTATTGGAGAAAATTTCGACTCGGATTGTAAATGAAGTGGGGCATGTAAACCGCGTTGTTTATGATATTACAAGCAAGCCACCAGCTACAATTGAGTGGGAATAGAGTGCAACTTCCTTCAGTAGGGTGGTTTATCCCTACTGAAGGTTAGTTGAACTAATCGGGCTTTTACGGGCAGTTATCCTTACCATAAGTACCATCGATTAATCTAAATTAAGAAAAAGGATTTACTGCCCGTTAATCTGCGATAAGTCATAATACGAACATTTTTTAAAAACGGACATGTAAATGTTCGTTTTTTTATTGACTAACGAGAATTCTGCTGATAGAATAAAAAGGAATTAAATATTGTCGTATTACGTCGTATAATCATGGGGATAAGGCCCAGAAGTTTCTACCGAGCTACCGTAAATAGCTTGACTACGAGGTAAGTGCAAATTAGAGGACACCTATTATCGGTCTTTTTATTTTCATTTTTTCTGTCCAGCCTACTTGCGCTAATCCTGTTGTCAACGCTCCGGTATTTACTAGGAGCGTATTTTTATGGCATTCGGTTGAATACTAAAAGCTAGGTAACCCATTAGGAGGAAGAAAAATGAAAAAGTATTTCCAGTTTGAGGAGCTTGGAACAAACTATCGCAGGGAATTTATGGGCGGTATGACTACGTTTTTAGCAATGGCCTATATTCTAGTAGTTAACCCTGCAATTTTAACCCTTGCTGACGTGCCGGACCTACCTGATGCTTTACGTATGGATTATGGAGCTGTATTTGTTGCAACTGCACTTTCTGCGGCAATTGGTTCGATCATCATGGGGTTAATTGGAAAGTATCCACTTGCTCTTGCACCAGGCCTTGGATTAAACGCCTTTTTTGCTTATACAGTCGTATTAGTTAACGGGAGTCCATGGCAGCACGCACTTGCTGCAGTTTTTATTTCAGGTGTATTCTTTTTACTTTTAACACTCACTGGACTTCGTGAAAAACTTATTAACGCGATCCCGATTGAGTTGAAGCATGCTGTTGGAGCGGGAATCGGATTATTTATTACATTTATTGGCTTTCAAAACTCTGGAATTATTGTAAATAATGATGCAACACTTGTAGGGTTAGGGGATTTAACAAACGGGAATACCCTTCTTGCGGTTTTCGGACTTCTTGTTACGGTTATATTAATGTCACGCGGAGTTAAAGGCGGCGTATTTTATGGAATGATTATTACCGTTATTGTAGGAATGATCTTTCAATTAATTGAAATACCTGAAAAAATTGTGGATAAAGCGCCAAGCCTTGCGCCGACATTTGGTGCGTTATTTAGTTCGTTTGGAGATAGTTCTTTTTATACAACAACGATGTTGGGTATTATTTTAACCTTTTTATTCGTAGATTTCTTTGATAATGCTGGAACATTAGTTGCTGTTGCGAATCAAGCTGGATTTGTGAAGGACAATAAGCTTCCACGTGCGGGAAGAGCGTTAATTTCGGATTCAATCGCTTCCATTTCTGGTTCTATATTTGGAACATCAACAGTTACTTCTTTTATTGAATCATCGGCAGGGGTCGCAGCTGGAGCAAGAACGGGATTTGCTTCACTAGTAACGGCAGGATTCTTTATTATTTCTATCTTTTTCTTCCCGTTATTAGCAATTGTCACACCAGCGGTCACAGCGCCCGCATTAATTATTGTCGGAGTGTTGATGGTTTCATCGCTCGGAAAAATTGATTGGACTAAATTCGAAGTTGCAGTACCTGCCTTTTTAACGATGATCGCGATGCCTCTCTCATATAGTATTGCGACAGGAATTGCGATTGGATTTATTTTTTATCCAATTACAATGATCGTAAAAGGCCGTATTAAAGAAATCCACCCAATTATGTATATTTTCTTTGGGATTTTTGTTCTTTACTTCATTTTCTTAAAATAATGGCTTTGTTAATGAACAATGTTGATAAATGTATATTAGCGGGGTCGATTTTGCCTGGTCGACAAAAACGCCACGTCCTGTGGCATTGTCGACACTAGCACGTCCTGTGCGTCGGAGAGAGCCTTTTTTGCGATAGCAAAATCCGCCTCTTGGAAGGTAAATCGAACCCGCGACTAGACCACAATATTGTTTAACAAAGCAAAAATAATAAAGAACGGAGATTCGCAGTCATACGGATCTCCGTTTTTCTATTTCCGTTGACTTCATTTTCAGTGTCTTATAATATGGGCATGATGGCACTAGTCGAATGATGTCGAAGTGGGGAGAAGGGTATGGGGGACTTTCAAGTTGAAAAAGTATTAAATAATAATGTATTGTTTGGCAGCCACCATTCATTTGGGGAAGTTGTTTTAATCGGAAAGGGAATCGGCTTTAACCAAAAACAAGGCAATTACATTGCAGCCGAATCGATAGAAAAGCTTTTTATTTTAAAAAATGAAAAAGAACAGGAAAATTATATTAAACTTTTACCATTCGTTGAAAACGATTTACATGAAGTTATCATTTCCTCAATCGAATTAATTAAAAAACGAACCCGGTCTGCCTTGAATGAGCACATCCATGTAGCGTTAACTGATCACTTAATGTTTGCTGTTACAAGGATGTCAAAAAGAATGGAAATGAAAAACCCCTTTCTGATCGAGACAAGGGCTTTATATCCACTTGAATTCGAAATTGCAAAAGAAGTAGTCGATTTAATCGGTGAAAAAACGGGTATTTATTTACCTGATGGGGAAGTTGGGTTTATTGCTATCCATATTCATAGTGCGGTTATGAATAGGAATCTTTCGGAAGTGAATCAGCATTCACAGCTTGTTACCCTTTTAATCGATATGATTGAAGACCAGCTGAAAATAAAAATCGATAAAGATAGTATTGATTATATGCGGCTTGTTCGTCATATTCGTTTTACAATTGAACGCATAAATAAAGGGGAAAAGGTCGAAGAACCAGAAACAATTACCTCCCTCTTGAAAGAGGAATACCCAGTGTGTTATAGTTTATCTTGGAAGCTCATAAAAGTGATGCAACAAACATTAAAAAAGCAAGTTTTTAATGCTGAAGCTGTCTATTTGACAATGCATTTGCAAAGGCTTCAGAAGAAAATTTAATCGCGATTATCTTTACGTGTTACTGATACGATCAGGCATGAGTGAAGAAGGTTGTTGATTCGAAGTTTTAGGGAGACTATCCCCGTTTAACTTCTTTTCAATCCTTTTTCCTCATGCCTTTTTTATTTTTCTTTTTAATGTTTGTGATAGATGAAAACGCTTTATGGGTCGAAAAAATCTTATAGGGGGATTACTAATGTTTAAGAAGGCTTTTGGTGTTTTACAACAAGTTGGGAAAGCATTAATGCTTCCAGTAGCTCTCTTGCCAGCGGCAGGTTTGTTGCTCGGAATTGGAAATGCTGCACAACAAGAAACGATGCTGCAGTACCTTCCTTTTCTAAATGCAAATTGGATTCAGCTTATGGCGAGTGTGATGGAAGATGCTGGTGGTATTATTTTTGGTAACTTGGCACTAATTTTCGCTGTTGGTGTTGCAATTGGTTTAGCGGGTGATGGTGCGGCGGCGCTTGCTGCATTAGTAGGCTATTTAGTTTTGAATCAAGTAATGGGTTCATGGATTGGAGTTACTCCGGAGATGCTTGCCGAAAATCCAGGCTTTGCAAGCGTTTTAGGGATTCCTACGTTACAAACAGGGGTGTTTGGAGGTATTATCGTTGGTCTGATTGCTGCTTTTTGTTACAAACGTTTCCATGATATTGAAATGCCTTCATTTCTTGGTTTCTTTGCTGGAAAACGCTTTGTGCCGATTATTACAGCGGCAACTTCTTTAGTAGCTGGCCTTTTGCTATTAGTGGTTTGGCCACCGGTTCAAGATGCAATGAATAGCGCATCACTATGGTTAATTGAAGAAGGAACCTATTTTGCGGTATTTTTCTTTGGCTTCATCAAACGATTATTAATTCCTTTCGGTTTACACCATATTTACCACGCTCCGTTCTGGTATGAGTTCGGCTCTTATACAACAACGGCTGGGCAATTAGTACGTGGAGATATGACAATTTTCTTTGCGCAATTGAAAGATGGAGTAGAGATTACGGCTGGTAACTTTATGGGGGGAGAATTTCCGATCATGATGTTTGGTTTACCGGCAGCAGCGTTAGCTATGTATCATACAGCGCGACCTGAAAAGAAAAAGCTTGTAGCTGGTTTGTTGGGTTCAGCAGCGCTAACATCTTTCTTGACAGGTATTACTGAACCATTAGAGTTTTTATTTTTATTTATTGCTCCTGCACTGTTCGTTGTCCATGCAGTGCTTGATGGTCTATCGTTTGTATTAATGACATTTCTTAATGTTCACATTGGTTACACCTTTTCTGGCGGAGCAATTGATTTCCTTCTTTTTGGTATCTTACCAGGCAGAGAGCCATGGTGGATTGCGATTCTACTAGGACTTGTATTTGCGGTCATTTATTATTTCGTATTCCGCTTTGCGATTACTAAATTTAATTTACCGACACCTGGCCGTGAAAAAGAAAATGGAGTGAAAGAGCAAGGGAATTCACAGAGAAAGGCGGGCGACCTTGCATACAATATCCTTAATGCAATGGGAGGGCAAAGCAACATTTCTAATTTAGACGCCTGTATTACCCGACTTCGTGTATCTGTAAACGACATTAAAGAAGTTGACAAGGATGAATTGAAAAAGCTTGGTGCAGCGGGTGTACTGGAGGTCGGTAACAATATTCAAGCGATCTTTGGCCCGCGATCAGAAACGATTAAAAGTCAAATGAAAGATATTATGAGTGGGAAAAAGCCATCGTCAGTCGAAAAAGATCCTAAGGGAGGAGTAACGAAACAAATAGAAGAAGTGCTTCCTGAATTCCTTCAGAATGAATTGAAAGATGATATTTTCGTATCTCCTATTAAAGGTGAGGTTTTACCGATTACTGAAGTTCCTGATGCTGTTTTCTCTGGAAAAATGATGGGCGATGGATTTGCTATCCTTCCATCAGAAGGAACAATAGTCTCTCCTGTAGATGGGAAAATCGTAAATCTATTCCCAACAAAACATGCAATTGGAATTTTATCTGATTCAGGTCGTGAAATTCTGATTCATGTTGGAATTGACACGGTTAATTTAAAAGGGCAGGGTTTTGAAGCGCTTGTTGTTGAAAATGAACATGTAAAAGCGGGTGATCCATTATTGAAGGTGGATTTGGATTTCATTAGAGGCAATGCGCCTTCTGTAATAACGCCAATTGTATTTACGAATCTTCAGCAAGGTGAAATGATAGTTATTAATAAACCGGGGAGCGTTGAATTAATAGAAAAAGATATTATCTCAATATCTAAAATTTAAATATATTAATAGGAAGAAACACGGAAACCAGCTACTTTAATTAGAAGCTGGTTTCTTCTTTTATCCGAATAACTAGAAAAAGTTATTAAAAGTTGTTGACGAGCTATAGATACGGTGTTATTATATAAAAACAGTCATTAACGAGTTAACAAGTTTTTAAAAGATTAATAAAAAATGTTGACATCGTGATTGATAAATGATATATTAATAAAGTTGCTTCTGAGAAAAGAGATTGAAAGAGTGCTTTTCTAAGAAGCGAAAGTGATGATAGATATCATCATAAAATTAAAATCATTAGTCTTGCTCTTTGAAAACTGAACGAACAAAAACGTCAACGTTTAAATTTTTATTTTCGAGCT
>NZ_JAHNZZ010000007.1:0-16650 GCF_019039215.1 Bacillus sp. FJAT-29790
TTCGTCCTGAGCCAGGATCAAACTCTCCAATAAAGAGTAAGATTAGCTCGAAAATAAAAATTAAAACGTTGACGTTTTTGTTCGTTCAGTTTTCAAAGAGCAATTCCGCTTGTCGCTTAAGGCGACTTTTTAATATTAACAGATTCAACAAGTTGAGTCAACAACTTTTTTTAAAATCTTTTTTGTTAAAGCTGCTTGTTTTGCAGCAACAGATATTAATATATCATCATCTCCATTATGTTGCAACTAGTTTTTTAATGTTTTTTTACGCCAAAAGCAAAGAAAAAATATTCTAATTACTTCTGAGTAATTAAAAAAGGTAAAGCGCAATAAACAACGCTTTACCCTTTTTAATATGACATTATTAGCGATGACGCATTAACGGGAATAATAGTACATCTCTAATAGAAGGAGAATTTGTTAATAGCATAACAAGTCGGTCAATACCGATACCCAGACCACCTGTTGGAGGCATTCCATATTCAAGCGCCTCAATAAAGTCGTCATCCATCATATGAGCTTCATCATTACCTTGTTCACGTTCTTTTAGCTGTGCCTCAAAACGTTCCCTTTGATCGATAGGATCGTTTAATTCCGTAAACGCATTGGCATGTTCACGAGCGACGATGAATAACTCGAAGCGATCTGTAAAGCGCGGGTCTTCATCATTCTTTTTCGCAAGCGGAGAAATTTCTACTGGATGTCCGAAGATAAATGTCGGCTGGATTAATTTGTCTTCTACTTTTTGCTCAAAGAATTCATTTACAATATGGCCATAAAGCATATGATCATTTATCTCAACCCCATGCTCTTTGGCTAATATCTGCGCTTCTTCCTTGCTTGTTTCTTTCCAGAAGTCTACACCTGTATATTCTTTAATAGCATCAACCATGTGAAGCCTTTTCCATTCAGGTTTCAAATCTATTTCATACTCTCCATATTGTACAGATGTTGTTCCTAATACATCCTGTGCAATATGCGCAACTAGGTTTTCTGTTAAACTCATGATATCTCGGTAATCAGCATATGCTTCATATAACTCAATCATTGTAAATTCCGGGTTATGTCTCGTTGATACCCCTTCATTACGGAATACACGGCCAATTTCATAAACTTTCTCAAGTCCGCCAACGATTAAACGTTTCAAATGAAGCTCAATGGCAATACGCATATACAGTTCCATATCAAGCGCATTATGGTGCGTAACAAATGGACGTGCAGAAGCTCCACCTGCAATTGAATGCATCATTGGCGTTTCAACCTCTAAATAACCATGGTCATCAAGATACCGACGCATAGATCGGATAATACGGCTTCTCATGACAAAGGTTGCTTTGCTATCCTGACTCATAATTAAATCTAAGTAACGTTGACGGTAACGCTGCTCAACATCCTTCAAACCATGGAACTTTTCAGGAAGCGGACGCAATGCTTTCGTTAATAGGTTAAAATCCTTAACCTTTATTGAAAGTTCGCCTACTTGTGTTTTAAAAAGAGTTCCTGACACACCTACAATATCACCAATATCTGCGGAATCAAATATTTCATATTTTTCATCGCCTACTGCATCTTTTCGTACGTAAATCTGGATTTGGCCCGCTAAGTCTTGTAAATGAGCAAAACCAGCTTTCCCTTTGCCACGCTTCGTCATAATACGACCAGCAAGTGTTACCGTTACATCTTTTTCCTCAAGTTCTTCTTTTTCCAACTCACTATAGTGCTCGATAAGTTCCTTCGTTTGATGAGAACGGTCGAATCTTTTCCCAAAAGGATCTAATCCTTTTTCGCGTAAACTGCTCATTTTTTCCCGTCTAACCCTCAATTGATCATTTAACTCTTCGTGACTCTGACTCACTGATATCATCTCCAATTTGTAACTCTTTTTTATGTAAAAAGAAATACTGCAACAGTTTAATAACTCGCTATACCTATATTATTTTACACAATGCAGCAAAAACAGACATCATATATGTTTTTAAATAGAATAAAAACTGCCAGCAAGTCACTGGCAGTTCATCAAAAATATTATAGATAAAGAAATATTCGATGTCAAACCTTATCCCCGTTTAAACAGCCTGTGTTTCACTTTGCTCTTTTGACTCAACGTCGATAACAAGCGCGGTCAATATAGTTACAAGCTCTTCTCTTGTCGTACATTCATTGATTGCATTACGAACCATCGCGTTGCCGCGGATTCCCTTCAAGTACCACGCTCCATGCTTACGCATTTCACGCACCGCTATGTTCTCATTTTTCAATGCAATTAGGCGGTCTAAATGAAGGATGCAGACGTCAATCTTTTCACGAACAGACGGTTCTTCCATTAATTCGCCTGTTTCAAGGTATTTCACAGTACGATAAAGCATCCACGGGTTACCTAGTGCGGCGCGACCTATCATTACTCCGTCACACCCAGTTTCGTCAAGCATGCGTTTAGCATCCTGTGGCGTCTCAACATCCCCATTTCCAATTAACGGAATGTTGATATTTTGTTTAACTTCACGAATGATATCCCAATTCGCTTTTCCCTCATACAGTTGCACTCTTGTACGTCCGTGTAAAGAAACAGCTTTACCTCCTGCCCGTTCCACGGCTTGGGCGTTTCGGACAGCATAAATATGGTCTTCATCCCAGCCCATACGCATTTTTACGGTTACCGGTTTCTCTACCGCGGCAGTTACAGCCGAAACCATTTCATATATTTTATTTGGGTCAAGAAGCCATTTTGCACCTGCATCACATTTCGTGATTTTCGGAACAGGGCATCCCATATTGATATCGATAATATCAGCGTTTGTATTTTTATCAACGAATTTAGCCGCTTCGACTAAAGTCTCTTTTTCTCCGCCAAAAATTTGCAGGCTTAACGGTTTTTCTCTTTCATCAATATATAGCATATTCATTGTCTTTTTATTTTGGATTACGATTCCTTTGTCACTTACCATTTCAGCACAAACTAGACCCGCGCCAAATTCTTTGACAGTAAGACGGAACGCTGAATTACATACTCCGGCCATAGGTGCTAGGACAACCCGGTTTTTCAATTCGATATCGCTAATTTTGAACATAAACGAGCCTCCTTTTTCTACCGACATCTCTATTACTTATTTTCCACCGGTGGTGTTAAATCTTCAACGGTAATATTTAGCAGGCGGGCAACCCGCTCGACAAAGTCAGAACCTGGCATCCTGTTTCCTCTTTCAACTTCTCCTAGGATGGAAACCGATACACCAAGCTCCTTTGCAAAACTTTCCTGTGTATAGCCTTTTAATTTACGAAAAGCGCGAATACGTCTTCCCCATTTTTCTGCTTCCATATTCGTACTCCTTTTCTATCAGGTATGTCCCCTAATACAGCTTGTAGAGAAACCTCCATCGTCGGAAGCTTGATGCAAGATTGAATCTCTAATAGAGGAATAACTACGAAGGCTCTTTCCTGCATCCGAGGATGAGGAACGATTAGTTTATCTGTTTCAATATTTTCTTGATTATACAACAAAATGTCAAGGTCTATCGTTCGCGGGCCCCACCTAATATCCCTTTTTCTCCCTAGATTCTTTTCAATCTCATGACAAGTATCTAGGAGGGCAATCGGCTCTAATGTTGTTTCCACTTGAATGACCATATTTAAAAATTGCTCCTGATTTTCATAGCCGACGGGATCTGTTTCATAGATAGATGAAGTATTTATCACCTTAATTTCAGGCGACGCCTCTAAATTTTCAATAGCTTCCTTTAAATTTTCGTTACGATCTCCTATGTTAGAACCTAAAGAAAGATAAGCTTCATTTACCATATTCATCTACCCCTTGTAATCTCAACGGCAACCGATTCGTAATGACCTGGAATAGGCGGATCGGGTTTGACCACCTTCACAGTTACAAGGTCGACTGCCTTGAAACGATCTAATATTTCCCCCGCAATTTTTTCAGCCACCGCTTCTATTAGTTTGAAAGGCTTACCTTCCACCACATCTTTGCAAACTTGAAAAAGATCACCGTAATTAATAGAGTGTTCCAGATTATCGGTTTCTCCCGCCTCTTTCAGATCAGCATCTACTGTCAAATCAATTAGAAAACGCTGCCCAAGACGGGTCTCCTCTGGAAATACACCGTGGTAACCATAAAAAGCCATTTGATTGACCATTATCTTATCCAACTGAATCACCCTTTCCCATCAAGGCATCCATCATCTTCGCCATTCGATTCATTTCTTTTACATCATGGATACGGATGATCTGGCAACCTTTCTGAATTCCGAAACAAACCGTTGCACCCGTGCCTTCCAAACGCTCATCGACTGGCAAATCAAGTGTTTTCCCGATAAAGGTTTTTCGGGATGTCCCTAGCAAAACCGGATAGCCGATAGAAACGAGCTTGTCCAAGTCTCTCATCATTTCAAGATTTTCGGACAGATCCTTTGCAAAGCCAATTCCCGGGTCTAAAATGATATTTTCATCCTTAACCCCTGCTTTTTTCACACGCAAGATACTTTCATACAAATCACTCATTACATCTCGAAAAAAAACAGTATAATCTCGATTTTGACGATTATGCATTAAGATAATTGGAACTTGGAGATCAGCAGCAACTGCTGCCATTTCTGGATCAGCCTTCGCACCCCAGATGTCATTAATGATATGGGCACCTGCTTTAATCGCTTGCCTTGCCACTTCCGCCTTATACGTATCGATCGAGATTGGTACTCTTACTTCTTTTGAAATTGCCTGAATAACTGGGATGACCCTCTCTAATTCTTCATCCACTGATACAGGGGCATGTCCAGGGCGTGTCGATTCTCCGCCAATATCGATAATATCAGCTCCGTCGTTGACCAAAGTTAATGCACGTTCCACAGCCTGGTCAAGGTGATTAAATTTCCCGCCATCTGAAAAAGAATCAGGAGTCGTGTTTAAAATCCCCATTATAAGTGTTTTTTTTCCATAATCCAGAGTATAAGGACTGCACTGAATCATACTCGACATAATATAACCTCCTAAAGCTCTTCTCTGCTCCATAGTGATTCGCAGTATTCCTCATATTGCGACTGAAGTTCAATCACTTTATTTCCCGTAATCCCCGGCATCCGCCGCCCATCAAACGAGGAAATCGGAACAATCTCTTGAATTGAATTCGTGACAAAGGTTTCGTCAGCTCCGAATACTTTGTCTGGAGTAAAAAAGCCTTCTTCTACAGCCATTCCATTTTTCTCCGCTAATTTTATGATAAACTGCCTTGTGATGCCATTTAGTATCCCCGTCTCTATTGAAGGCGTGTACAAAACATGATTCTTTATCCAAAATAAGTTCGATACAACACCTTCTGCCAAAAAGCCGCCATCGGTTAAAAAGATTCCCTCGCGATTAAGGTCGGCTCCCACTTCTCTCTTCGCCAGAATATTATTCAGAAAGTGATGCGACTTTAATCGCTCTGTCCCTTCTGGTGTATTACGATTCAATTTTAGAACAACTGCTTGTTTTTCCTGCATGCTGCTTCTTGAAGGAAGCGGCTTCGAAAAGATAATCAAGTTCGGTTGTGAATACGGTGTTGTTTGCAGTCCGATCTCTCCATTACCCGCAGAAACGTTCAGCCGGATATAAGCATTTGAAAAATGATTTTTCTCAAGCAGCATGTGAAGAGCTTCTAATATTTGATCTCTTGTATATTGAACTTCAATGTTCAACACCCTTAAGCTGTTATTCAGGCGCTCTAGGTGGTCGTCCAGCAAAAAGGGATGACCATTATAGACTCTAAAGGTCTCGAACAAGCCCATTCCATAAAGAAAACCATGGTCAAATGGAGAAATAACTGCCTCTTCTTTCCTAACAATATTGCCATTCATATATAAATACACGGTCTATTACTCCTTCGTTTCTAAAGAGGGTTCATAATAGTTTAGGAAGTTTTTAAGTAATTCCTTGCCTGCTGTTGTCATGATCGATTCGGGATGGAATTGAACTCCCTCAACAGGCAGCTCCTTATGGCGAATGGCCATAATCTCTCCTTCAGCAGTCCAGGCAGACACTTCTAAACACGAAGGTAAAGTTTCCTTTTTGACGATTAAAGAATGATATCTTGTTGCCGGAAATGGGTTAGGCAAACCTTGAAAAATGGTTTTTCCATCATGATGTATGTCTGATGTTTTTCCGTGCATTAATCTCTCTGCCTGAATCACTTCTCCACCAAAGACCTGGGCCATCGATTGTTGCCCAAGGCAAACCCCGAAGATAGGTATTTTACCAGCAAAAGCATCAATTGCTTCAAGGCTAATTCCTGCTTCATTCGGGGTGCAAGGACCAGGGGAAATCATCAAAAACTTAGGGTTTAAGCGGCTAATTTCCTCAATAGTAATCTCATCGTTTCTTTTTACAATTAATTCTTCACCCAGCTCTCCAAGATATTGAACAAGGTTATAAGTAAAGGAATCATAATTATCGATCATCAATATCAAGCTTGCCACCCCTTTTCCTGTTCAGCCATCTCTTTTGCTTTCCATAAAGCAAATGCTTTTTTTAATGACTCTTTATATTCATTCTCTGGATTTGAATCAATGACTACTCCAGCACCTGCTTGGACATGTGCTTTCCCGTCTTTCACAAGCATTGTCCGAATAATAATATTCAGCTCCAAATCGCCGCTAAAATTAATCCAGCCTAGTGAACCAGTATACGGCCCCCTTGTGACAGGTTCAAGCTCCTCAATAATTTCCATCGTCCTTACTTTTGGAGCACCAGTAATCGTCCCACCTGGGAATACGGCGTCAATTAAGTCAAATCCGTCTTTGTCCTTTGCAAGTTCCCCTCTGACATTTGAGACAATATGCATGACATGTGAGTATTTTTCAATTACCATGAATTCATTGACTTCAACTGACCCATATTCGCAAACACGCCCCAGGTCA
This sequence comes from Bacillus sp. FJAT-29790, assembly GCF_019039215.1. Taxonomy (GTDB): domain Bacteria; phylum Bacillota; class Bacilli; order Bacillales; family Cytobacillaceae; genus Cytobacillus. Next base: position 6,900 of record NZ_JAHNZZ010000007.1, read on the forward strand.
TTTCTCTCTAAATCGACAAGCATCACGTGCTCAGCACGTTCTTTTTCATTTTCGATTAGTTCGTTTGCAAGCTGGACATCCTCCGCTTGGTCCTTTCCACGCGAACGAGTTCCAGCAATCGGGCGGGTGCTTACTTCATTGCCCTTTTTCTTAATCAATAGCTCAGGTGATCCGCTTACAAGCTGATATTCTGGCGTGTGAAAATAGCCCATATATGGGGATGGGTTTAATACCCTCAACTGTTCATAAACGTCCATTGCCTTGACATGGATAGGCTGGCTTTGACGTACTGATAAGTTAACCTGGAAAACATCCCCCTGTGAAATATAGTGCTGAACAGTTTCAACAGCGTTCATAAACGCTTCTTGATCCATAGAAACTTCCAACTGGTTATCTGTCGTGTATGTTTTTTTCAGATCAGGAGCAGGATATTCCTCAAGCCAACGTTTTTCCCAGTACTCTGTACTTTTTTCAATTGTATGCTTGTCCGCATTTTCATCGATAAGAAACATAAGCCATAAAATTTCATTTTCATGATCAAATACAAACCATTCTTTAAAGACAAGAAAGTGGATATCCGGAATGCGAAGATCATCCTGTGCTATGTTTGGAAGTCGCTCAATATAGCGGCCATAATCATAGCTGATTAATCCAATGGCCCCTCCTTGGAAATCAGGAAGCTCATCAAGCTTTTCAACCTCATACTGGCGAAGCCATTCTTTTAATAAATGAAGCGGATTTCCTTCAATTATTTGCTTTCCTTCAGCTTGAATAATTTCCAATCTCGAATTCTTTCCAACGAGTACGGTTTCAGGGTCAAAAGCCGCAATGCTGTAACGTCCGCCTCGCCCACTTTCCAATAAAACATGATGTTGTTTTCCCTCTGATATATGGCGGTATTGCTTGAAAAAGAAGCTATAAGAAAAAGGAATCTTTTTAGCATGTATTTTAAGTTTCTCCACTGAAAGGTCACCCCTATTTTTTTCTCTTTTTTCATCATACATGAAGATTGCCCAGCTTTCATTTTTTTAATAGAAAAAAAAACGCAATAGCCCGTAAACAGGCTATTGCTTATTATTACTCTGTTTCAAACTGGTACAAAGGTGTACTTAAATAACGTTCCCCGTTACTAGGGATAACCGCGAGAACCTTCTTCCCTTTACCAAGTTCCTTTGCTACTTGCAATGCAGCAAATATAGCTGCCCCTGAGGAAATTCCTCCAAGGATTCCTTCTTCTTTTGCCGCGCGGCGGGCATATTCAAATGCCGCGTCATTCGTTACCTTGATGACCTCGTCATAGATATTTGTATTAAGAATCTCCGGAATAAAACCAGCACCGATCCCTTGAATTTTATGCGGGCCCGGCTTGCCGCCTGAAAGGACTGGTGAATCTGTCGGCTCTACTGCATAAATTTTTATATTGTCATATTTTTCGCGAAGAACTTCGCCTGCTCCCGTAATCGTTCCACCCGTACCGATGCCTGATATAAACGCATCAAGTTGTTCGCCCATTTGTTCTGTAATCTCTTTTCCAGTTGTGGCGCGATGAATTTCTGGATTGGAAAGGTTTTTAAATTGCTGTGGCATGAAATAGCCGTTTTCGTTCGCTAACTCCTCAGCTTTGCGGATGGCTCCACCCATTCCATCAGGACCAGGTGTCAAAACAAGATCGGCCCCATAAGCACGCAACAGATTGCGACGTTCCATACTCATCGTTTCCGGCATAACAAGAATCGTTTTGTATCCTTTCGCGGCAGCAATCATCGCAAGACCGATTCCAGTGTTCCCACTTGTCGGCTCAATGATTGTATCACCCTGTTTCAAGTCTCCTGTTCTTTCTGCCGCTTCAATCATCGCGAGCGCAATTCGGTCTTTCACACTACTCCCGGGATTCATATATTCTAGCTTTAAATATACTTCTGCACTGTTTTCCTCAACGATGCGATTAAGTTTCACAATTGGTGTCTGGCCTACTAGATCTGCAATCGAATTCGCTACACGTACCATGTGACCCACCTCTTATTCCGAGTATTTTTGTTGGTTTAATTAAAATCTAACAATTTCAGCCTTTAATGTCAATCGTTTTCTAGGAAAAAAGATCCCTTTTTAAAAGTCATCCTTTTGCTCAATCTTTCTTTAACCTTCTCTTTTCCCTAACATACGCACGAAGAAGGTTAAACTTTCATCTTTTTACTGTCATAGGTTCAAAAAAAACACGGAAGGATCCGTGTTTCTTTATCTTATCTATTTTTCTTCTATTTCTCCGTAGAACCATTTAACGTCGGTTTCATTCCAAAGGGGCTTCGCCGAAACAGGTGTGTCCATTTGTTCCAATGCAATTTGCCTCCGGATCTGGTCCTTAACTTCTTTATATGAATATTTTTTGCCTTCTACATGCTCATGGACCATTACGATTGCATACCCGTCCGCAAACTTAATAGCGTTACTCCATTTACCTGGTTTTAGTCTCTTGATATTTTTTATGATTTCCTGAGAATAATGTTCGCTGTCCTCGCTAACATATCCGGCATCCCCGCCCTGATTAGCTGTAAAACCATCAATTGACCGTTCCATAGCCAACACAGCAAAGTTAGAACCTTGTTCTAGTTCCTTCAATGTTTGCTCAGCTTCTTCTTTTGTTTTGACGAAAATCTGAGAGACATGATATGCATCCTTCAAGTGAAATTGCTCGCTATTTTGTTGATAATAGCTTTTCATTTCTTTTTCCGAAACGTGAACATCCCTCGTTAGGAGCTCTTCAAGCATAAGACTATTTCTAATTTGCTGCAGCCACTTTCCTTCATCAGATGATTGATATCCGCCGGATGCCCCGTACATCGTTTTAATCATTTTCAATTCGCGTTCAACAGCTTTATTTGAAATTTTCACGCCATTTTTTTCACCAGCTGTTTCGATGACTTTTTGGTCAATTAGTTCGGTTAATATTTCTTTTCCGTATCTTGATTCCATCTCATTCAGCCAATCCTGCCGCGTGATCTTTTCTTTCCCAACGGTTGCCACAGCTTCTGAATTTCCTGAACTCCCTTTAGCTAGAAAAAAAGCAACAGTTAGGCAATTCAGCACGATTAATCCGGCTATTACTAGCTTAAGTCTCTCTCTCTTCAACAGTTCCTCCCCCATACAAAACTCATATGGCGTACTAACGCCACCATTTAAATAAATAGGCCCTTTTAGTATATATTGTTTTAAGCCTTGATAGTTTGCCTGTTGATTTCCGCTACAGGCACTTGCTATCCGCGGGGAGGGACGGGAGCCTTCTCGGCGTTACCACCTGTGGGGTCTCTCGCTTCCCTCTATTGCCTGCATTACTTAGCTTCTTGTTTTAATTCCTCTAATTTTTCTCTTGAAAAATGGTAAATTTCATTACAGAAATGACACTGGGCCTCAGCACTCCCCTCGGTGTCGATCATATCCTGGATCTCTTCTGTGCCAAGACTGATGATCGCATCCGCAAATCTTTCTTCCGAGCATGTGCATGTAAAGGCAACCGGCAGCTTCTCAAGGATTTTCACATTTTCTTTTCCCAATAATTCGATTAAAAGTTCTTCCGGTGTTAAGCCGCGTTGAATCAATTTCGACACAGGCGGGATTTCCTTCAATCTATTTTCGATTTTCGTAATGGTCCCTTCATCTGCCCCTGGAAGCAATTGCAAAATAAATCCTCCCGCCGCGAGGATCGAATTATCTGGATTCACAAGCACGCCTACTCCGACAGAAGATGGCGTTTGTTCAGAGGAAACTAAATAATAAGTGAAGTCCTCTCCTAATTCACCTGACACGATCGGAACCTGTCCCGTGAAGTAATCTCTCATGCCAATATCCTTAACAACGGATAATGTACCTGTTGTTCCCACCGCGCGGCGGACATCAAGCTTGCCATGTTCATTTAAATCGAAATGGATCTGCGGGTTTGTCACATAACCCCTGACTTCACCCTTTGCATTGCTATCCACCAAGATCGCACCGATGGGACCTCCACCCTCAATTTTTATCGTTAATTTTTCCTCACCTTTTAACATAGCACCCATCATCACACCTGCTGAAATCGATCTACCTAATGCAGCTGATGCGGTCGGCCATGTCAGATGGCGAGCTTGGGCCTCCCCAACCGTATCTGTTGTACGGACAGCATAAGCACGGACTTGACCGTTATAGGCAAGTGCTTTCACTAAATAATCACTCATTTGTAAACCCCTTTCGATAAATCACTTCGTTGATGATCCGTTATTTTAATGTTTCCATATTTCGCTTATAAATAAGCTGCAAGCCTTTTAAAGTTAAAAATGGGTCAACAATGTCAATGATTGTTGATTCCTTCGCAATTAAACTGGCTAAACCACCGGTCGCAATGACGGTCGGATTCTCCTTAGCCCGCGCTTTCATTCTCTTAACAATTCCCTCTACCTGTCCTACATAGCCATAAAGAATCCCTGCCTGCATTGCAGCTACCGTATTCTTGCCGATTATATCGTCAGGACGTACAATTTCGATTCTTGGCAGTTTGGCAGCTTTGGAGTAAAGGGCTTCCGTCGAAATGCCAATACCCGGGGCAATCGCTCCCCCCATATATTGTTTATTTTCATTTATATAGCAATAAGTAGTTGCTGTACCAAAATCTACGATTATCAGCGGGCTGCCATAATCATGAATCGCAGCGATCGCATTTACGATACGGTCTGCACCAACTTCACGTGGATTTTCATATTTAATGTTCAAACCAGTTTTCATTCCAGGGCCAACGACGAGTGGTTTTAGTTGAAAATACTTTTCACACATTCTTTCAAGTGCCGTCATGATCGGTGGAACAACAGAGGAGATAATGATTCCATCTATATTAGCAAACGTGAGATTCACGTGTTCAAATAGAGATTTTATCATCATGCCATACTCATCTTCTGTTCGATTGCGGTTGGTTTCAATTCTCCAATGATGCTTAAGTTTATCGCCGTCATACACACCTAACACCATATTTGTATTTCCAATATCAAAAACAAAAATCAATATTCTCACCACTTTATGATTAATTTCGTTTTAAACAAAGGCTATTTTCGCATATATTGTTATTTTAGCCTTCTAAGTTTGCCCGTTGATTTCCGCTGCGGGCACTTGCTTTCCGTGGGGAGTGACGGGAGCCTCCTCGGCGTTACCGCCTGTGGGGTCTCCCGTTCCCTCTATTCCCACAGGAGTCAAGTGCCCTCCGCTCCAATCAACTCAGATTATTAAATAAAAATCATATTATAAAAGCAACAGACTTTATGAAAACAGCCTAAACGAATAATATTATAGCTGTTATCGCTATCATTCTGACTTATTCGAGTGAAGTGATATCCTAAAGAAAAGCTATACTTTTCATGCTTTTTTCTCTGAAAATATCATATCATAACTCATATCAAATCACGTAATCAAAAATGCCTAAGATCTTATTTGAAGGATAGCCGGTTAATCTCAGAAGAGTGTAATAATTAGCCATCTTACTTAGACCTTATTAGCACGAATTTCCAATAAAAAAAGCGCTCAAACCGAGCGCTTTTTTTACTCTTTTCGATTTTATTTATTATCCTCGTCCGCAGAAGCTGAATCATCTCCGATTTCGGAGGGTTTAGCTGTCTCAGCTTGATCATCTTTTTTGATGTTAATATTCACTTTCACATCATCAGAAGAGTCACTTTTTATTACAGGACGGTCAGGCAATTTGCCGTGATCGAATAAATGTTTGATTTGATCTGCATCAAGTGTTTCAACTTCAAGAAGCGTATTGGCAATGAGATCAAGTTTATCACGATTTTCTGTAAGAACTTTTCTTGCCTTTTCGTAACATTCTTTGATAATGCGTTGAATTTCCTGATCTATCTCATACGCAATCGCATCAGAATAGTTCTGATCATTATTGAAATCCCTTCCCAAGAAAACTTGGCCGCCTTGCGATTGACCAAATTGCAGTGGGCCGAGTTTATCACTCATTCCAAATTCAGTAACCATCCTGCGTGCGATCCCGGTAGCACGCTGAAAGTCGTTATGCGCACCGGTACTTACTTCACCGAAGGCAATCTCCTCAGCTACACGACCGCCGAGCAAACCAACAATTTTATCGAGAAGCTCCGGCTTTGTCATAAAGAAACGATCTTCTTTAGGAAGCATAACTGCATATCCACCAGCTTGCCCACGAGGTACGATTGTCACTTTATGAACCATTTCTGCTTCCTCAAGGACTACACCAATAACTGTATGGCCAGCTTCATGAAAGGCAACAATGTTTCTTTCCTTTTTAGAAATAACACGGCTTTTCTTAGCCGGACCGGCAATAACGCGATCCGTTGCTTCGTCAATATCAGACATATCTATTTTTTTCTTGTCTCGGCGGGCGGCTACAAGAGCTGCCTCATTCAATAAGTTTTCTAAATCAGCACCAGAGAAGCCGGGTGTACGCTGGGCGATACTCTTCAAGTTAACTGTATCATCTAAAGGCTTATTGCGAGCATGTACTTTCAGAACAGCTTCACGGCCAATTACATCAGGGCGGTCTACTGTAATTTGTCGGTCAAATCGTCCCGGACGCAATAATGCCGGGTCTAGAATATCTGGTCGGTTCGTGGCGGCAACGATGATAATCCCTTCGTTCGCTCCGAATCCGTCCATTTCAACAAGTAACTGGTTAAGAGTTTGTTCACGCTCATCATGTCCGCCCCCTAAACCTGCCCCACGCTGACGTCCAACTGCATCAATTTCATCGATAAAAATGATACATGGTGCATTTTTCTTTGCATTTTCAAATAGGTCACGAACACGCGAAGCACCGACACCCACAAACATTTCAACGAAATCCGAACCGCTAATGGAGAAGAATGGTACGCCAGCCTCACCAGCAGCTGCTCGCGCAAGTAATGTTTTCCCAGTACCAGGAGGGCCAACAAGGAGAACTCCTTTTGGAATTCTTGCACCTAATTCAGAGAATTTCCTAGGATCTTTCAGGAATTCAACTACTTCGACAAGCTCTTGCTTTTCCTCATCGGCGCCCGCTACGTCTTTAAAGCGGACTTTCTTTTTACTATCGTCATAAAGCTTTGCTTTACTTTTGCCAAAATTCATCACACGGCTTCCACCGCCCTGTGCTTGATTCAGCAAGAAGAAGAATAAAATAAAGATAATAATAAACGGAATGATTGAAGTAAAGAATGTAACCCAGCCGCTCGTTTCTTTCGCTGGCTGAATTTTCACCTCAGAATTTTTAGTTAGCGCGAGTGCATCGATACGCTCAAGAATTTTATCGTTATTCACGATATAAGTAAGGAATTTCTTGCCGTCTTCACGCCCTTCAAGCTGGCCTTGTACTTCAAAGACGCCTCTTTCAGGCTGCAAAGAAATGGATTTAATTTCTCCACTTTCCAAATAGCTAACAAATTTATCATAAGAGATTTGTTCTGTCGGTTCATTGTTGCCGTTAAAGAAGCTGACAACACCGATTATTACTAAAAATATCAATAAATAAAAGATGGTATTCCGGAAGATCCGATTCATCCCCTACCTCCTCCCACGGTAAATAAACTATATTGTATAGTATCATAGAAAATCATGCCAATTCAAGGATTTATACTTTTCAAAACATAGGCCGTTCATTCAAAAATAAAAGGCCATTCCTGGATATTCTCTTTTAAATTATTCTCTTAATTGTTATTACTGTATACCTCTGGTTTAAGAATACCAATGTATGGAAGGTTTCGATATTTTTCAGCATAGTCAAGGCCATAGCCAACAACGAACTCATCTGGGACAATAAAGCCTACATAATCCGCTGCGATATCAGCTTTCCTTCCAGCCGGTTTATCAAGCAAAGTAACAATTTTAATGGACTTTGCTTTTCGATAACGGAATAACTCCACTAAATAGCTTAATGTTAACCCACTATCAATAATATCTTCAATGATTAAGATATCTCTGCCTTCTACAGAAGTATCAAGGTCCTTCACAATTTTAACCTCTCCTGAAGAAACAGTGGTACGGCCATAACTGGAAACATCCATGAAATCCATTTCAAGATGTGTATCAATCCGTTTAATAAGATCGCTCATAAACGGCATTGCTCCTTTTAGTACCCCGATTACTAAAGGAAAACGATCCTGATACTCTTCTGTCAGCATAGCTGCAAGAGCCCTTGTTTTTTCCTGGATTTCTTCTTCCGAAATTAATATCTTTTCAATATCGTTTTTCATTTTAAGTGTGCCCCCTAGAAGATCATTGCTTTATGTATTTTAAAAGAATATAACTACAATCAGGATGATGCTGTAAAGACCGATGGAACTTTTTCAAACCCGGAACCCATAGGATCTGGTCATTGCAATCCGTTACGATAGGCCAGGCATTTCGATCTTGGACTGGTATTTTTTGATCAATAAAGATATCTTTCACCTTTTTTGTGCCTTGCATTCCTTTCAATGACATACGATCTCCATCTTTTCTTGTTCTAATCACAAGAGGGAACTGGGTATCATTATGATTTAAAAGAATGGTGTTCATTTGATTGATGCCATCGGGACAGTCTGTAAACTCCATAACTATACAGCCGCCATTTGGCAAATCGATTTTTCCGGGTCCATTCATTTCAAAACGATAGGATTGTACACGGTGAAGATGAAAAAGGAACTTACATTTCTTGTAAGACCGTACAATGTGCAAACCGTTTGGAAAATCAAGCGTACCGGATGGATGAGGGCTGCTCATTAATGATATAACTTTTTCAATATGTAAGGCAGATAATGTCGCAGGTCTTTCTTGATAAAGATAGTTTAATATTAGTTGAATCCCCCTTCTTTGTAAAGGCATTGGCATTGCTTGAAAATCCTCAATATTTATAATGATTTCCTCAGCAGTTTTCTTTGTCATTACTTTATTCATTTTTTGGACAGTTAATTCCTGCAAAAAGGCCTCATCACTCTGAATTTCTTCACTAAATCGTTGAAAATGTTCATGAACTTGAGGGTTTTCTTTCTTTAAAAAAGGCATGATTTCCTTCCGAAACCGATTGCGGCTGTATATCCCCTTTTCGTTGCTTGGGTCTCTACGTGGATCTAGTCCATTTTCGCTGCAGTAATTCTCGATTTCATTTCTGTTAACGCATAAAAAAGGACGAATGATTTGTCCCTTGCCGAATGGCCTTAAAAAAGCCATTCCAGCCCTAGCATCCCCGGTACTTCCTCTTGTTAGTCGCATGAGAATCGTTTCTACTTGATCGTCGCCGTGGTGACCTAGGGCAAGATAGTCAAGGTGATGCTTCTTCATTACCTTTTCAAAAAAACTGTATCTGCATTCTCTTGAGGCAATTTGTGCACTTTTCCCCGATTCGGCAATATATTCAGGGACATTCATTCTTGTGATTTCAACAGGAATATTTCTTTCCTCACAAAATTGTTGGACAAATTTAGCTTCCGCGTAAGATTCTTCCCCTCTGAACATATGGTCAACATGTGCGGCAACCATATAAAGGTTGTATACATGTCTTTTGCTCCACAAATAATGAAGCAGAGCTAAAGAATCGGGTCCCCCTGACACGCCAATTAAAAGCTTCATGTTGTTTAATTCTATCCCTTTTCGTTGCAGAAAAGCTTTAACCTTTGCTTCTAACATACGCTTCTTCCTTATCCTAAAAGTGACTTAGCTTGTAACAAAAAGCTATATTCGCATAGTTTGTTGTTTTTGGCTTTAAAAGTTTGCCCGTTGATTTCCGCTGCGGGCACTT
>NZ_JAHNZZ010000007.1:16660-33187 GCF_019039215.1 Bacillus sp. FJAT-29790
AGAGCCTCCTCGGCGTTACCGCCTGCGGGGTCTCCCGCTTCCCTCTATTCCCGCAGGAGTCAAGTGCCCTCCGCTCCAATCAACTCAGATTAATATATTTAAAATCACACTTATAAAGCAACAAAGTTTACAAAATCAGCCTAACAAAAAAGCGACTACAGTCTAGAGCATACCATTTTGACTTGTCATATTTCAAAAGGGAAGAAACGATTTCGGAGAGCTGTTTATATTAACTGTCCGTAAATATAAAACATATACAGAAGGGAAATAATTAGAACGATCAAGATCGTTTCGAAAATGCCTCCCCTTTTTTTCTTTTTAATATATGATTGCCGGCTTACTTTTGCTTGATTCCGTGCTTGGGCTTGTTGATTTATTTTATCAGGCTGTGCCTGGATGGTTTGAAGCATCGCATTTCTCATTTCTTGTGCAGAACCATACTTGCCCTGTAAACTATTAAATATGACTTCCTTATATTTTTGAAGCTCTTTTTTTTGCCGCACCATGGATTCAAGCTGTTTCATATCACCCGATGTTTTGTTAAATCGCTTCGGGTAAGCGATGTTTATCAGAATCATGGCGACTGCAAAAAGATCATAGCCTGGATCAGCTTTCCGAGTGCCGAGTCCCCAATATCCCCGGTCAAAAAACTCCGTAAATTCTTTAATTGCCCTCCCTTGAATGGTCGTCCCCCCGACATCTATACAGCGTATCTTAGATGGCGGCCCGGTTACAATTAGATTATCCGGCTTAAGATCACCAAATACCCAGCCATTTTGATGGAGCTTATCTAAGTCAGTAAGAAGCTGCAAGATCAGAACTTCTGTCCACGGTTGTCCCTTTTGCTGAATAAATGTCAGTAAATCAGGGCCTTGGATATACTCCATGACATAGAAGGATATTTGCCCATTTCTATGTATCCAATCATCGACATCAAGCAAAGAAGGCCCTAGGGCGGAGCCTTGGACCTTCGCAAAGGATTTTAGGACGTTTACCTCAGAGGTAATTGATAGCCCATTATCGCTCATTTTCAGCGCAACTTGCTGATTGCGGAATTGGGCTAAATAGACAATTCCGTTGGCCCCGTAACCTAGTTCTTTTACAATGGTATACCGATTATGATGCCACTTTCCTTCAATAATCGTACCAGGATTCACTTTACATTGATTCTTCAAAGAATGATTCATCATCACGGGAAAGCAGACTCCTTAACGAGCGTTTTTTCTTGAAATAAGTTAATGCTTCTCGAATGGCCGGACCAGTAGGGGTAATCCCTCCTGTTGTTAGTTGGCTGAAGATGCTTGTCAATGACCCTAAGTTTGGTGTCCAATCCAATAATTTTTCGACCTCCTTCTTCTTCCCTGGAAAGCCAAAAACCGAAAAACGATTCTCACCTGACCGTGCATTTAAGCTTAAAGATAAATCAAACAAAGCTTCTTTAACGATAGGCAGCTTTTGCTTCATGCTGGCACTTATATCAACTAAAACAAGTACCTGAAGCTCAGCTGTTTCCCCAAGTTCATCGACAACCTCCATGACCTCTCCCCTTTGGTCCGGCGGAAGATCCTCTACTTTTTTGGAGCCTCCGAGAATTTGCTGCAGTTCCCGATTTACCACTCCTTGCAGCGTTTGCGTCATCGCTTTTCTCGTGACCATTTGAACCGTATGTGAGAGCTGTTTTGCATATACGACCTGGCTTACACCTCCACCCGACATGGCAATACCTTCAATTTCATTCATACCCTTTTCGCCAATTTCATCACGTTCCATCACACCGATAACATTAACTGTAATACCCTGCTCTTTCGCCAATGCCGCCATCGCAATCGGATCTTCCCCTTGGTTAGAGCACCCATCCGTAATTAGCAAAATTTGCTTTAACGTACCTGTTTTCATAAAACTCCCCTCCACTTTTTATGTTGTTACCCATTTTTGTCTATTAGGAGGGGAATTATACATATTATCTATACATTATGATCAAATTCGCCTTGGCGAATTTGCGCCCAGATTTTTATCGAGCTAGCTCGATAAATTCCTTTAAAAAATCTGAGGCATCCGCCGGAGGCTTGACTTTATTCAGCCGCGGTTTGAACCCCCACTGAATTGGATACCATTTTGCAATCATCTCGCCGCTTATAGAAGTGGAAAACTTCTGCTGAATAAAGTTAAATTAACTAATTAGCCTTTTGGCGAATCTTCTGGACCGGAATGCTTGTCCACTTCGGGGTGTTGTGCTGTATCTTAGCTACGACGACCGTCATATCATCCTCGATATATCCGGACCTGGACCGGATGACTTCCTCCATGATGAGATCAGCCACCTCCTGCGGATCATCCGTTTTTAATTCATTTATTTTCCTTTTCATCCATAAATCAAAGTTTTCTACATGCTTTGGCCCTTCAAAAATCCCATCGCTCATCATAATTAATAAATCGCCGGCTTTTAATTGTTCACTAACAACATCCACTTCAAATTCTGGTATAATCCCCATTGGTAAATTACTAGCTTGGATTTTGATTACTTTATTTCCTCGCCTAATGAAACTTGGTGTTGACCCAATTTTCAGAAATTCAACGCCGGCATTTTGAAGATCAATCATAGCCAAATCTAATGTAGAGAATATTTCATCTGTTGTTCGTAAAGTTAAAACGGAATTCACCGATTTGATTGCTACCTTTTCCTCGATTCCTGATTGTAATATTTTTTGTAAAAGCTGAAGAGTTTCTTTGCTTTCTGCATGTGCCCGTTCACCATTGCCCATCCCGTCACTAATCGCAATCGCATACTTTCCGCATCCTAATTCGATCGTTGAATAACTGTCGCCAGAAAGAAAGCCTCCATCCTTGGCGGCATGGGCAACTGCCGTTTCTACTGTAAACGCTTTTGCGGAACGGAAAGTTACATGGCAAAAACCATTCGGGTAGGTAGAACATTCCTCTGAGTTCACAATAATTGTTTCTCCTAATATATCTGACAACATCGGGGCAATCAGCTTTTCACACTCGCCATGCCCTTGGCAATAGGGGATCGTCATATCAATATCAACATTTCTTTGTTCCAAGCTGTATATTTCAACATGCTCAATATGAACGCCAAACCCCTGTATTGCTTCTAAAATAAGCTCTTCCTGCTTATGATGATTTTCCCTTTCTCTTTGAATTTCCTTTGCAAAGTCACCCATTACTTCTGACACACCCAATAATTGATCCGCAACTAATCTTCTGCTTTCCTGCACCTGTTTTTTTAATTTTTTATTGGCATGGAAAAATGTTAACTCCTGCTGGATTGTTTCCGTTACTTTTTTTGAACGGGTACAATGTTTTTCCCATTCCTTCGATAGCTTTGGTGATAAAGTGTCTTGATTATAATCCAATTCATTCATAATCTCTTTCATATAGTCATATGTTGTATCAAAGTTCCTTGTCCAGCAATGGTCTTTCTTAAAGCATGTTTGACATGTTTTCTCGGTGACATTGCTTAAAAAGTAATCTAATTCCCGCCCGTTATCATCGTCCTCCCACTCAGATGGTTCATCATAAGAAGAGAAGCTTTTCGAAAGAGCCTGAAAGACATTCGAAAACTGGGCCACTCTTTTCGCCGTTACGTCCCGCATTTTTCGCATATATTGCTGCTGCTCAGCCGCATATTCGGGCGTACCTGGAATATGTTTTGCTAGTTTAGTAGATAGCGCCTGAGGAGTAAGAAGAAACAAAAAAATAGCAGCTGATGTTTCCAATACTGTCTTTAAAAGATTATCGCCACCTTCGCCATACATCCCAATTAATAAAGTGGCAATAAGGAGACCTGCAGCTACACCAAGCTTTCTCCCTTCTTTTAATAGGCCACCAAGCAGACCTGAAAAGGCAAGCAAACTCATATGATAGAAACTCGATACATTTGCCAGACTGAATATTAAACCTGTCACTACCCCTACCGTCGACCCGACCGTAGCACCAGCTACAAATGCAAAAAGCAGCACCAAATATCTGGACATAATATGTTCAACCGAAAGATCATAAACGGACCAGCCAATTGTACCTGTCATAACTGAGGCGAGCATAATTATTAAACAGACAATTTCTTCTGTCTTGAGTGACTGCCGACGCTTGCTTATCGATAATAGAGGCAGGCTTTGTAAGAAAATAAGGGTGAGGATAAAACCTAAGCTTGCTTCCACCCCTGCCATCATTCCGTCATACAGAGATAATTTTCTTGTCAAAATAAAGCTTTCTAATAACTTCCCCCCTAGTAATGTGAAAAACACGAAAAATGGCAGTGCTTTCATTTCATTTTGAAGCCATTTTTTCGAGACCCGGAGAAGAAATAAAAACACGAAAGCAGCCCCAAATGCAGATACCGCGTTTGAAATTGATAAGGTTGCCGCTCCTGCGATCAATCCAATTAAGGCAATTGGCGCTCTATCTTTTCTAATAAAATAAACAGCAGCAAAAAATGGGAGAAAAAAAGGAGTAAGTTTCGCTAAAATTAATGCCCTTCCAAGCAAAAAACCAATGAATAAAAGAATATAGCCCTTTTTTAGAAAGAAGGTTTCTATCCATACCTGAAATTTATTTAGTCCGTTTGTCAATTCCAGTTTAGATCTGCCAAAATTTACTTCCCCGAGCGGCTCGATTACATTCCTTTCTACTTTTTGCATTTAACTACACTCCCCGTTTCCATCTTTTCTGATTATTATAAAATTAATAAAAATAGAAGTTTGTCAAAATAGCGGACAAGCTCCTATTTTTCGTTCGACGGTTTTCTCCTTAATATCCAAAAAGAAAACAAAATGAAAACCCACGTTTGTTTTTGACTGTTTTCCGATCCCCATTAAATCCCATGGCAGCGCCTAAAAAGGGTTTCTTTAAATAGAAAAAAATGCCGAAAATATTTCCGACATATTTCTTTCGAAAATGTATTGACTTTTTGCAGAAATCTTTGTATTATATTCTTTGTGCCTTATTAATTCATGGCGGCGTAGCTCAGCTGGCTAGAGCGTACGGTTCATACCCGTGAGGTCGGGGGTTCGATCCCCTCTGCCGCTATCTAGAAGTGAGAGAGTTAGTTAAGCTTTGGGGCAAAAGCTAAAAAGCGAACCAACCACTACTCATTCCTTTCGTAATCGGAAGCATCAGTTTATATAACTGGTGCTTTTTTTAATTAAAAGGCAAAAAAAAGACAGGTCCGCAATGGACTTGTCTTTTTTTGCTTGGGAATATGAACGATAAACCCTGCTATATATATCAAATCAGCAGCAAGTTAACCTCGTCTAGCGCCTCTTCCCCCACGCTTTGATTCAGTATTACGTTTTAACGACGATAAACGATCTTCGCTGTCTTTTAAAAACCGAGCCATTTTAGATTCGAAGTTTTCTCTTGGCGCGCGATTATCGTTTGCTCTGCCTTGGCGTGGACGTTGAGAATGTGAATGCCCTTGCGAGTATCCTCTTGACTCTCTTCTTTCGCCTCTTTCAGGTCGTTCAGGTCGTTCAGTTCTCTCAGGTCGGTCTTTTGCCTTTTTGATGGATAAACCAATCTTTCCATCTTTTTCGACATTAATGACTTTGACTTCAACCATGTCACCGACTTTAAGATGGTCATTGATATCCTTTACATAATTGTCTGCGACTTCACTAATGTGCACCAGACCCGTTGAGCCTTCCGGAAGCTCCACAAAAGCTCCGAAATTCGTAATACCTGTTACCTTACCTTGTAACTTGCTGCCCACTTCGATTGACATAAAAATCAAATTGCCTCCTTAAAGATATAAAAAATCAAACTTACCTTATATTATACAGAATTTGAAAAAAGAGTTCAATACAAGGTCTAATCAGATACTTGTTCTTTTCCTTCCTCTTTCTTCCCCTTACTAGGCAGGTTAAAGATTATTTCATTACTTTCCGATAAAAAATAATCTTTCCTTGCTAGCTTGGCTATATATTCGTCATCATTTAGCTTTACGATTTCTTCCTCAAGGATGACTTCCTTTTCCTTTAATAATGCCAGCTCCTGATCAAGCTTCTGTTTTTCCGCCTTTTTTTCCTCAAGTGCAGAGGATTGCGAAACGAGTGTGGAGATCATGAAAAAAGAAAGTGTGGCAGCACCTATAAAAAATACAGCTAATCTTCTAAATAGACGCTTTCTTTTTCTCCCTATACTAATCTCGGCCACTTCTTGCTCCTTAGCATAGCTTGTTTGAATTTGGGCTACATTTTTTTTCCTGACGGCACTCAAATCGCTTCCCTCCTTACTCTTTATGTTTTTTCCACTTTGAAATCCATTTTAAAAAGGTATTCTTTATCCGCCCGAAATTTCCTGCAACTCTATTATATAATTTCTCGACTGTTTTTTTAATATTTTTCGGCAAAACCTTCCAAAATAGTGATAAAGTCCATTTGACAGGAAGTGAAACCACTTTCAGTATAAATATTAAGACCTTTATAGCTACTTTGAAAAGGGTATAAAGGCCCTTTCCTAGCATTAATATTAATGCAATGGATGCAACAATAAGTCCACGGATGGGTTTATAGATAACATAATAGAATAATTTCACGAAAAAGCGGTAAATAGAAATAATCATAGAGATGATAAACTCTAACAAACGAAGATAAATTCTTTTAAATAAACTCTGATAGGCCGCAAACCCGCACAAAAGGGCAATAAAAATATAAAATCTTAATTCGCCCCGGTTTACTAAAAATAATATATAAAATACGGCTAATCCTTGCACGAACCAAAAAAGGACATCATTAATAAAGACGATCCAGCTTTTTCTTTTTTTTCGCTGTAAAAAGCGATTATACGTATCAAGGGCAGCGCCAAAGATGCTACCCATGCCGACCATGGCCAGCATGGTTGTAAATTGAGTGGTTAATGTCATCGGAATAACTTGCTAAAGAAACCTTTAGCTTTGTCCCCATGCTGATCATCAAGATAAACAAGGTCAAATATTTTCCCTTTGATCGAAACAATCCCCTTATCCACATCCAAGTTTTTCATCTGTAGATTTTGCCCTTTGATCGCAAGAAAGCCCATAACAGTGTCTAAAAGAAACTCTTCATTATCAAAACTCTCAACTTGTTTAACCCCTGTAATCTCTAAAAGCCTTCTGCCCCGCATAATCACATCATGTTCTTGAACATTCGTTTTCGTCGTATTCGTTTCATAATATTGACTCATCATCCATCCCTCGCAATCACATAGTACAACCTTTTTGTACATATTTATGAAATGGGAGGATGAAATAGAACAAGCCAATTAGAAAGGCGGAGCGTTTACACCTCTGCCTCGACCTTTTCCTCTTTAATAACCGTATACATCTCAGCTGCCTCTTCTTTCCTCGTCGTTTCCTGTAAACGGTCGATTTTAACGGTAACTAATTTTTGTCCGAATCGAATTACTAATTCATCCCCGACTTTAACGGTTGTGCTTGCTTTCGCCTGCTGACCATTAACCGAGATTCTCCCTTGATCGGAAACCTCTTTTGCGAGTGTTCTTCTTTTTATTAATCTTGATACTTTCAAAAATTTATCTAGTCTCATCCCGAGCACTTCCTTTCATAAAGTGAAACTTACATCAGTGGGGGGCTTACTGCCCGTTAATCTGCGATTAATATCCCTTTTCTTTCGCTTCGTCCCAAAATTGATCTAGTTGCTCTAATTGGTAGTCTGCAAATTCCTTTCCGCTTTCCTTTACCTTTTTTTCCACGTATGAAAAACGGCGTTTGAACTTTTGGTTTGTTTGGAAAAGAGCTTCTTCCGCATTAATGTCATAAAAACGGGCAATATTGACAAAAGCAAAGAGAATATCGCCAAACTCATTTGTCATTTTGTCGCTATTTCTTTCCGCCTCGATTTCAAATTCACGGATCTCTTCTTTTACTTTCTCCAAAGCAGGCCCAACTTCCTTCCAATCAAAGCCTACTTTCGCCGCTTTCTTTTGGATTTCAGTCGCCGCCATTAAATTAGGGAGGGATTTGCCTACTCCATCAAGAAGAGATTTATCATCTAAGGGGGCTCCCTTTTCTTCGTTCTTAATTTCTTGCCAATTTTTCAATACCTCAGCTTCTGTTTCAGCTGTTGAATTACCAAACACATGCGGATGACGGCGAATCATCTTCTCGGATAGTCCTTCAATGACATCTTCTATCGAGAAAAAGCCATCATCTTCACCAATTTGTGCATGAAGCAGTACTTGAAGAAGAACGTCTCCGAGCTCCTCAATCATATGGTCAATGTCTTCCTCATTAATCGCTTCAATGAGCTCATATGCTTCTTCAATTAAATATTTTTTTAATGACTCGTGTGTTTGTTTCTTATCCCAAGGGCAGCCATTTGGGCCTCGCAGCTCAGCAATAATTTGCCGCAGTTTGGAAAAGTCTTTATATAAAAGTGCAGCATCGGATACTGGCGGCACATAGACAGAAGTAAGATTATTTAACTCTACTTCACGATCAAGCTCAAATAACGGAACCTTTCGAATCCGCTCTTCCTTGCTGCCCGCAGCAGTGACAATATACACGTCATAATCATATGGGAGGATTTCCATGAGGGTAAGCTTTACTTCCGAAGCTACAAATTGATCATAAACCTGTCCAATAATCATATGCTGCTTAATTTTGATTTCATCCTTTTTCAGCTCAGTGCCATCAAGAAGCTGGAATCCCTCAATCGGATCAATTTTTAAAGCTTGAAATAGTGCATCTAGAAAACTTTGTCCCCCACCGATTTCGATCGTTATTCCCTGTTCAGGCCCTCTTTGGAGCAAAATCTGCACAGTGCGTTCAGCAACAAGTGGATGGCCTGGTACAGCATATGTAACTTCTTCCTGTGAAGAAGCCTCTAGCAAATATGCGCAAATTTCTTCATAAACTTCCTCGAATTGTTCATGTTTTTCATAGATGCTATCAAACGATGTATATGCCAGTCCTTCTATTTCTAACTCTTTCACAGCAGGATGCTCTTTTGTTCTTAGAAAAAGGTGAGAAGCATTTTTCAGCGCACGATAAACACCAAGTGGAAGCTGTTCGAGATCACCTGCGCCCAGCCCAATAATATTTACTTTTTTCATTTAATTTTCCAACTCCTATTCTTTTTTGGCAGCAATAACGATAATTTGCTTCCAAAAGGAAGCATGGCGAGTTCTTCCTCTTTAAATATATTTCCTTTTAATACGATCCACAAATAAGAAAAACCACCAATCAAAACAGCACTTAGTGCCTGAAAACCTGCGAATAAACGATCGTGGCCCCCTCCTGCTAAAAAGCCGGTCAAATGCAAATAAGTTTTCAAAGCAATGGCCATAAACAGGGCTGCCATACAAATTACCGCCAAAAAGCGGATGTTCATTATAGATATTTTCAAATACAGCCCAAGCTTGAACAGCAAAATCAGCATAATCAAACATAATGTGATGCATGACGCGACCGCTGCGCCCATTGTTCCGTACATTGGAACAAGGAGAATATTCATCATATATTTCATCCCAAAACCGCAAAGAATGACAAAGGCAGGGAAAAGGATCAGCCCTAAACCTTGAAGAACTGCAGTAGTCGTAATAATAACCGAGCTTAGCAAAATTAAAATACTTAACACGGACAAAACAGCAGATCCATTGCTATTTTCAAATAGCATTACATTTGTTGGTTTGATAATATTCCATAACCCGACTGTAGCAGCAACTCCAACGAAAATGCCTATTTGGAGGGCAACGCGGATTTTATCATGTAGAAATTCAGTTTTTCCTGTCGCTTTTTCACTTGTAATTAACGGAACTAGTGATAAAGACATCGAGGTAGCAACAACGATCCCCAACTGAATTAAGGGCTGGCCCCGATCATAGATTCCTTTTAGTTCTTTTGCTTCTAGGCTATTGAAACCTGAAGTTACGAGCAGGGAATACAAATTTAATGAATCAGCCATTTGGATAAAGATCAGAAGCAAGCTGCTTACACAGACAGCAAATCCTTGGATGATCAAGGCTTTGGCTATTTTTTTTCCCTCTTTGAAATCCAAACATATCTTTAAAGGGGTCTTTTTTCTTTTCATCCATAAAAATGTAATTAAAATGACGACAGCCACGATTCCGCCAGTCACCGCGCCAAAAACGGCCCCTCCGCCTACGATGTACAAGGAATGTCCCTTTTTTGTCAGCAGCCATGCCGCGAGGAAGATCGTTAATACTCTGAATAGCTGTTCAAAAACTTGTGAAACAGCAGTGGGAACCATGTTGCCTTTTCCTTGAAAATAACCTCTGAGCAAAGATACGATTGGAAATAGGAGAAAGACAATCGATACTACTCTTAGCAAAATGGCAAGCTGCGGATCATCCATTTGCGCTGCCAGCCAATCCGCACCCCAAAAAAGGATCGCAAAGCCCGTAAAACCTAAGATAATTAATATAAAAGCAGAGACCACAAATAAATTTTGTATCCCATTCTTTCCTTTTAAAAAAACTTGTTCCGCGTAAAGCTTCGAAATGACAACTGGAAACCCATATGTAGATAACACTAAGGCAACCCCATAAAAAGGATAAACCTGCTGATAGATATAAAATCCAACATCCCCGACAATATTTTGAAAGGGGACGCGGTAAACAGCACTTAAAATTTTTATAAAAAGGGCGGCAATTGTTAAAATAAATGCCCCTTTAAACAAATCGCCCGGATGTTTCTCACGCTCCATTGCCTTCTCCTTCCAAAGATCTGGACTTTATCGAGCTCTTTCATGTTCGACAGTATTATAGCATGGCAGCTGACTTCAATCACTTCATGGATAACGTCCCCGAAAATACTTCGTGCTGCAATAAGACGAGCTGAACAACACTTCCTCAAATCTGCTATGGCACAGGAGCACAGTTCGACTATTATCCACCTTAGAAAGGACTTCAAAATTAGAAAATTGGACATTAGTGCGATACTAAACCAGATCCTTCCTTTTCCCCACGAAAAAAGGCAGCATTCCGCTACCCCTTTCAGAAAATATTCATTTCTTGTCCAGATATGAAAAGTTTTTGAACGGGGTAGCAGTGTTGCCTTGCCGTTCTTTACGATTCCATTTGCCTCGCTAGGAAGCTTGCGGCTGTTTCAACTGCCTTTTGTTCAACATCTCCTAGAGAATCCTCTTTTGCAAAAATAATGACAGCGCCGATCGGGTCCCCATTCGCAATAATTGGACCGATTGTATAAGCGGAGGCAGGCTCTGTGTTCCCATCAATTAGGGAAATTTCACCTGCTTGATTCATGATAACCGAATTGCGTTCTTCCATCGCTTTTTCAACTAAGTCACTAATATTTTTGTTTAAATAGTCTTTTTTGGAAACGCCAGCAACGGCAATATAAGTATCTCTGTCACATATTAACACAGGATTCCCCAGACTGTCATATAAAGCTTCTGCATATTCCTTTGCAAAATCGCTAAGCTCACTTATTGGTGAATATTTCTTTAGAATAACTTCCCCATCACGATCCACAAAAATTTCTAGCGGGTCTCCTTCACGAATCCGCAATGTTCTGCGGATTTCCTTCGGAATAACCACACGGCCCAAATCATCGATTCGACGAACAATACCAGTTGCTTTCATCCAATGTTGCCTCACTTTCATCTGATGATTTATTAACATTTGACTATGCACCTTACTGGGAGAAATTGAATGCATCGCCATGTTTGAACTTAGTATCTTTCATCTGGAAAGTTCTATACACATTCAAATATTATTTCTCATCGATGTAATTGATGGCAAAAATGGAATAGAATACCAAAAAGCGAGATATTCCTATTTCTGCAAAAGTTCATTACAATGTTTGACCTAGTTGCTCTTTCCTTGATTCATATATCCCTTGAACAATTTCAAAAGCCATATTCAGCCACTCATTTGTTTTAATTCCTTTTATATGAAGAACAGCCTTTAGTTTTTTGCCGTCCATCCCGAGACCGACGACACGCCCATATTTACTTGTAATTTTGAAGATCTTCTGACCGTCAATTCCCTCACTGGCTTGTTCAGACAATAGAATTAAGACTTCGTTTTTCGTTTGCTTAATGATCTCAATCCCAGCAAGTTCCCCGTGAACCTTCATCTCCGTCATTTGGAATAAATAAGAGACTTCCCCCGGATATTCACCAAAGCGATCCAGCATTTCTTCATTTAATTCCTCAATGTCCTCTAAACTGGAGGCCCCGCGGAAACGTTTATACATTTCAATCTTTTGGTGGCCGTCAGAAATATAGGCATCAGGAATATAGGCATCTACCTCAAGGTCAACTTCTATTCTTTGCTTATCTGCTTGATTAATATTCCCCTTTCGGTCCTCGATTGCTTCTTTTAACATTTGGGAATATAAATCAAAACCGACCGAATCGATGAAACCATGCTGTTCTGCCCCTAATAAGTTTCCTGCGCCCCTGATTGTTAAATCTCGCATCGCGATTTTAAAACCAGACCCTAACTCAGTAAATTCTTTTATTGCTTGAAGCCTTTTTTCGGCCACCTCTGTTAATACTTTATCTTTTCGATACGTGAAATAGGCATACGCCACCCGGTTGGAACGGCCAACCCTTCCTCTTAACTGATAAAGCTGTGAAAGGCCCATTTTATCCGCATCATGAACGATTAGTGTATTGACGTTCGGGATGTCTACGCCTGTCTCAATAATTGTTGTACTCACAAGAACGTCAAACTCTCCTGCAAGAAAACTTAACATGACAGATTCTAATTCATTTTCCGACATTTGCCCGTGGGCATATGCAACCCTAGCGTCAGGGACAAGCATAGATATTTCCTCTGTTTTTCGTTCGATATCTTCCACCCTGTTATATAGGAAGTATACTTGGCCATCGCGTGCCAGTTCCCTTTCTATTGCCTCGCGAACGATCCCGCCGTTATATTCCATGACATATGTTTGAATCGGAAAGCGATTTTCAGGAGGCGTCTCAATAACCGATAAATCGCGGACACCTAACATTGACATATGCAGCGTCCTCGGAATCGGCGTAGCGGTAAGTGTTAACACATCTACATTCGTTTTCAACTGTTTTATCTTTTCTTTATGTGTAACACCAAAGCGCTGCTCCTCATCCACAATCAGGAGCCCTAAATCACGGTATACAATGTCTTTTGATAAAATACGATGGGTTCCGACAACGACATCAATCGTCCCTGCTTTCAGCCCTTTAATTGTTTCTATCTGCTGTTTCCTTGTTCTGAACCTGCTGAGCAGTCCAACTTCAATCGGATAATCTTGAAAACGATCCTTCATTGTTTCGTAATGCTGCTGTGCAAGGATTGTCGTCGGCACAAGAATGGCAACCTGTTTTCCGTCCGCAATTGCCTTAAAGGCGGATCGAATGGCTACTTCTGTTTTTCCATAGCCAACATCTCCGCAAAGCAAGCGATCCATTGGGCGTTCTCTTTCCATATCTCTTTTGATTTCATGAATCGACCGAAGTTGATCCTCTGTCTCCTGATAGGCAAAAGCCGCTTCGAAATCCCGTTGCATCTCTCCATCCGGGCTAAAAGCATAACCTTTTGAAGCTTCTCTTTCTGCATAAAGCTTAATTAAATCATCGGCAATATCTTGAACAGAGGATTCAACCTTTTTCTTAACCCTTTTCCAATCATTCCCGCCTAATTTATATATTTTAGGCTCCTTCGCTTCCGATCCAACAAACTTTTGCACAAGATCAATTTGCTCGACTGGCACATAGAGCTTATCACTACCTTGATAGCGTATATGAAGATAATCCTTATGAAGTCCATTGATTTCAAGTGTTTCAATCCCTAGATATTTCCCGATCCCATGATTAACATGTACAACATAGTCCCCGATTTTAAGTTCTGAGTAACTTTTAATCCGTTCCGCATTCGATAAATTTTGGCGACGAGATTTCTTTTTTGTTCTTTTATTAAAGAGCTCCTCTTCCGTAATAACAGCGAGCTTTTGGCTTGGCAGCTCAAAACCCGTATGAAGATTTCCTTCCGAAATTTGAACCCTGCCAATGAGAAGTGACTGTTTCTCATCGATAAATGATGTTTCGATTTCATAGTCTTCTAATACCCTCTGCAGTTTCTTTACCCGCTCTTCATCAGGCCCTAATAATATAACTGTGTAATTTCCCTTTTTCCATCGTTCAAGCTCACCTTTTAACACATTCATTTGACCGTGGAAGTTCTGCATTTGTTTACAGGAAACATTAATAATATTTTCCGGATTCGTATTCGGCACATGCCTAAGGAATAACGACATATAAATAATCGGCTGTTTCCTTTTTTGAATAACCCCCCGTAAATGATGGGATATCTTCACATCGTGAATAATTTGCCCCTCGCCCAATAGGTTTGTGTACCATTCAGCCTCTTCCTTTTCCAGGGAATCATTCATTTCTTGGACTCTGCTGATTTCGTCAATAAAAATAAGTGCGTTATTAGGAAGATAATCTATTAAACTACTTCCTTCGCCATATGCTAAGGAAAGATATTTGAATAATTGATCTGGTTTATTGCCCATTTTTAATTGCTCAAGCTCAAAGCCAATATTTTGAGCAAGCAGCGCTTTCGCTTTGTCATTCTTTAATTTTTTCAGACTAGATCCTAGACCTGATTCAATTTTCTCAATCATTTTATTAAAATGCTCAGCTTCTAAAGGATATTCTGTCGCCGGTCCAATGGTAACTTCAGATAGCTTCCCTTTTGATCGCTGATCTTCCAATGAAAAAGTACGGATCGAGTCAACCTCCGTATCAAATAGTTCAATCCGGACAGGATCTGTTTCCGTTAATGGGTATATATCAATAATTCCGCCTCTAACACTGAATTCCCCTGGGGATGATACCATCCCAACTCGTGAGTAGCCCATTTGGACAAATCTCATTAATCCTTCTTCAAGCAATTCATCGCCGATTTTTAAAGTTAATTGACAATCCCTCCAAAGGGATGCCGGCGGAAGGATCTTTCGGAGCCCAGCCATTGGAGCAATCAGGATTCCATTTTTACTTTTGCTCCAATAATTTAATACCTCAATACGCTGCGCCTTTAATTCCGGACTGGCAATACTGATTTCCGCCGCAATTAGCTCATTTGCCGGGTATAAATACACTTCCGATTCCCCAGCCAAATGAACAATATCATCATATAGCTTTTGTGCTTGCAGAAGATTGTGGGTAACGATCAGGATCGGTTTTCGAGCCTGCTCGTAAACAGAGGCTAGAAATAGCGTGCGTGCCGAACCGGATAAACCCGATATAAGCTGTTCCTTTAATCCCTCTTCTATCCCAGACAAGACAGACCTGACATCATCTTGCTGACTGATTATACGTTTAAGTCCTAACATGGCTGCCCTCCTCTCAAACTGTCTAGCTTCAACTTACAGAACGTACAAAATTCCAGGATCACTAAGTAATTATCTAGTCTATTCATTTAACATGGACTAAGAAATAGAAAAATGCTTTGGATGACGGTCCAAAGCCTGTTATTGAATCAGAAAATCATGCTGGTGATAATCGGGATTTCGCTCGAGCAACTCATGGCAATCCTCGCATATTGCTTTTACTTGAAGATCACCAAATTGATCATAGGATATCATTTCCTGACGTTCTGCATCATTTAATGTATGGAACCCTAGCTGCTCCGTGTGTAGCATTGTATTTTCAATCGTACCAATTTTTACTCCGCAATGACGGCAATGATAATGAATAGCCACGCCTGTCCCTCCCTGGGAAAGTTCAATAGAATTAGTATGAACACTTCTGGAGAAACCTATTCATCTAGATTAGTTATAATAATGATTCCGGTACAATAGTGGCAACCAGTAAATCGCCGATTGCCTCCAATTCACATCTAGACTAATACACTATCCTATGATTAAGACCGAAGAATATGAAAAATTATTGATTATACTCATTCATGATTTGCAAAAATGGTTTTGAAATCCAATCCTCGCATGCGTTCGCACACCTATGAACAACCTCGCCCATCATTTCTTGCTCTTCTTTTGAAAAACGCCCCAAAACATAGTCCGGCACCTTCATCCCGCTTGGAGGCCGGTCGATGCCTACCCTGACCCTATTAAATTCTTGGGTACCAAGATGGGCTATCGTTGACTTAATCCCATTATGTCCGCCTGCACTGCCTTTTTGCCGAAGTCGAACTTTTCCAACAGGCAAATCCAAATCATCGTAAATGACGACAATCTCATCCTCTTCGATTTGAAAATAGTCCATGAGCGCCGCAATAGACTCTCCTGATAAGTTCATATATGTAAGTGGTTTTAATAAATAAACTTTTTCACCCTGCACATGACCAACACCATAAATCCCTTGGAATTTAGCTTGATTTAGCGGAATATTTAATCTTTCAGAAAGTGCATCAATCACCTCAAAACCAATATTATGTCTTGTTTTATCATATTGCTTGCCTGGATTCCCTAACCCTACAATAAGTTTCATTTTCTCACCCCTATTTTAGAAAAGGCGTTTTCGCATATATTGTTGTTTTAGCCTTCAAAGTTTGCCCGTTGATTTCCGCTGCGGGCAC
>NZ_JAHNZZ010000007.1:33366-44314 GCF_019039215.1 Bacillus sp. FJAT-29790
GAAAAATCACATTATAAAAGCAACAAACTTTACAAAAACAGCCTTAAGAAAAGTGCAAGTATCAAACGTAAAAATAGGGCTGACCAATATTTTTTCGGGTCAGCCCCTTACTCCCTGCAAGGAACTCTTCTATTTAGCTTCTATATTTTAAGCCTTTGTTTCTCTTCCTTCTTCATTTTCAGGATGTCCGCCAGCCTGCTGTTCGCCGCTGTTAATTTCTTCTTCCTGTCTCGGAGGAAGGATAGATGCAATGACCTCTTCTTCTTCATGATTAATCTCATAGCTGCGGTTGGATTTAATATCTCCAATTGTTAACGTTTCGTTAACCTGAAGGCTAGTTACATCAATCTCAACAGATTGTGGGATATTATCCGGTGTAGCAGTAACGGAAACCTCGTGCAACGACTGCTGCATGACACCGCCATCCTTCACTCCTTGTGCATCCCCAGTAAGAACGATTCGTACATGAGCGGTAATATCTTGTGTCATATCGACTGCATGAAAATCAACATGAATGATCTCATTTTTCAGCGGATTTGCCTGATAGTCACTTAATACGACGTTGTGCTTCTTGCCGCCTAGATCTAAAGAAATGACGCCATTCCGGCCAACTTGACGGATAACCTTCGTGAAATCCTTTTCATTGAAATAAATCGATTGACTTTCAAGTTTTGCTCCATAGACCACAGCGGGAATATTCCCTTCTTGTCGAATCTGCGTTAAAGCCGAGCCACGGAATTCTTTTCTTTCCTTTGCTTGTAAAACTGTTGTCATAAGTAGGTCCCCTTTCTTTATTACATCAAACATAGACTCTCTATAAAAAATGCCCTAAATGTGGGGAGTCTAAACCTTCTAACAATATTAACTATAACATTTTTGAGAAAATAAAGACAGGCTCACGATTAAGCGAGCCTGTCTATAACAATAAATATTAAATGTTAAACATGATTAATCAAACAGCGTGCTGACAGATTGCTCCTCATGCACACGAATAATCGCTTCGCCCAATAGAGGTGCGACAGAGAGCTGTACAATTTTATCAGCTTTCTTTTCTTCCGGGAGAGCAATTGAATTCGTCACAACTAATTCCTTAATCTTAGAATTTTGGATTCTTTCGATTGCTGGCCCTGATAAAACAGGATGTGTACAGCATGCGTATACTTCAGATGCACCATGTTCAACAAGCGCATTTGCAGCAAGTGTAATGGTTCCGGCTGTATCGATGATGTCATCAATTAAAATGGCCACTTTTCCTTCAATATGCCCGACGATATTCATAATTTCCGCTACATTTGGTTTCGGACGACGTTTATCAATAATAGCAATCGGCGCTTTTAGACGCTCTGCCATCCTACGGGCACGCGTTACACCGCCATGATCAGGAGATACAATGACGATATCACCATTCATCGCTTTATTTTTAAAGTAATCAGAAAGGATTGGCACACCCATTAAGTGATCAATTGGCATGTCGAAGAATCCTTGAATTTGAGGAGCATGCAAGTCAAGTGTAATTGCGCGAGTTGCTCCAGCAGTCTCAAGCAAGTCTGCTGTTAACTTAGCTGTGATTGGCTCACGTGCTCTTGCCTTACGATCCTGACGTGCATATCCATAATACGGAATCACAATATTGATGGTCTTCGCAGAAGCACGTTTTAAAGCATCAATCATAATTAAAAGTTCCATTAAATGTTCATTAACAGGGGAGCTTGTAGACTGAATAACGAATACATCACATCCGCGAATACTTTCTTCGATATTGATTTGGATTTCTCCATCACTGAAACGGATGACAGAACTCTTTCCTAACTCGACACCAATCACATTTGCAATTTCAATGGCTAAGTCACGGTTTGAGTTGAGACTGAAAACCTTTAATTTTGGATCTTTATAATGTTTCGACATACTGTGCCTCCATCGCTTTATTTCTTCTTTTTATTTAAGTTATTTACGTAATTTTCCTTATTCACTTGACGCGCTCTTGCAATTGAGAGGGCTTCCCCTGGTACATCCTCTGTAATTGTTGAACCTGCAGCAATATAAGAGTCCTTGCCTATCGTAACAGGAGCCACAAGGTTGGAATTACAGCCAACAAAAACACCATCTTCTATTTTTGTCAGGAATTTATTTTTCCCGTCATAATTAACGGTGATCGTACCGCACCCGATATTGACATCGCGACCAACCTCTGCGTCTCCGATATAACTAAGATGAGAAGCTTTACTTCCCTTCCCAAAAACAGCCTTTTTCACTTCAACAAAATTGCCTATTTTTACATCATCGTGTATATCCGACTTTGGACGAATATGGGCAAACGGGCCGATATGAACATTCGAACCAATTTGGCTGTCATGAGCAGCAGATTGACGAATAATGGAGCGTTCCCCAATCATACAGTTCACTATTTCACTGTTCGGGCCGATGACACAATCTGATCCAATTACCGTATGACCGGAAAGCATCGTTCCCGGATGCAGAATCGTATCCATACCAATTGTAACATCTGCACCAATATAAGTATTCAGCGGATCGACGATCGTAACGCCATTTCGCATGTGGAATTCATTAATTCGCTTTTTCATATATCGTTCTGCATCAGAGAGGGCCACACGATCATTCACGCCGAGTGTCTCTTCAAATTCTGCTGTTTGATAAGCTGTGACAATTTCCCCTTCGTTTTTTAAAATCTCGATGACGTCGGGCAAATAGTATTCACCTTGTACATTATCATTTGTCACTCGTTTTAGTGCCTCGAACAAGGCTTTATTATCAAAACAATAAGTTCCGGTATTAATTTCGCAAATCATCCGTTCCTCATCTGTGGCGTCCTTATGCTCGACTATTTTTTCGACATGCCCATTTTCATTTCGTACGACACGGCCATATCCAGCAGGGTTTTCTGTCCACGCTGTCAGGATGGTTGCCTTCGCATTAGCTTCTTCATGGTGTTTAAAAAGTGCTTCCATTGTTTCATGTCTAATAAGCGGTGTATCGCCACATACAACAATCGTTAAACCATCTTTTCCATCAAGCATTTCCTTTGCCATTGTTACGGCATGAGCGGTTCCAAGCTGAGCCTCCTGTATGGCGTACTTGCTGCTTTCGCCAAGCTGGGCTTTTACTTTCTCTGCACCATGGCCAATGATCGTAACCATTTCATTTATATTAAGCTTTGAAACTTGATCAACCACATGTTGAACCATCGGCTTCCCGCACACAGGATGAAGGACTTTATAAAGTTTAGACTTCATTCTCGTCCCCTGGCCCGCGGCTAAAATAACCGCATAACGTTTAGACATTGACAGGCCTCATTTCAAAAAATATATAGTATTAATGCCAAACCTTGTAAGGAGGCTGTTTACCGAATCAACCTACATAATCAGACGGTGTAAGGAAAACAAGCGCCGCCCTCGCCCTTTTTATCTTATTACCTTTTTATCCATTAAAAATATATCTTAAATACACGTTTTTTTCAAGGAATGTTGGAAAAGTACATATTTTTGTTTAACCCGTAGATTAAATTGTTTTTTACTAGATAGTTTTAAAAGCGTAAATTCGAGGAAATGATTTGAGGACATAAGTTTACGAAAACAGCCTAATAAAAAGAGCCTTACTATGAAGTAGGCCCTTGCTGTGTATAATTTAGGAAGCTCCAGCTTCTTCAAATTCAACTTCTAATTCACCTAACCGGTGGTACTCTGTTAATACAGCCTCCTGAATTTTGCCACGAGTTCCTGAGTTAATCGGGTGAGCAATATCCCTAAACTCTCCATCGGGAGTGCGTTTACTAGGCATTGCAACGAATAGACCATTATTACCATCTATTACACGAATATCGTGAACAACAAATTCATGATCCAAAGTAATGGATGCGATAGCCCGCATACGGCCATCTGTATTAACGCGGCGTAATCTTACGTCAGTTACTTCCATCATGTTCACCACCTTTGCTAGAAGATACAAATCTACTTAAATGAATTCCACACTTTTTCCGTTTCTCCTTCTTTAAATGGAAAAAATTTTTAGAATCTTTTGGTCTAATGATTAAAGTTATGTCTTTCCTCTTATCTCCACAATCATTATTACTTGTTTTTCGAGATAATATACATCTGAATGATGTAAAAGGCCCAATAAAAAAACAAACCCGTAAATAAACGGATTTGTTTTTCAAATGGCTTTATTTCTAGATCAAGCGCGGTGAAATTCCCTATAAGAAAAGCTGCGATTTAATTTACGAGCGCAATTACTTCTATTTCCACCAAAACGTCTTTCGGCAGTCGGGCTACTTCTACACAGGAACGAGCTGGCTTATGGGTATGGAAGTATTCCCCATATACTTCATTGATTGCAGCGAATTCATCCATGTTTTTAATAAACACTGTCGCCTTAACAACGGTATTCAATGAGGCACCAGCTTCCTCAAGTAAAGCCTGAAGGTTTTTAAAAACTTGATGGGTTTGTGCTTTTACATCGCCTTCAAGCACAGTGCCTTCTGCGGTTAGCGGGATTTGTCCGGAACTGTAAAACATATTGTTCACTATGATTCCCTGTGAATATGGGCCAATTGCAGCTGGAGCCTGATTTGTTTGAATGATTTTCATGATAATTCCCCCAAATAGATATTATTTATTTTAAGACTCTTTTCGCATATATTGTTGTTTTTAGCCTTCAAAGTTTGCCCGTTGATTTCCGCTGCGGGCACTTGCCCTCCGCTCCAATCAACTCAGATTATTAAATAAAAATCACATTATAAAAACAACAAACTTTACGAAAACAGCCTATTTTTTAAAATAATTCCCTTCGCTCACTTTAATCTTTCTGTCTTTTACATCTACATCAGAGAGCCTGACAAGCGATAAATATTCATCAACAAGCCGCTCCTCAGCCTTCTCGGCTTCAACTAGAACTGCAATCCCTGCAACATGGGCTTTAAATTCTTCAAGCATGCTGACCATCCCATTGACTGTTCCGCCCGCTTTCATGAAGTCATCGACGATCAAAACGTTTGATCCCTCTTCAAGACTTCTCTTAGAAAGGAGCATCGTTTGAATTCTCTTCGTAGAGCCGGAAACGTAATTAATGCTTACTGTCGACCCCTCTGTCACTTTGCTATCTCTTCTGACAATGACAACCGGAACATTCAAGTAGTTTGCAACAGCATAAGCTAGAGGGATCCCTTTCGTGGCTACAGTCATTACTACATCAATCGGCGTATTCGCATAGGCGGAGGCGAATACGCGGCCGACGCGCTGAACAATGGAAGGATCGCCCAATATATCTGTCATATATAAATATCCGCCGGGCAATAGTCTTTCCGGATTGGCAATTAGCTCACATAGTTCTCCGATAAATGGCAATGCATCTGTATCTGGCACCCTGACATGATACCTTACCCCGCCAGCGGCGCCAGCCACTGTTTGTAATGTCCCAATTCCCCTCTGCTCAAAGGTTTCCTTAATAATCGCCAAATCCTCACTTATCGATGATTTGGCTGAGCCGTATCTTTCCGAAAAAAAGGTTAAGGAAACCAGTTGACGCGGATGTTCTAATAAATAATTTGTCATATCTATTAAACGTTCACTTCGCCGAAATTTCATCATAGGATCCCCCAAATCAAATTCGCCTTGGCGTATTTGCGCCCAGATTTTTTACCTTAGCTTGTTCGATAAATTCCTTTAAAAAATCTAAAGCATCCGCCGGAGGCTTAACTTTATTCAGCTGTGGGGCCCCCACTGTATTGAATACCTATTTGCATTCATCTCGCTTCTTATATCGTTTAGAGACTTCTGCTGAATAAAGTTAAAACCGAATATTTTACCGATAATATATCATTAATATCCGGGTTTAATCAAGTTTATGTCTTTCACCAAGTATTCTGACAGCAAATACTTGATCACAAAAACCTCTAAGACCGTTATAAATCCGCTGCATTCTTGAATCATGGCGCACAAGTCCAAAAACAGTTGGTCCGCTGCCGCTCATTAATACAGCATCGGCTCCAAATCGCTTCATTTGGTCTTTGATTTGGGCAACCTCAGGATGTAAAGGGAAGGTGACCTCTTCCAGAACATTTCCAACATGACCGCAAACCTTTTCATAATTACCATTTTCAATCGCGCATATCATTTTATTTATTTCCGGATGATTTACCCCAGTTAAATTGAGCTTACGATAAACGTCCGCCGTTGATACACCTATAAATGGCTTCGCCAAAATAACCCAACAGGTTGGCGGGGCCGGAAGTTCTGTAATTACTTCTCCTCTTCCCTTAGCTAGCGCTGTCCCACCATAAACGCAAAACGAGACATCTGAACCGATCTCTGATCCAATTTCGGCAAGTTCATCCATCGTTAATCCTAGTTCCCATAGTTTGTTTAAACCTCTAAGTGCCGCAGCTGCATCACTGCTGCCTCCTGCTAGGCCTGCTGCAACGGGAATAGTTTTCTCGATTGTAATTGCTACACCCTTTTTCACATGAAAGCGCTCTTTCAACAGCAGAGCAGCCTGATAAGCAAGATTACGCTGATCATCCGGGACAAAGCGATTATGGGAGATGATTTTGATTTTATCCTGTTCTAATAAAGTTAATTCGAGGCGATCTGCCAAATCAATGGTTGTCATAATCATTTCAACTTCATGATAGCCATCTTCGCGTTTATGTAATACATCTAATGATAAATTGATTTTAGCTGGCGCCTTTACTAAAAGCTTCAACATTTTCACCTACTTTTCAACATCTCCATTTTTTGTCCTATTTTACCACAAAACAATAAAACTAAGACCTCTTGATCTGACTTTCTTCAGGATATTTTTTTATTTCATGCTGTTTGCACATAGATTGTTGCTTTTGGTTAGATGAAGAGCCTTAAATAAAAGCAAAAAATGCCGGAGCTATAGCCCCGGCATGTCGCAGTGAATCCATTTTGTTATTAATCAATTTTGGCCAGTGCTGAATACATAATAAGCAGCAGTTGAAAAATTTGTAAGGGCTTAGCTGATTAACGGGCGATAAATCCCTCCGCAAATTATTACTTAGCGGTTATTCTGGAGATTACGCTGTGCGATTTCAACAGCTCGTTTAACCATGTTACCAGCATTACTAGCTGTAATACCGCCCCATCCCTCTTTTTGGACGACATTATAAAAGCCGAGCTCCTTTGCTAGTTCCTCTTTAAAGCCTTCTGACATAACGCCTCTTCTTCTGCCCATGATTAACATCTCCTTTTACACTGCGGTATTAATAGTATGAAACACGTTTTGACTATTCATGTGAACCTTATTTATCCTAAGGGAAAAGGGGCAGAGCGACGCTATACAAATTGTATTAGATAATTCTATTTGAAGATAGACAAGTTAAATTTAATAATACAGCGAAGCTTGGCTCTGCTCACACCGCCTTATTGTGTTGGTTTTGTTTAGAAATCTAAATAATCCCTCATAGTATGTGGCAACTCATATTACTTTTCTGCAAAAAAGCAAAACAAAAGGGCAGCGAACATTCATTCGCCACCCTTCTGCAAAAAAAATATTATATATTAACTTAAAGCAACTTGTCCTGATGTATCTTCATAGAATGTAATTTGAACCGTTTCTGTTAAAACATCTGCATAGCTGTATGATACACGTTCAAACGCATTTTCTTCCTGATCTAGTTCGATGACAAATACGGAAGGGTATGTTTCCGCTAAAACACCTGAACGCTCAATTGTCTTTCTGCGTCCGCCATTCGCCTTGAGTAAAAGTCTTTTCCCAAGGTTTGAATCAAGAGCCTTTTTGATATCCAATAATGTTTTTGCCATTCGGTCCACCTCACTATGTAAAGTATATCACACTGACATAACAGAGTCAAATAAAAATATAAATTATAACAGTCTTTAAAAAAGGTTGTCAATATATTTTCTTCCACAATTTCTTTTATTTTTCTACATTTTTAGGTTGTCCGTATATGTAATAGAATATGTATGCATTCTGCAATGTTCATTTTCCGCCTAACACCACTATTTATGGGGGGAATTCCGTTTATACAAAAAAGTAAACCGTTCTATACAACAAACGGTTTTACATCAGGAATCAATATGCTGTTCTCTGTTAAAAGGCATTCCTGTTCTTAACACTCCTTTTGTTTCGATTCCGCCCAACCCTTTTTCTCCAGTTAAAGTGTTTCTTAAAACATCCCAAACATTGATTCGCTCCATAAATGGGGTAAAGCTGACTTTAGATACAATATAAACAGGATCAAGTGCATGTATGTTTACTCTGTAAGGAGAACTAGCAAAATTGGCTCCAGCATGAATGATCGATTCAAAATGGGATTGGCATGCCCCAGCGAATATAACAAGCTGATCTAAATGGGGGATTCTTTTCCTTGCCTCTATAACAGTTTGCACAAAATGCTTGGAATGCCTATACGCATTAAGATCCGTTTTTTTCCCTTTTGCCTTTGAATACGCATCATGACCTGTACACACCAAAATATCAGGTCGATAATAATCGATAAGCTGGCCAATCTTAATTGGCATTTCCTTTTCATGGCAGTGGATGCCTGTGACAGGGACGCCTATTTTCTCGTATAAGGTTAGGCACTTTTTCAAATAAGCCGGATCGCCATCTAAATGAAGAACCTTCCCAGGCATCTGAAAATAGTTAAAAGGTTTGCTGTATCCATCTGTTACTTCATACTCTTGCTTCTGCTTTAAAAGATCGACATCTTGACGGAATAATTGATACGATTGTTCTTCCTTGGAACGAAACTCCTGAGCCATTTTATTTCTATCTGGCAGACTGATGACAATTAAATCTTCGATAGGTGCATCTGCAATGAGACGAATGTCCTCACCATATAAAACGGCTATCTTCTGATCATTTTGTTCCTTGATATCAATCACTCGAAACACAATATCACAATGGTATGAAGCCCTCCCGACAATATCCATGATGTTTATGCTCACTGCATTCACTCCATTTTAGCCCATACAAAACGGATATGGCATTCTGACGCCACCATTTCCTATGAAGGATTATTTATTTAGGTTTCTACGCCAAACCAACACAATAAAGCGAAGTGAGCGTAGCTTAGGCTGCTGAATTCAATCACTTCATTTGAACTTCAGCGAAGTTACTTCGTGCTGCCTTGCAACGAGCTGAAGAATACTTCTTCGAATACGCTTTGGCGCAGGAGCAAATTTCGGCCACAATCTGGTTCGAACAGAAGAAACTTCCAATTTAATATACTTGTTCAGTAATACGCTGCTCCGCCCTTTTCTAATCGAATAATGGTCCTCTCATAAATTATGCACTCATTTATAAATTGTGCATTTGCCTTTTAATGAGAAAAAAAAGACCCGCTTTGTGCAGGTCTTACGAAAAGGTAAGGTAAAGGCTGTCACTTAGACGGGCAAATTCTTCAATCGATAATGTTTCTCCTCTTCTTCCAGGCTCAATGCCGGCCACTTCTAGGGCCGAAAGAATTTCTTCCTTTTTTTGTTTTCCCTCAGGTAAATGGCTAGTCAAATTATTGAGCAATGTTTTCCGTCTTTGAGCAAAGCTTGCCTTTATTAACCGGAAAAAGAAACTCTCGTCTTGGACCGATACTGCAGGTTCTTTCCGCTTCGTCAGCCGAATCACAGCCGAATCCACATTTGGCTGCGGAACAAATACCGTTTTCGGTACAATCATGACCGTTTCAGCCTCTGTATAATACTGAATTGCAATCGATAAGGATCCGTAATCTTTCGTGCCTGGATGTGCTGATATCCGGTCAGCTACTTCTTTTTGCAGCATGCAGACAATGCCTCTGATCGGCAGTTTTTCCTCAAGGAGCTTCATAATAATTGGGGTTGTTACGTAATAAGGAAGATTGGCAACAACCATAATATCTTCCATGCCTTGTAATTCCCTTTCTACCACCCCATGCACATCTGCTTTTAAAACATCCCCATGAATAATCTTCGTGTTTGGATAAGGAGCAAGCGTTTCTTCTAAAATTGGCAGTAAACGCTGGTCAATTTCAAATGCGACCACTTTTTTACTTCTTTTAGCTAATTGCTCGGTTAATGCACCAATCCCCGGCCCGATTTCAATCGCAGCTGAATCCTCTGTTAATTCTGCATGATCGACGATTCTTCTGAGGATATTTGTATCAATTAAAAAATTTTGTCCTAAGCTTTTTTTAAAAGAAAACCCATACTTTTCAAGAATGGCACGGGTTCTCACTGGTGTTGCAATATCTTTTTGCATTTTAATTTTCCTCCTGAAGGATTACTTGAACGGCATTAGCAAAGGCTTCCCTGCTAATCTGAAACATCATGAGCCTTTTATGCAGCTGCTTTCCATTCGCAAATCCAATTTTCAGCAATTTTCCAAGCTTTTCTCTTCGCTCCCTTGCCCCATCCCCACCAATTAGACCCGCTGTAATTAAGTCCTCTTGAGTAATTTGCTCACTAAATACCTCATGCATCATATGAGCGTTTCTTAGAGCCATGCGAATGATTTCTGGGGAGGCATGTTCTACCCCTACGCCTTTACCGTGCTTATGAATGGCATATTCTTTTTCAATAAAAGCATGCTTGCACCCAGGAACTTGCTCTTTAATCGTATTGCGGATTTTCTGACCTGGAAAATCCGGATCTGTAAGTACAATGACCCCTCTTGTTTGTTGGGCAAGTTTTATTTTATCAATCGTCTCTTGATTAATAGCTGAGCCATTTGTTTCAATGGTATCCGCATTTAATGCCCTTTTTATCGCAGTCGTATCATCCTTGCCTTCAACCACAATGATTTCTTTAATTTTCATAGGTCCTCCTTAGTAAAGCGGAAATGCGATGTTAACCGCTGTCATAGCATTCCTTATGGAGCTAGACAATAAAAAAAGGCTGTTTTCTAAATACCCTTCAAAATTTGCCCGTTGATTTCCGCTGCGGGCACTTGCTTTCCGCGGGGAGGGACGGGA
>NZ_JAHNZZ010000007.1:44448-58931 GCF_019039215.1 Bacillus sp. FJAT-29790
ACTCCAATCAACTCAGTTGTTAATATAAAAACGTAATAAAAAAGCAACAAAGTTTTACGAAAAGAACCTTAAAAAAATAAAATAATTGATAAAAACTTGAAACATTTCTGTAATGTAAATCGTCTATATTAGTGAACAGGAAATAATGATATTTATTATATATGAAAAAGCTGAGAAAGAAAAAATGAATGAAAAAATGCAGAGGATTTAATCCCCTGCAATGTGTGAAATTAATTTAGAATTCTTATTTTAACGGTTTTTCGGCCCCAACGATAGGCTTCCGCTTTTGACGCGAAGAAAACATCAATTTTGTTTCCTTTGATGGATGAACCCGTATCAGCTGCAACAGCATACCCGTAGCCCTCAACGTAAACTTTTGTTCCTAGTGGAATCACTCTCGGATCTACAGCGATCACTCTTACATTTGGATTTGCATGCAGGTTGAGGCCCGTCGCTGTTTTCCCTGAACAGCCATTACAGCTTGCTGTATAAGCCGTGGATGTGACATAAACCTCCTTGCCGCCGCTTTGATCCACACTTCTGGAAACAACTTGCTGGACAGCTTTTGTTCCAACCGCCACAACCTTATCCTGTTTTTCTTTTACTTTCTTCTCACTAATTAACTTTCGTGAGATTTCTTTGCCATTTTCTAAAACAACTTCATACTCCTTCGTTACAAGGCC
Source organism: Bacillus sp. FJAT-29790 (assembly GCF_019039215.1). GTDB lineage: Bacteria > Bacillota > Bacilli > Bacillales > Cytobacillaceae > Cytobacillus. The sequence continues at coordinate 45,132 of NZ_JAHNZZ010000007.1, forward strand.
TGCTTTGCCTTGATTAACGACTTTTTCGGCTCCTTTGGCCAAATTGCTGTCTTTCTTCGTGACGACAGCGAACTGAATTGGTTCTTCCACTACATCGGTGACTTTTTCAACTCGAATGACTTTTATTATGTCATTTACTTTGACTGTCTCTTCTGCTTTCGGTTCAATACGGTCTAAATTGCTTATTGTAATGCCCTGCTGCGATAAAAAGTCAGCGACCGTAGTCGAAGTTGACCATACTTGCTGCTCCTTCCCGCCATCTACAAGCGTTAAAGGAAAAGCTTTATCTACTTTAATTTCCAGTTTGCTTTTAATTTTTTCCTCGAGCTTTGGCTGAACTTTATCATGAGCAGTAATGGCAATCTCCTGTTCTTTCAAAAGCTCTCCAACTGTTTTGGATAATGTCCAAATCGTTTTCTTCTCGTTGTCTTTGACAATTTGAACCTGTTTTGCCGGTGTCCAAACAATAGCTAAATTGTTTTTCACCTCTGTGTCTACCGAAGGAAACACATAATCCTCTGAGCGTAAAGAAATATCTAAATCATCGAATAGATCCTGTATCGTAGCTGCATGTGTTTTAATCACTTTTTCTTGGCCGTCTACAGTAATGGCTACCGTTTTTTTCGTTGTTTCAAATAGTAAGAAGCCAAAGGCGGCTGCAAAGACTATGAAACTACCAGAAATGATGGCCAATTTCTTTTTACTCAAAGACTTGGAAAACAGGCTTTTCATGTTTTCGAATACGATGAAAAACGCCTCCTTTTCTCTCGGAGTGATTATATAGACTATCTTGCCGGCTGTCAACTCTTTACCTTCTCTGTAAAAACTCATGCTCCTATTATGGGCAAGAAGAATAACACCTGTCGAAAGGCTTTATTCGCCATTTCAAACGAATAAGTAGACATTCATGCCCCTTTGGTACCAAATACTGACAACTGTCAACTCCAAAAAGTCATACTTTCTTTCGGCGTTTGATAAAAAATCAGCTCCCCTCTCAAACATAGTTCCTATTATGCAAAAATTTCAAGAGAAAGAAAAGAGAGACTTATCGACACCGTTATCCTATGTGCGGACGAAGAAATGTAGAACTTTTTGGAATTGAGAAAAAAAGGGACAAACTACCTAATCAATCGACAAAATCCGTTATCAGTTTATGCCGAATAATTTCTTTGCATTGTCAGTTGTTGCTTTGGCTACTTCTTCTAAAGAAATCTTCTTAATTTCAGCAATTTCTTCTGCTACTAGCTTCACATAACTCGGTTCATTTCGCTTGCCTCGGTATGGATGAGGGGTTAAATACGGGCAATCCGTCTCAATTAACAGCTTCTCCAATGGAATAACTTCTGCCACTTCCTTGGGTTTCTTTGCATTTTTAAAAGTAACAGGCCCCCCTAGCGAAATATAAAAATTCATATTTACACATTCCTGTGCGATCTCCGGGCTGCCACTGAAACAATGCATAATGCCTCCGACCTCATCAGCCCCTTCTTCTTTCAATATTTCAACGATATCAGCTGTTGCCTCCCGGTTATGAATGACAATTGGCAGCTTCACCTTTTTAGCCAATTGAATTTGTTTTCTAAACACCTCTTTTTGGATTTCCTTCGGAGACTTATCCCAATAATAATCGAGCCCCATTTCCCCAAGAGCAACGACCTTCGGATGACTTGATAGCTCCTCAATCCATTGAAGATCTTCATCCTTCATATCAATTGCATCAACTGGATGCCAACCAACACAAGCATAAATAAAATCATATTTCTCTGTTAACTCCATCGCCTTTTCAATTGTTGGGCGGTCAAAGCCAACTACCACAATATGAGAAACCCCTTCCTGTCGGGCCCTGTCAATGACTTCGTTTACATCCTCATTATATTGTTCGGCATTCAAATGTGCGTGTGTGTCGAAAAACATAGAAAAACTCCTTTTTACAAATATTATTTTTTGGTTACAGTTCTTTCATTTATATAACATAAAGACAAGTCATTAAACCATTTGTTTGAAATAGTATGTAGACCTTCGAGTTTGTTATTTAAATATAATTTCTGTTAGATAATATTGTTGGTCTAGTCGTGGGATCGATTTACCTTCCGAGAGGCGGGTTTTGCATTCGCAAAAAGGCTCTCTACGACGCATAGGACGTGGCGTTTATAGTCGGCCAGGCAAAATCGCCCTGCTAATATGCATATATCAACAATGTTAATTAAAGACTAAATATAAGTAATAATAGATTTAATTGTTCCAGTTTACGTTGTTATTATGCGAATGTTTTTTCGAAATATTATTTTATAAAAGAAAAACATAGAAATGTCTAACGCATAATGTTACACGTGAAACATTTCTATGTTTTGAAAAATTATTTTACTCTTGCTCCTAACGGAAGAGATTCAGCAATCGTCGCTAAAGATAGTGATCCATCCTTGCTTCCCGCAAGAATCATACCTTCCGAAAGCTCCCCACGCAGCTTAACAGGCTTTAAATTTGTTACACATATGAGTTTTCTTCCTACCAATTCTTCCGGTTTGTAAAATTGAGCAATCCCTGAAACAACCTGACGCTTTTCATAGCCAAGATCCAATTGAAGCTTAAGAAGTTTATCTGCTTTTTTGACTGGTTCTGCATGAATGACTTCTGCAACTCGCAAATCGACCTTCATGAAGTCATCGATGGTGATCTCTTCACTTTCAGGCTTTTCTTCTGCTGCCTTCTTTTCATCTTGTTTAGGTGCAGAACCTTGCATCTTTGTTTTAATGAAATCAATTTCTTCCTCTAAATCAAGACGCGGGAAAATTGGATTGCCTTTCGCAATCTTTGTTCCTTCTGGAATCCTCCCGAAGCCTTCTAGACTCTCCCATGAAGTCAAGTCATCTTCATTCACATTCAATTGAGTGAAGATTTCTTTCGGTGCACGAGTTAAAAACGGCTGCAAAAGGATCGCAATTCGTCGTAATGATTCGGCTAAATGGACCATAACGTTTCCAAGCTCTCCATTTTTCGCTTCATCTTTCGCTAAAGCCCAAGGCTGTGTTTCATCAATATATTTATTCGTTTTGCTTACTAATTGCCATACCGCTGTTAATGCAACGGAAAATTCCATTTTTTCCATAGCCTCTTCATATTTAACCACTGTTTCCTGATTAACTTGAAGCAATGACTGTTCGAATTCTCCAGTAGAACCTTTATAAGTTGGAATAACGCCTTCAAAATACTTTTCCACCATTGCCAATGTACGATTTAATAAGTTTCCTAAATCATTAGCAAGGTCAAAATTGATTCTCTCTACAAACCCTTCTGGTGTAAATACGCCATCCGCACCGAAAGGAACTTCTCGCAATAAATAATAACGTAAAGCATCTAACCCATACCGATCAATTAATGTAACAGGATCAACCACATTCCCTTTGGATTTGGACATCTTCCCATCCTTCATTAGCAGCCATCCATGTGCAAACACTTTCTTAGGCAAAGGAAGGTCTAAAGCCATTAACATGATTGGCCAATAAATCGTATGGAAACGAACAATTTCTTTGCCAACTAAATGGACATCCGCAGGCCAGTAGTTTAAGTATTTAGAGTCGTCTTCTGTCCCATATCCAAGAGCGGTTATATAGTTCGATAAAGCATCGATCCAAACATAAATCACATGCTTCGGATTCCCTGGAACCTTAATTCCCCAGTCAAAAGTAGTTCGTGAAACAGCCAGATCTTCTAATCCTGGCTTGATGAAATTATTAATCATTTCATTTTTGCGTGACTCCGGCTGTATAAATGAAGGATTCTCTTCGTAATACTGAAGCAGTCTGTCTGCATATTTGCTTACCTTGAAGAAATAAGACTCTTCTTTTACTTTATGAACCGGTCTACCGCAGTCTGGACAGTTCCCTGCTTCTAACTGCCGCTCAGTGAAATAAGATTCACATGGCGTACAATACCAGCCTTCATAATGTCCGAGATAAATATCGCCCTGCTCCAATAATTGCGCAAAGATTTTCCCTACAATTTGCTTATGCCTATCTTGCGTCGTGCGAATAAAATCATCATAGGAAATATCAAGCTTTCTCCAAAGCTCTTGAATACCATCAACAATCCCATCGACATAGGCTTGAGGAGTAACACCTGTTTCCTCTGCCTTCTCTTGAATCTTTTGTCCATGCTCATCAGTACCCGTTAAATACATAACATCAAAGCCGCGCATCCGTTTGTAACGGGCCATTGCATCGCCTGCCACCGTCGTATAGGCATGTCCGATATGTAAATTGCCGCTCGGATAGTAAATTGGTGTTGATAAATAAAACGTTTTTAATTTTTCCTCCATGGAAAAAGTCCCTCCCTTTATTAAAAAACTTGATTTCAAGAATCTGTTCCATTATAAAAAATCCCGACCAAAGGGACGAGAAAAGGAACGATGATAGCTCACCATTATTGCGCTGTTTGTATAAATTTAAAGTTTTCCGTTAAGATAATACACTCGTCATTTTTTCCTCTTATACCATAAAAATATACCTAAAAATTAGGATTTGTGCAACAAATGGGCATATTATAAGGTTTTATACATATGCGCTGTTAAACAATATTGTGGTCTAGTCGCGGGATCGATTTACCTTCCGACGAGGCGGGTAAAAACAATGCTCCTGCGCCAAAGAGAATTCAAGAAGAATTGTTCAGCTCGTCGCAAGGCAGCACGATGTAATTCAATGGATGCTAAACCTTGATGTGATTGAAATCAGTAGCCTTGCTATCGCAAAAAAGCTCTCTCCGACGCACAGGACAAGAAAAGCTTTAGCAGCATTAACATCGCACGAAGAAAAAGTGTTTTTCTTTTTCGAGGACGTAGCGTTTTTGTCGGCCGGACAAAATCGATCCGCTAATATGCATTTATCAACATCGATCATTAACATAGCCTATACATAAGTGAGAAATTGCTTTGGGTGAATTTCAAATAAAAAAATAGAATATTTATAGGTCTAATTAAAGTTTAAATATAATTATAGATCATGTCGTAAGATTTGTTAAACTTTGTCGAATTTTCTCCAATGGAGTTTTTATTATTCCGGATTTCTAAATCGTGATCCCCTAGTATCATTCTTTCAATTCCGAAATATTCGCCTACTAAACCTATATATATCAAGCATTTTTAACAAAGGTAAAAAATACTATTTAAATTGAAAATAAAGTAATTGACGTATTTGGGAAAGGCTGGTATTATGTAATTAACAAAGAAATTTGTCGAATATTAGCGAAAAAACTAAAATAGAAAAATATTTTCAGAGGTTTGAGAGGAGAATAAAAAATGAAATCTACAGGTATTGTTCGTAAAGTTGATGAACTTGGTCGCGTAGTAATCCCTATTGAATTAAGACGTACATTGGATATTGCAGAGAAAGATGCACTTGAAATCTATGTTGACGACGAAAGAATTATCCTTAAAAAGTACAAGCCAAATATGACTTGCCAAGTAACTGGTGAAGTTTCTGATGATAATATTACGTTAGCAAATGGAAAGTTAATTGTCAGCCGTGAAGGTGCAGAACAATTATTGAAAGAAATTCAAAACCGATTTGAGCCTGTAAGATAATTGTTTTAAAAAAGCTTCTCAAATGTTGAGAAGCTTTTTTATTGCCTGTTACCATAATATTATCAGTTTTAGGTTCGACTCCCCTTATGAGATGGCCTCCAGGGAAAGTTACGGACTATTCTTTAATATGAAATTCGTGGTATACCTCTCTCTTACTCAAGCCTCTGTCAGTGGCTGTTTGCTTAATAGCATCCTTACTGGCCAATCCATTAACTGAAATATAATGGTTTACATGTGCTTCGATAGACAGACTCTCCCACCATACGGATTCTTCCTCCTGAAGCTCAGCTGATGATCCTTCAATAATAATACAGAATTCTCCTCTAATTTCTTCACTTTCAGCCCAGCCTAAGACCTCTTTGACGGTCCCCCTAATAAATTCCTCATATTTTTTTGTTAGTTCTCGGCAAAGGGCTATCTTTCTGTCGCCCATTTGTTCTTCAATTAGTGTTAGCGTTTCTTTTAACCGATGGGGTGCTTCATAAAGAATCGTTGTTGCTGACAATTTCGAAAGCCCCTCAAGCTCTTTCCTCTTGATTTTTTTTTGCCGGTTTAAGAATCCGAAAAAATAAAATGGCTGCGTATTTAGTCCTGATGCAATAAGTGCAGTTAAAGCTGCATTTGCACCTGGAAGCGGCACAACCGTTAATTGTTCAGCAGCTGCGGCTGCTACTAATTCATATCCAGGGTCAGAGATCGTCGGCATTCCGGCATCACTTACAAGTGCAATCTTTGCACCTTCCGCCAACTTTTCAATAATCTTTTGTCCACTCGCCACTTTATTATGTTCATGGTAGCTGATGATTGGTGTTTCAATCTCAAAATAATTGCACAGTTTTTTTGTATTTCTCGTATCCTCCGCCGCAATATAATCCGCTTCTTTCATCATCCTTATTGCCCGAAAGCTCATATCCTCGAGATTGCCAATAGGCGTTGGGACTAAATATAAAATGCCTTTCTGATCCTCATTATTAAAGCTTTTTTGCTGCCACATAAGTACCACCTGTTTCTTTTATTAAAAAATCTTCTTTCTTTTTCCGCGGCCACTGCTTAAATTCATATTCTGCCTTCAAGGCGTCACTCTTATTTACATACGGCCTTGAAAAGACTAGCTCAACAGGCCCTCTGCCTCTCGTGTATTTTGCTCCCTTCCCGTCATTATGAAGCTTAATCCTTCTATTAAGATCGTTCGTATAGCCTGCATACAGACTGCCATCCTTACAATGGAGTACATAAAAATAGTGATCTTTATTTTCCATATAAAATTTCCTTAATCTCTTGCGTGTATTCATTTCCTTCATTATAAACAATCAAAGGCGGCAGTATTTTCAAATCCGGATTGCCGTACTTTGTTGCTTCGATAAGCAATGTATTCGCCTCTTTCCTAGCCTTCGGGTACACGAACTGGATTTTTTTTGGCTCCAAGTTGTATTTACGCATTAACGTCATAATATCAAGGAATCTTCCCGGCCGGTGAACAAACGCTACTTTCCCTCCTTGCCTTACTAGTTGACTTGCGGCTTTTATCGCATCCTCTAACGTACATAAGATTTCATGGCGGGCAATCGCTAAATGTTCGTTCTCATTGATTTCCTCAGAAGAAGGAGTAGGAAAATATGGCGGATTACATGTAACGACATCAAATTTACCGTACCCAAGCTTCTTTGGCATTTCTTTAATATCTCCATGGATCATATGTAAACGATTTTGCAGTTGATTGTATTCGATACTTCTCTCAGCCATATCAAAAAGACGTTCTTGAATTTCAACCCCCGTAATGGAACCTTTTGTTCTTGCGCTTAAAAACAAAGGAATTACTCCATTTCCGCTGCAAAGATCGATCACGTTTCCTTTTTGAACTGGCATATAGACAAACCTTGCCAGCAATACCGCATCAAGCGAAAAAGAAAACACGGAAGGGCTCTGGATAATTCGTAATTCCTCAGCCAGCAAATAATCTAAACGTTCATCTCCCTTTAAAAAATCCATTTTCTTTCCTCCATTATCATACTGGATATAAATTGTGATTAAATAGGGCTGTATTCTTAAACTTTGGCGCTGTTAAACAATATTGTGGTCTAATCGCGGGTTCGATTTACCTTCCGAGAGGCGGGTTTTGCTATCGCAAAAAAGGCTCTCTTCAGGCGAAATCGCCCCGCTAATCTTCATCCATGCGAAAACGACCTAAGTAAAAAATAGCCTTCCCTTTATAGGAAGGCCAGAATTTTTATTTCTTATTAAGGAAGGATAAACAAAACAGACAGTCTCCCTCTTTTCGGGGGCTTCCAAAATGCAGATTACAAATATGAAAGCCTTCCTGATACAGTCGGGCAAGATTGTCATACCCTTCCCCAATGTCCATTATTTTATCGTCGGACGGCTCCATTTTATTGGTTGTCCGATCTTTTTTACTTGCCGATTTACTTTTTTCCGTGCTTATATCCAAACGGCGTCTTAGATGTTCATTTTCCAGCTTTAAAGAGTTATTCTCTTCTAGTATTTCTGCCAAATGCTGTTTTAACTCACCTAGCTGCCGATATAAATGTCCGATTTGGGTTTCCATATTACTTACTGAATCAAAAATTTCTTTTTTATCCACGTATTCCACCTCATTAATCTGTGGATTGAACCGAAACAGCACCCTGTTTTATTATTTCATCCAGCGTATATTCAAGGACACGCTCCTGGGAGGTTACATCTACCCGAAGCACCCGCTCTAAAATATTCAAGCCGACTACCTTTCCTGGACCGTCAGGCGTTTGAATCCATTCTCCAAGATCCGGAAGCTGTGCTTTAGCGGCCTCATATTCGTCATTTTCATATTTCAAGCAGCACATTAGACGTCCACATAAGCCTGATATTTTCGTTGGGTTTAAAGAAAGATTCTGATCCTTCGCCATTTTAATAGATACCGGATCAAAGTCACCTAAAAACGTAGAGCAGCATAGCATTCTTCCGCAAGGACCAATACCGCCAAGCATTTTCGCTTCATCTCTTACCCCAATTTGGCGCAGCTCGATCCTTGTTCGGAAAATCGCTGCTAGATCTTTCACGAGTTCGCGGAAATCTACTCTTCCGTCGGCAGTAAAGTAAAAAATGACTTTATTGCGGTCAAACGTATATTCAACATCAACTAGCTTCATATCTAATTGATGGGTACTCACCTTTTCACAGCAAACTTCATATGCCTCTTTTGCAGCCTGTTTGTTTTCTTCAACGATCAGGCGATCTTTCTGATCCGCAATTCGGAGGACTTTTTTCAAAGGAAGGACAACATCATGTTCATCAACCTTTTTCGGTGCGACGACTACCTTTCCATACTCCACACCACGAACGGTTTCAACAATGACAAAGTCATCCTTTTCAACCATTAGCTCGCCGGGATCAAAATAATATATTTTGCCCGCTTTTTTAAAGCGCACACCTACTACATCATACAAATGAAGACCCCTCCTGCAATTTCAACACAAGCTGTTCCATTAACAGCTGCGGATTCATATTTGCATGCAATTTTCTTTTTGCTTCCAAAACAGCTGTCATCTGTTCCGATAAACGCTTGCCAGAGGATTGCAATGCAAATTGCTCTAAACGGCTTTTTTCATTTAGATAAACAATCTGCTCCTGTTTGCCGAGCTGTATATATAATAAATCCTTAAAAATTAGAAGTAACAGATCTAATCCGCGATCGAATTGTTCTTTCTCTTTAAAGTGTACAAACCATTCCTCCTGGAGAGCCACCATGGCATCCAGCGGATTTTTTTTAAGCACTTCATATAATTTTAACACTATTTTTTGCGCTTGTACAAACCAATCATTCTGACTATACAGGATGGCCTCTTCTAAATTATTAGTAAGCTGCGCAAGAATAGGTGCCATATTTGGCGCAACCCCATTAGAATGAAGCATATCAATCATTGCTTCAGGCGATAAAGACTGAAATGAAATAGTTTGGCAACGAGAAAGAATAGTAGGAAGGATTTGCTGTGCCTGCTCCGTAATCAAAATCGCAATCGTATAAGGGTGCGGCTCTTCTAAAAACTTCAATAAACTATTAGCCGCGCTGACCGTCATCCGATCTGCGTGAACAATCGTATACATTTTCCTTTTCGATTCAACACCTGTTTTTGAAAACTCCTCTTGAAGCGATTCAATCTGATTTTTTTTGATTGATAGCCCATCAGGTTCAACAACATGTACATCCGGGTGGTTTCCGTTGTTAATTCTTTTGCAGTTTAAGCAAGTTTCACAAGGGACATAGCCTTCTGCTGGGGACTTACAAAACACACTTTTAGCCAAAAGAGTACTTGCTTCTCGTTTTCCCGTTCCATTCATTCCTTCAAACAAATAGGCATGTGCCAGCCGGTCCTTCATCATACTATTTTTAAACATTTTCAAAACGACCGGCTGAATTCCTTCTAGCTGTTCCCACGTTTTTGCCAAACTGATCACCACTTACGTATATATATTTATTAGGCTTTGTTAAACAATTTTGTTGATAGACACGCGGGATCGATTTACCTTCCGAGAAGCGGTTCTCGCTATCGCTCAAAAGGTTCTCTCCAGGCAAAATCGCCCCGCTAGTCTCAGTTTATCAACATTAATTACTAACAGAGCCATTTATTAAAATTCCTTAACTATCTGCGAATGTCACATTCTATTTAAAACTGAAGGAAATTCTCGATCGGTAATACAAATACGGTTGCACCGCCTACTTCAACCTCTACCGGGTACGGAACATATGAATCGGCATTTCCTCCCATAGGAGAAACAGGGGCTATTAGCTGGTCTCTTGACTTACAATTTTCTTTAATTATTTCTAAAGCTCGATCCACACGTATATCTTCAGTCCCAATCATGAAAGTCGTGTTCCCTGATTTCAGGAATCCTCCTGTACTTGCTAATTTGGTCGCACGAAAGTTATTATCCACTAAGGCATTCAATAATTTATTGCTGTCTTGATCTTGAATAACCGCTAAAATTAATTTCATATTTTCAGCCCCTTTCATTTTTCCGAATCGTGTTCGCCCTTCCTATCTACATTATAGCAATTATTTGCAGAACAAACATATTTATATCATTGTTGGAAAATGGAATTTAATAAAATAAACACAATTATTAAAATAAAAGGTACAAAAAGCCTTAAAGACTTATTAGTACTTTAAGGCTTTTTGCTATTTTTTCTGATGGATAATCTCTTTTAGTTTATTTTCAGTTTCCTTCAATACCTGCTCAACAGGCATCGAAGCATCTATTTTATAAATCCGGTCAGAGTATTGATTGATTAATTGATCATATCCCTCACGTACTTTATGATGAAATTGAAGGTCCTCCAGGTCAAGACGATTTACTTCTCTATCTTTATGTCTATTAATCCTTTCGAGACCAGCCTCCGGCTCAATATCAAAATAAATCGTCAGCTCCGGCATCATACCTTCGATTGCAAAGCGGTTAATAGCAAAGACCTCATCTATCCCTAATCCGCGTGCGTAGCCTTGATAAGCTAATGAACTATCAATAAAACGATCGCATAAGACGATAAATCCTTTTTCAAGTGCAGGAAGGACTTTTTCAACAAGGTGCTGTCTTCTTGCTGCTGCATATAAAAGCGCTTCTGTCCGTGGATCCATTTGCGTGTTTTTTTTATCAAGAATGACGCTTCTTATTTGTTCAGCAATTTCTATTCCACCTGGTTCTCTTGTCTGCAGGACCTGATAGCCTTCTGCCAACAGTTTTTGGGCAAGCATCCCAATGATCGTGGTTTTCCCTGCCCCCTCTGGACCTTCCATCGTTATAAAAATTCCCTTTTTCATTGTTAACCTCCAAGATGATCCAGTTATTGTTATTGGCTTTTTTCGTAAGCTTTGTTGCGATTTAACCCAAAAGCGGTGTAGTTGATTTCCGCTCCAGGATGATCGCTCCAATCAACTTCATACAAAGCCTTTTAATTAAGTGGAAAAAATGTCTATCTTACCATTTCTCAAGCTGCCCCAGTCCTGAAATCTAGCCCCTGTTTCCAGCAAAAGTCTTATGTTTTGGATATCCTCCCATCTAATTATTTCCCCGGGAAATAAAAGAGGGATGCCTGGAGGATAGGGAATGATTAACTGTGCGCTTATTTTTCCGATAGCCTCGTCCAAAGATACTGGCCTGCTGTTAAGGGCTGCTCTTTCTTTGGCATTCATAGCCAATTTTGAAATATTGGGCTTACTTCCGTAAACTGTTTTCCTTTTTACATTCTTGGTATATGTGACAAATTTTAATGCAGCATGAAAATGGCTCACAATTTTATCAATCGGATATTTCATATCAGACTTCAACAACGGAACGACGAGAAGGACATTAAAGGGATCGGCCATTTCAGGATAAATTCCTTCGTTTTCAAGTAAATCCTGTATATCATAACCACTTAGTGAAGAAGTGGATTGAATCGTTATTTTCAAAGGATCACCGATGCCGTTTCTGTAGGATAAAACCTCGATTCCCTTTAATTGTTTAAGTCCCTTCTTAAGTTCATTTACCTTTTGTAGAAGACATTCAGCATCATTATTCGAATATGTTGCTAAATAACTTCTTGCAATGTCTAGGGAGGCCATAATTGGATACGAAGGGCTACTTGATTGCAAAATTGCAAGATTTCTTCGTACGTCTCTTTCTGAAATAATGTCAGTATTATAATGGAGAAAAGCGCCCATCGTCATGGCAGGAAGGGTCTTATGAGCTGACTGAACAACGATATCAGCTTTTAATTTCACTGCTGAGCGCGGGAAAAGGCCGCCCCTCACAAAATGGGCGCCATGGGCCTCATCTATTAAAACGGGAATTCCATTGAAATGGGATAACTCAATGATTTCCTCCAGTTCATTGACCATTCCATAATAATTCGGATATGTAAGAATAATCGCCTTCGCATCTGGATATTTATCTATCGCCATCTTAACTGTATCTACAGATACCCCGCCGGCTACTCCCCAATCCTCATCAAAATCAGGTCCTAGAAAAACAGGGTCCGCCTTTACTAAGCTTATCCCATTTAAGATAGACTTATGGCAATTCCTCTGCACAAGAACAGTGTCATTCTCTTCAACAGCTGCCATTATCATTGCCAGGTTACCAACAGTCGAACCATTCACTAAGAAAAAACTCTTTTTTACTCCATATAATTGAGCAAGCAGCTCTTCTGCTTCTAAAATAACTCCCTCTGAAGAATGAAGGTCATCTAAGCCACTTAGTTCTGTTACATCAAGTTTTAGCATTTCTTTAAAAAAACCATCTGCATCCTTTGGGAAAAGTTGTCCATATTTATGTCCGGGAACATGAAAAGAAACAGGCTTTTTTTCGATATGCTTTATCAATTGTTCAAATAAAGGTTTCCTTTTCTGATCCATTCAAATCACCAAATATCCTTTGTTATTTCTCATCTATTTTACCAAATTGGCCAGGTAAAGTGAAACTTCCCTCCATGTTGATTTTCGATGACGATACGGGTCGCTGCTATTGTTATTACACATTAAGCGGGCCATTCAATAAATCATGAGGTAATGTTAAAGAATTCCATGATAGACATACAACCAAATAAGATTTATTTCATACAATGGTAATTAAGTAAGTTTCCTGAATAACATTTTCTGAATATTGTATATAATCTGATGGATAAGAACAGAATGAAGGTATGGAGGTGAAGTGATTGAGTATGCTAATAGCAAAGGAACATATTAAGGAGAAATGTGTCATTTGCGAGCAAGCGAAACAAAAAGGAATCCATCTATACACTTCTTTTATCTGTACAGATTGCGAAAGTGATTTAATTTCAACAGATACTGGTAATCCTAGATATAAATACTTCTTAAGGAAATTGAGAAAGATTACAAATCTAGAAATACTTTGATAGATCCGCTCCGAATTGGGGCTTTAATTTTTTTATTATATTTTAGCACTAAAAAAGAACACCCTCTTAGGTGTTCTTTACTTGCTTGGTGACGTCCTACTCTCACAGGGAGCACCCCCAACTACCATCGACGCTACCAGTTCGGCTATGAACGGCGAATCTCTGCATCTGCTGCTCTCGTTCCATCCTCATGTGCCTTGCACATTCCGGGCGTCACTCCTTTGCTTCCTTGACCTCCTTGTTCCTAGGCAACCTGGAAATTGTAGTTTTAGTTAGACTCCATTCTTTAATCATTTACAAATATTTCTATACACAAAAAGAGTACCACATGTGGTACTCT
>NZ_JAHNZZ010000008.1:0-2187 GCF_019039215.1 Bacillus sp. FJAT-29790
CGTTCGTCCTGAGCCAGGATCAAACTCTCCAATAAAGAGTAAGATTAGCTCAAAAATAAAAATTTAAACGTTGACGTTTTTGTTCGTTCAGTTTTCAAAGAGCAAAATCGCAATCACCTAGAAGCGACTTTCTTAATATATCATTTCATCACCTTATTGTCAATAACTTTTTCAAGAAAATTATTAAGTGCTTCCCCTGAAAGTCTTTTAACAATATTGCTGTGACGACCTTTACTATATTATCATCATGTTTTAATACTGTCAACAACTATTAACTTTAAATTAAAAATAGAACAGCTGTAACATTTCACAGCTGTTCTATTTTTTAAACGACCCATGTTTGTATTGCCACTAGTGCAAATAAGCCGGGTATTCCTAAAATCCCAGATACAGAGGCTGTAATTAAATTAATAGGCACATAGATTCCAAATTGATTGCCAAACGCATTTAAAAAAAACAAAAATAAGGCTCCAATAAGTATTTTTATTACACCTTGTCCGATCATTCTTATTGGTTTTACTGGTGTGCCGATAAAAAGAAGCAATAATATTAACCCTCCAAGTATGGAGATCACGATGATTGGATCCAATGAGAAAAATCCTCCTTTCAGGAAACTTGTACTACCAATTTATGATATTGGCGAACAAAAAAGACCTGAAGAGGAGGAGATGAATCATAAATTATTTACTTATCGAAATGTTTCTCTTTTTTACTTCTTTAAAAAGAAAAAAATATTTTGCTTCTGCGATTTTTGCATGGCTAATAACTTCGGCGGATGGATCGAAACTCTTCTCAACGAGTAACTTCTGATTGATCCAAGATTCTTTTAATCCATTTAATTGTCCTAATAGCTGTTCATCAAATTCTTTGCGAAGCCAGCCTTTCCTTCGAAATAGCATCCATTCCGCCTCCTGAAATCAAATTCTCCTTGGCGTATTTGCGCCTAGATTTTCACCTTAACTTGCTCAAGAAACTCTTTAAAGAATCGGAGGCTTACCTTTATTCAGCCAGGATTTGTTCCCCTACTGAATCGGATACCCTATTTGCATTCATCTCGCCACTTATATCGTTATGAGACTTCTGCTGAATAAAGTTAAACTTCTCTTCTACCTTCTATCGCTTTGGACAGCGTAACCTCGTCGGCATATTCAAGATCGCCACCAACAGGGAGACCATGTGCAATACGAGTTGCTCGAATCCCCGATGGTTTTAAAAGTCGAGAAATATACATCGCTGTCGCTTCACCCTCAATATTCGGATTCGTAGCAAGAATAACCTCTTGTACTGTATCATCTTGGAGCCTTTTTAAAAGATTAGGGATATTAATATCCTCAGGTCCGATTCCGTCCATTGGTGATATCGCCCCTTGAAGAACATGGTATAATCCATGAAATTCCTTCATCTTTTCCATTGCTATGACATCTTTCGGATCTTGAACAACACAGATAATGGTTCGATCTCTTCTCTGATCCTCACATATATAACAAGGATCTTGGTCTGTGATATGACCGCAAACAGAGCAATAAGACAAATTTCTTTTTGCGTTGACTAATGCTTTTGCAAAATCAAGCACGGTGTCTTCCTTCATACTTAATATAAAAAAAGCCAGACGAGCGGCCGTTTTCGGGCCGATACCTGGCAATTTCATAAAGCTGTCTATCAGCTTAGATATCGGTTCAGGATAATGCATTGTTATTTATTCCTCCTATCCGAACGCCTATTTGAATTAGAACATTCCCGGAAGATTCATTCCTTTAGTAAATTGCCCCATCGTGTTATTCGTTAATTCATCCGCCTTTTTCAGTGCATCATTTGTTGCAGCAAGTACAAGGTCTTGAAGCATTTCGATATCTTCCGGGTCAACAACTTCTTCCTTAATATTAACTTCTAGTACTGCTTTATGACCAGAAACAATCACTGTGACCATTCCGCCTCCAGCAGTGCCCTCAATCTTTTTCTCTCCAAGCTCTTCCTGAGCCTGAGCCATTTGTTTTTGCATTTTTTGCATTTGCTTCATCATATTTTGCATATTTCCCATTCCACGCATCATTGTTTTGACCTCCAAATTGTTTATTCTTGGCTCTTTTCGCATAGATTGTTGTTTTTAGCCTTCAAAATTTGCCCGTTGCTTTCCGCGGGGAGGGACGGGAGCCTCCTCGGCGTTACCGCCTGCGGGGTCTCCCGCTT
>NZ_JAHNZZ010000008.1:2354-10378 GCF_019039215.1 Bacillus sp. FJAT-29790
ACCTTAGCCTTATTCCTTTATTTCTACTAATTCATCCCCAAATAGCTTCTTTGCCTCAGCAATTAACGGTTCTTCCTCATTAAGACCTAAACTCTCGTCTTGTTCACCTTCACGCTGATTATTTAAAAAATCCACCCTAATTTTTTGCCATTGCTCATCAGGGATTCCAACCATTTGGATTCGCTTTCCTAGAAGCTCATTCATTGTATTGGCCAACGTGTCTAAAAACTTCGCATTGTCCATCGCCATTTGACAATGAATTTCATATTTAAATTTAATAATAAACGAATTCCCTGAAGCAGCAACCGGCTCTGCCTCATTTAACAAGGCGGCTTGTGATCGCATTTGATTATGGACAAGCCGATTAAGCATTTCTCCCCAACGGCTTTTTATCGCCATTAAATCATCTTTTGTTGCATGTTTTAGAACTTCATTAATCTTCCCTACAGGCGCTTGGAAACCTTTACGTGAATTTCTTTGCGGTTTCTTTTGGGCTGCTGGCTGCGCTTCTTCATTGACCACAAAACCATTGCGCCTTAAATCCGCTATTTCCTGCTCAAGTTGGCCAATTTTTTGTATCAGGGGCTGTAGATCTTCAGACGTTCCATGTGACCCTTTTCTTTCAAGCTGACAGAGCTTAACGATAGCTACTTCTAGAAAAATTCTCGGATGATTCGTCCACCGCATTTCCTGTTGAGCTTTATTTAACACTTCAATCAGTTCATAAAGCTCCTCAGGTTTCATTTCTTTTGCTAGCGTTTGAAATTCTTCATCAAGCATGACTCTTTCTAACGATTCCTCAAGGCGCGGCGCCGCTTTGAAAAGGAGCATGTCTCGATAGTAAAGAATAAAGTCCTCGATAAAGCGCGTTGGGTCTTTCCCTTGAAAAAGTAGCTCTTCTAGAAACTCCAGACTAGAAGCTGCGTTCTTTTCCTTTACTGCATTCGCAAGTTTATTTAAAAACCCTTGCGAAACAGCCCCTGTAACCGTTAAAGCATCTTCAGCTGTCACTCGATCATGACTAAAAGAAATGGCTTGATCGAGTAAACTTAAAGCATCACGCATCCCGCCCTCAGCCGCTCTTGCAATAATATGTAGTGCTTGCTCCTCACATTCTGCACCTGTCTCATCGACAATTAACTTCATTCTTCCTACAATCGACTGAGCCGTAATACGTTTAAAATCAAAGCGCTGACATCTCGAAATAATCGTAAGCGGAATCTTATGTGGTTCCGTTGTGGCTAAAATAAAGATGACATGCTTTGGCGGTTCTTCAAGTGTTTTTAAAAGGGCGTTAAAAGCACTAATCGATAACATATGCACTTCATCAATAATGTAGACTTTATAAGTTACAGCCGTAGGAGCATATTTAACTTTGTCGAGTACTTCTCTCATTTCTTCTACCCTTGAGTTTGAAGCGGCGTCGAATTCTAATACATCTGAGACGGACCCATCTGTGATTCCAAGGCAAGAGGCACACTCATTGCAAGGCTCATTCGCTGGGGCCCTTTCACAGTTAACTGCTTTAGCTAAAATTTTTGCCGCACTTGTTTTACCAGTCCCACGCGGACCTGAAAACAAATAAGCATGCGAGATTTTTTGTTGAAGCAGGGCGTTTTGCAATGTCTTAGTCACATGCTCCTGGCCAACAACGTCGATAAAGCTCTGCGGTCGCCACACTCGATATAAAGCTTGATAACTCATAGACATGCCCCCTTCTTTTGTTTCCTCATTAACTATTATAGCGTATCTAAATTCTTTTTTACAAAGTAATCAAACAAAAAACTCATCCCAAAATGAGATGAGTTTCATTTATTTCAAAATAACTGCCGTGCACCTTCCTTCGACTGACGCCCATAAGCGTTACTTAAGCAGTTAGCTCAGCCCAGGCAACCCTGCGGCACATGAGAGCTTCCACTTAATGCTGCTTCCTTCCGGACCTGACATGGTTCATGGATTCCCATTGCGCAGGACCCGGGCGTCAACGCCACTTACTTAAGGCAGACCCTACAGGACATCAGCCTCGGGAAGGGATTCAGCCTCGCTAGAGCGGATTGCGAGTACAGGGCACCGCTACCTCCCCGCCTAGCACGGCAAAATTGATACCTTATTTAGGTGTGCCACTTGTGACACAAACTAAGTATACTAAGTTCTAATATAAAAATCAATGCCTATTCATTGTCAATTCCTGTATCGTGTTCCAGTTGCTCTAGCTTTTTTTGTGCTTTCTCAAGTTTCTTCCGTTTTCGCAAGCTTTTAAAAAAGGTTGATAGAAGGCTACCGCATTCTTTATCCAACACACCTGAGATAACTTCACTCTGATGGTTAAAACGTTCATCTTGAAGAAGATTCATGAATGTGCCAGCGCAGCCGCCCTTTGGATCTTTGGCTCCATAGACTACCTTTTTTATACGCGAAAGAATAATTGCTCCGGAACACATTGGACATGGTTCAAGTGTAACATACAGAATCGCATCCTCTAATCTCCACGTCCCTAGACTTTGACATGCTTGATCAATGGCAATCAATTCTGCATGGGAAATGGCATTTTGATTGGATTCTCTTAAATTATGCGCTCTCGCGATGATTTCCCCGTTAAGGACAATAACTGCACCAATGGGCACTTCCTCAAGCTGCTCTGCCTTTTTTGCCTCTTTTATTGCTTCAAGCATATATATTTCATCCGCATCCTTATCCTGCAGCATCATTTTTCTTCATTCCTTTATCATAAATTATAACATTTCTTTGAAATGCCATTCATAAAATGATTGTAGCGTCTATTTGGTTAATTTGGAAAATAAACAAATGCAGCAAGTAAAAGAATATCCGCTTTATTGTTTAGGCTCTTTTCGCATATATTGTTGTTATTAGCCTCAAAATTTTGCCCGTTGATTTACGCTGCGGGCACTTGCTTTCCGCGGGGAGGGACGGGAGCCTCCTCGGCGTTACCGCCTGTGGGGTCTCCCGTTCCCTCTATCTCCCGCTGGAGTCAAGTGCCCTACGCTCCAATCAACTCAGATTATTAAATAAAAATTACATTATAAAAACAACAATCATTTAAAAACAGCCTTGTTTAACACAGCCTAAAACATAAATATCATCTCTTAAATGGTGACGTATGTACGTTAGATCAGTTTTATATCAAGGAGGGACTAATTTGCAAATTCATGTTGTTCAGCAAAATCAATCGTTAGCCAGCATCGCAAGGACCTATGGAACAACCATAAATGATATTGTAGAGGCAAACGAGGTTCCTAATCCAAACAATCTTGTAATTGGTCAGACACTCGTCATTCCGATCGTTGGTCACTTTTACTGGGTACAGAGTGGTGATAATCTCTTTTCTATTTCAAGGAAATTTGGAATTTCTTATCAGGAACTAGCATCCGCTAACCGTATTTCTGTAAATCAACCACTACAAGTGGGATTTAGACTCTATATCCCACCGCGCCCAAAAACGAGAGCGGAATTTAATGCTTATGTGGAACCAAGGGGAACATATGTTGCCCCAAATTTAGAAGCAAGCGCTAGAGATGCAGCACCATACTTATCATACTTAGCACCATTCAGCTTTCAAGCGCTCCGGGACGGTTCACTAAAAGAACCACTGCTTAATAATTTCCCTGCCATTGCAAGGGCAAATCGCAATGTGCTGATGATGGTCATTACAAATCAAGAGAATGATCAATTCAATGATGAACTTGGCCGTATTCTCCTAAATAATATGCCGATTCAGGACAAATTTTTAAATAATATTGTTGCAACAGCAAAAAAATATGGATTTCGGGATATTCACTTCGATTTTGAATATTTGCGCCCAGAAGACCGTGATGCATACAATCGATTTCTTCGAAAAGCAAAAGCCCGCTTCCGTCAAGAAGGCTGGCTCCTTTCAACTGCGCTAGCCCCAAAAACAAGTGCAACGCAAAAAGGACGCTGGTATGAGGCCCATGATTATAAAGCACATGGCGAAATCGTTGACTTTGTTGTCATTATGACTTATGAGTGGGGCTACAGCGGCGGCCCTGCAATGGCAGTTTCCCCCATTGGTCCAGTTAGAAAAGTATTAGAATATGCGATAAGTGAAATACCTTCTTCAAAAATTCTTATGGGACAAAACTTGTATGGTTATGATTGGACGCTGCCTTTCGTCCAAGGTTCCTTTGCGAAAGCAGTAAGCCCACAGCAAGCGATTCAGTTGGCCGCAAAAAACAACGTTGCTATCCAGTACGATCAAAAAGCACAGGCCCCCTTCTTTACCTATACCGACAGTTCCGGCAAAAAGCATGAAGTTTGGTTTGAAGATGCCAGATCCATTCAAGCCAAGTTCAATTTAATTAAAGAATTGAAACTAAGGGGAATGAGCTATTGGAAGCTCGGCCTTCCCTTCCCGCAAAACTGGCTTTTAATCACCGAAAATTTCAATGTCGGAAAAAGGGGGTGACAATCAAATTCGCTGGCGTTTGAACCCCTACTGAATTGAATACCTTTTTGCATTCATCTCGCCACTTATAGAAATGGAAGACTTCTGCTGAGTAAAGTTAAAAATCAAAACAGCTGTCGATCCGTACAGCTGTTTTTCTTTCCCCTTTCCTACACTAAATTCCATATCCCCCCACCTCAAATTATGTTAAAATAACCTTTGTGTCATTTTGAATAGGTATTTCTCTATGTAAATAATAAATTATCGGTCGGCATACGCAGAACTTTCCTTTAAGACAAAAGAATAACTAGCATGAAAGTAGGCCGACCGATATTTACAAGTTGAAAGCAGACGCTATGGGCGTTTTTTGACTAATATAAGTTCATAAAATAGAAGAAGCAACCGGAGTAGGAGGACAATCTATGGAGGGAACACCTTTTATAACTGTAGAAGGGCCGATTGGTGTCGGAAAAACATCGCTTGCAAAAGCGATAGCCGAGCAGTTTCATTTTGCTTTACTGAAAGAAATCGTTGACGAAAATCCATTTTTAGGGAAATTTTATGAAAATATAGAAGAATGGAGTTTTCAAACGGAAATGTTTTTTCTCTGCAACCGCTATAAGCAGCTCGTTGATATTAATAACCACTTTTTAGTCCAAAAAAAGCCTGTCGTTGCTGATTATCATATATTTAAAAATCTAATCTTTGCCGGACGTTCATTGAACACGATTGAATACGGGAAGTATTTAAAAATTTATGAGATCTTAACAAGCGATATGCCGAAACCAAATGTCGTTATTTATTTGCATGCTAGTCTAGAAACACTCTTGAAACGCATCAAGCTAAGGGGCCGGGATATTGAAAAAAATATGAGCCCTTTATATTTAGAGCAACTATCTATCGATTATGAGAATGCCATGAATGATTTCGAAGCAAAGCACCCCGATATTCCGGTACTCCGGTTTAATGGGGATGATTTGAACTTCGTGAAAAATAAAAATGACCTCGATTATATTTTCGACACACTATCCACATCATTAAAAAAGAGGAGTATCCAATCATGAATCTGAGAAATAAATACGAGATTCCTGCCAATGCAGTCATTACGATTGCTGGTACCGTAGGAGTCGGGAAATCCACCATGACAAATGCACTTGCAAATGCACTCAAATTCCGTACTTCTTTTGAAAAGGTTGATACGAATCCTTATTTAGATAAGTTTTATGCTGACTTCGAACGGTGGAGCTTCCATTTACAGATCTACTTCCTAGCTGAACGGTTCAAAGAGCAGAAGCGTATTTTTGAATATGGGGGCGGTTTTGTCCAGGATCGATCGATTTATGAAGACACTGGGATCTTTGCCAAAATGCATTACGAAAAAGGCACGATGTCAAATGTCGACTATGAAACTTATACAAGCTTGTTTGAGGCAATGGTCATGACACCTTATTTTCCACATCCGGACTTACTTATTTACCTTGAAGGTTCTCTAGAAGATATCCTCTCCCGCATTCATGAAAGAGGGCGGCCAATGGAACAGCAGACCCCGGTAGCTTACTGGGAGGAAATGCACCGGCGCTACGAAGACTGGATTAATAAATTTAATGCTTGTCCTGTACTTCGGCTTAACATTAATGATTATGATATTTTAAACGATGAAGATTCAGTCGAACCCGTCATCGAACGCATATCAGATTTCCTTAGACAAACAAAATTATTAAAAAAATAAGTCGCCGGTGCCGGCGGCTTTTTTTTAATACAAACAAAAAACCGTTACAGGAACTGTAACGGTTTCATCTCCAATTTATGCGCATATCAGATGTTAATTTAAATGGAGGAGGAAGAGGGATTCGAACCCCCGCGCGGTATGACCCGCCTGTCGGTTTTCAAGACCGATCCCTTCAGCCAGACTTGGGTATTCCTCCGTATCGACAAGAATTAATATATCATTTAATTAAATTAAAGTCAACATTGTTTTTAACTTTTTCAGCAGAAGTCTCCGAACGATATAAGTGGCAAGATAAATGCAAACAAGTATCCAATTCAGTGAGGGTTCAAACCCTAGCTGAATAAAGTTAAGCCTCCGGCGGATGCCTCAGATTTTTCAAAGGAATTTATCAAGCAAGCTAAGGTAAAAATCTGGGCGCAAATACGCCAAGGCGAATTTGATTAGTTTTTTTGAGCGGGCTTAAAAACCCGCTCAAAAATCTAAACTTATTCAGGCTTAATGACATCCCTGTTCCCCATATAAGGGCGTAATACCTTAGGGATAATGACACTTCCGTCTTCCTGCTGATAGTTTTCTAAAAGAGCGGCTACCGTACGGCCGACAGCGAGGCCTGAACCGTTTAATGTATGAACATGCTCCGGCTTCCCTTTTGGTTCACGTCGGAAGCGAATATTTGCACGTCTCGCTTGGAAACTTTCGAAATTACTGCAAGAAGAAATTTCTCTGTATGTGTTATAGCTAGGAATCCATACTTCAATATCATACTTCTTCGCAGCCGTAAAGCCAAGATCCCCTGTACACATACTCATGACGCGGTATGGGAGCTCTAATAGCTGTAATACTTTCTCTGCATGCCCCGTTAATTTCACTAGTTCATCATAAGAATCTTCCGGCTTAACAAATTTAACAAGCTCCACCTTATTAAATTGATGCTGGCGTATTAATCCCCGTGTATCACGCCCCGCAGACCCTGCTTCTGAACGGAAACAAGCACTAAATGCCGCATAGTTCATCGGCAGATCTTCCGCACTTAGAATTTCATCCCTGTGCATATTTGTCACTGGAACCTCTGCAGTAGGGATTAAGAAATAATCCTCACTCTCCACAAGGAAGGCATCTTCTTCAAATTTAGGAAGCTGTCCTGTTCCTGTCATACTTGCCCGATTGACCAAGTAAGGCGGCAAAATTTCCTTATACTCATGTTCATCTGTATGAAGATCGAGCATAAAGTTAAATAAAGCACGTTCTAAACGAGCACCCAAACCTTTATAGAAAGCAAATCGACTGCCTGTTACTTTCCCTGCCCGTTCGAAATCAACAATATTTAGCTGATCGGCAATATCCCAATGCGGCTTTGGTTCAAAATTGAATTGGCGAACTTCCCCCCATTTCCATGCTTCCACATTATCATCTTCAGTTTCCCCAACCGGTACACTTTCATGAGGAATATTTGGAATGCTGAGCAATAAGTTCTCTAATACTTCTTCAACATTACGGAGTTCGTCATCAAGATCTTTGATTCTGTCCCCCACTTCTCTCATTTCAGCAATTAAATTGTCAGCATCCTGTTTTTCCCGTTTTAAGGCTGCTACTTGCTGGGATACTTCATTTCTTTTACTTTTTAACTTTTCTGTCTCAACGAGCAATTCGCGCCTTCTTAAATCAAGATCTTCAAATTTACCAAGATCCGACAAGTCTTCCCCTCGGTGCTCAAGCTTTTTCTTTACTTCTTCAAAATTGGCTCTTAAATACTTAATATCTAACATGAATAAAACCTCCTCCTTAAAAATGGCTGTTTTCGCATATATTATTGTTTTTAGCCTTCAAAGTTTGCCCGTTGATTTCCGCTGCGGGCACTTGCTTTCCGCGGGG
>NZ_JAHNZZ010000008.1:10562-17807 GCF_019039215.1 Bacillus sp. FJAT-29790
AAAAGCAACAAACTTTACGAAAACAGCCTTAAAAATAAAGGGAAAAAACACAAAAAACTCCCGTCCCCTAAAAAGGGACGAGAGTTACCCGCGTTGCCACCCTAGTTGAAAGCAAAAGCCTTCCACCTTAAAATAATAACGGTTTTTTTAACCGAAAGTATTTACTACCCTTCTAGAAGGTGTTCCATACTTTACTCGAGGATGGATTCACAAGCTTCATTCACCGATTTCCACCAGCCACCGGCTCTCTTAAGAACGAATTTCCTGCTACTAGTTCCTCTCACTGCTTTTACTATTGAAATTTTTGTAATTCATAATGTACTACAATTATTAACCTTTTGCAACTAAAATATGCAAATTGCTTTTATTTAGACTCTTTGACCATATTGATAAAGTAAGCGGTAAAGCGATGATCATCTGTTAGTTCAGGGTGGAATGAACAGCCAAGAAACTGACCTTCACGAGCAGCTACGATTCGCTCATTATGCTTAGCCAATACTTCAACATTCTCTCCGGCTTGTACAATATGCGGTGCGCGAATAAAGACAGCTGGGAACTCTTCTGCTACACCGGCAATATCCAAAATCGCCTCAAAGCTTTCTTTCTGGCGGCCGAATGAATTTCTTTCTACCTTTACGTCCATAGCGCCGATATGCGGCTCATCATGACCCTGAATATGATTCGCCAGCAAAATCAAACCAGCGCACGTTCCGAACATTGGTTTTCCTGACCTTGCAAATTGCTTAAGACTATCCATAAAGTCATATTTATCGATTAACAGGCGCATCGTTGTGCTTTCACCGCCAGGAAGGATTAATCCGTCCACATCGGCCAGCTGCTCTTGGCGCTTAATGACTACAGCTTCAGCACCGCATTCCTCAATAGACTGAACATGCTCTCTAACAGCGCCTTGAAGTCCAAGAACTCCTACCTTAACCATATTAATTCTCCTTACCAGCCGCGTTCCTGCATACGAGCTTCAGGAGCTAATGAAGAAATTTCAATTCCCTTCATTGGAGCACCAAGCTCTTTTGAAAGCTCTGCAATTAATTTGTAATCTTGATAGTGAGTTGTTGCTTCAACAATTGCTTTTGCAAATTTAGCTGGATTTTCCGATTTGAAAATACCAGAACCGACGAATACTCCGTCCGCTCCAAGCTGCATCATTAACGCAGCGTCCGCTGGTGTTGCTACACCGCCGGCAGCAAAGTTAACAACCGGAAGACGGCCAAGACGTTTGATTTCAAGCAGTAGCTCATAAGGTGCGCCTAACAGCTTAGCTTCTGTCATTAATTCATCTTCATTCATTCCTGCAACCTTGCGAACTTGAGCATTCACTTTGCGGATATGACGAACGGCCTCAACAATGTTTCCTGTTCCCGGCTCACCTTTCGTACGAAGCATAGCTGCTCCTTCACCAATACGGCGTGCAGCTTCACCAAGATCACGGCAGCCGCAAACAAATGGAACGGTATACTCTTTCTTATTCAGATGGTATTCTTCATCTGCAGGAGTTAAAACTTCACTTTCATCTATATAATCTACACCCATAGCTTCAAGTACACGTGCTTCAACGATATGGCCGATACGTGCTTTCGCCATAACTGGAATCGTAACCGCATTCATAACTTCCTCCATGATACGAGGATCAGCCATTCTTGCCACGCCGCCAGCCGCACGGATATCGGATGGAACTCTTTCTAGTGCCATTACTGCAACAGCACCCGCATCTTCAGCTATTTTTGCCTGTTCAGCATTAACAACGTCCATAATGACGCCGCCCTTTTGCATTTCTGCCATTCCGCGTTTAACTCGATCTGTACCCGTATTCATAATGATCCCCCTTCGTAAATACCATCTGCTATTGATGGGTTAATATGACTTCAAAATTATTGTTTAAAAAGGGAAATATTATATTTCAAATTCGCCTTGGCGTATTTGCGCCCAGATTTTTACCTTAGCTTGCTCAATAAATTCCTTTAATAAATCTTGGGCGTCTGCCGTAGGCTTAGCTTTATTCAGCCAAGGTTTAAATCCCCACGGAATTGGATACCTGTTTGCATTCATCTCGCCAATTATATCGTTTAGAGACTTCTGCTGAATAAATTTAAAATAATCGGAATAATTCCCTTTCCCTAATGTAAATAAACAACAAAAGGGAGTCCCTGTCAAGACAAGAACTCCCTTTTTATTAAAACCAACCTTTTACAGTCGATGAAATACTTCCCCATACATTTCCGAAAAAGCTTCCAACTCCACGCATCATGAGCACAAACCAATTCGCTTTTTCAACATCTTGAGCTGCGACAACATCCACTTGAATTTTACTTTTTCCCTCTTGAGTTAAAAAGCCCAATGTTTGATCATTTGCCGATTCAATCGTTAAAGAGCCGACTTTTTCTCCCTTTTTAATTGGGGCAGTCAACTCGCCTTTTTCATTCAATTTCTTTTTATCTAGAATAAGAATCGGTTTATAATTTTCTTTTTCGCCGTTTTTAACAACCATCTTAATCGGATCTTTTGTTTCAATCTTTACCTTATCTTCTTTTCCTTTGATAACAGGTAAGGTCTTACTACCCTTCACTTGATAACCTTTCGGAACGAGCTCTTCTTTACTAAAATTACTAAAAGCATAGTTAAACATTTTCTTCGTTTCATCAAATCGGGATTTTTTATTCATACCTTTTCCGCTATCGTCTTTTGCATTCATGATTACGGTAATATAGCGATTGCCATTTCGAATAGCTGTACCAGTAAAGCATAATCCTGCAAACTCTGTCGTACCTGTTTTTAAACCGTCCACACCTTCGTAACCATATACAAGGCTTGGAAGCATCCAATTCCAATTATCCATCTTAATTTCATCTTCTGTACCTTCACGAAACTTCAATGTAGGAGTACTAGCCGTTTCCAACACTTCCGGGAAATCACTCAGTAAACGAGAGGCTAATTTTGCAGTTGCTCTGGCAGACATTACATTTTCTTCATCAATATTCCCTACTGAATGAAAGCCTTTTAAATCTGAGTTATTTAAACCAGTTGAATTGACAAACTTATAATCCTTTAACCCTAGTTCAGCTGCTTTTTCATTCATCATTTTGACAAAATTCGCTTCCGACCCAGCAATTGTTTCAGCAATGGCAATCGTTGCAGCATTCGCTGAATAAATAGTCATTGCTTGATATAATTCACGAATATTATATTTCCCGTCTCTTCGC
The DNA here is from genome assembly GCF_019039215.1 of Bacillus sp. FJAT-29790. Classification (GTDB taxonomy): domain Bacteria; phylum Bacillota; class Bacilli; order Bacillales; family Cytobacillaceae; genus Cytobacillus. The sequence continues at coordinate 13,781 of NZ_JAHNZZ010000008.1, forward strand.
AAAGGGACATTTGATAAGCTTGTATCATGCGCAATCTTCCAGACATACTCGCTGACTGCATATTCTTGGTCCCATTTAACCCGTCCCTCTTTAATCGCTTCAAGGAGAAGATATTCAGTCATCATTTTTGTCATACTTGCAATACCAAGTACTTGGTCTGCATTTTTTGCATATAATATCTTTCCTGTCTCTGCTTCTACTAAAATAGCAGCATCTGCATTAATATTCAAAATATCTTCTGCATGAGCTTTATTTAAACTTGGGAAAAGCCCGAACACCATCATCATTGCAAGGATCCCAGCGACATATTTACGATAAAAGTTTCTTTTCAATGTAAAAGCCCTCCAACATTTTAGTACACTTTTTTTATTTTATCATAACTCGATCTTAAAAAGTAGTTAGAGGAATTACCTATTATTTCTAAGCCCTTCACCCTATTATAAAAGCATAGTGCTGTGGTCAGTGATCCCTAAAATAGGCGAGAAAATAAAAGTGCACAAAGTTCTCCGCAACCTGCAACAAGATCATTTCCTGGTAAATATAGGCTGTTTTTTTCGCATATATATTGTTTTTAGTCTTCAAAGTTTGCCCGTTTATTTCCGAAGGGGAGGAACGGGAGCCTCCTCGGCGTTACCGCCTGCGGGATCTCCCGCTCCCTCTATTTCTGCAGGATACAGCATTTACATCCTTGAATCTGCCCACGCACGAAGGAAATGCGATAGCATTTTCGAGGAGTCAAGTGCCCTCCGCTCCAATCAACTCAGATTATTAAATAAAAATCACATTATAAAAGCAACAAACGTCACGAAAACAGCCTAAATATAAAGGGCAGAGAAGAATCATCTTCTCTGCCGCTATTATTAAATGATATGCTTTCTTATGTTAAAGAGTAATTTGGCGCTTCTTTTGTAATTTGAACATCATGTGGATGGCTCTCTCTAAGCCCTGCACCAGTCATTCTAATGAACTGAGCTTTTTCTCTTAATTCCACTAAGTCCTTCGTTCCGCAATAGCCCATGCCTGACTTTAGTCCGCCTACAAGCTGATAAATTGTATCTGCAAGCGGTCCTTTATATGAAAGACGCCCTTCAATTCCCTCCGGAACAAACTTTTTATTATCTTCTTGGAAGTAACGGTCTTTTGAGCCTTTCTCCATCGAAGCGACAGAACCCATTCCGCGATAAACTTTAAAGCGACGTCCTTGGAATATTTCCGTTTCTCCCGGACTTTCGGATACACCTGCTAATAGGCTTCCTAGCATTACGGCATGCCCTCCAGCTGCAAGGGATTTTACAATATCACCGGAGTATTTTATCCCACCGTCAGCAATAATCCCTTTCCCATGCTTTCGTGCTTCCGTTGCACAGTCATAGATGGCTGTTATTTGTGGAACACCAACTCCCGCAACCACTCTTGTCGTACAAATGGAACCTGGTCCAATCCCAACTTTAACAATATCTGCCCCGGCATCAATTAAATGTTTTGTTCCTTCTGCAGTCGCCACATTTCCGGCAATGATTGCAAGGTCGGGATAAGCGCTGCGGATTTCACGGACCGTATCGAATACGCCTTTTGAATGTCCATGAGCCGTATCAACCACAATCACATCAACCTGTGATTTAACTAGCAATTCAACACGTTTCATCGTGTCTTTCGTTACTCCAACAGCAGCACCTACTAATAAACGTCCGTGCTGGTCTTTTGCCGAATTAGGGAATTCAATTACTTTTTCGATATCCTTAATCGTAATTAGCCCTTTAAGGATCCCATTGTCATCAACAAGTGGGAGCTTTTCAATTTTATATTTCTGAAGGATACTTTCTGCTTCAGCCAATGTTGTTCCAACTGGAGCAGTTACAAGATTCTCCTTCGTCATGACATCTGAAATAATGATCGAGTAATCTTGAATAAATCGAAGGTCACGGTTTGTTAAAATACCAACAAGTTTTTGTTCTTCAAGATTGTTAACGATAGGTACTCCGGAAATGCGGTATTTTCCCATCAAATGTTCAGCATCAAATACTTGTTGTTCAGGAGTGAGAAAAAATGGGTCTGAAATAACGCCGCTTTCTGAACGTTTTACTTTATCAACTTGTTCGGCTTGTTGCTCAATAGACATATTTTTATGAATAATCCCAAGTCCACCCTGGCGAGCCATCGCAATAGCCATTTCCGCCTCAGTCACAGTATCCATACCCGCACTGATAATCGGAACATTGAGCTTGAGTTTCTCGGTCAATGCAACCTGCAAACTTACATCGCGAGGAAGAACCTCTGATTTAGCAGGAACAAGCAATACATCATCGAATGTTAAACCCTCTTTAACAAATTTATTTTCCCACATCTTTTTGACCTCCTAGACTCGAAAATATTATTAGTAGGTTATCAATTGGACAAAATACTGTCAAGGTCCCTTCGATATGTTGGACTTTTCTAATAATTTGGAGGTGTTATTTTTGCTCTTCCCCTATAACAATTGGGACTCATTTTTATCCTTTTTTTCGGCAAGCTCTACTCAGTCTTATTTGAAAAATTGTTATCAACTGCAAACGTTTGAACTAGCGGAGCAAAAAAGTTATGAAAATAGTTACCCTTTTATCTATTACCTTGAACACGGCCAAGTATATTACAAGCAAGCTGAAACTGCCCCCTTAATCATTCAGCCTATTCTGCTTTTTTATGGCCTGGTTCATTTGATAAAGGCTTGTATATTAACCGTAGATCCCAACTATCCAGAAACAACCTCCGTCCTTGCACACGGTGTTTCAACAAGAAAAAGAAAGAAACAGCATTATTGCTTTTTTCAAGATGAAGTAAAGTTTCAAAAGAGTGGGCTTTTTCCATATATAGGGGAGAAAATGTTTCACATGAAACATTTAGAGGCCGAAAAAGCAACGATGAGGGATTTACTTGAACAAATACCTGAACTTAATCAGATGTTTATTCAAACAGAAGGAAAAAATACATTTGTATCAATTAACCAGCAGGAGGACCTTTTTTCTCTGCCAAAAAGCATCTTAGACAATTTCCATATGACTGAATCGCGCTTTATCGATTACTGGCAATCGAAATCATCTTCGAATATCATACAGCAAAGTTCCGAAGGGAAATTAATAAACTTTAAATTAAATCATCTACATTCAAGTGAACTATTGCCAATTAAATACAACCTAGAAAATAACAAGCTTCACTTCCCATCAACCAAAAGCCAATTGAATAATTACCCAGAATTGCTAATACATTATTTATTGCTATACAATTTAAGTATGATTGCCCGCTACGAAACAGAGTGGTGGAGCGAATTAATCAAGATGATGCCTAATCTAGATTACCCGTTTATTCAATCCTTCCTTCATATCACCGCAAGGAAAGGGCCATTTTTAATCTATCAGTATTTAAAAAAGTAGGCTTTGACACTCTATTGGAAATACTTGATTTAATGAACTGAACAGTGAATCACATAACATGAATGGGGCCATCGGAAGTTTCTCAGCAAAGAGGATTTAGGTAAAAATCGAATTGGGAATAATACAATAAAAAATAAAAAGGAACAAGTGGTATTTTTATTCCTGCCTGTTCCTTTCATGTTTTAAATTTCGGATTGTTATTTAAAGATAATTCCCTGTAAGAATATTCATTTCTTTTAACTCGAATTTACCATAATAAACTTTCAGTTCTTGAAGTATTTACAATGGGACCCTGCAAGTATCTTTCTATACTATATGCTTAGTTCCTTCACGTTGATCAACCGGGGGATTGCTAGTCGATTATGGTGGACTTACGCGCCAACTTCATCCTTCCCTCTTCGCAGACCTTGTAAGGCCCTGTAAGCTACCTAGACGTGGCAAGTTAATTCATAGTCAATTCTCCATCTATCTTTTAACCCGTAGCTAGATTCCATTCTTCTAATCGTCTAAAAGAATTCCTATACACAAAAAGAGTACCACATGTGGTACTCTTCCAATTTGCTTGGCGACGTCCTACTCTCACAGGGGGAGAGCCCCCAACTACCATCGGCGCTGAGAAG
>NZ_JAHNZZ010000009.1:0-294 GCF_019039215.1 Bacillus sp. FJAT-29790
AGCTCAAAAATAAAACTTTAAACGTTGACGTTTTTGTTCGTTCAGTTTTCAAAGAGCAATTTCATTTGTCGCTAAAGGCGACTTTTCAATATTAACAGTGTTGATAAGTTAAGTCAATAAATTTTTTAAAAAAATTTGGTGGAGCCTAGCGGGATCGAACCGCTGACCTCCTGCGTGCAAGGCAGGCGCTCTCCCAGCTGAGCTAAGGCCCCGTTTTGTTTTGTTTTGTTTTGGCTGGTCGGGAAGACAGGATTCGAACCTGCGACCCCTTGGTCCCAAACCAAGTGCTCTACC
>NZ_JAHNZZ010000009.1:768-1114 GCF_019039215.1 Bacillus sp. FJAT-29790
CAAATATAAATGGTGAGCCATGCAGGATTCGAACCTGCGACCCTCTGATTAAAAGTCAGATGCTCTACCGACTGAGCTAATGGCTCGTACAAAAAAGTGCCGGCGATAGGAGTCGAACCCACGACCTACTGATTACAAGTCAGTTGCTCTACCAACTGAGCTACACCGGCCAAATAATATTATTTTGATTTATTAAAAATATGGTGGAGGATGACGGGATCGAACCGCCGACCCTCTGCTTGTAAGGCAGATGCTCTCCCAGCTGAGCTAATCCTCCGATATTAAAGCTTGGCGACGTCCTACTCTCACAGGGGGAGAGCCCCCAACTACCATCGGCGCTGAGAAG